>CBDBFY010000003.1:0-3291834 GCA_965205125.1 Phototrophicaceae bacterium
TGCCCGCCCGCATCTGGCAAGATGTCATCCGTCCCATGCTTGCCACGACGCGCGGCCAAGCGCGCTTCCTCAGCACCCCCAACGGGCGCAACTGGTTCTGGAAACGCCATCGCGCCGGCTGCGACCCCGAAGAAAAGGAATGGGCATCCTTTCATTTCAGCACCGCCCAATCCAGCCTCGTCGAACCCGCCGAACTGGCTGCCATCCAGCGCAGCACCCCCGAAATCATCTGGGACGCCGAATACGAAGCCAAATTCACCGACGACCGCGGCCAAGTCTTCCGCCGCATTACCCAAGCCGCCGCCCCCGCCCCCTACTGCCAACCCCAGCCCGGCCATGCCTACGTCGCCGGCATCGACTGGGGACGCTCCAACGACTACACCGCCATCGCCGTCATAGACTCGGCAAACCACAAAATGGTCGCCCTCGAACGTTTCAATCAAGTCGGCTGGCAGCTCCAGCGCGACCGCCTCGCCCAAATCGTCAAGAAATGGCGCCCTACCGTGATCTGGGCTGAAGCCAATAGCATCGGCGAACCCAATATCGACGCCCTCATCCAAGGTGGCTTGCCCATCCGCCGCTTCTACACCAGCGCCAAATCCAAAGCCCCGCTCATCGAATCCCTCGCTCTCGCCATCGAAAGAAACGACATCACCCTGCTCGACGATCCCGTCCTCCTTACCGAACTCGCCGACTATTCCCTCGAGCGCCTGCCCAACGGAAGTTACCGCTACGGCGCCCCGCCCGCCGGCCACGACGATACCGTCATTGCAACCGCCCTCGCTTGGTACGGTACCCAATTCGCCGGCGCCCCCCTCGCCTTCGCCTAATGCCCACCAACATCCCAATCTGTAGGGGCTACCGACCCGCTGTGTCTACGCGCGGCATTGTGTCGCCCGCCTGCCCGCCCTCACCCGCCTATCCCAATTTCTCATGCCGAACCTTGCCCCGCCCCTCTCTGCCGTAGGGCTGTGTCGGCGGTTGGTGTCTACGCAACCTGCGCGCCCCTCTGTGTTTCCTCTTTTCCTCTGTGGTGAAAAATGGGGGTACCCCCCCCGCCTGTCCATACCCTATCTATACACTCGCCCAAAAACGCGCTGGCATCTGGCGCGTCGACCTTCAATCTCTTATAATCGACAGCTTATGCCCAATTGGAAACCGCGCCCGCCAATGTCAACCGCCAAAGCCAAGAAACGCCATCCCTTCATTCGCCTGCTTAACTACGCCTCCGCCTACAAAAGGCGCGTGGCGCTGGCGACGCTCTATTCCGTGCTGGGCAAGGTATTCGACATCATGCCGCCGGTATTGATCGGCATGGCGGTCGATATCGTCGTCCAACGTGGTGACTCGCTGCTCGGCCGCCTGGGCATCCGCGACCTGTCCGCCCAGCTCATCATCCTCGGCTTGGTCACGCTAATCGTCTGGACGCTGGAATCGGTATTCGGCTACATCCAGCGCATCTACTGGCGCAACCTGGCGCAATCGCTGCAGCATGACTTGCGCGTCGACGCCTATGATCACGTGCAGCACCTGGAAATGGCTTACTTCGAGGATCAAAGCACCGGCGGCTTGATGTCCGTGCTCAACGACGACATCAATCAACTGGAGCGCTTTCTCGATATCGGCGCCAGCGATGTCGTGCAGATCCTGACGACCGTCATCGTCATCGGCGGGATATTCTTCTTTGTGGCGCCAAGCGTAGCCTGGATGGCGGCGATTCCCATTCCCCTGATCATCTGGGGTTCCTTCCGCTTTCAAGAAATGCTGGGTCCGCGCTACAGCGCCGTCCGCGAACAGGTGAGCATGATCAATCATCACCTGGCGAACAGCTTGAGCGGCATCGCCACCATTAAGAGCTTCACCGCCGAAGACTACGAAGCGGAGCGCCTGCGCATCGAGAGCGATGAATATGTCGAACGCAATCGCCGGGCGATCCGCCTGAGCTCGGCATTCACGCCCTTGATTCGCATGGCGATTGTCTGCGGATTCATCGCCATTACTGTCGCCGGCGGGCAGCTGGCGCTCAGCGGCGCGCTCGATATCGGCGCCTACAGCGTGCTCATCTTCATGACGCAGCGCTTGCTCTGGCCCCTGACCAAACTGGGCGAGACCTTCGATCAGTATCAGCGCGCCATGGCATCGACCAATCGGATCTTGGATCTGCTTGGCATCAAGTCCAACGTAATCGACGGCAGCAGGCGCTTGCCCCTGGATCAGGTTCGCGGGCACATGCGTCTGGACGAAGCCGAGTTTGCCTATAGCGATGGCCGCGAGATCATCCGGGGGCTGACGCTGGATGTGCCGGCCGGGGATACGATAGCGATTGTGGGGGCGACTGGCGCGGGCAAAAGCACTGTGATCAAGCTGCTGCTGCGCTATTACGATGTCACCGGCGGCAGCGTCACGCTGGACGGCTTGGAACTGCGCGACTTGAAACAGGAGGACATTCGCAGCGCCATCGGTTTGGTCAGCCAGGATGTCTTTCTCTTTCATGGGACAGTGCGTGAAAATATCGCTTACGGACGCAACGGCGACGTCCCGGACGACTTGATCAAAGAAGCGGCGATGATCGCCGAAGCGCATGAATTCATTTCCGAGCTGCCGCAGGGTTATGACACGATCGTCGGCGAACGCGGGCAGAAGCTCTCCGGCGGGCAGCGCCAGCGCCTGTCGATCGCCCGCGCCGTGCTCAAAGACCCGCCAATCCTGATACTTGATGAAGCGACTTCGTCCGTGGATAACGAGACGGAAGCGGCGATACAGCGGTCCCTGGAGCGCATCGTCGTCGGCCGAACGACGATCGTCATCGCACACCGGCTATCGACCGTGCGCAACGCCGATATGATCTATGTGCTGGGTGACGGCCAGCTTCTGGAGAGCGGTCATCACGATGATCTGGTGCTGTTGGATGGCTTGTACGCCTCGCTGTGGCGCGTGCAGACGGGCGAGTTGTTCCTGGCCGGGGCGCTTCACTAGCGCGCGTCAGCCAAGAGCTTGTCCACCACGGCCATATTCTTCACCGCGTCGGATGGGGCGAAGCGGGGCGGGCGTCCGTTGAGGAGCGCGTCGGCGAAATCCTCAACCATCAACTGATATTGATCGACCGCCGGAATGACGTGTTCGGCGTAGCTGTCGCCCTGCCAATGCCGCACCATGCCGTCGACCGCCTTATCGATGACGAAGCTCTGCGGAACAACGATCATGCCCTCCGAGCCTTTGAGCGCGTAGGTGTGCTGGCCGAAGGAGCGCAAGCCGCAGTCGAAGTGCCCGACGACGCCTGAGGTAAACTCGAGCATGCCGACCAGCGTCTCATCGACTTCGCTGCCTTCGCCGATTCGGGCTGCTGCGCGGGCGCGGGCCGGTTCTTCGCCGATTCGGGCTGCTGCGCGGGCGCGGGCCGGTTCTTCGCCGGTCATGAAGCGCATCAGATTCACGCAATAACAGCCGACATCCATTAAGGCGCCGCCGGCAAGCGTCTTGCTCAAGCGAATATTGGCTTCGTCGCTGATGGGAAAGGTGAAACTGCTGTTGATGATCTGCAATTCGCCGATGGCGCCGGCGGCGAGGATCTCCTTAACCTTGGCATGCTGCGGATGAAAGCGGTACATGAAGGCTTCCGCCAGCGGCAGGTCATGTTTCTCGAAGGCGTCGACGATGCTTTGGGCTTCGGGCGCGTCGCTGGCGAAGGGTTTTTCACTGAGCGTCGGGAAGCCGGCTTCGGCGCACTTGATGCTCCACTCGGCGTGCATGCTGTTCGGCAGAGGGTTATAGATCGCGTCGATGCTGTCATCTGCAAACAGCGCCTCGTAACTGCCGTAAGCGCGCGGGATTTCATGCGCGGACGCCCAAGCCTGAGCGCGCTCGAGCGAGCGGCTGGCGACGGCGGCGACTTCGCCATTATGCGAGGCTTGAATCGCGGGGATGACGCGCCGTCCGATTCTTGCCGTGCTCAAGATGCCCCAGCGAACTCTGTCGGTCATGATTCACTCCTACATAAATCCTTTGCTCATCGGCGGGCGACCCAATGGGTAGCCCCTACAGATTGTACGGTTCAGGCGGGCGACCCAATGGGTAGCCCCTACAGATTCTACGGTTCAGGCGGGCGACCCAATGGGTAGCCTCTACAGATTTTGCGGTTCAGGCGGGCGACCCAATGGGTAGCCCCTACAGATTTTACGGTTCAGGCGGGCGACCTGATAGGTAGCCCCTACATTTTGCCTATCGGCGGGCGGGCCAAGCGGCGCCCCTAATTACAGCCATTTGCCGATGATTCTAGCGAGTTCGCCGCTTTCTATCAATGATTCGAGGGCGCCATCCACCAGCTGCCAAGCGTCGATGCGGTCGCTGCGCAGGGCAATGGCGTAGGGCTCGTGGGTGATGTATTGGTAGCGCGCCGTCCAGTTGCCCTCGGCGTTTTCATAGAGTCGCAGGGTAATGGCGTCCACGATGGCGGCGTCGGCGAGCCCCAGCTGGAGGGCATCCAGCGCGTACTGCGGCAGTTCGTAGGGCAGCCTCGATATTGACCGACCGTCCTCTTCCCAGGCGCGGACCCGCCCCTCGGCGCTGCTGGCGTATTCGTAGGCGATGCGCGCATGGGCGAGTGACTTGATGTCTGCCAGCGGGGCATCCGCCGCCCTGACCAGCACGAGGCCATTGTCGAAATAAGATTGCGTATAACGCAAGTCGTCCATGCGAGCGGGATCTATCCGCAGCGCGGAAACCAGGATATCCACCTGTCCACTTATTAGCGCGTCATGCAAGGCATAGAAGCCGATATTCAAAAAGCGGACTGGCATGTTCAACTCAGCCGCGATGGCGCTGGCGAGATCAATATCCAGACCACCCAGGGTTTCGCCGTCGTCAAGGGCGAAGGGCGGGAAACTGGCATCGACGCCGACGACGATTTCGCCGGATGGGAAGGCGCTGCTGATGTTTGGGGTCCCTTCGAGAGGAATATGGACGATAACCAAGACAGCCGCCAAAGCAGCCGCCATGAGGATTGCCAGGTAGCGCGCCTTTGTTCGGGTCAGCTTTTGCGCGGCGGCGGCAGCCACGGGTTCTCGTTCCTTTCCCAACCGCGGGCGTAATCCTGCAGCGCATAATAGATCGGCTTCAAGGTGAAGTCCGCGCTGATCAGAGTGAAATTATCAGGATAACTTAGCAGGTCAGCGGGATAGCGGAGCGCCCAGATACATAGATTCTCGACCCATGGCCAGTTGGCCTCGGCGTAATTGAAAGCCTGTATGGTATAGGCGGAACGCTGAGAAGGGCGAACGGCGGCGGCCCAGCGCGGATGATCGTTCCAGCCGGATTCAGTGATATACACAGGCTTATCGGCATCGCCTTGCGCGGTCATCATCTCGCGCAGCAATTCAGCCCGGCGGAAGTTCAAGCGCTCCGGGGCGGGCTCGGCGGCGGGCGGATCGCGGAAGCCGTAGGTGTGGATCGCCAGCGCGTCAAAATAAGAGCCTGCGCCGGCTTCATACATCTGCCTCAAGAAATCGGATTCGTTTAAGCCAGCGGCGCTGCCGGGCTGCTCCAGCGTGGGGGCGAGGGCGCCGGCGAGCACTTGCGCATCCGGATTTGCCGCCTTGATTTGCTGGTAACTGGCGCGCAGCAAACGCGCGTATGCCGCCGGATCGACCGGTCGGTAGCCCCATTCAAAGCTGAGATTCGGCTCGTTCCAAATGATGATGGCGTCGATGGCGTCGCGGTAACGCTCGGCAAAGGCGCCGGCATAGCGCGCGAAGTCTTCAAAGGAATCCTCGGGCAGAAAGTTTAGCGTGGTTGGGGAATCTGATTGGCTCGGGCGCGCCCAAGCCGGCACGAGACCAAGACGGGCGATGATGCGCAAACCCTGCCGCCGCGCATGACGGACGATTCGGTCGGCGTGAAACCAGTCGTATTGTCCTTGCGCTGGCTCGGCATAAGCCCAGGGGAAGAACTGCACAATAGTTGAAGCGCCTAGCTCGCGCGTCAATTGCAGCGAGCGCTTGATCTTCGCTTCGTGAACTTCATTCTCGAGCAAGGTATGGACGCAGACCAGCGGATGGTCGGTTTGCACGATTTGCTGTTCTCCCAGCGGGACATGATCGGCAAGGGGGCGGGGCCAGGCAAGGGCGATCGCAATCGTCAGCAGGGCGATGAGTATTAGAAGTCGCCTGCGGTACATTTTAGCGAGGGTCATTTATTGACCTCTAAGGGATACAGCACAGTTTTTTCACCACAGCCGCTCGGCGGCGGCGAAAAGAATCTGGCGCGTTCACACAAGAGAGTAAGCCTTCTCCTTGCACGGGCAAGGGGTTTCTTGAAATAGGGAGTCGTGTGGACACTGACCGAAGTTCTGTACGCTGAGATCGGAACAGGATTTCCGCAAACTGGCGAAAGGTATAGACACAGTATGGGTATGCGGGGGGGGGGGGGGGGGTACCCCCTGCTTTTGGCAGGCGGCATCGGCGGGAACGCGCGCAGGCGCAATTTGGGAGCATGGGTGATGGCTAGTCATAGAGCCGAGCGTAACATAGTTTCGCGGAAAAGTGGCGATCATATGCTCGCGTTTGGGGCACAGGTTGCGCAGGTTTTGGGTACGCTGGCCGGAGCCCCATGGTCCGCCTTTACAGCGAAGTTTTCATGCAGATGGGATTTAGCTAGTAAGGCTATATGACAAGGCTTGGGCAATCAGTTACAATGGCGGCAGTGGCGCGGCTCATCCACTATAGAAGCAGCGGTTGCCTAGGCGCAAGTGCAATGTTGTGATTTTGCCGCGCAATGTGAACCAGGGGCGACTGCCGGTGACGCAGCGAATCATCGCCATGTGGTCGGGGCCGCGCAATATCTCGACAGCCATGATGCGGTCGTGGGAGAGCCGCTTGGATACCCGGGTCATCGACGAGCCATTTTACGCGCACTATTTGTCCCATTCGGGATACGATCACCCGGGCGCTGACGAGGTCATCGCCTGCGGAGAAACGGACTGGCGCAAGGTTGTCGCAAGCCTGGCGACGCATGACGGCGTGGAAGCGATCACGTTTCAAAAGCATATGACGCAGCACATGCTCGAACATATTGACCGATCTTGGCTCGGCAAAGTCTCAAATTGTTTTCTTGTGCGCGATCCGCGGCGGATGCTGCTTTCGTTTTCGAAGGTGATCCCAAACCCAAGGCTCGACCAGACTGGGCTGCCGCAGCAAGTTGAGATTTTCAATGCGGTACGGGAGGAAACAGGCGTGATCCCACCAGTTATTGCAGCGAAGGATGTTTTGCTTAATCCAGAGCGCATGCTCCGAAAGCTATGCGCGGCGCTGGATGTCAGTTTTGACCTGGCGATGCTGTGTTGGAAGGCGGGGCGGCGAAAGAGCGATGGCGTCTGGGCAAAGCACTGGTATGGCGCTGTGGAAAAGTCCACTGGATTTGCGCCCTACAAGAATGACGATGCGCTCTTGCCTGGGCAAATGAATGGTTTGCTGCACGAGTGTCAGGATCTGTACGAGCAGATGGCGCAGTACCGCATCCGTTGAGGAGCAAGATGAAACAGGAATTCAATCCGAGAAATAGCGATCTGCTGATCAACATCAATGGTGAGTTGTATCACCGAGATGTCGCTGGCATCAGTCCCTTTGATTCGGCCGTGCAAGGCGGCGATGCGGTCTGGGAAGGGCTGCGTTTGTACCAGGGGCGGATATTCAAATTGGTCCCGCATTTGGATCGCCTGCGCGATTCGGCGATGGCGATGGCCTTCAGCGAGATCCCGCCGCATGAGGAGATCATCGCCGAAATCAGCAAGACGCTGATGGCGAACGGCATGACCGATGGCGTGCATATCCGTTTGACGCTCAGCCGAGGCGTCAAATATACGAGCGGCATGGACACGCGTCTGAACACGCAGGGTCCGACTTTGATTGTGCTGGCGGAACACAAGCCGCCGGTCTATGACAAGAGCGGCATCCGGCTTATCACCTCCGGCATTCGGCGCATTCCGCCGGATTGCGTCGATCAGAATATCCACTCCTGCAACCTGATCAATTCGATTCTGGCCAAGATTCAAGCCAATGCAGCCGGCGCCGACGACGCGCTGATGCTCGATTATCAGGGCTATGTGGCGGAGACTAACGCCACCCATGTCTTCGTCGTGCGCGCCGGTGAAGTCCTCACGTCGGATACCGGTTCCTGCCCGGAAGGCATCACGCGGGCGACGATTCTGGAGATCTGCGAGCGCGCCGGGATTCCACACACCGTCAAGGATATCTCATTGGCCGAGGTGTATCGTGCGGACGAAGTATTCTGCACTGGCACGATGGGCGAATTGGCGCCGGTGGTTGAGCTTGATGGCCGACATGTTGGAGACGGCGAAATCGGACCGATGACGCGGCGGCTGAGCGCGCTTTTCCGAGAACGCACGGAGCGCGAGGGATATCAAGTGGTGGAAATGGCGTCTCCGAGTTAGACTTTGCTTATTCATCTCCTAGTAAAAGGGAGCGATTCTCAATGTCAGATTTCTCATTTGTTGGAAAGCCGACACCGGTGATTGACGGCCCCGCCAAGGTGACGGGCAATCTGAAATACACCGGCGATCTCAAGCTGGCGGGCATGCTGCACGCGCGCTTCGTCTTGAGCACATACGCACACGCCAATATCACGGGCGTAGATAGCGGCGCCGCGCTCGAAGTGCCCGGCGTTCAGCGGGTCTTGATTTGTGATGATCTGCCGGATGTGACGCCATCTTCGCGGGCCCGGCTGATGCTCGCGCGCGGTCGCGTGATATTTGTTGGTCAGCCGATAGCGATCGTGCTGGCGGATACGGCGGCGGCGGCGGCCGATGGCGCGGAGGCGGTGGAGGTGGATTACGAGCCGCTTCCTGCCGTGACTTCCATGGATGACGCCGCTGCGGAAGGGGCTTCAATTGTGTGGCCGAACGGCATCCCGACGGGCGCGGGAGACGAGGCGGCGCATGGCGCGGATACGGGCGGAGAATCGGAAGGCGATGAGGAAGAAATCTCCAACATCGCGGGCCAAACCAAGATGGAAACGGGCGATGTCGATGCCGCTTTCGCCGAGGCTGACGTGGTTGTCGAGCGCAGTTTTGATACGCCGATGGTGCATCAGAGCTCGATTGAAACGCAAGGCTGGGTCGCGCAGCCCAATCCGCTGAACGGTGGCTTGACGATGTGGGGCAGCATTCAGTCGCCTTTTGGCGTGCGCTACGACGTCGCCGATGTTCTGGGCGTGCCGGAATCGGACGTGACCGTTTATGGCATGCCGGTCGGGGGCGCGTTTGGCGCCAAATTTGGCTTGTACGAGCCGCTGGTTGGCTTGGTCGCCGCCACCGTCGGCCGGCCGGTCAGCTTGATTTTGACGCGGGGCGAAGAGCTGCTGAGCACCAATCCGGCTCCGGCGCTGCGCATCCGCGGCAAGCTGGGTTTCACGAGCGATGGCACGTTGATTGCCATGCAATCCGATGTGACGGCGGACACAGGCGTTTATCCGAGCGGACTCGGCGGCTTCGCGGCGATGCAATTCGCCAGCTTTTATCGCAGCCCGAATTTGCGCTTGGAATCGACCAATGTCGTGACGAACAAGCAATCGGTGGGCGCATATCGCGCGCCGACATCGCCGACCGCTTTCATGGCGGTTGAGACCCTCTTTGACGAAGCGGCCGCGCAATTGGGCATGGATCCGGTGGAATTGCGCTTGAAGAATGCGGCGCGGACCGGTGATCCGGCGCCTGATGGCGAAGATTTTCCCGTTATCGGCATGATGGAAACCTTGGAAGCGGCGCGCGAGCATCCGCTCTGGAAGAACCGTGAAGAATCGCGGGCGCAGGGCCGCGGCGTCGGCATCGCCATCGGCGGCTGGATGGGCGGCTTGGAGCCGGGCGCGTCCGTCTGCAAATTGAATCGCGATGGCGTCTTGCAAGTGCAAATCGGCACGGCGGATTTGTCGGGCACGCCGACATCGTTTGCGCAGTTGGCGGCCGAGGCATATGGCGTTGATGTGGACAAGGTTCGCTTCGTGTACAGTGATACCGACAGCGCGCCCTACGGTGGGGGCGTCGGCGGCAGCAAGACGCTATACACACTTGGCAACGCGGTGATTCGCGCCGCGGAAGACGCCCGCCGTCAAACGCTGGCGATTGCGGCTGAGGAGTTTGAGGTATCGGCAGAGGACTTGGAAATTGTCGATGGCCGCGTGCAGGTGCGTGGATTCCCTGATCGCTCGGTGGCGCTGGGCGACCTGGCCGGCAAGGCGATGACCTTCGGCGGAAAGTACGATCCGATTCATGGCAGCGGCAGCCAGTCGGTGACCGATCGCGCGCCTTCGTTCTGCGCCCAGATCGCTGAAGTTGAGGTTGACGAAGAGACGGGCGAAGTCAATCTGCTGAATCTGGCGGTCGTCCAGGAAGTGGGACGGGCGATCAATCCGCTGACGGTAGAAGGGCAGATGCAAGGCGGCGCGGTGCAAGGAGTCGGCTGGGCGCTGTATGAAGAGATGCGCTATGACGATGACGGACAGTTGCTTTCCGGTTCCTGGATGGATTATGCGATGCCGGACGCGGTGCAAGCGTCTCCGATTCAAACGCAGATCGTAGAGGTGCCATCCATCAGCGGACCTTATGGCGCGCGCGGGGTGGGCGAGCCGCCGGTGATTCCGACGGTGGCGGCGATTGCCAATGCGGTCGCGCATGCCACCGGCGTACGCATGACACAGACGCCGATGACGGCGCCGCGTGTGCTGGAGGCGCTGGAGGGGCGGTAGTTTGTTTTCCCTTTTGCAGGTGGGGCGAGCCGCCGACTGGCCCCTACGTTTTGTGCATTGGCGGGCGACCTGATAGGTCGCCCCTACAGATAACATGGTTTGGCGGGCGACCCAGTGGGACGCGCCTGAGTTTGGGATGTAAGCGAGAAATATCAGAGCTTGCCGCCGTCGATGGACAAGACCTGGCCTGTGATCCAATTCGCGTAATCGGAGGCGAAGAAAAGAACGCCATTGGCGATGTCTTCCGCCGCGCCCAGCCGCTTGAGGGCGAAGCGATTGACCAGCGCGCGCTGACCTTCCTCGCCGTAGGACTCGAACTGCCTCATGGAATTCGGATTGGACAGGACGAAGCCGGGCGCGATATTGTTTACCGTGATGTTCCACTCGCCCAACTCGAGAGCCAGTTGGCGGGTCAAGCCGATTTGGGCGGCTTTGGCTGAAGCGTAGGCTTGGATGCCGGTAAGGCTGACTCCCAAACCCGCGCCGCTGGAGATATTGATGATGCGGCCGTACTGCTGCGCTTTCATGATGGGCGCGACCGCTTGCGCGAAATAGAAGGCGCCGCGCGCGTTGACCTCGAATATGCTGTCCCAGTCCGGCTCGCTGATCTCTTCCAGCGGGCGGCCCACTTGACCCAAGACGCCGCCGGCATTATTGACCAGGATCTGAACGGACGTATCGGCTTGCAAAACTTCGGAGACAAAACTGAAGACCTCGTCACGCTTTCTGACATCGACCACTTTGACTTGACATTTGCCGTCGGCCTCTGCGCAAATCTGTTTCGTCTCTGCGAGTTCATCGCCCAGCACATCGCAAGCCCAGACTGAAGCGCCGCGCTCGGCGAAAGCGAGAGCGATCGCGCGGCCGAATCCATGCGCCGCGCCGGTGACAATCGCGGTCTTGCCGGCAAAATGAATATTCATGCAAACTCCGCTTTCAACTCGCCCAGATTCGCCAGTGATTGTTCGCGCAAGCCCTCTTCAATCTCGCCGATCATCTGGATCCAGCGGCGGGTGAGCGGCAGGTTTAGACCGATGTCCTCGGCTTGGGCGAGGATGGGCTGGTACATGGCCACTTCGGTTTTGCGCTTGCGCACGGCGAGGTCGCGCCAGATGCCGCTATGCGTCTTGGCGGAGAGCTTGTTGAATGCCGCCAGCGTATCGAGCGACCGATTGATGCTTTCGCGGTCGTCAGCCAGGAAGGCGGCTGGCTCAAAGCCATTGAAGCCATAAGCCTCGATGCCGAGCGCGTCGGCGAGCCGCAGGATCTCTTGCGCCGTGCGAATGTAGAGATGGCGGAAGCGCGCGTCTGAAAGCGCCTCGGCGATGGGCTGATGCGTCAGGGCGCTCACGAAGAGCATGGCGCCGTAGGCTTCTTTGCCCCAGAGATAGCCCCAGATATTGTCTGTGACCAGCGTGTCTTCGTCGAATTCGCGGAAGATCGATTTCAAGCGTTTGATTCGCGGGCTGAGGGCGCCATCGAGTTCGCCGATGACGACGGCGCCGCGACCGCCGAAGAGGATTTCGCCGGGCGCGTGATAATCTGCGCTGAAGTTGACAAAGGCGCCAAGCGTCCGGTCGCGCCCAACGATCTTTTCAATGACCAGCTCGTTCAGTCCGTTCTGGACCGACATCACGAAGCCGTCTTCAGCGAGGAAGGGCGCCAGCGCTTCAGTCGCCGCACAGGTATGCTGCGATTTGGTGCAGAGGAGTATCGCTTCGTACTTCCCGCGCAGTTGATCGGGAAGAAGCGCTTTCGCCGCAACCTGGAATTCATCTACCGGACCTTTGATCCGCAAGCCCGACCGGTTGATCGCTTTGACGTGCTCCTCGACGATATCGACAAACAGAATGTCTTGCCCGGCGCGTATCAGGTAGGCGCCCAGAGTGCCGCCGATGGCGCCGGCGCCCCATATAACAATGCGCATCAGTCCCAGCCTCCCTTGAGCATGGCGAGGGTCTCAGCGACCGCGACTCGCCAGATCGCCAGCATCTCATCGTCATCGCGCTGATAAAGGCCGCCCATGTTGCCATCGCCGAGAACCTGCCTGGTTTTGTCTGGATTGAGCGTCGATAGCGTCTCGAGATCCATAACCGTCTTCGCGCCGTCGGGCATGGTGACATTGGCCAGGCGCGTCCAGGGATAATTCTCCATCCAGGAGGCGTGCGAGGCGACTGGATCGGTCTCCAGCACTTTTGCCCAGGTACGGGGCGCGTTATACCAGTTGTGCCATTTGACCGTTGAATCCGGATTGTCCATCATCCATTCGCGCAGCATGCCTTGCGCGGGCGCGTTTCCGCCATGGCCGTTGACCAGCAGAATCCGGCGGAAACCGGCGCGGCGGATGCTATCCAGAACGTCGCGAATCAACGCCAGATAGGTCTCGACCCGGAGGGTGACGGTGCCGGGGAAGGCGGTCCATTGCTGCGCCAAGCCGTATGGGATGACGGGATAGACCGGCACCTGGGCGGCTTCACCGACTTCCTGGGCGAGGCGCGCCGCGAGGATGGCGTCAACGGTCAAGCTCAGGTAGGCGTGCTGCTCGGTGCTGCCGGTCGGCAAGATGCAGCGATCGTCGGACTCGAGAAACTGTTCGACCTGCATCCAGTTCATTTCGGAGATCAGCATTTTGCGTCCTTTCGGCAGCTGAAAACTGAAATCGCCGCTAGACACCCCATTCGGCGCGCGCCGAAGCCATATCGCGAGTTGCTTTCCCGGCGCTATAGTGCCCGGGTCCACCGCGTTTCCAGCGCTCATCGACTGGGTCGCTGGCGGGCTGAAAGCGGACGTCGCAGCTGAGGCGGAAGCGGTTGCTGAGGTTTGTGGTGGAAGCGTGCATGGTGTGCATGCCGAAGATGATCACATCGCCGGCGCGATAGTCGGAGCCGAGCCATTGACCACCGAAGCGCTCAACGATTTTCAGCGGATCAAGCTCGAACCAGCCCTCGACGCGGTCGCGATCGACATCCATTTTGCCGTATGTGTCGCGGATGCGGGCGAAGCTCTGAAGATTATGCGAGCCGCGGCAGATGGCGAGGGTGCCGCGGGTGATTTCGATATCGTCCATAGGAATCCAGACGGTGTAGAGATTTGGCGAGCCGCGCCCCATATATACAAAATCGAAGTGGGCTCCCGTGTATTCTTCGTTGCCGACTCCACGCAGCCACTTGTAGGAGTAGGTCAGCGCGGGCTCGGCGAAGAGACCTTCGAATAGGGCGAAAAGAGCGGGATGTTCCACTGTGGCGAGAACAGCTGGATGATGGGCGATGCCTTTTCGGCCCATCATTTGCACGGATTTACCGCCGCGGGGCATGACGCCCTGGAGCAGGGGCGTATCCGGCTGCAGGGCCTGTTGAGCTTGCATGTGCTGAAAGATGACATTGCGTGCATTTAGCACAATCTCGCGCTCCAGCAGGCCGCGCAGGAGCAAGTAACCGTCTTCGTCAAAACGCCGCCAGAGCGCGTCGGTATCCGCGAGCAGCGATTGGCTTTCACGAAGCGGGCGCAGCTGGTCGCTCGGGAACTGAAGGTCACGGTAGCCGAATCTGATTTGCATGTGTTGAGCCTCAAGCCGTATAGCGATTTGATGATAATATACGCTACGATGTCTAAAGCCAAGTTGCTGGCGCTAATGAAAGGCTGGATGATGGCAAAAGAAATCCTGCGATATTTCAAATTGACCGACAGCGAAGTCCAATTCTATTGCAACACTGGATACTTGTCGTTGCCTGGTTTGATCAGCCAAGGAGACGCAGCGACGCTGGCCGAAGAAGTTGTCGCGGTGATGGAAGGCTTGGGCATCAAGCGCGAGGACTTGCGCCGGGCATCTACATCAAAGGACAAATTGCGTCAGAGCAGGCAGTATCTGGCGGGATCGCTGCTGGAACGGCTTGTGCATAGCGACGGTTTGCTGGCGATTGCGGCGCGGCTGATGGGCGGCGCATCTACGCTGTACATGCCGTTCACGGCGGTGAAGAGCGGCGGTGGCGGCGGCCGCTTTCACTTTCATCAGGATAATCAATACACGCGCTTTGATGGTCCGGGCATCAATATCTGGTTTGCGTTGATGGAGATGAAGCCCGAAAATGGCTGCTTGCAGATGGCGCCGGCATCGCATTTGCAGGGCACGCTGGATTCGATCGAAAGCGAAGACCGCGATGGGCATCGTACGGTGGCGATTGAGCCGGAAGATTTTCTGCCGCTGCGCATGATGCCGGGAGACGCAGTCGCATTTTCGCGCTTGACCTTGCATGGATCTGGTGCCAACAGCAGCGATCAGCCGCGGTTGGGTTACGCCGTGCAATTCCATCGCGACGATGTGCGGGCGACCCGCGATGGCCTTGATTTGGGCTTGCTGAAAGAGAATCCTCGTTATGATTTGAAGCCGGTGGATGCGATAGCGCCGGCGAACGAATAATCGCCGACGAATGCCGAAGAAGTTGAATGTCTGCCCGGACATGAGACCCGAGATGGTGGCCGGGCTGTGCAGGACAAGGATAGGCCTATGAATCAGGAAGTGCTGTTGAAGATCAACCCGGCCGCGATGATCCGGCCCAAGCGCAAGATCAAGGGCATCTCGGCGATATTGCTGCCGTTCAGAGAGAATGGCGATATTGATTGGCCCGGTCTGGCGAGCCATGTGCGGCGCACGGCCGACGCGGGGTTGACGCCGGCGGTCAACATGGACACTGGATTCGCCAACTTGATCAGCGAGGCAGAGCGGCAGAAGGTGTTGCGGGCGACGCGCTGCGCCCTGGCCGGTGGCGAGTTCGTCGCGGGCGCTTTCGTCGCCGATAAGCCCGGCGATGCATTCGACGCCGATGCCTATTTCCGCCAGGTCGAGAGCATTCAGAGCCAGGGCGGAACGCCGATCATCTTTCAGTCCTACGGCTTGACGCAGCAGAATGGGGCGGAAATCGTAAGCGCCTACGAGACGATTGGCGCGGAGACGGACAGGTTCATCGCCTTTGAATTGGGTAGGATGTTCGCCCCTTTCGGCGCGATTTATGATCTCGATACCTATGGCGGTTTGATGGGCGTCGCCAGCTGCATCGGCGCGAAGCACTCCTCGCTAAGCCGCCAGCTCGAGTGGGAGAGGATTGCGCTGCGCGACGCCGCCCGTCCCGATTTCAAAGTCTTCACCGGCAACGACCTGGCGATTGACATGGTGATCTACGGCAGCGATTACTTGCTGGGTTTGAGCAGTTTCGCACCCGATCTCTTTGCCAAGCGAGACGCCATGTGGCTGGAGGGCGATCCGGGATTCTACGCGCTCAACGACCTCATTCAGTATCTGGGATTTTTCGCCTTTCGCCCACCAGTGCCCGCCTACAAGCATACGGCGGCGCAATTCCTCAAGCTGCGCGGCTGGATCGGCTCAGACCGTACGCACGATGAATCGCCGAGGCGCCCGCCAAGCGATATCGCGATATTGAGCGACATTGCAGCGCGGATGGGCGTCTTAAGAGAGGATTAGCCCGTGCGGCCGAGGACGGTTGCGCAGCTTCGGACATACGCCCAATTCAAGAGCTACTGCCAAGCCGTCGGGGCGGATTTGCCCGTCGACGAATCTGCAATCTTAGGCGATGCGTCGCCACTGGCGCAGGCCTATGCCTATCGGGATCGTCAGTTGGCGAATCGATTCGCCGTGTTGCCGATGGAGGGCTGGGATGGCAATGCCGATGGCGGACTGACGGATTTGACAGTCCGGCGCTGGCGGCGCTTTGGACAGAGTGGCGCGAAGCTGATTTGGGGCGGGGAGGCGGTGGCCGTCCGTCATGATGGTCGGGCGAACGCGCGGCAGTTGGTTATCAAGGATTCGACGGTCGCTGGCATCGCTGCGCTGCGCGAGGCATTGATCGGCGCACATCAGGAGAAATTTGGCGCTGACGACGATCTACTTATCGGCTTGCAACTGACGCATTCGGGCCGATTCTGTCGGCCGAACAGCGCCAAGCTTGAGCCAATTGTTTTGTATCGCCATCCGCTGCTCGATGACAAGTTCGAGGTGGATGACGATTCGCCGATTATGACCGATGCCGAGATCGAATCGCTGATTGACGACTTCGGCGAAGCGGCGGCGCTGGCGCAAAAGGCGGGATTCGACTTCATCGACATCAAGCACTGTCACGGTTACCTCGGGCATGAGTTTCTGAGCGCGGTCGATCGACCAGGCAAATACGGCGGCAGCTTCGAAAATCGCAGTCGCTTTCTGCGGGAGGCAGTTGAGCTGGTTCGCGCGCGGGCGCCCGGGCTGGATATTGGCGTACGCCTCAGCGCTGTCGACTGGATACCCTTTCAGGCGGGAGCAGACCGGGTCGGTGAGCCGGCGCCATTCAGAGGTGGCAAATATCCCTATGCCTTCGGCGGCGATGGCAGCGGCATCGGTTACGATCTGAGCGAGCCGCGGAAGTTCCTCGCGCTGCTGCAAGCGCTTGATATTCAGCTCGTCTGCATCACCGCCGGCAGCCCGTATTACAACTTCCACATCCAGCGCCCGGCATTGTTTCCGCCATCTGACGGTTATACGCTGCCGGAAGATCCGCTGGTGGGCGTGGCGCGTCAGATCAATGTCACGGCGGAGCTCAAGGCGAGTTTCCCCGATCTGACGATTGTCGGCTCCGGTTATTCTTATTTGCAGGATTGGCTGCCCAATGTGGCGCAAGCGACCGTGAGAGCGGGCATGACAGATTTTGTCGGCTTGGGGCGCATGGCATTGAGTTACCCGGAAATGCCGGCTGACCTGCTGGCCGGCAAAACCCCGCAGCGCAAACGAATCTGCCGCACCTTTAGCGATTGCACCACGGCGCCGCGAAATGGGATGGTCTCCGGCTGTTATCCGCTGGACGAATTCTACAAGTCAAGCGATGAGTATGAGCGGCTCATGGCGATCAAGAAGGGTGCGGGGTCGCGCTGAGGTATTGGCGGTGACACGGGCGACTCACAGAGTCGCCCCTACAGATTGTACTTCGGTGGGCGATACAAGTATCGCCCCTACAGATTGCGCTTCGGCGGGCGACTCACAGCCGCGCGTAGGTCGCGTAGACACTGACCGCTGACACAGCGGGTCAGTTGTCCCTACATGGCTCCTATAATTAGAGCCAGGCGTGATCGGAAGCGCGGAGATTCACCATGCGGCCATGGTAATAGGGCACAGTGGCCATTTCCGGCTCAGCCAGCGCGTCAAGGCGGTCGTGATCTTTGTCAGTCAGCGTTACATCTATGGCGCCTAGATTGTCTTCCAGGTGCGCCATTGTGCGCGGTCCGATGATTGGGCTGGTTACGCCGGGCTTGCTCAAGACCCAAGCCAGGGCGATCTGGCTCGGACTGCAGCCTTTTTCGTCAGCCATCTCGGTCACGCCATCCAGGATGTCGAAGCCGCGATCGGTGAAGTGTTGATCACGGCGGCGTTCGACGGCGGCGCCACGCCCGGCATCGGCGGAAAAGCGACTGTTGCCAGGAATTGGCTCGCCGCGTTTGTACTTGCCGGTCAGAAAGCCGCGCGCCAGCGGCGACCAGGGGATGATCGCCAAGCCGTAGCTTTGCGCCATGGGAATCAGTTCGCGCTCGATACTGCGGTCGAGCAGGTGATAGGGCGGCTGCTCGCTGACAAAACGATTCAGTCCCAATTCCTTGGATACCCAGAAAGACTCCATCACGCGCCAGGAGGGGAAGGTGCTGGCGCCGATGTAGCGCACTTTGCCCGCGCGAATGAGATCATCCAAGGCGCGCAGCGTCTCGTCGATGGGGATTTCCGGGTTGGCGCGATGAAGCTGGTAGAGATCGATATAGTCGGTACCCAGGCGTTTCAGCGAAGCGTCGCATTGTTCGATGATATGACGGCGGTTGTTGCCGGCTGACAGGATGTTATCCTCGTCCATGCGGCCGTGGACCTTGGTCGCCAGCACAATCCGATGGCGTTTGCCGTTGCGCTGCAGCGCCTTGCCGACCACAGTCTCGCTGCCGCCGCGCGAATAAACGTTGGCGGTATCGAAGAAGTTGATGCCGGCGTCTATAGCGCGATCCATGATGTCGAAACTTTCCGCCTCCGGCGTGGGCTGGCCAAAGTTCATGCAGCCGAGGCAGAGCTCGCTGACCATGACGCCAGTGCGGCCTAGCGCGCGATATTCCATGAGATGCTCCCTTCAATGCTGTTGGCTCGCGCCAATTGTAGCGCGTCTCGAATCATTGACTATCCGCAATTGGCTGGGGCAGCCTTGATTCGGGCGGACGGGCGACCCAATGGATCGCCCCTACAAATACCGCCACGATAGACGCTTTCAGTCGGAATGAAGCCAGTTGAAGGAGAACGGGGTATCATTTGTCTGGTTGAGGGCGAGCGGATGGGGGGAGGCGATATGCGCAATTACGGCAGGACTCAAGCTGGTCAGACAATTGAAGAATATACGCTGCGCAATGCGGCCGGTATGGAAGTGAAGTGCATCAGTTTCGGCGGCATTCTGACTTCAATTCGCGTGCCGGACCGGCAGGGCAGGTTCGCCAATGTGGCCTTAGGCTTTGACAGCCTCGCCAAGTACGAAGCCGAGCACCCGTATTTCGGCGCGATTACCGGGCGCTATGCCAATCGGATCGGCGGCGGCAAGTTCAGCCTGGATGGGGTTGAATATCAGCTGTTCCAGAATGATGGCGGCAATTCGCTGCACGGCGGGCAAGTCGGATTCGACAAGCGCGTTTGGCGAACCAGCGAATCGCGCGGCGCGGTGGAATTGGCGTATCGCAGCCCCGATGGCGAAGAGGGTTACCCGGGCAATCTCGATGTGAGCGTGCGTTACTGCCTTGATGCCGACAATGGTTTGCGTATTGATTACAGCGCTGAGACGGACGCGCCGACGGTGCTCAATCTGACGAATCACAGTTACTTCAATTTGATGGGCGAGGGCGAGGGCACAGTCTACGATCATGTCCTGACCTTAAATGCCGACCATTACACGCCGTCAGATGCCGGTCAGATTCCCACGGGCGAGATTGCGCCGGTTGCGGGGACGCCTTTCGACTTTCGTCAGGCGAAGACGATCGGATCAGGGCAGCGCTCGGCGCATCCGCAGATCGTGGCGGCTCAGGGATATGATCACAATTTCGTATTGAATCGCAATGGCTTGGCTGATGGCGAGTTGGGACTGGCCGCGCGCGTCTATGAGCCGCAATCGGGACGAATCATGGAGGTGTGGACAACCGAGCCGGGCCTGCAATTCTACGCCGGCAACTTTCTTGATGCGACGCTGGTGGGGACGAGCGGACGTCTCTACCGTCAGAGCGATGGATTTGCCCTGGAGACGCAGCACTTTCCCGATTCGCCGAACAAGCCGAAGTTCCCCTCGACGGTATTGCGGCCTGGCGAGCGATTTGAATCGACCACCGTTTATCGATTCTCGACCGATTAACGGGCGACTCAGTGACTCGCCCCTACATTTTTGCACTAACGGCGCCCGGGGGTAGCGTCAGTCCGTCGCGGTTGGGTCAAAGGCGTCGCGAAGACCGTCGCCGATGATGTAGAGGCAAAGCACGACTGACGTAATCAGCAAGCCGGGGAGGACCATCAAGTGGGGCGCTTTGAAGATAAACTCGCGCGCCTTGCTTAGCATATTGCCCCAGGTGGCGGTCGGCGGTTGCACGCCAAGCCCGAGAAAACTCAATGCCGCCTCAATCAGCATGACGATGCCGATGTTGCGGGCGAGGGTAACGACGGTCAGCGAGAAGATATTGGGCAGAATGTGCACGCGCATGAGGCGGAAATCCGACGCGCCGACCGCTTTCGCGCTGACGATATACTCGCGGGCGCGGATGGCGAGGGTCTCGCCACGGACGAGGCGGGTTGTCGCGGGCCAGGTAAGGAATACAATGACCAATATCAGTGAAGTTGCGTCCGGTCTGAATACGGCGGAAATTACAATCAGCAGCACCAGCCCGGGAATGGCGTTGAGCGTTGTGATAATCCAATTGACAAAATCGTCGATGATGCCGCCGTAGTAGCCGGTGATGATGCCCAGGGTGACGCCGATTACCAGGGCTAGGAAGGCCGACATGAAGCCGATGAATAGCGAAATCTGGCCGGCGTAGAGCAAGCGCGCCAGGTGATCCCGTCCCAGATTGTCCGTTCCGAGCAAGTGCCCCTCGCTGAAGAGCGGCAGGTACTTGGAACCCGAGGCGTCGGTGGTATTGGGGTCGACGCCGAGGACGCCGGTAATGAGCGGAGCGGCGATTGATGCGGCGGTCAATAACAGCAGAACGGCGATTGCCGTCATCGACAGGCGGTCCCGCCAGAGCCTCGCCAGCGCCAGATCCGTGAGCGAGCGGCTGCGGAGGATTGCTTCCGCGTCGAGCTTGAGTTTGTGATCATCAGCCTGCATCAGCCGCTCCTAGTGAATACGAATGCGCGGATCGATGAGCACGTAGAGGATGTCGGAGAGGAGGAACCCCAAGATAGTGCCAATGGAGGCGAAGATGACAATGCCCATCACGACCGGATAATCTTGCTGAATGGCAGAAGTGAAAGCGATGCGCCCGAGGCCGGGCCAGGCAAAAACGGTTTCGATGACGATGGCTCCAGCCCAAACATTGGTGATGATAGGACCCAGAAGCGTGGCGACGGGAATCATGGCGTTGCGCATGGCGTGACGAAAATTCACGACCTGCGGCGAGAGACCCTTGGCGCGGGCGGTGCGGATGTAATCCTGGTTCAGTACTTCCAAAGTTGATGTGCGCACATAGCGGGAGAAGAGCGCCACAAAACCAGCTGCGAAGACGATCGTAGGCAAGGGCAGGTAAATCAAGCGTTCGAAGAATGGCGGGCACACGCCGTAAAGATTGGGCACGCAGCGCCCTCCTAGCGGCACGATATCAAGCAATACGCCGAAGACGTACAAGAGGATATAGCCCAGCCAGAAATTGGGGATGGCGTCAAATATCACGGCCATAACGCGCGAGACATTGTCGAAGGCGCGCCCTCTGGTCACCGCCGAAATGACGCCGACGGGAATGCCGATTGCCAGCGATGTGACGACAGCGGCGACGCCCAGCTCAAGGGTGGCGGGCAAGTTGGTTAAAAGGATCTCCATCACGGGTTGCTTTTTCACGAAAGACCGGCCGAAATCGCCGCGCAGGATGCCGTAATTGTCGCCTGGCGGCTCGGGAACCCCGTCACCGTCTTCATCCAATTTCGCGAGCAAGGTGAAGGACTGATCGGCGATGCCATCGCCGTCGCTGTCCCAGCGCAGCCAATCATCGCCGGCCAGCCAGCGCAGGTACTGGATGTGGAAGGGGTCGTTGATGCCCAATTGCGCGGCCAGGCGCGCGCGGGTTTCGGCTTTTATATTCGGCGCCAAATAGAGGCGTTCGACAACGCTGCCCGGCGCCAGCCAAAGCAGCAGGTAGGACAGCAGGGTGATGCCAAAAAAAGTCGGGATGGATTGAACCAGGCGGCGGAATATGTATTTGATCATGTGGGCTACCAGCGTCCGTATGCCTGCTTGGGCTAAAAGAACGGAACGCGCCAGCGAGTACCGGCGCGCTCCAACTTAGCTTATGCCAGGATGCTAGGGGCTGATGGCTAAATTTGCCATGTTGGCGTAACGAGTCTCGGCATAAGGCATCCAATTCTGCACCGCATTGGATTCCGCATACATGGAGAATGGGGCGAAGAGCCACCACCAAGGCACCTCATCGTGCAAGATCTGGCTGATTTCGTGATAGAGCGCCTGCCGCTCGGAAAGATCGCAGCCGGGCAGGGAAAGCGCCTGGTCGTAGAGCTCGGTGACGCGGTCGTTGCGATAGGAGACGAAGTTGAATCCGCCGCCGACAGTATCGCCGACCGGTGTGAAGACGTTGCGCGCATCGGTATCCTGCGCGAGATTGGTGAAGCCGATCATGATGGCGTCAAAGTCTTGACCCAGCAGGAAGGTGACCAGGGGACCAAACTCGATCGTCTGGAAATCGACCGCGATGCCGATTTGCCCCAGTTGATCCTGGATGACGGTCCCGGCCGCTTCACGCACGAGATTGCCCGAATTCGTCAGCAGTTCGAAGGCGAACTCGGTGCCGGCTTCAGCGTAAAGGGCGTCTTCGGTGGCAACGAGCGGCGTGCCGGGGTCATCATCGTGATCGACGAAGCCGGCTTCCGCAAGCAGCGCCAACGCCGCATCGGGGTTGTATTCCCAAGGCTCGATGATATCAACATAGTTCACCGCTTGCGCGATGGCCTATGTGCGCTATATTTACAATATGGATCCGCAATGAGAGGAGACTCACAATGATAAATACGCCACAGACGTTGTCAGATTCAATCAAGGCAGAGCGTGGCGTATCACCATTATCGCTCGCCAAGTACACCGCGATATTCGTCGCCCTAGCACTGCTGGCTACTGTGCTTTTCCCACCGGGTCAGAGTAAAGCACAGCATAGTTTCTCACCAGGCGAGGGCGGAACTTCAAACTGCGGCAGCACAGCAAACCATATAGTTGCAGGCCTGCCTTCATGCGACGACCAGTCAGGCGCACATGCCTGGCTCGCGCAACAGGCTAGACTTCGATTGCTGAAACAGAAGTGCGACAAGTGGATACAAATACATCCACATTTTATCAAGTGGGAGAATAATCAATGTTGGAAACGCAGTTGGTACGACAAACCTTGGACACGATTCGATCCCAATAACAGTCCCTAGTAACCTGACACTCACAAACCTCTTCAGTTCAGCGGTAAGCCTTGCGCTGCCGCTTTTTTACACACTTGTTCTCTATCAACAGCGCGATTTTTGCCATGGTTATCTGAGCCAGTCTGCGCTGCCAGCGCGGAAGTGGTTAACATCCCTGACGACCGCCAGCCGGTGCGCAACCCGTAGATTGAAGCGAAACGCGATACACTTCCTCACAGTCATGCGAGGCGACGCCATGAACACAATCAATCGCGTAGACATCGGAGAAGGTGTACGATTTCACACATGGAAAGATGCCGAGGCCTGGTGCATCATACACGACCTGCTGATCCACCTCATTACTCGGACTAAAGCAGGATAAAGCGAGATTAGTATTACAGACAATAGGGTTGTCGCGCTATATGCAGCCTCTGGGGCGAGCCATCGCTACCTGCCGGCACAGACGGGCGCCCGACGGGCTGCGGCTACAATTTGCGCTTCGGCGGGCGACCTGACAGATCGCCCCTAAAAGATCTTGTGTAGCGGTGGGCGACTCACAGAGTCGCCCCTACAGCATTCGCCAAATCTGACGCTTGTGAATGCTGGCTTGCCGCCTTCTGCATCACGCATTGCAAACGTGTCATGTCTTAGGGCGTAGCAGCAGGAAGAGAAGTTTTCCCAACGAGATAGATACACCGTTCGTGGCGCTAGAATAGCTGTATTTGGGGCGTCCAATCTATGTCGGGGTCGAAGGGATAGCAGGGGCGCGCAATACGTCGGAAGGGCAACGAGGCGATATCCTGATTGACTGCGCCGGGCGAAAGCGCCAGATAGCTTTTCCGCGCCATCGCCTTGAGCTCGGGCACAAGGTAACCTATTTTGACGGCGATGATGCGATGCGCTTCGGGCCTGATATTCAAATCGAGGAATTGCTGTCGGTGGTGGAATGGCGTTCGCTTTGCCGTCAAGACGATGCGGATGCCATCCACCTGAAGCACAACTTGAGGGTTGGTCTCGTCCGCCTTGATGAACAGGATCCGACCGCGGACGGGCAGCGGTTTCGCGTTGAGCCGGCCCATCACCCCGCCGATTTCCAGCGCGACATTGGCGCCCAATCCGGCGTTGAGACAGCGCTGCACGGCTTCGGCGTCGGGAATGCTGGCGTAGACCAGGTCAGGCGGCTGAAGCGCAAGGGCGCGCTCCAGGAAGCAAGTCACATCACCGACGCCGCCAGCTGTGGGATTGTCGCCGGAGTCGCTGATGAGCACGGGATGGTCCTGTTCTTGCATCGCCAATTGAATGCAGTCGTCCAGCGGGCGCGCCTCGACGCCGAAGCGGAAGTCGGCGCGATGATCCCAAAAGCGTTGAGCGAGACGCCGCGCCGCAGCGGAAATCGCGGCGATGTCTTTTCCTATGGCGATGGCGCAGGCGGTCATACGCGGTTCATCCGCCCAGACGTAACCCACTTGAATCGTGGCGTCCATGACGCGCTCGCCGTCGATTTCTGGTCCAATCGCCCGATAGATACGGCGGCCAGGTTCCCACTCAGTGCTGGTCTTCTCGCCCGGCAAACCGACCGGGATTTTGACGAAGGCCTTATGCGGACGAATGCCCTCGCGCAGGCAGCGCAGCAAAAGCCGAACCGCTCGCTCACGCGTTTGCAACACGTCGATATGCGGCGCCGTTCGGAAGCCGGTGATGATGTCGAGATCGGCCATGGCGCTTTGGGAGACATTGCCGTGCAAGTCGTAGCTGGCTGAGAGAAGGCAGTCCGGTCCCAGCGTTGCGCGGATCGCGGCGTAGAAGTCGCCCTCGGCATCATCCATTCCGATGACATTCATGGCGCCGTGCATATCGAGATACAGACCAGCCAGCGGGCGCAGGCGATCCAGCTTTTCAAGAATATCCTCTTTTAGCAGCGCGTATGCGTTCGCTTCGACCGGACCGCCCGGCATTGCCTTGGCTGTAACCGTGCCAATGAATTCGACATCCGGAAACTTTGGCAGAAAGGGATAGAGTTCGGCGAAATGCCGATCGCTCGCGCGGGTCAGACGGAAATCTTCGAGGCGGGTTGGCAAGGGCGAGAAGGTGCAGCTCTCGGTGGCGATGCCGGCGATGGCGATTCTCATGGTCCGTCCGTTCATCCTTCTTTGCGCCAAACGAGGGCGGAGGCGCCCAATGCGCCATTGGTCAATTCGGAGAGTGTTACGGAGACCGCGTCATAATTCATTGGTAGGCAGCGCGCTCGCATGGACCGCAGCAGCGGTTGCTCCAGCAGATGCCAGCTGGCGCGGGCGAGACCGCCGGCGAATATGATGAGAGACGGGTTGAAGAGGTTTACGCACCAGGCGCAAGCGATGCCGAGCGCCACTGCTGCCTCGTTTATCAGCTGGGAGGCAAACGCATCGCCTTCATCGGCCAGTTTGACGATCTCATGCGTCGTGATTGTTTTCGCGCTTAGCCTCGACTCGGGGTAATCTGCGATACGATCGAGAGCCTGGGCGAGGATGCCTTTTCCCGAGGCGGTCATCTCCAAGCAGCCACGCTGGCCGCAAGAGCATGGAAGCCCGTTGATCGGATCTAAAGAAACATGCCCAATCTCCATCTCGGCATTAGAGGCGCCGCGCAGAAGCCAATTATCCGATACGACGGCGCCGCCCAGACCGGTGCCGACAATCAGATAGAGAAAATCAGATGTGCCTTGCGCCGCGCCGAAGAGCTGTTCGCCAATTGCGCCCGCGTTGACGTCGTTGTCCAGGACTATCGGCAGCGGACGCAACAGTCGCTCGGCAATGGCGTCGCGCAAGCCGACATTCTTCCAGCCCAGGTTGGCGGCATGCAAGGCGACGCCGCGTGCGGAATCGACGGGACCGGGCACGCCGATGCCGATTCCGCAGACATTTTCGCAGCGCGCGATGAGCGGGTTCAGTTGGCCGGTGATTCGGCTGAGCGCGTGATCGAAATCGCCTCCAGCTTCAGTGGGCATGGAAGCGGAGTGGTGGATATTGCCAAGGCGATCAGCGACGACGACGGCCATCTTGGTGCCGCCAATATCGAGTCCAATGCTGAGTTCTTCCGCCAAGTAAAACCCCACAAGTGGCGACAAGCGCCGTTGACTACAAATCTACCAGTTAGCGAAGGCCAGCGACAACCGTATTCGCACTCTTCGTCAATGATAGTAAAGGGGCAACACGCGGTATGCCTTGCGGATATGCGGTAGAATCAGCTTGGTGGTCGGCGAGATTAAGCGGGAGATAGATCAATGGCAGCGATCGACACGATCATCGTAGGCGCCGGTGGACGCGGCTTGGCTTATGGTCGATTTGCTACTGAGTTTCCGAGCGAACTTCGGGTTGTTGGCTTGGCTGAGCCGGACCCGATTCGGCGCGAGCGCTTCTTGAGCGAGCATGAGATCGCGCCTGAGATGGTCTTTCACGATTGGCAGTCGCTGCTAGGTAGCGGCCGGCAGTTGGCGCCGACAGTCATAAACTGCACGATGGACCGCATGCACTTCGAGTCGACGATGCGGATGCTGGACCTGGGCTATGATGTGCTGCTGGAGAAGCCGATGGCGCCGGTGCTGGAAGAGAACTGGCGTCTGGTGACGAAGGCGGAAGAATGCGGACGACTGCTGCAGATTTGTCACGTCCTCCGGTATACGCCATTCTGGCAAGCGCTTCGCGAGGTCATTCACTCGGGGGCATTGGGCAAGGTCATCAGCGTCAGCCATCGCGAAAACCTGATCTATTACCACATGGCGCATAGCTTTGTTCGCGGCAACTGGCGCCAGGAAGCGACCTCGGGCCCGATGATCCTGTGCAAGTGCTGCCACGATTTTGATGTTCTGTTGTGGATATTGCAACAGAAGGTGGCTTGGCTGCAATCCTTTGGCAGTCTGATTCACTTCCGTCCGGAGAATGCGCCCGAAGGCGCTACCGAGCGCTGCACGGATCCTTGCCCGGCGGCGGACACTTGCAAGTACGAGGCGAAGAAGCGCTACGCGCGCGATGGCGAAGGCTGGCCGCAAAACGCTGTGTCATACGTCCCGACGGGCGCGGCGCGGCTGGAGCAGCTGAAGACGGATTGGTACGGTCGATGTGTCTACCGATGCGACAACGACGTGGTTGACCATCAGACGGTGAATATGGAAATGGAAGACGGCGCGACTGTTACGCTGGTCATGAACGGGCAGAGCGACGAAGAATGCCGCACTATGCGCTGGGATGGCACCAAGGCGACCTTGTATGGAAAGTTTTCTTCGCGCGGTCATGAGATTCGCCTACACCATCACCTGAGCGGGGAAGTCGAAAATGTTCCGGTGATTGCCCGCGACAGCAGCGGCCACGGCGGCGGCGATTACGGCATAGTGCGCAGCTTTGTCAACACGCTAAAGGGGCAGCCAGACGACAGCGTGACCACCGCGCGCGAATCGCTGGAGAGCCATCTGCTGGCTTTCGCGGCGGAAGAGTCGCGCAAGGAGAAGACGGTCATCAACATGGATGAATATCGGCAGCAACACGGTGTCTGACTGGGAAAACGCCTGCTTTGCTTTCTACACACCAAAGCAGACGCTAGTTGGCTTGCACCCCCGACAGGATTCGAACCTGTGCGCCTGGTTCCGGAAACCAGCGCTCTATCCCCTGAGCTACGGGGGCAATCTGCTCGCATCTTAGCAGAAAGAGCTGGTTTGTTCAAGCGCGGAGAAGTCGGCGTTTAAGGCAATCGCCTCATTGTCATCACCAGGCACACAGAGCGCAGAGCGTCGTTTGCTTTGCTAAGTTGTTATCGTCGATAATTGCCAAATCGAAATATTTTAGAGTCTCGTCGCATTCAACATTGACCTCCGCTAATTGATATAATCCTTACGGCGGTTTATCGCTCGGAGAAGTGTTGCTAGGAAGGCGAAGCATTGGCGCGGAGAATCGTGAGCGCGCTTTGTTTAGGCGGATTGCTGTTGCTGGCGGGCTGCCAGGCGCTGGACGGCGACGACGCGGTCGCGGTGATTGATACTGACTTGACGCTAATTGGGGCGGAGAACGATTCGATTCGCGCAGCCGCGACAGAAGAACAGGTCATGGTGGTCGAGACGATCGTCGCGGCCGGGACGCGAATCGCCCGGCTGTCCGCGGTGAATGCGGCACTGGGCGCGACGCTGCGCGCGCATCACACAGGCACGCCAGAGGTCCAGGCGGTTGTCGTGAGCGCGGAAGATATGGGCAGTTCCTTGGAAGACGATATGATGGGCGACGAAGGGCAGCAAAGGCCGCTTGACCCGTTGATGCGCGTTGCGGATCTCTCGACTGCGCGAAGCACCGATCCCGATAGCGGCTGTTCGAACGGGCCCGTGAGCCAGTTCAGCCCGAGCGTCGAGCGCATCTACGTCACGGCTCGTGTGACGGCATTGCAATCCGGCACGCTGTTTGAAGTGGACTGGCAGTTCAATGGGGTCAGCGTTTATCGTGTGGAGTGGCTGGCGGATTTCTCTCGGTCTTCGGTGTGCATCTGGTTTTACGCGACGCAGGTTGCCTTTCCATTCACCCCCGGCAGCTACGCGGCGACGCTTTATGCCGACGGCGAGGCGCTGGGCACAACTGAATTTTCGATCGGGAGCGGATGACGGGCTGGACATGAATCGGCGACATTGTCCATGCTGGCGGAGCCTCTGGCTGGTCGTCACAGTTCTGCTATGGGTTCCGCGCCTCTTGTCGCAGGACGCTACTCCTACGCGCGAGACGATCTATCTGGTTCCGCTTTCCGCTACCGAAATCGCGGCGATCGAGCCGGTCGAACACAACATCCTGCATCGACCGATCGAGTTGATTGACGAGAACAATCATTGGATCGACCGAGCGTACGCCTATGGGGATACGCGCTTGAATACGCGCCCCGTGCATCTCGGCGTGGAATTCGTCAACGAGCGAAATACGGCTGTGTATGCGGCAAAAGCAGGGAGAGTGGTCTTCGCCGGCGATGACTCGGAAACGCAACTGGGTCCTAAATTGGATTATTACGGCAATGTGGTTGTCCTCGCGCATGATCTATATTCATTAGCTGGACGTCAACTGTTCACACTATACGGGCACTTGGAAAAGATCCATGTGCGAACAGGTCAAATGGTGGGTGACCAGTCGCGCCTAGGATGGGTCGGATCAAGCGGGGTTGCCCTCGGTCCACATCTACATTTTGAGGTGCGGGTGAGCGATCCGTTTGATTATCGGCAAACGCGCAATCCGGAACTGTGGCTGCAGCATTATCTCGAGCATGGGATGATAGCGGGTTCGGTGCGCAATGGGGATGGCGAACCGATCGCGGGCAGGCGCCTGACGGTGCGTTCGGCTGAAATCAACCGCGATGTATTTACCTATGGTGGCGAGGAAGTGAATTCCGATCCGGTCTGGCGGGAGAACTTCGCGGCGGGCGACTTGCTCGCTGACGAGTATGAGATCGTGGTGCTGGACGAGAACGGCGCGCTGGCGTATCGGGAAAGCGTGCAGGTGGAGGCTTATCGCACGACATTTGTCGATATCGTACTCGATGACTGACACATCGGATCCAGCGGAAAACCGACAGCCTAGCGGTAAACGCGGTAGTCGAAAGTGATTGTTCCGTTTTGCGTCGCATTGTTCGGCTGCAGGACGGCGTGATGCCCGTCTGCGGTGCGCAGCCCAAGGACCGCGCCCCTCAAGAGATCGATGGGCAGAGACGGGAGCGTGGCCAGGGACGTATCAATGGCGTCGTAATGCACATGGTCAATTGAGCCAAAGTTGTGGAGCAAATATATGCCGGCCCCGCTCAGCGCGACCAGGTCGTTTCCGTTCCAGGAAAGGTCGGGGTTGCCGAATCCGTCCAGGTCGATGTTGCCGACGCCGACAGTCAATGCCCCGCTGGCGAGAGTGGCCCGGTCAGCGATGTAGTTGTAGGCATAGGCGCGATTGTTGGCTTCGCCCGCCGCGCCTTCCGGCACTTGGTCATTGAGATCTACAACGATGATGACCGACTGCGGGCCAGTCGCGCCGCTGAGCGTCTGGCTCAGATGCAAGGTTGTCTGGCCGCCGGCATCCAGCCCGGCTGAGTTTAGTCCAGTGTACCGGTCGCCTGGCTGCAAGGACGCGGCGATGGCAAATGGTCCGGCGGCGGTCAAGCCTTGATTGAATACCGTGACACTGACGGTCGTGGGCTGGTCCAGGATAATGCGGGACGGCTGCGCGTGCTGCACCACCAGATCGGGATCGGGCGGGGGCGTCGCGGTGGATGTTGGCGCTGGCGTGGGCGACGCCGGCGGCTGAATCACAGGCAACAGCTCGCGGTTGCCGAAGGTCTCGACCAGATATGAAGCAAGCCATCCCCATTGGCCCTGGAAATCAATGACCAGCCAGGCGTAATCGGGAGTAGCCCCGAGCACGCGGACTTGCGTGTCCCGTGGCAGTTGACCGATGACATCAAATTGCAGCCCGGGTCCGCTGCGCACATTTTGCACGTTGCTCTGGATAACCAGCGTATGGCCCGAAGGAGTCGATGTCGGCGCAACGGTAGGAATTGGCGCTGGTGTGGGGGATTCCCAAGCCACGAGCGGCGCGCCTTCGCTGATCATTCTTCCGCCGCGATAGCGCGCAACGACATTTGCTGTGCCGCGCTCGTTCAGCCGCGTCACAACCGCGTTGCTGCTAAGCTCGCCACGAACGAGCTCGGCCGGGTTTAGCTGTCCTTGGACGGCTTGAAAACGGCTTAGCGCGGCCAGATTCTCGCTGGGGCTGCCGGAGCCGGTGATGGTGGCGGCGATTGCGCGAGTCGCGTCAAAGCTGGCGGCGGAGAGAGCGTCGGGCAGCTGACCGAAGGCGCGCGCATAAGCCAGCACGAAAGCTTCGCTAGCGGCGTCCCGCAGCGACGGCGACCAGGTATCGGCGGCGATAATTCCCGAAAGATCATCCGCTGGCACGATATCGGAAAAGGCGGGATCGACCGCCTGGTCATAGACAAGCGCGCCCGAGTAGCCGGCGGCTCGTAAATGATTGACCACTTGGGCGGAAGCTGGCGGGGGACCGTAGATGGCGACCAGGTCCGGACCGGATTCGATGATGTCGCGGGCGATGGCTTCCACATCTGGCTCGTTCTCAATGACTAAGGTGTTAGACAGGCTGATCCGGTGTGGCGAGAGCGCATTCGCCAGAATAATCAGCGAGACTGTGCTGGCTCTGTCGAGTTGCACAATGCGGATTGTTCTAATCCCCAGCGTGTTTACCAGGAAGTCCACCAGAGCGTTGCTTGTAACGCTCTCTCGCGCGCGGCTGCGAAAGATCCGATTTGAATTATCTTGCAGCAGGACAGTGTCGCCGGTTGCCGGTGTGATGACAGGTACGTCAAGCGCCTGCAACTGGGTCATGTAGCGCGCCACAAACTCATCGCGCTCCGGTCCGATGACGGCGACAACGCTTGCCTGGCGCATATTGGCAATGGCGATTTCCATATTGTCCGGCGGCGTGTGCACGACTGCCAGGCTGAATGCGGCGCCATCTGCGGCCACGATTCCGCCAGCTTCGTTTATCTGCTGCGCGGCTAGCTGCGCGCCCTTCACCATAGAGCCGTCGGCCAAGTCGATGACGCCGATCCGCAGGGTATTCTGAGCGGATGCCGGCAAGTCGAGCGGCATGACGGTCAGAACGAGCAATAGCGCAAGGCGGCGCAAAACAACAATCGGGGATGTCATCGTCGCTGGATTTCTTTCACGCATTATGTTGCTTTCAGTATACTTCAGCGAAATCGAGAGGCAAGATTGGCTGGCGTCCGCTCACTTGATTTTCATCCGCGCGCCCTCTATACTGAACGCGGCGGAGCGCCCGCCTGAGAACCGGAATAGTCCTACTTTCGATGCAGCGCGAACGAATCACGGATCACATTTTTGTTTTTCGCAGCGGCCAATATGCCCAGGTGACGGCAGGCCTGGTTTTGACCAGCGACGGCGCGGTGCTGATCGATACCTTGCTCTACCCGGAAGAGACCTTGCTGATCCGCCGCTACGTCGAAGAGGGCTTGGGATCGAGAGTGAATTACGTCATCAATACGCACTTCCACGCCGATCACACTACTGGGACATGTTTTTTCCCGGGCGCTCGCGTCATATCGCACCAGTTGTGTCGGGATATGCTTGATACACGGGGACGCGAGAGTTTGCGCCAGATGAAGGCAAATGCGGGAGAATTTGATCCGGTTCAGTTGGTCTTGCCCGATATCACCTTTGACGACGAAATGGCCTTGGACATCGGCGGAACGAACTTCACGTTGCGCGCCAGCCCGGGGCACAGCCGGGATTCGATTGTTTGTTTGCTGGAAGAGGAAGAGGTGCTATTCGCGGCCGATACGGTCATGCCGATTCCATACTTTGTCGACGGCAGTTTCGCCGACTTCATGGATTCTTTGACGCGACTATTGAAACGGGATTATGAGAATATCGTGCAGGGGCATGGCGAGATCATCTTGCGCGGCGAAGTGCCCGAAAAGATAGCGAGCGACCTTGAATATCTGCGGAGGCTTGACGATGCGGTCAAAGTCGCTCTGGATAAAGGGCAGGAAGACATAGAGAATCAGGTCTCGCTGGCGCACTGTGGCAAGAGCCATGTTTTGCTGAACGGCATCGTCGAGCAGTTGCATCAGCAGAATATCCGCGCCTTGGCTAACCACTATCGCGATGACCCGCCGAACGCGCAAGACGCGCCGTCTGGGTTTGAATTTGAAAGAAACGACGCATGGTCACAGAAGAAACTTATCTGACTATTGAGGGCGAAGACGCGCTGCGCCGAGAGCTGAGAGAGCTCCAGGAAACTCGCCGTCCCGCGTTGGCGCAAAAGCTGAAAGAAGCGGCGGCCCAAGGCGACCTCAAGGAAAACGCGGACTACCACGATGCCAAGGAGCAACTCGGATTCATTGAAGGGCGCGTGCAGCATATTGAAGCGATCTTGCGAAACGCGATTGTGGTCGATAATAGCGAACCCAGTGATGAGGTGCGCATCGGCTCTACCGTCGTGATTCAAGAAGAAGGCGAGGACTTCGACGAGGAGTACCGCATCGTCGGCAGCGCTGAGGCTAACCCGCGCGAGCGGAAGATATCCGAGAAAAGCCCGATCGGCTCGGCATTGCTCGGCAAAGGCATTGGCAAGAAGGTAAAAGTGAAGACGCCTGACGGCGTCATCAAGTTCGAAATAATCGATATTCGTTGAAGGAGCGGCGGCTGCTATCGCGGGTGTCGGCGAACAGAAAAAGCCCCATCGAACAGGATGGGGCTTTCTTTTGATTAGGAGTAGGGCATGAAGTTACCGGTGCCGCCGAAGGGATCTTCCTCTTCGTCTTCCGGGCGCTTGGCTGGCGGTGTTCCTGCGCCCCCGGCTGGTGGTGGCGGAGTTGGCGATGCCGCCTGCGACGGCGGCGTAATTTGCAGATCAGCATATTCATTGAATGGCGAGTGGGCTGGCGCCGGATAACCCGCGGCCGGCACTGACGCGCCCTGGTTTTGTTTATGCCAAGCCAGCAGCTCGATCTGCAAGGTTTCAATCCCGCTGTTTGGCGTGCCGCCGCCGTAATTGCCGAGCGCGGATTTGACTTCAGCTTGGATTTGAATGGCGCTGCTGTCCACTATCAGCCGCGCGCCCGGTTCAGCGGCGACGATATCCGTTGTAGGATCTTTGACGCGATTGGTCACCGCCGAAAGCAAGGCTGGGTCGCTCAATGCCGCTGGCGCCGCGAAGACTTTGGTCATGGTCTCCTGCGATGCCATGTCAAAGCCCCAGAATTCGACCGATTGCAGCTCGCTGCCTACCTGCGTGGCCGCCGAAATGCCGCATTCGCCGAGAAACTGATTGCCCTGTTCCGGGCCCATTTCAATCGCGAACGAGTCGTCATAGTTCTGGCCTTTCACGTAGGTTGATACCGTGCGCATGACTGGGACGCCAAACTGGGGATGAAGGTTGCCGCTCTTTTCCGTTTCGTCTTCGCCCCATTGCGCCGTGGGTGCCGCCTCACTGTAGGCCTCATAATCCTGGGGGGCAGACGCTTTGGACGGAGACACCTGTGACCTGACGGTGGATAGCGTACGCGCGTCCTCAGTTGTCTGTTCTTGCCTGGGATAGATTGTCCGCCCCGCGATGGTCAGGATCGGAATGCTGACTGCCACAGCAGCAAGCGCCAATACGATCTGCAAAGTGCTCAGGGCAATCCCGGGGTCTTGCGGCGCAAGGGTACCGACAAGGTCGCTATAGCCGTTGATCTCTGTCAGCGCTTCCAGCGCGGCGCGTTCGCCTGCCGGTACAGCGGTGTTGCCGGCCAAGCCTTCCACTACGCGCTGCGGTTCAGGGATTTGTTGCAAGAATAACAGCGCGTTGCTGTCATCATAGTGCACATCTTGCGAGTGCCCGACGGCAACCATGCGCACCCATTGTCCAATCGCCTGCTGGCTCATGTGGCGGGGCGAGGCGCCGGTAAACTCTGTCGGGATGATGAAATAGGCGGTAACCATCCCGACTATCATGCCGACTAGAACGAGCAGGACGGCGCCGCGCTTTGGACCCGATTCAACCAGCTTTTGAATCCGCGGATTCGAAAGACTGAGACCGCCGGTCAATGGCGAGGCGGTTTGCGCGCGATCCGATTGGTGACCTTGAAGACTCATAAGCAACAACCTTTCGAGTCCAGGGTTCTCAGCAAGGCTGAGAAATTACGTCAAGAAGCGGTGCGCGACTGGGAGGTCGCGCGCCAACATCTTTCAGTATAGTCACAGTTCTAAAACGGCGCAAAGCGAGACGGCGGCAGCCCAGGGCAATCGCATCAAAATCATTTTGGGGAGACACTGAGGCAAAAAGAGGAGTTGCCTCATGTCAAAAGGTAGAGGATTGAATTTAGAGGAATGTTTTGCTGATCTGCCCGATCCGCGAATAGAGGGACGCTGTGACCATAAATTGCTCGATATCATTATCATCGCCATTTGCGCGGTGCTCTGTGGCGCGGATAGTTGGGTTGGCATCGAAACCGTAGGCAAAGCGAAAGAGGCTTGGTTTCGCCAGTTTCTGAAGTTAGAGCATGGCATTCCATCGCATGATACCTTCGGCTATGTATTTGCCAGGATCAATCATGAGGCGTTCCAGCGTTGCTTTATGCGCTGGGTGGAGTCGGTGTTTGCAGTCAATAAGCGACAAGTGCTTGCGCTTGATGGCAAAACCTTGCGCGGCAGCCACGACAAGATGCGCGGCAAAGCGGCTATCCATTTGGTCAGTGCTTGGGCAAGTGAAAATGGCTTGGTATTAGGACAGCGCAAAGTGGCTGATAAATCCAATGAAATGACGGCCATTCCTGAGTTGCTGCGTCTGCTGGATATTTCCGGTTGCATTGTGACAATAGACGCTTTGGGATGTCAAACCAAGATTGCGCAAGCGATTCGGGACGAGAAAGCGGATTACATTCTACAGGTCAAAGGCAACCAAGAGAATCTAAAGCAGGACATGGCCGATTGGTTCAGCTATGGTGACAAACATGGATTTGAAGGCATGGACTGTGCCTTCGACAAAACGACTAACAAGTCAAGGGGACGGATTGAAATACGGAAATGCTGGGTGCTCAGTGATCCCAAAGCTTTTGAGTATATTCGCCACTATCAGGGATGGGCTGACCTGCGTAGCCTTATCCGTGTCCAGCGAGAGCGCCGTCATAACGGGCAGATTAGCCACCAGACAGCCTATTACATCAGTAGCCTTCAGGCGTCTGCCGCCGTTATCTTGCAGGCAACCCGGCGTCACTGGGCAATCGAAAACAGTTGCCATTGGGTCTTGGATGTCACTTTCGGCGAAGATTATTCTCGCATCCGAGACGGCGAAAGCTCCGAAAATATGGCAACCTTGCGCGCTATAGCTTTGAATCTGCTCAAGCGTGACACAGGCAAAAGCAGCTTACGGCAAAAACGCTTCCGCGCAGCGATGGATAACGATTTCTTGCTTCAGCTGCTTCGATCAATTTGATGCGATTGCCCTGGGCGGCAGCCTTAAGAGATGGCGCTCTCTTCAGCGGCTTGGTCCTCCAATTGCGGTTCCAGAGCATCGTCTTCCGTCGATTGGTCTTCCAGCTTTTTCAGGTCTCGCGGAAGCCGCCACACGGTATAGTCGCAATCGGGGTAGCGGCTGCAGCCATAGAAGACGCGGCCCTTGCGGCTGCGCTGCCGGACGATTTCGCCGCCTTCTTCCTCGCCGCACTGGGGGCAGATCAAGCCCATTCGCTCCAGATAACGTTCGGTGTGTTTGCAATCCGGATAATTGGAACAGCCGATGAATTTCCCATAGCGCGAATGCTTGATGACCAGGTCGCCATCTTCACAGCTGGGGCAGCGGCGGCCGACCTTTTCTATGACATTTCTTCGCGGCATATTCTCGCGGGCATTTTCCAGTCGCCGCTCAAAAGGGTGATAGAACTCGTCGAGCATTGGACGCCAATCTTGGTCGCCTTCGGATATCTCGTCGAGTTGGTTTTCCATATTCGCGGTGAAAGCGTAATCCATTTCTACATCAAAATATTCAGTCAGCAAGTCACTGACGACCCTGCCGGTCTTGGTGGGATGCAGGCGGCGATCAATCTGCGTAACGTAATCACGGGTCTGAATGACACTGACGGTGGGGGCGTAGGTGCTGGGTCGCCCAATGCCATTGTCTTCCAACTGCTTGATGAGCGTCGCTTCGGTGAAGCGCGGAGGCGGCTGCGTGAAATGCTGTTCCGGCAGAATCTGCCGAAGATCAAGCGTTTCGCCCGCGTCCAGATCAGGAAATGATTGATTCTGTTCGTCGCGAGCTTGGCGCATGCGCGGGTCGTCGTCGCCATACGCGGCGAGATGCCCCGCGAATCTCAATTTACGCCCGGAAGCGCGAAATAGATAGGGCATATCGCTCGGATTCGGCCCCGCTTTCACCTCGATGCTGAGCGTGTCAAAGATGGCGGGCGACATCTGGCTGGCGACGAAACGCCGCCAGATCAAGGTGTAGAGCTGTAGCTGCGCTCGATTAAGATATGACTGCACCGAGTCCGGACTGCGCATGACGCTGGTGGGGCGAATGGCTTCGTGCGCTTCCTGCGCGCCTTTTGCTTTGGTTTTGTAAACCGGCGGCTTTTCGGGAAGATAGGCTTTGCCATGGCGTTTGGCGATGAATGCCCGCGCCTCGGCGACTGCCCCTTTGGAGACTTGGACGCTGTCCGTGCGCATATACGTAATGAGGCCGACCGGGTTGCCTTGGCCGATATCGATACCTTCGTAAAGCTGTTGAGCGAGTTGCATGGTTCGGCGGGCGCTGAATCCACGGCGGCTGGAAGCGGCCTGCTGCAAGGTGCTGGTGGTGAAGGGCGCGGCGGGCCGGCTTTGGCTCGTGCCCCGCTTGACCTTGTCGACGACATACCGGCTCTGGCGCAAGATGTCTACATGCGGCTTGACTGTTGCCTCACAATCCAGAATCGGTGGTTTGTCGCCCTTGGTGTTGAATGTCACGTTAAGACCTGCGATCTTCGCCAGGCGCGATCGGAAGTTGGACGAATCGCTGCCATTGGTTTGCTTCGCTAAATCGGCCTGGATGGTCCAATACTCGACTGGCACATGCGCTTCGATTTCTTTTTCGCGCTCGACCACTAGGCGTAAAGCGATGCTTTGAACGCGCCCGGCGGAGAGACCGCCACGCACTTTCGACCAGAGCAATTGGGAGACCTGGTAACCAACCAGGCGGTCAAGAATGCGCCGCGCCTGTTGGGCGTTGACCAGGTCCATATTGATTTGACGCGGCTGCGCGAAGGCATCGGCGACGGCGCTATCGGTAATTTCATGGAAGACGACTCGCTTGACGTTTGACTGCGGCATTTCGGCAGCGGCGACCAGATGCCAGGCGATCGCTTCGCCTTCGCGATCGGGATCAGTGGCGAGGAAGATTTCGTCCGCGCCTTCAGCGGCCGCTTTCAGTTCCTTTACGATGGCGCGTTTGTCGTTTGGCACGCGATATTCCGGTTCGAATTCGCGTTCGACATCGACAGACAGGCGACTCTTGAGCAGATCACGAACGTGCCCCAAAGAGGACATGACCGTGTAACCCTCTCCAAGATAGCCGCCGATGCTGCGCGCCTTGGCCGGCGACTCGACTATGACCAGCTTGCCGATGTTGCGGCGCTTGACCCGTGACTTTGCGCTTGACTTCGCTTTGGATTTTGGCTTGGCTTTGCGTGTGGACTTTTTTCGTTTCGGGCGCTCGACCTTTTCCGGCTTGGGGATGCCATCGTGGGCGGCGGTCGCGCCCATGCGGAATAACTTGGTACCGCATTCGGAGCATTGTCCGCGCGTGCCGGGTGTGCCTGTCTTGGTGAAAACGGGCTCGGCAGCGCGCATATCGCGCTTTGTTCTGCATTTCACGCAGTACGCCTGCAAGGCATCGACATTGTTATCAGTCATATCCCGTCCTCATGGATGCGTGCGCAATGTTAGAGATATTCTTCGTTGCCATTCTCGCGCAGGTAATCAACCACCTGCTTGACATCTTGTGTGCGATCTTTGTGGCAAATGAGCAAGGCGTCGTCGGTATCCACGACCACGATGTCTTCGACGCCGATAGCTACTGTCAATCGGTCGCTGAGCACCAGCGTGTCGCGCGTGTCGAGGATAACGCGGATATCGCTGGCATCGCCTTTGATGCAGTTGCCGAAGTTATCTTGCGGCAAAATGTCATAGAGTGAGGTCCAATTGCCGACATCGCTCCAGCCAATATCATTTGGGATGACGGCGATATTGTCCGCCTTTTCCATGATGGCGAAGTCAATAGACAAGCTGGGCATGGTCTCCCAGATGTCGTTTAGCTTCTCGGCGTAATCCGGCGCGTCAAAGGCGGATTGCAGGTAAGAACACATGGCGAAGATCGCCGGCTGGTAGCGCTCAAAGTCTCGCATCGCCCGGTCGACGCGCCAGATGAACATGCCGGAGTTCCAGCTGTATTGACCGGAAGCGAGAAACTGCGTCGCCCGAACGATGTCCGGTTTCTCGGTGAAGCGGCGGGATTGATAAACGCTAAAGCCATTGACCTCGGTGAGGGCGCTCCCCTGTTGAATGTAGCCAAATCCGGTGGCGGGATGCGAGGGCGAGATGCCCAGGGTGACGATCTGGCCCTCTTGCGCGACTTGCCAAGCCGCTTCCAAAACGCGACAGAATTTCTCGCGCTGCACGATATGATGATCGGCGGGCAGGATGGCGACGGTGGCTTGTGGATCGCGCCGTTGGATGTAGCTGAGGGCGAGGGCGAGGGCGGGCGCGGTGTTCTTGGCATAGGGTTCTATGATGAAGTTTTCCGGCGGAATCTGGCCGACTTCCTTTTGCAGCTCGGGCGCCAGTTCACGTCCGGTGACGACGAAGATTTCTTCGGGAGAAAATAGCGTTTCTATACGTTCCACGCTGGTGCGGAACATTGAGTGGTCGTCGATGAGCGGCAGCATTTGCTTTGGCAGGCGGGCGCGGCTCATGGGCCAGAGCCTGGTGCCATGCCCACCAGCGGCAATCAAGGCGTAGTAGTGTTTCATCTTTTCGGCTCTCACCTTCTCGAATCAGGCGCACGGCAGTATTGCATAGGTCCTGCGCTCTCGGCAAGTCCCTTTAGTTCAAGCATCGTTAAGGTGCTGGTCACTGTGGCGGTGGGCAGTTTCGTTTGTCTGACGATGATATCGACATGGATCGGGTCGGCGCTCAATTGCTCGAATATCGCATCTTCCGTGTCGTTGGCGGGCTGCAGCCGCTCCGTGGTGATTCGCGTCTGCACCTTGATATGCGACAGGTCCAGTTCATCTAGTATGTCGTCCACATCGGCGACGAGTTTGGCGCCTTCTTGGATTAACTGGTTGCATCCGCGTCCCGACAGGCTGAAGATATTATGCGGCACGGCGAAGACCTCGCGCCCCTGATCCAACGCGTGAGACACGGTGTTGAGGGCCCCGCTTTTTGCCGGCGCTTCCACGACCAGAAGGCCGAGGGACATCCCGCTGATGAGACGGTTGCGCTGCGGAAAGTTCTTCGCGAGCGGCTTCGCGCCAAGCGGCATCTCACTGACAATGGCGCCGCTCGCCACAATCTCTTCAGCCAAGTCAGCATTTTCGCGCGGATAGATCCTGTCGATGCCGGTTCCAATCAGGGCGATCGTTCGCCCGCCGGCGTTCAACGCGCCTCGATGCGCTGCCGCGTCAATGCCTTGCGCCAGCCCGGATACGATGGTGATGCCTTGAGCTGCGATTTCCGCTGCCAATTGATTGGCGACATCCCAGCCGTATTTGCTGGCTTTGCGCGTCCCTACGACAGCAAGGCTCTTTTCGCCTTCCGCCAGTAGCTGACCGCGGACATAGAGCAACAGAGGCCGGTCCGGGAGCTGACGCAAAAGCGCTGGATAGGCTTCGTCCTCAAGCGTGACAAGCGACGCGCCGGCGCGGGCAACCGCCTCCATCGTTTGCGACAAATCGATTTTCCGCCGCGCATCGCAAAATTGACGCAGCATGTTTCGCGGCAGGTTGAGGCGCATCAGGCTCACGTCCGGTTCCCGCCACAAGGCTTCGGCCGATTCAAAATGCGCCAGCAGCTGCGATATCCTGACGACGCCGAAGTTGGGGATGAGATGGAGCCCCAACCAATACTGTTGATGTGATAGAGCTTGCATAAGGGTCCGTCAATGAAGCGCTAACATCAAAAGCATATAACGCTGCATTTTTCTTTGTCAAGTGCACGAGGCGGGCGCGGCGTTCATCGCGAAGTCAAGTACAATGACGGACACAAGGCGCAAGTTTCACTATTGAACGCGCAGAGAACACCGCATCAATTGGACAGGAACAGGCTTGATATAGGGCACTAACGGGGCGGCAGCAGCCCATCCGGCAGCAACATGGTGATGACGCTCCCATCAAAGTCTATATTGAGGATGGTCTCGTCGTGCGCTGGGATCAGAACTTCGCCGTATTCCGCACCGTCAACGACGTAGACATCGTTGGCGCCGGTCTGCAGCACTTCCTTGACTCGACCAATTTCCATTTGATCGGCGACGACGCGCAGGCCGATCAGCTCAAAAAGAAAATACTCGCCATCTCCGAGCGGGGTCGCTTGGTCAATGCGAATAAAGACTTTCTTGTCGCGGAATATTTCGGCGTCATTTCGACTGCGGCAGCCATCCAAAGAGAGCAGGGCGTAGCTCTTGTTGAAGCGCAGGCCCTTCAGCTGAAATTGGCGCGGGGCGGCGTCGTTGGGCGAGTCGCCTAGATGGATCGAATCGAGCTGTGTGAGGTTTACGGGATCATCGGTGAGCACGCGCATGCGAAGTTCGCCGCGCACACCATGCGGACGGAGGATCTCGCCGATGAGGAGATATTTCGGCTGCTTGCGCTGGCTTACCACGCGTGAGTTATTCGATCTCCAGGATGACGCGCCGGCGTCGGTCGGGTCCGCGTTCCGAATCGGATGATGGCATGGCGCGCAGCAGCGCCCTTATCGAATTGGCGACGCGGCCGTTGCGTCCGATGACGCGCCCCATATCGTCGGGGGCAACCGATAGCTCAAGCACGACGCTGCGCCCGGTCTCCTTGCGTTTGACGCTGACCTCATCTGGCGAGTTGACCAGATTTTCAGCGATGTATTGAACCAGATCTTCTTCCATGATTGGCGTTCCAGTCGCTTCGCTTAGCCGGCGTTTTCAGTCGCGTTTTCAGCAGCCATGCGAGCGGCTTCACGCGCTTTGATTTTGCTCTCGCCATCGCCCGGCGCCGGATAGTTGGTTTTGGGGCTCGGCAACTCGGGGCGGTTTTCTTCCGCTTCTCGGACGAGGTCTTCGAGGTTTTCGCCAGCGCGCAACCGCTGGAATCGCTCCCAGGTGCCGGTGTGCTCCAGCAGACGCTTCACGGCGTCGCTGGGCTGCGCGCCAACACTGAGCCAGTATAAGGCCCGTTCTTCCTCGATGATTTCGGTAGCCGGACGGGTACGCGGATTGTAGTGGCCGATGTTTTCCAGGTAGCTGCCATTGCGCGCCTTGCGCTGATCGGCGACGACCACCCGATAGCTGGGCTGGCGTTTCAGGCCTTGACGGCGTAGACGAATACGAACCATATCTCTTCTCCTGCCCCCAGGCTCAGGCGGTGAGGCCGGGGATATTGGGCATCTTTCCTCTGCTAAGTTGATTCATGAGCCGGCTCATCTGCTTGAATTGCTTGAGCAGGTCATTAACATCACGGACTTCGACGCCGCTTCCCGAGGCGATTCGCTTTTTGCGGCTCGCTTTCAGCAGGCGCGGGTGGCGGCGTTCTTGCGGCGTCATCGAATTGATTATCGCCTCAACTTTCTTAATGCGCTTCTCAATATCATCGTCGTTGAAATCAGCTTGCATTTGCAACTTGGACATGCCCGGTATCATGCCGAGCACCTTGCCCAGCGGACCCATGCGGCGGATCTTCTGGAGCTGATCGAGGAAATCCTGCAAGGTGAAATCATTCTTCATGATTTTATCTTGCAGCCGCAGCGCTTCTTCCTCTTCGTAAAGCGTCTCGGTCTTCTCAATGAGGGACATGATGTCGCCCATGCCGAGGATCCGCTGCGCGATACGGTCGGGATGGAATAGCTCAAGGGTATCGGCGCTGACTTTTTCGCCCGTGCCCATGTATTTGATCGGCACACCGGTCACCGCGCGCATGGACAGGGCGGCGCCACCGCGGGCATCGCCGTCAACGCGGGTCAGGATCAAGCCGGTGATGCCGAGGCTTTCGTTAAAACCGCGCGCGATGTTCACCGCTTCCTGCCCGGTCATGGCATCGGCAACCAGCAGGATCTCCGCCGGCGCGGCGATGCGCTTGATCGCCTCCAGCTCATCCATGCGGGTTTCATCAATTTGTAGGCGACCGGCGGTATCGACGAGCACGATATCAATGTCGTCTTCGCGCGCTTGCTTTAGGGCGCGCTTTACGATTTCGGGAGGCGCCTCCGACGTGCCTTCTTCGTAATAGGGCACGTTGATCTGTTTCGCCAGCGTTACCAATTGGTCGACCGCGGCAGGCCGGTAGGTGTCGGCGGCGACCATGAGCGGCTTGCGACCTTCCGCCCGCAAGTGGAGCGCCAGCTTCGCCGTATTGGTGGTTTTGCCCGAGCCTTGCAAGCCGACCATCATTATCACATGCGGTCGCGCGCTGCCGCTGAAGCTCAGGCGGCCCGGCTCGCCCAGCATATCCACCATCTCTTCATGGATGATCTTGACGACCTGTTCGCTGGGCTTCAGCGCCTTGTGCACTTCTTCGCCAAGCGCGCGTCCGCGAACGTCTTTGACAAAGTCCTTGACGATGGGCAGGGCGACATCAGCCTCAAGCAGGGCCATACGCACTTCGCGCATGACGGCTTTGACATCGGCTTCCTTGACTGTGCCGCCTTTGCGCAGGCCTTCAAAGGCGTTGTCAAGTCTTTGGCTTAGAGATTCAAACATGATTGTTCTCGCTGCAAATAGCGCCAGTGAATCTTAAGGCAATAGCCGCGCATAGTCAAGGTGGGGCTTGCAGGCGTCCAGCAGCGCGGCGAATTCGATTGAAACAGGTAAAGCCAGCAACTGAATCGCTGTCAATGCGAAGGCCTCGTTGGGGCGAACCGCCAGGCGGCTCGTATTTTGCAGATAGAGGAGTTTTACCGCGATTTTCGAGCGCGGGCTTCTGTTTCACATCCACGTTTTCGCCACTCCCTTTGCCTTCGCCAGCTTGATTGTTATAATCGCGTCTTCAGTTGTTCGGGGCAATTTTCCCACTGATCAGGAGGTAGAGATGAAACGGTTGTTGGTCTTCATTTTATTGAGTCTTCTTGTCACATTCAACGCGCCGGGGTTTGCGGACAGCCACTGCATGGACGAATTAGGCTGCGTGGAGCTTGGTCCCGATGATCCCGTGGTCATCGGCGCGATGCTGGCGCAATCGGGCGCGACGGCATTTTTTGGCGAGGACTCGCTCGGCGGAATCCAGCTGGCGATACTGGAACGTGGCGGAAGACTGCTGGACCGCGAAATAGTGTTGACTACGGAAGACAGTCTTTGCGCGGCTGAAGGCGGGCAGATCGCTGCGCGACGTGTCACGTCGGACAATAGCGTACTGGGGATTATCGGCACAAACTGCACCAGCGCGGCTCAGGGCGCTTTGCCGATCGTCAGCGAAGCCGGCATGCTGATGATTTCTCCGTCGAATGCCGCGCCCAGCATGACCAACGACGATATTCAAGCTGGGGGCGCATGGCAACCGGGGTACTTCCGCACCTTTCCCAACGATCTGTTTCAAGCCGCGCTTGCCGCTCAATTCGCGATCATGGCGCTGGATGTTAAAACAGCGGCGACGATTCATGATGGCAGCGATTATGCCGAGAGCAACGTGAGCATCATGACGGAAGCTTTTGTCGAGTTGGGCGGCGAAGTTTTGCTGGCGGGCGCGATCAACCGCGGCGACACAGACATAAGCGCGCTGCTGACCGAGATCGCGGCGGTCCAGCCGGAGTTGCTGTACTTCCCCTTGTTCCCGCCGGAATCTGAATTCGTCGCGGCGCAGATGGCTACGACGCCGGGCTTGGAGGGCGTGGCGGCAATCGCTTCTGATTCCAGCCTAGTGGCGGATTTTCCACTGAATGTAGGTAGCGCGGCAGTTGGCGTTTACATGACCGGTCCCTTTTCGCAAGGCGAAGCCTATGCTGACTTTTTGTCCAAATGGGAGGAAGAGATAGGCGGGAAGCCGCCGAGCGCATTCCACAGCCACGCCTGGGACGCGACCAACCTCCTGCTGGACGCGATTGAATCGGTCGCCCAAGAATTGCCGGATGGAAGCCTAGTCATCGGCAGGGGGGCGCTGCGGGAAGCCATTGCGGATGTGGAGGATTATCCGGGCTTGAGCGGTACGCTGACCTGTCTGAACGAATCGCCACATGCTGGCGATTGCGCATCTGGCGCGGGGTTAGCGATCTATCAGATGTCAGAAGAAGTCGTCGCTGGAGAAGTGTGGCCGCCGCCTGTTGTCTGGCATCTGGGCATGATTGAAGCGGCGGAATAGAGGGCTTGACGCGAATGCCGCCGCGCGATCCATTAAGCATTGGCGCGGGATAGCCAGCGTCAGCGCGACTGGCTGCCGTCTGCTGGCAGGAAGCGCAGCATCACGAAGGCGGCCAGCAAACCCATCGCGCCGGCGACCAAGCCAATCAGCAGGAAGTTGCCCTCGCTGGCTTTGAAGATGAAGGCGCCGGCCGCGGCACCGGTCACCCGGCCCAGTGAATAGGAGCCCATGATGGCGCTCATCATGACGGCGCGCGACTGGGGCAGGATCTCGCTGAACAGGGGCAAGGCGGAGACGATCGCGGTTTCGAAGCTGATGAACATGAGGAAGATGCCGAACATGGCGGCGGGCAGGCTGAACGACAGCTGCGGGATGATCAGAAAACAGAGAGCGGCGATCAGCATGCCGCTCAAGGAGGTGCGTTTGATGCCGAAGCGGTCGGCAATGGAGATGACGATGCACTCGCCGATGATTTCAGCGGCGGCGATGACGATGGTCGCCGCCCCCAGCGCTGTAAGCGTCAGACCGAAGGCGTCTTCCATCCAGAGCCCGTAATTGATGAAGAAAATCTCGTGCGAAAATGTCAGACAAAATGTCAGGATCATGGCGAAGATGGCGGGCGGATGCGCGCTGACGGCGCGGAAGGCGGCCAGCGGACCGATGACGCGGAGCTGGCGCGATTGGATTGGCGCTCTTGCGTCCGATTCGACGAAGCGCCATAGGGCGAGCGCGCTCAAGCCGAGCATAATCGCGAGGAAGACAAAAATCGCCTGCAAGGTGCTGACATCGAGCAGGAAACCGGCAACCGGGGCGGCGATGACCATGGACAGCGCCCAACTCAGTTCGGCGAAGCCCATGACACGCGCGCGCCGGCTGAAGTGAATGACATCGGCGATGTAGGCTTGAAAGGTGGGATCATAGATGATGCGGCCGACGCCAAAACCAAACATGACCACTACAAAAACGCCGTAATGCGCGAACAGCGCGCCCAACACGCTCAGCCCCGTCATCATCAGCAGCATGGCGACCATTACCGACTTGCGGCCATAGTGGTCCGAAATTGTCCCGAGCATCGGGCTGAGCAGCCCGGCGCCGTTGGTCAGGGCGATGACGTTCTGGATGCTATCGGCTGAAACGGAAAACGAGGCGGCGATGGGCGCGACGAAAGGATAGGGAAAGCGCCGCGACACATTGACCGCCAGGCGGGCGAAGACGATGGCGAGGATGGAACGAACGATTTTCTTGTTCAAGCGCTTCCCTTGTGAGAACAATTCAGCCGCTGCCGAAGAGCATTCTATCACAGGCAGGCACGAAGTCCGTCAGGCTTTGGTAGCCCGCGGCGAACTCGGCGGCGCGCCTTCCAATCACCACGGTTGGCACATCGTTGAGCGTATGGCGCCGCGTGTTCAGGTCCTCCATGTTGCCATGATCGCTTACGATCACGATCAGCCCTTCGTCGGCGCGCCATTCTTCAAGCAAGCCGGCGAGCACCTGGTCAAACCGTTCCAGCGTTTCTACGCCACGTTTGAGCGTGCCGCGATGCCCGATGCGGTCGGTCAGCCAGTGCGAGTGAAAGGCGAAATCGTACTGACGGGACAGGCGAGCCAGCAGCCGCCCGGCTTCGCGCGGAGAGTAGGCCGGCAGGCCCTTAATCTTGAGATGCTCTTGCCAGCTGTCAGTTGTCCATTCGGCGGTTAGGGCGCGGCGGGCGATGACATCGTCGGCGGAGAAGTGCGGCGCGCCAGCTTCGTAAGCCGCCTGCTGCACGCTGGAGCGCAGTGTCTTGCCACGGGCGAAATTGTTGAGCAGCCCTTCTGGATAGGCGGTGAGAAAACGCGCTGATTTGCCCCGCTCGGTCAGGCGTTTGAAATAACTGTGCTCGGAAATGATGACGCGCGTAACGGCATCTGGCTTGGGACCGTAATGGCGGCCAATGCGCTGCGGCAGGTTCAAGCCGGTGAGCAGGCTCGCTTGCCCGGTTCCGCTTTGCGGTCGGCCGGGGACCCCCAGGCGCGCATCGGTCGGGATAAATATCGCCGCGCCCCCGCGCTGTAAACCGGTCGAAGCGAGCCAGCGCTTCCCATTCGCCAGGCTGCGCATGGTTGGCGTATTTGCGATGGCGAATGGGTTGGCGCTCGCATCGTCTTCGCCGAGGCCGATACCGTCCAAAAATAGTGTCAATATACGCATGGCGCTGGCAGAGGAAGACCAGTCCCGATCAAGGGCGGTATGACAAGACGAACGGGTTGGTAAGTCGCTCGCGCCCGATCGTGGTCGCGCCCATGTGGCCGGGCAGGACGCGCGCGTCATCATCCAAGGGCATCAGCCGCTTCATGATGGAATTCATCAGCAAGTCGTGATCGCCGCCGGGCAAGTCGGTGCGCCCGATGCTGCCGGCGAACAAAGAATCTCCGCTGAAGAGAATCTTGTGCTGGGCGAGGTAAAAGCTGAGGTGGCCTGGCGCGTGCCCGGGCGTATAAATGCAGGTCAGGCGTATTGAGTCGAGTTCGAGCGAATCGTTATCGTGGAGCAGGCGATCCGGTATTGCCGGTTCCGGCAATCGGCCGAGTCCGAAATATATACCCTGTAGCGGTATCTCGTCCAGCAGCGACTCGCAATCCGCGTGGATGAGAAAGGGAATCTGAAGTTCCTCCTTAATCGCAGCGCTGGCAAGCACGTGATCGAGGTGAGCGTGCGTCGCCAGCATCAGTTTGATCGCCCAGCCCTCGTCGGCGGCGGCGCCCAGAATCGCCGGCGCGTCGTCAACAGGATCGATTAAGATGGCATTGTTGGTCTCAGTATCGGCGACCAGGTAGGCGTTGGTGGCGAAGGGTCCCAGCGTAAGCGATTTGATTCTGATCGACATGGACCGCCTTTCACGTAGCGATTGGAGTGCGCTTGACAATGGACCACAGTTCGTTCGCTTCCTGCATTTTCAACAGCAGGGCGACGAAGGCGAAAACGACGATTCCGACAGCCCCCTCGATTATCAGCCGCAATAGCGTGAATGCAAGACCCCGCTGTTGCACCGCCGCGATCCAAATCGTGTCCGCGAGCACGATGACCGCCGCCATGATGAGCGAAGCAACGAGCGTCTTCAACAGCGCGCGCGCCAGAGCGTTCTCCTGAATGCCGAACCAGCGCCGCCGCAGGATGTAGAGCAATATCAATACTTCGAACATCACGCCAAGCGAATTCGCGAGCGCGAGGCCGCTCACATTGCCGATTTCAGGCTGGATGCCGATGGTTGGCGTCATATGTGCCGCTGCGTTGAGAAAGACGCTGGCGTCGACCGAGCGCAGATCGCTGAGCAGGAAGGCGGCGACCAGGTTGATCGCCGCGCCACCGAGAGCGGCGAAGAGTGGTGTGAGCGTGTCTTTATCGGCGTAGAAGCTGCGCGCGATGATTTCCAGAGCCGAATGCACGATGAGGCCGAGTGTGAACATGCTTAGCGTACTATAGACAAGAGCCGAAGCCGACGCGTCAAAGGCGCCGCGTTCCAAAAGGCTAATCAGCGGTCGGCCAAGCACGATCAACCCAATGGCGGAGGGGATGCTGCTGATCAAGATGAAGCGCAGCGCGCCGGACATCGCGTCCCGTTTGCCGTCCAGGTCGTTCATTTCGCTCAGGGCAGCCAAGGTGGGGAAGATGACGATGCCCATCGCGGTGCCGAGCAGGGTCTGCGGAATTTGCATGAGACGCCAGCCCCAATCCAGAGCGCTGACCGAGCCGACGCCCAGCCGCGACGCGATATTGTTCATGACCAGGAAGTTGAGACTGAATACGCCAAGACCGCCAATGCGCGGGAGCATCAAGCGGATGACGCGCCAAAGCTGGGGATTGTTCAGTCCAAGCTCAAAGCGCCAGCGCATCCGGTAGCGGGCCAGCCCCGGCAGCTGAATCGAGAAATGCAGGGCGGCGCCCAAGACGGCTCCATAGGCGATGCCGTGCACGCCGAAACGGGGCAGCAAAAATAAAACGCCCGCCAGTATGCCAATGTCAAACATGATCGGCGCCAGGGCGGGCAGCAGGAAATGCTGGTGCGAATTAAGGATGCCGCTGAAAATGCCGCTCACCGCAAAGATGATCGTGCTGAGCAGCAAGATGCGCATCATGTCGACGGTATTTTGGGCGGTCGCTGGGTCGAATCCAGGCGCGACCACGTTGCGGACCAGCCAGGGCGCGAGCAGAAACACGACCGCGCTGATGACGAGGGCGAGGACAAACATGGTCGAGATCAAATTGCTCGATAGCTTCCAGGCGTCATCCAGATCCCCTTGCGCCAAAAAACCGCTGAAGATGGGAATGAAGGCGTGGGTCAAGGCGCCGCCGGAAATCAGTATGACGATAAGTTCCGGGATGCGATTGGCGGCGACATAGGCGTCCAGATCCCTGCCGACGCCAAATGCCCGCGCAATGATCAAGGTCTGAATAAGGCTGATCAGCTTGGCCGCGGCAAAGGCGATCATGACGGTCAGCGTGGAGCGGGCGATGCGGCGATTGCGCTGCAGGCGGGAGGGGCGCGCCTTGTCTTTTTCTGCCATTCAGCTTCCTAGTTGAGGCTCGCCAAGGCTTGGCGGGCGGCGTCGAAACGGGAATTATAAGCCAGCGCGCGGCGGTACGATGCAGCCGCCCCTTGAGGATTGCCTTGCGCCTCTTGAACGCGCCCCTGCCAATAATAGGTTTCTTCGAGCTCTCGGGCGTTATTCTGATTGATGCGCACGAGGCTCATGACGTCGTCAAAGCGGCCGACGTGGAAGTAGGCGGCAAAAGCGCCGTATTGATACCAGTGCATGCGCCAGGGCAGCTGCCCGGTTCGATTCGCTTGATCGTAGGCGGCTGCGGCTTCCTGATACCGTTCCAGCGCGACTAGCGATGTGCCCATGTTGAACCAGGCGAAGGCGTTTTGCGGCTCGCGGCGCGCTTCCAGTTGCGCGGTCTCGAAGGCGATCATGGCGGCGTCTTTTTCGTTCCAATAGCGCCCCATCAGTTCGCGCAAGAGCGGCTCGCGCTGGGGCTCGTAGACCACGATGAAGGTCCGATTGAAGGCTTGCCAGTTGGCATCGACATCGACGTACGGGATGCTGACGCCTTGCGCGCCATCGCCCACGCCAAGGAAACTGTCGAAAAAGTAAATGACATCGTAGGCGTCATCATAGGCGATTAGCGCGCGATAATGGCCAATCCAGTCGTAGGCTTCGAACATGGCGCCTGTTTCGATGACGACAGGAAACTCATTGGCGACCAGCAGTTTTAGCAAGTCCAACGTGCCACCCATTCTGACGATTGCCTTGACGTTGCTCTCCGCTTCCACGAAGGCGGCCAGTTCTTCCGGGCTGACGTTCTTGTCCTCGCGGTTGGGCTTGAGGCGCTCGGCGGCAAAAGCCTGGTCGCGCCGCCAGCCATAGTAGCTCAGCGCCATGGTGATCGTCGCCGGTCCACAGTTGTTCCAGGTCTGCTGCTGATGAAGCAGGCCGTAAATGCGGGCGGATGTCGGCAGCCTGTTCTGTGACGCGTGCGGCGCTACCGTTTCCACGAGCGCGGCCACGGTCGGGACCGGCGTCGACGGCAGGGTGGCGATTGGATTGGGCGCGGCGGTCGTGACGATGGCTGCCGCTTCCACGGTTGGGAGGGCAGTAGCCGTTGCGGGCGCCGCTGTGTAAGTCGCCGTCGGGTCGGCCGCGGGTTGGACTTCTTCGGCTGAGGTAGTCGGCGAGGCGATATCGAGCGGCATATCCAGTAATGACATGGCGTCGTCGACGTTCTCCGACGAAACGATCGTCGGAAACACGCCGCCGACAGGCGTCGGATTACGCAACACCCTCAAGAAAGGCAATTGGTCAATCATCCGCTGCTGCTGCGCCGGCCGCAATACTTCGCGAAACCCGACGACGAAACCGACGATCCCGAGCACGACCAGGAGGAAGAAAAGCGTCATGCCCCAGAAAAGCAGCTTCGGCGGCGCCCTCAAACCGTCGTTGCGGCTCTTGAGATAATAGCTTGGGCTTGGCTGCGTGTCGTGCAGATTGCGCAATTTTCCAGTCTCGCTTTTTGCTTGCGGCGTCAGCGACAAACGCCGTCGGACGCCTGTATTTCATAATATAGCCGATTTCGCTTAATTGCTTGACGCGGGCGGGGGAAACGTTGCCGAACCGTAGCTTAAGGCATCGAGATAGGACTGCAAGATGATGCGCGCCGCCAGATCGTCGACGGGCTCGCGCGGGTTACGCTTCGCTTGGATCGCCAAGGCGCGCGCCTCGTCGCTGGTCAAGTACTCGCTTACCTCGGCTACCGGCAAGGCGACGGCGGCGCGCAAGCGGGCAATCCAATCCAGGACGATATCGGCTTGTCGCGGCAGGCCGGCGGGCGCGTTGGGATTGTGCGGGACGCCGACAACAAGCCCCACTGCAGATTCGCGTTCCGCGATCTCGGCAATTGCGCAAAAGTCAGCTTGGTCGCCCCGGCTTATAAGGATCGCTAGTTCGCGCGCGCTGATGCCCATGGCGTCGCTGACCGCCAAACCGATGCGTTTTCGGCCATGGTCAATGCCGATCAGACGTCCGATCATACTCCCCCGGCGAGGCGCAGATCGATTCGGATCGCGAGCGTCGGCATATTCTGCAGACCCTGTGGATACAGTTTCAATACGGGTGGATCAGTGGCGGAAAGCTCGGGGCGCGATGCGAGCAGGCGATGCGCTTCGTCGACGCTTATACCGGCCAATTCCTCGCGTAGAGCGTCCCGGTCGATAGTAGCGGCGGCATTGGCGCTGGCGCTGGCGGTGAATCTGACTTGCCCGTCAAGGCGACCCAGCGTAAAGGGACCGCGCGAGTATTCAAGCGAAGCAGCAATGAGTTCACTGCCCGGCGGAAGCAGCGACTTAAGCCGGGCCTGCGCAACCTGCCGGCCGAATCGTTCGTCCACCGCGATAGCGCTCACGACGGCGCGCATTGTGAGCGAGAGTTCGCTCGTCATTGTGCCGACATCGGCTGAGAAATGGGTCCATTCCTTGCGCTCTTCTTCAATGCGAATCGACTCAATGATGATGACCTGACTTTTGGACAGGGCAGAGCGCATTTTTTCGAAAGCCAGCGATTGCAACTGTATGCGTACACTGTCAAGCAGGCGCGCCTGGTCTTCGGCTGCGACCACTTTGACGCTGCGCACCCCGCCGCCAGCGAGGGGCGCCAAATTGATGACTGACACGCTTTCCGCCAGCGCGCCAAAGACGGTATTGATCATGCCGGCGCCGACGTTCCCGATGCTGCCGCGGTAGCCTTCTCGCGCTTCGACCGTGGCGTCAACGCTGCGTCCGGCTCCGGCCGGGACAAGGACGTTTGCTGTAGTCTGAAAAAGTATGGGTTCGCCGGCGCTGGTTCCGAGGATGGTCGTCGCTGGAATGATCACGCGGGAATCGCCGAGATTGGTAAAGGTGACTACACCGGCTGCCGAGACGCTATCCAGCCAGAAGGCGCCGCTGGCCGGAATCGTCGCGGTGGTTTCTACGGTTTGAAGAAGGGATCGCGCGGGTATGATTCCTCGCTCCAGGTTGACGGCAGACGCCTTGCGGTCGGCAACGATGTCCACCACTGCGATGACTTCCTTCTGCGCCAGTCTGATTTCAACGACAGCGCTTGGCAGCAGGATGTAAAAGGCGACGCCGATGACAGCGAAGAGCATGAGCAGGACAAGACCTCGTTCGATGGCGCTGCGCCAGGGCGAATGCCGTTTGCGATTTTCGATGCGCGCGGCAATCCTGGCGAGGTCTTCGGGTTGGAGGTCGGCGCTCGGCTTGTGATAGCGCGGCAGGAAGCGTTTCTGTCGTCCTCGTTTCCAGCGCTCTCTTTCGCTGGATTCAACAGAGGCGAAGCAGCTGATGTTCAGCTCGGAGGCGTGAGCGATGATGTGCTTGTCCCCAGAGACGAGCGCCAGCTGAATCGCGCGGCGGTCGGCAGCGCGCTGTATCAGCACCAGATCAAGCTTTCGTTGCAGCAGGGGGCTATCGGGGCCCCAAATGAGCAGGACGCGGCGCCCCCGTAAACGTGAGAGACGCTCGCGAACCGTGACGACGGTATCGATCGCCTCGAGTTGGAGGTATTCTGTTTCGCTGTACATCAACTAGCAGTATAGTCCGACTTGGATGCGCGGACTGACCGCCGGCGGTCAAATGCGGATTTAGGCGTCCGCAATCAGATGGCGAGCGGCTTCCAGCGCTTGCGGGATTTTGCTGCTGTCGACGCCGCCAGCTTGCGCCATTTGCGGGCGGCCGCCGCCACCGCCGCCGACAATGCGGGCGATGGGTTTGATCAAGTCGCCGGCGCGCATGCCGTCTCGCACCAGCGCGTCGGATACCGCCACCACAATCTGCGGGCGTCCATTGACGTCGCTGGCGAGCACCATCACGCCTTTGTTGACTCGGTTGCGAAACCAGTCGGTCATTTGGCGCATGGTTTCCACGGGCGTGTTATCCAACTCGGCGAGCAATGCCTGCACGCCGTTCAGGCTTTCGAGTTCGCCCTCGATCATGCGGTTGAAGTTGAGGCGCGCCAGCTTGCGCTGCAAGTCTTCAATTTCGCGCTGGGCATCGCCAAGTTGGACTTGGATCGCGCTGATTCGGTTCTGCGCCAGCTCCGGTACTGTGCTGAGCTGTCGGGCGATTCCGTTTAAGTTCTCTTGTTGCTTCTGCAAGTGGGCATTGGCGGCTCTCCCCGTGAGCGCCTCGACGCGGCGAATGCCGGCGCTGACGCTGCCTTCGCTGGTGAAAACAAAGTTGCCTATCTCGGCGGTCCGATTGACGTGAACGCCGCCGCAGAGTTCGTAGCTGTAACGATCTTCGCCATCGGCGATGACGACTGTTCTCACGGTTTCGCCGTATTTTTCGCCGAAGAGCGCCATTGCCCCATCTCGCCGCGCTTGCTTGAGCGACGTGTTCGCCTCGCGAACGATGAAATTCTCCAGAATCGCGGCGCGGATTTCGGCGGTCACGGCAGCCAATTGCTCGTCCGTGACTTTCTCGGGGTGCGAGAAATCGAAGCGCAGCCGGTCGGGCGCGACAAGCGAACCCCGTTGCTGGACATGCGTACCCAATTGATTCCGAAGCGCGGCGTGCAGCAGGTGAGTAGCCGTGTGATTGCGGGTGATGTCTTTCCGGCGCGCTAAATCCACCTGCGCGGTCGCCTTGTCGCCGCGGGCGGGAACCCCTTCGACCACTTCGCCGATATGGACGACGAGACCGCCGACGGGCTGTTTCATCGCTTCGACTTCCACGATCCAACCGTCTCCCGCGATGAGGCCGGTGTCGCTGACTTGACCGCCGGCTTCGACATAGAAGTGGGTCTCGCTCAGCACAAGCTCCACCTTGTCGCCGACGATGGCGCTGTCCACTCGCAGCCCTTCTTGCGCCATTGCCAGGACCAGGCCCTCGACCGGTGAATCGGTATAGGGATGGTAAGTCACGCCGCTGGCCGGCAGTTGGCCATTCGACTGCAAATCAGCGAGGAGCTCGCGATAGAATTCGCCCGATTCGATTTCGCCAATGGCCGCTCCACCACCGCTGATACGAGCGTGTTCCGCTTCCGCTGCCGTGAAGCCGGCTTCGTCCACGCTATAGCCGCGCTCTTCCACCACGTCTTTGGTGACTTGAAAGGGTAGACCCAAAGTCGCCTTGAGATAGAAGGCGCCCCGCCCGGAGAGTACGCGCCTGTCGCCGATTTGAGCCAGCATTTCGTCGAGTTCAACGAGTCCGCGATCCATTGTGCGATGGAAGCGTTCTTCCTCCAGAGTGATGCCGCGCTTGATGCTCGCGGCATTCTCGACCAGTTCGCCGTAGTGCTCGCCCATGATGTCGATGACCGAATCGGCGATATCGGCCAGGAAGGGTCCCTCAAAGCCGATCTCTCTTCCGAATCGAGCTGCCCGCCGGATCACAATGCGGGGGATGGCGGAGCGTCCCTTGGCGCCGGGCATGACGCCGTCGCTGATCAGGAAGACGGCCGCCCGAACATGGTCGGCGATGACGCGATAGGGCACGATGTCCGCGTCGCGTTCGGCATCGCTATGGCCCGTCAGATCCTGCGTGCGTTTGATGATGGGCGTGAAGAGATCGGTCTCGTAATTGGCTTCGACGCCTTGCAGGATCGTCAGGATGCGTTCGAAACCCATGCCGGTATCGACGCCGGGCGCGGGCAAGGGGACATCCCACTTTCCGCTGTGGTCGGGATCAGCCTGCTGGCGGTTGAATTGCATGAACACCAGGTTCCAGATCTCCAGGAAGCGATCGTCTTCCGCCTGCAGCAAAGCGATGACATCCTCGTCGCCTTGCTCGGGAAACTTGTCCCAATGGATTTCCGTGTTGGGTCCGCAAGGTCCGGTGTCGGCCATCTGCCAGAAATTGGTGGACGGTCCCATGCGGGCGACGCGCTTGGGACTGATGCCGACTTCGTTGACCCAGCAGTCATAGGATTCGTCATCGTTTACGTAGATGGTGACGGCAAGGCGATCAGCCGGCAGCCCGTAAACCTCAGTCAGCAATTCGTAGGCGTACTTGATCGCGTCGCGCTTGAAATAATCGCCGAAGCTGAAATTGCCGAGCATTTCGAAGAAGGTATGATGGCGCGGCGATGGTCCAACGTTTTCAAGATCGTTGTGCTTGCCACTGACGCGCATGCACTTCTGCGAGGTGGCGGCGCGTTTGTAATCGCGCTTGTCGAGCCCGAGGAAGACATCCTTGAATTGCACCATGCCGGCGTTGACGAATAGCAGCGTGGGGTCGTCCGCGGGCACGAGCGACGATGACGCTACCGCTCGGTGTCCCTTTTCCGCGAAGAAGTCGAGAAAACTCTGCCGTACTTCTGCGCTGCTCATCATTTCCATGGCTGAATCCTTCGCGTTGACAATCGACGAGGCGGCCGCTCCGGAGGTCGAATTCGAGCCGCTCTCGGCGGAATTATAGCGATGGCGCGCGGCACTGAACAGGGGCGCGCCGCTATGGTATACTGGCGCTTTAGAGCTTGCCTTGTCAATTGGGGATGTGTGATGGCGACAATCGAAGAACAGATCGAAGTGTTGATGTCCGGCACGGCTTACGGAGATCCGGATACGCGGGAAAACATGGCGAAGGATCTGCGGGCGCGATTGCAGGCGTGCGAGCGAGAAGGGCGGCCTCTGCGGGTGTACTGTGGTTATGATCCGCGCACGTCTGACTTGCACTTGGGCCACACTATCACCATGCGCAAGCTGCGACAGTTCCAGGATTACGGCCATGACGTGACATTTCTGGTCGGCACCTTCACCAGCTTGATCGGCGACCCATCCGACAAGGACAGCGCGCGCGACCAGCTGACGATGCAGAATGTGGAAGACAATGCCCGCACTTACGCCGAGCAGGCTTTCAAAATCTTGGATGAAGAAAGGACGCGCGTCCGCCGCAACGATGAGTGGTTGGCGCCGCTTGACTTTGCCGACATCATCCGTCTGGCGAGCCATTTCACCGTGCAGCAGTTCATGGCGCGGGAGAATTTCGCCAAGCGCATCGAAGACGAAAAGGCAATCTATTTGCACGAGTTCTTTTATGCGCTGATGCAGGCTTATGACGCGGTGGCGCAGGAAGCCGATGTACAGGTCGGCGGGCAGGATCAACTTTTTAACATCCTGGTCGCCGGGCGCAAATTGCAGACGGGCTTGGGTCAAAAGCCGCAGATCGCCATTATCATGGGCGAGAGCCTGCCCGGCACCGATGGCGAGATCAAGATGTCCAAGAGCCTGGGCAATCATATTCCCTTGCTATCAGAGCCCTGGGATATGTTCGGCAAAGTCATGAGCCTGCCGGACAAGGCGATGGCTGTTTATCACAAGCTGATTTTGGGCTGGGCGCCGGCGCAGGTCGAAGCGCTGCAGGCGGATTTGCGCTCGGGCAAAGCGCATCCGAATGAGACCAAGATGCGGCTGGCGCGCGAGATTGTGGGGATATTCCACAGCCCAGCCGACGCGGACGCGGCTCAGGCCCGCTGGGACGAAGTGTTTCGCGGTGGGGCAGGCGTGCCCGACGATATCGCCGAAGCAGAACTGCAAGCCGAAGAAGAAATCCGCGATATTCTGGTGCGGCTCAAGATGGTGGGCAGCCGCGGCGAGGCTCGGCGTTTGATCCAGCAAAGCGGCGTAAGGCTGAACGACGCCAAGGTGGACAGCCTGCAGGCGTCGGTCAAGCTGGAGATGCTGCCGGCGGTGCTGCAAGTGGGCAAGCGCCAGTTTGTGCGTCTGATCCGCGCGAACGGCAACGGCAGTAGGTAGGGCATTGCCGACCACAAACGACTACACGGTTGATGAACTGATCTGCGTTTGCATCTCGCGGCAGGTGCGAGAGGGCGATGTTTGGGCGCAAGGCATCAACACGCCGCTGGTCGCCGCCGGTCTGATTTTGGGGAAAATCCGCCATGCGCCGAGCGCTCGCTTCACCTCGGCGATCGGACAAGCGCTGGTGCAAGATTGGGGTCCGCTCGGCATCACCGACATCGAGAGTCTCTGGGTGGGCAAGGGACTGATTCACCTGGGATTCGCCGCCGGCGCCGCTGAGATCCTGCCCAAATTTCAGCCCAAGGAATTCTTCCGGCCCGCGCAAGTCGATCAGCGGGGCAACTTGAACAATATCGCCTTTGGCAAGGACTACCATAAGCCGCGCATGCGCTTGCCCGGCAGCGGCGGCATCCCCGATGTCACGCCGAATTACGATCACACTTACCTCTATGTTCCGCGCCACTCGCGGCTGACCTTTGCGGGCAAGATCGACTTCATCAGCGGGATGGGGCACGTGGCGGGGCGTGTTCGAGGCGGGGGACCGCGCTACCTGATTACCGATCTGGGCCAGTTCGACTGGGAGAGCGGCAAGATGCGCCTCACAAGCATTCACCCGGGCGTCGAGCTCGAGCGAGTGCAGCGCAAGACGGGCTTCGCGCTGGATGTTGCTGATGACCTGCGCGAGACCCCTTCGCCCGACGAAGAGGACCTGCGTCTGCTGCGAAGTCAAATTGATCCGCTGGATACACGGAAGCTGGAAACCTTGGGCGGCGCGGCGCGAAAGGCTCTGCTCCGCGAGATTCTCAGGCGTGAATCGACGGGCTAGCTGGCCGGGCCGATTATCCGCCAGTCACCGATCCCGCGAAAGCGATCGGCCGGCGAAGCCAGATAACCGACTTGCGCGCCCTCGATTTGGTCGCTGACCACGAAGGTAAACAGCCGGTAGAAGAGCGGTATCGCGATCGCCTGCTCGGCGAAGGCTTCTTGCAGCTGCTGATAGAGCTGGGCGCGGCGTCGGGGGTAGATTTCGCCGCGTGCCTTCTCAATCAATTCGGCAAGCTCGTGGTTTGAGGCGGCGCCATAATTTTGCCCGCTGCCATATTGAGCTGGATGCCAATGACGGTATAGATCGAAATCGCCGCCGGCAGGCAGCTCGACAATCGCCGTCTGGAAGCGCCCTGTCGAGAGCCGATTCGCGAGCTCGCCAGATCCGATCGCCTCGAATTCCAGTTGAATGCCGAGTTGATCCCACTGTGTCGCGATGCCCTCGGCCAGATTTCTAAGCGGAATCTTGTCTTCAAGCAGAAGGCTGAATGGCGTGCCGACTGAGCCGGGGTCCGCCGTTTCTGCGTCAGTGTCGGTGGCGTCATCGTCGGCTGGCGAGATGCCGGCCGCCTCCAAAAGCACGCGCGCCTGCGTGACGTCATGGCTGTGCCAGAAGGGATGGGAGTGGTAAACGGAAGAACCGGGTGTGTAGGGACTGTCGGCGTAGGTGACTTCCGCGCCCAAGTGCCTGCTGACCAATTCGGGCAGATCCAGGCTAAGCGAAAGCGCTTGGCGCAGGCGGCGCTCGGCGAAGCTCGCTTCCTTCCAATTGAAGACGAGCATGACTATCGAGGGGGCGACCTGTGTGTAGACTCGACCATTCGGCAAGTCGAGCATTTGGTTGCGCGGCGCGACATTGGCGAGCGCGTTGATCGCGCCGGTTCTGAATGCAGACAGAGCCGCGTCGGCATTCGGATACAAATGAAATCTCAAGCGCGCGAAATGGTAGCCGCTCTGCGATTCGGGCCGTTCCAGGAATACGGGCGAGCGCGCCAATTCCACGGCGCCTATAGTTTTGTCCGCGCCCAGCTGCAAAGCGGCGAGCTGATAGGGGCCAGTGCCAATGGGCGAGAGATTGAAAGGGTGCTGCGCCAATTGAGATACCGTCGTGCCGCGCAAGGCATGCTCGGGCAAAATGCCGATCGTAAGCAGATGTGGAAAGCCGCTCAGTGGCTGCGCCAGGCGGAAGCGCAGCAGGGTGTCGCTGAGCTTCTGCGTCTCGACCGTGGCCCAGAAGGCCCCGTCCGGCGAGAATTTGGCGAATTCGGGATCACTCAGCAGAGACATAGTGTAGACGACATCGTCGGCGCTGAATGCGATGCCATCGTGCCAGCGTACGTCTTCGCGTAATTTGACGACGTAGGCAATGCCGTCGGCGGATATGACAAGCCGCTCGGCGAGCCGGGGGACGACTTCACCATATTCGTTGGTGGCGAAAAGCCCCTCGAAGATAAGACTCGAAATATCGCGGTCGACCGGATTCAAATGGGCGAAGAGCGGATTCAAGCGGCCTACGGCGCCCACCATGCCTTCACGGTACGCGGGCTTTGGCTCGGTTGAATGACCGGTGGCGGTCTCGAGAGAGGCTGTCGCACGAACTTGCGGACGCGGCGTTTCAGTCGCTTCAGTCTTTGGCGGGAGGGAAGATTCAACGGTGGGGGTAGGCGCCGCCGGCTGCAGTTGGCTGGTTTGCCGGCTGAGGCGAAACATTGCGCTCGCCGTGAATACGAAGATCGCGAGGACTAATGCGATGAATTGCCAGCGGAATCCGCGAAACATGTTGCGCTACTCAAAAGACGAAGGTCGCTCTGCTGTGGCAACAGGACGCGGTAAGATCATCGATTGAGTTCAGCGCCAGTGAGACGGCAACTCGGCTCAGCCCGGCGTTGCCACCGCGAACAGAGCGATGCCAAGAAAGGCGATCGATAGAAAGATGGTGATGCGGAATAGCGTCTTCTCCAGCCCGCGGCGGGTTCGAGCGATGCCGCCACCGGCGTCGCCGCCCAAGAGACTGCCAAGCGCCCCGCCCTTTACTTGCAACAAGATCAAGATGATAAGCGCGATTGATAAAACGATTGACGATATCTGTAAGGCAACCGCCATGACGCCGCTCCCCGCGAAACTTCAAGTACAGAACAGCCAAACTATATCATCAGACAATGGCTCTGCCTAGCGCGAAGTGAAAAAGCGTAGGCAAGCGCTAGCAATTATACGATGCTGGCGCCCTTTAGTCGCGCCGGGATTCGAGGTATTCAATCGCGGCGGCCAGTTGAGGGTCCCTTGGGTCATCGCTGTTCCGTTCAGCTCGATTCCACTGGACGATGATATCCGGTGTGATGCCCTGCTGGTGGATCCAGTGTCCATTGGGCGTCAGCCAACGTCCCACGGTGATGCGCAGGCAGCCGCCGTTGGAGAGATCCGGCAAGTTCTGCACCGTGCCTTTGCCAAAAGTCGTCTCGCCGATGATGGTGGCGACGCCGTGGTCTTGCATGGCGCCGGCGATCACTTCCGCGGCGCTCGCGCTGGTCTCGTCAACCAGCACGACAATTGGCGCGTCGATGTCAATGTAATCGCCGCTGGCGCGGGTGACCTCCTCGCTTTGATCGCGCGAGACTTGCCGCAGTAGGACGCCTTCTTCGATAAAGGCGCTGCCAATTTCAATGGCGCTGGCCAATGTTCCGCCCGGGTTATTGCGAATGTCGAATATAAGCCCGCCCGCACTGTGGATGTCGACGGCGTCAAAAGCCTCTTCCAGTTGCGAACGCGAGCGGTCGTGAAAGTCCAGCATGGCTATATAGGCGATGTCCTTGCCGATAATCTCATAGGACACGTTTGGCATTTCGAAGCGGTCGCGAACGATTTCGTAGTGAACAAATTCTTCTCTACGCTTGAATACAATGTTCACCGTGGTCCCGGGCGGTCCAGGGACAAGCGCCGACAGCTCGGCTTGGGAAAAGCCAGATACCTGTTGGCCGTCGACTTCGTGAAAGATATCGCCTGGCAAAACGCCGACCTTTTCCGCTGGCGTGTTGGGAATGACCGTCATAACTTCAATCCGCTCGGTTGCTTCATCGGTCTTGACGGTCACGCCGATGCCGGAGAATTCACCGGAGAAGTCTCGGCTGCGCTGGCAAAGGCCAGGGCGAATGTAGCCGCTATGCGCGTCGTCCAGCGCATCGACCATGCCTCTGATCGCGCCGTCCACGAGCGTGTCCAATCCGACCGGATCAACATAGCGCGATTCAATGATGGAGACGGCATCCCAAATTGGCTCGAAAGCGGCCGTGGAATCGCTTGGCGCCGCGCGCTCTCCCGCATTGATATTGGATTGCGATAAGCGGCCGGCGGCGAAACCAATGGCGAAGACCACAATGAAAACCAGCAATGTTTTGCCAATACGCGAGCGACGCCGTATCGCAAGCAAGGCATTCATCGATTATCTCCCATAGGCGCAGATGTCTCCCTATCGATATAGTATAGGCGAATAGCGCTTGGCGTCGGAACAGCCATCTGTCCCCGGCTAAGCGGCTGCCGAGCAAGGAACGAGCCCGACGGGCGCTGAGCGAGGGACAAGAGAAGCGTGAATGACATCTATGTTCCGCTGGAAGAAGCGGCGGCGGTCGTGAAGGATGGCGACACACTGGCATTAGGCGGGATGACACTCTATCGCCGGCCAATTGGATTTGTGAAAGCGCTGCTTAAGCGCCGTCAATCGCCAACAGACTTGACTTTGTTGAGCTTTACCGGCGGTCTGGAATCGGATTTGCTGGTCGGCGCCGGCTGTGTCAAGCGCGTGCGCTCCGCCTATTTTGGATTGGAGACATTTGGCTTGGCGCCTATGTTCACGCAATTCGTCCAATCACAGCGCCTTGAGGTTGTCGAGGAGACGGAAGCGAGCATCGTGATGGGCATTCGCGCTCAAGTCGCCGGGGTTGGTTTTCTGCCGTCAAATGCCTGGCTGGGCACGGACTTGCCATTGCTGCGCCCGGATGTAAAGACGGTGCTTGATCCTTATAGCGGCGAAGAGCTGGTGGCTTTTCCGGCGATCCCCTGCGATGTCGCCGTCATCCACGGCCTGGCCGGCGATCGCCAGGGCAATGTGCTGATCAATAACAATCTGGGAATTGACTTGGAGCTCGTCTACGTCGCGGATACGGTCATTGCCACGGTCGAGCGCGTCGTTGATAGGTTGGAGCGGTCGACGGACGGCGTCATTATCCCGCGCCCCGGTTGCGATATGGTGGTGGAATTGCCCGGCGGCGCCGCGCCGAGCAGCTGCTATCCCCTCTACCCGCTGGATGGCGCAGCAATTCTTGAATACAGCGAAGCCTGCAATGGGGGGCGCTTTGAAGACTTCGTGAAGCGTTTTGTGAAGTCTTGAAGTCAAATTGTTGCGTACAAGGTATTTGCACAGTATAATGGTGTTTAACGACCAAATGTCGAGACTTGGGGAGCTCGCGCGAGCGGGCTGAGAGGGCGTGACGGTCATGCCGACCCATAAACCTGATCCAGGTAATGCTGGCGTAGGGATGTCTGCAGCACCCTTGTATTAGCCACCCCTGTACACACCCCGACAGGGGTGGCTTTTGCCTAAAGCGGATCCAGCTTCTTCAGTCTCAGGCAAGCATGAAGTCATGGCGCGTCCGATACACGCATTCGCCATGAAGGTCGACTGTCCAAATGAGACGATGGGAGCTGATTTATGATTCCGCGCGCTATCTCAATCCTTTTGCTGGTGCTTGTTGCTGTCTATCCAGTCTTCGCTCAGGAGGCGAACAGGCTGGTTGTCTTGACACATGACAGCTTCGCCATGACGGAAGAAGTGCTGGCTGCATTCGAAGCTGACAGCGGCGTAACGGTCGAAATCCTGCGCTCGGGCGACGCTGGCCAGATGGTGAATCAGTCGATCCTGAGCAAGAACAATCCGCTCGGCGATCTGCTCTACGGCGTGGACAATACGTTCTTGAGCCGGGCGCTGGCTGCCGAGATTTTCGCGCCCTATGAATCAACGGCGCTCGAATTCGTTCGGGAGGGCTTCATTCCCGACGACACCTTCCGCGTGACGCCGATCGATTTTGGCGATGTCTGCCTGAATTATGACATCGCCTATTTTGAAGCGAACGAGCTGGACCTGCCAGGGAGCTTAAGCGACTTGACGAAAGAAGAATATCGCGGGTTGCTGGTGGCGGAAAACCCGGCGACTTCTTCACCCGGGCTGGCGTTTCTGCTGGCGACCATCGCTGAATTCGGCGCCGACGGCGATTACACTTATCTCGACTACTGGCAAGAACTGGCTGAGAACGACTTGCTCGTTGTCGATGGCTGGACTGATGCCTACTACGGCGAGTTCATGGTAACCGGCCGCGAATCGGGCACGCGCCCCATGGTGGTTAGCTACGCCAGCAGTCCGCCGGCGGAAGTTTACTACAGTGAAGATCCCGAGGCGGGCGCGATCACCGGCGCCGTCGTCGGCGACAATATGTGCTTCCGACAGGTTGAATACGTCGGCATACTGGCTGGGGCGGCCAACGAAGAAGCGGCGCGGCTATTCGTCGACTTTATGCTGAGCCCGGCCTTCCAGGAAGAATTGCCGCTCAATATGTTTGTATTCCCGGTGCGGGAGGATATCACGCTGCCGGCAGTATTCGCCGAGCACGCTTCGATTCCTGAGAATCCGGCATTTGTGGATCCGGCAGATATTGAAGCGAATCGCGAAGCCTGGATTCAAGCCTGGATGGAGGTCATGCTGCGCTGATGCGGCGCGCGCGTGAGCTCTGGATCGTCGTTTTTCTGATCCCGCTGGCATTCCTTGGGATCTTCTACGTCTATCCGCTGCTGTCGATATTCGATGTCAGCCTGCGTCCCGCTGGCCTACTTGACCTGTCAGCTTTCGTCCAGTTGCTTTCGAGCGACTACTACGTCGGGACGCTTCTTTTCACGGTCTATCAGGCAGCGCTGTCGACCGCGGTCACCCTTTTGCTGGCCACCCCCTGCGCATTCGTCTTCGCGCGCTATCAATTCCGCGGCAAGACGCTGCTGCTTTCGCTGGCGACGCTGCCCTTTGTCTTGCCCACCGTTGTGGTCGCGCTGGCATTCGCGACTTTGCTGGGCAAGAACGGCTTGATCAACGATTTGCTGACGACTCTGTTTTCGCTGGACTATGCGCCGATCCAGCTCGAGCGCAGTTTGGCGATGATCATCATCGCGCACGTCTTTTACAATTTTGCGGTGGCGCTGCGTATTATGACGGGCTACTGGTCGTCGCTGGGCTTCAGCGTCGAAGAGGCGGCACGTTGCCTGGGGGCGGATGAGCTGTCGCTATGGCGCGACATTCGCCTGCCGTTGATTCGCCCGGCCATGCTCTCGGCTGGCCTGTTGGTGTTCATCTTTTCCTTCACCAGCTTCGGCGTAATTCTGATACTGGGCGGCATTCGCTTCGCCACGCTGGAGGTGCAGATCTACTACCAGGCGGTGAATATGTTCAACCTGCCGCTGGCGGCGGCGCTGTCACTGGTGCAAATCTTGAGCATGCTGTGCATGATGACGGTCTACACATCCACACAGAAGAGATTGCAGCTCGCGCTTGCCAGCAGCAAGGCGGTAACACAGCGACCTCGAACGCTGCTGGAGCGGCTAAGCCTTGGCTTATGCGTCGCGCTGATTTCTATTTTGCTACTTTCTCCGCTGCTAGCGCTTGTCTTGCGTTCAGTTCTGGTCGCGGGTCAGTTGGACTTCGCCAATTTCGCCAGCTTGGCGGAAAAGTCTCGTGGTTCACTGCTGTTTATCGCTCCGATCGAGTCGGTATTCAATTCGCTGCGATTTGCGCTGATCGCCATGTGCGCTGCCTTGTGCCTGGGTCTGATCGCATCCTATATGATTGAGCGGCGCGGCCGGCTGTCACGGCTGCTGGATCCGCTATTCATGCTGCCGCTGGCGACCAGCGCTGTCACCTTGGGTTTCGGTTTCATCATCGCGCTGGACGAGCCGCCATTGAACCTGCGGGCCTCCTGGCTGATCATTCCCATTTCGCATACCTTGGTCGCGCTGCCCTTCGTGATCCGGAGCCTTTTGCCCAGCTTGCGGGCGATTCCCCCGTCATTGCGCGAGGCGGCGCAGACGCTCGGCGCCAAGCCCTTAGACACGCTAATGACCATAGACTTGCCATTGTTGGGCCGGGGCATTGCCGTTGGCGCAACCTTCGCCTTCACCGTCAGCATGGGCGAGTTTGGCGCGTCGCTCTTCGTCGCGCAGAAAGAATCGGTGACGATTCCGGTGGTGATCTACCGCCTGTTGGGCGATCCGGGCATGGCCTCGTACCGACAGTCGCTGGCGATGAGCGTCTTGCTGATGCTGGTCTGCGCCGGTGGCTTCGTAATTATCGAGCGGCTGCGGATCGCTGGCGTCGGTGAATTCTGATGCTGCAAATCGAGCGCGTCTCTCATGCCTATGGCGACATCGTTTCGCTGCGCGACGTGACGCTGGACGTTGAAGCGGGCGAGATACTTTGTTTGCTTGGTCCCAGCGGCTGCGGCAAGACGACATTGCTGCGGATCATCGCCGGTTTGGAGACCGAATACGACGGCGCCGTATTATTCGACGGTGAAGACATTCGACCGGTTCCGGCGCATCGGCGCGGCTTCGGCTTAATGTTTCAAGATTTCGCGCTTTTCCCGCATCTGTCGACCGCGGGCAACATCGCCTATGGCTTGAAGCGACTTGGCTTTAAGCGCAAAGAAATTGGCGAGAACGTACAATTGCTTCTGCGGCGCGTCGGCTTGGATGGCTTCGACGACCGCGATGTGGCATCGCTCTCCGGCGGGCAGAAACAGCGGGTAGCGCTCGCCCGCAGCCTAGCGCCGAATCCACGCCTGCTGATGCTGGACGAACCGCTTGGTTCCCTGGATGCGCAGCTCCGCGATGAATTGGCGCTCGAATTGCGCCGCATCATCAAGAGCGCTGGATTGAGCGCGATCTACGTCACCCATGACCACCGAGAAGCTTACGCCGTCGCCGATCGCATAGCGGTGATGAACATCGGCAGCGTGCGACAGCATGGCAGTCCGCGCCGGGTTTACCGGCGGCCCGCTTGCGCCTTTGTCGCGCGTTTCCTGGGCTTGAACAACGTCTATTCAGCCAGTGACCGGCGACTGACGAGTCTGCTCTGCCAGATAGACGGCGGCAACAGGAGAGTCGGCTCCAGTATATTGATTCATCCGGCGGGGATTCGCCTTGACGGTGGCAGGACGAACGATGCGATAGCGGCTGAGGTTACGCTGGAAGCCGCCGTATTTCGCGGCGAGCGCTATGATTTGACCGCGGCGACCGATAGCGGCTTGCGCCTCTCGTTTGCGCTGGACGAACTTCCGGCGAATGTCGGCGAGAAGCTAAAGATTTGCATTCTGCAAGACGCGATAATCCCGCTGGATGCCTAGCTTGCGGTGTCCCTATACCGGCCCATATCTAAACAGTATAATTCTTTTGTTGTCGCCCGAAGCCAAGTACTGAAGGTTGTATTTATGCCCAGAGCTCTATTTAGCGTGTCGAGCAAGCAAGGCATCATTGGCTTTGCCAAGGAATTGGTTGGTCTAGGCTGGGAGATCGTCGCTAGCGGCGGCACGGGCCAGACATTGTCCGATGCCGGCATTCCGATTACCAAAGTCGAGCGCGTCACCGGGCAAGGCGAAATGCTCGGCGGTCGGGTAAAAACTTTGCACCCGGCGATCCACAGCGGCATTCTGGCGCGCGACACGACAGCTGATTTCGCTGAATTGTCCGCGCACGGAATCGCGCCAATCAGCCTGGTCGTCTGCAACTTATATCCCTTTAGTGAGACAATACGCGACCCGGACGTGACAGTCGAAGCGGCGATTGAGCAGATTGACGTCGGCGGCGTGACCTTGCTGCGCGCGGCGGCGAAGAATTTCTCCCGCGTTACGGTGCTCTGCGACCCGCTGGATTATTCAACTGTACTGGTCGCTATTAAAGCTGAGGGCAACACGAGTTTGGCGCAGCGCCGCGAACTGGCGGTCAAGGCTTTTGCGCATAGCCGCGATTACGACGAAGCCATCCACGCCTATCTCAGCGAATCGGATATCGCCGAGCCGGCCGCCGGCGATGTGCCGGAACTTATCTCGATTGGCGTACAGCGCAGTCATGAATTGCGTTACGGCGAAAATCCGCATCAGTCGGCCGCCTATTATGGGCGGAGCGCGGAACCGACGCCACTTGGCGCCGATCAGTTGGCGGGCAAACAACTCTCATACAACAATATCCTGGATATCGACGCCGCTTGGCGGGCGGTCAGCGGCTTTGAAGAGCCGACCGTTGTCATCGTCAAGCATCTCAATCCAACCGGAATCGCGAGCGCGCCCACGGTGACGGGCGCCTTTCCGCTGGCGCTGGCGTCGGACTCGAAATCGGCCTTTGGCGGCATCATCGCGGCCAATCGCCCAGTGGATTCAGCATTCGTTGAGGCCTTGGGCTCCATGTTCGTGGAAGCAATCATTGCGCCGAGTTTCGCCTTTGAGGCGGTCAAGAAACTGCAAGGCAGCCGCAAAAATTGCCGGGTGCTGCAAATGCCGCACCCTTTCACCGGCGGCGGTTACGAGTTTCGCAGCGTGACAAAGGGCCTGCTATTGCAGCGGCCGGACATGGGCGCTCCACCGGAAGCCCGCATGAGAATGGTGACGAGGCGCCGGCCAACTGACGCGGAGATGGAATCGCTCTTGTTCGCCTGGAAGGCGGTCCAGCACGTGAAGTCCAACGCTATTGTGCTGGCGCAAGGCAAGCGCACGGTGGGTATCGGCGGCGGCTTGCCCAGCCGGGTTGACGCGGCTGAGCTTGCGATCAAGAAAGCCGAGGGCGAGGCTGCTAACGCGGCGATGGCTTCAGACGCCTTTTTCCCTTTCGCCGACAGCATCGAGTTTGCGGCAAGCGCAGGCGTGACATGCGTCATTCAGCCCGGCGGGTCGATTCGCGATGCTCAGGTGATCGAGGCGGCAAATGACTATGACATGGCGATGATATTCACCGGCACGCGGCATTTTCGTCATTAGTCGGATGCTAAACCGAGTCTTCGCCAGCTTCCGCGGAATCGAGCTGCTGGCGCTTGCCGAGGATTGGGAGTTCGCCTTTTTCCCAAGCCACCAAGAGCGGCACGGCGGTGAAGATTGAGGAATAGGTTCCCGACAGCAGCCCAATGAACAAGATGGCGATGAACTGTTTCACGGTTTCGCCGCCGAAGAGCAGGATCGCAATCATGATGAAGAAGGCGTTCAATTGGGTGGCCAGCGAACGGTGGATCGTCTCCCAGATGCTGCGGTTGACGATCGTCTCATAAGGCTCGCCCAGATGCTTCGGGATGTTTTCGCGGATCCGGTCGAAGACGACAATCGAGTCTTGCACCGAGAAACCGACCACGGTCAGGACGGCGGTCAGGAAGAGCGCGTCGATCTCCCAGCCGAGCAGCAGCCCAAAGAGCGACATGACGCCCATCACCACCAGAATGTCATGGATCATGGCGGCGATGGCGCAGACGCCATAGCGGATCGCGTTGGGCACCTGCCGGAATGCGATCACAATGAAACCGGTGATGACCAGCGCGCCGACGGCGACTGCGGCCAGGGCGGAACGGGTCACCTCCTGGCCGATGGTGGCGGAAACCGTCTCAACGCGGAAGCTGTCCCGATTGAGCGGCGCCAACTCGGACAGCCGCGCGAGGATGTCCTCGGTGACGCTGACATCGTGGAAGCTGGCGCGCACCGACCAGCGGAAGTCCTCTCGTTGTCCAATCTGCTGAATGATCACATTGTCGTCGCCGACGGCGTTGAAAACGCGGCGGATGCCGTCTTCGCTGGCTCCGGCCTCATCGAATTTCAATTCGTAGATGCTGCCGCCGAGGAAATCGATGCTGAGCCGGAAGGGCGCGCCCGTGGCAATCGTGGAATAAATCATGATGACGAGGCCGGGTACGATGACCAAAGCCGACAGGATGAAGAACCAGCGCCGCTTCTGTACGATATTAAACATGACTCTTCACCCTCAAGCGCCCAGGATCGCGCGGTTGTTTTCGATAGGACCGCGGAAGAGGCTGACGAGCAAGTACAGGAAGGCGCGCGTGACGATCACGGCGGTGAATAGATTCAGCACCAGGCCGATGGCCAGCGTCACGGCGAAACCGGCGACGATGCTGGCGCCGGGCGTCTGCCCGAACATGAACAGAATGCCGCAGATGATTATGGTGGACAGGTTGGAATCGCGGATGGAGGTCCAGGCGCGGTCGAAGCCGGCTTTGAGCGCGGCATCCAGCGGCAGGCCGGCGCGCAGTTCTTCTTTGATGCGCTCGAAGATGAGAATGTTGCCATCGACAGCGGTGCCGATCGAGATGAGAAAACCGGTGATGGCGGGCAAGGTCAGCGTGACCGGCAGCAGCTTGAAAACAGCGATGTTGAGAAATATGAAGACGACCAGCGCCAGATCGGCGGCGAAGCCAGGCAAGCGATAATAAATCAGCATGAAAGCCAGGACGACGATGACGCCAACGACGCCCGCTTGTACGCTCAGCCGCACCGATTCCTGGCCTAAGGTAGCGCCGACTTCTTGCGCGCTTTCGATGCGCAGCGGGATCGGCAGCGCGCCGGAGCGCAATTGCAGCGCCAGGGTATTGGCTTCATCTTCGCTGAATTGGCCGGTGATGACGCCGCCGGATGATAGCTGAGCTTGAATTATCGGCGCCGACAGCACTTCGCCGTCCAGCACAATCGCCATTGGCTCGCCGATGCGATCGCGCGTGAAGCTGCCGAAGACGTCCTGGAAATCTTCTTTGACTTCGAAATTGATCATCCATTCCGGGCTGCCCGTGCCTTGCGGCGGCGAGAGCACTGCGCTGGCCGCTTGCAAGCCGGCGCCGGTCATCACCGTGCGGAAGGGCAGGCCAGTCACCGGATGCGCCCGCCGATCAGCCAGCGGGTCCGTTTCGTCTTCGGCCGAGGCCGCGTTCTGACGCAATGAAACCTGCTCGCTGGTCACAATCTCGCGAGCGACGAGATCGACCACTTGATTGCGCAATCCGCCGAAGTCAACGAATTCGAGCAGAGCCGTGCGCTGGATTGTCGCCACCGCCTGCGCCGGATCGCGGACGCCGGGCAGCTCCACCAGGATCCGATCGCGTCCTTGAACCTGTACGGTGGCTTCGGTCAAGCCAAGGGCGTTCACGCGGCGGGCGACGTTGTTGGCGGTTTCGCCCAGTTCTTCCAGCGTAAAGTTGTCTATCGCCGTATCGGCTTGCAGCAGAACGCGCAATCCGCCGACCAAGTCCAGCCCCAGGCTTTGGGTGATATTCAGAACAAATTCGTATTCGCCATCGCCGTTGAAGTCGAGTTGGAGGTGTTCACTGCATTTGAGCTTGGCGCTGTCGTCGGCCGCGGCGCAGGCTTCCGCTTGCACGCCCTTGAATTCCGGCGGCGTCGCCACCCAGATGCAGAAGGCGCTCAGCAAAACTATGAAGATGAGCCATCGAGCATGGCTGCTCATTGCTTTCGCCTTCCGTCGGTCGAAGTTTCTTCTAGGCTGAAGTTCGCTCGCTTGGCTGCGACTTGACACCGAGCTTCGCGTTATAAGCGAGCTCGTCGGGATCATAGACCTGCTGCAAAGCCGCCGTCAGCAGCTTAATCCGGACGCCGTCCGCGATCTCGATATGCGAAACGCCTTTATCGACGTCAATATCGACGATCTTGCCGACAATGCCGCCATAGGTGACGACCTCGTCGCCGACGTGCAGGGAACGCACGATCTTCTGCTTGTGCTGGAAAGCGCGCTGTTTGGGAAAGATAATCAGCGCCCAATAGCCGCCCAGGACCAAAGCGAGAATGGCAAATACGAGGACAAACTCCGGCATTTCCACCTGTCCATATTACGCAAAACACGAACATTATATGCCTGAAGCGCCGCTTAAGCCAGTCCCATTCGCTCGCCCAATCGCTTAAAGGCGCGGAACTGTACGCGGGAGCGAATCCAACTCCCTATTATGCGCCGCAACTGGCAGGGCGCGCGGCGAATCATGCTGGACCGGCCGCGGATATCAGGCGGTCGGCAATAAGCGCCCGCAGGCTTGCTTGACCAATTCTTGAATCGAACCTAAAATAACGGTTGGAATCGCCGCTCGCTGATCGAGGTGAACCCGATGATGCGTAGATTGCTGAACAGATCAACTTTGTTAAGGGTCGTATTATTGCTTGTATTCGCTGTCAGCACGCTGCCGGCGTCGGCTGGCGATGTGGTCTTGACTAATAATCGCGGTGGGGATAGCGCGGTCTTTTTCATCAAGGACGAGCCGTCGCTGGTTATCAATGGCTTTGATTTGACGCCGCTGGGGATGGAACTGCCGACGGCGCTGGATGCCATCAGCATTTCCGTCGACGCGCCCGTGCCCGGCAGCGTCATTGATCTGGTGGTTTATCAAGACGCCAATGGCGGCTCGCCAATAGACGCGACCCTGGTGCACCGCCAATCGGTGAGGCTGAATCGAACGGGCCTCAATCGCGTCGAACTGGATCGGGCGGCGATCATTACCGAGCCAGTCGTATGGGTCGGTTTCTATCTGCCGGTTGACTTCCGCTTTCACGCGGACAAGTCGGGCTCGTCCACATTGACCTATTGGGCTTGGACGCCCGCGGGCACCTTTGATTTGAACTCGCTGGCGAACGCCGCTGTGCTTGGTCCCGGAGACGGAACCGAGCCGGTCGAAATCTCCATGGAAGGCATCGCGCGCATCACGGCGGAAACGCGGACGCCAAACTATGAGGAGACGGCGGCCGCCTTCCCGCTAACGGAACAGATGACGACCAGCTCGGCGCAGGACACGTCCTTGCTGCGGGCTTATGACACTTGCGACCAACTCTTGTACGATCCGGCGGACAACTCCATTTCAACCGCGCTGTCATTTCCGCTCTATTGTCAGTTGTCCGATTCTTATGAGACGCCGCACCGGATTGCCAATCCGCCCGACCAAATTCTGGAAGCGGACCGAAAGGGACAACTGTACAAGATATGGACCTTGTTGACGGAGGATCAGCTCGTTCCCGGACGGTCGAGCCAATTGCCCGTCCGCGTCACCCACTGCATGCGCATCCCGCCTGAAGATCTGGATCGCGCCGTCATCGCCGAAGTTCGCGAATCGGAGACGGCCGGCGAGCGCTGGTATATCTTGCCGTCGGTGCGCATGGGCGATGTCGTCTGCGCCGAAGTGTCGGTGGCGAATTATCTGTCGTACTTCGTGCCGCGAACGGAGGCATCGGCGCCGAATATCAATCTCGTGGTCGGCTGGACGGAAGTGACGCCCCATCCCTTGTACTGCGGGGCGGAAGCGCGGCTGCGCGTGCCGATCGTCAATACCGGCTTGAGCTGGTTCAAGACGCCCTCGGGCCACGTCAGCGTCGCGGTGGAAGATTTCCACGTGGGGACGGGGGTATCGACGGCCAGGTATGTCTTGCAAGTCAATACCGATCAATTCGGTCCGGGCGTGCGCCGCATGCTCGATCTGGGTCCCATATTCGTCGAACAGTACGTTGACGAATTGCATCGCATTGAGGTGCGGCTGGACGATGCGAACGCCGTCCCCGAGACGAATGAAGCCGACAATATCTGGACCACCGAGTACATCCTCAGGCTCCCGCCTTGGGATGATGAGGAATGCGGTCCTGAACCGACAGAAGGACGCCGCCGGCCCTTCTGGGTGGTTAGTCCGAGTCCGAGTTGCAGGCTGAGTTTGCGCACGACGGGTTTCGGCGGACAGAACTTCGAGCTGCTTGAAAAGGTTGAGGATGCGGTTCGCGGCCTTGCTGGTGAAACGCATGCAGACGTGTCGGCACTAACAATTGATCCCGTGACTGAAAGCGCAAACGATGTTGCCGTCCGCGTGAGAAACGCTTTAGGTCCTTTATTCAGCGCGGAAGAATGGGAGAATCTGCGCCGAATATGGGGAACGCAGGTCTTTATCAGCGGACGATCGGCGTCTGCCTTACATCAGCGAAGTTCCAACAATGCCTGTACGGGTTAATTACCATTAAGTAGGGATACGAATGCGAATCGTCACAAACAAGAAACTGGCGCGGCGCAACAAGAAGATCACCAACTATCTCTTCTTCGGCACCTTTGGCGCTTTGATCCTGGGCTTCGTGCTGATCAACGCCTCGCTCTTCACCGGCGATGTGCCGACCAACTTGACCCTGATCGCGCAGTCGGCGGTGCTGCCGGTGCTGCTGATACTGACGGTGATATCGGTGCGGATGACCAATATGTGGGCGCGCGCGCCCCGGCCCGAGAACGCGATCGAGAATGGCTTGAAGGGACTGAGCAACAAGAGCATTCTCTACAACTATTATCACTTCCCCGCGCGGCATGTTTTGATCTGTCCGCAGGGCGTATTCGCCATCGCCACGCGCTGGCATGACCAGGCTTTCACCTTCCGGGACGGGAAGTTTATCAGCCGGCGCAATATCATCAGCAAGTTTTTCTCGCTCATCCGCTTCGATGGCGTTGGCAAGCCGCTGCGCGATGCCGAGTTCGCCCGCGCCCATGTCCAGCGCGCCATTGACGAAATTGACCCAGAAGTCAAGGTGCGGCCGCTGGTGGTCTTCGTCGATCCGTCCTCCGAGATCATCTTCGAGAGCGAGCCGGAGACGCCCGTCCTCTATGCCGACCCCAAGAAGAGCCCCAATCTCAAGGACTTCATGCGCGACGCCAAGCGTCAATTGGCCGATGGCGCCGATGAGAGCAAAACCAGGAACGCCAGCTTGATGCCGCTGAGCGAAAAGCAGATTGACGCGTTTGAAGAGGCGACCATCTGAGCGCGGATGTCTTCGCTTCGTCTGTATCTTCCGCTTGTCCTCGCGATTCTGCTTGGCTTTTCCCTTAGACTTCATAAGCTGGAGTCGGTGCCTCTGCGCGGCGATGAAGCATTCAGCGTGCTGTATTGGGCTGGCCTGCCGGTGGGCGAGTCGCTGACGCAGATCGCGCATGGCGAGCCGCATACGCCGCTGGTCTACCTGGTGGCGCGCATCTGGCGTCATGCCCTGGGCGGGATCGATTCCGTCTTTTCGCTGCGCATGCTGTCGGCATTGGGCAATTTGCTGGGCGCAGCAGCCATCTACGCGCTGGGCGCTCGCCTGTCGGGGGCGAAGAGCGCCGGCATGGTCGCCGCCTTGATGTGGGCGCTGCAGCCCTTTGAGATCTGGCACAGTCAAGAATTCCGCAATTATGGTTATTGGGCGGGCATGAGCGCGACGACCCTGTGGCTGGGTCTGCGGTTGATTGAGCGCGGTCGCAAAGTTGACTGGATCCTGTATGCCGCCGCCGCTTGCTTCACGACATTGACGATTTATACCGAGCCATTTTCTATGATCGCGCTCGCTTGCTTCGCCATCATAGAACGGCGACGCGATTGGCGCTTTCTGCGGCGTCTTCTGCTGCTGCAAGCTGGTATTGGCGCCCTATTGGTCATAGGATTCGCGCTGATTCAAGTGCTGCCGGGCTTCGCCAGTTCCTATCCCGGTCTGGTGCAGGCGTTTTCCCCCGCTGACTACATCACGCGCTTCGTCCCCGCCCTCGTCCTGGGCACGACCATCCCCGTCGATATGTCCGCGGTCGGCCTGGCGCTTTCGCTGGTCGTCGCGATTGCGGGCTTGCTCCTGTTCCGGTCATGCAAGCGGCAATTTCGTTTCGTCGCGCTAACTGCCGTGATGCCGCTGCTGCTGCTGGGATTGGTGTCTTCGCACTACAATCTCTTTCATCCCCGCTACGTATTGTCGACTGCGCCGGCGTTTATCCTCGCGCTCGCGTTTGGCAGCTTTGCGCTGGCGGCGCATTTGAATCGCTTCATCCCGCTGCGCCCGGGCGCGCTTGCTTTGCTTTTGCTCTCGCCCTGGTTTGTCTTGGCATTGGCGACGCTGCACGCGCATTTCAACGACCCGGCTTTTCGGCGAGCGCCGGCTTGGGACGAACTGGGAAGCTTCCTCAATGCTCGCGTGGAGGAAAGGGACCTGGTCATTCAGCTTTCGGTCGATCCGGCTTTTGCTTACTACTACGAGGCGGCGGCGCCGGAAATGGCATTGCCGGTGCATTCAGCGCAGCCGGTCGGCGAAATCGAGGCTGAGTTGGATCGCCTGCGCGGCAGCTACGACAGCGTGTATGTGGTATCGCGCGAGCAAGCTGGCTGGGCGAATGCCGGCGCGGTCGAGGCTTGGATGAACGACAACTTGCAGGAAGTGCTGCTGACCGATACGTCGGGCCTGCCCGTCAGGCAGTATATGGAATGGACGGTTCGACAGCATTTCGACGGAGAAAAAGCCAGATTCGGCGATGCCGTCGCGCTGCTTGGGCATGACTTGGCGCCCGAGCCGCTGCCGACCGGCGAGCTGCTGCTATGGATCTATTGGAAGCCGCTTTCGCCTACCGCGCGTTCTTTGAAGTCCTTTGTCCATGTTTATGGCGCTGTCAATCCGGCGACGGGGAGCGCGTTATGGGCGCAAGACGATCAGTATCCGCAGGAGGGACGGCTGGATTCGACTAGCTGGGATGCTGGCTTGGTTTATCGCGATGTGTATAATCTGCCGACGCGAGATTTGGCTGATGGCGAATACCAGATCAGCGTCGGCTGGTATGACCCGCTCAGCGGCGCGCGCCTGCCCCTGGAAGGCGGGAACGACACTTACGCGCTGGAGTCGATGCGATTCACGGCGTCGAGCGGCGCGGAAGCGCAATAAGACCTTTTGCATTGGCGCGATCATTCGCCTGCCTGTAGACTGCAAACATCGACCATTCTTTGTACTTCCAAGGAGTTGGTCATGCGCCGTCGAACTCTTTTTGTATGTTTTCTTATTCTGCTTGGGTTCGCCTCTTCGCTTTACGCGCAGGACGACAACGGCGAAGCGCCGGCGGATTCCGCAGTCCCTACGGCTTATGACTCCTACATCATTCAACGCGGCGATACGCTGCTTGTCATTGCCCGGCGATTCAACACGACTGTCGAGCGCTTGAAGGCGGCCAATTCTATTGCCGGCGGCGCGCGGATTTACGCCGGTCAGGTACTTCTGATTCCAAGGGGAGAAGCCAGATCGGTTGCTGTCTATGAAATCCAGCCGGGCGATACATTGTACAGCATTGCCAAACGCTTCAATACAAGCATTGGCATTTTGCAGGGTCTTAATGCGCTCGGGGATTCCAGCCAGATTGTCGCCGGCCAGCATATTCTGGTTCCATCTGACAGCGCTGACGCGAGCGAGATTGAAGGCGGGCAGACAGCCCCGGCGCCGCGAATGGACGACGCCGAATATACCGTGCACGTGGTCCAAAGTGGAGATACGCTTTTCGAGCTTTCGCGCATGTACAATACCACCGTTGATCAGTTGCGCAGCCTCAATGACCTGGAAGGCCGGTCCGATCTGAGCGTCGGGCGCAGCATCATCGTTCCCAAGCTTGACGAGACGATTCTGGATCGCTATATCGTGCAATCGGGCGATTCGCTCTACAGCATCGCCAGGCGCTACGATGTCGAATGGCCCGTGCTGCAAGCGCTCAATCGACTGGCTGACGCGCGCGACTTGCGGGTCGGTCAAGCCGTACTGGTGCCAAAGCTTGCGGGCATGTCGCTGGTCCTTCACGTCATACAAACGGGCGATACGCTTGCGGAATTAGCGGAACAGTACGAGACCACAGTAGAGCGGATTCAGGCGCTCAATCGCATTGTCGATCCCAGCCTGATCGTACTGGGCAAGGCGATACTGGTTCCGGCGCCGGCGGAGATTCAGGCGCGTCCCGGTTTCGGTTTTGGGCTTCAGGCCTTTATTGACGGGGCGCGCGCAAATGATCTCGCGGGCCGGGCGACCGAGCTCGGCGTCGAATGGGTCAAGATTGACGTGTCCTGGGCGGAGATCGAAACGGCCCCTCAGGTTTATTCTTATGCCGCGCTGGATTCGATGGTGGCGGCGATGGAACTGGCCGGCTTGAAGATCATGCTCAATGTTTTTGATGCGCCGGCCTGGAGCCGAAAGACCTATAGCGAAAAGCTGAACAGCCAATTCCGCGATTATGTCGGTCCGCCGGAGAATTACGATGACTTTGCCATTTTCTTGGCGAATCTGGTCATTCGTTACGCCGGTCTTGTCGACGCCTACGAAATTTGGAAATCGCCCAATCTCTTGAAGTTCTGGTCGGCGCCCGTCTATACGCGACCGCAAGAGATGACCGATGACGGAGACTACGGCATTCCCGACCAGATTCAGATCGGCGCGCGGTTTTATGTACCGCTGCTTGAAATCGCCTACGAAACGATAAAGGCTCATGATGAGGAGGCGCTGGTGGTCGCGGCTGGATTGGCGCCGGTAGGATTCAACGACAATTACAATTCGATTGACACCGGGACTTTCCTGAACAATATGCTGCTCGAAGGCGCTGCCGACGTCAGCGACGCCATTGGAGCGATATTCAGCGCCTCTGCGGCGCCGCCCACTTTGAGATGTTGTGACAAGCCGCCCGGCGTCGACACGCACTATGAGTCCTATCTGCAGTACTTTGTCGATCTGTTGGCTTTCTATGACGAGACGCTATTGGAGCACGGCCTTGAATTGCCCATCATCGTGACGCAGTTGGGCTGGGGCACGAATGAGGGCGCCAATCTCGCAGTGCCATCAACGGGCTTTGAATGGCTGCATTATACGAATGAGGACGAGCAGGCGCTTTATGTGACGCAAGCCTACAGAATCGCGCAAAACCTGGAGTATGTGGCGGCGATGTTTTTGTACAATCTCAACGGCTGCGCGGTTGGCGATGAGGAGGCCTGCTTCTTCAGTTTGGAAGACGCGGATGGACAATTGCGTCCGGCCTTTGCCGCTTATCAATCCGTGCCTAAGATCCCGGAAGCCGCCTGAATATTGTCGGCTGGCTTCCGCTGAGCCGGCGCTCTGGCTGTTCCCTTATCCGCCTATTGACTTGTGAGCGCCCTAGCGGCTCTGCCATTGAAAGGTGTTCACCGCCCCGGGCGCGCCGACGTAGTAGTATTCGCCCTGGTCGTTCTTTCTTGCGACCGTAACCTGCCACTGTACAAGGTGGGTCTGTCCGTCGGCGGGAATGAATGCTTCCGGAACGCGAAATGAATTGGCGCGGGTGACTTGGCGAAAGGCCGCGTTGGCGGTCTGGTCAATGAGTTCCAGCAAGTAGACGTCAGCGGGATTCAAGCCAGCGATGCCCACCCAATGAAGTGTGAGCGCTGTGGCAGCTGTGACAGCGCCGTCAGCCGGGTGGAGCAGCCGCGGCGCTATCTTGGTTGCGGTGGGCGTCGCCGTTTCGTTTCCAGTCGGCGTTGGCGCTTTGGTTGGCAAGGGCGTCGGCTTGGGGACGCGCACGCATTGGCCGATGTTGAGGGTCGGCCGGCAATCCGGTCCACCAGCCGGTTCCTTAAAGTTGCAGCCATACCAGTTCACTTCGCCGCGGTTCAGGTCGCTCAGGATTTCCAGTGTCGTGTTATAGGTATGCGCGATCGTCACCATGGAATCGCCGGCGACCACATCGTGACAGCCGACGGACGCGCCCGCATCCAGGACGGCGCCGGAGGAATCATCCAAGCCGAAAGTCGCCAGCAGCGCCTGAGTGGCTTGCGCGCCGGGCGGCGTCGCCGTCGCGGTCGGGCGAGGTATCAGGATCGTTATCCCCCCAATGACCGAATCGGCGTCGCGGATATTGTCATTCAAGGCGACGACGGTCGCCGCCACGTTCGGTTCGTAAGCGTAACCGTGCTGCGGCAGCTGAATGATGTAGAAGAGCGTTTCTCCTTCTTGCACAATATATTCAAAGAAGGGTGATGTGGCGCTTGGCTCGGGGCTTGGCGATGCTGGCGGATCTGTTGCGGAGGCTTCGGGCGTCGCTATCTGCACGGGCGCGGCTGTCGGGGACGGCGTGGATGGAACGGGCGAGTAAGTGGCGCTTGGCACAGGAGACGCTGTCACGATCGCCTCAATCTCAACTGTTGGCGATGGCTGGGCGTCAGGCATGTTGATGTTGCAGCCGGCGGCCAGCCACGGAATGAGCAAGAGCAGAATCGATAAGAGGCGCAGCATCATGAGCTGGATTGACCCGCGCCCTGCCAGACGAATCTGCGCTCGGGCGAGCTATGCGAGACGCGGCCGCTGTTTTTGTCCAAGACGCCGACGCGCCAAGAAAAATGATGGCTGATTGAATCTCGCGGCTGAAGTACGTCGGGCACGATGAAGAACAACTCGCGCGTTTCGGCGGTGTAGCTCGCCCCGGTGTCGGCGTCGGTCAGCGTGATCTGGTAGACATCCGACGGCGATAGACGACCGGTCGCCACCCAGCGCAGCGTGACTTGCTCCGACGGGGCGAAGAATGCCTCGCTCGGCGGGCTTTGCGCGATGGGCGCGTTGAAGGTGGCTGTTGGCAGCGGGGTCGGGGTTTCGCTGCCCGATGCGGTTGGAATTGGCGTTACTGTTGGTGTGGGCGCTGGCACTCGGATCCTTTGCTCCTGCCATAATTGTACCGTACACTCCGGTCCCCCGTAAGCGGCGCTAAAATCGCAAAGGGAAAAGTCAATTTCCGGATTGAGATCTGAAAGCGCCTTGGCGGTGGTTTCATATTGCAGGGCAATGAGGATCATATTTTCGTCCGGCTGCACGATATGCCACATCAGCCCGGGAAGCAGCGTCGGCGTTTCCGTCGGCGCCAGGGGATCAAAAGCCAGCACAGCCAAACCTTCCGACAGGGAATTGGCGGAGGCTGAGCTAAGGTCGTCGACGGCTGGCGTGGCGGTAGCGGCGGGGTCCAGCGTTGGGCTGGGCAATGGCACGATAATCTCTTGCCCGATTTGAATCAGAGCTTCATCGGCGATGTCGTTGAGTTCCATGACGGTCGGCAGGATATCGAGGTTTTGGTGGCCGCACCGCGTTACAATGCCGATCAGCGAGTCGCCGGCTGCCACCTTTCGCAGGCAAGGCGATGGCGTCAATGTTTCGGTGGGCGGCATGGTCGGCCTCGGACTGGGGGTGTAAGATGCCGTTGGCGGCCCCAGCGTGACCGTCGGACCAGCGATGCGCGTGGGCTTTTGCGTGGGGATGCTCCCGACGGCGGCGCCGGCCGGATCGCCCAAGCGCATCGAGTAGATAGCCAAGGCGATACCCAGCGCGGCAAGAATGATGAGCAGGATGAGAACCACGCTGAGTATTCGCCCCGGCAGGCTAAGCGATTCTTCGGCGAGATCGGTTTCGCCCATTCGAAACTCATATCGAGGCGCAACTGGGCCGCGTTCCCTGGGCGATTCCTGCGGCTCGATCTCGGCGATGGTCGCCCCACAAGTCGTACAAAGGGCGGCGTGACGCTGATTGCGGGTATCGCAGATCGGGCAGACCTTGAAGATTTCTGACAATCGACATCCCCAAGACTAGACGATTCTCAGCCCGATTATAACCGAATGGCGCGCCGCGATTCGAAGGACCGTTGGTCAAGCGTCAAGCGCACAAATTGGCGATGCGCTCGGCAATTTGCGCCTGAGCCGATTTGAGGTCGTCCAACCGATCGCGTTCACGCTGAACGACATCGGGCCGGGCGCGGCTGACGAAGTTCTCATTATCCAGCATCTTCGCGGTGCGGCCGAGCTGCTCCGCAATCTTCGCCCGCTCTCTCGTTAGCCGCTGGCACTCGGCCGCAATATCGAGCATGCCTTCAAGCGGCAAGAAAATGGATATGTCGCCGACAACGATGCTGGCCGAGTTCGCTGGCTCTTCGGCATCAGCCGGCAGCAGCGTTAGCGATTCCACGTTGCATAGCCGCCTGAGAATCTGATCGTTTGCCGCCAAGTCCGCAGCGGAGGCGCTTTCGCGGGCCAGCGCCAGAATGCGTTTTCCCGGCTCCACGTTGAATTCTCCCCGCGTGTTGCGTATCTCGCGCACGACTTCGAGGCAAGCCCCCATGCGCGCTTCCGATTCATCATCGATCAGAGCGTCGTCCGCTCGGGGCCAATCAGCGATGATTAGCGCCTCGCCGTGGCGCGGGATGTAGGACCAGGCTTCTTCGCTCATGAAGGGCATAAAGGGATGTAGGAGACGCAGGCAGCGGTCTTGCACATAGACGAGGACCCGGCGCGCAACCGTTTTCTGCGCATCAGAGCCTTGATACAGCGCCCCCTTGCTGATCTCCAGGTAAAAGGGCGCAAACTCATCCCACATGAAAGCCAGGATCTGATTGCCAGCTTCGCCGTATTGATAAATGTCGAAGAGATACTGGACATTTTCGATGAGGCGATTCACCCGGCTCAAGATCCAGCGCGATGGCAGATCCAATTCATCACGGGGTGGGGCCCCCAGTTCAAGCTGGCCCTCCAGATTCATGTTGATAAAGGACGTCATCTGCCAAATCTTGTTGATGAAGCGGAAGCTGTGATCAAGGCGCGTCTCGTCAAGATGGCAGTCATTGCCAGGCGTGCCACTCGTGATCAGCGTGAAGCGCAGCGGATCGGCGCCGAGCCTGTCGACGACCGTCAGCGGATCGATGGCGTTTCCCAGTGTCTTGCTGAATTTTGCCCCGCCTTCCGCGCGCACCAGGCCGTGCAAGTATACGGTGTGGAATGGCGGCGTATCGGTAAACCACAAGCCCATCATGATCATTCGCGCGACCCAGAAGAAGAGGATGTCGTGCCCGGTTTCCATCATCTGCGTCGGGTAGTAGCGCGCGAGATCGTCAGTTTCCTGGGGCCAGCCGAGTGTGCTGAAGGGCCAGAGGCCGCTGCTGAACCAGGTATCGAGCACATCCTGCTCCATCACCCAGCCGTCGCCGGCCGGCGCGACGCGTCCCACGTAGATTTCGCCTTCGGGGTCGCCGTCTTTCTCGCGATACCAGGCGGGGATGCGATGCCCCCACCATAACTGACGGCTGATGCACCAGTCCTGGATATTTTCGAGCCAGTGAAAATAGACCTTCTCGAAGCGTTCAGGCACGATTTTGACGCGCCCATCGCGAACGGCGGCGATCGCCTTATCCGCCAGCGGCTGGATGCGGACGTACCACTGCGTGCTCATCATCGGCTCGACGACTTCACCGCCGCGTTGGCTGCGCGGTATGCGCGTTACATAGGGTTCGGTCTTGATGGTCATGCCCGCTGCGTCCATATCGCGCCAGAGTTGTTCGCGGCAATCATAACGATCCAAGCCAGCATATTTGCCCGCATTGGCGTTCATGCTGGCGTCCTTGTTGAGGATGTTCAGCAACTCGAGATTGTGTTTCTGCGCCAGCTCGTAATCGCTGAAATCATGCCCCGGCGTCACCTTCAAGGCGCCGGTGCCAAATTCCATATCAACGTAGTCGTCGCCGATGATAGGTATCTCGCGCTCCAAAATCGGAACAAAAGCGCGCCGCCCGATCAAATGGCGATAGCGCTCGTCCTCCGGATGCACGGCGACGGCGGTATCGCCGAGGATCGTCTCCGGGCGCGTGGTGGCGACAGGCAGATGCTCGCCGCCGTCAACCGGATAGCGGAAATAGTAAAGCGTGACCTCTTCTTCATTCGATTCCACCTCGAGGTCGGAGACGGCTGTCTGCAAGCCGGGGCTCCAATTCACCAGCCGGGGTCCGCGATAGATCAAGCCCTGCTCCCAAAGCGTGATGAAGGCTTGGATGACAGCATTCGACAAGCCGTCGTCCAGGGTGAAGCGCTCGCGATCCCAATCGCAGCTGGCGCCAAGCCGCCGCAGCTGGCTGGTGATGGCGCCGCCTTGCTCTTCCTTGAATTGCCAGGTGCGATGGAGAAACTCTTCGTAGCCGACTTCTACTCGGTTCGTCCCCTCGTCCAAGAGCATCTTCTCGACTTGCAGTTGCGTGGCGATGCCGGCATGATCGGTGCCGGGCAGCCAGAGCGCCGCTTTGCCCCGCATGCGTTCGTAGCGGATCATCAGATCTTCCAGCGCGGTGAAGAGGGCATGGCCGATGTGCAGGCTGCCGGTTACATTGGGCGGCGGCATGCTGATGACATAAGGCTCGGCATCTTCAGCGGCGCATTCCGGCTTGAACCAGCCCTTCTCTTGCCACCAGTCGTAGACGCGAGGCTCGACCTCAGCGAAATCGAAATTGCGCGGCATGTCTGTTTTGGCCTGTGCCTTCATCGCTCGTCCTCCCATTGCTCCAAGAAAAAAGCCTTCCATCCCCAACAAGGACGAAAGGCTGCCTTCCGCGGTACCACCTTGCTTCAGTGAACGACCATCCACTGCGCTCGAGACGCGATAACGGGCGTAAACCGGCCCGATTCTACTGGCGGTTGCTTTCTTTCGGGCAACTCCCGGGCGACTTTCGACTATCGCTCACAAGCGGGTTCTCAGCCTGTGACCCGCAATCTCTGCTGTGAACGGCAAAGTCTACTCTTCCCGATCCACGTTTTATAGCTATTCAGTTGTGAAAATCCCCCCAAGCGTGTCCAAGCTTGAGCTGAGCCACCCATGGGACTTGAACCCATAACCTATCGCTTACGAAGCGATCGCTCTGCCAATTGAGCTAGGGTGGCGAAGACAGCAACAGTATAGCGGTCAGTCGGCATCCATTCAAGGTTCGAACCAAAGCCAAAACATGGCGGTAATGAATCTGCTATACTCACTACTATTCAAGGAGCCAATGGTAACTGAAGCAAATATGACGATTTCAGTGCTGCCGGAAGAGGTTGTCGGGCGGATTGCCGCTGGTGAATCCATTGAACGCCCGGCCTCAGCGGCCAAGGAACTGATTGAGAATGCCATTGACGCTGGCGCGAACGCTGTGCATGTCGAGGTCGAAGCCGGTGGGCGGCGATTGCTGCGGGTGACCGATAATGGCGCCGGCATACCGGTGGGCGAAATTGAGCTGGCCTTCAAGCGCCATGCCACCAGCAAACTGAAAACCGCCGACGATTTACGTGATATATCGACGCTGGGCTTTCGTGGCGAGGCGCTGGCGAGCATCGCGGCGGTGAGCCGGGCGACAATTGTGACGCGACACCGCGATGATGACATGGGCGTATCGCTGAAAGTGCGCGGCGGCGTGGTCGAGCAGCGGCGGCACCTCGGCGCCCCGGCCGGCACGGCAGTGGCGATAGAGAATCTCTTTTTCAATACCCCGGCGCGTCTGGCCTTTCTCAAGAGCGAGACGACTGAAAAGCGGCATATCCATTGGGTGGTCTTGCGTTATGCGATGGCTTATCCAAACATCGCCTTCGCGCTGAAACAGGACGGGCGAGAGCGCTTCCGATCTTCCGGCGGAGGGGAGCTGGCTGATGTCCTGGCCAATGCCTTGGGGCTCAAGGCATTCAAATGCATGGTGGCGATTGACGCGGCCGAGGAGCGCCGTCGGGGCCGTCCACATATAGGTATCACCGGTTACGTTTCGCAGCCTCCTTTGAGCCGAGCCAGCCGCGACCGGATCATCCTCTTCGTGAACGGTCGGGCGATTCAAGACAGCACGCTCAGCCATGCGATTACGCAGGCTTACGATGGCTTGCTGAAGGCGGGCGCCTTTCCCTTCGCTGTTCTGCTGATCTCGATGCCGCCCGACTTTGTCGATGTCAACGTTCATCCGACGAAGGCTGAAGTCCGCTTCCGCGATTCTCAACAGGTGTTCGTCGCCGTGCAGCGCGCCGTGAGGGAGACTTTGCTGCGGTCGACAGATAGCGCGCCGGCGGCTGATCTCTGGACTTCGACCGGTTTCGGGGAAGACTATATCGCTTATCAGAATCCCCAGCCGGCGTGGCGGCAGGGGACAGCCGCTGATCCCTTCGACGACGAGGGGATTGATTACATACCGGAGGCCGCGGAGACGCCGTTGAGACCGCGTACGCTGCCGGTTCTGCGCGTCGTAGGGCAGGTTGGCGCCGCCTATATCATCGCTGAGGGACCGGCGGGCTTGTACCTCATTGATCAGAACGCGGCGCACGAGCGCGTGCTGTATCAAGAGTTGATAGACGAATCGGCAAATGGCGGTGTTCCAAGCAAAACGCTGCCAGAGAGCCAAACCGCCCTCCTGGCGCCGGATGATGCGGCATTGCTCAGCGAAGTCAGTGGATTGTTCACGCAGTTGAACTTTGAGATCGAGGTCTTCGGTCCAAACAGCTTTATCATTAGGCGGGCGCCCCGGATTGTATCCAGCATGTCCGCGTCGGAATTTCTGCCGCGCATGCTCGCCAGCCTGCGACGGTCGGAGAAGTCAGTCAATTGCGCCGCGGAAGCGCTCGCCGCGGTGGCAGCGGTTCGCAGCGGCCAGATGCTGCAGCAGGAGGAAATGCAGTCACTGATCGCGCAATTGGAACGCTGCCCGGCGCCCTTCGCCTCGCCAAGCGGACGAAAGACCTTGATTCATCTGAGCCGCGAGGAATTGGCTGACGAATTCAAGCGGCGCTGACAGCTATAGCAGCGGGAAGACCCCCAACAGGTAAAGCGGCGCCAGACCGGCTACCGCCAGAAATGCCAATATCACCAGGATGATCGTCACGATGTCGGCGCCTTCGCCCTTGGCCTGCCGCTTGGGCACGAAGGGACCGGTATAGCCGCCAGTCGCCTCGACATTGATCGTGCCGTCGGGATTGAGCAGTGGATTCGGCGAGCCGGGAGGCGCTGGCGGGTTTGCCGGCGTCGCCGGAATTGCCGGACTCCCCCGCGAAATGAGCGGCGCCGATCGAGAGGGCGCGATGGGAATCGGAGCGCGCGCGGGTGGGGAAGCATAGGCGGGCGCCTTCGTCGGATTCGAAGCCGTGGATCTCCGCAGAGCTTGGCTGCCGACGGCTGTTGGCGGCGCCATTCGCGCCGAGGCAGTCGGCTGGGCCGCTCGTCGGCTGCGCTCGCGGATTTCCTGCAGGATATGGCCCAACTGGTCGGCATGTTTGTAGCGGTCGTTGGGGCGCTTGCTCATCACTTTGAAAATGACATTGCTTAGGGCGTCGGGCAGTTCGTCATTGAAGTCTTTGATTCGGGGTATATCGCCTTGAATATGCGCCAGCGCCAACTCTCGTTGCGAGCTGCCGACATAAGGCAGACGGCCGGTAAACATTTCGAAGAGGACGATGCCGATGGAGTAAACATCGGAGGCGGGCGTCGGGCTTTCTCCACGCGCTTGTTCCGGGGCGAAATAATGCGGGCTGCCCCAAACCACGTCGCTGCGCGTCTGCGTCATCGTATCGGTAAAGGCTTGGGCGATGCCGAAGTCGGTGACCTTGAGCACGCCTTCTCTGTTGATGAGGATGTTCTGCGGCTTGACATCGGCATGCACCAGCTGCGAACGGTGGGCGAAGCCGAGCCCGGCGCAGATCTGAATGCCGTATTCCAGCGCCTTGTCTAAAGGCAAGCCCCCGCGGGCTTTGATGAGCTTCTTGAGGTCATTTCCCTCGATCATCTCCATGACGATGTAGTGGGTCGCCCCATCGCTGCCCACATCATGCACGGTGACGATGTTCGGGTGGGACATCATGGCGACGCTGCGCGCTTCCTGCTGGAATTTCTCCAGGAAAGCCGGGTCCTTTGTCAGGTTGGGTCGCAAGATTTTGATGGCGACCATGCGGCCCAACATGCGGTCGCGAGCCTTGTAAATGACTGACATGCCGCCGGAGCCCTGCTGGGCAACGAGCTCATAGCGCTGGTTCAGTAGGGTTTCACCGGGCATCAGATGACCTCGTTCATGGTTTCGAAATGGGATCGAACAATCGCTGGAATTCCCGCAACGCGCTGCGGTCGGTCAAACTGGCGATGTAATCAGCCACCACTCGATGGGTGGGTTCGTCGTCCAGTTTCGCCCGATAGCTATCCGGCAGCTGGCGCGGCTCGTCAATGTAGCTGGCGAACAAGGCGCGAATAAAGTGGTCGGCGCGCGTCTGCATGCGCACGATTCTAAAGTGGCGGTACATGTTCTGATAGAGGAAGTCCTTCAATGCCGCGTTTAGCGCCTGCAGCTCATCGCTGTGGCGGACGACCGGTTCCGGCTGGTGCTGAATGTCCAGCGAATCGCCGGGCGCCAGCGCTTTGATTCGCCGTTCGCTTTCGAACAAGACATCATCGACCAATTGGCCGACCAGTTCGCGGATGATGTTGTGGCGTGAAACATCGTCCAGGTTTTCACCCGTCCACTTGATGCGCTCTACCACTCGTTGCCAGATTTCGAGACCCTGCAACTGCGTCGCGTGAATCAGACCGGATTGCAAGCCGTCGTCCAGATCGTGCGCGTTGTAGGCGAGCTCATCGGCGACATTGGCGATTTGCGCTTCCAAGCCGGGACCCGTTTCTTCGGAGATTTCGCGAAAGTCGCTGCGGTCGTAGGCGGTTTCATGCTTGGCGATGCCTTCGAGAGTCTCGAAAGTGAGATTGAGGCCATTCCATTTGGGGTAACGATGCTCCAGTTTGGTCACCACGCGATAGCTCTGATGGTTGTGATTGAATCCGCCATGTTCGCCCATTAGATCGTTCAGCACGTCTTCTCCTGCATGACCGAAGGGCGGATGACCGAGATCGTGGGCCAGGCAGATCGCCTCGACCAGGTCTTCATTAGCGCCCAGCGCCCGCGCCAGCGTCCGGCCGATTTGCGCCACTTCCAAGGTATGCGTCAGGCGCGTTCGATAATAATCGCCGGCATCATTGACGAAGACTTGCGTTTTGTATTCGAGCAACCGAAAGGCGGCCGAGTGCACAATACGATCGCGGTCGCGTTGAAAGGCGGTGCGGTAGCGCGGTTCAGGCTCATGATGCAGGCGACCGCGCGAATGGCGGCTGAAAAGCGCATAAATGGCGAGCGATCTCAGCTCGTTGTCTTCAAGCTTCAGGCGAAGCAAGCGCATACCTTGACCCCACCTTTATTCTAGCGCCGGTCGATGAATGATGCGTCGCATACCCGGCGTCGATTACAATTACAGTATACTTCCTAATGACAAGGTGTAGGGCCGCTGTGGCGCGCTGAGAACGCAAATGACAAAAGCCATCGCTTTGCTGACTGACTTCGGTTTGGAAGACATCTATGTGGGCGCGATGAAGGCTTCGATTCTCAATATCTGTCCGTCAGCCCAGATCGTCGACATTACACACGCGATTCGACCGCAAAATGTGCGGGAAGCCGCTTTCGCCCTCTTGAACAGTTATCACTATTTCCCAACTGGGACGGTATTCTGCGTTGTGGTAGACCCCGGCGTGGGCAGCGACCGTCTGGCGATTGCGGTGAAGAGCGGGCATTACCATTTCGTCAGCCCGGACAATGGCGTCTTGAGCTACGCACTGGCGCATCAGGGCCTGGATTGCCAGTCGGTTAAGCTGGAGAATCCGCGCTACCTGGCCGATTCCATCAGCCACACCTTTCATGGCCGGGATGTCTTTGCGCCGGCCGCCGCCCATCTGTCTCAGTCTCCCGCGGTGTTCCTGTCGCTGGGCGAAGCGCTGGATCGGATCACGAGCTATCCGGCGCCGGAGCTGAGTTATGCTCGGCAACGCCTGATCGGCGAAGTGATGCATATCGATCACTTCGGCAATATCATCACCAGCATCGGCGCCTTTCAGTGGACGAGCGCGGAGACCTTAACGGCAACTGCGGTCTGGGGTCAAGACTTTCCGCCACTGCAAATAGAGGCGCGCGAGGCGCATATCACCATTCACAGCCATACCGTGCACGGCATATCGCAAGCCTATCACGAAGTCGCGCCGGGGGAGATCCTGGCGCAGATTGACAGCAATGGATTCCTGGAAATCGGCGCGAACCAGGATGATGCCGCCGAACGACTGGACGTGCAATTGGGCGACAAGGTCATGCTGCGCCTGTCTTGATTGGACGAGCCGGGCGTCGCGCGCTGATAGCTATATTTGACAAGGCGATGCGTATGTGTTCCAATTTCCGCATGAATCTTGCTGGAATGGATTAATCTATTTGTGGCGCTTCTTGTACCCGGCAGAAGATCTCAACTAGAGCAGTCATGGTGCTTCAGCCGGCCTCGCCCTAGGAATGGCGTTGGCAAGGCTGGCGGCGGCATTGCCTGGCGCTTGCCAAGGGGCGGTAGCCGCTGAAGACAGGCAGATCTAGCGAAAGGGGAACTATGCGAGAAAACCGGGCACCACATGTGGGGCAGTCCCGCGATTTACGAAGACGCGCAGCCTCGCGTGGAATCGATTGCAATCAATTGAGAATGTAAGGAGAATTCGAAAATGAAGAAGTATGCACTTGGATTGATGGTTGTGCTGCTGCTCTTGAGCGGCGTCAGCATGGCGCAAGATGTTGTGTTGGAATTCCAGCAATGGTGGGAGCCGGAACTGCCGGAAGGGTCTTTCCGCGCGATCTTGGACGATTTCGAAGCAGCCAACCCGGGCATTAGGGTAGAGACAATTAGCGGACCCTACCTGACGACGAAAGACCAGATCATCGCGAGCGCGGCGACCGGAACCATGGCTGATGTCGTCGGCTTGGATGGCGCCTGGGTCAATGTCTTGTGGAAGCAAGGCGCGCTGCATAGTCTGACTCAAGCCATGGCCGATGCAATGTACGATGACAGCGAGCTGGCGGCGCAGATTCAACTGGCTGGCGAGACCTACATGATCCCCATCGCCAATTTCATCTACCCGGTCTTCGTCAATCTTGACATGCTGGCGGCGGCTGGCATTGATCCGCCATCGACGCGCGCCGATTTCGCGGCCGCGGCCGAAGCGCTGACTGACCCCGACAACAACGTATACGGCTGGGCGCAGCCGCTATCGCTGGAGCAGCCCAACGGCATCCAGAACGACACGATGTCCTGGCTCTGGGCGACTGGCGGCAGCATGCTCGATGACATGGGCCAGCCAAATCTGGCCGGCAACGAGCAGTTGGCCGAAACGATGGCTTACATCAAGAGCCTGCACGATGCTGGCGTGGTCGCGCCTGGCGCCTTCGCTATGAAGGAGAACGAAAAGGTCGAGGAATTCGTGAATGAGCGCGTCGCCATGATCATCAACACGCTGGCGCACTTCACGCTGATCCGCGAGCGCAATCCGGACCTGAACTTCGATATCACGCCACTGCCTGCGGCTGAAGGCTACGATGGTCCGCGCGGCTTGCCTTATGCCTCCTGGGGCATCGGCATTGGCGCCAATACCGAGCACAAAGCCGAAGCCTGGAAGTTGATCGAATACTTGGTCAGCGTCGAAGGCAACACGAAGCTGACGTCGATTGCCAACGCCTTCCCCGGCAATGTCAACGCGACGCCGGACTTCATTCAGACGGATCAGCTCTTTATGACGGCTTTTGAGATCTTCCAGGAAGGCTACCTGGCGAACGAGTTCACCGGGCTGCCGGCCGCGGAAGAACTGATGCGCCAATTCGACGAGCCCTTCCAATTCTATCTGGAAGGCGAAATCGAACTGGAAGAGTTCCTGGAAATCGCGCAAGAAGAGTGGGAAGCGATCTTCGAGTAGCTTTCCGCAATGCGGATTTCCGCAAGCTGTAAAGCTGAGGCGGTCAGGGATAGTCGCTGGCTGCCTCAGCGCAACTGGAGACGGCATGAGTGTAGCCACGCAGCGCGAAATCTCTGAATCCGCGAACATCGGTTGGGAGCAGAGGAAGCGTAAACTCCTGCCTTATGGCTATCTTTCGCCGACGCTGCTCTTGCTCGCGGCCTTGACGGTTATTCCGATCGGAACGGTATTCCTCTACTCCTTGGTCGATAACGTCATCGTCAACCCGAATCCGCCGGTTTTTGTGGGCCTTGAGAATTACGAAGAGGTCTTGACGAACCGGAAGTTCCGGGGCGCGCTGAGCAATACGATGTACTTCTCGATTGTCAGCGTCGTGGTGCATTTCATCATTGGCTTGTCATTCGCACTGCTGTTGAATTCGCGCCTGCTTAGCGCCAACGTGAAGGCGATATTCCGCGTCATATACATTCTGCCCTGGGTCTTTACCGCGTCCATTATCGCCATTCTGTGGCGCCTACTGCTAAATCCGCACGGCGTCGTCAACTTTGTTCTGCTTGAGTTGGGGATCATCCCGGAACTCAATGAGTGGCTTTCCGATCGGAAATTGGCGCTGAACGCGGTGACCTTCATCAATATCTGGTCGGGTTATCCCTTTTATATGGTGAGTTTTCTAGCAGGTTTGCAGGGCATACCCGATGATCTTTATGAATCGGGGCGGGTCGACGGCGGCAATGCCTGGCAGCTATTCCGCCATATCACGCTGCCGCAGCTTAGACCCATCATCGTCAGCCTTATGCTACTGGATTTCATCTGGACGATACATCAATTCACTCTAATCTGGATGACCACCGGCGGCGGTCCCTTGCGTTCGACCGAGGTCTTGAGCACTTATACCTACAAAGCGGCGTTTAGCTCGCATGAATACTCGATCGCGTCTACGATTGCGATGGTGATCTTGGCGATCTGCACATTCGCGGCGATCTTTTATGTACGTAGTCAACGAATGACGGACGAATAAAATGATTGGCAGTCCCAGGGAAATTCTCATCCGAAAAATCCTTGTTTGGATTGCGTTGATCCTCGGCGCCTGTTTTGCCGGCTTGCCGGTGCTATGGATGGTTTCTTCTTCTTTCAAGTCGAATTTGGAAATATTCGCTTACCCGCCGGCGCTGATTGATTACTCGTTTTCCTTCGACGCTTACAAGGCGGTGCTGGGCGATCCGGGGCAACTGCGCTTCTTCTTCAACAGCTACCTGGTCGCGATTCTCGTAACGATTTGTACCGTCGTGACCAGCATCCTGGCCGGATACAGCTTCAGCCGCTACGACTTTCGTTTCAAAAAGGTCCTGAACCTGATTATCATCGGCGTGCAGTCGGTGCCGCCCATCACACTCATGATTCCATATTTCGGCTTGATCGTCTGGCTCGGCATTTACAACTCTTATGCGGCGCTGGTGCTGACTTATATGGTGTTCACGCTGTCATACGCCATCATCATGATGACCGGTTATTTCAATACCTTGCCGCGCGATTTGGACGAGGCGGTCATGATAGATGGCGGCGGCAGCTTTGTGACGCTCTGGCGGATTCTAGTGCCGATATCGCTGCCCGGGATCGTCGCCGTTGGCGTCTACACCTTCATGCTGGCTTGGAACGAATTCCTCTTTGCGCTTACGTTGACAAGAACAAACGATATGCGCACCGTCCCGATTGGCATCCACTTGCTGATGGGGCAGCATTCTTTTGAATGGAACCAGATGCTGGCGCTGAGCGTGCTTGGCTCGCTGCCGGTATTGATACTCTTCCTCTTGTTCCAGCGCTATTTTATCGCCGGTATGTCCGCCGGGTCGGTAAAAGGGTAAACTTCGCCCGGCGTGATTTATCCAACCAAGACGAAATGAAGATGCCACTATGTTAATGAACATGCGAGACCTGCTGGCGGTTGCTCGCGCGAACCGTTTTGCCGTGCCGGCCTACAATATCAGCAGCAACATGCTGCTTAGCGGCGCGATTGAGGCGGCGGAGGAAGCAAGCGCGCCGGTCATCATCGCTATTCACCCCGATGAGTTGGCTTTTGTCGGTAAGGCCTTTGTCAAGATGGCGCTGGAGCTGGCGCATGAGGCGACGGTACCGGTGGTGATCCACCTCGATCATGGCTCGTCGCTTGAGCAAGTGATGGGCGCCATACGGGCCGGCTTCACATCGGTGATGATTGACAAATCGATGTTGCCGTTGCAAGACAATATCGCCGCTTGCCAGGAGATCACAGCGCTGGCGCACGCGGTGAATGTATCGGTCGAGGGCGAATTAGGCACGATTGGCGAGCTTGATGAAGAGGCGGAAGCCGGCGCTGACGAGGTCATCTTTGTGGATCCGGATGAAGTGAAGATGTTCGTTGACGCCACCGATGTCGATACGCTGGCCGTCGCGATCGGAACGTCGCATGGCTTGTACCCGAAGGACATGAAGCCGGAGATTCGCCTGGATCTGCTTCGCGATATCAGCGCCAAGGTGGAAATCCCGCTGGTGCTGCATGGGGGCTCCGGCAATCCGGACGCGGAAATCGCGCAGGCGGTCGCGCTAGGCATCTGCAAGATAAATATTTCCGCCGATATGAAGAACGCCTTTTATCAGAAAGCGCGCGAGGTCTTGCAGAATCCCATCCTGCGCGAACCGAGCAGCATCTATCCGCAGTGTATTGAGGCGATGAAGGTCGTCTGCCGCCAGAAGTTTGATCTGTTCAGCACGACGGGCAAAGCGACGCTCTATTGACGATGCGCTCCCCTTGTCCACAATCATCGACTTGACCATTCCAGAACGAGTGAGATTCCGCCTGTGAGCGAGAAAATCGCGCTTGGATTCTGCAACAACGTCGATTACGAGATCGAGTGGAACCGCGCGGTTCTTGAAAATCTCGTCATCCACTACCAGATCCACCCAGACGAAGTGAATACCGGCCGCCGGATTCAGTCCGAGCGCGACCTGCTGGTTTCAATTCTGGGCTTCATGAGCACGACTGAAGGGGGAGAGCGCTTCGTCGCCGACTCGGCGCTGATTGAGCGATTCGCCGCGCGCTTTGAGAAGAAGGTCACGCTCGGGGGCACTTCAGTCCGCGCCGCCATCGCCATGCGCAAGCTGGGGCATCGGTCCGCGCTTCATCTGATCACGCAGAACGACCACGTGCGCCGCCTAATTCCCTGCGATAGTCCCTATGTGTGCAGCAATACGACAGACAGCTTCTATCCGCATCTGATCGTGCAATTTGGGGCGGGCGACCGGGTATGCGCCGGCGGGATCGACCTGCGGGCGCGACAGCCCAATCGACTCATCTTCCACTGCAACGCCGACCGGATCGCCATGAAGCTCGCGCCTGAATTTGCCGACCTGATAGCCGATGCGCGCGTGCTATTGATATCTGGCTTCAACGCGATGCAGAGCCAGCGGCTTTTGGAGGAACGACTGGCAACAGTATCGCGAATGCTGGCGCGACTGCCGGACGGCGCCAAGGTCTTCCTTGAGGACGGCGGCTATTTCGATCCCCGATTTCGGCAAGTGGTTTATCGTACGCTCGGCCGGAGGGTCAGCGTTTACAGCATGAATGAAGATGAGCTGCAAGAACATCTGCAGCGCAAGGTGGAGCTCCGCGACGCGGGACAGGTGCGGAAGGCGCTTGATGATTTGCACCGGATCATTCCGGCCGCGGCCATTGTTTTGCACACGGGACATTGGGCGCTTGCCCATGGTGCTGGAGCGAGCAAATTTGCCGGCGCATTGAAAGCGGGCGTCACCATGGCGACGACGCGGTTTCGATACGGCGACGGCTTTACTGTCGCGAACTACCGCGAAATCGAGCGCCGGGCGCCGAGCGTTGAAGACGCGGAGTTCGCCGAGGCGATCAATGCAATAAGGGGCGGCGAACTCTACTGTGTGCCGGTGGCGGAGGTCGAACAGGCAAAAGCGACAACCATTGGCTTGGGCGACGCCTTTGTGGGCGGTTTTCTGCCAGCGCTTATGACGTAGCCGGATGAGCAGATTTAGAGATTGCGGCCTCGTTTACGCACATCGCCGACGCGCTGGGTAATGCCGAGGGAATCCAGGTGATCCAGCAGGGCAATTGCATATTTGCGCGAGCTGCCAAACTTGTCACGAAGGGTCTTGGCGTCAATCTCTTCGAACTCTACGATATGCCGTCTGACCTCGGCAACTAGCCGATCGTAACTCTTGGCGGCGAAAGCGATATTGTCATTGACGTTGACGATCTGCCGCATGTCGCTCAATGCGCGCACCACTTCCTCGCCGGCCAAACGATTGAGATCGGCGATGCCGGGTGGCGAGTACGGATCCGCTTCAAGCGCCTGCATCACCTGCATCGCTTTCTGTTGTTGTTCGCTAGAGAAGCGGATTGAATGCTCGCGCAATCGAGCGAAGCCGGATTCTAAAGTCAACCGGTCTTCGTCTTCAAAAATCATATCAATCAAGCTCATCTTGGTGTTTAACCGGCTCCTAAGCTCGGGGCGCGGCATGCCCAGCCGGAGGGGGTTTGCCTGGTGGTAAATGCGGAGCTCAGTCTCAATTGCCTGGCTGAGCCGCTGCCAGGATTCAGCCGCCCAATAGCGTAGATTATCCAGCCGCCTAATGAGACCCCCGTTCAAGGCTTCGTCCAGTGCAAGTGACAGTTCGTCGTCGCTGTAGCCCAGTTTCTTTTGCAATTCAGGCAAGGTTTGTGGCTCCTCGCTTTTGGCGGCAAGAGCCAGCCGTTCACCCGGCGTACCGCGCAAGCGCAGTTCCAGTTCGTTGATGATTTCCGGTTGAAATCGTTTCAGCCGGCGACCGGGGTGGGCATTGACAATGACGCCGCCGCCAATGGTTTCGGCCGGCGATGGAATGCGCAGAATAAAGCGGTCGCCGCGCGATAGAGGCATCGGCTCACGCAGGCGGATCTGCAGCCAGCCAGAGGACCCTGGCGCCAGCGTATCAGTATCGAGCAGGCGCACGCGGGCGACGGACTCTGAGGCGCCGCAAAAGATCTTCACTTCGGCATTGTGCGCCAATGGACGCTCGATATCGTTGAGCTGCGTGAAATGCGCATCAGCGAGGAGGGTGGGCTGCAGCTGTTGCGGAAAAGTCAAGACATCGCCCCGCTGAATATCCCCGCTGCTGATGCCGGCGATGTTCACGGCTACGCGGCTGCCCGGCGCGGCGGCATCAACATCGCGCCGGTAACTTTGCAGCCCGCGGATGCGCCCGACCGCCCCGGAAGGCTGCAACTCGACGTTGTCGCCGATGGAGAGCACTCCGCTGGAGAGCGTGCCAGTGACGACGGCGCCGAAGCCGCTGACGACGAAGACGCGGTCGATTGGCAGGCGTGGCTGATGATAATTGACGCGTTGGGGAAGCTGCTCCAGGACACGCTGCAGCGTTGCAACGAGCTCGGCCAGTCCGGCGCCCGTATGCGCGGAGACCCGAACTAGCGGCAGCTCGTTCAAGTCCGTCTGGGCGAGCAGCTCTTCAATCTCGAGCTCGACCAGTTCAAGCCATTCCGGATCGTCGATCATATCGATTTTGCTGAGGACGATGATAATGTTGCGAATATCCAGCAATTGAAGGATGGCGAGATGCTCGCGGGTCTGTGGCATGATGCCTTCGTCGGCGCCGATGACGAGCAGGGCCGCGTCAATCCCGCCGACGCCGGCGAGCATATTCGATATGAAGTCTCGATGGCCCGGCACGTCGACGATACCGATGGTTTCCCCGTCCGGCAGATCAAGCCAGGCGAAACCCAAGTCGATGGTCATTTGGCGGTTTTGCTCTTCTACGAGCCGATCCGGATTGATGCCGCTCAGCGCTTCAACCAGCGTTGATTTGCCGTGGTCTACATGCCCGGCCGTCCCGATAACGCGCATGGACTAGGGGTTGCCGAAGCGGTCCATATTGATGCGACTGTTGGCTGCTGCCCCGTCAGTTGTATCGCTCACATCAAACTCGTGCAGCATGGCTTGATAGCGTTCGCGATAGAGCTCGGCGCGGGCGCGCTCGAGGTGCCAGAGCCGCTCGATATTGCTTCGCAGACCGGGAATCGCGCCCTCGAGATCATCAATGCGTCTAATGAAATTGGAGAACTCGCGGTCGTGATTGCGCCAGACCTCGTCGCTCGATAGCGTCAATTGCTTCCAGCGCTTCTGGTCCTCATCGCGCCAGTCGTTCCATTCTTCGCGGAATCGCTCTTCGCTCAGGCGCTGCATCTCGGAGGTTTCGCTGATACGCCGTTCAAGTCGATCGCCGATTCGATTGAAGTCGTCTACGATCCGTTTCATCTCGCGATAGGCTTGCGCCCAGACTTCGAATCGCTCGATGTTTTTCTGGAGCTCTTCATCATGCACGCCGAAGCGCTTCGTGAGTTCAGCCAGTTGCTGGTCCCGCTGCTGCACGAGCAGTTGCTGTTGGTCGATGAATTGCTGAATCTGGTCGCGGCGTTCGCGATCCACATTGTTGAAGTCCTGAATGCGGCGTTCGTTGCGGACGGCTAGATCTTCCAACAGAGTCAGCTTGGGTTGAAGGCCGTCGACCGATTTCTTGTAATCGGGCAGTTCGGATTCCAGCTCAGCCAGCCGCCTGGCATCAGTGCGGCGCTGTTCTTCGAGGAAGGCAAGGCGTCGATCGGGCCCTTCCAGCTTCTTGGTCAGGTCGTCGACTTCCTGGTTGAGCAGGCGCATGGCATTGGTCAAGCGATCGCCTTCGGTTTGAATGTCGCTGATATTGGCAAGCTGCCTTTCCAGCCGGTCCGCTTTGTCACTCAAGTCGGCCACTGCGCGCTGAATATTTTCACGCTGCAGCTCCAGGCGGCGCTCTGCTTCGCGCTCGGCAGTGAGGCGGCGCGCTTCGGCGTTTTCCAGCATCTGCTCCATATCCTGGCGCACCTGCTCAATGATATCGCGTTCTTTCTGCGCCGGGAGGGATTCTTGCTTGATCAGAGCTTGATCCGATTCCACCGTGTTTACGCGGCGCTGCATGGTGTCAACGGAGTCCGACTGATGAGCTACGCGTTCTTCCAGGGTCGCGATTAGCGCCTTGTCGCGCCGGCGTTCTTCATCCAGCCATTCAATCATACTGGCGATTTGATTGATCTCCATTGCATCGTCCCCAATTGCCACAGCCCGGTGGCAAAGATTACGGATTAGGGCGATTATATCATTTACCGCAGTCCGCTTCAATCATGGCGCGTTTAGGGTGCTTGGAAGCTTTGCGGAACTATTTCCGTCAGCGAAAGCCATTTGCTTCTTTTGCCGCCGATTACAAAGGGGACACTGTTTTCGGCTGTGAGTTTCGAGCAACTTTTATGTGTTCGCGGTTTGCCGCTGCACTGATTAGGGAAAGCAATTCATTGTTGACAGCCTGCGAAAACCTACCTATACTTCGCTTCGACGTGAAGAGAGCGTAAGCCATGAGATCTATAAACGCGCACCATCACCATCTTGACGGTCTTGTCAAAGCGAGGCGTGGCGTCTAGTGTCTCTCAGGTCACCAATCTTCTAAGACTTGCCTCGCTCATTCGCGGGGCTTTTTTATGCGAGGAAGCGCCTATGTTGGCGGTCATCGATTATGGCGCGGGGAATCTGCGCAGCGTCGTACATGCCCTGAAGCACCTAAATGTGAGAGATTTGCGAGTGGCGCAGCGGCCCGAGCAACTGGCCGGGGCGGAGAAGATCATCTTGCCTGGAGTCGGCGCTTTCGGCGCGTGCATGGCCCAGATGCACAAGCAAGACTTGGTCGCGCCGCTCAAGGACGCGTTGGCCGCTGGCATCCCTTATCTGGGCATTTGCGTCGGGATGCAGATGCTCTTTGATGTGGGCGAAGAGATGGGCGAGCATGCTGGCCTCGGCATACTCGGCGGACGCGTGATTCGCTTCCCGCAGTTCGCCGATCGCAAAGTGCCGCATATGGGCTGGAATCAGCTAAACTTCCGGCGGGAATCAGAACTATTGAATGGCTTGGGCGAGGAGAACTACGTCTATTTTGTCCATAGCTATTATTGCGCTCCGACCGACCGCGATTCGGTCGTGGCGTCCGTGGACTATGGCCTTGAATTTGCCGCCTTTGTGCAGCAAGGAAATATTTTCGGCGTGCAATTTCATCCGGAGAAAAGCCAGAAAACAGGATTGCGGATTCTGGCGAATTTCTTGCGGATATAGGAGAAGTCTATGATCGTCTATCCCGCTATTGACCTGCGCGGGGGCAAGGTCGTTCGCCTGCGCGAGGGCGACCCCAATCAACAGACGCTGTTCAGCGATGATCCGGTCGCGACTGCCCAATCATGGATTGATCAGGGCGCGACCTGGCTGCACATGGTTAATCTGGATGGCGCCTTCAAGGGTGAATATGAAAACCTGAACGTCCTGGAAAAGGTGGCGAAACTGGACGTTTGCGTCCAATATACTGGAGGATTGCGCGAATTGTCCGCGCTCAAGCAAGCATGGGATACCGGCGCCAGCCGTCTGGTCATTGGCACACTGGCGGTACGCGATCCTGCCAGCGTCGCTGAGGCGGTAGCGCTGTTTGGGGCGGATGCAATCTGTGTGGCGCTGGATGCCAAGGATGGCAAGGTCGTCTCTCACGGCTGGACCGAGTCCTCCGCGTATACACCTCTTGAATTGGGCGCGCTGCTCTACAGACAGGGGGCGAGGCATGCGCTCTATACGGATGTCAAGCGGGATGGCCTGCTCAGCGGGGTCAATTTGGAAGACACGGTAGAGCTGGCGCGTGTCACTGGCTTGCAAGTGATTGCATCCGGCGGCATCAGCCATCTCGCGGAGATTGAGCAGTTGGCGCGGAGCGGAATGGTCGCCGGAGCGATCATCGGCATGGCGCTGTATTTGAAGCGATTCACGCTGGCGGAAGCGCTAGGCGCAGCGAGGCGCACATAAGCATGTTGGCGAAACGAATTATTCCTTGCCTGGATGTCATGGATGGCCGCGTGGTTAAGGGCGTGAATTTTGTCAATCTGCGCGACGCCGGCGACCCGGTCGAGCAGGCGATGATTTACGACCGCGAAGGCGCGGACGAGTTGGTATTTCTTGATATCACCGCGTCGCACGAAGCGCGGGCGACGATGCTGGAAATGGTGCGGCGGGTGGCGGACAGCATCTTCATTCCCTATTGCGTCGGCGGGGGCATCCGCACGATTGACGATATCCGTGACACCCTGCTGGCCGGCGCGGACAAGGTCTCCATCAATAGCGCGGCGGTTCGCGATCCGGAGCTCATTTCAGCCGGCGCCTGGGGTTTCGGCAGCCAATGCATCGTCGTGGCGATCGATCCGCGCCGGCTGGATGGCAAGTGGGTGGTGCATATCAATGGGGGGCGGGTTCCAACCGACAAAGAGGCGGTGCCTTGGGCGAAAGAGGTGGAGGAGCGGGGCGCCGGCGAGATCTTGCTGACGAGCATGGACAAGGACGGCACCAAGTCCGGTTATGATATTGAGATGACGCAGGCGGTCGCCGAGGCGGTTTCGATACCGGTAATCGCGTCCGGCGGCGCTGGCAATCGAGACCATTTTCGCGAGGCGCTGCAGGAAGGCGGCGCCGATGCTGCGCTGGCCGCGAGCCTGTTTCACTTCAACGAATTGCGCGTCGGCGATCTCAAGCGCTATCTGCATGCGCGGGGCTTGCCTATTCGCTTGACGGGATGGGAGCATCTGGATGACGCTTGACGCCGCGGCGCTCTCCGCAATCAAGTGGAACGAGCAGGGATTGATACCGGCCATTGTACAAGACGCGCAAACTGGCGAAGTGCTTATGCTGGGTTTCATGAACGCAGAGTCGCTGAAGCGTACGCTGGAGTTGGGGCAGGCGGTATTCTGGAGCCGCAGTCGGGCTGAGCTATGGCGCAAAGGTGAAACCTCGGGCAACACCCTGGCGCTCAAGGAGATTCGGATCGACTGCGACGCCGACGCGCTGCTCTTGCGGGTTGACCCGGCCGGGCCGACCTGCCACACCAACGCCGTCAGTTGCTTCTTTCGCGACTTGGATGAATTCATCGCGGAGCCGAAGCGATACTGATCAGGAGTCAATCGTGGACGATATGCTGGATCAATTGGAAACGATTATCGCCGATCGGCAGCGCAATCCTGCCTCGGGCAGTTACACCAGCCAGCTTTTTGCAGCGGGGCGGGAAAAGATCGCGCAAAAGGTCGGTGAAGAAGCGGTCGAGGTATTGATCGCCGCCTTGCGAGAAAACCGTGAGGAGCAACTGGACGAACTAGCGGATATGTTCTACCACACCCTGGTACTCATGGCGGATTTGGGAATTTCGCTCGATGACGTCAAACGGCGGCTGCGGGAACGCTATCAACCGCGCTGACCATCCTGTCGTAAAGCCAGCGCCTCATCCAGCTGTGTAATCCTGATACGGCGCGTAGCCCTTCCACTGAGAAAATGTGCCGGCAGCAACCGCAGCGGACATATCCATCTCCGTCAAGTAATAGGCGGCGACGAGCGGCGAACTGGCATCCAGCGCGCCGTCAACGCCCGCCACGACGACTTGAATCATCGTAAAGATATCCGGATAGTAGAACCACAGAATCGCTTCGCTATCCGTAAAAGGCTGGCCGCGGAAGAATAGCGGTTCTCCGTGCGCGGCCAGGGCGTCGCCCATGGTCATTTCAGGCGCGAACTGAAGAATGATGGCGTCAACGCTTTGTGTCTCGTCGGCGGATATTTGACAGCAGGGAGGCGCATTCGGACGACCAAATTGAAAGGCTTGGTCGGTTTGCTGCATTACTGCAACTGCGTCAAACGCGCTCACGATGCTCAGCGCTTCAGCAAGCGACGTTTCGCCCGGATGTATATTTTGCCAGCATGGCGGCGCGCAGGGTTTGCTGGTAATCAGGCTGGTATCGGCCAAGAAACGGTCATCGAGCAGCGACTGCTGGGGTGGGCCGATGGTAACTTCACCGACGCCTTCCATCAGCGAGCGCAGTTGGAATATGGTGGGCGCGCCACGATCGATCGCCTGTTCACTGACGTAGATTAGCTCGAGGCCTCCGCCATCTCGCCGGGCGCGGATAGCCGGCGTGCCGGAGACGGAACTAGTCTGCGCAAGCTGCGTATCGACCAGGAATTGAATTGAACGTCCGACGCATTTTCCCAGCGCATCGGCATCGATTGCGAGCAAGCCGGCGGCGCTTGCGATCACGTCATCCAGGGCGCCGCGCCGCGCAAACTCGAAAAGCAAATCATGGGCATCCCAGAAGCGCGACAGGTCCTGCGCCGCCACGCATTCCGCTGTCTTGGCGAATGTCGTGGAATATTGCGGATTCACCAAGGGGTAAAAGCGAAACTCAAATTGGGCTTGACCCGTTCGTACATATTCTTCAATAAACGCATCGACGTTGGTCTGATAATTCTGGCAGTGCGGGCAGAGGAAGTCTTCAAAGGCGACGATGGTGATGGGCGCCGCCGGTTCGCCAAGTACGAAGCCGCCATCGGCTCGCCGGAATGTTTTGAGCCCGGCATAACGCCCGCGCTCGATCAGCACTGGAGCGGTCGACGCCGGTCGGATAGCGTTCACCAGCGCGTCGTGGTGTTCCGGTAGAGCCAGGGCGATGGGTAGGGGAGCGGCGTTCCCGTATTGGATGAAAAGAGCCGGCGCCGTGCTGGCGCCCAAAGACAAGCCGTAGCTGGCGTCAATCGCATGTTGGCTGGCGTCCTCAGCGCATTCTGACAATTGTGCGTTATCAAGGCGCAGATTGTCGGCGAAGGCGGCGACGGATTGCTCGGTGAAACCACGCGTCGAAACCAGGTCGAACATCAGGTCGCGCGCGCGCCAGAACTGGCCCGGTTGTATTGTATCAGCGCATTCCACCAGGCTGGCGCTGCGTACTGAGAGCACAGGATCAATCACTGGATAAATGCGGAATTCAATCTGGGCTCGCCCAGTCTGGACGTAATCCTGAATGAAGCGCCTAATGATGGGCTCGTAGTTTTGGCAACTGGTGCAGAGAAAGTCGGAGAATTCAATTAGTTTGACTTGGGCTGCCGGATTGCCCAGTACGAATCCGCCGTCTGCCGTTTGCGATTTCGGCAGGCGGGCATAGGGGTCCGTACTCTCCTGCGCTTGCGCAAGGAACGAAAACAAGCCCACGCAAAGCGCGATCAACATCATTCTGAATATTCGTGACACGGTTAACCCCTTGTCTCCGGACGCCGCGTCAAGTCTTGCACAAAAGCCTCAGGTTTCAATGCTTGTGTCCCGCGCAATTCTGGCATTAGACTATTGGGGCAGGCGCTGGCGAGGCAACTTGCGGAATGCCAGAAGATCCATTCATCAGCGAGACAACATTCCACGTGCGCTACGCGGAAACCGACAGCATGGGCGTCGTGCACCACGCCGTGTATCTTGTGTGGTTTGAAGAAGGGCGCAGCGCCTATATCCGCGAACATGGCTGGAGTTACGCCGACATTGAGCAATCCGGGTATTTTTTGGCGGCGGGAGATCTCAAGGCGAAGTATAGACGCGCCGCGCGTTATGATCAGCGGATTACGGTCAAAACCTGGATATCATGCTTCAGGAGCCGGACGGTGACTTTCGACTGCGAGATTGTCGAGGCGGAGACGCATACGGTTCTGTTCGAAGCAACTCTCAAGTTGATCTGTCTGGACGCGTCTGGCGAAATCACGAGGATTCCTGATGCCTGGATGGCCTGGCTTAATCCACTGGCTGGCGAAGCGTAATGACTGCTCCGCCTCGTTAGAACCTTCCCTCGCTGTATAGCCAATCCCTATTTGCGCTGTTATCATTAGCATATTGACTTAGCGAATTCGCGATCAGCCGGATAGCTCATGCAAATGCTGCGGGCTGCCAGGCAATTGTCAAGAGCCAGATGCATCTTTGCGGGCCTGTAGAATGACCGGCAATTGTATCGCGGGAGAATCGTATTGTTGTGAACTATCTAAGAAACAAGTTATAATTATTTTCAGTTACAATATACGTTGATTGCGGGAGAGCGGGCAAATGGTGACTTATGCCGAAAGGCCCTGGATCAGTAGCTACGATGTCGGCATCCCGGCCTCGGTAGATATTCCGGAAGTGCCGCTGCATCAGTTTTTGAAAGATACGCGTGTCCGCATACCGCAGAACACGGCTTTGATTACGCCGGCGAACCTGCCCTTGGTGGGGCGCATCAGCCGGTCGATCACTTACGAAGAGCTAGACCGCGCGTCTGATGCGCTCGCGGCTGCGCTTGTCGATTTGGGGCTGAAAAAGAGCGACCGAGTCGCCATCGTTATGCCGAATTCAGTTGCCTTTGTGGTCAGCTTCTACGGCATATTGAAGGCGGGCGGTGTAGTGGCGGCGACCAACCCGACGTATCCCGCGGAAAGAATGGCGCATCAGATCAACGATTGCGAAGCCGAGTTTGTCTTGACGATGACGCTCTTCTATGGCTTGGTCAAGCAGGTCCAGTCCAAAAGCAAAGTCAAGACAGTTATCGTCGCCAATATCAAGGAATATCTTCCGCCACTGGCGAAATTGCTTTTCACGATCGCGAAAGAGAAGAAAGAAGGGCATTACCTAGAGGACGTCGAGGCGGGCGATCACTGGTTTCAGGACCTGTTGAGCAAGTACGATGGGCGGCAAGCGAACGTACAAGTACAGCCTGATGATCTGGCGATCTTCCAATACACCGGCGGTACGACTGGCGTTGCCAAAGCCGCGATGTCAAAACACCGGGCATTGGTGGCGAATATGATGCAGACTGAGGGCTTCCTGGATCTCTTTGATACGCCGGTTGAAGATGAGATCTTTCTTGGGGCGATACCATTTTTCCATGTATATGGCTTAGTCGTCGTGGTCAGCACCAGCGTATACCGCGGCTGCAAGGTGGTGCTTGTGCCCAATCCCCGTGATATCGACGATGTTTTGGGCAATATTGAGACATTCCGCGCAACGCTGTTTCCCGGCGTACCGGCTCTATATAACGCCATCAATAATCATCCGAAAGTGCAGAACGGTGAAATCGACTTGAGTTCCTTGCACCTTTGCTTGAGCGGGTCTGCGCCATTGCCGGAAGCGACAAAGACGGAATTCGAGCGCCTGTCTGGCGGCACGGTGCGCGAAGGCTTCGGCATGAGCGAGGCGCCGACGGCCACCCACGTCAATCCGATCTTTAAGGAAAACCGCCCCGGCTCGATAGGCTTGCCACTCCCTGATATGGACATGCGAATCGTCAGCCTGGATGACGGCGAAACCGATGTGCCAGTTGGCGAAGTTGGCGAGCTGTTGATGGCGGGACCGAATGTCATGGCTGGCTATCATGGCATGTTGGATGAAACGCAGGATGCGCTGCGGGAGAAGGACGGCAAGCGCTGGCTCTATACGGGCGATATCGCGCGCATGGACGAAGACGGCTATTTCTATATTGTCGATCGCAAGAAGGACATGGCGCTGATCGGCGGGTACAACGTTTACCCGAACACAGTAGAAAACGCTATCGCGTCCCACGCGGCGGTGTTGGAAGTCGGCGTAGCGGCGATTCCTCATCCCGAGCGCGCCGGCCAGGAGGCGCTGAAAGCCTGGATCGTTGTCAAGCCCGGCGAGAGCCTGGATGCTGACGAAGTCATCGCGTTTTTGGGAGACAAGTTGGTGCCTTACGAGATCCCGCGGCGAATCTCCTTTATTGAGGAGCTACCCAAAACTGCTATCGGCAAGACCTTAAGGCGTGAATTAGTGCGAATGGAAGGCGAGGCAAGCTGAGCTGCAACTGGGAGCGACTGCGCGCTTAGGTCAATGGCGTCTGAACATTGAGTGAGCGCCGAGTCTGTCTGTAGTTGCCGTGAGAGCAATTCATTAATATGGGATAGACGATAGTTAATCAGCAATGTCTGTGTTAATGGATAATCTGATCTTGTTGCGTATAGCATTGTGACGACCCTGTTAAGAGTCAAGCAAATGGGCATAGACCATCAATCCTCCAGCGCCTACGTGAATTTCCTTCGCTATTCCAGCGAGGCTAAGATTATTCTGCTTCATCCGCAGAGCCGCTTGCGCTCGATGATCATGGCGCGTCTGCTGGGCGACAGCGACTTGAGCGCATTCTATTACGCGCTGGACGTAGACGACATGAAACTGGGAAATTTCCTTCCGAGCCTTATGGGGGCTTTGTCGCGGCAGAATGTCATCTTTGGGCGCCAAATGAACCTTCTGCCGGCTAACGTATTCGACGATCCCTACAAGCATATGGATGTGATTCTGCAGACATTCGTCGCCGAGCTGTCTGAGCTGGGGGATCGAGAGATTTGGCTGGTTCTCGATGAATTCGACCGCGCGGACCTCGCGGATGACGTGAAGAGATTTGTCGAGCGCCTTTCTCATAAGGCGCCCGCGCACTGCAAGATCGTGTTAAACGGGCGTTCACTTCCGCGAATGCCGTGGCTATCGATGATTGCAAATAGGCAGGCTGTCATCATTCGCGATGGACAAATCGTCCGGAAGAACATTTATGGCATGCGCAATGCGGAAAACGCCAGCCTCAAAGTGCTATCGCTGGGTCCTGGATATGTTTTCTTGGATGACTTTTTGATCGACAACTGGGAAGGGCACCTGCCGCGACTGCTGCTATTCTACGCGATGGATCGACCAGAAGTGACGCGCAATCAGATCTGCGAGACCTTCTGGCCGAAATTGGATATCGACCCGGCGGTTAACGTATTTCATGTGACCAAGCGGCGCCTGCATAAGGCAATTGGCATGGATGTTTTGGCGCACGACCGGAAGTACTATCGAGTAGACCGGGAGATGCCATTTTACTTTGACGCATTTGAGTTCGTTGAAGCGCTACTGGAGGGGCGCTATGGCAAACCGGCGGATCCCTTCCAGCTTTGGCAGCGCGTGGCGAAACTGTATCGAGGACCTTTCTTGCAGGGTCACGACAATGGCTGGATCCTTGAGCGGCGAGCAGCATACCAAAATGCTTATGTCGAGGCGCTGGAGAATATCGCAGCCATCTGGGAAGCGCGCGAAAGTTTCGAGCTGGCGCTGCACACACTGATTCGGGCGCTGGAATCCGACTTCAGGCGTGAAGAAATACATCTCAGACTGTTACGGCTATATGTGCAACTGGGCCGCCGAGCCGAAGCCGTGGAGCACTTCCGAAATCTAGAGCGCTGGGCAAAGGCTAGCAAGACGGCATTGAGCGGGCAAGTTCGCCAACTGTTCAGCGACATCACGGCTTGATTCTGCGATTCAGATAAGAGACCCGCTGGGCAGGCGCCCCTGGCAGGACTCGAACCTGCGACCAACGGTTTAGAAGACCGGTGCTCTGTCCACTGAGCTACAGAGGCATCAGCCGCGATTGTATGAGCGGAGCCATGCAATGTCAATGCTTCGTGCCTGCTTTCCCCCTCGTTTCGGATTGTCCGAAAGCCAACGCTGCTGTATAATATAGCTAGTCAAACTAGGTCTGCTGAAGGCGAGAATTTGACGCAATTCGTGTGTGTCAAATGATCGAGTTTCAGCATCGACGATGTTGGCTTATTGGCAGGATTGTCAGGAGTAACGATGGCAAAAGATCGTGAACTTGTAGCCCGGCAAGAGCGTGAGTACGACGCCAGCAACATTCAGAAACTGGAGCCTCGCGAGCATATCCGGCGGCGGCCAGGCATGTATGTTGGCGGTACGGATGAGCGCGCGCTGCACCACCTGATATATGAAGTGGTGGATAATTCTATTGACGAGGCGCTGGCCGGGCGCTGCGACCGTATCACGGTGGTGCTGCACGAGGACGGCGCGGCAACGATTCGCGACAATGGCGTCGGCATTCCTGTTGATAAACACGAGAGCGGAAAATCTGCGCTCGAGCTGGTGATGACCGAAGTTGGCTCCGGTGGAAAGTTCGATAACGAAGCTTATAAGGTCAGCGGTGGCTTGCACGGCGTTGGCGTGTCCGCTGTGAATGCATTGTCAGCGAACTTGACGGCGATTATTCGGCGAGATGGGCATGTTTGGACACAGTCCTACCAGGCGGGTATTCCGACTGGACGCCGCCGCAAAGTAAGAAAACTCAAGGAGGGAGAAGTAACCGGCACCGAAATTACCTTTGTGCCGGACTTCACTATCCTTGAGCAAAACGAATTTAGCTTTAACACCTTGATGACTCGATTTCGCGAGATGGCTTTTGTAACGCGAAAGGTGACGATTAGCTTGCGCGACGAACGCGTCAAACCGATTCCGCGCGAGATGACCTTTTATTTCGATGGCGGCTTGCGTTCGTTCGTGCGGTATTTGAATCGCAATCGCAAAGCAATCCACAACATCCTTCACGTGGAGCGCGATATCGAATACCTCGACCGCAACGACAACCCATACAAGATTGGCGTCGAAGTCGCCTTCCAGTATGCTGATGTGGCGACTACCACGGAGTTGGCTTTCACCAACACCATTAACACGCCGGACGGCGGCACCCATATCACCGGGCTGCGGTCGTCGATCACTGGCGTTATCAACCGTTTCGCTAAGAAGGCGGGAATGCTGAAGGACAAGGACGGCAACTTCTCCGGCAATGACACGCTTGAGGGATTGACGGCGATTGTCAGCGTCAAGCATCCGGATCCACAATTTGAGAGCCAGACCAAGGTCAAGCTGCTCAATCCAGAGGTTCAGGGCGCGGTTTCGCAGGCGGTTACGGAGTCCTTCAACGAATTTCTCGAGATGAATACGCGTGAAGCGCGGCGCATCGTCGACAAATGCATGACGAGCAAGCGCGCTCGTGAAGCGGCCAAAAAGGCGCGCGATCTGGTGCGCAGCGGACCGAGCCTGCTGGAAAGCAGCACCTTGCCGGGGAAACTGGCGGACTGCTCGGAGCGGGGCGATAACGCCGAGATCTATATCGTTGAGGGAGACTCTGCCGGTGGCAGCGCCAAGCAGGGGCGCGATCGGCATTTCCAGGCGATACTGCCCTTGCGCGGCAAGATCCTGAATACGGAGCGGGCGCGCATCGACAAGATTCTCGACAACAACGAAATCAAGGCTTTGATATCGGCTCTGGGCACGGGCATCCATGACGAAATGGCGGTCGACCGGCTCCGTTACGGCAAAGTCATCATCATGACTGACGCCGACGTGGATGGCAGTCATATCCGTACGCTCTTGCTGACGTTCTTCTTTAGGCACATGCCCCAGATTGTGCAGCAAGGGCATCTATATATCGCTCAGCCGCCAATCTTCTCACTGAAGAATGGCAAGAAGATGGAATGGATCTACCCTGTAGGCGGCACAGCCGACGAAGATTTGCTTAAACAGTCGATGGATCAATTCAAGAATCCGGACAAGGTCAACGTTCAGCGCTACAAAGGCTTAGGCGAAATGAATCCGGATCAGCTCTGGGAGACGACGATGGATCCCGAAAAGCGCACGCTCCTGCAAGTGACGATCGAAGACGCCGCCGATGCGGATAGAGTATTCGATACTTTGATGGGCGCCAGCGTGCCGCCGCGCCGCAAATTCATCCAGACCCACGCCAAGCAGGTACGCAATCTCGACATATAGTTCGACCCAGTGGCGGCTATAAGCCCGAAGTCTTGGCGTCCTCTTCGGTCCAGCCGCGCGCTCTGATGGCGGCCGCTTCCCGCTCGGCGCGCTGTAGGGGAGCGCGCTCGACCAGCGCGTGCAGCAGCGCAAAGACGAAACTGCCCAGCCCAAGCGAAAGGACGATGAACAAGATAGGATGCCAGGTGAGGCCTCCGAAGCTCAAGGCTGCAGGATGGAGCACCAATACGCTCAGGCACACCGTCGGCAGGATCGCGACGAAGCACATGCCGGATAGCAAATTAAGCAGTTGCGATAGCGGGCCGCCATGTATCGGCTTGTTCGTATCAGAACGCTTTTGGACCAGCAGCCCCAGCCGCAGAACAATGGCGACCAGGGCGATCAGAGTCAGCTGTTTGATGAGTGAAGGATCCATTTGCCTCAGGCTGCCCTTATGCGCGGTTTAGAACAGCGTGTAGATGAAGGGACTGATTGGGCTGGAGCCGCCAAGCACGATTAGCAGCGCGAAGACAAGCAGCGTGATGACCATCGGCAGCATCCAATAAAGTTTGCGCTTCCATAGGTAGGACAGCAGTTCGCCTAACACGCCCAAACGCATGAAAAAGTCCTCCATTGCGCTTGGCGCATTGTCGTCGTGTTTAGCCTTCGTCGCCATGATGTCTCCCTCTGAGGCACTCAGGAATTAGCTGGGTTTCCGCACAATGTGCGAACCCAAGACGAGCATGTCTATATCGCTGTTTCGGAAGGTATTGTAGGCTTCACGCGGTGTATTGACAATGGGCTCGCCGCGCAGATTGAATGAGGTATTGAGCACAATTGGCACGCCGGTGGCTTCGCCAAATTGCTGGACGATATCGTAATAGCGCGTGTTGGTCTGGCGATCGATGGATTGCAGGCGCCCGGTGCCTTCATGATTGACGGCGTGGATTTCCGTCTGCTTGTCTTGCTTAATCGGCGCCACCATCAGCATGTAGCGTGGCGTATCGTGATCGGCCACTTGAGGATAGTCGAAGTATTCCGGGGCGCGCTCCCGCAGCACAACTGGCGCGAAGGGCCGAAACGGTTCACGGAATTTGATTTTCGTATTCACAATCTCTTTCATATCGGCGCCGCGCGGATCGGCCAGAATGCTTCGGTTTCCCAAGGCGCGCGGTCCCCATTCAAAGCGGCCTTGATGAAAACCAATGACCTGCTGGCAGGTCAGGGCATCGACGATAACTTCCGTCAGTTTGCTCTCATCGGCAAAGGTCTCGTATTTGAGTTCTTCCCGGTCGAGAAAGGCGCGGCACTCATCATCCGAGTAGCTGCGTCCGTAGTAAGCGTGCTTCTGCACCCATTTGCGCGGTTTGCCAAGCAAGGTATGCCACACCCATAAAGCCGCCCCAAGCGCGCCGCCGTCATCCCCGGCCGCCGGTTGGATCCACAGTTCTTCAAAAGGCGTTTCATTCAGAATCCGCCAGTTTGCCTTGGTATTGAGCGCGACCCCGCCAGCCATGACCAGCTTGCTCATGCCTGCGCGCGCGTGCAAGTGCTTGGCGATCTTGATCAAGGTGTCTTCCGTGAACTGCTGAATGCTGGCTGCAATATCGGCATAATACTGATTGGCTTCCATCGCTGTCCGTTCGGCTGCCCGTTCCGGATTGGTGCGCATGGTGAAGAAATCGGCATCGTCATTTCGCTTCTCACCGAAGAGCTCGAGGAATCTGTTGCTGTAACTCCGCGTTGTCGACCGGTGAAAGTCGAAATAGTCCATGTTGAGCTTGAAGGCGCCGTTGCTTTCGTCGGCGGAGACGACCTTGTCAATTTTGTCCATATAGCGTGGCGCGCCATAGGGGCTCATGCCCATCACTTTGTATTCGCCGTTGTTGACGCGAAATCCAAGCCAGGCGGTGAAGGTGGAGTAGAGCAAGCCCAGCGAATGCGGGAAGCGCTGCTCTTCAAAGAGCTCAATTGTGGGCGGCCTGTCATCCGCTTCGCCGAGCGAACTCTTGCCGCTGCCCAAAGTCGTCGTGGTCCACTCGCCGACGCCATCGACTGTCAAGATGGCGGCGTCTTGAAAAGGGCAGGCGAAGAAGGCGCTGGCCGCGTGGCTCATGTGGTGATCGCAAAATAGAATCTTGTCGGCGGAGACGCCAAGCCCGCGCGCAATGTGGCTGCGCACCCAGAGCTTGTCGCTCAGCCAGGTCATCATCGATTCGCGCCAGAGTCCCGACGAACGGGGGAAGGTGTTCAGCGCCGTTTGCAAGATACGTTCAAACTTCTGCAGCGGCTTCTCGTAAAACACGACGTATTCCAGGTCCCGCGCCGTTATTCCGGCTTGCTGCAGGCAGAATTCAGCTGCCAATTGGGGGAAGCCATTGTCGTGTTTCAGCCGCGAGAAACGCTCCTCCATGGCGGCGGCGACCAACACGCCATCGCTTAGCAAAGCCGCTGCCGAGTCATGGTAAAAGGCCGATATTCCAAGAATATACATTGCTAGCCTTGTTCTCTCGCCGAGGCGATGTCGGTTGGAACCGGCTCTCGCTCCGTCCAGCTTGCCGCGCCTTTTCTCTTGCGCAGCGGATCCATAAAGATCGCCGACAACAGGCCGAAAGGCACCATGACCGTGCAGTAAAATGCGGTCGCAATGAATCGTCCGTTCAAGTCGGCGACGATCGCCGAATTGACGCTGAAGCGATCCCAAGCGATCTTCAAGACTTTCTTCAAGCGGCGCTCCCAAACTCGTAACTAAGTGGAGAAAATCCAATGGCAAACCGAAATAGGTTCGGCAGATCGGATCACTTTTCTAGGTTAGACTGATTCAGAAAGTCAAGCAAGGCGTTTCGGGCGATATTGTGTCCGTGCTGATTCCAATGCGTATCGGCGAAGAAATAGGGCGTCTGCCCGGAACGCAGGGCTTCTTCAAGCCATGGCGTCATGTCCAGAAAGGGTATGGCAATTTCGTCTGCGAGTTCGCGCATGACGTCGCGCTGTGCCGACAAGTGTTCGTCGATTGTTTCGAGACCGGTGATCTGAGGATCACGCGACTCGACGGCAATGATCGACTCTCTGCTTGCATCGTCCAGAAAATCCCAGAAAACCTCGGCTTTCTGTGGAATATACAGGAGTAAAAGCTCAGCGCCGAAAGGCTTGAGAGCGCTCGCCATCTCGCTGATGCTTTGTTTCGTCAGCTGCAAAGCCTCGCTATTCAGCAGGCTGATCCTGTCCGTGCCGAGCATTGGAAGGAATTTACCGTAGAAGGCAACTGGCGTCGGCGGATCGGTATGAGCAACTACCGGATAATGACAGCTTGTTGAGGGATCTGCGGTCGCGGCTTCACTAATGTATTGGAGCAAGCGAAACACAACCGAGTAGTCCAAAGGATTCTTGCCTCGGTGCAGCAGGTCATGCCTGGTTAAGCCCTGGCTAATCATCTCAGCAAATGTCTCGTTGTCTCTTAGGTCGTTGCCGGCAAAGAACGCGAGAACAACGGTCTCCGGTTTGCGCGAGGTGGCGAAGGCATCGAAGAGCCGCTGCTGTTCAAGCGTGCCAGTTCCAGGCACCGCCAGCACGAGCATGGAATCGGACAGGTCTTGCCAATATGGCCGTTGAATCAGTTCGGCTGCCGTGAAAGAATCTCCAATTACGACCAGGTCTACATCTTCTGGCCAGGGTTCAGCATTGCGGAAGCCGTGCCTGTCGCGCTTAAAGGAAACTTGATACGGTTCAAAGTGCTGAGCGTCAGCAGGCGTAATACATGTGAGTTGATAGAGATCACCGCTCTGTGGCGTGACGTCGTATTCCACGATTTGCCGACCGGGATATTCGCGAACGCCGTGCTCGGTAACAAGGCGGTGCCCCGTCCGTTCCAGGTATTGAGGCATATGCTCGGTTATGATTTGCGGCAGATATGGAAACGCTAACTGCAACATGATCTCCAGCGCGAGAATCGTGACGAGCAGAAGCAGAAACGCCCGTATTACTATGCTTGCAATGTCTTTCACAGGTTCAGCCCAGGCGCGGTTGCCACGCTAACGATTACAGCCAAATATACACGGATGGGGAACTAATCTCAGGAGATGATCATACCATGTAGATTGCTTCAATTGCTGGAGAAGGGGCCAATGTTGAATTCCCTGTCAGGTGGAGACAGGCGAACTCGCAGCAGCAAGGTCTCCAGCTGGTAGATTTCGACGAGCATTTGCAGAAGACGAGACAGGCTAGGCATAGCAAGCAGCTCCTGCTTTTGCGCGCTGTCCGCCTGTAGCAGGATTGACGCAATTTGCGCAATCGATCGCGGACGATGCGGGATCTGCTCCCGGTCAAAGTTGGGGTCTTCAGATGACGACAAGGTCTCCAAATAGTGAATGACCAGCGGGCGCAGCAATCTGCTGTATCGGTGAATAAGCTCGGGCTGATCGTCCGCTGGCATGAAGAATTCGACATCGCCAAGCAAAAATGGCTGACTGCGATCAATGCGCTTGATGCGAAATCGTCTCTGCCCGACCGCGGTTATGTTCATCCTTCCCAGCGGCAATTGCTGTACTTCGCTTATTGCCGCCGCGCAACCGACCGAATGTGGCGTCGCTGCTGGTCCCAGCGCTTCACGACCCTGCTTGATGAGGACGACGCCAAAGGGCTCATTCGTTTCAATACAGTTGTTGATCATGAGCTTGTAGCGTTCTTCAAAGATATGCAATTGAAGCTGCATTCCCGGGAAGAGCACGGTATTCAGTGGAAACAGCGGCAAGGATGCCATCGGCAATTATCACCCGCTTTTGGATTGTCGGCGCCGGAATGCAAAATTGCATTGTGTTCCAAAGGTCTGCGCGATTCGGGGCGCCGCATTTGGCTCTTTCAAGGTCTAGGGGCTCGCGCTGTTTTCTTCATGGAGCACACGACGAAGGACTTTGCCGATGAAGGAGCGCGGCAGCGAATCGCGAAATTCGATCTCCCAGGGCACCGCGTATCCTTCCAGGCGGCGCTTGCAGAGTTCCAGCAGTTCCTCTTTGGACAGGTCGCTGTTGGGACGGGGCACAACGAATGCTTTGATCTTCTGGTTGCCAGCTTCGCGTCCAACACCGACCACGGCTGCCTCCAGCACTTTGTTGTGTTCGTACAAGATTTCTTCGACATCACGCGGGTAAACGCTGTAGTCGCCGGTGAAGATCGTATCACGCTTGCGGCTGATAATCTTGAAGTAGCCGTCGTCGTCCATCACGGCGACATCGCCCGTATGCAGCCAGCTATCGCGCAAGACGGTCTCGTCAGTGGGATCGGCCCGCCAATAGCCGCTCATGACCTGCGGACCCTTGACCACCATCTCTCCAACATGCCCGCTTGGCAAGTCTTCGCCGGTTAACAGATCGACGATCTTGGCATCGGTGTTTGGCAGGGGCACGCCGATTGATCCCACCTTTCGTAAGCCATAGAGCGGATTCGAATGCGTGACGGGACCGGCTTCGGTCAAGCCGTAACCTTCGACGAGACGCCCTCGCGTCAGCTTCTCAAAAGCCTCCTGCACTTCAACGGGCAAGGGCGCGGCGCCGCTGATGCAGGCTTTGATTGAAGACATTCCAAAGCTTCGCACGTTGTCGGCATGGTTAATCAGTGTGAACATCGACGGAACGCCCGGGAAGAGCGTCGGCTTGTAGCGACGAATCTGTTCCAGGACTTGCTGAAGCTCAAACACCGAAATAATCACGATTTTCGCCGCGATCAGGATTGGCAGATTCATGGCGGCGGTCATGCCGTAACTATGCTCAAAGGGAACGACAGCCATCACGACTTCTTTACCGTATTCGATTTCTGGCATCCAGTGACGAGTCTGGAGGGCGTTGGCAATCAGGTTGCGATGCGTCAAACATACGCCTCTGGGCTTGCCAGTTGTGCCGCTGGTGTAAGAAATCACGGCGAGATCGGTATCGGCCACATCGACAGTTGGCGGATGTCTTTCCTGTTCCATCATGATGTCAGACATGCGCTGCCCGATTCGTCGTGCGAGGTCCTCGTCCTCGGTCGTCGCTTGTCTATGGCGCCCGAATGCCGCCGCTCGGCTCGTCGTAACGTGTTTGCCTATGCCGCTAAAGATCAATGTTTCGGCGCCGGCCTGGCCTTGCAGCAGTTGCGCCAGTTGGCTGAACGCGCTCAGCGTGATGAGAACCTTGGCGTCGGTTTCGCGCGCGTGGCTGACAATGAGCTCCGCATTGGCGTCGGGATTAGACAAAACGACCACGGCGCCGATCTTTAGGATCGCGTAGTAGGCGATGATGAATTGAGGCGTATTCGGCAAGACGATCTGAACACGATCGCCCTTTTGCACGCCCAGCGCCAGCAATCCATGCGCGAACTGATTGACTTTGGCTTCCAGCTCGCGGTAGCTCAATGACTTTCCATAGAAAACGGTGGCCGCCCGCCGCGGCGCCCAATCGGCCGCGCTTTCCAAAAAACGAAATAACGGCTGATGCGGAATCGGTATGGTATGCGGGATATCTCTGTCATATTGGCCGAGCCAGGGACGTCCCCTGCTCAGTTCATCCGCGGGGGTTGTGGAGCGCCAACTGGTTCGCGTCGAAGTTTCGACGAAGCGTTCTATCGCCCGATTGACCGCGTCGTGGCGCTCAAGCTGGACTTTGTGTTTCGCGGAGCCAACATCGTGAACTTCGGCGCCGGGGATCAATTTGGCGACATCGTCGTAAACATAGCGGGGAAAATAATTGTCGCGTTCGCCGGTGATGACCAGCGTCTCGTTCTTAATGTTCCGCAATTGAGACCAAGCCTGCCAGCCATGCAGATTGTTGTGAAACATCGATTTGAGCACGTGGTATTCCGCATCCCATCGTCGGCGATAGCGCCAAAATGGCAGCGCGACATGTACCGGTATGCGAAACAAAGCAGAGGCGAATTTTGGCAGCGGATACTCGCCCGCGCTGGCGACCAGAACGAGCTTGGCGATTCGCTCGGGATAGGCGATGGCGAACTCGATGCAAATGGCGCCGCCGAAAGAATGGCCGACCAAGACAAACCGCTCGGGAAGCTTCAAGGCCTCGACAATGTCATGCAGATCCTGTACCTGTTCCGCCATCGAGTATTCGCTGTGGGGGGCATCACTCTGCCCATGGCCGCGTAGGTCGGGGGCGATCACACGGTATTGATTGGCGAAGTGCGCCAGTTGCCATTCCCATGATTCCGCCACGCCAGCGAAGCCATGCTGGAAGAAGATAGTCTTTTCGACATCCTGCGGCCAAAGATCAATGACGCTCAGGTTCGCGCCGGGATACTCCCGTATGGGCACTTTGACGCGATAAAGGTCAAAGTCCAACTGGAAAACCGAACGCTTTAGCCCGCGTATTCGCTTCTTCATCATTCCCCGATATGATGGCTTCGCCCTATTATAGCGAAATCGCTCGACAGGGGAAATCATTACCGAACTCGCAGCCATTGGTGATCAAGGGTAGAATCAAGTTTGTTAGACGTGTGGATCTTTTGAGGGAATGCTATGAATTCGCCCCTGGTAACAACCGCCTGGCTGGAGCGGCACATGCAGGATTCGGACATCCGCATCGTTGAGTTGCGTGGCAAGGTGCTGCCGCCGACCGAACCGCCGCCGCATTACTTCACCGATCGAAATGGTTATGAAGAGGGGCACATTCCGAGCGCGGTATTCGTTGATTGGCAGGTCGATATTGTGGAGCCGGGATCACCGTCCAACGATGTCGCTTCGCCGGATCGCTTTGCCGCGTTGATGGGCGAGCTCGGCATCAGCAACGACGCGCGCGTCGTCATCTACGACAATGCGGCGAGCATGTTCGCCTGTCGGCTGCGCTGGTGCCTGCGTTTTTATGGCCATGAGGATGTCTTCATTCTTGATGGCGGCTGGGAGAAATGGCGCGCGGAAAACCGGCCGATCAGCACGGAGATTCCGCGGCTGGAGAAAGCGGAATTCATTCCACGAGTGAATATGGGCTTGAAAGCGACGGAATCCGATATACTTGCCGGCTTGGATTCAGGCGCTATGCAACTGATTGACGTGCGCTCGCCCGCTGAATACGCCGGCACGGCATCGCGCGCGCAACACGGCGGGCACATTCCGACCGCGATAAGCCTGCCGCGAAAGAAGATGGTAGCGGACGATCTGACTGTTTTGTCGCCCGAAGCGCTTCGGACGTGTTTCGCCGAGAACGGTGTTGCGCTGGATGCCGGCGACACGGTGATATACTGCAACTCCGGCGTTTCCGCTTCCTTTGGCATGCTGGCGCTGGAATTGGCTGGCGCGGGCAACATTCGTCTATATGACGGATCGTGGAAGGAATGGGGCAATAATCCAATGACGCCGAAGGCAAAGGGCTTGTAACGGCGGTCGCTCGAACGACAGCGGAAAATGCAGAAGTAAGAATCTTAGGACGATCTATATCACTAGCTTGGGCTGGAATGCTGGGCGACACGAACGGGAGCGATGAAGTCGAGTGGAAGTAAAAGCTTATAGGGACGGCTCCGCCTTTTCGGAACTGGAATCGGTGTGGAATGAGTTGCTTGCGCGCGCGCCGATGAACCGTGTTTTCTATACTTGGGAATGGCAGAAGACCTGGTGGGAGGCTTATGAACCGGGCGAGCTTTGGGTACTGGCTTGCTACAACCGAGGAACGGCGATAGGAATCGCGCCGCTGTTCATCTCCGAATCGGAACGGGGCCGCTCTGTTCAAATCATCGGCTGCGTCGATGTCACCGATTACTTGGACTTCATCATTGACGAAGCGCAAATGGCGAAGGTTTATGCTGCTTTCGCCGATTACCTTTGGGATCACCGCGCCGAGTTTGATTGTCTTGACTTCTGCAATATCCCATTTGATTCGCCAACCCAGCGGCTGCTGCCCGAATTGCTCAGCAATCGTGGATTCGAAACAAACGTTGACCAGCAAGAGGTTTGCCCGGTCATAGAGCTGCCGGACAACTGGCCTAGCTATATGAGCCGCTTGCAAAAGAAACAGCGTCATGAAGTCCGGCGAAAGATGCGGCGCATTCAAGGCAGCGAGGAATCTATCGACTGGTACATTGTGAACGGCCAGCATGATCTTGATGAGGAAGTGGCGCAGTTTATTCGCTTGATGGCGGCCAGCGATCCAGAGAAGGAGCGCTTCTTGCAAGACGAGAATAATCTGAGCTTTTTTCAAGCCATTGTGCCTTTGCTTCAAGCGCGTGGCTGGCTGCAGTTGAATTTCCTGACCATCGGCGAGCGGCGCGCAGCCGCCTATATCAACTTCGTTTATGGCAATCGCGTGATGGTCTACAACTCCGGGCGCGCGCACGACGATTTTGGCGAGTACAGTCCGGGCATTGTGCTCCTGGCTTACAACATCAGGCACGCCATTGAGCAGGGCTATGCCTACTATGATTTCTTGCGCGGCGATGAACCCTATAAGTACCGCATGGGCGGCCGCGACACGGCGGTGATGAACATCCGCGCCATTTAGCCCGGCGGCCCACATCGCGGAGTGAAAATGCCAATCCAGCGAATCGCGCTGATTAGTGTGCACACCAGCCCGCTGGCGCCCATGGGCGGCGCAAAAACAGGCGGCATGAATGTGTACATCCGCGAGCTATCGCGCGAATTAGGCCGGCAAGGAATATGCGTCGACATTTTTACCAGGCTCGCCTCTTCAATGGAAAACAAGATTGACGCTTCCATTGGCGAAAACGTCCGCGTGATCTTTCTCCCCGCTGGTTCGCTGCAGCCGATATCGCCGGACGAGCAGTACGAGCATCTGTCTGAATTCACCGCCAATATAATGGCATTTGCGACATTGGAGAACCTGCGCTACGACATTGTCTACAGCCACTACTGGTTGAGCGGATGGGTGGCGGCAAAGCTCAAAGAAGCCTGGGGCATACGCTTTGCGCACATGTTTCACACGCTCGGACACATGAAGAAGCGTATCGAAGTCAAGGACTATCAGCCTGACCGCCGCATCATGACGGAGATGAGCATTCTGCAGTGGGCGGACCGCATAATCGCCGCGACCCCGGCCGAACAGGCGCAACTCCGTTGGCTTTATCGCGCCAGACGTCGACAGATCGTTGTGATACCCCCGGGCGTAAACACCGAGCGATTCAACCAGGCGGTAACTAGCGAAGCGGCGCGCGAGGCCCTCGGCCTACCGCTCGAAAGCAATCTGCTTCTGTTTGTCGGCCGCATCGAGGCGCTGAAAGCCGTGGACACGATACTGGAGGCGCTTCACGTATTGCGGGAGAAGGCGCCGTCTTTGCTGCGAAATCTGCATTTTATGATTGTCGGCGGCGATCCATATAGCGGACGCGACCAGGAAATGAACCGGCTGCAAGACCTGAGCGTCAAATTAGGGATCGATCAACTGGTGAGCTTTGTCGGCGCGAAGGAGCAGGCGGAATTGCCCCTCTATTATGCGGCGGCAGCGGCGGTCATCATGCCTTCAGACTATGAGTCCTTTGGCATGGTGGCGCTGGAAGCGATGTCGTCTGGCACGCCGGTCATCGCTTCGCAGGTGGGCGGCTTGCAATTTCTGGTGCGGGACCAAGAAACCGGATTTCACATCCCGGCGCGTGAACCCATCTCGCTGGCGGAATGCATCATAGAATTGCTGACCGATAGGTCAAGATCGGAAGACATGGGTATAGCCGCCTCTCGCATCGCGCAAGAATACGCCTGGTCGGGCATTGCCCAGCGTTTGCTTACCGTCTTTGAAGAAGTCGCCTGCCAGAAACTGAAGCGGACTTAACCCCCGTAGGCATTTGGAATATCGTCGACGTCGACCTCGATATAGGGGTTGTCCAGCATATAGTCCAGGGCATCGTCCTCGGAAAGAACGATTTGACCCTTGTGGTACAAGGTATTGTTGAAGCCATCGTAACGGTATCGGCGGTTCACCCAGCCATGCAGGTGGTGCTGAAACAGCACGTGGAACTGAATCGACTCATCTTCCGCGACGATATCCTCACGCAGCATCCAGACCGGCGCATATTGTTCCAGATGAGGGCGCGCTTTTTCGTCGCGCATTTCTTTCAGCCTGTCCAACGTCGTCATCGCGTATCCAGTTCATCCTAAGTTGCGCATGTAACGCGCTCATTTTAGCGCCAGCATTCGTCGTCAGCAAGCGGCGATTGCTTATATGAGCGGCGAGAAGGTGATACTCCGCCACAGCGTCCACTTCCAAATGGCGAAAGTTTCATTAAACTAGGCGCGAGACTGGATGTGACATGGTGGAGACAAGCGATGGCGACATCTGATGTGAAGAAAGTGGTCCTGGCATATAGCGGCGGCTTGGATACCTCCGTAATTGTTCCCTGGCTCAAGAACAATTATGGCTGCGAAGTCGTTTGCTTTTGCGCGGACCTGGGGCAGGAAGAGGAGTTGGACGGGCTGGAAGAAAAGGCGCTGGCTTCGGGGGCATCCAAGCTCTATATCCGCGACTTGCGCGAGGAGTTCTTGACCGGCTTCGTTTATCCGACGCTGCGCGCGGGCGCTGTTTACGAGCGGGAATATCTGCTGGGGACTTCGTTCGCCCGTCCGTTGATTGCCAAGCATCTGGTCGAGATCGCTGAAATGGAAAGGGCGGACGCGGTCGCCCATGGCTGCACCGGAAAAGGCAATGACCAGGTGCGCTTTGAAGTCTCGACTATGGCGCTCAATCCAAAGCTGAAGACCATCGCCCCCTGGCGCGAATGGGACATCCGCAGCCGCGAAGACGCGCTGGCTTACGCCGAAGAATTCCGCGTCCCGGTATCGCACACGGAAAAAGACATTTACAGCCGCGACCGCAACATTTTCCACTTGTCGCATGAAGGCGGGCTGCTCGAAAACCCGTGGAACGAGCCGGAAAGCCCAATGTATCAATTGACCAACGAGCCGGAATGCGCGCCGGACGAAGCCGAATATGTCGAGATCGGCTTCCTGCGAGGGAATCCGAACAGCTTGAATGGCGAAGTAATGAGCGCCGTCGAGCTATTCACCACCCTCAATCGCTTAGGAGGAAAGCACAGCATCGGTCGGATCGATATCGTGGAGAACCGGCTGGTCGGCATGAAGAGCCGCGGCGTTTATGAGACGCCCGCCGGCACGATCTTGCATCGCGCTCATCAATTGCTGGAAAGCATCTGCCTTGACAAGCATACGATGCAATACAAGGACACCATCGCCACCAAGTATGCCGAACTGGTCTACAACGGGATGTGGTACAGCAAGCTGCGGGAAGCGCTCGACGGCTTCGTCGATGTGACGCAGCAAACGGTGACCGGCGCCGTGCGACTGAAACTCTACAAGGGCAATATCATTGTCGCCGGGCGCAAAAGCCCGTACAGCCTGTACCGAGAAGATTACGCCTCCTTCGGCGAAGAAGACGTCTACAATCAGCAAGACGCGCATGGATTCATACAACTCTTCGGCTTGCCGATCAAAGTAGAGGCGATGCTGCAGACTGAAGGTGGCGGAAGGACTGAATACATGCGCCCGGATTACAGCAAATTCAAGCGCGACTAAGCAGCGCGTCTGAAGGAACCGCGATGAGCCTCTGGGGCGGACGCTTCAGCGAACCGAGCGACGTAGATTTGCGTCTGCTGAACGACAGCATTCGCTTCGATCAGGCGCTGTACGCCGAAGACATTGAAGGCAGCATCGTATACGCGCGGGCGCTATCTGAAGCGGGCGTGATTAGCGTGGGCGAGGCGGAATCAATCGTTGATGGCTTGCGGCAGGTCATGCAAGAGCTTAATTCAGACCGCTTCGAATTGGCTGCGGGCGATGAAGATATCCACACCGCGGTCGAGCGTCGGCTAGTTGAAATAGTCGGCGATGTCGGCGGCAAGCTGCATACGGGTCGCAGCCGGAATGACCAGGTCGCGACTGATTTTCGGCTTTGGACGATGCGCGCCGCAGACCGACTTCATGAGTCGCTTAAGATGCTGCAAGCGGCTATCGTATCGGTCGCGGAAGGGCACAGCGAAACCGTGATGCCCGGTTACACGCACATGCAGCCGGCACAGCCGATAACCGCCGCTCACTGGCTGATGAGTTTCTTCTGGATGCTTGAGCGCGACCTGGAACGTTTGCAAGGGAGCAGGGCGAGGATGGCCGTTTGTCCGCTGGGTTCGGGCGCGCTGGCGGGCAATCCCTTCGCGATTGATCGCCAGAAGATTGCTGCGAATTTGGGATTCGACCGAGCCAGCGAAAACAGCCTCGATGCGGTCAGCGATCGCGATTTTGTCGCCGATATGCTCTACGTCATATCGTTGTGCGCGACGCATCTAAGCCGGCTCGCCGAGGACATCCTGATCTATTCCAATCCGGCATTTGGCTTCATCACCTTGGATGATCGCTACAGTACCGGGTCCAGCCTGATGCCTCAAAAGCGCAACGCCGACCCGATGGAGCTGACGCGCGGGAAAACGGGTCGCCTCATCGGCAATCTGGCGGGATTCCTATCGACACTGAAAGGACTGCCGAGCGGCTACAACAAGGACTTGCAGGAGGACAAGGAAGCCCTTTTTGACGCTTTCGAGACGATGAATCAGCTTCTGCCAGTGGTGACGGCGACGGTCAGCAGTCTCCAAATCAATTCGGCGGCGATGGCGTCTGCGCTGACGGATGACTTGCTCGCTACCGACCTGGCCGATTACCTTGTGCGGAAGGGTATATCATTTCGCCAATCGCATCATATCGTGGGAGAGGTTGTGCGCGCTGCCGCCGAGCGGGATCTAACCCTGTCTCAAGTGCCGCTGAGCGCGCTTAAGCGTATTTGCCCGCGTTTTGGCAGCGATGTGTCCGAAGTATTTGACTTCTCACTTTCGATAAAGCGGCGGGATTCCTACGGTGGCGCGGCGCCTAAGGCCGTTCGCGAGCAAATCCGGCGGGCGAAAGCGCGGTTGGATGCCTAACTGGGTAGAGTGCATAATTTGCCGTCGGCATTCTGTATAAAGATTCGGGGTCAAATTTAGGTTTGCACGAAATCCTTGACAATTCTTGACGCATTGGGTAAGCTACTGGCTTGTATTGTGTCGTGAAGGAAATTCATGCGAAACTTGCAGGCGGCGTATTCTAGCATTATTCTGGTCCTCGTCCTTGTCCTCGTGATTATCAGTGGACTGTAACGGCTTGGGCGGGTTTCGCGCGAAAGATAAAGCAAACAAGAGCCTCCCAAGCCACGGGGGGCTTTTTCGTTGGACGCTGGCGGCAGTGGGCGATTCAAGCAGGTGAGCGGAATCGCAGCGCAGGCTGCATGAATTGCTGGCAAATAACATTGAGGAAGAATGAATGACGGCTGAATGGATTTGGCGGAACGGCGAATTTGTACGGTGGGACGAGGCGACAGTGCATGTCAGCGCGCACGCCTTGCATTACGGATCGAGCGTCTTTGAGGGCATACGCGCCTACGACACGCCGGCTGGTCCGGCGGTATTCCGGCTGCGCGAGCACAGCGAACGCCTGTTGCATGGGGCGCGCGTCATGCGAATTGAGCACGACAATGATGCCGATCAGCTGGATCGCGCGATCGTCGAGACGGTGCGCAAGAATGGGCACAGTTCCTGCTATATCCGCCCGATCATCTTCCGCGGCGCCGGCGCTCTTGGTTTGGAAGGGCGCAATAGAACAGACGTTGATACGGTCATTTTCACGATGGAGTGGGGCCGATATCTGGGCGCGGAAGCGATTGAGCAGGGCGTCGATGTTCAGATCAGTTCGTTCCGGCGGATGGCGCCGGATACGCACATGGCTTTGGTCAAGGCGGGCGGCAATTACGTCAACAGCCAGTTCGTCAGCATGGAAGCCCACGACAATGGATTTGAGGAAGGCATCGCCCTCGATATCAACGGCTACGTCAGTGAGGGGGCGGGCGAGAATATCTTTGTTATTTTGGACGGCGTGGTGTATACGCCGGGCGCCTGGTCGTCGATTTTGATGGGCATCACGCGGGACAGCGCCTTAAGAATCTTGGCGGACCAAGGCGTCGAAGTGCGTTTCCAGCCGGTGGCGCGCGAGATGCTTTACATGGCCGACGAGATTTTCTTCACTGGCACTGCGGCCGAAGTGACGCCGGTCAAGTCCGTTGATCGCATTTCAATCGGTTGTGGCGGTCGCGGACCGATAACCGAGGCGGTGCAACGCGAGTTCTTTGCGATTACCGCCGGTGAAGCGCCGGACAAATATGGCTGGTTGACGCACGTAAACAGTTCCTAAGCTGTTTCTTTCGCTGGCGTGTGGATGAGCCGGGAGGCGATGATGAAACTCAAGGGTGCAGAAATCATCATGGAGAGCTTGTTGCGCGAGGGCGTCGATGTCATGTTCGGTTATCCGGGCGGCGCGATCCTGCCCACCTATGACGCCATGAGCCTATATGAAGACCGCCTGCATCATGTCTTGGTGCGGCACGAGCAGGGCGCGTCCCATATGGCCGATGGCTACGCAAGAGCCACGGGCGAAGTTGGCGTCTGCATTGCCACCAGTGGTCCCGGCGCGACCAACCTGGTAACGGGCCTGGCGACGGCGATGATGGATTCTTCGGCGGTCGTGGCGATTACCGGTCAGGTTCCGATTCCGGCAATCGGCTCGGACGCTTTTCAGGAGACCGATGTCACCGGCGTGACACTGCCGATCACGAAACACAATTACCTGGTGACCGATGTGCGCGAGCTTGCCTACACCATCAAGGAGGCGTTTCATATCGCGCGCACGGGACGGCCCGGTCCGGTACTGGTTGACGTGCCGAAGGATGTTCAGAATGCCGAGACCGAATTCATCTGGCCCGAGGACGACATTGTCCTGCCTGGCTACGATCCACCGTGGGCGGCGCAAGAGGCGGAAATCGAAGCAGCCCTGGGTTTAATTGCCGAGTCGGAACGCCCCATCATTCTCGCCGGGCACGGCATTATGATGTCCGGCGCGATGAACGAAGTGCGTGAACTGGCGGAGCGGGCGCAAATCCCAGTCTCACTGACCTTGCTGGGCAAAGGCGCCATGCCGGAGGATCATCCGCTGGTCATAGGCATGATGGGCATGCACGGCGAAGCCTCATCGAATCTGGCTATCCAGGAGGCCGATCTGTTGATAGCCCTTGGCATGCGCTTTGACGATCGCGTTACCGGCAACCTCAATACCTACGCCCAAAATGCCCGCAAGATCCACATTGATATTGACCGGTCGGAGATCAACAAGAATGTCAAGGCAGATGTGGGGATCGCGGGCGACTTGAAGACGGTTCTCACCCAGCTGCTGCCGCGCCTTGAAGGTAAATCGCATCCGCAATGGATCGGTCGGATACGCGACTGGCTGGAGGACTCCAGCGAACGCGATATTTTGAATTACGAAACGCCGGGCATTTTGCTGACCGCGCAAGTCGTGAACGACATTTGGAAGCTGACCGGCGGCGATGCGATCACGGTGACCGACGTCGGGCAGCATCAGATGCTCGAAGCGCAGTATTATCCGCATCAGCGGCCCGCGACTCTGCTGACCAGTGGCGGGCTGGGAACGATGGGCTTCGGATTCCCGGCGGCGATCGGCGCGAAATTTGGGAAACCCGAGGAAGAGATCTGGGCCATCGTCGGCGACGGCGGCTTTCAGATGACGCTCTGCGAAATGGCGACGGCGGTGCAGGAAAATGTCAATGTCAACATCGCAATTATCAACAACAACTTTCTCGGTATGGTGCGGCAGTGGCAAGAGTTGTTCTTCGAAAAGCGCTATCAAGCAACGCCCATGGTAAATCCGGATTTCTGCAAGCTGGCCGATGCTTATGGCATTCCTAATCGCTGCGTCAGGCAACGGGACGAGATTGAAGACGCCGTTCGCTTCGCGCAGAGCATCGACGGACCGACACTGATTGAATTCGTGGTCGAGAAAGAAGAGATGGTTTATCCGATGGTGCCGGCCGGCGCCGACCTGCACGATATGAAGCGCAGACCCAAGCCGGGAGAAGCATAATGGCTGAAGTAAAGATCGACAGCAAAGTAACTGTGGTGGCGCTGGTCGAGAACGAGCCGGGCGTTCTGAACCGCATTGCCAGTTTGTTTCGCCGGCGCGCCTTCAATATCGATAGTCTTACTGTGGGGCGGACGCACAAACCGCATGTTTCGCGCATGACGATTCGGGTTGACGCCGGTCCCGAATACGCCAGGAAAATCGCCACCAACTTGCAGAAGCTGGTCAACGTGATTGATGTCAGAGTCATCGACAATGAGCCGCATGTCGAGCGTGATTTGGCGCTGATTAAAGTGAGAAACGATGACGCCGACTCGCGGAATACGATCACCGAAATCTGTGATCGCTATCCGGCGCGCATCGTCGATATTGGCCCCAAGGTTGCGATTATTGAGATGGTGGGCACTGAAGATATTGTCGAGGAATTCATTGAACAGGTACGCCCGATCGGCATCGTCGAAATGATCCGCACCGGCGTCGTATCCATGGGTCGCGGCACGCGCATTCATGATACCAACTTCATCAACCGGAGGACCTTGGTCGAGGCGGCTTCGAAAGCGCGCAACGGCAACGGTCGCAATGTTTAGACTTGCGCAGGCTGCGCAAATCAGCAGCCGCGCCTGTATTTGTTCACGTTGAAACCAGGAGAGAAGCGTAGATGGCAACACTCTATTATGACGCTGACGCGGACTTGTCATTGCTTGATGACAAGACGATCGCGGTGATTGGATATGGCAGCCAGGGGCACGCCCACGCGCTGAACGCCCGCGACAATGGATGCAAGGTTATCATCGGTTTGCACGAGGGCAGCCGCAGCATCGCCAAAGCGGAAGCGGACGGACTGCAGGTCTTCACTGTTGCCGAAGCGGCAAAGCAAGCGGATATCGTCATGGTGCTGATACCCGACACCTTGCAGGGCAGCGTCTATGAAGCGCAGATCGCGCCCAATTTGAAAGCGGGCGCCATGCTGATGTTCGCGCATGGTTTCAATATACATTTCAAGGAGATTGTGCCGCCGGCATCGGTGGATGTCGGCATGGTGGCGCCGAAAGCGCCGGGGCACCGTGTGCGCGAGGTCTTCACCGAGGGCGCTGGCACACCCGGGCTCATCGCGATCGAGCAGGATGCCAGCGGCAATGCCAAAGCGCTGGGACTCGCGTACGCCAAAGCCATCGGCTGCACGCGCGCCGGCGTCATCGAGACGACCTTCAAGGAAGAGACCGAGACCGATCTCTTCGGCGAGCAGGTCGTGCTTTGTGGCGGCGTCACCGCGTTGATCCGCGCCAGCTTCGAGACGTTGGTCAAAGCCGGCTATCAGCCTGAAGTCGCCTACTTCGAATGCCTGCACGAGCTCAAGTTGATCGTTGATCTGCTCTATGAGGGCGGGCTGAGTTATATGTGGTACAGCGTCAGCAACACGGCTGAACACGGCGGCTACGTCATCGGCGACCAATTTGAAGAGTCAATCAAAGAAGAAATGGCTGGCGTTTTGCAGAAAGTCCAGAATGGCGAATTCGCCCGCAAGTGGATTGACGAGAACAAGCAAGGCAGGCCCAACTTCAACGCCCGCCGCCAGCGCGAGCATGATCTGTTGATCGAGAAGGTCGGCGCTGATCTGCGCCAAATGATGCCCTTCCTTGATGCCAAGGATATCAAGCAACAGGACTGAAGCGAATGGGATCCGCTGTCCAAGAGCATAGCGGGATTGCGAAAGGAGGCGCCTGATGTCGGAAGATGGTCTTGCTGGCCTTAGTCAGCTAGTTTGCATTCACGACCGGAATCGATTCAGGAAAGGAACACCTCCAAATGGCAAAACGAACCTACGACGATAATACCGTCATCATCTTTGACACCACGCTGCGAGACGGCGAACAGAGCCCCGGCGCCACCTTGTCCAGCGCGGAGAAGCTGGAGATCGCCCGGCAGCTCTCGCGTCTCGGCGTTGATGTGATTGAAGCGGGTTTCCCGGCGGCTTCGCCCGATGATTTGAAAGCGGTGCAGCGTATCGCGCGCGAAGTGGGTACGCCTGAGGGACCAACGGTCGCCGGCTTGTCGCGCGCGCTCGAGGGCGATATTCGTACCGCGTGGGAAGGCGTCAAGGAGGCGGCGAAACCGCGAATCCATACCTTCCTCGGTACTTCGCCGAGCCACCTGGCGATGCTGCGCATCAACAAGGAAGAAGGGTTGGAACGGATCCGCAGCGCCGTCACACTGGCGAAAAGCCTCTGCGATGATGTCGAATTCAGCCCGATGGATGCTGGCAGAACCGATACCGAGTATCTCATACGAGCTTGCGCTGCCGCGGTCGAATGCGGCGCGACGACCTTGAATATTCCCGACACGGTCGGCTATGTCATGCCGGCCGAATGGGCCGATACGCTTGAGATGCTCATCAATGAAACGCCCGGCGCCGGTCCTGGCAGTGGCGTGATCTGGTCGGTGCATTGTCATAACGATTTGGGCTTGGCCACCGCCAATACACTCGCCGGATTGACGCGCGGCGTTCGACAGGTCGAGGTGACGATCAACGGCATTGGAGAGCGCGCCGGCAACACGAGTATGGAAGAAGTCGTCATGGCGATCCATACGCGCAAGAGCTTCTACAACCTGCGTACAAACATCGACACCACGCAGATCATGAAGACCAGCCGTATGGTGCGCAACTATATGGGCATGCCGGTGCAGCCCAATAAAGCCATCGTCGGCGCCAACGCCTTTGCCCATGAATCCGGCATTCACCAAGATGGCGTGCTGAAAAACGCCGAGACCTTTGAGATCATGATGCCGGAGGACGTCGGCTTGACGCAAAGCAAGCTGGTGCTGGGCAAGCTCAGCGGGCGGCATGCCCTGCGCGTTCGGCTGCGTGAACTGGGATACGAAGTCGACGGCGACGAACTGATGGACGTCTTCCGGCGCTTCAAAGAGTTGGCGGATTTGAAGAAGACGGTGACCGATGCCGATTTGGAAGCGCTCGTCGCTGATGAAGCGGCGCAGAAGCCGGAGGATCACTTTCGCCTGGTCGATATTCAGGTCGTCTGCGGGACGATGGGCATGCCAACAGCCACCGTCAAGATGCTCAATCAGGACGGCGAAGAATTGGTCGTGTCGGCGGTTGGCACCGGCCCGGTTGATGCCTCGTATCGCGCTGTCGATGCGATCGTGGACGCGCCAAACGAATTGCTCGAGTTTAATGTGCACAGCGTTACCGAAGGCATTGACGCGCTAGGAGAAGTAACTGTGCGAATTACGCCGGCGGACAGCAGCCGGACATTTGGCGGCTATGGCGCCGACAGCGATATCGTCGTCTCCAGCGTAAAAGCCTATGTCGCCGCGCTCAATCGCATGATTTCGAGCATGGGTTTGGGCGATGTTATGCCGGAGGGCGATGTGGCTGTGGTTGGTTTGACATCGTCGTAGCGGCGGCTTGCACGTAAATCGAGACAGGAGAGATTGATGACTGCAAACGGAAATCCGCGCACCTTATTTGAGAAGGTATGGAGCGGCCATACGGTACGGGACCAAAGCGAAGATACGCCGGCGGTGCTTTATATCGACCTGCATCTCGTGCACGAAGTGACATCGCCGCAGGCTTTCTCGATGTTGCGCGAGCGCGGGCTGGCGGTGCGGCGGCCCGATCTCACGATTGGCACGATGGATCACAGCACGCCGACCACGCCGCGGAACGCACAGGGCATCATCCCAATCGCGGATGCGCTGGCGGCGAAACAGTTGGACGTCTTCAGCAAGAACTGCGAAGCCTATGGCATTCCGATGTACGCGCTCGGTGGCGAGCATCAAGGCATCGTGCATGTCATCGGGCCGGAAAAAGGATTGACGCAGCCGGGCATGACCATTGTCTGTGGCGACAGCCATACCAGCACGCACGGGGCATTTGGCGCCTTGGCATTCGGCATTGGCACTAGCGAGGTCGGCCATGTGCTGGCGACGCAGACGCTGCTGCAGAACAAGCCGCAAACGATGGCGGTCAATGTCGAAGGCCAGCTGGGCGATGGCGTCACGGCGAAGGACATCATCCTGGCGATCATCGCCAAGATCGGCATCGGCGGCGGCACCGGTCACGTATTTGAATACCGCGGCGAAGCGATCCGCAGCTTGAGCATGGAAGGGCGGATGACCGTCTGCAATATGTCGATTGAAGGCGGCGCCCGCGCTGGTATGGTGGCGCCGGACGACACCACGTTCGAATACATCAGCGGTCGCAGATATGCCCCGAGCGGCGCTGACTGGGATGCCGCTGTGGCCCGCTGGCGTGAATTGCCGACTGATGATGGCGCGGTCTTCGATCAGGAAATCACGATTCGCGCCGATGAATTGAGCCCGATGATCACGTATGGCACCAATCCGGGCATGGGCATGCCGATATCGGCGGCGGTTCCGCTGCCGGACGACGAAAGCGACTACAACAGAAAAATCGCGCTGGAAAAGGCGCTGAATTATATGGAGCTTGCGCCGGGGCAGAAGCTGCTGGGCAAGGCGATTGACGTCGTTTTCATCGGCAGCTGCACCAATTCGCGGATATCGGACCTGCGTCAGGCGGCTGACTTCGTTCGCGGGCGCAAGGTGGCCGACGGGGTGCGCATGATGGTGGTGCCCGGTTCGCAGCCGGTCAAGCAGCAAGCCGAGAGCGAGGGGCTGGATGAGATCTTTCGGGCGGCGGGCGCGGAATGGCGTGAAGCCGGCTGTTCGATGTGCATCGCGATGAATGGCGATCAGCTGCAGCCTGGGCAATACGCCGTCTCGACCAGCAACCGCAACTTCGAGGGCCGTCAAGGCAAGGGCGGGCGCACCTTCCTGGCCAGCCCGCTTACCGCGGCCGCGTCGGCGATCGCCGGCGTTGTAACCGACCCGCGCATGATGATGTCTGCGAATTAGGGAGTAGATTGACGTGGAGAAAGTGACACATATACAGGGCAGCATCGTCGCCATCCCGGTGAACGACATTGACACCGACCAAATCATCCCGGCACGCTTCTTGAAAGTGACCGACAAGGAAGGTCTGGGCAAGGCGGCATTTTGCGACTGGCGTTATCTCGAAGATGGGGCGACGCCGAATCCCGACTTTATTCTGAATAATCCAGCCTATCAAGAGGCTTCGGTGCTGGTCGCCGGCGATAACTTCGGCTGCGGCAGCTCGCGCGAGCACGCGCCTTGGGCTCTGCTGGGCGCGGGCTTCCAAGCCGTAATCAGCACCGACTTCGCCGATATATTCCGCAACAACGCGCTCAAGAATGGCTTGCTGCCGATCACCGTGGACCGCGATACGCAGCAGCAGCTTTTCAGCCTGGCTGAGGAAGACCCGAGCACATCGTTGAGCGTCGATGTAGAAACGCAAACCATGACCTTGCCGGACGGGCGCGCTGTCGCTTTTCCGCTGGATGGCTTTTCGAAGTACTGCCTGCTGAATGGGGTGGACCAGCTGGGTTATCTGCTGGCTTTGGACGAGGAAGTGCGGCGCTTTGAGGCGCGCAATCCACAGTGCGTCGCGACGACAGCTTAACCGGGGCGAGCCTAGACACGCTGCTCAAAAGGAGCGGAGACTTGAATCAGAGAGTCGCCATTTATGACACCACTCTACGCGATGGCAGCCAGCGGGAAGGGATTTCTTTTTCCGTAGCCGACAAGATGCGAATTACAATGCTGTTGGACGAGTTGGGTGTCGATTACATCGAAGGCGGCTGGCCCGGGTCCAATCCAAAGGACGTGACCTATTTCGATCAAGTTCGGTCTGTCGATTTGCAGCACTCGAAGATATCAGCTTTCGGTTCCACGCGCCGCAAAGGCATACGTCCGGCGGATGACAGCAATATACGCGCGCTGATTGAAGCGCAAACGCCCGCTGTCACCATTGTGGGCAAGACATCCATGCTGCATGTCACCGATGTCTTGCAGACGACCGCTGACGAAAATCTCAAAATGATTGAGGACAGCCTGGCATATCTGAAGGCGCAGGGCAAAGAAGTCATTTACGATGCCGAGCACTTCTTTGATGGCGCCAAGCTAGACATGGAATACGGCTTTGATACGCTGGCGGCGGCCGCTGCCGGTGGCGCTGACGTCATCGTGCTCTGCGATACCAATGGCGGTTCCATGCCCTGGGAGGTGGCTGAGTTCGTTTACAAAGCGCGCGAGCTCTTCCCGGAGACGACCTTCGGCATTCATACGCACAATGACAGCGAAGTGGCTGTCGCTAACTCGCTCGCGGCGGTAAGAGCGGGCGCGGCGCATGTCCAGGGCACCATCAATGGCTATGGCGAACGCTGTGGCAACGCCAATCTCTGCAGCATCATTCCCGATCTCATCATCAAGTTGGCCACCCCCTGCCTGGCGCAAGACGGGAACCTAGCGGCGTTGACGCATCTGTCGCGCGCGGTGGCGGAGATCGCCAATCTGGCGCCCGACGCGCATCTGCCATACGTCGGCAAGAGCGCGTTTGCCCACAAGGGCGGCATCCATGTGGCGGCAATCCGGCGCAATGTCGACAGTTATCAGCATATTGAGCCGGAGCAAGTTGGCAATGAGACGCGTGTTCTGGTATCCGATCTGTCGGGGCGCGGCAACCTGCTCAGCAAAGCCGACGAGTTAGGGCTGGACGTGACGAAGGATGAAGCGGTGCAAGTGCTGAATGACATCAAGGAATTGGAAAACGCGGGCTTCTCCTTTGAAGGCGCCGAGGCGTCGGTCGCCGTTCGCTTGCGCCGCGCCGCGCCCGATTACAAGCCGCTGTTCAGCCTGCTGGATTTCACGGTGATTGTGGAGGATCGACGGGGCCGCGGGCAGTTGGCCGAAGCGATGGTGAAACTGGATGTGGACGGCGATGTCGCGCATACAGCTGCCGAGGGAAATGGTCCCGTAAATGCGCTGGACCTGGCGCTGCGCAAGGCGCTTCTGCCCAAGTATCCGGCGCTGCGCGATATTCAACTGGTCGATTACAAGGTGCGCATCCTTGATAGCGAAAATGCCACTGGCGCGGTGACCCGTGTGTTGATTGATTCATACAATGGCAGCGCGCGCTGGAGCACAGTTGGCGCCGGCACCGACATCATCTGCGCGAGTTGGCTGGCTCTGGTGGACAGCGTCGAATACGGTCTGTCAGTCGCCGATTTGCAGGCGGAAGAACAGCCCGTAGCGGTGAGCGTCTAGCGGCATTTTGTCTATGTGTATTGACGGCATGTCGTAAGCGTGCCTCTCATTTTGTTGAAAACGGAGAATGTCATCAATGAAAGCGACCATCGCGGTATTGCCCGGTGACGGCATCGGGCCCGAAGTTGTCGGGCAAGCGACTGATTTGCTGGTTCACATCGGCGAGAAGTACGGCAATGAGTTCACATTTGTTGAAGGGGTGATCGGCGGCTTGGCGATCGACGAAGCGGGCGATCCACTTCCCCCCGAGACGGTAAAGATTTGCGAGGCGGCTGATGCCATCCTGCTCGGCGCTGTCGGCGGGCCCAAATGGTCCGACCCGACGGCGAGCGTACAGCCGGAGCGCGGCTTGCTTGACCTGCGCCAGCATTTCGGCTTATTCGCGAACCTCCGGCCCGTGAAGACTTACCCCGCGCTTGTTGAGCACGCGCCGCTGCGAGAAGAGTTGCTGCAAGACGTCGACATTCTGTTCGTGCGCGAGCTCGTCAGCGGCATCTACTTTGGCGCGCGGCAAGAGCAAGGCGAAGGCGACGCGTCTCACGATACGATGCGCTATAGCCGCGGCGAGGTGGAGCAGGTCGCCAATGTCGCCTTTCGCGCGGCGCAAGGGCGGCGCAAAAAACTCTGCTCGGTGGACAAGGCAAATGTGCTCGCGTCCATGCGGCTTTGGCGGCGCACAGTCGTGGAAGTACATGAAGAATACGAAGATGTGGAGCTCGAACATTTGCTGGTGGACGCGGCGACCATGCACTTGCTGACGCGCCCAGGCAGCTTTGACGTCATCGTTGCCGGCAATATGTTCGGCGATATCTTGAGCGATGAGGCTTCGGTGTTGGCGGGCAGCCTAGGCATGCTGCCGTCGGCGTCATTGCGAGCGGACCGTTTCGGCTTGTATGAACCGGTGCATGGTTCGGCGCCCGATATTGCCGGGCAGGGAAAAGCCAATCCCATCGGCATGTTCCTCAGCGCCGCGATGCTGCTGCGTTACAGCCTGCAATTGGAGGCGGAAGCGCGAGCGATTGAATCCGCCATTGACGGGGCGCTTGAGTCTGGCCTGCGCACGGCTGATATTGCGGGCGCCGGCGAAACGCCCGTCTCTACCGCTGAATTCGCGGCTGCCGTCATTAGCAGAATGTAATTGTCTGGTCTACTTCAAGAGAGCAAGAAATACCGACGGGACGCTATAGCGCCGGCAGCGGGCTATATTCAGACTGAACCCGAGCGATATCAGCGCCGAGCTGCGTCAGTAGATCCTCGATGGCTTCGTAACCGCGATCAATTTGATAAACATTTTCAATCAGGCTCTCGCCGTCAGTCGCCAGTGCGGCTAAGAGCACCGTGGCGCCGGAGCGGATATTGTCGGCTGAGATGCGCGCGGGCCGCAATCGACTCACGCCATTGATGATGCAGACGTCGCTCTGGCTGATCAAGATATCCGCGCCCATCTGCAGCAGAGCGTCCACATAGCCATAGCGATTGTCGAATATGCGCTCGCGAATGTAGCTGGTGCCATCAGCCAGAGCCGAGAGCGCCGCCATGCATGGCTGCAAGTCGGTGGGGAAGCCAGGGTAAAAATGCGTTTGAATGTTGATCGGATCCAGCGCCAGATGGCGCGACCGGCGCACGCGTATGGACTTGCCGTCTACGCTGATCTCGACGCCCATTTGCTCCAACTTGGCAATGACGATGCGCAGGTGCGCCGGTTCCACATTGTGAATGGTGACATCGCCGCCGGCGATCGCTGCCGCGATCATGACAGTGCCCGTTACAAGCCGGTCCGGCATTGGCGTATATTCGATCTCGCCAAGACGGCTTACGCCATTGATGATCAATGTATTGCTGCCAAGGCCGCTGATATCGGCGCCCATTGCGTTGAGGAAGTTGCCAAAGTCCAGCACTTCGGGTTCAACCGACGCGTTTTCCAGGACGGTCTGCCCATCGGCCATGGCGGCGGCCAGCATCAGGTTCTCCGTGCCTGTGTGGCTGGGCAGATCCAGATAGAGCGAGGCGCCCCGGAATCGGCGTCCTTCGAGGTCAATGATGGTTCGCCCGTCCTCGAAATATTGCACATTGGCGCCCAGGCGAGCGAATCCGCGATGGTGAAAGTCGATTTTGCGCGTGCCGATATCGCAGCCGCCACTGCCGGGCAGTTCGACATATCCCAGCCGAATTTGCAGTGGCGCCAGGAAAAGGACGGAACCACGGAATTGGCCGGCGATCTCTTCCGGCAGCACGCCGCTTGCGATATTGGTCGCATCGATTCGCACGGTCTTGCTCAATCTGTCGTGACGCACGCGGGCGCCCACCGCGCGCAGCAACTCAAAGGCGCGCTGTACATCCTCAATCTCGGGCACGTCATGCAAGACCGTCTCGCCATGATCGACAACAATCGAAGCGGCAATCATCGCCAAGATGGAATTCTTGGCGCGCTGCACCTGGATTTCGCCGTGAAGCGGCTTGCCGCCGACGACCCTTAGCGCGGATTCGACCATGTGTGGGCTGCTTTCGACTTTCAACCTGAGTCAGACAGTAGAATAGCACAGAAGCGCGAACTAGGATAACAGCTTCGTCGGCATTTGCATTGAGCCGGCAACTGTGTTACAGTATGTATCCATTAACAATTGAAGAGTAAGTTTACGCTTATCCAGAGGTGGTGGAGAGACCGACTCGGTGAAGCCACAGCAACCCCCAAATGGCAATGGGAAGGTGCTAAGTTCGGCAGATAATTCTGGAAGATGAGGGTAAACACCTGGTCTTGGCGACGCAAGGACGGCTTGCGGTCGAAATCAGGTCATTCCGTTGACTGTGCCTCAGTCACTTTTATTTGAAAGTCGCGGAAGCCCAAACTGGCGTAATCGCTTCGGTTTGGGCTTTTTCTATTGTAAGGACTGGAACATGACAAGGACAGGCAGCAAGGCAGACGGGCAATATCGCGGCGCCAGCACGCGCTCGGTGCATGGCGGCGCCCCGCGTGACAAGGGCTTTCACGCAATGACGACGCCGATCGTCCAGACGGCTACCTATACCTTCAAGAATACGGCTGATGTCATCAAGTTTCTGGACAAGAAAGTCTATGGCGGCGAGCTCGACCGCGAGGAATACGCGCGCTACGGCAATCCCTCGGTCTGGTCCGTTGAGCGGCGGATCGCCAATTTGGAGGGCGCGGAGGATGCTGTCGTTTATCCTTCCGGCATGTCGGCGGTGACATCGCTGTTCTTGACCGTGCTGCGGCCCGGGACGCATATCGTCATGACCGATGACTGTTACCGGCGGACGCGGCAATTCTGTGAAACGACCCTGAAGAAATTTGGGATAGACACCAGCGTCGTGCCCATGGGAGATTGCGCGGCGCTCGAAGCGGCCATCGTTCCCAAGAAGACGCGTTTCATCTTTACTGAGACGCCGACCAACCCTTATTTGCGCGTGGCCGACTTGCATCAGCTGGCTGAGCTGGGCAAACGCCATCGGGCGATGACCTTGCTGGATTCGACCTTCGCTACGCCGGTGAATCTGCGTCCGCTGGAATACGGCATCGATTTTGTCATGCATAGCGCGACCAAGTATTTCGGCGGCCACAACGATGTGCTGGCTGGCGTCATTGCCGGCGCGGCCGGTCGCATCAAGGCGCTGAAAGACGCGCGCGGCATCATGGGCAACGTCATTGATCCGCATCAAGCCTTCTTGGTGGAGCGCGGTCTAAAGACGCTGGCGCTGCGTGTGCGGCATCAGAACGAATCCGCGCTTCGTGTTGCGCAATTTCTTGAGAGCCATCCCAAGATTGACCGTGTCTATTACCCAGGTTTGCCTTCTCACCCGGATTACGACTTGGCCAGGGCGCAGATGAGTGGATTCGGCGGCGTCGTCAGCTTTGAGGTGGCTGGGGATATCAAAGCGACTAGCGACTTTATCGACCGCCTGCGCATACCCTACATCGCCCCCAGCCTGGGCGGAACCGAAAGCCTGATTGAGCAGCCGGCTTACTTCAGTTACTACGACCTCAGCAGCGAAGAGCGGCTGGCGATCGGTATTAAGGACAATCTGGTGCGTTTTGCCCTAGGCATTGAAGATGCCGAAGACATTATTGAAGATCTGGACCGGTCATTGGAGCAGGCGCCAGCGCGGGCTGCTATTCGTCAGGCATGACCGGAATTGGACGGCGCGCCCTCGCCCAGGACGCGGACGATTTCGTCGAAGTTGTCATCGACTTGCCGCATTTTGTTGGCGTACTTTGGCGATAGATCCGCCAGTTGATCGGCATGATAACCGATGGTCGCCTCCGGGTCTTTGAGCACGTGGCCCGTCAAGATGCCGAGCACGGTGTCGCCACGCTTGATTATGCCTCGCTCGACAAGTTTCTTGGTCCCCGCCACTGAACAAGCCGAGGCCGGCTCGCAGCCGATGCCGACGCCATCAATGACCGCTTTGGCATCCATAATCTGCTGATCGCTGACCTCTTCAACTACGCCGCTCGTCCACTCCAAAGCGCGGATCGCCTTATCAAGATTGACCGGATTGCCGATTTTGATGGCGGTGGCAATGGTCTCGGCTTTCACTGGTTCAAAGTGACGGAAGCCGCTGTTGAAGTGCCGGTACAGGGGATTGGCGCCGTCGGCCTGGATGATCGCCAGGCGAGGCAGCCGGTCGATCAAGCCAACCTCCAGCATTTCCAGCAGACCTTTGCCAAAGGCGGAACTGTTGCCCAGATTGCCGCCGGGCACGACGATCCAGTCCGGGACCTGCCATCGAAGCTGCTGAAGCGCCTCGAACATGATCGATTTCTGGCCTTCGAGGCGGAAAGGATTGATCGAGTTCAGCAAATAGATGCCGAGCTCTTCTGACACCAGCCGCACCAGTTCCATGTTGCGGTCGAAGTCGGCGTCGATCTGCAGGCAGGTCGCGCCGAAGGCGATGCCTTGCGCCAGTTTGCCCAGCGCAATCTGTTGATTCTGCAGGAAGATGATGCCCTGCATTCCAGCGCGCGCGGCGTAGGAGGCCATGGAAGCCGAGGTATTGCCGGTGGATGCGCAAGCGACGCGCTCCATACCTAAGATTCGCGCTTGCGTGACACCGGTGGTCATGCCGCGATCTTTGAAGGAACCGGTTGGATTTTCACCTTCGTGTTTCAGGAAGAGCGTGTTGAGACCGGCAAAAGCGGCCACCCGGGGCAACTCATAAAGATTGGTATTGCCCTCCATTCGACTGACGATAAAGCCGTCGTCGATGTCAGGATAAACAAGTTCCTTGTAGCGCCAGACGCCGCTGTTGTACGGCGCCTCAAATGTGCCGAGCCGGCTATCAAACGTGTCGGACGAAATCGACCAGCGCAGAGCGCCGAAATTATGTCGGACGTCCAGCAGGCCGCCGCAGGCTTCACAAGCGTAAATCACGCGCTGAATTGGGTATTGTTGCGCGCAATTGATACATTGTAGACTGCTTGGCATTGCCTTTACCTCGCGCCGAAATCGCGGCAAGGATAACGACCTTCCATGGCATTTTCCAGAGCGGAAGCCTTCGCCCCGGCGACTGTCGCCAACTTGGGCGTCGGCTTTGATATCCTCGGGCTGGCGCTGGAAGGCTTTGGCGATCGCGCGATCGTCGAGTTTCAGGACGATCCAGGAATAGTGATCACTGACATCCTGGGCGATGGCGGTCAGCTTCCGCGCGAGCCGCAGCGCAATGTCGCCTCGGTTTCGGCGCGCGCCTTCTTGGATCACATTGGCGAGAAGCGTGGCTTGAAGATCAAGCTAATCAAGGGATTGCCGCTATCCAGCGGGCTGGGAAGCAGCGCCGCCAGTTCGGTTGCGGCAGTGATGGCGCTGAACAAGCTGGTTGGCGAGCCCTTCACGCGCGAGGAACTGCTGCCCTTCAGCTTGGAGGGGGAAGCTCTTGTCAGCGGCTACCATGCCGACAACGTGGCGCCTTGTTTGCTTGGCGGCATTATACTTGTCGCTGGCATCACGGTTGAGGCGATCCGACCATTGCCGGCGCCCGAAGATCTGCATTTGGCTCTGGTCACGCCAGACTTTCCCGTGCCGACCAATGAAGCTCGCGCGATACTGCCCGCGAGTGTGCCGCTTAAGACACTCGTACATCAAACCGGCCGGGTTGCTCAATTGGTCGACGCCCTGCATCGAGGCGATCTACAAGCGCTCGGCGCCGCCATGGAAGGCGATGCAGTGGTAGAACCGGCGCGCGCCTGTTTGGTGCCCCTGCTAGCGGAGGTTCGCGCTGCGGCGAAGCGGGCGGGCGCGATTGCCATCTTCATCGGCGGGGCTGGTCCAACGCTCTGCGCCTTGTGCGACAACCTGCGGACGGTGCAGCGTGTCGCCCAAGAAATGAAGCAAGTTTATTGCGATGCGGAAATAGACAACGTTGCAAGGCATACGCTGGTGAATCATGTCGGCGCAAAAGCAATCGAACTGCAATGAACCAGGCGCAAACGAGTTTGTGAAATTCTTGACAATCTCCCGGCGCGAACCTATACTTACAGCGTTGCGGTTTAACCATCCGCATGTAGCGTGGAAGCGATGGTTAATTTGGTCGTTCGGCGCTGGCAAAAGCGCTCATTCAAAGGAATGATTGCGCGGAGTCCATGACTGAACAGCAGCTGTACTGGGACTCTGATTACGAGATTGTCTTGGCATTGATGGACGCGTATCCGAATGTTGAGCTGGAAGACCTCAGTTTAGACGATTTGAGTCAGCGGATAACGGGTCTTCCCGGCTTCGCCGACGATCCGGCGCTGGTGAACGATGCTATACTCAAGGCGATTCTGCGAGACTGGTATGAGGAGATCAGCGCCTAAATGGACCTGAATCTACAAGAGTTAAATCAGACCGAGTTTCCGGTCCCCGCTGAATTAGAAAACAACATCGCCATCACCAGCCTCAGCCAGCTCTATAACTGGGGGCGGCGCAATTCGATGTGGCCGATGCTCTTTGGGCTGGCCTGCTGCGCGATTGAAATGATCGCCACCGCCGCCTCGCGCTTCGATTTCTCGCGGTTCGGCTTTGAAGTCATGCGGGCGACGCCGCGTCAAGCCGATTTGATGATAGTCTCCGGTACCGTGACCAAGAAGATGGTCGTGCCGATCGTGCGACTGTACAACCAGATGCCGGAACCCAAGTACGTTTTGGCGATGGGCGCCTGCGCCAGCGGGGGAGGACCCTTCAAAGAGGGCTACAATGTGGTATCGGGCATGGACAAGTACTTGCCGGTGGATGTCTATGTGCCCGGCTGCCCGCCGACGCCGCAAGCGCTGCTCTATGGCATGATCGCCTTGCAGCGCAAAATTGACGGTCAGAGCATCGCCAATGGCGACGATGTGCCTTGGTATGGCGTTTCAAGCGCCGAGCCGACCCCGGTGCCAGTTTTGGGTCCGGATATAATTGATCCACGACAAATGGATATGATTCGGCGGCAGGCGGAAGCGGCGGCCGGAGAAGCGCCAAGCCTCGGAGAACGCGAATTGCCCGCGGCGATGCAGATGGTGGCGGCAAAGGTCGTCGCTGATACGACTGCTTCAACCGATGCGACTCCCGTTACTGAAGATGTCTTGAGTTTCGTTTTGCCAGCCGGCGGCGCGCCCTGGGCTGAAGCAGAAGATATCCGCGAGAAGCGGCGTCTTCGCGCGCTGGCTCGCAAAGCGCTGCGGGCTTCACGCCGCGCTGCCGTAGCAGAAGAGGAATAACCATTGATGGACCAAACGGCACTGGCGCCTGGGAAACAGCTTGACGCGACTACGGTCGATGAAGCCATCGCCTACCTGCGCAATGAATATGCCGACGCGGTTACGTTGGACGAACGCGAGGGCTACGGCGGCATCATCGTCGAAAGCAAACGCTTGGTCGATATCGCGCGCGTGATCCGTGACGAACTGGGTTTCGATTATCTGTCGAGCGCGACCGCTGTCGATTACCTTGGCGCCGGCGATCACCTGGAAATGGTCTATCACGCATACCGGACCAGCGGTGGCGAGGCGCTAGTCTTCAAGGCGCAGACCGATCGTGAACAGGCCGAGATCCCATCATTGGTACCAATCTGGCGCGGCGCCGACTTCCAGGAACGGGAAGCCTGGGACCTCATGGGCATCCATTTCCCGGGCCATCCGAATCTCAAGCGGATTCTAATGTGGGAAGGTTTTCACGGCCATCCCCTGCGCAAGGATTGGCGTGAAGCCTATTTCGAAGAAGAACAGAAGCCATTTGACAGTCGCTGGCCAGGTGGGCAGGTTTACCGCGCGGAAGAGAAAAATGTCTTCGGCAAGAATGTGAATTATCCTCCGGATATTGATCTTGGCCGTCTGATGGACAGCTCCGAGACGGCGGTGTATCAGTCGCTCGGTTTGGGCGTGGATGTCGAGCGAATCATGGATAAAGACGGCTTCGAGACTGACGAACTGGTCGTCAATATGGGTCCGCATCATCCAAGCACGCATGGCGTGTTTCGTATGGTATTGACGGTGGATGGCGAGACCGTGACTTCTCTTGAGCCGGTGATGGGTTACTTGCATCGCAATCACGAGAAAATTGGCGAGCGCAATACTTATCTGCACAACATTCCGTTTACCGACCGTCTGGATTACATCTCCAGCATGGGCAACAATCATGGCTATGTGCTGGCGGTCGAGCAGTTAATGAGCTTGGGCCGCAAGTACAACCCGCCGACCTATCGCTGCGAGGCGCTGCGAGTGATGATGGTGGAGCTCAGCCGCATCGTGAATCACCTTTGGGCGATCGGCTTCTGGCTGAACGACATCGGCGCTTTTTTCACGCCCGTGCTTTATTTCGTGCAAGAACGCGAGCGCATCCTTGATTTCTTTGAGGCGGTCGCTGGCAGCCGGATGATGTGCAACTACATGCGCTTTGGCGGCTTGTTCGGCGATTTGCCGGAGCGCCTCAAGAGCGTCAGCAATCTGACCAATGATCGCATCCGTGATTACAATACTATGCAGTTTCTGACCGAGATGATCAATGAACGCATTCCGCGCACGATTGATGATCTTGAGCGCTTACTGACCCAGAACGAAATCCTGATTGAGCGTTCGGTGGGCGTAGGTGTTTTGACGCGCGAGGACGCCATCAACTACAGCGCCGCTGGTCCACTTCTGCGCGGCAGTGGCGTGGCTTATGACATACGGCGAGCCGACCCCTACAGCATATATCCCGAGCTGGATTTCGATGTCGCTGTCGAAGACGAAGGCGATATGTACGCCCGTTATCGCGTGCGCGTCTCGGAGCTTCGTGAGAGCGTGCGCATATTAAAGCAGATTCTGCCGCGGCTTGAAGCGACCGACGGAGAATCGATCTGGGCTGATGGCAAGGCGGGCGCCTATGCCCCACGCGTCCCCCATGGCGAAGCCTATGGTCGTGTGGAAAACGGCAAAGGCGAGCTGGGCTATTATGTCGTGTCGGCCGGCGGCCGGGGCGGATCAGCAAATCCCTGGCGTTATCACGTGCGCGCGCCCAGTTTCATCAATCTGACGCCGATGGGCATTATGAGCCGGGGATATAAAGTGGCGGATATTGTCGGCATTCTCGGCAGCATCGATATCGTCTTAGGCGAGACCGACCGCTAGATTTTCCGGTCCCGGGGACCAGAATCCGCGGCCGACAAGCATGCCGCAGAGACCGACGGGGAGACAGCATGTACGGAACTGGATTGGCAAAGGGATTGCTGCTGACCTTGCGGCACTTTGTTGAGTCTTATGTGGACGATATTCGTTACGGATTCCGCAAGTATCATCACTCGACCGATAATTTCGGCGTTCGCCAGGGGACGAAGACTAAGGGCGTGATCACCGTTCAGTATCCTGACGAGAAGGTGGCGGTGCCGGAACGATTTCGTTTCGTGCCCTTTCTCATCGTTGAAGACGAGGATCATCCAACGCGCAGCGGCAAGGATTGGTGCACGAGCTGCGGCATCTGCGCCAAGGTCTGCCCGCCGCAGTGCATCTGGATCGTGCGCGGCAACGACCCCGATACCGGACGTCCCGTGCCCGAGCCCGAAGCCTTCTTCATCGACATTGACATCTGCATGAACTGCGGATTCTGCGCTGAGTATTGTCCATTTGACGCGATCAAGATGGACCACGATTACGAGCTCGCGAGCTACGACCGGACGACGCATCACATTCACGACAAGGAACGCCTGTCCAAGCCGAATTCATATTGGCGCAGCATCGCCCCTACGCGCGCCTACGAAGAAATGCTGGTGCGCGGCACCTGGGAGCATAAGGACGCGGCAAAAGAAGCGCGCCGGGGCGCCGCCAGTTCTCGGGCAACCGCCACACAACCAGCGCCGCAGGCTGAATTGGCCACGCCGACCGCGGCGAGTGAAGCAGCTCCGCCGGCCGAAGCCAGCCCGGCGCCCGCCCCGGCCGCTGAGGGCGCGACGCCCTGGTCTGAAGATGACGCCAAGCGCGAAGAACGCCGGCGCAAGGCGCTGGAGCGCAAAGCCAGACGCGCCGCCAAGCGCGGATAATAGCACCCGATAAGGCGAAATTGAAGACGCTCGGCAGTTGCCGCAGGGCGGACCCATGCTTTTGGCGCATCCAACTGCGGCGAAGTTTACCCGGTTTCGTCCTTGATGTTCGTGTCACAGCCGCTCGCAAGTCAAGACATGGCTCACATAAATTGACGAACCCGAGAAAAAAGCGTCTGTAGGGGCGAGCCATTGGGTCGCGCAGACACGGACCGCCGGTCGCCCGTTGACTTCTTGGGGAGTTGGGCGCGGGCGACTCGAAAAGTCGCGCCTACAAATCTCCACATAGTTGCAGATGGTATTTGGCAAGTTCATAAAAAAGAGATCAATGGTATATTTGAGTAGCGTTCTAAAGTAGTGACGAGGCAAGGCATGAGCAACATTGACGAAAAAGTGATGGCGGCGCTGAGTACGGTCATTGAACCCGAGCTCCACCGTGATATCGTCTCGCTCAACATGGTGCGCGATCTCGAAGTGGCCGATGGCATCGCCGAATTCACCATCGTGCTGACGACCCCCGCCTGCCCCTTGAAGGACGTCTTCGTCGAAAGATGCAATGCCGCTGTAATTGGTAAGATCCCGGGAATCGAATCGTTGCGAATCCGATGGGATGCGCAGGTGCCGACCGACCGTCGAATCCACGGTCGACTTGATGTGCCGATGAACTGCATCGTAGCTATCGGCAGTGGCAAGGGTGGGGTTGGCAAAAGCACTGTAGCGACCAACCTGGCCGTCTGCCTGGCCGACGCCGGCGCCGAAGTTGGCTTGATTGATGCGGACATTCTCAATCCCAACATCCCGCAAATGTTCGGCCTCGGCAGCGGGCGACCCAAGGTCCTCAACGACAAGATGCAGCCGCTCGAAGTCTTTGGTGTCAAACTGATCAGCACCGGCTTCCTCACGACCCCGGACAAGCCCATGATTATGCGCGGACCCATGTTGCACAGCGCGATCCGGCAGTTTTTCACCGATGTGGAGTGGGGCCGCCTCGATTATATGATCGTTGATCTGCCGCCGGGCACGGGCGACGCTCCGCTGTCGCTGGCGCAATCCTTCCCGCTGACCGGCAGCATCATTGTGACGCAGCCGCAGGATGTCGCTGTCGCCGATGCGATTCGCGCAGCCGCGATGTTCGAGCAGTTGAAGGTTCCTTTGCTTGGTGTGGTTGAAAATATGTCAGGTGAATTCTTCGGCAGCGGAGGCGGGGAGAAGTTCGCCGATAGCCGGGAACTGCCATTCCTGGGTCGGATTCCCATGTCGGCCAATGTGCGCGAAGGTGGAGACTACGGCCGTCCCATCGTCATTCACGACGCCGATTCAGAAGCAGGCCGGGCCTTCCGCGCGCTGTCAGAACAAGTGGCGGCCAGAATCAGCGTAGCCATGCTTCAGGGCGCCGACGTGATACCGATCAACATCGTTGGTTAACTTCCAGGCTTGGTCAGTCGTCCATTCCCATCACCTGGATTTCGTCTTCATTATCGACCGGATTGTAGCGGCCGATAAGCAGCCAAAATAGTCCGCTCGCCAAGACGCCGAGGAGGAAAGCGAGCAGCGTCTCCTCGTGAAGATCGTTCTTGATTGAGGTGTTGTGGTGAATGATGAGAAGGCAGAGGATGACAAAGGCGATCGAAAGGCGCCGTCGTTTCGGATCGGTGCGTTGAATCAGTATGAATAGAAGCGACACGGTGACGGTGATTAACGCAATGTAGTTCAAATCCATGTTTCGCTCGCTGCCGGTTGAAGATTCTCATAGGCTTTGCGTTATTTGGCAACTACCGCGAAGCCCACGATACGGTTTGCGCCATTGTAGCATGTCTGCTCAACAGGGAGAATGCTGATGCGGATTGAACGTTCCAGCCATGGCAACATTTTGATCATTGAAGCGGGAGGACGGGTTGATCGGATCAGCGCGGGACAATTGGGGTCGTTCCTGTCTTATGAGATCGACGCCGGCGGTCGCCACCTGGTGCTGGATTTGCAGCGCGTCGAAAGCATGGGGCAGGATGGACTTTGGGAAATGATGAGCGCTTTGAAGCGCGTTCGGCGCGCCGATGGCGATTTGCGGCTGGCGCAGCCATCGGATCGGGTGCGTGAAGCGCTAGAGATGTCTGGTCTGGATGAGATTTTCCGCATCTATGAATCGCAAGCTGATGCGGTCGCGAGCTTTTGATGCGACTCAGGCATACGTACACATTGCAATTCCCGCCGTTTTCGACCCGGCTTGAGATTAATTCCGCTTCCAACTGTTGATGTCGTTGAGGTTCACGTACTCCGGTCCTGGCGGAAGGTAGTTGCCTTCACACTCAAGAGCCGTTGGAGGCAGGTCGGTGCGCGGCTGCAGCAGCGGATTCTCCGGATTGAAGAAATTCCAGGTTGCTCGCGAGATCTCCTCGATGAGCGGCCAAAGTTTTTCGTAATCCTGAAACTCGGTCCTTTCCCATAGAAAGACGGAAATCACATAGTGGCGCCCGTTTGGCGAATAGACAATGCCGGCGTCGCCTACCGTATCAAATATCCAGCCATTCTTGTGCGCGATGCGCGCGTCACGCGGGATGCCGCCTTGAAGCAGCCGTTCCAAATCGTTGGCGCTGGCAATCTCGAGCATTTGCCGGCACTCCTGCTGCGTGATCTGGTTCGCGGGCAAAGCGAAGGTCAAGCCCGAGTTGAATTCGGCGCAATCATAAATCAGGCTGAAGAGCGTACCCATGTCTTCAGCCGTGGTCTGATTGAAGGGGTCGGGCTCGGTGTCAAATGCGGGATTCGGCCTCGTCTCCGGCGCCTGAATTGAGCCGAGTCGCTGCCCGGCGACACCCAGGTAAAACGGCGCTGAGATGTATGTGTTGTTGATGCCGGCGGCCAAGATCGTATCGGTTACGCTTCGAATTCCCAAGAATATGTCGCCGCCGCCGATGATTTCCATGATCAGATTGGAAGAGGCGTTGTTGCTGCAGAGCATCGAATTTACTATCAGCCAGGCTTCATCGGCGTTTGGCGCTGAAGGCAAGAATCGAAAGTAATCCAGCATGATTGGCAGTTTGACCGTGCTGGCGCCGGAGAAAGCGACATCACCCAGAATACTGATCTCTTCTCCTGTCAGAAGGTCTTGCACATATATTGACGCAACGGTGCCCAAACCGTCATAGATGAATCCCCGGCTGTCAAGATAGTCGATGATGAGATCATGCAGCGCGCTTAGATCCGGTCCCTGGTTTCCTTGAGCTGATACCGGGAGGGCAACCGTGCGCTCATTAGCAGAGCGCAATGCGTCATCGGCCACAGACATGGCGCCGTTCAGGTCAAGGGCGTAACCGCTGGCGCCGGCATAAACCGTTAATGTTTGCAGGTCATAGTTGGATCCGACTGGCGCTCTGTCGTAGCGCAGGGCAATGTCCTGCAAGATCGCTTCAAGCGCGTTTTCCTGATAATCGGCGACCAGGGCGATATCGCGGGCGACGGTCTGTTCGATGCCCAGCAGGAAATCGAGAAAACGGCGCCAGAACCCGCCGCCTTGCTCGCCCGAAGCCAGCGCGGCCGCCAGCATCGGTTCGCTGCTGATTCGCCAGCCCACCTGGTCCGGGTGCAGTTGGATCGGATAATCCGATTCGCCGGCTCGATAAAGCATGATGATGGGCTCGGCATACGTTCGTTCCCAGCGGGCGACGGCGTCTCGCTCGCTCAGCCCGCCGACATTGATCCCGGCGACGCTTACGCCGGCTGGCAGCTGTTGCTCGCGCTGGCTGAACGCCACCAGCTCATAGACGAGCAAGGCGCTGGCCGCAACCAGAAGCAAAGCGGAAAACGTACGAAGTATGGGAAAGCCGGACTTGCGACGCGAGCCAAGACTCGCTCCCATCAGTTGTCTCCCTGGATTTGCTCGCTTGCGAAGTCTATGGATTTGCGGTGAAAGCGTTTCATTTCGGGTAGCTCTTTGCCCGACACCCACTGGTAATTCAACAGCTCGTGGCTCAATTTCCCAATCGGGCTCAATGCTTCGCACTGGAATGCCAAGTCGATATGGTTGGGCGCCGTCTTCGATATGTGGACGACACGCAAGACGCGCGCCTTCAACTGTAATTCTTCACTTAACTCGCGGAGGACAGCGGCCGATGGGTCTTCGTCTTCGTCGATCCAGCCGCCCGGCAGCCCCCAGGCGAATCGAGGGTGATAGGCGTGTTCGACCAATAGCACGCGCCCGGCGCCATCAAGGATTACCGCTGCAACGCCAATCGTGTAGCGCGCTTGCATTCGGCTGTATACCAGGTAGGGCATGCGCATGATGAAAGGAAATCTGCGGAGTAAATGTGAAAATGCGCGCGTCACCGTATGCTCACAGCTCATCGAGGGCAACTGTGAGTTTAGATTGACGATTCGGCTAAGTCAACGGCAAACGACGCGGCAGGCAGCTGAACTGGGTCAGGGAAATGACCTCGATTTTTCGCAAGTGCGCCAGTGCCCCTTATGCTATACTGACTCGTCAAGAAAAGCGCCTAGGATACGAAAGAACGCAACGCGTCGAATCGACTCTCGGAGATCAGATTCTGCGTTAGCGCGCGCAACTTGAGTTTCAATCCAAGCCGCGGCATTAGCAGAGGCGCAAACAATACGGACGGTGTGAGTTGTCAATGACGACGCTGGATATTCTTAATGTCTTCGTCGATTTTCCGGGCAATCTGGTCTTTTTCTTGTTGGTCATCGCTTTGAGCCAAGGCTCATTGTTTCTGGCATTTGGCCATCGGTCCCGCTTTCCATTTGAGCAAGCAACGCGCCGTTTCGTCTTTGCGACGGGGGGGCTGGTGACTCTCTGGTTGATCATGTTGGCTGTGGCATTCTTGTCACAGTTTACGGACTTGGAAGCCGATGCGATCATGCCCCCGCTGGAAAGGCTGGTGCAGGCAGTTACCCTTCTAATCCTGGCGTGGGCATTTCTCAGCGCTGACTTTATTCGTTGGCAGAACCGCTCCAACTTATTGGTTTTCGCGGCGACTTTCATCTTGGCTCTCCTGTATGTGAACAGCGCGCGTAGCTGGCTGGCGGTATACGGCGGCGACCCGACATTTAATTCTACAGATCATGCTGTGTTATGGTCGGGCGTTACCGCTGCGCTTGCCGCAATGGGACTGTTGTTCGCCATACTTAACTACAAGCACATTGTCGATGCGCCACTCAAAATCCTGTTCTTTATCGTGATTCTGATAGGCAACGGTTGGGACTTTTACCAGATGGGCGAGGGCGCTGGCGCCGGCAATTATCTTGGCGCAACGCGGCTGGCTTACCTGGCGGGATTGATTCTGCTGCCGCTCATTATCTATCGCCTGGCGATTGCTCTTCTGGAACATAGCCTGGTGGAAGTGGTGCTGGCCGCCTCACAGCCAAATCCTGCCGCTGCGCAATCTCCTGCGCCGGCCGAGGCGCCCGCAAGCAATGAAGCTGATGCGCTGCTGGCGGCGCCCGCTTCCTGGAATTTCAGCGCGTCACCGATCTCGAATGATCGGCGTCATCTGCTGAATGCCATTGGCATGATGCTGGAAACGCGGGATGGCGCTCGCATTCCGGAACAGATCGTCCAGGCGACCCTGGAAGCGCTCCAGTTGGAAGTCTGCGCGCTATTGCGGGTACAAGAGAACAACTATGCCGACGTGATCGCCGGCTATGACCAGGTTGCCGATCAATCCCTCGCCGGTATCTCGTTGAATCTAAATGAGCAGCCGACTTTGCGCGAAGCGGCAACGCGACAGGAGCAGACGATTCTCTTCCCGGAATACCACGAGGCTGAGCTTCAGGATCTGTTCAGGCGGCTGAATATCGCTTCGCTCTGCAGCCTGTATGGGCAGCCGCTTACCGTTGAAGGCGAATTGCTCGCCGTCATGCTGGTCGCGATGCCCTACCGCCAGGCGGATCTGTCTCCTGATGAGTTGGAATGGCTGCGCGACATTACTTTGGTCGCGGGTCACCTGCTTGCCTGGAGTGACGACATATCTTCGTCCAAAAGCATGTCCGAAGCGCAAGCCATTGATGAGATCGCGGAGCGAGGCGCTGATGCCGCCATCGACCAAGAGGCTCTGATTGCCCATCGCGTGGAGTTCGAGTCCAGCCTGGCGCGGGTATATGAACGCCGCGAGCAAATCATTCGCCAAATTGCCGACCTGCTGCGACAGCAAGAAGGGCAGCATGTGCGTCTTCTTGATGCCCTGGCTGGAGGAGAGCAAAGCCCCGATGCGGCGCAGCGCTTAAACGCCACCTTTGATGAGCAGGCACAACTGCGAGCAGCTTCCGAGGCAAGCGCCCGCGCGCTGCTAGACGCCGAAACGATGCTGCGAGTGTTAAACGCCGACGATGACGATGCGCTGGCGCAAGTCATTCGCGAATATGTGCACAAGGAATACAATCTGCTGCACACGGCGCGCGACCGTCTGCGGCGGCAAATCAACGCGCTCCTGGTGATGGGCCGGTCGGTCGCTTCAGAGGGATACGCCGCTATCTTGCAGACGCTGGCGGACGAATTGGCTCAACTGGAATTGGAGCGTGATCAGCAGCAGCGGCGGCTGGAATCCATCAGAGGCCGCATGGAATCGCTGGGAATCGACGCAGAAGCTTCCCACTTGACCCAGCTGCTGATTCAACTCTACGCCGAACGGAAGACATTTACCCAGCATCTTGCCGCGGCGAATCAGGATCGGCTCAAGCTGCTTGACGCGCGTCAGAGGCTGATGGATTCGGACGGCGGCAATAACGAGGAGCTGGCTAGAAAACTCAAGCACTTGAGCGCGGATCACGAACAACTGTTGAACTCGCGCGAGGAATTACGGCGAGACACGCAAGACCTGCGCTCGCGGCTCGAGGACGCGCATGCGGAGAAGACGACGCTTCAGGCGAATGTGGAGGCGCTGCAAGCGGAAGCCCTCACTTGGGAAGACCGGCAAAAGGAGATGAGCCGTCAAGTTGACAGTCTGCTGGAAGAGCGGGACAACCTGCTCAATTTACGTGACCAGCTAACAACCAAAGTCAACACGATGCTCGCCGAAGACGCGGCGCGCGAAGGAGAAACAGATCTCAACGACGACATTGCCGAACTGCGGTCGTCCTTAGAGCGCTTGACTGCGCAGCGTGAACAGCTTGCTTTGGACTTGAGCGACGCGCGGACGGAATTGTCAATCGCTCGCGAGTCGGTTGCCGCGCAGGGATCCGACACAGATGTCGAGACTCAAGAACATCAGCCCAACGCGCCCGAGCTATTCACAGACATGCTGGATAGTCTGCGCGCGCCGATGTCATCGATTTCAGATTATATCGACTTGCTTTTGGCAGAGAGCATCGGCATTCTTGGCGCGGCCCAGCGACAGGTGCTCAGCATGATTGCCGCGGATATCGCTCGCATAGCGGCGATCATTGGCGAGATACAAAAATTAAGCAGCGTCGATGACTCGAATTCCGGTATAGAGCGCGGCAGCGTCGATCTACTCGCCATAATCGAAGACGTGTTGCACGAGGCCGAGGCAATCATTGAGGAAAGGGGTCACTTGATTGAGTTGGCGCTGGATAATGAGCTGCCGCCGGTCAGCGCTGATGGCGCCAGTCTCAAACATATCCTTGCCCAGTTTGTTTCAAATGCCAGCGCGGTCTCGCCCGCAGGTTCCTTGATCACAGTTTCGGCCAGCGTTGGATCGCTGGAGCTGGTCAATGGCGCCGATTCAGTCAATGCCATCGAGATCAGTGTGAGCGACAAAGGCGGCGGCATTTCACTCGAAGATATGCAACGTGTATTTGCGCGGACATACCGGGCGGAAAACCGCAAGGTCGTCGGCTACGGCGATAGCGGCGTTGGCATGACCGTTGCCCGAGCGTTCGCGCGCGCTCTAAATGGCGATCTCTGGATTACAAGTGAAGCGGGCGTAGGATCCGCGTTTCACCTCGCATTGCCCCTGGAATTGGCTACGTCAATTGAGGAATAGCCAATGCGGCGCAATTTAGGCAATGAGCTGATCGTAGCTCTGCTTGCGGCGGTATCACTTCTGTTTGCCGCCGTTTTTGCTGTTCTGCTATCCATATCGACTTCACAGAGAGCTACCGAAACACCTGCAGAATCCGCAGTAGCGTCTTTGACACCTATCGTTACCGCCACGCCTCTTCCAACGAGGACAACGGATGCTGCGCTAGCGACTGATATGGTCGGCACACAGACTCAAGTCGCGCCGACTGACGCAGCTCTTCCAGAAGCTACCTTGACAGCAGCGCGAACAGACCGGGAGACAGCCGCCGCCGCGACAGTTACGATCACGATGACGACAGCTTCAGCTGAAACACTCTCTGCGCCACCGGCGACGATGCAGACTGCTGAGGACATTGCCGATACCGAGGCGCCACCCGCTGAAGTGTCGCCCGCTGTGACAGCATTTGCTACGCCGCTTCATCCAGAAGCACCAGTGACGGCGACGCCAGCGGAGACAAGGCCAGAAATTGCACCGGCCAATGTGACGCTGACCGCTATCCGCGCGACGCTCGTCGAGCGCCGGGAGTTGGCTGCAACGCGCCCGTCACCAATGTCAAGTCCGACAGAAGTCGCCGTGACGGTGCCTCCAAGTGCAACCGCGACCGACACGCAGTTGCCGACAGTGGACATCGCGAGCGCGACACCGGAGATCGCCCCGGCTAATGTGACGCTGACCGCCATCCGCGCCGAACTCGACGAGGGCCAGGAGCTGGCTGCGACAAGTTCGTCAGCGACGACAAGTCCGACAGAGATCTCCGCGACGGCGACGCCGCGCGCAACCGCGACAGACGCGCAGTTGCCGACAGTGGACAGCGCGACAGCGACGCCGGAGATCGCCGCGACGACAACGCCACGCGCAACGGCGGCAGACACGCAGCTGCCGACTGTGGACATTGCGACGGCGACGCCGCGAATCGTCCCGGCTAATTTGACGCTGACCGCTATCCGCGCGACGCTCGTCGAGCGCCGGGAGTTGGCTGCAACGCGCCCGTCACCAATGTCAAGTCCGACAGAAATCGCCGGGACGGCGACGTCAAGCGCGACTGCGACAGAGACTGAGTTGCCGACAGTGGACATCGCGACGGCGACGCCGCGAATCGCGCCGGCCAATGTGACGCTGACCGCTATCCGCGCGACGCTCGTCGAGCGCCGGGAGTTGGCTGCAACGCGCCCGTCACCAACGTCAATTCCTACCGAAATCGCCGCGACGGCGACGCCAAGTGCGGCTGCGACAGAGACTGAGTTGCCGACAGTGGACATCGCGACGGCGACGCCACGAATCGCCCCGGCCAATTTGACGCTTACGGCCATCCGCACCACACTCGACGAGCGCCGGGAGTTGATTGCGACAAGTCCGTCAGCGACGTCAAGTCCGACAGAGATCTCCGCGACGGCAACGCCAGGCGCAACCGCGGCAGACACGCAGTTGCCGACTGTGGACATCGCGACGGCGACGCCACGAATCGCCCCGGCGAATTTGACGCTGACCGCCATCCGCGCCGAACTCGACGAGCGCCGGGAGCTAGCTGCGACAAGTTTGACAGAATTCGCCGCGACGACGTCAAGCGCAACCGCGACAGACACGCAGTCGCTGACAGTGGAGATCCTCGCGAGTGCGACGCCGCGAATCGCCCCGGCAAACATGACGCTGACCGCCATCCGCGCCGAACTCGACGAGCGACGGGGGCTGGCTGCGACAAGTCCGTCAATGACCGCGAGTCCGACAGAATTCGCCCCGGCCAATGTGACACTGACGGCCATCCGCGCCGAACTCGACGAGCGCCGGGACTTGGCTGCGACAATTCCGTCAATGACTGTAAGTCCAACAGAAATCGCCGTGGCGACGGCGACGCCACGCGCAACGGCGGCAGACACGCAGCCGCCGACTGTGGACATGGCGACGGCGACGCCGCGAATCGCGCCGGCGAATTTGACGCTGGCCGCCATCCGCGCCGAACTCGACGAGCGCCGGGAGTTGCCTGCAGCAAGTCCGTCACCGACGTCAATTCCGACAGAGATCTCCGCGACGACAACGCCACGCGCAACGGCGGCAGACACGCAGCTGCCGACATTGGATACTGCCAGCGCGACGCGGGAGATTGCGCCGGCAAACATAACGCTTACCGCCATCCGCGCCGAACTCGACGAGCGCCGGGAGTTGCCTGCGGTAAGTCCGTCACCGACGTCAAGTCCGACAGAAATTTCCTCGACGGCGACGCCAAGCGCGAGCGCGACAGAGACGCAGTTGCCCACATTGGATACTGCCAGCGCGACGCGGGAGATTGCGCCGGCAAACATGACGCTTACCGCCATCCGCGCCGAACTCGACGAGCGCCGGGAGTTGCCTGCGGTAAGTCCGTCATCGACGTCAAGTCCGACAGAGATCTCCACGACGGCGACGCCTCGCGCAACCGCGACAGAGACGCAGTCGCCGACAGTGGACACCGCGACGGCGACGCCGCGAATCGCCCCGGCCAATGTGACGCTGACCGCCATCCGCACCACACTCGACGAGCGCCGGGAGTTGGCTGCAACGCGCCCGTCACCAACGTCAATTCCTACCGAAATCGCCGCGACGGCGACGCCAAGTGCGGCTGCGACAGAGACTGAGTTGCCGACAGTGGACATCGCGACGGCGACGCCACGAATCGCCCCGGCCAATGTGACGCTGACCGCCATCCGCACCACACTCGACGAGCGCCGGGAGTTGGCTGCAACGCGCCCGTCACCAATGTCAAGTCCGACAGAAATCGCCGGGACGGCGACGTCAAGCGCGACTGCGACAGAGACTGAGTTGCCGACAGTGGGCATCGCGACGGCGAATTTGACGCTTACGGCCATCCGCGCCGAACTCGATGAGCGCCGGGAGCTGGCTGCGACAAGTCCGTCAGCGACGGCAAGTCCGACAGAAATCGCCATGATGGCGACGTCAAGCGTGACTGCGACAGAGACTGAGTTGCCGACAGTCGATATCGCAAGCGCGACGCCGGAGATCGCCCCGGCGAATTTGACGCTGACCGCCATCCGCGCCGAATTCGACGACCGCCGGGAGCTGGCTGCGACAAGTCCGTCACCGACGTCAAGTCCGACAGAAATTTCCTCGACGGCGACGCCAAGCGCGAGCGCGACAGAGACGCAGTCGCCGACATTGGATACTGCCAGCGCGACGCGGGAGATTGTGCCGGCAAACATGACGCTGACCGCCATCCGCGCCGAACTCGATGAGCGCCGGGAGCTGGCTGCGACAAGTCCGTCAGCGACTGCAACTCCGACAGAAATCGCCGCGACGGCGACGTCAAGCGCAACCGCGACAGAGACAGAGCCGCCGACAGTGGACATCGCCAGCGCGACACCGGAGATCGTACAGGCGAATTTGACGCTGACCGCCATCCGCGCCGAACTCGACGAGCGCCGGGAGCTGGCTGCAACGCGCCCGTCACTGACGTCAAGTCCCACGAAAATCTCCACGACGGCGACGCCTCGCGCAACCGCGACAGCGACGCCACGAATCGCCCCGGCCAATGTGACGCTTACGGCCATCCGCGCCGAACTCGACGAGCGACGGGGGCTGGCTGCGACAAGTCCGTCAATGACTGCAAGTCCTACAGAAATCGCCGCGACGACGTCAAGCGCAACCACGACAGAGACGCGGCCGCCGACGGTGGAGGTTCTTGCGAGCGAAACGCCGATCCCGCCAGAAGTTCGCGAGATTGCGAGGCCGGAAATCGCGCCAGCGAATTTGACGTTGACCGCCATTCATGCCGAACTCGACGAGCGCCGAGAGTTGGCTGCGACAAGTTTGACAGAATTCGCCGCGACGACGTCAAGCGCAACCACGACAGAGACGCAGCCGCCGACAGTCGATATCGCAAGCGCGACGCCGGAGATCGCCCCGGCGAATTTGACGCTGACCGCCATCCGCGCCACTCTCGACGAGCGCCGGGAGTTGCCTGCAGCGAGTCCGTCATCGACGTCAAGTCCGACAGAAATCGCCGCGCCGGCGACGCCTAGTGCAACCACGACAGAGACGCAGCCGCCGACAGTCGATATCGCAAGCGCGACGCCGGAGATCGCCCCGGCGAATTTGACGCTGACCGCCATCCGCGCCACTCTCGACGAGCGCCGGGAGTTGCCTGCAGCGAGTCCGTCATCGACGTCAAGTCCGACAGAGATCTCCACGACGGCGACGCCTCGCGCAACCGCGACAGAGACGCAGTCGCCGACAGTGGACACCGCGACGGCGACGCCGCGAATCGCCCCGGCCAATGTGACACTGGCCGCTATCCGCGCCGAACTCGACGAGCGACGGGGGCTGGCTGCGACAAGTCCGTCAATGACTGCAAGTCCTACAGAAATCGCCGCGACTGTGACGCCAGGCGCAACAGCGATAGAGACGCAGCCGCCGACGGTGGAGGTTTTGGCGAGCGCGACGCCGGAGATCGCCCCGGCGAATTTGACGCTGGCCGCCATCCGCGCCACACTCGACGAGCGCCGGGAGTCGGCTGCGACCAGTCCGTCACCGACCTCAAGTCCGACAGAGATCCCCACGACGGCGACGCCTCGCGCAACTGCGGCAGACACGCGGTTGCCGACAGTGGACATGGCGACAGCTACGCCGCGAATCGTCCCGGCCAATTTGACGCTTACCGCCATTCGCGCCGAACTCGACGAGCGCCGGGAGTTGGCTGCAACGCGCCCGTCACTGACGTCAAGTCCGACAGAAATCTCCTCGACGACGTCAAGCGCAACCGCGACAGAGACGGAGCCACCGACAGTGGACATGGCGACAGCTACGCCGAAAATTGGACCGACGAATTTGACGCTGACCGCCATCCGCGCCGAACTCGACGAGCGCCGGGAGTTGCCTGCGGCAAGTCCGTCACCGATTGCAAGTCCGACAGAAATCGCCGCGACGGCGACGTCAAGGGCAACCGCGACAGACACGCAGTCGCCGACATTGGATACTGCCAGCGCGACACCGGAGATCGCCCCGGCGAATTTGACGCTGACCGCCATCCGCGCCATGCTTGACGAGCGCCGGGAGCTGGCTGCGACAAGTCCGTCACCGACATCAAGTCCGACGGATGCTCTCGCGACGGCCGTGCCCGCGATTTCCCCGACAGAGGCCGGTTCGCCGACTAAGGCTGTACTTGCGCCAACGATCTCGCCGACACCGACACCGCTGCCCTTTTATTTCGCCTATCTTATTCCGACCCCGACCGTGTATCGATCGGCTGAAAACGGTTTCCGCATTGACTGCCAGGTCGCGGAAGATTGGATACCCTATGAAGTGAGGGATGGCGATTCAATGCTGTCGCTTGCCTTGTCTTCGGGAATCAGCTTAGTGGAATTCCGCGAAGGCAACTGCTTTGAGCCGATTCGCGGCATCCTTGCCGGGGAGATTGTGCTTTTGCCGCAGCTTCCTGATCTATCGATGTCTGTGCCTGCGCCTGAGTTCTCCTTAGGTGACGCGGCTGGAGCGACGGTTGGCTGCGATGGCCGATTGGCTCGGATTGTTTCGCCGGCGCCGCTGGAATTTGTGGATGATGTTTTTGCGCTAGTCGGCAGCGCTCTGTTGCCAGAAGGCGGACGTTATCATATCGCGCTCAAGCCGCGCTGGTCGGAAGAATACTATCTGTACTTGGTCTCGGACCAAGCTGTCCGCAACAATGTGTTAGGATTGATCAATTCAGAGATATTCGGCGCGGGCGCCCACCGCATTCAGTTGACCGTATTTGATATCGACGGCGAGTTAATCAAGGGTGGCATTTGCGATATCCCGGTTATTTTTGGCTCACCTTAATGTTTGTGCAGCCAATACATGGAGGCCGGCTTCTGTTTGAGCCGATCCTCTCGCGGCATGGGGCAGAAGTATGATGCAGTCTCTTGCGCGGTGGTTATGCCATGCGCTGACATGCGCTGTCGCATTCATCGTGCTCGTGTTGGCGCTTGCCTTTGGCTGGACGGCGCTGCAGATTGCCACTGTCAATCAGCAAAATCGCTCACTTGCCGGAACGACCGCTGCAAGGCGCGAAGCGTACCGCGCTACTGCCACTGCAATCAACATAGACCACGAAGGCGCCAGTTTGAGAGCCGGCTCTTCTATCGTCCTGCTGCAACTGGATTTGGACAGCCCCACGCCGGACAAGCCGGAAGCTGAACCAGGCGCCTCGGCGACAATACCGGCGCAAACGCCAGCTCCAGAGGACATCAGCTTGCCGAAACTGCTGCTTCCACGCGACCCGCCAGAGGGGAAATGGCTGTCGGGAACGCAGGTGCCGAGCCGCGCGCCGGAGGCTTTCCGCGCGCATAGGCTGGTGAACGTCTTGCTCTTGGGCAGCGACGAGCAGATGAGCGATGATAATTTCATCCGCACCGATACGATGATCGTAGTCTCCCTCAATGTAGAAACTGGCGCCGTATCGATGTTGAGCTTTCCGCGCGATCTATTTGTGTATATCCCGCATGGAAGAATGGGACGATTGAATACCGCCTATGGGATCGGCGAGAATCTGGATTGGGAGCCCGGCGGCGGTTTCGGTCTGCTGCGCCAAACAATCTTTTACAACTTCGGCATCAATGTTCATTATTACGCGCGGGTCGATTTCTCCGGTTTTGAGGCGATCATCGACCGTTTGGGCGGCGTCGATATCGCTGTGGATTGCGCCTATCGCGACTACTACCCAGTCGGCACCGGCGAAGAGCGATGGTCCGGCGCCAAAGGCTATCGCCTGCGCACGCTGCCGGTTGGTTACTATACATTCGATGGATTTGATGCCTTGTGGTACGCGCGCACACGGAAGTATACCGATGACTTTGACCGCGGCCGGCGGCATCAGTTGCTGATTCGCGCAATTTGGCGCAAGGCGCGGATCCTGGGCTTGGCGACGACGCTGCCGCAGCTTTGGCCCGAGCTCACTAAGATTGTTGATACCGATTTACCCTTCGAGCAAATGCTTCGCCTGTTGCCGCTGATTATCAACCTAGACCTAGACGATGTGCAGAATCATACCTTCCGCAAGATATACCATACTAGGAACTGGACAACGCCCGATGGCTGGATTGTGCTGCTGCCGAATCCGGAAGCCGTTAGCGAATTGATGCAGGCCCTGTATACTCCGCCTTCGAGGCATCAGGCCTCGCTCGCTGGTCCTCGTATCGCCGTATACAACGCGTCTGGCGAGGACAGCTGGGATATTGTCGCCAGCGAGCGGCTTCGCTGGGGCGGCTACAATGCGATTGCGCTTGGGAGCCTGGACGCCGGTGAAGACTATGCCAGCAATCTGCTAATTGATCATGTCGCGGCGGAAAAGGGCAGCCTCGTTCCCGGAATCCTCCGCGTCTTGAATATGTCAGAAGAGCAAGTCAATCTTGAGGTCAAAGCAGACCGAGAGTCTGATTATGTCGCGATCATCGGGCGGGATTATAAGTCCTGCACCTTTGGAGTCTTGCCGCTTGATGGTTAAGAGGGTCAATGGCGGCTTCGCATTAACGCTCGACCGGGGGAGTGGTGAATTTCAAGGATGTATGAATTGCATGGGGAAAGCCTTGTACTTGGGATACTGCTGAAGATATAACTGCCGCCGATTCCAGGCATAGACAAAAAGTTTCACGTTCCGTCGAAGCGCCTCGGCACAACGAGAAAAGCAACGGGAACGCCGATGCAAGCGCGCCAAATAATGACGCAACTCCGCATTCATACCCTCCACTCGGTAGGTTTCGCTCTTATTTGGCATCGGAGTATGCTTTCCGGGGTAATAGAGCAATTTCTTATACGAAGCCATCAAGTCGCTGTAGTACCAATGCGCTCGCGGACTTTGATCCACCAGCTTTTGCAATGTATCCTCGTCCCGTCGCTGGCTCACCAGAAAACCGACAATACAACTGCTAGCCCGGTCAACGAAAGTACTTATGTACCATCTGTTTTTTTTCGTTGGACAAAGGTATGCAACTCATCCATTTCAACAATATGCAACGGAGTTTCTTGCGGTGTTGGGGCAGGCCCCAGTTGATCGGCATGAGCTTTAACCCAATTCATCACGGTGACATGATGAACACCCAAATGACGCGCTATCCAGCGATAACTGGCGCCATCAACATACCATCGCAGAGCTTGCTGCCGCATGGCATCGCCGTAGAGACGCGCCGGCTGTGGAGTATAACGGCGCTTGCAGATGTTACAACGATAACGCTGGCTGCCAGAACGATTGAAGCCAGCTTTGACTTGCCTTTGTGTATCGTGACATTCTGGACAAGTATTCATAACCGCAGTCTATCATAACCGCCTATTCACCACTCCCCGACCGGTCTCGTGGTGGCAAAGGGTCCAATATATGTTATGATATGTATGATGACGGGGTATGGCGCAGTCCGGCTAGCGCGCTTGCATGGGGTGTAAGAGGTCCCCGGTTCGAATCCGGGTACCCCGACAGAAGACTTTCGGGCTCACCCATCGGTGGGCTCTTTTATTGGAAAGGATGAAGAAATGCAGAAAGAGGCGATAAAACTGACCTCGCTTGCCAGCTGCGCCGGTTGAGCGTCGAAGCTCAGCCCGAGCGAGTTGGCGCAAGTATTGCGTCCCTTAAGCGAGATTTACAGTGGAGACGATTACCCCCAGGTTCTGGTCGGCTTGTCGGAGCCTGATGACGCTGCCGTCTACCAGATTGATCCGGCGCGAGCGATCATATCGACGACCGACTTTTTCCCGCCGGTGGTTGATGACCCCTATGATTTTGGCGCAATTGCGGCGGCGAACGCCTTAAGCGATGTGTATGCGATGGGCGGGCGGCCACTGATGGCGATTAATCTGGTCGCCTATCCCGAAAATTTGGACAATGGCATCTTGTCCGAGATTCTGCGCGGGGGCGCGGAGAAGGTCAAGGAGGCCGGCGCCGTCATCGCTGGCGGGCATTCCATATCCGATGCTGAACCGAAATACGGCTTGTCCGTCACTGGCGAAGTGGAAGTCGCGAAGATCATCCGCAAGTCAGGCGCGCGTGTTGGGGATGCTTTGATTCTGAGCAAGCGGCTGGGAACGGGCATCGTCACAACAGCGCTCAAACGGGATATTGCCGACCAGCAACATGTGGCGGAAGCGGTTAAGTCCATGTCGCGCCTGAATCGTCCCGCTGCTGAGCTGGCGCAGCGGCATGGCGTGCATGCGATGACTGATATCACTGGCTTCGGCCTGGTCGGTCACGGTCTGGAGATGGCCAAGCTGAGCGGCGTAGACTTCCGGCTGGATTTGAATGCGCTGGAGCTGCTGCCGGGCACGGCTGATTACGCGCGGAATGGCGTTTTCCCCGGCGGCATGGACCGCAATCGGGAATACTACAGCCAATGGCTTGCGGTTGATGGTGAGCTCGCCGAATATGAACGGGGCTTGCTCTTTGATCCGCAAACTTCCGGCGGACTGTTGATGTCGGCGGCGGCGGAGCGGGCGGCCGCGTTGCTCGCCGAGTTGCGCGCTGAGGGTGAAGACGCGTTCCATATCGGCGACGTCGTCGCCGGACCCGGAAACATCATCGTGGTTAAGTCTGATTAACCTGTCAAACAAGCGCGACTTGCTTAAGGCGCAAGCTAAACGGCTGCGGCTGGGGGAATCAAATCAAGATTCCTTCCAACCTTCTCAAAAGCGACCAAGGCGCGATCCAAGTGTGGTTGGCGATGCGTGGCGATATAACTGGTGCGCAGCAGCGCTTGGTTAGGCGGTGTGGCCGGTGGCACAACGGGATTGGTGTAGACGCCTTCTTCAATCAACGCCGCCCAGGTTAAGCCGGTGCGAAACTGCTCCCCGATCTTGACAGGAATGATTGGCGTCTGGCTGTTGAAGGTGTCGTAACCCAGCCGCTTCAGACCCTTGCGCATATATTCCGCGTTTTTCCAGACTTGCTGCACATGCTTCGGTTCCGTCTCGATGATCTCCAGGGCGGCCAGAACGGCGGCGAGATTGGGCGCCGGCAATGCCGCCGAGAATATGAGCGAGCGCGCATGATGCTGCACATAATGAATGACATCGGCTGAGCCGGCAATGAAACCGCCAATGGAGGCGAAGCTTTTGCTAAAGGTGCCCATGATCAGATCGACTTGATCGGTCAAACCGAAATGCGCCGATGTGCCGCGACCGCCGCCTGCGACTCCGATCCCATGGGCATCGTCCACCAAAATCCGAGCGCGATATTGCTTGCAGATCTCGACGATCTGCGGCAGTGGGGCGAAATCGCCACCCATGCTGTATACGCCGTCAACGATGACGAGCTTGCCGGCATCCTCGGGCACGCGGCTCAAGACACGCTCAAGATCGTCCATGTCGTTATGCTTGAAGCGCTTCATCGTCCCGCGCGACATTTGCACGCCATCGACCAAGCAGGCATGCGCGTCCTTGTCCAGGATGGCGACGTCATTCTTGCCCAGCAGCGCCGAAACGGTGCCCAGATTCGTCTGGTAGCCGGTCGAGAATACCAAAGCCGCTTCTTTGCCGACAAAGTCTGCCAATCGCCGGTCGGCTTCCAGATGCAGTTCCAGTGTTCCATTTAGAAAACGCGAACCGGTTACACTCGTGCCATAACGCCGCGTCGCCTCAATTGCCGCCTCCCGGACGCGCGCGTCTGTAGTGAGACCCAGGTAATTGTTCGACCCCAGCATCACCACATTCTTGTCTTCGAATGTAGCGGTGGTGCCCTCGGAATCGCTCAGCGCGCGGAAGAAGGGATAAATGCCCATCTCCATCGCTTCTTTGGCGACAGTGAATTCGGATAACTTGTCGAATAAGTCTGCCACTATACTCTCCTGAGCAGCCCTTGGCGATAAGGGCTTGCTATAATTCGACAGTTCCCTCGCTAGCGTCCGGTCTCGAATTGACAGGCCACGAGCATAGACCGTTACAAGGTCTCAAAGACGATGGCGGCATGCGCCGTATCGTGCAAAGTCTAACAGCAGGCGCCGGCTTTCACAATGACCATTTGCGCGAACCGAGAAGCGTTCGTGAAAAACCTCACTTGCGCGGCAAGGTCGCGCGGGTGTACAATACTGTTGTCAATTACAACGATATTCGGAGCTTGATATGTCCAGCTTGACGATCCGTAGAATCATTGTCTGGGTTGTATCGATGGTTTTGGGACTGTTGGTTGGTTACGGCATCATCACTGTTGGCTTCGATATGCTTCCGCTTTTCAGCGCAGTGCAAACACCCCAAGGCGTATCTATTGAAGAATACGGCATCCAGTATTTTCTGTTCACCTCGATTCCGATTGGGCTGGTCTTTGTGATTTGGCTCGACGCCTTCATGGATACGCGGATCTTGCCTGACTAGGACAATCCCTAAACTCAGCTATAGGGGATCCACCGGCTGGTGGATTCTTTTGTTTTGGCTTGCGAGCGCGCCCGCCATCACGATTGGCGAGCAAATGAGAGATGTGAAAAACTCGCTGATAGCTATTGCAAGCTGAACGCTGCTAGATTGGATTTATGGACGAAACAGGCCTCTCAGCGGTACCCGGATTCTACGGCATGACGCTGGCTGAACGGCAAGCGATCGCCCGCGAGTGGGCTGGTCTTGCAGAAGACGAATTGGAGTCGTTGAAGCACTCTGGTTTGTCGTTGGCGCAGGCCGATCTCATGATCGAAAATGTCATCGGTCGATATAGTTTGCCTCTGGCGCTCGCCACCAACTTCAGGATCAATGATCGCGACTGCCTTGTGCCAATGGTCGTGGAAGAGGCGTCGGTGGTCGCGGCTTGCAGCCATGCGGCGAAGCTGTTTCGGCAGGGCGGGGGATTCACAGCGAGCGCCGACGAACCGATCATGATCGGTCAGATTCAAGTGCTGGACTTGGCGGATATGGAATCAGCGATACGATCGCTGATGGCGCGCAAAGCGGAGATTCTTGGGCGCGCGAATGAAGGCGCCGGCGGGATTGTCGCCCGCGGCGGCGGCGCGCTTGACCTACTCGTCCGTCCGTTGCGCAATACGGCCGTCGGGGACATGCTCATATTGCATCTGCACTGCGATGTTCGCGATGCGATGGGCGCCAACCTGGTCAATTCCGCAGTTGAGCGTGTTGCTCCGCTCGTGGAGAGAATCAGCGGCGGGCGCGTCAATCTGCGGATCTTGAGCAATTTGAGCGACCGGCGTTTGGCGAGGGCAAGCGGAACGATCCCACCGGAAGCGCTGGCACAGGATGATGCGTCTGGCGCCGAGGTGGTCCAATGGATTTGCGAGGCGGCCGCCTTCGCCGAGGCTGATCCCTACCGGGCAGCCACGCACAACAAGGGCATCATGAATGGAATTGATGCGCTGATGCTCGCGACCGGAAACGATTGGCGCGCGGTTGAAGCGGGAGCGCATGCCTATGCTGCCCGGAGGGGCCGCTACCAGAGCCTGACAACTTGGTCGAGAGATGACGCTGGCAACCTGCACGGCGAGATCGAGCTGCCTCTGGCGGCCGGGATCGTAGGCGGGGCGACACGGATTCATCGCGGCGCGCAAACGAGCCTGAAACTTCTGGGGGTAAGGTCAGCGCAAGAGCTGGCGCAGGTCGCTGCGGCTGTCGGATTGGCGCAGAACTTTGCAGCGATCCGCGCATTGGCGACCGATGGCATCCAGAAGGGTCACATGCGGCTGCACGCTCGTCAGATGGCGCTGGCGGCCGGCGCCGATGAAGAGACCGCGCGCGCTGTAGCGGCGCAAATGGTCGCCGAAGGCAATGTCGGACTGGCGCGAGCCCGAGCTATTGTGCGCGCACAAAGGCAAATAACATGACAGGGAATCCAACGCGATTTATGAAGTCAGATCGTGGCGTGGGCATTGTCGGCTATGGCTCGTACATTCCGCGATATCGCCTGCCGGGTTCGGAGATTGCTCGCATTTGGACGGGGAGCCTCGCAGCATCACCGGTGCGGGAAAAGGCTGTCGCCGGTATCGACGAAGATGTCGTCACCATGTCGATTGAAGCGGCGCGGAATGCGCTTGTCTGCGCTGATATCGACCCGCGGCTGATTCGCGCTGTTTGGGTGGGCAGCGAAAGCCATCCCTATGCCGTGAAACCGACAAGCACGATTGTCGCCGAGAGCATCGGCGCGTCTTCGGATGTTCTGGCGGCGGATTGGGAATTTGCCTGCAAAGCGGGCACGGAAGCGGTGCAGGCGGCGCTCGGTCTTATCGGCAGCGGGATGACCCAATACGTCTTGAGCATCGGCATGGACACGGCGCAGGGTCGCCCCGGCGACGCGCTTGAATACACGGCGGGCTCGGGCGGGGCTGCTTTCATTCTAGGACCGGCGGCGGAAAGCGTCGCTGTCTATCAAGGCAGCTACAGTTATGTCACCGACACGCCCGACTTCTGGCGGCGAGCGGGCGAGGTCTATCCGAGTCATGGCGACCGCTTCACTGGTGAGCCGGCTTATTTTGCTCACACGATAAATGCCGCTTCGACCTTGATGGACATGATGAATACGCAGGCGCCGGATTATGATTTCGCCGTTTTTCATCAACCAAATATCAAATTTCCGGCGCGGGCCGCCAAGATGCTGGGCTTCACACCGGATCAGTTTGCCGCCGGCTTGCTCGCCGACGAAATCGGCAATGTCTATTCGGGTTCGTGCATGATTGGCTTGACCGCCATTCTCGATATTGCCAAGCCGGGCGATCGCATACTGATGGTCAGTTACGGCAGTGGCGCAGGTTCCGATGCCTTTGATTTGCGCGTGACCGAGCGCATCACAGAGCTCCCGCGCGCCCGCAGGACCACAGCGAACTATATGGAGCGGCGCCGGGAAATCGATTACGGGACTTATGTGCGCTTCCGCGACAAACTCAAGGAATAGGTGAAATGGGCGTATCCATCGTTGGCGTCGGCATGGTGCCGGTGCGCGAACACTGGGCGACCGGGCTGGCTGAATTGGCGGCGGAAGCGGGCGCAATGGCGCTGCGCAATGCTGATATTGCCCAAGTAGACGCGCTTTTTGTCGGCAATGCCTACGGCGCGACATTCAACCAGCAGACGCAGCTTGGCAGCCTGCTCGCGCCGGGGCTTGGCTTGCAAGGCGCGGAAGCATACACATGCGAAGCCGGCGATGCTTCGGGCGGCGTCGCTCTGCGTACCGGCTATCTGGCGGTCGCGTCGGGCGCGGCGCAAACAGCGCTCGTCATTGGCGTCGAGAAGGCGACCGATATCGTTGGGCCAGCGCGATGGTCCGCGCGAAATGTCAGCCTGGACGCGGAATATGAATCCATCAATGGCGCCACCTTGACCGCGATCGCTGGCTTGCTGATGCGCCGCTATATGTACGAATTCGGCTTGGAGCTATCGCAATTCGAGGGCTTTAGCATAAACGCGCATCGAAATGGCTCGCGGAACAAATTCGCCATGTATCGCAATCGACTTCGGTCGGGCGCCTTCGTCAAAGCGCCTATGATCGCTGATCCCGTCAGTCTCTTCGACAGCGCCCCGGACGGAGATGGGGCGGCCGCTGTCGTGCTCGTCAATTCAGAATTGGCGGCGGATTTAGTTCCGCGACCGATTTCCATTCGTGGCAGCGCGGTGGCGACAGATAGCCTGATGCTGCAAGATCGCGCTGATCCGCTCGCCCTGAGCGCGGTCGCCAATTCGACGGCTCAATGTTTGGATCAGGCGGGGCTCGCGCCGACTGAGCTCGACGCGCTCGAATTGCACGACGCTTTCACAATCTTGACCGCTCTTTCGCTGGAAGCGATTGGCTTTAGCGACCGCGGACGAGGCTGGGAGTGGGCGCGGGCTGAGGGCGCCAGCATCGCGCCACATGGAGAATTGCCCTTGAGCACATTTGGTGGGTTGAAGAGCCGTGGCAATCCTGGAGGCGCCAGCGGCATCTATCAGGCGGTTGAGGCTGTACGCCAGCTAAATGGACAGGCTGGCGAAAATCAAGTGCCCGACGCGCGCCACATCCTGATTCAGAGCATTGGCGGGCTGGGAGCGACAGTCGCCTCGCACATATTGAGCGCGCCGCCAGCCTGACCTGATAGGCTCTGAAAGTATAAAGCGCTATCAAGATAGTTTCTGATAGGCGCCCGTCCCTAGACTGAAGGCAGTGTTAGCCGCGAAACGGGGTGAGGAGCGGAACAATGCGCGTAGCGAAACACTGGCGCAACCGAAAGCTGCGCTATCGACTCGTCAGGAATTTGAAACGCAACAGTAGCGAGGGTAGCCATTTCGAGCCGAAACGTTTGGGCGGCAGATCACGCGATTATCAACCGGACGTCTTGCCGGTCAAGGTCCTCTCATGAGCAGTGGCGGAGCGGAATCGCCGGCGCTATTCAATCGCGAGCATGATCGAGGCGGCGTCGCGCGCGGCACCGTATTCAGCTACACGATGGTCCAGGAACCCCCCGCTGGGTTTGAGGCGCAGGCGCCCTACTGCTTGGCTTTGGTGGAGTTGGAAGATGGTGATTTGATAACCGCCCAGCTCACCGATGTCGACGGCGCGGTGGCGATTGGCGATTGCGTTGAAATGGTCACGCGAAAGTTGACCACCGATGGTCAACGCGGCATGATCGTTTACGGTTACAAGTTCCGCCCAGCGCTGAAATAGGCCGAGCTGCAAGTGAAAAGAAAAGGGCCACTCGAAAGTGGCTCTTTCAGTTTTGGATGGAAAGCGCTTAGGCGATAATGTTGTCGCTCTTTGCCTTGGCCTCGTAGCTGAGCGACATCTCGGTGTTGGTATCGAAGAGGTGCATGTTATCCAGGTTGAAGGTGATGTCCATCGGCTCGCCAACGGTGGCGTCCGTGCGCGGGTCGGTGCGGGCGATGAAATTCTTGCCAGAATTTTCCAGATAGATGATCACCTCGTTGCCCATCTGCTCGACAACTTCCACGTTGCAAACCATGTTCGCCGGGATGATGCCCTGCGGCAGGTAGTTGCTGTCATCAATGTCTTCCGGCCGGATGCCGCAAACAACTTCCATGCCCACGTGGTCGCGGAAACTGTCCGCTTTGCTGGCGGGCACCGGCAACGTAAACGCGCCAACATCCACAACCAGGTTATCGCCGTCTTCCTTGAGCGTGGCGTCAAAGAAGTTCATTGACGGGCTGCCGATGAAACCGGCGACAAAAATGTTGTGCGGGTTGTGATACAGATTGAAGGGCGAGTCGATCTGCTGCAGTTTCCCTTCGTTAAGGACACAGATGCGGGTCCCCATCGTCATCGCCTCGACCTGGTCGTGCGTCACGTAGATGAAGGTCGTCTCCAGCCTCTGATGCAGCCGGCTGATGAAGGAGCGCGCCTCAACGCGGAGTTTCGCGTCCAGGTTGGAAAGGGGCTCGTCCATCAAAAAGACGGCTGGCTCACGCACGATTGCGCGACCAACAGCCACGCGCTGGCGTTGACCGCCGGAGAGCTGACGCGGACGGCGATCAAGCAAGTGACCGATACCGAGCTCGTTAGCCGCTTCGTTGACGCGTTCGTCGATGATCTTCTTCGGCGTCTTGCGCAGCTTGAGTCCGAAAGCCATGTTGTCATAGACGGTCATGTGGGGATACAATGCGTAACTCTGGAACACCATGGCGACATCGCGGTCTTTGGGCGCGACGTTGTTGACGACGCGATCACCGATGAGGATTTCGCCCTCGGTGATCTCTTCCAAGCCAGCGAGCATGCGCAAACTGGTTGACTTGCCACAGCCGGAAGGACCAACGAATACCAGGAATTCTTTGTCTTGAACTTCGATTGTCAGATCGGTTACGACGCGCTGATCACCGAAGTCCTTTGAAACATGATTGAAAGTGACACCAGCCACAGGAACCTCCATTCAAATAAGCAGTTGGACGACAATACTGGTAAAACTGCACAAATATCTTACTTGACAGCAAGATAGATTTATAGTGGCAATTATATCGCGCTTTTTCGGAAAATGCAAAATGTTCTTTCATTTGATGTAGAATCGGTCTGTCTCGACACTTCGACAGGAGCTAGCATGCCAGATAATCCAAATGCGGAAATCGTCGCCATCGGTACAGAAATCTTGTTAGGGGAAATCACCGATACCAATTCTGTCTATCTGGCGCGGCAGCTGCGCGATATCGGCGTCAACGTCTTCTTCATGACGACGGTTGGCGACAATCTGGCTCGCATCGCCGATGCGATCGCGGCTGCATTGAATCGCGCGGAGATTGTCATCACCACCGGTGGATTGGGTCCCACGGTTGACGACATGACGAGGCAAGCTGTTGCGGACGTTGCAGGTCAACCGTTAATTTTCCATGAATCTCTGTACCAGGCAATTGAAGATCGTTTTCGTGGTTTCGGCGTCACGATGACAGCGAATAACCGACAGCAAGCCTATCTTCCTGCGGGCGCGACCCTGATCGAGAATCCGGTTGGCACCGCACCCGCATTTCTGGTGGAATCGGAACGGGGCGTGATTATCAGCCTTCCTGGCGTGCCGCGCGAAATGAAATATTTGGTGACCGAGTCCGTCTTACCGCATCTGCTGCGGACCTACGATCTAGGAATCATCGTGGCACGCACGCTGCGTACAGCCGGCATCGGCGAAAGTTCGCTGGACGACAAGATCGGCAGAGACATCTTGAATGAGCGAAATCCAAGTGTGGGATTGGCGGCGCACCATGGCGCTGTCGATGTGCGGATTACCGCGAAAGCCGACAGCCGCTCAAATGCGGTTTTGCTTCTGGACGAAATGCAGGCGAGGCTGGAAGAACGTATCGGCGAAGATATATTCGGCGTGGACGAGGCCACCCTGGAAGACATGGTTTGGCAGCATTTGAAGAAGCACAACTTGAAGGTGCAGGTCGTCGAAGCGGGCTTGCCTGGCGTGATCAGCAATGCCTGGAAGGAAGGATCTGACGCGCTGCGGACGGAATTCTACGATGACCCGAGGCAGGTCTTCCAGCAATTTGCCATCAGCCCGACGGATATGTCGCTGACCGATTTCGCCAGCGATATCGCGAAGCGCATTCGAATAGAGGAAGGCGCCGACGCCTGCATCGTCGTGCTAAGCTATCCGGATCTTGATGAAAACGCCGATGTGGAGCAGGGCAGCGCGGTCGCGATTGCAACTGCTGCGGAAACTCGCTTCCGCGGCTATGGCTTTGGCACGCGTTCCAGCCTGGCGCGAGAATGGATATCGCGCTGGGGTCTCGCCAGTTTGTGGCGTATGCTGCAAGACGAGCAGGGCTGAGGCAGGTGTTGACCGTCATTCGTCCAAGCTAAGCAGCGCCATAAAGGCTTCTTGCGGAACCTCCACCGAGCCAATCATCTTCATGCGCCGCTTGCCTTTTTTCTGCCGCTCCAGCAGCTTCTTCTTGCGCGTGACATCACCGCCATAACACTTCGCCAGGACATCTTTTCGCAGGGCTTTCACATTGGCGCGCGATATGACACGCTTCCCGATCGCCGCCTGCACCGGCACCGCGAACATCTGCCGCGGGATCAAAGCCTTCAATCGACTCACCAGACGCTGGCCCCGGTGATAGGCGTCGTCCCGGTGGCATATCATCGCCAGCGCATCCACCGAATCTTCATTGACTAGCACTTCCACCTTGACCAGGTCGCCGGCGCGGTATTCGTAGAATTGATAATCGAGGCTGGCGTAGCCTTGCGTCACGCTTTTGAGTTTATCGTAGAAGTCAATGATGATCTCAGAAAGCGGGATCGCGAAGTGCAGGATGACGCGGCTGGCATCGAGATATTCGGTGGTTTCGTAGAGGCCGCGCTTCTTGAGCGTCAGGTCCATGACTGGTCCGATATAGGTCTGTGGCACATAGATCTGGATTTTCATCCAGGGCTCATGAATTTCATCGATTGCGCTCTCGTCAGGCAGCAGGGCGGGGCTGTCAATAGCAAGGATTTTCCCGTCGCGCTGCAAGACACGGTATTCGACGCTGGGGGCGGTGGCGAGGATGTCCAGATCGTACTCGCGCTCTAGCCGCTCCTGGATGATTTCCATGTGAAAGAGGCCGAGAAATCCGACGCGAAAGCCGAAATTCAAGGCTTGTGAGGTCTCCGGCTGATAGACCAATGAAGCGTCATTAAGTTGAAGCTTTTCCAACGCGTCGCGCAACCCGGCGTAGTCCTCGTTGTTTGTCGGGTAGATGCCGGCGAAAACCATAGGCTTGACTTGCTCATAGCCCGGCAATGCCTGCTGGGCGCCGTTTCTCGCCAGGGTGATTGTATCGCCGACGCGGCATTCTTGTACCGACTTTAGACCGGTCGCAATATAGCCGACTTCACCAGCCCAGAGCTCGCCGGTAGCGCGCATGACTGGATCGAATACACCAATCTCGACCGGTTCGAAGCGAGCGCCCGTGGCGAATAGCTTGAGCATGGCGCGACTATCGATGCTACCATCCACGACGCGAACGTAAGCAATGACGCCTTTGTAGGCATCGTAGTGAGAATCGAAAACGAGCGCGCGCAACTTCTCCGCCTTGTCCGTCTTCGGCGGCGGCACGTCGGCAATCACCTTGTCAAGCACATCAGAAATGCCCACGCCGTTCTTGGCTGATATCCTCGGCATATCATCGACTGGCGTTCCCAGGAGCTCTTTGACATCGTTGGCGACTTCTGCCGGCTGCGCGGCTGCCAGATCTATCTTGTTGATGACCGGCAGAATCTCAAGATCTTGCTCAAGGGCGAGGTATACATTGGAGAGCGTCTGCGCCTCAATGCCTTGGCTGGCGTCCACGACAAGCACGGCGCCTTCGCAGGCTTGCAGGGCGCGGCTGACCTCATAGGTGAAATCAACGTGGCCCGGCGTATCGATCAGATTGATGATGTAGGTCTGCCCATCGCGCGCGTCATACTTCATGCGCACCGCCGATGCCTTGATGGTCACGCCGCGCTCGCGCTCCAAAGCCATGCTGTCCAGCAATTGCTCTTGCATATCGCGTTCGCTGACCGTGTTGGTGAGTTCAAGCAGGCGATCGGCCAGCGTGCTCTTGCCGTGATCAACATGGGCAATAATGCAGAAATTGCGAATATGCTCGATTTCCATCGAATGTCCGAAATCAATTTCCTATAATGCAATTATGTAGCATGCGAGGGAATTGGAGTAGGGCAAGCTACTGATCAGAAGATGTTAGCACGTTAATCTTGTCATGGATCAGCGGCCGTGACGCAGCCGCTTGCGAGAACTTCAGCCACATGAAGTATTCCACGTTGCCCTTGGCGCCGGTGATTGGCGAGCGCATTACATCCAGCGGATCGAAACGAAGCGACTCGGCCGCGGCCGCCGTTTCATGCAGAACGCGCCGATGAACCGTCAAATCGCGAACAATGCCGCCCATTCCAACTTCCGATTTGGCGGCTTCGAATTGCGGCTTCACCAAAGCGATTACATCGGCGTCAGATTCACTCAGGCGCGATACGGCGGGCAGGATCAGGCGCAGCGAGATGAAGGCGACGTCTATGACGACGAGATCGACGCTTTCGCCAAGCGATTCTAGGTAGCGCGCATTGGCATTTTCCATTGATTCGACGCGGCTGTCAATTCGCAAACGATAATCGAGAATGCCTTTGCCGACATCAATCGCGTACACTTTCGCCGCGCCATGTTGAAGGAGACAGTCGGTAAAGCCGCCCGTGCTTGACCCGATATCGGCGCAAACCCGGCCTGCTGATTCGACGGGGAAAGTCGCTAGAGCGGCTTCCAGCTTGAGCCCGCCGCGGCTGACGTAGCGTGGCTTCTGCTTGAGAGAAATGATCGCGCCGGGGTGGACAAGGGCGCCTGGCTTGTCCACGATATTGGCGTCTACTGTCACTTCGCGCGCCATGATCATTGCGGCGGCTCTGCTGCAACTGGCGGCGAGCTGGCGCTTCACAAGCAGGGCATCGAGCCGGGTTTTCCTCGCTGACTTCAACCGTACACCATGGCGATTTCAATATTTGCATAAGGTTGGTCAGCTGAGAAAGAGAATTCGTCAGCTGCGTGCGGGATGAAACCATCAGCCTCAATGACTACGCTGTAAAAGGTGTCAAATACCAAGGGACGCGGGAACTGAAAATCACCATTTCGGTCTGACGTGGCGAGGTCGTAGATTTGATCTTCTCGCCATACGAACTCGCTCGCCGTATATTCAGCGCCAATTAGGACGATTGTTACGCTGGGAATTCCCCGTCCGGTCGCGGCGTCAATCACTCGGCCGGAAAGGATCGTGCCTTCAAACCTGGCCAGGCGGTCAATCGGCAGCTGGCCGATGCCGACTATCACTTCCTGTTCAATCAGCCTCAAGTTGTCTACCAAGAGTTGCAACTTGTAGCTGCCGTCCGCCGGGTTCGCCAGCGAAACAGTGTAATCTGAGCCTGATTCAACGGTTTGCCAGGGATTCGTGGTTTCGAAAAAGACTTGGTCATCCACGAGCCAACGCAAGGTCCAGGGCGTGCCTGCCGCCATCAGATGCCAGTCAAACAGCGCATAAAGCGCGGGAATCGACGTGGGAAAGCTTGAGAAAGCGGTTGCCCGGCGCGCCGCGGACGGGGAATCCGCCGTCACATATCGGAGGCGACTAAAGATTTCCGGCAATGGTCCCGCGGCCCGCCCGGAAACGATGAAGTCCGATGTGGCCGAAAGCGCGCCGTCAATGTACAGCTCAAGCCGGTACATCCCGGGCAGCAGGCCGCCGTCTGGCGCGACGCGGATGACCTTGGCGCCGTGACTTGCGTCCGACCAGAGTTCGGCGCTGCGCGCGACTTCGACGCCGCCAAAGTACCAGATAGCCGACCAGGGACTGCCTGTCGGCATATTCGCGTAGAGAAAGCGGGCGGAGGCAATTTCACCCAGGGGCAAGATAGCACCGTTGCCAACCAGCGCCCCGCTTTGGTCAAGCGTCCCGAAGACGATGTCGCTGAATTGCGGCCTGTTCACGGCGCTGCCCCCCACGACGATGCGCTGGCTCCCTACTGAAGCGCCGTTGATGAGCAGGGTAAATTCGTAGGCGCCATTGGCCCAAGCTTGCTCACGGCTGCCGATATACCAGAGCCCGCTTTCACGTCCACTCCAGCGCACTGGTGGCAAGCTGAAGGTCGCATCTGGAATGCCATCACGCGAAACGCGCAATTCATAAACGGTTTCTGGCGTCATATTGTCGTAGTCAAAGAAGAAATACAGGCTGTTCGTATTGTTCGGCAGCGATCCCACGACAGTAGATGGCGCCCCGTCAGAGACGGACGGCGCGAAGAACAGCCGCGAGACTCGGGGCGCGTTCAAAGGCAGAGGCGGCTCCGCTGGCGCGCTGACCATGTCCACGGTCAAGCCATTGCGGGCGCCGCGGATCAAGCTGCGCGCGTGGCTTATCGGTCGTACAGTGCTTACAAAGTCTCCGGTCGGAACGCAGCTGTCGCTGGCGTTCACCAAGCCATCGCGATTGGTGTCGGCGAAATAGCGGCAACTTGCGCTGGCTGCCAAACCGCCTAAAGGCGCGTTCGTGGGGATGCCAATGAGCAAGCCCGCGCTGCTGTAGGCGCCCCCGCCGGACATGGTGCCTGGAATTTCGGCGCGGGTCTTGAACCACGATGGGCCGGGGCCGGTTGGCTCGCTGATGAATGCCGTAACGGTACCACGCGTCGTCGCCACCGCTTCGTTTCCGAAGTCAGGGAATCCAGTTACGATCAGAGTGTCGTCGAGGGACACATCGTCGGCGCTGCTGATATCTGCGAAAGGCAAGATCGGCAATTCGCTCCGGGCGATCAGCCGGCCGTCCAATTCTCTTGTTATGCGAAGAATGGCGATGTCCAAGCCTTCATCGGCGCTGAATACTTCTGCCCGGTACTTTGGAATAGGCGGTTCAGACAAGTCCACATTGAGGGCTACGATAAGTTGATCGCCAGCGCATAGTCGGCTGGGCAGTACGCTATGGGCATTGGTGACAATCAGACCGTCAGCGCTAATCAGGGTGCCGCTGCTCACGCATTTGATGACCAGGTCATTGCTGACGCTCTCCGCCTGGTAAATGAATACGGTTGCTCTTTTGATACGGTCAATGTCAAGCGACGCAGCGCTTTGCGCCCAAGCCTTAACCGAAAGCAGGAGCAGCAAGAGAATCGCACTGAAGCAAGATTTATGCATGCTGGCTCCAGCAGGCCATTAGAATTCCAGGTGCTGTATAAACCATCGCAACGTTTCCAGCTCGCGCTGATAGACATCCGCATCGGCGCGAAACGAGACAACGAGCGCTTGTCCCCGCCGTATCGTCAGGATGTCCAAGCCGTTGACAATTGACGAAACACCTTCCAGGAAAGGGCTGGCATCGCGCGCGACGAATGAATAAGACATCGAGACCGCCAAAGTGTCGTCAGCCAGAGGGTAGTCATCATAACCTAGAACAGTGTAGTCAATCAGGACTTGTGACCGCTGGAGCGTCAACTGATCGAAAATGTTGCGCTCGCTGGTATCGCGCCCCACCGGCGCCGCGCTGACTTCGATAACGGTGTTGAAGCCGCGGCGCGCCATATCTCGTACTCGAAAGATGAACGATCCCGCTTCTTCGAGCAGCCATCGCGCCGGATACCTGGCGCTGATACCCGCCTCAAGATTGCTATATTCACTTGCCAGATTCAGCGTCGATTCGCGCTGATTGACGCCAAGAGCGAGTCCGGCGACGATTAGAAAATAGGTGATGGCGATGGACCAACGCTGTCGCGGGGTGATTTGAACCGCAGGTGATCGTCCGGTTTCAAATTCCATTGGGATTCCACTGACTTATGTAGGCTTCACGCTCGCGGCGCTCCGAGTTGCTGTAGAGAAAGTACACCATGCCCAAGGCAATTACGAGCGAGGCGCCGAGCAAGGCAAAAGCGAAGAGCGGCCGATCGGTGTTGCCGGCTGTGCCCAGTGGCCCGCTCATAAAGCCGCCGACCAAAGCCGTGATCAATCCGGTCGAAAGCGCCGCGACCAGAACGTTGATCGGCAGCACCAGCGGATGCGCGTCGGAGAAGTACGACTCTATGATGCCCAACGCGATGAACATGCTGGAAGCCAGTTGGATTGCAAGGTTGGATAGCAGGTAGATCGCCGCGATATTCCAAATGGGTTCCAACTGCCAAACCACAGCGAAGTTTAGAAAACCGCTGTAGCCGAGCGCGCCGGCAAATGCGTAGGCGATGCCATCGCCGCGAACACGCAAACCCTGTGGGTAGATGAGGTAGCGGAGCACAATGAATTTTAAGCCGGCATCGACGAAACCGGCGGTGAGCGTGTAACCGAGGATCCGCGAGAATACCGATTGCAGAGGCAGCCACTCCTGAACGTGGAAGAATTCGTGCACGAGGGGCAATCCGATGGCGGAGGCTGTCAATGCCGAGACGACTGCCACCCCGAACAGACGCCTGCGTGGACGGGCAACGCGGGATTCCGGCAGCACGGAAACAGAAAGCCATAGAATCACAGGCAAGGCGACGAGGGCAAATGAAAGGCCGCGTTCAATCCGCTGGTCGAAGCGCGGCTGAATGATCTCGCCGATCAAGACGATGAGCAGCAGCGCGGAAGTCAATACAATGAGTTGCAGGACAAGATTGCGCCATACGGGCAGAAATGAATAAGTGTCTGCCTGCGGAGGATTAGGTTGGACACGGGTTTCCAACTGCATTGACCTGACGCTTTTCTTCCAGACTCGGTGGCGACAGTCTATAATTTAACCTACGAAAACTCGGCAGGATTGTAAAGTGGCATTGCGCGACCTAACTGTGGCTCAAGCGGCAAATCTTATCAACGGCAGGGTCGGGCGTCTGCGAGCGCTAAGCTGGCAGGCCTCCGCCGGCAAAGCTGCTCCTTCATGGTTCATCGCGGCGCCAAGGCGGATTTTCAGGCTGATTCTGTTTAGCGGCTTGGGCATTCTGGTTCTTGTCAGCTGCGGCGCGGCTGAGAATTCCATGCCTTGTGAAGCTGACCGCCGTTGCCTGCGCTACGCCATATCAGTGGATATCCCGGTATTGGACCCGCACGTAAGCGACTTGCCGGAAGCCGGGATGATATTCCGCCAAATATATGACACGTTGATCTATAGAGACGGCGAAAGCCGCAACTTTATTCCTGGATTAGCCACCGGCTGGCAAGTATCGCGCGATGGTCTCGTCTACACATTCCATTTGCGCCAAGATGTGGCTTTTCACGATGGCAGCTCATTCACGGCAGAAGCGGTCGCGCGCAATATTGAACGCATCTTTCATCCCGAATCGGGATCGTCGCGGGCGAGGGAACTATTCGGTCCGCTTCAGCAATTTGAAATCTTGGACGAGCACACGATTCGCCTGCGCCTGTTTGAGCCATACGCCGCGCTGCTGGACGGGCTGGCACAGCCCTATCTCGGCATTGCTAGCCCGGCGGCGCTCGAGCGATACGACAGATTGCGCTATCAATATCACCAGTCTGGGACTGGTCCTTTTATGCTGGACGATTACTTGCCGGGCGAGCGCGTCGTCCTCAGTCGATACGAGGGCTACTCGGTCGAACCAGCCATTCATGAGCCATTAACAGGCGAGGAAATCGAACGCATTGAGATTTCGATCATCGGCGAAAGCGACGTGGATCTGGTCTCGCTCTTGGGAAGTTCTCAAGACGTGATTGATGACGTCAGTCCCGAGGCCGCTCAACTCCTGTCCGGGAACAGTCGAGCGATGCTGCTCCCCACGCAGATCCCTGGGCAATCGGTTCAATTCGTCTTCAACACGAACCGCCGACATCTTAACGATCGCGCCGTTCGCCTGAGCCTTCTGTTGGCGACCAATCGGATTGCAATTATGGACCAGGTATTCTTCAACACGTCGCCTCTCGCTTGGATGCCCCTGTCCGAAAGCACCGGCTTTGCCCATACCGGCTTCATCGGCGAATACGAATTTGACCTCGTTCAGGCACAGGCGGCGCTGTCTGCGGCCGGTTATGCCGACACTGACGGCGACGGCTTGCTCGACCGAGACGGCGATCCGCTATCGCTCACGATGCTGGTTCCGCCGTGGGGGCAGCTTCCAGAAGTAGCGGCTCTGCTTCAAGAACAGTGGCGGCAGATTGGTGTAGACCTGGCGACGGAGCCGGTGGCGGGGAGATCTCAGCTACGGGCTTCAATCCAATCTCGTGAATTTGACTTGCTCCCGGTGACCAACTATGGAATAGACCCGGGAATCCTGAGCCGCGTTTTCCTCGATCGCTCCCTGTATTCTTATGCCCGCGCCCAGCACCCCGTTTTGAACGACATGCTCATCAGCGCCGCGCAAGAGCAGGATCCAGCCAAACGTCGAACGCAGTATTATGAGATTCAATCGCTGTTGATGAAAGAGGCACTGCTGCTGCCGATCCGCGAGGCTGTGCGCTTGCGAGCGGTCAGCGCTGATGTAGACGGTCTCCGATATGATGCCTTTGGGCTATACCCCGTGCTGTACAACGTGGCGATCACAGCAAACTGAATCAGGCGTCCGCGCAGATTCGCGTGCCGATCTTGCGGCGATTCATCAACAGATCGTACAATATGTTGTCGCGCTGTCCGTCCGCGATTGTGACTGTGAGCGACGGGCAGTCGCGTACAAGGTCGACCATAGTTTCAACCTTTTGCAGCATACCGCCGGTGACATCCACGCCGCGCGACCCCGCGAGCACGGAACGAACGTCCGCCAACGCGCTCGGCGTGATACGCGGAACAAGTTCTCCGTTCTGATCAAGCACGCCATCCACCTCGCCCAGGAGTATGATCATCTGAACGCCCAGCTTTTCAACCAGGTGCGCGAATAAGGTCTCGGTTGAGACGATCGTTCCGCCAATGCTCTCGTCAAGGGCGATATCGCCATGGATCAAAGGAACAAGCTGCTGGTCGAGCGCCAAAGCCAGTGCGCGGCTGTCGAAGGACTTAATCCGCTTTTTGCTTGCGACGACGGTTGAGGAGGGTTGGAACCGCATCGTTGGCAGGCGCGCGGCGAGGAATTCGTTTTGCACCAGCAGGCTAAGCTCGGCAGCGACCGCGCCGACTTTAACAAAGCCCTGAAGCTCCCGCTCGGTCTGTACGCCTTCAGCGGTCCGGTATTTTTGCGCCTCGAAATGGCCGAAGGAGCCGCTTCCGTGTCCAACGATGATGCGGATGCCTGGGGAATGATCGCGCAGGCGAACAATCTGTCTTGCGATTCGGCGCACCCTTTCCGGCCGAAAAGACCTCGCCCTAGTCTTGTCCGTAATCAGCGATCCGCCGAGCTTAATCAGTATCGTCAATTTGCCTTCCTTGACCTGCTATTGTCATCATCACTTTCCTGGCTCCAGCTTCAAAGAGACTTCGCTTCACCGCTGGCGCAGAATCCTCATTCACCAGGGCGATGATACAGCCGCCGCGCCCGCCGCCCGAGAGCTTTGCCCCCAGCGCGCCGGCATTTAAGGCGGCTTCGACAAGATGATCCAGTTCAGGGCAGGACACGTGTAGCTTACGCAGCAAGCAATGGTTCGCCGTCATCAATTCGCCCAATTGAACTTTATTGCCCTGCTCGATGCTGCGTCTGGCCTCAACGACGATGGCGCCGATATGATCAAATACACGCGCGGTTTGGGCTCGCGCCAAACGAGCCCGCGAACGCACATCGGCGACCGCATCGCGCGTCAATGAAGCGATTCCGCTATCGGCCAACAGGATCCAAAGCGGCGCAACGATTTCAAGGAAGTCTATCGAGCCGTTTTTCAAAAAGTATACCGGCAATTCGTATACGACGACCGTGTTGTCAATGCCGCTCGGCGTGCCATGATGCTGCTTTTCCACCTCAAATACGAGTCGATTCAAGGCTTCATCAGGCATGTCTGCGCCGTGCAGTCGGGCAATCGCGCGCCCTATAGCAGCGGACACGGCAGCCCCGCTCCCGAGCCCGCTGGCAATCGGAATGTCCGACTGAATTCTGATTTCGCCATGGAGGCTCCCCAAGCCGAAATACCGCATGGTCAAGCCAGCCATCAGAGCCAAGGGATCGGATGACGCTATGTCGTCAGTGTCAATCATTAGCGGCGGACGCGCGAGGTCTTCGGCGATGAGGGTCAAGGGCGACTCCGTCCGCCTGAAAGCTGCATTGGCGCGAATGCCGGAAAGGGGAAGCGCTATCGCCGGCTTGCCGTAGACGACAGCGTGCTCGCCAACGAGAATGGCTTTGCCCGGCGCGCTCGCCTGCGCGCTCATGCGGACCTACAACACATACAAGATCACCATGTAGGCAAGCCCCGCCAAGCCAATGGTAGCCTGCAGCGGAAAGTCATTGAGAAGAACTTCGTCGGGCGCTCCCCCGCGTTCTTCTACGTGAATCAGGTATAGATAGCGAAACAGACCGTAGATTACGAAGGGAACCGTAATTAGACCGAGGTTTTGGCCATCACGAATCATCGTCGGCGATTCGACCGTGTAGATGATGTAAGTGATCGTCGTTGCCGCTGTCACGATGCGCAGCATGTCGTCCAGCAACGGCAGGTTGTATTGCGCGAATGCGCGCCTGGTCGCCGCAGCGTCGTCGCCAAGCAATGCCAGCTCCTGGCGGCGCTTTCCGATGACCAGAAACAGAGCCAGCATGCCGGCCGACGCATATAGCCAGGGTGACAGACTGACATCAATGACGATGCCGCCTGCGAGCAACCGCAAGACAAATCCCGCCGCCACCGCCAGTAGGTCCAATATCACGATGTGCTTGATGGTATGCGAATAGGCAATCTGCACTACGAAATACACGAGTACCAGCACGGCGAGGCGCTCGTCAAAATAGTACGCGGCCAAAAGCAAGAGCGGGAGCAGCGCCGCCACGGCCGCCTTCGCCGCGGATGAAGAGAGTTTACCGGAAGCGATGGGTCGCAGGCGCTTTACCGGATGCGCGCGGTCGGCTTCTTTGTCAGCCAAATCATTGATGATATAAACACAGCCGGAGCTTAGAATAAGCAGAATGCAGCAGACGATGACGCGGAGCAGCAATTCCAATTCGAAAAGCTGCTCGCTGAATACGATTGCGGGAAAGACGAAGAGTACATTCTTCGTCCATTGTTTGGGCCGCATCGTCGCGACCAGATTGAGCAAGGTTTCCAAGATGCTCACTGCCCCTTTGCCAGTGGACAGAGCCATAAGTCTAGTGATATTGTCGCACAAATCCAGTAAAACTTCAGTCACAGTTTGAGATCGGCGCTGAGGAATGGCTGATAGTTCGCGGTCCGCAACAGCTAGGGCGCATAGCAATATCGCCTTTGTCAAGTATTGGGGCAACCGAGATCATCAGCTGCGGCTGCCCGCCAACTCGTCAATCAGCATGAACCTGGCCGACCTCCATACGACGACTACTCTCCACTGGGACAGCGACCTGAAACAGGACACGCTTCACATCAACGGGGCGATCGCTGCAGATTCAGCCCTTGAGCGCGTTCGCAATCATCTGAATGTGCTGCGCGCGCATTTTAAGACAAGGCGCTACGCGCGCGTTTGCTCGACGAATAACTTTCCGATGGGCACAGGCATCGCCTCATCAGCGTCGGCCTTCGCCGCCTTGACTGGAGCTGCAAGCGCCGCGCTTGGCTTGAATCTTTCCGAGCGGGAACTCTCCACTCTGGCGCGGATGGGCTCGGGATCAGCTGCGCGTTCGATCCCGTCCGGATATGTCGAATGGCATGCGGGCGATTCCCATGAGACATCCTTTGCGGAAACCTTCGCGCCGCCCGATCACTGGAAACTGATTGATGTCATTGCAATCGTAAGTCGGGCGCACAAGCGGACGGGTTCCAGCGCTGGTCATGAGACGGCTGCCACCAGCGTATTGCAGTCGGCGCGGACAAGCACGGCAGCCGAACGCTTGCGCGCGGTGAAATCGGCAATTATGCGCAGAGATTTCGGAAACTTCGCCGACGTGGTCGAGGAAGACAGCAACCTGATGCATGCTGTCATGATGACGAGCGATCCCCCGCTTTTGTATTGGGAGCCGCTCTCCTTCGCTATCATGAAGGCGGTGCGCCATTGGCGAAGGGTGGAAAAATTGCAGGTCTGTTTTACCTTGGATGCCGGGCCCAATGTCCATTGCATCTGCGCGGACTGCGACGCCGATGCGGTGAGCGCGCGCTTGCAGGCGCTTTCGAGCGAGCTGGACATCTTGCGCTCATCGGTGGGTGGCGGCGCCTACATCATGAGGTCTGGGGACAAGGGCGAATGACATTCCTTGCGTCTATTCCCAAGTCGGACGTATAATGTAGGCGAATCGTATTCTTTTGGAGGGCAGTGGTCTATGCTGGTATACGTCGCTACAAGTGACATTGCGCTTGCCATCGCCGCTTTCGCGCTCGTTTTGATTCCGGCAGTTATCATTCACGAGCTCGGCCATTACCTTGCCGCCAAACTGGTTGGCATCAATGTGCTTGAGTTTGGCATTGGCTTCCCGCCTCGCGTTGGACGCTTGTTCATGCTTGGTGAAACGGAATTCACCCTGAATCTTCTGCCCTTGGGCGGATTCGTGCGTCCATTGGGCGAGGACATGATTGGTCCAGCCAGCGAGGACAAGGTAAAGCGAGATCGGGTCACATTGGAGCGGCGGCGCTCGGGGTTGGTTCGCCTGGTATCGGAGCGCGAAATGCTGCGCCTGCGCGGGGTGGACGAGCGCAAGATGAGGTCGGTCAACGAGGCGCCCGCCTTGGGTCGCATTTTCTTCATGGCAGCCGGCGCCTTAGCCAATTTTCTTATGGCGCTCATTTTGTTCTTCATTGTCGCTCTGATCGGGCTCTCACTGCCGGTTGGCGGGTTAAGCCAAATTGTAGCGATTCCGCCCGGCTCCCTGTTCTACGAGACTGACGCTAAAGTTGGGGATGCCATCGAAAAGATCAACGGAGAGCGCTTCGCCGATTTTGTAGACTTTCACGAGAAGCTAAAATCCTATCATGGGGAATCGATCCAGTTTTCGCTCATCAGTCGAGAAACAGGCGATGAGTACGAGTTGCGCGTCAAGCCGGACTTCGCTGGACGCTCTGGTTTCGTGCAAGTGGTGACTGTGCTGGAAGAATCGCCGGCAGCGCAGGCTGGCATACAGCCCGGGGACATTATCGGCCAGATCGATCATAAACCGATAGCGCCATCGGGTAATCCAGCCAGGACCTTGCAAGAGGCCACGAGGGATTTTGAAGGCATGCCACTTCCGCTCACGCTCAGGCGAGAGTTTGATGACGGCTCGGTTGAAGACTTCGTTGTGGTCGTCACGCCGCGCGTGAATCCGCCGGAAGCGGAAGGGCGGCTGGGCATGGGGGTACGATCGCAGTTTGGACTGCGAGATCGCACTCGTTTCGCCAACGCTGGGCACAAGCATGAATTGATCCCGCAGAGCATTCCTGACGCCATCTCGTACAGCGTTCGTACAACGGCGGAAACCCTGAGACTTATCGCTTCAATACCGGGCCGCTTGCTCGACGGGTCGCTCAGCGGCCGGGATGCGCGTCCCATCAGTATCATCGGCATTAGCAAGATCGGCGGAGAATTCTTGCAGCGCAGCTTGCAGGAGGGTCCCGGCATCATGCTGAAATTCATCGCCCTGATCAGCATTTTCCTGGGCATCAGCAATTTGCTGCCGATTCCAGCCCTCGATGGTGGACGGATCGTATTCGTTCTCGTTGAAATGCTTCGGGGCAAGCCAGTCGCCCCCAAGACCGAAGCGCGAATACATCAAATTGGCATCGTGCTCCTGCTGGCGCTGGGCGCCGCGGTCATGATTTATGACTTGATTAATCCGCCGACACTTGGCTGACCAGGGGAGTCAAGCGAATGACAGCATTCGAAGAAGAGGCAGTTGACCTGCCCATCCCCAAGCCTTCGCTTGAAGACCTGGCTCAATCACTGCAGAATGAGGCGCTCTCTCATCAGGCTGTCGTACCGTCGGCAATCGTATATGGACTGAGCGATTTGACCGCTGAAGAGCTGCAGACGATTGAACCGGTCTGGAATCGGCTTCCCCCTGTCGCCAAGCATCGGGTGTTGCGTGCGCTGAATGAAGCCAGCGAAGCTATGTTTGAACTCAATTTTCGTGAGATGGCTTTGCTGTGCCTCGAAGATGCCAGCAGTCTCGTCCGCTCAGCGTCGATCGACATGCTGTGGATTGACGAGTCAGCCGAGACGATGCGCGCGCTGATGAAAATGGCGGAAACCGATCCTGACGGCGCCGTTAGGGCGCGCGCCCTGGAGCATTTGGGCCGATTCATTCTCTTGGGCGAATACGGCGATGTCCCAGGTGAACTCGCGGCTCAGGCGCAGTCGCTGGCCTATGGCATCCACAGCGATCCTGCGGAGCCGGTAGAGATTCGCCGCCGCTCTTTGGAAGCGCTCGCCAATTCAAGCCACCCTAAGGTCAGCAGCCTCATCGAGACCGCTTACGCGGATGGCAACCATGAACTTGGAATCGGCGCCATTTACGCAATGGGACGTACTTGCAGCTCAATGTGGCGCACCCAACTGTTGAACGAGCTCGAGAGCGCCGACGGCGAGCACGTATATGAAGCGATCAGAGCTTGCGGTCAAATACAACTGAAGGATGCCACGCGTCGGGTTGGCGAGTTCACGTTAAGCGACGATCAAGAGATTCAAATGATTGCGATCTGGTCCTTGGGTGAAATCGGCGGCCGGCAGGCATTTGAAATACTGAGCAGCCTGGAAGAGACCGAAACCGATGATGATACAAGAGCCGTGATTGACGAGGCGCTGGATACGGCCGGCTTCAGTTTGAGCGTTGCTGCCTTGGGTCTGGAATCAGACGACGATTGTTAGATGGCGCGATGTCCCTATTGCGCGAAGATCGTCTGGAGTTTCATCGCCAGACCCATATCGCCGAGGATTTTGAGTTTTCCCGTCATGAATGCCTGCATCGCATTCGTTTGACCGGTAGCCACCGCGAACCAGTCGTCTGCGCTCGCCTTTACGGTCATGGCCGGATCGCTCAATTCGCCGGCGCCCGTCGTGGCGGCGCCATCGGCTATCTTGATCCAATAGAATCCACCGTTGTCGCCACTTAGATCAAAGAGGATGGTCGCGCTCATATCTCCCGCTTTCTCAGGGAGGAAACGATCCACCATTGCCGGAAACAAGCTCTTTACCTCTTCAACGCTGGCCATAGCTCACTCCTAATGTTGATGTCGCTATCCAAGATACTGGATTAGTATACAGGTGTTCAAAGGTACGCCCAAGTGCAGTTTGGCGACAGCAAGTTGATCTCCATATCCGGCAAAGTTCCTTTCCTTGCGACTGTAGCGCTGCTGCTTTCGGTTGCCGTCATAGCCGGCTGTACCATGGCTTGGGATTCGGCAGCGACTGAAGTCGAGCGCTCGGAAGTATCCGCGCAAGCGAATGCTTCGCCGGTACGCGCATCGACTGAGTCGCTTCAAAAGGCGGCGCCAACGGCTATCACCGCTCCAAATGATCGCCGGGCGGTTTCTACCCCGGCAATTAAGACGGGCTTGGGCGGATCTTCTACGGTGGTTGCCACACTTTCTGATGCAGCTTCGGCAGCCGAATCTGCGATCCAGGATGGGCAACAAGCATCTCATACGGTCCAGCCGGGGGACACGCTTACCCGAATCGCCGATCGCTATAATGTCTCTATCAACGCGCTTCTAAAAGCCAACGATCTGCCCAATCCTGATTTTCTGGAGGTGGGGCAGGTCATCAATCTGCCGCAGACGCCGGTGGCATATACGCCCGCGTTTCGCATTTTGCCGGACTCGCGGCTGGTTAGATCTGTAGGCGCCGTTGGTTTCGATACGGATGCGTTCATGCGCTCACAACCCGGCATACTTCCGCAGATCAACGTCTTCACGCCGACTCGGCTAGCCGATGGAACGCAGCGCAGCGACGCCCTGACGGCGAGCCAAATCATCGAACGCGTTTCGCGTGAATACAGCGTGGACGCGCGCCTTCTCATCGCGTTACTTGAGCACTTCGCCGGTCTGGTCACTACGCCGACAGAAGAGGAAGAAGCGCTGCTCTACCCATTTGCGACGCCGCAGGCTACGGCGCTAACCGGGCGGAAGGGCCTTTATGCCCAGTTGAGTTGGCTGGCGGACCAACTCAACCAAGGATATTATGCCTGGAAATACCGCAGTGAGACGATTCTGGAAGCCGCCGACGGCAACCGCCTAAATTTTCATCCAGACTTGAACGCGGGAACCATAGGTCTGCAATTCGCGATCGCGCAATTGCGAGGCTTTGAGCAATGGGAAATTGACGTCGGCGAGAGGGGCTTGTTCGAGACCTATCGACGCCTCTTTGGCGATCCATTCGAGGATGCGCATGACACGACAGCGGCTGAACTGGCGCAGCCTGCCTTAACGCTTCCGTTCCCACGCGGCGATGTATGGCGTTTCACAGGCGGGTTTCACGGTGGCTGGGGAAACGGCAGCGCCTGGTCCGCTGTTGACTTTGCGCCGCCTGACGAAGAGGAAGCCCGTTGGTGTTATACATCGAGTTTCCCTATCACAGCGATTGCCAATGGAATCATTGCCAGAATTGACGACGGCGTAATCGTGCTGGACCTCGATGGCGACGGCAATGAGGGAAGCGGCTGGACGATACTCTATCTGCATGTCAGCCCGCACGACGCCTTGCGTGAGGGCCAGGTCGTTGATTCGGGCAACATCCTGGGATACACGTCCTGCGCCGGAGGTTTCAGCACGGCGACGCATCTGCACATCGCCAGGCGCTTCAATGGCGAATGGATTCCGGCGGACTGCAATCGCTGCCCGCCAGGCCGGGTCGTCCCCCCATTTATCATGAGCAACTGGAAGGTCGTTGGGCTGGGCAGTCAGCTTTATCAAGGCTTCTTGGTGAACACTCTGGACAACCGTAGCGTGATCGCTGAGCAAGGTCGATTCACTGATGTCAATGCGATTTCCTGGTGACTGGACCAGAATCGGCGAGAAAATTGGATATGTGGCGCTCTGCGCGGCACTCGTCATTCCGCTTGCGCCTTCATTCGCGCAAGGCGGCGCCGATGCGACACCGGTGCGCGCCAGCTTGGTCACGCCTACGCCAGAAGGCGCCCAAGCGCTGGCGCCGACCATCACGCCCAGCTTCACGCCGACGCTGCTGCCGGCCGCGCGGCTGCAGGCGCTTCCCTCTGCCGGGAATGTAAACGTCCGCGCCCTGCCTGATATCGAAAGCGACTTGCTTGGCACCATCGCTCACGGAGCGCTCTATCCGGTGCTGCGCAATTACTATCGCTGGTACGAATTGAGTTTCGAATTCTCGCCTAATGGACGAGCCTGGGTGTACGGAGACCTTGTGACAATAGAAGGCGATCCGGCCCAAATCGAGGCGATCGACAATCTTGACGCCGTGGTCGCCCCGGGAAGCTTGGCGCTGATCGCTGATGAGAACGCTGATAGGACAGGGGCGAATCCGCGAACGATCGAAATCGCCACCGCTGGCGCTGATGCAGCCAGAGCCGTGGAAGTTATCGAGGCGACGGCGCTGCCGACATATACGCCGCCAGCGACTCAGCCTTCGTTTGTCCATCAACTTGAGGTGGTTGAAGCATCCGAACCGCGCTTGCTTGATTTGCCACCACTGATTCCAATCCTGACATTGGCCGGTCTCGGACTTGTCGGACTGTTAATCAGTTTGCTGCGCAACTGAAAAGCTGGTCACACTCGATGATGGCGGCGCGCCTCGGCAAAGGCAAAGGCGAGCGCTAGTAGCTTCCGCAGGTGCCGCATCCTTGGCTTTGGTCGGCTTCGCCCTCTTCCGAACCCTTGAAGGAAGTGCCGCAGCCGCAACTGGAAACGGCGTTGGGGTTATCTATGCGAAAGCCGCCGCCAATCAAACTGTCGACATAATCGATGGTGGCTCCTCTGAGGTACATCATACTCGTCGGATCAACCAGTAAACGCACGTCAGCACAGTCGACAACGGTATCGCCCGCTTCTGGCGCCTCCTGAAAAGCCATACCGTACTGCAACCCGGAACAGCCGCCGCCCGTCACAAAGACGCGAAGCGCATGCTCAGGAATCTCTCGCTGTTCGAGCAAGCTCTTGATGATGGACACCGCGGCCGGTGTGACATCGAGAACGCTGCTGTCGGTTACCACGCCAACTGTCTGCTGTTCGGCCAAAGCCATGACGTATCCCTTCGCCTTTAGCGGTCTGTGGGTATGTTAGCACAGTGAAGGCATTGTGTCAATTTTCTGAGACTGATCGTCAATTGCCAGTTTCGAATGCTTCCGCCGTTTCGCGCCTGTTAATCTCCGTCCGCTCTCGAAACGGTTCAATGAAAATTTGCTGGGCTCTAGGGCGTAGATTGCCAGCGAATTCGTTTGCCCAGTATGTTAGTGACCACTATACTGGTTTTCGTGCTAACAGACATTGATTACGCTGATTAGGTCTTTACGGGAGAAGATTATGGCCAATCGCATTGGATATCGGGTATTGCTCTTTTCGCTGGTTGTGGTCGCCTTGCTTACCTCGGTACAGACACTTGCTGTCGCGCAAAATACGCCGCATTTGGTCGTAAACACATACCGGCTAAATGTGCGCAGCGGACCAGGAGCGGGCCATGATATCATCGACACAGTGGCAGGGGGAACAGTGCTGCCCGTTATTTCTCTCCGCGTCGGCAGTGATTGGATTGAGGTCACAAGCCCCAGCGGGCCAGGTTGGGTCAATTCGTTTTATACAATCGATCGTGGCGATTTCACCGGCGTACGGCATACTGGCGAGCCGGCGGATTCGGGACCGCAACCGTCGATTCCTGCGGGCTCCCCCTATCTCGTCGTGAATACGGCCTACCTCAATGTTCGGACGGGCCCAGGTGTTGGCAACAGCGTTTTAACTACTGTGCGAGGCGGCACCGAGCTACAGGTGACTGCGATAGACAGCGGCGGCGTCTGGTATCAGGTCGAAACATCGGCCGGCACGGGCTGGGTCAATTCCACTTTTACGGTAGGCCGCGGCAACTTCTCCGGGCTGTCACGGACTGGCCGGCCGAGCCAGCGCGAGGGAGCGCATCTCTCCGGTTCTACGCCGCGGGCAGTCGTGAATACAGCCTTTCTTAACATCCGCTCCGGCCCGGGAATCGGCAACAGCATCGTGGCGACGGTGCCGGGCGGTACTGTATTGCAGGTGCTCGGGCTTTCCAGGGGGCGCGGCTGGTATATGGTTGAAGGCAGCTTCGGTCAGGGTTGGTTGAACAATCATTACACAGTTTTCCGTGGCGACTTCAGCCAGGTAAGGATCGTCAACTAGCAGAGTATTCTATTCAGTCCACCTAGACAGATATACAATGCACCCTGTCATATTGGCAGGGTGTTTTGATTGGAGCGCCGCGCATGCAAAGTGCCGCCGAAAGAATGAAGTCGCTTGGCAGGCAGCCCATCGATTCAGGAGCACCATCATCAATCTTTGGAAGCGCCGCCGGTCTGGCGCAGGAGATTCAGGCGGATGAGCGGTATCGCATCGGGGTATATCCGATACTTTGCGCCGAGATGCCCGAAGCCGCCATGGGTCTGGCTTCTTGTCTCTGTTACCTATTGGAACAGTATCAGGACACCCGCGTTTATCGTTGCTTCGCCAGAATCGACAGCGCCGACGGAAACGCAGAGATTTCAGCTTCCGATTACCAGTTCTCGTCCGCTGACTGGACGCTGGATGGTTTAGCCGACAACGTGATCCTTGAAGGCGCGCTCATCGCTGCGGCCGACGGCTATGAGCTGCGGATTGACATCGACAGGAGCCTGTCGGCGAACGACGGCGAAAGCGATGCCCTGGTTTACGAATTTGAGTCGCTTGCGAGCTTGACGTCGGCGCTGCCGGCCATCGCGGCGGACGTCTTCCGAGCGATTGCGGGGGAGGTCAATACCAAAGCCATCATCGAATATGACGCGCATGAAGGGGGAATCGCTGAACTTGAGACGCTGCTAGAAGCTGTGTTTGGCTGGAACCTCGATGTCTACCTGCATTTGTGGGATGTCGAGTGGGACGAGAATGATGTTCGTGATCAGTTTCTGGAAGTAGCTGAACTTTGTATCTCGAATCCTGGCCAATTTGCCTTCTGGACGTTGGGCATGATGGCCAAGCAGGTGATGCAGCCGGGAATAGCCGATGTAGGCGAACTCATCGTGCCAGAACTAAAGCGCGCGTTCAGCCGCGAAACGCTGGCCGCGCCCGCCGCCGCCGCCGCTTTGGGTCTATCGCGGCTGGGCCTGGCTCAGCAGGCGATTTCCTTCTTGCAGCCCCGCTTGAGCGCTCATGAACCCGCGTCGGTATGGTGCGCCATGATCGAGATCCACCTCAGTATGGGGCAGATCGAGGAAGCCATCGATACTGCTCAGCTGGCTTTGGAAAGCGGCTTGCAGCATCCGGCGCTTTACTGGCAATATGCCGAGCTTCTGATGGCGGCTGAAGTCAATAGTCTGAATGTTGAAGATGTGCTGCTGCTTGACCCGGATGAACACGATGAAGAAGCGCATATTGCGGTCGAAATCGCAAACGCGCTCAAACTATACACAGACGACGTGAGGGAAGACTTGAGCGCCCTCCAACTGGCGCTTGCCTACATGATCGACATAGCGGACGAAGAACGCTGGATCTACTTCGAGCGCCTGCTGCAAAGAGACGAAGAAGGCTCGTTTCTCGGCGAGGTCCTGGATCGACTAATTGAACTCGAAGATTACGAACACGCTTACGATATCCTGGAAGGACATCTCGATTCCAATGCGTATGCTTATATTTTTCTTGCTCAGCTGGCTTTGGCCGATTCGGACAGCGCGCTGGCGAGCGAAATGGTTGAGGCTTGCCGCGAATCGTTTGTCGAGATCGACGAAAATCTGGAATTGGAACTTCAGCGAATTAATCTGCAGGCATCCTTGCCGTCTTTTGCCGAGCAATACGCGGAAACAAAGGTCGTGCTAAGCGCGAATCGCCCGGTGTCGGAAGACAAAGTGGACCTGCTGGAGCAGGCAATAGAGCTGGCGCCCAGGCTCGTTGATCTTCACTTGCTCTTGTCCGCGTGCTATCGCAGCTGGCGAGATGATGACAGCGCTCTGGAAGTGCTGCGCGAGGCAGCGGAACAAGCGGGACCGGACCCTCAGATTGATTTGGGAACAGCCCGAATCTTGTGGGCTCAGAATGAACGCCACGACGCCATCGCATTGCTAAATGACGCCCTGGAGCGCTTTCCCAGCGACGTCTATCTCTTGATGCAATTGGCTTCCTGTTTAATCGAAAATGATCAGTTTGAGGACGCGCGCCAGTACATCGCGCTGGCGGAGACAATTGCGCCCTCACACCGCGCCATTTGGCAAGTCCGGCAATTGATCGCCCAGAAAATGAGTGAGTAAGTTACGAGAGCGCAACCGGCAGCACTTGGCCTGCAGTTCGCTCACGCATCTCAATCGTGAAGCGGTCCAAGTCGGCTTCTATGAATCTGACGATCACCAGGACTTGTTCGTCAAATACTTCATCTTCTATCGTCCCCTTGTGCTCGGCAATAAGGCGCTTGGCGAGATTGTAAAATGTGTAGGGCAATTCGAGCCCGACCGTCTGACGCTGTACTTTCAACTCAGTCTTCAGTTCGCGCAGCGCTTCTTGCGCCGAGGCGGTGTAGGCGCGCACCAGACCGCCAGTGCCCAGCTTGACGCCGCCGAAGTAGCGCGCAGTCACCAGCAAAATGTCGCCAATGCCGGCGCCTCGCAGGACCGCAAGGGTTGGGGGACCGGCCGTACCCGTCGGTTCGCCGTCATCGCTCATGCCTTCGGTGATCGAATTGCCAAAGCCGATGCGAAAGGCGTAGACATGATGATTTGCGCTCGCCAACTCGGAGCGGAGCGCAGCCAGGCGCTCGCGGGCGCCCGCAACACTCGTCGCCAATTCCACAGTGGTCAAGAATCGAGATTTATTGATGATGATTTCGGATTGGACTGGTTCCGCGGGGACCGGGTAGCCGTTTGACATGGCGACGATGCGCAGGTTAGACGCTGGCTTCAAATCGGTTGAATGGAGCGAAGTCGAGCTTCAGCAACGGATCGTCACCGAAGTCGGATAGAAGTAACTCGTTATACATCTGTTTCTATAGAGTAAAGCATAGCGTCCAGCGCAACTTATGCGCAGAGCGGATCGTCCTTGTCCCAGCGGTTGTGCTTGATCTCTTCGACGCCGGCCAGTCTCGCGCGCGCTTCAAACCAGAGCTTGGCCCACTCGCGATGATCTTCTAGCTCGGACTCTGGGTTTGCCCGGCTTTGCGCGATGAAACCGGGGAAATGTGGACGACCGGTGGCCTCGCCGATTGGGTTGTAACGCAGGTCGAAGCTCCAGCGAAACGCGTCGCTGTTGTTATCGAGGGAACCGTGTTTGCACATGGGATGGAAAAAGAGGACGCCGCCGGGTTTCAGCGGCACCGGCTTTGCCTGTTCCTGCTCAATCAGTGTATCGGGAATGCCAAGCTGATTGGTGACTGTGCAATGCAAGGCGATGCCTTCGCGGTGGCTCTTCGGCAGGACCTGGAGGCAGCCGTTTTCCGGCGTCGCTTCGCTAACCGCAACCCAGCAGGTCAACATCTTGGTCTCGTCGGCTTCGGGCAGCGCCACGCCATTGTCCTGATGCCAGCGAGTGGCGCTCACCAAGGCATTATCCACATCTGCTTTTTCGACCAAACGGAACGGCGGTTTGATGCGCACATGCTGAATCGGGTTGCTGTAGATTTCGCCGCCGATGAGCGACTCGACAGCGGAAAGCAGTCGCGGGCTGCGCAGCAAATTGAAGACGGCCGGTCCCAAATGGATTGGCGTGTCCGCGCGGACATTGCCATTGGGCAGCGCAATATCGAAAGCCTGGTAATAGTCACAGCCGGCGCGATACACCTCAACCAGCCGCTCTTCAAATGGCAGGTCGCTGTATGCGCTCTCGAGGCGCCCCTCCACCACCCACTGCTCAGCGAGTTCGTCCAGCAACTGTTGATATTCCTCAATGACCGGTCCGATATCCAGTTCATAATCCAGCAGGCGATCAACCGCCAAATAGCCATCCTCATGAAACTGCTCTATCTGTTCGCGCGTTAACATTCTTATGACCTCAATTTATGGTTGATTCTCAATTACCGTGCAGACTAGCTTTCGCCGCCGGGGCCCGTCCAACTCCAACAGAAGTATACTCTGCCAATTGCCGAGGAGCAACTTGCCATCGACGATTGGAAGCGTGAGGGAGGTTCCCGCCAGCGCGCTGGTGATGTGGGCTTCGGCGTTGGGCGCGCCATAAAGGCCGTGCCGGAAAGGACGAAGGTTTGTGAGCCAATGTTCTGCTACGCGGACCAGATCGTCACGCAGATTGGGCTCGTCTTCACAGATGATGAGCGCCGCGGTCGTGTGCAGCAGATTGAATACGGCAATGCCGTTCTTTGCCTCGGCAATAGCGGACTGGCAGATTGCCGTGACATCGACAGCCTGTATTTTGCGATCGGTGTTTATCGCGCGCTCTATCGGCATCTCGCTGACGCCGTTCCGATTAGGGCAACCTATTCAATCAAGAAAAAACCTCAGACGCTTGCCATCCGAGGTTTCAGTGCCCCATAGGAGACTCGAACTCCTGTTTTGGCCTTGAGAGGGCCACGTCCTAGGCCGCTAGACGAATGGGGCTTGCCAGATATTCTAGTCAAATTCCTTTCATTGGTCAAGACGGCGCCAGGAATCCCATGCGCTCTTGCGCCAACTTGAGCGTCGCCTCGGCGATTGCGCCGGCTTTCTCCCGCCCCAGCTTGAGCACGGAGTCCAGATAACCTTCTTCATTCATCAGTTCGTAGTAACGCGTTTGCAGCGGTTCGAGCGTTGAAGCGATGCAATCGGCGACCGCCCGTTTTAGATCGCCGTAACCCTTGTCGGCAAAGTCAGCTTCGATGGCGTCGCCGCTTTCGTTCGTGATCGCCTGATAGATGGTCAGCAGATTGTTGACTCCGGCGCGGTCTCGCTCTTTGCTGAAGCGAATCTCGCGGTGAGAGTCGGTGACTGCGCGCATGATTTTCTTGCGCGCCGCGGGCAGGCTGTCCAACAAGAAGACGGCGTGATTCTCCGCCGCTTCGCTCTTCGACATTTTGGCGGTCGGGTTGTCCAAGCCCATGACGCGCGCGCCGGCTTGGGGATTCATCACCGATGGCAAGGTGAAGGTATCGCCATACATGTGGTTGAAGCGCTGCGCCAGATCGCGTGTGAACTCCAAATGCTGGTTCTGATCATCGCCGACAGGCACCAAATCGGCATGATATAGCAGGATATCCGCCGCCATCAAACTGGGATAATTGAGCAAGCCGGCGCCGATGGACTCCTGCGTTTGCTTGGCGGATTTGTCTTTGAATTGGGTCATGCGGTAGAGCCAGCCCAAGGGCGCCATGCAGGTGAGCATCCAGGCCAATTCCGAATGTGCTGGCACGTGAGACTGTACAAAGATCGTTGAGACTTCCGGGTCGAGCCCGGCGGCGATGTACATGGCGGCGCTTTCTCGCGTCTTCTGTCGCAATTCCGCCGGGTCTTGCTCTGTCGTAATCGCGTGCAAGTCTACAACGCAGTAGAAGCAGTCGTAATCGTGCTGGACTTCCACCCATTGCTTCAACGCGCCCAGGTAGTTGCCAATCGTCAAGTCGCCTGAGGGCTGAATCCCGGAGAGCACGCGCGGTTTCTTGCCGTTCACTGCAGCCATATCACCATCTGCATCCTGAAGTTTGAGTTTCGACGCGAGAATTTTAGCACTGCGCTGCGCACGCTACAACCACGAAGGGAGGCGTCAACGTTCTTTAAGAGCGCGCTCTATCTGCCGATTCGCATCGCGCTTTGCCAAGTCAGCGCGCTTGTCGTAGCGCTTCTTGCCCTGCGCGACGCCGATCTCCACTTTCGCCCGGCCCCGCTCCAAATAGACTTGTAGCGGAATCGCCGTCATGCCATTCTGGCGGATCCGTGTGATGATTCGATTGATCTCGCGCCGGTGCAGCAAGAGCTTGCGCGGCCGCCGCGGATCGGAATGCCCGAAGATATTCGCTTCTTTGTAGGGCGCGATGTGCGTATTCAGCAGCCACAATTCGCCCGCCTTTTCCTGGACGAAGCCATCGCCGATACTGATATTGTGATTGCGAATCGACTTGATTTCCGAGCCCAAGAGCACGAGACCCGCATCGTACCGATCCCTGACCAGATAGTCGCGATGCGCCTTGCGATTCTTGGTGATGACTTTTCTGCCCTTGCTCATGAGGAGTATCATCCGGCGTCATATTGCGCCGCCGCCTTAGTCGCTGCTGGAACTAGGATACTGTTGAGAGGGGCCAGATTCAAGACAAGGGCTGCCAGGCGCGCTGAAAGTCTTTGCTGTCAATTTCTTCGCTGGCGAAGGCGCTGATTGTGGCCCGCGTGACCCCGACGATTCGCAAGCCAGCGTCCGCGTCGTCGCAATTGACGAGCCCGGCTGCTACCGCCTCAATTTCTTCAGGCAAGTCCTCTTCCAACGAAGCGACGGTGGTTAGCACGGCATTAAGGCGCTGGTTAAACTCCGGTCCCGGTATGGCGCATACGATGATGACCAACGTGTCTCCCAGCTTCGTGGGCAGCGTCCCGCTCTCCAACGGAACGATAGTGAAATCGGCTATCTCTTCCGCCACTGAGCTGACGAAACTGGCGATGCGGATGGAGTCTGAATTGATTGTTGGGCTGGGCGTCGGGGAAGCATCGCGTGTCGCTGTTGCCGTCGGTCTTTCGGTTGCGACGGCTGTAGGTTTTTGCTCGGTTGCCGGCGCAATCGCTTCGCTATCACTCGCCGCCGTTTCCTGGGGTTTTGCCTCGGCCATGGGCTCCGAGGTTGCGCTTGCTGCTAAGGGCGCCTTTGTAGCCTCGCCTGCAAGACTAGCGGCGGTTGGCTCGCTCGTTGATTCTGAGACGACAATCACTTGAGGTTCCGGAGATGGCAAGATATCCGAAAGCAGCTGCGATAAATCAACAGCGCCGGATAACACCAGCCCAGCGCCAACGACGACGAGCAGCAGGACCACTAGCAATGCGATGCGCCCACGAGCGGATGAGCCGTTTTCGTCCGAGTCCGCAACCGGCTGCAGATCTTCCCAATCGTCGACATCAATCGTGGTCGCCGCAGGGTCTGGGGCGCCCGAACCACCCGCCTGCAAGGCGATTAAATCAGGATCCTTTGACTGCGCCTCGAGTACATCCGCTTTCAGTTCGCGCGCGCCGGGATACTTTGGATCCAGTTCCAGCACTCGTTCCAGCGCTGCCAGCCCAATAGAGGCATCTTGCACCGCATGCGTATAGACCCACCAAACGTGGGCGTTGTCCGCATCCTCTTGAAGCAGCGGCGCCAGGATCTCCTGCGCCTTTTCCGGTTCACCATTCTCGATTAGCGTATACGCCTGCTGCAATATTTCTTTATTTGAGTCACTCATATCTTGCCTTCAAGACTTTGGCTCAACGCGCAGGCGCCAAAAATACGACAAGGTTGCAGCCTACTGCGCGCTGGCGATGCGCTTTGCTGTTGTTACGGTCTATTCCCGTAGCAGTCTACAGCCGCTTAATGTTCGGCGCAACGAAAAAGCTCACCAACAATGGTGAGCCTCTCTCATGCCCTGAAGAGGACTCGAACCTCCACCCCGTTAAGGACACGGCCCTCAACCGTGCGCGTCTGCCAGTTCCGCCATCAGGGCGCAGAATGCTGCCAAGTATAGGCTATTGCCCGCATATGTCAATGGCTCGCAGTCCGTTGCCCTTGGGCGAATCTACCTTGAGCAAGCGCGTTTCCTGCCGTATCATGTAGCGCTAGTTTCTGCGCCTTGCCATTCGGAAGGTTTCCACTCGATGCACATTGCTCTCGATGCGATGGGAACGGACAATCGTCCGCTTAGCGATATTGCTGGCGGTGTTTTGGCGGCCAGAGAATTCGGCGATACCATCGTTTTGGTCGGGGACAAGGCGATGATTGAGGCAGAGCTCAAAAATCACAGCATCAACAGCGCCAAGGTAGAGATCCTTCACGCGCCGAACGATATCGCCATGGACGAGAAGCCAACGGATGTTCTCAAGTTGGCGCCATCGTCTTCTATCCATATTGCGCTGGACGCGGTAAAGAAGGGCGATGCTGACGCTTTTGTAACGATGGGCAATACGGGCGCGGTGCACGCGCTCGCAACGTTGAAGACGCTGCGGCGAATCCCCGGTGTCAAACGACCGGTGCTCTCTGCCCTGTTCACGGTAAATGATCACCGCATGATATTCCTGGACGTAGGCGCGAATACCGACGCCAAGCCGGAATGGGTGCAGCAATTTGCCGTGATGGGCAGCATCTATGCCGAGCGCGTTTTGAGCTGTACCCAGCCGCGCATCGCCCTGCTCTCCAATGGCGCAGAAGAAATCAAGGGCAACCTGCTCATTCGAGAAGCGGCCGACATCTTGCGCCGCAGCAAAATGAACTTCGTCGGCAACGTCGAGCCGGTGCAGCTGATGACATCGGTCGCTGATGTGATTGTCATGGACGGCTTCGTGGGCAACATCGTACTAAAGATGTTTGAAGCGACCACACACTATGTGGCGACTTTGATTCGACAGGAGTTTCGCAACGACGCCATATCTATGCTGGGTGGCGCCTTGGCCCGGCCCGCCTTCAACCGAATCAGGCGACGGGTGGATACTTCGGAAATTGGCGGCGCGCCGCTTTTGGGCGTCAATGGCGTAGTCATCATCGGGCACGGCGGCAACTCCGCTATCGGCATCAAGAACGCGATTCAGCAAGCGCGCAGAGCCGTAAAGGAAAATGTCATCGGGGCGATTCGCAGCGGCATCGCTGGGGATGCGGTGTGATCTGGAGCGGACGCGCATGGAATTGACGCGAAACGGTCGCAAGCGGGTGGTCATCACCGGTTTGGGCGTGGTGTCGCCTTTGGGCAATAAGGACGAATTCTGGGACGCGATCGCCGCCGGCAAGTCCGGGATTCGAAAACTGCAAAACATTGAGACCGAGCATCTCAACGTCAAGATCGGCGGCGAAATCCGCGACTTTGACTCGTCCGACACCATCCCGCCCAAACAGGCGCGCCGCATGGGGAGAGCAACGCAGTTCGCGATTGTCGCCTCGGTCATGGCTGTCACAGATGCTGGTTTGACTATTGAGACCGTTGGCGAAATCGGCCACCGCGTTGCCACTTTGATTGGCACGACGCTCGGCAGCTATGAGGTTGGCGAATCGGGGATCAAAGCCTGGCGGGACTCGGGATACAAGCGCGCAAATCCGATGAGCATCGTCAACGCTCTGCCGAATATGCCGGGCCACTATGTGAGCAAAATGCTGAACGCCGTTGGTCCGCTGGTCACGCCATCGGTTGCCTGCGCTACCGGCATTCAAGCGGTCGGCGAGGCTTGCGACCTGATCCAATTGGGCAAATGCGACCTGGCAGTCGCCGGCGCCGTTGATGCGGTGATGTTCGACTATATCCTGGCCGGCTTCAGCGCGACGCGGGCGCTCACCCGCGACTACAATGACGCGCCCGAAAAAGCCAGCCGACCCTTTGACGCCAATCGCACCGGATTCGTATTGGGTGAAGGCGGCGCCGTTTTCATCGTTGAAAGCCTTGAGCGCGCCATTGAACGGGGCGCCGAGGTTTACGCTGAAATACTGGGCTATGGAGCGTCGTCGGATGCCTATCACGTTGCGGCGCCCGATCCTGATGGGGGCGGCGCCAAGCGAGCCATGCGGTGGGCATTGGACGATGCGAATACGGCGCCGTCGGAGATCGAATACATCAATGCGCACGGGTCTTCAACACAAGCGAATGACGCAATCGAGACAGCAGCGGTGAAACATGTATTCGGCGAAGACGCCTATCACATCCCGGTCAGCTCGACGAAAAGCATGATCGGCCACGCGATGGCCGGCTGCGGATCGTTGGAGATCTCCGCCTGTTTGATGAGCCTGGAGCGCGAACTGCTGCACCCGACCGTGAATTATGATACGCCCGACCCGGCCTGCGATCTCGACTACGTGCCAAACGAGGCGCGGCGCGTGCCGGGCATACGAACGATCATGTCGAATAGCTTCGGACTGGGCGGTCAAAACGCCTCAATCATCTTGCGCAAAATTTAGTGCCGGGAAATAGAATGACCCAAGGCATCATCGTCATCGGTGGCGGGCTAGCTGGCAGTGAAGCGGCTTGGCAACTGGCGGAACGGGGCCATCAGGTTGCGCTTTATGAGATGCGCCCAGTCAAAACGACTGGCGCGCATGTCAGCAATCGACTGGCCGAATTGGTGTGCAGCAATTCGCTGGGCTCCAAGCTGCCTGACCGCGCCACCGGCATATTGCAAAACGAAATGAGAATGCTGGGCTCGCTGCTCATGCGCTGCGCGGAAGGCGCTGCCGTTCCAGCTGGAGGCGCCTTGGCCGTCGACCGGGCGCGCTTCGCCGACCAAGTGACCAGGCATGTCAACGGACACCCCAATATCGAAGTGTTGCGCGAAGAAGTCCGCGAAGTGCCCTTGACACAACCTGCAATCGTGGCGACGGGACCACTCACCTCGCCCGCGCTCGCCGAAGACATCGGCCGGCTGACCGGCGAAAACTATTTGTACTTTTACGACGCGATTTCGCCCATCGTGCGAGCGGGCAGCATCGATATGAAGCGCGCGTATCGGGCGAATCGCTATGGCCGCGGTCAAGACGAGGCGGGAGATTATATCAATTGCCCGATGGAGCGGGATGAGTATTATCGCTTCGTTCACGCATTGAAGGCGGCCGAGACCATTGAGCTGCGTGATTTTGAACGGGAGGACCCCAACTTCTTCGAAGGCTGTGTGCCGATCGAGCAATTGGCCAAGCGCGGCGACGACACTTTGGCTTTTGGTCCCATGCGACCGGTCGGCTTGACGAATCCGCATACCGGCCGCAGGCCCTACGCCGTTGTGCAGCTTCGGCAGGATGATCTGGCCGGCAGCCTGTTCAACATTGTCGGCTTCCAAACGAATATCCGTTGGCCAGCGCAGAAAGAGATCCTGCGCCTGGTTCCCGGCTTGGATGAGGCTGATTTCATTCGCCTGGGTCAAATGCATCGAAATACGTTTTTGAACGCGCCTGCCCTGCTCCATAGCACGATGCGTTTTCGCAATCGGGAACAGCTATATTTTGCGGGCCAGATCACCGGCGTCGAGGGATACGTCGGCAATATCGCCACCGGATTTCTGGCCGCCCTGAACCTGTCTCGCCAGCTGAAGGGATTCGGCGCCTGGGTTCCACCGCCGGACACGATGCTGGGCGCATTGTGCTATTATGTGACGCATACCGATCCGAAACATTTTCAGCCGATGAAAGCAAACTTGGGCATCTTGCCGCCCTTAGAGACAAAGATCAAGAATAAGGCGGAGCGGAAAAGAGCCTACGCCGCCCGCGCGGCAAAGTCGATGTTGGCTTCCTTGAGCGAAATGCAGGACGGCTTGATCATGGCGCAGGTCAATCTTCCAGAGCGCGAGACACTATGACGAATTTTCAGCTGACAAACGATATGGAATTGGAGCGCGGCTACCTGGTTGGCATCGCCTTGCAGCATGAGCGGGCTCTGCTTTCAATCGACGATTCTTTGGAGGAGCTCGCCCTCCTGGCCGAGACCGCCGGCATTGACGTGGTCGGCAGAACCTGGCAGAAGTTGCGGCAGGTGAATCCCAAGTCTCTGATCGGCTCAGGCAAGCTACAGGAAATTGTGGACGAAGTCAGCTTGCTTGAGGCGAGCGTCGTCGTCTTTGATGCGGAACTCTCTCCCCGGCATCAGCGCGAGTTGGAGAAGCATTTGGGCGAAACGGTGCGCCTCCTCGATCGCTCGGCGCTCATCCTCGATATATTCGCCCAGCACGCTCGCACCAGCGAAGGCGCCTTGCAAGTCGAACTGGCTCAATACGAATATCGCTTGCCACGTCTGACTCGGCAATGGACGCATCTGGCGCGTCAAGCGGGCGGTGGCGGCGCTCGCGGCGGGTCAGGCGGTGTTGGATTGCGCGGACCCGGCGAAACCCAACTGGAAGCCGATCGACGAGAGATCACGCGAAAAATCACCAAGCTGAAGAAAGACCTGGATCATGTTCGCGCTCATCGCCGTCTCCATCGGCAGCGGCGGCGCAGTTCTGGTCTGCCCCTGGTGGCGCTGGTAGGTTATACCAACGCGGGAAAGTCTACGCTGATCAATGCTCTGACCGAGACGCATATCTATGCCGCTGACCAGCTTTTCGCCACCCTGGATCCGACTACTCGCCGCGTGCAGCTGCCGGGCCGTCAAGAGGCGCTGCTGACGGATACTGTCGGTTTCATCCAGAAGCTGCCAACGACGCTGATTGCGGCCTTTCGCGCCACGCTGGAAGAGGTCATTGAAGCTGACTTGCTGCTGCATGTGGTGGACGTCAGCCACGCCAATGCCGCGCAGCACATCGAGGCGGTGGAAGACACACTGGCCGAAATTGATGCGTCGAGCATGCCGCGCGTCCTCGTTTTGAACAAGACGGACCAGTTAACGGGACCGCTCCCTACCTTCAATCTCATCGATACTTACTTGGGTACAGTGGCAATTTCCGCACAGGAGAAACAGGGTCTTGATGAATTATTGCAAGTGATGCGGGCGGCGCTGTCAACGCAGATGACATCGCTGGAAGTCGTGATTCCGTATCAGACCGGTCGCGTCTATTCCGATCTGTACGATAGAGGATACATTCAATCCGAGCGAACCGGAAGCGATGGCTGGCGGCTGACCTTGCGCCTGCCCTTGGCCCACAGCGACAGCTACCGCCGATTCGCAGTGGCGCGCAACAAATAGCAGCCTTTCAAATCAGATTCCGCAGGAGCTAAGCTGGCAACTGCACCCAGTAAATCTCGGGGCGGTAGCGGCTGTGCAGGAAAAGGCGCAAGTCTGCGGAAAGCGCGATGGCGAGCGGCGCCGGAATATCAGAAAAGACCACCATCTCCACATCTTGATTGCTGCAGCCGTTTTCATGGCACTGCGCTGGCTCAATGCGGCCAACGACCCCGCGCGTGCCAAGGGCGTAAGAAAAATAGAGATAGCCATCAGCGCCCATGACGATATTGGTCGTGTTCTGAAGCCCGGAAACCAAGGGCTTGATCTCTGTAGGGCTTCCATCTTCGGCAAGCTGGAAGAATTCAATCCCCCGCCTGGCGCTGCCGCCATTGGCAAAGTAGACGATATCGGCATCGCGGACGATGCCCGTCGGCGCGCGCAACTCGCTGTGGATCGTCTCTTGTTCACCACCGACTGATACTGAAATGATGGCATTCGCGCCGGTGTCAGTCACCAGGAAGCCGTCGTTATTCAGCCGCGTGATGCCCCAGGGCGCCGGCAACTCTGAGCTGACGCTAACAGGCGCGGCGCGGCGCTGATCAACCTTCCACAGCGTGCCGGTATCGGGGTCGGGCACAAAGAGATCAAAGCCGGCTTCTGTCGATTCGGCAATCAGGCTGTTGCCGTTCCGCACGCCGAAGACCAGGGTAACCGTTTCGCCGCTGCGGTCGTCGATCTTGTAAATCGTCCAGTCGCCATTGCAAACGGTGTACAGAGTGTCATCGAACCAGACAAGACCATTCGGCCGTTGCACGTTGCCGACGATTAATTCCAGATCGGATTGGAGGAACGGATTCTCCAGCACGGTCGACTGCGATTCAGCGGTGGTTGAGGGTGAAGTCCCGACATCATCCATTCGCGCCTGATTTAGAGTTTCGCTCTGTTGCGCGTCCGGCGTGGCATCTTGCGCGTGACTCAGCGCCGCCAAGGCTAACAGGATCAGTGCTGTGAGTAGTCTCATGATGTGTCCCTGTTCGCGGAGCAAAGTCGATGCGAAAGTCGTTGGTAAGGCCGAGAAATTCTACAACAGTTGGGCGCAGACCTCTAGCGGAATTAAGAAGGCGACGATTTGCGCTCTGGCCTGAGATTAGGCGCCGGGGCGATTCGAGTATAATTGGGTGAGAATCGGCTCCTCGCCCGCGGATGGCGCAAGCAGGCGGCGCCTGACGCCGATGTGCTGCACAGAGTGGGAACCGAAACGGCAGAGAGCGCCAGCCAACGCGGCGCAGTCAAGCTTCATCCGCAGCCTCGAGCACAGCCAGTGACGAATCCAAGGCGAGAAAACAAACCGCCCCTATTTGAAGCAGAAGTCATCCCGGGCCTCGAGCCATTTGCGATTGACGAGCTGCAAAGCAAATTCGGCGCGAAAGCGGCTCAAGTCAGTCACGTGCGCGCAGGATTCATTCGCTTCCGATTCGACGATCGAGCGCAATTGCTGCTCAGCCTGCGCTCGGTCATCGCTGTGTACCAGGTCTATTATTTCGCGATTCCGCGGCCGAAAGCCCTTCTCGGACATGAGCATTTTGCCCGACTGACGAATATCTTGTCGGAGGTCGCGCAATCATTCGCTCAGCCGCCGCGGACCTTTAGAATTGGCGCCGCCGGCGCGCGCTCGTCGGTCATGCGTCGTTTGCTTCATGAGCTGTTGGACAGGCTAAATCTGGAGCCCGCTGAAGATGACAAAGGGGAGCTCTTCGTGCGACTGCTGCCCAATAGGGAGGCGAAGGGCTGGGAGGTGCTGGTGAGAAAATCGCATCGTCCCCTATCCGCCCGTGAATACCGTGTCGTAAACATGCCTGGCTCGTTGAATGCGACCGCCGCTTATGCCATGACACAGGTCGAAACGCTGGGCAAAGGCGCCACTGTGGTTAACCTTTGCAGCGGCGCCTCCACTATTCTCATCGAACATGCGCTTATTCAGCCGCAGCATCTGTTGGTGGCGATTGACCGCAGTGAATCTGCGCTACGAGCGGGCGCGCGCAACGCATCCGCCAGCGGCGTGGGTCATCGCATTCGGCACATTGAGGCTGACGCGGGGCGAACGCCACTGCCTTGCCGCGCTGCCGATCGGCTGTACGCCGACCTGCCCTTTGGCCATCACATCGGATCGCATGAATCCAACATGCAACTCTATCCGGCGATTCTGCAGGAAGCGGATCGTCTCGCCCGCTCAAATGCCGCGTTTATAGTACTTACTCACGAAGTCAAACTCCTGCGCCGCTGCCTCCAGCAGTCGGCATGGAGGGCAACGAGCGAGACTAGAATAAACTTGCGTGGTCTTCATCCACGCTTATTTGTGCTCAGGCGAAACTCGACTAGGATATAAGGTGAAATTCGCGCGAGAATGCTGAAGGAAGCGGATGCTAGCACGGTTTGTGGTATATATGCTGATTGCATGCGCGGCGATTGCCTGCCGATCAGCGCAAGAAGAGAAGTCGATTGAAGTCATCGTCATTGCGGATGGACGAGAGACGGCCTATAGCTTCACGCGCGATCTGAGCGTCGACCAGGTGCTATCTGGCGCGCAAATCGATTTGGGTCCGCGCGACCGGATTAGCCACCCGCTGGTATCGTCCGTCATCAATGGCATGCGCATTACGATTAGACGGGTATCCGAGCGGGAAGATTGTGAGCAGGAAGAGATCGCCTTTCAGCGGCTTATGCTGCCGAAGGAAGGCTTGCCCGCTGGCGAGCGCGAAAGGGGCCAGGCGGGTGTCAATGGCATGCGCGAGATATGCTATCGCGTCTTGCTGGAAGACGAGACGGAAGTGGATCGCGTGCAGCTTGGCAGCCCAACAATCGTACGCGAGCCGGTCGATGAAGTCATCTATGTTGGGACGAGCAATACAGTTCCGGCCGTGGAAATATCTGGCCGCCTCAGCTATATCAATCACGAAACCGCATGGACCATCACCGGCAACGCAGCCGCCAAACGCCGCCTAACTTGGGATCATCGCCTGGACGCCCTCGTATTCCACCAGAGGGAAGATGGCGCGCGCTTAATATTCACCAGCGAGACCGATGAAACTGATAACTTCTTTAATGAACTCTGGATGATGAATCTCGAGGACGAATCCGAACCCGTCCGTATGACGCCCACCGATGTGCTATTCGCCCAATGGCGTCCGCAAGCTCTCAATGAAATCGCCTACTCTACGGGCGAGAGCAACCGCGGCGCAACCGCATGGAAGGCGCTGAACAACCTGTGGCTTATGAGCATCGATTTGGAGAGCGGGCGCACCCTCGACATAGAGGAAGTATTACCAGAATCGGGGGGCGGCATATACGGCTGGTGGGGCATGAATTTCAGCTGGTCGCCCTTCGGAGACCAGTTGGGTTGGGTGCGGGCAGATGGTTTCGGATTGGTGGATTTTGAAAGCAAGCGCTTAAAGCCGCTGACGCAGTATGCCGTTTTTCGCAGCGCGGCGAGTTGGGTCTGGCTGTCGCCGCTTTCCTGGTCCTTTGACGGCCAACTGCTTGCGGGAATCGCGCATGGCGAGCCGTTTGGTGATGAACCGGCAGAGACCAGCCCCATCTTTGATTTGGTCGTCGCCAGCGAAGACGGGCGCTTCGTCGCGCCGATCCGTCAGTCAGCCGGTATGTGGGCGGCGCCCGCGTTCTCGCCCGATTTAGCGCCGCGCGGCGCGGAGTATAGAAGCGGACACCTGGCTTGGCTGCAAGCGCGCGAGCCGCAGAACAGCATGAGCAGCGAATACGATTTGATGCTGGCCGACCGTGACGGCAGCAATCAGCGTCGGCTCTTTCCGGCGCTGGGCGACCATGGGATTCACAAGAGCGATTTCGGCTCTCGAGCCGGCGACTACGTCTGGAGCCCTGACGGCCGATTCATCGCCCTGATCTACAAAGGCGATCTGTGGCTCATCGAAGTAGAGACCTCAGCCGCAAATCAATTGACCTTTGACGGGGAGTCCTCGAACCCCATGTGGACGAGATAATGCGCAAACTTATCCAGCTGATTATTGGATTGATGCTGGTGACCGGCAGCCTGGTGGCTACCCTTGCCACCATCGATTTGCGCGACTTCGAGTTGCGTGGCTACGTCGACCCGACCAAAGATCAAAATCTTCCGTTTATGGTCGAGCGGCCGGGCGTCAACGTCGAATTGCTTCAGTACAGTGCAACCGAACTGGAAAGCGCCCTGGATCAGATCCGCGACGCGAATTTCCGCTGGATTCGACAGTTTGCCTATTGGGACGAAATCGAATCGGAACGGGGCGAGTTTGACTGGCGCGCTTGGGATCGCGTGGCGGACGCGCTGCGCCGCTATCCGGTGCTTGAGCCGGTCGCAGTCCTGATGAATTCGCCAACTTGGGCGCGGGAAAACCGTGGCAACGATGAAACAACGCGAACCGCGCCACCCCGCTCCCTGGCCGACTTCGCCGCATTCGGCCGGGCATTCGCCGCGCGCTACGGCGACCTGATCGACTATTACCAGATATGGGACGAACCCAACCTTGGCGATGCCTGGGGCGGCAATGATCCGCGGCCAGCGGAGTATGTCGCTTTGCTCGCCGCAGCGAGAGAGGCAATCTTGCATGCGGATCCGTCCGCGAGAATCGTCGCCGCGGGCCTCGCGCCAACGGTTGAGACCGCCGGGCGCAACATTAGCGACATCCGCTACCTAGACGCGATGTATGCGCTTGGGGCACGAGAACTGATGGATGTGGTCGCGGGTAAACCTTATGGTCAATTCTCGTCGCCATTTGACAGACGAGTCGACGAAGGAGTACTCAACTTCTCCCGCATCATCGCGCTGCGCGAAGTCATGCTGGCCAACGGCGACGGCAAGAAACCCCTATGGGCGAGCAACTACGGTTGGAATGCGCTGCCTTTGGACTGGGCGGGCGACGCATCGATTTGGGGCGCAGTCACTGAAGACGAACAGGTGCGCTATACCTTGGAGGCGCTGGATCGAGTACATCGCGAAATGCCCTGGCTCGGTCCCCTCTTCTTGCAGCACTGGCAGCCGCCAGCCGAGCCGACCAGCGCGCAATGGGGATTCGCGCTTGTCAAGAATGACGGCTCGACGTCGGCGCTCTTGGGCGCGCTAGAATCTTACCAATACCCAAGCCGAGCGCGGGACGGCTTGTACCATGCGCGCAACGCGCACGCAAGTTACAGCGGCGTCTGGGAATTTGGCGAGCTTGGCGCGGATATCGGTTGGCTGCCGGTCAGCGACAGTCAACTGTCCTTTCACTTTTTTGGCGCAGAGCTTGCCATGCTTCTGAGAGAAGACGAATACTTCGCCTTCCTCTATCCGACCGTGGATGGCGAGGCGCCCAATGCCGTACAGCGTGACGCGAGCGGCAACGCTTACATTTTCCTGCGCAGCAATTCGCGCGCGCCGGAATTGAACCTCATCCCGATCGCAACCAATCTGCCGCTGGGAGAACATACGCTTCGCGCGAGTACACATCAGGGCTGGGATCGCTGGGCAATCGCCGGTTATGCCGTCAGCTCGGGCGATCTCTTCGAACCTTACAATCGACAGATCGCGCTAGGCGCTTTCGCCACCTTGCTGTCGCTGCTCGCCGTCATGGTCGCCGCCGCGAGCGCGCCCTGGAAAGACTGGCTGCCCGGGCTGTCCAATCTGTTTGCTGGACTCAACGCCACAGCACATTTAATGGTAACGGGCATTACATCCATCTTCATGATGCTGGCCATGCTGTGGACCTGGGATACGCCGCGAGCTTCGATCTTTGTGCGCGACGAGGTGAATATCGCGCTTGCGCTACTGACGGGGGGCGCGCTCTATGTTTCCGAGAGCGTACTGGTCACGTTGATTCTGGCTCTGATTCTCTTCATTCAAATCTATCACCGGATTTCCAACGGACTCATTCTCACTCTATTCTGGGCGCCATTTTTCTTGTCGCCGGTTGAGTTGTACCGCTATGCGTTTCCCCTGGTCGAAGTCATTCTACTCATATCGGCGGCGGCCGCCTTAGTCAAAGTGCTGGCAGGGATTGGCCGCAAACTTCAGATGGATAACGCTGCCTTTCCCGTGTTGTCCCGCCGGGCGCTGCGGCGCATCACGTTGATGGACGTCGCCGTCGGCGGCCTTGTGCTGCTTGCGGTCATTTCATTGATTTGGGCAGAGCAAGCGGATACGGCGATGACGGAGCTGAGGACGCTCATAATCGAGCCGACAATCTTCTACTTGCTGCTGCGAATGGCGCGCCTAGACCGAAAAATGCTGGTCCACTGCTGTCTAGCAATCGTATTCGCCGGCGCTGTGGTCTGCTTGATCGGTCTATACGATGTCATCTTGGGTCAAGGACATCCGCCACTGAAGAGCGTTTATGGCTCGCCAAATAATGTCGGACTGTTATTGGGTCGAGCGATGCCCCTGGCGCTGGCTCTGCTTCTCGTGAAAATCGATTCGCGATTGCGCCGGTTTGCTGCGGGCGCTCTCGTGATTATGCTGCCTGCATTAGCGCTGACACAAAGCATTGGGGCGATACTATTGGGAGTGCCGGCCGGGTTGATGGCGGTTATCGTCGGGCGATACGGGCGTAAGGCGGTCGCGCCGCTAGTAGCGCTCGCCGCGCTTGGCCTTGTTGCTGTCGTAGTGCTGGCGCAATTCTCAGCCACAGTCGCCAACGCCCTCGACTTCACGAGCGGCACGAATTTCGTAAGGCTGCGCCTATGGGAGAGCACGATTGCCATGCTCCAAGACCGGCCATTAATGGGATTTGGTCTGGATCAGTTTCTCTATTATTTCGGTGGGCAGTATATACGACCGGACGCGATATGGGACGCTGATCTCTCGCACCCGCACAACTTCGTCCTGGATTTCTGGACGCGGCTGAGTGTGTTTGGAGTATGCCTATTTGGGTTGATTCAGTTCCTGTTTTGGCGCGCTGCCAAACCGGTCGTTCAGTCTTGCCGTCAGGGTGACTGCTTGCTGTATGCGATGGCGCTGGGCTTGAGCGGGAGCATGGCGGCCCTGCTGGCGCATGGACTGGTTGACAACAGCGTCTTCGTCATCGATTTGGCCTTCCTGTTCATGTTTCAACTGGCGGGCATGATGCGGCTGAAGGAACTCGCCGCCGCTTTGGAAACCTGACGCTGGCGAGCAACTGTGGTAATATTCCGATAATTCAGAAAAGGGAAGGCAGCAGAAATTGCGCGTTTTGATTACCGGCGGCGCCGGGTTCATTGGCTCACATTTATGTGACCGCTTCTTGCGCGACGGGCATCGCGTTGTTGCGATGGATAATCTCATCACCGGGTCGCAAGATAATATTGCGCATCTCGCTGGCAATCGGCATTTCGAATTCATCTATCACGATGTCAGCAATTTCATTCACGTGCCGGGACCGGTCAACGCGGTTCTGCATTTCGCCTCGCCCGCCAGCCCAATTGACTACCTCAAGTACCCGATACAGACGCTGAAAGTCGGCGCCCTTGGCACGCATAATGCGCTCGGACACGCACTGGCGAAAGGGGCGGAATTCTTGCTCGCTTCGACATCAGAAGTATACGGCGACCCACTGCAGCACCCGCAGAAAGAGTCTTATGCGGGCAATGTCGATCCGGTCGGACCCCGGGGCGTCTATGACGAAGCCAAGCGCTATGCCGAAGCCCTCGTGATGGCCTATCACCGCCAACATCAAATGGATACAAGGATCGTCCGCATATTCAACACTTACGGTCCGCGAATGCGTCTTGACGATGGGCGGGTGGTGCCGAACTTCATCGGGCAGGCTCTGCGCGGCGAGGCGCTCAGCGTTTACGGCGATGGCTCGCAGACGCGCAGCTTCCAGTATATTGATGATTTAATCGAAGGCGTCGTCCGGCTGCTGCGGAGCGATTTTGTGGAGCCGGTGAACATTGGCACGTCTAGGGAAATCAGCATCCTCGACTTCGCCAAGGTGGTGAATCGCGTGGCGAACAACCGCGCCGGCATCACGTACGCGGACGGTTCCCGCATTGATGGCGATCCCCAGACGCGCAGACCCGATACATCGCGCGCGCGCGCAGTTCTGAATTGGCGGCCAAAGGTCGAATTGGAACATGGCCTCGAATGGACGCTTGAATACTTTCGATCTGTGCTTTCCTTGGCCACTTGAGATGGTCCTGGCGCATTCCAAAAGCCGCATCAAGTGGTTCTGCGTCTCTGTAGCATTCATAACCGCCGTCGCCATCACCATGCTGCCGCTGCCGACTCTAGTATTTGTAGTCGCCGCGATCTTGTGTCTGCTGCTCATACCGCTTGCGCCCCTCGCCATGTTGGTCGTTCTTCTGGCGCTCTCCCCGCTGCGCGCGCTAATCGCGACCGAGTCCGCCATTCACCTGCCCCTCGACATTGGGCAGATCTTGCTTGCGCTGTACCTGGGCATTTTGCTTGCATACGGCGTCATCAAACGCTGGCAGCTGCCCGGGATCAGACCGGAGCCGGTGCTGTATTCTGCCCTTGCGCTCTGCCTCGTTTTCGCCATTGGCCTTTGGACCAGCGATGGCATCGGCAACTGGCTTACTGAATGGCTGAAGTGGGTGGTGATCGCCATCATGATCTGGCATCTCTCGCAGACCGCGCGCTACAACTGGCGCTGGCTGGTATTTGCCGTTCTGGTGAGCGCCGTGGCCAATGCGGTCGTGGGCTTGTACATCTTCTTTGGCGGTAGCGGAGCCGATCACCTGCTGATCATGGGAAGGTTTTTTCGCGCTTTTGGCACCTTCGGCCAACCGAATCCCTTCGGCGGGTTCATGGGGATCGCGCTGCCGCTCGCCTTGATGTGCGCCGCGGTCCTGTCGTATCAGGTCATGCGTGACCTGCGCGCCGGGCGCCGCCTTGCCGGGTCGCGCCTGATATTGCTTGCGGCGAGCGCGTCGGCAACGGGCGTCATTGCAGCCGCGCTCTTCGCGTCCTGGAGCCGGGGCGCCTGGCTGGGCTTCGCCGTATCGCTGGTCGTCATGCTTGTCGCCCTGCCCAGACGCGCGCTAAAGGGCATATCCCTGGCGCTGGCATTGGCGGCGCTATTCTTTGCTATGTGGTCGGCTGGTCTATTGCCGCACTCGGTCGTCTCTCGCATCACGACCGCAGCGACCGATCTATTTTCATTCAGCGATGTGCGCGGCGCCAACTTTACGCCGACGAATTTCGCCGTTATTGAACGGCTGGCGCATTGGCAGGCGGCCGTCAGCATGGCGCAAGACCACCCGCTATTCGGCGTAGGATTGGGCAATTATGCCAGCGCATACGATGACTACCACTTGATAAACTGGGAGGCGCCACTTGGTCATGCGCATAATCTGTATTTAAACTTCCTTGCCGAAACTGGCGCCGTGGGTCTGGCTGCCTATCTCGCCTTCTGGCTCTCAATCTTCCGCGTGACCTGGAAAACTCTCAAACACCCCGACCAGATGGCGCGCACCCTTGCCGTCGGCTTGCTCGGCTGCTGGACTTATATCGCCGTGCATAGCGTCTTCGATAATCTGTTTGTGAACAACCTGTTTCTTCATATCGGTGTATTATTGGCTGTGTTGGCGATTCTGCATCGCCAAGTTGCCGCATCGCTTGAACTGGATTGACGATGTCCCACGCTGCGACCCCGGACGCGCCCGACCCTACCAGGGCGCATCATCACTTGAAGACGCCGGTTGACGGTGTCATTGCCGCCCTTTCCCAGAAAATCGGACGCGGCAAGGCGAAGGAAGTGGAGCGATTTATCAAGTTTGCCTTTGTCGGCGCCTTGGGCTTCGTCATTGATGTTGGCGCCGTGATAATCCTGCAGAATACCTTGCTGCCGCCGGAAAACGATCAGAACGTGCTCATCGCGAACAGCATCGGCTTTGTTTTGGCGGTCTGCAGCAATTTCATGTGGAACCGCGTCTGGACCTATCCGGATTCTCGCAGTTATTCAGTGCGTCGCCAATTGGGTCAGTTCACGATTGTCAGCGTAATTGGGTTAGTCATACGCAACGTTTGGATCAGCGGCACTTACGAGCAATTCGGACGGCTGTCAACGACGATTCTGAAGGGCGCGCATTCTGACTATGCGCCGCAATTGATCGACCAGAACAAACTGGGCACAACGATTGCCTTGATTTTTGGCGTTTTGATCGTAATGATTTGGAACTTCGCGGCGAACCGCTTTTGGACATATAACGACGTCAAATAGCGTGCATCGAATCGCACTGGACTATACCCCCGCGCTCAAACAGACCGGCGGAATCGGACGTTACACGCGCGAGTTCACCGACGCCTTGGCTTCGATCGATCGGTCAAACGCGTATCGCCTGTTCGCGGCCGGCTCGAAATCCGCTGATCTGCCAGCGCTGCCAGGCGAGAACTTCAGTTGGAGATCAACCCGCCTCAGCAGCAGATGGCTTGCTCGGCTCTGGCATCGAGCCGGCATTCCGCTTCCGGTCGAGACTTTCACTGGTACGGTCGACTTATTCCATGCGACCGATTTTGTTTTGCCGCCAACCCTCGGCGGTACGCGTACTCTGTTAACCGTGCATGACTTGTCCTTCGTTCGCGTGCCGACCGCTGCCAGCCCGCCACTGAAAGCTTATCTGGATGCGGTCGTTCCACCATCGGTCGAAAAGGCGGATCGCATTCTGGCCGATTCCAAAGCGACCAAGGCTGACTTGATTGAGCTTTACCGAACGCCTGAAGACAAGATCACAGTTCTATACAGCGGCGTAAATCCGCGATTCCAGCGCGTCGATGAAGCCGATGCGCATCAGAGATTGCGGCGCAAGTATGGCTTGGCTAATACCCGCTATGTGCTTTCCGTCGGCACCGTGCAGCCGCGAAAGAATTACAGCCGCGTGGTAGAAGCGCTAGCTGTTCTCCGCCAAACGGGACATGACCTCAATTATGTCATCGCCGGTGGAAGCGGCTGGCTTGAAGATGAACTGCAAGCGACAATAGAGCGCAAGGGCATGGGCGACTATGTGCAATTGCTTGGCTTGGTTGACGATGAAGATCTGCCGGCGCTGTACAGCGGCGCGCGCATGCTGGCGATGGTTTCGCTCTACGAAGGATTTGGTCTGCCGGTGTTGGAGGCGATGGCTTGCGGTACGCCCGTGATAACCAGCAATCTGTCGTCGCTGCCGGAAGTGGGCGGCAAGGCTGCTTTGCTGGTCGATCCGAATGACAGTAATGCGATCCGCGACGCAATCCTCCGGCTCGAGACGGACGCCGCAACTCGCGGGCGACTGATCAAGGCTGGTTATCAGCAGGCGGAGAGATTCTCCTGGCTGCGGGCGGCCCGGCAACTCAAGGCTTTATATGATGAGATCCTGGGCAGTTGAAAGGATTGCCATGACGCATAGCCCAAGCAATTTGATCACTATCGCGAAGGACCTACGCCAGTGAGCCAGCGAAGCATTTTCGAGGGTTGCTACCCAGCGATGTTTGCCCTGATTGCCCTGGCGCTATTTGGCTACGCGCAGCCGTGGATAGTCGCTCCTGTCGGGTCGATGACGCTCAACGCGCCTGATCTGGCCGAATGGGCGAGCCTCGTTCCGTCGCAGCGCGTCACGACGCCGCCGCTTTTGGCGCCGCTTCTGATTCGCTTGCAGCCAATGATGCTGACCTTACTGCTCGGCGGTATCACGGCCGGACGGCGGAAGATGGCGATGTCAGCCGCTGCGATATGCCTGCTCGCCGCTTCTCAATTGCCGCCATTCGAGTTTGTGTACGATATCAACAACCTGAATTATCGCCAACAATTCAGCCTGGCTGCTCTCAGCCTGATCGCGGGAATATGCTTGATTCCGATTCAGACTCGGCGCGTGTTGTTGTTGGCCGCCGCGCTCATTGGCGCTGCCGGGCTCGTCACCAGCGCTTTCGGGTTGTCAACGGCAATAGAGTTATACGGCGCATTCGAATTTGATGCCGTTCCCGGCGCCGGAATCTGGATCCTGGGCTTGAGCTATGTCGCCTTGATCGCAATTGCGCTTCGCGAGATATTGACTCGGGATCGTGCATGACTATGAACGCAGGTATTTCGCGCGCTTCCCCAACAGTTCAGCGATCATGGTCATTTGACCGACATGGTAGGTTTCATGAAAGTGAAAGTAGAGCAAGCTGTCGAAGACGGTGTTCTCGGCGAAGCCAGAGGGATTGGCCAATTGCTCCCCTGTTATTCTGCTGAGACCGGCAATCAGCCGGTTCTGGCAAGCATCAAACAGCGCCATCAATTCATATACCGGCAAAACGCCGGGCTCCTCGGCGCCAATCGGATTGCTCCCATCGCGATAGCGCGCGCGAGCCTCTTCGTTCCAAATCTGTTCTTCGCCGAGCAGCTTTAGCGGAAAGGAGCGCGAAGACAAGATGTGGCCTAGCAGCCAATTGATGCTGTGGCTCCCGGCGTAAGGCTGAATCAGAGTTTCGCGCGGGGTGAACTCCGACACTTGCTGACGGATGATATCAGCCGTGTACTCAAAGCCCGTTATCAGCGGCTTGCTTTTCATTCGCTGGTCTCATGCGCGCAAATTGCGCCTCCCGCTTAACGGCGCTGCCGGGATCAGCCTGAGGCCGAGGCTGTCATGCCCTTGCATAAGCCCTTCGGCATTTGGGCGCTTGCAGTTGCCAGAAACGAAAAAGGCAGCGCATGCCGCCTTATTATCATTGCAACTTTAATATGCGGGATAAGTCATTCCATATTGGACTTGATATACTGGACGGCTTGCCCGACCGTCTCGATTCGCTGCGCGTCTTCGTCGCTTATTTCGCCACCGAATTCTTCTTCAAATGCCATAATCAGTTCAACCAGGTCGAGCGAGTCCGCCTCAAGATCTTCGCGAAAGCTGGCGCCTTCCACGACACGTTCGTCTTCCACGCCCAAGAGCTCGACCACAATGCCCTTCACCCGTTCCTCAATCGATGCCATGTCTGCTCTACCTCCCGAATGAAATCTGACCCGTTAATACATGACAACTCATTATACCGATTTTCACGCGCCTTGCTAGACGATTCGCGGGAGCGCAATGATTGACACTCCGCCGCAACATGAGTACGATATTGCGATGATGCGTATAATGCCGCGCTCTGAATTAAGGAACACCAGTGCATGTCGAAAGTGACGGAACAGACAGCCACCGAGAGCCGCAAGGCCGATCACATTCGGATCAACCTAGACAACAATGTGCAGTTTCCGCGGCTGACAACCGGGCTGGAGCGATATCGGTTTCTTCACCAGGCGCTGCCCGAGCTGAGCCTAAAGGACATCGACACAAGGGCAAGTCTATTTGGCAAGGCATTAGCGGCTCCGATATTGATCTCGTCCATGACCGGCGGGACCGAGATCGCCCAAACCATCAACCGCAACCTCGCCCGCGGAGCCCAAAAGCATCGGATCGCCATGGGTTTGGGATCACAGCGAGCCGCCATTGAGGACAGCGCGCTTTCAAAAAGCTACTGTATTCGCGATGTCGCGCCCGACATTCTGCTATTCGCCAATGTAGGCGCGGTGCAGTTGAACTACGGCTATGGACTGCAACAATGTCAAATGGCGGTAGAAATGGCCGGCGCCGATGCGTTGATCCTCCATTTCAATGTGCTGCAGGAAGCGGTGCAGCCAGAAGGCGACGTCGATTTCTCGGGCTTGCTGCGCAAAGTGGAGAGCATTTGCGCCAAAGTTGGCGTACCTGTGGTTGCGAAAGAAGTTGGCTGGGGCTTTTCAGAATCGGCTGTCCGCGACCTTGTCAACGCTGGCGTCTCCGCAGTTGATGTCGCCGGTTCCGGCGGCACCTCCTGGAGCGAAGTCGAATACCACCGGGCGCCAAGCGCCTTTCACGCCAGGGTCGCGCGCAGCTTCGCCGATTGGGGCATACCAACTGCGGATTCCATCCAATATGCCCGTCGCGCAGCGCCCGATTTGCCGATCATAGCGAGCGGCGGCTTGCGCGATGGGATTGACATCGCGAAGAGTCTCGCTCTCGGCGCGGATATTGCGGGCTTGGCCAGCCCATTCTTGCGCGCAGCCAGCGATTCATTTCTGGCGGTTGATGAGCTGATTCAAGAGCTTGCCGCGCAACTGCGCATCGCGATGCTCTGCACTGCCTCCGGCGATATCGCCGCGCTGAAGCAAGCTGAGCTTCATATCATCACTTAATTTGATCGACCAACTCCCTAATCACAAGATTGCTCAGCAGCCGTCCTGACTCGCTAAGGCGAACATTTTCCTTTGTGGCGATCAATAGCCCGGCAGCCGTCATCTTCTTGGTGGCATCGGGAAAGGCTTCGACAAGGTCGCGGCCGAATCGCCGTCTGAAGGCCGCGCGATTGATGCCCTCTTTCGTGAGACGCAATCCCATCATAATCGTTTCGTACATGTCATCGGCTTCGGACACTAGGACGGACTTGGCCGCGGCCGGTGTTGGCGACGACAGCGTGTTGCCCGCCGAGGCTTTGCGCACAGCCGCGACGTAGCGCTGTGGCGACGCAATCGTTGAATAACGACTGCCGCCATAGAATCCATGCGCGCCCGCGCCGACGCCGATGTACTCAAGGTTGCGCCAATATTGCAAGTTGTGGCGGCACTCCTTGCCGGGCCGGCGCCAATTGCTAATTTCGTATTGGTCGTAACTGGCGCACTCCAGCGCCGCCGATGCAAACTCATACATATCAGCGAAGACATCATCGTCCGGACGGGGCAGTTCGCCGGCGTCCACCTGCTGTCGCAAGCGCGTACCGCCTTTCAACTCCAAGCCGTACAGCGAAATGTGGTCCGGCGACAATTGCAGCAGAGACCCTACCGTATCTTTCCAGTCCGACAAGGTCTCTCCAGGCGAACCGAAGATCACATCGAGATTGACGTTGTCAAAACCCGCGCGCCTGGCGTCGCTTACGGCAGCGCCGACCGATGCGAGATCGTGCTGCCGATCAAACATTTGCAAAATCGCCGCATTGGCGGATTGCATCCCGATGCTCAAGCGATTGAAGCCCAGGCGATGCATGTCGCGCAGATAGAATTCGCTCAAGTCGTCGGGATTCGCCTCAAGCGATATTTCCGCATCGTGATCGATACAGAAATGTCCGTTGACCTGGCTGAGGATCTGCTCAAATTGGCGCGGGGTAAGCAGCGACGGGGTGCCGCCGCCGAAGTAGACGGTATGTACAGGCTTCTGCCGGACATTCAGCGCAGCGAAGGCAAGTTCGCGACAGAGCGCGTCGACGTAGTCCGGAATCAAGTGCTCCAAATCGGTGTAGGTATTGAAGGCGCAGTAACCGCATCGGACGGTGCAGAAAGGGATATGGATATAGATTGAGAGTCTGGATTCGCCCGGCGGCACAATGTCTACCCGTCAAAAGCCAATGATTGCGACATTGTCATTGCTAAAATATAATTGTGCAAGTTGTCTTTCCCTGAAGGCATTAACATGCGCGATTCACTGGTTAATGCTCGTCAGGACTGGCGAAGGATGATGCGGTCTCAAATTTCTTCCCGAGCGTCCCATGGGCATGCGCGATGGACTTGCTCCGTAGATTACTTGGCAGATCTTCCCAGGATTCGGCGCGCGGCAGTTCGTCGCGGCGTTCATCTCATGTCACACCGAGTCGTACACAGCGGGTCAACATGCCGATCCGGGAAGAACCGCCGCTTCAGCCGGAACTCGAAAATGAGCCTGAGTTGCCAATTCAGCCGGCGCCCTCGCCTGAAGAAGGGACACCCGCTAACGCGTCCGCGCCCGCCGAAAACATTCTTGAGCTTGAACCGGAGAAAGAACTAACCGAGTCTCGCTCTCAGCCGCGAACGGACATTGAGCCTCCCCCGCCCGCCGAAGATGACGGGGTCCCACCGGCGCTGTCGGCGTCGCCTGCGACAAGGATCCCAAGCCCGAAACCGATTCTAACTCGTCAGCGCCAATCCATGACCTACGGCATCGCCAGCGATGTTGGGATGGTGCGCGATAACAACGAGGACGCCTGCTTCGGCATGCAATGGCAATCGATAAGCGTGGACGACCGACCGGATTTCGGCCTTTTCATCGTCGCCGATGGCATGGGCGGTCACCTGGATGGCGAGCGCGCTTCCGGCGTCGCCGTGCAGACACTGGCGGCGGAAATGCTCGACAGCATTTATGTGCCGATGCTGAAAGACTTCAAGGCCGGCAGCAGCCCGACCATATTGGAAGCGCTTGTCAATGCGTCCGATAAGGCGAATCGGGCTGTCATGAAGCGAGTTCCCGGCGGCGGAACGACTCTCTCCGCGGTCGCCGTCGTCGGCAATCTTGCTTACCTGGTTCACGTCGGCGACAGCCGCGCATATCTTGTGCACGGCGACATCATTGAACAGCTAACTACCGATCACACCTTGGTGCAGCGCCTCGTTGAGATGAAGGAATTGACCCTGGAAGAGGCGGAATATTATCCACAAAAGAATGTTTTATATCGCGCGATTGGACAGAACGAACAACTGAAGATGGAACGATTGATCCGCACGCTGCCGCCAGGAGCGCAGGTGTTGCTCTGCACCGACGGTCTGTGGGATTTGATTGAACCAGATACGATCCGCGAAGTTGCCGCCGCCTCTGTCTCGCCGCAGAATGCCTGCGACAAATTGGTGAGTATCGCCAACGACCGCGGCGGCAGCGATAACATCACGGTCATTGTATTCAGAGCGCCCAGCGATGAAGACGCGACCTAAGGGCCCGCTGCCGGCAGTGGCGGGGCGCAAACGACACGATCTTGTTTCAAGCCGCCAAGGCTAAACGCGCCGAAATTGGAGAAGCGCATGAATCCACATCCGAGCATTCAGCCCAAGCAAAAGGGAAGGCGCATTCTGATCGTCGATGACGAACCGCGCATGATCGGTTTTATTCGCATGAACCTGGAATTGGAAGACCACCTGGTGATCGAAGCACGCAATGGCTTGGAAGCCCTCGACGCGGTCCGAACGCAACTACCTGACCTGGTGCTGCTGGATGTGATGATGCCGGAGCTGGATGGCTTCGAAACGCTGCGCATGCTACGGGAGTTCTCCGACATTCCGGTCATCATGCTCACAGCAAAGGGTGAGGAGAGCGACAAGGTCTACGGGCTTGAACTGGGGGCCGACGATTACATCACCAAGCCCTTTGGTCCCCGCGAATTGTCGAGCCGCATAAAAGCAATTTTCCGCCGATTGGAGAAGCCAACTACCGAGGAGGCGATCCTGCAAATTGACGAGCGCCTCAGCGTCGATTACAACCGGCGCGAGGTCATCGTCAAGGGCGAGCGCATAAAGCTGCGCCCGACCGAATACCGCCTGCTCTACCATCTAATCCGCAATGCCGGTTGGACGATTCCTCACGATCAGTTGCTGCAGAAGGTTTGGGGATACGAGTATCGCGATGAGGCGCATTATGTCCGCCTATATGTGAATTACTTGCGCGACAAGATCGAAGAGGATCCCTCAGACCCGCAATATATCATTACCGAACGCGGCGTCGGCTATCGCTTCGTCGACTTCAGCAGCTCAGCGCTCGCCAGCCGCGTCTAATCCCAAAGAAATCCGAAATCGATGTAGAGGCAGATATCTGCAGACAGCGTCTTCCCCCGCGCCTTGCAGTCGATCGGGCCGTATTGGCGGAAGATGAATATCGTTCGGTCGCGCCGCTTCAGTCGTTTCTTTAGCGAATTCCACTGCGACTTGCTCGGCATGGTATTTCCCTCGACCAGCTGAAAATAGCTTAGGTCGAAGACAGCGCGGAAGTGATGATCGTCAAATTCAAGCAACTGGAGCAAGGCTGAGCCCTGAGGCCCCGAGAGCGCGCTATGGAAAATGGAAGCGGCGTAGCGGCGTTTGACCTTGCGAAATTCCGGCAAATCGCTGTGCATGACCCTTTGTCCTTTCGCGAATCAGCGCGGCTTCCCGGCACACAATCGAGACAGGCTTTCACGGACGGCAATAAGTTTGGCGGATGACATCTTGCCCCTTTGGGATTATACTCCCGCCGTTGAAAAGGGAGGCGACATGAGCGAAGTCGATGGACAGAGTTTCAAGAATATCCTTGCATGTTGGACGGCCGGCATCACCGTCGCCAGCGTATCGGCGAATCGTGATTGGCAAGCGATCACCGTCAATTCTTTCGCCAGCGTCAGCATGGTTCCTCCACTGATTTGCCTGAATGTCGCCAATCGCCTTGATACCTGCAAATACATGGCTAGCGAAGGGCATTTTGCCATTAGCATACTCTCCGACAAGCAGTTGGAGTTCGGCAAACGATTCGCCGGCTACTTCGACGACCGCCTCGAAAATCGCTTTGATGGCATGACTTGTGAGACGACTGCCTTGGGCGATCCCATCATTCCGGAGGTGATGGCTTGGCTGTCATGCACGGTGGAAAAGCAGATCAATTTCGGCGAGAACACCATGTTCGTCGGCTACGTCAGAGAAGGCGGCTGGACCGACGACAAGACTCCCCTGCTCTATCACAACCGCCGCTGGGGTATCTTCCAGGCGACCGAAGAGAAATGACCGGCATCCAGAATAGCCTAGACCAGATCAACAGCGGCAACGGCCGCGCCAACGATGCCGGCTCGATTCCGCAGCTGCGCCGGAACAATCTCCGTCTTGCATTTGATATAAGGAAAGAACTTCTGGTAGCGCTTGCTGACGCCGCCGCCGATGATAAAGAGATCAGGCGTAATCAGCGATTCCAGATATTCGAGATATTCGGAAACGCGCTTTCCCCACTGTTTCCAACTGTATCCTCGCTCCTGCCGCGCGCGGTCTGTTGCGCGCTCCTCGGCATCTTTGCCGCGTATGATTAGATGACCCAACTCCGTATTCGGCACCAGGCAGCCGTCAATAAAGAGCGAACTGCCGATGCCGGTGCCCAAGGTCAGAATCGCTACCAACCCGTCGCGATCGCAGCCCGCGCCAAATTTCATCTCGGCAATGCCGGCGGCGTCCGCATCGTTAAGCACGATTACCGGGTTGCCGGTCGCCTTTTCCAATTCGCTTCTTGCATCAGCGCCGATCCAAGAACTGTCAATGTTTGCGGCGGTCATGGTCACGCCGCGCTTTACAACAGCCGGCACGGTACAGCCGATGGCGGATTGCCAGTTGAAGTGAGCCGAAATTTCCCCGACCACGTCAGCCACGGCAGAGGGTATGGATGGCTGCGGCGTTTCAATGCGCAAGCGCTCAGTGACAAACTCGCCGCTTGCGGTATCGACGACTGCGCCTTTGATGCCCGATCCGCCGATATCGACTCCCAGAACGTCCATGTTGTGCGCCCCCGAACCGCGATTGACCGCGCTGATTCTACCATAACTTCATCCGGTATGACGGCATGGCGACCCCGCAGCGCGCGCTCGACTGCCCTTGCCTCATCGGCGACGCCGCCGAAGCCGACGCTATCCTGCGATTCGTATGCGATTGCCAGATTCAACCAGGCCGCAAATTGAAGTAATTTCATTTTTGCGCTTTAATGGTGTTGGAAGCTGGACAATGAAGGAATTCCCATGCGCCTTGTCTGTCTCATACTGATGGCAGTGTTGTTCTCCATAGCAAACGGCGCAACACTCGCACAGAGCGCCTGCCCGCCCGACGGCTGCGGATTATCCGCGAGCGCGATCGAGGCGAACCGCTGGCCCGATGTGCAGCCGCTTCAAGTCGACGATGCGCTGCTCAACGATCGCGTGTATCGGCCGATTGAAGGCCGCTTCAGCGTACATACATCGCCGAACAGCGTTGAGAGCGAGACTTACGGACCCGGCTATACATTCTTGACCGTGTTTGAAGAAAGCGGCGATTGGTCGCGCGTGGGCGAAAATCAGTGGGTGAAGTCGGAGATCTTGAGCGATGCGATCGCGCCATCCCGTTTCGCCGGCGCGCTGCTGCCGGTCGATGGAATCCTGCCATATACCGTAGCCTGGACGCTGTGGCATCTGCGCGGATCCAAAACGCCGGGCGGACCGGAGGCGGCTGACAACCCCTTCCTCTATCGCTACACACGCGTCTACATCTACGCGACTGTCGAAGTGAACGGCTATTACTGGTATCAGATCGGCGCCAATCAATGGGTGCATCAGTTCAAAGTCGCCAAGCTGCTGCCCGTCCAAAAGCCGGCGGAAGTCGACACGGCAAAGTGGATCAGCGTCGATTTGTATGAGCAGGTCGCGGTCGCCTACGAAGGCGAAAAGCCCGTATTCGCCACCTTGATTTCGTCGGGTTTGGAAGAGTGGCCCACCAACGAAGGCGTATTCCATGTCTATGTGCGTTTCAAGCGGACGCTAATGAGCGGGGCTTATGCGCAGCCCGACTTCTATTACCTGCAAGAGGTGCCCTGGACGATGTATTTCGATGACCAGATTGCCCTGCACGGCGCCTATTGGCACGATGGTTTCGGATTCCGCCGGAGCCACGGCTGCGTCAATCTCACAGTCACAGATGCGCACTGGCTCTTCCATTGGGCAGAAAGCGAATACAACTATCAGACTGGCGATCTGGTTGGTCCAGCGGTGTACGTGTATTCAAGCGGCGTTTACGATTAGCGCGTACCGACGCGCTTAGGTCGCGTACGCGGTTTCGGCTGTGCGGAATGCCTCGATGTATCCTTGAACCGCCAAGAGTTCAGCATTCATGATGCTGCAGCCGGCGGCGCCACGAACCGTATTGTGGGACAGAGCGGCGAACTTGTATCCGAGAATTGGGCATTCTCTCAAGCGCCCGATACTTGTGACCATCCCCCGACCCGCTTCACGATCACGCCGTGGCTGCGGGCGGTCGATATGATCCAGATATTGCAGCGGAAATGGCGGCGCACTGGGCAAGCTCGGAATTGGATCGGGAGCTTGCCATGTCCTCCAGTCATCCAGAATCGAAGTCAGCGCCGGACCTTCCTCCAACTCAACCGAGATGTTCACCAAATGGCCATCGATAACCGGCACGCGCGTGCAAGTCGCGCTAACCACCAGGTCTAGTGTCTCGATGTCCTCGCCATTAAAGTGACCAAGCATCTTCCGAGATTCAGATTCCATCTTTTGCTCATCGCCCGGCACGTAGGGGATGATGTTGTCGATCATGTCCATGGACGATAGCCCCGGATAACCAGCGCCGCTTATCGCCTGTTCGCTGACCAAGTGCAGCCGGCGAATACCATACTTGAGCAGCGGCTTTAGCGCCATCACGACCGGCATCACTGTGCAATTGGAATTGGCGATCAGCGCGCCGCTAGACCAGCCGCGCTGGCGCCGCTGAACATCGACCAAGCCGATGTGTTCGGCGTTAACTTCGGGCAAGAGCAGCGGCACATCCGGAAGCATGCGATTGGCGGAGGCGTTCGTGCAGACGACATGGCCCGCGGCAGCCAAGTCCAACTCGCGCTTGATCGCCGCTTCCTTGGGCAAAGCCGAAAACACTAGTGGCGAGCGAACAGGATCATCCAGCGCTTTCACCGTGAGCTCGGCGACGTTTGCGGGCGGGCTGTCGTTGAGGATCCAATGCGCTGCTTCGGCGTAGGTCTTGCCGGCGCTGCGATGCGAGCCAATGACCTCGCTCACGCAAAACCAGGGATGATTCGCCAGCAATTGAATGAAACGCTGCCCCACGGCGCCAGTTGCGCCAAGAACCGCCACATCGAGTTTCCGCATCAGCCTCTCCCGAATTACATGCCCACCGCGCCGGACCGAACAGCCGGGTACGAACCCAACATCTTGACGAACGACGTCAACTGCAAGAGCTGCGTCAGCAATTCTTGGCAGCGCGGCTCTTGCCAATGCCCTTCAAAGTCGAGATAGAAAAGCGGCTCCCAGGGACGATTCCGCCGCGGACGCGATTCCAGCTTGGTCAGATTCAGGTCGCGTTTGGCAAACTCGCCCAGACAGTGATAGAGCGCCGCCGGGCGGTTGCGCGTGGCGAAGACGATAGATGTCTTGTTGTAGTCTGAGGGCTCCGGATCGTCATGGCCCATGAGAAGAAAGCGCGTATAGTTGAATTGTTCGTCCTCAATTTCGCTTGCCAAAAGCTCGAGTTGATAAAGCTCGCCAGCGACGGACGAGGCGATTACGCCAACGCCGGGTTCCGGATTCTCCGCCAGGTCTTGAGCGGCGCCGGCGGTATCGTACCAACCCACCGCTTCCATTTGGTTCCGCTTCAAATAGCGTTCGCACTGCATCAGCGCTTGCGGATGCGACCGCACTTGTCTGATTTCTGCCAGGGTCGCGCCGCGATTCGCCAGCAAGGCATGATGCACATGCAGAATCACTTCGGCTTGAATGCGCACATCGTGATCAAGGAGCATCTCATAAGCGCCGCTCACCGAACCGGAAAAGGCGTTTTCCACCGGTAGCAAGCTGTAGTCGGCCGCGTTTGTTAGAAGCGCGTCAAAAAGGTGGTTGAAATCCTGGCACGGGCAGGTTTCGACATCATCATCGCCAAAGTGCTGCCTTACCGCGATTTCCGAATTAGCGCCCGGAATACCTTGATACGCCACTTTGATCATGCGATTTACGCTCGCTTCTGCCACACTCGGCAAATCATAAACAACGAGCGCCGATAATTGAAGTCTCTAGTTTTGAGCTCTTCAGCGAGTTGCCGGCCAGCCATCATATCGTCGGCTTCGGCACATGACGGGCGCGGATTCCGCGACAAATCCTGGGAGAATCCGTATAATGATTTGAAAGACCTTGTACGCGAGGAGAACCAATGACCAACGAACCGCGCTTCGACCCGATGAAAGAAATCCAGAACGTGGGCGAACAGCTAACCAAGGAAATCGAGAAGAGAATTCGCACCATAACGAGCAGCCAAGATGAGCTGCTTCTAGATATGTATGAGGCTGACGGCGACCTGCATGTCATATCGCAGCCGGTCGATGGCTTGATCAAAGACAGCATCGAGATCAGTCTCGAATCCAACATTCTGACAATCTCGGTGCAGACCGAAGCTGAAGCGACGCCGACATCGGCGCGCTATCTGTTGCAGGAGCGGCGTTTTGGCTCGCTCTCAAGAAGCGTCGAATTGTCTATTCCAGTGAAGGGGCAAGAAGCGCGCGCCAAGGTGGACGGCGGCAATCGACTCTTGATCACCTTGCCGATCGACGACAGCGTCTACGGCAATATCACCGTTACGCCTGTCGAATAGCAGTTCCACGGAGAATGGCTGGCGCCCCGCCATCGATTCGGCTGGGATTACTCCTGATCGAGAAAGCGGGCTTGAGGCGAGCTAGCCAGAAAATCAAAGTCCCGCACCATGCTTGCCTTGCGCTCGGCCTCGAGGTAGGACAATTCGATTGAGCGCCGCGCAATTTGAATCAGACTATCCGCTGATAAACCGCCTTCATCGCGCGCCAGAACGTACTCATCAACCAGCGAGCTTTGGTAGAGCGAGGGATTGTCGCAAGACAGCACCAGTTGAGCGTTGCTCTCCTGAAGACGCGCTGCCGGAATATCCGACGCCTTCTTGACTTGCCCCGTTTTCAAGGCGCGAGACATCGAGTTCACAAGCGGAACACCAGCCTCCACCACCTGATTGAGCAATGTCTCGTCTTCAGCGAGCCGCCAGGCGTTGACCAGCCGACTTGGCTGGAGTTCATCAATGACTTCGCGGATTTCCTTCGCTCCAGAGCCGTCGCCTGCGCTTGCCAAAGCCGGCAGTTCTTTCTTGTGAGCGGTGGCGAAGGCGCGGTGAAACTGCCCGAGCGGTTGGGCGTCTTCCGGTCCAACGAGCCCGATGGCGACGACGTTGCCAAGCCGGCCGGCGCTGCCGCTCGCCCAGCGCGCGACATCATCACCAGCGCGCGGATTGTCGCGCGGAATACTGAGTATCCAGGACATGTCCACATTCCAGGCGCGCAGGGAGCGATCTCGCCCGTCGTTCAGGGCGTCGATGAAAGTATCGAAGTTCATCTTGGCGCTGCCGATATAGTCTGAAGGCGCTACGGCAACTTCCGCATAGCGAACATTCTGCTTGGCGAGCGCCACGCCAATATCATAGACGACAAGCGCAATGTCTTCCGGATACATGACCCACCCGCCCGCGACACGGGCGATCTCATCAATGCGCTTGGGGTCCGGATTGCTTAGCAGTTCCACCCAATGGTCAAAGTCGTCCATTTGAGCGGGAATGCCATTCTGGTTCGCGATGAGCAGAAGGCTTTCCCTGCGCAAGGCGCCGGTTAACTGTAAGTTCAATTCAACCTTGGGTAGCGCTGTTATAAAGTCCCGAAATGACATTTTCATTTCCAATTCCGCCGACGGTTGGCCTGCGCCGCGACGCGACAACGCTGATTCCGTCCGCCAGCCGTCAGCCATGATGTCGCTTAGCGTTGGTTCATGCCCAAGCTGGACTGTGCTCTTAAACGGCCCAGTTCATCGCGATATTCAGCTGATGCTTGAACAAGCGCGGAGAAGAGCGGATGCGGTCGATTCGGCCGGCTCAAGAACTCCGGATGAAATTGACAGCCCAGCATGAAGGGATGATCCTGCAACTCGGTGATTTCCACCAGAATGCCGTCCGGGCTCAAGCCGCTGAAACAGACGCCGTTCGCCGCGAACACTTCACGATAGTCGTTGTTGAATTCAAAGCGATGTCGATGGCGCTCCAGGATTTGGCCACGCGCATAGGCTTGGGAAGCCAGCGAATTCGGCGCCAGCGCGCAAGGGTATTCTCCCAGCCGCATCGTGCCGCCCATGTCGGTGATGGCGCGCTGCTCCAGCATGAGGTCGATCACCGGATGCGGCGTACTCACGTCAAATTCGGAACTGTTCGCGTCATCGAGCCCCAAAACATTGCGGGCGTATTCGATGCACATGACTTGCATTCCCAGGCAGAGGCCGAGATAGGGCACCTTGTTCTCGCGCGCATACCTGGCAGCGATAATCTTGCCTTCAATGCCGCGATATCCGAAGCCGCTCCCGACAATCATCCCGTCCAACTCATCGAGTTCGTCGATGCCTTTGCCTTTTTCCAGCAGGCCGGAGTGAATCCAGCGGATCTCAACATCCTGGTTATGCTGCATTCCAGCGTGTACGATCGCCTCCTTGACCGACATGTAAGCGTCGTGCAACTCAACGTACTTGCCCACAATGGCGATGCGCAGCTTTTCGTTCGCCGATCGGCACTTGTTCACGATATTTTGCCACTCGGTGAGATCGGGCGTATTGGCTTCGAGTCGAAACCGCTTCAGTATAAACTCGCCCAAGCCCGTCTCCTCGATCATGAGCGGGACGGCATATATGTTGTCAGCCGTCTCCAAGGGAATGACCGCGTTTTCATCGACATCGCAGAATAGGGCAATCTTGCTGATGATTTCGTTGTTGACCGGGTGATCGGTACGCGCGATGATCACATTGGGTTGGATGCCGATGCCGCGCAGTTCACGAACGCTGTGCTGCGTAGGTTTGGTCTTCAACTCGTCAGTCGCGCCGATATGCGGCAAAAATGTGACATGTACATAGAGCGAATCACGCCGTTTCAACTCGGTGCGCAATTGGCGGAGCGCCTCCAAAAAGGGAAGGCTCTCGATATCGCCAGCGGTGCCTCCGACTTCGACGATCACCACATCCGCGTCTGTCTGTTTGCCAACGATTTTGATGCAGCGCTTGATTTCGTTGGTGATATGCGGGACGACTTGAATCGTACCGCCGAGGTAATCGCCCTTGCGCTCTTTCTCAATTACAGTTTGGTAGACTTGGCCCGCGGTGACATTGGAGAGTCGGCTCACGTTTTCGTCGACGAAGCGTTCATAGTGTCCCAGATCCAAATCGGTTTCCGCCCCGTCAGAGGTGACAAACACCTCTCCATGCTGATACGGGCTCATCGTACCGGGATCAACATTGAGATAGGGATCGAGCTTTTGAATCGCGACTTTCAGTCCGCGCGCTTTCAAAATGCGACCAATCGCCGCCACCGTCAGCCCCTTGCCCACTGAACTGACGACGCCACCGGTGCAGAAAATGTATTTTGGCTTCGTGTTCACTTGTCCGACCATTCTCCAAATCCATAACGCGCGAGAGCAAGATCTATAACTTGCGCGACAAGCGATCCCGCGTTACGGCGCGTCACAAGAGCCGGCGCAAATCGTCCGCGGCCCGCTTCATATCGAGGAAGACCAATCCCAACTTCGCCTCTTCACTGGCCAGGGCGGTGAGCACAGCGTTCTCGTTCACCGCCATCAGCAACACACAGCCTTGCTCGCCCCGTATATATACCTGGCTGAGCTCGCCGCGATTCAGGTCATGCGCGATGCGTTCGCCCAAAGCCAGCATTGCCGCGGACATCGACGCCATCAGGTCGTCCGTCAGCGCCTTTGGCAGCCGGGAGGCGATCATCAGCCCCTCGATACTGACAACGGCGGTCCCTTCCAGCTCGGGCGTCAGCGATTCCAGGGCGATCAGCCGCCGCTCGATTAATTCTTCCCTGGACGCGTTCATCCATTGCACCCGACTTGGCGCCGCCAAACATGCCTATTGCCAACATTGTACGACCACAGACTCATGATACTATCTAGTGGCGACCGAACTGATGATGGACTTCTAATCGTTGAACCCGGACGCGCGACGCTGCCAGAAGGCAAATCGCTGCTTGTCATTATACTCGCAATAGACTGGACGGCAAGTTGCCGCGACAGCGAATGTCTATCAGGCCGCGTTCATTAATCGGTGATTCCGCTATACTAAGATTTGAGATTGAACGCAACTTGGAAGTTGGAGAATGAGTGAGCAGTTAAGAACGCCAAGCCAGGCGAGCCACGTTCGGCAAGCCGCGGAGACGGTAAAGGAAATCGCGGAGCGGATCGCGAACAGCGTCGGCCAGGTCATCTTAGGCAAGAACAACGAAGTCCGCCTGGCGATTCTGGGCATGCTCTGCCGGGGCCATATCCTGCTTGAGGATATACCGGGCGTCGGCAAGACGATGATGGCAAAGTCGCTGGCGCGCGCGGTCGGCTGTACCTTCAATCGCATTCAATTCACACCGGACATGCTGCCATCCGATATCACCGGCGTTTCGATTTTCAATCCCAAAACCCGCGAATTTGAGTTTCGGCCCGGTCCCATCATGGCGCAGATTGTGCTGGCCGACGAGATCAATCGGGCGACGCCCAAGACTCAGTCCGCCTTGTTGGAGGCGATGGAAGAAGGGCAAATGACCGTTGACGGCGTCACCTATCGCCTCAGCAACCCGTTCCTCATCATGGCCACCCAGAATCCCATCGAATATGAAGGCACCTTCCCCTTGCCGGAAGCGCAGTTGGATCGTTTCCTGATACGTATCCAGATGGGCTATCCGCAGCCGCAGGACGAGCTGAACATCCTCGCCTCGCAGCAGTATCAACATCCGCTTCAGAATCTGCAGCAGGTGGTCACCTTGAAGGAATTGCTCGCCGTGCAACAGTTGATCAAGGACGTTTATGTCGCCAAAGAGGTCCAGCAGTACATCATCAATCTGATTACCGCCTCCAGACGGCACAGCGATGTATACCTTGGCAGCAGTCCGCGCGGGTCCCTGGCGCTGTTCCGCACGGCGCAAGCGCGAGCGGCAATGAGTGGACGAGACTTCGCCATCCCCGACGATGTCAAGGCATTGGCGGAAGTGACGCTGGCTCACCGCATCATTGTGGGACCGGCGGCGCGGCTCAAAAACATTACGTCGAGGGCGATCGTGCAGGACATCCTGCAATCGACGCCGGTTCCCGGTTCCTCCGTTCGTTGAGTTCCCATGCCCAACCGCCGCAACGCATTATATGTATTGGCGATCTTCAGCCTGTTGACGGGCTTGTTCACCGGTCGCGCGGATCTGTTCAACATCAGCTATTTGATCGCGGCGATAATGCTTCTGTCGCTGCTGTGGACATGGCTGTCTCTGCGCGGGATTGCCCTGCGGCGCGCCACGCGAACGAGGCGTTCTCAAGTCGGTCGCGTTTTTCAGGAATCCTTTGGCGTACGCAAGACCGGCATCTTACCCAAGCTTTGGCTCGAAATCCGCGATCATTCGACTTTGCCGGGCCATTTCGCAAGTCATGTTGTGCCTACCCTGGTTGGCAACCGCGAATATAGCTGGGATGTTGAGACGGTCTGCGCGGTTCGCGGGGAATTCCAGCTGGGTCCAATGACAGTCGTTAGCGGCGACCCATTCGGCCTGTTTCACTCGCCGCGTCGAATCGGTGCGACCGATCGGCTGATCGTTTATCCCATGACGCTTGAGATCAATCGCGTAATACTGCCAGTCGGCTTCCTCTCGGGAGGAGACGCCCAGCGGCAGCTGACGCACCAGATCACCACCAACGCCAGCAGCATACGCGACTATGTATCCGGCGACAGCATGAACCGCATTCATTGGCGCTCGACGGCGCGCACCGGCAACATTATGGTCAAAGAGTTCGAATTGGATCCCCTGGTTGATATCTGGCTGCTCAATGACTTTTCCGCCGATTCCCTCTGCGAGGATGCGAGCGTGCGCCGCGTCAATCAGGTTGGCAATATCATCCCCAGCACGACGCGGATCCCGCCGTCGACTGAAGAATATGGTGTGATCATAGCTGCGTCGCTCGCTAAACATTTCCTTGATGACGAGCGGGTGGTCGGTTACGCCGCCTATACGCCCTATCGACAGGTCTTCCAGCCGGAACGCGGCAATCGGCAATTGACCCGCGTCCTAGAAGCGCTGGCGTCGGCGCGCAGCGCGTCCAATCACTCGCTGCAAGATGTGCTGTCCTTGGAGACGCATCTCTTCACCAGAGGGACATCGCTGATGATCATCACCTCGACGGTGTCTCAGGATTGGATAAGCGAAGCGCAAGTGTTGCAGAGGCGCGGAATCCGCCTGATTTGTGTCTACATCAACCCAAATACATTCAGCGCCAAGAAGGATTCCAGCGGGATTCGGGGCATGCTGCAGCTGGCGAAGATTCCGACTATCGTCATCAGCAAGGGCGATGATCTGGCGGTCGCCCTTGAGCAGCGACCAGTTTAACTGACATTTCATGGGGAGGCAGGGAAATGACACAGCATTTTGACGCAATTGTGATCGGGGCCGGCGCCATGGGGAGCGCCGCATCCTATTATCTCAGCAAGCGAGGGCAGCGCGTCCTCCTGCTGGAACAGTTTGACTTGGACCACCGTAAAGGCAGTTCTTACGGTTATTCGCGCATCATCCGTTACTGCTATGACCGATCGGAATATGTTGAATTGGCAATCGACAATTTTCCTCTCTGGTTCGCAGTGCAAGAAGAATTGGGAGAGAAGTTATATGTCAAGACCGGGGGCTTTGATTTTGGACCCGCGGATGACGACAGATTCCAGGATACGCTCGCCGCTATCAAGGCTAACAATATCAACCATGAGATGTTATCGGTCGAGGAAGCCCAATACAGATTCCCGCAATTCCGATTAAATGCCGATTTCCAGGTCTTGTATCAAGCGGATGGCGGTTTCATCAAAGCCTCAAAAGCCGTGCTCGGACATATCGCGTTAGCAAAGGCAAGAGGCGCCACGGTCAAGGATCGTACGCCCGTCGACCGGATTGAAATCAAGCCGGATACTGTGGAAGTTGCTACCGGGGACGGGTCCTATTCGGCAGGCAAGCTCATCGTAACGGGAGGCGCATGGACAAAATCTCTGCTGGCGCAAACCGGCATCAAACTACCCCTGACGCCGCTGCGCTGTCAGTTGAACTTTCTGATGCCAGACGATGTCAGCGCTTTCGACGCCGAGAACTGCCCGGTGTGGCGCGCGCATGTACGCGACCTTTTCTCGTCCCCGGTATATATTTACGGCTTGCCGTCGTATGACAATACCGGCTTCAAAATTGCCTGGCATGGCGGACAAGCGCTCAAGCATCCTTCGGAAACTGATTACAACCCCGATGAAGACAACATCCGCAGCCTGCGCGAGTTCATGCGGGCGCATATCCCCGGCGTTGCCGACGCTCCCCTTTGTGATAGCCGGATCTGCCTGTATACAAATACGCCTGATGAGCATTTTATCATCGATAAGCATCCAGAGCACAACCACATCGTCATCGGCGCCGGCTTCAGCGGCCATGGCTTCAAGTTCAGCACGCTGATCGGCAAGATGCTCACGGATATCGCGCTCGACGGCAGTACGCCGCACAACGACCGATTGTTCAAGATCAGTCGCTTCACAGATTGATCGTCCACCAATGATAGGCGCCGATTCTCTCGAATCCATTCGCCCGCAACAGCTTTCCTGTCTCAAGCGCGCTGTTGGGAATCACCGCGCCGATGACGGACGCATCACTTTGTGAAGCCAGCAAATGCGCGTCGGCGATCGCTTCCTGGCTCAATTCCCCTTCCAGCCACAAGCCCGCGTAGCTGAGCGTCTCCACCGCGATCAGCCGCGCATCGTGTTGACGCGGCCGGGCAAGGGCGGGCTGCGGATTGGCGACGTGCAATTCAAAGACATCGGAAGAACGAGCGAATCCATGACGGCGGCAAAGCCTTTGCATCGAAACGTTCTCGCAGCGCACGAGAGCGCGAATCTGCCTCGCTCCTTCGTCCGCGGCATAAGCGATGCTCGCCGCCACCAATTTACCCCCGGCGCCCCGTCCTTGCGCCTCCGGAGCGACGGCCAGCAGATCAAGTTCGAAGCGGCGCCCGCCCCTTGGATGGAGTGTGAAGAAGCAGCCGACGAAGCCGATGACAACAGTCTTGATAGCGGCGACAAAGGTTTGGTTTAGGGCCAGAACATGACGTACTCGGGGCGCGTCCGCGTCAATCGCGGCGACGTCCGCCTCCGCGGCGATGCGCCCGATCGCGCCGGCGTCTTCGGGATTGGCGATGCGAATCTCTACGCTCATTGATTTTTCGCTCTAAGCGACCCATAATGCAAGGCTTGAAGCCAAGCAATCCAGCGTGCATTATCGAGTGTAATCTTGTCGGTCGCAACTCCCGCGCATCAACCTGCGGCGCTTAGCAGGCAGTATCTTTACTTCATCGCTTTCACCAGCGGCATGGCGACGCTGGCGATTGAGTTGTCGGCTTCGCGCTTGCTTGGCAGCGTCTTCGGCAACAGCAATCTGGTGTGGGCAAATGTCATTGGCTTGATGCTCTTGTATCTGACCGTCGGTTACTTCCTGGGCGGCCGTCTGGCTGATCGTTTCCCGCGCGCGGATGTGCTGCTCCGGCTCATCTTGTGGGCGGCTTTCCTCAGCGGTCTGATCCCGCTCGTGGCGCGCCCCATCATTTCACGGGCGGCGCAAGCTGTATTTGGCGCGGAAGCGGCGCTGGCGCTGGGCTCATTCATCGTCATCCTGATTCTGTTTTCCATTCCCGTGACACTTCTTGGCACCGTATCGCCCTTTGTCATCCGCCTCGCCATGACCGAAATTGCCGACAGCGGCAAAGTCGCTGGACAAGTCTATGCGATCAGCACGCTTGGCAGCTTGTTGGGTACATTTCTGCCGGTCCTGGTCACTATTCCGCAATTTGGAACGACGCGCACTTTCCTCTTTTTCTCGAGCCTCTTGTTTGCCGTCGCCTTCATCGCGCTCTGGCGAACCAACCGGCGAGCAGCCTTGCCCTACGCCGTGCTTCCGTTCATCCTGGCCTTGCCCGCCGGCGTCGCTCTCGGAAGTCCTTTGCGTCCAGCGGCGCCCGGCGCCAGCCTGAAGTATGCCGGCGAAAGCGCTTATAACTATATTCAAGTTCAGGAAGATTCCGAAGGCTATCGCTATCTGTATCTCAATGAAGGCCAAGGCGTACACAGTCTATGGCACGAGACTGAAGTGTTCTTCGGCGGGACTTGGGATTATTTCCTGGCCGCGCCCTACTTTAACGAAGCGCCTTTTCGCGCCGACGAAGTGCGCTCCCTGCTCTTGATTGGCTCGGCGGCGGGAACCGTGGCGCGGCAGCACACGACTGTTTATGGCGACATGACTATCGATGGAATTGAACTTGATCCCGAGATTGTCGCCGTTGGCGCCGAGTACTTCGATATGAATGAGTCCACAATGCCCCAGCTCAAAACGCATATCGGCGACGGACGCTACCTGCTCACGCGAATTGAGCAACAATACACGGTGATCGCCATTGATGCTTACCGTCCGCCCTATATTCCCTGGCATCTAACCACCGTCGAATTCTTCAGCGAAGCGAAAGCTCATTTGACAGAAGACGGGGTGGTCGCCATCAATGTTGGGCGGACGGATACCGACCGGCGTTTGGTCGACGCGCTATCGCGGACACTCTTGGAAGTCTTTCCCAGCGTTCACGCGATAGACGTGCCGCAATCCTTCAATTCGATTTTGGTCGCGACCAATCTCCCAACTAACGATTCCAATCTGCGCGCGAACCTGGATTATCCGGTCGATGCCGTTGATCCCGTTCTTTATGAACTTCTGGCCAAGGCTGCGGAAAACATCGTGCCATTGGGCGAGAGCGACATTGTGTTCACCGATGATCGGGCGCCGGTCGAGACATTGGTGGATTCCATTGTGCTGGACTTTCTGCTGGCGGGCCGCGCCGAGGAGTTTCGGCTGGACAATGAATGATTCGCGCACAATTCAAACCATTGCCCGCCTGTATTTTACGCTTGCGATCCCCCTCTGGCTCGTGCTAGCGGGTGTTCGCCTGCTGCTTAGCGAGCAGTTCCTGCATTTTGAATATCGGCGGCCCGGGTTCCCCGCAGATGCCTATGGTTTCGACATCGAAGACCGCATCCACTATGGTCCATTCGCGGTCAACTTTCTTTTCAATGGCGAGGCGATAGACGACTTGGCTTCATTGCGCTTGGCTGGCGAGAAGTGCTGGAATCCGGCGCCCGGCGCGGCTGATTGCCCCTTATTCAGCGAGCGCGAATTGCGCCACATGGCGGACGTAAAGCGGACAACAACCGTGGCTTTTGCGCTTGCGGCTGTTAGCGCGGCCATCGGCGTCGGCACTGCGCTTGCGAGCAGGCACAACGATAGGCTCCGTATAGAAGTCGCCATCGGCTTGCAGCGCGGATGCAAGCTCACACTGCTCTCGATCGCATTTCTGGCGATACTGTCTATGTCGGCCTGGGATCGAGCTTTTGATGCTTTCCATGAAGTCTTCTTCGCCGCGGGCACCTGGCGCTTTCCATTTTCGGACAGTCTGATTCGGCTCTATCCGGAGCAGCTCTTCAGCGACGCCGCCCTGTTGATCGCTGTATTCGCAACGCTGGGCGCCGTCGCTCTGTTGCGCCTCCACGTACTTTGGGAGAGGCGCGCCCGGCGGCAAGATTGACACTGTCCCGCGGCCGGAAAATCGCCCGCAGCGTATCTCGCTTGCTGAAACTAGAGCAAAAGTTGTGAAGGACCGTAAGCTGTGTTAACTTTATGCGATTGCGTCTTATGGTCTAGTTGATGTCGAATTCGGATCCGGTAATGACGACAGGCATATCGCGGCGTCAGTTTTTGCGCTATGGCACGTCCCTGGCGCTCGCTTCGCTATTGAGCCTCTCCAGCAGCGGCGCCAGCGCAAACAGCGGGAGAGTCATCCGACATGTGAATACCAACGCGCGGAAAGTTTGTCTCACTTACGACGATCTCTGGAGCGAGTATTACACCTTGCGCATCGGGCGTGAATATTCCCGACGCAACATTCGCTTGACATTGTTCCCGGTGGGCCGCGCCGTTTTGAACAATCTCGAGCGTCCCAACGCTGGCTATGAAAACCTTTACCCGCGACTGCGCGACATGGGACACGAATTCGGCTGCCATCTCTTTACCCACCGCGTCATCGGGGATTTCAGCCTCCAGCAGCTAATTGACGAAGAAATGGAACCGACCCTGCATGTCATGCGGCGCGCGCTTGGTCCTGGCTTTCGGCCGGTTGGCATCCGGCCTCCCTACGGGCATGTCACGGATGCGGTAAAGGAACTTTCTGCCAGCTACGGCATGCCCTTGATCCTCTGGGGGCTGGATTCTCAAGACGCAGTTTGCACGAAAAAGTACGAGGACGAGCCCTGCGAATGCGCCGCCCAGGCCGGTTTCGAAAACTACGCGCGGGTATGGGATCTCAAATTGCCGGAGGGATTCTGCAGCGAAAAGGAATGCGCCAAGCGATGCGTCGATGCGATCCTCAAGAACTACGAGAGCTATTTGCGCCCCGGCACAATCATTCTTCATCATGCGTTGAAGAGTTCTTTCGAGGCGATTCAACCGACACTGAACCTCCTCCGCGCCTGGAACATGCAGCCAGTTCCTCTCTCTGAGCTGCTCACGCTCGCGCCCTGACGCCATTCAGATCAGTTGGGCGGGCAGCGGCCCCCGCTGCAGCATGGCGTCGCTTGGCCCGCGCTGGCATTCCACGAAACGATTTGCAGCCTCTAGCCTATAACCGGCGCCATGCCAGCCAAGCCGCCCGTCCATATCGCTATTCAGCATTCAATTATTCTTCACAGTGTACTAAGCTTTGAGCAACGATGTGAAACCTGATCGCAGGACGAAGAAGGAGAGGAAGAAATGACGATTCGCGTCGGCATCAACGGATTTGGACGCATCGGCCGGCAGGTGCTGAAAGCGATCCGCGAGTATTACCCAAACGACATTGATGTGGTCGCCTTCAACGATCTGGGCGATTTGAATACGATGGCGCATCTCTTTCGTTACGATTCCAACTACGGCGTCTACCCTGGTTCGGTTGAGGCCACTGACGGCGCGCTGATCGTGGACGGCGATGAGATCAAAGCCTTGTCGGAGCGGGATCCGGCGCAGCTGCCCTGGGGCGATCTGGGGGTTGAAGTCGTCATTGAGAGCACCGGCATATTTACCGACAAGGCCAGCGCCTCGAAGCATATCGCCGCCGGCGCCCGCAAGGTCATCATCTCGGCGCCCGCCAAAGGCGAAGACATCACAGTCGTGCTTGGCGTCAATCAGGATTGGTACGATCCGGCGGCGCACCATGTCCTGTCGAACGCGTCTTGCACAACAAACTGTTTGGCGCCCGCCGTCAAAGTCGTCAACGATGCCTTTGGCATAAAGCAAGGCTTCATGACGACGATCCACAGCTATACCAACGATCAGCAGATTCTCGACCTGCCTCATAAGGACCTGCGCCGCGCGCGAGCGGCCGCCGTGAACATGATCCCGACCACCACCGGCGCCGCTCAAGCTGTCGCCCTGGTCGTGCCGGAACTAAAAGGGAAATTCGATGGCATGGCTGTTCGCGTGCCGACGCCGACCGGTTCCCTGGTTGATTTTGTCGCGTCGGTGGAGCGGACGCCCGGCAAATCTGAATTGATCGACGCCTTCGAAGAAGCGGCGGCTGGTCCCATGCGCGGTTACCTGGATGTCTCGCACGAACCGTTGGTATCCATCGATTATGTTGGGAATCCGCATTCCAGTGTTATCGACGCGCTGGCGACAGACGTGGCCGGCGACCTGGTTAAAGTCATCACCTGGTACGACAACGAGTGGGGTTACTCCTGCCGGACGGCCGACTTGACCAAATTTGTCGGCGACCGCCTTTAGCGTCACGGGCTGAATCACTGCAAAGGCGATGGAGTTTTCCTCGCCCTGTTTGCTTTAACCGGAGCGAAGTGACATGAACAAGATGACCGTTCGCGACATTGAGCTGGGCGGCAAACGCGTGCTTGTGCGCGTCGACTTCAACGTGCCGCTCGACGGCGAAACGATCACGGATACGACGCGCATTCGCGCTGCGCTGCCGACCCTGCGGTATATCCTGGACTGCGAGCCAAAGGCGCTAATTCTGATGTCGCATCTGGGGCGGCCCAAAGGCGAGCGCGTAGCGGACTTGTCGCTGGCGCCAGTCGCGCCGGCTCTGGCTCAATTGCTTGGATGCGATGTCGCTTTCGCCGAGGATTGCATTGGTCCCCAAGCCGAGGGTGCCATCAATGACCTGCCGTCCGGCGGACTTATTCTGTTGCAGAATACGCGCTTTCATCCGGGTGAAACCGAGAACGACGCGGGGTTTGCGGCGGCGCTGGCGGCGCACGGCGAGGTCTTCGTTAATGACGCCTTTGGCGCGGCGCACCGCGCGCACGCGTCAAACGTCGGCGTCTCCGCGCGCCTGACCGCAGTCGCCGGGCTGCTGCTGGAAAGCGAAATCAACTATCTGGCGACAGCTTTGGAAGACCCGCAGCGACCCTTCGTGGCGATACTGGGCGGGGCGAAAGTCTCTGGCAAGATCGACGTGATCGACGCGCTCTTGGGCAAGGTTGAAAAGCTCTTGGTTGGGGGCGGGATGGCGAATACATTTTTCGCCGCGCAAGGGCGCGACATGGCGGATTCGCTGGTGGAAATCGATGCGCTGGATCTGGCGCGGAACATACTCGCCGGAGCCGGCGCGAAGCTCGTCTTGCCGCTGGATCAAGTCATTGCGGACGCATTCAAGGACGATGCGGCTCGGCGACAGATCTCGACCAGGGACGATGTGCCGGCGGGCTGGCAATCTCTTGACATCGGTCCGGCGACCGTTGCTGCCTTCGCGCAAGCAATAGAGGGGGCGAAGACGATAGTCTGGAATGGACCGATGGGCGTCTTCGAGCTGCCGTCTTTCGCTGCGGGCACGGTTGCTGTGGGGCGGGCGCTGGCGGACGCGACCGCCAACGGCGCGACGACTATCATCGGCGGCGGCGACTCGGCAGCGGCAATTGAGCAAGCCGGTCTGGCGGCGCGGATATCGCACATATCGACCGGGGGCGGCGCCAGCCTGGAATTGCTCGAAGGCAAGACGCTGCCAGGCATTGAATCGCTCGCGAACCGCTAGCGCCGCGTGACCTTCCGCAGGCCAAAAATGCGCATTTCGTTGGCGCTGCATAGACTCCCGTTGTACAAATAGACTAGAGGTTTCACTTCTCGTGAGGAGCAACCAATGGCGAGAACGCCAATCATCGCGGGCAATTGGAAGATGAATAAAACGCCGGGGGAATCGGTCGCCTTCGTCCGCGAATTAGCGCCGAAAATCGCGGCTTACGGCGATGTCGAGCGAGTGGTCGCGCCGACCTTCCTCGCCCTTACCGCTGTCGCCACGACGCTGGAGGATTCCCCAGTCAAGATCGCGGCGCAAGACGCCCACTGGGGTGCCGATGGCGCCTACACATCACAGGTATCCGCCGCCATGCTGAAACCATTCGTCGATTACATCATCATCGGCCACTCGGAGTGCCGCGCTTATCTCGGCGAAACCGACGAAAATGTAAACCGCAAAGCGAAGGCAATCCTGGCGGCCGACTTGCAGCCAATCATTGCCGTCGGCGAGAGCCTGGCGCAGTACGATGCCGGCGAAACGGTACCCTTTATCCGCTCTCAGGTGATTGCCGCACTTGAAGGCATCAAGGGGGAGGACATTTCCCGCATCGTTTTTGCCTATGAGCCAATTTGGGCGATCGGCAGCGGCAAGAGCGCCAGCGGCAAATTGGCGAATGACATCATTCGGACTGCCGTGCGGGATACTATTGCCGAGCTCCACGGAGACAGGGCGGCTGAATCGGCGCGCATTCAATACGGCGGCAGCGTGAAGCCGAGCAACATGGAAGAGTTCATGGCGCAGCCGAATATCGATGGCGCGCTGGTCGGCGGCGCTTCTCTCGATGTTGACGACTTCGCCGCCCTGGTCGAAATCGCCGCGCGCGTGAAAGGAAGCTGAACTGCAAGCGCTGGATTTCCTTGCCCTAATCTTGATTCTCGGGCTTCTTCTCGTCTTGTTTCGCCAAACTGAACGCTGGCTGCATCAGCACATTTTCAAAGTCGGCTGGCTGCTCACGAACAACTTTCAAACCACCACGGTTCTTTATTACATCCTGTTCCTACCCGGCATTTTGCTGCACGAATTGTCGCTTTGGCTGGTTGCCGGTATGCTAAACATACGAGCGGAGCGCGCCATCGAGTTTCCAGCGGAACAAGAAATCGGCGAGCTCCGGCTGAATTTCATTCGCGTTTCCCCGCAATCGGGCGCGATCCGTTATGCGCTTGCAAAGATGGCGCCGATTCTGGCGGGGCTGGTCTGCCTGTGGTTGATCGCCGCGCGGATCATCAGTTGGCAAGATGCCACCGCCATCGCTGCTTCCGGCAACATTGACGATCTGGCGGTCGCTCTGTCCCGCGTAACCAGGACAGCCGACTTCTGGCTCTGGTTCTATCTGGCCTTCACGGTTGCCAACACAATGTTCCCCGCGCTGAAGAGGGCGTTGAGCGCGGTCCATAAAGCCGCCATTGTCATCGTGACTGGCGCACTGACCATGAGCGCCTGGTGGATCGGTGGCGGCTTAGAAGCGTCCATCACTCAGGGAATCGAGAGCCTTGCCAGCAGCCTCGCGCTGGTAATACTTCAGATGATTCTCTTTAATGCAGTGGCGATTCTTGTATTAGGCGCCCTGGAAGCTCTAATTGAGCGCATCACTGGCAAGAGCGCTACCTTCGCGGCGGGCAAGATGATTGCGCTGTCGCGACAAGAAGCGCAAGAGCGAAAGGCGATGCAAGGGCGCGAGCGACGGACATCTCGCCATGCGCAACAGGTCAAAGCGCCAGTCGCGGCTGTTGGATCTGTTTATGATTTGAAGCTGCCGATTCCGGGTCCGCCCGGGCGCGAACCGGTGAGCCGGAGCGCAGTAGCTGTCGTAAACTTGAGCGAGAAGCAAACAGAGCGAGCGCCGCGCGATGAACCAAGGTCGAAGCCGGCGAGCTTGCCAGCTCAGCCAAGGCCGCCGCATGAACGACCGTCTCCTGCCGTGCCGGCCAGAGCTGTGACCGACAGCGCATCTGCCGTTGCAATAGAAAAACCGTCGTCGCCGAAACAGGCTCGCCAGCCGGCGAAAGAAGGCGCCGACAGATCTGAAGTAGCTGACGGCGAGAATGCGCCCTTCGCCCGTCCTTTTGTCATTGCAAGGTCAAGCGAAAATATCGCCGATGCCAACTCAATCGACGCCAAAGGAAACATAGGCGATGAGTATTTCCCGCGTCCCTTCGCCTTGAGGTCTCGCGCGGGAGAGGAAGCTGACAATAGCGACGCATTGAGGGCGCTTCCGCCTTCCAAGATGTTGAGCCAAGATGAGGTCAAAGCGCCTGCCTCTCAACGTCGGGGTTTCAGGAAGAGAACGAAGCCGGCGCCGAAACCATCCAGGCGCTCTCCGCCAGGCGCAAGCAAGCGGCCGCGTACAAGTGACATCGAACTTTCATACGAGCCTTTGGAAGAAGATGACGTCTACACTGATGACGAAGACGACGAGGAAGCTGCGCCGCCTTCGTCTTGAAGCGCAGAGATCCGCCCCACCGCGACAAATCCGATCGCAATGCAAATGAGCATGAAGGCAAAGGCGATGAACTTGAACATCTGGCTGGTGGTCACCAAAGTGAGAAAACCGAAGAAGGCGCAAATGCAATAGTATACGAGCGCCATCTGCTGCGGTGTGAAGATGCCATTGTCCAACAGTCGGAAATGCAGATGCCCGCGGTCGCCGCGAAAGGGATTGTTGCCATGACGGAGGCGGTTGACGATCTGCCAGCCCAAATCCATCAAGGGCAAACCCATGACGAGCAGAATTGTCGCCATCTTGGCGCCGCCGATGATGCTTAACGTGCCCAGCGCATAGCCAAGAAACCAGGCGCTGCCGCCCATGTAAAGGCGAGCGGGATAATAGTTGTGGATTAGAAAGCCCAGCAGGGCGCCGGCTAAGGCAAGTGGCAAAAGACTGATACTCGTCTGCGGTGGCGACTGGCGGACAGCGCTATTGAGGAAGAGTACAAGCGCGGCAATCAAGGCGATGCCGCCGGCCAATCCATCCGACCCATCGAGGAGATTGACCGTGTTCATCATCAGCACCAGCCAAAACATGGTCAGCGCAACCGTTACGATCGGTGACCACTCCGCCGTTTGGGCGCCAGTGAAGGGATTGTTGAAGAAGGCGATAAAGATCTGGAAGATGATCGCGATCGCCGATGTGAAGATCTGTCCCAGAAATATCTGAAACCAATTCAAGCCAAAGAGATCATCAACAAGGCCGAGCACGAATATGACAGCGCTACCAAGGACCAGCCCGACTAGACGGAATATCTCATAGGGATCGCTGCGTTCAATCGGGATAAATTGCGCCAGGATGACGGCAACAGTGAAACCGCCGAAGATGACCATCCCGCCGAGTTTTGGCATTGCGACCCGTTCCTGGCGGCGGCCGCCAGGCACAGACGTGACGCCAAAGCGCAAGCTGAAATGGCGCGCCAGCGGAACAATCAGCAAAGCCGCCGCCAGCGCCGTACAAAAGACGATGATGAATGCGTACAATCGCAGCATCAGGTTCCGAACATCCGGTCGCCAGCATCGCCCAGGCCAGGCACGATAAAGCCGATATCGTTGAGCCGTTCATCCAGCTCAGCCACGTGAATCGGCACATCGGGATGGGCGGCGGAGAGCGCCTGGACGCCTTCGGGCGCCGCCAGGATGCCGAGGAATTTGATGCGTCGAGCGCCCCACCGCTTCAAGATATTGACGGTGGCAATGGCGGAGCCGCCGGTCGCCAGCATGGGGTCCAGCACCAGGCATACTTGCACCGTCGGCGCCGCCGGCAGCTTGTTGTAATACTCCACTGGACGGAGGGTTTCTTCATCGCGATACAGCCCGATATGCCAGACTTGAACGGTCGGCAGCAGTTCCTGAATGCCGTCAACCAGTCCCAGGCCGGCGCGCATGATTGGCACCAATCCGATGATTTCACTCGCTGCCCAGCCGGCCGCTTCGCCCATTGGCGTATTGACTTTGGCGGGCTCCAATTGCAGATCCTGCGTCGCTTCGTAACAGAGCAGCAGCGCCAACTCCCGAACCAACTCGCGGAACTTGCGATGATCGGTGCTGGTATCGCGCAACACAGTCAGTTTGTGTTTGGCCAGAGGATGGGACGAGACCTGCAATTGCATAAGCGTCCTTTCTATTCGGCGTAATTCGATGTCGACATGCCGCCTCCATTCTATAAAGCGAGCATTGAATCCGCAAACCACTCGTCTATACTGGCATGAATTCGTAGGGAAACAGACTGCGCAACTTATGTCCGAGGATGGGCGCGTCGTCAGCGGGCGGCCAAAGCAATCTGAGCGAGATAACATCGCCCTGCGTCCGCAGCGCCTGGAAGACATCGTCGGCCAAGACCGTGTGCGCGAGAATCTCAGCATTATCATCGACGCGGCTGCCGCGCGCGAAGAGGCGATTGATCACATCCTGTTTTATGGTCCGCCGGGCTTGGGCAAGACGTCGCTTGCTTATGTCATCGCCAACGAAGTCGGAGCCAACATTCGTGTTACCGCCGGTCCCGCGATTGAACGCCCGGGCGATCTGGCCGCTATTTTGACCCACCTCAAGAAAGGCGACATTCTCTTCATCGATGAAGTGCATCGCCTGGGCAAAGCAGTCGAGGAGATCCTCTACCCGGCGATGGAAGACTTCGTGCTTGATATCGTTATCGGCAAAGGACCAGCGGCGAAGACCTTACGCTTGAATCTGCCGCGCTTTACCGTCATTGGCGCCACGACGCGGCTGGCGCTGCTGGCGTCGCCCTTGCGCGATCGATTCGGCGCCCGCTTCCGGCTCGACTTTTATGAACCGGCCGCGATAGAACACATCGTCCTTCGCGCCGCACGCCTGCTGAATGTAGAGATCTTCGGCGAGGCAGCGGTCGAGATCGCGCAACGGGCTCGCGGGACGCCTCGCGTCGGCTTGCGTCTCTTGCGGCGCGTGCGGGATTACGCCGAGGCGCGGGCGGATGGCGTCATTACCCTGAAGGTCACCCAAGAAGCGCTGGAACTGATGGAAATTGACCATCTGGGCCTAGATGACGTGGACCGGCGGATCCTCTCGGTCATTATCGAGAAGTTCGGCGGCGGACCCGTCGGGCTGGATACGATTGGCGCCGCCATCAGCGAGGACAGAGCCACCATCATGGACGTCTACGAGCCCTACCTGATTCAGCTTGGCTTCATCGATCGCACGCCGCGCGGACGCACTTGCACGGAACACGCCTATAGGCACCTGGGCATCGCCTACCCCGAGGACCCAGCCGACGCTCAGCAGCGCCTGCTATGAACGTCGCCGACTTCGATTACGACTTGCCCGCAAGCTTCATTGCGCAGACGCCCGCCGAGCCACGAGATTCCGCAAAATTGCTGCGTCTGGACCGCAGATCGGGCGCGCTTTCGCACCACGTATTCCGTGAGATTGTCGACATGGTGGGGGGCGACGATGTCCTCGTTCTCAACAATTCACGCGTGATTCCGGCCCGCCTGAAGGCCAACAAGGCAAATGGCGGCGGCAAGGCGGAAATCTTGCTCTTGAAACCGCTCACGGACAACTGCTGGCAGGCTTTGGTCGGCGGCAGAAATATAGGCGAAAGCACGGCATTGAAGATCCCTGGCAGCGGCGTCACTTGTACCGTCATCAAGAATCTGGAGCGGTCCCAGCGCGTCATCGAATTCAGCCAACCGGCGCGCGAGCTGTTGGCAGAGCATGGTGAAATACCGCTGCCGCCTTACATCAGCGAGCAACTTGTCGATGGCGAGCGTTATCAGACGGTTTACGGAGAGATTGACGGTTCGGCGGCGGCGCCAACGGCTGGGCTGCATTTCACGCTCAGCCTGCTCGACAAGCTGAAGCGGAAAGGGATACGGCTGGCTAGCTGCACCTTGCATATCGGCCTAGACACCTTTCAGCCAGTATCGGTTGAGCGTGTCCGCGATCACAAGATTCATCGCGAATACGCATCACTTGACCAACACAATGTCGGAATCATCAATGAAGCCAGGCGGGCGGGAGGCAGGGTCTTCGCCGTCGGCACAACCGCGGCGCGCACGATCGAAACGAGCGCTATCCTGGCCGCTGGCGGCGAACCGGCCGAGCCCAGACCAGTTGCCCCGCCCGACAGAGACCTGCCACTCGTGGCATTTGAGGCAGAAACGGACTTGTTCATCTACCCCGGTTACCAATGGCGCGCGGTCGATGCGATGATTACCAACTTTCACCTGCCGCGCTCGACGCTGCTGATGATGCTCAGCGCCTTCGTCGGCCGCAAGACCTTGCTCGCTGCTTATGAAACTGCGAAACAGAGGAACTACCGCTTCTATTCCTTTGGCGACGCCATGGTAATCACTTGATATGGGCTGGCATTTCGCGCCCTGAACTTAGACTTGACGAACAGCAGATGAATTGTTTACAATGCTCGCCGCCCTACCGAAGTCAGTGGGGTATTTTGACGCATGACCAATTTTCCCCGTGAGCGAAGCCCTTGAGTTGGCTTTTGCTGCGGAGAAGCCAAGCGAAGATTGGAGCAGGAAAACATGTACGCAATCATCCGCAGTGGCGGCAAGCAATATCGAGCGGAAGTCGGCGGAACAATCGATGTGGATCGATTGCCGCAAGAAGTGGGCGACTTACTAGAAATATCTGATGTGCTCCTGATTGCCAACGGCGATGACACTCGGATTGGGCAGCCGCATGTCGAAGGCGCGTTGGTCAAAGCAACGGTGTTGGACCAGTTCCGCGGCAAGAAGATCATCGTCTACAAATACCGCCAGCGCACAAACTACCGCCGCAAACAGGGCCATCGTCAATATTACACGCGGCTCCGCATTGAAGACATTAAGGTGTAGGTTCCGCTAGAGGAGGCAAATCGAAATGGCGCACAAAAAGGGCGGCGGTTCATCCAGCAACGGGCGCGACAGCAATTCGAAACGCCTCGGCGTCAAGAACTTTGGCGGGGAATTTGTCATCCCCGGCAATATCATCGTTCGGCAGCGCGGCAGCAAGTTTCACCCCGGCGAAGGCGTCGGCATGGGCAAGGATTATACGATCTTTGCCACGAGGGCTGGATTCGTAACCTTTGAAAAAATGCGCGGACGAAAAGGGCAGAAGCGGATTTCTGTTTACGATTCGCACGCGAAGACGGGGCAGTCCGTCAGTTGAACCGGCAGCACAAGTCATTTGCGCGACTCGAAAGAGCCGCGAATGCGCGGAGGAATCCATGAGAGAAGGCATCCACCCCGTATGGCACGAGACCCCGGTGCGCTGCATGACCTGCGGCACCACCTGGACGACCGGATCGACCGTCGAGTCGCTGACCGTCGAGATCTGCTCGAATTGCCACCCCTTCTATACTGGCGAGCAGCGCATCGTCGATACCGAAGGGCGCGTCGACAAATTTATGAAGCGCTTGCAGCAGCGCGATGAGATCCGCACGGCGCTCGATAACGCCGCGGCTGAACGGACGCCGCTTGATCTCCCGATAAACGACCTCGATATTGGCGCGCGCTACACCAACATCCTCGAAGCGAACGGCATCACGGTCGTCTCCGATGTCCTCGATCGCTTGGGAGACGAGGACGACGAGAACAGCATTCTGGCGATCCAGGGAATCGGGCGCAAAGTGGTGAGCGACATGAAGAAGAACTTGCGCGCGCGCGGCTACCAGCTCAGCAATTGATCGGCAGGCAAATCGAATTGACGACAGTCAAGAATACTCTTGGCTGTTTTCTTTTCCCCGTCAGCTGATATAGATAAACTAGATTTTGAGCGTCCTCCTCTGAATCCGGGCGAGGCACTGAGGCAATGAAACATCATTCCGGTCGCATTGAAGTCATTTGCGGCAGCATGTTTTGCGGCAAGACTGAAGAACTGATTCGTCGCGTTCGCCGCGCCATTATCGCCCGGCAGAAGGTCAAAGTCTTCAAGCCGGAAATCGATGACCGCTACGGCATCCAACGCATCACCAGCCACACGGGCCAGTCGGTTGAGGCCATACCGGTTAAGGCTTCTGGCGAAATCCTTAAGCAGGCCAATGGCGAAAGCACGGTGGTCGCCATTGACGAAGCTCAGTTTTTCGATGACGGCATCGTCAGCGTGGCGCAACGTCTGGCGGACGAATATGAAATCCGCGTGATCATCGCCGGGCTGGACACCGACTTCCGCGGCCAGCCCTTTGGCGCCATGCCGCATCTATTGAGCATTGCCGAGGAGGTGCTAAAACTGCAGGCGATATGCGTGGTTTGTGGTGAAGCCGCCAGCCGAACACAGCGCCTGGTGAATGGCCGTCCGGCTGCCTTGGACGACCCGATCATTTTGGTAGGCGCGCAAGAGTCATACGAGGCGCGCTGCCGCCAGCATCATGAGGTGTTGCCCGCAAGCTCCTGAACGCCTGCTTTCAGCGATTCTCCGGCGCTTCGCTCGATGCCATCGCCAGACGAGCTTGGCTTGAGTTTAGGCGAGCAAGCCCGGTATCTCGTCCGGATTGGCAGCAACGCGCGCCCCAGCCGCCTCCAAAGCCAGAATCTTCTCTTCAGCCGAGCCCTCGCCACCGTCTACGATTGCGCCCGCATGGCCCATGCGCTTGCCGGGAGGCGCGCTGCGCCCGGCGATAAAGGCGGCGACCGGCTTGGTCATGGCGTTCTTGATGTAGCTTGCGGCGACGATCTCAGCGCTGCCGCCAATCTCGCCCAGCAAGGCGACTTTTTCCGTTTCCGGGTCGTTCTCAAACATCTCCAGCACATCGACGAAGGTGGTGCCGATCACCGGATCGCCGCCAATGCCGACAATAGTCGAGATGCCTATGCCGTGGTTCTTCATGGCGAAGCCAACTTCATAAGTCAAGGTGCCGCTCTTCGATACGACGCCGACGTTGCCGGGCGTGGCGACCATCGCCGGAATGATGCCGACCTTTGCCTGTCCAGGAGTCATAACGCCCGGGCAGTTCGGTCCAATCAGGCGAGTACCGCAGTCCCGGCAAAAGGAGAGCGCTTGCATCATGTCCGAGACGGGAATATGCTCCGTCAAGCAAATCACCAGCGCGACGCCGGCATCAGCCGCTTCCATGATTGCGTCGGCGGCAAAGCGCGCCGGAACCGTCACCAGGCTGACATCCGCATTGGTCGTCTCCACCGCCATGCGCATGGTATCGAAGACGGGCGCCCCCTCGAACCATTCGCCGCCTTTGCCAGGAGTGACGCCGCCAACCACATCAGTGCCGTAATCCATCATCAGCTTGGCATGGAAGCCGCCTTGCCGGCCGGTGATGCCCTGTACCAGAACCCGCGCGCTGCGGTCGATGAGGATTGCCATATCAGCCCTGCTCCTTTACCGCAGCCACCGCTCGCTGCGCGGCCTCGGTCAGCGTATCCGCGCTGGTGATGTTGGGAATCCGCGCTTCGCTGATGATTTTGCTGCCTTCCGCGGCGTTGGTGCCTTGCAGCCGAATCACCATTGGCACGTCGGGGTTCACTTCGTTGTAGGCGGTCAAAATGCCATGCGCGACTTCATCACAGCGAGTGATGCCGCCGAAGATATTGAAGAGCACGCACTTCACATTGTCGTCCGAAAGGATAATGCGGAGGGCGGCCGCAACCTGTTCCGGCGATGCGCCACCGCCAATATCCAGGAAGTTCGCCGGGCCAATGCCGTCAGCGTCGCCGTATAGCTTGGTCATATCCATCGTCGTCATTGCCAAGCCCGCGCCGTTCACCATGCAGCCAATCTGGCCCTCGAGCTTGATATAGGTGATGCCAGCTTCGCGCGCCTGTCGTTCCGATTCCGGTTCGCCGCTTGTATCGCGCTGGCTGGTCAGCGCCGGCTGCCGATAAAGCGCGTTGTCATCAATGATCACTTTGCCGTCTAGCGCCAGCAATTCGCCTTCGCCGGTGATGACGAGGGGATTGATCTCAGCCAGCTCGGCATCGCTTTCGCGATAGCACTGGTATAGCCCGCTCAAGATCTTGCCGAAGCTTCGCCACTGCGCCCTTGGCATGCCCATGGCGCTGGCGATAAAGGTCATCTGATAGTTCTGCAATCCCATGATAGGATCAACGTGCTCGCGAATGATCGCCTCAGGGCGTTCACGATTCAGCTCTTCAATATCCATGCCGCCTTCCATGGATGCCATGATAAGCGGCTTGCCCTCGGCGCGATCGTTGGTGACAGCCAGATAAATTTCCTGCTGTATATCAGCGCCGGGATCAACAAGCACGCGTTCGACCGTGAGTCCCTTGATGTCCATCCCCAGAATACTGGCGGCATGCATTCTCGCTTCGTCCGCGTTTCGCGCCACCTTGACGCCCCCGGCTTTGCCGCGCCCGCCGACGTGCACCTGCGCCTTCACCACAACGACGCCGCCCAACTCTTGCGCGATGGCGCAAGCCTCCTCCGGGCTGGTCGCAACTTTGCCTTGCGGTATGGGAATCCCGTAGTCAGCAAAAAGAAACTTCGACTGATACTCGTGCAAATTCAAAACTGATGACCTCCATGACTCTTCAAGTTAGCGAAGCAGACGATTTCACCAATCTACGGACAGCTGCGATACCACTGCCACATGGCGGACTCTGCTACGCCAGGACCCAAGCGAGAAAGGCTATGTTCGACACGTCATAAATCGTGAACTTATTGGCGCCTGCGCCCACCTTGAGCGCTTTACGCTTGAGCCAGACGGCGGGCGATTCACTTCGGCTGGCGGCCTGCCACGACCGCATCTTGACTTGACGCGGGTGTGGCTAGATTACGTTAACCTCGGCTGATTCTCAAGTGAGAATTCTCAAGCGCGGAATGCCGTCATATCGCTTTGTGCGCTATGCCGAATCTGAGTAGACTATACGGAAGCGCAACCGCTATAGAGCCATCATTCACGGTAACGGGAGAAGACGATGAAAAAACGACTGTCGATCATTTTCATCACGTCGTTGTTGCTAATCATCAGCATATCATACAGCCAAGACAACACCGTGACCAACCTTCTGGACAACGGCGACTTCGAAGGCAGCTTTGCAGACTTGGACGGCGCAGATCCGCGAAACGTGGCCGAATCCTGGACGCCTTGGCACATAGCGGCGTCGGACACTAGCCCGTCGTTCGCCAATCACAATCCGAACTACGACGAAGAAACGGACCGGGTCCGACTGGACGACGATGGCAAGGCGCAAAAATACTTCACGCTATTCGCCACGCACCAGGGCGGCATCTATCAGGAAGTGGATTCGCTGACGAGCGGCAGGACTTATCGCTTCAGCATTTATGCCTACGTCTGGTCGTCAAGCTTTGAGGACATTGATGTCAGTGAAGATCCAGGCGATGTGGTGGTGCGCGTCGGCATCGATCCGAACGGCGGCGCCGATGGCGCCAGCGAAGACATTATTTGGTCGACCGCGGCAACATTCTTCTATGACGCTTATCGCCAATATGCGGTGATTGCGACCGCTGAAAGCTCGAGCGTCACCGTTTTTGTCGAATCGACAGTCGGCGAACCGCGCGCCAATAACTACATTTATCTGGACGATGCCGTGCTCGAGGTCGCCAGCGAGACGGTGGTGGTCGTCGAACATACGCCTACCTCCGAAACCAACACCGGGCTGGTAAATGACACCGCGACTCCGACGGCTCCCCCTTCCCCGACCGAAGATGAACAGCAAGAAGCGACAGCAACGCCAACGACGGCGCCAACGGAGACTGCAACGCCCACCGCAACGGCAACTCCCTCGCCCAGCCCAACGGCGGAGGAATCCACTACAGTCGCAGCAGGTGAGTTCTCGGATACCGTTGTGCATATCGTGGTAGCCGAAGACACGGTGAGCGGGTTGGCGCTACAGTACGGTAGCACCGTGGATGCGATACGACGTGCGAACGGCCTGGACGCGACCAGCCTGATTGTCGTAGGTCAGCGGCTCATTATTCCGGTGAACTTGCCGCCGAGCTCGGCCAATGCCGACACAGCCACCCCTGCGCTGAGCTTCACTCCCACGTCGACGCACACCCCAACGCCAACGGAAACCGCAACGCCAACGGCGACGCCGATTACCTACCAGATCCAGCCTGGCGACGCTCTGGTGAATATCGCGCAGCAATATGGTACGACTGTGGAGCTGTTGGTGGCTGCCAACAACATTGCGAACCCGGATCAGATTTCTGTTGGCCAGATTTTGCTGATTCCTACTGCTATCCCGCCGACGCCTGACGGCAATCTTCGGCCAACGGTTACTCTGTATCCTACCGATGGACCGACGCCGGATCCGGCAGTGGCAACCCCAGCGCCGCCTTGGTACACCATATATGTCGTGCAGGTTGGCGACACGCTTGATGAGATCGCGCGGGAACAGGGCACGACTGTCCAGGCACTGGTGGAGCTAAATAACATTGACGACCCGAGCAGAATTGATCCGGGTCAGGAGATTAAGATCCCATCGCCTTACCCGACGCCGACGCTCACACCGACGATTACCCCGCAGCCGACTTTCACGCCGCTGCCGACGCTCTTCCCGGTAACTTATACCGTGCAAGCGGGCGACACAGTCTTTACTATTGCCGCGCTTTACGGCGTCAGCGCTGTGGAATTGGCGCAGGTCAACGGCATTGTCAATTACGAAGACCTGACCGTTGGCCAAGTATTGACCATCCCCAGCTGAGTCGAAACGGGGCGATACACGCGTTTCGACCGAACCCTTGGAATTGTGGCTCGCGCAGAATCAGGCGCGGGCTATTCTTTTTGGTGGGCGGGTATACAATGCGGCGACCGGCGAACGGGGCATTGCAACAATGACCCTGCGTGCCAAGGCAACGAATCAACAGCGTCACCAAAGGCGACGTGGGACAGCCAGGCCGACTTGAGTTTCCGAGCGCGAGAACAAGGCAATTGTCGCGCAGTTTGCCGGCATGACCATTGGGCGCGGACGCCCGCGAATGTTATCGTGTAAGTCCCTTCAATGTCCTGCATGCGGCTCGGACAGTCAAATGAGCGAAGGCGCAAAAGGATGTCGCTTGCACATGTCATTTAGAAGCGGTCTGATTCTGATATTGGCATTTCTCATTTTCTTGCCCGCGCCTCATGCCGCTCAAGAGTCAAACGATGAGGCATTCACCGTGCACGTCGTTCAACGCGGCGAAAACCTTTTTCGGATTGCGCTGAAATACAACCGATTCGCCGAGGATATCGCCGAAGCCAATGGCATCGCCAATAGTGACGCGATCTCCGTTGGCCAACAATTGATCATTCCGCTGGCGGCAGGAAGGCCGCAGCAGCGCATCACGCACGTCGTTGCCGCCGGCGAGACGCTCGCCACTATCGCCTCATTCTATGGCAGGAGATTGGCGGATCTCATAACGCTGAACCGATTGACCTCGGCCGATCTCATATACGTTGGCCAAGAATTGACCATCGTCGCCGGGGCTGACGAGGCGAAAAGCGAAATGTCAGATGACACGCAATCCAGCGCGTCGACTGATAACCGGGTTTCGCCAGTGTCCACGGTGGTTCCCAGCCCGGGCATCCGCCACTCATTTTCGCGCAATGGCGACCCGTCCACAGTCTTCATTCACACTGTGAAAACTGGCGAGACTCTGTCGGAGATTGGGCTGCGCTACCACCAGACGATCGACGCCCTGGCGCGCGCCAACAATATAGCTGATCCCAGCTTCCTCAGCGTGGGCCAGCGACTGACCGTGCCCGGCATCCTGCTGCCGCAATTGACCCTGGAGCTGCCGGAATCCGTCGTGGCATTCACCATCGATCCGCTAGTCTTTGCGGCGGGGCGAAGCGGGCGAGTAGAATTGCTCACCAGTGAACCGGCGACGATAACGGGGCAGTTTCTTGGGCGAGAGCTGCGGGTCATCAAGCGCGAAGACGGGCTGCGTCACAATATACTCGTCGGCGTCCCTATGTTCACGAAGATGGGTCTCTACCCCTTGACGCTCGAATACACTGGTGAATTGGGACTGTCCAGCCCGATTGCCGCCAACGTGCAGGTAATCAGTGGCGGCTACGGTCGCCAGACGATCAAGATAGCTGACAGCGAGTTGTTGGCGCCGGCGGTAGAAGAGGAAGAGTTTTCTCTGCTGGAGCGCGCAACCGGTGGCTTCAACCTCGAACGTACCTGGACTGATGGCCTCAGCCTGCCGGCCACCGCGCCGATCAACGCCGGTTTTGGCACCCTCCGTTCCTATAACGGCAGCCCCTTCAATCGCTACCACGGCGGCGTGGACTTCGCCGGCGCGCCCGGCACGTCGATCCTGGCAGCGGCTGACGGAACGGTGGTCATGGTGGATCGCCTGCAGATCCGCGGCAACACGACCGTTATTGATCACGGTTGGGGTCTGTTTACGCTTTACGCGCATCAAGATGAAACGCTGGTCGCGATTGGAGCGGATGTCACAACGGGCCAAGTGATCGGCACCGTAGGCTCAACCGGACGGAGCACGGGACCGCATTTGCACTGGGAAGCGTGGCTGAACAGTGTCAACGTCGACCCGATGCAATGGGTGCAGGAAGCCTTTCCATAATCACGCGACGGTATCGCGCTGACCAGCTAATTGACGTAGGCGCCGTCCAGAGCCTCGAAGTTGGTGAAGAGAAAATGATCGTGATAATAGTGTATCCACAAGAATGACAGAATCGCCGTGTAATAGGCGATGTCAAAGTGGCTGTTGCCGTCAATCCCGGGTCGTACAATCGCAGCCAGCACATACACCAGCAGAAATATAAGAGCGGAACCAACGAGCAGAGCGGCGCTAAAACCGTACAGAGCGCGCGCGTCTTTCGTGCGCCGGCTGTATCGGGCGACCAGGGGCGCATCCCTGTCCAATTCGCCCGCCATCTGCCGTATCTTGATGATATAAAACGTGATCGCCAGATACTGGAAGGAGTGCCAGGTGTTCAGCCCTTGAAATGCAGTGTCAAGATTTGGCAAGAGCGGCGTAAGAAAAGCCACCAGAACAGTTAGCGAAATGAAGCTGAACTTGGGCAGGTTCAGCACGCCGTGGTAATGCTCATAGAGGCTCTTGATCACGTAAGACAATAGCGCGCAGCAAAAGACGACCGTCACCAAAACAAAGAACCAGGGATTGTCCGGCTGCTGGAACAAGTCGGGTATGGCTTCGCCTAGATCATTCTGTCCGATTTCAAATGCGCCCTGGCTTATTTTCCACATCGCGACGGGAAAGAGGCTGGTCAATACGATCGCGTAGTCAATGAGGCGAGACAACGGACTCAGCGTACCTCTGCGGACAAAATTCGCCTCTTTATGATTATAAAGTTCGACGATATAGGTCACCTGGTGCAAGACATGCAGCGAAGCCCAAAAGAAGAAAAAGGTGAGCATCAAGCTCAGATTAAGAAATGCCAGCGAAATCACCAGGATCGGTATGATGATCGAAGAGCGAACCAGCGTCGGATAGCGCTCCTTGAAGCGTTCATCCAAGCCCGTCCGCAAAAAGGTGGACATCATGTGCGGACCGCCGATTGCGACCGCGACAAAGGTATTCACCAGGTTGCGACTGATATCGTCTTCGAGCCCCAAGTGTACGCCGAGCAGATACATCAAATACGGAAGGGGCACAACAACTACGCTGAGTGTAATGAAGAACAGGTCCCAGCGCTTGTTGCGCAGCCAATAATTGCTCTTGTCGATTTCAGCCGTATAAAGATCGGAGTTTGACAGCGGGATTGCAGTGCTGGCCATGAAGGATCTCCAACGCCTTTCGCTCACCTAATTATACAAGATTTATTTAGCAACACAAAGTAAATTTTCCTGGAGCATGCTTTGCCGCGTCGAAACAACTAAGGGAGGAAGCCGAACCACTGGCAGAAATTGGTCGGATTTTGGGCGCAGCTTTCGGGCGCGTTCAGGTACAGAAACGTGAATCCGGCGCAAGCGAGCAAACCGATGATGAGCAGCGCGCAGCCACACCAGGCAACTGGACCGCCCTGCAGAATCTCGACCAAGACTTCGATTAAGCCAGCGATGACGTCGAATATGCTGCTGACTGCTTGAAGCAGGAAGCCAATTACCACAAGCGCGACGCAGAGCAGCGCGCAGCCGGCCGCGATGAAAGGTAGATGCGAGGGATCAATGTTCTGCAGCAGGTCCATCACCCCACTTCCTTAACGCCGCGCTACATCCAGGCGACTCGGTCAGCACACCCCGCCGTAGGTCGTGACAAATTCCCAATCGGCATGCGCATCTGTGCGCTGGTAACAATCGCAGAAACTGACATTCTGGTTGCCACCACTGTACTGCCAAAGCAAAAATCGCACCGCCGTTTGCACGCAGAGCATACCCGCATCCTCTTGAGAATCCGCTATCCAGGAGTTTTCAAGGCGCAGCCCTCGATCTTCACTTTCGCTAACAAGCGAAACCAGCAGAAGCGGATGGGCGTGAGGCTGCGGGATATCCCGATGCTGGAGGCGAATCTCGCCATTGGCCGCCAAATAAAAGAGCGAGCAAGGCGTCAACAAAAAAGTAAACCAGAATAGCAAGACCAATCCACAGCCCAGCCTTCGCGCGATGCGTCGTCCTGGGCGAGGCGGTGTCCCTTCGATTTGAGACTCGGTCTCCAACTCGGCCGCAGCTGATTGCGCTGTTGATTCAGACATTTGGCGATCTGTCGTTTCCGCTCTACCCATCGTTAGGCCGCCGCCGTTATTGAAGTAACGCGCCGCTTGCTTTTCGCCACCATAATAGGCGATGGCGGCATTCAGCGTCGGTCTTCATGAAAGCGCAGAACAATGTTATCGGCGGCGTCGTAGCTGACGCGCGCGTTCATGGGCGGCTCATCGTCTTCCATTGCGAATATTCTGGCGAGGAGCTCCGGCAGATCTTCGACCAAGTCAAGTTCAAAGACTTGGTCCTTCGCAATCCATTGCAGTTGTCCTTCCGGGCAATCTTTGCGCGCTTCTCTCGTCTCGCTAATCGCGGTGTAGACAAACAGCAGGATGCCCGTTGCTCCACCCGCGTCTATATTGTGAATGCTGCGCAGACGGAGCGAGTGCACAGGCAAGCCGCTCTCCTCGGCAATTTCGCGCAGGGCGCCGCTGTAGGGGTCTTCATCACGCTCAATATGACCACCCAGCCCGTTATATTGATTGGGAAAGATGCGTTTGTGAGCCGCTCGTTTCATCAGCAGAACATCGTCGCCATTCATCACAAAAGACAATGTACGTGGCAAGGTCAGCCAGCGATCCTTGGTCAGTTCCGCGCCCTGTTCACTTGCGCCCATACAAGCGCTCCTCGACTTTCGCGCCGCCCCCGTACAGTTGTCGTGGAGCCGCCTTAATGATACGCTATTCCTGTCAAAGCACATTTTACTCGGTATCTTGATGATTTCGAATCCGGAGAGCGCGCCGCCGCCAAACCTGCGCATAGTAGATGTGGAAACGGTGCTGCCGCACGAAAAAGGCGACTTTCAGCGTTCGCAGCCGCTCATTGAACGCCTGAAGCGAGCCGAATACTTCACCAACCCGCCCGTTGTAGCGGATCTCGCCAGCGATCAATATATACTCATGGATGGCTCCAATCGCCATATTTCGATGAAATCGCTGGGATTCCAGCACATCATGGTGCAGATCGCCGATTACGACTCCGACAGCGTTGAGCTCGGCGTCTGGCAGCACATCGTCGCGGACTGGGACGCCGGGCGTTTCCTGCGAATGCTGGACGACCTGGATCACATCAAGGTGCGAGACGGCTGGGATTCGAAGGCGGCGGTGCAGGTGCTGCTGCGCGCAGGACCCGTCTATAGCATTCATGCAGTCGTCGACAGCCTGGCGCAGCGCAATGCCACTCTGCGGCGAGTGGTCGAGTCCTATCATAACAATGCATCTCTCTACCGCACGCCCCTCACGGATCCCGGTCTGATCTGGTCACTGTTTCCCAGTGGCGTCGCCCTGGTGATGTTCCCCCCTTATCAGCCACAAGACATCATCGACGCGGCGCTGCAAACCGCATACTTGCCGCCGGGCGTCAGTCGCCATATCATTCACGGCCGCGCGCTGAATCTCAATTATCCGATGGAGCGGTTGCGGGCGCCGTTGCCGCTGGCCGCCAAGAATGAACTGCTGCAAGAATGGCTGCGGGAACAATACGCCAAGCGCAGCGTCCGCTATTACGCCGAAGGGACATATCATTTCGATGAGTAAGTTTTGATGAGCCAGTCGGTCGACGATATTCTGCGCGGCGCCAGCCTGTATAGTGACGGACAGCTTTACCGCCTCCTCAAGCTGCCGCCGAATGCGATCACGCTGGCGGCCGGCGTGGTGGCGGAAATCGGCGGACCCTTCTGCGCGTTAATCGTGGACAAGGATGAAGTGTCTCTGATGATTCCGGAGGGAGCGCAAGAGGCATACGCCGCCCGACTTCGCGAGGCACGCTTGAGCGAAATGGAATACCGCTTAATTACATTGGAAGCAGTGTTGGATCCGAATCTCGTTGGCTTGCTCGCGCGGATCGCCCAAGCGCTGGCTGCAGCCGGGATATCAATTTTGACATTCGCCGCCTACTCGCGCGATCACTTTTTCGTCCCGAATGACGACTTCGACGAGGCGATGCTAGCGCTGCGGAGTCTACAAGGGCAAGGGGCGTAGGAATGGAAATTAACCTGTTCAATGACGCCAGCCTGGCGCCGCAGCCACGGCATAAAGTCAAAATCGAAGACTTGCAGGTCGCGCCCTACAGCGATCGATTTCGGGTCAAAGTCAATCTCAAGCTGACGCCTTTTCAAGAGCGCCCCAATCTCGCAATCACCGCCCGCCGCTCCGATGGGCTGCTGGCGAGCGATTTGGATGTCATCGCGACGATGCATTTCGACAATGAGTTCACCATGCATCTTCGTGGAATCGACGATCCCAAAGGCGATTATACGCTGACGGCCGAACTCTACTACGAGACACGAAATCCGCCGCAGGACAGCCGCCACATCGGCTTCACCGTTCGTGCCGACAAGGATTGCTCATGACGGCAACGATTTCATATTCGGTCGCGCGTCAGATTGCGGATCATGCCGTCAAGCAGATGCCCTGCGAAGCCTGCGGGCTGCTCGCGGGAAGGGGCGAACAAATCCTGGCGGCGCATCCACTGCCGAACGTGGCCGATTCCCCGCTAACGCAATTTCGGCTGGATCCGCGAGAGCAACTGCAGGCGCTAAAAGCGATAGACCAGACGCAGTTGGATTGGATCGGCGTTTATCATTCGCATCCGCGAAGCGCGCCGAATCCCTCGCCATCGGATATAGAACAATACAGCGATAGCCGACTGCTCCAGCTTATCGTTTCGCTCGAAGGAGTTAAACCGCAGCTAAAATTGTGGCGAATTGACCGAGATTCAGCCGTACCTATTGAGCTGGTGTACGACACGGAAAACACAGCAGCCTATGAACAGGCTCTCTCGCCTTTGCAGCAAGCGGCCATTGTGATCGTCGCGGTCGCTGCTGTTTTGATCTTGCTGGTCATTTCTTTCACGCTGCTGCCACCCGCCCCTGAAATCAGCCCGGCGTCTTAGTCGTTCCGGGTTCGGAAATGGTTGACACACTCCTGGCAGCGCTAGTCTGCCTCCTCGCGGGCGTGGTCGTGAATGCGCTGGCTGACGACCTGCCCGCCGGGCGATTGCCGCGCCTGCCCCGATATCCCGACGGAAAGCGTCGCCCGGTCCTCGCCTGGCTGGGCATCGCCGCCTTTGCGCTGCGAATGCGCTGCCCGCCCAAGCCAGCTACTGACAAGTCAACCGCCGACGGCAAGCAGCAAGTGCTGTCATGGCGCTACCCGCTGGTGGAGCTTGTACTCTTGTCCTTGACGCTACTTACTCGCGAAGTTGCGAGAACGCGGCTTGCGCTCTCTGGCGAGGAGACGCTGATTTATTTGGCTTGGGTCGCCCTGTTTGTTCTGATTGCCGTCATCGATCTGGAACACATGCGCATCCCGCATCAGCCGCTTTTGGCTTGCGTCCTGCTCGCCGTTATCCGCGGGAGCGCCTTCCCCCATTCTTCACCGACTTTCGCTTCCATGCTAGCTGGCGCGTTTTGCGCCTGTTTTGCCTTCTCGCTACTTTATCTTGTCGGGCGCGCATTCGCCCAGTTCGTGGCGGGACGGCATAAGCTATCAACAGATTTGACCGCGCTTGGACGCGGCGATGTCTACTTAATGACAGTGGGCGGGTTTATCGTCGGCTTTCCCCATGCGCTCGTCGTCATGGCGATAACGATTCTGCTGGGCGGCAGCGGAGCGGCTGGCTATATGCTGGCGAAGAGCGGGGCCGGCGGCTACCAGCGCTTCAGCGCCATTCCCTACGCGCCCTTCATATTGGCGTCGGTCTATACGGTCATGCTATTGCGCAGGGAAGTGAGCCAACTGATCTTTGGGCTCTAGGCGATCCAGCGCTTCATCGAATTTGGCGATTAGGCCGCCGCCGAGGCAGACATCGCCCCAGTACGCGACCGCCGCTTGGCCCGGCGTGATGTCTCTTTGCGGCTCGTCAAAGTCAACGCGCGCGCGTCCGTCATCCAATGGCCGAACCCACGCGCCTTGCGGCTGCGAGCGGTAACGGATCTTGACCTCGGCGCGGAATGCCTCAGCCGGCACAACGCCGCTCACCCAGTTGAAGCGCTCCGCGATCAAATGGTCACACCCCAGATCAGCGCGCGTGCCGACGACGAGCGCGTTCTTGAAGGGATTCATCGCCAAAACATAGAGCGGCTCGTGATGCGAAACGCCGAGCCCCTTGCGCTGCCCGATTGTATAATTGGGCAAGCCCCTATGTTCACCCAATACGATGCCTTCCTTCGTCACGATAGGTCCCTTGATCATCATATCGGGAGCATGCGCCCCCAAGAAATCGCGATAGTCGCTATTGCCCAAAAAACATAAATCCTGGCTGTCTTTCCTGTTGGCATGATCCAAGCCAAGCTCGCTGGCGATACGGCGGACCTCGGCTTTGGGATATTCACCAACGGGAAACAGCGTTTTGGATAGCTGCTCCTGCCCCATGACGCTGAGGACATAACTCTGATCCTTGGCGGGGTCCAGCCCCTTCATCAACAGCTGACCGCCGGCTGGATCCTGGGCGATACGGGCGTAGTGGCCAGTCGCCAGATAATCCGTGTCCAAAGCGATCGCGTTGCGCAGCAGCCAATCGAAGCGAATGTGGCGATTGCACTCAAGACAGGGGTTCGGCGTGAAGCCGGCGCGATGCTGGTCGATGAAATACTGCACGACGGTGCCGCGAAATATCTCTTTGCTGTCCAACACATAGAAGGGAATGCCGAGCTTATCAGCCACCGCCCGTGCAATACGCATTTGATCCGGCGTGCAGCAGCGATTGTGTTCAGCGCCGCCCAGCGCCTCATCCGACCACAAGCGCATCATCATGCCGACGACATCGTAGCCCGCGCGGACGAGTAGAGCCGCCGCTACCGAGCTGTCTACGCCGCCGCTCATGGCAACGACAACGCGCGTATTGCTCACGCTCATGGAACCATTTCTCGTTTCAGGCTGCGCAGTTTGCCTACCGCTTCAACCAGGACATCCAGAGCAAAGTCGATGTCTGCTTCAGTTGTCTGCAAGCCGACCGAGAGCCGCAGCCCGCATTTTGCCTCCTCGGGCGAATATCCCAGCGCCAACAGCGCTTCCGATGGTTCAGGATTGCCGGTATTGCAGGCGGAACCGCTGCTGGCGGCAATGCCATTCAAGTCAAGATGCATCAATAAGGCGTTCGCGTCAACGCCGGGCAAGACAAAGCTGGCATGCGATGGAAGGCGTTTGTCGGGATGGCCCGTCAACTGAGCGCCGTCTATGCGCGTCGTGATGCCGTCGATCAGCTGGTCGCGCCTGCTGCGAAAATGCGTCAATCGCTCATTCGTTTCCGCGTAAGCCAATTCCAGCGCCTTTGCCATGCCAACGATGAAGGCGGTATTATGCGTACCGGCTCGCCGCCCGCCTTCGTGGCCGCCACCGGTGAGCACACTGGGCAATTCGATGCCGTCTCTAAGATAGAGTAGGCCGACGCCCTTGGGACCGTAGAACTTGTGCGCCGAAAGGCTCAACATATCGACGCCGAGCTGCTGGACGTCAAGCGTCAGTTGCCCGCCGGCCTGCACCGCGTCCGTATGGAACAAGACGTCGTGCTCATGCGCAATCGCGGCCAGCGCAGGCAAATCGTTGACGCTGCCCACTTCGTTGTTGGCATAGATCACGCTGGCGATAGCCGCGCCGCACCGGCAATCTTCGGCAAAGCGATCGGCATCGACCAAGCCAGCCCTATCGACTGGAACGATTATCGGCTCGGCATCCATTAGATTGCCAAGCTGCATGACGGTATTGACGACGGCGCTGTGTTCGACTGGCGAGGTTATCAAGCGGGTGGGATTGTCCTGCTGACGAGCCAGCCAGGCGGCGCCGCGAATCGCCAAGTTGTCGCTCTCCGAGCCGCAACTGGTGAAAACAACTTCCGATGGCTGGCAGTTGAGGATCTGGGCGACGCCCGCGCGCGCCCCTTCAATCGCCATTTCGCCACGGCGTCCCTGGCTGTGGCTTGATGTCGAATTGCCGTAGACCTCGCTGAAGTATGGCATCATCACGTTGAGCACGCGCGGATCAACCGGCGTTGACGCTGAGTAGTCGAGGTAGACTTCGCGCTTGGTTTTCATTGCATCCGTCGCTGTGTAGCCTGCTCTCGGGCGGAATTCAGGCTTTTCCTCTTTTGGCGTTCAGCCTGTCCCTGGCCCGTCCTTCGCCATTTTATACCAATCGGGCCGCCTTCTACAATAAACAGACTCGACATTCTGCGGCGCCAAACTGATGGCAGTTGTAAATGGCACAGCGGCTGTACTATCATATCGACTCAGAATTGCCCCGCAGCGCAAGAATCAGCGTTTCGGAAAAGCAAACTTGGAGGTCCCTATTGATGCCGACAATTACCAAGGTGCACAGCCGCGAAGTGCTTGATTCGCGAGGCAACCCCACAATAGAAGTTGACGTGCGTCTGTCGGATGGCGCGCTGGGCCGGGCAATCGTTCCCAGCGGCGCGTCAACCGGCGAACACGAAGCGCTCGAGATGCGCGATGGCGACATGTCGCGCTATCTGGGCAAGGGCGTGCTCAAGGCGGTCGCCGCCGTCAATGCGTCCATTGCGCCGGAGTTGCTTGGTCTTCCCCCCTTCGACCAAAAGGCGCTGGACGAAGGGATGCTGGAGCTCGACGGAACGCCAACAAAAAGCAACCTTGGCGCCAATGCGATCCTGGGCGTGTCGATGGCTCTGGCTCGGGCCGCGGCCAACAGCCTGGGCATGCCGCTATACGCATACCTGGGCGGTATACACGCGCACCTGCTGCCGACACCGATGATGAATATCATGAACGGCGGCAAACATGCCATGGGCAGCACCGACTTCCAGGAATTCATGGTGATGCCGGTGGGCGCGCCCACCTTTCGCGAAGCGCTTCGCTGGGGCACGGAGATCTATCATCAGTTGAAAGAAGTCCTGCACAATAGAGGCTATCAGACCACCGTCGGCGATGAAGGCGGCTTCGCGCCCAGCTTGGGCAGCAATCAGGCAGCGCTCGATGTGATCATGGAAGCGATCGACAAGGCGGGCTATCGCGCGGGCGAAGATATATTCATTGCTTTGGATCCGGCCGCTTCAGAATTCTATGAGAATGGCCTCTACAATCTTGAAATCGAGGGTCGGCAACTCAGCGGCGAAGAGATGGTCGCCTTTTGGCGCGACTGGTGCGACCGATATCCGATCATCTCCATCGAAGACGGGCTGGATGAAAACGACTGGGACAGCTGGACAAGGCTGGTCGCCGAAGTTGGCGATCGCGTGCAGATTGTTGGCGACGACTTGCTGGTGACCAATGTGGAAAAGGTCAAACGAGCGATTGATGAACGGGCGGCGAACGCGCTGCTCTTCAAGGTCAACCAGATTGGTTCGCTGACGGAAGCCTTCGCCGCCGGGCAGTTGGCGCAACGGCACGGTATGACAGTGGTCACCAGCCATCGCAGCGGCGAAACCGAGGACAATACCATTGCCGACATCGCCGTCGCGATGAACAGCGGACAGATCAAGACCGGCGCCCCTGCGCGCACCGACAGGTTGGCGAAATACAACCAGTTGCTGCGAATTGAAGAGCAGCTTGGCGGCGCCGCCCAATACGCCGGATTGGCAGCATTCACCAACCTCAATCTCGATGTAAAATAGGCGGTAGGCGTAAAGAATAACGGGCAATGAAGATTCTCAGCTGAACACGCGACAAGCAAAGTCACATTCGAGAGGGGATGCGCGTGCGCCTCAGGCCGGATAGCAAACATACCAAAATCGTAGCGACCATCGGTCCCGCATCGCGTAATCCGGAGACGCTCCGCGCCATGATCCGCGGCGGCATGAATGTGGCTCGCATCAATTTTTCGCATGGCGACCACCAGACACACGGAGAGACAATCGACCATATTCGCCGACTGGCCGCCGAAGAAGGCGCCGTCGTCGCTGTATTATGCGACATACAGGGTCCCAAAATTCGTATTGGAGAATTGCAGCAAGAGCCGATGATGCTCGAGATTGGCGACAGCATCACGCTCACGCTGGATGATATTGTCGGCAAAGACGGCATCGTGTCGCTGCCTCATCCGGAGTTCCTGCGCGATATCGAAGCGGGAACCACCCTGCTGCTCGATGATGGCAATTTGCAATTCAGCGTGCTCGAAGCCGATGGACGCAATCTCGTCTGCCGCGTCGTGGTTGGCGGTCCGTTAAAGTCGCGCAAGGGCGTTTCGGCGCCGAACGCGCGCCTGACCTTATCCGCCATCACCGAGAAGGATCGGGCTGATATCGAATTCGCCTTGGCAAAAGATTGCGACTATATGGCGATGTCCTTCGTACGCTCGGCCGATGACATCCGCGAACTCAAGCGACTGATGCAGCAGTTGGGCCGGCGCTCAGCGGTCATCGCCAAGATCGAAATGGGCGAAGCGCTGGAGAATATTGAGGAGATCATTGCAGTCTGCGATGGAATCATGGTGGCGCGCGGCGACCTCGGCATCGAAACGCCTGCGGAGGAAGTGCCTTTCCATCAGAAACGAATCATTAAGCTCTGCAACCAGGCGGCGAAGCCAGTCATCACGGCGACGCAGATGCTGGAGTCGATGACCGAGAATCCGCGGCCGACGCGTGCCGAAGCGAGCGACGTCTACAACGCCATATTGGACGGCACGGACGCGATCATGTTAAGCGCCGAGAGCGCCAGCGGCAGTTATCCAATACGCGCGGTGGAGGTCATGAGCGAGATCGCTTCTATTGCCGAGAAAAACCTAAGCTATCTGTCCGCCTCTTCGGTCAATAGAAGAAACTCGGGTGACGTGAGTGAAGACATTTCGGACGCCATCTGCAAGGCGACAACCGAGATATCGCAAGCCATCAAGCCGAAAGCCATCGTGACGACAAGCATGTCTGGCTATACCACGCGCAGTGTGGCAAAGGAGCGCCCCAGCACACCAATCCTGTGCATGACGCCGAATATGAAGACGCAGCGTCGCATGGCGCTGGTATGGGGTGTTACACCCCTGCAAATTCAGGAATTCACGACGATCGACGAAATGATTAGCGTCATCGTTCGCACGGCGCATGACAGGCGTCTGGTCAATCGCGGCGATCGGCTGGTGATCATTGCCGGCGTCCCCTTTGGAATCGACGGCCAGACGAATCTGGTGAAGATCCATACCGTAGGCGAAGAAGGCGAGATATAGGGATCTTCGCTCGCCAGCATATCGCGCGCTATTCGCTTGAAATATAGAAAGACTATCTGGCGGATCGGCTTTATTCCACGTGCTGCGATGCTACCCATTTGGCATCGATCGGCGCCGGCTCGGTGGGTTTGACGTGGCGCGAAGTCGTGGCGATTGTGCCATCCGAAGTGTAATTCACTTGGCTGGTCGTGCAATGCGGGCAAATATTCCAGGTTAGCTCAAGCAGGTAATCGCAATTCACGCAGGCTTTTTTCAGTCGGTGATGACAGTTTGGGCAAGCCTGCCAATCATGCTGCACGCGCTGTCCGCAGCCCGGGCAAGTCGGACGTTCTTCGATTTCCTGCAGCAAAGCCTCTTCTTCCAGCGAGCGTTCGTAAGTCTCTGACAGGGTTGCGCGGGGCCGCAGCAAGACATATATGAACAGACCGGGCACATTCAGCAGGGAGACGATAATAGCGACCAGCAACTGCGCCAGAGGGTCGCGCGATCGCGAGCGCATGTCGCGATAAGCCCAAATGACTATCGCCAGCCAAAACGCAGCCAGCGTCACCACGACAAACAAAGTCCCTACCAGCAGGATATCGTCGAAGCCCTCAGGCATGTGTCAGTCTCCGAAGTCGATCGTGAGAGGCGCGGAGCGAAAACACTAACCGCTCTCCGCCGCTGCTCCGGACTCGACCGCTAATAGCGTCATTTCGCTGACTACCGTATCAAACTGGTGACCGGAAGCGTAGAACCGGATTGCGTTAATGAAGGCAGGGCGGCGGTCCTCCGCGATCAAGTTGAGCAGATTCCCCGAGTCAAAAGTATGCCAAACCGATGTGTTCGTATCGACATGTTCTTGCAGACAACTGGCGCAAATCTTCTTGTGCGTCCCCGATGCTTGCCCTTCATAGTAGAAACCGCGGAACCAGTTGCCTCGGCTGTTCAGGGGCGAACCTTCCATGGTGTACATGATATGCAACATCAAGGGGCACTCGCTGCCCGCTTTGCCGCACAAACTGAGCGACTGGAAATTCAAGCTGAATGTGGCGAGCACGCTTAACGATTCCAAAGTTCTAACGTCCAAGCCCTCGCCCTCAAATTCCTGAACGCAGGAAATCTCGCCGTGGCTGGTGGCATTGTTGTAGCGCTGCAGGTTCACGCCGATGCGGCCGTCGAATTCCACGAGAGAATAAGATCCGGGCGGACTCTGACCGGGCAGCCGGCTGCAATTCCAGTTTGACGGCTCGCCGGGCGTATACCGTTGCCCGATGCTTGATCGCCGCAAGCTGAAATCGCCGGATGTCAACAGGTTCGTCGTATTATCCAGCGTTCGAATGCTTCGATTGCCGATGCGGATCACCAGTTCTTGGCCGGGCTCAACCGGGTTGCGCAGGTTGCGATCATCACCAAAGAATGCGCTGACCTTGCCCGCCAGATTCAGCAGCCGTACTTCGTCCTCGGAGACGCTCACGCGATAACGACCTATGGTATCCGACTGGATGTGAACACCCTTGTCCGTATTGAGATCATCGCTATAGATGTCCATCACAAAGCCGTGATTGTCAACGCCGGTAACAATGACGTCGAGCTGCCCTGTCAGCCGTGAGAATTGCACGCGCTGAGGGTCCTGGCTCCAGTCGAACCGGGGGCGATTAGCATGGTTGAAAGCAACGAAGGTGTTACCTTGCAATGTTACGGCAGCCAGAAGCTTGGTCGCGTCGCCCTCGTCGCCGGCATCATCGCGAAACTGGATTGTCGCCTGTGAAAGCGAATCCGTACTGACGCTCGTGGCTGTGTTGGTCAAATCTTCGCGATTCCGCTCCACGGTCTCTCTCAAGTCGGCGCCGGTGATGCCAACAGTCCCTTTGGAAACGTGCAGCATGGCGGCAATTGGCACAGTCGAGCGAAACAGGTAATGATAGACGCCAAACGCGGCTGTCAGCGTCATGGTACAAAATAAGGCGAAGGCGCAGAGCAGCACGATCCAGGCAGTGCGCTCGGGCGAAGGAGAATGAGAGCCGCCAAAGCCATAGTCACTGTCTTGACTGGTCGCGGCTTGGATGACCTGTTCCGCTTGCTCCGTTATATCCACCTTTTGAGTGCTCAAAACAGCGTCCAAGACTCGATTGGCAAGTTCATTATAACATTCGCCAACTCTTTTGTCGCCGTGATTATACGCTATAATTCAGGCACACAGGCTAGCGGCGGCGAGTCGGAGGAAACACTGCAATGTCCGGTCATAGCAAATGGTCGACGATCAAGCGCAAGAAAGGCGCTGAGGACGCCAAGCGCGCCAAGATATTCACCCGCTTGGGGCGCGACATCATGGTTGCCGCTCGCGAAGGCGGCAGCGACGAAAACGCCAACCCCCGGCTCAAATTGGCCATCGCCAAGGCGCGCGCCGCCAATATGCCGAAAGACAATATTGATCGCGCGATCAAGAAGGGCACCGGTGAAATCGCCGGGGGCGAAGTTGTCGAAATGCTCTATGAAGGCTATGGGCCTGAGGGGGTTGCCTACATCGTCGAGATCCTCACCGACAACAAGAACCGGGCGCTGGCCGAGGTCAAGCATGCCTTCAGCAAGCACGAGGGCAGCCTGGCGACCAATGGCGCGGTGATGTGGCAGTTTGACCAGAAGGGATACATCACGCTGAAGAGCCCGGCCGATTTCGACACGGTTTTCATGGAAGCGGCAGAAGCGGGCGCTGAAGACGTCGTTGATGAAAATGGCATCATCGCGGTATACACGGCGAGAGATGACTTCGCCGCCGTCGAGCAGGCATTGACCGATGCCGGATACGAATTGGAAGACCGTGAATTGCGCTGGTTTCCACAAAATGAAGTGCAGGCGCCATTGGGCAAGGCTTTGCAGAACCTGCGCCTGCTGGAACAGCTGGAGGACGCCGATGACGTGCAGACCGTATCCTCCAATTTGAACATTACCGACGAGGCGCTGGCCGCATTCGGGTCCTAATATGCTTTCTCTTGGCATTGACCCGGGCACGGCATCCCTCGGCTATGGACTCGTTCAAGAGCTTGACGATGGCTCGTTGGCTTGTGTGCACTACGGCGTCATACGTACACGAGCCGATACGCCGATGCCGCAGCGACTGAAGCAAATTCATGACGAGCTTGCGGAATTGCTTGAGCGCTACCAGCCAGATCGAGCCGCTGTCGAGGAGCTATTCTTCGCCCGCAATGTGACAACCGCCATCACCGTGGCCCAGGCGCGGGGCGTGGTCTTGTTCGCGCTGCAGAATGCCGATTTGCCAATCGCGGAATACAAGCCCAACGCGGTCAAGCAATCGATCACGGGCTATGGAGGGGCGGACAAGTCGCAGATGCAGGAGATGGTTCGGCTTCTCTTGGCGCTTGAGCAGAGGCCCCGGCCCGACGACGCCGCCGACGCGCTGGCGGTGGCGATTGCCGATTTACAGCACTATCGATTTGCCAGTTTCAAAGCCGTGTAAAGCGGGCGCTCGCCGATGATCGCCACCATAGAAGGGCTTCTCGCCAGCAAAGCCTCCGATCATGTGGTCGTCAATGTAGGCGGTATCGGCGTCGAAGTCTGCGCGCCCTACAGCACAATCGAGAAATTGAGCTCAGAGCGCGTCTACTTGCATACACGGCTGGTGGTTCGCGAAGATTCATTGACTCTCTACGGCTTCGCCACCACCGGCGAACGCGACCTGTTTGACGCCGTCCTCAAGATAAGCGGGATTGGACCGCGGCTGGCAATCGCCATCTTGAGCACCTTGAGCGTCGACAACATTCGCAGCGCCGTCATTCACGAACGCGCCGAGATAATCAGTCGCGTTCCCGGCATCGGCAAGAAAACCGCCCAAAAGATCGTGTTGGAGCTGCAAGACAAGATCCCGTCAACGCTGGCATCTGTACCGCTGGGCGCCGATGGCGATACGAGCGCCGATGTGATGGATGCTCTGACCGCGCTCGGATACAGCGTCGTCGAGGCGCAGACGGCGATTCAGTCGATCCCGCTGGACGCGCCCGACAGCGTCGAAGAGCGAGTCTTGATCGCGCTGCAGAGTTTGGGAGGTTGAAGGCGCATGGAAGAACGATTGATCGGCAAGCGCGTTGAGGTCCTCGACAAGGGCTGGATCGAGTTGGTCGATCTGATGCCGCATCCGGACTCGGATGTCACTGGCGACCTCGCCATCGTCAATGCGGCGCGGGTGAGCTTCCTCGGTGAGAGCAAGGGACCGGAGCGCGACAAGAAGCTGCTCTTTTATCTATTGCGCCACCGCCACACGTCGCCTTTCGAGATGGTCGAATTCAAGTTTCGCGTGCGCGCGCCGCTGGTCACCTGGTGGCAATGGGTGCGGCATCGCACCTGGAATATGAACGCCCAATCGGGACGTTACACGCCATTTCAAGAGAACGACTTCTATGTGCCCGATCCCTGGCGCAAGCAAAGCGCGGACAACAAACAAGCCAGCGAAGGCGCGCTGGAATCAGCCGAAAGCGATGAGCTGACACAGAAGCTGCTTGCGCACTATGATGAAGGATTCCGGCTCTATTCGGAGGCGCTGGAAAAGGGCGTCTCCAAGGAAATGGCGCGGCTATTCTTGCCCGGCTTCAGCGTCTATTACACCTGGGTAACGAAAATTGACGCTCACAATCTGATGCACTTTCTCCGCCTGCGCATGGCGAGCGACGCGCAATATGAAATCCGCGTGTACGCGTCGGCCATCTATGAGCACTTCTTCAAGCCCGCCCTGCCCTGGACGGCAGAGGCTTTTCGCAAATTCATCTTGCAAATCGAAAGCTAAGCTTTATGACGATTCTTCGATATCAATCGAATCCGGCCGATTAATGAGGAAAGCCGACGATCGCTCGAAGTAGTCGCCCATCATGGAGCGCGCCGGCTCGTCGATGCCCGTCTCGTCGATGGCGGCGCGCATGTGCGCAAGCCAATGATCGCGCGCCTGTTTATCAATCTCGAAGGGGAAGTGGCGCATGCGCAGGCGGGGATGCCCGCGTTCCTCGCTGTAACGGGTCGGTCCGCCAAAGAACTGCAAAAGGAAAAGAAACAAGCGGCGCTTTGATTCCGCCAGGTCCGCCGGATACATCGGGCGCAGGACCGGGTCAGTCTCGACCTTGTCATAGAAGGCATCTACCATCAAGCGCAACGGTTCTTCTCCACCGAGCAGTTCGTAAACGCTTTGCGGCTTGAAGCTCATGCCATCCGCTTTCCGGCTCTGCGCCTAATCGGATATTTGATCCGGTTGCTGCAACGCATGCATTGTAATTGCCATTCCCGCGCCGACATAGCGAGAAACTTCGACTTTACATTCGTCGCGCCGATTGTACAATCCATGCGTTGACTCAAGGTTTTAGCAAGGATGCCGCGACTATGCGATACATCATGAGATGGGCGGGTTTGCTCTCGCTGCTGCTATTGACGATACATCCTGGTTTGGCTCAAGAATCCGAAACGATAGCAGTCATCGGCTCCGGAATCGCCAATCCGCTGGTGGAAGCGCTTGCCGAGCTAGGAGAGTACGCGGCCCCGGATATTAGGACAACAGGCAGCGCAACCGGCATCGATAGATTTTGCAACGGCGACATCGATCTCGCGACCGCGATACGACCAATGACAGCCGGCGAAAAAGCCATCTGTGGATCAAACGAGGTCTCATTCAGCGAACTCGTCATCGCTCATCACATGGTCGCCTTCATCGCCCATCCTGATGCGCCGCTTGAATGCCTGTCCGCAAGGAATTTAGGGACGGCGCTCAAGCCTTCCGCGAGCAATCAATCACTGGATTGGTCGCTTTTCGACCCGGAATTGACCGACCTTCCGCTGATCTTGATAGCGCCGCCGGACGACCGCATTGATTACCTGGTCATTGATTCGCTGGTCGCCGGTGATGGCTTGCGCGACGATTTCAGGGCATATTCGGACAGCGAGACGGCTGTAGACATGGTCGCGGAAACCGCGGGCGCGCTCGGTATCGTGCCCTGGACGACAGCTCTGCAAGACAGCGCGGCAGTGACCCTTCTTGATTTCGATGGAGACGACAGCGGCGCCTGCGCCAGCCCGTCGGCTGTCAATGTCGAAGGCGACAGCTATCAAGCGGCGCTATCGATGTATCTCATCGTCAACCGCGCCCGGCTGGACCAGAACGACAACCTCGCGGATTTCATGCGCTTCGTCACTGAACGCGAGAACACATCGTTGATTCTGTCCGCTGGCTTGACGCCGCCGAGCGAAGCCACTTATGAGTTGAATGCGAAATTGCTCACGGACGACGGGTCAAGCGCAGGCGCGACATACTTCGAGACGCCGAGCGGACTAAGCGGGAACGTTACCATTGTCGGCTCAGCCAACGCGGCGAGCGTGATAGAGCGAGTAGCCAGCGCGCTCGGCCAGGACAGCGCAAGCCTGGAGATCGTCCAGGAATACGTCGGACGAGCCAACGGTTTGGCCGCGCTATGTGCGGGAGAAGCCGATATCGCGCTGTTGGACGCGGACTTGACCGATGCCGACCTCGAAGCGTGTACCGCCAGCGGCATCGCCACGGTGCCGACAAAACTGGGATCGCAAGCGGCAATACTCATCGGCAACGCGGCTGATGAGCATACGCGCTGCCTGAGCACCGACCAAATCAACCGGATTTGGCGCGCCGAGTCGGCCGGGACGGTGCTTAACTGGTCCGACGTAGATCCTTCGTTTCCCGATTTGGGCATGACACTATTCGGCCTGTCGCTGCTGGACCAATCCACGGATATCTTGCTGCAGACCGCTGGTGAAGTCACTCCGCCGATTCGACGTGATACGGAAAAGGACTATAGTCCCTTGTATCGCGCGGCGGCGGTCGGCAATGTTCCCGGCGCGTTGACCTATATGAATTGGACCGATTATCAGCGCGTGCTCGCCAATAATCAGGCGAATATTCATGTGGTTGAGGTCGATGCTGGCGCCGGCTGTATCGCGCCCTCCCCCACGAACATTGACGATGGCAGCTATGCGCTATCTCGCCCGGCGAGCCTGCTCATCCGCCAAGAGTCATTGTCTGACGTCAGCGCGCAGTCTTTTCTGTGGACGCTCTTTGACGCCGACATTTGGCTAAGTGTCGAACAGGCCGGTTTCCTTGGGCGAGCGGCGCTTGAACTGCCGCGCCTGCGTCTGGAGCTGCAAGGCTGGTTCGCCGAAGCTGAAGCTTTGTACCTGGCCGCCGACGTAATGAGCGAATCCGCAGCCGACAGCGAGGCAATAGAAGACGAATCCGGCTCCGGCTGATCTTGCGGCAGCTGAAAGATGAGCAAAGCAGCCTGATGTTCATTGGTACAGGCGGCTAGAAATCGCGACCTGCAAAATCAAGCTATGATATACTTCGTCCGATGCGCGCGTCGTCCAGATCGGAGACTCTTATGCAGGGCGAATTCATCGCCTTAGACCTCGAAACCACTGGATTGGACGCCGCATCGGATGAAATCATCGAGATCGGCATCGCCCGCTTTCGCGACGGCGAACTCATTGACCAGTATCAGTCGCTGGTTAAACCGACCAAGCCCATCCCGGCCGAGATCACGCAGCTGACCGGTATCGACCAGGAAGACGTTGATGACCAGCCGCGCCTCCAGGACATCCTGGCGGACGTGGCGCGCATCGTCGAGGATCTGCCGCTGGTCGCGCACAACGCGCAATTCGATGTCTCCTTTCTGGGCAAGCACCTGCCGCTTGATGCGCATCTCGCGATTGACACCGTTGAGCTCGCTTCGATCATGCTGCCCTCCGCTCAGCGATACAACCTTGGCAGTCTGACCAGGACCTTGGGGATTGAATTGGCGCGCGCCCACCGCGCATTCGACGACGCGCTGGCGACAGGCTTTCTGTACTGGAGGCTGTGGGAAATGCTCTGCCAGCTGCCGACGAGTCTGGTCGCAGAAATCATCACGGCCAGCAGCGGAGTGAATTGGCACTTGCGCGAGGTCTTCCAAGCGGCTTTGGCGGCCGGCGTACAGAAACAGGGCATGACCCGCGCGCGCGAGCCCTTCTTTGCCGAGAGACTTACAGCGCCGGCGCTGGATATCGCGCAGGCAGGGCACAGACCATTAAAAGCGGCCGCAGTTGACCGAGTCTTCGGCGAGAGCGGCGCGCTAGCGAACTGCCACAGCGCCTACGAAATGCGCGAGCAACAACTGCAAATGGCGCATGAAGTCACACGGGCATTCAACGAGGGCGAACAGCTCATGATCGAGGCGGGAACCGGCACGGGCAAATCAATCGCCTATCTTGTTCCGGCAGCGCTTTGGGCTGTGTCCAACGGGCAGCGCGTGACCGTATCGACAAACACGATCAATTTGCAGGAGCAACTGCTCCAGAAGGACATCCCGCTCGTTCGTCAGATTGTCGGCGAGGAGTTGCAAGCCGCGCTGATGAAAGGCCGGGGCAATTATCTCTGTCCGCGGCGGCTGGCGACCCTGCGGCGGCGGAAACCGGCGAATCTAGATGAACTGCGGACATTGGCCAAGATTCTCGTCTGGCTCGAAAATGGCTCGTCCGGCGACCGTGGCGAGATCAACCTGCGCGCCGGCGAGTGGGCAGTGTGGACGCGATTGAGCGCGCAAGATGAGGACTGCACGGCTTATCGCTGCGCCAGCGAAATGGACAGCGTTTGCCCCTATTACAAGGCGCGCAAGAAAGCAGAGACGGCTCACATTGTGATTACCAATCACGCGCTCTTGATCGCCGATGCCAGGATCGACAATCGCGCTTTGCCCGATTATTACCACCTGGTCGTCGATGAAGCGCATCAACTCGAAGACGCGATCACTGATGGCTTAAGCCGCCGCATTGATCAGCAGCTGATAACGACACGCCTGCGCGAGCTCGGTACGGTCAGGAGCGGCGCCTTCGGCAATTTTCTCACCGCCGCGCGCGACCATTTTCCCCAGGAGGAAGTGAGCAAGCTGGAGACTTTCATTGCCAACATCAGCGATGCCGTTGATGAGATGCAACGAGAGATTCGACGTTACTTTCGCGCGCTTCACGATTTTGGCAGGACCAGCAACCTCGGCGGGCGATACCCCAGGCGGATGCTTAACTCGCACCGGGACTCCGGCAGCTTCGTCAGCGTACAGACTGCCTGGCGCCGTCTCGCCGAATACTTCCTGGCTGTGACGGATCGTCTGGAGCATCTAGTTCAGGCGCTGCCGCGATACGAGCGCTTCCAGATGCCGGGGTTCAACGACTTTAACAGCGAGATGCGGGCGCATTGGCGTTTCCTGGCGGAGATCCATGAGCAACTGGAACACTTCACAAACGATCCCGACGGCAACTCCATTTACGCCGTCACCTCAAGAGACAGCCCGGACCGGCTGCAAATCCACGTATCTCCTTTGCACGTCGGACCAATGATGGAGGAATTCCTCAATCAGCGCCTGGAAAGCATCGTCCTCACCAGCGCCACCTTAGCGACGCAGGGCAACTTCGCACATATTTCGGAACGGCTATACACGGAGGACTTTCGGCAAGTATCGCTGGGCTCGCCCTTTAACTTCAAAGCGTCAACCTTGCTTTATGTCCCGACCGACATGCCCGAGCCGAGCCAGCGCCACGACTACCAGCGCATGGTCGAGCGCGGCATCATCGAATTGGCGGCCGAGCTGCAGGGCCGCGTGATGGTCCTGTTCACCAGCTATGCCCAATTGCGGGAGACTTCGCGCGCGGTTACGCCGCGTCTCGCGCTTGGCGACATCGCCGTCTTTGATCAAAGCTTCGGCGGCAGCCGGGATGCCCTGCTCGCAGCCTTCAAAGAGACCGAAAGAGCCGTGCTGATGGGCACGCGCAGCTTTTGGGAAGGCGTTGATATTCCCGGCGATGATCTCAGCGGCCTCGTCATCGCGCGGCTGCCATTTGCCGTTCCATCTGATCCAGTCTTTTCCGCTCGTTCCGAGACCTACAGCGACGCTTTCCAGCAATATGCAGTGCCCGATGCCATCCTGCGATTTCGGCAAGGCTTCGGCCGCTTGATTCGAAGCCGCAGCGATCGTGGCCTAGTCGCCATATTTGACAGCCGGGTCATCAGCAAGCGATACGGCGCCGATTTTCTTGAATCGCTTCCGGATTGCACAGTACAATATGGCCCGTTGGAGAATCTGGCGCCGGTCGCGTCCGCCTGGATCAACGAGTATTGAGAACCGACTATGAAAACGCCCGCCGGTCGCGAATGTCCGCACTACTACGCCGATCATAATCGCCACACCCGCGACATCGAAGAATGCCGCCTGGCCAAAGGCAATCCCGATTCCGAATCGTGGCACCCAAAGGATTGTGTGAAATGTCCCGTGCCCGACATTGTGATGGCCAACGCCAGTCCGGACACTCAGCTCGTCCTCACTATCAAGGCTGGTTTCCTCGGCTTCGGGCGCCGGGTGGAAGTTGAAGCAATCTGCCTGAAAAACGGCGAAAAAGTTGATCCCTACGTCGGCTGCCCCGATGACCATCCGGGCTTAGATATCTTCCGCCAAGCACTGGACAGCAGCGATGATTAAGGCGGTCTTGCTCGATCTGGACAATACGCTGCTGCGCAATCCCGACCATCAGTGGGTCGCCGCCTTTCGCCAGCAGTGGGACCGATATTTTGCCGAACGCTATGGCATAAACCAGGCGTCTAGCGCCCTGCGCAATGCCATTGGACGCTTGAATCCGGAGCCGGCAACCTACCGCGCGAACGCCGATGCGATTCTTGACGCGCTTGCTGTTGAGCTGCCCTTGGCGGAAGAGGCACTGCGCGCCGCCGTCGCCGACTTCTACGCCGGGGATTATTGCCGCCTCAAAGCAACCACCGCGCCAATCGCCTTGGCCGCGGAGCTGGTGGAAACTTTGCTGGAGCAGAACCTCCTCGTTGCCATCGCGACAAATCCGTTTTTCCCCGAGGCGGCCACAGTCGAGCGAATTGGCTGGGCGGGATTATCCGGCTTTATGTCGGATTTCGCTTTTATCACGCACAGCGAGAACATGCGCTTTGCCAAACCAAGCGCCGCCTATTTTGCTGAGACGGTCGCCCGCGTCGGCGTCGAACCCGATGAGACCTTGCTTGTCGGCGATAGCGCGACGAACGATATCGCGCCCGCCCACGCTATTGGCATTCACACCTGGCAAGTCACCAAAGGGGACGAATTGGGCGCCATCTATAGACACATCCAGGAAAGCGGCTGGCAGCTCGCCTACCTGCCGCGTCAACTGCAGCCGAGCATGATCTTGCCGCAATTTATCGGCAATATCGCCGCTCTCCACGGGCTCCTGTCAGAAGTCAAGCCGCATCAATGGTTGCAGCGGCCCGACCCAAATGAATGGTCAATTATGCAGATTCTCTGCCATCTTTGGCAATCCGAAGCGCCGGTGCATCGCGCGCGACTGCAATCGATCCTCGATCGAGACGATCCCTTTATCGGCGTGCCGCCGCCGCCCGGCCCCGATATCCCGCCGTGCCACGATGACGGCTATGAGGCCTTCCATTGCTTCCAGCGGGAGCGTGAAGAGACGATTCGGCTGCTGACGGCTCTAAGGCCGTCACAATGGGACAGGACGGCGCGTCATAGCATATTCGGCTTGACTACGCTGTTGGAGATGGCGCATTTTACGGCGCAGCATGACCGCCTTCATATCACGCAGCTTTGTCAAACTTTGGGCAAATGCGCCGAATGAAACGGGGAGGCGTCGCGATTGGCGCGGATGGGAGCGGAACTGCGCTTCGCTCGGCGACCTTTTGACTTATAGACGGTTCGCGTTGACTTATAATGTACTTACAGTACAATACGTTTAGATAGTTCTGAACTTCACAATTATCGAGTTGGAGTCCAACATGGATGGCGCGCTTGTCAATCAGGTGAAGTTAAGTCAATTGCTGGACGAGGGAATGGCAGCGGTAGAGCGCGCGATGATCGAGGTGACGGACAGTGATGTCGAAATACTGCGCGATGCCAGCCGCCACATACTGAGCGCTGGCGGCAAACGCATTCGCCCGCGCCTGCTCCTGCAAACATATTTGGCGCTCGGCGGCCACAATTTGGACAAGGTTGCGAAGCCGGCCGCCGCCATCGAGTTAATGCATACCGCAAGCGTCGTGCATGACGATATCAACGATCACGGGATACTTCGCCGCGGTCGTCCCTCGGTCAATGCGCTTTGGGGGCGGACTTTCGCGCTCTTGACTGGCGACTTTCTTTTCACCGCCGTTTACGAATTGATGGCGCCCTACCATGATCTCAATATTGATTTGGCGAAGGCGGCCACAGGCCTGGTTGAGGGAGAAACGCTGCAGGCGAGCGCGGTGAAGAACAAGACATTTACCCGCGAAGCCTACATGGACATCATCGCCAAGAAGACCGCCGCCCTCTTCCAAGCCGCCTGCTCAATCGGCGCCAAGCTTGCCGGCGCCAATCCAGGGGAAATCCGCGTGTTATCCGACTTTGGCTTCCAGCTTGGGCTCGCCTTTCAGATTGTGGACGACATCCTGGATCTGGTGGAGGACGAAAGCAAACTGGGAAAGACCAGCGGCCTTGACATCGCGCAGGGACGGGGAGTCGCCGTTGCTTTGAACGACGCCAACGGCAACGGCAATGCTTCGTTCACGGATCCGCTAGATGAGATTCGGCGCAAGATGATGGAAGGCGACACCATAAAGAAGGCGCGTGAGCAGGCCGTCAACCTGGTTGAAAGCGCGATTGCGAGCCTGGCTATCCTGGATGACACCCCGGCGAAATTGGCGCTGATTGACCTTGCGCAGCAGGTTATTGAGAGAGACCGCTGAACATCAAGGCCTGAGATACTCTCATCATTTCGATACGCGCCTGTCTAAATGAGAGCTTGATGCCAAAAGGCAGACGATGAAAGTGGCAAGCGTCGGCCAACTGCGAGCGATTGAAGCGGCCGCCGACCGCGCGGTAATGAGCTATGAGCGGATGATGCAAAATGCGGGCGCCGCCGCCAGCGCGATGCTCAAGCGGCGCTGCGCGATCGACAACGCGACCAAGATCACGATTCTAATTGGAAAAGGCAATAATGGCGGCGACGGTCTGGTCATGGCGCGCGATCTGGCGCGCTCCACTGACGCGGCGATCAGCCTCTACCTGCTGGAATTGCGAGATCCGAGCGACAAGAATTACCAAGCCGCGCTCAGCGAAGGGCTTTCGCTCACTTTGGCGGCTGAAGATCGTGATGGCCAGAGGCTGGCCCGCTTCATCATGGATGCCGATATCATTGTAGACGCGGTACTCGGGATCGGCGGGCGCCCCCCGCTGCGAGGCGAGGCGGGCAAGTTACTATCGACAATAAACGATTGCTTGCGCCGACGGGCTGCGGACGCGGAACGGCGCTACAACTTCAATCCGGGCGCGGATTATGCTGGGCGGAAGGAGCGGCGTCCATTCATATTCGCCGTAGATTGCCCCAGCGGCATCGATTGCGACACGGGCGAGGCTGATGAGAACGTCATCGCCGCGGACGCGACCATCTCGTTTATCGCCGGCAAGCCGGGGCTTTTCACTTTTCCGGCCGCCGGCTACGTGGGCGAGCTGGAGATTTCCACCATCGGCATCCCCGAAACTCTTCCCGAATTGGATGAAGTGAAGGCGACGGTGGTGGACAAAGGGACCGCGTCTGCGCTTTTGCCGGCCCGCCCTCTCGATGGCCACAAAGGATCCTTCGGGAAAGTCATTGTCGCGGCCGGCTCCCCAAATTACATCGGGGCAATCGCCCTCGCCGCGGAATCGGCCTACCGCGCTGGCGCTGGACTGGTGACCATCGCCGCTACTCGCCGGCTCTGCGAAATCGTCGCGAGCAGCCTGCGGGAACCGACTTGGCTGCCCCTGCCGGCGGTGGACGGCGCCATCGCCGAGCGCGCTGTTGAGACGGTAATCCAGCGAGTCTCAAGTTATAGTGCCCTGCTCGTCGGCTGTGGACTGGGCATACATGAAAGTACGCGGGCGTTTCTGCGCCGATTGCTTGCGAGCGACTCGCTGCCGCCGCTTGTCCTGGACGCTGACGCCTTGAATCACTTTAGCCGGAATACCGAGTGGTGGGCGAGCTTGCCGCCAGGCGCCATCATCACGCCGCATCCCGGCGAACTGGCGCGATTGTCGGGCAGCAGCGCGCGAGAGATCAACGCGGACCGCTGGACAGTCGCTCGCCAATGCGCTGAAGCCTGGCGCGTCGTTCTCGTGCTCAAGGGAGCGCATACCCTGGTGGCGGCGCCTGACGGACGGGTTAGCGTTTTGCCCTTCAAGACGGACGCCCTAAGCACGGCGGGGACCGGTGATGTGCTCGCCGGGCTGATTGCCGGCTTGCGGGCGCAGGGGCTGAGCGCTTTCGACAGCGCCTGCCTCGGCGCTTATGCGCACGCTTCGGCTGGAGTCATCGCGGCCGATATCGTGGGAAGCAGCCGCAGCGTCATCGCTGGCGATGTTTTGTCTTCGATAGGACGGGCTTTCGCGGCGCTGGAGACGCTTTAGTTTTTGTCATTCAGGCGCGCTTTCGCCAAGCGCTTGGCTTCTTCCAGGCTCGCTTGCATCTCTGCTTCCGCGCTGCCGGCGCCGAACTGAGTCAGGTCTTTCCGCCGGACGGCGCCCTTCTGCTTGATATGCAGCAGCGCGTAAATGGCGCCCAAAACAATGCCGAGAAGGATGCCGACGAAAGTAGCGCTGTCATCCAGTTGCGGACGTTTGAGTTTCATCCTGGTGGTCCGGGATCGGCTCTTTCGCGGAAACTAGAGCGCGAATGCGAATCAATTCACGCAAGAACGCGAGCAATCCTGAGAGAAAACTCTTGATCTGAATCAGTGGATCGACGGCATTGCTGTTGATGAACTGCGCCGTCGCTCTGCTCAGGCGCGTCGTCTCCCGAGCATTGTCCAATATGGGTTGGACTTCGGTCTTCAGCATGATCAGGAATCCGGCCGCTTGCAGCATCAGAATAGCAAATGCGGTAATGATCAGCATGAATTCCAGGAGCAGAATCAACAGAAATACATCTCGGAAAATGCGGATGAGCGGCGCCCAGGATTCCGCGTCGATCAGCGCCACAGCCAGCGCGGCGGCTATCAGGATCAGGATGATCAAGATACCCAAAATCGCTAGCAGCTTGATCAATCGCGTGATCTTGAGACCGGAGGAGTCACGTGTCCCGGCCGCAGTTCGTCCGCTGGCATTCACCTCATTTTCGGCCATGGTCAGCGCCGCGACACCGGAGTGGTTGATTCCGCTGTTAGAAGATGCGCAAATATCAGCAGGCCGAACGCAGTGATTGAAGCGGGCAATAAATGAATGACGCCGATACGCAAGAGGTCGATATCCAAATGACCGCCGATATATTGTCCCAACAGAAACCCAACCCAACTCGTGACGATAAACAGCACCATTCGGCGCGCATTTCCGCCCAGGATGACGTGAAAGCCAAGACCGTACATGGTGGCGATGACAAAGGCGAAGATCAACACCGGGTTCGGCATGTTGGTTGCGAATCAATTAACAGGTGGTAAAATCTCATATTAGTGTAGCATAAAGCGCGCGTCCAGTCACATCTCCGCGGTATAGGGAGTGGTGAATAGGCGGTTATGATAGACTGCGGTTATGAATACTTGTCCAGAATGTCACGATACACAAAGGCAAGTCAAAGCTGGCTTCAATCGTTCTGGCAGCCAGCGTTATCGTTGTAACATCTGCAAGCGCCGTTATACTCCACAGCCGGCGCGTCTCTACGGCGATGCCATGCGGCAGCAAGCTCTGCGATGGTATGTTGATGGCGCCAGTTATCGCTGGATAGCGCGTCATTTGGGTGTTCATCATGTCACCGTGATGAATTGGGTTAAAGCGCATGCCGATCAACTGGCGCCTGCCCCAACACCGCAAGAAACTCCGTTGCATATTGTTGAAATGGATGAGTTGCATACCTTTGTCCAACGAAAAAAAACAGATGGTACATAAGTACTTTCGTTGACCGGGCTAGCAGTTGTATTGTCGGTTTTCTGGTGAGCCAGCGACGGGACGAGGATACATTGCAAAAACTGGTGGATCAAAGTCCGCGAGCGCATTGGTACTACAGCGACTTGATGGCTTCCTATAAGAAATTGCTCTATTACCCCGGAAAGCATACTCCGATGCCAAATAAGAGCGAAACCTACCGAGTGGAGGGTATGAATGCGGAGTTGCGTCATTATTTGGCGCGCTTGCATCGGCGTTCCCGTTGCTTTTCTCGTTGTGCCGAGGCGCTTCGACGGAACGTGAAACTTTTTGTCTATGCCTGGAATCGGCGGCAGTTATATCTTCAGCAGTATCCCAAGTACAAGGCTTTCCCCATGCAATTCATACATCCTTGAAATTCACCACTCCCCGGTATATACCATGAACGTCATCGACCTCGAAATACTGATTCCAGCATCACCGGAATTCATTTGGCGTTTCATGGGCGACCTGTCCGCGATCCCCCAATGGTACGAAGAAGTCCTGTCGGTGTCGTTTCTCTCGACGCAGCGGGAAGGGCGGGGAACGCGCTGGCGTCACTCCACCGTAAAAGGGAATGACGTCATTGTAGAAATCAGCGCCTGGTACGATACGCTGGGCTATGAGTATCGAATTGTCGACGGGACGAAGTTCATCGAAAATCAAGGGCGGCTTCGCCTGCAAGAAGTCGCGGACGGCACGCTGGTTCGCTGGACCTTCGAGTATGCGCCCGGCGGCATGCTCGGCGGCATCCGCAACACGATGCGCCTCAAACGCAACACGACCAATCAAATCCAGGACAGCCTTAGAAACCTGCATCAGTTGATCATGCAGGAGTCGGGCGGCATTTCCACGCACGAAGCGAAAGCGAGCATGCAAGCCGCGCCCGATGTATCCGAACGATTGAGTTATCGACCGCGGCATCCGTCGACGTTTCAAGACGACGCCGAGCACGACGGGGTCGAAGATGATACAACTCTGTCCGAGCGGTTTCCGCTGGCCTACGACCTTGAGCTGGAGCCCGAGCCCCTGCCGCAGCTTGTCGAGACCGATACGAAGCCGAATCCGGTGGTATTGGGCGCCGGCGACGAGTTAATCGCAGACCAGGAGCCCGCTCCCGAGCTGGATGATACCAGACCAGTGGAAGTGGAAACCTTGCTGGCTGAGGTTCCGCCGCCAGAGATTCCCAGCCCGCAGCCTGAGCCGGAATCAATCGTGGCTGAACAGTCGCTGCCAGATCCCCTGCCCGATCCGGCGCCGTCAGTTGCCCCTGTGGTGGCAAAGGCGGACGATTCGTCGCATCTGAGCGTTTTCGAAATCTTTGGCTTGCAGAAGCCAAGCGAAGCGAGAGCGGGGGCGGAAGCGGATCTAGGCGCCAAACAGAGCGAGACACAGCGACCAGACTTCCGTCAAGGCGCGCCAGAGATCCCGAGACTGAATAATCTGGCGGAAAACCGGGATGCGCCCCGGGAAGCGACCAAAGCTGACCCAACCTGCGCTGGCAGAGCGCCAATATCAGGTTGGCGGCGCAGCGCCCGCAGGAACAAAACGCTGCTCAGAACGCATACATAGTTGCGACACTGGCGACTGGCAAATGCGCATGCGGGCAATCAACGAAGACCGAGAAGCAGAACGCCCGCTCTTGGCGGACGTCAGTCAATTCCATCTACTGGGTGGATGAAGGGACTCGAACCCTCAACCGCCTGAACCACAATCAGGTGCTCTGCCATTGAGCTACATCCACCGCGCTCAAGCCTCAATATATCACGTCTCTCGCACCATATCCAGACCGTTGTCATGTTGATGGTCAATTGTCGGCGCAGTTTTCTTCAAAATCGCAATCTCCACCAGGCTTCCGTCCAGGCGCAGCGCGCGAACCATTGCCAATAGACCGGGCGCCTGGAACATGGGCTCAAGCTCTTCATGCGCTGATTCCCGATAAACTTGCCCGGTCAGGCGGTAGAGGCAGCGGATGAAGTGCGCGCGTAGACCACCGAAGGTCAGCACTCCTGAAAGCACGATGACAGCTGACGCGTCTCGCTTCAATACGCGCTGAATCTCAAATAGCGTACGCTGTTCAATGATGAATGAAGTCGGAAAGGTGCAGACAATAGCGGCGATGGAATCCGACTGAATGGGCAGGCAGCCGGCTTCTCCCCGTATCAAATTCGCGCCAAGGCGATCGCGCAATAGCTTGCGTTGAGCCAGCCGTCCCATGCTGCGCGAGCGGTCCAACGCGATGGCGCGATAACCGGCCTGCAAAAGGTCAAGCTGCAAGTCGCCCGTTCCGTGAGCCAATTCCAGGACGGGACCAGCTTCCGGCGGCGGCAAGATCGGCATGACTGTCCGCTGCCAACTGCGCCAGCGACTGAGCGACACGGCCCGGCTTACCAGATCGTATGTGAAAGCCAGTTCGTTGTAGAGCAAACGAAATCCGAAGCGCCGGAGTCGATTCAGCATGAGCTCAGGGCGCTGATGATAAGGTCGGGCTCGTCGGTGATGATGGCGTTGACGCCGAGGTCTCGCAGCGCGATCGCGCGTTGAGGGTCGTTGACCGTCCACACGTTGACGAAGTAAGCTTGCGCCCGCGCCCAATTCATATAAGCCGCGTCGACCATGTCATGCCGCGGGTGACGAGCCTCGTGCCGCAGTTTCTTCAACGGGAGATAGTTCTCCTCCGGCATATCCGGCTGATAGAGAAAGCCCATCATCACCCCGGGCATCATGCCACTGACGCGCCGAAGCAGCGCCGGATCGAAACAGGATACGATGACCTGCTCGCGCATGTCGTGGCGTCGAACGCAATCGGCCAGCTGGTTCTCCAAGCGATCCACCGAATCAAGGGAAGACTTAATCTCGATGTTAATAAACATGGCACGGCCGAAGGCATCGAAGACTTCGTCAAGCGTCGGGATGGTCTCGCGGGCAAACGAATCGGAGAACCATGAGCCGGCGTCCAAGCGCTTGATTTCCGTCAATGTTAAATCGGCTACCGAACCAAGACCGTCAGTTGTCGCGTCGACCAAGTCGTCGTGTATGACGACCAAATGCCCATCGCGCGAAAGGCGCAGATCAAGCTCGATGCCATCGGCGCCCTCGGCGCGAGCCAGCTCAAAGGCCGCCAGCGTATTCATAGGCGCACGCGCCATCGCTCCCCGATGTCCAAACACCAGCGACTTCCCCGAGTTGAAGGCTTCGCGGATCGTGAGGCTGCGCATGTCGGAGAAGCGAGATTGCGCGACTAAACGAAGACTTGCAGGTCATCGCCCAAGATTCTGACCTCAAACCAGGGCACATCAATCTCGGCTGGGCTGCGCGTCGCCTTGCCTGTGCGAAGATCAAAGCGCCCGCCATGACGCGGACACTCGATTTCCTGTCCGATTAGCTTGCTGGGGCGATCTTGCAGGTCATAAGCCAGCACGTTTCCATCATGCGTGCACAAATCTTCGATTGCGTAAATCTTGCCGCCTATATTGAACACGGCAATCCAGCGGTTGTTGACGCCGAAGACTTCGCGCTGCCCCGGCGGCAATTCACTGGCGGAGCAGAGCGTCACCCATTCAGCCATTGTCGTTTCCTTCGCCCTCGATCAACTGCCACTCTTCAATGCCCGCCGTTCCGTAGGCGCCGACCACAAGCACTTGCAGTGGCAGCAGCGCGCATTTCACTCGATTGATGCTCAAGCGCAGCCCAATGTTGTCCAGCAACTGCTGCTTATCGATCTTGCGCGCGTCAGTCAGCTTCATTCCGATGAGGTCTTCGCCGAACATCGACGCCGAGGCTTGACTAATAGCGCAGCCTTCGCCATCCCAGCCGACCTCGGTGATGTTGCCGGCCTGATCCAGGCGCAGGGTCAGGCGCAGGGAATCGCCGCAGAGCGGGTTGCATTCTTCATGGTCGAAGTCGTTCGGCTCCAGCAATCCCCAATTGCGCTGATGGCGCGCATGGTCCAGGATGAGCTCGCGAAACATATCTTCCATATTGGGCGTCTCTCGTCAAGTCAAAAGCGCACCCTTAGGATGCGCCTTGAATTATATCGCTTTAGCCCCGCCCGTCTACAGATTTTACGACGAAACTGCCTTCACCGGCGATCTTAACGTCGCCCGTCTGATACGCGTGAAAACGCCTAGCCGATGATCTTCGCCTCGATTTCCGCCATCAGGCGCTGTCGCACGCGCTCGAAGGGGATGCGCTGCAGCAGTTCATCAAAGAATCCTTCGATGATCATCAACTGCGCTTGGGGACGAGTGATGCCTCGGCTCATCAAATAGTAAATGGGCTCTTCCTCGAGCGTGCCGAATGTGGCGGCATGAGAACAGGCGACATCATCCGCTTCTATCTCGAGGCCAGGAATGCTGTCCATGCGCGCCTCATCGCTGAGCAGCAGATTGCGGCAGACTTGATAGCCGTCTATTCGCTGCATCTGCGGAAGCGATTTGATCATCCCTTGCCAGAGCGTCCGCGCCTGATCACGGGCGGCGCCCTTGAACAAGAGATCGGTATTGGTCAGCGGCGCATTGTGGTTCTGCTGCGTGTCGAGATCGAAAAACTGATCGCGATCGGCGAAGAAAAAGCCGCTCACGCGCGCATTGGCGCCTTGCCCAACCGTGTCCACCTCGATAAAGGCTTTGGTGAGCCGACTGCCCATGACCCCGTTGACCCAGTCCAATTGAGCATCGCGACCGACGATGCCGCGCTGGTGGCTGAATTCAAATGTCTCGCGGTTCCAATCTTGCAGCGAGACATAACGCAGGTTGCCGGCATCGCCCACGATAAGCTCGGTCGCGCCGATGTAAGCCGATTGCCCGCTTGCCGCTGTCGATGCATATTCCACTTGCATGGTCGCCTGCGCGTTTTCTTCCACGACAACCAGGACATGTCCCATCGCCGTTCCCGAAGAACTGTTGTAGCAGACAGCGTGCAAAGGCAATTCGGCAATCGTATTGCGCGGCACATAAACGAATACGCCGTAATCCCAAAGCGCGGCATGCAAGGCGGCGAATTTGCCGTCGCTCGCTCTAACCGCTTCCGTCATCAAGTGCGGCTTCACCAACGCTTCGTGATCGTTTACTGCCGTTCGCAGGTCGCTGAATATCACGCCCTGCCGCGCCAATGTTTCCGCCAACTCCGTTCGTACGACTTTGCCATCAACAATGACCAGCAAGCCGCCTTGTTCATCGCCGGCGAGCGGCTCAAGATTCTTCGTCGGCACGACGGCGGAAGTGGCGCCATTCACCTGGATGAGGCGCTCGGCTTCATCCCAGCGGATGTGACGATAATCGGTCCGCCGCCATTCTTCTTCCTGATAAGGCATGGGCGTATTCTGGTAAATCTCCCATGCCTCCCGACGCCGCGCCCGTAGCCAATCGGGCTCGTCATGCGCGTCGCTAAGGGATTGAACATCAGCCAAGGTATAGCTTGGCGCTTGCGGAAGCGCCGATCGCCTGCGTACGACTGCCACGTGTATTCTCCTGAGTTTGCTAGGGAGATATGCGCGCCCGGCGGCGGCACATTCGCGTATGTATCGGGACTAGCCGATCGAGCCTTCCAACTGAATCTGAATCAGTCGGTTCAATTCCAGCGCGTATTCCATCGGCAATTCCTTGACAAGCGGCTCTAGGAATCCATTGACGATCATCGCGTTGGCTTCGTCTTCGTTGATGCCGCGGCTCATCAAATAAAAGAGCTGATCTTCCCCGACTTTGCTGACCGACGCCTCGTGCCCCATCGTGACATCTCTGGCGTCAATCTCAATCGTTGGGTAAGTATCGGAGCGGCTGTCGTCATCAAGCAGCAAGGCGTCGCAGACCACATTGCTCTTGCTGTTGCGAGCCGCTTGGTCGATCTTGAGCAGACCGCGATAACTGGCGCGGCCGCCATCTTTGCTGATCGACTTGCTGATAATCTGGCTGGTTGTATTTGGCGCCAAGTGCGTGATTTTCGCGCCGGCATCCTGATGCTGGCCGTCGCCGGCGAAGGCGATCGAAAGCACTTCGCCATGCGCCCCCTCGCCACGCAAGATCACGGCGGGGTATTTCATCGTCAGGCGACTGCCCAAGTTGCCGTCCACCCATTCCATCGTCGCGCCTTCTTCAGCTACCGCGCGTTTAGTCACCAGGTTGTAGACATTGTTGGACCAATTCTGAATAGTGGTGTAGCGGCAGCGACCGCCTTTCTTGACGATGATCTCTACTACGGCGCTGTGCAGGCTGTCCGAGCTGTAAATCGGCGCGGTGCAACCTTCGACGTAATGCACATAAGCGCCTTCATCGACGATGATGAGCGTCCGCTCAAATTGGCCCATGTTCTGCGTGTTGATGCGGAAATAGGCTTGCAGCGGCATTTCGACCTGAACGCCGGGCGGGACGTAGATGAAGCTGCCGCCCGACCACACAGCGGTGTTCAAGGCGGCGAACTTGTTGTCGTTCGATGGAATCACGGTGCCAAAGTATTCTTCGATGATCTCGGGATGCTCGCGCAAGCCCGAATCCATGTCGAGAAAGATGACGCCCTGTTCTTCGAGGTTTTCCTGGATGTTGTGATAAACCGATTCGCTGTCATACTGCGCCGACACGCCGTGCAGGAACTTCTGCTCGGCTTCGGGTATGCCGAGTTTGTCGAAGGTGTCTTTGATATCCTGCGGCACATCATCCCAGTCGCCTTCGGTCTGGTCCGTCGCCCGCACGTAGTAGTAGATATCGTCGTAGTCGATCTTGTTCAAGTCACCGCCCCACTGCGGCGTCGGCTTGTCCATGAAGATGTGATAGGCCTCGACCCGGCGGTCAGTCATCCAGCGCGGTTCGTCTTTCATCGCGCTGATCTGCCGCACAATATCTTCATTGATGCCCTTCTGGCTTTTGAAGGTGTACTCGACATCGGCGTCGTGGAAGCCGTATTTCTCGGCATAGCTCAAGCCGACATCCTTCAGCGATTCCTCTTCGTGCGTGAGCTGCTTTTCGCTCTGTATCACTTCAACCATGTCTGTGTCCCCCAGGGTTCGGCTAGTTACTGCGTCAGATGGACTACCAATGCGGCCAAAGCCAGTTGTGTGCTGAGCAAGAAACCTATCACCGCGAGCTGAGTGCCAACGAGCCACTTGATTAGACGCGTCTCCAAATGAGAGAAGTCATCCATGGTCGCAAGAAACTTGCGCTCAGTTTCGATGGTCGTCACACGCTGTTCGAGCGAGACAGCTACCAGGCTTTCAATGTTGGCTTCGCTCGCCATGTCTGCATCCTCGTCTTCTCGCCTCAAGCCTGGACTTGCGCCAGCGCCTCATGCCGCTCGCGGATCCACTCGTAGCCCTTTTCTTCCAACTCAAGCGCCAGTTCGGGTCCGCCGCTCTCGACTATCCGGCCACCATAGAGCACGTGCACATAATCCGGCTTGATGTAATTCAGCATCCGCTGGTAATGCGTAATCACAAGCGCGCCCATATCGGGACCGGTCAAGGCGTTGACGCCATCCGCGACAATGCGCAGCGCGTCGATGTCGAGGCCCGAATCGGTCTCGTCCAGCACAGCGATTTCCGGTTCCAGCACGGCCATTTGCAGCACCTCGGCGCGCTTCTTTTCGCCGCCGCTGAAGCCTTCGTTGAGGTAACGACCCGCGAAAGCGTGATCGATCTGCAGCTGCGTCATCTTCTCGCGCATGAGACGGGCAAACTTGGGAATTGGAATGCCCTTGCTATCCGGGTCTTCCGCCTTCATTCGCGCATTGATGGCATGGCGCAAGAAATTGCCCAGCGTGACCCCGGGGATGGCGACCGGATATTGAAATGCCAGAAACAAGCCAGCGCGGCTGCGCTCGTCCGGTTCCAGCTCGAGCAGGTTCTCGCCATCAAGCAAGACTTCTCCCTCATGCACTTCATAAGCGGGATTGCCCATCAATATGTTGGCGAGCGTGCTCTTGCCGGAGCCATTTGGTCCCATCAGCGCATGTATCTCGCCCTTTTTGACGGTCAAGTCCAAACCGCGCAGAATCATGTCATCGTCGCCATCCACACTCGCGTGCAGATTCCGAATCTCCAATGTGGCAACCATTCGCGGCAGATCTCCTCTCCTGTCAAATTAATGTCGGTTAACTTTACTCTGTAACCGACTCGAATTCACTGGCAGTATATCAGCGCGCCCACCCCTTGTCAACAGCCTTGCCTGGCAATCGGCAGCGCCGACGCGCGCCCGGCAAATATGGTATATCGCGCATCTGAATCATAGCGCCTTTATAATAGAATCCCGTCAGAATCCGCGGCCTTTGCGCAAATTGACAGCGATTCAACGCTGTACTATGCTTATGTCATTGCTTGCACCGAGGCATAACGAGCGCAGATGAAGGGATTGGCGCTGGAGTTGGCGCATGCCGGCGCGCAGGTCGATCTCCCGAATGATCCAAAGTCCAAAGGATGAACACATGGATGAGAAAGAAGCCGGCTTGTACGAAGCGATGCGGGCGGTTATAGATCCTGAAATCGGCATGAATATCATCGAGCTTGGTTTGGTGCGCGGCGTGGAAATCGGCGAAGACAGCGCGCACGTCAATATGATCATGACGACGCCCTTCTGCCCATACGCGCCGCAGCTTCTCGAGCAGACGCGCCGCACCGCGCAAGACTTCCTGGGCCTGCCGACAACGATCGAGATGGGCATGGAAATGTGGGATCCCAGCATGATGGAAGAGGGCGCCGCCAGCGATTGGGGGCTTTTCTAACCGCCCTTCGCTTTTGCGCTAGGGGCGATGTCTGCTGATCCAGTCCCGCGGGTCGATGTAATTCTGCACCAACAGACCATAATTCAGCTTGGGCCAATCGCCGGGTCGGGTTTCCAGAAGCGTGGTCGCGCTCAAGTCAAAATGCAGGTGCGGCACGTAGCGGCCGAAGGCGTCGCTGATTTCGCAGATACGCTGCCCGCGGGCGACGCGCTCGCCGACCGTGACTCGCATGTTCTGCACATGAGCATATCGACTGTAGATGATCTGGCCCGAGGGCTCGTAAAGCGGGTCGTGACGAATGACAACTAAATTGCCCCACTTGCCCAAACGCGCGGCAAAGGTCACAATGCCGCTGGCGACGGCGTAACAAGCCATGCCTTTGTCTTCATAGGGCCGGCCGAAATTCAAGTCGGCGCCCGTGTGATAGGCTTCGCTCGGCGTGCCGATGAAGTACAGCTTGCCGAAGGGGGTCGCGTCCAGCCAGCCTCTGGGCCATACTCTTTCGCCTCGTCGCTGTTCGCTGGTGCCAACCGGCGAATCATAGCCGTCGGCGACATTGATGCCGTTTATCACCGTTGGGCGCGGCTCGGATGGCGAATCAGGCGCGGGAGAATAACCAGGCGGCGTCGTCACTATTCGGCGGAATCGAACCGCGTCAAATGCAATCGCTTTGTCGGTTTCGCCTGTCACATCGTTCAAGAATACGCGCCCGGCATTCTCCATATTCTTGTCCAGGTCGAATACGCCGAGCGCCACCCAGGCGTTTCGGCTGCGATGCTGGTTGATGTCCAGGACGACTTCCGCCGTCGTACCGACGATACCGTGCACTTTATAACGCGCGCGCCTTGTCGTCGCGTTGCGATTGGGAATGAATACGGCGATCTCATAGAGGCCGCTCGCCGGCAGGTCGTCCCGCCATTCCGCCCATACTTTGCTCGTCCGCTCTGCGGTAGGCACGTAGAGATAATCCCAGCCCCAGGTATTCTGCCGCGCGCTAAATTCCGGTCTGCCGGTGTATGTGCCGCTGCGAAAGCCCGACTTGGTCGGCAGAATAACGACTTCTTCCGCAAAATTCTGCAGCGTCTCGCTGGTTTCCTCGGCGGGAGACGACGTCAATTCGATTGCCTTGTTCACGCCGGCCCATTGAGAAATGACGCCATAGCGCCACCAGCTCAAACCCTTAGCGCCATGCACCTGCGTGGACAAGGTATGCGCTTCGGTCTGTTCCGATGCGAGTGCGTCGCCCTGCAAGACCGGAATGATCGGCTTGTTGAATCCACCCCAGGTCGTCCACACTGACGCGAGCGATGCTTCCGGCGTCGTACGGAAGGTCTTCCAATATGTCTGCGGATGAATGCTGTCGACGAAGGGGCTCCACTCGCCTGGAAATACCGTGTGATAATGCTGCGGGCGCGGATCGACGCTCATGCCGATATGAAAGCGCGTGCCCAAACCGCGGCGCAGTTCCAGCATGAAGGGGCGCACAGCCTCAGCCCCGCCCTGCCAGTAATCGGCGTAGGGCTCGATATCCAGAATCAGCGACTGAACCCCGGCTCTCGTGCAGGCTTCGATGATAATCGCGGTCTCCTGCGATACATTCAGTCCCTTGGGCACACACCAGGCATGAAACTCCAAGCCCGCCGCTTGACACGCCGCCACCCACTGATCGACGCTGCTGGGGCCGCTTATCGCCATATCACTGTTGTCGTACTCGCTCATCCAGTAGGTGGCATTGGTGATTTTCACCCAGACCTGGCTCACGTTTGGCGCCTTGGCTTTGATGTCTTCGAGCGCTTCGCTGATGGTGTTCTGCGGAACAGCTGACCCCTTCCAGTGCCAAACAGCCACTTTGCCGTCATAAGGCGTTGGCTTGTGGGGCGAGGGCGCCGCGCCAATCGCGTGAATGAATTCAACATAGCCGGCGTATACCCAGCCCTTCAAGCCGCCCTTCTCCACCCATACCCAGTTCGATGCGGTCTTCGTATCCGGGAAGTAGACCACCAGAGAATTATCTAGCAGATCGCCGATGTCCTGATAGTTGACACCGGGCCCAAGCCGAATATTGCTGAGCGCCGACTGCGTATTGGCGACGGCGATCTGGCCTCTGCCCGCGTCGGCAGGCTTGGGTACTGATGGCGAACTGGTCATGCGCGGCGCCTCCTTCCGAGCTGGATTTATCGCATACTAGTACAACTGTCAGTTTTGGGCAAAGCGTTTGCGCCCTTTGCGAATCGTTAAGCAAAAAAGCCGCCAAAGGGCGACTAAATGATTTCGTTCGAGCGCTAGGATTTAGCAGGCGCGGCTTGCACAATAGCGCCGCAAAGGGCGGTCCGCCCTATACGATGAACTGCCCATCGCGATAAAAGAGCTGGTCATCAACAAGGATTTCGCTGTCTTGGCGCATATCGCAGATCATGTCCCAATGCACGGCGCTCTTGTTGAGACTGCCAGTTTCGGGATAGCCCATTCCAATCGCCATATGAATGGTGCCGCCGATCTTCTCGTCATAGAGGATCATGCCGGTGAAGCGATCGATGCCGAAGTTGGTGCCGATAGCGAATTCGCCGAGATAGCGCGCGCCGGCATCGGTCTCCAACTGCGCGTGCAGCAGGTCTTCGTTCTGCTCGGCATTCGCCTCAGTCACCTTGCCGTCGACGAATTTCAGTTCGATGCCGCTGACCGCCCGCCCGCCGACGATCGCCGGATAGCTGAAGCGAACCCAACCGTTGACGCTGTCCTCAACCGGACCGGTGAAGATCTCGCCGCTCGGCATATTGCGCTTGCCATCGCTGTTGACAAAGGCGCGCCCGGCGATGCTCAGTTCGAGACTGATATTCGGTCCCCGCAGTTTGACGCGATCCTTGCCGGCCAAATAATCGACCTTGTGCTGCTGCATTTCACTGAGCTTTCGCCATTCGTCAGCCGGATCATCGGCATCGCAGAAGCAAGCGCCGTAGACGAAATCTTCATAGTCTTCGAGGCTCATATTGGCTTCTTGCGCGCTGGCTTGCGTCGGATATAGCGCGCCCACCCAGCGAAACTCGCCGCGCGCCGCTCGTTCCAGGCGCGTTTGCAGAATCTCGCCCTGCGCCGATCGCCAAGCTTGCATTCGGCTCGCGCTGACATTGCTCATCGCGCGGGTATTCTCGGGCGCGCCAACGCGAATATAGACGTCGCCTTCTTCCGTGTAGCGTTTCAGCGCCGGGTCGATCCAATTCAGCTGCTCGTCGCTGGCATGCCGCAGGAAATAGCGCTGCATACGCTCGTCGCCGATCAACAGGCTCGGCTGCCCGCCAGCATCGATGACCGCTTCATATACATCGCGCAATATGGGCAGCGAGCCGAATTCGCCCAGAATCCCCACCCAATCACCGGGCTGCACTTCGGTCGAGTAATTGACAAGCAGATCCGCCAGCTTACGCCGTCGTTGATCGCTCATGCCCTGCCCTCTTCTGCCGCCAATTTGCCTTAAGCCAGTTCCTTCGCCTTCGCCAGCGCGGCGTCGAAATCCACCTCATTCCCTATGATCGGCACATACTCGGCATGTTGGACGACATTCTCGCGATCGAGGACAAAGACCGCCCGCTGACAGATCCGCCAGTCGGTATCGTGCACGCCATAGTCATCGGCGAATTGCATATCGCGCTGCGTCGAAAGCGTTTCCGTGTTGTCGATGCCTTCGCTGCCGCAGAACCGGCCCAAGGCAAATGGCATATCCGCGCTGACGGTCAGCACAACCGTATTCGCCAGCGCGGCCGCTTCGGTGTTAAAGCGGCGCGTCTGATCAGCGCAGACGCCCGTGTCTATCGACGGGATCACGCTGATGACCTTGACTTTGCCGGCATAATCCGCCAGAGACTTGCTGCTCAAGTCGTTGGCGACCAGGCTGAAGTCGGGCGCCGCCGCGCCGATCGCCAGCATTTCGTTTTGTACTGGATGTTCGCTTTCGCCAACCATCAATCCTTTGCGCGCCATTTCTCCATCTCCTTATTCTTCTGTAATGCTTATATGACTCTCAATCGATTATGATTGGAATTATAAGCGCATCGCGTTCACTATCAAGATGCTAAAGTGGGATCAGACTCGTCCGAGCTGTGAGGGAGGAAAACCGTATGAAGACAAAGCTGCTGTTGATTGTCGTTCTGATCGCGGTCGTTGGCGGCGGGCTGGCGATCACGAAACCCTGGCTCTATTTCGTCAACCGTGAAGTCAACGAAGCATTTCCTGGCTTGACGGTAGAACAGCGCGAAGCGGTCGCCAATATGCCAGAAGAAGAGAAACAGGCGCTGATCGACATGGCGAAATCAACGCGCAAGATGGTGGAAGACACCGCCATCGCACAGAGCGGCGCCGATACGGTCGTGCCGCAAGCTGAGCAGGCGATGCCGCCCGACATGCCCGAAGAACCGACCGTGCTCGTGATGGGCTCGTTCATCGATATCGATCCAATCCACGGCGCCGTGGGCAGCGCGACCATTTACGAATTGCCTGACGGAGAGCGCGTCCTGCGCTTTGAGGACTTCCGATCCAAGAACGGGCCTGATCTGCATGTCTATCTGTCAACGGAAGCGCCGACAAGCACCTTCGCCGGGCTTGGCGCCAATGAAATCCATCTGGGCGCGTTGAAAGGCAACGTGGGCAATCAGAATTACGATATTCCCGCCGATGTCGACTTGAGCGAATACCGCAGCGTCGTCATCTACTGCGTCCCCTTCCACGTGGTATTCAGTACGGCCGCTTTCGCCTAGATCGTCGACGCCGGAAGGCAAAGCTAGTCGAAGGCGCGGTATCGCCAATCGCCGCCAACCATCGTGCCCAGAACATTGAGCTCGAGGATTTCCTCGGGCTCAACTTGGTAGATATCGCGATCAAGCACGATTAAGTCGGCGAGATAGCCCTCTTTCAGTTTCCCCAAGCGGTCGTCCATGCGCGCGGCATAAGCCGGCCCCTGCGTGAAACCGAGCAGCGATTCATGCAAGCTGAGTTTTGCCTCCGGGCGCCAGCCACCGGTCGGCTGGCCGTTTCGCTCGCGGGTCACCGCGGCATGTATTCCGATAAAGGGATCAAGCGGTTCCACCGGCGCATCCGAGCCGAAAGCCACGCGCGCGCCCCGATCCAATTGCAGGCGCGGGTTGTAGGCATAAGCCGTACGCTCGCCCCAGTAACGCTCGGCGGTGATCCTGTCGGATGTGGCGTGAATGGGCTGCATCGAGGCGATGACATCCAGTTCAGCCAGACGACCGGCATCTCTCGGATGAATGATTTGGACGTGCTCGATGCGATGTCGTCGATTCTGCCTGGCTTCGCCTCGTTCCGCTTCTTCGCGGCGGACGCTTTCGAAGACGTCCAGGGTGTCATGAACTGCTTTGTCGCCGATGGCGTGAATGCTCGACGGCAATCCGAATGCGCTGGCTCGGCTGACATACTCGATCATCTCTTCCTTATCGACCACAGCCATTCCGTAGTTGTCGGGCTCGCCCTGATACGGCTCGAACATCAAGGCGGTTTTGGGTCCCAGCGCGCCATCGGCAAAGAGCTTGAGCGCGCCGATGCGGATCCAATCATCGCCGAACGCGCTGCGAATGCCGGAGTCCAGGGCGGCGTCGAGCCAGTGCTGATTGATCTGCTTTAGCGCGCGCAAAGAAAGCTCGCCGCGTTCGCGCAGCACTTGCAGCGCAGCCAAACAAGATGGCTCGTCGAAATCATGAATCATGGTGATGCCGCATCGCAGGGCATGTTCTTGCGCCTCCAGCATCATGTCCGCCAGCGCATCGCAGCTCGGGCTCGGTATGCGTTCGCTGACCAGATCCATCGCCGTTTCGAGCAAAACGCCGGTGGCGGCGCCATCAGCATCGCGCAGGATGTGACCGCCCTCCGGGTCGGCGGTGCTGTCGGTGATGCCCGCGCGCTGCAGCGCCGCGGAATTAACCCAGGCGGCGTGCCCGCTCTTGGCGCTCAAATAGACGGGATGCGCTGGCGCGACCGCGTCAAGATCCTGTCTCGTGGGAAACGCGCGGTCTTGCCACAAGTCTTGCGCCCAGCCTTGTCCCTGCACCCACTGGTCCGCGGGCGTCTCGCCAACACGCTGCCTCACGCGTTCGATCGCAATTAATTTGTCGGGAACTTCGAAGACATTGACCGATCGCATCGCTTTCGCTTGCGCCTCCCAGTGCAGATGCGCGTCAGTCAGCCCGGGCAGGACCGTCTTCCCGTCCAGATTGACGACGGTCGTCCCCGCATTTGCCAGTCGCCGGATGTCGTCATCGGCGCCCAGGGCGACCACCCGGCCATAACTGGTGGCGAGAGCCCGTACTCGTGGCTGCTTCTTGTCAAGCGTGATGATATTCCCGCCATGGAGAATGGTGTCAATCATGGTTCAATCCTCGTTCAGTTTCTTCAATTCCATAGCGATTTCCGCAGCAGTTGGCGCGCTGTTTAAGCCGGCGCGCGTCACCGAGTAGGCGGCCAACCTCCCTGCCAATCGCACAGCGCTTGCGACATCGCCGCTCAAAGCTGACAGCGCACCCAAAAGCGATGCGGCAAAGACATCGCCCGCGCCCGTCAGATCGCATGGATCTACCGCGATGCTTTCGTAATGCATCGCCACCCCTTCGAAATAGTAGGTCCCGCCGTGGCGTCCGTTGGTTACGATCAAATGCTTGCAAGCCCGCCGCATCTTTGCGGTCAACTGCGGGAATTGATGGACATCCTCTTCGCTGTAGACGACGATGTCGATTTGCTTCAACGCGTCTTCATCAAACCAGGGCTTGAACTTGACCTTGCCGCCGCCGTCCCAGCGCCGCATCAAACCCTGCATGGTGAGCATGACTGTCGCATCAGGAAAAGCGCGCGCCAATTCCCGCGGATTGATCTCCGCCGCCAGCGGACCCAAGTGCACATAAGGCGCGGACCTCCAGGCTAATGGCACATCGCTGTAGGCAATCGCGCTGGCGGTAGCGCGCACGTATTGCTGGCGTCCGCCCTCGCTGTAGACATTTTCATAGGTGAGCGATTGCTCGCTAGGGACGACAACGACCTTCGCATGGGAGCGCAGTTGGTCCACAAGCGGCTCGTTCGCGGCGGCGCTGGTCACGATGCCCGCGCGATGGCCGAAGGTGGCGTAAGTTGGCGCGGCGTATGATACGGTTCCGCCCAACATGCGCCCGCCCGGCGCCAGGTCGACGGTCATGTGTCCGATTAGCAGAATATCGATTTCTGTCGTCAACGATGCTTCTCACCGGACGCAGAATGTTCGCCGATTACAATAATGGATGGCGACCGGCGCGTCTATCTGGGGACGATCGTAACCTTCCGCGTGCGACCTTCGCCCACACTGCGCGTAGTCACATCCTGCCGGCCCCGCAGCGTCAGATGTATGATGCGCCGCTCATTGGCATGCATGGGCTCAAGCGTAATTGTTCTTCCCTGTTGCACAGCCTGTTTGGCCAGGCGTTGCGCCAAACCGCGCAGGCGGTTCGACCGCCCGGTCTTGTAACCAGCCACATCAATGATGACGTTCGCTCGCCGTTCCAGCCGCCGGCTGCAGATCAAGCGCACTATATGCTGCAAGCAGGATAGGGTTTCGCCCCGGCGCCCGATCAAGCGGTTGATGCGCGCCCCGGTGACATTGAGCATCCAGTGCGGCGCGTCATCTTCGTCATCTTCAGTACGATGCACCTTGACTTGCGCCTCGATTTGCATTCGCTCCAAGAGCTCGACCAGCACTTGCCGGCCGACGATGGCGTCTTCATCGAGATCTTCTTCCCCGACTTCCGTCAGCGGCAAGCGATCCTGCTTCTCTGGCTCGTCGGCTTGCGGCTCAACCTCGTCCTCGGTCGCCTCGCTCTTGCGCCGGCCGATTAACACGATACGGACCCGTGCTTCGCGCGCGCCGAATCCGAACAAGCCAGTGTTCGGTTCTTCGAGCACTTCGATCATCACGTCGCCGGGCGTCGCATTGAGTTCAGCCAAACCCTTGCTGATCGCCGCATCGACTGAATTGGCGGTTACCTCGATCATCTCCATGGTTCAGGTCCTTTGTTCGTGACGCAGCCGTGGCAACCCGTCATTTCTTGCGCGGCTTCTTCTTCCTGCGCTTTCGAGTCTTCTTAACCGGTTCCTCTTCCTCGAAAACGATCTCCACTGGCGCATCGTCGCTTTTCTTCTTGCCAAATAGTTTGTCCAGAGCATTACGCCCTTGCGGACTGTATTGCACAATGCCGATCAAATTGGACGTCACAAAATAGATCGACAATCCCACCGAAAATGTCATCGAGAAAAAGCCGAACATGATGGGCATGATGGTCGTCATGCTTTGCATCATCTGCGCTTGACCGCCGCGCGGCTTGTCGTCTTCATCATCGTCTTTCTTGTCTGACTTCTGTTTGGTCGTCATCATCGTCAGTTTCTGCTGCGCCCAGGTTGTAACCAGCACGAGAAGCGGCAGAAGCAGCGAATAGTGGGGATTCTCGGTCGGCGCCAGCGTCAGATCCAATTCGGGCAGAATACTCGCCAATTGGGGGATTGGCGTCCACATGCGTTGAAGCGGAATCAGCGAATCCAAGCCGGGAATGAGCAGGCGCTCGGACAGGTCGACCAACTGAAACGGCGTGGCGGCTAGCGCGAAAAAGATCGCCTGATACAGACCAATCAAAATGGGAAACTGAATCACCATCGGGAAGCAGCCGCCAACAGGATTGACTTTGTTCTCCCGATAAAGTTTCATCTGCGCTTGCGATAATTTTTCCTTGTCGTTCTTATACTTTTCCTGAAGCTTTTTGAGCTGCGGCTGAACCTGCTGCATTTTCCGCGACGACTCTTGCTGCTTCGCCAGCAGCGGATAGGTCAGGAAACGAATGATCACCGTCAAAACGACAATCGCCAGCACAATATCCTGGTTTAGCGCGGCATAGAGCCAAGCCAGGATCGTCACAAACGGATTTAGAATTAAGTCCCACATTCAGACATGCCCCCGTCGACGGACTAGCGTGGATAGACCCAGTTCTGGCGCCCATCGACCTCGAACGCAATCAGCAATCGGCTGTCATGGACTGAGGTCACAATCAGGAGCGGCTGGTCGATTTTCAATGAGTCGCTCGGCATCAGCAGGAGCATGTCGCCCAGCAGCTCGGGCAGAGCATCCACTTCTCGCACGTTCACCGGTACGCCGTCTCTCTTGTCAAGCCAATAGACCTTGCCGTCCCGCGAAGCTACGATCACCCGATCCATATAAGTCAGCGGTCCAGCTCGTATGCCCCGCTCCGCGATTTGCTTCGACCAGATTTCCGCCAGGTTGCTTTCACCGTCCAGCGCATGCGCGTAACCGCTGAGATCAGCTACATAGATGATGCCGTTCTCGTCAATCGCCGGCGTGCCCCAAACCCAGTTCTCCGTCTCATAGCGGCTAACAATCCGCCCATCAAGCGAAATCTTGAACAAGCTCTTGTTGAAGCTGCCGACGTACAGATGGTCATTCGCCAACAATGGTGTTGATGCGACGCCGCCGCCCAAATCGACCGACCAGACGAGATGCCCGCTGCTGCGGTCGAGCGCGTAAAGGTGGTGATCAAGCGAGGGGACGATGATCATATCCTCCACCAGAAGCGGCGTCGCCCAGACGCCCTCCTCCGTATGGAAGCGCCAGATCTCACGGAAGCCATCGAGCGACAAGGCGCTAAGCCCGCCATTCTGATAGGGCACATATAGGATGTCTTCCGCTACCAGCATGCTGGCGACAATCTTGTCCGGCAGGGGAATCGACTGCTTCACCTCGAGCAGTACCGAATCCACCAACAGCAACTTGCCGTTATTTGCCGCGACGAGCATGGTCTCCGCGTCAAGGACAATCGGCAGGGAATAAAACTGCGCGCCTTCGTTGTTTGAGCCATGCAGGATCCAACTGCGGGGATTGCTCTCGCTATCCAGCATCGCTTGGCCCGTAACCGGGCTGATCAGGCGCAGGGGCGCGCCATTCACCGGGCTCAGGATGGCGACATCGTTATTGTACGCCAGCGCAATGTTCTGCTCGCCATTGACGGTAACCAGGCCCACAGCGGGCCAACTCACCCCCATGCGAGCGCCAACGCATCCGGATAGTGCGAGCGCCGCCAGCATCAGACAAAAGGCGAGTGTAAATCGCCTGCGATTCATTCTAAACAAAATCACTCCTTCGGCGGGACGGGATCGTAACCGCCTGGGTGCAGCGGATGGCAGCGCATGATCCGTCTTATTCCCATCCAGCTCCCTCGTATCGGACCATAAGCCTCGATGGCTTCGTAGGCGTAGACCGAGCATGTCGGCGAGAAGCGACAGGCGCTTGGGAGCAGTGGAGAGACAAACCGCTTATACGCCCGGATTGAAGTCAGCAGCGCCCACTTAAGCATCTCCGCCGCTTTCCAACAGCCGCGCCTGCCCCAGCAGCCCATACAGTATACGATAAAGATCGCTGAATGGTTGCCGAACGATGGTCGGCCGCGTGATGATCACGACATCAAATCCTTGCTGCATTTCGCCATGCAAACGCGCCAGCATAGCCCGCAAGCGGCGTTTGCATTTGTTGCGGACAACTGCGCTCCCCAGCCGCTTTGACGTCACAATGCCGTAACGATTGTGAGGCAACTCGCTTCCGCAGACGCTGATCTTCAGGTCGTGATGGCGGCAGACGGCGCCCGAACGCTGTACCCGAGCAAAGTCGGACGGTCGGCGCAACCTCAATGCGGATTTCATCAATTAGCTGGCGTTCCAGTTTGTCTTCTTCACATGGTTGGGCGTTACGGCAAGTTGGTGACGACCCCGCAGGCGACGAGCCTTGAGAACCCGCCGTCCGCCGCGGGTGCTCATGCGCTTGCGGAATCCATGCACACGCTTGCGCCGGCGAACCTTCGGCTGCCAGGTACGTTTGGTTGACATTGATTTTGCCTCTGTCTCGTATTGTCTTGCACCACAAACCACAAGTATAGTCCAGCAAGGTCGGCGGGTCAACCGCGGCTTGGCCTTCTCCGCGCTTGCCACTCCGGTTCCGGTACTGCGTATACCGCATCATAAGATTTGTTTCAGCCAGGATTACTTAATCCAATTGGCGATGTCTCGCGCAAGTGCCGCTTGACTGAATCCCCAACGATACGGTAGGATTGCAGCGTCGTCAAATCGGCTTTCCCGCTGTCATCATAATTGCGTCGACATCTTGCATGTAACGAGCGATTGAGGGAGGTGCGTCGCCTTGCTCCCGGCACAACATTGGGCATACAGTTTTTCAATCGGCGCTGAAGACATTGACGGCATCACCAACCTCTTGCTAGATAAAGAAACGCCCCTCTCGGCTGGACAACTCGCAACCGAGATCATCCGAAAGCGTGAAGCGAACCTGCGCCAGCAATTGCGGGAGCAGTATCAGGATACCAAAGTCTACCGACCGGCGGACAGTTTTGAAGTTGGCGATCGGCTCATCTTTGCGCAATTTGATTACGCCACCGCCAGCGTCGTCGGCCTGCGGACCGGGCAAAGCATTGACCTGACCCCGCTCAAGATTGCCGCCGTCGCCTTCGACGAGGCCAGGCACGACGGCGAAAACGGACAGCGAGAGTTCGTGGTAGAATACGAGGGCGAGCACCCGCTCAACAACCCGGATTTGAACCGCCACCCAAGCAAAGTAAACATCAATTATACGCTGGAAGATATTCTCAACGATCCGTCCACGAACATCGTTGACCAAGTGAACGATGCCTTGGAGCGCAACCCGGATCTCGTGCGCATCGCCGGCACCTGGTTCGTGCATGAGTTGATGGTTGATGTCGATATTGGTCACTTGCATTTGGCGGAAGCCGTGCTGGATATGCATGGCGGGGGACCGCTGGAGACCGAGCGCATTATGAATGAAATCGGCGGGCTGGGCGACGCTCCCAAGCCTTTGCAGATCTTTTCCCTCAACTACGCCATGAATGAAGATGAGCGCTTTGACGAAGTCGGACCGGCCGGTCAAGTACTGTGGCATCTGACACAGCTGCTGCCGCGCATGGTTCGGCAGGTGCCGGCAATCCTGCAGTATGAGCCAATTGAATACGACCGGCAACTGCTGAACGGTGATATGCTGCAATTGGAATACGACCTGGATGATGAGCATTCGCCGGTGACGTCGCCGCCGCCCGATGACGAAGTGCTGCTGACCTTGACGTATCCCCACCGGCGCGTCGGCACGCTGCCGATCAATTCCGAAACCAAGTACATCTTTCCCGATGCCAAGACCCCGCGCATTGCCGTTACCATAGTGGATGCAATTGATAAAGAGGAATTCCCCTGCTGGGTGGTGCACGAATTCAAATACGTGTTTGGCTTGGCGCCGATTTACCAAAAGCATCATCTTCCGGTTGGCGCCTATGTTTACTTGACCAGCACTGACGAACCCAACCGCATCGAAATAGAATTTGACGATTACCGGCCGCGCACCGAATGGATCCCACTAGTGGAGCGAACGGAAAATGACCGGCTTCGTTTCAAGACTGCCAAGCGCGCGATTGGCGCAGAATATGACGAGCACATCATCTTCGGCGTAAACAATCTGCCCGAAGTGGATAAACTTGGCAAGGATATTCAGACCAAGCGGGTCACTTTGTCGGAACTCCTGCGCAATTTGGTCGCCGAACTGAGCCGGCAGAACCCGCAAGGAACGGTACATTCCAAGGTCTTGTACAGCACGCTGAACATTTTGCGCCGCTGCCCGCCCGGTCCAATGTTTGCTACGCTCATTTCAAATCCAGACTTTGAGTACGTCGGCGGCAACTATTGGAGACCCGGCGTACAGCCGTAAGGAAGGGCGAATGCCGCTCAATTATCTCATCAAGCCGAGCGTCGAGACCAAATTCTATATCGATTTTGATTGGTGGGAGCAAAGCCGCGATGATCTGCAGATCTATTTGCGTACGCATTTGACGCCCGATCAGCAAAAATCGCTGGAGCATAAAGACCTTGGCAAAATCTATGACTACGTTGACCCGGAGACTGGCGAAGTTTCTCAGATGGACGCTCTCGGCCTGGCAATTCGAGAGTCGGCCATGCGCGATGACTTCATCACCGGGCGCATCGGTCTGATCGACAGCGTATTCCGCGTCTTGTTGGTAAACGACAATGAGCCGCTCAATGCGCTGGAATTGGCGAATCGCACCGGGCGCGATGCCTCGACGATCTTGAAGACAATCGGCGGCCTTCGTATTTATCGCGGCATCCGCCCTTATCACGCAAGTTCCGGGATCGAAGGTTAAGCAGTGGCGCGGGTAATCAACACCAACAGCCCGGGTAAACGCCGCCATGCCCATATGCGCACCATCGCCGAGATACTGCGGCATCTCAGCCAGCAGCGAGATCTCAATCAACAAACGAAAGATATGGTCGCGATGCTGGTTTTCTGCTTGCGCGCCGTCGATCAGACGGTTGAAGAGTCAATAAGCGCCTGGGAAAAACGCGGTTACTGGAAGAAAGCAGACGACTTTCAGCAGAAGTGGTGGTGGTCCACGCTGATGGCTGATGCGATTGAAAAGCTCTTGCGCGATGGAAACTGGGACGAGATGCCCGCAACCATGATCAAGCTCTACCCACATTTCGCTGATATCCAGGTCAACAGGATGACCCGCGATCCAGCGGACTGGGACGGCGCCTACAGCAAGCTCATGGACGGCTGAAATTCTCACGGAATGCCGCGGCTGGTTTTTTCCGGCAGATCGCCAGAGCCAGCTCCTCCCATTGACGCAGTTTTCAGTTGCCGGCCATTCGCGTTTTCTGTCCCCCCTTTCTAGGCAATTTGCATAAGAATTTGTATACTATATCCAAAGATCTCCATGCCATCGGCGGCAGCTTGGAGCGAAATGGAATCCTCGGCAGAAACTGGAAGCGCAAGTATGGCGGTAGATAGAGCTTCCGCCCCGAAGTCCGAAGATGAACGTCGAATTGAGCGCGTGACCTGGTTCGGCATCGTCGGCGTTTTGGTCATCACTGGCGCGCTTCCCAGTTGGCTGAACTTGCATTTTGGCATCACTCCGCTGGCGACGGGCTGTATATTGATCCTCTCGGGATTCCTGCAATATCGCCGAGGTTATCGCGTTGGATACACGACCTGGATTGCCGGGACACTGCTGCTAGCCACAGCGGGTTTCAATTTCCTGGCCCGGCCTGATCTCGACTTGACGCTGATCGCCATCGTCGCTGCCATCTTGGTCGTGGGCGCCGGCATCTTCACCCGGGAGACTTGATATTGATCGTCCAATCATAGATTGGCGGACCTCGACATGAGCATCACACGGACGCAAGAACTCACAGTGGAAGAAATACGCAAACTGACTCTGCCCTTGAGTACACATGTACTGTCGGGCGAGGGCTTGCTGGACCGGCCAGTATCCTGGACGACGATTATCCACCCCGAAGACGACATCTCTTCCAAGTCGGTGCAAAAGCGCGAGCTCATCTTGATGGCGTCGGTGAGCAATCCGCCAAAGGCGCATAGCGACACCGAACTTGTGCAATGGGCGGCCCGCGCCGGCGCCTCTGCCGTTGTCTTCTGCGGAAACGTAAGCACGATGGCGCTCGCCGAATCGAAGTCCCGCGATATGCCCGTCCTGGCGCTGCGCAGCGACGTTCGTATCCGCGAGGTCGAGAAGTCAATCATTAGCCTGCTGGTCAATCGCAAAGGCCAAATTGAAAGACGCGGCACCCAGATATATCGCCAACTCACGCAGATTTCGTCGCGCAACGAAGGCATGGATGGCTTGGTGGTCGCGATGGCGCGCTTGACCAAAAAAACGGTGATCGTGCACGACAAGCGGCTGCATCCGCTGTCACACAAACTGCAGCCTGAGTTCGCCGGCATCTGGGACGATATTGAATATTTCCTGAAGAAACAGGACAACTTGCCCGTTGAGCTTCACGATCGGCATCGCGTCGTCGAAGTGGATCCGCCGGTTTTGATGCAAGCCCTGCCGGTATCGGGCGTGGCAAGGCTGGTGGCGCCAGTCATCACCAAGAGCCTCGGGCGGGGCTATCTGTCAATCATCGGGCGCGAGAGCGATCTCGACGAGATTGATCAGCTTGTTTGCGAGCACGGAGCGGCCGCCTGCGCGCTGGAAATGGCCAAGCAGAAGGCGGTCAACGAAACTGAAAAGCGGCTGCGCGGCACTTTTCTGGATCGGCTCTTGCTTGGCGACGTCAGCCAGCAGGAAGCCATCCGCCAGGGCGAGCGCTTCGAGCACGATATGACGCAGACCCATGTCGCCTTTGTGCTTTCCTGGCGCGGCGGAAACCAGCCCTCGCTCAGGCGGCTGGAAACCATCGTCAACGCGATCATCGCGCGGCAGCAGGCAGCGGCATTGGTGTGGATGCGCGAACGGGAAGGCGAAGTCGTCGTCTTTCACGCGACCGATTTTGACGACCCGATTGATCATAGCCTGGCGCTCTCGGACGCCTTCAGCCAAGAGATTAAACGGCAGCATCCAGCCAATCGCGTCGCCATAGGCTTGGGACAAGTGGCGCGCGAGGTCAACGTCTGGCGATCCAGCTATCGCGACGCGGTGCAAGCGAAAGAACTAGCCGAGCGGCTGCAAACCGATATCCCGCTCTTTATTGGAGACCTGGGCGTCTATCAGCTGATCCTTAGTCTGTCTGATCGAGACAAGCTGGCCGACTTCTGTGAAATCACCTTGGGGACGCTGACTGAATATGACATGCGGCAGAACGCCGATCTGATTAAGACGCTAGAGGCATTCTTCAATTGCCACGGCAATCTGTCGCAAACCGCCGAATCCTTGATCGTGCATCGAAACACTTTGCTCTATCGAATGAATCGTATTAACGAAATCGCCGGGATAGATCTCAATCGCCCGGAAACGCGATTGGCTTTGCACCTGGCGCTGACGATTCGCCGACTCATGTCCCTCGGTTAGCATACGCTGGCATTCTGTGCTTGATCGCTTTCACGTCTTGCGCGCGTCTCCATCTCCGCTGTGGACAAACGCTAAACGATACGGGCATACCTTGTACATATTGCCCAGTGAATTGGCAATATTATCCATAACTTCTTTCAATGCCGCTGCCATGCAAGCCTGGTAGAATTATTTGACGAATTCGGTTAATATCATACGCATAGTGCTTGGGTCCTGGGTTGAATCAGCCTGGCTTGCCCTAGCGAAATGGATTATTGCAGGGACCGGCTCAACTTATTCTAAGGGTGAGATATGTCTCGCATACACGATTTGCATAGCGACGATCCCTTCGCCGATCTTCACCGGATTGATCGGGACCATCGCGACGCCTGCGCCCTGATCTGTTCGGTGCGCAAAGGCGGGCAGGCGACGCATGGCAACGTCAAGAGGACAATTGAAGCGCTCACCCGCATGGGCCACCGGACCGGTTATGTGAATGGCGAGGGCGACGGCGTCGGCGTCATGACCGATATTCCGCGTCAGCTTTGGACGAAATGGCTGGCGGAAGCGGGCTTGCGTTCGTCGCTGGCGACGGATCGCAGCTTTTGGGTCGCGCATGTGATGATCCCGGCCCATGACCGCGCGCGCGCCCAATACATCGTCGACCAGATTTGCCGCCAAATCAGCGAAGTTGGCTTGCACATTTTGTTGGACCGCGCTGGCCGCGTGAATCCGCAGGTGCTGGGTCCCAACGCCGAAGCGAACGAGCCGGTCTTCTGGCAGCTCGCCGGCATCAATGGCCAAATCCCTTCCGAGCAGCTTGATCGCACTCTATTTGAGTTGCAGGTCCAATTGGAGAGCGAACTCGAAGTTCACTTTCCCTCCTTCTCGGCGCATAGCGTCGTGTATAAAGTGCAGGGCACGATCGAAATCCTGCGCCGCTACTACCCCGAACTTCGCGATCCGGATTACGCGTCCGCTATCACGATGGGGCACGCGCGCTACAGCACCAACACCAATCCGATTTTCGAGCGCGCCCAGCCCTTCAACCTCATCGAACACAATGGCGAGTTCAACACCATTTCCCGCTTCCGGCTGGAATCGGAGATGCTTGACATCCCGATGGTTGAGAATGGCTCCGATTCCCAGGATGTCGACCGGACGATTTACGCGCTCTGCATGCGCAATGGTCTCGACTTGATTGAGGCGATGGAGCACATCTTCCCGCCCTTTGAGCATGACCTGATTCAGACTGCGCCCGAGATTCACGACATGTACGCCGAAATGCGTCAGTCATTCGGTCCCTTTGCCCAGGGTCCCGCGGCCGTTGTCGCGCGGTTGGGAAACGAGGCGGTCTTCAGCGTCGATGCCTTGGGCTTGCGTCCGCTCTGGTACGGCGAAACGGAAAAGGAATATTTTGTCACCTCAGAGCGCGGCGTGTACGCGCTGGACTCCATGTCCGTCAGCCCAAAACCGATGGCGCCCGGCGAGAAAATCGCGATGAAGGTCAACACCGGGCAGCCGATTCAAGTCATGGATTACCCGGCGATTCAGCAGTATGTCTACAACAGATATCGTGATCGTCAGCCCTACGAATTCTCACCTGGCGGCATTTGGCGCGCGGAATTCGACCAGCCGGCAGCAGCGCCCACGGCGAATTTCCCCGTCCGCCCCACATCGAATGGCGGCGGACAATTGCAAGCGCAGACGGCGCCGGTAGCCGTGCTGGAGCGCAGCGCCGAATCGCAGAAAACGGCGATTGAACTGCCCTGGGCGGATCCGCCGATCAAGGTCAACGCGGCTGTCATGTCTGGATTTGGCTGGGAGCGCTACCACGTTGAGATCGTGAAAGCGCTTTCCGAGAGTGGCAAAGAGCAAATCGGCTCGCTAGGCTGGGATGGTCCCCTGGCGGCGATCAGTAATACACGCGCCAATCTCGCCGATTTCTTCAAAGAGACGATCGCCGTCGTGACCAACCCTTCGATCGACCGCGAACGCGAACAGGCGCAGTTTTCCTCGCAGGTCTTGATTGGCTGCCGACCGGAAATTGCAGCCGGGCGCGAAAACGACGCCACCTTGATCAGACTGGAAATCCCGCTCTTGCTTGATGCCATCCCCGAATTCGACGATATCGAGCGCATTCGCGATATGGCCACCAAGCACGGCACGATGCTGATTCAAGACCTGGCTGATACTTTCGAGGACAAAGCCGCCTTCTTTTCGATGGGCTGTCCAATGGACACAACTGTCGACCAGGCTGTCGAGTCTCTACAGAAGCGAGCCGTCGAGGCGGTATTGAACGGCGCGCAATGCCTCATCCTCGACGACAGCGCCATCGCATCGGGCGAGGAGCTGTATATTGATCCGCTCTTGGCGATTGCCGCGGTGGACAAAGCCTTGCGGCAGGCTGATCACAGGCCGAATCTGCGACGCCGTGTGGGCTTGGTGATCCGTACCGGCGCCTTGCGCGATCTGCACGACCTGGCCATCTGCCTGAGCCTGGGCGCCAATGCGATCCTGCCCTATGCCATGTACGCGGTGGCTTTGGGCACGGCGCCGCGCGGCAGCAGGAAACCATTGGTCGCGGAACAAGTGGAAGCCTCAATGGGCAATGCCTTGAAGGCAATCCATGGCGGATTGCAGAAAATCACTTCGACAGTCGGCTGCCACGAGCTGCGAGGATATGGGCACAGCTTCAGTTCAATCGGCTTGTCGCAAACAATCAACGACTTGCTCGGCACGCCAAATTACTTTGGCTCGGCTGGTCGCGGTCTCACCTGGACCTCGGTTTATGAGGACGCCCAGGAACGCGCGCAGGAATTCCGCGGCGAAGTGCGCGCCCGCCTGAAGAACCCGGACCGTTTCTACCCTAAGATGTGGAAGAAAGCCGAAGCGGTCGCCCACGGTGAACTGGAATTCGATGAGTACACCGAGACGCTGCTAAACCTGGAAGAAAACATGCCCGTGTCTCTGCGGCATATTATCGGGCTCAAAGAGAGCCAGACGCCGGTTGAGCCGGACGATGTGGACATCAGCATCAAGGGCTACGACATGCCGGTTCTCATCAGCGCGATGTCCTTTGGCTCGCAGGGAGAGCTCGCTTATCGCTCCTACGCCGAGGCGGCGCACCTGCTCAACATCATTTGCATGAATGGAGAAGGCGGCGAGATTCACGACCTGCTGGGCCGGCACCCGCGCAATCGCGGTCAGCAAGTGGCATCGGGTCGCTTTGGCGTCAATATCGCCTTTCTGAACGCCGCCGATTACATCGAGATCAAGATCGGGCAGGGCGCGAAACCGGGCGAAGGCGGACATCTGCCGGGCTATAAAGTCACCGAGCAGATCGCCGCTGTGCGCAGTACGACGCCGGGAATCGGATTGATATCGCCCAGCAACAACCACGATCTTTACTCCATTGAAGACCTCGCCCAATTGATTGACGAACTCAAGACAGCCAATCCGCACGCAAAAGTGTCGGTGAAGCTGCCGGTCGTTCCGGGCATTGGCATCATCGCAGTCGGCGTCGCCAAGGCGGGCGCCGATATCATCACGATTACGGGTTACACCGGCGGCACGGGCGCCGCGCGCGCGCACGCCCTGCGGCACGTTGGCTTGCCGGCGGAGATCGGCGTCTGGCTCGCGCACCGCCACCTGATCGAAAGCGGCTTGAGAGATGATGTCGAGCTGTGGGTCGATGGCGGCATGAAGAGCGGCCGCGATGTGATCAAGATGGTCTGCCTGGGCGCCAACCGCGTCGGCTTCGCCACTCTGGCGATGGTGGCGCTCGGCTGCACGATCTGCCGCGGCTGCCAGGATGGCACTTGTCATGTCGGCATCACGACGCATGTCAAGACGAAAGAAGAGGCTGAGAAACGCGATTTCAAAGCTTTCCGTCCCTTTGAGGAGCGCGGCTCGCCGCATAGCATCGTCACCATGTTCGACGCCTTGGCCGATGACATTCGCAAATGGGCGGGGAAGCTGGGCGTCAGCAGCCTGCAGGACATCGTCGGTCGCGCTGATTTGCTCTTTCAGCGTTCTCATCATGACCGGATAGATCTAAGCCAGCTGCTGCATCCGGTCCCGCGCGCGCAGTTGACGCCAGCTCAGCCGGGCGGCCGCCGCGTGTCCCGCCCGCGGAACACAGTGAGCAAGCAGATTACCGACATCGTCACCGAGTATGTCGACAAGGGCGAATACGAACTGACCTATGACGACGAGCAAGTCATGGCGATGGATCGCGCTTTGGGCACGCACCTGGCCGGCGCCATCAAACGCCAGGATGTTCCGCAAGCCAACCGCATTCGCGCCATCAATCTGTCATTCAGCAACTCGGCGATCCCCGGCAACGGCTTGGCTGCATTCATAGACGACCCGGTCAATGTATTGGTGGAGGGCGGCGCGCAAGATGGCGTCGGCAAGTGCGCCGCCGGCAGCAAAGTCTCGATTCTAAAGGGGCTCAACCACAACGGACGGCGGCTTGACGGCTCAGTCGGCAAGAGCTTCGCTTATGGCGCGCAAGGCGGTCTCTTCATTGTTCAGGGCGATGCCGATACCCGCGCTTGCATTCGAATGAGCGGCGCCGATGTGGTCTTCGGCGGTGAAATCGTGCAACCGCTGAATGACAGCCTTGGCGGATTGGGCGCGCGAGCCAATCTCAAAGGATACGCCTTTGAATACATGACTTCCGGGCGCGCGGTCGTTTTGGGCGATCCGGGACCATGGATGTGCGCTGGTATGACCGGCGGCGTCGTCTATCAGCGCGTTCAGCCTAAAATGGGCTTGACCATCGAAGCGATTCAAAGCCGTATCGCATCGGGCTCGGTCGTTGAGATTCAGCCGCTAGGTGACGACGGACACAACGACGTTCGCGAGCTCCTGAATGAGTACATCCGAACGCTTGAGGAAAACCACCAATCGGGCGCGGCCGAGCCGCTGTACCCGCTGTTGAAGCGACCGAGCGATCACTTCATCAAGATCGCCCCGCCGGAAGCGCGCAAGATCGTCAACGAAAGTTGATCCAAAACTGGGAGCTGCCTGCGAAAGGAACGCGGCGCACTGCCGCCAACCTGCGGAAGGTCTGCTTCCGGCTTAGTCGGTGGCTTTCGCCCCCGGTATCGTCGCCAAGACACGTCGCGTCTTCAGCGCCAGGTGCAGAATCAAGCGATTGTCTGAATCGTCCAGATCAAGTTCCGCCAATTCGGCGATGCGCTCCAGCCGATAAACCAGTGTATTGCGGTGCACATCCAACTCTTGCGCGGCCTTCGCCAAGTTTCCATTGGCGGCGAAGAATCCATTTAAGGTACGAACCAGGTCGCCTTGTTTGCGATTGTCGTGCTCGATCAAGGGGCCGAGCGCGTCGTGGCAGAAGCGCTGCAAATGCTCCAGATTGCGTTCCTTCAACGCCAGCAGCAACTGGTACAGCTTGAGGTCGCCGTAAAAGGTGGTCGTGTCATAATCGCTCAATTCGCAGGCGATGCCGACAGCGTCCTTCGCCTCGCGATAGGCATCACGCAGGCTGGACAATCCGCTCGCGGGCCGGCTGATGCCCGCCGACACCCGGCCTTCTGGACTGCGAACAGCCAACTGCGCCCGAACGTCCTCTATGAACGACCGCGCGCGCGCCATGGCTACCGCATCTTCGACATCAAGCGGATAAAGCGCGACGATGACGTCCACGTATTGACCAACGGCGCCATTGATGCCGCGCCGGGACATGTCATCCCTCACCAAAGAGATTGACGACTCCAAAGGTATGGATTGTCCGGAATCGTCCATTGCCCGGTACACAGCCGCCGCGTAACGTGAACCCGGTTGAAAGCCCGTACGCTGCGCGCGCGTTCGCAGGAGGTCATCATCGGCGGGCGTGCCGCTAAGCCACATTTGAATCCAGTCGCCCCGAGTCTGTTCCACCGCGGATGCGATTGCGCGGTTCTTCGCCATCTCGATCGCGCAAACATCGGCGCCGTAAGTCAAGACGAGTCGATCGAATTCGGTCATATTGTCGGCGCTGTCAATCACCGACAGGTATCCCGCGACGCGCTTTTCCACTTTGAGCACGGTGGTAAATCCGAGCGGGCTGGCGTTGATGGAGCCGAGCCTTGACGGCGCTTCGCCTGTGAGCCAATGCTGAAACTCACCATGCGGCGTGGGCGCGGCGCCGCCACGACCGTTCAAACCGCGGCGCCCCATATAAGGCAAGGTTTGCGCGATCAAATTGCCCGCTTCATCGTGAATCGCGATCGGCTTGCCGGTTGAACGCGCCATCACTTGCAGCAAGCTGTTTAGATCGCGATTCTCAGCCGAAAGTCGCGTCAGTTGACGTTGAATCTCGATTGCGCGCTCGGTGAGACGCGCCGAATGGTTGAGAATCAAAGAGTTGACCGCGCGTTCCACTGTGGTGAGGCTGGTATCTTCGGGCACCGAGAGTAGCGCCACGCCACAGTCATTGGCTGCTTCCACCGCATCTTGCCCCACCGAACCGGTCGCCAAGACGCCGTTGACGCCAAAGTCCGCCAATTGTCGCAGGACCTTCGAGAGCGTCAAGCGACTGTCGAAGCTCCGCAGGATATCCATCGATACCAGCGCAAGCTCACCGCCGTAAATATCGGGAAAGACCGGCGGCTGCGCCCTGATCGTCACTGACCAATTCACCTGCGTATCGGGGTCGCCGGCGACGATGCTCGCGCCCAATGGCAAAGAGTAACGAAGCAAGGATTGAATTGAAGCGGCGTTCTTATCTGACATGACCAGATTCCATCTGTTATTTCGACAAGCGCTCGTCAATATCTTGACGCAATCTCGCACAATGTACAAGAACTTAAACGAGCTTTGTACGTTCTTACCAAGTTTAGCAGGAATCTGGCGAAATAAAACAGGGCGATTTCATCAATTGCGATCGCCCTGCCAATTCCCTTGGTTAGTTCATACAACTTAGCGCGCGCGCTTTACGCCGATTGTCAGTCCTTCGCCCCTGCCCTTGATCTCGACCGTTTCCTGCACATAGTCCTCAGGTATCGCGCCCGGTCGCAAATCTACCGCCAAAGTCTCGGCGGCGATGTATCCGCTGAATAGCTGCATGACGGCGTCGATCGTATCCGACGCGTCGCAATAAACAATGTCGATGCGGTCGTCCAAAGCAAAGTCCGCGGTCCGGCGCAGGTTCTGAATGCGGCGGATAAGCTCGCGAGCCAGCCCTTCCTGCAGCAAGTCCGATGTCAAGCGCGTGTCCAGCACGACGATGTAGCCGCCGTCTTCAACCGCCCCTTCGGGCGCCTGCGCGCGAACCTTGACCTCGCATTCGTGGTTGAGGATCTCGTAGCTTGATCCATTCATCTCAATGGTGATGTCTTCCCCGTCCAGCAGTTTTTCAGCGTATGGACGCACAAACTCTTGTTGGCCGTCGCGCAAGGCAGATTGAATCGCTTTGAAATCGGCGCCGTATTTGCGCCCCAGGAAGCGCGGAAGTGGATTGAGGCTATAGGTCGTCGTGGACTCGAAGGCGCTCGCCTGGTCGGCGCCCATCACGCTTACCGACTTGATGTTCAATTGCCCTTTGATTAGATCCGCGTATCGCTCCACCACCGGCGCCTCGCCGACGTCGCGCAAGGCAAATTGCGCGCGCGCCAGCGGTTGACGCACGCCAAGTTGCGCTTCATTGCGAGCAGCGAGACCGAGGCTGACCAGGCGCCGCACCAGCGACATTTCGCCTATCAAGCTCTCATCAACAAGCGCCTCATCAGAGAGGGGCCAGCTTGACAGGTGTACGCTGTCCGCCGGGGCGCTATCTTGTTCAGCGACGAGATTCCGATAGATCTCCTCGCTCAAGAAGGGCATCGTAGGCGCCAATAGCTGCGCCACGGTAGTCAGCGTTTCATAGAGCGTGGCATAAGCGGAGAGTTTGTCGCTGTCCGCTTCGCTCTTCCAGAAGAGATCGCGGCTCAGGCGCACGTACCAATTGCTCAAGCGCTCCACAAAATCCTCGATCGGGCGAGTAGCGTTGACCGCGTCATATTCTTCGAACGCGTCCGTCACCGTCCCAATCAGCAGGTGCAGCTCCGCCAGCAGCCACCGGTCCAGCGGGTCGCGCTCGGCGGGCGCGGGCGCGCTCTGCGCCGGTGTCCAGCCATCGATATTGGCGTAGGTGACAAAGAAGCTGTAGGTATTCCACAAGGTGGACCAGAACTTCTTGATCACATCATTGACCAGATTGATCGAGAATCGCCGTGACTCGCCCGGCGGCCCCGAAGTATACATATACCAGCGGAAGGCATCGGCGCCAGCTTGTTCCAATACCATCCAGGGGTCGACGGCGTTGCCCAGGCTCTTGGACATCTTTTGACCATTCTCATCAAGAATGTGGCCCAGGCAGATGACGTTCTTAAACGAGACGGTTTCAAAGAGCATCGCCGCCACGGCATGCAGACTGTAAAACCAGCCTCGAGTCTGATCCACCGCTTCGCAGATATAATCGGCTGGATGCTGCTCTTCGAGGATCTCGCTGTTTCTCACAGGATAACCCCATTGAGCCACCTGCATGGCGCCGCTGTCGAACCAGACATCGATCACTTCCGGCACGCGGCGCATCGTTCCGCCCTCGCCATTTGGGTTTTCAAAGGCGACGTCATCGACGTAGGGGCGATGCAGATCAAGCTCGCTGAGATCGCGACCGGCAAGCTGGCTTAGCTCCTCCACGCTGCCTACGCAGATCATCTCGCCGGTTTGATCGTCCACCCAGACGGGCAGCGGCGTGCCCCAATAGCGTTCCCGGCCCAAAGACCATTCCTTGAGATCGTCAAGCCAGTTTCCGAAGCGCCCGTCTCTGATATGCTGCGGCACCCAGTTCACCGTCTGGTTGAGGTCGATCATTTTCTGCTTGTACTTCAGCGTATCGATGAACCAGGTCTCGCGAGCGAAGTACATCAGGGGCGAGCCGTCGCGCCAATTATGCGGGTAAGTATGCTCGTAGGTCTCGTGGCGGTACATCAAGCCGCGCTCGACCAAATCGCTGATGATGTGCCGGTCGGCATCCTTAAACCACAAGCCGCGGAAAGCCGATACCGCCTCCACGAAGTGCCCGGTTTCATCCACCGTGATCAAAACTGGCAGATCGTGCTTTCGCCCGGTCGCCAGGTCATCGACGCCATATGCGGGCGCCGTATGCACGATGCCGGTGCCGTCTGCGGTGCTGACGTAATCGGCCGCGACGACATAGGCGTAGTCTTGCTCAACCGGCAAGAATGTGTAAAGCGGCTGATAACGCCAGCCCACTAGCTCGCTGCCCTTGAAGCGATTGACGATCTTGTAGTCATCAGGCTCCGACAGCACCTTCTCCCTGAGAGCATCGGCCAGGATCAACTGTTCGGTCCCTTCGCCGTCAATGGCGGGGCCCTCCACTTGTACGTAATCGACATCGGCGCCGACGGCCAAGGCGGCATTTGCCGGCAGCGTCCAGGGGGTCGTCGTCCAAGCCAGCAGATACACGCCCGGCTGATCCCGAAGCGGAAAGCGCACATATATGCTGGGATCGACGATTGTCTTGTAGCCTTGCGCGACCTCGTGCGTGCTCAGAGGCGTCCCGGAAGATGGACTGTACGGCACGACCTTGTAGCCGCGATAGAGCAAGCCCTTATCCCAGAACTGCTTGAGTATCCACCAGACGCTCTCGATGTAATCGTTGGAAAAGGTGACGTAGGCATCGTCGAGATTGACCCAAAAAGCCGTGCGTTCGGTCAGCTTTTCCCACTCATTGATGTGCTGAAAAACATTGTCGCGACACTTGGCGTTGAACTCGGCCACGCCATATTCTTCAATTTGTCCCTTGTTTTCGAAACCGAGTTCCTTTTCGACCTCGATCTCAACTGGCAAACCGTGGGTATCCCAGCCGCCGCGGCGCAGGCAATAATAGCCCTGCATCACCTTGTAGCGCGGGAACATATCCTTGAAGGCGCGCGAAAGCACATGATGGCTGCCCGGCATGCCGTTTGCTGTCGGCGGACCCTCATAAAACACATATCGAGGCGCATCCTCGCGCCCTATGGTTGTCCGTTCGAATATGCGATTGAAACGCCAAAAGTCGAGCTGCTGCTGCTCAAGCTTATTGATGACTTCGCTGTTGACCTGCGGGTTTACGGCTCTAAACATGAGTACTCACTGCTCCATGCCACTGATACGAATGGTCTGATGCGATAGCTCGCGCGGAAACACCAAATTCGAATCAGCAAGCAATGACCCGCGGCGCGCGCGCATTTCCATGCGACACCACGTAAACACCTCCTCGTCGTTGACGCATCCCTTTCGGGGCACTTAATCGGGGGGATTATGGCGTAAATTGCAATCGGGTAAAAGGGTTAAGTCGGCGGGTTGACGCGCTGCCCATCTTAATGCTCAGCAGTTAGCGGCTGTCTTCAAAGGCTTGGCGAAGTTCACATTCAACTTCGGATAGGTGCGCGCCGTATGGGCTGTTGCTGTACTTCCGCGCCTCCCGCCGCCAGTGCTGGATATTCTCGCCTATGGATTCCCCAGTCGGCATCTCTCCCGCGCCTAGCGCCCACAGGTAGTATTGCAGCAAAAGCAATTGGGCCGGATCATCCGCCAGAGCTGATCGCGCCGCCGTCAATTGTCGAGTCGCTTCGGCACGCTGGCTTAGCAGATAGCGCGCCTGGCCCAACTCAAATCGGACGATGTTTGGCGCTCCGGCCTTGATGGCGCGTTCAATATACTCGCAGGCAGCGGCATACTCGCCCTGCACAAGATTGAGCTTTCCCGCGCTGAAGAGCGCCAAGTCGTGCTGTGGCTTGATTTCAATAGCCCGCGCCAGCGCCGACCGGGCAAGGTCGAATTGGCCGAGATGACGATAGCTGTTGCCGAGCAAGACCAGCGCGTCGACCGAGGCTCGTCCGGCATCGGGCAGCGTCTCCAGCAGATCCCGCGCGGCTTGATAGTCATGCGCAATGAAATGCTGCTGCGCCTGATGATAAGGCGAAGCATCGCGCCGATTGCCCCACAGGAACACAAGCTGAATCGTTACGAGCAGTCCAAATGCGCCCACTCTTGCCGGAAACTGAATCGCGTCCGCTCCAAAGAAGCCGATTCCAAGTAGAAACAGCAGCAGCAGGAAGGCAATCGCGAGCGATAATTTTGCCGAGGCATCCCATTCAGGCAGACGCCGCGTCAGATCGCGCGCGACCTGCCAAAACATCATCAGGCCTTCTTCCTTTTGACTTGCGTTTCGGCAATTGCCTCTTCGATCTTTTCGATTTCGTAGTGCAGCAGGCTGCCGTATGCCGTGCCCTCAAGCGCGCGCAAGGTCGACTTCCAAGCCTGCAGCCCGTGCTCGGTCGAGACCATGCGCTCCGTGGCGCTTTGGGCATTGTCGCGCTCTCCTTGCTTCAGGTAGTAACGCGAAAGATAGTAATTGACGCGAACGGCATACATGGACGGCATCGAATAAAGCGCGGCGTGTTTGAATGATTCCATCGCCGAGTCGTGCTCGCCCGCCAACTGCTGCACGAAGCCAAGCTCCGCCCAGATAATCGGCTGTGCCGGAGATAGCTGCGCGGCCGTCTGCAAAGCGATGGCCGCTTCGCCATAGCTCGCCTGCATACGGTAACCGTTCGCCAAGGTCATGTAGGCGCCGGCATCGCGCGGGAACATCTGTACGGCGCGGTCGGCTGTCTCTTGAGCTTTCGCCAGTTGGCCGTTGTAAGCGTAGGCGCTGGTCAGCAGCATGAGCAAATCGGGTGTGATCTTGCCACCGGCCAGCACGCGCTCCAGCAATTGAATCGCCTCCGGGAATTTGAGCTTCTGCATTAAGCGGTAAGCCTCGCCATAGCCGGCGCCATATTGGCGCGATTGGCGCGCCAGCAAAACACCCACCAGCAAGAAGCCGAGCAGAATCATGCTCGCGGACAGGCAAAGCCCGGCGAGGGACATCTGCGCCACCGGTGAAATATAGGGATCAAGCGGCTCCGTGATGCCATCCGCCAATTCGATCAACACGCCAAGCACAAATACAATGAAACCTAATGCCGCCAGCGCAACCGAGACGAGCACCGCAAGCCAGCCGATCAAGCGGCGGACGGACATGTCCGCTCTCCAATTACTGCGGTACATCTTGCGTTTCGTCCATAATAAGGCGGCGCGCCTCTTCTATATCGTCGCTCAAGACCGCGCGCAGCGCCTGCGCTTCATCCGCGCTCATGATCACTTGCCATTCCTCCAAGCCCGCTCTTTCGCGTTTGAGCGCGGCCAGAGCGCCGCTGGCCGACTTTAGGTCACCCCGGCGCCGGTGGATTCGCCATAAGTATAGATGTACCAAGAGCCGATGTCGAGAATCGGGTATGTCCAGGGCAAGCGCATCATGGAGATGCCCCTGCGCCGCGTCGTCCTGCCGCAATCGTTCTTCAATCATGCCCAAATTATAAGCCGCCACCCACTCGTCTGGCGCCAGCTTATGCGCCTCGAGCGCCGCCCTGCGCGATTCTTTGTAACGGCGCGCCTGCAGCTCGACTTCAGCCAAGCCGTTGTAAGCCACCGCCGATTGCGCGTCGAGTTCCGCCATGCGTCGATAATCCGCCCGCGCCGAATCGAGATCGCCAGCCAATCGATGCAGCTCGGCGCGAAATCGATAATGCTGCGCCTGATTCGGATTCTCCCCTATCTCGGTGGACATGCTAGCGATGGCGGATAGGTAGTCGCCCTTGCGCATTGCCTTTACCGCCGCTCGATAGTTCTGTGGACCGCGCGCGTCGCGGAAGATGAAGATGCCGGCGACGATCCAGCCCAGGCCCGCCCCAACGAAAAGCCCGGTCAGATGAGGCAGCGCCAGCGAACCGATGATGATCGCCAGCGCCGACGGCACAATAATGCTGAGCCAGCGAAGGCGTTCTTCCGCCGGCAGCCGCCCAAGGACCAGCACCGACGACCCGAAAATGAAAATGACTAGCAGCAGCGACTGCATCCCCGTGGCGACCGGCGCGCCCTGGAGCAATACATTAAGCGCCAGACTGGCGAGCCCAGTCGATCCAAGAAGCGCCAGCATCGCGCGGAAGCGGCGCGGACCCAAGAAAATCTGCACGCGCTTAATCATTGACGCGACCTAATGTGGCTATGCCTCGCGCGGGCATCAGTCCTCCGTCGCCGGCGCGGCGTAGTTGCTGATTGCAGCCGTCATTTCCTGCTGCTTGAAGCTGTTCACCCGTTTAACGATCACCTTGTGATTGTCTATCCAGTATGACATGGCTTTGTCTCGGTAGCGGAAGCGACTCGTTTTGATCGGGCGCTTGCCCAGGAAGACCGTATCTTCGCCCGCGCGCTCGACCGGTGAGGCGACCTGCCGCAATACGCCGGGGAAAAGCTGCGCGTGTTCAAACATAGGCACATATAAAGCAATCAAGCCGGTAGACCTTTCCGCCAAAGCCTTGATTGTAGCGCCGCGGAAAACTAACAGAGGCAGGTCAATCAGGGCGTCATCCGGCAGGTCGACCTCGATGTACTTGCGTTCGTCTCCATTGATGTTGTAGCCGATCTGCAGGCCTTCGACCGCCCGTTGGTAGGTCGCCCGGAGAAGCTTTATCCCGCCTTCACATTGGTCGTTCTCATAACGGATGTCGAAACGAACCAAACGGTTGCCGCTGTCCAGCAGCGCTTCAGCAAGGATTGACTTGCCTTCCTCCCGCCGCGCATCCATATCGACGCGGACGAATTTCTCCCCGTCCGGATGCAAATGCGTCGCCCAGGATTCCGTTTTTGCCAGCGTCCGCCCGTCTTTGCTAAAGCGATAGCAGCCGCTGGCCAGGAAACGTTCATGCGCCTGTATCGGATGCAAATAGCGCATCAAGCCTCGAGCTCCACATAAAGCCGCTTATTGATGCCGCCCTTGCTCTTGTATTTGGAAATCTTGATCGCGCCGACCTCGCTCGTGTTGGCGACGTGGGTGCCGCCGTCCGCTTGCAGGTCCAGCCCCACAATCTCAACCGTCCGCACCTCTTGTATGCTCTCGGGCAAAAGATTGATTTTTGTACGGATCAGATCAGGAATTTCAAAGGCGGTCTCGCGCGGCAGGATAGCGATCTTCACGTCGCGCGCCGCTTCAACTTCGATGTTGATCTTCTTTTCAATCTCTGCGATGACTTCAGGCGCCAGCCTTTCGAACTCGAAATCCATCCGCCCGCCGAGGACATCCATATTACCGCCGGTGACGCTTGCCTGATAGTCGCGCCAGATCACGCCGCATAGGATATGCATCGCCGTATGCGTGCGCATGATTTTGTAGCGCCGATCCCAGTCAATCTCGCCCCGGACGCGGCAGCCGACCGATGGCAGCTCGCCGTCCAGAATGTGCGCATTCCCGCGCCGAACCTTGCTGACGCGATGATGCGCCTCGCCATTCCAAATGGCGCCTTGATCCGGAAGCTGTCCGCCGCCCCCGGGATAAAATGCGCTCCGGCTGAGCAGTACGCCGTTTTGCTCAAGGTCATGCCCGATGACGTCCGCCTCAAACTCTCTGCAATAGCTGTCGGTCAAATATAGCAACTCAGTCATCAATCCACCTCCGGAATGGACGCGCGCATTCGCAGCATCGTCGTTTCGCCGCCGATCGCCTTCCAGAATGCCAGCGCCTCGTGATTTCCCGCGCTGACGTGCCATTCAAAATGATTGACGCGGCGCGAACGAAACCAAAGCATCAAGCGTTCGACCAATTGCGTGCCCAAGCCGCGTCGGCGATAAGCGGCTTGCAAATAGATGTCCGCCAATAAGCCGCAGCGCAGCGGCATGAAAAGTTCAGTGGTGATGTCCGCGATGACGCCATTGACGTAACCGACGACCGCGCCATCCATTTCAGCCACCAAGACGCGCGCGTCCCTATCCACAAGGCGGTCCAGGATAGCGCGGGCATACCGTTCCGCGCCGCGATCCGCCGGTCGAAAAGTCTGCGGATCCAGCGCAGCGTGATAGGCAACCATCTCAGCCCACAGATCGCCAATGCGCTCGGCATCGGCCGCCTCCGCCAGACGTATCATATCGGCAGCCTGAATCTCTCGGAACAAGCGGCGCCACCTTGCGCGCGCCAGAAGGCCGCTTCCACCGGGTAACGCGCGGGCGCATCCACCTCGATTTCCCGGGCGCCCCGGGCGGCAAGCCAGCGCCTCGCGCGATCCAAAAGCTGTTCGGCCAAGCCGCGGTGCGATTCGTGCAAGTCGATAACCATCTCAAGCAAGACGCCACGCTTTTGGGGCTGCAAGCCCGGCTCTCCCGTCGCAATTTGGACGACGGCGAATCCAAGCAGCGTCCCGCAATCTTCCGCCACCCAAAACCCTATCCGCTCATCGCTTGCCCAGCGGGCAGCCGCGGCTGACCAATTCCCGCGGGCATCGGGCAAGAGCTTGATGCGCGGATCGGTCTGCTGCAGCAAGGTGATTCGATCGAACCAAAGTTGGGCGGCGCTCCCCAAGTCCGACATCATCGCCAGTCGAATCAGCATAAAGCCTCATCTCGCGCATCGTAGACGGGCAAAGCTTATCAACAAGCCAGACAAGCCACAAGACGCTATCGTTCGCAGGCGCTGCAATTCGGCGATTCCTCCACGCGCAGCGCAAGGCAGTAGCGCCAAGTCAGGTTTTCGGTACAATACAGGTGATTACCCCCGTCGCGCATGGTCGCCCGCGAGCGGCTGCAATGCGCTCGATTTGATATCCGGAAGGAGAAGGCATGTCCACTTTACCCTCGGCAGAAAAAATCGGCAGAGCATGGCGCTTGCACCGCGATGGCGCCAATCAGGGCGCTATTCAACTGTTTGAAGAGGTGATCGCCGCCAGCCCGGAAAGCGTCGACGCGCACTACGGCATGGGCTTGGCGCACAAATCATTGGGCGACATGCAGTCCGCCGCCAGCTCCTTCCAGCAGGCGCTTACCGTCACCGAGCGGGCCCTTTCCGCCGTGCAAATGACTTCTCATGCCGAAGGGCAGCATGGCGCAAACGACCTCGAGACCAACATTGACGATCGTTATATGATGTTGACGCGAATGCTGAAGCAGCGCCTAGACGATGTCGGCGGCACGGCTTAGTTGAAGCGCCCGCCCGGCCATGTCTCTGCGCGTCATCGCCGGCGCCGCGCGCGGCATGAAACTGAAGGCGGCGCCCGGCAATTCGACGCGCCCGATTATGGACCGCGTCAAAGAGGCGCTCTTCAATATCATCGGGGCGGATATCCGCAATGCGAACTTCCTTGATCTCTTCGCCGGGACGGGCAGCGTCGGCATTGAAGCTTTGAGCCGCGGCGCCGCCTACGCGCATTTCAACGACATGGATCGGCAGGCGGTCAAGACGATCCATCGCAACTTGGCGCACACAAGACTCAAGCAAAACGCAACTGTGACGAGACGCCACGCCCTTGATCTAATTGCGCGGGGACCAGAACTCGATTATCAGTTTCTTTATGTGGCGCCGCCCCAATATCAGGGCATATGGCTGAAGACGCTTGCGGCTCTCGATGAGAACTTGGATTGGCAGCGCCCGGACAGCCAAGTCATCGTACAGATTGACCCGAGCGAATTCGATGCGGAGCGCCGCTTTCTCCGTCTCAAAGAAATTGATCAGCGCAAATACGGCCGCACCATGCTCGTCTTCTACCAATTCGCCGATTGCGCAAAGGACCCGTTTGCTTAAGCGGGGACGAGCGGATTCGCCCCTTTGGGAAGGTTACTCCGCCGAACGCAAGACAAACGCGCGCGCTTCAGAAACCGACTTGATCACACCGGTGGCTTGCGCCTCGCGCAGCTTCGTCAACATCCTGCCAACTCGCGGTCCGGGCTTAATGCCGAGCAAGTCTTGCACATCGCGCCCATTCAGCAGCGGCGGCGGATCGACGACTTCATCGTACTGATTGTAGAAGGTATCGAGCAGGCTGGTTGCCCGCTCTACGAACTGCAGCCAGTCCCTTTGCCGCAAGCCGCTCCCCGCCTCGCCCAGCACCCAGGCAGCCGACAGCAAGATCGCGTCGATTCCGCCATCGCCGAGCCGATGCCAGAAGCGATGCTGATCCAGCTTGGACCATGACTTCTCCTCGACGATTTGCCGGTAGTTGCCGAGGATCAGCCGCAATCGCCGTCCTTCATCCAGGGTTAGCGCGAGCGCCTTCGCCACCTTTGCCGCTCGCCCGGCGGCCTTGGAATCGCCGCTATCATCGTCTCTGCCGCCGTCAAGAGCGTGAAGCGACGCCGCCAATACGAGCAGCTGGCCATGTTCGCGCCCGTTTCCATAGACGCGCATCAAATGCGCCTGCAGGTTCGCGCGAAAACGATCCAACTGAATGACCAACATGCCGAGGTCAAATGCCGCCGCGGTATTATCGCTGCGCCGGCTGCTGATCGCCAAGAGAATCGCGCGCATGCGTTCCACGACTGCCAAGGTCTTCGTCCAGGCATTCAGCGGTCCCGGCGGCGCGTCCTCCCTCGCCAGCGCGGCGACAGCCGGCAAGACATGCGGCAAGACGCCCACATGATCCATGACGCGCAAGCCGCGAGCGGGCTTGTCCAAAGCAAGCAGCTTGAACAGTTCATCGCGTCTGCGTTCCGGCGAAGTATGGCGCAAGTTTTTCGCCTCAGCTCTGACATCAACTGCGGTATCGGGATGGATTTTCAGATCAAACTGAATACTCTGGCGGATCGCTCTCAGCGCGCGTATTGGATCGTCGGCGATGGAACGCGGGGAACAGCGGCGCAGGACTTTTTGGCGCAAATCCGTCGCCCCCTTGAGCGGATCGTACAAGGCGCTGATGTCCCCATGCAAGTCGGCCGCCATCGCGTTCATGGTGAAATCCCGATCGCGCAGATCACTCAAGAGACCGTCGCCGCGAAAGCGAGCGAAATCCAGCATGATCGTGCCGCTATCGCTTGTCAGAAACACGCGCGCAACGCCGCGTTCCCAATCCATGACGTAGGAATCGGCGTCAAATCTGCGGGATACTTGCTTTGCGAGCGCTGGCGCATCGCCGTCAACGGCTATGTCGATATCGGTAATCGCGGCGCGCAGGTAGGCGTCTCGCACGGCGCCTCCAACAAGAAACATTGGCGTATTGCCGGCGATTTGGCGGAGCCGTTCACATAGCTCATAAACTCGATCGGGCCAAGACAGCACCGCCTCATTGTCATTCATCCGCAAACGCGTCCGTCTTCGCCACTGCCACGAAGCGCAGGTTTCGGAAGCGCTCGTCGAGGTCTAATCCGTAACCGAAAACGAATTTGTTCTCAATATCGAAGCCGATGTAATCTACCTCGATTTCAACTTCACGGCGCGACTGTTTGTTGAGCAGCGCGCACAGTTTCAGGCTGGCGGGTTCGCGATTCCGCAGGGTCTTTAAGACAAAAGCGAGCGTGTAGCCGCTGTCGATGATGTCCTCTACTACCAGCACGTGCTTGTCTTTGACATCCATGCGCATATCCATATCGATGCGCACGGAACCAGTCGATGTGCGGGCGCCCGCTCCATAACTGCTCGCCGCCATGAAGTCAATGACATGCGGCACATGAATATGGCGGGACAAATCTGACAAGAACATCACGCCGCCTTTGAGCACGCAAAGCAGCAGCAGGTCGCTGCAACCGGCGTAATCGAGATTTATCTGCGCGCCAAGTTGGGCGATGCGGCTTTGCAAGGAGGCTTCATCAATGAGGACTTCCTGGAGATATTTCTCGTATGCCAGCGCCATACGCTCAACCTCGGGAACTCGGTTCTACATCATTGCCTCATAATGCGACTGCAAACTGCGCACGCTAAGCGGTCTTTCGCGCATGCGTCTGATGCCCTGCACGGTCGCGGCGGCCGCGCTCATTGTCGTGACGATAGGGATGCCCAACGCGTAAGCCTGGCTGCGGATGACGACGCCGTCTTCATGCGCTTGGCTGCCGCGCGGTGTATTGATGATGAGATCGACCTGCCGCCCCTGCATGGCATCCATAATATGCGGATTGCCCTCGCTTATCTTGTTGATGCGCCGAGTCCGGATGCCCATCTGGTTGAGCCAGCGCGCGGTGCCCTCGGTAGCCACGAGCTCAAATTCGAGCTTTGCCAGATCGCGGGCTATCTTCGCCACGGCAGGTTTGTCGAAGTCGTTGACGCTGATAAACACGACGCCGCTTTCCGGCAAGGACAGACCTGCCGATGCCTGCGACTTGACAAAGGCATGCCCAAAGCTCGACGCCTGCCCCATGACTTCGCCGGTGGAGCGCATTTCCGGTCCCAGCCGCGTATCGACGCCGGGGAATTTCTGAAAGGGGAAGACCGCTTCCTTGATGAAGAAGCCGTTCACTGACGGCTCGTCCAGGAAACCCAGATCCGCCAGCGTCGCGCCAGCCGCGATCTGCGCCGCGTATCGCGCCAGCGGGTGACCGGTCGCCTTGCTGATGAAGGGCACCGTTCGGCTTGCTCGCGGATTGACTTCCAGCACATAGACCTCGTCGTCTTTGACCGCGAACTGAATATTGAACAATCCCTTCACGCCCAGCGCGAGACCAATCCGCCGACTGTAATCACGAATGATATCCAGGTGAAAATAGCTGATCCTGTAGGGCGGCACGACGCAGGCGGAATCCCCGCTGTGCACGCCAGCCTGTTCAATGTGCTGCATGACGCCGCCGATGGTGACGTGGGCGCCGTCGCACAGGGCATCCACATCAACTTCATAGGCGTCATCCAGGAATTGATCGATCAAAACCGGATGCCCGCCCCATTCGACATGATCGTCCAGCCAAGCCATTAGCTGCGCTTCATCAAAGACGATGGCCATGCCGCGCCCGCCCAAAACATAACTCGGGCGCACTAGCACCGGGTAGCCAATCGAGGCGGCCGCTTCCGCCGCTTCTTCGCGGTCGAGAATTGTCGCCCCGGAAGGCTGCGCGATATTCAACCGCCGCATCAGGGCGTTGAAGCGCTCGCGGTCTTCGGCGAGGTCAATGGTATCAACCGAGGTGCCCCAAATCGGCGCGCCCATTCGCTCCAGATCGCGGGCGATATTGAGCGGCGTCTGCCCGCCAAATTGCACCAGCAAGCCAGCGGGATGTTCCCGGTCGACAATGTTCATCACATCTTCGGCCGTCAGGGGCTCGAAGTAGAGCCGATCGGCGGTGTCGTAGTCGGTGCTGACCGTCTCCGGGTTGCAGTTGACCATGATGGTCTCGTAGCCCGCTTCCCTTAATGCATAGCAAGCATGGACGCAGCAATAATCAAATTCGATTCCCTGGCCGATTCGGTTGGGCCCGCCACCGAGAATCATGACCTTGCGCGCCTGGCTCGGCCCCGCCTCGTCCTCCATCTCGTAGGTTGAATACAGATAAGGCGTTAAGGCTTCGAACTCGGCGGCGCAGGTATCGACGCGGTAGAAATTCGCTACGACGCCGAGATTCTTGCGATAGTCGCGCACGGCAAAGTGATCCACGCCAACCAGTTCGGCGATGTATGCGTCGCTGAAACCAAACTGCTTGAGCTTGCGCAGGTCCGATTTGTCGAGATCGCTCAAGCGCAATGCCTTGTCCAAAACCGATCGGTGGATCGCCATCAGATCGCTCATCTGCTGCACAAACCAGGGATCAAAATGTGTCTGGCTGACGATTTCTTCGAAGGCGACGCCGCTGGCGATAAGGCTTGCAACTTGAAACAGTCGCTGCGCGGTGGGCACGCTTAGCACTTCCGGCGTCAAATCGCTATCGACCTGGCTGCCGAAGCCGTCCATGCCAATATCCAGCGAGCGGACGCCCTTTTGCAGCGCTTCAGGAAAGGTCCGGCCGATGGCCATGACCTCGCCAACCGCCTTCATCTGCGGTCCCAGCACCGGATCGGCGCCAGCGAATTTCTTAAAATCCCAGCGAGGAATCTTGACGACAATATAATCGAGCGAGGGTTCAAAACTGGCGGGCGTTTTCAAGGTGATATCGTTGGGTATCTCGTCCAGCGTGAAACCGACGGCGACCAGCGCGGCGATCTTGGCGATGGGGAAGCCGGTCGCTTTGCTCGCCAGCGCCGATGAGCGGGAGACGCGCGGATTCATTTCGATCACGTAGACTTCGCCGTCGTCAGGATTGATGGCGAATTGCACATTGGCGCCGCCGGTCGTGATGCCGACGCGGTCAAAGATCTTCCGCGACATGTTGCGCAGCCGCTGAATCTCTTTGTCAGTCAAGGTCTGCGCTGGCGCGATGGTGATGCTGTCGCCGGTGTGCACGCCCATCGGGTCCAGATTCTCAATCGAGCAGACGACAACAAAATTGCCTTTTGCGTCCCGCATCAGCTCCAGCTCATATTCTTTCCAACCGAGCAAGCTCCTATCGACCAGCACCTCGCCCAAGGGGCTTTGGCGAATGCCGTTCGCCGCGACCCGCCGCAATTCGTCGCTATCGTAAGCGACGCCCCCGCCGGCGCCGCCCATCGTGAATGAAGGCCGAATCAGAATTGGATAGCCGATGACCTCGGCGAAGGCGAGCGCGTCATCCACCGTGCTCACGACCTTGCTGTCCGGCACGCGAAGACCGATTTCTCTCATCGTGTCATTGAATAGCTGACGATCCTCCGCCAGCTGTATGCTGGTCAAAGTCGCGCCAATGAGTTCGACGCCCTGGCGATCAAGGAAGCCCGATTCCTTCAACTGCACCGCCAGATTCAAAGCCGTCTGCCCGCCGACAGTCGGCAGCAGCGCGTCGGGATTCTCCTGCGCAATAATCTTCTCGCAGATATCCGGCGTCAGCGGTTCGATGTAGGTGGCATCGGCAAATTGCGGGTCAGTCATTATCGTCGCCGGGTTGGAGTTGACGAGCACGACGCGATATCCCTGCGCCTTGAGCGCCTTGCAAGCCTGTACGCCGCTGTAATCAAACTCGCATGCCTGGCCGATGACGATGGGTCCCGAACCGATGATCATGATGCTGTTGATGTCGGTGCGCTTGGGCATGGAATATTCTCTAAGCTGTAAGGGAGCAGGCCTTTGGATTATCGATTGCCGTGCACTGCGTCGACAAACTCATCGAAAAGATAAAAGGAATCATGCGGACCCGGCGACGCTTCCGGATGATACTGTACGCTGAAAGCGCGCAACTCATCATGGCGCAGCCCAGCTACCGTATTGTCATTCAAATTCAAATGCGTGACTTCGCCGCCCTTCAAATCGCTATCCGCCGAAACGGCGAATCCATGATTGTGTGAGGCGATCTCCACTTCGCCGCTGGCGAGACATTTCACCGGCTGATTGCCGCCCCGATGTCCGAAGCGCATTTTTTCCGTTTCACCGCCCAGCGCCAGCGCGAGTATCTGATGGCCAAGGCAAATTCCAAATATCGGCGCCGCTCCCAATAGCGACTGTACGTTGGCGATCGCATAGTCGACGGCCGCGGGATCGCCCGGTCCATTGCTGAGGAATATGCCGGCTGGATTCATGTCGAGCACTTCCGCAGGCGGCGTCCAGGCTGGCACAACCGTGACGCGCAAGCCGCGGTCGGTCATCATGCGCAGGATATTCCGCTTGATGCCGTAATCATAAGCGACGATGAGCGGGTGATCCGCCGCCTCTCGCCGATTGCCATACCATTGCGCGTCGCTCCTGTCTGTCCAATCGTAAGGCGCCTTCACCGTGACGTCATCCACCAGATTCGCGCCCGACATATCGAGCGACGAGCGCGCCATATCAACCAGCGTGTCGGTATCTTCCGCCTCGCGCCCATGGGCGACCGCCGCGCGCATCACCCCTATATCACGGATATGCCGCACCAGGGCGCGCGTCGCCACTGAAGACAGGCCGATGATGCCGCTGTCTTTCAAATACGTAGCGAGGTCGCCGCGATTGCGCCAGTTGCTGACGATCGGGCTTAGCGATCGCACGACAAAGCCGGCGACCCAGACTTTGACCGATTCCGGATCTTCCAGGTTGACGCCAGTATTGCCCACGTGCGGCACGGTCATGGCGACGATCTGTCGATGATATGACGGGTCGGTGAGGATCTCTTGGTATCCCGTCATTGAGGTGTTGAAGACGATCTCGCCGGTGGATACGCCTTCAGCGCCGAAGCCTTCGCCCGGGAAGACGCGACCATCCTCTAGAACCAGCACTGCTTTCATTCCAGGTCCCGGTTTCTAATCATGCCGCCCGGCTCATACACGGAGAAGGGACGAAACTTTCTGCGTTCGCGGCGAATTCTTTTGCTGCCGCCGAGCGGCCTAAGAGCGATAATCCCCGTTGATTGAGATGTATTCGTGGCTGATATCGCAGGTCCAGATGGTGGCGCCGCCGTCACCGATGCCGCAATCCAGCGTGAACGTGATCGAGGGCGCGGCCATGATCGCCGCCGCGTCTTCTTCGCGATATTCGGTGGGCATGCCGCCGCTGAAGATCTCCAGGCCCGGCGCCTCGCTCGGGCTCGATTCCCCCGCCGCCACGCAAAGCGATGCGCTATCCGGCTCAAGCGGCACGTCGGCGCGTCCCGCAGCCGCCATGATGCGCCCCCAATTGGCGTCGCTGCCGTAAAAGGCTGATTTGGTCAGGACCGACGCGCCAATCGTCTGCCCGATTCTCTCCGCGTCAGCTTCCGACGTGGCATTCAGAATGTTGAGTGTGATGAATTTGGTCACGCCCTCGCCGTCACGCACGACTTCCTGCGCCAGGTATCGTGTGAGCGAATCTAATGCGTCCTGAAAAGCCGCGAGTTCTTCCTCCCCAGTGAGCGAGACGCCGCTCATCCCGTTGGCAAGCAGCAGGACAGTGTCATTGGTGCTGGTATCGCCATCGATCACGATCCGGTTATAGCTCTGCTCAGCCGCCGTCCTCAGCGACGATTGCAGGTTGTGCAGCGGCAGGTCAGCATCGGTGACGATCACGCTCAGCATCGTCGCCATATTCGGCGCGATCATGCCGGCGCCCTTGACCATGCCGGCGATCGAATAGGAACCGTCGGCGGTCTCCACCGTGATCGAACCGAGCTTGGGGCGCGTATCGGTGGTCATAATGCCGGCGGCGGCCGCGCGCCAGTCCGAGCCGAGATTCGCGCTCGCCAGCTCGACGCCGCGGGCGATCTTGTCCATCGGCAGGTGCGTGCCGATGACGCCGGTGGACATCACCAAAACTTGTTCCGCCACAATCGAGAGCGCGTCCGCCACCAGGTTGGAAGTCGCGCGCGCATTCTTCAAGCCGATCGCGCCGGTGCAGGCATTTGCGCTGACGGTGTTGGTGGCGACCGCTCGAATCGATTTTGGGTTTTCTTCCAGGCGCTGCATATCCAGCAGCACAGGCGCCGCTTTTACCTTGTTCCTCGTGAACACGCCAGCGGCGGTGCAATCGACTTCGCTTACCACCAGCGAGAAGTCCGGCGCGCCGTCCTTTTTCAGTCCCGCATGGACGCCGGCGACTTGAAAACCGCGAACTGAATCTACCGAGGGACTAACTTTCATCATGGATGCCCTCCAGGATTAGCGTCAGCTTCTCAACAAGTTCGTCGACATGCTGCTTTTCAACAATTAGCGGCGGAATAAAACGGATGGCGTCGGGACCGGAGTTCACGAGCAGCAGTCCATGTTCGTAACCCTGCGCGACGATGTCCGCCGGCGGGACGCTCAATTCGATGGCGGCCATCAATCCTCGGCCGCGAACATCGGTGATATGCGGGCTGTTGATCTCAGCCAGACGTTCGAGCAAATACTCGCCCACCTCCCTGACGTGCTCCAGAAAGCCGGGGCTGAGTACGCGCTTCACAACCATTTCGCCAGCGCGCATAACGACAGCGCCGCCGGAAAAGGTCGAGCCGTGGTCGCCCGGCTGCATCGCGCAGCCCACTTCATCCGTGACCAGGATCGCGCCGATCGGCAGACCGCCAGCCAAGGGCTTTGCCAAGGTCATGATATCGGGAGTCACGCCGCTGCATGTATGCGCCCAGAGCTCCCCAGTCCGCCCCAAGCCGCATTGAATCTCATCGAAGATCAGCACCGCGTCATTCTCGTCGCATAGCTGGCGCAGAGCCTGCAGAAATCCGTCGCTGGCCAGGTTTATGCCGCCCTCGCCTTGTATCGGTTCGACAATCACAGCGGCTGTGTCCTGATCGATTAGCTCCTTCGCGCTGTCGAGATTATTAAACTCGCCGACGACAGCGCCCGGCACCATCGGCTTGAAGGGGCTCTGATATTTCTCGGTCGGCGTTACTGATAGCGCGCCCAAGGTGCGGCCGTGGAAGGCTTTTGAAAAGCTGACGACTTTGGTCTTGTTCTTGCGTTCATTGACGTAGGCAAGCTTGCGCGCGAACTTCAGGGCACCTTCATTGGCTTCAGCGCCGCTGTTGCAGAAGTAGACTTTATCGGCAAAGGAATTGGCGCAGAGCAATTCAGCAAGGTCGGTCAAAGCCTGCGTGTGATATAAGCCGCTGACATGGATCAGACCGGTGCTCATCTGGCCGGCGACTACATCCATCAACTCCTTGTCGCCATATCCCAGCGAGTTGACGGCGATGCCCGCCACCCAGTCGGTATAGGCTTTGCCGTCCGCGTCATAGACCTTTACGCCTTCGCCGCGCTCCAGCACGAAATCCGGACGGCCCGCCACCGGCACGCTAAACTGTTTGTCCTTTTGAATGACATCCGCTGTTATTGACATATTTCCTCGCTAACTCTCGCTTTCGCCTCCGAGCCAAAAAAGGTCGTGCCGCCCCGCTTCGCCCAACCATGCAAATCTGTGATCACCGCTTGCGGCACACCCGATGATAGCACAGCCAGGGCGCTTTCCACCTTCGGTATCATGCCGCCATGAATCACGCCGCGCTCAATCAAATCCAGCGCCTGTGGCCGCGTCAAGCTGGCGACGCGCTTCCTTTCGACCAATACACCAGCGACATTTGAAATAAACACAACCTCATGCGCGCCAATGGCGGCCGCGATTGCGCCGGCAACCGGATCGGCATTGAGATTGAAATTGCTGCACGCGCCGACGCTCACCGGCGCGATTACCGGCGTGATGCCCCGTTCAAGCAGGTCGGTAATCACTTCGCCCCGCACCGAAACCACTTCGCCCGTAAAGCCCATGTCAAGCGATTCATGGCGCATTTTGCGCGCGCGTATCAATCCGCGATCGACGCCCGACAAGCCCTGGGCATCCACACCCGCCGACAGCAAGTATCGCACAAGTCGCTTGTTGACGCTTCCGCACAAGACCATCTCGACCAGAGCTAGCGAATCGGCGTCCGTCACGCGCAAGCCATCGACGTACCGGGGCTCGATATTCAGCTTCTGCTGCAACTGCGAGATTTCCACCCCGCCGCCGTGCACGATCGCCAGAGGCTTGTCGGCTTCCGCCACGACCGCCGCGAATTGCCGAATCAGTTCCTGGTCGTCCAGGCAATGTCCGGAGACTTTTACGACGCTGATAGATTCCATCACTATAGCAGTCCCTGGGTCTCATCCAGTCCAAACATCAAGTTCATATTTTGCACAGCCTGGCTGGCGGCGCCCTTGCGCAGATTGTCCGTCACGCTTGTGATATGCGCGTGACGCGGCATTACTGGCGTGATGCTGATGACGCATTTGTTCGTCTTCACCGCATGCTTCAGGGTCGCTTGTTCGCCCATGGGCAAGACATCCACCAATGCTTCGCCGTCGTACATCTCGACGTAAAGATCGTGCATTTGACCGCTCTCCAAGCTGTCGTTCAGCGTCACGTAAATGCTCGTCATCAGTCCGCGGTCAACCGGCAGAAGATGGGGGCAGAATATGATGGGAGCAATGCGCTCGTTGATCTTATGCGCCTCCTGCTCCATTTCGCCGAGGTGACGATGAGATCGTCCCGTCTTGTAGGGAATCAAATTGCCATAGACCTCGGCAAAATGCGTCGTGAGCGACGGCTTTCGACCAGCGCCGGTAACACCTGACTTGGCGTCAATGATCATGGGACTGTCGTCGCAAAGCGCCTCGGCCGCCAGCAAGGGATACATGCCCAGCAAGGCGGTTGTCGGATAGCAGCCTGGAGTCGCGACCACGTCAGCGGCGATGATATTCTCACGATTGATTTCCGGCAGTCCATAAGGCGTCGGCAGCAATTCCGGGTGAGGATGCGGGCTGTGATATGACTGTTCATAGGCTTCGGGACTATCGATACGCAGGTCAGCCGACAGGTCCACCACTTTGACGCCCGCGACCATGCCTCGCTTGGCCACCGCTGCCGACGTCTTGTGCGGGAGGGCGAGGAAAATCACATCGACCTCACCCAGCGCGACCGCTTCTGGGCGCAAATAGTGCAGGTTCGTTCCCGGCACAGGATCGCCGGCATAGGTGTTTGATGTCGCGAATGCCAGGTCAACTTGCGGATGGCGCCACAGGATCTCCACCAGATCAAGGCCCGCATAACCCGAACCGCCATATACGCCCGCGCTGATTTTGCTCTTCATCGTCCTCTCCCTACAAAACAAAAGCCCTGACCTGCGAATTCGAGATCAGGGCTTCTCTTGCATTTGAACAGACGTCTTGTCACAAACACAATCCGCGCGCGCTGAACCCGACCCTTGCGGGACGGCGACGCCTCAAATTGTCGGCTGCTGGTTTATGATTAAACATCGTGACATTATCCAGTCGAACTTCAACGAATTCTAATTTTCGCGGCAGAAATAGTCAACTCAGGAACGTATCTTTATGCACTATTGAATTTTCCTTGTGCAATGTATACGAAGATTCATGAAAGCGTCGGCTGCTGATTTGGCCGATGGTTCAGAAAATTGGCGCCAATTGCAGTAGTCTCTTTTGAAATGCGACAGATCATGAAAATCGTGGCATATCCGCCGGCCAATCGAAGGAATTGCGGCGGTCATCAGCGGCGGCGCCAAATACTGCCAGCGGCAATCCGTCTTATACTATGTATGTTGCTCGATTCGCCTTGTTCACAGCTTTGCCAGGTTAGTCGTTTTATGTTTATGGGCGGATAGACAGACCATATTCAGAGAAAAGGCGCCTATCGGTTTAGAACGAACAATGCCCAATCCTGAATCGACTTTGTGAAAAACTTGACAAGTAATTGAATACGCGTTAAATTGTCCCGTGAGCGGGAAGAACTTGTAGTCATTCTGTTGGTTTGATTCGATACTTTCGGTGTGAACATCAGCGCGCTGTGAGCAAGACCAATGCCGTGGAGCGCTGTATACCAATGTGAATGGCGAAGCATGGACATTTGAGTTTTCAACGCGCGATCTCATTTGCCCGAAAATGGGATTTAGTATAGATTGCGTCTGTCGTAAGAATTGTCAGTTAGCGCTCTGAAGTGGAAAGGCATGTCTGTGGTAGCGGTATTGGAAAACGTCAGTAATTTGACGCAGCGCGAAGAGTTGCGGAAGCAGCTAATCGAAAAGTCAAACAATCAAGGTTTTGTCACTTACAGCGACATCCTCGAGCTAATGCCGGACGTCGAAGGCGATGTCGCTTTGCTTGACGACCTCATGGATAGCCTGCTCGAAGCCGGAATTGAAGTCATCCCCGGACCGGCCAAGCCCGTCGAGGAGGCAACCGCTGAGGCGGAACCAAAAGAGGCAAAGCCCCATTCCGATACCTTGCCCGCGGACGCTGACGACGAGGAGGACCACGAGCGCGACGCCCTGCTTAAAGTCTTGAAGAAGGACTTGACAGCGGATGCCGGCTATCAGGCGGCGCTCGACACCGACGATGTCGTTGGTCTCTACTTGAAAGAAGCGGGCCGTGTCCCGCTGTTGACCGCGGCGGAAGAAGTGATGCTTGCCAAGCGCATGGAGGCGGCCGAGTTCGCCCGTGTTCGGCTGGAGGACTGCGAGGATCAACCTGTTCTCGAGCTCAGTTGGAGCGAAGAACAGGGGCTGCGCGCAACGATGCTGGACGGGGAAAAGGCGCAGGAGCACTTGATCCGCGCCAACGCCCGCCTCGTCATCAGCGTGGCCAAGAAGTATATCGGCCGCGGCGTTCCCTTCCTGGATCTGATTCAAGAAGGCAACATCGGGCTGATCCGCGCCACCAACAAATTCGAGTATCAGCGCGGGCACAAGTTCAGCACCTATGCCACCTGGTGGATCCGGCAAGCCGTTAGCCGAGCGGTCGCCGACCAGGGACGCACGATTCGCGTCCCGGTGCACATGGGCGACCAATTGAATCGCATGCGCCGCGTGCAGCTGCAGCTGCTGCAGGAACTGGGACGCGAGCCCAAAATCGATGAATTGGCGCTCGGCATGGATACGACGCCGGACAAGGTGGAGAATCTGCTGGAGATTTCGCGGCGACCGGTTAGCCTGGAAACGCCAATTGACGACGAAGGCGATTCCACCTTTGGCGACTTTGTCGAAGACAGCAACAGCCCGGCGCCTTCGGAAGAAGTCGCGACTCATCTGCTGCACGTGCAGTTGCAGCAGGCGCTGGACAAGCTGCCCGATCGTGAAGCGCAAATCTTGCGTCTGCGTTATGGGCTCGCCGACGGGCGCGTTTACACCCTTGAGGAAGTCGGACAAACCATCGGTGTTACGCGGGAGCGCGTCCGCCAATTGGAAGCGCAAGCCTTGAATCGCCTGCGTCAATCTTCAGCCCACGTGATTCTCAAGGACTATCTATACGAGGTATAGCGTCCGGCGCCCCGCAAGAGTGCAGCAAGTTGCGAATTCCCTCGAATGACCCCGCGCGGATTCCGTGATTGGGGTCATAATTTTCTTTGATTGCGGTCAATATGGGCTGAAAATGACCGAGCCCGTTGGAGCGCAAATGCCATGCAAGATGCCCGATTTGACACCGCTCAACTGATATTTCGCGATGGCGTCGATGCCGATATCCCCTACTGCCTGGCGCTGGACAGCGACTTTCGAAGCGAGCACGTATTTCAAATGACTGTGCGGGAAGCCGCCGACGAGATTCAGGTCAGTTGCCGCAAACAACGACTGCCGCGTCATCTGGATTCACGACACGTGACCGACGCGCAGCAGCTTGAATTGGTGCTGCGGCTTAACTATTGTTTCGTCGTGGCGCAGGACAAGAGCAGCAATCACATTCTCGGCTTTGTCTCGATGCGGGTTGATCAGACGAGCCAGGTCGCCTATCTGCAAGATATCGTAATCGACAGGCCCTACCGCCGCCGCAGTCTGGGATCACGCCTGGTACACGTCGCGCGAGTGTGGGCGAGCGAATACCGCCTAAGGCAGATCCTGTTTGAGATTCCCACCACCAACTTTCCCTGCATTTTATTCGCCAAGTCTTTGGGCTTCAGCTTCTGCGGCTTTAACGACCATCACTTCGCCAACCGCGAGATTGCCCTCTTCTTCAGCCTGTCCATCTAGGCTCATCGCAAAATCTGATTTTTGCTAAACTTGTTTGTAGAATTCGATCGCTTAGGGACCTGAGTTGAGCATACTCACGACCTTGCTGCTGACCGTCAATGAGACCTTGACCGCGGGCAACGCCATCATTGCGGTTTCCCTTCTGCTCTTCAATTTGACTCGAAACTTGAACAACCGGGTCGCCAAGACATCGGCGGTCGTGCTGGCTTGTGTAGCCGCCGCCTATGTGGCCGACGCCTTCATCTCGCTCGAGCCGGATTACGCTGCGCACGAGATCGCTTCAAGGCTGCAGTGGATGGGCATCGCCTTTATCCCAGCCGCGATGTACCACCTTTCGGACGCGCTGCTTGCGACGACCGGTTTGCCCTCGCGGGGCCGGCGAAAACGCGTGATCCGCCTGCTCTATTTAGTTGGAGCCGCTTTCCTGCTCGCCGTTGCCTTTTCCGATTCGCTCGTACAGGTTGTCGCCGCGCAAGGATCGGTGAGCATTCAGGCTGGTCCGGCATTCCTCATCTACTCGCTCTATTTCCTGCTTGCCAACGGCTTCGCCTTCTTCAATGTGCAGCGCGCGCGAAAGCGATGCCTGACTCAAGCGAGCGCCAAGCGCATGGCTTATCTGCAGATCGCTTTCCTGACGCCCGCGCTCGGGATATTTCCCTATTCAGTGCTGCTCCAGCCGGGCGATGAGTCTTCTCTTTTCGGCTTGCTGGTGATCAATACGGCGAACGTCGTCATTATCCTGATGCTCTTCTTTTTGTCTTACCCGCTTTACTTTTTCGGCTCTGATAGACCTGATCGCCTGGTCAAGAAGCAATTGCTCGATTTCCTGCTGCGCGGCCCCGCGACCGGGCTAATCGCGCTGGCAGTGGTCAACTTCACGGCGCAGGCGACACGCATTCTGAGCTTGCCCGGCGAAGCGTTTACGCCGCCCGCAGTCGTCGCGGCAGTCTTGCTGTGGCAATGGTTCGTTTCTCTCGCCTTGCCATACTTCGAAAAGTTCTTCATCTATCGCGACGAGGACGACGAACAGATCACCAAGTTGCAAACGCTTAGCGACCGCGTTCTGACCCACACCGATCTTTCACAACTGATCCTGGCGACGACTGAATCCATCTGCGATTACCTCCGCATTGACCAGGCTTTCGTGATCAGCATCGCCGGCGCGAAGCCCGAGATGGTTAGCCGCGTTGGATTATCAGATTTCGACGAAGCCAGCCTCTTGAATAACAGCGAGCTCATTCGGCAAGCCTCTAAGCGAACCAAGGAGCCGCATGATCCCGGCTATGTCGCCTGGGGCGAATTTGCATTAGTGCCATTGCGCAGCAGTCGGGCGAGCGGCAATGGCAGCGAGGCGCTGACCATCGGTCTGCTTGGCTTGCTGAACAACGAAGCGGCTTTGCGCGATGAATTGGCGGCGCCGGGAGGATACTTGGAGGCATTTGTCAATCGGGTTGAAACAAGCCTCGATGATATGCATCTGCAAGCGGAAATGTACAACCTCCTTGAAGGTTTGCTGCCACAGTTGCAGATGACGCGCTCCCGGGCGGTGCAGGTCGAATACAGACAAACAGCTGTTAATCCCCCGCGCATCGACGTCTTGCCCGATCGCGACGAGCTCTTTGAGCAAGTGCGCGCCGCGTTGAGGCACTACTGGGGCGGATCGGGCATCACGCAGAGCAATATGATCATGCTGAACGCCGTGCAGAGCCGCATTCAACACGGGGAAGAAACGCCAGTGAACGCTCTGCGCCATCTGCTTGAAGAGGCAATTGCGTCCCTTAAGCCCGAGGGCGAACGTAAATTGATGAGCCCGGAATGGACCTTGTACAACATTTTGCAGCTCCGTTTTCTCGAAAACAGAAAGGTCCGCGAAGTCGCGCGGCGTCTGAGCATGAGTGAAGCCGACCTCTATCGCAAACAGCGCATCGCGATTCTGGCTGTGACCGATCTGATATTGAAGCAGGAGCAGGCGCTGCTGAATTAATCTCCAGCGTCGACTGCCAGTTCATCCCAAAATCAGCGCCTCCGCTTGACATTTGCGTCCTCCTGATTTGCCAATGTTTTCCGCCATAGAAATCCCTGAATCTGTCTATACTGGTTTCAGAATTGGAAATGCGCATAAGCGGAATGAAAAGTGGAACGAGAGATACTCGAGCCAGAGGCGCAGCATACTGCCGACTTCCTGGCTGAGCCACGCTTCCCGGCAGCGGCGGACGATGTCATTAAGCCCCTTGATGAAGTGAGGGCGGACTTCGATTTTTGGGAAGACCTCAGAGAGAGCGTGCCGCCTTGGATGAACGAAGTTGTCGGCTTTGCCCTCATCGTATTTGGCATTCTGTCTTTCATTTCGCTTTACATTGCTTCTGACGCGCTGGTAGCGGTGACTTGGGCGGACATGTTGACTGCGCTCTTCGGCGACGGCGCCATCTTCGTCGCTTCGGCTCTGTTTGCCTTTGGCATCGCCCTATGGCTCCCGAAATCCGGCCTCCGCTTCCGCTTTAGCTCCGCGAGAATGCTGGCTTTGGAAATCATATTTCTATCGCTCCTCGCCATCTTGCATTTGGGCAACAGCGACAGTGAACTGCGTGCCCTGGCGCGCGCGGGGCAAGGCGGCGGCTTAATCGGCTGGGGCTTGAGCTATCCAATATTCTGGATACTTGGTCGGCAAGCCGCCTTAGTATTTTTTGGCGGGCTAATTGGCGTCTGCGCGGTGGTCACCGTTGGATTGCGTCGGCGACACATCGCATCGCTGTTGACGAAAGTAGGCGGGAAGCTGCAGCTCTTTAGCGAACTCTCGGCGAAAGCGACCCAGTCCATTGCGGAAGACGACGAATCGCGCGAGATTTACCATCGCCTTGCTGGATCCTCCGCTTATCGGGCTCAGATCATGAGGATCCGGCCGAACCCCGCGAGCATTCCAGAGCCGGCGCGCCCAGACCGCCAGCCGCTTCCTGAGAAAGAAAACGGCGTCGCCAGAGTGCGATCGGGGCGGCCCGCTCCTCGGAATCAGAAAGAATCGCTTGAATCTAACGCGAATAGCGAAGCGCCCCCTGAAGCCTATTCCATTGACCCCAAGGATCCCGGAGACGCAGCCGACGAAAAAGCGCGGACAGCTGAGGACAGTCTTCTGCGCGGGCAATCGCCAGACGCGGCGAAAACTGTCCAGCGAGAGTCCTGGCTCGACTCGCTGCCGAGCATCGATTGCTTGACCGCCGCCGACCTGATCTTGCCCGATGAAGAAGAGATCAATCACAACGCGAGTTTAATTCAGAATACGCTGCTGGAGTTCGATCTCGAGACGACTGTGATAGATGTGCAGGTTGGTCCCGCTGTGACACGCTACGCCTTGCAGCCGCACAAGGAAGACGGCAGCGACCGCGTGCGTATGAGCAGAATCGCCTCCTATGCGCGCGACCTGTCGCTGGCGCTCGCCGCCAAGCGACTGCGGATGGAGACGCCGGTCCCCGGCACCAACTATATGGGAATTGAGGTGCCGAACAAGATAGCGGGCATTGTGGCGCTCCGAAACGTGATGGACAGCGAAGAATACAAGAGCGCGAGAGCGAGCGAAGGAAAGCCGCTGCTCATTCCCTTGGGCAGAAACGTCACCGGCGTGCCGGTGTCGCTTGACCTGGCGCAGATGCCGCATCTGCTCATTGCCGGCACAACCGGATCAGGAAAGTCCGTCTGCATGGGCGCTATCGCCACGTCGCTGCTGATGCAGTACCCGCCGGACAAATTGCAGTTGGTGATGCTGGATCCCAAAATGGTGGAACTCTCGCGATTCGACGGTATTCCGCATTTGCTTGGTCCAGTGGAACTCGACCATGATCGCATCATCGGCGTGCTGCGCTGGTGCGCGCGCGAAATGGATCGCCGCTACAAACTGCTGGAAGAAAGCGGCGCCAGAAACATCGGCATGTATAACGAGGCGCAGCTTGCCAAAAGCGAATTTGCGCCGGCGCTGCCATACATGGTGATCCTAATTGATGAGATCGGCGATCTGATGCTCAGCAATCCCGATGAAACGGAACGCGCTCTGACCCGTCTGGCGCAAATGGCCCGCGCCGTCGGCATGCACATGGTGGTCGCCACACAGCGGCCCAGCGTCGATGTGATCACCGGTTTGATTAAAGCGAATTTCCCGTCTCGGATCGCCTTCTCCGTCGCATCTGGCGCCGATTCGCGCGTTATCATTGACCGAGTCGGCGCCGAACAATTGCTCGGCAGCGGCGATATGCTCTTCCTGTCCGCGGATGCAGCCGACCCACAGCGCGTCCAAGGCTGTTTCGTCTCGGAGGATGATGTCCGCGTCGTTGTTGATCATTGGAAAGAAAAACAGGCGCAGCGAATTGCAGCAGGCTTGGCGCCGACCAGAGAAACAGGTCCCTGGGAACCAGATCTGAAGCGCCGCCAATTCATCACCGACACTGATCCGATGCTGCAAGATGTGCTTAAGCTCGTGGTCGAAAGCGGCGAAGCATCCGCGTCCCTGATTCAGCGGCGGCTCGGACTGGGCTACCCGCGTGCCGGGCGCATCATGGATCTGCTTGAAGAATTAGGCGTGGTCGGTGAAGAACCAGGCGCTGGACGCAGCCGCCAAGTCACCATTCCGCCGGGTGTGGACCCGGTCGAATTTGTCTTTGAGCAATACATGAAAACGCATTCCTAGAATTCCATCAAAGCCGACAAGATGACAACTCCCGCCTCCAACAACCACCGCAGCCTTGCCCAAGTCAATCGAATGATCCGTAGCATCATTGAAGCGGAGACGCTGGAGCAATTCTTCTGGGTCGGCGGCCGAATCGACCGTTATTTCAAATCGGATTGGGGACATGTCTATTTCGATCTGGTCGATGACAGGACGCGCATCCGCTGCATGATTCGCGAAGAGCAGGCGGGCCGCTTTCCATTTGAGCTTCGCAACCACCTTGATGTCGAAGTCTACGGCGACGTCCACTTCTATGAAGAACGCGCCGAAGTACAAATCAATGTGACAAATTTGCGCGTTTCGGACGAAGCCGTCGATACGACGCCCGCTGTCGACCGGCTTCGCGCCCTGGGGCTCTATCCGCCGAGGGTGCGAACGCCACCCTCGCATATACGCCAGATCGGCATCATAACGAGCCGAGGCAGCCGCGCCATTGGCGATTTTGAGAGCGCCTATCAAAGCGCCGGCAATCGCCGCGTGTTGGCGCCAGTCGAATGGACATACGTCATACTGGAAGGCGAACGCGCAGTCCAGTCTATAGTCGATGCCGTTCTCGCCCTGGACGAGAACCCGAAAATCGACCTGATCGCGATCATTCGCGGCGGCGGACGTTCGGAAAATCTAGCCGTCTTCGATAGCTTCGAAATCGCCGAAGCGGTCACTCGCTGCAAGACCTGCATCGTCACCGGCATTGGTCACCACAAAGACAGCGCGCTGGCCGATGAGGTGGCCGACTACGCCGCCTCCACCCCAACCGCGGTCGCCCATTACCTGGCGGAACTCTGTCTGCGCGAACCACAAGCAGCGAACCAGCGACGAACAATTACTGCGCTAACCGGGATATTGCTGATACTGGCGGTGGCTTCGATCGCCATCCTAATCGCGGTGCTGATTGCTCAAATGCAATGACGATTCGGGGCAGTCACTGTCGCCGCGCCCGTCGACGCGCAATCAATGCATGGACGACCGACCCAAAGCGCGCTACTACCGAGCTCATCTGCTATTTCTTGCCCGATTTCTCGTCTTTTTTCGGTTTGCCTAGTTCGGCAATCTGGCGCACGAGGCCCAGGATTGCCAGAAGCACGGCGAGCGCTTGCCCGGTCGACACGGAGCCGGGCGCGCCAGCCTCGGGGTTGTCGCTCTCTTCGGCCGCGCGCGTGTAGAGATAGCTCGAAAGCAAGCCGAGCGCCGCGCCAAGAGCAGCGCCGGCGAGTATGATGCGAGCCTTGCGCTCCTGCAAGCTGTCTTGCGGTTGACTGCTATCCGTTCCGCTCATTCGTTTCCCTCTTCACTTGGCTCAACGGCGGGCGGGTCAAAGGCGGTCAGCAATTCGCGAAGCGGCGCCAGCCGTACCGCCCAATTCAAAACGCGTTCGTCCACATTTTCCAGCCAACTCTCAACATTTTGCTCCATCATCGCCGTCCATGCTTCCAAACGCCGCAAGGGCGAACGCGTTTTCGGATGCCAGCGGTTGAGCATTGCCACCAAGACCAGGCTCAAGATGACGAACGGAAACATGCAAACAACCAGCGGACAAAGCACCAGCAAGGTCAGCATCGAGTCCGATAGCACCGCCACTTGAACCGGAGACCGCAGCGACAGAATCGTGCCCGTAATCGCGATCACGATGACCAATACGAGCATGAATGGCAGCAGCACACTCAACCAGACGCCGCGCCGTTCAGCGCGCCCTGGCGCGAGCTGGCGCCCTTTCCGCTCATCATCGCCCGTTTCCGCTAGCTGGCTCACGCGCCTTCCAAGATCAGCGACCACCGCATACAATATTGTACAGTAGCGCGCTGAGAGTTTCCAGACAGATAAACGAACAAATGAGCCATATTTCCCCGGTCGCGCAGCGTCTTCGGCTTACCTTCGGCAAATCGGGTCCGCTGATATACACCAGCAATCTCGATACCGCCAAAATCTGGGAGCGCGTGCTGCGGCGCGCCGATCTGCCCATACTCTACACGAAGGGCTTCAATACGCGTCCGCGCATTTCTCTTGCGATGCCGCTGCCGCTCGGCATCTCCAGCGAATGCGAGATACTCGAGATTTCTCTGCGCGAGCGAATTGACCTTCGCCAATGCGAATTACGGGAACGCTTGCACGCGGTTTCGCCCATAGGTTTAACAGTCGGCGCCATTGTCGAAGTTGATCTGCGCTCTCCCACTCTGCATTCGCTCGTCGACAACGCGGAATACCGCATTCAGTTTCTGGATGAGATCGACCGCGGTGATTTGCAGCGGAGGATGGACGAATTGCTGAGCCGCAAGTCCATCGTCGTTGACCAGGTGCGGCGGCGCAAACGAAGCGTCATGGACATCCGGCCGCTGATTCTGGGACTGCGCCTCGATGACAACGACAATCTAATCGCCCATCTCTCTGTCGGCGAGCGAGGCAATTTGCGCCCCGATCAGCTGATGGAACACCTTGGCTTGTCCGACCTGCATCACAGTGTCCATCGCTTTAAGCTGCATTTCCTGCCAGAATAACGGCTCGCCCGCCGCCGCAGCGCAAACTGTAGGGGCGAGCGAAGGTTAGTGTCTACGCTACCCTTGGCTCGCCCGCCCGCAACGCGACAATGTAGGGGCGAGCCATTGGGTCGCCCGCCCGCCCAAGCGCAAATCTGAAGGGGCTACCCTTGCCTCGCCCGCCGTAGCGCACAAATGTAGGGGCGAGCCATTGGGTCGCCCGCCCGCAACGCGACAATGTAGGGACGGGTCTTGCCTCGCCCACCAATTCACAAAAGAAAGACTCCCGCATGACAATCCCCCTGACCATCAACGCTGAAGTATCGGACGCGCTAGCAAATGGCGAACCCGTCGTCGCCCTCGAATCGACCTTGATCACACACGGCCTTCCCTACCCGACAAACGTAGAGACGGCGCTGGCGATGGAAGCTGCCGTCCGCGCGGCTGAAGCGACGCCGGCGACCATTGCCATTCTCAAGGGCGAGATCACCGTTGGCATTCGGGCGGAAGACATTGAATCGCTGGCGCGAATGCCGGCCAATCATGTGCGGAAGTGCAGCCGCCGGGACCTGGCGATCGCGACCGCCTTGGGTCAGTATGGCGCCACGACGGTTGCTGGCACGATGATCGTCGCCAAGATGGCGGGAATTAAGCTATTCGCGACCGGCGGCATCGGCGGCGTGCACCGCGGGCAGCCCCATGATGTCTCGGCGGATCTGACCGAATTTGGACGAACGCCGGTGACAGTCGTCTCGTCGGGCGCGAAGTCGATTCTTGATCTGCCCTTGACGCTGGAGAAGCTCGAAACCAACGGCGTGCCCATACTCGGCTACCGGACCGATGTATTGCCGGCATTTTACTCTGGACGGACGAACCTGCCGATCGATCAACGCATTGAGTCGCCGGCGGAGGCGGCCGCGATCATACGCGCGGCAGAGGCTTTGGGCGCGCAGCATGGCATTTTGCTTGCCGTGCCGGCGCCCGCCGAACATGAGCTGGAGCCGGAGATTGCCGAGGCCGCCATCGCGCAGGCAACCCGTGATGCGGAAGCATCGGCAATCGGCGGCAAGGACATCACGCCCTTTGTGCTCAGTCGCGTGAGTGAATTGACGAAGGGCGCTTCCATGGCGGCGAACATCGCCTTGCTCATCAACAACGCCCGCATCGCTGGCGGGATCGCTCGCGAATTGAGCCGGCTCTAAAGCCTTATGCCTCTGCCGCCCAAAGATGCAGAATCAGATCCTGTTCAAAGGTCGCCGCGCCGAAACCAGCAAGAAGCGCCAGGATTTGCGCTCGGTGATCGGTGCCATGATTTACCATGTGCAGCAGGATCTGCCAGCGACGACTGCGCCGCAATCCGCCACGATCGGGGAATTGCAAGTCGACGACTTCGTCCAATTCCTCCGCGCTTAAACGGCTGACATACGCCATCACCTGGTCTTGGACTTCTTCCCATTCGCGCCATACAGTCGCTTGATCGGGGAAATCCGCGTATTCCATTTCCGGCGGCGGCTGCCGATTCAAGCGCGCCAGCCAGCGAATGTCGACCATCAGACAATGCGCCAACTGGTTGCGGACCGAACCGACAGAATAGCTCGAACCGGCGACGAACTGGTCCTGAGACAGCGCGGCGGCGCAATCGCGAATTCTTTCAAACGAAGCGTAGTGGTAATCGAAGAGTGTCGTAACTTGCTGCGGGTTCATGCGAATGACGCTCCCTGCCATTGGCATCGCTATACATTGGAACTGCCATAGGTTATACTCGAAGCTGCGCAGTAAACGAGAGGCAGAAATGGTTAACGCGTCATTAATGGATCCGCGGAGTATTGAAAGCCAACTGGATCGCCACCTGCTGGCCGTGGAAAAACCCGGCCGCTATGTCGGCGGCGAATACAACAGCGTCGTCAAAGACTGGGAGCGCGCCGATGTCAAGGTCGCCCTGGCCTTCCCGGACATTTACGATCTGGGCATGTCCAATCTGGGCATAATGAATCTCTACGATCAGGTGAACCAACAGCCGGATATGCTGGCGGAACGCGTCTTCTCGCCCTGGCTGGATATGGAAGCCTTGATGCGCCGCAGCGAGATTCCGCTCTTTTCGCTGGAGACCAAACATCCCGTACGCGATTTCGACTTGCTGGGCATCAGCCTGCCCTATGAGCAGCTCTATACCAACGCGGTCAATCTGCTCGACTTGGCCGGGCTGCCGCTGCTAAGCCGAGACCGCGACGAGCGCTATCCCCTGGTTATCGCTGGCGGGCACGCCTGCTTCAATCCCGAGCCGATGGCCGACTTCATCGATGCCTTTGTCATTGGCGAGGGCGAAGAGATCATCGTCGAAATCGCAAAAGCCCTTGGCCGGCTGCGGGGGGCGCGCCGTCAGGAACAATTACGCGCAATCGCCAATATTCAGGGCATGTATGTGCCGCGGTTCTACGATGTGGAATACAAGGTCGATGGCGCCGTCCACTCGATTAAGCCCAACGAAAGCGGCATCCCCGCTCGCGTATTGAAACGCATCGTCATCACCTTGCCCAAGCCCTTCACCAAGTTCATCGTACCCAATATCGACACCGTGCATAATCGCGCGCCAATCGAGATCATGCGCGGCTGCACGCGCGGCTGCCGCTTCTGCCACGCAGGCATGGTGACCCGCCCGGTACGCGAGCGGCCCGTGCAGGAGATCATGGCGGCCATCGCCGAAATCGTCCAGCATACCGGCTTTGAAGAGATCAGCCTGCTCAGCCTCTCGTCGTCAGACTATGTCTGGGTGGAGGAACTGGCGGAAGAGGTCAATCGCGTTTACCGGGACGCCGGCCTCAGCCTCAGCCTGCCCAGCCTGCGCATCGAAAGCGCCAGCGCGAACCTGCTGGAAAAGATTGGCGGTACTCGCCGCAGCGGCTTCACATTCGCGCCGGAAGCGGCCACAGAAAAAATGCGCGATATGATCAACAAATACGTGCCCGATGAACAGGTGCTGCAAACGGCTCGCGATGTCTACTCGCGCGGCTGGCGCACCATCAAATTCTATTTCATGATTGGCCACCCGGAAGAGACGCTTGAGGATGTACAGGCGATCATCGACTTGTGCGTCAAAACGCTGAATGAAGGCACGCGGATTCTGGGCAAGAAAGCGACGCTTAACGTCGGCGTCAGCACCTTCATCCCCAAGCCGCACACGCCATTTCAGTGGGCGCCGCAAGATTCGCGCGAAAGCGTCGACCGCAAGCAGCGCCTGTTAAAACAGCAGATGCGCCGCGGCGGCATGCACTTGCGCTGGAACAATTACGACGACAGCGAATTCGAAGGCTGGCTCAGCCGCGGTGATCGCCGGCTGGGACGCGTGATTCGCCGCGCCTGGGAGCTAGGCTGCAAGTTTGATGCCTGGCAAGATCAGCACCAACATGGCAAATGGCTGCGGGCTTTTGCTGAATTGGGCATCGATCCGGACTTCTACAACTTCCGCGAACGCGATCTGGACGAGGTCTTTCCCTGGGACCATATTGATGTCGGGATACACAAGAAGTTCCTGCGTGACGACTACTTGATGAGCATCAAGCGCGAGACGCGGGTCGATTGCCGCGACAAGTGCTTCGCCTGCGGGATATTGCCCAAGTTCGCCAAGGAACGCTCCACCACCGAAAAAATGGCTTGGGAATGCCCGCCGGTGACGCCGATCAGTGAACGAAAACGCGCGCGCCAAGTCGCCATTCCCCTTAGCTCAATCGGCTAATGAATGGTGACTCAAGGCGACAATGTCGTCATCAACGGCATTCGAATCAGGGAATCCATCGTCGGCGATGGCGCGCCGCTATTGATGGTTCACGGATGGGGCGCGAGCATCGAACTTCTGGCGCCCCTCTCTCTCCGCCTAAGCCGTCTGGGATATCGCTGCCACCAAATTAATCTGCCCGGTTTCGGCGACAGCGACGAACCGAACGAGCCCTTCACCATATTCGACTACGCGACCTTCTGCCTCGCCTACCTGGATCACCACGGCTTGAGCGAGGTCCACTACTTTGGACACTCTCTCGGCGGGCGCATCGGGTTGATTTTGGGTTCAGATCACAGCGATCGGGTTCGCAAGATGGCGCTGTCCAACAGTGCCGGCATCAAGATTGAAGCGGCGCTTCCGGCTCGATTGCGATTGAGCGCGTACAGGTCCCTTCGACGCAGCCTCGAGAGCATCGGCGCCAAGTCGGCAGCGGACGGTCTGCGCAAAAGCTACGGTCGGCGCTTCGGCTCTGACGACTATCGGAAAGCCTCGCCAGTCCTGCGGCAGACCCTCATCAACATAGTCAACCAAGACCTGCTGGACCACGCCAGACGCGTCTCCGTCCCGACTATACTGATCTGGGGCGACGAAGACCAGGAGACGCCGCTTTGGATGGGGCGGAAGCTGGAAGCCGCCATACCCGATGCCGCGCTGATCATCCACGAAGGCGCCGGGCACTACGCTTATCTCGATTTCCCCGACAGATCCGCCAGCATCATGGATGCGCTATTTCGAAGCGCATAGCTGGCGAATTTGAAAGCGCGTCGCCGCTCACTTTTCCCTCCATTCGGTTAAAGTCTATAATGATTGTGCATTGATAAAGCAGGGTGGAGCATGTCAGAGATTCTGCTCGCCATAGCGGCTTCCGTTTGGCTGACCGGCGCCTGTCTGCGGGTCTACCAGCAGGCGCGATTCTATCAAATCGAAGAATATCTGAGCGACCGCTATTTGCGCTGGATTATGGGCGACCGCTCGCGATCGCTGCCGGCGCGGCCCATCGCAGCCTGGATCCTGGGCCTGGCGATCGGGAGCCTGCTGGCGGAAGCGCCCGACGGCGTCCTGCCGCGGATTGTCGCCATCTTCGCCGCGCTTGTCGCCGTCATTCCGCCGCGTCAACAGGAAGTCAAACAAGCGTTCGCCGCCACGCCAAGAATGAAGCGGCTGCTGGCGGGCGCCTGGCTGACGAGCGCCTTGGGGCTAGCCGCCATGCTCGCCGCAATCAACACGATGCAACTCGGCGAATCAGGTTTCTTGCGTGTGTTCGCCGTCAGCGCAATCGGTCTAGCGCTTTTTCTCGCGGCGCCGCTTTGGCTGGTAGCGGGAAACTGGATAATGCAACCAGTAGAAAACGCGCTGCGCCGTCGTTATCTGGGACAGGCGGCTGCCACGCTGGACAAGATCAAGCCCAAGATTATCGGCATCACCGGCAGCTATGGCAAGACGACAACGAAGAACTTCCTGCGCGATATCCTCAGCGTCCGCTTTCGCGCTTATGCCACGCCCAAGAGCTACAACACCTTGATGGGCATTTCGCTGGCGATCAACCGGGACCTGGCTGATGACTTCCGCAGCGAGTATTTCATCAGCGAAATGGGCGCTTATGTCGAAGGCGAGATCGACCGCATCTGCCAACTGACGCCGCCTGACATTGCCATCGTCACAGAAGTCGGACCACAGCACCTGGAGCGCTTCGGCTCGCTGGATAACATCCGCCGGGCGAAGTACGAGATCATCAAGAATACCCCGGCCGATGGCGTTGCGGTCTTGAACTGGGACAACTCATACGTCCGCGCGATGGCGGAAGCGGGCCATCCGAAGACCATTCTAACGGTCAGCCGAGAGTTGACGATTGACGCTGCGCGAGAGCGAGGCGTCACCTGGATCGCCAGCGACATCGAATCCACGCTTGGGGGCTTGTCATTTACCGCCGCGTATGCCGCATCTGGCGAGCGAGCGCTCATCACGACGGAGGTGGTCGGCGACCACAACGTGACCAACCTGCTCCTTTGCATCGCCGTCGCCTTTCACGAGGGGATTCCGCTGCGAGATATCGCCCGGCGCATCCGCAGCCTGCAACCGGCCGAAAGTCGTCTCGTCCTGAAGACGACCGCAGCCGGGATTACGATTATCAATGACGCCTACAGCGCCAATCCAAAGGGAGTCGTCAGCGCTTTGAAAATCCTCGGCCTGCACGAGACCGGCGCGCGCTTGCTGATCACGCCCGGCATGATTGAATTGGGCGATATGCAAGATACCGAAAACCGCAAGTTGGGCTTGCTGGCGGCGCAGCACGCCACCGATATCATACTGGTCGGCAAGACGCAAACGCGCCCTATCGCCGAAGCGATTCAATCGACTTCCTTCGACCTATCGCGTCTGCGCGTGGTCGAGACGCTGCAGGAGTCGGTAGACTGGTATCAGCAGAACCTGAAAGCGGGAGATACCGTGCTTTTTCTTAACGACCTGCCCGATACATATTAAAGATGATTTGACAATGAGGATCGCTCAATGAGCAGTCGACGCCGCAAGACCGTAGCTGTTATCTTTGGCGGACGCAGCGTAGAGCATGATGTCTCCATCGTCACCGGGCATCAGATCATGAACGCCTTTCCCGCCGAGGCCTACGAAGTCGTCCCGGTTTATATAGCGCGCGATGGACGTTGGTTCACCGGCGATGCTCTCAGCGATCTCGACAACTTCCAGGACGACGATATTCAAGGCCACGACGGCGTGCGCGCCTGCCTCCTGTCCCCTGATACGCGGCACCATGGACTGATTGTCGATCCGCTGGCCGGGCGTTTCAGCAAAAGCGAGGTACGGCGCATTGATGTTGCCTTTCCCGCCCTTCATGGTTCACACGGCGAGGATGGCAGCATTCAGGGCTTGTTCGAGTTGGCGGACATCCCCTACGTCGGCTGTGCCACACTCGGGTCGGCATTGGCCAATGACAAGATCTTGACCAAAGCGGTCCTGCGGCAAGCAGGGATTCCGGTGCTGGACGACTTCTGGTGTACGCGCGATACTTGGCTTGACCAGCCAGATGACGTGATTGAACAGCTGCTCACCAGGTTCGAGCTTCCGCTATTCGTGAAGCCGGCGACGCTTGGCTCCAGCATTGGCATTGGACGCGCGGATACGGAGAAGCTTCTGCGCGCCAGTATCGATATCGCCGCCAATTTCGACCGGCGCATTCTGATCGAGCCCGCGGTGACAAATGGCATCGAAATCAATTGCTCGGTCATGGGATTCGGCGACCGTTATGAGGCGTCCACACTTGAACAGCCGGTCTCCTGGGATGAGTTTCTGTCTTATGAGGACAAATACCTGCGAGGCGGCGAAGGCATGAAGAGCGCCGAACGTCTTGTGCCCGCTCCGATCAGCGCCGAGCTTACGCAACGCATCCAGCAAACTAGCATCGCCGCCTTCAAAGCAGTAGATGGCCGTGGAATCGCTCGCATCGACTATCTGGCGCGTCCGGAACGGAACGATCTGTATCTCAACGAGATCAATACCATGCCGGGCTCCTTGGCTTTCTATTTGTGGCGCGAAGACGGCTACGCGGCGACAGACCTGGTGCAGAAGTTGGTCCGGCTCGCCGGCGATGCCCACGCGGAAAAGCGCCGGAATACTTACGACTACAAGACTAACTTGGTAGACGTCGCCAGCCGGCAGGGCTTAAAGGGCAGCAAAGGCGCAAAATAGCGAAGGTCAATCCAAGGGGTTCCGCAGGCGCCGAAGCTGTCGCTTGTCTTGCTAGCAAGCGCCACTATGTTATGATAACGGCGAAATGGGTTGCCTTTTGCTGTGGCCGCTTGACCTGTTTTGCCGTCGGCTTGCGGTGCTGCAATCGTGTATCGCTTGTGTTGCGGCCGGTCAAAGGCATTCCCCGCTAACTGCAATGCTGTTTTTCGCTTAAGGTTGCTGTGCCCTATACATCGAGCAATCCTCGCCCGCCTCGCCCATCCGATGTCGGCCGTTCACTTTGGGGTGGCGCGCCGCTGCCGCCTATTCCCGAGCGCGTGCTGGACGGCATCCCGGGCTTCCTCGCCTGGCTCGCCCTGCTCGTTTCCATCGCCAGCGCGGTCGCGTTTCCGCTGACCCTAATGCTCACCGCCGCTCTCGTGGCCACGTACTCGGCGATCCGATTTCTTCTCGCCGGCATCGCCAACGGCATGGGCATGCGCCGGATTAGGGAATGGGAATCGATCGACTGGTACCGAAAGTATCTGCAAGACAAGGGACCGGATTCTCTCGATTGGGACAGTGTTCACCACCTGGTGATTATCCCCATATACAACGAGTCCATGAAGATCTTGATGCGAACTTTGGATCAATTGAGCTTGCAGGAAAACGCGGCTTCACAGATCTCAGTCTTGCTCGCCATGGAAGCGGCGGAACCGGACAGCTATCAAATGGCGCAGAGCCTTCACCGCCAGTACGCCGCCCATTTCGCCGACATTTACTTTACCGTGCACCCGCGCGGCTTGATTGGCGAGATGCAGTGCAAATCGGCAAACCTCGCTTGGGCGATCAATCGCTTCTTTGAGAATGTCGTGGACGAAGAAAACCTGAATATCGACAACTATGTGCTGACGACAATGGACGCCGACACGCGCTGGCACGGCAAGCACTTCGCCGCGCTGACCTATCATTTCGCTCTCAATCCTGATCGCCATCGAACATTCTGGCAGGCGCCGATTCGCTATCACGGCAATATCTGGCAAGTCAATCCACTGATGCGCATCATCAATACCTACGCAACTGCCTTCGAGTTGGCATACCTGGCGGCGCCCTGGTGGATGGCGATGCCGATGTCCTCATATTCGCTGAGCCTGCAGCTGCTTGAGCAGTGCGGCAATTGGGATACGGATGTGATCGCCGATGAATGGCATATGTGGATCAAAGCTTATTTCGCCACCGGCGGGCAAGTGAAATTGCAGCATATCTATCTGCCCTTCCTGGCGGATTCAACGACCGGCTCCAACATTTTCGAATCGATAAGAAATCGTTACAGCCAGACGCTTCGACACGCTTGGGGCAGCAAAGAAGTCGGCTATATGCTCGCCAAGTTGATTGAGAATCCGCAAGTCGTATCATTTAGCTCCTTCAAGCTGCTGCTGCGCATCGCCCACGACATTCTGCTGGCGGGCGCCGGCTGGATTATCCTGACGGTCGGTTCACAGCTGCCGGTTTTCTTTCACCCGAAGATCGCCCCGATCAAGGTTGAAGGTATGATGGCTGCGGGCGACAAGCTTACGTATGTACTGGATGGATTCGCCGCGAGCCACCCCGCCTGGATTCTGCTGGCGATCTCCGGCATCGTCATGATCATTCTGGTCGTGGTGTTTCAGATTCAAGATTATCGCATTCGTCCGCCGCGCCTTTCGCCCTACACCTTTGGCGAGTCTATTCTGGAACTCTTGAGCATTCCCTTCATGCTGGTACTGACCTTGCTGGTGGTCGCCCTGCCCACCTTGGTCGCGCAGACGCGGCTCTTGCTCGGCATCCCTTTGCAGTTCATCGTCACCGAGAAATCCACCGACAATTAGAAAGCGACCGCAGCCGCAATAGACGATCGGCGCAGCCTATCGCTCAATGGCGGCGCGTCTTAGAGTCTCCCTAGCGCGAGACGGTCGCCTTCCCTATCATTAGGCGGCCAGCGCGTCGAAATGACGCTATGAAAGGGTTGGGCGGTGCCAAGGCAGCGCGTACACAAGATTATGGCGCAGGCGGACATCGGTTCGCGGCGAAAATGCGAAGACATCATCCGCCAAGGTCGCGTGCGGGTGAACGGGAAAGTCATCGAGCTGGGGGCGCAGGCCGACCCAAGCAATGATGTCATTCAAGTCGACGGCGAGCGAATTGGCGATTCCTTCGCGCCGCTCTACTTCGTCGTCAACAAACCCAAAGGCGTGCTTAGCACGAACAAAGCCGAGAAACATGATGACCGTCCAACGATTCGCGAATTGGTGGATGCGCCCGGGCGCCTCTTCACCATCGGCAGGCTGGACGCCGACAGCGAAGGATTGATGGTTTTGACGAATGATGGGGAGACCGCCAACCGAATTTCTCATCCACGTTACGAACACACAAAGACTTACAAGGTTACCGTAAAGGGCAGAGTTGCGAGAGAGACGGTAGATGCCTGGGAGAGCGGCATTTGGCTGGATGACAGCCGCACGGCCGCCTGCTCGGTGAACATACTGCAGTCGAGCAAGCGCTCAACGGTTTTGCGCCTGGTCATGATCGAAGGGCGCAAGCGTCAAATCAAGCGAGTCGCCGCGACTTTGGGCCATCCCGTGCTGCGGCTCGTCCGGACGCATATCGGGCAACTCGGATTGGGCACGCTGCGCAAGGGCGCCTGGTATCAACTCGATGAAGACGAAATCAGCGCCATGTTGACGCCCGCTCATGAACTAAACGCGATCAGACGCAGGCGGCGCGAGCGCAAGCGCAAATCCCGTCGCTGAGCCGGCGCAGGCAGCATCATGTCCCATGAAGTGAGCATTGAGGAGTACATCGCCCGGCAGCCCCAATATGAGCGGGCGCGGCGTATCATGCATCCGCTCCTGCGCGCCGTCGTGCCGACCTTCTGCAAAGTTGAGGTTGCCGGTCTTGAGAATGTCCCGCGACATGGCCGAACCTGCCTTATGATCAACCATGTGTCCTACCTCGATCCAATTGTCGTGACCGTAAGCATCCCCTTCCGCCACACCATCTCGCTGTCCAAAGTGGAGAACTTCAGCATCCCGGTCGCTGGCTGGTTTCTGCGCCAATGGGGGCACTACCCCATCCATCGCGGCGAATATGATCGCAAGGCGCTGATTCAGACGATTGAGCTGCTGAAAAGCGGACAGCTTGTGCTCATGGCGCCGGAAGGCACGCGCCATCCCGGAGGGATGCAGCGGGCGAAGGAAGGCATGGCTTACGTAGCGACAAAAGCCGATGCCGTGATCGTGCCAGCGGCGATTTGCGGCGCGGAAGACTGGCGGCGGCGTCTGAAGCGCTTCCGCCGAGCCTACGCTCATGTCGTCTTTGGCAAGCCTTTTCGTCTCCGCAGCGACGGGCGGCGGCGCATCCCGCGGACGGAACTGTCGGAAATGATCACGCAGTCCATGCACCAGCTGGCTTTGACCATTCCCGACGAACACGCGCATTTACGCGGCTTTTACAGCGACGTCGAAAACGCCCGGGCTGATCGTCTGGAGTTTCTGTAAGCCTGCGCCGACGCTTAGCCCGCCTTGTCGCGTATGATCTCAAGCGCCCAGCTAGTCAGCGCGTCCACCGATTCATTCAGCCGGGCGAAACGCCTGTCTTGCGTATATCCGCGGACATAGCGTATGTAGATTTGCTGCAAAATCACAAGCAGGCGGAAGATCCCCAGCACGTGATAGAAGGGCATATTTGAAAGGTCTCGGCCGCTCTGCTCGGCGTAACGCTGAAGGATCTGCCCCCGGCTGTAGAAATCAAAGTCGCCGGCGGGCATCGTGCCGATCGCCCTGACAGGGTCTGAGTCGCCGGGACCAGTCCAGTAGGTTAGAAGCGTGCCAAGATCCGATAGCGGATCGCCAAGCGTACACATGTCCCAATCGAGAATAGCGACGACGCGGGAGGGATCGTCGGCGTCAAACATGGTGTTATCCAGCTTGTAGTCATTATGGACCAGCGAGTGATAGCTGGATTCCGGCAGATGATCCGCAAGCCAATGATAGATGTCGCTAACCCGCGGATCATCGTCAAGCCTCGCCGCCCCCCAGCGCCGCCACCAGCCTTCCACCTGCCGCTGGATGAAACCGGCAGGCCGACCCAACTCGGACAATCCCAAGGCCTCGTAATCGACCGCATGAAAGGCAGCCAGGGTATCGACTAGCGCCCGGCTCAATCGCTGAGGCGCATCGCGATCGCCGGCAAATTGCCGGGGCATGGCTTCGCGAATGACGACGCCGCGGCAGCGCTCCATGATGAGGAAGGGCGCGCCAATGACAGAATCATCTTCGCAATAGTGGTAGACTTTCGGCGCGAAGGGAAATGCGCCGGGCAAGACGGACAGCACCCGGTTTTCGCGTCCCATGTCATGTGCCGATGGCGCATAGCTGCCCAAGGGCGGTCGGCGCAAAACATACTCCAGCGAATCACCGAATGTCAGCAGATAAGTCAGGTTCGCTTTGCCGCCGCTGAACTGCTTGACGGTCATATCGTTATGGGCGCCCGGCAGGCAGTCCCGCAGATATCGCCACAGGCCTATCTCATCAAAGCGCTCATCGGGGCGAACTTCTATCAGGTCCTGCTCGTCAGGTGATGACATGGCGCGGTCCACCGCACTGGCATAATAAGCAGATTGGACACATCGTCAGTCTACCACAGCTGCAAAGCGCCTCGCCGACTTCACCGCTCTCGAACAACTTCGCCTCGAGCGCATTCAACCTGTGATACCATTGCGCCACCTTCAATGCGAAGTATGATACACGGCATAGTCTATTGAGAATCGAGCCAAATTGAGCTTCAAGAAGAGCTTTCCAATCCTGGTCGCCTACCTAATCTTCATCGTGATCGGCATCGCGTCGGGGCTGCTGAATATTTCCTGGACATATATGCAAGACACTTTTAATGTCTCGCATGATTCGCTGGCGGCTCTGGCGCCGGCGGCGATGCTGGGCGGGCTGATCGCCGCTTTTCTCAGCGGCTCAATCATCGGCCGATTTTCGATTGGTCCAGCGCTGGTCGGCGGTATGGCATTCGCCGGCGTCGGCATGCTCGGTTACGCCATCGCGCCAATATGGATTGTTCTGCTCGGCGTGGCTTTCATCGCCAGCATCGGCAAGGGCTTGACGGATGCGGTCTTGAACAATTTCGCCTCAGCCAATTACGGCGCCAGCGAGATGAACTGGCTTCATGCCTGCTGGGGCATTGGCTTGACCATCGCGCCGGCCGTGGTCACGCACTTCGTGCTCTATCAGGGCGGCGGCTGGCAATCGAGCTATGTCCTCGTTGGCTTGATCATTTTGCTCATTGGTCTGGTCATCCTGCTCAGTTTGCCGCTCTGGCAGATAAAGTCCTCAAGCGACAAAGCGAAATTCGACGGCGCCCGTCCGCGACTCCGAGATAGCCTGCGCCGCCCAATCGTGATCCTCGGCTTGCTGTTTTTCTTTCTGTATGGCGGGGTCGAGTTGGGAACCGGACAGCTAGCGAATACGCTGCTTATCGAAGCGCGCGGACTGCCGCAAGCGATTGCAAGCAGTTGGGTCAGCGCCTATTGGGCCAGCTTCACCGCTGGGCGAATCACGATGGGGCTGCTTGCGCTGCGCCTGGGAGACAAGACGCTGCTGAATATCTGTTTCGGCTTCACCGTTGCGGGCGCGATCCTGCTCTTCCTCAATTTGAACGATGCGTTCAGCCTTTTGGGTTTTATTGGGATGGGGTTTGGCCTGGCGGCGATCTTCCCGATACTCATCTTGCAAACGAACCGGCGGGTCGGGCCTGCGCATGCTTCTAACGCGATCGGCTTCCAGGTCGGCTGCGCCGGGCTTGGCGGCGCGGCGCTTTCCGGCATGGGCGGCATCTTCGCCGAATATGTGGGACCCGAATCTATCAGCCTATTCATATTTGTCGGCGCCCTGCTGACGTTCGCGCTGTACGAATTCATGATCCGCTGGGAAGTCGGACGGATGGCCAAGGAGCCGATGTAGGCGCAGATGATGAAATCACTCGCCGAGAGGGTCGGTCAGTTGATGATGGTAGGCTTCGAGGGACTGGAGCCTCCGCCGCACATTCTGGCTTGGCTGGCGCGCGGGCGTATCGGCGGCATCTACCTGTTCGCGCGCAATATTCAATCGCCAGCGCAAGTCAAGCGGCTGATCGCCAATTGCCGGGCAGCGGCGAAGCATCCCATTCTCGTCGGCATTGATCAGGAAGGCGGCATCGTCGCGCGGCTGCGCGAGGGCTTCAGCGAAAGCCCCGGGGCTATGGCTCTGGGCGCAAGCGGCGACCCTCAGCTAGCTGAAGACGTCGCCTTCATGCTGGGGCGTGAAATGGCGGCGCTGGGCATCAACTGGAACTTCGCGCCGGTCGCCGATATTGCGCATCAACGCGACAATCCTTCCGTCGGTGTGCGAGCGGTCGGCAGTGATCCGCGCTTGGTCAGTGACATTGTCGAGGCGCAGATTCGCGGTTTTCAGCGCGCGGGCTTGGCGGCGACCGTGAAGCACTTCCCCGGTCTCGGCAACACGGTCATTGACACGCACGATGCGCCAGCGAGAATCTTAGGCGCCCTTTCGTATTTGTACGCCGAAGACCTGATGCCATTTCGCGCTGCGATCACCGCCGGCGTCGGTTGCGTCATGTTGACGCACGTCGTCTACGAGGAGCTTGAAAGCGAATTGCCCGCGACGCTCTCGCCACGAGTCGTGGATGGGCTGCTGAGGAAGGAGCTCGGATTCGATGGCGCTGTATGCACCGACTGCATGGAAATGAAGGCGATCACGGATGCCTTTGGCCGGGGCGAATCGGCCGTTCTAGCGCTGCTGGCGGGCGCCGACCTGGTGCTATTTTCACATAGCCGGCAGTCTCAGGAAGAAGCTTATGACGCGGTTCTGAAAGCGGCGCTGTCGGGTCGGATATCCGAGGAGCGAGTCGATCTCTCCGTGTCACGCGTGGAGGCGCTCAAACGCCGGTTTCCTCTTCATACTATACCGCCGCTCGAGATTATTGGATGCGAGGCGCACCGGTCACTAGCGCGCGACGCAGCTCGCGCAGGCACTGTTTTGATCAAGCGGGGCAGCGCCGTCCCCCTCAACGCATCGTCGAAGCAAATCGTCTTGATCGAGTTCTCCTCGCAGCCGTCTCCCGATGCCGGCGAAACCAATTCTCAAAGCCGCTTCGCTTCTCTCTTGTCAAGGCGCATTCCGCGGGTCGCTTGCCACCTGGTCGATCCGACGGCTGATTTCGCCGAGGACACATTGGACTTAAGCGACATTTTGAGCGAAGCGGAAACCGCCATCCTGGTCACGCGCAACGCGCACATGCAGCCGGCGCAACGGCGGCTCGCCCAGTTTGTCTGCGACGCCGCGCACCAGGCAATCTTGGTTTGCGCCCGCAATCCTTATGACGCGGGCATAATCCATGGGGCAGACAGCGTCTTATGCGCCAACGGCGACAGCTGTCCCTCGCTTGAAGCCGCCGTAGACGCTATCTGCGGCGACTACAGCCCCAACGGCAAACTTACGGTGGAAATCTGATGTTCGGCGCAAAGAATCGCGCAGCCTACGAAAGACTCTTGGCGCAGCACCTGCCGGCCACGTTTCCGGCGCTCAGCGTCTGCGTCATTCACAAGGGCAAGATGGTCTGGCGGGATGCCCGCGGCTGGATCGACCCTGGCGAGCGCAATTATCCAATCACCACTGAGTCGCTCTTTGATCTGGCTTCGGTGAGCAAGCTCATCGTCGAGACAAGTTTTCTCGTCTTGGTCAATGCTGGCGCAATCGCGCTGGAGAGCCTCCTGGCTGATGTCATCCCCGAATTCGGCCTGGTGAATCCGCGGGACATCGCTGGCGGACAAGACCCGCATACGCGCGCCTTTCTGCCTGTTGAGCCACAATACAGAGGTTCGTCGGTCGATCCGAGCGGCGTCAGTTTCAGGCAACTGCTCACCCATACATCAGGACTGCCGCCCTGGCGTTCAGTATACCTGCTGGCCAGTGACAGACCACCGCCTCCGCCGACTCATGTCAGGCGATACGACGAGGGTCGCTGGCGCCGCGGCTTGAAAGCCATGGTTGATTTTCCCTTCGCCGGAAACATCGGCGACGCAATCCGCTATACTGACATCGGCATCATGCTCCTCGGTGAAGCGGTCGCGCGTCTGCATGGCCGCCGCCTGGATCTGGCTGTGAATGACTTGGTTTTGGCGCCATTGGGACTGGAATCCTTTACATACAACCCGCTGCTGAACGGCGTTCCTCGCGAGCGAATCGCGCCGACCGAGCTGGACAATCACTGGCGGCATCGGCGCGCCTGGGGCGAGGTCCACGATGAAAATGCCTGCGGCCTTGGCGGCATCGCCGGGCACGCCGGGCTCTTCGCTACCGCGCAGGATGTCGCCCGTTTCGGTCAAGCCTGGCTCTCGGGAGACAAACGGCTCGCCATCAACGCGAAATTGCGCCAAAGGGCAACCAACCCGCAAGCCAGCGGGCAGCTCCGCCTCGGGCTCGGCTGGATGCTAAAAGCCAATAGCGACTCGTCCGCCGGCGCGCTCTATGGCGCCAATTCTTACGGGCATACAGGATTCACCGGTACGTCGCTCTGGATCGATCCAGAACGTGAGCTGGTTAGCGCCGTACTAACCAATCGCGTATATCATGGGCGGGCGGATGAGGGCATTTTCGCCTTTCGCCGAGCGATTCACGATCTCATCGTCGAGAGCATTGACGGGCGATGACTGAGCGGCTGTTTATGGGCATTGATGGCGGCGGGAGCAAGCTGCGCGTCGTCATCGTGAAAGCGAATCTGGACGAACTATCTTCGTTGGCGACGGGCTCGGTCAATCCGAGCATTGTCGGGAGCGACGCCGCTCGGGAACGGATACAAAAAGGCATCTTCCGGGCAGTGCGTTTGGCGAAAGCCAGGCCGGGAGACATCGCCGCCGTCGGCATCGGCATCGCCGGCGCCTCCAATCTCCATAGCGAAGACTGGCTCCGCGAAACAGTCAAGCCCGCCCTGCCGCGCGCCCACATCACGCCCAGTTCGGATTTGGAGATTGCCTTGGTTGGCGCCTTGGGGCAGCGCCACGGCCTGTTGGTTTTGGCGGGAACAGGCAGCGCGATTTTTGGTGTGACGCCCGCTGGCAGGCGCCTTCAAGTTGGCGGCTGGGGTTATCTGCTGGGCGACCAGGGCAGCAGCTTCTGGATTGGAACCCAGTTGTTGAAGCATGTCGCCGAAGTCTTTGACAATCGCGGCGAACGCGACATGACGGCTTTGGGTCGCGCCTGTCTGGATGAGCTGGCGCTGTCTGACCCACGCGACCTGGTCGCCTGGGTGTATCGGTCGGAGATGGCGCCGGCGGTACGGATCGCGAGCCTGGCGCCTTTTATCCTGCGGCGTGCAGACGCGGGCGACGAGTTTGCTAGGGACATACTGTGCTGCGCGGCGCGGCATCTGGCGCAACAACTCGAAACGACGCGGCGACGATTGAAGTACGCAGAGGCGCCGATCTCATTCGCCGGCGGGCTGCTCGAAAGTGACAACTGGCTCTCCAACGAACTTGTGAAGCGTCTCGCCTTGCCAGGGCGCCCGGTCGCCAAATACAAGCCCGTCGTTGGCGCCGCCCTGCTGGCGAAGATGGAATGGAGCGCGCTGCAAAAGCCATGAACTTGACAACAGAGCAGGATAATCCAGAGAGCAAGAATATCGATCAGATATCGACGCTTGACGCGCTCCGCCTTATCAACCGCGAAGACGCCAAGATCGCCGCCGCGGTGCGGGAGGCGCTGCCGCAAATCGCGGAAGCGGTTGATGTCATCGCTGAGGCGATCGCGAATGGTGGACGCCTCTTCTACCTGGGCGCCGGCGCCAGCGGCCGACTGGGCGTTCTCGACGCGGTCGAATGCGTGCCGACCTTCAGCGTCCCGCCGGACTTGGTGCAAGGCCTCATCGCCGGCGGATCGGATGCCTTGACGCAATCGATTGAGGGCGCGGAAGACCGTCCAGAATGCGCGCGCGATGACCTGAAGGCTCGCGGACTGACAAGAGCGGATGTCGTCTGTGGCATTGCCGCCAGCGGGCGAACGCCATACGTCATCGGCGGTCTTGAGCATGCGAAGGCGCTGGGCGCCAAGACGATTGCAGTCGCCTGCAATGCTAGCTCCCCGATTGGTGAAATCGCCGATATTTCGATAAGCGCAGTTGTAGGACCCGAGATTATCGCCGGGTCAACGCGAATGAAAGCGGGCAGCGCGCAGAAGATGATTTTGAATATGCTCAGCACAGCCGCCATGATCCGCCTGGGCAAGGTCTACGGCAATCTGATGGTCGATGTGAAAGTGTCCAATCAGAAGTTGCTTGAGCGAGCCTGTCGCCTGGTCATGCATCTGACCGGCGTCGACCGCGAGCGGGCGCGGGCGCTCTTGGCGGCGGCGAACAATGATGTGAAGTCGGCAGCGGTCATGGCGCGGCTGGATGTCGGCTATGAAGAGGCCCGTGAACTGCTAGCGCGGTCAAGTGGAAAACTGCGCGAAGTCATAGGCGGGGACTGAGCCTGAGCCCGCCACTACTTGCCTTCCCAGTCAATCGGATAGGTCTTGTCGATCATCGCCTGAATCGCCCGGCGAAAGTCGTCTGTGCGAAATAGCTGCGCCTGTGCCCAAGCCTCAACTTGTAAACCGGTCGCATTGTCAACGATGTCGTTGACGACTCGCTTGCCGTAACTGACCGCCAGCGGCGCCGACGCGGAAAGGGCGTCTACGAAGTCCCGAACGCCGCGTTCCAATTCGGCTTTGGGGAAGACGGCATTGACCAGCCCCCATGCCGACGCCTGCGCCAAGTCGATATTGCGACCGGTAAGAATGAGATCTTTGGCGCGCGCGGGACCAATGAGCTTGATCAAGCGCGTGGTGCCGCCCACATCGGGAATGATGCCCAGGCGCGCTTCCGGCAGCCCCAGCTTCGTGCGCTCCGCGGCGATGCGGAAATCACAGGCGAGCGCCAATTCCAGCGCCATACCGAGACAGTAGCCCTGCATGACGCAGATGACCGGCAAGGAGCAGCGTTCGATCTTATTGAAGATGGCTTGATAGCGCGCGGTGAAGGGAAAGAGGTTTTCACACAGCCCTTCAGACGGCGTCAAGAATTGTTCCAAGTCGATGCCAGCGGAGAAGACGCGCCCGGCACCGCGAACCAGTACGACGCGCGCGCCATCATTGAACTCGCGCTCGGCCTGATCGAAAGCCTCCGAGATCGCATTCATCATCGCGTCATTGATGGCGTTGCGCTCAGCTGGTCGATTGAGCGTGATTTCGTATACTTGCTCAGAACGCCGCGCGAGAATCAAATCGGACATGATCAGGGTCTCCCTTGTCCAGCCGGCTCAGTCCAGCGATTCTAGGAAGGCCTCCAGCGACCGCACCGAATTGAGGCTGACACGCGCTTTCGAACGATCGATCCGGCGCATCAAACCGGCGAGCACACTGCCGGAGCCGATCTCGATGAATGTCTCCGCCCCCGCGTCGATCATCGACCGCATGGATTCAGTCCAGCGCACGGACCGCGTCAACTGCTGATCCAGCTCCGTCTTGATGTCCGTCGCCGTTTCAAGCGACTTTGCCGATACATTTCCATAGACAGGCCGGTCCGGCGGCGAGAATGCCGTGCTGTGAACAACTTCGAGGAAGCCTTCCAAAGCCGCCGCCATCAATGGCGAGTGCGCCGCCACGCTCACCGACAGCTTAACCGCTCGTCTCGCGCCGGCAGCGGATGCGCGTTCGATTAACCGGTCGACCGCTGCGATGTTGCCGGAAACCACCACCTGCCCCGGACAATTATCATTCGCCACCACGACGGTCTGTACCGTCTCCTCCGATACTTCAGCACAGAGCGATTTGACCTGTCCGACGTCCAGCGCCAAAATCGCCGCCATCGCTCCCGGATTTGCCTCACCCGCCTGCTGCATGAATCGTCCGCGAGCCTGCACCAGCCGCAGACCATCTTCAAAAGTCAGCGCGTCCGCGGCGGTCAACGCCGAAAACTCGCCCAGGCTGTGCCCGGCCATAAAGGCAGGCTGCGCCGTCGGAAGCAGCTCTTGCAAGACGCGCCAAATGGCGATGCTGCATACATAGAGCGCCGGCTGTGTGTTGACCGTTTGATCCAATTCTTCGCTCGGTCCATCGAAGCAGACGCGAGATAAACAGAATCCGAGAATCTCATCCGCCTGTCCGAATGCGTTACGGGCGGCTGAATAGGACCGGGCAAAGTCGGCGCCCATGCCAACGGTCTGCGAGCCTTGCCCGGGAAATAATGCCGCGCTTGAATTCCAGTCCATCGGCTCTTTACTTTGCCCGTCATCCGTCAGCCACTATTATGCCTAAGAGCAGTACACGGGTCGAGGCATTCACTTACTCAGGGCGCAAAAAAACCGCGCTTTGCCAGCACGGTCCTTGAGCGCAATCCGGTAGAATCTGCGATGCCCGCTAGTCGCTTTCAACCTCGAAGACCAATTCGCCGCGATAAGAGCCGCATTTCGGGCAGACACGATGCGCAATATGATATTCGCCGCAGCTCACGCATTCCACCAGATGCTTGAGCGTCAAAGCGTGATGAGCGCGACGACGGTCCCGCCGAGATTTCGAGACTTTTCGCTTTGGCAGGGGACCCATATCTTTACTCCTGAACAATTTCGAGCATAATCGCGGCATTATACTGGTCGGCGGGCGCAACTGTCAAGCCAAGTATGCCGCAGACAGAAACGGGATCGCGATGGACAGCGTCATCGACAACGCGCTTCGATCCAGCCTCGAACGGGCGCTTCAGCGGCGCCTTCGCTCCTGGCGTCCGCTTTCGGGCGGCATGATCAGCCAGGTGCTGCGGGTCGACTTGGAGGACGGCGAATCAATCGTCGCCAAAGTCGGCGATGGCAGCCACGATCTGACCATTGAAGCCTATATGCTGCGTTACCTGCGCCAGCATTCGGGATTGCCGGTTCCCGCGGTATTGCATGCTGAAGCGAACCTGCTCTTGATGGAATTCGTAGAGGGTCGCATCGAATGGGAGGGCAATGCCCTGCGCCATCTTGGTGAGCTCTTGGCCAGATGCCACCAAGTGACGAGCCCGACTTATGGCCTCGAACGCGACACGCTGATCGGACCGCTGCATCAGCCGAATCCGCGGACGGCCTCTTGGATCTCGTTCTTTCGCGAGCAGCGGCTGCTCTATATGATCGGCATCGCGCGCGCATCGGGCGAGCTCCCCAACGAGCTTGAGCGGCGGCTCCTGCGCATCGCCGATCAACTGGAACGGTATCTCTTTGAACCGGCCAAGCCCGCTCTGATTCACGGCGACATGTGGAAAACGAATGTGATCGCGCGGAATGGTCGGGTAGCGGGCATCATCGATCCAGCACTCTATTATGGGCACAATGAGATGGAACTGGCGTATATGACCCTCTTCAACGGCACGGGTCCTGAATTCTTCAGCGCTTACACCGCGCATATTCCAATCGAAGACGAATTCTTCCGCACGAGACGTCACATATACAATCTCTATCCACTCCTGATTCATCTTGTCATCTTCGGCGAGAGATTCCTTCAGCCATTGGGCGGATCGCTGGAAAGATTTGACAGTTAGTTAGTATTACGTTTGTATCGTTTGCAATTTCGTACAATTTGATTATAGTTAATTGTCGATGCAGGCGATAAAGTAGGCGCTTGAATCGATACGGACAAGCATGGCAAGATGAGATGAGCGCGTTCGGAAGTGCGATCGAGAGCAAGAAAGTGAAGAAGACCGACACCCACTGAGTATGGGCTTGTTTGTGCTGCTAAAAGACTTTGTACACACACCCGCCCATAAGGCGGGTTTTTTCTTGTGAGGAGATGAGCGAGGAGAAATGACGATGACCGGTGGAAGGCCGCTCTGCCCGGAATGCGACGGCGAGGTCATAATTCCATCTGACGCGATGGAGAATGAACTAGTGTCCTGCCCTGACTGCGGCACGGAACTTGAGATCATGTGCCTCGATCCGATGGAGCTGGAATTGGCGCCCGAAGTGGAAGAAGACTGGGGAGAGTAGAACTCATGCGCGTCGCCCTGCTGGTAACACATATTCGCGCTGAAGAAAAGCTGATGCTGGCCGCCTTCAACAAGCGCGATATAAGCCCAGACATCATCCTCGACCGCGAACTGAATTTCGAAATTACGCAGGGCGCTGGTCAGTTGGCGCCTTCGGGCATCGCCTGGCGCGATTACGATATGATATTTGAGCGCTGCGTCAGCACATCGCGTGGCATGTACGCGCTGGCGATTCTCAACAGCTGGGGCGTCCAGACATTTAATACCTATGAAACGGCGGCGGCCTGCAGTGACAAGCTGCGAACGAGCGTCGCCTTGATGCAACATAATATTCCACAGCCGCACACGCGCGTCGCCTTCACGCCCGAGAGCGCGATGCAGGCGATTGAAGACGTCAAGTATCCAGCCGTGCTGAAACCGGTGACCGGTTCCTGGGGGCGGCTGCTGGCGCGCGTCCACAATCGAGACAGCGCCGAGGCCATCCTCGAACACCGGCAGACGCTGGGCGATTACAACCATCACATCTATTACGTGCAGGAATATGTCGACAAGCCGGGACGCGACATCCGCGCTTTCGTGGTCGGCGATCGCACCATCGCGGCGATCTACCGCGCGTCCAATCACTGGATCACAAATACCGCCCGCGGCGGATTGGCCAGCAACTGTCCGGTGACCGACGCGCTTGACGATATTTGCGTGCGCGCCGCTCATGCCGTCGGCGGCGGCATATTGGCGGTCGATCTGCTGGAAGACGCGGCTGGCGCCTTCGTGGTCAACGAGATCAACCACACGATGGAGTTCCGCAACAGCAGCAAACCAACCGGCGTCGATATCGCGCAAGAGGTTATCGACTTCGTCATCGGGCAGATTGGAGTGGTCGCGTGATTCGGGCGGGCATCGTTGGCGGCAGCGGCTATACCGGCGGCGAGCTGCTGCGTCTGCTGCACTTTCACCCGCAGGTGGAGGTGACGCAGATCACCAGCCGCGAGCAGGCCGGTCGCTACGTTCACACCCTTCATCCCAATCTGCGCAGCGTCTCGCGTCTAAAGTTCATTCACCCCGATGCGCTGGACGAGTGCGACCTGCTTTTTCTGGCGCTGCCGCACGGGACCGCCGCGCGCCATATCGAGCGTTATTCCGGGCTGGCGCCAAAGCTTATCGATCTATCGGCCGATTTCCGTCTTGACTGCGCCGCCACCTACGAAAAATTCTATGGCCAGCCGCATCCGGCGCCGCGCTGGCTGAATCGCTTCGTCTATGGCTTGCCCGAGGTCAATCGCGAATCGCTCATTGGCGCAAGCTACGTAAGCGGGGTTGGCTGTAATGCGACGGCGCTGAACCTGGCGCTTCTTCCGCTGGTCCAAGCCGGCATCCTCGAGCGCGCTTCCTGCGAGATCAAGGTCGGCTCGTCAGAAGGCGGCAACAAAAACAATCCCGGCTCGCATCACCCGATTCGCAGCGGCGCCGTTCGCAGTTACAAAGCCACCGGACATCGACACCTGGCGGAAGCGCAGCTCGTGCTGGGCGAAGATATCCCGCTTCATTTCTCGGTTACCGCGATTGAGATGGTGCGCGGCATCCATCTCCTGGCGCATTGTTACTTGAGCGAGCGCAAAGTCGAGCGCGACATCTGGCGGCTGTATCGCGGGCGCTACCGAGACGAGCACTTCCTGCGGCTGGTCAGCGGCAAGGCGGGCTTGCATCGCCTGCCGGAGCCACGCGTGGTCGCCGGCACCAATTACTGCGACATCGGCTTCGAGCTGGACGACGATGGGACACACTTGGTGGTCATCGCCGCGTTGGACAATCTGGGCAAAGGCGCAGCCGGCAGCGCTGTGCAAGCGATGAATCTGATGCATGAGCTGGATGAAAAAACCGGGCTGGAGTTTCCGGGTATCTATCCATAGTGAGAAGCGGGACGATGGCTGCATCTGGACTATTGGTTGTCAAGTTGGGTGGCGGAGAAGGCTTGGATCTTGCGGCCGCAAGCGACGACTTGTCAGTGATCGCTGGGCGGCGCCCTCTCGCCGTCGTGCATGGCGTCAGCGCCATCATGAATCAGTTCTGCCGGGAAAGCGGCGTGGAAGTGCAAGCGCTGCAATCTCCGTCGGGACACAGCTCCCGTTATACCCCGCCGGCCGTGCGCGACATTTACGTCCGCGCCGCGGAAACAGCCAATGAGCTGCTGGTATCGGCATTGCGCGAGCGGGGCTTGAACGCGGTCGGATTTGTCGGTGAAAATATCGCGCTGAAGGGCCGACGCAAAACGGCGATTCGTGCGGTTGTGAACGGACGCGTGCGCGTGATCCGCGACGACTTCAGCGGCTCCATTATCGGCGTTGACGGTCAGATGCTGCGGAGAACGCTCGACCAGAGCAATACGCCGGTATTGCCGCCGATGGCGCGCAGCAGCGACGGTCCCCTCAATGTCGATGGCGATCGCGCCGCGGCCGCCGTGGCCGGCGCATTGAAGGCGGAGACGCTCGTTATTTTGAGCAATGTAGCCGGGCTGTATCGCCGTTTTCCCGATGAAACATCCTTAGTTGAAAACGTGACCCTGTCGCAGATCGAAGGCGCCTTAGACTGGGCGCAGGGACGAATGAAAAGAAAAGTACTTGCCGCGCGGGAGGCGCTTACACAGGGCGTTGAGCGCGTCATCATTGCCGATGGACGCGTTTCCAATCCAGTGTCGCGCGCGCTGGACGGTGCTGGCACGAGGTTTACCGCATGATTGAAACTGCAACCCTTTTCGAGCTAGAGAATCGGCACGGGTCCGGCGCTTATGGCAAGCGGCCAACGGCATTGCTGCGCGGCGAGGGCGTCTACGCCTATGATCAGCTTGGCCTTCGCTATCTGGACGCGACGAGCGGCCAAGGCGTGGCGGCGCTGGGCCATTGCCATCCGGCGATCATCGAGGCGATTACTGAGCAGGCGGCGACGCTAATCACATGCCACGAGTCCTTTTACAACGATCGCCGGGCTGAACTCTACCATTTGCTGGCAAGTGTTATGCCAGCGGATCTCAACCGCTTCTTCCTTTGCAACAGCGGGGCGGAAGCCAACGAGGGCGCCCTCAAAGTGGCCAAGCTGCTCACCGGACGCGATGGCATCGTCGCGGCGAAGCGCTCCTTCCATGGGCGTACCGCCGGCGCTCTTTCATTGACCTGGACGCAGAAATACCGCAAGCCCTTTCAAGCATGGCTGCCGACTGTCGAATATGTCGCTTTCAACGATATCGAAGCGGCGGAGCTCGCCATCACGGAAGCGACGGCGGCTGTCGTCGTCGAGGCGATCCAGGGCGAAGGCGGCGTGCACCCGGCTGATGGCGAATATCTGCAAGCGCTGCGCGAACACTGCGATCAAACCGGCGCCATGCTGATTATTGATGAGATTCAGACCGGCTTGGGCCGAACGGGCCTTTGGTTTGGATTCGAGCATGCTGGCATTATCCCCGACATCATTTCTGTCGGCAAAGCAATCGCTGGCGGCCTGCCAATGGGCGCCGTTTGCTGGCGCGAAGCTCACGGACCGATCGACCGCGCCACCCATGGCAGCACGTTTGGCGGCAACCCGCTGGCTTGCGCCGCCGCTCTCGCCGCTATTTCGACGATTCGCGATGAGGGCTTGGTCGAAAAGACGCGGATCAATGGCGAATGGTTCATCGAGGAATTGAACGCGCTGAACCTGCGCGGCGTTCGCCAGGTGCGTGGACGGGGGCTGATGATCGGTCTCGAACTGAGAGGGCGCGTGACGCCGATTCTGAAGGCGCTGCAGGAACAAGGTGTGCTCGCCCTGCCCGCCGGACTGAATACGCTGCGCTTGCTGCCGCCTTTGATTATCAGTCGCGAGCAGCTTTCTGTTGTCGCGGGCGCAATCGAGGCGGTTTTGGGATAGCTGATGAGCCACTTATCTGATTGCGGCGCGGAGAAATTGCTGCATGATCTGGTCGCCATTCCCAGCCCCTCCCGTGAAGAAGCTGAGGCGGCGGCCTTCCTGACAGCGTGGATGCGGCGTCAAGGCTATGACGACGCTTACGTCGATAAGGTTGGCAACGCGGTTGGCGTCATCGGGGCCGGTACACGCCAGATCGTTTTGCTCGGGCATATTGATACCTTCGCCGGCATACCGCCAGTTCGGCTGGAGGAGCGAACACTCTTCGGGCGCGGCTCGGTTGACGCCAAGGGTCCGCTTTGCGCATTCGCCGTGGCGGCAGCCAGAGCCAATCTGGCGAAGGACCTTCAAGTCATCGTCATCGGCGCGGTGGAAGAAGAAGCGGCCACCAGTCGCGGCGCCCGCCATGCACTGACACAATACCAACCAGACTGCTGCGTTATTGGCGAGCCCTCGCAGTGGGATCGCATCACCCTGGGCTATAAAGGGCGGCTCCTGCTCGACTGGCGCTGGGAAGGCGGCCTCGCGCATAGCGCTGGCGAAGCGCCCAGCCCGGCGGAACGCGCCTTGGATTATTGGCAGGGCATTAAAGCATACTGCGACAAATTTAATGCCGGCATCGGGTCGCTATACGCAAGGCTGGATCCATCAGTTCGCGATATCAATACCTGGCAGGAAGGCGTCAACGGCGTTGCGGAGATGACCGTGGGTTTCCGCCTGCCGCCCAATGTCAATCCGGCCGAAATCGGCCTTCAATTTCCCGCGAGCGATGGCGCGACTGTTGTGGGGCGCGGCGAAGAATGCGCCTTCAGCGGCGACAAGAACAGCGCGCTCAGCCGTCATTTCCGCCGTGCGATACGAGCCAAGGGCGGCGTTCCGCGCTTCGTTTACAAAACGGGCACATCCGATATGAACATCGTCGGACCGCGCTGGGGCTGCCCAATCGTGGCTTATGGTCCGGGCGATTCCGCGCTGGACCACACTCCCGATGAGCACATTCACCTTGACGAATACCTAAGCGCAATCGACGTCTTAACCAAAGTCCTTGAGACGGTCTAAGTGAGGTCAGGCAACCTATGCACAATCGCAAGAGACCGGTTCCCGAATTCAACTTCATCGATTCCACCTTGCGCGAAGGCGAGCAGTTCCGCGGGACGCACTTTACTCTGGAGGACAAGCGCGAAATCGCCCAGCTTCTAGATCAGTTTGGGGTGGAATACATGGAATTGTCGACGCCAGTGGCCAGCCCGCAAAGCGCCGATTCCGTCCGCGCTTTGGCCGATATGCCGCGCCGCTTCAAGCTCTTGACGCATATTCGCGCGAATATGGAAGATGCCAGGCTGGCGGTCGATTGTGGCGTAGACGGCGCCGATGTTTACATCGGAACTTCTGAATACATGCGCGAGTACAGCCACGGCAAAAGCCTTGAGCAAGTCATTGAAATCGGGCAAGAGGTCATCGCCTATCTGAATCAGCAAGAAATTGAGACCCGTTTCAGCACGGAGGATACCTTCCGCAGCAATTTTGCCGATGTCATGACGGTATATCGCGCGATGGATCTGGCTGGCGTGGATCGCGTCGGGGTCGCCGATACGGTGGGCATCGCCGATCCACTGCAAACCTACAATCTCATATCCAATCTGCGCGATGTGGTCAGCTGCGATATCGAATTTCACGGACACAACGACAGCAGCTGCGCCGTCGCCAACGCTTTCTGCGCCTTGCAAGCGGGCGCGACCCATATTGACACGACGGTCCTGGGCATTGGCGAGCGCAACGGCATCACGCCAATGGGCGCGCTCGTCGGCCGGCTTTACACCTGTGATAAAGCGCTGGTGGAGAAATATCAGTTATGTCTGCTGCCCAAGATCGAACGCTTCGTGGCCGATAAGCTGGGCATCGAGATTCCGTACAACACGCCCATCACCGGCGAGGTCGCTTTTCATCACAAGGCGGGCGTTCATACCAATGCCGTACTGAAAAACCCGACCACTTATGAAGCGATTGATCCAGAAGATTTTGGCCTGCCGCGCATCATTGATGTCGCCCATCGCCTGGTGGGACGCAACGCCATTCGTGATTACGCCGCCGGCCGCGGCATCGCGCTGCCTGACGATGTGCTCAATCTGGTCACAGCACAAGTCAAACTGATGGCGGACGAACGGCCGATTACCCTGGAAGACGTCGACAGAATCCTCAGCAAATTGATGCTGCCGATCGACGACTAATCGATTGTGGCGACATTCCGCTTTTGCGCGCCCGTTGCCTCCTGCGGATCATCCATGGGAAAGACATAGACCAATACCGAAAGAATGCCGGCCAGGGCGAAGATGCCGAATGTAAGTTCAAAGTTGACTGCATCGACCAGCCATCCGCCAAATATCGGCGCGAAGATCGTCACCGGCGCAATGAATGTATTCGCCATCCCGATGTAATACGGGCGTTCCGCCACCGAGCCGAACTGCACGGTGATGGTCATGATCGTCGACCATTGCGCCGAATTGACGAAACCGGTTAAGGCGAAGACGGCATAGAACCAGCTCACATCGCTGGCCCGCAGGGCGATGCCGATCCCCAAAACGGTCAGCAGACTCGCCGCAATCAGAACGCGCCGGTGGCCCCAGCGATCGCCGATCCAGCCGATGACCGAACTGCTCAAGGTATTCGACACCAGCAGAACGCTGGTCAAGACGCCGGCGAATTCGGGCGACATATCGAAGCGGCGGATGCCGTATATGGTATAGAAGGAAATGGTGGTCAAGCTCACCGCCGTCAAACCGCGCGCGATGAGGAACCAGCGGAAGTTGTCATCCGCGCGCAGGATCTGGCGCAGGCGCCCGCCGAATTGACGCCACTTGACCGCCTCGGCGACATGTTGCGGATCGCTCTTCGGCTCAAACGTCAAAGCCAGACCCACGAAAGACACGAGCAGGCTAATGCCAGCCAAGAAAAAGAGCAACGAAAAACTGTCAGGGAAAGCCAGCCTTTCCAGGATGAAGCTCGCCAGCAGAGCGCCGCCAGCGCCGAAGAGGTTGACGCAAGCTGACTGGATGCCGAAGAAGGAGCCCAGCCGGTGCGGCGGCATAATCTTGCTCATCATGCTCTGCCAGGCGGTGCCGGTGAATCCGCCGCCCAGCGCTTGCACGCCGAGCAGCAGCAGCGCCACGACGAGCGCCGCATCGACGCCAATCCGCGGAATCATAATAGCCAGCAGCGCCAAGCCGAAATAAGGCACGCGCTCGATCAAGGTCATAGCCAGCACCATCGGCTTATAGCGCTGCAGACCGGCGACATAGCTCGAGGTCAGCAATTGCGGCACTTGCCAGCCGATGTGGAATAGCGTGGCGACGAAGCCAATCAGAGCGGTCGATTCGGTGAGGAAGGACAGGAAGAGCGGGATTATGGTAACATAGGATGCCAAGCCCGAGATGCCAAAGCCGAACAGACTGCCATCAAAAATATTGACGACAACGTTATGATGGAGCTTGTCGCGCAGATCCTGCGGCAGCATCTAGCCCGCCAACGTGTTCATTTGTATGCCAAGCGGTAATTCTAGCAGACTATCAAAATAGCAGTATTGAGAAAGTGTTCAGCATTTGTCGCCGCAAACCTTGACGGAAAAACTGCTTGCCAGAGCCAGCGGCAATGACGTAGTCAAACCCGGTGAAATCGTCGTCATCGAACCGGATGTCATATTGAGCCATGACAATACCGCTGCTATTGCCAGCATCTTCGAGCAACTGCCGCAGGGACGGGTCAAGCATCCCGATCGGCTGGCGATCACGCTCGATCACGCAGCGCCGCCGCCGACCGCCATGCACGCCCGGAATCACGCGCGCGTGCGTGACTTCGTACGCGATCAAGGCATCGCGAATTTCTTTGAAGTCGGGCGCGGCATCTGTCACCAGGTGCTCTGTGAAGAGGGCATTGTCGGTCCCGGCATGACGCTCTTGGGCGCCGACAGCCACAGTACGCATTATGGCTGGCTGGGCGCCTTCAGCGCTGGCATTGGGCGCAGCGAGGTCGCGGCTCTTTGGGCGACCGGGGAGTTGTGGCTGCGCGTCCCGGAGACGATGCGCATCACGCTTTCGGGAAAACTAAACGCAGGCGTAACGACCAAGGATTTGACGATTCACCTGATCGGAAAGCTGTCATCCGACGGCGCGACCTACATGGCAGTCGAGTTCGATGGCGACGGATTATGCGAGTTGTCGCCGGATTCGCGCGCCGTGCTGACGAATATGATGGCGGAGATGGGCGCGAAGAACGCCTGCATGGCGCCGGACGCAGTCACCTGGCGCTGGCTGGACATGACCTTGAGACGGACGCGCCGAGATGATTACGAAGCGCGCCTGGCTTACTTTCGAAAGCGAGCGCTTTATGCCGATCCCGCCGCGAGTTATGCTGTTCACCATCAGATCCGCTTGGGCGATATCGAGCCGATGATTTCCTGCCCGCACAGCGTGGACAATACACAGGCTCTCTCGGAGCTTCCATCCAAGGAAGTCGATGTCGGTTTCATCGGCACCTGCACCAACGGACGGCTGGAAGACATCCGAGCCGCTGCCGAGATCGCGCGCGGCCGGCGGCTGCAAAAGCGGCTGATTGTGATTCCGGCGTCGTCTATGGTGCTGCGCGACGCTGCTGAAGCCGGTTACATCGCCGATCTGATTGACGCTGGCGCGACCATCGGCACACCCGGTTGCGGACCCTGCATGGGTGTTCATGCGGGCGTTCTGGCGCCGGGCGAAGTATGCATCAGCAGCGCCAATCGAAACTTCCGCGGACGCATGGGCGAGCCAAAGGCGGAAATCTACCTTGCGAATCCGGCGGTGGTCGCGGCGAGTTGCATCGCCGGGCGGCTCATCCACCCGGCCGAATTGACCGGCTGAACCCAAGCTGACCAAAGAGCGCTGCCCCGGGAGAGGAAGCTGGCCAATGACAAGAACACAGCATCGCGTCTGGAAGTACGGCGACAACGTCAATACCGATGTCATCTTCCCCGGCAAGTACACCTACACCATTGACCAGGATCCGGTCGAATTGGCGCGCCACGCCCTGGAAGACCTCGACCCAGGCTTTGCTGGCGCGGTCCAAGCTGGGGATGTCATCGTCGCCGGTCGCAATTGGGGCAATGGCAGCAGCCGCGAGCAAGCAGTCAAATGTCTGATCGCGGCCGGCGTCCACGCTGTCATTGCCAGCAGCTTCGCGCGAATTTACTATCGAAACGCGATCAACAGCGGTCTGCTGGTCATCACCTGCCCCGAACTCACTGAGGCGGCAGAGGACGGCGAAACGATCGAGATCGATATGGAGGCGGCGCGAATCCGTTATGCTGGCGCGGTGTATTCGTTTCCGCCGCTTCCGGACCAGGTGCGCGAGATCGTCAGCGCCGGCGGCATCATCGCTTACATCCAGCATATGTCCTGACCGCCGCCAATCACGCAGATTGCGGGTGATTTTCCAGGAATTCACTTGTAATATTATGCGATATGGTCTGCGCGCCAAAGGGAGCGCCTATGCTAGCCATCGTCAATACATGCGCCGTCATCGGCCTGGACGGCCAGATCGTCGAGGTGCAAACCGATTTCAACCCGCGAGCGGCGCTGCCCAGCTTCAATCTGGTGGGCTTGCCGGGCTTGGCCGTACGCGAGAGCAAGGATCGCGCCCGCTCGGCCATTCGCAACAGCGGATTGCGTTTTCCCAATAAAGCCTATGTGGTCAATCTTTCGCCGGCCGATATTCACAAGCATGGACCATCGTATGACCTGGCGATCGCCATCGGCATCTTGGCCGCCACCGATCAGATCCCGCTTCACGAGCTGGACAATGCCATGTTCATCGGCGAGCTTTCACTTGACGGCAGCATCCGCCATGTGCAAGGCGTTCTGCCGATGGTGTACACCGCCATGCAGCAGGGCTTGGACACCGTTTATGTGCCCGAAGCCGATGCCGCGGAAGCCGCTTTGATTCAAGACATGACGATCATTCCGGTGCAATCCATCGGCCAGTTGGTGGAGCATCTGTATCAGTTGAACCCGATCGAGCCATTCCATTCCAATCTGAATGGGCGAAACGCCGAATCCCCGCTGGCCGATGGCATTGAAGACTTCGCCGACATTCGCGGCCAAGAGCATGTGAAGCGCGCGCTGGAAGTGGCCGCCGCCGGCAACCACAATATCCTGATGTCGGGCCCGCCTGGCGCGGGCAAGAGCCTGCAAGCGCGGGCGCTAGCCGGTATCTTGCCGGCATTGACGATGCAGGAATCGCTCGAGGTCACCCGGATATACTCCATCGTGGACATGCTATCGCAGGACGAGCCGCTCGTCCGCCAACGGCCCTTCCGCGCGCCCCACCACACCATTTCCCAAGTTGGGCTTGTTGGCGGCGGGTCCATCCCGAAACCGGGTGAAATCAGCCTGGCTCATCGTGGCGTCTTGTTCCTCGATGAAATCAACGAGCACCCGAGCAAAGTGCTGGAAGTGCTGCGTCAGCCGATTGAAGACAAGATCGTGACGATTAGCCGGGCGAAGGGCAGCATCACCTTCCCCGCCAATTTCTTGCTAGTGGGCGCGCGAAACCCCTGCCCCTGCGGCTTTTATGGCGATCCACTCCAAGCCTGTTCTTGCACGCCGAATCAGATTCAGCGCTATCAATCGCGGATCTCCGGACCCATTCTCGACCGCATCGATATCCACGTCGATGTGCCGCGGGTAGATTTCGACAAGCTCATGGGTGAGGCGCAGGCCGAGCGCTCGCGCGATATCCGCCAACGCGTCGAGGAGGCGCGCAGCCAGCAAACTGAACGGTTCAAAGATCTGCCGGGGCTTTTCGCCAATGCCGATATGTCGGTCAGTGAAATCGACCAGTTCTGTTCGCTGAACGACGAGGCGCGGGGGATTCTGACGCTCTCAGTGAAAAAGCTCCGGCTGAGCGCGCGCAGTTATCATCGCGTACTCAAGCTCAGCCGCACAATCGCCGACCTGGACGCGTCGGCCAATATCCAGGTCCCGCATATCGCTGAAGCGCTGCAATATCGCCCGCCGGTTGAGTGAGCGGCCGATTGGCGACATTCATAGGGCTTCATCCAGAAAACTTTCCAGGATACGTTCTGGACCGAAATTCATTATCTGCATGTCCGTTGCCGACGAGCCAGTCAAAGCCGCTCCTGGCATCAAGCCGATGATCTCCGAACGGTCGATGTCGACGCCATATTCAGCCGCTAACTGGCGAATCCTCTCAAATGCAGCGCCCATGGATGTCACCCGATAATCGGTCAAGTTCATCGACACTTGCGCTTTGCCCTTGACGACAAAGCCAAGCGCTTTGACACAGGGCATCCCGCCGGACGACTCCCTTATCGCGCGCGCGATGGCTTTTGCGATGGATACATCCGTCGTGGCCAGGTAGACATTGAAGGCGATGAGAATATCCCGCGCGCCTACGACGCAGCCGCCCGCCTCGCCCATCCTACGTGGACCAAAATCTGGCTGGGGCGTTTTCCCGGTCGCAATCGATTGACGCAAGCCTTCGTAACCGCCGCGCCGAATTGAGGAGAGCTCTCTATTCTCATCCTGCAAAGCCGCTTCCGCATAGAGAAACACCGGCAGCTGCAGCGCCTCTCCCACACGCGCGCCAAGTGTTCGCGCCAATTCTATGCACTCGGCTATGGTCACATTTCGCAAGGGCACAAAAGGGATCACATCGGCAGCGCCTATTCGCGGGTGTTGACCTCGATGCCGGTTCATGTCAATCTTCGCTGCCGCGACCTGTACGCCGGCAAAGGCGGCTTCCGCAACCGCATGCGGCGCGCCAATGAAGGTCGCCACCGAGCGATTGTGATCCATGTCGCTTTCAAAACCAAGCACTTCAACACCAGAGACGTCCGCAATGGAATTGACAATTTCGGCAACAATTGCGTCGCGCCTTCCCTCCGCGAAATTGGCGACGCATGCGACGATTTTCTTCAAAGGACACCTCTACCAGCCAGCAGCCGTCTCTGCTGCTTTCGCGCTCATCTCCTACTGGATTAGGATTCTAAGTTGAACTATAGTGCCTGGCGAGCCGCATTTTCATGCGAGCGGTCGTGTTAATCGCCGGCGGGAGCGCAAAAACGGATGGCGAATAATTCATCCCTCAGCCAAGACATCCACACCCTGGGCAGCTGCCTTGGCGTCATCATCCAGGAACAGAACGGCATGGAGGCTTATGAGTTGGTCGAGGAGATTCGCGCGATGTCCAAAGCGCGGCGCAGCGGCGATTCAGCGGCCGCATTCCAATTGGCCGATCGCCTGGAAAATCTGTCGCTTAGCTCGAAAAACATTCTCATCAAAGCCTTCTCGAATTACTTCCAACTCATCAATATTGCCGAAGACTTGCAGCGCATCCGCGTGATCCGCCAGCGCGAAGCAAAGGGCGCATTGCGAGAATCTATCGTCCATGCGATTCGCGACTTGCAAGCCAGTGGCAAGACGGCGGATGAGATCCGCTCGCTGCTGGAGCAAACCCGTCTGCGGCTCGTGCTCACGGCGCATCCGTCAGAGGCGAAACGGCAAGAGATTCTGGTCATTCTGCGGCATATTGCCCAGATGATGGAGATGCGGGACCGTCACAACCTGCTCCCGCGCGAGCTGCGCAAGCTGGAGAGCAAACTGGCGGAAGAAGTGGAAGAACTTTGGCAGACGCGACAGGTGCGCGCCTCGAAGAAACAAGTCGCGGATGAGGTCGACTTCGGGATTTATTTCATTCGCTCCGTCATTGTGGATGTCGTCATCGACATATATGAAGATTTGCAGATGGCTTTGGAACGCTTTTATCCCGACGACGATTGGTCGGAGCTGCCGCCAGTGCTGCGCTACGCGTCATGGATCGGCGGCGACCGCGACGGCAACCCCAACGTGACAACCGATGTCACCTTGCAAACCCTGGCGACATTGCGAGAGACCGCGCGGCAGATTTATTTGGAAGAGATTGAAGCGCTGACCGACAACCTGACGCAAGACACCAATCAACTTGGTGTTTCCAATGCGTTGCAAGAGGCGGTCGACAGCGACTTCCCCTCCAGCGAACGCTATCCGGGCGAAGTCTACCGTCAGATGCTGGCCATTATTCGCAAGAAACTGCAAGACGATCAGTATCGGTCCAGTCGTGAACTGCTGGGCGATCTGCTGCTCATCCAAAACAGCCTCAGGGCGCATCGCGGCCGGCGCGCGGCAATGGGCGCGGTGCAACGCCTGGTGCGCAAAATCCGGCTTTTTGGTTTGCATCTTGTCCCGCTCGAAGTGCGAGAAGACGCTAACTTGCATCGAGCGGCATTGGACGAGCTATTCAATCATTACGGCCTCGTTCAGAATTACAGCAACCTGCCCGAGGACGAAAAGCAAAAGCTGCTGACGGCGGAGATTCGGAACAAGCGTCCGCTTTTCCCCAATGACATCGTCGTTTTCACCGAGACGACCCAGAGCATCATACGCACCTGGCGCATGATCGCGGAAGCGCATTCCCGCTATGACGCCATCGTCATTGATACCGTCATCGCCAGTATGTCTACAGAGCCGAGCGATGTTCTGGCGATGCTGCTATTCGCGCGCGAGGTTGGCATCGACAACGATGTCTACATCGTGCCGCTGTTCGAGACGATTGACGACCTTTACCGTTCGCCGGGCATCATGGGCGCCTTATTTGAAAATACCGAATATCGCAAGCATCTGGTCGCCCGCGCCGGCAAGCGCGGCTTGCGCCAACAAGTAATGATCGGCTATTCCGACAGCGGCAAGGACGGCGGCTATCTGGCGTCTAACTGGAATCTATACAACGCGCAGCGCATTTTGACGCAGAAATGTGTGGAACACGGGGTATCGCTTGAGCTATTCCATGGGCGCGGGGGCAGTATCGGCCGCGGCGGCGGACCCACTAACCGCGCGATTCTGTCACAGCCGCCCGAATCTCTGCATGGCGGCGTCAAAATCACCGAACAAGGCGAAGTTATCGCCTACCGCTATAGCAACCGCGGCATCGGTCATCGCCACTTGAATCAGGTGATGAACGCCGTGCTCATCGGCATGGGCTCGCAGGAGCGGCATCACGTTACACCCAATTACTACGAGGTGATGGCGCAACTGTCCGATCTCAGCCGGCTATACTATCGCAAGTTCGTCTACGAGAGCGATGGCTTTTTGGACTATTGGCAGCAAGCGACGCCAATCAACGAGTTGGCGCGGATGCAAATCAGCTCGCGCCCGGCCAAGCGTCAGAAGAAGGGCGGTTTCTCCGCCATGCGGGCGATCCCCTGGATGTTCAGTTGGATGCAGAGCCGCGCCATTGTGCCGAGTTGGTTCGGGTTGGGCACAGCGTTCAAGACCTACATTGAAGAAGAAGCGAACGGGCTGCGCGCCTTGCGCGAGATGTATCGCGAATGGTCATTCTTCAACGCGCTGATTGACAACGCCCAACTCGATGTCGCCAAAGCCGATATGGGCATCGCTGAACTCTACGCTTCGCTGGTCGAGCCGATTGAACTGCGGGCGCGCTTTTTCGACTGGATAAAAGAAGAACACAGTCTTAGCAGCGAGATGATTATATCTGTGACGGAGCAAGCCGATCTGTTGACGAATATGTCTGCCATCAAGACTTCGATTGAGCGGCGCAACCCCTATGTCGACCCGCTCAATTTCATGCAAGTCGCCTTGCTGCGCGAGCTGCGTCAACTGGACGAAGGCGACGAAATCTGGCGCTCTACGCTGGACGCCACTCTTGCCACCATCAATGGCATCGCCGCTGGCATGAAGACGACCGGCTAGTACGGGCGCGATAATTCGCGGCGCCAAAATTCAATTGTCCGCTGCGCCAAACAGGGACCTATCGTCATGCTGGCGCAAGTATTCCGATCGCGTCGCCAAGGTCAAGCCTCGCTGCTCAGGCGGAAGTTGGCGCCAGAATAGCGTCGGATCGGCAATTTGCCCGTCTCCGGCGGCGAGGTATGCGCGCAGCAACTGGAAGAAAGCGTCATCGCCGATATCCACGCGCAGATTGTGCAGCATCTGAACGCCCCTCAGATAGACCGCATTGATATACTCGCGAGCGGTGGCGAATTCATAGACGTCGCTGTCCACCTTGCCCTGAGGGAAGAAACCGGCGACGCGAAAGGACCACCACCAGTTCTTGTATAACGGGTAATGCGCTTCGATAAAGAGATATTCGCTGTAGGTGGCCAGCGCCTCATCAAGCCAGGGATTGAGCGCCGAATCATTGCCGACCCGCGCATACCACCACTGATGGGCGATCTCGTGAACGGTGATTAGCGTGAGATAGTTTCGCGGTCCGCCGTCAAAGCTCGTGAACCAGGCGCCGCCGACAAAAACCAGCCCGCTGAACTCCATGCCATCGGGAAAGTCGCCCTGGACGATAACAAATCGCTCGCGGTCATAGGGCGCGAACAGCTTTTCAAATAGCGCCAGCGCCTTCTCCGCTTCTTGCAGCGCATGATCAGCGCCGTTCAACTGGACGCCGTTTGCGTAGATCTGGGCGTCGGCGAAGGCATAAACCTCGACGGTCGCGCCATTGGCAAGTTGCAGTTCACTCGCGATCAGCCCATCGCCGAGGCTAATGGCGAAATCCCGCGAGTTCAACAGCTCAATGTCCCACGTTGTCGATCCAAGGGCAGTGACCGTTCCCGGCGCTGCCAGCGCGAGCGCGTCCGGCGCATTCTCAACCGACACCGTCGCTTGCCAGTCCGCCACATCATAGACCACTTGCTCGCCGATGCCGACAGGATCGTGAATCCGCCAGTCTTCATCCAGCCGCGCCGCCACCGCCGGCAAGAAATGGCCCAGATTGAACTGTCGCGGACTGTAACCAAAGAAGCCGCGGTAAGAGCGCAAGCCATCGCGGATTTGCGCCGGCTGCAAACGGAAATTCAACCCGATCTCAAGCCAACAGCCAGATTCCAATGGCTCTTCCAAACCGACGAACAGACGATTCAAGTTCAAGTCATAGTCAGATGACTCGCCATATACGGTCAGATCCATCAGTTGGAAGCCGTCTTCCCATTGGTTCGCCTGCACATCCAACACAATCAAGTCGAGCGGTAGCGTTTCACGATTCAAGAATTCAACTGTCTGGACGACATCAGCCGTCTTCATCGCGTAATCAATGCTGATCTCCGCGCTAACCCGTCGAGCGGGTCCCGCGTAATCATCGGCGTCACAGCGCGCGGGAGCGGCTTCGGTTGGCGTTGGGCTTGCCCGGCTCTCAGTCGCGCTCGCAATCAGAGCGCCCAGGGTAGCCGTCGCGGGAATCGGGCTAGCGCCCAAGCGAGCGCGCGTATCACTGGACTCTACCGTAATATCCGGCAAGGGACTCCTGGCGAGATTGCAGCCCGCCAAGGCAATGAGGCAGGCGATACAGGGGGCTAGAATTCGAAACATACAGCGCATCATACTAAGCTCTATTGTCGTAAACAAGGCGACTTGCGCAAGCGAGCCGTATCGCATTTCTTCTGTGCTGTGCTATGATTTGCGGATTACCTGGCGCAGGACAATTGATTCGGTCAAGAGTAAATTGACGAAAGCAGCCGCAACTCATCCTCGCAGCAAGATCGCCGCCGTCATCCGCCTGTCGCGCTGGCGCGAGCACCTGCCCTTCACCATTCCGCTCACCATCATCGGCGGGCTCTTGGCGCTTGAGCCGGAAGCGGCTCCGGCGGACTGGCGCCTCTTCGCGGTTTTGGCGGCCAATGTTCTGGCGATGTGTTTCGCCTTTATGCTGAATAACATTGAAGACGCGCCTGACGATGCGCTTGATTCACAAAAGAAACAGCAGAACGTCATCAGCAGCGGTCTCCTAAGCCGACGCGAAGGCGCGGTATTGAGCGCGGCAACGTTCATCTCCTCCCTAGGGTTGTTTGCCGCAAGCGGCGCGCTGGCGCTCGTGATCGGCGGGGCGACGCTTGTGCTCTGCTATCTTTATTCAGCCCATCCATTTCGCTTCAAGGCGCGACCGATTACCGACGTTGTGACGCACGCGCTTATGCTCAGTGGCCTTTTGCTGGCCGCAGGCTATTTCACTTACGGTTCAGAGCCGCGCGAAGTTTGGCTGGTCATTGCCGCGGCGAGCCTCTTTTCCGCCTATGGGCAATTTTACAATCAGGTGGTCGATTATGAGGTGGACAAAGAAGCGGGATTGAAGAATACCGCCGTGCTCTTGGGCAAGGCGCCAACCTCAATCCTGGGTCACCTCTCGATTGCCTGCGCGCTGATTTGTATCTTTGTCGCCATCATGCAGGCGCTCTTTCCCGTTTGGCTCGGCACGATCTTGATCATCGGCGTCATCACAACGATTATGTTCCCCTGGGAATTTGATATGCGCGGCAACCCGGCCAGCGAGGGCGGCAATATGCAACGTCCCGGTCTGATCATCGCCAATCTTCTGGCGCTGATCTGGCTGGCTTCCAATATGGGATGGATAACGATCCTGTAAATTGTAAAGCAAAGCAATATGATAGAATGAATGCACAATTGAAGATTCGCCGTGACGTCTTATGGCAGACCTGCACCAAATCTTGTTCAACATGCATATCATGTACTCGCTAGCCCTGGGCCTTTGGGCCGCGTATATAGCTGGCAGGAAAGAAGCGATATCGGGTCACTATTGGGGAGCGGTTCTAACTTATGCGCTGCTGGCCGCTGTTACGCTGGCGGTCGGCGTTGCGTTGCTGCTATCGGGAATGCATCCCCGCTCGGGGCGCGTCGTCGTCTACCTGCTCTATATGCTCTGGCTGGCCATCATCATGCCGGGCTTGTTTAGCCTAATGAGCGGCCGGGATGACATGCGCGCCGCCCTCGTCTACGCGCTGCTGGCCTTCTTCAACTTTACGACCTCGCTCAGCATGATGGAGAGAGAGCTGGTCGGCCCCTGGGTCACACCGACATAAGCCTGGTTCGGAATAGCGCCATGACGAACGCGGGCGGCGCCGGCGATCCCCCAAGATATCAACTCCGCAGCTTCCAGCATATTCTTGGCCAGCAAGGCGCCGGGTTGATTGAGCTTATATCGCAAATGGCGCGAAAGAAGAATCTGGCGCTTTATCTTGCGGGCGGGCTAGTGCGCGACCTGCTGCTGGGTCGGAGAACGCTCGATTTCGATTTTGTTGTCGAGGGCGATGCCGTCAGCTTCGCCAGGTCTGTGGCAAGAGCATTCGGCGGCGCCGTCGAAATACATGAGCCATTTGGAACGGCAAAATGGCTCTTGGATGAAAGCGTCGCGTGCAGTCTCTCTCATGCGCTCGATAACTTGCCTGCCAGCGTGGATTTCGTCACGGCGCGCAGCGAAACCTATGCGCATCCGGCTGCCCTGCCCACCGTGACGCCCAGTGACATCGAACGCGATCTGCGGCGACGAGACTTCAGCGTCAACGCGCTCGCGATTCAACTCAGCCCATTTGCGCGGTCGGGTCGCCTGATTGATGTCTGCGGTGGAAAAGAAGACCTTGAGCAGGGATTGATTCGAGCAATTCATGATCAAAGCTTCGCTGATGATCCGACGCGGATTCTGCGGGCGCTGCGCTATGCCACGCGACTTGGTTTTAACTTGGAATCAAATACGGCCGATTGGATGCGATCGGCGCTTCCCCACCTTGGGCGAATGACGGGCCAGCGGCTGAGAAACGAAATTGACCTGATCTTGCGCGAGCCACTTGCCGGCGAGATTCTGCTCAGCCTGCAAGAATGGGGCGCGCTGGTCAACATTCACCCGTCCTTTCGCATCAGCCCGCGGCTGCCCGATCTGATCGCGCGCTGCCAACTTCTCAGGCCGCCCTGGTCGAAGGAGGCGGTCGAGAGACAAACGCTCCGCTGGATTGTGCTCATGAGCGTGATCGACAGCGCGAAGGCGCGAGATCTGTGCGAACGGCTGGCGCTGACGAACAAGCTGACCGACGCGATCACGGCGACCGCGAGACTGAGTGAACAAACACGCGCCCTCGAAGATCCTGCCATTCGCCCGAGCCGGGTCACACGAATCCTGGATGCGTTCCCAGAGGCTGCGTTGCAGGCTGGCTGGCTGCTCTCGCCTGAGAATCCGGCTGTACAGGGTAAGATTGCCGCCTACGCGTCGAATTGGCGCCAGCGCCGCCCGACAATTTCAGGGGATGACCTGAAGGCGCTGGGGCTTGCGCCGGGACCGCGCTATCGGAAGCTCCTCGATCGGCTTCGCTTCGCCTGGATTGATGGCGAGGTCAGTTCGGCAAAAGAAGAGGCGGCGCTGCTGCGGCAGCTGCTGGATGCGGAAGACTGAAACAGCGCCGACAACAGTCTGATAAAATGAGATATGAACGATACCGTCAAATGCGGATCAGCGAATCTCTCGACCGCGCGCCAGCGCATATCCGATAAGGAATCTTTTAGCCTTGAGCAAGGCTCTCGTAATCAGTTGGCGTCAAGCTTGTTGATGAAGTAGCGGAGAATTGACGCCTCGCCGGCGCCTGGAACCACCGGAGGTATCAAACATGGAAAATATCACAATCGGTCTGGCGCTCGTTGCCGGCATTTTGTCCTTCATCTCGCCCTGCGTCTTGCCGCTGGTGCCCGCCTATATCGGTTATATGGGCGGTCGCCTGACGCATAACGTCAGCCGTCAGGCGGCTTCTGGATCAGTCGCGACGGTCAGCCTCGCCTTGCGTCTGCAGATGCTGTTGCACGGCATTGCATTTGTCCTCGGCTTCACGATCATATTCGTCTTGATCGGCTTGCTCACCACCGCCTTGTCCAGCTTGGCGGGCCAGCACGTCAGTGCATTCACCGAGATTCTCGGTCGCGTCGGCGGCTTGGTGATTATCTTCTTCGGCTTCCAATTCATGGGGGTGATGCCGCGCTTCTTCGCCTGGCTGCGCAAGAAAGGGCAAGCCGGCATATTGGACAGCGTCCTCTTCAGCATCGTGTTTATCATTCTGGCGAGCGCGCTGATTTATTGGGCCTTTCTTGAGCAAGCCGCAGTCGCTCTGCCCTTGATCGCCATCCTTTTCGTCGCGCTTTTCGTCAAGGGCGCCTTTACCGAGCCGGCGAGCTTCTGGCATGGCGCCTTGGAACGGCTTGAGTCCATGCTTTATTCGGATACGCGCGCCGATATTGGCGGAGGCGGCCGTGACGGTCTGCTTGGCTCAACCTTCATGGGCATGGTGTTCTCCGCCGGCTGGACGCCCTGCATCGGTCCGCTGCTCGGGACCATCCTGACGGTGGCGGCGGCCAGCGGCGCAACCAGCGGCGACATCGCACAGGGCATGCTGCTGCTCACCGCTTACTCAATCGGGCTGGGCATTCCATTCGTTATCACCGCGCTGCTCATGAATAGCGCCCAAGGCCTATTGCGCCGGCTGCAGCGTCACATGCACAAGATTGAGCTGCTCAGCGGGACGCTGCTGATCGCGATTGGACTGTTAGTCGCCAGCGGCCAGCTGCAGAGCTTGAGCCAAACATTTTCTCGGGGTGAATTCGCCGATTTCACCTTCCGTGTCGAAGAATGCGGCGTCGGTTTCTTCGACGGAGAATTGGACCTGAGCCACGTCGGCGCTTGCCTTGGCGGCTCGCTGGCGCCAGTCGCCATCAATCAGAGCGCAAGCGGTCTCTTCGCGCCGGATGTGCCGCAACAAGAATATCTTTTCCATGGCGAAGCCGGGCAACTGATCGATTTCGAAGTGCGAAGCGTCGGTGAAGATCTGCCCGATTTCGAACTGATTCTATTTGGACCGGGCGAAGTGGAATTGGCGCGCGCCAGCAAAGACGACAGCTTGGAGTCCGACGGACGCTTTTACCCCCTGGTCGGCTACGAGCTCCAAAGCGACGGCAAATATCGCGTTGCGCTGCGCAATACATCGGTAGCCGATACGGCGCGATTCCGCGTAAAGGCGCGCGACGCCGAATCATTCGAAGCGACGGCGCCCTCTCCTTCCCCTGGCGAGACTGCGTCCGCTGGCGACGCGATGAACAGTTTCGCCGATATTGCCGCTGATCTGGAGCCGGCGCTCGGCCTGGCGGAAGGCAATCGCGCGCCTGCGTTTACCATCGAGACCCTCGATGATGACGTCGTTGCGCTGTCCGATCTGCGGGACCGCGTGCTGCTGTTGAACTTCTGGGGCACCTGGTGTGGTCCATGCCGGCGCGAAATGCCGGAATTCCAGAAGGCCTACGAAGAATGGCGCGAGCAGGGCTTTGAGATTCTCGCCATCGCCTACAACGATACAGAAGAGGCGATCTTAGCCTTCCGCGATGAATTCGCCTTGACCTTCCCGCTGGCGCTCGATGACAGCGGCGTGATCAACGACGCCTACGGCATTCAGACGCGCCCCAGCTCTTACTTGCTCGACCGGGATGGCGTCATTCTGGCTCGGCACTTTGGCTTGATGACCGAGGCGCAACTGAGCGAAATGCTGAATGAGGCTTTGCCGCAAGCATGAGCCTTGACGGCTGAGCGAAATGTCGAAGCTGAATCGGCTCCTGCATTGGCTTGCCGCGTTCCTGTCTCTGGGCGCGGCGATTGTCGTCTTAGTCCTCGCCGGTTTGCCCAACCGGGGCGATTATAGCGGGCTGCCCGGCGACGACGGACTGTACCAGGCGCCTGAAATCCGTTCGCAGGCGCCATCATTCAGTCTGCCGACAGCATCATCCAGGGCCTTTGCGCTCGAGAACGCTCGTGGAGCGATCACCGTTATAAACTTCTGGGCGACCTGGTGTCAGCCTTGTCGGCGCGAAATGCGCGATCTGCAGACGCTCTACGACAGCTATCCGGGAAAGCTGCGTATCCTGGCGGTAAACCTCGGCGAGAGCCTTCAAGCCGCGCGAGACTGGGTGATGCAACTCGGATTGACCTATGATGTTTTGCTCGACCGGCAAGGCCTTGTTGCCGCGCGCTATCAGGTTCGCGGGCTGCCGACTACCTTCGTGCTCGATACCGATCACATCATTCGCCGCGTGTATTATGGGGCGGTAAGCCACGAACAACTTCGTGCGGATTTGAACCAGCTGAGCACAAAGGCTTGAATGGTTTTGAGAGCGCGAGCGGCATTCAGAATCGTGAAATCGAGGGCGAGTCAGACGCTGCTTCGATTGGCGCGCAATTGGCTGCGCATCGTCCTGACCGCGCTGGCGATTTATATCAGCTTGCCCTGGTTGGCGCCGACGCTGGCAAAGCTCGGTTTGAATGATCCAGCCGATTTCATCTACACGATATACAGCCCCTTCTGTCACCAGTTCGCCTTTCGTTCTCCCTTCCTCTTTGGCGAACAGGCCTTTTACCCGCGCGGCGCCGCCGACAGCGCTTACGAGCCATTCGAGATGGCTGCCAGCGAATCAGAGGCCTTCCTGGAACAGTATCGTTTCTGGTCGGGCATATACGGCAGCCGGGCGCCCGCCCCTCCCGCTACGGTAGAAGGACTCGCAGAATTCAGCGTCGTCCAACAGTTCGCCGCTCGGCACTTCATCGGCGACGAGACATTCGGCTACAAGACAAGCCTCTGCGCGCGCGACCTCGCTATCTACACGATGATCTTCGTCGGGGGCTTGGTCTATCGGCAGTTTCGTTGGCGAATCCGGCCTCTGCCCTTCTGGCTGTATCTGTTCGTCGGATTGGGTCCGGTGGGGCTTGACGGATTCAGCCAGCTATTGAGCTATCCGCCCTTCGAATTCTGGCCCGTGCGCGAGACGGCGCCGATATTCCGCATTTTCACTGGCGGTTTATTCGGGTTAATGAGCGCCTGGCTTGGCTTCCCCTATATCGAACGATCCATGCAAGATCTTATCGAGACGATTGACCCGGATCATGCAGGCGCCGTCTAGCCGCTAGCGATCGCGCGAATCAATCGTCTTCGGGCGGCTTGCTGAGACGCGATAAACGGGACTTCATATCGGGCTCGTCCTTCTTGCGCGGCTTAGGCTTATGCGGATCCGGTTCCTCGTCCACAATTTCGAAACGCTGAACGCCACTCGGGCGTACTTGTCGCGGCGGCGGCGGTGAACCGTCCAGCAAGTTTTCCAGATTCGCGCGCGTTTCGTCAAACTTGTTAGACACCGTGTCCAAGATCGATCTCTTGACGTTGTCAGCGCGATTGCCGGGCTTGGCGGCGCCGTCTATCGGGATATGCGTTTTGCCCGCTGAGGACGAGGGCTGCCCGCGTTGACGCCCCTGTTCCCGTTCCTGTCTGTCCAGCGCCGTCTCCAGCGTCGCCAATTCCTGCATGAGATGCCGCGTCAGCAAGCGGTGGTCCTGAAGTTCCGATTCGGCGATGTTCAGATGCTGCTGCTTCATATTGAGCTGATTTTGCAGCCGCTGCGCTGAAACCTCGTCGCCGCTGCGCAGCATATCATCCACCAGCTTGTCGAGCTCGACCACAGCGTGCATGCGTTCTTCGATCCGCGCCTGCAATTCGTCCTCATATTCGATCGCTTCTTCCAGTCGCTGGCGCAAGCTCTGCGCCGACCGCTGGGGATTCTTCTCCGCTTCATCCGCGTTAAGCTGAATACGCGCCAAGGGAGATTTCGGGTTCTTGCCCAGGAAGTCATTAAGCTGCGCGTTAATGAGCGTGGAAATCTTGTCGAATATGTCAGACATTGCTGGTTACTTTCGGCTCGTTGGTCCCGGCTCGGCTCTATTATAGTTCAGAATGTCGCCCCGTCATAAGATCGCGCCGGGCGCTCAACATTCGCCATTCCAGTCTAAGCGGTAGACCGCCATCTTTTCGCCGTTGGAGCGAAGAGCGGCCTTGCCTTCGCTGACGTAGGCAGGACAAAGCATCCGGCGCCATCTCTGGAAATCGGGAATCTGGCTAGGCAGAGCCATCAGGTATTTCACATCGTGGTCTTGCAAGAGGTCCCAGATTGCTTCAGCATCGGAGATCACCGCCAGGATATCTCGATCGCTTAATCCGGATATGTCTATCGGCATGCGATTGGCGAAGTATGTGAGAGCGCCTATGTCATGCGCCGCTAATCGCTCCGAGCGTGGGACATGCTCCGCTACCCAATTGGCGGCCGCGAGCATCTCTTCGTTCACAATCGCCACATCTTGCCGGGATACTGAAGGCGCAATGAAGAGCAGGAAGATCGCCGAACAGGTCAGGCAAGCCAGCAGCCATGTTTTCGCAATCAGGCGCCAGAGCCAAGTTCTCGTCCAGTTTTTGAGCGCGCTCGCGAGACCGATGCTGCCGACAAGAATGAGCGATGGCAGTGCGGGGATCAGATAGCGGCCGTGTTGATAGCCGACGGGCAGCCAGGTCGCGTACATGAAGACAAGCGCGGCAATCCATCCGATTGGCAAGGCGAACAGCGCCGCCTCGCGCCAAGTTCGCTCCTGAACGACGCGCTTCAGGTAGACGAGCGCGCCCGGCAGCAGCAGCACTTGACCGCCGGCCAATACTGGCAGCGCGACATGTACAACTCTCTCCGATAGATGCAAGCGCGTCAGTGGGCTGAATTGGGCGAGCTTGGCAGTTGCCGTTGGCGGCAAAAGCGCCCCCGTCTCTTGGAAATTGAAGGCGAGACTTGGCGCGATGACGACCGCGCAAGCCAGCAGCGCCAGCCCGCCGTGCGCCAGCGCCAGAGCCGGCGGCATGCGCCCTTTGCCAAGCAGAAGCGCCAGCCAGGCGAGCCCGGCCAAGGCGGCGCCTTCTGGGCGCGTCAAAATGGTTAAGCCCGCGAGAATGCCAAACACTGCCGCGCTGCGAAAAACGGAGGTCCCCGACGCGCCAAATGGCATGCGCCAAGCGAAATAGAGCAAGCCCGTCGTCAGCAGGCAGAAAAGCGCGGTCTCCATGCCCGAAGCAGCCGCCCAGACCAAGTGCCAGGTCGAGAGGGACAGCAGACCGGCAATCCAGCCGGAAGCGGGAAAACCAGGGCAGCTGCGATTAGCCAGCCGTTTAATCAGAATTGCTTGCAAAGCAAGAGCGAGCGCGCCCAGCAGATGCGTCCAAAGCAAATGGTTTACCCCAAGCTTGTAGCCGACCGCCAGCAGCGAGGTGTACAAGGGCGAAGTGACAGCGGCGCCAGTATGGCCCGGGAGCAGCGCCCATTCCCCACTCGTCGCCAGCGTACGCGCCGCGCTCTGATAGATCCAACTGTCATCGAGCGGATAGCCGCCGCCGGCGACGACCGTGAAGAGACCCACAAGCGCCAAAGCCGAGGCGAACAGGGCAATCTCGAACCGGCTCATGCTAACTGGTCTCGATCCGGTAAAGGCGAAGGTCGCCGTGCGCTTCGATGGCGATGGCGCGGAGGAAATCGGGCGGGTTGCCGACGTCAAACTGGAAGGCGGCCGGCGCCGCGCCGATGTAACCGTCCTCGCCGACATGCTCAAGGACAAGGTAATCAATTGCGTATCGTTTCGCAATTTCGGGCACAACCCGGACGGAATCGTTCGGAATCGTCACACCACCGTGCCCCAAATGATAATAGAGTCGCGCCGGATCGTTGATCATCACACGCGCGTCAGCAGGCAAGAGCTTGCTCAACTCGGCGTAGAGGGTCGGCCGGTTTTGACCAGCATCGAATTGTGAAGAACGCGCGACCGAAAGCGATACAAGGATGCCGATGCTCAATGCGGCCAACGAGAATACGCGCTTTGCCTGCTCCGTATTCCAGGCGCGCCAGCGTTCCCCCACCCAGTCCACCGCTGCGTCCAGACCCAGGACGCCCAAAGCCATCCAGAAGGGAAAGAGCGCGGCAGCGGCGTGAAACAAGCCGCCGCGATTACCCTGCAGGGGAAATACCAAGATCATGACGACGTGGATGCCGATCGCGAGCACGGTGAATCCGCGCAGCTGCGGGCGCCCGCGGCGCTGCCACCAGCCAATCAGCATGAACGGCGCGAGCGCAATCAGCCCTTCGACGGCGATGAAAGTCGCGAAGCCCTGGAGAGCAGCCGCCCAGCGGACTTCCAGCAAACGCATAATCGCATCGCCAAACGCGGGCGCCGCTACCGCAGTCTCCGTGTAACGAAACAAGTCGTCATAATGGCTGAACCCGATTCCCCGCAGGCCGCCGGTCGGCAAGATAAGCCCAAGCGCCGCGATGTTGCGCATGAACCAGGGCAGCATTACGAGCAGGTAGGCCGTGCCCACCAGCAGGACCGGTGTTAGACAGACATTCCACTGCCGCTTGCGAAGCTGGTCAAGGAATCCCCGCGCGGGGATCGCAGCGAAGCAGGCGCTGATCAAAAGCAGAGAGCCCTCCGGACGCGTCAAGTGACCGAGCCCCGCGAGGCAGCCAGTCAGCAGCCAATACAGCGACTGCCCTTCTCGACGCATCAGCGCTTTGCCGCTGCAGAGAAGTGCCAGAGAACCGATCAAGGCGTAGGGGGCGAAAGTATCGATCGCGCCCCAGCGCGGAGCGAAGAAACCGCCGAACGCGGTCAATAAGCCCGCGATCCAGGCGTTTCGCCGGTTTCCAGCGAGCGACCTAGTCGCTTCGTAGGCGACCAAGCCGGCGCCAGCTGCCAGCAAAATGAATGGCGTTTGAGCCGCCTCGTATTCGCCGGGCGCGCCGAAGACGGTCATGCCCAACGCCGCCAGCATGGAGGTCAGCGGCATCCAGTATCGATGCGAAGGCGCTGGCAATTCCACCGGCGCGTCCAGGTAATTCCAGAGATAGACCTCGACGAATCCGCCGCCCCGCGCCAGACGACTGGCGGCGTTGAAGTGATAGTAGGCATCGGTGTACGAGGGCTCGACTGTGACGCCGCGCGCCAGGCTCGCCACGATGAGCAGGGCGGCAAGGAAAAAAAGCAATGGGCCCGGTAGCCGGCCTCGCACCTTAATTCGACCGCTCCCGCGCGAGGCTGATAACCGCATTGGCGCTCTTGGCGAGCCGAGCGTCGCTGGAGCGCGACCAACGTTTCAGCCGCATAACAATACCGTCATCTTCCAGCAGCGCATGGATCAGGCATCCGTCGAAGCCCTTCATTTCCAGCCGCTTCCGCAGCGCGCGACAGGCTTGACAGGCGGCTTCATCGGTGAACTGGCCGCCGTACTCGCCAATGACGGACAGGACCGGGGCAAAGTCGACATCGGACGAGACTTCAGCCAGCGCCCAAAACGCGGTTGCCCGACTCTCGGCTTGCCGCGAAACCACCCGCAAGAGATGATCCACAATCTGCGCTTGATCGCCAGAAGACAGGCGAATGCGCCGCTGATCGCGCGACAAGTGCTCGTCCTCGTGAATGCTGTCCGACATTGGCGCGCTGTCGTTGGCGCGCCGAAGCATCAGCGCGAGTTGAAACATGCCGAATTCGCGAACATCAAAGTCGCCGCTCCCCAGATCAGCGTAAAGACTGCTCAATACCCGTTCTCGCTTGGCGCGTTTCATCGCTCCGATCTCACAAATATGCTGGCGATGTTATCAGTATAGTCTCGCCGCCAATCGGACGCGGCCGCAAGCTGCGCCGCGAGGTTGCTATTCGAATCGATGAGAGCGATGCCGATATCCCATTTTTCGAAGACATCTCTCCAGCCCCGCGTGCCGAGCGCGGAAACATAATCGGCGAGCGTGTCGCGGTGCAAGTCGGTCCTGCCATCAATGAATACCGGATGCTGCTGCGCCGCGAACATCAGATAGCCGCCCCAGTTGTAATTGTTGAACATATTGCCCGTGAGCGCAGACGCGTTCAGCTGATGGACGGCTTCCACTGGCCAGTTCCGTGAAACGGCGGCAGCCACCGTATTTTCGTCCGAAACATACTTCAAGTGGAGAATCACACCAATCGCAACAAGCGCAATCAGGATGAGATTGATCACAGAGCGATGAGGCCGCTCGCGCTCTCGTCGCGGGAATGACCAGCCGCGGCGAGCCAGCGCTTCGTCTAAATGGAGCGTTGATATGGGGACAGCGGCAATTGCAAAGAGCGGCAGATTGCGCCCGGAAAGCAGCGCCAGGCAAAGCGTGCCGCCGAGGAAGATGCTCTCCGTCGCATCGAGACGGCGCCGGCTTGCCAATAAGGCGACAGCGAGCAAGAGCAGCAGAAGGACGAAGCCCCAGGTAAAGGGTTGGCTGAGGTCCGGCGACTGCCATTCTTGAATGTATTGACGCAGTCCACTGATGCCGATGGTGTCGAAGGGAATGACAAAAATGTCCAAACCCAGCGGATTGAGATGCATCAGCGCCAGCGACAGCAGCGTCATCGCGATAAGCTTGCGAATCTTGTGATCGGGGAGGGGCGCATCTCCAACGGCAAATGCTTTGTTTGTCACTTCTCCCAGCGCAAAAGCGGCGATCAAGACAAAGCCCATGAAGTAGCCGCCATGGCAATTGCCCCAGAACCACAGCAACAATGGCAGCTGCCACAGACGATCCCGCCCGTTATGCTTGAGATCAAAGAGCAGGAAAACAAGGAAAGCGCTGCCGAAAAACGTGAACATTTGCGGGCGTGGCGACCAAAAGGCGGCTGCGCAGGCGGCGCCAAATACGAGGACGAAACCCTGCATGTAAATGCTGCCGCGGCCCGCGCGATGCAGGAAGACCATACCAGCGGTACTCAAGGCCGCTGCGAAGAGCGTCAAGCCCAGATGGCCCGCAAGCCGCCACAAGCCAAGCATGATAATCTGCGCAAGCCAACTGTGATTCCGATGCGGCTCGCCAACCTGCGAGTGAGAAAAGACATCGGCGTAGACAGCTTTGCCGGTTTCGACGATATGCTCGCCGAGGCGAAGGTGCCACCACATATCGGGATCGACGGAGACGCGAGAGCCCATGGCGAAGAGCAGCAGGGGCACGATGATCGCTGCTGTGCGCTCAGTGGTCAATCCATGCAAGAATGACATTAAGAATCCGCATTCATTTTCGGCTCTTCTTTCAGACTGAAATCGTCTAAAACTGCGATTGCTAACGGGGAGCAGTCGCCGAGACAGGCTGGCAATTGGAAGATCTTCCAACGGTAAGGGCAAACATGCGTTATTATATACGCTGACGTTCCATCCAACTTTCCTGCGAGGTGCCGAGACATGTCAGATGTAGCCGCCCTTTATCGTCTGCAAAATCTTGAGCTAGATATTCTTGAGCGAGCAAAACGAATCAAGGCGATCAAAGCGCAATTGGAAGACGATGCGGCTGTACGCGAGGCGGAAGCCGAGAACGAGGAAACGCAAGCGGCGCTCGAGACAGCGGAGGCGCGGGTGCGCGATATGGAATTGGAGATCGCCAGCGCGGTAGACAAGCGCCAAAGCGCCGAGACCCGCCTTTATAGCGGGGAGGTGACGCACCCCAAAGAACTCCAAGATATGCAGATGGAGGTCGAAGCCTTGACCCGGCGTCGATCTGTACTTGATGAGGAGTTGCTCAAACTCAATTCAGAGCGGGATGATCTTCGCGGCCAGGCGGATAACGCGGCCGACCGCTGCAAAGAGGCGCGCGAGGAACATGAGCGGGAATGCAAGGACTTGCTGGACGAAAAGCAGACCTTGACGGATTCGGTCAATCAGTTGCTGGCGCAGCGCAAAACTTCAGTCGCGGCGATTCCGCAGCAAGCATTCCAAACCTACAACAGCATGAGAACGGCGAAATCGAATCGGCCTGTTGCCGTATTGAAAGACAAAGCCTGCACCATCTGCGGGATCGAGCAGAATTACATCGTCATCACCGCCATCAACCGCGGTGAAGATCTGGTCAACTGCCAAAACTGCGGTCGAATCCTGATCAGGATCTAGCTGGCAGTCAGCCTTCGATCGAGAACCGACGAGTCAATCTGTCGTCGCTCTACACAACCAATTGCATTAAAACGCTGATCCCGAGGAAGACAACCAGCGGGCTCAGATCAATGCCACCAAGGGGCGGCAGCGCGCTGCGGATCGGCGCCAGCACTGGCTCGGTCGCCTGATATAACATGCGGGCGATAGGGTTGTTTGGATCGAGATTGGGTATCCAACTCATCAGCACGCGCGCCAGCAAGATCAACTGATAAACCTGCAACGCCCAAAACAGCACCTCAAACAGCGGATTCATCGAAGTGTTTGCCTTTCTTCCAATTGCGTAATCAGATTCGTTCGCCGAATAGCGCGCGTCCAATGCGAATCATTGTCGCGCCTTCCTCAATAGCCATTTGATAATCATCGGTCATTCCCATACTCAGCTCGGGAAGCGCCACTTCCATTTCGCGAGTCAACTCGTCCCGCAAGTACCGCAGATCCGCGAATACGCGCCGGATAGTCTTTTCTTCGGCGCCGTAAGGAGCCATCGTCATCAAACCCTTCACTTCGATATTGGGCAGACCAAAGATCGCGCCCGCCACCCGCCACAAGTGTTCCTTGACCGAATCGTCTCGATACCAATTGTAACCCGCAAGTCCGTATTTCGATGCTTCGCCAGAAATATTGATCTCCAGGCAGGCGCCCAGCACACGATCGTTCTCAACGGCGAACCGCGATAGCCGCTTTGCCAACTTCAGGCTGTCCACAGACTGTACGATATCGAATCGCTTAACGACCTGCTTGGCTTTTCTGCTCTGAACGTGGCCGACCATGTGCCACGTGACATCGCCTCTCGCCAAATCATTGACTTGCGGAATCTTCTCTACACCTTCTTCTACGCGGTTTTCACCGAAATGTCGCAAGCCGGCCTCGGCGGCTTCGAGGATCTGCTCGACTGTCTTCTGCTTGCTGACAGCGACCAGCGTAATCGCGGCCGGGTCTCGATCCACACGGGCGCAGCTGGCGGCGATGCAATCCTGAACGCGATTGACGTTGTCGCGGATACTCATAATGACATCACCACGCCAAAGCGACCGGTCACGCCCTTTTCCGCCCGATGCGAATAGAAATCATCCGTGTTGTCGTAGGTGCAGATGTCCAGGACTTTGATCTTCGTGATGCCGCAGCGCTCCAGGTCCCGTTCATTGGCGCGCCAGAGATCGAAATATGGCGATCCGTCGGCGGGATCACGCCAAATCACATCGGCGTCCTCGCCGAAATAGGCGGCCGCCTGGGACGCCACTTCCTCGCCGACGCGGTAGTTCCGCCGCGAAATGGCGGGACCAATGACGACTTCAATATCTTCCGCTCGACAAGCAAATTCAGCGCGCATCATCCGCGCCACATTCGACGCCATGCCCTTTACCGTGCCGCGCCAGCCCGCGTGCCCCAATCCAATCACTCGCTTGCTTCTGTCGTAATAGAGCAGCGGTACGCAATCGGCGAAGCGCATCACCAGCGGTGTGTCGGGCTGGTCGGTGATGATGGCGTCGGCTCTTTGCAGATTGCCGTTGCGCCCGGCATTCTCGGTCACGACCAGCGTCTCGATGCTGTGGACCAGCCAACAGCTAACGGCGCGCCCGCCATCCACGTCAGCCGCCCGGTAGACGCGAGCATGGTTTTCCCTGACTGCATCCAAGTCATCGCCAATGGAAGCGCCCAAATTCAATGATTGCCAAGGGCTCTCGCTGACGCCGCCGTGGCGCGTAAAGATGCCGTGCCGAAGCTCGCTCCAGGCTTCATTTCGGTAGAAGGTCAGCCCAGCGCGATATTCGCGTTCCACCGCGCAAGAATCCTCTCGGGTCAATTCTCGACCAGTATTCTGCCGCCTCCCTCAATATAGCACGAATCAATGAACAAAACCTTGCCGTGATTGTCCTGGCTTGCGCGGCCGGCTTCATATCAGCCACGCCATTCGAGTCCGTCGCCGACCAAAGCGATACGCTCTTCATTGGCAGAATCTAAGGCATTCTGTGCTAGAATCGAAACAGAATGCGCCACATCTGATCATTGGGAGATTCAGAAAGGTGTTGACGGACGCCCCTGCCATCGACAGCCGCTTCCGGCGTCTTGAACTCCACGCCGCTCGGGCAGCGGAATGGCTGCAGGATCTGGTCTTTCCACCTTCATGCGGCCATTGCGGTCGCGTTGATTATCGCTTCTGCAAAGAGTGTCTGCATGAATTGGAGCAGGTTCCGGTCGCTCTGTCTCGGTTTCGCGTCGATGCATTGGACGAGCTCTACGCCACCGGCGGGCATTGCGGCGTCCTTCAAAACGCGGTGCAATCCTTCAAATATGATGGCGCTCGGGAACTAGCCATGCCGCTGGCCGACCGGCTGGTCGAAGCGCTGCGCATACTGAACTTGCCCATTGACGCCCTCTTGCCAGTGCCATTATTCGCTGACCGCCAAGCTGAGCGAGGTTATAATCAGTCCGATTTGCTTTGCCAGCAATTGGCCTCGAGGACCGGCATACCGGCGCGTCCGACTGTGCTCGAGCGCATCCGGCAGACGACCCAGCAGGCGCTGCTGTCACAGGCCGAGCGGCGCGAGAATGTGCGCGACGCCTTTGCGGCGTCGGCGGATGCAAGCGGACTTTCGGTCTTGCTCGTTGATGACGTCGCGACCACTGGATCGACCCTGCGCGAGTGCGCCAAAGCGCTAAGAAAACAAGGGGCTGAGTTCGTATACGGTATCGCCGTCAGCCACTCTTTATCCAGCGACTGGATTCCCCAGGAGGAATACGATGAATATCAGCATTCATGGCGATGGGATCAAAATATCGGAGGCGCTTGACAACTACACCCGTTCGAAGGTCGACAAGCTAGACCGTTATTTGCCCAATATCTCGAACGTCGGCGTTGAACTCTCGATCATTCGCACGCATCGCGGCGCCGACCTCGCTATCGCGCAGATCACGGTCCAGCACGCGCGTGGCGCTATCCTGCGCGCCGAAGAAAAGATGAACATCGAGAATCGCGATACGATTCGCTTCGCCATCAACAAGGCGGTTGACAAATTGCATCGCCAGATTGATCGCTTTAAGAGCAAGCGCAAGTCCAAGAATCAGAAGGTGCGCGACAAATATCGGGCGACGGTCGCCGAGCTGGATCTCGCCGAGGACATGCCGAGCTTCGTCGCCGATGAGCCGGAAGAGGCAGACGCGACCGCCGAGATTTACCGCCGCAAGCAGGTGGAAATGATGCCGATGAATGAAGAAGAAGCCATCGAACAACTGGAACTGCTTGACCATAATTTCTATATGTTCATGAATGCCGAAAGCGAGCGTATCAACGTGCTCTATCGGCGGGACAGCGGCGGCTACGGCATCTTGATACCGCTGTAGAGACGCGATGACCAGCGAGCAAGGGAGGCGGGTCCTCCGCTATTTCTGCCACATGGCGGCGAGCGTCTGGTATTTGCGATATTCATACCAAGCCATCAGCAGCGACAATCGGAAGCCGTGCCAACGATCGCGGTAACCGCCCAAGGTGACGAAACGCCAATAAAATTGACGAAGAGGTTCCAAGAAGAGGCTGTGCTGCTTGGGTCTTACGCCTTGCGCATACAGACTTTGAGCGTCAAAGCGCGCGTAATGCTCCTGCTTGTCCTTAAAGTGTTCAAGATCCTTGTAATTGTAGTGAACCAAGGGATGCCGGATCGTCCCTTCGTCGCCGAATAGCTTTACCACTTCGTGCACTTTGCGGCTCGCGTCGTAATACGCCTGCCCCACACGCAACAAGCGCGTTTGATAATCGGGATACCAGCCCGCTCCCTTGGTCAGTATTCCGAAGATGTAATTATGTCGCGGAATCCTCCAGCCGGCGTAATCAGGCAGCCTGATCTTCTGTCGGATCTCCTGAGCCAGCGCGTCGGTCACCCGTTCGTCCGCGTCAACAAACAGCACCCAGTCCGTCATCTCGTCAGCGGCATCCAGCGCGGCATTGCGCTGCTCGGTGTAATCGATGAACTCGTGCTGAAATATATCGGCGCCCGAGCGTTGCGCGATCGCCACGGTGTCATCCGTGCTGTACGAGTCAAAGACGAGGATGCGATCGGCGAATCTTAATGATTTGATGCAGTCTGCGATCTGCTCGGATTCGTTTTGCGTGAGCACGATGGCTGTGAGGTGCGTCATGCTTTCGCCATCTCGATGACTTTCTGGCAAGCCGCGCGCAATTCGGTATCGGCTTCATCTAGCAGGCGCATTTTCCGCCGCATGCCCAGAATCACTAACCGGCGCGCCAGTTGGCGTTTCCAATTCGGATAATATTTCTCATACAATAATAGCCTACTTTTCCACAATTGGACGAGGCTGTCAGGGCGGGCTTGAGATGTGCTGCCCCCGCCGATATGGGTCACATGCGCCGCCGGCACGCAGAGCGCGCGCCAGCCCAGCGTCTTGATGCGCCAGGCCCAGTCGACCTCCTCGCAATAGAGGAAGAAGGCTTCGTCAAAAATGCCAGACTGCTCGATCACCTCGCGCTTGAGCATCATGGTCGCGCCGAGGGTGAAGTCCACCTCAAACGTTTCCGCGCCGGCGTAAGAGGCTCGCGGATAACGACCATTGAAGGAACCTTCCAACAGGCGGCCGGCTGTTGGAAATAGCTCAGCCCAGATCTGTCGAAGCCCCGGAAAGCGAAAGGCGCTGTGTTGGAAACTGCCGTCAGCGAAGGTCAGGCGCGCGCCTGCCAAGCCGACATCGGGACGCGACATCAACGCATCGTACAGCCGCCGAGTCGCGCCTGGGTGGGTGACCGTGTCCGGATTCAGCAGATAGACGGCGGACGGCATCTCGGATGAGCGGACGGCAGCGCCGAAACCGAGCTTCCGCAGCGCCAGATTATTCGCCGCGGCGAAGCCTGTATTTCTGCTGTTTACAATCAGACGGACAGCGGGAAACTCGCGGCGCGCGATCGCCACGGTTTGATCGTCTGAAGCGGAATCGACCAACCAGACTTCGTAGCGCAGGCCGCTTTCTCGCAAGTCGTCAAGGAGACTGCTTAACGCGGCGCGGATGACAGCAGCGTTATTCCAGGTAACGATGACAACTGCCAGTTCCTTCTGCGAGCCGCTCTGAGGGACCGTCAATTTGCCGCCCCGCCTTGCGGATCGACGATCATAATCGAACGCATTCCGACATGATTGTTGCGCAGGCTAATGGCGACATCTTCGTGGATGAGACCAGCCCAGCAATTTTGCGGGTTGCGCGCTTTCGCTTCGGTCATGCGGATGGCGCCCCAGACCACCGCCCGTTCGCCAGGCGCCAGGTAACGATAGGTGTTCTCACTCGCCTCGTCGTAAACTTTCTGCAGGCGGTCATCGCGCGCGATTGCCCAGCGATAGGGAAAGCTTGAGATCGAAGTTTCACATTGAATGCCGACGCGCCAGGCGCCCGATTCATCAAAGAAGCCCAGCGTGCCAGCCAGTTGATCTTGCTGATATACGGTGCCCGGCGCCGGACCGCTCGTGCGAATCGGCACCGGACCATAATTCTCGACTGTGAGCCTAAAAACGAGCATATCGCCCAGAGGCACTGTGATCCGTTGGGAATACGCCAGCGATGAAGCGTCCTCCGGTTGAGGCACGGTGGCGCCCAGGCTCTCGGCATTTGAAAACCACTTTTCGTCATAGGGCTGCACGTCAAAAGCGACATCTACCCCCGGCGCCTGCGGCTTGATTTCCGCGAAGGGTTTGCCCCCCGTCACTATCGTCAGATCGCCTTCCATCCGGACACGCTGGCCCACGTGGTCTTGAGCCAGCGCTACCACGCGGTAGGCGCCATCGGGCGGCGGATCCACGCCCAGATCGATGCCGCCCGCATAGTCGAAGAGATGACGACCGGCCTCGCCGTATTGGCGTTCTTCCACGCGCGCGGAGATGGGAACCCGCCGATCGTCCTCGCCCAGGAGAAAGACATCAAGCCGCTCCACGTCCTTTTCCAGGTAAACATTGATGCTGACGCGATCAGCGACGCCGTCCTGATTGGGGGAGAATACATTGGGGGAAACGGAAAACTCTGACATGATTGGCAGGGGAGTATCGCCTTGCTCGACGAGCAGCGAACCATCCACGCTCGCGCCAATGCCTTCGTCCGCTTGCGCTTCCAGCACCCAGCGATACGCGCCATTCGGAATGAGCCGCCGCTCAATCTGGCCGTAGACCGTTTCGCCCTCGTGAACAAACCCGTCCACCACCCCGCTGAAGAGCACGCTGTAGTCGCCGTCGTCTCGCGGCTGGCTCTCACGGAAGGTGAACTGCCTGCCCGCCTCAGAAACGAGGGACAGGCTAATCGCCGCCGGGCGCGAAAGGCGGTAGTCGAACACCGCGAGGTCGTCTTCGCCATCGGCATTGGGGCTGATCGCCTGCCGGTCAAAGCCGGCTTCCAGAATCAGAGGCAAAGGCGGTTTAAGAAGAGTGCGGCCGACCAGGAAGACCAGGGCGAGCCCGAGTGCGGCAGTCAGCGTCGTAAGTTTTCGTGACAGGCGCATGCAAAGCCGTTCCGCGTACAATTCATCAGCAATTGAAGTCTACTGATGGGCTTGTGAACCAGCAAGTCCAATTCAACTTCGCCAATTCAAGAGCTCGTATAGGAATGCCGTCAATTCGCAATACACGGCGTGCAGGACAAAGTCGCGCTTAACCGGCGCGGTCTTACTATCGGCGTGGAATTGAGCTAAACTTGGCTTGCTCCGGTCGCCTATGCTTAAGAGCATGAAGAGATTCCCTTGGCTGCTGACCTTACATTGGACTTTGACAAGATCGAAAATGCGGAGGCGAAGCGCGACGGGGTCTTTGAACTTCCCTTGCTGCCACTGAACGCCCAGGTTCTCTTTCCAAGCGTGCTGAGCCTGGTGCCTCTGACCACGGCGGCGCAGGTCGAGGCGGCGGAGAACGCGCGCGAACAAGCGACTACCTTGATCGCTTGCAAGCTTCGCGACGAAGAAACCGACCAGGCTCTCGCAGACAAGATTCATGCCATTGGCACGGAAATCGCGCCGGGGAGAACGACCGAAATCACGGACGACCGCCTTCAGCTTCTGGCGCAGGGCCGGCGGCGCGTTCGAATCCTCGAAGTCCGCCAGCGAGGCGCTTATCCTATAGCCAGAGCCTGCGCTATGGTCGAAGAAGCCGCCGAGCCCAATACGCTGGATGCTCTGGCGGCCGCGCTCAAGGAGCTCTTCAAGAGCAGCAGCCAATACAACGAAGCGATGCCCGACAGCATCGTGAAGCATATTCTCGCGCTCCAGGAGCCTGGGCTGCTTTGCGACTCGCTGGCTTCAATACTGCCGCTGGCGCCCGAAGATTCGCAGCAACTGCTGGAGCTTGAGGATGTCGCCAAGCGCCTGGAATTGCTGGCCGTCCTGCTCACGTCCGAATTGCAGGACAACGAAATTCATGATGAGGTTCATGCGCGCCTGCAAGATGAGATCGCCGCCAATCAGCGCGAGATGTACCTTCGCGAGCAGCTGCGCATAATTCAGCAGGAATTGGGCGATGGCGATATTTTCCAACAAGAGATGCGCGAGCTCACTGAGCGAATCCGCGCGTCAAATCTGCCGGCTGAGGCGCATGAAAAAGCGATGAAAGAAGTGTCGCGACTGGGCGTCATTCCACCGATGTCGCCCGAGTCCGGCGTGATCCATACCTACCTTGATCGGCTGCTGACATTGCCCTGGAATGTGCTGAGCGAAGAAAATCTCGACCTGAAGAACGCGGAAGACATACTGGAGCGCGCCCATTACGGGCTGTCCAAGGTGAAAGCGCGCATCATCGAACACATCGCGGTGCGCAAGCTGGCGCAGGAAAAAATGAAGAGCCCGATTCTGTGCTTTGTGGGGCCGCCCGGCGTCGGCAAGACATCGCTTGGAAAGAGCATCTCTGACGCGCTCGGCTGCAATTTTCTTCGCATCAGCCTGGGTGGCCTGCGCGATGAAGCGGAAATACGCGGTCACCGCCGCACCTACATCGGCTCCATGCCGGGCCGGATTCTCCAGCAAATGGAACGCGCCGAGACGGTGAATCCAGTTTTTGTGCTCGATGAAATCGATAAGATGAGCGCGGACTTTCGCGGCGATCCGGCGTCGGCGCTGCTCGAAGTACTCGATCCAGAACAAAACTTCAACTTTGTCGACCACTATTTGGAAGTGCCCTATGATCTGTCCAAGGTGACATTCATAACCACCGCCAATGACCTATACGCGATTCCGGAAGCGCTGGAAGATCGCCTTGAAGTCATTGAATTCAAGGGATATTCGGAAGAAGAGAAAATCGAAATCGCGCGGCGTTTTCTGATACCCAAGCAGTTGGAAGCGAATGGCATCGCCGATGCCGGCATCCGCTTCTCGGCCGCGGCGCTTCGGCACATGATCAGGCACTACACCTATGAGAGCGGCGTCCGCAATCTGGAGCGCGAGATCGCAAGGATGTGTCGCAGAATCGCCCGGCAGGTCGCCTCGGATCGAGCCTATCCGCGGCGCGTCTCGCCAGCAATCATTGAAAAGCGCCTCGGTCCGCCGCAGATGCTTGACTCCAAAGTCAATCGCAATGACGCGATCGGGATTGTCAGCGGCTTGGTGTGGACGCCCAATGGCGGCGAGATTCAGACGGTCGAAGTCTCGCTGGTTCCCGGCAAAGGCAATCTGATGCTGACCGGTCAATTGGGGGACGTGCTGCAGGAGTCGGCTCATATCGCCCTCAGTTATCTGCGCGCGCGGGCGAACGCCTTTGATTTGCCCGCCGATGACTTCGACAATTATGATATTCACGTGCACATGCCGGAGGGCGCGGTTCCGAAAGATGGGCCATCGGCCGGCATCACGCTGGCGACGGCGCTGATCTCGGCCTATACCGAGCGACCGGCGAGCGCGGCCTATGCGATGACGGGGGAGATTACGCTGAGAGGTCACGTATTGCCCGTGGGCGGCATTGTGGAAAAGATATTGGCAGCCCGCCGCCGGGGCATTCCCCATATCATCCTGCCCAAAGACAACAAAAAGGACTTGCGCGACCTGCCCAATACAGCGAGGCGCGAGGTCGCCATCAGCTTCGTCGAGGACATGAATGAAGTGTTGGAATTGGTGCTGCGAGAGCCGCCCGATGTCAGGAATCGTGATATCGACGCCGAAAAGCGAAAGGCCGATGATGAAGAACGCGATAGCAATGACAATTGAAGCCCTTGGCAAGGCTCGTTAATGCGGCGCCCAGTTTGCGTCCCGAGCTGCGCCTGCGCCCAGCCCTTACAGTCGGTCATCCGCTGATGAATCGTGATGGCTTCACTTGGGACCATGGTCCTCAATGACAGCAGGCGGCTCGCTCTCGCTCTCGCTTTCGCGATCGCGTTGCTGTTTGGCGGTTGCAGCGCGCTCAGCCAGCCCACGGCGACTCCCAGTCCAACGGCGACCAGCTCGCCGACGACTACGCCCATCCCTACTGCGCCGCCCAGCGCAACACCGAGGGATACGGCGACGCCTGCGCCCACGGCCGTCCCAAGCGCGACGCCTAGCGCGACAGACAGCCCAACCCCCACGCTGACCTCTACGCCGACCGCCACGCCCTCTCCAACAAATACGCCGACGGTTACACCGCTGCCCGCCCTCGGCTTCGTCTTTGACAATTGGGACGTGGTGGATGTCCCGGCGTCGATCGCGGATGGGATAGATAGCGCGATGATTGCCTTCTCAAGCTCCAACAATCGCCAGACCATCGCCAATATCGCGACGGCGCAGCCATTTACCGGCGTGCAAAGTGTATTCTTCGTGTCGCCAACGGGATCCCAGCGCTACATTCCAGTTCTGGAATTGTATTCAACCAAGAGTCTTGAAGTCTTCGTAGCGCCTCGCGGCAACGCGCTGGCTTACGTCAAAGCGGACGATGATCCGCGCACGAGCGGTCTCTACGTATTGGATCTGGAAACTGGCTTCAGCGCGAGATTGCTGCCGGGCTTGAATCCGCTCGTGCAGCGAGGCCACTATATGGCGCCCGACTGGTCGCCGGATGGGCGGCAGCTGGTCATTGCGGTGGCGACTGGATACGATATTGACATCTTCCTGGCGGGCAAGGACGGCTCGGCGCCAATCAACATTAGCGCCAAGGGATCCTATGATCTGTGGCCGCGCTGGTCGCCCGATGGAAGACATATCGCCTTCGTCTCTGATCGCGCCGATTGCCCGAGCTGGATACCGGGCGAGCCCGACTTCTGCGACGCTTTGACCAAACCGCCACCGACTGGCGGTCAAATCTATATCTATGAAGTCGCCAGCGGTCGAACCTGGCAGCTGTCGGATGCGACTGTTTCCGAGCCGCCCAAGTGGATCGACTATACGCGCTTGGCTTTCGCAAGCGGCGGTCCCTTCGATTTGGCGAATCCGCAACGGCGCATCTGGCGCGCCGATATAGAAACGGGCGAGGCGCGCGAACTGCGCATTGCAGGAGGCTCTCCCACTGCAAGCTACCTCTCCGATTCATGGTCGCCCGATGGGAATCGCGTTGTCGTGCAGCTTGCTGATCGTCGAAATGAGATTGTTTTACTCGACGCAACCGGGCGACTGCTCGGGCAAGATGACCTTCTGGATTTCCCGCGCTTTGGCATGACAGCCAGTTGGTCGGCCGATGGCGCGAGAATCGCGATTGGCGGCACGGCGGGGCAGTGTCCCTTTGGCATCCGCGTGAAGAACAGCGGCTTTGGCAATGTTGCCAGCGGAAACCCGCCGCCGACGATGTGCAATCCGCGATACTCGCCCGATGGGCAATACATCGCATTCACCGGCGTCAATCCCTCGGTGGATGGGCGCAACGATATCTATATCGCCAGTTACAACGGATTTGGCGCCACCAGCTTGACGCGCAATCTGCGTGGCCAGGTCGAATTGATCGGCTGGGTCGGTGGAGAACGGTAGCGTAAATCAGCGACTGCCCTTATATTGACTGCGCTTGCCAGGCAACGATTTGGAGAAGCCTATGACATCCCACCTCAATGACAAGATTGCGTTGGTCACCGGCGGGGGACGCGGCATCGGGCGAGCGATTTGCTTGGAATTGGCTGCCCGCGGCGCGACCGTTATCGTGAATTACAACCGCAGCGGCGCTGCCGCCGACGAAGTTGTCGCGCGAATCGAATCGGCTGGCGGCGTCGCCAAGAGCCTGCAGACGGACGTCAGTGACACGGATCAAGTCGCCGGGATGTTCAAGGCGATCGTCGCCGAATTCGGCACGGTCGATATTCTTGTCAATAACGCCGGCATGACTCGCGACAACATCATCATGATGATGAAACCGGCTGACTTCGATATCGTGATCGAAACGAATCTGCGCAGCTGCTGGCTCTGCTGCAAGACGGCCGCGCGAACAATGATGCGCAAACGAAGCGGCAGCATCATCAACATAACCAGCGTGGTGGGCATCGCCGGCAATGGCGGCCAGACAAACTATGCCGCCAGCAAAGCGGGCATCATTGGATTGACCAAATCGCTGGCGAAGGAAGTCGCCGCGCGCGGCATTCGCGTCAATGCGGTGGCGCCAGGATTCGTCGAGACAGATATGACGGCGGACTTGGCCAGCGAACTCAAGGAAAGGGCGATCGAAGCGATTCCGCTGGGGCGGATGGGCGCGGCCGAAGATATCGCCAAAGCAGTCGCCTTCCTCGCCTCGGACGAAGCCGCCTACATCACCGGACAGACCCTGGTCGTAGACGGTGGCATGGTGATGTAAGACTGCGGCGACAATTCAACAGGAGCTGTGATATGAGTACGATTTTCTCGAAGATCATCGCCAAAGAAATCCCGGCCGACATTGTCTACGAGGACGAGCTTGTGCTGGCTTTTCGCGATATCGCCCCGCAAGCGCCCGTTCATATACTGATCATTCCCAAAACGGAGATCCCGACTGCAAACGATGTCGCCGAGGGGGACGAAGCGGTGTTGGGAAGGCTATTCACCGCTGCGTCAAAAATCGCGCGGGACGAAGGCATCGCGGACGATGGCTACCGCCTGATCGTCAATTGCAACGAACACGGCGGCCAGGAAGTATTTCACTTGCACATGCACTTATTGGGCGGGCGGGGCTTGGGACCGATGTTGGCGAGAAAGTAAAGCGGCCAGCATGCACAGCATGGCGGCTGTCGTTTAGCCGCTGGACGCTGACCCTTCGCCATCACTCGGCTCGTCGCCCTCGTTTTCAGCTGCGGGCGGCTGTGTCGCTTCGGCAGCGTCTTCAGCCGCCGTATCCGCCTCCGCAGCCGTCTCGTCATCGCTGAGGGCGGGCTGCGCATCTTCCGGCGCCGGCCCCTCATCCGCTGGCGTAGAGGCAGCTTCAGGTTCTTCAAGCGCAGCCGCGTCCTGCTCGGAGGCGCCTGCTTCAGCTTGCGGGGGCCAGTCATCAGGCGTGGCATCGTCGATCGCCTGGAGGATCGTCGCCGCCGACGGAATCGTTCCGGGCTGGCTGGCCTCTACCGTGACCCCATTCACGCGCATAGTGGGCGTCGTTGACACCTCTTCGCCGATGGCGGCTTCCAGCGTCCCGGAGATTTCCGCCGAGTTGAAGCAGTTGGTGAAGGCGCTGCTGCTCAAGCCGAGCTTCTCGACGCCGGTCAACAGACGATTTTGGGAGAAGGCGGTATTGCCGTAGCGCGTCTGCCAGTCGAAGAGCACATCGTGCATTTCCCAGAACATGCCCTGCTGCCCGACACAGAGAGCCGCGCGGGAAGCGCCTGGCGCGTTGGGAATCGACCCGGTGTTGAGCGGCACGTAGGTGAAGAGAACTTGCCCTTGCTTAACCCGCTCAAGCACGGCGTCTAAGCTGTCGCTGTGAAAGGACTCGCAACCAGGGCAGGCGAAGCTGGCATATTCTTCCATCGTCACCGGCGCGTCGGCATTTCCCAAACGAGGGTAGCCTTTGGGCGAGTTGCTGCGTTCGATGCCCTCGTAACGAGCTGACAGGTCATCCGGAATAAACGCTTCCACTGGTTGGTTGGAGACGACGAAGACGGCAATGCCGACCACCGCCACCGCCACAATGAAGACGAGCAACAGAAGGCGCTGATTCTGCCGCCGCTGTTTCTGTCGACGTTGACGGGCTTCGCGTGTGCGGCTCTTCTTTGCCATGCTATCCTTACCGCTTGAATGACGATGTATGCAAATGCGGCAAGTCTACTCGACCACGTTCGATTTGAAAATGACAAGTTGACGGCAGATCCACCCCGCGCCAGCGACGATATTGGCGCATTGGTCTCAATCGAATATCGCTTCAGTTATCGCTTGCCCTCCAGTTTCCGAAGCAATTAATCTTTGGTAGAATTCGTTTTGGTCAAAGCCAAGATCCGCTTTAGGTCGCTGTAACGACAAGCCGCCAGCAGCGGTTCGCAAGACCGCCGTCGTTGGCAAAAGGAAAACATGCATGGGCGACAGATTTGGTACGCGTGGAAGGCTTAGCGCCGGTGGCGGAACTGCGAACATCTACCGCCTGAACAAGCTTAGCGAGCAGGGCATCGGCCACATCGAAAAGCTGCCATTCAGCATCAAGATTCTGCTTGAGAACGCGCTGCGCAATCAGGATGGGCGCCATTTTCAGCCGGAAGACGTAGAGAATCTGGCATCCTGGGACGCGCGAAATCACCGCGCTGTGGAGATTCCGTTCAGCCCGGCGCGTGTGATCCTGCAGGATTTCACCGGCGTGCCCTCGCTGGTCGATTTGGCCGCGCTGCGCAGCGCCATGGCGCGCATGGGCGGCGATCCGCAGCGGATCAACCCGCAGGCGCCAGTCGATCTGGTGATCGACCATTCGGTGCAGGTTGATGTCTTCGGCCGCGCCGACGCGATCGCGCGCAACGCCGAGATGGAGTTCGTACGCAATCGTGAGCGCTACGAGTTTCTGCACTGGGGGCAGAAAGCTTTCGAGAACCTCAAGGTCGTGCCGCCAGCGACCGGCATCGTTCACCAAGTCAATCTCGAATATCTGGCTAAAATTGTGCAACTCTACCAAGATCCGCAGGGCGAAGGCTTCGTTGCCTTGCCCGATACATTGGTCGGGACGGACAGCCACACGACGATGATCAATGGCTTGGGCGTGGTCGGCTGGGGCGTGGGCGGCATCGAGGCGGAAGCGGCGATGCTCGGTCAGCCGATTTATATGCTGATGCCGGAGGTGGTCGGCTTCAAGCTCAGCGGTCAATTGCCTGAGGGCGCCACCGCCACCGATCTCGTGCTCGTCGTCACCCAGATGCTGCGCGAGAAAGGGGTCGTCGGCAAATTCGTAGAGTTTTACGGACCGGGCTTAAGCAGCATGACCCTGCCCGATCGCGCTACCATCGCCAACATGGCGCCGGAGTATGGCGCGACCATGGGCTTCTTCCCGGTCGACGAAGAGGCGCTGAGTTATCTGCGGCGCACTGGACGAGACAGCGATCTCGTCAACCTGGTGGAAGCCTACTGCAAGGAACAGGGCTTGTTCCGCGGCGATAGCACGGATGATCCCGAATTCAATGATTCACTGGAACTGGACTTGAACGCCGTCGAGCCGAGCGTCGCCGGTCCCCTAAGACCGCAAGATCGCATCCTGGTGCGCGAGCTCAAGTCGACATTTCATCAGGTCCTGACCGCGCCGCTAGGTCCGCAGGGTTTCGCGCTCCCCGATGATCACCTTGGCGCAAGCGGAAACGTCCGCTCCAACGGCGACAGCGCCGAGATCAAACACGGCTCGGTGGTCATCGCCGCCATCACCTCTTGCACCAATACGAGCAATCCATCGGTGATGGTGGCCGCCGGGCTGCTGGCGAAGAAAGCCAACGAGCGGGGTTTGAAGCGCCAGCCCTATGTTAAAACCAGCCTGGCGCCCGGCTCCAAAGTCGTGACGGAATACCTCGACCGTGCCGGCTTAACCCCGCATTTGGAGGCGCTCGGTTTTCACACGGTCGGCTATGGCTGCACCACCTGCATCGGCAACAGCGGTCCCCTGCCGGAGCCGGTGCGCGAGGCGATTCACGAAGCCGATATCGTGGCCGCATCCGTATTGAGCGGCAATCGCAATTTTGGCGGCCGGATCGGACCTGACGTGCGCGCGAATTTCCTGGCGTCGCCGCCCTTGGTCGTCGCCTACGCGCTGGCGGGCACGGTTGATATCGACCTCGAGAATGAACCGATCGCGACGGACGCTGCCGGCGCGGATGTCTTCTTGCGCGATATCTGGCCCAGCCAGCGGGAGATTGTCGAGACGGTACAGAACAGCCTCGATGCCGGCATGTACCTCGAACAATACGGCAATGTCTACGACGGGAATCCACAGTGGAATGAGATCCCCAGCACCGACGAGCCGGTCTACGAATGGAGCGACGAAAGCACCTACATACAAGAGCCGCCCTTCTTCATTGATCTGCCACCGGTCGCGCCCCCAATCGCGCCAATAGAAGGCGCCCGCGTTATGGTGAAAGGCGGCGACTCGGTCACGACCGATCATATCTCGCCTGCCGGGGCGATCGCGATAAACGGTTCGGCGGGGCAGTATTTGCTGGAGCGCGATGTCAGCCCGGCATACTTCAACAGCTTTGGCTCTCGGCGCGGCAATGACCGGGTGATGACCCGCGGCACATTCGCCAATGTCCGCCTGCGGAATCTGCTGGCGCCCGGCAGCGAAGGCGGCGTCACCATCTATTTGCCCACGATGGAAGAGATGCCGATTTACGATGCGGCGCTGAGATACCAGGCGGACGGCACGCCGCTTATCGTCTTGGCTGGCAAAGACTATGGCATGGGTTCATCGCGCGATTGGGCGGCGAAAGGGACGCTGCTGCTCGGCATCCGAGCGGTCATCGCCGAAAGCATCGAGCGCATTCACCGCAGCAATCTGGTGATGATGGGCGTCTTGCCGCTGACTTTTGCTGAGGGAGAGTCTTATAAGTCGCTCGGTTTAAGCGGGCATGAAACCTTCGACATCCCGGTCCATGACGAGGTTCAACCAATGGACAGCTTGACCGTGACCGCAACTGACGAAGCCGGCAAGGCGACGCGGTTCAAAGTCACCGTTCGTCTCGATACGCCGGTCGAGGTCGACTACTATCGCAATGGCGGCATCTTGCATACCGTCTTGCGCAACTTCCTGGCGGAATAACCGGATTGCAAGCGCAGCAGGCCGGGCGCGTCCAAACGGGCGCGCTCTGTCTTTTGCGGTAGAATGACCGATTAGATTCGTAGCCGGCTTATATTCATCGGTGGGAGAGACTCCATTGTATCCATTGCGCGTAAGCCATCGTCTCCTCATCACCATGTTCGTCGCCCAGAGCCTTTTCTCCGCGGCGCAAATATCCATCATCACGCTGCATTCGATTGCGGCCGGCATCCTCGGCGGGTCAGACGCGGCAGCCGGCTTGCCGACCACCATGGTGACATTCGCGCATTCCATCATGGCTTATTTCATGGGCATCATCATGGGGCGCTATGGCCGGCGCATGGGTCTGTGCACCGCCTACGCTTTGGGCTTCGCTGGCGCGGTTCTGGGTCTAATCGCCGTGCTCAACGGCATCTTTCCCCTGCTCTTGATCAGCTCGGTCGGCATGGGCATGGCGCGCGCCGGCACGCAGATGAGCCGCTTCGTCGTCGGCGAGATCTTCCCCATCGACAAACGTGCGCAGATGATCGGGCGAATCGTCTTCGCCGGCACGATAGGCGCGATTTTTGGCCCCGGCCTCGTTGAACCGAGCAGTCAGCTGGCGAAATTTCTATCCTTGGATATCGTAGCGGGTCCACCGCTCATACATTCGCCATTGGCGCAGATCTTGCAGCCGGTCGCCAGTTCCGCGCAAGAATTGACCACCGGACCCTGGGTGATCGCCTGTTTCTTGTCCGGCATTTCCTTCATGATCACATTTTTCCTGCTGCGTCCGGAGCCGGCGGAAGTCGCGCGGCAGTACTCAGAGCCTCTCGTTGAAGCAGACAAACCAAAGGTCGGTCACCGACTGGGCGAACTGCTGCGCCTGCCCAACGTCCAACTGGCGATTCTCTCCATGGTCATCTGCCAAACGGTGATGAGCACGCTGATGACGATCACGCCCTGGCACATGCACCTGGCCGACCACTCCAACGCCATGGTCTCCCTGGTCATCGCCGCCCACGTTCTGGGCATGTTTGGATTGTCGCCGCTGACGGGCTATCTGATTGACCGCTACGGGCGCGTCACCATGATGATCATCGCCGCGCTGGTTCTGGTCGCGTCGACCATCATTTCGCCTTTGTCGACGCAGATGCCGTATCTGGTGGCGGGGCTATTTCTGCTTGGATTGGGTTGGAACTTCGGTTATGTTGCTGGCTCGTCCATGCTGGCCGATGCCTTGAGCGGCGCCGAGCGGACGCGCGTGGCCGGATTCAACGATATGTTAGTCGCCTTCTGCGCTGGCTTGGGGACGCTCAGTTCGGGGGCGCTCTTTGGTTTGGGCGGCTTCGTTTTCGTCAGCGCTGGCGGCGGCGTCATGGCGCTCGCATTATTGGCGCTGATAAGGACGCTCACGCTAAGGCAGCTGGCGATCAAGCCGGCTTAAGCCTCGTCTGCGTCGCGCGCGAAGTAGCTCTGTTCCACAATCGCCAGCCAAGCCAGCCCGATGACAAAGGTTGAGCTGCCAAAGGCGATGCCGGTGATGATCGAATTGGCGATCGGAATCTGCTCCAGAATCTCGCTGAGCAGCGCCTGCGCCAGGCGTATGCCAACGTATCCGGCGAGCCCGCCCCCAAGAACGATGACGCCCGTCGTTTGCAGCATTCTGGCTAAATCCTGCTTCGAAAGGTCCTTGTCAAAATAAGTCTTGTAGATATCGAAGCACATCCAGGCGTCGGCAATGGAGATCCCCAGCTGTTTCGCCAATTCCAGCGTCGGCGTGGGCACAGCGCCGGACAGCGCCGCGCCGCCCATCGTCCGCGTAATCTTCATCAGCGAATCGTATCGCTTCTTTTCGAGCTTAGTTTCTTCGGCCATCTGGCGCGATCCTCACTACATAACCCAAACCCCATCCTCAGCGACCTTGCAGGGGGCTGGCGAGACAGCAACGCGCTATGCCTCTTCTTACGCAAACTCCGCCATTTTTGTTGCACTACTATGCTACAATGCCCCAATCTTACGCGATGCGGCGGCAGCTATGCAAATCGTGATTTACACCGACGGCGCCTGCGATATCCACGCCGACAATCAACCCGGCGGCTGGGCGGCGATTCTTCAAGCTATAGGCGAAAACGGCGACGTCATCAAAGAGACCGTCATCAGCGGCGGCGCCGAAAAGACGACCAACAACCAGATGGAACTTACCGCCGCAATCAAAGGACTGAAACTGCTCAATCGCGCTACCGGGCTAACGATTGTTTCAGACTCGCGCTATGTCATAGATATTGCAAGCGGGTCGAAAAAAGTCGCCAAGAACAAGTCATTGTGGAGTGAACTCTTCAAAGCTGCTGAGGGTCACTTCATTGAATGGAAATACGTAGCGGGCCACTCGGGCGACGAACTCAATGAACGCTGCGATCGGCTAGCGGTGTCGGAGAAGAACAAGCGGACGCAATCACGATCCCGATCCGCGGAAGAGCAAGTGGTCTTGAACGAGGGCATGGCCGGCATATTTCTCTCGACGCGCCATGCCGCCAAAGACCAGTCAACTTCATGGGCCGCCATTGTTGTCAAGGACGGCGAAGAACGGGAGCTAAGCGGGCATCTCGAAAAGACGAGCGAACTCAAAGGCACGCTCATTGGCGCGATACATTGTCTGGAGAATCTGCCGGATGCGCAATGCGCAATCTTGTTTACAGCGCAGGAATACCTTTCGAAAGGCATGAATCAGTGGCTCCCGGGCTGGATCGCCAAGGGCTGGAAGACAAGAGGCGGCGAGAGCGTCAAGTATCGGCGTCATTGGGAACGGCTCAACGACTTGAGACGGGGACAGCAAGTACAATTCCGCTTCGTCAAATCGCGCGATGGCATACCTTATTTTCAGCGCGGCAAAGAACTGACAGCTGAAATCTTGAGCCGCGCTTGATTACCGCGCTTGTGTTATAGTTGTCCGACGATTCGCGAAGCTAGAGCAGGACAGACTTCATGCCCACCTACGCAAAACGGGTAGCGCCATTTGGCACGACCATTTTCACCGAGATCAATCAGCTGGCGGCACAGCACAATGCTGTCAATCTTGGGCAAGGACGGCCCGATTTTGATGGACCGCAAGAGATTGTCGACGCCGCGATTGAGGCGCTAAACAGCGACGGCGCCAATCAATACGCGCCCAGCCCGGGCTTGCCCGCTCTGCGCGAAGGCGTCGCTCGGCACGCCGGCATCTTCTATGGTCTCGATGTCGATCCGGAAGCGGGCGTCATCGTCACCGCCGGCGCCACCCAGGGCGTTTACAGCGCCATCATGGGCTTGGTCGATCCCGGCGATGAAGTCATCATCATTGAACCTTATTACGACAGCTATGTGCCAGGCTTGCAAATGGCCGGCGGGCGACCGGTGTACCTGCCCATGCGCCCGCCCTACTGGACTTTCGATGAGGAAGAACTGCGCGCCGCCTTCAGCGACAACACCCGCGCCGTGATCCTCAATACGCCGAATAATCCCTCCGGGCGCGTCTATACGCGGGAGGAGTTGCAGCTCTTCGCCGATCTCTGCATCAAGCACGATGTTATCGTCATTTCCGATGAGGTCTACGAGCACCTTTTCTTCGAAGGTCATCAACATGTCGCGATCGCCTCGCTGGATGGCATGTTCGAGCGGACCGTCACCATCGGCAGCGCCGGCAAAACATTCGGCATGACCGGCTGGAAAATCGGCTGGGTCTACGGTCCGCCAGAATTGATCGCCGGCGTCTGGCGCTCTCATCAATTCATCACCTTCGCTGCCAACCACCCGACGCAGGTGGCGACCGCCTACGCCTTCACGCTTGGCAGCAGCTATTATGAGGAATATCAAGCGCTGTATTCGCACAAGCGCGATCTGGTGATGCAAGTGATCGACGCCGCCGGCATGTCGGCGATTCAGCCCGAAGGCACCTATTTCATTATGGGCGATTTTTCGCAGGTTTTCGACGGAAATGACGTGGCTTTCTGCAAGCATCTAATCGAAGAGATCGGCGTGGCGACAATCCCGCCGTCGGCCTTCTTCAGCGAAAAGCATCGGCATCATGCCGAGGATCATGTGCGCTTCGCCTTTTGCAAGAGCGACGAAACCCTCGAGCGCGCCGCCGAGCGCATGAGACGGCTCCGCGTTTAGACTTTTTCCACTGCGAAATCAACTACGATTTCAAACGCATCATTAAGAAATTCGTCCAGCGAAACTCTAGACAAGCCATCCCTTTAATGATAGAATTGATACTATCAGTGGATTAAACGTATTCATCTGATGAATCATGGATATCAATCTCGGTTCTGACTTCCTCAATTTCATCATTCGGCAGGGTTACCAGCCTGGCGACCGCCTGCCGTCGATCCAGGAATTGACGGCCGATACCCATCTGGACATGAGCGCGAACAAGGTGCGCGAACAGCTTGAGGTGGCGCGGCAAATGGGCTGGGTGGAAGTGCGCTCCAAGCGCGGCACGCGGGTCAAGGATTACGCCTTTACGCCGGCGGTGCGCTTGAGCGCCATGTATGCCATGGCCTGCGGCGAGCGCTTTGAGGACTTTGCTTCGCTGCGCAATCATGTTGAATCGGCTTATTGGCAGGAAGCCTGCGCGCTGCTCACCGACAAAGATCTCGCCGTCATGCAGGGCTGCATCAACCGCGCCAATCAAAAGCTGGATTCGCCGCCGATTCACATTCCTAATCCCGAACATCGCCTGTTTCATCTGACGGTCTTCAAGAATCTGGAAAACACCTTTGTTCTTGGCATCCTCGAGGCTTATTGGGATCTCTATGAAGAAGTCGGTGTCAATCGCTATATGGATTACCGCTATCTGCGAAGAGTCTGGGATTACCATTCGCGGATTTTGGACTTCATCCGGGACGGCAAGTTTGAAGACGCCCAGCGCGCCTTTGTGGAGCACACGCGGCTGCTGCGTCACGAGCCGGACAATGCTTCCTGGGAACTGGAGAGAGGCTAGCCGCTAGGTCATGCGAGCGGCAATCTGATTTACATATTGTGAAAGGAGCAATACGCGAAACAGGGCGTAATTTATCATGGCAATCAATGCGCAAACACAACCCAAGCTAGACACGCGAGAGCCAGTCATCAATGACTTCGCTTTTTCAGTGGCGACCAAGAACGGCTCCGGCAGCCAGACTTCCAATAATGTGCTTGTCAAGGCGCTGTTTCAGATGGGCATCCCGGTCAACGGCAAGAACTTGTTCCCGTCGAACATCAAGGGTTTGCCGACCTGGTACACCATCCGCGCCAGCAAAGACGGCTACACCGCGCGCAAGGCGTTGACCGAGATTGTAGTCGCCTATAACAACAGCACGGCCACCGAAGATGTCGCCAATCTGCCGCCGGGCGGGGTCTGCATCACAACGGACAAGATCGCTAGAGTAATCCGGCAGCGTGAAGACATCTCCTACTACGAGATTCCAGTCGCCAAGTTGATGCGGCAGACCGAAATTCCTTCCGCCTTCCGCAAGCTGGTGGAAAACATGACCTATGTCGGCGCGGTCGCCCAGCTCTTTGACATTCCGCTCGATCTCATTTATGAGGTGCTGCTCGCCAACTTCAAAGGCAGAGAGAAGCCGGCGCTGATGAATCATGATGTGGTCAAGCTGGCTTACGACTGGACCGCTGAAAACATCGTCAAGACCGATCCGTACCGCTTCGAGCGCATGGACGGCACGCAGGGCAAAATCATGATGACGGGCAACGATGCCGGCGCCTTGGGCGCGGTATTCGGCGGCGTCAACGTGGTGGCCTGGTATCCAATCACGCCGTCAACCAGCTTTGTCGATGGCATCATCGGCTTCCGCGGCCTGCGCCAGAACGAAGGCGGCGAAAACACAATCGCCATCGTGCAGGCGGAGGATGAGCTGGCGGCCGCCGGCATTGTGGTTGGCGCCGGCTGGGCTGGCGGGCGTTCGCTGACGTCCACCAGCGGGCCGGGCATCAGCTTGATGGCGGAGTTCGCCGGTCTTGCCTATTTCGCCGAGATTCCCGCCGTTTTCTGGAACATCACCCGCATGGGACCGAGCACCGGACTGCCGACGCGCACCAGCCAGGGCGACCTGCTCTTTACGCATTTCCTCGGTCATGGCGACAGCTGTCAGATCTGCCTCCTGCCTGGCAATTTGCAAGAGGCTTTTGAATTCGGCTGGAAGTCCTTCGATATCTCGGAAGCGTTGCAGTCGCCCGTCTTTGTCGTCAGCGACCTCGATCTGGGCATGAACAATTGGCTGTCAGAGCCCTTCGACTATCCTGACCAGCCAATTGCCCGCGGCAAGGTTCTTGACGCGAATTCGCTTCAAGACTTCATTGAAGAGCATGGCAAATGGGGCCGCTATATGGATGTCGACGGCGATGGCATCGCCTATCGCACCTTGCCCGGCACCGATCATCGTTTCGCCGGCTACTTCACACGCGGGACCGGCCATGACGAGATGGCTGTCTACAGCGAACGCAGCGACGACTGGGTGGAAAACATGACTCGCCTGCGCCTCAAAATGGATACGGCGCGTGACCTGCTGCCGCAGCCCATTATCGACGACGGCAGCGACGCCGACATCGGCATCATCACTTTCGGCACCAATGAGGACGCGATTCGTGAAGCGCGCGATTGGCTGGCGAATGACGGTGTCAAGACCAACTACCTGCGCGTGCTCGCGCTGCCATTGGCTTCATCGGTCAGCGACTTCATCGATGCGCACAAAAGCATTTTCGTCGTTGAAAACAATTTCGACGGCCAGTTGACGCAGCTGATACGCCTGGAACATCCGGAGAATATTTCGCATGTGAGGTCGCTGGCGCTCGGCGATGGCTTGCCGATGACGCCGGACTGGATCTACGAAAGCTTGAAAGAACGGGAAGGATAATCATGCCACCACGCACAAATCACCTCGGCTTGGCTCGCAACGAATACAAGGGACGGCCGAGTACGCTCTGTCCAGGCTGCGGTCATGATTCGATCTCCAATCAGATCATCAGCATGGCTTATGAGTTGGGCTTGGAACAGCACAAGATCATCAAACTGAGCGGTATCGGCTGCTCGAGCAAGACGCCGGCTTATTTCCTGGGCGGCTCGCATGGCTTCAACGCCTTGCATGGCCGCATGCCCTCTGTCGCGACCGGGGCATTGCTGGCGAACAAGGAACTCTCTTGCATCGCCGTCAGTGGCGATGGCGATACCGGTTCGATTGGCATGGGGCAATTCAAGCATGTCATCCGCCGCAACGTGCCTATGGTCTACATCATCGAGAACAACGGCGTCTACGGCTTGACCAAGGGACAGTTCTCCGCCACCGCGGACGAGGGGCAGTTCTTGAAGTACTACGGCACCAATCACATGCCGCCTATCGACCTGGCGCTGGAAGCGGTGATCGCCGGTTGCACCTTCGTCGCGCGCAGCTTCAGCGGCGACGCCAAACAGGTGCAGGCGCTGCTGCAAGCGGCGGTGCGGCACCCGGGCGCTTCCGTGCTCGATATCATCAGCCCTTGCGTCACTTTCAACAACGCGGAGACCTCAACCAAGAGCTATCCCTACGGCAAGGATCATGAGATTCCGCTGCACGAAATCCAGATTCTGGCGCCAGACTATGTCGCGCCCAAGGATGAAATCACCGTCGGCGATTACGATGCGGGCGACATCATCGATGTGGAAATGCACGATGGGACATTCATCCGTTTGAAGAAGCTCGACAACGACCATGACCCGCGCAACCGGCGCATGGCGATGGATGTACTGGAGCGGTCCATGCGCGAGCAGATCTTTTCGACCGGCTTGCTCTACTACGAAGAGCCGCGCCCGACGCTGGCGGACACCGAAGAACTGGTCGAAGCGCCGCTTGCCTATCTGGATGATGCCGAACTGCGACCGCCGAAGCAGGCGCTGGATGGGGTGATGCAGAGTCTGATGGTCGGTTAGTCGCCACAACAGAATCTCTCGGCAATGAGTGCGGGAAATCTTAACTGGGAAGAAGGCGGGCGACTCACAGAGTCGCCCCTACGCTTTTTCGAATTGAGACGCCGGACATGCCAGTCGGGTCAGTACTTCGGCATCGCGGGATCGATCTCGTCGGCCCAAGCCAGGATGCCACCCTCGACATTGTACATCTTTTCCAGGTCGTAGCCGATTTCCGACAAGAAAGCGATGCTATCGGCGCTGCGCACACCTGATCGGCAATGCAAATAGAGCGTCTTGTCCTTGGGGATGTCCTTCAGAACCGTCTCCTCCCACAAGCGGCGGCCGCCCTGAATCCCGTTTTTCGCCAACTGGATATCGGGTTTGGGGACCTTCACCGTGCCGTCGATGACGCTGATGTCCCATTCATGCGGATCGCGCACATCGATCACAACGACATCATCGCCGTTTTCCAGCGCCGCTTTCACATCGTGCACGGTCACAGACTTAATGCCGATTTCGACAGTCTCATCCACCGAAGTGAATTCACTGTGGTCGTGCGCCGGCATGCCGCAGAACTGCTCGTAGTCAATCAACTGAATGGCTTCCGCAGCGATGCCGCAAACCGGGCAATTCGGGTCCTTGCGCACTTTGATCGTTTGGCAACTCATTTCGAGCGCGTCGTAAAGCATCATGCGCCCTATCATGGGATCGCCGATGCCGAGGAGCAGCTTAATCGCTTCGGTCGCTTGCATCGTTCCGATCGTGCCGGGCAGGATGCCAAGAACGCCGCCTTCCGCGCAGCTCGGCACCAAACCCGGCGGCGGCGGCTCGGGGAACATGCAGCGGTAGCATGGACCCTCGTCGGCGTAGAAGACGCTGAGCTGGCCTTCGAAGCGAAAGATGCTGCCGTAGACGTTAGGAATCCCAAGTTTGACACAGGCGTCATTGACCAGATAGCGCGTTGGGAAATTGTCGGTTCCATCAATGACGATATCCCAGGCGTCGCCAAAGATCCGCAGGGCGTTGTCCGATGTCAGCGGCTCATTGTATTTGACCACTTCGATATCGGGATTCAGGTCGAGCATGCGGGCTTCGGCGCTTTCGAGCTTGGACAGGCCGACGGTGCTGACTCCATGGATGACCTGGCGCTGCAGATTGGTGAAATCGACGACATCGTAGTCAACCAAGCCGATTCGCCCAATCCCAGCCGCCGCCAGGTAGAGCGCGAGCGGGCTGCCTAAACCGCCCGTCCCGATGAGCAGCACACTAGACGCTTTCAGGCGGCGCTGGCCCTCCATGCCGACTTCCGGCATGATCACGTGGCGGCTGTAGCGCTTGACCTCGTCGTTGCTTAAATCAGCGAATCGCTGATGCAGAGATGTCATCTTGGCGCCTCCTCACCGGCAATAGTCTTCCCCCCAATGCTTTGGGGGGACCGAGGGGGGTTCCACCGGCTATGCTCGGTATGATGCGCAGGCTATCACCGGCTTCGATTTCCGTGTCCAGCCCCTGCATGAAACGGATGTCTTCGTCGCCGATAAAGATGTTGACGAAGCTGCGCAGCTCATTGTCCTGGAACAGGTGAACGCGCAGATCCGGATGCTGCTCTACTAGATTGCCAAGCGCTTCACCCACGGTGCCGCCCGCAACCTCAATGTCCGATGCGCCTCCAGTGTACGCGCGCAGTGGCGTCGGAATGCGAATCTTCGCCATGTCCTGCCCCTCTTCCGTTCCATCAAAGACTCTCTATCTGAACGAGATGCACTGCCCAATTCTTACGCCCAGAGATTATCCCAACCAGTCTCCCGCCAATTGAAAAGCGATCGCCTCAGGTGATTGAGAGCGCGCCGCCTTCAAAAGCGCTGCGATCGGGACGCAAGCGCCAGACTCGCATATCGGTCGCCTGCGCCATCATGACAGCCGTAATGAGATAGACAAAGTTCGGCAGCGCATGCTCGCGGTCGTATTCCGATGGAATCGCCGGCGAGTCGGGATGACTGTGATAATAGCCGACCAGGCTAAGTCCCCGCTCGTCAGCCTCATCTTCCAGGCGCATCCAGTCCTGCGGCCTCATCGCGTATCGATGGTATTGCTCTTCTTCGGCAAAGGTGTTTGCCACTTCAATGATGTCCAGGATCGTGATGTTGTCGTCCTTCACTTCTCCAAGCAAAAATCCGCCGCCTTCGTTCGGAAACGAGGCTTCCATCTGCTCGAAGATTCTGCCTTGAAGTTCACTGCTGAGCTGGACAATCATGAAGCTAAGCCCGATTCATCGTCCCGTACAAAAAGAGCCAACCGCTTGGGCTGGCTCCTGTCTCATTCCACTTCGCCACTCAGGCGGGGGGAAGCTCAATCAGCGCAGATCCCGATGCGGCACGCCACCGAATCGACCGTACACGCGCAGCAACAGCTTTCCGCTAATATTGTCATTCTCGCGCCAATCTCTAACATGAGCAGCAGACTAGCATATAGACTGATTTCGCGCAACGGCAACTTTCCGCCAGACCCGAGCGATTCGCCGGTGGCGCCCTTCCAGATTTTCAAACGATTTATCAACATTGTAGCCCGTCATGGCGAGTGCTATACTAGCGCCCGTTATCGAAGAGGGCATTTTATTCAGCGCCGCCTGAAATGCGTCCATCCCGGTCAAGTGGCGCGGCGACTTGCGGCATACGCAATCTGCAATAAGGAGAAAGACTTCATGGCGGATAAGGGTGGGCTTGAAGAAGCCGTCGTTGCCGACATCAGCACAAGTTACATTGATGGCGGCATCGGAGAGCTAATCTATTGCGGATACGCCATTGAAGACCTGGCGGAGAAGGCCACATTTGAGGAAATCCTATTTTTGCTTTTCAACAGCCGCCTGCCCAATCGCGCGGAATACGAAGAATTGCGCAGCGGGATCGCGCAGAACGCGGCGATACCGGATGAGGTTACTGCCATGCTTCAATCGCTGCCCCGGGGCACGCCCGCGATGGCGGCGCTGCGGACGGCTGTTTCCATGCTATCCGCCTTTGACAGCGAGGCGGAGAATCTCAGCGATAAAGAAGCGGCAAAGGCAAAGGCGATTCGTTTGACGGGCCAGATCACCACCATCTGCGCCGCCTGGATGCGAATCGTAAAGGGCGAAGCGCCTGTCCGACCGCGAGCCGATCTCAGTGTGGCGGAAAACTTCGTGTACATGATATCGGGCGAGGAACCGGAAGCCACCGCCTGCGCCGCGCTCAACGTCTACCTGGTCCTGCTGGCGGAGCACGGCATGAACGCCAGCACTTTCACAACCCGCGTCGTCACCGCTACCGGATCGGATATGCACAGCGCTATCGTCGCCGGCATCGGCGCCTTGAAGGGTCCGTCTCATGGCGGCGCCAATTCCGCCGCGATGAATATGTTTCTGGAAATCGGCGAAGTCGACAATGTGGGGCCCTGGTTCGAAAAGTACGTCAAGTCCGGTCAGCGGCGCATCATGGGCATCGGACATCGCGTCTACAAATCCAATGATCCGCGCGCGGGCATTCTTCGGCGTCACGCTGAGGCGCTGGCGGAAAGCTCGGGCAAGCGCAAGTGGTACGACATCGCCGTGAAATTGGCGGAGACGGCCCGCGCTGACGAATACTTCATCAAGCGCAACCTATATCCCAATGTCGATTATTACAGCGCTATCGTTCTTTACACGCTGAATCTCGATGTCGATATGTTCACGCCGCTCTTCGCCATGTCGCGGATCGCCGGCTGGTCAGCCCATGTCATCTCCCAGATGGGCGGACGCCTGATTCGGCCCAAAGCCAATTACATCGGCCCGCGCGATCGCAAGTGGGCGCCAATTGACGAACGCTAACGCGACCGCTTCTCGCGTCTCCATGCTCCCAGATTTAAGTTGAACGCGCTTAGGACCCTCGCGGCAGCATTTGCTTTCCGCCACAATCCTATGCTAATCTGAGCCTGCGGATTGACGCGGAACTTGCAGCATGATCCCCTACAAGATTATCGGCGCCTCGAGTCATCGACCCTATGTCGCCTTCTTTGTCACGGTCGCCAACGTGCTGGCATTCTCCTATGTCCTGGTTTACGCCTTCCTCGGCGGGCTCTCGCTTGAAGAGGTTTACCGGCAATACGTCCTGGACGTTTGCGCGATCCACAGCCAGCCATTGAGCGAAACGCTGGTCGATGGGCTGCGCAGCATCTTCCTGCACATGAGCTTCGTGCACCTGACTTCGAACATCATCATCTTTTATGTATTCGGCGCGCGAATTGAAGAACATCTCGGGCATTTTCGCTTTTTCGCCTTCTATCTGCTCGTTGGCTTTGGCGGGCATCTGGGGCATCTTTTCTTCGATGGCGGGCTCTGTGGCGAGCCGCAGTATATGGTCGGCTCGAGCGGCGCCATCTCCGGCATCATTGGCGCCTTCTTATTTCTATTCCCAACCGCGCGCATCAAATCAAAGATTGTCATTCTGAAAGTATTCGGCTACGACGTCAATGTGCCGGCTTGGGTCTATCTAATTTACTGGTTCTTCCTGCAATTCTTCAATCAGGTGGGCTCGGTCGCGCCGCGGATCAATGTGCACTGGGGCCACGTCGGCGGCTTCATCACCGGGCTGGCGCTGATATTTCTCTTTTCCTTTTTCATTAGACCGCCTCGCGCGCAGTAATGGGATTGCCGCATTGCGCCCGTGTCCCTATTGGCTTGCGCGAAACCAAAACCATGTGATAACGTATCAATAGCAAGCTAGGTTGAGGGATGCGATATGTTTCCATTGACGGTAGTCGGCCGAAACAAGACGATTCCGAAAGCAGCGCTTGCCATCATCGCTGTTAACCTCGCGGTGTTCCTTTGGGAGCTTTCGGTAGATGCCCAAGGCGACGGATTCCTGAAGGCGGCGCTGCAAAACTTCGGCTTGGAAGTTTGCAAGATTGGCGAGCAATCTATCGCCGCGACGGGCTTGGACGGGTTCCGCAGCCTGTTCTTGCACGCGAGCGCCGCTCATCTGCTGGGCAATATGTGGTTCCTTTTCCTATTTGGCGGCTTGGTGGAGCGCTACCTCGGCAGCATTAAGTTCGTGCTCGCCTATTTGGGATTCGGCGCAGTCGCGACCTTGGCTCATGTCGCATTTGGCAACACAGTATGCACGGTGACCGATACCGGTGTAGTGATTGGCGCGAGCGGCGCCATTGCCGGCGTCATGGGTGGATTCCTTATGTTGCGACCCAAAGCCAAAGTCAAGACCTTGCTCGGCTTTTTCCGCCCCTTCGTCTGGTCGGTCAATGTGCCCGCTTTTCTATTTCTTGGCTATTGGCTGCTGATGGATGTGCTGCAGCAAGTAGGCTGGATCGGCGTCGAAACGGATGTCGCGCACTGGGCGCATATCGGCGGATTCGTCGCCGGGCTCGCCTTTATCTTCTTCGCTGGCTTCATCAAGCCCCTGCCGAAACCAGATCCGCTGGAGCACCTGGCCGATTAGACTTGCAGGATTGTCTCGCCTGGCTGGAGGCCGCGGTCCATTTGGCTGCGGCTTTTTTTTGGCAGGATGTGAGTCCGGCGCTAGCTAGCTCAGCGATGGGATATAAAGAATGATGAAGTTGCAGACGATTTGACAAATCCAGGACGAAGCCAGCCCATTGCGCTCGCGCACATAAACATAGAGCATGTTCATCATCAACAGCAGGATGACGATGACCAGCGCAACCGCCTGATGATCCGAAATGGATTGCCACATCACCGGAAAGAATAACACGATATTCCACAGCGTCGCCAATAGCCCCACCAACCAGGACATGAGTTGGCTTTGCAGCAGGCCGCGGAAAAACAGCGTCTCGGCCAGCGGCATGACGAACACCAAAAAAGCGAGCAGGCTTCCAGTAGACATGCCCGGGAACAAGCGGCCCGTTGCCGGACCCAATACGTGCTGGCTCAGAAAAACAAGAAACGGGATACCGAGCAGGATGCCATAAAGGACGCCCCACCCCAGGTTATCAGGTCGTTCTTGACCGATCCGCTCCATATTGCCGAGCAGCCAAGACAGGACGCTCACGCCGGCCAATGCGCCCCAGGCAAGCGTATAGCGAAGCTCGACGCTTTCCGGCAGCAGCGGCGTTAGCCCGACGCTCAGAGCGGCGGCGATGATGAAGCCAAAGAGAGGATCGCTGGCTCCGCGATACCTGGCGCGCGTCCGCGTTCCGGTGATTTCGGTTCGCGCTTCAGGCGCCTCAAATGATTCATCAGCGGCAGCCGTTTCGCCGGCGGAGTTTGCCCGATCTTTCTCGTCAGGGAGCGGATCAAATGGCGCCTTTGGCATCATGAGAGTACGGCTCTGACCGCCGACAGGGTTTTAGCGATGGCCGGCTGATCGATCCAATAGTGGGTGCGCAAACGGATCGCGCCCGCTTCCCCGCCGTAGGGAGACATGCGAATATTATATTTCTCCCACATTTGGCCGACAAACTCGTCAAGCGACAGCCCGATATCGGCCGCGAGCGCGAAGAAAATGAAGTTTGTATGCTGGCTATGAATGCGCAGCCCAGGAATTTCGCTCAAGCCTTCGGCGAGCAGCTGCGCGTTACGGTGATCCTCAATCAAGCGATCCGTCATTTCGTGAAGCGCGATTAGTCCAGCCGCGGCCAGGACGCCGGCCTGCCGGAGGCTGCCGCCCAAGGCTTTCCGCCCCCGGCGCGCCCGGCGAATAAAGTCGTGATTCCCTGCCAGCACCGAGCCCACCGGCGCGCACAGCCCTTTGGACAGGCAGAAGGTCACCGAATCGGCGTCCGCCACCAAGTCCTTCACATCAACGGCGTAAGCGGCGGCCGCGTTGAATATCCGCGCGCCATCTATGTGCAGGATCAGCCCGTTTCGGCGGGCAAACTCCCCGACTTCAGCAGTGTATTCAGGCGAGATCGGCATGCCGCCGGCCATGTTGTGCGTATTTTCCAGCGCGACCAAGCGCGTGACCGGCTTGTGCTCGTCATCTGGATTGATCGCATCTTCGAGATCGCAAAGTCGCATCGTGGCGTCCGCTTGTACGGGAACGGTACGTGGAACAAGCCCGCCGAATTGCGCCATCCCGCCCTGCTCATTGCGAAAGATGTGCGATGTGTCGCCGATGATGATGGCTTCGCCTCGCTGGCAGTGAGCGAGCAAAGCGCAGAGATTGCCCTGCGTGCCGCTGGTGACGAAGACTGCCGCCTCTTTGCCCAATTTCGCCGCCGCCACCGCTTCCAATTGGTTCACGGTCGGATCATCATGATAAACATCATCGCCGACCGCCGCCTGCGCCATTGCCGCACGCATCGCTGGCGTCGGATGTGAGACGGTATCGCTTCTCAAGTCGATGTATTCCATTCGCCTGGCTCAGTCCTTCCGTGGTCACTTTACCGTCTCGATACTAGACAGGAATGAAGCGATAAGCAATGCCGAATGCAATGCTTGAGCCGCCGTCAGAGAGCGGATAAGCCGCCACACCGCGCGAACGGCGATGCCTGCAAGATGATAGCGACGGATATGCGGTACAATGCAACTTAGATAGAGGGGACTTTGATCGAAGCTATCGCATGAGACCATGGCGGCTTCCGATCCGACCCATATTGTGGCGCGACATAAGGAAAGGTCATGGACGAAGCGTATCGCCAGGATGTGCAATCAACTTTGTCCGAACTGGGCGTTGACAAAGCATTGGGCTTGGATGATGCCGAAATTCAGGCCCGGCTGGAGAAGTTCGGCCGGAACGCCTTGCCGACTGACCAGGGCGTCAATTGGGCTCGGCTCATATTAGGACAGTTCACCGATGTCATGGTCATCATCCTCATTGTCGCGGCCTTCATCTCCGCCTTATTGGGGGAAGCGACCGATGTCATCGTCATTCTGGCGATTGTGGCGCTCAACGCGATGCTCGGCATCTATCAGGAGTATCAGGCGGAACAGGCGCTCGCCGCTTTGAGCCGACTTCAAGTGCCGCAGGTGCGGGTTCGGCGCGGCGGTCGGATCCAGGAAATCAGCGCTGAGGAGCTGGTGCCCGGCGATATTGTCTTGATTGGCGAAGGCGATCGCATCCCGGCCGATGGACGCCTGATTGAGTCCATCAACTTGCAGGTGGAAGAAGCGGCTTTGACCGGCGAATCGGTTCCAGTGGAGAAAGAGGTTGACGCCATAGAGACGCAAGAGGCGATCCCGCTAGGCGACCGGGTGAACATGGCTTACATGGGAACAACAGTCAACTACGGCCGCGGCGAGATGGTGGTGACAAATACAGGGCTGCGCACGGAAATCGGCAATATCGCGACCATGTTGATGCAAGTGGAGGAAGGCACGACGCCGCTTCAGCGCCGCTTGAATCATCTTGGGCGCATCCTCGCGACCGCCGCAATCATCGTCGTCGCAATTGTCTTCATCGTCGGCTTTTGGGTGCAAGGCATTCCGGCGGAGCAGATGTTCCTCATCGCCATAAGCCTGGCGGTCGCTGCCGTGCCGGAAGGCTTGCCGGCGCTCGTCACCATTGGCCTTTCCCTCGGCGCTAACCGCATGGTCAAGCGAAACGCGCTGATTCGCCGCCTGCCCGCTGTCGAGACGCTGGGCTCGGTGAATGTCATTTGCTCGGACAAAACCGGCACCTTGACCAAGAACGAAATGACGGCGACCTACCTCGTCTTGCCGAGACATGATGACATCAAAGTCGAAGGCGCCGGATATGTGCCAGAAGGCGATCTTGTTTCGCTGGGCACGCGCGATCCAGCCAATTTGGGCAAGCCGGTGGACGCGGAGAATGATGAAGCCGCTCAACGCATGTTGAAAGCGATGGCGCTCTCCACCAATGTTTACCTCGAGACGATGGACAGCGCCGATCAAGTCAAAGTGGTCGGCGACAGTACCGAAGCGGCGCTGCTGGTCGCCGCCCGGAAGATCGGCTTCACGCGGGAAGTCCTTGAGCAAGAGATGCCGCGGGTGGCGGAGCTCCCCTTCAGCAGCGAGCGCAAAGCGATGACGACCGTGCATCAAGTTCTTGGCGAGGCGGCGAAGCTTCTCTTCCCCGATGCGGCCTACGTCGCCATCACCAAGGGCGCGCCCGACCGCCTGATCGAATGGTCGGCGAGCGAACAGACGCCGGACGACGTCGTCGATATGAGCGAGAGCGCGCGCCGGGATTGGCAGCGGCGCGTCGATTTAATGGCCAATGATGGCTTGCGCGTTTTGGGCATTGCCTGGCGCCCACTGACGCAGTTGCCGGAAGACATCAGTCCCGAGATCGAACGAAGCCTGGAACTGATTGGGTTGATTGGCATACTCGACCCCGCCCGCCCCGAAGCGAAGGTCGCTGTCCAGCGCGCGCGCGAAGCCGGCATTCGCACCATCATGATCACGGGCGATCATGTCCTGACCGCGGAAGCGATTGCGCGCGATCTCGGCATCATCGACGGCGACGAAAAGGCGATCACCGGAAGCGAGCTTGACGCCCTGGACGATGAAGCATTGGAGGCGGCCGTCCGCCGGACTTCGTGTTTCGCTCGCGTTTCGCCGGCGCACAAGCTGCGCCTGGTGCAAGTCTTGCAGAACCAGAACAACATCGTGGCGATGACGGGCGATGGCGTCAACGACGCGCCCGCGCTCAAGCAGGCCGATATCGGAGTGGCTATGGGCATCACGGGCGCCGACGTCAGCAAAGGCGCATCAGAAATGATCCTGACCGACGACAATTTTCGTTCGATTGTGGCCGCGATTGAAGAAGGCCGCGCCATTTACGACAATATCAAGAAGTTCATCAAGTATATGCTGAGCTCGAATGTCGGCGAGATTCTGGTGATGTTCGTCGCCCTGTTGATCAATCTGCCAATACCGCTGCTCGCCATTCAAATCTTGTGGATCAACCTGGTGACGGACGGATTGCCCGCCATCGCGCTTGGCTTTGAGCCGGCGGAAAAAGGCGTGATGAGACGGCGACCACGGCCAACGAATGAAAGCATTTTCGCGGGCGGCGCCGGCATCCATATCGTGCTGGTGGGGATTCTCATTGCCATCCTGACCTTGATCAGCTATGTCTGGGGCTATACCACGATCGGCCTTGATGCTTCTCTGCCATCGCTTGGGCTGGAGCATTTGGACCGTAGCGAGGTTACGGCGCTGGCGGGTGAAGAAGCGACGCCGCCAGCATGGGACGAATGGAACGCGAACGAGAAGGTTGCCTTCCTCGGCGCAGCGGAAAAAGAAGCGGGCGCGGGATTCCTTGAAGATCACGGCGAAGGCAAAGATCCCGGACGACACCTGCTGGACCAGGTGGAGCGTATCCCGCGCACGATTGCTTTCACCGTGCTCGCCTTCACCCAGATGTTTCAAGTGATGGCGATTCATGCGGGTGATCGAACGACATTCTGGCAGGCCGGCTTCAAGGGCAACAAGCTCCTGTTTTGGGCCGTGCTTTCCACCTTCTTGCTGCAGCTGATCGTCGTCTTCATCCCCTTCTTCCAGACGCTCTTCGACACGGCTGCGCTGGACTTGACTCACGTCATCGTCAGTGTAGTCGCCGGCATTCTGGTATTGCTCTTTGTGGAAGTTGAGAAGTTCGTATTCCGGCGGGTGCTGCGGCTGGATGCCAGCGCGCCAGCGCCAACAACCGCCTGAGCGCATGATGGACTACCGAGTGCAGTCAATGCGCTGCGGCGAACAATGAAGGTTTCCGGCGTAAAAGGCTTGAAGCTCAGTCCGGTTGGACGTAACCGAGCTCTATCAACTGGTCAATCACCTGGCGGGCATTGTCTTCGGCGCGGGTGTTTTCGGCAGTCAAGGTGAAGTCCGGATTTAGCGGCGGCTCGTAGGGATCGTCAATGCCGGTGAAGCCTTTGATTTCACCACGGCGGGCTTTGGCGTACAAGCCTTTGATATCACGGGCCTCGACGTATTCCAGCGGCGTCGCCATGTGGATTTCCATAAATCCGTCGCCGACCATATTGCGAACATCTTCGCGCGTAGCTCGATAAGGGCTGATGGCGGCGCAGATCACCATGCCGCCGTGGCGCACGATTTCGCTGGCTACATAGCCGATGCGCCGAATGTTGGTATCGCGGTCTTGCTTGCTGAAGCCAAGCCCCTTGGACAGATGCGTCCGCACGACATCGCCATCGAGTACAGTGACGTTGCGTCCCTTCTCCAGCAGCAGATTGACGATATGCTCGGCGGTGGTGGATTTGCCCGAGCCGCTCAAGCCCGTGAACCACAGGCAGATGCCTCGACGGTGGCGCGGCGGATAGCTGTCCGCCAGGATTCGCGCCACGGCGGGACGCGAAAACCAGGGCGGCAACTGAACGCCTTTGCCGAGATATTCTTCGCGAACCTGCGTGCCCGATATTTTGCGCACCTTGGCGCCGTTCGGCAGTTTGGAGTTTTCCTCGTAGCGATCTTCGTCTTCCAGATACACCATCTCGGTGAAGGGCACTGGCTTGACGCCCATTTCCCCAGCGTATTTCATCACCATGTCCTGGGCGTCATAGGGACCATAGAAGGGTTCGCCTCGTGAATCGGGCCCGGGACCCGCGTGATCACGACCGACGATCAAATGATTGGCGCCGTAATTGCGCCGGATGATCGCGTGCCAGACCGCTTCACGCGGTCCCGCCATGCGCATCGCCAGCGGCAGCAGCGACAAGAGACTGCGGTCTTCTTCGTAGTAATTGTCTATCAAGGTCTTGTAAACGCGCACTCGCGTGAAATGGTCCACATCGCCGGGCTGCGTCATGCCGACCACCGGATGCAGGAGCAGCACGCCATCGATATTTAAGGCAGCGCGTTTTGTCAGGGCTTCATGCACGCGGTGCAGGGGATTGCGCGTTTGGAAGGCGACGACATTATTATGGCCGTAGCTCTCAAGGACGGCCCGCGTTTCAGCCGGCGTGCGGCGAAGCTCGGTGAAGTCCAGATGCGGCGGCAATCGAAGCACTCTCAGCTTTCCGGCGATATTGACTTTGCCCCAGCGATGCATTTCAGCAACGATCGGGTGGCGCGAATCGTACTTGCCGAAGACTTTGGTCGCCACCTCTTCCAGGTCCCATTCGTAAACGTCTTCGACTGTCAAAATGGCGAGAATGTTATTCTTGCGGTCGCGCAGCGCCAAGTCGGCGCCGAGTTCAATGTCGGCGCTCGCTTCGACTGGCAGGGTGATCGGCATCGGGAAAAGCGTTCCATCAGCGAGCCGCATCGTGTCCAGCACGCTTTGGTAATCAGCCTGATTCATGAATCCATTTAGCGGCGAGAATGCGCCAATCGCCAGCAGCTCAAGATCGCATTCAACGCGGGGGCTTACCTGGACAAAGGGCAAAGTTCTGGCGTATGCCGTCTGCTCGACGAGCAGCTTTCTGGGTACGAGCAAGTCGACCAGTTCGCCCCCGTAAGGCTCAATCAATCTCGCTTTTTCAGCAATCATTCATCTCTCCGCGAATCTCAAGCATGATCCAGTCCTATGGTCATACGCTTCGAAAACGTCGTCATTCTATCATAGCCAGCGGGGAGCCGTCAGCGGATACTTAACCTTTGCGGTCAATCCCGGACATCTTGCGCCCGAAGTAGACGAGCACGATGCTCAATGCGTAGAGCGTTAACAAGGGCGCCATGACAAGAAACATGTTCACCGGGTCAATGGTTGGCGTAATTAGGGCCGCGGCGATCGACGCGCCCACCACGGCGACGCGCCACTGCCGTATCAATGTGCCCGCGCTGACCAAGCCCATCAGCGAGATGATGAAGAAAATCAGAGGCGTCTGAAAGGCGACGCCCATCCAAAACAGCAGCGAAGTGACAAAGCTGATATATCCGTCCGCCGTCCACTCCGGCTCGAAGATTTCGGCTTGAAATCCGTGAAGGAAACCGAGCGCGGGAGGCATCAGGATTTTCCAGGCAAACAGCACACCGACAATGAATAGCGCAGTCGTTGCCGGGATCGAAAGCAAAACGTAGCGCTTTTCCTTGCTCGTTAAGCCGGGCAATATGAACATCAGCAATTGGTAGGTGACCAATGGTATCGACAGGATGCCGCCGACCATCAAGGCGACCTTGAAATAGATCAAGATATTGCCGGTTGGGTCGAGGATGACCAGTTCGCAGTCGGATACGATGGCGCAGTAGGGTTCCAGAAGCAATACAAGCACTTGCGTCGCAACGAAGACGCCGACCGCCGTGCCAACGACCAGCGAGAAGACCGCTTTGGTCAGCCGCTGCCGCAGCTCGTCGAGATGCTCAAAGAACCCCATGCGGAGTTCATGACCATCTTCGAATTCCTCCTGCTCGGCAAGTTCCGCCATCTGTCGCTCTAGTCGCTGTCGGCTGCCTTGGACCAGGTCCCAAGATCAACTCGGTTGCCATTGGCATTCGATGAAGCCGTCGAGCTCGTCGACGCTCCGCCGCCCCAGGCGCCCATAGTAGTCGGCTCCGGCTGCTCCAGCGGCGTTTCCGTATCATTCGCTCTCGGCTTGGCTGGCTTATCGGGCAGCTTTACCGTCTGCGCTGAGGCCGCACCGGATTGGCTCGCGGAAGAAGCTGGCTTGGGCTTTTTGTCGTTCAGCGAATCGCTGACTTCTTTGAAGGCATCCATATCCTTTTTCACTTCGTCGAGGGAATCTTGAACCGGCTTGGTCATCGGTTTAACAGCTTCCGTCAACGACTTATTGAGATTCCCCCGCGTCGGCGGTTCTTTGGGCAGCTTGATGTCCACGCCGGCCTCATCGAATTCCTTTTGCACCAGATCGACAGTCTCGGACCAAATCTTGCGAAACTTCGCCACATGCTGTCCCAATACATAGGACCAGTGAATCATACGTTTGGGACCGGCGAAAACCAGCATAATCAGCAAGATCGCCACAAGTTCCCAGGCGCCGACTCCAAAGACATTCATGCGCTGTCCACCTCGTCGACTACGAGCTCGAAAGTCTCTTTGGCTTCCGCTGTGATCGCGCCCATGACGCCATGTACGAAGCTGTGCGATTGATCGGCGCCAAAGAGCTGCGCCAGCTGAACCGCCTCGTTGATGATGACGGGAATCGGCGTCTCGCGCTTCTGCAGCAGATGTTCATAGATCGCCATGCGCAAGATATTCCTGTCAACAACGGCGACCTGGTCAACGGGCCACTCCGGCGCGAATTGCTGCAGGATGGCGTCAATCGGCTTTCGATTTGCGATGACGCCGCCGACGATCCGGCGGATGACTTGACGCACGACATAGGCTTCCGGGCGCTCGGCGAAATGCGCGTCGAGCACGTCCTTCATGTCATGATTAGTCGTATCCAATTCGTACAGAATCTGCAAACTGGCGCGCCGCGCTATCGTGCGATCGGTGGCGGGCATGGGCGGCGTTATGGTAATCATCGTTTCCGACTCGAAGAAATCTTCATCCGGATCGCAGTTGTCAAGCTCAACGGCATAGGATTCCAAAAGCACAGACAAACACCTTCTCTGAACGGAGTCTTCGATAGTCTAGCCGATACACAAGCAATTTTCCACAGAAATCGCGAATCGAAATGGGAGAATATCTAGGACTCGGCAAGAGAGTCGCGCCGACTGCTGGCGCGGGAACCCGCCCGATGCTCATACAGGTTAGCCCTTATCCGAATTAGATAGGAGAAAAAAGTATCGCGCGAGAGCGGCTCAATACGGCGAGCCGGCGCTAAAGCCAGGTCGCGCGCAAGAGCTCGGCATAATTCGCCCCTGGCGTGATCGAGCCAAGAACGGAGGCGCGCCGGGCGCCGGTCAAAGCCGGAAGCGTCGCGGGCCGGGCATGCCAGCTCTCATAAGCCAGCACGGCGAAAACCAGCGCTTCTTTGAAGTCGCTATCCATGCCGATGTCTTCGTGCGTCAAGACAACCGCCGGCGCCAAGAGCTGGCTCAGCATTCCCACCATGACCGGGTTGCGTCGTCCGCCGCCGCCGAGAATGACCTCTCGGATAGGCGCTGGAGCGAATCGGCGGTAGGCATCGGCGATATTGGTGGCGGTCAGCGCCGTCAATGTGGCGGTGATCTCGACATCTTCCAGCCTGCGGCTACGCGCTTCCGCGATCAAGGCAAGCGCCGCCTCGGTACCGAAACTTTCTCGGCCCGTCGTCTTGGGATAGTCTCGCTCATAATAGGGATGCTGCAATAGCGCTTCCAGCCATTCTTCATTGACCCGTCCCTGCCTGGCGTAATGGCCGTCGCGATCGTAAGTCATTGCGCCGCGGGAGAACTGTGTCACAGCGATATCGAGCAGCGCGTTGCCGGGACCGGTATCAAAGGCAATCGGCTTCGATGATTCGTCGTTCATGGGCGGCAGAAACGTAACATTGCCCATGCCGCCGATGTTCTGCACCGCTCGCCAATGCTGCGGGTGACGGAGCAGCAGCCAATCGACGAAGCTCGTCAGTGGCGCGCCCTGCCCGCCGGCGGCAATATCGCGCGCGCGAAAGTTGCTGATGGTTGTGATGCCGCTGCGCTCGGCGAGCACGGCCGCCTCGACGATCTGAAGCGAAACGTTCACGTCGCCATTAGGCAAGACGTTGTGCCAGAGCGTCTGACCGTGGGAACCGATCAGATCAACCTGGCCCGGGCTTATGCCCGCCTCGCGGATCGCCGATACAGCGCAGTCAGCAAATAGCTCGGCAAGGTCGACATGCAAGTCGGCGATCTGATTGACTCGGCTGCTGTTGGGGTCGCAGCTGGCGAGGATCCGCTCACGCATCTTCCGCTCGTAGGCGAACGTGGCGCCGCTGAGGAACTCGACGCGCATGCCGCCGGGGCGCCCGCTGATATCGCAAATGGCGACGTCCACGCCGTCGGCCGATGTGCCGGACATCAAGCCGATGACGATCATGGCGCGCCGAGCTCGCGCCCTTTAGATGGCGTCATCCCAGACGGAGCGCTCTAAAGCGGATTCCGCTTCTATAACGGCCGGCTGGTATGCCCATTCGTCATGAGCCTTCTTGGTCGCGCGGCGGTTCGAAGTCAGCAGGCGCTGCATGACGATGCCGCTGACCACTGTGACGACCAGCATAAATAGCGCGAGAGTAAGCCACAAATCGAAGACCGACGAGCCAGGCGACATCTGTTCAGTCACCGATGCGACGGCGACAAGAAAGAGAGAGCCAGAGTGAGCGGCGATCCAGCGCCATGACCCGCTGACAAGGCGATTGAGCGCGAGACACTGCACAGCTGAAAACACCGTCAAATACACCAGCGTTACCAGGGACAATATGACAGTTTCAGATAGATCGGGGGCGACGCGGTAGTCGTAGAATTGCGGCGGCAAGCAGAAACCCTCCAAGCGGGGATAGACGAGGGCGCCGGCCAGCAAAGCGCCTAGCGCCGAATACACCGTCCAGCGCCCGAGATCGACGCGCAGGTAGCGCTTCACGATCGCTTTCTGCAAGAAACCGATGCAGAAACCATTCACCAGCCAATAGATCGCCAGAGCAGGCGCCCAATAATCGGGCGCAAGTGGATTGGCAAACTTTATATTGAATGAATCGATTGAATAAGCGATCGCGGTCGCCAATACCGCTGACAGCGGCAAGACAGCAACCCCGGCGACGAACCACAGAACCTTGAAGCGGCCAGGTCGGACTTGAGCGTTCATTGCCTTAGCCTCCCTATGACGTGCCAGATGAATCGTCAAGTTTCCCGATTATACATCCTGGCGCAAAAAAAGACTCGCAATGCACAGGCGCCGTAGGGATGCCGAACGGCAGATAGCGGAGAGGACAGGATTCGAACCTGCGGTACCCTTAACAGGTACAACCGCTTAGCAGGCGGCCCCAATCAACCACTCTGGCACCTCTCCATACAGATATAATAGCTGTTAAGGTGGCTAAGGCGGAGAGGACAGGATTCGAACCTGCGGTACGGAAGACCGTACAATGGTTTTCAAGACCATCGCCTTAAACCACTCGGCCACCTCTCCAACAATGCGACGCGTTGCGATGTGGCGACTGTCATCCTAGCATAGCCGGATATGGCTGTCAACATAGCAATGCCAGCGCGCAGACGTTGAAGCGCAACCTTATCTCTTATAAACTAGCTGGACACTACTCATGTGGAAGGCCAAATGAATCTGCACCTGCCGGGACTGATTTACGCCGTAGTTCTGCTCCTGGCCGCCAATTATGAACAGCGCCGGCGAAACGGCAGACCGCTCGCGGCCTTGCTAAGCCTGGGACTCACCCAAGTGGATGCGCTGTGGGCGCTGGTTGAAAAACTGGTTACGGCGCTCAACCCGCTTGATCAGCCGAAGTACAACAAGAGCAGCCTTGTGCACCGCGCTGCCAGCCTGCTCGCGATAGCCTACATAATTTGGCAAATCGGGCGGCTGCTCTCAACGCGCGGCGACACCGACCGGAATTGGTTCGCGCCGGATGCGGGAGGCATTCTCTTGAACCTGGCGGGTTCAATGATAATTTACCTTTCGCTGTCGGCGCTGGGCACGGGCTGGGGATTGCGGCGCGACCGTGCTGCGGTGCTGCGGCGGCTTGGCTTGCGCTGGCCCACAGTCAGCGATTGCCTCGCCGGGCTGGTCTTGGGCCTGCTGATGACTATCGGCGCGACACTTGCCGCCAGCCTCATACCCGCAACCGAGACAGCCGGTCCATTGGGCGCACGGGCGCTTTTTGATGCCATCAAGAGTTCATTGCCAGCGGCTCTTGCCCTTGCCTTATTGGCGGGGGCCGGCGAAGAGGTTTTGTTTCGCGGCGCCTTGCAGCCGGTATTTGGAGTCTTTTTTGCATCACTCCTGTTCATATTGTTTCATGCGCACTACGGCTTGAGCCCGTTGATGCTGATTCTCTTCGCCGTGTCAGTCGGCTTCGGGTTCCTGCGTCAACGCTTCAGTACTACTGCGGCGATCATTTGCCATGCGACATACAACTTCGCGCCCTTTCTCCTTGCCCGTCTCATAGCGGCATAAACCAGAAGATATCAGTGAAGACATAGAGATGGTGAATTTATACGAATTGAGCCGCGGCGAATTGGACGACTTCGTCATGGGCTTGGGTGAAAGGCGATATCGCGCGCAGCAAATCTGGGATTGGATGTATGGGCGGCGCGTAGACCGCTTTGAAGCGATGACCAACTTGCCCGGCGCGACGATTGCGAGATTGCAAGAGACTGCCAAGCTCGGCTGCCTGGAATTGGTTGCGCGGCAGCAAAGCCTGGACGGCACGGAAAAACGGCTGTACCGCCTCGTCGATGGCCAGCTGATCGAGACCGTATTGATGCCCTACGACGATGAACGCAGGACGGCTTGCATTTCGTCGCAGGCCGGCTGCGCGATGGGCTGCGTGTTCTGCGCGACCGGACAGATGGGCTTCGGGCGCAATCTGACGGCGAGCGAAATCTTCGAGCAGGCGATGATATTCGCGCGGGAGCTGTCGGGGCGCGGCGAGCGCTTGAGCAACGTCGTCTTTATGGGCATGGGTGAGCCATTTCACAATTACGATGCGTCGCTTGCGGCAATACGGCAGTTGATGACGCGCTTGAAGATCGGGGCGCGGCATATCACGATAAGCACAGTTGGTCTGGCGCCTCAGATCCGCCGTTTCGCTGATGAAGGCTTACAGGTCAAGCTGGCGGTCAGCTTGCACAAAACGGAGGACGCGCAGCGTTCGGCGCTGATGCCGGTCAACAAGCGCTGGGGAATAGACGCGCTTTTGGCTGCTTGCCGCTATTATGTGGCGCGGACGAATCGGCGCATTACATTTGAATGGGCGGCCATCGCCGGCGAAAATGATACCGAAGAAGAAGGGCATCGCTTGGGAAGATTGCTGGCGGGCCTGCTCTGCCACGTCAACATTATCCCCTTGAATCCGACGGGGGATTTTGCCGGTCTGCCGGCGGAATCGGCGCGGATCGAGAACTTCAGCCGAGCGCTGCGCGGATACGGCGTGAGCAGCACCGTCCGCGTGCGCCGCGGCATCGACATCGACGCCGGCTGCGGGCAACTGATAACGGCAGTTCTTCGCGACGAGCCAGTCAGTTGACCGCCGCGGTCCTTGGCGATCACGCGCTGTTTATGCAGGACCCATGCAAGCCTGTTGCCGTCGCGTCAGCTAGACTGTAATATCGTATGGCTTCATCTAAGCGAAAGTCGCAACAGCGCTTGACGACCAAACTGATAAAGATCGCTCCTTCGATTCTAGCCGCGGACTTCGGGCGCTTGGGCGAAGAGGTTGTAGGCGCGCAAGAAGCGGGCGCCGATCTCATCCATATTGATGTGATGGACGGGCGCTTCGTGCCCAATATCACCATGGGTCCGGCGGTCGTTGAGGCGGTAGCAAAGGTGGCTGCCATCCCCTTGGACGTCCACTTGATGATAGTCGAGCCGGAGCGATTCCTGCGGCGATTTGCCGAAAGCGGCGCCGATTCGATCTCGGTGCACATCGAAGCCTGCACGCATCTGCATCGCGTGCTTGGTCAAATTAAAGAAGCCGGCTGTCGCCCGGGCCTGGCGCTCAATCCACATACGCCGGCATCGGCGCTGCACGAAGTCCTTGACGATGTGGATATCATCAACGTGATGACGGTGAACCCGGGATTCGGCGGGCAGAGCTTCATCAAGGGCATGACCAGAAAGCTGCGAACGCTGCGCGCGATGGTTGCGGACAGAGACATTGAGATCGAGGTCGACGGCGGGATCAATGCGGAGACCTTACCGATCGCCATGGCCGCAGGCGCCACTATCGCGATCGTCGGCACGAGCGTATTTCAGCACAAAAGGGGAATCGCCGCTGGGATTGAGGAATTGCGGCGCGCGGCGGCGCCGGCCATTGCCGATGACGAATCATAGTATCGGCGGTCGCGCGCTAAAGCGGCTGTTCCGCGCGGGCCTCAGTTACTTTTCAAGCAATGTCGAGCGCATCAACCGGCTCAATGTCTTCCCCGTTCCGGATGGCGACACCGGCATCAATATGTTCCATACGCTTCAACGCGCGTACCGGGAAATCGAAGACACAGCGAGTGACGATTTCAGCCAAATAGCCGAAGGCTTCGCGCACGGGGCGCTGATGGGCGCGCGCGGCAACAGCGGTACGATTCTCTCACAGTTGCTGAAGGGTTTCGCCGACGGATTGGACAAGGCGCCGCTCTTGACCATGGAGCTATTCGCCTGCGCTTGTCGGGCCGCGGTGAAACGAGGCTACGCGTCCGTCTCGGAACCGACGGAAGGCACCATACTGACGGTCGCGCGCGAAGCAACCGACGCTCTGCAAGGGCGCGATGTCGAATCATCATCACTTGAAGAGGCGATGGATGCGCTGATCGCCGCCGCCGATGCGTCGCTCAATAGAACGCCGCAGTTGCTTCCGATACTGAAGGAAGCGGGGGTCGTCGATGCCGGCGGTATGGGACTGGTCTGCTTCTTGCGCGGCATGCGCGGAGACCGATCGCCAATGCAATACAGCGCCGCTCAGGGCGCCGGAAACCTTGCCGCGGCCAACGCCGGCTCAGAGTCATTTGGCTATGATGTGCAGTTTCTTATGATTGGCCAGGACCTCGACCCGACTCAAACACGCCGTGATCTGGAGCAACTGGGTTGGTCCGTCATTGTTGTCGGCGACTTCGAGACGATTAAGGTGCATATTCATGTCGACAATCCGGCGGTTCCAATTGATTACGCCATTCGGTCCGGCGCGCTGCTCGATGACGTCGTGGTCGAAAACATGGCATTGCAGTATCGGCAGAGACTAGCGGGATCGCTGTCAATGCAAGGGCTGCCACCTGCCTTGTCTTCGAATGTTTCGGTCATCGCCGTCGCTGATGGCGATGGAATGCGCGCTGTATTCCACGACTTGAATTGCGGCGCCGTCATCAAGGGAGGCGCGGGCTTAAATCCGGCCGCGGAAGATTTCGTCGCTGCGATTCAGCAGGCGGCTAGCAAGCGCGTGATCATCCTGCCCAACAATCGCAACGTTATTATGGCTGCGCGACAGGCGGCCGATCTTGTTGAGCCTATCGCAGTGCGGGTGGTGCCGACAGAGACGGTTCTGCAAGGCATCAACGCCATGCTGGCATTTGGCGATGCGACCGATGCCGGCGCCGATCTCGAGTCGATGATTGCTCAGATGAGGACAGCGAGCGCCGATATTCACTCCATTGAGATTGCGCGCGCCTCGCGCAAGACCCAGCTTCGCGACCTGGAAGTCAACCAGAGCGACTTTATCGCCATCGTTGACGGCGCAATCCGCTCGGCTTCAACCGACCTTGAAAGGGTAACTGCAGACGCTTTTGCTGCGCTGGATGTCGCAACGTTGGAATTGGCAACGGTATACTATGGTGCCGGCGTCTCCGAGTTCGAAACGAATCAATTGATTCGGCGTTTAACAAAGTCGATCAAGGGATTAGAATTTGAAGCCGTCTATGGCGGGCAATCGCTTTATCCATTCTTAATAAGCGTTGAATAATGCCGAGAATCCATATCGTGACCGATAGCGGAGCGCGCTTTTCCAACCCGCGCCTTGTCCGTCACTTCCCGGTTACTATACTGCCTAACGTTATCGAAGTCGCCGGAAGGCGATATCTCGAGGGCATCGACATCGAGACAGAAGAGGCTTTTCACCTTATGTCCGGCCAGGGCAGCCCGCCAATTGTCGAACCGCCGTCTGAATATGACTACGCCGAATTGTACGCGCGCCTGTCACACTTCTGCGACGCGATCATCTCGGTGCATCCATCGCGTGAGCTATCGGACAGTTGGCGCAATGGCCGCCTGGCTGCGCAGCAGGTTAGCGGCGGCTGCGAGATTGCGGTGGTCGATTCACAGAGCCTTTGCGCCGGGCAAGGCATGCTCATCCGTGTCGCCGCGCGCGCAGCTAACGAAGAGGAGACGGCTGAAGCAGTCATTCAAACGGTTCGACAAGCGGTCAATCGCATTTACTCCGTCTACTGTGTGGGCAATGTTGATTTCTTGCGCGCAAACGGCTTCATGAAATCGTCGCACGCCGTATTGGCCACGCATCTAGGGATCAAGCCCTTTGTCAGCCTGGAAGACGGCAAGATCATCGTTATCGAGAAAGTGCGCACACGGGGGGAAGTCATCGAGCGGCTGGTGGAGTTTCTGGTTGAATTCACGGAACTGGAAGACGCTGTGGTGCTTCAAGATCAGACCCATATCACAGAAGAGACGCGCCTGATGCAAGACCGTCTGGCGCTTGAATTCCCCGGTCAGCACTTTCCCTTCACCATGTACAGCGCGACCATGGCCAGTTATCTCGGCACGCAGGCGACCGGCGTCGCCGTCCTGGAAAGAGCGGCGGACGTATTCGATTATGACTTCTAGTCGCATTCGCATCGCCGCCGACAGCGTCTGCGATTTGCCCGCCGATTTAGCCGACGCGCTAAATGTTCATATCATCCCGACGTATGTGAACATTGAGGGCAAAAGCGTCCCGGATGACGGCATATCGCTGGATCGAGAGCGCTTCTATCGAGAGTTGCCATCCATGCGATCCCTGCCCACGACAGCGGCGCCCTCCCCCGGAAACGCGGAAGCCTTTTATCGCGCGATTCTTGACGACGGCGCAACGCATATCGTTTCCATCCATGTGCCGGAAAAGCTCAGCGGAACCCTCAATGCCATGCGGCTGGGCGCGGAAGCGGTCGGCGAGGATAGAGTCACGCTGGTGGACAGCTTGCAGCTCACATTCGGCATTGGATATCAGGCCTGGGCAGCGGCTGAACTTGCCGCCGGCGGCGCCTCGCTGGAAAGCATACTCGAGGCGATCGAGCGCGTTCGGCTGCACACGAGGGTCTATGCGATCATCGATACGATGGACTACCTCCGCCGCAGCGGACGCGTCAATGCGCTGGTCGCGAGCATCGGGGGGATTCTGAAGATCAAACCGATTGTAAGCGTTGGCGATGGCGACGTTTCGTCAATCGCTCGGTTGCGTACCTGGTCGCGCGCGGAACGGAGGCTGGCTTCGCTCACTCGCGATCAGATGCCGCTGGAGCGCCTTGCTGTTTTACACATCGCAAACAGAAGGGGCGCCGAGAATTTCCTCGAAGGGATACGTGATGTGGCGCCATCTGATACACTAGTTATCGAAACGACGCCGACCCTGGGCGCGCATATCGGACCGGGCTCGATCGGAGTCGCGACATTGAACGCGAACTGGAGGCGATAATCTATGCCATCCGCGTTGGAAACGATGGTGAAAATCCTGAAACTCGAACGCGAGCAAGGGGGCAAGAATACGGCGGTCGTTGGCGGGATGGTCGCGTTTGTCGCATCCTGGCAGTCGCAAGCGCGGGAGCAGGCGCGTCGCGCGGAACAGCACATCCTGATCGATGAAGTCGTCGATATCCTTAGCGCTTATGAGACCTTGGCCGACGAAAACGAGCGGATCGTCAAGATCAATTATCTTTTGGACCGGGCGACCAACCGGGCGCCGGCGCCGAAACAGTACCGGGATCGAATACCTGATTGGCAAGCAAAGCTGCCGCCGCGGGAAGAGAAGGCGCCCGCCCCTGAGCGGCCTCAGCCACGGCGCGAACATGCCGACCGCCGAAGGGCGAATCACCCGGGCTCACGCGGGCACAAGCGCTCCTACGCCTACGACAGCGCGACTTATGATGAGGATTTCACCGGAGGTCCAAACACGACCGGGCTCGATTTGCCCGCCATGCCCCGTCTTGAACGTCCACCACGGCGGCGGCGTGCTCAGGCGACAGTGGACGACATCGTGAACGCGCAGCGCGATTTGGATGCGCCAACGACAGAAGTAAAGGGCATCGGAAAGAAATTTGCGGAATTGCTCGCGCAAATGGAGATCTTCACCGTTCGCGATCTGCTGTTCAACCCTCCGCGCCAATATCGCGATTATACTGAACTGCTCGCCATCAAGGACCTGCCCGACAACGCCGAAGTGACGGTTATCGCCACCATCACCAGCGCGAGAGTCGTTCACAGCCGTGCAGGCAAGGACCTGGTGGTCGTCGTCTCCGATGGCACGGGCGCGATGTCTGTGCGCTTTTTCCGTCAAGACTTCTTGGCGGCGAAATTCCAGCGTGGCATGCAGATCGTCTTGAGCGGCAAAGTGAGCTATTTCCGCGATATGAAGCAAATGGCCAATCCCGAATGGGAAGAGCTTGCCAGCGAAAATCTGCATACCATCGGCATTGTACCGGTCTACCGTATGACGAAGGGACTTCGACCAAGGCACTTCCGTCGCATGATCAAGTCGCTGGTAGACGAATGGGCGGAAAAGATACCCGATCCATTGCCGCCCTCTATGCTTGACCGGGCGGAATTGGCGGACCTGGGCTGGGCTCTGTGTCAAGCGCACTTTCCTGATGGCTGGGATCATCGAGACCACGCGCATAGACGGCTCGCCTTTGATGAATTGCTCACCCTGCAACTGGCGCTGCTCGCGAATCGGCGCGAATGGCAATCTGTACCAAGCCCGAGGATAGACATCGGCGACGAATTCATCGAGAGCTTCATCGGCCAAGTGTTTCCCTATGATCTGACGGGCGCGCAGCGGGGCGCCATTGCGGCGATCCAGCGCGACGTGGCGAGCGCGATGCCAATGAACCGTTTGCTGCAAGGCGATGTGGGCTGCGGCAAGACCGCTGTGGCAATCGTCGCCATGGCAATGGCATTGAGCAGCGGCAAGCAAGCGGCAATCATGGCGCCGACCAGCATACTGGCTGAGCAGCACTATCGCGCTGTCAACGACGCTTTCAGCCGGACGAGCCAGGACAGCCAGCCGGTGGTCGCGCTTCTGACGGGCGCCCTCAGCGAGTCAGAACGAGAGTCGATCCATCGAGGCATCGCCGACGGATCGATTGATATTGTTGTCGGTACGCACGCGGTCATTCAGGCCGGCGTAGAATTCCACAGCCTGGCGATCGCTGTCATCGACGAGCAGCAGCGTTTCGGCGTCGATCAGCGAGCGGCGCTCCGCGGCAAGGGCGAGAATCCGCATCTATTATTTATGAGCGCGACGCCATATCCGCGCACCATGGCTTTGACGCTTTTTGCCGATTTGGACATCACCGTGATCGATGAGAAACCGCCGGGCCGCCAGGAGGTCATTACGAAACTGATTGACCCGGTCGCGCGCGAGCGACTGTATGGGTTTATCACCGCAAGGCTGGAACAAGGCGGGCAGGCCTTCTTCATTCATCCGCTGGTGGAAGAATCCGATTCGCTGGAGACTGCCGACGCAACCGGCGCCTATGAGCGTCTAGCCCATGTATTCCATCGCCATCGCGTCTGTTTGCTGCACGGACGCCTTAGCGCGGCGGAAAAAGACCAACTGATGAACGACTTCGCCGAGCGCCGGTACGACGTCATGGTCACGACTTCGGTGGCTGAGGTGGGGGTTGATATACCTAATGCGAACGTCATCGTCATTGAAGGCGCCAATCGATTCGGCCTCGCTCAATTGCACCAGTTTCGTGGTCGCGTCGGCCGTGGAGAATCTCAGTCATATTGCTTTCTGATACCTGATCGGGCTGCGAATATTGACTTTGACCGCATTCAAGATCTGCATGCCGGCCGGATTGATGGAGAAGAATTGAGCATTGCTGAACAGCGACTGGCCGCAGTGGCAGAATCGAACGACGGCTTTCATCTCGCGGAGGTTGACCTCCGCCTGCGTGGGATCGGCGAGCTGCTGGGTCGGCGCCAGAGCGGTCACAGCAATCTTCATTTGATGCGGCAGAATTACGCCGATCTAGCCGAGTTGTCCCAGCGAGAAGCGCGTACGCTATTTGAGGAAGATCCCGCGTTGGAGCTGCCGGAGCATCGCATCTTGGCTGCGCATGTTCGACGCGTATACGCTAACCCTGGCGACATTAGCTGAGTGGTCCCGCCGCGCATCCTGAATATCATTTTTCCCTAAGAACGTCATTCTCTAACGACGCCTAAGAGGCCTTGGCAAATGCGCAGCCCACAGGCTTGCGAGTCCATTTCCGCATTGAGCGCGGTCTCCGCCGCATGAGTCCTCCCGGCATAAGAAATCTGCTAGCGATTCGATTGGCGCTACCTTGAGGCTGCTATTACAATGCCCTCGTAACATGGGAGCGACAAAATGTCAGGCAGGGGAATCGCGCTTTATCCGGCATCGCTTGACCCCATACACTACGGCCATATAGACGTTGCCATTCGGGCGTCGCGATTCTTTGACGAACTTGTAGTCGCTATTTATGCTAATCCTGACAAGAAGCGCGTTTTGTTTGAAGTCGAGGAACGAGTCGAGCTGGCGACGGAAATATTTCAGAAATATCCCGCTATATCAGTTGCGAAATATAATATTCTCACAGTAAACTATGCGCAGTCAGTTGGTGCAATCGCCTTGGTTCGAGGCTTAAGAGTGTTTGGAGATTTCGAGTTTGAGTTTCGAATGGGTATGGCGAACAAGAAACTGGCGCCGGAGTTGGAAACAATCGCAATCTTATCCGACGAGCAGTACATGCATATCAGTTCGAGCACGATTCGCGAAATCGCGGAGCTAGGCGGAGACGTTAGTACGATGGTGCCGCCCATCATTTCGGAGGCGTTACGCAAAAAGTTCGGCGCTTAAGTTCGTAAGCTATTGCAGGGTCTTTCACGGGGAGGGATTCAATGGACATTCAGCATTTGGTTGATCGCTTGGAGGATCTGATTGACGAAGGGCGGCATCTTTTCGGCACCAAGTTCACCATGGTGGACGAGGAACGCGCCCTTGAGATCATTGATCAGATGCGGATTTCGGTGCCGGAGGAGATAGAAAAGGCAGCCCGCACCATTCAAAATCGAGATCGCGTCCTGGCGGAAGCCAACGAGGAGGCGGCGCGTATCGTTCAGCAGGCGCGGCAGCACAGCGAAGACCTGATCGATGAACAGGAAATGGTCAAGCAAGCCAAGGTGCGCGCCGAATACGTGATCGAGCAAGCCAACATTGAGGCGGCAAAGATCACCCGCGAAGCCGATGAATATGTGCTGGTGCAGCTCAACCAGTTGGAACAGCAATTCGCTCACACGCTTGACGAAATCCGAAACGGCATCCAGATCATGCAGTACGAGGAGCCCGTCGCGGTCGAAGTAGAGCCCGAGCGGCCAATCGTCGAGGTTGAGCGCAGTGATGTGGGGCCTGAGCCAATCAACTTCGACAGGCCAGCCCAAGCTCCCGTAGGCGGCCGCATCTAAGCTTCATTCTCCACAATTGAACCAGTAACGGGCATCACGTAAGCGATGTCTGTTTGCTTGCCCAGCCGCCATACACTGTTATGTTTCGATTTCTGATCGGCTAAAGCCCCTTGGCGTCTTATGCGCCTAATCGTCTTCGCATCGGCCTGGGTATTGGGCATCAGCGTTTCCCGCGTTCTCCCGGCGATTCAGCCTCCCATTTGGTTCGCGTCCGCGCTGGCGGCCGGATTCATCTGGCTGTTATTCAGACGGCGCCTGCCATGGTGGCTTCTCGCCAGCCTGCTCGCCTTTGCGGCTGGCGGCTTCCGCCTGTCACTGCTGCCACAGAGCAGCGACATCGCCCAATACAACGGTTACAGCGGCACGATCACAGGCCTGGTCGTCGCGCGGCCGAGATTTCGCGAGGACAGAATCCAACTTCGTCTTGCAAGCGAAACGATATTCGTCAACGGCGAAACTGCTGCAACCAGCGGTCTGGTGCTGGTTGAGGCGGACCGCGTCGTCGACGCCCAATACGGCGACCGGATACGAGCGACTGGTCGGCTGGCCACACCCGCCACCTGGGACACTTTCTCCTACGCTGACTATCTCGCCCGTCAAGGTGTATTCACTATCTTGCAGAATGCCGGTGTTGAAGTCGTCGGATCCGGTTATGGCAATGCGCTTTACGCTGCGCTATTCAAGCTTGCAAACACCGTGCAGCGCAGCATTTCATCCGCCATGCCGGAACCGCAATCAGGGCTTCTGACTGGCATTTTGCTCGGGAATGAAGACGGCATTTCGCCCGAATTGGATGATGCGTTTGCGAGCGTTGGCGCGGCGCACGTAGTCGCGATAAGCGGCTTCAATATGGTTGTCGTCAGCGGCATCGTCCTGCGCGTATTGTCCGGCGTTTTTCAGCGAAACAAGGCGGTCGTCACCCTGAACGCGCTGTCCGTGATCGCCGTTTACTCTCTGTTTGTCGGCGCCAGCCCGGGCATCCTCCGCGCTGCGCTGATGAGCGGATTGCTGGTTGTCGGCAGCCAGCTTAAGCGAAAGACATTCCTGCCGACATCTTTGGCATTTGCCATCCTGCTGCTTTCCCTGCACGATCCGAATGTCACGCTTGATATCGGATTCCAACTCAGTTTCCTGGCTGTGCTTGGTCTAGGTTTGTTTGGCGAGCCGCTTTCCACAAGATTCCGGCGGCTGCTTGACAGATTTCTTCCATTCGGCGTCGCCAATGCCGTCCACCGCTTTCTGAATGAACCGCTAATCGTATCGATCGCGGCGCAGATCACGACCTTGCCGCTCATTATTCTGTATTTTGGCCGCCTGTCTATCGTAGCGATACCGGTAAATGTTCTCATTGTTCCCGCTCAATCGGCGGTACTGCTGCTGGGTATGGCCGCCGCTGTCATTCATGCATTCATTCCCGCGCTCGGCGTGTTAGTCTTTTGGGCGGATTTGGTCTTTGTCTCCTGGACCATTGCCATCGTGCGGTTCTTCGACGCATTGTCTTTCGCCGAGCTAATCGTCAATCTGGACGGTCGCCTAATCCAAGCCTTCTATATGCTGCTCTTCGGAGGCGCCATGTTACATGCCGCTCGCCCGTCAATCTGGCAAAAGCTTCAAGACATCATCAAGCGAAACAGCGTGATCGCGTCCCTCTGCGCAGCTGGCGCCGTCATGTGGATACTGATGAGCGCCATGATAATGAGCCGAGCCGATGGTCGTCTGCATGTCTGGCTGCTGGACCTTGGGCACAGCAATGCCGTGCTGATGCAATCGCCGGGCGGGGCGCAGCTGCTCGTCGACGGCGGGCGCTTTCCCGCGCGCCTGCTGACTGCGCTAGGCGACCGCCTGCCATTTTATGATCGAGAGATTGAGATCCTTGTCATCACACATCCCGATGCCTGGGACATCGCAGCGCTCGACAGTGTGCTGGATCGTTACTCGGTTGGCGTGGTTTTGTACCATGGACAAGCGAATCGCGATGATTCGTTTAAGAGCGTCAACGAAGCTTTGCGTAAATCCAACACACCGATTGTTCATGTCCGGGCGGGCTATAGTTTGCGCTTGTCTGACGGAGTCTTGATCGAGGTGCTTCACCCACAAACGCAGCCGAGTATCAGCGACCGACTCAACGACCATGTTATTGTTCTGCGCGTAACCTATGGAAATGCGTCATTTCTTTTGACTTCCGACTTGAGCGCTGCCGGTCAGCAAGCGATATTGGCGAGCGGCTTCGCTGAGCATGCGACCGTATTGCAAGTTCCGCAGCACGGCACGTTTCGTTCCATTGATGACGAGTTTCTCGCTGCTATCCAGCCGCAGATCGCCTTGCTGCAGATCGACATTGCCAACAGGCGGGGCGACCCGGACCCCGATACACTCTTGATGCTGGAGGAGACGCCTCTATTTCGGACGGATGAATTAGGAACCATCCATTTGCGCACGGATGGGAAGAGCATCACGGTGATTCCGAGCAAGCGCTCTGCCTGGCAAGACCTGTAGGGACGAGACTTGTCTCGCCCTAAACTTGCTATATCCACTATTTGGGCGACCCAAGTTTAGCCCCTACAGAATTCGCCGATGGGTTATGCGCCTAGTAGCGAATATCAACCTGCCTCCCAGCGTCGGCGGACTCCATAATGGCATCGCAGATCACAGCGTTGCGATAGCCATCGACGAAGTCGGCGCCATAGGGCGCGACATCGTTGTCGTTCACGATCGCGTCAAAGAAGTGATGAAACTCGTGGACGAAGCTGTGCTCCCAGCCGATGATATGGCCGTGGGGCCACCAGTTCTCCCAATAGGGGTGATGGGCTTCGGTCACGAGGACGTTGTGAAAGCCTTGCGTCGTGTCCGGGCTGTCGTCTTGCCAGAATACGTTGAGTTCGTTAAGCCGTTCCAGATTGAAATGGATCGAGCCGTTCTCGGCGTTGATCTCGAAGGAATTGAAGTTTTTGCGCCCACGACCGAATCGAGTCGCCTCCACCGTGCCGAGCGCGCCGTTCTCGAAGTCCAGCAGGGCGACAAAGCCGTCATCGACATCGGATTTGATCATGCCGCCAGACCCATCGGGCCTCTCGGTGATCCAGGTCTGCGCCAAGCCTGAAACCGCTTTTGGCTCGCCGACCAGGAAGCGCGCCAGATCAATGATATGCGCGCCGAGGTCGCCCAGCGCGCCGCTGCCGCAGATGTCTTTCTGGAAGCGCCAGGTTGATTCCATTTCGCGATCCATGCCCCATTCCTGCAAATAGACCGCGCGCCAATGATAGATCTGACCGAGCGCCCCGCTTTCGACGATTTTCTTGGCTTGCTGGATGGCGGGGACGAAGCGGTAGTTGAAGGCGACCATGTGCTTGACCCCGGCCGCTTCAACGGCGTCCAGCATCGACTTCGCCTCTTCGGCACTGCGCGCCAGCGGCTTCTCGCAGAAGACGTGCATGCCGGCCTCGGCCGCCGCGTTGCAGGGTTCCGCATGGGCGTCGTTGGGTCCGCCGTTGTCGAAAACTTGAATATCGTCATTGGCGATCATGTCGCGCCAGTCGGTGTAGGCATTCTCATAGCCGTAGCGCTGCGCCGCCGCGTTCACCGCCGCTTCGTTGCGTCCGGCGATGCCGACCAGGCGAGGAATCGCCACCGGCGGGTACATCATGTAGGGGATTTTCTTGAAAGCGTTGGTATGCGCCTTGCCCATAAAGGCATAGCCCAACATGCCAATGCCGAGCTCGGGCGCCTCGGCATCCGTACTTTCGGTCGCCATGCTGGTAAAGGTGCTGCTCACTTGCTTTTCGTCAGCCATCGTTCATCTCCTGATTCGCGTCCAATTCAATGATTATTCTTCGGCAAAGGCGGCGTCGAATGCCCGGCCCGAAGCCTCAAAGTCGTTCTGTTTCACCCAGGCTGCTGATTCGGTCGCGCCGAATTCGCGGTCCATGCCGCTGTCTTCCCATTCCACCGAAAGCGGACCCTGGTAATCCGCCCGATTCAGCGCGCGGATCATCGCGTCAATATCGAGATCGCCATGCCCGGGCGAGACGAAATCCCAGCCGCGGCGCGCATCGCCAAAGTTGAGATGAGAGCAAAGTATGCTGGTGACGTTATCGAGCGTGACCTTGGAATCCTTCACGTGGACATGGAAGATGCGGTCGGCGAAGCGATCAATGAACTTGACCGGGTCAAATAGCTGATGGATGAAGTGGCTGGGATCAAAGTTGAAGCCGAAAGACGGGTGCTGATTCAAGGCTTCCAGCGTCTTTTCCGCCGTGTAGATATCGTAGGCAATCTCGCTCGGATGCGCCTCGAGGGCAAACTTGACGCCCTCGGCGGCGAAGACGTCCAGGACTGGCGTCCAGCGATCAGCGAATTCTTGATAGCCGGCGTCGATCATTTCGTCGGATGTCGGCGGGAAACGATAAATCATATGCCAGACGGGGCTGCCGGTGAAGCCATTGACCACGTCCACGCCAAAGGCTTTGGCAGCGCGCGCCGTGTCTTTCATCTCCTCAGCGCAGCGCTCGCGTACGCCATCAGCGTCGCCATCGCCCCAGAGTCGATCGGGCAGAATGTCGCGATGTCGGGCGTCAATCGTCGCCTCGGCAACGCATTGGCCGACCAGATGATTGCTGATAGAGAAATACTGCAAGCCATGCTTATCCAGCACATCCAGCCGCGACTGTATGTAACCGTCTTCCGAAAGCGCTCGGTCCACCTCAAAATGGTCGCCCCAGCAAGCCAACTCCAAGCCATCATAGCCGAAGCTCTTGGCTTTCTCGGCGATAGTTTCAAAGGGCAAGTCCGCCCATTGACCGGTGAATAAGGTGACTGGTCTAGCCATATCACATCTCCTTTCTGTAAAGTCGAAAGCGCTTTTCCCAAATCGACTGTAAGTATAGCGAGCAATTTGCTCTGCACCAATACTCTGCGCCGCCGATCGCTTGATGCCGGCCGCCGCAAATCTGCGCCGCTCGCCTCAACTTTGGGATTTCAGCGCGGCTTAAGCTATCATCAGAGCGCAAATCGACGGCTATCCATGCCGTCAGATATTTCACGCGCTGACAAGAGAGGTCAACCCTTATGTACAACGGCTTAGAGATCATAGACTTTCACGTGCACTTTCCGACGCAGGCGCACTGGATCATCGAGCGCGGTCCCAATGAACGGCAGCGTTATGTCGAACGCATAGGCGAGCGGCGCGCAAAGGTCGCTCGGGAACACGCGATGAATTACAACCGCCAATGGCGGGCGACCTGGGGTTTCGATCCGCCGGAGCGCAATACCTTCACCGACGAAGAACAAGCCGATCGCTGGGCGGCCGAGATTGAGAATTACGGTTTGCGCGCAGTGGGCTTCGTCACCGGCGGCGGCAACAAGAATTTGGCTAGCATCGTCCAGCGGCATCCGAAGACATTCATCGGTTTCGCCCATCATTACCTCTTCAGCGAAGGCGCGGATGACGAGCTCCGCCGCGCTGTCAAGGAAGATGGCTTGAAAGCCTACAAGCTGCTGGCGCCATCGCTGGATCGGCCCGTCGAAGATGAAGCCGCTTACCCAGTCTGGGAAGCTTGCGCCGAGCTGGACATTCCGGTCTTGATCCATTTCGGCATTCAGGGCAGCGGCGGGGGCGTCGCCTGGCATGAGAACATCAACCCGCTGAAGCTGCACAATATCGCCAAAGACTTCCCCGAGGTCACCTTCGTCGTGCCGCATTTCGGCTGCGCCTGGATACGCGAGACGCTGCAGCTTTGCTGGGCTTGCGGCAATGTTTCGATTGATACAAGCGGCTCGAATCAGTGGGTGAAATGGGTGGACGGTGACTGGGATACCAAGAGGCTCTTCCGTAAATACATGGAGACGATCGGTCCCGAGCGCATCATTTTTGGCACGGATTCGAGTTACTTCCCGCGCGGCTTCGCCGAGCCCTATCTGGTCCAGCAAATCCGCGATCTGCGCGAACTGAATTACCGCGAGGACGATATCCAGCTCATATTCGCCGGCAACGCGGCGCGGCTGCTCAAGGTCGACCTGTAGGTTAAGAATATACGGCGCGGCGAAACCAGGTCGGGAAAGGTGAAAATCTGGCGAATTGCCTTATCTAACCCCACCCGCGGCCCCTCCCCGAAGCATCCTGAGGACAGGATAGGTCTGAACAGACGGCTAATGAAAGCGCTGCGGAAGCCAACACAAGCATCAAATCTGGCGAATGCTGTAGGGGCGACTTATCAAGTCGCCCGCCCCCAACACCCTAAGAAGTCAACGGGCGACCGGCGGTCAGTGTCTACGCGACCCAGTGGCTCGCCCCTACAGATACTGTTTTTCCTCGGGTTCGTCATTTTGTGTGAGCCAAGTCGTGACTTGCGAGGGACTGTGGTGAAACCATTAGGGCAATTTGAATTTCCGCTGACTTCGATACACCGCCTAAGGTCGCGATGTTTGCGGCGCGGCGCAAAATAGGTTAATCTGAAATTGCTCGAACAATATTGAAGATACACAAGGAGTAGAAAATGCTACGGTCAAGATTGCTGGCAATTCTTGCAGTTCTGATTGTCTTGTTCTCGCTAGGCGCTGTCGCCGGCGCGCAAGACGATATGGTCGAAATCGAATATTGGCAGTACAACTTCGGCGCCCGCGTTGACGCGATGAATATGCTGATTGAGCAATTCGAAGCGGAAAACCCGGGCATCAAGGTTGTCCACAACAGCGATATCCCCTATGCGGATTTCCGTACTGAGTTGGCGGCATCAGCGCCGGCCGGCGTCGGTCCCGATGTGGTGACGTTGTTCTACGGCTGGATCCCGGCTTTCGTCGACGCCGGCTATTTGGTCCCCTTGCCGGAAGACCCCTTCAGCGAAGAATTCATCCTGGAGACTTTCTCGCCGATGGTGGCCAATTCGAAGTTTGAAGGCAGCTATTGGGCGATACCAACGGCCGTGCGTTCGCTGGCGCTTTTCTGGAACAAGGACATCTTCGCCGATGCCGGTCTCGATCCGGACAGCCCGCCGGCGACGCTTGATGACCTGGTCGAAGCAGCCATCGCAACGACGCAGTATGACGGCGACATGAGCGATATTCTCAGCATCACGAGAATGGGGCATGCGCCGGCGCTGGCGGCTCAAGATCACCACTGGTTCCGCGAAGTGCTGATCCGTCAATACGGTGGCGCGCCTTACAGCGATGACGGGCGCACCGTGACCTATAACAGTGAAGAGGGCTGCGCTGCCTTTTCCTGGCTGGCCGCCTTTGAGACCGAGCATGTGACGGGCAGCAACGACATCCTCGATGGCGCCACCAACGCCTTCGTCAATGGCGAATCGGCGATTCATGTTGACGGCTCCTTCCGCCTCGGCACGATCGCCAGGAACAATCCGGATCTGAATTACGGCGTTACGGAGCTGCCAGTCGGACCCAACGGGGAAAGACACACCTTCGGGTCATACTGGACGCACGGCATCACCCGCCGCGCCAATGACGATCCGGCGCGTCTGGAAGCGGCCGTCAAGTTCCTGCAATTCATCACCACGCCGGAAGCGGGCACGCTTTGGGTCAACAATGTAGGTGAGCTGCCAGCACAAGCCGCGGCGGCCGCCGACGAGATGATTCTGGCCGATGCGGATCTCGGTCCGTTTTCCGCCGGCCTGGCTTATTCGCACGCGACCTTCTTCGTTGACGAGAGCGCACAGCGTCAAGTTTTGATCGACGCCTTCGACCAAATCCGCATGGGCGGCATGGATCCCTGCGACGCGCTCGATGAAGCGGCGGCGGCCGAGCAAGAGTTGATCGACAATTTCTGGGCTGATCGAGAAATGTAGAGCCTGAACTCTAGGCACACTTTACTGCGCCAGGTGATTCGTCGCCTGGCGTAGTTTGTTGATTCTGACACTCAGCCGCCACGCGAATGGCAACTGAAAATGAACTGTCCGCAAGATTGCCACCTGGAGTTTTCCAAGGCATGACACTCGCGCGCAAGAAAGTCGTTTGGGCATATATTTTCCTGGCGATTCCGATCGTCTTCTTCGCTTACATCCGCGTCTATCCGGCGCTCTTTGCCTTCCAGATGAGCTTGCACGATTACAATCCGCTGGCGGCCGAGCAGCCTTTCGTCGGTTTCGAGAATTACGAGAAACTGTTCAGCGAATTGGGCAAGCGCAAGTCGCAGACCAAGTCCGCTTTCCAGAATACGATCAACTACGTCTTGCTCGGCGTCCCAATTCAGCTCTGCCTGGCGCTGGCGATCTCGCTGATGCTCAACGAAATCCGCTTCATGAGCACGCTATATCGCATTATGTTTTTCTTGCCCTTTGTGACCTCGACCATCGCCATCGCCTGGGTCTTCCGCATGCTGTATCAGCCACGCTTCGGGCTGTTCAATGTCATCTTGCAACTCGTCTCCCTGCCGCAGCAGCCCTTTCTGCGCAGCACGCAGCAGGCGCTGCCGTCAGTCCTGGCGCTGGTCATTTGGCAAGGCATGGGCTTCGCCATCATCATCTTCTTGGCCGGCTTGAAGCAGATTCCGCGCACCTATTACGAAGCGGCCGAGGTCGATGGCGCCAGCCGCTGGCATACCTTTCGCTACATAACCTTTCCCTTGCTAAACCCGAGCATTGTTTACCTGCTCGTCTTGCAGTCCATCTCCTTCCTGCGCATGTTCGCGCCGGTGATCGCGATGACTGAGCAGGGGCGCGGCGGACCCTTGGATTCGACGGTAACGGTGGTGCTGCAGACCTATCGCGAGGCTTTTCAAAGTTTCAACATGGGCTATGCCTCATCGCTGACCGTCGTGCTTTTCGCCCTGATACTCGGCGTAACGATCATCCAATTATCCGTCACATCGCGGCGCATCAACTGAGGCGGGTATGGCGCAATCAATCACACCATCAAACATCTTCAAAGATCAGGGTCGCGCTGCCGCCGTTGGCAAAGCCGGCGACGACTGGAAGTACAAGTTTTTCTCCTATCTGCTGCTGACGATTATCGCCTTTACCATGATCGTGCCATTCCTGTGGATGATCTCCACCTCATTCAAGCCGGAATCGGAAATCCTGCGCCGCAACGTCTTCCCGGTCGAGCCGACGCTGGACAATTACAGCGATGTCATCAACAAGACCGATCTGCCGCTTTGGTATAAGAATTCCTTCATCGTCGCGGTGATGAGCACAGTGAGCGTGGCCTTCTTCGATTCGCTGGCCGGTTTCGTCTTCGCCAAATACAATTTCCCGGGGAAGCGCCCGATATTCATCATCTTCTTGACGTCGTTGATGGTGCCGACCGAGATGCTGCTCATCCCCTGGTTCATCATGTCCTCCGATCCGCCAATCGGGGGAACCTGGGTTGATACCTACTGGGGCATCGCTTTTCCCGGCGTCATCACCGCCTCGGGCATTTTCCTCATGCGGCAATTCATGCAGGGCGTGCCCGACGAGCTGCTGGATGCCGGGCGTATTGACGGCGTCAGCGAATTCGGTCTGTATTGGCGGGTCGCCGTGCCCTTGAGCCTGCCCGCCATCGGCGCGCTCTGCATCTTCAATTTTCTCGGCAACTGGAACGCGTTCATTTGGCCCCTGATCGCGACGACGCGGAGCGAAATGTTCACGCTGCCGGTCGGCATACAGCAATTCTCATCGGAGGCCGATACGCCCTGGAATCTCATCATGACCGGCGCCTCGCTCTCGGTCGTGCCGCTTCTGATCGTGGTCATCATCTTTCAGCGTTACATCATTGAGGGGATCGCCTTGACTGGTCTGAAAGGCTAGTCCGTGTCTGAAGACGCGTCCGCATTCCCCCATCCGCTTTACGACAAGTATGTCTTGCAGCCCTTTTTTGAGGATGCCAAAACTTACTACTACCGTCCCATGCTGGCGGCCAATCGCGCGCATGTCGTCATGCTGCGGCATTGCGGAATCATCTCCAGGGAAAATGCCGTGGCGCTGCTTGACGCGCTGCAGCAAGTTGAATCGCTCGGCGTCGATGCCTTAACGCGCGGCGGCGGTATCGAAGACTTGTTCTTCGCCATCGAGAACAAGCTCATCGAGTCAGCGGGCGCGGCTTACGGCGGCAACCTGCAACTGGCGCGCAGCCGCAATGACCTCGGCTATGCCCTTACGCGGCTCGCGCTGCGTCCGATTCTGCTGGAAGCGATGGACGACCTGCATAGTCTGCGCCAAAGCCTGCTGGATTTCGCCGGCGAGCATGTGCAGACCCTGATGCCGGGCTATACGCATACGCAGCCGGCGCAACCGACGACGATGGCGCATTACACCGCTGGCGCTCTGGCCGGTTTGGGGCGCGATTCAGCGCGTCTCCGCTTCGCTTATGCGACCAATAATCAGAGCCCGCTTGGGGCGGCCGCCTTGACTGGCAGCGCTTTTCCTATCGACCGACAAATGAGCGCGCGTCTGCTCGGCTTTGACAATATTCAACTCAGCACTTACGACAGCATTGGCGCCTCAGACAATCTTACGGATGTCGCCGGCGCGCTCTCTAGCTTGGGCGTCAACCTGTCGCGCTTCACGCGGGACATGCTCTTCTGGGCGACGCAGGAAAGCGGCGCAATTCGCATCCATGACAGCTTCATCCAAATCAGCTCGATCATGCCGCAGAAACGCAATCCGGTCGTACTGGAGCATCTGCGCGCGCGGATCAGCCGCATGCTGGCGCTGGCGCATGGGATCGTGCTGCAATGCCACAACATTCCTTTTGGCGATACCCAGGACATTGAAGACGAAATCTTGCCGCTGCTTTTCGGCGCGCTGGATACGGCGAAAGAAATCTTGCAACTCTATGCGGCGGTCATCGACACGCTCGAAGTGGATGTCGATCACTTGCGCGAACGCGCAGCTTCCGGTTTCACCACCGTGACCGAACTGGCGGATACGCTTGTGCGCGAATGCGGCCTGCCCTTCCGCCAGGCGCACAGCGTCGTTTCCGCTCTCGTAACCTACGCGAATGAAAAGAAGCTCGCGCCAAATGATCTGACGGTGGACATGCTAAACCGGGTCGCGACCGAGCGACTCGAGCTAGAGCTCGCGCTGAGCGAAGAGTCTTTCAAGCGCGCGCTTGATCCGCAGGCATTTGTCGACGGACGCGACCTGCCCGGCGGCGCGGCGCCGAGCGCAACGGCCGAAGTATTGAGTACTCAGAGATGTCGTCTTGACGACGATCGTCACTGGCTTGAGATGGCGCGCGAAGCCTTGCAGGCGGCAGACCGAGCATTGCAGGAAGAGGTTCGTCAACTGGGTGCGCCATAGACGGCGCAATAGAATAGAAATACCAGCGGAAACTGCCGCGCGAATCGCCTAGCCAGATCCTTCGCCTTCGGGTGTCGGGTCGGGATCGTCAATATCGGAACGGCCTTCAAGCGTCATCAAATAGGCGACGATATCGAATATCTGCAAATCGCTGTAGATGTCCGCCCAGTTCTGCGGCATGAGGTCGGGGTCAAAGCCCTCAACCGTATAAGACTTGGAATCGACAATGGACTGGTAGATGTATTCCGCGGCCGACATGCCGGCGACGCGGGTCGCGGCGCGATCCTTGATATTCAGGAGTCCCGGGCCGAGGTTGGTCTTCTCGCTGTCCGGCAGATGACAGTTTGAACAAGAGTAATTCGCCGCTTCCTGGAATGTCGCGAACAACACGGCGCCGTTTGCAGCGTCGCGTACCGCCACCAGGCGATCAATGGGCGATAACGCGGGCGCGCTCGTGGGCTCCGGCGTGACAGTCGGCTCAGTTGTTGGCGTCGCCGTCGGTTCGGGCACGGGCGTATCCGAGGGCGGCAAGGATGTTGCCGTCGGCGGCGCCGTCGCCGTCGCTTCGATTATTGCATTTGCAGGCGCAATCGGGGTCGCAGTAGCCTGGCGCATAACCGGAGGCGCCAATGTGCCGCAGCTCGCCAATACGAAGACGGCGAAGACAATCAATGCCCCGCGCAATGGCCGATGACTATCCGCGCTTTCCCATCGCCCTAAGTTCATACCCACCGTCCTGTCCTGAATTTGGGAAAATCGTCACAAATGATAAATCGGTAACATTATCGCAAACTGGCATCCGATAGTGTAGGGCAAGCACACTCAAGTTTTGCGCGACCGGCGCTTGAAAAGCTGACGCGGTGATAATGCCCGGCAGTCGCCAATGTCCGCGCAGCCGGGCAGACAAAAGCCAGCCACGGTGCCTCAGCGGTAGTTAGGTTAAAGCGTGGTTATGTGATAGACTGAAAAGGATCGAATCTCATGGACTATTGCGCCACAATACATAGCTGAGAGGACGGTGCGTCAAATGAAGAAACTCGTAGTGTTCATTCTGTTGGTGTCGTTATGCATTGTTATGCCGGCCGGCGCGCAAGACGCGGACGCGTCTCCCGGTCCCGGCTTGGGCGGCAAAATCATAGAAGGGAGCACAGCTGGAGATCCGGCGACATTCAATCCGCTCATCGGCGGCGACACCGCCTCCAGCGCCGTTTACGGTCTGCTGTATCCGGCGATCATCGGCGTCAGCCCCTTCACCGGACTGGAGGAGCCTAATCTGGCAGGCGCCATGGCCTCCGGCTGGGAATATGACGAGTCGGGAACGGTTCTCACGATTTATCTAAGAGAAGACATCGCCTGGAATGATGGCGCGCCCATCACCTCGGCCGACTACCTGTGGTCGGTCAACGCGGTGCGAAGCGGACAGATTGACAGCCCGCGCGCCGGCATTTTTGCGACGATGGCGGATGGTACGCCCGCTGGCGGCAAAATCGTCAGCGTGGAAGCGCCCGATGACTACACGGTCGTGGTGACCTTCAACGAAGCGGACTGCATCTCCTTCAGCGATGTCAACGATGTGACGCCGGTGCCGGCTCACGTATTCTCCGAACTCTACGGAGACGACTATGCCGCCATGCTGGACGAGCCGCGGCGCATTCCCGCGGTGTCCTTCGGTCCTTTCAAAGATGTGGAATTCTCCGCAGGCGAACGAATCAGCTTGCTCGCCGATCAGTCCTTTCCCGATTCGATATTGGGATTCATCAGTCCGTCCGAGTCAGTGACCTTGCAAGTGGCCGATGAGAATGTGGAAACAGAGCGCTTCATCGGCGGCGAATTCAGCATCCTGGCGGTGCCGGCGACGCGACAGGAAGAGTTCCGCACGGATCCCGATTTGCTGGAGTACCCGCGATTCGAATTCACCGGCAACGGTTTCACCTTTTTTGGCATGAATCACGCCAACCCGGAGAATCCGCAGCCCGGCGTTGATGAAGACGGCAATCACCTGCCACAAGAGCCGCATCCGGTCCTGGGCGATGTGCTGGTCCGCCAGGCGATATCCCACGCCGTGGACATGGACGCGCTCATCGAGGGCATCCGCGACGGCAACGGTTTCAAGGTCGCCACGCACACCATCCCGACTTCCTGGGTGTACAACCCCGACCTGCAATACGTCTACGATCCCGATTTGGCGATGGAGAAGCTGACGCAAGCCGGCTGGATCGACCACGATGAGGACCCGGATACGCCACGCGTCTGTGAAGACTGCTTGTTCGCGCGCGAGGTCGATGCGGAATACAACGGCAACGAATTGGCGCTCGATTTGCATGTGCCGGCCGGGTCGGAAGTGGGCGAGCAGATGGGCTTGTTCTTCCAGGCTGAGATGAACAAAATCGGCTTCAACGCCAATTTCGAAGCCATTGATTGGGGCAGCGCCTTCTTGCCCGAGCTCGTCGGCCAGACTTTCGACATGAATATGTTGGGCTGGAGCCTTGGCTTGCCGGTCGATCCGGATATCTCGCCCTTCTATTATCCGGAGGTTGACGTGCCGGGCTCGGGTTTCAATTTCGGTTCCTATTACAACGCCGAGTTGATTGAGTTGAATGACCGGGCGAGGGTCGCCCCCGGTTGCGACACCGAAACGCGGACGGCGCTATACGAGCAAGTGCAGGAAATCCTCTTCAACGACATGCCCTACTTCTACATGTACGTGTCCGAGTCGATGACCGCTGTGCTGCCGGGCACCATGAATTGGAACCCCACCCCCTTCTCCCGCACCTACTCGCAAGACGCCTGGGTGTCGCCTGCTGTAGCGCAGCCCTAGCGCGGCGCCATTGCAAAATGCTGCTGGGGAGCTTCGGCTCTCCGGCAGTGTTCCTGCGGCATTCCAATTGGAACGGCCTGGCTATTGCCCATGCAGAGATACATTATCCGCCGACTGTTGCAAGGCATCCCCACCTTATTCGGCATCACGATTGTCGTTTATGCCATCATCCTGATTGCGCCGGGCGATCCGATTATGATACTGGCGTTTGACCCCACCATGCGCCAGGACGAACGCGAGCGGCTGGCGGCCCAACTTGGCGTTAACGACCCCTTTTACATCCAGTATCTGCGCTGGCTCATCGGAGACGACTGGATGATGGTGGATACCAACTACGATGGCGAGGTCGATTCCTGGGGCGACAACTACGGCATTCTGCGCGGCGACTTTGGCGTCTCGTTCAAGTTTCGCGGCTCGAATCCACTCAATCTGATCGCCGAGCGTTTAGGCGCAACCATCGAGCTAAACGTTGCGGTGTTGTTCACGGGATTGACCACGGGCATCTGCGTCGGTGTGCTGGCGGCGGTGTATCGCGGACGATTCTTCGATAAGTTCACGCGAATATTCGCGGTCATCGGGGATTCGCTGCCGGCCTTTTGGCTGGGTCTTATGCTGCTTGTCTTCTTCGGCATCACGTTGCCGCGTTTTCTGCTTGATTTTGGTATTGGCAATGGCAGTCCTGTGTTGCCAATGGGCGGACGCTGTCCGCCGGTGCGCGGTGGCTGCCCGCCACTGTTCGAACGTCTCCATTACTTAATCCTGCCCACGCTAGTCAGTTCGGTGGGAGTGATTGCGGTTTGGTCGCGTTTGATGCGAGCCTCGATGCTGGAGATTATCAATAGCGAATATATTCGCGCCGGGCGCGCTAAGGGCTTGCCCGCCCGCAGCATTTGGTTTAAGCATGCCCTGCGCAACGCCATTCTGCCCTTCGCCGTGTTTTTGGGTCCGGTGTTTTTCTCGCTGCTGGGCGGTTCTATCATCATTGAGCGCATCTTCACTTGGCCCGGCGTCGGGCTGGTCACCTTTGACGCCCTGGTCAGCCGCGATTATCCGGTGCTGATGACGAGCGTAGTCATCGCCGCTGTCCTTACCATATTCGCCTATATCCTATCCGATATTCTTTACGCCGTCTTTGATCCGCGGGTCCGCTTTTAGTTCGCGGGGCTGTTATATGCGAAGGAAACCGATTTCGGGACGCGTGCCGGGTGGGGCGCGCAAAAGCCAATACGAGCTATACCCGTCGTTGACGATGCGGCAGCGGGGCATGCGCCGCCTGCGCAAAGACCGCACGACCATGGCGGCGATGTGCACCGTGCTGGGCTTTGCCCTGATTTCGCTGCTGGCGCCGGTATTTGACGCTGTTCTAAATGTTGACCCCAACGAGATTAATGTCACGAACAATTATGCGCCGCTGTTCAGCGAAGGGCACCTGCTAGGAACGGACGAGTTAGGGCGCGACCACTTCAGCCGCCTGCTTTACGGCGGGCGCGTATCGCTGGGCATCGCCGTTTCGGCCGCCCTGCTCTCCCTGGCTATTGGCTTGCCTATCGGCGCATTTGCCGGCTACTACGGCGGAAAGCTGGACGATTTTGTCAACTGGTTCATTATCACGCTCAACTCCATACCCTCTTTATACCTGTTGGCGATCATCAGCGCGCTGCTTTCGCCCACGCCACCGACATTCGTGATTATTCTGGGCATGTTGGGCTGGACGGGCACGACTCGGCTGGTTCGCCTCGAATCGTATTCAATCAAACAACGCGAATATGTCATCGCCGCCCAGGCGCTTGGCGCTTCAAATTCGCGTCTGATGTTTCAGCACATTGTGCCTAACATATTCTCGCTGCTGATTGTTAGCCTGGCGCTTGCCATGGGCAGCTTGATATTGATTGAATCGGCTTTGAGTTTCATCGGCTTCGGCATCAAGGCGCCTACTCCAACCTGGGGCAACATGCTCAGCGGCGGCTTCAATTATATGCGCCGTGCCCCGCATCTGCTGGTCTTGCCGGGCATGCTAATCGCCATAACCGTATTCTGCTTTTACTTGATTGGCGACGGTCTGCGAGATGCCTTCGATCCGAAAATCGCAGACTAAGACGCACACGATTCCGGCGATGCCAGCGAAGCGCCGCGTCGCCCGATCCTGCAATGCGCTATAGACAGGTCACGATCCAGATGATATGATGACGCCCTGAATTGGATACGAGTTGAGCGCGAATCGTTCAACGGACGCTAGGAAAGGAGCGAGAGGAAGCTAAGCTTCCCGGCTACCAGCACAATGGCAACTCATAAATCAGCGATCAAACGCATACGACAAAACGAAAAGCGGCGCTTGCACAACCGCGCCTACCGCAACCGCGCGCGCACTCTGGTTAAGAAAGCCCGCCTGGCAATCGAGAACGGCAGTCTCGACGAAGCCCGCACAGCCACTCACATAGCGGTGCGCGACCTCGACAAGCTGGCTAGCCGCGGCGTCGTGCATAAGCGAAATGCGGCGCGGCGCAAGAGCCGACTAATGAAGCAGCTTGCTCAAATGGAACAGTAGCGCCACGTTACAATTTCATTTTGCAGATTGGAGCCCGGCGGCGATCGTCGGCTCTTCTTTTTCCGCAATCTCCAGCCGATAGCCCTGTCCGCGCGCCGTTTTCAAATAGACCGGGTTCGCCGGGTCTCGCTCCAGGATTTCACGCGCGCGCCGAATGTGAACGTAAAGCGTTCGCGTGTCGCCCAGATAGGCGGTGTTCCACACTTCTTGCATGATTCGAGCCCGCGGCAAGGTCTGATTGGGGCAGGACATCAAGAGTTCAATCAAACGGGCCAGCTTTGGATTGAGCGAAATCGGACGGCCGTGGCAATGCAGAATTCGCGTCTTTCGATTCAAGCGAAATGGACCGCAGCGGATGAATTCTTGCGGATCGGCGCTTAACAATCGCGAAACCGCGCCATTCAATTGCCGCGCCGTCACATCCGCGTTCAGGATGATGTCGGCTTTTGAAACGTCTTCCACCCGGAACGAGCCAGAAATGAGAATCTGCGCCGCATCGGGAAAGCGCGCCTTCATATCGCGGCTGATCCGTTCGCCCGAGATATACATTGAGGCGGCGTCAACAACAATCAGACTGAAGCGCTGCCCGCCAAAGCTTCTTGCCGCTTTTCCACTCTGAGCCTGCGCCACTTCCGAATGCCGCCCTAAGGTTGCCGCCCAGCGCGCCGTTCCAATTAGGAGGATTCGGTCACCCAATAGAGCGCCCTTCCCGCCGCTAAAGCATGTCGAGCAGGTTTAGAAGTCTGTTGATCTCGTCAGGGCTGTTGTATTGACCGATGCCAATGCGAACCATGCCATCCGGTCGATTGATCCGCTTCATGATCTCTACCGCGTAATAATTGCCGCTCCAGACGTAGATGTGATGGGCGGCCAGATAGCGGGCGATTTCGTCGGGCTTATGCCCCTCTTTGACCATCGCGACCGTGGGGACGCGCTGATCGAATCGCGCGCTGTCGGTGATGCCGGCGATAGAGACGCCGGGAATGGCGCAGAGGCCATCGATGAGCAATGCGACCAACTTGCGTTCGTAGGCTTTCACGGCGGTCATGCCGCGCTTCATTCGCTGCCGGCGTCCGTCATACTGCGGCAACTCGGCAGCGCCAAAATCTTCCCCAAGGCGCTCCCAGTGTTGCAGGCAGGCCAGCAATCCGTTCCAGGTCTCGTAGCTTGGCGTACCGTTTTCCCAGCGGTATGGCGCGGCGTCTTTCGCCGGGCGAACCTTGTAGACGGGCAGCGATTCCAGCAGGTCATGGCGCCCCCACATGATTCCCAGGTGCGGTCCATAGAACTTGTACGACGAACATAGCAGGAAATCGCAGCCGATGTCCGCCACATCGATCGGCAGGTGGGGCGCGCTCTGCACGGCGTCGACCACATGCCAGGCGCCGACGGCTCGCGCCATGCCGGCGATTTGCTTCACTGGATTGACTGTGCCCACCGCGTTTGAAGCGTGAACAGTCGCAACGACTTTACTGCGTTCGCTAAGCGCCGCCTCGAGGGAATCCATATCGAGTGTGCAATCGGCAGCCCGGATATCCACCCACTTCAATGTCAAGCCGCGGTCCCTGGCGATGAGCGCCCAGGGCGCGACATTGGCATCGTGGTCCATGCGCGTGAGGATGATCTCGTCGCCGGGCGCGAGCGTCTGCGCGATGGACCGACTCAGTTGGAAACTGAGCGTCGTCATGTTTGGTCCGATCACAATTTCCGCTGCGCTGGCCGCATTGAGAAAGTCAGCCATAGCGTCGCGCGTCCGCCGGACCATTTCGTCGTTGCGGCGGCTGGTGGCGAAGTCGCCGCCGGAGTTGGCGTTCATCGTCATGTAATATTCGGTGACCGCCTGCATCACGCTGAGCGGGACCTGCGTTCCGGCTGGATTATCCAGGAATACCGGCAGTGATCCATCAGCCGCAGGAGTATGCAAAGACGGAAAAAGCGGACGTATCGCTTCCGCGTGAAAACTCATGATTTGCTCCTCGGGCCGGTCCGCAGCTTCGAGCGGTATCGGTCTGTACTATAAACTAGGCGGCTTGGAAATAGTATTACGGCTTTCGCCTGCTAGGCGCCCAGATCGTCAATGCTGGCGCGTATGCGCTTCGTCAACTTAAGAAACGCTTGCTGATAGACCATATCATGGGTGCGCGGCCGCGGCAGGTCGACAGCGACATCGGCAACCAGGCGGCCGGGGCCGCGTGACAAAACGATGACGCGATCCGCCAGAAGCACCGCCTCGTTGATATCGTGGGTCACCATGATGATGGTCTGCACATAGCGCCGACGAAGGCGCAGCAAGAGCCGACCGAGGTTTTCCCGCGTCAAGGCGTCGAGGGCGCCAAAGGGTTCATCCAGCAGCACAACTCGCGGCTGCTGCACAATGACGCGCCCCAGCGCCACACGCTGCTCCATCCCGCCGGAGAGCGCCGCCGGATATGCCGATTCAAAGCTCTCCAAGTGCAGCTGGGGCAGCAGCGCCCGTACAGCTTTATGACGAGCCGGGCGTGGCGCGCCAGCGATCTCCAGGGGCAAAGCGATATTGTCCAGGACCGTCCGCCAAGGCATGAGATTGGCGTCTTGAAACATGATCGCGAATCGATGCATAGGACGGTCGATCGCTTCGCCATCACAGAGCGCGGCGCCCGATGTCGCCGGCAGCAAGCCGGCCAAGGCGCGAATCAAGGTGCTTTTGCCGCAGCCGGTGGGGCCGACGACGCAGACGAACTGTTCGGCCGCCACATCAAATGAGATTGGACCCAGCGCTGGCAACGCGCTGCCAGCAGGATCGCGAAAGGAAACGGACAGCTCGCGCAGACTCAGGCTCACCCGTCAGCGCCTGTGACAAACCGGTTGGTGAATGCCTCCTGCAGGCTGCCGGCGTCTTCCTCGAGGAATCCCATCGAGTCGAGCGTGTCGCGCATCGCTTCCCAGGATGACAGGTCACTGTATCCCAAGACTTCGGCGTCCCACAGCTCGACTGTGTTCAGCAAGACCTTGAGCTGAGTCAGCGCCGCGCGGTCGAAGCGCTCGGCAAGATCTGCGGCCAGTTGTTGGCGAGAGCGCGCTATTTCGCCTCGGTCGGGATCGGATGCGAGAAATTCGAGCTGTTCTTCCGCGGCGGATTCCAGCGCCTTCAGCAACGCTTCGTCAGCATGCAAACTGTCGACGTGCTTGAGGCTGGCGAGGTAGGCGCCAGCGGGATTGTCGATCACGGACCGCAAAGCGCCGGCAAGAGCGGCAACCATGCGCGCGACCGTGTCAGGATCTTCGTCCAGGAAGGCTTTGCTGACGATGAGTCCATTCGAAACAAGGTCAACTTGTGATGCAACTGTGATCACATCGACATCGCTAACAGAGCCGCAATTGCCGTCCGCCGCCAGATTCTTAATCTGCAGTGGCTCATTGTTGACATACACGATGGCGGCGTCAATGACTCCCAGGCAGAACACTTCCGGCGCGTTGAAGCCGATTTCTCGCAGGTCGATATCGGCTTCGGACAAGCCGGCGCTGCCCAGCAAGGTCGCAAGCCCGCTGTAGCTCGCGCCAAAGCGACCGGGGATCCCAATCGCCATACCTCGCATGTTGTTCAAATCGCTCAGATCGTCGGCGCCGCTATAAACCAAACCGACGGGATACTTCTGAAACCACTCGAAAACGTACACCACATCACGGCCGCGAGCGCGCGCCAGGATCACTTGCTCGCCGCTCACGATGCCGAAATCCTTTTGACCAACGGCGACCAAGTCCAGGACTTCCGGTTCCTGCAGATGTTCCAGCGAGACATTGAATCCCGCATCAGTGAAGTATCCGTCTTCAATGCCGACATAGAAGGGAGCGAATTGGACATTCGGTATGAAGGTCAGCAGAATTTGTTCGTCAATCGGCTCATCCTGCGCCGAGACCGCCAGCCCCAGCCACATGGCGGCGACAATGATCATTCGTACGAGGATCAACATCAGATGCATCTCTCCTTTGAAACGCGAGCTAGACGCCTGCACGGCGCTGCCATACCAAAAAACGCCACTCCACATAGGCGACGAGTCCATATAAGGACAGCGAAATGGCCGTCATGGTTAGCACTGCCACAACCACGAGCGGCGTATCGTACAGATTTCGCGCCGAGGTCACCAGATAACCCAAGCCGCTGCCTTGACTTACGAATTCGCCAACAACCGCGCCGATCACCGCCAGCGTTGTGCTCGTTTTAAGGCCGGCAAGAATCACTGGCAGCGCGGAAGGCGCCTCCAGATGGCGAAATACTTGCCAGCGCCCCGCCTTCAAGGAGCGCATCAGGTCGCGTAGATTTGGCGATACACTGCGAACGCCGACAATCGTATTCACCAGCGTGGGGAAGAATACAATCACAGCGGTGGTGACGATCTTGCTGGCGATGCCCGACCCAAACCAAATGACGAGCAGCGGCGCGTAGGCGACGATGGGCGTTGACTGGAAGGCGACGATGACCGGCGATAGTATGTTTTCGAGGATGGGCGCTTTGGCTATGGCGTATCCGATAGCAAGCCCGATCCCCACCCCGAGCAGCAGGCCGTAGAGCATCTCTTCCAGGGTGACGAATGTATGCTTTAGCAGCGTACCCTCGGCCAGCGAATCGGTGAAAGCCTGATATACAGCCGCGGGGGGCGGGACGAGAATATGTGAGATGATCCCCCTCGCGCTGATCCATTGCCAAAGCAGCAGCAAGCATGCAATGCTGAGGATCGGGGCAAGACGGCGCAGCGTGGAGCCAGCGCCGGCGCCGGCCGATTTCTCACGATGGCGAGATTTATTCAAGCGATACTTGCGCATTTCGCCCTTCCGCGGGGGATGGTCTGGTGGAAGGGCGATATACAAACAGGCGGCGGCATGGCCAAAATGGCGAACTGCCCCACGCGTGTATATCAAACCAGGTGCGCTGCCAAAGACAGCCCGCGCAGCCTTCTCCCATCCGGACTATCACCGTCGGCTCCGGATTCTCACCGGAATCCACCTGCACAGCGAACCGCTGTGACGCATCGCCACCTATATGACGACTGCCAGGGTCACGGGCTTGGCGCGATAGAACGCGCATCACCGCCGGTAGGGACTTCCACCCTGCCCCGAAGGTTGGTCGAGATTATCTAGGGCTCGAGTATATCAGCAAGAGCTGGCTCTGTCTACGCGCTGCTCGCAGCGAATTCAATCTAAAGCGGCGGAGCGGATTCAGGGATCGCAATCGGCGGCTTGTCGCCCACAGCAGCCGGCGCATCTTCCTTAAAGCTGGCGTCAGCCTTCAGAACGGTAAAGAGAAACTGGCCGCCATTGCCCTGACTATTGCCTTCCGCCCAGATGCGCCCGCCGTGCGCGTCGACGATATGCTTGCAAATCGCCAAGCCCAAGCCTGTCCCCTCGTCGCCGGACCGCGACGCGTCGGCTTGGTAAAAGCGCTCGAAGACGCGATTGCGCAATTCGTCTGGAACGCCGGGTCCATTGTCGAAGATTGACACGGTGACCTCATCCAACTGCTCGGACGCGGTAATCGTAATCGCCTCGCCCGGGGGCGACCATTTAATCGCATTATGCAGCAAATTGCCAAGCACGCGTTTCAATTGATCAGCATCGCAGAGGACGTCTGCCTTTTGCGGCACCTGGCTTACGATCTTGAGATCTTTCATCGCCGCTTGCGACTCGAGCCGTTCTATCGCATCTTCTACGACCTGTTTCAGCGGCGTCTTCACCAGGCGCAAAATCGCCTCGCCCGATTCGATCATCGACAAGTCGAGCAACTCTTGCGCCAGCCAGAGCAGCGCATCGGTCTCCATGGCAATTTCCTTGAGGGATTGTATGCTCGCCTTGCGTTTTGGTTTGTCAGCTTCGAGGAATAAGCCCTCTATGATCAGGCGTATGCGCGTGATTGGCGTACGCAACTCATGCGAAATATTGGCGACCAAATCCCGCCGAGCGCGATTCAGGCTGACCAGTTCAGTGATGTCTTGCATGCCAATGCCGATATAGCGCCGGTTGTGACCGGGCGCAATTACCTGGGCGCGAGCGCGATAATTCTTTCCTTGGAGGACAAATTGTTCCTCTAGGCATTCTTCCTCGTCCAGGTCGACCTGAGCCAGGCTGAGCAGGCCTGTCGATTGAACGACTTCTGCAAGGCTCTGTCCTATTGGATCGTTCACGCCAAACAGCCGCCGAGCTCTGCCGTTCGCCATGATGACCTTTAAGTCCTCGTCCAGCAGCAGAATCATATCAAAGGACAAGTCGGAAACGGACGCGAAAAGGGAATTGCTATCCTGGAATTGGCGCTCGGTCCCATCTAGTTGTGATCGAAGCCGGTAGATCGCCTTATCGCGGTCTTTGATGGTCCTGCCAAGCGCCGACAGGTCTCGCCGCTGCTTGTACGCGCCATATGCCAAAGCGGCGGAAAGAATAACTGAAATAAAGAGTAGCAGTTCCATACTCAGCCTTCGAACCGATATCCAACGCCGCGAACAGTGCTGATACGCTTGGGGCTGGACGGAATATCCTCGATCTTTTCGCGCAGCCAGCGGATATGCACATCGACCGTTCGCTTGTCCATGGGAAAATAGTCGTGTCCCCAGACATTGGTCAAGATGAAATCGCGCGATAGAACGGCATTCTGGTTTCGCATGAACAAAGTCAAAAGGTCGAATTCTTTATTGCTCAGTTTGATTTCGGCGCCATCTCGGAATATGCGGCGGCCAGTCAAATCCAGACGCAGACCGCCAGAAGTCAGCTCGTCTTGATTCAAGCCGCGATCAGGCGATGGGCGGCGCATCTGCACCCGTACCCGCGCCAGAAATTCGCCCAAGCCGAAGGGCTTAACAATGTAATCGTCCGCGCCGCTTTCCAATCCGACGATCTTGTCAACCTCCGTGCCCCTTGCGGTGAGCATGATGATCGGCACGTCGGCGGAGGCGCTGTCATTGCGAATCATTCGGCAGAGGCTGAGCCCGTCCAAGCCCGGCAGCATAATATCCAGCACGATCAGGTCGTATGAATCGCCGCGCGCCATCTCCCAGCCGGCGTCGCCATCAAGCGCGGTGAATACATCGTAGCCCTCCGCCCGCAGCTTTTCAGCCAGGTTGGCCACCAGCTTCACTTCGTCTTCTACCAACAGTATCTTCTTCGCGGACATCGCTAACCATTATGTGATCTACACAGCGTTCAGCCTACTCTATGTCCACTAAATCCATGTTAAGTCATTTGGCAAGTCTTTTAACCTTCGCAAGATTTTCGCTGAATGTGTCAAGACATGGTCGGCGTCGCGAATTTACGCGAGTCGGCCGGCTAGGAATCGGCAACGGCGCGGACACCGCCCAGTGAAGTCGCCAACAGGGCGGCGCGGCGGATTGCGTCGGCAACGGCTTCGGCGGCCAGCGCGCCGACTACTGATGGATCGGCAGCGATTTCACCCGTTGCCAAGGCAAAGATGGTATCGCCGTCAAACATGGTATGAGCTGGATTCACCGCCCGGGCGACCCCGTCCTGCGCCATCTGCGCGACCTTTGTCGCTTCTGCCTTGAGAAGCCTGGCATTGCTGGCGACAACGCCAATGACCGTACTTTCGTTAGCGGCCGGGGCCGGCGCGTGATTCATCAAGCCAACCATCGTCTCCAGCACTGAGGCGAAACCCCGGCCGTCCGCCGAACGCAATCCAGCGATTATTCGTCCATCCTCGCTTATCACATTGCCTACCGCGTTCACAGCCATCAGGGCGGCCACAATCAAGCCATTAGTTAATGCGATGGCTGAAGACCCAAGGCCGCCTTTGCTCGCGCGTTCATTGCCTAGTATGGCGGCAATCCTGGCGCCTGTTCCGGCGCCGACGCTGCCCATGCTCACCGGTTCCGCCGTCGCCGCTTCGCAAGCCTGATAACCGGCGTCGGCCTCCGGGCGGACATGCGGATCGCCAATGGTCAAGTCGAACAATATCGCTGCTGGCACGATCGGCACAACCACACCGCTCCTTGATTGATAACCCAGGCCGCGTTCAACATGCCAGCGCATCACGCCGTCAGCTGTCGCCAAGCCAAATGCGCTGCCGCCGGATAGCGCGACCGCCGTCACTTCCGCGACCAGATTATGCGCCTGCAGCAGATCGGTTTCCCGCGTGCCAGGGGCGCCGCCGCGCACGTCAACAGCGCCGACCGTCTGCGGCGGGCAGCGGACGACGGTGCAGCCGGTGATGGCGTCCAAGTCGGTGTAATGGCCGACCTTGATCCCAGGCACGGCGGTCAAAGTGTCATTCGTCTTCATCTTCTATTCCCGGCTCGTCATCATCGGGCCAGACTAGCTGAATTCTATCGCTATTCGCTTCGATCTGCTCGGCGTCTTCGGGGTATAGCAATGCCGAGGCCTGTTCGAAATCCGCGGGAGATACCAGGATCTTGATCTCGCCAAGATTGCCGAGCGTGATGCCGATGGCGGTCGCCCCCGCTTCCTGGTGGATCATCGCGGGTATATCGTGGGCCCGCAACTTGCCGAGGATGATATGCGCTTCGGGCAGATTGTGCGTGATGTAAACGGCAAGCCAATCCGGTCCCTTCGCGTCTCCTTCTCGCTTTCGTAGCGTCATGATGGATTGTCCTATCTGTGAGTTTCGTGCGCCTGCATCAGCCTAGTCATGCGACTCAATCGAAACTCGCCGTCCGCAGACAGTGTATAATGTTTCACTAGATTATCGCCGCAAGTCCAAAGGGTCCGCCGACGGGAAGCAACTGATGAGAAAGATAATCATTTCACTTCGCAATCATCGTCATTTCTTTGCAGTGATATCCCTATTGATCGTCGTAGTGACCTTCCCCACTATCGCTTACATTTTCAATACTGAGGTTTTCTGGGTTCCTACTGGAAACCACCCGGACACTTGGATGAAAATCTGGGATGCCTGGTATGGCAAAGCGCTATTCTCTGGGCGCGCCAACTATTATTTCACCGACGTATTCTATCATCCGCAAGGCATATCCTTGCTATATCATAATTTCAGCATCCCCCATATGTTTGTCTTCGGTGGTTTGCAAGCTCTCATGCCAGTATCAAACGCCTATAGCCTGACATATCTATTGATCATCGCGTCGGTATCCTGCTCCGCATATCTGTACATGCTTTACCTGTTCAAGGACAAGTGGATTGCGCTACTCGGCGCAGTTACTATCGGCATGAGCCCGTTCGTCGTTGGGTATCCGGAACACCCAGGACTGCAATTCATAACGACGCTGTTGCTCGCCGTCTATTTCTTCCACCGGGGTATCGCCGAGCGACGATACAAGCTGATGGTTGTTGCCGCAGTCTTCACGGGAGCCACAGCATACGTAAGCTTGCATATTTTAGTTTGTCTTGCCATCACGTTGACGATGTACGCGCTCTATTTTTCCGTCTCCAAATGGAAGGAATCGGCTTTCTGGGTTTCCTTGGGACTGTTCGCTGTGGTTGCGGCAATGGTAAGTTCGCCTCGTCTATATCCCGTGCTGAAAAGCTCTGAGTCTCTTGAAGAAGCCATTACCTCAAGAAAGGGCCTGGAGGTCGGCAATGACCTGCTTGAGTACTTTGTCAACGCTCGACACCCGATAGTCAAATCGATTTCTCAGCAGCCTTTTACTTGGGGATTGTCGAGCATAGATATTCGCTACAAGTCATACATCGGCTTCGCAGCGCTTGCTCTTGTCGGATTCGGACTCTCCCGCAAACCATACCGCCGCAGAATGATTCCCTGGATGCTCTTAATGCTTCCCTTCCTGGTCTTGCGGCTAGGCTCAACGCTTACGGTTGATGGTGTGCCATATCCAGATATTGTCTTGCCCAAGCATTATTTGGACGATTTGATTCCGGGCTTGACTGAGGGCTTCACCTTGACGTCTGGCTTCTATGCCGGGGCGCTAATCCCGCTGGCAGCGCTTGTGTGTTATGGCTGTTCAGCGCTCGACAATGCCCTTCCTAACGCAGGAAGAGAGCTTGTCGTGCTAATCTTGGTTGGGATTGTCGCTTTCGAATACTATCAGCCAGTTCGGCCGGGCGTCATCACCGAACCAGAACTGGCATTTCTAGATTGGCTGGAGGCCGAACCCGTTGATGTTCACCTGATAAATTTACCCGCGTCTGGCTGGTCGAACAGAGCTCTATATTCGTTTCATCAGTCACAGCACGGCTTTCCGCGCGCCGCGGGCTTGGTTGCCCGTGACCCTCGCAATGCGTTTGATTATTGGCACCGGAATTACTTGCTGGATAAATGGCGACGATATCAAGCCGTTACTTGCGGATGGCGAACGAAAGAAAGGTATCTTTCCGCGCTTAACGAGTTAGCAAGGGATGGATTCACCCATGTAATCTTTCATCCATAATTTGTCCTATGACTTGCATTCAAATCAGATAATCTTCTACTTGTCATGGGCCAATAGATCCGAGAGACCTTACTCCTTTTCGTTACAGTTCTTTGATGAGCAAGGCGAGAAAGCGTATCAGTATGACAGCGTAATTCGGCGCGAACCGGTTTCGGCTCACAGCGTCGACATTTCCAGCTTGCGTCGCGGTTCCTACAATACAAAGCTTATTGTGTACGACTATGAGACGGGGGCCAGCGTAGGCGGCACTGTGATCGAGACAATGCGCCGCTTTGAGCGTGAAGTTGAAATAGCAACGATTGAGCGCAGCTAACGCTTGAGGGGATAGTCGCAGCGGTTAAGAAAAAAGGGCGGCAGCAGTGGAGTGAAGTGTTGGCGGCGGCATACTCTCCCACATCGTCTCCAATGCAGTACCATCTGCGCTCGCGGGCTTAACTTCCGGGTTCGGGATGATGCCGGGTGTACCCCCGCGGCTCTAGCCACCAACACTGCGCTCCCCTGCTACGCGCCCTCAAAAGCCCGTCTCAGGTCCACTCATAATCAACTCGAAGGCAATTCCAGTCGCGCCAAAATCTCCAGACACCCCGCGCGATATGCACGGAAAGCCCTCGACCATTAGTACGGGTCAGCTACACGCATTACTGCGCTTACACCCCCCGCCTATCTAACTGGTAGTCTCCCAGCGGTCTTACTTGGTTATTCCAATGGGGAATCTCTTCTTGAGGCCGGCTTCCCACTTAGATGCTTTCAGCGGTTATCCGATCCGAAGGTCGCTACTCAGCTATGCCGCCGGCGCGACAACTGAAACACGAGCGCTTCGTCCACCCCGGTCCTCTCGTACTAGGGGCAACTCCTCGCAAATTCCCAACGCCCACAGCGGATAGAGACCGACCTGTCTCACGACGGTCTGAACCCAGCTCACGTACCGCTTTAATGGGCGAACAGCCCAACCCTTGGGACACGATTCTGCCCCAGGATGCGATGAGCCGACATCGAGGTGCCGAGCCTTGCCGTCGATACGAACTCTTGGGCAAGACTAGCCTGTTATCCCCGGGGTAGCTTTTATCCGGTAAGCTACGGCCATTCCACTCTGTACCGTAGGATCACTAAGCCCGACTTTCGTCTCTGCTCGACTTGTCTGTCTCGCAGTCAAGCTGGCTTCTGCCTTTACACTCTACGATGGGTTTCCATTCCATCTGAGCCAACCTTTGGGCGCCTCCGTTACCCTTTCGGAGGCGACCGCCCCAGTCAAACTGCCCACCTGCCACTGTCCCTAATGCTACGCGCACTCAGGTTAGGGCCAAAGCCCTAACAGGCTGGTATCTCAACAATGGCTCCACCCAATCTGACGACCAGGCTTCCACGCCTCCCAGCTATCCTGCACAACTAACGCCCTAACGCAATGGCAAGTTACAGTAAAGCTCCACGGGGTCTTTTTGTCCTGCTGCGGGTAATACGCATTTTTACGCATACTTCAATTTCGCCGGGCCCCCTGCTGAGACAGTGCTCCACTCGTTACGCCTTTCGTGCGGGTCGGAACTTACCCGACAAGGAATTTCGCTACCTTAGGACCGTTATAGTTACGGCCGCCGTTCACCGGGGCTTCATCTCACAGCTCTCACCGCTCAACTTAACCTTCCGGCACTGGGCAGGCGTCAGCCCCTATACTTCAGCTTGCGCTTTCGCAGAGACCTGTGTTTTTGATAAACAGTCGGCAGAGCCTTTTCACTGCAACCTAATGTCTCCATTAGGCGATCCTTCTCCCGAAGTTACGGATCCATTTTGCCTAGTTCCTTAGCAGAGGTTCTCCCGTTCGCCTTCGTATTCTCTACTCGTCTACCTGTGTCGGTTTGCGGTACGGACGGCATGCTTCTGCATCCAAACAGCTTTTCTCGTCCCATGGCTACTGTCACTTCCTGCCCTAAGGGCACGGCTTCACGGGATCGCCCCGCTTGCCACCTCAATCCACTCAGAGGCTGACATTCCCACAAGCTACTGCTTAAACTCCACATACCGGTACGGGAATCTTAACCCGTTGTCCATCGCCTACGCTTCCCAGCCTCGGCTTAGGTCCGACTAACCCGACGCGGACTGACCTTCCGTCGGAAACCTTAGACGTCCGGCGAATAGGGTTCTCACCTATTTCTCGCTACTCATGCCAGCATTCGCACTCCCATTCGCTCCAATGCCCCTCTCAAGACACCTTCTCCGCAAATGGAACGCTCCCCTACCATAACTCCCGCTCTCGCGGCAACTATCCCTGTCTTCGGTCGTATGCTTTAGACCCGTTACATTATCCGCGCAAATGCGTTTGACTAGGGAGCTGTTACGCACTCTTTAAAGGATGGCTGCTTCTAAGCCAACCTACTAGCTGTCTCAACACACTCACCTCGTTTTACACTTAGCATACACTTCGGGACCTTAGACGAAGGTCTGGGTTCTTTCCCTCTTGACTGCTTAACTCATCTCAAGCAGTCCAACTGCCGTGATCGGTATGCCGGCATTCGGAGTTTGTTTGGGTTCAGTAAGCTTGACGCCCCCTAGCCCATACAGTGCTCTACCTCCGACACCCAACTCACAACGCTAGCCCTAAAGCTATTTCGGGGAGAACAAGCTATCTCCAGGCTCGTTTGGCATTTCACCTCTAACCACAACTCATCCCCCGATTTTGTAACATCGGTGGGTCCGGCCCTCCATCACGTGTTACCGTAACTTCAACCTGGCCATGGTTAGCTCGCCTGGTTTCGTGTCTAATATGCGCCACTATATCGCCCTCTTCAGACTCGGTTTCCCTGCGCCTGCGGCTATCACCGCCTTAAGCTCGCCACGCACATTAACTCGCTGGCTCATTCTCCTAAAGGCACGCCGTCAGCGCCAGCTATGACGCCTCCGACCGGTTGTAAGTACACAGTTTCAGATTCTCTTTCACTCCCCTCGCCGGGGTTCTTTTCACCTTTCCCTCACGGTACTAATGCGCTATCGGTCATCTCGTGTATTTAGCCTTGGAGGGTGGACCCCCCTGCTTCACACAATGTTAGCGTGTATCGTGCTACTCAGGATACTCGCCGCTGGCAAGCTCTTACGCCTACGAGGCTCTCACTCTCTACGACCGGCCTTCCCAGACCATTCGGCTTCCTTCTACACCAGCTTATGCAAGTCCTGCAACCCCAGACACCGTAGCATCTGGTTTGGGCTTTTCCGCTTTCGCTCGCCACTACTCGCAGAATCTTCTCTTCTCCTCGTCCTACTTAGATGTTTCAGTTCGGACGGTTCCCCTGCCGATCTCTCGGCATGACGGCGCTTGAACACCGCCGGGTTTCCCCATTCGGACACCTTCGACTAGCACGGTCTTATACACCTCATCGAAGCTTTTCGCAGTATAACACGTCCTTCATCGGCACGAGACGCCTAGGCATCCACTGTGTACCCTTAGTCGCTTTCCGTACCATCGTACGGAGTCTCCGGCTCTCTTGGCATGCGACAATTAGGTATTACCTTCGCGTTGATTATTCAGTTCTTAAGACGCACTCGCCGCGCAACATGCACAGCGCCCAACAGTCTACGACATTTCAATCGCGGAATCAATACCGAATTCTCAAAGCGCCGCAGCGAATACAAAATTGAAGTAATATAATGCAAGCGCTTCAGTCGGAATAGTTTAGCGATCGTTGAGCCCAGAATATGAAACAGACGCTACGCGCAGCCCTTGGGCAACCCATTTATCCCTGGCTTGTGGGAATCTTTCCCATTCTTCACTTGTATTCGGTCAACTACGGCCTGGTTTTCGATTGGGAAGTTCCAATCACGATGTTCTGGGTGTTGACGGCGACCACCATCTGCTTCATCGCAATGTATGCCGCCGTTCGCAATTGCCATTTGACCGGGCTGACCACGGCTGCCATCAGTCTATGCTTTTCGCTAAGCGGTCATGTTCACAGCCTCATTGCCGAGCGCGAATCGCTCCTCGTCTGGACATTGCTGGTATTGATGTTTGCAGCGATAGTTGTAAGCGAGCTTCTCAAACTACGTCATGATAAACGCGTGGAACAGATCACGCTCCCGCTGAATTTGATCGCTTCGGGTATGATCCTGACCCTGATAATCTCATTGGTTGAATTGAATTCCAACTCGTCCGCCGATCAATTGCAGCGTTCAATTGATGATGGCCCAATTGCTGGCAATGAAACTACAGCGAAAATCCATGATTCCAGCGACGCGCCTGACATTTACTATATTGTCCCAGACGGATACCCAAGCGACGCATGGCTGCAGAGCGCAATGAATTTTGACAACACCGCGTTCACGGAAGCATTAGAGGCGCGCGGTTTCGTCATCGCTCCTCATGCGCAGAGCAACTATGGAGGTACGTTGGCATCTTTGGCATCTATACTAAACATGCGACATTACAATTCAAACCCGTCGGAATTCAGCGACTCCGATTATTTAAGATTGGCAATTTCGGACAGCGAAGTGGCCCGTTTTCTTCTGCAGCGTGGTTATACCTATGTTCACCTGTTATCTGGCTACTTGTTTCCTAGCCCAATTGCGGACATCAACCGCGACTTTTCGGCTGACGGTACGGTCGAAGTATCAATAGAGCATGGCGATCTAAGGGTCGCGATTGGGGAAACGGCGCAGAGCACGGGAGCAGAAACGAACTTGCGCTATTTTCACCAGCAATCTTTTTTGACCTTATTCATCGAGACCACCTTGCTTGAAATTCTCGCCAGCCAGTGGCCAGATCTATTTCAGATAGATGACCGCCGGCCATTCGACGTATACTCGCCTCACCGATTCCTCGATACAATCGACGAGATCAACACAATCGTCGCGATGCCTGAAGCGACCTTCACCCTTGTTCATCTGCTTAAGCCACATAAGCCAGTAACGTTCGATGCAGGTGGAAACATTATCAGTAGCGAATATAAGCCAAATACGAATGAACATCTGGCTGAACTAAGGTTTGTCAACACAAAATTTCTTGAGCTGATAGACACGATCTTGGAGAGATCGCAACATCAGCCAGTCATCATCTTTCAAGCCGACCACGGCTCCACAAACGGCGCTGCAAGGAGAGACATCTATAGACGCATCCACTTTGACGTGTATTCCGCGATTCACGTTCCGGACCCGTATTCGCTGGAGATTCCGCAGCCTTATACGACAATAAACGCTTTCCCATTGATACTGAACTCATTATTCAATGCCGGGCTTGAATTCAGCGAGAATCGCCTGTTCGAGACGTCGCAAAACACGGAGCAGCAACTTCAGCAAAGCGAAGTCACCGAGTCATTCGCGAATTGGCTGCACTAAATCGACAAGTAGGCATTAGAATGGCGCTAAGCTGTGAAATATTGCTGAAACTCGTTCGCTAGCATTCGAAGTAGGAGACAAAAATGAGTTGGTTGCGATCAATACTCAAGCTTAGCGCTGTCCTCGCCAGCTGCAAGATGCTGCTCGCATACCTTGATCCGGGTTCGGGCAGTCTAATCGTGCAGATTCTCCTCGCAATCATCGTTGGCTTCCTGGCGACTTTCCGCCTTTGGAAGGCGCGGCTGCTATCGCTATTCGGCATCAGGCAGGAGATTGACGATGAGGATGACGCTGGCGACCAAGAGAACGGCGATGTAGACCCGGTATGACCTTATCACGTCGAGTGAAGGGTTCGTTTCGCGATCCCAGCGGCTTCGTCTTTGAAAAGGACGGAATCGTATACCGGCAAGTCAATTCATCTTATCAACCTCACTACGATCAACTCATGAGCGGCGGACTGTATGCCGAATTGACCGAACGGCGCTTGCTCGTGCCGCATGAGGAAGACGATGCGCAGAAAATCAGCCGCGCCGATGCGTACAAATTTCTAAAGCCGCTACCGATACCCTTTGTCTCCTATCCATATGAATGGTCATTCAGCCAACTGAAAGACGCCGCATTGCTCACGCTGGCGATACAAAAGCGCGCGCTGTCACGCGGCATGATACTGAAAGACGCGAGCGCGTATAACGTACAATTCTTCGAGGGCAAGCCTATTTTGATCGACACCTTGTCCTTTGAAATCTATCAAGAAGGCAAAGCCTGGACCGCCTACAAGCAGTTCTGCCAGCACTTCCTGGCGCCGCTGCTGCTGATGAGCCACAAAGATATCCGGCTTAGCCAGATGCTGCGTGTATTTATTGATGGCATTCCGCTCGATCTTGCGTCGGCGATGGTTTCAAAGGCGACGTATCGGCAACTCGGGATCCTGATGCACGTGCACCTGCATGCGCGAGCGCAACATCAATACAAAGACTCGTCGCGCCCGGCAGGCGCCCTTGCGCGAAAACAGATTGGCAAACAATCGCTGCTGCAGATCGCAGACAGTCTTCGCAGTACGATTCGCGGGCTGCGTTGGCGGCATGGCGCTACCGATTGGGCCGACTATTATGATGGCGACAGTTACCAAGAGGAGGCATTCCGCCACAAGCTGGAACTGGTCGCCGAATACCTGGAGTTGATCAAGCCGAGCTGTGTATGGGATTTAGGCGCAAATACCGGCGAGTTCAGCCGTGTAGCCAGCGGCGCGGGCGCATTTACCGTGTCGGCGGATAATGACCCCGGCGTGGTCGAAGCCAATTATCTCAAAGCCAAGCGCGACCGGGAAAAGAATCTCTTGCCGCTCCTGATCGACTTGGTCAATCCATCCGGGGCGATTGGATGGGCCAATGCCGAGCGGCTGTCGCTGGCGGAACGCAGCAACGCCGACTGCTTGCTGGCGCTTGCGCTGATCCACCACCTCGCCATTTCCAACAATGTCCCGCTGTCTATGATCGCCGACTACTTCGCCGGGCTGGCCGAATGGCTTATCATCGAGTTTGTGCCCAAGCGCGACAAACAGGCGCAGAAGCTGCTCCGCTCGCGCGATGACATTTTTGAAGAGTATTCGCAGCAAGGCTTTGAAGCGCGGTTCAGCCAGTTCTACGAGATTGTGAAATCTTGTCCGCTGAGGCAGTCTGACCGGGCGCTCTACCTGATGCGGCGCCGTGGGGCATGAATCCTGATTCCGCTTCTTGTAGTTGTGGAGACGAGGGGACTCGAACCCCTGACCTCCTCGGTGCAAACGAGGCGCTCTCCCAACTGAGCTACGTCCCCCCTACTTGCCTGTGGGGCAAGCAAGACTTGAACTTGCGACCTCACGCTTATCAGGCGTGCGCTCTAACCAGCTGAGCTACTGCCCCATCGTCTTGCTCTACCGCTCTCACGATTAACAGCACAATAGCAGGCTAACACTTCACAATCTCAATCCCGTTGGTTTCACACACTCTGTAACTTCGCGCCATCTCTGACGCTCCCTTAGAAAGGAGGTGATCCAGCCGCAGCTTCCGCTACAGCTACCTTGTTACGACTTCGTCCCAGTCATCGATCCTGCCCTAGGCAGTAGCCCCCTAAAGGTTGGCTTCCCGACTTCAGGCTCGACCAACTCCCATGACGTGACGGGCGGTGTGTACAAGGCCCGGGAACGTATTCACCGCAACGTGCTGATTCGCGGTTACTAGCAACTCCGACTTCATGCAGGCGAGTTGCAGCCTGCAATCCGAACTGAGAACGGCTTTACAGGATTGGCTCCGTATCGCTACTTCGCGACCCATTGTACCGTCCATTGTAGCGTGTGTGTCGCCCTGGATATTAAGGCCATGCTGATTTGACGTCATCCCCACCTTCCTCCCGTTTGTCACGGGCAGTCATGCTAGACACTTATAACTAGCACCGAGGGTTGCGCTCGTTTGCGGACTTAACCGAACACCTCACGGCACGAGCTGACGACAACCATGCAGCACCTGTACCGGCTCCCCGAAAGGTCCTTCCGCTTTCGCTTCCGTACTACCGACATGTCACTCCCAGGTAAGGTTCTTCGCGTAGCCTCGAATTAAACCACACGCTCCGCTGCTTGTGCGGGCCCCCGTCAATTCCTTTGAGTTTTAGCCTTGCGACCGTACTCCCCAGGCGGTACATTTATCGCGTTTGCTGCGACACTCAACAACCATCGTTGCCGAACGCCTAATGTACATCGTTTACGGCGTGGACTACCGGGGTTTCTAATCCCGTTCGCTACCCACGCTTTCGCGCATCAGCGTCAGTGGAAATCCAGGAAGCCGCCTTCGCCACCGGTATTCCTCCGGATATCTACGCATTTCACCACTACACCCGGAATTCTACTTCCCTCTATTTCTCTCTAGTCGACCAGTTTCACCCAACTTATACCAGTTTAGCCGGTATCTTTCATAGGTAACTTAACCAACCGCCTACGCGCGCTTTACGCCCAGTAACTCCGGATAACGTTCGTGTCCTACGTTTTACCGCGGCTGCTGGCACGTAGTTAGCCGACACTTATTCCTATGCTACCGTCCTTCCTCGTCACATAGAAAAGGGCTTTACGATCCGAAAACCTTCTTCACCCACGCGGCGTCGCTGCATCAGACTTCCGTCCATTGTGCAATATCCCTTACTGCTGCCTCCCGTAGGAGTCTGGGCCGTGTCTCAGTCCCAGTGTGGGGGGCCACCCTCTCAGGTCCCCTAGCCGTCATCGCCTCGGTGAGCCTTTACCTCACCAACTAGCTGATGGCCCGCAACCTCATCCCATAGCACCTAAGCATTCCCTCACGGCTCTCTAACTACCGCGAACTCATCCGGTATTAGCCTCTGTTTCCAAAGGTTATCCCAGTCTACAGGGCAGATCAGTTACGTGTTACTCACCCGTCCGCCACTCTCCAGCTACCCGAAGGTAACCTTCCCGTTCGACTTGCATGTATTAGGCACGCCGCCAACGTTCATCCTGAGCCAGGATCAAACTCTCCGTATTCACAGGGTTTGATTCGCTCTGTCTTAACCTGCTATTCTGCTGTTAATCCGCACCGCCCCCAATCGGGGACAAAAAAGCGAGAGAAACACTCTCACCCATACTAGCTTCAGACTAGCAGGGCGCAAACAACCTGTCAAGGAGTAAAACGCCAATTGTCTGCATTGGAAAATGAGCTAGGTAGGCTCCGGCAGCAGTTCAGTCGCCGCTTCGTCAGGCTGCAGCTCTTCAGTCGCCTGTTTCTCGCTGCGGTCGCCCAGCACATCTTTGACATACATCTCATCAACCAGCACCGCAAGACATGCGCTGAGCGGAACCGCCAGCATCAAACCCAAAAAGCCAAAAAAGAAGCCAAAAATGATCTGACCGAGCAGAATCAAAATCGCCGGCATATTCATGCGTTCGCTCGCCAGCACCGGGCTAATCACCTGGCTCTGAAAGAACGACACGCCATAAATGATGAGCACTACCCAGATCACGTTGTCGGGCGCTTCAACAATAGCCACTGCCACGGACGGTATCAGGGCAACCACCGGACCAAAGTTGGGAATGAACGACAATATGCCAGCAAGTACGCCGAGAGCGAATGCCTCTTCTTTGATCCCGACCAGCCACAGTCCGAAACCAGTCAGAATCGCAACCGCTACCATTGAGACTGCCGTCACTTTGAGCCAGGCGCGCAATGTGCTGTCAAGCCGCCATAATATGCTGCGCATCCGCTCGCGATACCAGATCGGCGTAAGCTTAATGATGCCGCTGACATATAGCTCGGGTTCAGCCAGCAGGTACATGCTCAAGAAAAAAATGATGAGCGCGCTCAATATCGTGTTGGCAACACCTCCGACTACCGGCAAGACAGTGCCGCCAAGCCGGCCTATGGCGTCAGTCACTTGCGAAATTGCCTGGCTGACAAGATCATCCGACGTCTGAGCATTCCCGCCGCCAGAAAGCAAACCGTCTATGATTGGAACAACGTCTTTGAGTATGGAATTCTGTTCCAACAAGGCTTCACGGGTTAGCGACTCGCGCACCTGTTCAAAGCCGCTTTCTACGCGCATTTTGAGCGGTTCGTATTGATCTCCGATCGTGCGAAGAATCGGAATGCCGATCAAGACGAGAATGACAAAGAAGCCGATGACACTGACAAGAATGGCTACCAGGCGGTTTATCCGCAGGCGGTCAACCAGCAGACGCACGGGCATGGTAAACAGCACGACAAGTATCACTGCTGCAAAGGTCAGCATCAATGTGCCGCGGATCTGCCAGACAAATATGAAGCCAAGTCCGATCAGGATCGTCAACACGACGTTGCGCAAACCAATGTTGACCGAGCGCGTGCCTCTTACACTCATCGCTTCCTCTTCGCCCAACCGCCTTTTGCGCGCGCCAGCTTCATCGGCGCCAACAACTGCCTTGCGATGCTTAACAATATCGAGCGATTGTAACATCTATAACACGCGATAGCGAATCTGGTTGTGCTCTCGCCACGAAGGTATTCGAAGGCTAGAATAGGTGGGCAACCGTCAGCGCTGGCAATTGGCATTCAGGTGAAATTTGACGTATCAGTCTTCGCGGACGATCTAAACCAGGCCGGTCCTCTGGCGCGCGTGGTGGAAGACCTCGGCTTTGATGGCTTGTGGGTGGCGGAAGCGGCGCGCAACCCCTTCCTGCCGCTTCCCCACGCGGCGCTCGCCACCGAACGGATCGCGCTTGGCACGGCGATCGCGGTCGCGTTTCCCCGTAGCCCGATGATCATGGCGCAGACCGCCTGGGATTTGGCGGCCCTTTCCCGCGGCCGTTTCATCCTGGGTTTAGGCACGCAGATCAAGCCTCATATCACCAAGCGATTCAGCAGCAGGTGGGGCAAGCCTGTAACCCAACTGCGCGAGTACATTGAGGCGCTGCGGACCATCTGGCAAAGTTTCCAGACGGGCGCCGACCTGCGTTACGAAGGCGAATATTACCGCTTTTCACTGTTGCCGCCCGTCTTCGCGCCGCCACCCATGCCCCACAATCGCATCCCGATTTTCATCGCCGGCGTCAACCAGGGCTTGGCAAAACTCGCGGGCGAGCAATGCGATGGCTTTCATGTGCATTCCTTCCATACGCCGCGTTACCTGCGAGAGGCGCTGCTGCCGGCCTTTCAAGCCGGGCGGAGAGCCAGCGCCCGTCTCGACCGGCTGACCCTGTCCTGCGCCGTCTTCGTCGTCAGCGGAATAGATGAATATAGCATTGAGGCGAGCAAGCAGCTCACTAAATCCCAGATCGCTTTCTACGCCAGCACACCAAGCTACAGCAAGGTCCTCGAGCTCCATGGCTGGACCGATTTGATTCCTCGTCTCAATGCGCTGCTGCGGCGGAACCGCTGGAGCGAAATGCACAAGCTCATCAGCGACGACATGCTCGCCGAGTTCGCCGTCGTCGCGCCACCCGACGAGCTGCCATACGCGCTCCGCGAACGGTATGACGGGCTGCTGGATCGCGCCGGCTTCTACTTTCCATTCGAGCCGGAAGACGACGTGAAGCGCATCATTTGGCAGCACGCCGCCAAAGCCATGGAGCGCTAATGCCGGTCATTGAACTCAGCGGCAAGGCGATCGCATACCGCGTTCGGACGAGCAAACGCGCCAAGCGCATCAGTGTCCGCTACAGCCTCGGCGGCGGGCTTGAAGTGGTCTATCCCCTGGGGCTGCGCGAGCCGGGACCGGCTGCGCTGCTTCACGAGCGAAGGGACTGGGTCCTTTCCGCCATTGCCAAGTTCAGCGACGCTCGAGCGAAGCTGCCGCAGCGCCAATATCGCGAGGGTGAATCCTTCCTGTTCCGCGGCGTCTGCTACCAGCTCAAGCTGGAGAGAGACCCGTCGCGCCGGCGAATCACCGTTCGGCTAGGCGAAGACGAACTTGAGCTACTATTGCCGGAGTCGGCGCCGATTGATGAAACCGATCTTGTCCGCAGAGCCGTCGAAGGCTTTTATCGCGGACAGGCAAAAGATTATCTGCCGTCCCGGGTGCGCGAACTTGCAGACAGGTACGGATTCGAATATGAAAAAGTGCGCGTCAAAAATCAGAAGACGCGCTGGGGAAGCTGCTCCGCCAAGGGGAATATCAATCTCAACCTGCGGCTGATGATGGCGCCTGACGCAGCGATTGACTACGTCATCATCCATGAACTCTGTCACTTGCGAGAGCTAAATCACAGCCCGGTCTTCTGGGCGCAGGTCGAATCCTGCTGTCCCGATTTCCCCCATTGGAGAGCCTGGTTCAAAGAGCGCGGTCCCAGTCTGATTCTGTAGCGATGGGTACTATAGCAATGCAAGCGGTAAAACTGGATGTTGCGATCAGATTGTCTGGCGACCTGCAGCACGATGCTGAGCAGATAGAGCGCGCCGAGCAGCTTGGATTTGACGGCGTCTGGGTGTCGGAAACGGCGCGCAATCCCTTCTTCCCGCTAAGCATCGGCGCCAAGCAAACGCAGCGGATTCGACTCGGCACGCGGGACGCAGCCGCATTTCCGCGCAGCCCAATGGTCACCGCCCAAATCGCCTGGGATCTGGCGCGGCAATCCGGCGGCCGATTCAGTCTGGGCTTGAGTATGCTGCAGCGGGAGCAAATTGAGCGCCGCTTCAGCGAATACTGGCGCGACCCCGTCGAACGTATGCGGGAATATATCGAAAGCCTGCGCGCCATTTGGGACAGTTTCCAGACGGACGCTCGTCTTCGATACCGGGGCAAGCACTACCAATTCCGCCTGATGGCGCCATTCTTCAATCCGGGACCACTTGAGCAGCCGGAGATCCCCGTCTTCCTGGCTGGCGCCCATCCGGAAGTTTGCCAATTGGCGGGAGAAATCTGCCAGGGTCTACATGTCGATGAATTTCACACAGCATCCTATCTGCGGGAAATCGTTTTACCGGCGGTCGAGACCGGGCTAAATATTGCCGAACGAGAGCGAAGCGATTTCGAAGTGACAGCGACCGTCTTCGTCATCTGTGATGCAACCGCCAGCGAGCGGAATCGCGCGGCAAGCGCCCTTTGCAAGCGCCTCGCCACTTACTCCAGCAGTCCGGAGTATCGGCGAGTCATGAGTCTGCATGGCTGGGGCGCGCTCGCCGACGACCTAAAGGAACTGGCTGGTAAGAAACGCTGGGCGGATATGCAAGACGCGATTACTGATGACGTGCTTGGAGAGTTCTCGATTATGGCTAAACCGAGCGATATCTATGCCGCGGTCGTCGACCGATATGCCGGCATCGCCGATCGTGTCTGCCTTGAATGGAGGACTGACAACCAAGCGCTATTCGAGGATATTGCCAACAGCCGCGCTTGAAACGAACGGCGCCGCTCTAGCTGTAAAGCGCCGGCATCGGTTCTTCAACGACCTTGAATATGCGGAAGCCGCGTTTCTGATAATTGGACAAGGCGTGCGGACCATCAAGATTGCAGGTGTGCAGCCAGACGCGTTTTGCCCCCATGTCCCAGGCGCGAGCCACGCCGTAGCTCAAAAGATGCTTCCCGAGGCCGCGCCCCATATAACTGCGCCGCAACCCAAAATAGGCGATCTCGACCGAGCCGTCTTCATGACGATACAATTCAACATAGCCAGCGGGTGAACCGCTGACATACATGACATGCACTTGAGTGTTGGCTGAGGATAGAATCTTCCGCAATTCGCTGGTTGACATTTGCAGCCGATCGCGCCAAGCCCATTCTTCGCCGACCGACTGATACAAAAATTTGTAGAATCCCAGATCCGGCATCTCCATCGTGACGATTTCGATATCTGACGCGCGAATGAAAGCGGGAGCAAAGTCCTCCTTGCTCACCATCTCGAGATAGGTGGTTGTCAGTGTATCCACATTATTCGTCGCGAGCGCCATCTTTGGGCGCCTCACCTTTTCGCGCATGCCGCTTCAACAAGTCTTTAGCATAGCGAATAAAGGACTAAGCGCTAATAGCACAAACATACAAAAAATCGCTATTCGCCCTAATCAATCTCACTAAGGGATAACACGGACTCGGCCGGCTTCACCGATAACGCGTCTTGCCTTCGCCTGTCGCAATCGCTAACATCTGCGCGACCGCCCTTTGCCTATGTTGATCGCATGCGACTGATTCAACGCCTTGAATTCGCGATTGGAAAGCGTTGGTATTCGCGCCTGCCGACCGACCGACTCACCGCTATGGTTGCTGACCAAAGCAACTCTCGGCATATTGACATCATGATTGAAGCCCTGAAAGAACGCCTGGCGCATCAAGACGGCAGCCTCGACTGCCTGGATTGGTCAGCGGCAAATCTTGCCGGCGCGCTGCTCTCGTCTTGTCGAATGAAGCAGGCGAAGTTCTCGGCGGCGATGCTCCGCGGGGCTTACTTCGGCTATTCGGACCTGCGCGCGGCGGATTTTACCGGGGCAGACCTGCGAGACTCGCATTTTCGCGAGGCGAGACTAGAGCATGCCATATTCGATGCCGCGGATCTGCGAGGCGCTAATTTCGCCCGCGCTGTCCTGGCCCGCAGCTCATTTGTAAAGGCGGACTTGACCAAGGTCAATTTCTGGCGAGCGGACCTCCGTGGCGCGAACCTGGATGAGGCCTTGATGAGCCAATGCAGCCTGGCTGAGGCACTGATCGATGACGGGACGACCTTGCCTGATGGAGAAAGTTCTGCGGGCAGCGACCGGCGGGATCGCTCGACGCCCGACCGGGGGAATTAAATATTTCAGCAGCGCGGCGGCGGTGATAGGATCAGGCGAGCTCAATTCAATACAACAGACCTATTGCGCTGCCCGGCAACGTCGTATAGTAGGATTATGAATCTGTGAAAAATATCTAGCGCGCAGCGTAGACTTCCGGAGGTCCATTGCGGTGAACATTGTCACATTCACACGAAGTACACCCGATACCGCGGCTAAGGTCTGGGTCGATGATGATGGCGAGGTCACCTGGGGCGATGTCGGCACGGTAGTGAACCCCTGGGACGAATACTCGCTGGAAGAGACTATTGTGCAGGCAAAGCAAGGCGGCGGCAAGTCAACCGTCATCGCCATTGGACCGGAACTACACAATGACGCCTTGAAACACAGCATGGCCATGGGCATTCAAAATGCGCTGCGCGTCGACGAAGCCGGCATAGATACAGACGACAGTCTGATTTGGTCGGCATTGGCGGCGGGCGCCATCCGCAAACTCAACGATGTTGATCTTGTCATATTCGGCAAGGAAAGCGTAGATGTCGCGACCGACCAGCACACCTGCCAATTGGCGCGTCGCCTGGGCTGGACGATGCTCAGCTGCGTCTCCCGGATAATTGAAGCGGATAATGAGGCGGGCGCGATCCAGGTGGAGAAAATGTTTGAGCGCGGGAAGCAGATAGTCTCTGCTAAACTGCCCGCCGTGATATCGGTGATGAAGGGCATTAACGAACCGCGTTACCCGAACTTTCTGGGCATTCGGAAAGCGGCAAAGGCGCGGATTCCTGTCTGGTCAGCCGCCGACCTGGGCGTCAACCTCCCGTCAGCCGCCACCTCGGCGCTGCGCTACTTCAATCCGCCGGCGCGTGAAATTAGCACGGAGATGATCGCCGGCGCCAATATCGAGGCGAAAGCAGCCGCGCTCGTCGATCGCCTTTTTGCGGAGAAAGTCTTGTGAGCGTCTTCGTCTGGATCGAGACCTTTGCCGGCGCCGCGGAATCCAGCAGTTGGGAGGCTCTGGGCGCGGCCCTGGCCATCGCCGACGCGCTTGGCACAGACACAACCGCCATCATCTTTGGCGAGAACTGCGCTGCCATTGCCGCCGATGCTGGCAAATTCGGCGCCGCCAGCGCGATTATCTGCGATGCCGACGCGATGCGGGAATATCGCCTGGAAACCTATGCCGCGCTGCTTGGCAAGCTGGTCGACGCGCATAAGCCAGCCGCCGTCGTCTCCGTCGCGACCAGCCGAGGACGGGAGTTGCTCGCCAGCGCCGCCGCCGACAGCGAAAGCGGGCTCATTGCTGAGGCGATTGACTTGCGTGTTGAGGACGGCTCCATCATCGGCACGCGTCCCGCCTACGCCGGCAAGGTATTGATGGAGATGTCATCGCGCACATCGACTACATTTGTCACAATTCGCGGGCGGGCATTCCCGCCGCCTCCCGTCAACGTTGCCGCTGCGCCGTCTATCACGCTGGTCCCTCCCGCGTCCATAGACGCCGACTTGGAAACACAGATCGACGACCTTCTAGCCGAAATTGGCAGCATCAATCTGGCCGATGCGGCGATCATTGTAAGCGGGGGACGGGGCATGGCCAGCAATCCGGCAACCGCGCCCGCGGGCTTGAGCGGGGAAGAGGCGAATATCTGGAAAGCTAAAGAAGGCTTCGCCAATACATTGCAACCGTTGGCCGATGTGCTTGGCGCTGCCATCGGCGCCAGTCGAGCCGCGGTCGACGCCGGCTACATACCCTACGAGCATCAGGTCGGGCAGACGGGCAAAGTGGTGACGCCCGATCTCTACATCGCCTGCGGCATTAGCGGCGCGATTCAGCATCAGGCGGGCATGCGCGGAAGCAAAATCATCGTGGCGATCAACAAAGACGCGGAAGCGCCGATCTTCAAACTGGCGCGCTATGGAATCGTTGGCGACTTGTACGATGTCGTGCCGGCCTTGACAGACGCGCTCAAAGCCAGGCTGTCGTGATAGAGCCGGCTCCTGCGCGCATGCGCCTCGCTTGTTCTATTCCAACAGATTGCATTCGCGTCTGCTTATGCGATTTGACCATTTGAATTGTCGGATTTGCGGCTAGGCTTGCCTTTGGATCGCATGCGCAAACTTAATGCGCCAATTCTCGCACTCGGGCTTGGGGAAGACTGACTCGAATACAACATGGATCTAGCGCTATTCACTGCCGTTCCCTTTTGCCTTGCCCTGCTATTGGCGACGCCCTTGGTGAGAACGCCCCTCAATAAACTGTCGCAGACGATACTAACGTCATTGGTCTTTGCGGCGCTCTTTGCCTGGCTGATTGGCATGTTGCCACGGGTCCAAGAGGCGGGCGCCATTTCGCAGACGATCATGTGGATGCCATCGGCGGGCATCAGCCTGTCTTTCTATTTGGATGGCCTCGCCCTGCTCTTCGGCTTGATCATCACGGGAATCGGCGCCCTGATATTCTTCTATGCCGGCTTCTATTTCGATGATGCGGAGGAGCATAATCGATTCATCATCTGGCTGTCGGCTTTCGCCGGCGCGATGCTGGCGCTTGTACTGTCCGGCAATGTGCTGATGATGTTCGTCGCCTGGGAATTGACGAGCATCACCTCGTTCATTCTCATTGGCTTCAAAGGGGCGGAAGACGCGGCCGCGCGGCACGGGGCCTTCAAAGCGCTGTTCGTTACCGGCGCCGGCGCTTTGGCTCTGATCGTCGGGCTGGTCATGCTCAGCGCGGCGGCGGGCCAAATCCTGTATCCGGAACAAGGGATTCGCTTCGTTGGGGACTTTGCTTCAATATTGCAAGCGAACACGCTGCATCAACATGAATGGTACTTGTTGTTCGCGCTGCTCATACTACTGGGCGGCTTCACCAAAAGCGCGCAATTTCCCTTCCACTTCTGGCTGCCAGGCGCGATGAGCGCGCCGACGCCGGCCAGCGCCTATCTCCACAGCGCAACGATGGTCAAAGCCGGCATCTACCTGTTCGCCCGTCTCTCGCCAGTGATGCACACGAACGAGCTTTGGACGAGTTCACTGCTGACAGTCGGGTTGGTGACAATGCTTGTCGGCGCCTACTTCGCGGTGAAACAACGAGACCTAAAGGGGCTGCTGGCCTATTCCACCGTCAGCAAGCTTGGCGCCATCGTCGCCCTGATTGGCTTGCCGAATCAGAGCGGGCTGAAGGCGGCTTTCGTCGCCATCATCGCCCACGCGCTATATAAGTCCGCGCTATTCTTGGTCGCCGGAACCATCGACCACGCTGCCGGCACCCGCACGATCAGTCGCCTCGGCGGACTGCGCGGCAAAATGCCGGTGATGTTTTGGGTCACCGTGGTTTCCGCCCTGTCGATGGCGGGCCTGCCCTTTCTTCTTGGATTTTTGGCGAAGGAAACTTTGCTGGACGCGATGCTCCATTATACGGCGCCATGGACGCAACTGGTAATGACCATCGTCATCGTCAGCGCCGCCTTCACTGCCATGGCCGCCTACATGCTCATTTACGATGTCTTTCTCGGGCCTCCGCGCAAGCGCCTTCACATACATCAGCCATCCGCCTGGATCGGGCTCGGACCGGCGCTGCTCGCCCTTGGCTCGCTATGTCTCGGTTTCCTGCTGGAACCTTTCATCATTCCCCTGCTGGAGCTGGCTGTGCCAAAGTCCTTTGAGCTCCATATGTTCGCTGGATTCAATGATGTGTTTCTCTTGAGCCTGTTGATTCTGCTCGCCGGTTTTCTCCTTTTTCTGATGAGAAGATCGCTGATCACACGCATCACATTTCCAATTTCGGGGGATGCAGTTTATCGCGAATTCATCTCCTACGTTGAGTGGGCGGGCACGACGATTTTGCACGCCCAGTCCGGCTTCGTCCGCTACTATCTCGTTATCATCCTCGGCGCGGTTGCCGCCGTGTTGATCCTCTCGGGCGCCTTGTCCGATGTCGTCGCCGGGCAGCGGATCATCCCGCCCGATCCTTCAGTGAGCATCACTGATCTGGCGAAAATATTCATGCTCTTTCTCACGGTTGCCGCCGGATTGCTGACCATTTTCGTGCGCGAGCATGTCAAGGCGGCGATCGCTTATGGCCTAATCGGCTATGCGATCGGTGTGATCTTCCTGATCAATCGCGCGCCCGATGTCGCGCTGGTGCAGCTCCTGGTCGAGACGATGGCCACGGTGCTGATCATAATCATGCTGGGCCGAATTCGGGCGGACGCGCGGCTCAAAGTGATCGGCAGCCTGTGGACCGGGCGCCATGACCATCGCTTCGGACTGCTGCGCGATCTCGGCATTTCGATCGTGATTGGCTTGGCGGTTTTCGTCTTTTCGCTGAACGCCTTGCAGAATCGGCCCGATCGTCACAGTATCGCCGAATGGCATTTGGCCAATGCAAAGGCGGTGAACACGGATGACGTGGTCGGAGCAATCGTCGCCGATTTTCGCGGAACCGACACGCTGCTTGAGGTTGCCGTCTTTACAACGGCGGCTTTAGGCGTGTTGACGCTTCTCGCCCGCGGAGGCCAGCGCCGCGGCTCCCTGGCCCCGCGAAAGGCGCAGGTGGGCGTCTTGCACGAGTTTGACGCGAGCGTTGTCGAAGAGATTCAGGACGCGACGAGCCTTTCGACGCCCTTTACGCGTTCCGTCTCGTTCATTGTGCTGCCGGTCGCTATATTGATCGGCGTGGCGCAAATCCTGTATGGCGGCAGCGGACCCGGCGATGGCTTCACCGCTGGCGTCACAATCGGTCTGGCGGTGTCTCTTTGGTATGTCGTGCTCGGCTACAACGAAGCGAAGACCCTGCTGCCCTGGTTCCGCCCGGCTCTGATCGTCCGCCTGGGTCTAGTCATCGCCATCGCAAACGCCCTTTTTCCAATTCTTATGGGCAAAGGATTCATGGGGCACGTTGAATTTGACCAGGCGCTTGGCATCTATGACATCGTTGGCTCATTTGGCTTGCACATAACGTCATCGCTGATCTTTGAAGTCGCGATTGCCATTGCCGTGATGGGCGGGTTGGGAATCATCATTGAGGCGATCGCCTATCCTACTGATCGTTCGCAAGATGGGTTTGAAACGGCGACATCGTGAAACCAGAAATGAACGCGCGCTCGCGAGCGGAAAAGATGGGACCGGACGCAAGCGCAGACCTGCTTAGACTCTTGAGAGGAAGGCCGAAATGACTGAATTACTATTTGCGCTTTCAATCGGGATTCTCTTTGGAATCGGCGTTTTTCAGCTGCTGCGGCGAGACTTGATCAAAGCGGCGATAGGTTTCGCCATCTTATTTTCGGCGATCAACTTGTTTTTTGTAGCGGTCGGCGCATTCGAAGGCGATTTCGCGCCCTATGTCAGCAATGTCGAAGCCGGACGCCAAACCAGCGATCCCTTGATTCAGGCGCTGATTCTTACGGCAATCGTCGTAAGTTTCGGCAGCTTCTCACTTGTGCTGGGATTCGTCAACATTATCTCGCGCCGCTATGACACAGTCGACTCCAACGATCTCAATAAGCTGAAGCACTAAGACAATTTGTCCGATTGCCGCAAGGCTCGCTAGGAACAACAGAACCAGCAATCATGGAACAGAACTATTTCTTGCTTGCCACGCTGGTTACGCCCCTTGTCGGCGCGATTATTACGCTGGTACTAGCCCACTCCAATCGTCTGCAACGCTCGGTCGGTGTTCTGGCCGGCTTGATCTCCTGGGTCTTCTGCACCGCGCTTCTGGTGCAAGTGCATCGCAGCGGCGTGCAGATCTATGCGCTCGGCAATTGGCAGCCACCCTACGGCATCGTCTTGGTGGCCGATGCCCTGGGCGGCCTCTTCGCCTTCATGGTTGCCACGATCATGATTGGCGGGCTGCTGTATACTTTTCACAGCCACGACAAGTGCATGACCTACCCGGCTTTTGTGCCGCTGTTTCTGTTGATGGAAGTGGGATTGATCGGCGCGATGCTCACCGGCGATCTATTCACTCTATTCGTATTCATGGAGTTGATGGTCTTGGCGTCGGTCTCGCTGACCGCGATATCGGATGACCACTACGGATTGGAGGCGGCGCTCAAGTATATTCTGATCAGCTCCATGGGCACTTTGTTTCTGCTGCTCGGCATTGGCGCGCTATACGCAACCTTCGGCACCTTGAACATGGCGGAAATCGCGGTGACGCTGTTGACGGGCGAGCGGCCCTTGCTGGCGCCGGCGTCGGCGATCATGCTGCTTTGCGCCTTTCTGTTAAAGAGCGCGGTCTTCCCCTTTCACTTTTGGCAGCCGGACTTCCACACCACGGCGCCGACGCCGATCAGCGCGGTGCTTTCTTCGATTGTTGTCAAGGTCGGCGTATACGGCATCTTTCGCCTGGTAACGCTGCTGTTTATTGAAGAAGCGCCGTTGCTTGAGCGCTGGCTATCGACGCTGGGCATTATCGGCATACTCTTCGGCAGCCTGGGCGCCCTGCGCACCTACAATGCCAAGCGCATGCTGGCTTATTCGACATTTGCCCAAATCGGCTTCATCCTCGTCGGCATTGGCTGGGGACAGCCTCTGGCGCTAATCGGCGCCATCGTCTACGCCTTCAACCACGCCTTCATCAAGTCGTCGCTGCTGATGCTGATGGGCGTGGTCGCCAGTTATACGACCACGAAGACAGCCAACTTCGCTGATATCAGCGGGATCGGCAGCAAGTTGCCGCCTACGTTGGGCTGGCTCGTGCTGATCGGCGGACTGTCGTTGGCGGGCATTCCGCCGCTCAATGGCTTCATCAGCAAGCTGACACTCATTCAGGGTGGCGTTGAACGCCAGGACTGGGCTAATCTGATCATCATGGTCGCCGCCGGCATTCTAACCGTCATGTACATGGTGAGAGCCTGGCAACGCATTTTTCAACAGGAACCGCAGCCCGGCACGGTTGAAACCAAAGACGAAGGAGACAGTCTATTCGCGCCCTTCTTGCTAATCTGCGTCTGCCTGCTATTGGGCACGGTTCTGGCCGAGCCGATGGTACAATTGATTGGAGAAACTGTGCGTCAACTGGGCGATCCGCAAATCTATATATCAGCCGTCAATTTGCCGGCGCGCGGACCATAGGGCGATGAAGACCGCGACCATCGTGAGAGCCCGAATTGTTTCGATACGCTGCTATTGTCGCGTGGAGGTCGACGCCTGGACATGAAGGCGAAGTTCTCTGGCAAAGTCATGATATTGGCGCTGCCGCTGGCGATTGGCTGGACGATTTATACGGCGCAGCCGACGCCGGGCAACTTGCTGCTGGGATATTTGTTCAGCGTCTCCGTGCTTATCGCGACCGGCATACGTGGCGAGAGCATTCGCCTGCGCAATGCGCCGCGACAGCTATACAATCTTTTTGCCTATACCTTGTATCTCGCGTCAGAAGTCCTCTCCGCCGGGCTTAAGGTGTCGCGTGTGATCCTCTCGCCGAGCCTGCCGATCAATCCAGGCATTGCTACTGTAAATACTCAAGACAACACCGAAAATGAGCTCATTTCCGCCGTCAGCGCGCACGGCATAACGATCACGCCGGGCGAGTTGGTCGTGGATTTTGAAGAGATCGGCGAAGAGGGCGTGAATATGATTGTTCACAGCCTCAACCTGGACTCATCCGGCGGGAGCCTCGAAGACGATCAGAGCCGAAGACTCAAGAGAATCAAAGGCATCCTTGGTCATGACTGATAATTCCCTTGTGCAGGCCGCCATTCAACTCATCTTGCTGGCTCTGGTGAGTCTTCTGATTCCAGCGTCCTATCGTGTGATCGTCGGACCAACGCTGCCCGACCGCTTGCAGGCGGTGGATCTCATTACGACGCTGCTCATCGGCATCATTGTCATGCTGGCATTGGTGGAGGGGACAGAAAACTTCGTCGATATGGCGATTGCGCTGGCCGCCTTCGCTTTCATCGGCACGATTAGCATCGCCCGCTACATTTCCGAAGGCAGGGTTTTCTAAGTGCTTCTTGAATTTCTAGGCCTGGCCGCGCTGCTCTTTGGATTCTTTTTCTGCTCGGTTGGCGTGCTCGGCGTCATTCGCATGCCCGACAGTCTGACGCGATTGCATGCCTCGGGCAAAGTCGCGACTCTGGGCTTGTTTGGTTTGCTCGTGGGCGCCGCTCTGCTGATGCCGTCCACCTGGCTTCGGCTTCTTGCGCTGGGCCTCTTCGTACTTCTGACCAGCCCGGTCGCTACGCATGCGATCGCCGCGTCGGTCTATCGCCGCCGGGAGATCGTCGTGGAGTTAGCTGAAGCCGACCCGCCAACCGAAGGAAGTGATTTCACCGCGGTGGATGTGACTGCGGTGCTTTCGCGGTCGCGAATTCAGGACATTATTGATGCGCAGGAGCGCGCGCTCCGTCATCATGCGCCGGATGCCAAATCAAAACGCGACGCGTAACCGCGCAAGGCGGTTTGCAGCTCACCTGTGTAAGAAGCGAAATATCGGATTGGCTTTGGATTGCAGGTGATCCAAAAGATTGACCAGCAAGAAGCCCGCAATCAGCAGCAGCAGCGCGACTGCAAAGGTCTCGGATGCAGTGTCCGGCGCGATGTTCTGCTCCAATAAGCAGCGTTCACGGCCATGGCGATCGAGATCGCTTTCAAGGCACTGCTTCCAGGGGTAGATCTTCCAGAGGGAACCGGCCATGAAGCCGACAAGCAGCGCCACCGTCCGATTGTAGTAATGCGACAGCAAGAAACTGAGCACGCGCGAAAAGGCGATGATGCCGACAATCGCGCCCATGCCCACGAAAATGACCGGCGGCAAATCCCGACTGCTGACCGCCGTCAGCACATAGTCGTATTGGCCCAGAATCAGCAGCATGAAGGAGCCGGAAATCCCCGGCAGAATCATCGCGGTAATGGCGATCATGCCGCTGACGAATAGAAAAGGCGGCGAGTGATCGGCCTCCGCCGGAACGACATTGACGATGACGAAGGCCATGGCGGCGCCAGCAAACAAAGTCGCGGCCGAAGCCATATTCCAGCGCGCCTTCACGCCGATGGTCAGGATCGACGCCAACACCAAGCCAAAGAAAAAGGCGAAGAGCAGAATGCGACCGTTCGAGTCATCCATCGTCTCGCTGAGGAAACTCGAGAGCGACAAGACCGCCGCTATCAAACCCAAGCCCAATGCCAGCAGAAATCGAAACGACACTTGTTCCATCAGGGCGCTGAACCGAAGCCCTAGCAGCAGACGAAGCGCATCCACGTTAAATGACTTGATCGCGTCGATTAGCTGCGTATAAACGCCGAGGATAAAAGCCATCGTCCCGCCGCTCACACCAGGGACGATGTCTGCGGCGCCCATCGCGAAGCCGGTCCCCACGAGTCGCAAGTACTGCCTCAGCGTCTGCGGTTGAGAAAGGTCTTGAGGTTTGTCCTTCAAATTCAAACTCCCGATATCTGAGTCGCTTCAATGCGCAATCGCGTCGAGACCAAAGAGCCATTTGCTCTACGCAGGACAATCGACACGAAACTCTGCGACCGATTTTCTTCGCAGGCTTCAGTATACTCCGATTCCGCAGCAACGCCGCCATTACGAAGGCAAGAGCGCGGCGAAGCAAGCAAGGCTAATTGAACCAACCAAGGCGGAACTTGCCAACCGCGCGCGAAACGAACATAATCTAGCCAGCCGTCCGGAAATTCGTATTTCGCGATCGGCCACCCGAAAGACATGGATCAATAACGGCGGTATCAGCATGACCAAAGCGGACGACGCGCGGAAGATCTGGATAGGGAATGACCACGGTGGATATGAGTTGAAGCGAAAAGTCATTGCCTTTCTTGAGGAGCGCGGCATTCCATACGAAGACCTGGGCTCCGATTCGGGCGAAATCGTCCGCTATCCACATTACGCCGTGCGCGTGGCCAAAGCCGTCTCCGATGGCGAAGCCCAGCGCGGAATCCTGATCTGCTCAACCGGCATTGGCATGAGCATCATCGCCAACAAGTTCGAGCGGGTTCGCGCCGCCCTTTGCACCAGCACCTATATGGGACGGCTGACGCGGGCGCACAACAACTCCAATATCCTCTGTCTAGGCGGCAAGATCACCGGCGAGTTTGAGGCGCTTGATATCCTGGAGGCCTGGCTGTCGACAGATTACGACGGCGGCCGGCACGACATCTCGCTGGGGCTGATCGCCGAAGCCGAAGAGAATCTAGGCGAAGACAGCGCCTGGGCGCCTTCAGAGCGTTACTTTCGTGATACGACGCCTTAGCGCGAAATTGTCGAACACGCAATCGTAGACGAGAACGAGAGCCAAGCTAGGAGACAGGAGCAGTGCCATGCCGGGATTTGCCAATTGGCAGCAGCTTTTTTCCATGGAGTACCTTCAGCTTTTTGAGGAAGGTTATCCCGTGGGCGACGCCATTGAACCTGACTTCGCCGCCTCGTATCTGCCCGATACCGTGCGAGGGACCGACGACCGATCGACCTTGACAGAGGCCGATTGGGAAGAAGCCTATTACGCGCTCTGGGCGATTCGCCAGCGAGGCATCCGCGAGGACTTCCCATTCAGCGAGCCCGACGACTTCGAGTCGATCATCGCCGACGCGCCTGATCCACCGCCGCTTCAACCTTTGAACGAGCATGAATACGCCGAAAGAATCAGAGGCGCTTGGTACGGACGAATCGGCGGCGTTGTATTGGGCAAACCCCTCGAGATGCGCCTGGACAGGAAGTTTATCAAGCGCTACCTGGAGAGCCTGGATGCCTATCCGCTGAATGACTGGGTGCCGCATGAATCACCGGAGTTGGGAATCACCTTGCGCTGCAAACCCTCAACCCGGGGCAACATTCAATACGCCGAACCCGATGACGATATCCACTACACGATTCTGGGAATGATGCTGCTGGAAGAGCATGGATTCAACTTTAGCAAACTGGATGTGGCCAACAACCACTTGCGGAACATACCCTACCATTGGCTTTGGTCTTGCACGCGCCAATCCTATTACCACATGGTCAACCTCGCCGACGACCGCCCGGCGGAAGAGCAGATCGCTGAATTCCCGACCAAGATTAATCCCTTGCGTGAAGGCGTCAACACAGCGATACGAGCCGATTTCTGGGGCTATATCGCGCCTGGTGATCCGCGCCGCGCCGCGCGAATCGCCTATCGAGAAGTGACGCTGAATGCGGTGAAGAACGGCGTCTACAGTTCGATGTTCGTCGCGGGCGCCCTTAGCGCCGCGCTAAGCCGCGACCCAACTGTCGAGACGATTCTAGCGGGCGGGCTTTCGGTTATTCCGCGGCGTTCGCGCCTGGCGCAGATCGTTCATGAAGTCATCGACTGGTATGAAATAGACCAGGATTGGGTGTCGGTCTGCGATCGCATTTACGACAAGTATGGTCACTTGCCCTTCCTCCACTCGCTGCACAACATGGGCTTTGTTGTCCTGTCGCTGATTCACGCTCAGCTCGATTACAGCAAGACGATTACCACAGCGGTGATGTGCGGGATGGATACGGACTGCACATCCGGTACAGCGGCCAGCATTGTCGGGGCGGCTGTTGGCTACGATGGATTGGACAAGCGCTGGATAGAACCCTTCAACGACCGGGTACAGACCGTGGTGGCAGGCTTCGGGCATGGCGCGATTTCCGGCTTGGTGCAACGGAACGTCAAGCTCTGGGAAAAGCTGCGGCACGAACCAATGCCCTGAGTCGCCGCAGCATTATCCGCTTAATCCAGCGCCTGGCGGAAGTCGTAGACGCCCTCGCGGATCCCCCAGCGGGTTCCGCTTTCGCTCAGCAGCGCATCGCCGTCCCTCCTCAGCGACAAGCCGGACTGCGGACAGCGCAAAATCTCCAGCGGATCCGCCGATGACGGCGCTCTTAGATTGCCCGGCGCGCCTGGCAGCCGCAGTTCAAGAAATACACTGGGTGAGATTGCCCAGCCGCTGCGCTGCAAAATCGAATCCAGACCGGCGAGAAGGCGCACTGGTAGCGCGCGCTTAAGCAATCCCAAGCGAAACCATGAGACCGGCGCGATCCGGCGCGCTTCAAAGCCTAGTTTCGCGATTTCTCGCTGTACATAATCCGGGTGGAAGTTGAAGTTTAACTCGACGAATTCAATCGGATCCAGCGTATACGGATTCCAGTTGTTGAAACCGAACAGATGCCGCAGCATCGCCTTCAAATTGCGCTTGTTGGCATATTCCAGGATGAATGTGCCGTCAAAGGCGAGCGATTCGCGCACCTGCCTGATGACTGCCGAAAAGTTTTCAAAGTGATGAATGACGCGGATCATCGTCGCCGCGTCAAATGCGCGCGGATAAAAAGGCATGCGATAGGCATCAGCCGCGACATACAGGAATCCATCATCGCCGTAATTCGCGCGCGCGTACTGCAATTGCTCCAGCGAATAATCGAGCAGCACGACTTGACGAAACATGTGGTATTCATTGGTAATTCGCCCGAATCCGGCTCCGATTTCGAGCAGCCGTGACCCTCGAGTTGGCAGCATCTGCCGCAATACGCGGCGTTCGACCGCGTCTTCGTAGTCGCGCCCCTGCCCTTCCCAGAAGTCCTGCCGATAGGTCGAATCTCCGTAGTCGCAGATTCGCGGTCCCTCGGTCATGAGCGGCTTCCAATCACCAGAGCAAGGCTCAAGCCAAACCAGCCTCGGATTTCAGTATTTCGGCTTTGTCCGTCTTTTCCCAAGGCGCGTCTACATCTTCGCGGCCAAAGTGCCCGTAAGCCGCCACCTGCTTGAAGATTGGGCGCCGCAGCCCCAACTCGCGAATGATCGCGGCGGGGCGCAAATCGAAATGCTTCTCGATCAGCGAACTGATCTTGTCGTCGCCAATCCTGCCGGTGCCAAAGGTCTCGACGGACAGCGATGTCGGCTCCGCTTTGCCGATGGCGTAGGAAACCTGAAGCTCGAAGCGATCGGCGAGGCCAGCCTTCACGATATTTTTGGCGACATAACGCGCCATGTAAGCCGCGCTGCGATCAACCTTGGTCCCGTCTTTTCCTGAAAAAGCGCCACCGCCGTGCCGCGCGACGCCGCCGTAGGTATCGACCATGATCTTGCGCCCGGTCAAGCCGGCGTCTCCCAAGGGACCGCCGGTGACGAAGCGGCCCGAAGGATTAACGTGGTAGATCGTGCGCTCGTCGATCCACTTTCCGCAGCCCGCGTCACGCTGAATGAAGTCGATGATCTGGGGACGGATCTCGGATTGGGAGATTTCCGGCGCGTGCTGCGTCGACAGCACGATGGTATCGGCGCGCATCGGCCGCCCTTGAGCATACTCGACCGTGACCTGGCATTTTGCGTCGGGACGAAGCCAGTCGATCTCGCCACTTTTGCGCGCAGCCGCAAGACGGCGCATCAGCCCGTGCGAAAGCGATGAGGTTAGCGGCATCAACTCTTCCGTTTCATCGCAGGCGAATCCGATCATCATACCCTGATCGCCAGCGCCGGTGGAGTCAGCGCCGGCTTCGGTCGGGCTGCCTTCGCGCGCTTCCAACGCCCTGTCGACGCCCTGCTTGATATCGTCGGATTGTTCTTTGATCGAAATCAGCACGCCGCAGGTCTCGGCGTCGAAGCCGAAGTCCGATTGCGTATAACCAATATCCCGAATCGTGTCGCGAACAATGCTGTCGATATCAACGTAGGCTCGGGTCGTGATCTCGCCCATGACGACCACCAAGCCGGTGGTTGTCGCCACTTCGCAAGCCACCCGCGCCAACGGATCCTCGGCCAGAATCGCGTCGAGCACCGCATCGCTGATCTGGTCGCACATTTTATCGGGATGCCCCTCGGAAACGGATTCCGATGTGAAGAGATATCGTGGGGAATTCATGAATGTCGTCGACATGTCTGTCCTTTCTCGGGCAATGAAAAAGACGCCTTGCGAGGCAGCGGGCGTCGAAACTTCGCATTCTCCTACGCTCATCTGCCAGAGTTGATACCCTGCCGGACTTAGCACCGTCCCGTTCGTCGGGGGTTGCCGCGAGTTCGCTGAGCCGGTTCTCTCACTCGCTCTCGATGAGTGCCGCGGATCTCATTGACCGCGACCTTTCACAGTATATCACATCATGCGATTGCCGCCATTCAAAAGCGGATTGGCGGACCGGCATTGCCTCTGCGGCGCCCATTTGCCATCCGCGCAACAAGACCCTATTGCGATTTTGACCTTTGGACGTGCATGAGGAATTCGTTGCGCGTATCGTGATTGTGGCGGAAATCACCGAGCATGGCGCTCGTGGTCATGTTCGCGTCATGCTTCATGACGCCGCGTATCATCGAGCACATGTGCTGCGCCGTCATCACAACAGCGACGCCCCGCGGATTCAATACTTCGACGAGGAACTCCGCAATCTGCCGCGTAAGGCGCTCCTGCACTTGCAAGCGACGGGAAAACATATCAACAATCCGCGGTATCTTGCTAAGCCCGACGACTCTGTCTTTAGGCAAATATCCGACATGGGCGTGGCCGATGAAGGGCAGCATGTGATGCTCGCACAAGCTGTAATACTCGATATGGCTGACGATAACCATGTCATCATAGGCAACGTCAAACACTGCGTTGTTGAGCAATTCAACCGGGTCGGTGGTATATCCGCTCACCAATTCCTGGTAAGCCTTCGCCACGCGCCTTGGTGTATCGACCAAACCCTGGCGCTGGGGGTCCTCGCCAATCGCGTGGAGCATTTTTAATACGGCGCTCTCAACCGCCGCCCGATCAACGGATTCGGCATCCAGACCGAATCTGCTCAACAGGTATTCCGATTCAAGTTTCTTCTGTATGTCACCATCTGCAGCGGCGACCACTTGCGTTTCATAGCTGTCCATCTTAAGCCAATCTGTTTCCACGGTCGGTTGTTTTGGTATTGACTTGCCAGTCCGCAAAGGACTCTCTTCTGATTCTGCTCCGCTAACTAGATTATAGGAAACCCGAGCGAAAAAAACTCAAGTCGCATCAAATATGATAACGCCTCCCAAGCCGAATTCATACTTTCGATTTTCGGATCCAAATCAATGGCTTCGAATCAGCAAGCCTCGATATCGCTTTCCGTGCTAAACTGCCTACGAATGAAGCGGACGTGTCGATTCAATGGACATCATTGAAGTCAGGAATCTGCGCTTGCGCGCGATAATCGGTTTCAGCCCGCATGAGCTTGACGAGCCGCAGGATGTTGTGCTTAGCCTGCGCCTGGGCCTGGAAGAGCGCCGCGCCGGCGAAACTGATGATCCGAGAGACGCTTTCAATTATCGGACCATCGTCAAGGCGATAATCCAGTTTGTGGAATCTTCGCGCTTTGCCTTGTTGGAAAAGCTCGCGGAAGAGATTGCGCGCCTGGCGCTGTTCGATTTCAAAGCTCCGCATATAGAAGTGCGCGTTCACAAACCGGGCGCGCTCCGGCGGTCTGATTCTGTTGGCGTCCACATCGTGAGGCGCCCGGGCGATTATAAGGGAAACATCGTGTATGTGTCGCTCGGCTCCAATATCAATCCAAAACAGAATATCACCGAAGCCCTTGCTTTGCTGCGCCGCTATACGACTGTTTTAAGCGTGTCGCCGGCCTATCTCTCGCCACCGCAGGGTTTCCCGGACCAAGAGGATTTCTTGAATTTGGCGGTCAAGATACATACTTGGAGAAGTCCTTCCCAATTCAAATCCGCTATCATTGACCGAATAGAGGCAGAGCTCCACCGTGTTCGCGATCCGCAGAACAAAAATGCCCCGCGCGCCATTGATTTGGATATCTCGCTTTGGAACGATGAAGTCCTTCAATACGGGAGCAAACCCTGGCAAATACCGGATGGCGGCATCGCGCGATTCGCTCATGTGGCAATTCCCTTGGCCGATCTTGCGCCGGACTATGTGCATCCGACGCATGGGCAGTCCCTTCGCGAAGTCGCGGCCGCCCTGGGCTCAAGGCAGCTGCGGCGTATGAATCTGGATCATAGCTCTGGCGCGTTCTGAGGGTTTGAGCCAAGGCCGATGTAGCTACGATGACCGAGGGCGAAAATAATGATCGTGACGCTCGTGACGAATTGATATAGACGAAACAAGGCAATGCGCCCAAATTAGGATGAATCATGGCGAATACAAACCTCATCACACTATCCCAGCCGCGGTCGGCCGCCGCCGAGGCTTATCGCAGCCTGCGGACCAACCTGATGTTCAGCAGCGTCGAAAGTCCGATACAAACACTGCTGGTCACATCAGCCGCGCGCGATGATCAAAAGAGCGTGACCTTGGCGAATCTCGCGGTTACTTTCGCACAAAGCGGCAATCGGACTGTTCTGGTGGATGCCGACCTGAGGCAGCCCAAGCAGCACGAGCTTTGGAATCTTGACGGCAGTCGCGGGTTGAGCAGCATGATGGTGGATGACGGCGCCATCAGCGACCCGCCCCTGCAAGCCACGACCGTTGATGGGCTAAAGATTGTTTGCGCCGGCCCATTGCCGCCCAACCCGGCCGATCTGCTCGGCGGGCAGCGCATCAATGAGATCATTGCGGCTTTGAAGCAACGCGCCGATTATGTGCTATTCGACAGCCCGCCGGTGCTCGCGGCTACCGATGCGGCGCTTTTGGGCATCAAGCTGGATGGCGCCTTATTGGCGATACGCGCGGGAGAAACAAGACGGGACCACGCGGCCCAAGCGCGGCAGGCTTTGGAACGTGTCCATGTGCGCGTCGTTGGCGCCGTGCTGACTGACGCTCCGCGCGAAAACCAGTTCGCCTACTGACGCGGAATCATGACTGCGCTCGTTCACGCGAACGACTTCGCGAAAGAAACATTCTGCAGCGAAATGGGAGGCTGATGAGCCGATGAAAGGACTTATCCTCAGTGGCGGCAAGGGAACGCGCCTCTACCCTTTGACCTACACCCGCGCCAAACAGCTGATCCCGGTCGCCAACAAACCCGTGCTCGTGCGCGTCATCGAGGCGATACGCGATGCTGGCGTCTGCGAAATCGGCATGGTTGTAGGTCACACGGCGCCCGAAATCCAGGACGCCCTCGGCGATGGCTCGCGCTGGGGCGTCTCGCTGTCATATATCCCGCAGAATAGCCCGGACGGTTTGGCGCACGCCGTCAAGATTTCGCGCGATTTTCTGGCTGACGAACCCTTTGTGATGTTCCTCGGCGACAATGTGATACAAGGCGGCATCAGCCAACTCATTCGCGACTTCGCCGACAAGGCCTGGAACAGCCAGATCGTGCTCAAGGAAGTCGAAAACGCTTCCGCCTATGGCGTCGCTCAACTGCGCCCAGATGGCAGCATTGAACGACTGATTGAAAAGCCTGACGTGCCGCCTAGCAACCTGGCGCTCGTTGGCATCTATATGTTTGATCATCACGTATTTGACGCGGTCGATGCGATTCGCCCGTCGGCGCGCGGCGAATACGAAATCACCGACGCCATTCAGTGGCTTATTGATCAAGGACATACCGTCTACCCCCACATTCATCGGGGCTGGTGGATTGACACCGGCAAGCCGACGGATATGCTGGAAGCGAATAGCTACGTGCTGGAAGAGATTGTGCCCTGTATCGCCGACGACGCCGAGATCGACGCGCGTTCGTCGCTGGATTCACGCGTGACCGTGCAGGACGGCGCCCGCATCGTCAATAGCATCCTGCGCGGACCGACCGTCATCGGCCAAGGCACGTTGATTGAAAACAGCTACATCGGTCCATTCACCAGCATCTACCACAGCTGTCAAATCCGCAATTGCGAGATTGAGCGCAGCATCATTCTTGAAAACAGCCGTGTGATTGACATTGATCGAACGCTGCGGGACAGCCTCATTGGCCGAAACGCGTCGGTTAAGAGGAGCGCGGCCAAGCCGAGCGGCATCAAAATGAATCTCGGCGACCACAGTACGCTTTGGGTCTAATCATGAAGCGCGAAAACTTGGCAGGAGCGCGATGAGAAATATCCTGGTAACGGGCGGGGCTGGTTTCATCGGCAGCGCCTTCGTCCGACACATGGCGACGACATACCCGGAATATAATATCGTCTGCTTCGACAAGCTGACCTACGCCGGGAATATCGACAATCTGCTGCCGGTCAGCGATGAAGAGAATTATCGCTTCCTGCGCGCTGATGTGGCCGATCGATCGGCGGTTCGACGCGCTCTCGACGAATACGCGATTGACACCATCGTCAACTTCGCCGCGGAGAGCCACGTCGACCGCAGCATCCTCGACCCCGACGCTTTCATTCACACTGATGTGGTCGGCGCCTATATCTTGCTGGACGAAGGGCGCAAGCACGGCATCGGGCGCTTCTGTCAGGTGTCGACCGATGAGGTCTACGGTGATATCGAGGAGGGCGAGTCGGCCGAAGATGATCGATTCCTGCCCAACAGCCCCTACGCGGCCAGCAAAGCCGGCGGCGAATTAATGGTGCGGGCATACGCCGTTACCTACGGCATGGATACCGTCATCACCAGAGGCAGCAATACCTACGGTCCGTACCAGTACCCGGAAAAGCTGATACCGTTTTTCACCACCGAAGCCATTGATGACCGGCCGCTGCCGCTATATGGCGACGGCAAACAGATTCGAGATTGGCTCTATGTCGATGATCACGCGCGCGGCGTCGACCGAGTTCTGCACGCCGGCGAATCCGGCGAGGCCTACAATCTGGCGGGAGAGAATCAGCGATTCAATATCGATGTTACGCGGCGCATCCTGGAGCTGCTTGGCAAACCGGCGTCGCTGATCCGCTACGTCCCCGACCGCGAAGGTCACGATCGGCGTTACGCGATGTCGGCGGCGAAAGCGCGGGAGCTGGGCTGGCGGCTGGAATACGACTTCGAGGCCGGGTTGGATGCCACTGTCAACTGGTACCTGGAAAACGAATGGTGGTGGCGCAAAATCAAAACGGGAGAATACCTCGACTATTACCATCGTCAATACGCTGAACGGCTTGAATCATCAAAACCTTGACCGAATCATGCCTCGTCCCGTCTGTCTTATTTCCTATGTGGTCAACATTCCCCAAGGTGAAGCCAATTCGATAGGCGAATGAGAACTCTGAATGAAGATATTGATCACCGGCGCCGCCGGCCGGCTCGGCAGCCAGCTCGTTTCGCAACTTCAGAACAGACACCACGTCGTGGATGCGGACATCGTCGGCGAGGTCAGCCATGAATTGGACATCGCCGATTATGATGCCTGCCGCCGGCTTGTCTCCGACGCATGCCCGGATATTGTCCTGCATCCAGCCGCATGGACCGATGTCAATGGCTGCGCGCTGAATCCGCAGAAGGCGCTGCGAATCAACGGGCTCGGGACGGGGAATCTTGCTGCGGTTACGGCGCAAGCTGGCATTCCAATACTCTACGTCAGCAGCAACGAAGTCTTCGACGGGGCGCTTGACCGCGCCTACAGCGAATACGACTATCCAAATCCCCTCAATGCTTATGGATACAGCAAATGGTATGGCGAGCGCGCCGTCGCCCAAGTGAACCCGCGGCATTATATCGTTCGCTCGGCCTGGCTCTTCGCTCATGGCGGGCGCAATTTCATTCACGCGATCTTAGGCGCGGCGCGAGAAGGCAAGCCGCTTCGCGTCGTGACCAACGAAGTGGCGAATCCGACGTATACCAACGATCTGGCCTCGGCGATCGTACGACTGATCGAGACTGAGCGCTTCGGCATCTATCACCTGGTCAACGAAGGCGCCGTGAGTCGCTGGGGGTTTGCTCGCCATGTGCTGAATCTAGCCGGCTACAATGAAACGCCAATCGAGCGCATCAGCCGACACGAGTGGCCGCGTCCGTCGCTGCCCCCCGAATACACCGCGCTCGCGAATAACGCCGGCGCCGGCATCGGGATTCGACTGCGACCTTGGGAAGACAGCCTGCGCGCCTTCCTGGACGCCGAGGCCGCCGGTTGATGCCCGACGCCTTCTCCGTCGTCATCCCAAACTGGAACGGGCTGCGCTTTCTCGCTGTCTGTCTTGACGCGCTCCGCGGGCAAACACTCGCCGACATTGAAGTTATACTCGTGGACAATGCCTCAACCGACGGGTCGCAAGACTTTGTCCGGAAGGAATATCCGGAAGTACGCCTGATCGAACTAAAGGAAAATCGCGGTTTCACCGGCGCCTGCAACCTGGGCATGGAGGCGGCGAATGGCGCGTATGTCGCCTTGCTCAACAACGATACGGAAGTGGAGCGCGATTGGGCCGAACAGGTGGCGCGCGCATTTGAGTCTCATCCTGAAGCCGGGATCATCGCCAGCAAGATGCTGCTGTTTGATCAACGCGAGCGCTTGCATACGGCCGGCGATTTCTTCACCACTGACGGCCGCGCTGGCAATCGAGGCGCCTGGGAATGGGACAAGGGGCAATACGATCGAGGAGAATATGTCTTTTCCGCCTGTGGTGGATCAGCCGTCTATCGGAAGTCAATGCTTGCGGACATTGATGCGCTGGACGACGATTTCTTTTTCCTGCTCGAAGACGTCGATCTGGCTTGGCGGGCGCAACTGGCTGGCTACAAGGTCTGGTATGAACCGCTGGCGATTGTCTACCACCATTTGTCCGCGACCGGCGGCGGCGTCACGGCGAGCTTCTACGATGGTCGCAATGGCGTCTGGCTCATCGCCAAGAATGTGCCCGCCAGTCTGCTGCGCAAATATGGGCGGCAAATTCTGGGCAGACAGTCCAAGCTGCTTTGGCAGTCGCTGAAGTCCTGGCGAGGGCGGGAAGCGCGCGCGCGAATCAGCGGCATGATAGCAGGCGCCCTAAGCATTCGCGGCGCCCTCTCCAAGCGAAAGCGGATCCAAGCGGCGAAGCGCGTCTCCGACGACTATATCGAGAGCATTCTGACGCCGGTCTAAATGACGAGGGGCGGAGGTTTGCCGAGGCTTAATCGCGCCTGCATGTACAATTGGCGAATCTCGCGTATTATGGTGCGTATCATCCGATACTGATTCTAACTCCTCTGAGGGAGATTCAGATTTGAGCAATCCCTTTCTGAGCATCGTGATACCGGCGCACAATGAAGAGAGTCGGCTGCCGCCGAGTCTGGCTCAGATTGACGCTTTCCTGCGGACGCAGCCCTTCGACGCCGAAGTCATCATCGTCGAAAACGGCAGCGGGGACCGAACTTACGAAGTCGCACTCGACTGCGCCCGCGCGTATCCGAACCTGCGCGTGATTCAGTCGCCCGACAATTTGCGTGGCAAAGGCTTGGCGGTCAAGCAAGGCATGTTGGCGGCGACGGGGGACTGGCGCTTCATCTGCGATGCCGACCTGTCCATGCGCATTGATGAGCTCGTGAAGTTCTTGCCGCCGCAATCGGACGGCTATGACATCGTCATTGCCAGCCGTGAAGCGCCTGGCGCCGTGCGCGTCGATGAACCGGAGTATCGTCATATCATGGGGCGCGTCGCCACTTTCATCATCAAAGTTGCCGCGATCAGCGACTATGAAGACACGCAGTGCGGATTTAAGATGTTCAGCGGAAAGGTGGCGGAAGACCTCTTTGCCGTGCAGCGGATGAACGGCATCGGCTTTGATGTGGAGCTCTTGTTCATCGCCAAACGGCGCGGCTATCGAGTGAAGGAGATGCCGATAACCTGGCATTACGATCCCTACTCCACCATGCGGCTTTGGGATGACTCGATGAATCTGCTGCGCGAGATTTGGGATATCCGGCGGAATTGGCAGCGGGGCTTTTATGGCTGAGCGCAATGCAAGGCTTAAGACGGCGAGCCTCCATCACGAGCGGCACTATTTCCGCGCCGGCTTCCGACGGATCGTCGGTCTTGATGAAGCCGGTCGCGGTCCCTTGGCCGGGCCCGTTGCCGCCGCCGCCGTCGCCCTGCCCCTCGAACGCGCTGACCTCGCCAAAGCGCTGCGCGGCGTAAGGGATAGCAAAGAGATGACGGCCTCCCAGCGCGAGCGACTCAGCGACAAGATCAAAGACGTCGCGTCCGTCTGGGGCATCGGGCAGAGCAGCGTTGAAGAGATCGACCGCATGGGCATCGTCGACGCGACGAAGACGGCAATGCAGCGCGCGCTTGATGACGCGCTGGCTGGAACTGCTTTCCTTCCCGACTGCCTCTTCCTGGATTACATGCCCTGGCCAGAGCGCTCCGATATCCCCCAATTGAGCATCGTCGATGGCGACAAGCATTCGCTGACCATCGCCTGCGCCAGCGTTTTGGCCAAAGTCTGGCGCGATCAATATATGCGAATTCTTGACGGGCGATATGAGGGCTACGGATTCGCCCAGCACAAGGGCTATGGCACGCCGGCGCATCTTAACGCTCTTCGCCTATCCGGTCCATGCGCTGCCCATCGGCGATCCTTCAAGCCAGTCGGCGCGCTTGCTGAGAACAAGCCGGGCTGAAGACCGGCGTCGGCGAATTCTGCGCGCCTCGCCTGCGATGTAGACCCGAGGCGCAAGACAGGGGATTTCCTTGAAGATCGCGCTGGTTCATGATTGGCTAAATCAAGTCGGCGGCGCGGAAGATGTGCTGGAGGCGCTGAACCGCCATTATCCAGCCAGCCCCGTTTTCACCAGCATCTTCGACAAGAAGCGCATGCCCGCTCACTATCAAGATTGGGATATTCGTACGCTCTCTATCGATCGTCTGCCGGCTATTCATCGGCGCCACCAAGCCTATTTGCCGCTTTATCCGCTCGCCTGGAATAACCTGGAAATTGAAAACTATGACGTGATTCTGAGCAACAAAAGCGGATTCTGTCATGGCTTGCGCGTCCCGCCAGAAAGCTTGCACATCTGCTATTGCCTGACGCCGACGCGTTACGTCTGGCAATTGGACAGCTACCTCGCGGGAGAAGACCTAAGCGCAAGCGCGAAATGGCTCTTGCGGCCGCTGGTCAGCCTGCTGAAGCGCTGGGATTATGCGGCGGCGCAGCGCGTATCGCATTTCATCGCCATCAGCACGGCAGTTCAGGCGCGAATAAGTCGCTATTATGGACGTGCTTCAACCGTGATTTTCCCGCCGGTGGAAACGGCGCGCTTTGCAGCGATGGCTTCAGAATCCGTCGGAGACTACTATCTCATCGTATCCCGTCTGATTCCTTACAAGCGCATCGATCTGGCGATTCAAGCGGCGGGGGCGCTGGGCTTGAAGCTGAAGATTGCCGGCGCCGGACGAGACCGCGAGCGGCTGCGCGCGCTGGCGGGGGACAATGTCGAGTTTCTCGGCTTCGTGCCGGAGGCGGAATTGCCTGGCTTAATGGCAAGATGCCGGGCGCTCGTTCTACCGGGCTTGGAAGACTTCGGCATTACACCGGTGCAGGCTCAAGCCGCCGGTCGTCCGGTGATCGCTTTCGGCGGCGGCGGCGCGCTGGACACCGTCATCCCAGGCCTCACTGGCGAGCGCTTCCCCGAGATGACTGTAGAAAGCCTGAAAGAAGTCTGGCGCAACTTTGATGAGCGCGCGTACAATTCGCAAGAGATTCGAGCGCAGGCCAAGAGATTCGATACCAGCGCATTTCTTGAGCGCATAAACGCATTTATACGGCAAGCTTGGGATGCGCGTGCCTCCGGTCAGACCTTTCAATACCGGGACCCCTTGGTCGGGGATTAGGGATGATTCCAATGGAGTACAAAGAGATAATCCGCATATTGATTCGCCGCTGGTGGCTCATCGTCTTGCCGGTCGTCTTGAGCGCGGTTATATCAGTGCCAGACTTATTGCGGGATGGCGCCGGCGTCAGCGGCGGGTTCACTGCGCAGATTCGCTACAGCGCCGCTCAGCAACTCAATCTGCCGGACCGCGACGGCGACTACACCGACATCTGGCGCGCATCAGAATACACGGTGCATGCCATGACGGATTGGGCGCGCAGCTCAAGTTTTCGCCATGAAATTGCAAGCATTCTCGGCGATGCTCAAGCGACTCTTGATGGCTTGCACATCGCCGCCGACAACGTGCGCAGCGTCGGCGTTATCTATATGAGTCATCTCAATGGCGAGTCTCTCAGCGCCATCGCCGACGCGGCTGTGTTGGTTTTGAACAGCCGCAGCCAGCGCTACTTCCCGCAATTGGAAGGCGAAGCGGCGCAAGTGACCATTCTCGACCAGCCTGCCATCGTCGCGTCGCCGCCAGCATTGCCGTCGCGCCTGGCGCCTGTCCTTCGCTTGGCTGTGGCGCTTTTGATTGGGCTCGCGATCGCGGTCTTCGCCGAATTCGCCGATCCCACGGTGTATCATCAGGATGATCTGCGGCGGCTGGGCATGCCCTTGCTTGCAAGCATCCCGAAAGAACGCGCCTAAAGCGAGCGCGATGCCGTTCCCCTCTACATTGTTGACGAATCAAACCGACTACAGGAGAGACAGCATGGCGGAATCCTTCGACTTGAGCGGCCGTGTCGCCATCGTAACCGGCGCGTCTCGCGGCATCGGCAAATCGATCGCGGCGGCCTTTGCCCTCGCTGGCGCCAAAGTTGCGCTCGCCAGCCGCAGGCAAGACGCGCTTGACGAGGCCGCTGCGGAAATACGCGTCCGTGGCGGCGACGCCATCGGGATCGCCGCGCACAATGGCGACAAAGACGCGCTCAATGCCTTGGTTGAACAAACCGTCAGTCGCTTCGGCGCGTTGGACATTCTCGTCAACAACGCGGCGACCAACCCGCACTTCGGACCCACACTCGAGGCGGCTGACAGTTACTGGCAAAAGACCATCGGCGTGAATCTGATGGGCAACGTCTGGCTTTCTCAAGCGGCGGTCAAGGTAATGAGAGCAAAGGGCGGCGGCAAGATCATCAATGTCGCGTCCATTGTGGGATTAAACCCGGGTCGATATCAAGGCATCTACAGCGTTACCAAGGCCGGCGTCATCAGCTTGACCAAGACCCTTGCGAGCGAGTTGGGCGCCGACAATATTCAGGTGAACGCCATCGCGCCGGGCTTGGTGCAGACGAAATTTGCCCAAGCGCTTTGGGGCAATCCTGAATTGCTCAATCCAGTCTTGGAACAGACGCCGGCCGGTCGAATTGGTCAGCCGAGGGACATCAGCGGCATAGCGCTCTACCTGGCTTCATCCGCGTCAGACTTTACAACGGGCGCGGTATTCGTTGTCGACGGCGGCGTCAGCGCCCGTTCGATTTAGTCGAAAACGGCATACGCATTGCCTTTTGGCGGCCTCAAGACGCGGCCCTGCCTGCTCAGCGTTGGTCATCGTCCGCTTGTTCTTCACCTGCCAGATCATCCGCAGCGGCGCCTTCAAGCATGAGCGCGGCATCGATTGCATCGTCCGCGCCATCGGACTCATTCATCGAATCGAGCATAGCATCGTGCTCCGCATCGTCTTCGTCCGTCGGCGGCCGCGTCGCCGAATGCCCGACCATGGCTATCTTGCCGTCAATGAAGGCGCCTTCTTCCGTGGTCAAAGCCGACGCGCTGATGTCGCCCCAGATTCGTCCCGTTCGCAGAAGCTGCACCTTGTTGCCCGTGACATTGCCGCGAACAGTACCGGCGATGGAGATGTTGCGGGCATGGATATCGGCATGAATATCAGCCGATTCGCCCACCAGAATATTGCCGCTGACCTCTAGCGAGCCGGCGAACTGACCGTCCATGCGCACGTTGCCCGAACTGACAAAACTGCCTTCGAAGCTGGTGTTTGAGCCAATGACCGTGTCGAAGCCGACGGGCCTTCCAGAGGGCGCTTCCGGCGCCGACTCCTGCGCTTCCACTTCCGTTTGTCCGCGCCGATTGGCGAAAAACGCGCTCATGCTCTTCCCCTGTCTGCTCGACTCGCCTGCGGTTTCAAACTGCTTTCGATTTGCGCCGCCGCGAATATGGTGTAGCTGGCGGCAACATCGCCATCGGTCAGCCGGACCTGATCGCTTGCGGGCGAATATGATCCAGGCTGGAGAGCTCCCGCGCCTGCTCGGCCGCCCGATAACTGCTGCGCGTCAAAGGTCCGCTTTCCACCCACTTGAATCCCATTTGCAGCCCCGCCTCACGCAGCTCGTTGAATTCCTCCGGCGTATAATAGCGTTCAATCGGCAGATGACGTTTGCTAGGCTGCAAGTATTGGCCCAGCGTCAAAATGTCGACGCCGATAGTTGCCAGATCGCCCATCGTGTCTTTGACTTCAGCGAGCGTCTCGCCAAGGCCGAGCATGATCCCGCTCTTGGTCAGCACAAGGGAGTCCATCCCTTTGGCGTTTTGCAGCGTCGCCAGCGCCCAGTCATATCGATCCTGCGGCTGTACCCTCTTGAACAGCCTAGGCACGGTTTCGACATTGTGATTGAGGATTTCAGGCTGCGCGTCCATCACGATTTTCAAGGCGAGCTCGCTGCCCTTGAAATCGGGGATGAGCGCCTCGATTGAACAGCCAGGCTGCAATTGGCGGATCCGCCGAATCACCATGGAGAAGAGCGGCGCCCCGCCATCCGGGCGATCGTCGCGATTGACGCTCGTGATCACCACATGCTGCAATCCCATCGCGCGCGCGCTCTCCGCGATGCGATTCGGCTCGCCCCAATCCAGCGGCTTGGGCATGCCGGTCTTGATATCACAGAATCCGCAGCTCCGCGTACAGGTATCGCCCATCATCAGAAAGGTCGCCGTGCCCTTGCCCCAGCATTCACCGAGATTGGGGCATTGCGCCTCTTCGCAGACGGTGTGCAAGGTCTTGCTGCGCATGAGCTCGCGCACCCGTTCGTAGGTCTCGCCGCTGGGCGCGCGCACCCGGATCCATGGCGGGCGGCGGCGCGGCGTCTTTGGGTCCGGCTGCCAATCGGCGGAGGTCGTCAGCGGGATGAGATCGGGCTGAATCGTGTTCGACACGTTCTTCCTCAGGCTAATGCGAGTTCGGCGCGTTTCTCATTATATATCAGACAGCGAAGGCATTGCTATAGCTCGCGCGGGCAAGGCGGGTTGAAAATCGCGCGATTGTCGGCGTGAAGGCGAGCATTATGCAAACGCCAATGGTGAGCCGATGAATTGGCTGCCGTACCAGGCCAGGGCTGTTGCGATGACGGTATCGTCGTGGCCGGCGAGTGGGGAGCCGTAGCGGTAGCTGCCGTTGGGCAGGCGCTCTAGTTCGTAGTCGGCGAGTTCTCCCAACAGGACAGGATCATCCAGCAGGGTGATTTCGCTGCGTTCGATGGCCAGTGCCAAAGATTCGATGAGGGGGGCTTTGGATTTGGCGCTGGTGTAGAAGCGGCGGATGGGCAGGCCCTGTTGAACGAGGGCGTCGATATTTGGTTCGCCGATGCTGTTGGCTTCCGCCCAGATGACTTGCGGTCGCCATTTCTTGACGATGCTCGCGAGGCGGTCGCGCTGGAGTTCCCAGCCAACTTGATTGAAACGATCAAGGGCGACCATTTTCTTATTCGCGGCATCAAGGACGGCGATGGCTGTGTAATCCTTGCTGCGCCCCCAATCGACGCCCGCGACATAGGCATGACCCGGCTGAGGCTGGTCATAAGGCGCAGCTGCGGCGGCATCGCTGATGCGGCGGAAGACCTGGCCCCGGTCGTCCATAAATTTGGCTTCATATTCGGCATTCCAGATGATTTCGGGAGTGCTTTGCTGGATGGATTGCAATTCGTCGGGATGAATGAGTTTGGAATCGGCCGATGTAAAGTGGAATGATTGCCATTCCTCTTGCATGGGATCGAGTCCAACGCGATGACGCTGCCAGAACCAGTTGCGGCCCCTGGGCGTGCTAAGCAAACAGGCGGCGCCGCGTGCCCTGGCGAGCATGGGCCGGATGACATCGTGCCAGATGCGGGCGGGCATCCAGGCGGCTTCGTCGAGGACGACAAAGTCAAGCCCATCGCCACGCAGTTTATCAGGATTATGCGCGCTGCGAACCGCGATCATGCCGCCTTTCAACAAGTCAATGCGGCGTTCCGTCGCGCTTATCTTGACGCCCGCGAGGTGCTTTACGCTGTTTACCAGATCGCGCCAGATTTGACTCGCCATTTGGTAGGTGGGCGCGACCCACCAGCAGCGTTTGTGTTCGAGGTGCGCCGCTTCGAGGATTTTGGTTTTGCCCAACTCCGATTTGCCCCAGCGCCTCCCGCAGGCCAACACTTTGAAGCGGGCGGGCTTCTCAGGATTTCTTGCTGCCCAAGGTGGGGCATCCTGCGCCTTATTGTCGTAGACATATTCGATGCGGTTGGGTTCTTCTTCCTTTTGCGGGTTCGGGGCCAGATCTTCAAATATATCCTCCAGTTGATTAGCCTGATTGAGCAGTGCCGTCAGGGTGTAGGCGAGTTGGCTGACGGCAATGCCTTGATGGTCGCCTGTCTTGATTTTCTTCATGATGTCGCGGGCCGATTCGAGCGTGTCATTGAGGATTTCGAGTTTGATATTGGCGAAGTGCCGATATTGCCGGTCTTCGTACTGATGACGCAGCTTGTCTTCGTCAACGCGCCAGCCCCTTAGCGTTTTGAGGGGGATCTTGAGTTTGGATTTGACAAGATGGAAATCGCCGTCGTGTTGGTCGAGCAGGTTGAGAGCCTCGATTTTGCTATTGAGGCTGTAGTTTGCTGGCATGGGGCGGAATCCTTTTTTGATTGTGTCGCAAAAATACGCTAGCATATATGTTCTATGATGGAGCGACTATATGTCCACTTGAACATTTTTGCGCCTCTCTATTCTCTAAGAAATAGACCATTTGTCTAAACTAGAAAATATGTTCCAATACGCTTCCCAATGTAGAGATTGCTCAAGCCTATGGCGAAGATTCCGAAGATCTTGCATCTCGACCTGGACGCTTTTTCTGTTTTCTTGCAGAGCAACTCGACCCAACGATAAAAGGCAAAGCCAGCGTGCTAGGCGCAAAACCGAGCGAGCGCGGCGCAGTGGCTTCGGCTTCTTGCCCGGCTCGCAACTACGGCATAAAACCAGCAATGCCGATGGGACCAGCGCTTCGGCTCTGCCCGCATCTGATTATTGTGCGCCCAAATCCTCGCGTTTGCGTCGAACGCTCTAGCGCAGTGATGGATATTTTCTTGGAGGCGGCGCCTCTTGTTGAACCGACGTCGATTGATGACGTCTTTGCCGATATGACGGTACTGCGGGATCCTATCGACGAAATCGCCTGCGATATTCAGCGGCGCGTCAACACATCTGATCGATTTTGACGGCGGGGGGAGCTTGTGAGGTTAATCGGAGTTAATCTAGGCAAATTTGTGAAACGCTATTGGCAATGGGGGATATGGGAAGACCCGAAAGCCCATAAAAAAGCGGCTGACTTGCAGGCTGTCTTGGATAAGATCTGGGATAAATATGGCGAGAGTCCTTCTAGCCAGCGATTTGGATTATCAGCCAGCCTGCTATATGTACGAACGCCTGCGCGGCGACCAGTACAGGTAGAAACAATGATGAGCCCCCCCACCCCCCCCCCACCCAGCTATGTATACGCTATCTATACGCTTGGACAAAACGCGCTCCCGTCTGGAGAGTTTGCCGCGCAAACACTGACCGCCGACGCCAATGTCCGATGTGTTATTCTATGAGAGAGAGTTCCCGGAAACGCGGGCGATGCAATGAGAACAATCACACTCAAGGATGTGAGCAAAACGTTCTACGACAAGAGCCGCAAACTGACGCCGGTGCTGGCGATCAAAGACTTCAACCTGCACGTTGGCGATGGCGAGGCGGTGGTTCTGCTCGGCCCCAGCGGCTGCGGAAAGACGACGCTTCTGCGCCTGATCGCCGGACTGGACCAGCCCGACAGCGGCGAAATCTTCTATAATGATTTGCCGCTTGACGAGATCCCCATTGAAGACCGCGGCATCGGCATGGTCTTTCAGAATTATGTATTGATCCCGCATTGGGAGAGCCGCAAGACAGTCGGCTTCTTTCTGCGGCTGCGCGATCGCGAGGAAGAAGTGCCGGCGCATGTCAACACAGTCTCCAAGATCACCGGCGTCGATATCGAAAATTTGATGGGGCGCTTTCCACGGAATCTCTCCGGCGGGGAAAAGCAGCGCGTGTCCATCGCCCGCGCCTTCGCCCGCGATTTGGAGCTGCTGCTATTCGATGAGCCCTTCGCCAATCTGGACGCTAAATTTCGGGCGCAGGCGCGCGTGGAATTGAAGCGGCTCATCCAGGAATTTAAGGTAACGCTGATCTATGTGACGCACGATCAGGTCGAAGCAATGAGCGTCGCCGATCGAATCGTCGTCATCAACGCGGGCCGCATCATTCAGTCCGGCCCTTACCGTGACTTGCATGACGATCCCGATAGCTTGTTCGTAGCGGAATTCCTGGGAACGCCGACCATCAACGCCTTCTGGGGGCGTGTCAGCGGCGGCGAATGGGATGGCAGCTATATGGGGCGCGCCGCCCTGCCCCGCCCTCGTCCTGATGGCAGCGAGGTCATCGTCGGCATTCGCCCGGAACACATCAAGGTCTGCGAACAGGACGGCGGCATACCCGCGACGATAGACCGCGTCATCCCATTCTATGCCGAGCAATACACCTTGCTGGAGGTCTGGCTGCGCAAGCGGCGTTGGCGTATCCAGGTGCCGCTGCGCGAGCGCTACCAGACCGGCGAAACCGTCCACTGCCAACTGGACTGGCCGCGCGCGCTCTTTTTCGACGCGGTATCGGGGGACCGAATCCGTTAATCAAATCGGACTAAATCTTGAAGCGCTTCAATCGTTGCGGGTCCGATCCCCGGAACCTGATCCAGATCTGCCAGGGCGGAGAAGGAGCTCACTTGCTCCCGAAATTCGATGATCCTCTGCGCTGTGACGGGTCCGATATTGGGCAGCGCAACCAATTCTTCCAGAGTCGCTGTGTTCAGGTTGACCAAGCGGCCTCCCGACGGCGTTGGCAAGGGACCGCCATGGCGATCAGCTTCAATGGACGGGACATGCACCTGGTCGCCGTCTCGCAGAATTCCAGCCAGATTGACCCGCTCCCGGTCCGCCAAATCGGTGAATCCGCCGGCGGCCGCCACCGCATCAGATACGCGGCTACCATGTGGCAGGAGGTGTTGCGTTCCGCTCCGCAAGACCTCGCCGGTGACGTACACCAGAATTGGCAGAGGCGTCGCCGTCGGGCCCGGGGTCGCGGTCGGCGCTGGCGGATTGATCGTGATATGCACTGGCTCGGGACGCGAATGCAAAAGCAAGGCGCCGCTCAAGGCAATGACGCAAACCAAGAGCAGCGCTGCCGCAATCGCCGCATACGATGAAACCATTTAGACAACATTCCGCCACATTACCAAACGATAGCGGAATTCTATCATTTTTCGAGAAGTTTCAGGTTTGGTTTTCCACCCAAACGGGAAGATGCCCCAAGGCGACGATATCGTACCATTGGGCGCGATCGCCCTCGGTAAATATCGCCGCTTCCGCCACGACCAGGGCGCCGGCCTTGTCCATGATGAGGCGCATCCCCTGCAAAGTGCTCCCGGTCGAGATCACGTCATCAATGATGGCGATTCGCTTGCCCGCAACCAACTTGCGGTCCTTTTCATCGAGGAACAATGTCTGCGGTTGGCCCGTAGTGATGCTGAGCGTTTCGCTCTGCAGGGCATCGCCCATATAAGGTTTGTGCGTCTTGCGAAGAACGACGTAGGGCAAGCGCAATTCGGAACTGATGGCGTGAGCCAGGGGAATGGACTTCGCCTCGGCGGTCACTAATACGTGAATATCGCGTCCCGTCAGCTTCTGCGCCAGTGCGGCGCTCGCCACATTGACAAATTCGTAGTCGCCTAGAATATTGAGAATGGCGATTTTAACGCCCGGCTTGATCTCCATCAGCGGCAAACTACGCTTGACGCCGGCAACCTCTACGGAATGAAACTCTTCGGCCATTGGGATGTCCTTGTAGGTCACAACTGCTCGCCCAGCCGATTATAGCGCGATCTGTTCACGCGCCAAAACGCTAGGCGCTTGCGGCAGCCGTCTCTCGCCCGCCAGCGCTGCCTTGGTCGATCGCGATGCCATTGACAATCCGGCCATCAACGAGCGTGACCACGCGATCCATCTGCGAAGCCAGCGACTGATCGTGCGTGACCATGACCACTGTCGTTCCGTTTTCGTCGCGTATCGTCTTCAGCGCCTGTAGAACTGTCTCGCCAGAGTGCGTATCCAGATTGCCCGTCGGCTCGTCGGCTAGCAGAATTGGCGGGTTGTTCGCCAGCGCGCGCGCAATGGCGACTCGCTGCTGCTGCCCGCCGCTCAGCTCGCTGGGACGGTGGTGGAAGCGGCCGCCCAGTCCCAGCATATCCAAGAGCTCGCGAGCGCGATTGAAGGGCTTGTGCCGGCGCACCTGGGCGAACTCAATCGGCAGCGCCACATTTTCCAAAGCGGTCAAGGTTGGGATGAGATTGAAAAACTGAAAGACAAAGCCGATCTTTTGATTGCGAACGTCAGTCAACTGCCCTTCGCTCATTCGCGTGATATCAATGCCGTCGATTTCGATCGTGCCGTCGGTTGGGCTGTCCAATCCGCCGACGATGCCCAACAAGGTGCTCTTGCCGCTCCCGGAAGGCCCGATGACGCCGACCATTTCATTCGCGTAAATCGTGAGGTCCACGCCGCGCAACGCATGTACTATATGCGTTCCCAACTTGAGATTGCGCGTGACTTGGCTAGCGCGTATCACAGGTTTGCGCATCACGTTCGAGTCTCCATATTTGGTCGATCACTATGCCGTCAGATACGAAAACGCCCCGCGGACGTCGCGCCAACGGGAGGATTGCGTAAGCGGCGGCGGATCGCTTTCCAGTTAGATCTCGTTGACAATGCTGAAAATCATCGGACGCCGTTTGGTTTCGTTGTAGATCAGCTTGCCCACGCTCTCTTCGACCAGGCTCCGACGCTTGCCATTGAGGCGCCGGCTGCGGTTGACCACGTCAGTGATGTTGTCGCGAATCTGGTCGAGGAAATCCTCGGCGTCTCGCAAATAGACAAACCCGCGCGACACGATTCGCGGTTCGTCAATCAGCTTGCCGCTCCTCTGATCGACATTGACGCTGACGAGGACGAATCCGTCCTGCGCCAATATCTCTCGATCGCGGATCACCGCTCGTCCGACATCGCCGACGCCGCTGCCATCGACAAAGACATAGCCGCCCGGCTGACGTTCGCCGACGGTAATCCCGCGCCCATCCAATTCAACGGTTGTGCCGTTCTCCACCCGGATGATGTTGTCAGCCGCTACGCCATTATCGGCCGCCAGCTTGGCATGCAGGTGCAAATGCCTGACTTCTCCATGAACCGGCATTAGATGCCGCGGCTGCGTCAGATTGAGCATCAGCCGCATCTCTTCTTGGCAGGCATGACCGGAAACGTGAACCGCTTCAATCGAATCGTAGATGACATCGGCGCCCCGCTCGATCAGGCGATTGATGGTGCGGTAGACCATTTCTTCGTTGCCCGGGATCGGATGCGACGAGAGTATTATCGTATCATCCTTGCGCACATCCAGCTGCCGGTGTCGTCCGGCCGCCAATTTGCCCAAGACAGCTGACGGTTCCCCTTGCGACCCGGTGACCATGAATACGACCTTGTGCGGCGGTAAAGCCTGGGCTTGCCCAATGCTCACCAGCAAATCGTCATCAACATTAAGGTAGCCGAGCTTGCGCGCGATCTTGGCGTACTCGGACATGGTGTAGCCGGTGATGCAGACCTTGCGCTTGTGGTTGCGCGCCGCGTTAACTACCTGCTGCACGCGCGAGACGAGCGAGGCGAAGGTCGCCACCATGATCCGGCCTTTGGCACCGCGGAATACTCTGTCGAGCGCGCCATCTATGACAGCCTCCGATTGCGTCCAGCCGCTCTTGTCGGCGTTGGTGCTATCCGCCATCAGCAAGACGACGCCGCGCTGGGCGAAACCGGCCAGCTTGGCGTAATCCGTCTTGCGGCCATGAACCGGCGTGTTGTCGAACTTGTAATCACCCGTATGTACGATCATGCCATAGGGCGTCTCGATGCCGTAGCCAACGCAATCCGGAATGCTGTGGCAGACGTGAAAGCTATGCAGGGTGAAGGGACCAATCTGAATCGCGTCGCCCCCGTCGAATGTGTTAATCTCGGTCGTCTTGAGCAGCCGCGCATTCTTCAGTTTGACTTGCAGCAGGCCGGACGTCAGTGGCGTGGCGTAGAGCGGAATGCCGGGAAAGGATTTGATGACGTGCTGCACCGCGCCGATGTGGTCCTCGTGCCCATGGGTGAATGCAACGCCATGCAGCCGAATATCGTTGCGTTCTTCCAGCCAACGATAATCCGGGATGATATAGTCGACGCCGTGCATGTCGTTCGCCGGGAACATGATCCCGCAATCGATCAGGAATCCTTCCCCATTGCGTTCGAACAAGGTCATATTCTTGCCGATTTCGCCCAAGCCTCCGATAGGCGTAATCTTGAATTTCGGTTTTCTTGCCATGTTAGCGATCTCTCCAAACAGAAACAGCCTGTGAGCCTAGGGGACCACAGGTGTTTATTCGTCGTATGGTATTGCGTTGCTTGAAAGTTATGCAGCCGCTCCTCGTGGAATCAAATAGGGGATATTGTCATCGTGCCGTCGCTCCGGGCACGTCTTGGTCCAATCTGTGCTTAAGCAATTGGTCACCAGAACAGCATTATAGCATACGTAAAAGCATCCCCTCTGTCTACTGCTGATTCTTAACATTCTGCTAACATCCGGCGCCGGCGCCGAAAATTGACGCTGGCATTCAGATTGCGCGTGTGGACAGAATTGCGCCAGACAGCGCGATACCGCCCAAACTCAGTGCTTCAGGCTTGCTCTAGGTCCAATTGGAATGCGGACCGCCTAGACTGAAGAAACCGGTTTAAGTGGGCTTCCTTTGTGCTATAATGGCGCGCATTATCCTTAAGGAAAACCGAGCCGAATCAGAAGGAGGCCAGCAGCGAATGGCATACGACAAGATCACAGCGCCCAGCTCCGGAGAAAAGATCAGCTTCAGCAACGGCAAGATGCAGGTGCCCGACAATCCGATCCTGCTGTTTATTGAAGGCGATGGCATCGGCTACGATATCATGACCGCCAGCAAGCGGATCTGGGACGCGGCGGTAGAGAAAGCCTACGGGGGAAAACGACAAGTCTCCTGGATGGAAGTATACGCCGGCGAGAAAGCAGCCGGCATCTATGACGGCGACTACATGCCAGAAGAGACTTTCGATGCCTTCCGCGAATACAAAGTCGGCATCAAGGGTCCCTTAACTACGCCGGTTGGCGGCGGCTTCCGCAGCTTGAACGTGACCTTGCGTCAAGTGCTTGATCTCTACAGCTGTGTGCGCCCGGTGCGCTGGTACGAGGGCGTGCCCAGCCCCTTGAAACATCCTGAGGATGTGGATGTGGTCATCTTCCGCGAAAACACGGAAGATACTTACGCTGGTATCGAATACGAATCGGGAACGGAAGAGAACAAGAAACTGGCTGAATTCCTGAAAGGCGAACTGGGCGCGACCAATTTCTTCCCCGATGCTGGGCTCGGCATCAAGCCGATCAGTCCCTTCGGCAGCAAACGCCTTATCCGCGCCGCGATACAGTATGCGATCGATCGCGGCCGCAGCAGCGTCACGCTGGTGCACAAGGGCAATATCCAGAAGTTCACCGAAGGCGCCTTCCAAAGATGGGGCTACGAACTGGCGCGCGAGGAATTCCCGGACGAGACGATTTCATGGGACGATGTCGCTTCCAGCCATAACGGCAGCGTGCCCAACGGCAAGATTCTGATTCAAGATACGATTGCCGACATCATGTTTCAGAAGATGCTGCTGCGACCGCGCGAACACGACGTCATCGCCACCACCAATCTCAATGGCGATTATCTGAGCGACGCTTTGGCTGCCGAAGTCGGTGGCGTGGGCATCGCCCCAGGCGCCAACATCGGTGATGAGATTGCGCTCTTTGAAGCGACGCACGGGACCGCGCCCAAGTACACCAACAAGGACATGGTCAATCCGGGTTCACTGCTCTTCAGCGGCGTGATGATGCTTGAGCACCTGGACTGGTTTGAAGCGGCTGAACTGATCACCAAAGCCTATGAGAAAACCATCGACCAACGCTACGTCACTTACGACTTTGCGCGCCAGATGGACAACGCGACCAAAGTTCCCACAAGTGAATTCGCCACGCGGATTATCACGAACATGGACTCGGTCTGAGCGAATCGCGGCGACATGGTCGGCGGTTGAAGCTTACATAGCCGACGGTGGAATATGAGAAGCCCGGGGGCGGCCTGCCAAGTCGCCCTCTTTTTTACTTCCGAGCCAGCCACGTCTCAACCACGCCATTTGTCCAATTCAACCATTCCGATACAATGGGTAATGGACATTAGCGTATTGTACGTGCATGCAGAGCGACAGCTTGGCTCAAGCCCCGGCGATCGAAGGATATTTTCGGCGCAGCAAGGTGAAGCGCGCTCGGTCTTACACCGGGCCGCTGCTGGTTCTTTTGGCGCTGTCGACGGCGGCAGTTGTCGTACTGCGTTCGCCGCTTCCGCTCGCCGCAGTTTTCCCGATTGGCATTCTTCTCATCGCGTCAATAAGGCGTAAGAGCAGGATTCAACGCGTCAAGGCGCGGCTCAAAGATTCGATTTTCACAGTCGAAGGCGACGGCTACGACATTGAGCTCGAGCCGCCTTTTCGGTTCAAGACGGGTGTAGAACGCATCCTGGCGACGGAGAAACAAGACGAGACCTGCTTCGTTCGCATGGTCATTGATGTTCATGGCAAACCGCTCGTATTTGAAGAGCAGGTGCTTGCTGGCGCCTTTCCGCCGCAATTGGATGAAATAATTGGGAAATCAAGCGCGCTGGGCATCGCCGAGTTAACCAGCCTCACCGCCTACCCGGGCGCGCTCTGGGCGCTCATAGAAGGCTTCGAGTCTCTTGCGAAGGTCGGCGCAGTTGGCGAATTGGAAGCGCATGTCCAAAGCTTGTACCGCATCGGCAGGCAGCAATTGGCGGACAAGGACTATCTGGAGGCGATTGAGACATTCAGCGGGCTGCTTCGGCAGCACCCCGATTCAGCGGCCGCTTACTACAACCGTGGCGCCGCCCGCTATCATGCGCGTATCGATTTGGACAAGGCGATAAATGATCTCACTACGGCCTTGCGCCTTGAGCCAAATCAATACAAAGCGTACCGCATGCGCGGGCTTGCGCGGGCGCAGCAAGGCGACTGGGCGGGCTTGCGCGATGACTGTTCGCTTGCGCTGCGGTTTCATCCAACCAGCGCCGAACTCCACAATTTGCGTGGAACAGCCTGTTATCGTCTGAAAGATTATGACGCGGCGCTGGCGAGTTTTGAAGACGCGGTCCGGCTAGACGCCAGCCGACACGAATCATTCTACAATCGCGGCCTGGCGCGGCATCGGCAAGGCAAGCTGGCCGAGGCAGTTGAAGACTTTCAACAAGCGCTAATCCTGAATCCAGCCTTTGTCGAGGCGCAGCGCAACCTGCAAAAGGCGCGGGGGCAACTTGCGCGCCAGCAGGTTAGCTCACGCTCCTGAGCCACAGGCTCAGCTTCTTCTCCAATCCGCCGCGGACGTCAATGAATGACTGTAGAACGGCAGACGCGTCGCCCGTCACTGCCGCGGGATCGGGAAAACTCCAATGAATGCGCACGGCGCGCCCGGGGAACAAGGGGCAGCTCTCGGCGGCGCTGTCGCATACCGTGATCACGAAGTCGAACTCACGATCAAGGTATTGATCAATATGACCGGAACGCTGGCTGGCGATATCAATGCCGCGCGCGCGCATCGCTTGTATCGCAAAGGGATTGACGCTTGATGGCGCCCGGCCGGCGCTGAAGACATCCACCTTGTCACCGGCAATATGGCGCAGCAAGCCCTCGGCCATCTGCGAGCGAGCCGAATTGGCGGTGCACAAAATAAGAACCTGAAGTTTTTCAGGCATAGGTTGCCACTCCTTGCTTGGTCCCGATGCGAGCAATGATTCGCAAAATCCAGTCAGTTCAGTTTATCTTGCGCGCGCGCCAGCCATTGCGACAGAGCAAGCGCGATCAGAGCGAGCACGATCAGAATCAGCCCGGTCCAGATGGCGGCGTTGATGTCGCGCTCGAAGACGCTATAAACCAGCAGCGGCATGGTCTGCGTCTTGCCCTGCAAATTGCCGGCGAAGAGGATGGTGGCGCCGAATTCGCCCAATGCCCGCGCCCAACTGAGGATCATGCCGGCGATGAGAGCGCGCCAGGCGATCGGCAGCGTAATGTACCAGAACATCAGCCAGCCATAGGCGCCGTCAACGCGGGCTGCGTCCTCGATTTCGGTTGATATGCTCGAGAAGCCCACCTGAGCCGAGCGAATGTAAAAAGGCGCCGAGATGAAGAACTGCGCCAGTATGACCGCCAAAATCGAAAACGGAATGATGACGCCGGCATCGGCCAAGAACGAACCGATGGCGCCTCGCCGGCCAAAGGTAAGCAAGAGCGCCAAGCCCGCGACTGCCGGCGGCATCACGATGGGCAATTCGATAAACAGACTGATCAGGCGCTTGCCCCTGAACTCATAGCGCGAGAGAACATACGCGAGCGGCGTTCCCAATACGGCGGCCAAACAGACGACCGCAAAAGTGGAAGCGAAGCTCAGGATGGCGGCAGAAAGAATCGTCGCCGAATCGGGCAAGCCCTCCCAGGCCCGGGAACCGACGCCATTGACCAGTAGTACAACAACTGGCGCCGCTAGCAGCAGAAAAGCCAGCGCGCTGGCGGCAAAGATGAGGAGCTTATCCGGCTTCACTTGTCGCTGCATTGCATTCGAAAGCCTGCGCTTCGCCAATGTCCGTGTCCGCAACATTGGTTTCGGGGCTGGGGTGAGATCGTTGGACATCGCTCAGTATAACAGGCCAGCAGAAGCCGTTCTCCGCCAGGATTGACCGCGCCGCTTCCGAGTGAAGGAAATCAATGAATGCGAGCGCAAGGTCTTGCACGCCAGCGTCGTTGAGCGGCGCAATCGGATACGACGCCAGCTGATTGTGCCGCTCGTCAACAGATATGCTGATCAACTGGTCAGCGACATCACCCAGCGCATCCGATTGATAGACGACTCCCGCATCAGCCTCGCCCAGCGCCACCCGCGCAACCACCTGACGCACGTTGCTCTCTTCGGAGACTAAGTTGCGCAACGCGCGCACGCTGAAGTTGTCGCCGTATTCGTCGTTGTAGGATGCCAGCATGGCATCGGTGTAGGCGCGAATCGGTGTACCCTCCGCCGCCAAAACCAGCAGTACCGCCTCTTTAGTCAAATCCTCGACAGTCAGGACGCCGCCCGGATTGTCAGCGGGCACGATCAACGTCAACCGGTTGTGGGCAAAGATTTCCACCTCAGATTCGTCTACCCGTCCGCTTTCGATAACGTTTTCCATCTGCAATTCGTTGGCGCTGGCGAATAAATCGGCTGGCGCTCCCGCCGCGATCTGCGCCGCCAGCATGGCTGAATTGGCGAAATTCAGCAAAATCTCGACATCGGGATGCGCATCGACAAAAGCGTCTCCAACCGCTTCAAAGACGTCGGTCAGCGAAGTCGCCGCATAGATTGTCAGGCTGCCAGCCAAGCGGTCTTGCGCGCCAGATATCGCCGCGCCAAAAAACAGAGCCATGAGCGGTGCCAGAACAACGAGGAAGCGCATATCCTTCTCCCGCCTACGCCACAGAATCTTATGGCATGTCATGAATATTGCAAGCGCCTGCGCGAGTCATCTCCGCCGCGCCCGCTGAATCGTTGCTGATATTCGCCTGAAACATCTGACTGGCCTACGCCAGACCGACGCTTGCCTAACGCTGGTATGATCCGCGCCAATTGTCCGCTATGTTTAGCGATAAGCGGCTTACGAGGGCATCATGCGTTACGGCCGACGGTCGGGACCTCCATCATGGTTTGTCATTCTGCTTGGCATTGCCATCGTTTTCGGGCTTTATTATCTCTGGTTCGGTTTGCGCAACTTCATGTCAACCGGCGTCAGCGTTGTCGAATCGACGCAGCAGGCGATCGAGCGCCATACCGCTACAGCGGTTCGCATTAAGGAGATTGCGGTCAATGCGCCGTCGCCACTGCCATCATTCACCCCGATACCGCCCTGTCAGGACTTCGCCGTTGGCGTTCGTGAAGCGATCGTGCGAGAAGCGCCAGACACCGGCAGCCGGATCGCCAGCGCGCTTAAACAAGGCGAGACCGTCTGCGTGATTGCCGCGCTGCCCAATACCGACTGGTATCTGATAGACGATAATCCCTTGACGCGCAGAATCGACAAGGTATATATGCACCGAGACATCATCTACGCCCTAAACCCAACAGCGACGCCGACAATCACATTCACACCGATGCCAACGGACACCGCCACGCCTACCTTTACGCCGCGCGCTCAACCGAGCCAGGCATTGGCAACAGCCACCAGACCGTTGCGCCAGCCTCCCCCCAAGCCGACACAACGTCCCTCCCCTACGCGTCCAAGCATCAAGCTCTAGCTTGCGGTAAATTTCGCATCGACTATACTGACTTCAGCGCGTCATTGCCTCGCAGTCGTTGTTTGGCGCAGCGAAAGGGATTGTTGTTGGCCGCCATCATCCAGGTTGCAATCGGCATCATATTCGTGTTCATCTTGTTGAGCATCGTAGTGACCGAGGTCAACTCGCTGATTGGCAGAGCAACCAAGATGCGCGCCAAGACGCTCCGCGCCACGATCAATGCCGTCATCGAAGACCCGGTCATTCGGGCGAAGGTGTATACACATCCGCTAATTCAGCTGGTCAAGGCTGACACCATCGCGCCAACCCAGCGCATCTCGCGAACTGAAGCGGAAAAGATCGCGAATAGCGCCATCGGCTCCGTGGACTTCATCGAGCCGAACACCTTCGTAGAGGTCCTGCTCAACACCATCAAGTCTGAATCCGATCAGCAGCTTTTTGGCGCTCTTCTCAACGTCATCGATGGCATGCCAACGGGCGCGGAGCGGCGCGGCTTGCGCGTGATGGTCAACCGAATTGTAACCACCGGCGAGGGAATGAACGAGTTGCGCCATTCACTGCGATTCGTGCAAGACCGCCGCTATCGCAGCGCCCTCACTGACATTGTGAATCAAATCGATGAAGAAGTCAGCCTGCTCGGGCTTGAGCCGGCGACGAATGTATCGCTAATGGCGGGCATCCGTCAGATCGAGAACCCCAATTTGCGTCACGCGCTTTCGACAGTCATGACTAGCGCGGACAGCATGGACGCCGTCCGCGGCAATCTGGAAATCTGGTTCAACAACTCCATGCAACGGGCCAGCGCCGCATACGCCGGGAAAATGAAGAACCTGTCGATTATGGTAGCGCTGTTTTTCGCGCTGGCGCTCAATATCGATACGCTGCATATCGGGCGAACGCTTTGGGAAGATCCGGCGCGGCGCGAGCAAATCAGCAGCGACGCCAGCTATGCCGTGCAGAGCGGCGGCTTGCAGGCGCCATTGGACGGAAACTTGGCCGATGAAGAGTTCAGAGCCAACCAAGCAAATGATGAGAATTCGTTGGAAGACGCCATTGAAACCGGCGCGAACGTCGCCCACCAACTGCAGGACATACAAGACTTGAGCCTGCCAATCGGCTGGTCTTTTCAGAACGTCAGCAAATTGGCGGACGAGGGTCTGGCTTTAAGCGATCCCAACAATCTCTGGAATTATTTTCCCGAGAACAATCCGGACGGCTGGTTAGGGCTTTTGGTCGCCAAGATCTTTGGCATTGCCGCCACCGTTATCGCCGCGGCTCAAGGCGCGCCCTTCTGGTTTGGGATCGTCAACCGAATCCTCCGGCGATGACGCGGCCACGCTTGCCGGGCTTGTCCATTGCAAAGTCGTGATTCGGCCTTTCTTCAAGCCCAAACCCGAAAGTCTAAGTCCACGCGACCCTGTCCATTCCCCGGCGAGATGGGGTCGCAATAGCCGGATACACTCTGACCTTCGACGCTGACTGTCGGGGGGAACTTCATCTGGCGGAAGTTGTAGCGTTCAGTCAACCCGAGAGCGGAATCTTCTGGCGATTTCATACAGTGGGAGCTATCACCATTTTGTTAGATTTTGTCTGTTGACATATAGCTGAAACTTCGCCCAAAATAGATTTCACAGTGAATCGTCGCTTCGCTGCCCAATAAATGTATTAAGCTTATTCACCGAACAAGTAGAGGTCTAAAAGTGATCCAGGCACTTGTAGAGCTTGCTGAGAAACGTGGTTATGTAACATTTGAACAGATCGTAGATGTACTCGACGATGACGGCGAAGACCGGGCCGCCCTGCGCAATCTGCTGCTTGAATTGGAAGAACTCGGCATAGAACTCCGCAAGGAATCGGAAAATGCCCAGCCAAAGGAGGCGGCGGATAACGTAGAGCAGGAATACGAAAATCGTGACCTGCTGCAGAACCGAATAGTCGCCGACATCAGTGCCATATCGTCCGACGATCCCGTCGGACTTTATTTTCGCCAAATGGCGCAGGAACCCCTCTTGACGGCCACCGACGAGATTGACCTGGCGAAGCGCATCGAGCGGGGATTCAAGGCGCGCCTGCGCTTGGAGCATCCAGACGTAAGGCAGAAAAGCGATCGCTGGCGGCGCCACTTACGTCGCCTGATCGTGGATGGCCAGCGCGCCCGTGAACATCTGGGCCGCGCCAATACCCGATTGGTGGTGAGCATCGCCAAGCGCTATATGGGGCAGGGATTGCCCTTTCCCGACCTGATCCAAGAGGGCAACGTCGGCTTGATGCGCGCGGTTGACAAATACGATTATTCGCGCGGCAATCGATTCAGCACTTATGCCACCTGGTGGATACGACAAGCCATTACGCGCGCCCTCGCGCAGAAGACACGCACAATTCGCATTCCGCTGCACATGACAGAGCGCATTCGTCAAATGTACCGGGCCGCCCAAGACCTGGAGCAGACGCTTGGTCGCCGTCCCACCGCCGAAGAAATTGCCGGGACGATGGAAGTCGCGGCGGAGGCGGTTCGCGCGATGATGGACGCGAGCCAGCACGCGATTGCGCTTGAACGGCCCGTGGGCGACGACGGCGACAGCGAATTTGGCGACTTTATCGAAGATCAAGAGACGATCAGCCCGGTTGATTCGGCGACGCAGAATCTGTTGGAAGAGACTATTGAAGAAGTGCTCGCGGAGTTGACGCCGCGGCAGAGCCATATCTTGCGATTGCGATTCGGCTTGGGCGGTGGCGAACCACATACGCTGGAAGAGATCGCCAACAAGTTCGGTCTCAGCCGCGAGCGGATTCGGCAGTTGGAGAAGGAAGCGCTGCGGCGCCTGCGTCACCCGCAACTGGCGCATAATTTGCGAGATTACCTGGCTTAGTCTACAATCGATAGTTCATCATTCGTGAGCGGACCAAGCGCAATCAATGGTCGGCTTTTTTCTTATAGGGTCGCTTTGCCGTGTCTCAAAACTTCCAGGACTTCCTCAGCGCGCGCACGCTAAGCATGCGCAGAAACCAAATTCGCGAGATTCTCAAAGTCGTGTCTCAGCCGGGCATGATTTCGCTCGCTGGCGGTATCCCGGCGCCAGAAACCTTTCCCATTGAAGATCTTTACCGCATCAACGAAACGGTGCTCGATCGCTATGGCGCGGCCGCGCTGCAGTATGACTTGACCGAGGGCTTCACTCCATTTCGCGAGGCGCTGGTCGGTTATTTGAAAGCGAAAGAGATTGACGTCAGCGCTGATGAGATTTTGGTCTTCAATGGCTCGCAAAGCGTGCTCGATACACTGGGCAAGGTCCTCATCACGCCGGGCGACGCCATCGCTCTGGAAACGCCCAGTTATCTCGGCGCGATTTCCGCCTTCAGCGCTTACGAACCGCAATACGTCAGCATCGCCACCGACGACGGAGGCATCCTGCCCGACTCATTGGAGAAGACGCTGGACCGTCAAAAGGTGAAATTCATTTACCTGGTGACGACGTTCCAGAACCCAACCGGCCGCACGTTAAGCGCCGCCCGTCGACAGCAAGTCGCCGAGGTCGTCAAGCGGCGGGGCGCGCTGGTTATCGAAGACGACCCCTACAGCGATCTGCGCTATCGGGGCGAAGCGGTCGCGCCATTCTACGCCTACGCGCCAGAGAATACCGTCTACGTCAGCACGGTTTCAAAAGTGTTCGCGCCTGGCTTGCGGCTTGGTTTCTGCCTAGCGCCGCCCCTAATAAAGGAGTGGCTGTATACCGCCAAGCAAGGCGCCGATTTGCATAGCAATACCTACGCCCAGGCCTTGGCCACCGAATACATCTGCGGCGGTTACCTGGACAAGCAATTGCCCCGAATCATCGAGCTTTACCGCCCGCGGCAAGAAGCGATGCTGGCCGCCTTGGATGAGCACATGCCCGCCGGCTACCGCTGGACCAAGCCGGATGGCGGCATGTTCATCTGGGTGGAGGGGCCCGACGGCGTCGATGCCGAAGCGCTTTACTGGAAGGCGGTTGAGCAAAAGGTGGCCTTCGTGCCGGGCAAGTATTTCTATATAAAACCGGAGGACGGGCTGCCGACGATGCGCCTGAATTTCACGCGATCGCATGAAGAAGCGATTGTAGAGGCCATCGGCAATCTGGGCCAGGTCGCGCGTGGATTCACCGGCGAATAGTAGCGGCAATTTCCTGCAAATGCGATAAACTGGGGCGATGACATCGCGAATGCCAACAACCGATAGTCCAGCAGATTCTTCGACAGGATTGCGCGCGCTGATCCTGTCATTTTATTTGCCCGCGCTGATGGTCACCTTGGGGCAGGGTTTGCTGGTGCCGATATTGCCGCTGTTTGTGGTCGATTTCGATATCAGTTACGGCTTGATCGGTCTGGTATTGGCGGGCGAAGGCATCGGCACGCTGATCGCCGATGTGCCGAGCGGCATGATACAGCGGCGTTTCGGCAACAAGCAGGTCATGATGATGGGATTGCTGGTGAAAGCCGCCTCGGTGATTCTGCTCTTCTTCGCGCCTACCATCTGGAGCGTGCTCGCTCTGCGCCTGTTCGCCGGCTTCGGTCGCGCTATGTATACGATTTCGGCGCATGTCTACGTCACAGACCATGTCGAATTGAGCCAGCGCGGCAAAGCCATATCGATGTTCGGCGGCACGCATCGGCTAGGCGGATTCATCGGACCAGCCATTGGCGGCATCGCCGCGGGCCTGCTTGGCTTGCGCGCGGTGTTTGTTCTCGTAGGCTTGGTCACGTTTGTCGGGCTGATTTTGGTCGTCTTGTTCACGCTGAAGGGCAAACGCGACAAGCGGAAGCTAAGCGCCAAAGACGGGCATGAATTGCATATCAAGTCTGTATTGGTCTCCAATTCTCGCGTGCTGGCTTCGGCGGGCACGGCGCAAGTCTTCGGGCAGATGATTCGCGCCGGGCGCACCATCATCATCCCGCTTTTCGCCGCTGAAATTCTAGGGCTTGCAGTCGACCAAATTGGCTTGATCGTCAGTTTGTCGGTGGCGGTTGACTTCAGTTTGTTTGTGGTCGCCGGCTGGCTGATGGATCGCGTCGGTCGCAAGTTCGCCATTGTGCCCTGCTTCGGCATTCAAGCGCTGGGCATGGCGCTGGTGCCCTTCGCCACAAGCTACAGCGGCTTGCTATTCGCGGCTATTTTGATCGGGATCGGCAACGGCTTGGGCTCCGGCTCGATGATGACGCTGGGCGCGGATCTCTCGCCAGCGCGCTCACGAGGCGAGTTCCTGGGCGTTTGGCGCTGGATCGGCGATATGGGGCATACCGGCGCGCCGTTGGTGGTCGGCATCGTGGCTGATCTTCTCGTGCTGACCTCGGCCATTTGGGTCATCGCCGGGTCGGGCTTGGCGGCGGCTAGCATCTTCCTCTTGTTCGTGCCGGAGACCTTGAGGCAGAAATCGACCCCGCCCCCAACTCCCTCGCCAGCGAGCTAACTAAGATTAGGACATTTTGGCAGCATTTTCGGGCGACTCACAGAGTCGCCCCTACAATTTTCGGCCATTAAGTGCTCGTGATTGTTGCCCGGTCACTTTCATATACAATCGAAGTAATCTTGTCCTAAGAGGGGGCTGGAGAACTTCAACCCTTGACCATGCTGCGCAAGCTCAACATTCTGACGCTTGATTGGCCGCTGCGGCAAGAGCGACTCTTTCCCCGCGTCCAGCCTTTGATCGTCGAGATCGGCTTCGGCAATGGCGACTACCTGGTTCATCTGGCGCGGACGCAGCCGGACCGCAATGTCCTCGGTTTCGAGATTTCGGGGCAATCCATGGACAAGGCGGAAGCCAAGATTGAAAAGCTGGGGCTGGACAACGTCCGGCCGATCCATGGGCGCGCCGAATCGGCTCTGGCGCATCTGCTGGCGCCGACGTCTGTCGAAGCGTTTCACATCAATTATCCCGATCCCTGGTTCAAGAAACGGCATCAACGCCGCCGTCTCATCAGCCGCGACACGGTTGATTTGCTGACGAGCCGGCTGGTTGCGGCTGGTCGCTTGCTGCTGGCAACTGATATCATCGATTATGCTGAGATGGTGCATGAGATCCTGTCGGCGACGCCCGGGCTGAGCAAGCAATTTGACGCGCCTTGGGTCAACGAACTCGAAGGGCGATTTCGCACGAAGTACGAACTCAAGGGTTATCGCGAGGGACGCCGCGGGCACTTCTTCCGTTATGCGCGAAACGAGCGTCCGGTGGCGCATGCGCCCGTCATTCAGGAATTGGAAATGCCGCATCTGTTCTTGCATTCGCCGCTGTCCGCCGCCGAGATCACCGAGCGCTTTGAAGCTACTCGCCGGAAGCTGGGCGATGTGCATGTCGCTATTTTGCACGCCTTCGCCGACCCACGGCGGAATGTCGCCCTGTTTGAAGTGGTGGTAGAAGAGCCGACCATCGAGCAGCATACGATGATCATGCTGGCGCCGCGGGAAGAGGCGGGCGAGTATATCGTCAAGATGACCAGCCTGGGTCATGCGCGGGCGACGCTGGGCATGCACCGGGCGGTGGAGGCGGTGGGCGAATGGGTGGCGGGCTTGGATGCGGAGGCGCGGGTGCTGGAGCGGAAGCTGCGGCGTTGACTTTGCGAAAGCGGGCGCGGAGGGTTTTTGTCGCAAGTCCCCCTGAAATCCCCCAGGAATTGGGCAAGTGTATAGATAGAGTAAGGACACCAGCAGGGGGTGGGGGGTATGCGTTTGGCGGCTGGGATTGGGCGAAGGGATATGGCGATCATGCGATGAGGATAGCCGAGCGTGGCCGGCAAGGGGTGAGCGGATGTTCGCGCGGGGTGAATTCACCACAGAGGCACAGAAGTAACACCAAGTAAGTAATGAGAATCTTGGAAACGCCGTTTTTCTACCCCACCCCCGGCCCTTCCCCGAATCATCAGGGAAGGGTGACTCGACGTTGAAGTTGGGGTATTCCGCAGAAGTTGCATGACTAACTTGGAACTACTGAGGTCGCAGAGGGTCTATGGCATGTTGGCTTCGATAAGAGTAATGCGCTAAAGGATGAGGGTTATTCGTAAGTGAAGCTCCACTCGTCGTCGCTCAAGCGACAATGTTTCGCCAACAATGGGGGCGGCTAAATTGTTTCGACACATTAGCGCGACACGGTATCTGATTCATATTTCGATTTCTACAATTCGGGAATACACATTGTGCAGATTAGTTAGACTCACCCTAAATCCAGTTCCATGGTTTCGTGCGTGAGTCCCCGAATCGTGTAGTCTCAAATCAAGCAAGAGGTTCTCCAAAGCAAACTGATTGCGTAGAATCGACACTGATGTCCCACCGGTCAGAAGCCTTGCGCGGTCATACCAAAAGTATTCAACATTGTTTCGTATTTCGACAGCAGCTGATACAAGCAGCACGTTTGCTACTTTTTCTGAGAACCTCTGCGCCAAGTCTGCAAGAAGCCATTTTGCTAATTCAGTGCCATCAATACTCCTAACCGCGATGTAATCATCGCCTACATACAGAAACAACCCTGCGCTGTTAGCCTTTAGACTCATCGTATAATAAAGTCCTAGTCGCCCGTTCTCGTCGTAGCTGCCATAGCGATTAATGGCTTCCAACGGGGGCAGCGACCAGACTTTGCGATTGAAGGTGAAAAGTGACAAAAGAGCAGCCTGCCCATGGCGATGCGACTTAAGTTCAATCCTACCGATATCTGGTGAGCTAATATTGTTTTCTTCGATTCCCAACAATGACTCAAGAGTGTAGCCAACACCTGTGGGGCCTTTTCTCATCGTTCGAATGTGGCCACGACTCTTGATCTTTGAAAGCTGCTGTTGGAGGGTACTTAGATCAATCATTCCTTACCCCTTCTTCCCGATGACGATGTATTCCTGCATCATAGTCCTCGAGGTCTGTCCACGCTTGTTGGTAGGCGAATTCACAACTGGCATAACCTTACTATGTATGTTGCGAATCAAGATTGCATCAATGCGGATGCCCAATTCTTGTAAGAATTCCGCCGTAATCTGATCGAGCGGAATACTAACACCTCTCACAAGCCTGTTTCCAACCACGAAGCAAACCATTCCATTGTCCCGTAATTGTGAGATTATGTTGGTCAATGCCCTGTAATATCCGTTGAAGAAGAAGTGGACGTCCTTAGCACGTTTCGCATCTACTTCATCAATTCTCTCCAAAAGCTCATACAAAAGCGAAAACCTAGACAAATCCATTAGCTGGCTCCGTTTGCCTAATCCTGCTGAATCAACATTGATGTAAAGCGTGACGTCCTCTAATCCAGTTAACCAATCTTTTCCAAAACTAGAAAATTGCCCATAAGCAACTGTAGTCCGGCTATCCCCATAAGGCGGTGAAGTAATTACCATGCTATATTCAAGGTGTTTTGGGAAGTGATCTTCTGAATTTGCATACATCGGTTTACTACTGGCCAATGGTTGCATGCCGCTTGCAAAGACTTCAACCATCTTTTGACCGTGAGAAAGAAAAGCCGAAAAAACCTCGTTCTTTGACAGAAGGAGCTTCTTTCCCTTCACTCGATACCGTTTGAACTCACCCTGCCGCGTTAAGGATTGAGTACGACATGTATAAGCAAAGACGACCATGAAAAAATCGTGGTACGTTAATTTGTTGTTTCTCAGAATGAATCGCAATCTGCCAAGATCTCGGATCACATCTGTTTTGTACCAATAATCAATGTTCTTTATGGTCGGAACGTCTGAATCATCAGGATGGCTTTCAAATATGCAATTTCTGATTATTTTGAACTCGCGATTAAGTAGGTCACTATCATATCTGGCAGTTTTCGCACGGGCTATTGCAAGCGCTAACGGATTAATATCCAGCCCGATTGAATCATGCCCATTCATTGAGGACTGCAATAGCGTTACCCCGCTTCCACAAAATGGATCAAGAATTATCGACGCTTCGTCTGCATATTGATCGATAAGAAAATTAACCAAAAGTGGATGAAGCATTGCGGGATATGGGTGAATCTTGTGCCTACCAGTACGCAATGGCTTTCCCCTAAATGACAAATCATCTCTCATGATTTTCTGGTACAAGCCCATTGACATATCTCTACTCCGCAATCGTGCCCTGATGCTGCAGACGCTTTCTTCCCATGCTTTGAACCACAATCACCACCGGCGTATCGGTATGCAATTGAATAAACACCAATGTTATCTTAGAATCGTTTCCATGCAAGAAGAATACGCTTTGAGGATAATTCGTGCCCAAGCTCACCCACAAGACCCTCGCCAACGGACTCACCGTTCTGCTGCGCGAAGCCCATAGCGCGCCGGTCATCAGTTGGTGGCTGGCTTACCGCGTGGGCAGCCGCAACGAACCCAGCGGCTTGACCGGCATCTCCCACTGGGTCGAGCACATGATGTTCAAGGGCACCGAGCGCTTCCCGGCGGGCATGCTCGACCGCGAAATCGACCGGGCGGGCGGGCAGTGGAACGCCTTCACCTCGATGGACGCGACCAAGTATTTCGAGACGCTGCCCGCCAACAAGATCGATATCGCGCTGGAAGCGGAAGCCGACCGCATGACCAAGGCGCTGTTTGACGCCGACGAGACCGAGTCCGAGCGCACGGTCATCATCTCGGAGCGGCAGGGGGCGGAGAATCAGCCGACCTTCTGGCTGCAGGAAGAGCTGCGCGGCGCCGCCTTTCGCGTGCATGGCTATCATCATGAGATCATCGGCGACGAGACCGATCTGCGCAGGATGACGCGGGATGATCTGTATGCCCATTATCGCCGCCATTACCAGCCAGCGAATGCAGCGGCGATCGCTGTTGGCGCTTTCGACACCGACGAGATGCTGGCGAAGATTGAGCGGCTCTTCGGCGCGATAGAATCCAGCGCGGCGCCCGATCTCTTTTCGCGAGCCGAGCCCGAGCAGCAGGGCGAAAGGCGCGTCATGGTCGAGCGGCCGGGCAAAACCGCCTTCTTCGAGATGTGCCACCGCATTCCGGCGGCGGACCACGAGGATTGGTTCAAGCTGCGGTTGCTGGACGCCATCCTGAGCGGGTCGAGCGGCGCGTCCGACAACAAGACGAGTCGGCTTTACCAAGCGCTGGTCAAAACCGAAATCGCGGCTGGCGTCGGCGCCTGGCTCACGCCCACGGTCGATCCCTACTTGTACAGCATCATCGTCACCTTGCGCGAGGGCCGGCGGCCGGAAGAAGCGGAAGCGGCCCTGCTGGATGAGATCGCGCGCTTGCAGTCCGATGGCGTCAGCGAGGCCGAATTGAACAAGGCGCGCAAGCAAACGCGGGCCGCCTTCGCTTATAGCACGGAGAGCGTCACCGAGCAGGCTTACGGTCTGGCGCAGTCCTTCATTCTGGGCGATGTGACCTGGTTCGACCGCTATGCTGAACGGCTTATGGCGGTCACGGCCGACGATGTGCTCGAGGTGGCCAAGCGCTATCTGAGGCCGAGGAATCGCGTGGTCGGCATTCTGCATCCGACAGACCCAGAACAGGAGAGCGCGGGCGCATGACCAATCTTCAAGCCAGCATCCCGAATTCGAATAACATCAGGCGCGCCGAGTTGGACAACGGCATCACGCTCTTGGTTTATGAGAATCCGTCCGTGCAGTCGGTCAATCTGATGGGCTCGCTGCAAGCCGGCAGCATCTACGAAGCGCCCGCGCAGAGCGGCTTGGCGTCGCTGGTTGCTGGCGCCTTGATGACCGGCACCAAGGAGCGGGACTTTGACGCCATTCATGGCGCGCTGGAAGATGTCGGCGCCGACCTCGGCTTTCGCGGGCATGTGCACAAAGTGGGTTTTTCCGGCAAAGCGCTGGCGGAGGATCTGAGCCTGCTGCTTGATATCGCCAGCGATGCGCTGCGCAACCCGATCTTCCCGGCCGAGCACGTCGAGCGCTTGCGCGGCGAACGCTTGACCTGGCTGCAATACAGCAGCTTCGACACCCGTTACCGCGCGGCAAAGGCGATGCGGGAGTCGCTCTATCCCGATAGTCATCCCTATCATTATGGGACTTATGGCGACGAAGACAGCGTTGCCAATATCACAGCGGATCAACTGCGGGACTTTCACGCTGAGCACTTCGGTCCGCACGGCATGATCCTGGTGATCGTCGGCGCGGTGGACGCGTCTCAAGCCCTTCAGCTGGCGACGGATGCCTTTGGCGATTGGCGCAATCCCGATCAGCCGGATGTGCTTCAAGCGCATGAGCCGGGGAATGCTGCCGATGGTCTGCGCCCGACGGTCGTTGTGCCCGGCAAGACCCAGTCGGATATCAACATGGGCATCATCGGCCCGGCGCGCAAGGCGGAAGATTATCTGGCGGCGCAATTGGCCAATAGCGTCTTGGGCGAATTTGGTATGATGGGGCGAATCGGCAAGAGCGTGCGTGAAGAAAAGGGCTTGGCTTATTATGCTTTCAGTCGCCTGGGCGGCGGCCACGGACCGGATCCCTGGACGATAAGCGCTGGCGTCAACCCCGCCAATGTCGAGCTGGCGATCGCCTCCATCATGGAAGAAATCGAGCGATTGACGACTCAGACGGTCACCGACGAAGATCTCGCCGACAATCAGAGCTATTTCACGGGTCGTATGCCCCTGCGGCTGGAGAGCAATGAAGGCATCGCCTCCCATATCCACAGCATGGAGAGTTTCAATCTGGGACTGGATTACCTGGCGAATTACCAAGGCATGATCTACAGCATCACGCAAGACGACTTGCTCCGCGCGGCGCAGAATTACTTGCGCCCCGAGGGCATGGTCGTCGCCGTCGCCGGACCCGATCAATCCGCTTCCTGAGGCCGGCGTCTGTCTACAAGATGTGTCGCAACCATACAATCGAGCAGAAACTCGAATCGCTGACCAAACTGAAGAACATCGGGCGCAAATCGGCGCGCAGGCTCTTGGAAGCGGGCATTGAGTCGCGCCAGGATATCGAAGCCTTGGGCGCGGTTGCGGTCTTCAAACGGCTGCGGCAGCGCTATCCAGCCAGCTTGACCATGCTTTGGGCGCTGCAAGGCTCACTGCTCAACCTGCCCTATTATCAGATCCCGCCGGAGATCAAGGCGGCGCTGCTGGAAGAGCTGGGCGACTAATTGCGCAAGTTGCGCATGCTATGCTTGGTCAAGCCATATTATAATTCTGTTAAGTATTCTTCAAAGCTCGCCGACGCGCCCCGGCGAGGGTGGAAAGTATGTAGATGGCGGACAAGCGTATCGTAATCACCGGCATGGGGCTGGTCAGCCCGGTCGGCAACAACGTGCAAGATTCCTGGTCGAATATTCGCGCGGGAAATTCTGGCATTGACTGGATCTCGCTGTTTGATGCGGACCTGGTGGAAAACCGCGTCGCCGGCGAAGTGAAGGACTTGGACCTGGTCGGCCGCTTTGGTCGGCGCGAAATGCGGCGGATGGACCGCGCGCAGATGCTGGCGCTGGTCGCCGCCGAAGAAGCGCTGAACGACGCTGAAATCGAAATCACCGATGACAACAAATACGATGTCGGCGTAGTCGTCGGCAGCGGCATCGGCGGGATCGTCACAGTCGTGCAAGCGCTGCAAGGCTTTGAAGCGAAGGGGCATCGCGGCGTCAGCCCGGTCATCGTGCCCGCCCTGCTTCACGATGGCATCAGTTCGCGCGTGTCCATGCACTTCGGGTTGAAGGGTCCCAATTACAATATCACCGCCGCTTGCGCCACCAGCAACAACTCCCTGGGCGACGCCGCCGACCTCATTCGCATGGGACGAGCCAAGGTCATGGTCGCCGGTGGCAGCGAAGCCTGCATTATGCCCATGGTGATCAGCGGCTTCAACAACATGAAAGTGCTGACCAACACCGAGGATGTTCCGGAGAAAGCCTCGCGGCCCTTTGACGCTAATCGCGACGGCTTCGTCGCCGCGGAAGGCGCCGCCCTGATGATACTGGAAGATCTCGACCACGCCCGGGCGCGCGGCGCTCACATTCACGCCGAGCTCACCGGTTATGGACACACATCGGATGCCTTTCACGTGACCGCGCCCAACCCGGACGGCGTCGATGCGGCTGAAGCCATGCGGCGGGCTCTGCGCGAGGCGAAGATCAGCGCGCCCGAAATCAGCTATATCAATGCGCATGGCACTGGCACGCAACTCAACGACAAAAGCGAAACGCTGGCCATCAAGCAGGCGCTGGCGGAAGAAGCCTACAACATTCCGATAAGCTCGACGAAATCAATGACCGGGCATATCCTGGGCGCGACGGCGGCGGCTGAAGCGGTCTTCTCGGTCAAGGCGCTGCAGGATAATTTCATCCCGCCTACGATCAACCTGGAGACGCCGGATCCGGAATGCGATCTGGATTACACGCCAAACATCGGGGTAGCGCGAGAGATTGAGCATGTGCTCAGCAACTCGTTTGGCTTCGGCGGACATAATACCGCCGTCGTCATCAGCCGCTACCACTAGCCGATACGTCTAGAGCGCTACAATCTGCGACAGAATCTCTTCAAAGGCGGCATCGGCCAGCGCGCGGATTTCATCGTCGCTGCGATCCTGAATCGGATGCGGCACATAGCAAGCGGCCGGCTCAAAGCCCAATGCCTCGCTCTGGGCGGCGGCGGCATCGACAAACTCGTCCGAGGCGACGAACATGCCGGGAATCCCGCGAGCCTCCAGGTCAGTGATGTCGTGCACACTGCACGACGTGCATGAGCCTCAATCGGCGAGGGCTTCAATGACGGCGTCGCACTCGCTGACAATCTGATGTTTGAGATCGACAGGCGCGACCCGTGTAAAAGTCGGCTTGGCATAGCGGCGCGCGTCGATTCCCAACTCGCCCAGACGCGCCTCCAGGCAGTCGAGGAAGACATCGCCGCGCGGCTTCGATATGTCCAGCAGCGCCACCCGTTTATCGCTCAGCGACTGTGGTCTAGGCAATGCTTCTCGCTGCGCTGGCTGCAGCTCGCTGGTTGGATCTAGCAAGGTGGTCATGTTAGGCCTCCTGTTCTCTCTATCTGATGAGGTGTAGGGGCGACATATTATGTCGCCCGAATATTGCATTTCCTAAAGCGGGCGACCTGGTAGGTCGCCCCTACAAAGTTCTCAATAGTTTTGGTGATTTCCATCATACGACAGCGATAATCGTTGCTTGATTGGTATCTGTTCTGTTTTCACGATTGTATCGCGACTGTCACCGGGACGCTGCCCTTGATGCCGCTGCCCGCCCAGCCGGTGATGACGGCCGACCACATCCCGGCGCCACCGCCGGCGTGCACAATTAGCAGACCGCCGGGGCGGAATTTCCACAAGCGCTTCTTGGCCAGGTTCGCCGGCATGCCCTCAGCAATGCCGTCGGCGCCGGCGACTACTTTCTCTCCGTCAATTGTCAGCGCTTCATCCAGCGCTTCGCGAAAGCGCGCTTTGGTCCAGCCGGCTTCGCGAAAGACGCGCATGTTTTCGGGCGACACTACGAGCAGCGCATCCGTCCGACCATAAATTTTACCGTGGTAGACCGTGCGCAGCGCCAGCGCCAAACTGCGCGTTAGCGACTCGGGGTCGCGCGATTTTTGATCGCCGACGGGATGCACGCCGCCGCCGGCGAAAAGCGTCACGGTGGATTGATCCGGGCGAAAGCCGCGCTCGACCGACAAAGATTCCCAGAAAGAATCCCGCTCTCGCTCGGCGAAGCAGAAGCCGACTTTGCCTGGCTGCCCGAGCGTAGCGCGATCGACGCCGCCCGGACGGCCGCCGCCAACATTGCGGATCACAAGCTGCAGCGCCCGCCCAATGGTCGAATTGGCGCGATTGCCCTGCCCGAGGACGTTGTGCCCCCAGTTCATCCCGATCTTGTCCACAATCGGTCCGTTGACGATGACGATCGGCGCCGAGAAATAGGTGGTCGCCAAGACGCCGTGCATGCAGAATTCGTCCAGACAGGCCGCCTCCACCGCCGCCAGCACCACGGGAAAATATTCCGGCTTGCAGCCCGCCATGACCGCGTTGATCGCGACCTTCTCAATCGTGCCGGGCACATTATCGGGCGGGATGACGCCGATGACTTCGGCCGGCGACCTGGACGTCCCGGAAAGCATCTTCAGCACGCGCTCTTCGGTCGGCGGCACAACCGGCAAGCCATCCGACCACAGACGCTCGAACATCAACTCGTGCTCGTCCTGCTGCGACGCGACATCCACGCGCCGCGCCTGCAGTGGGCTGTCGCCAAATTTGAAAGCCAGCTTCTCCGGCATGCCCGGTTCAACAGATTTGGAGGCGCAGCCGGGGCTGAAGGCCGGCAATCCAGCGCCGAGGGCCGGCACGCCGGTCAAGCCGCGCCAGTCATCGCGCTGCCAGCCGACCAGGCGCGCTATTTCTTCGCCGTCGTTAACCTGAATCAGCGTCGGCACGATCTCGATATCATGCCGATAAGACAATTCCAGCGCGCGCTCGTCAATCACGCCATCGACGCATTCGGGGAAAGAAGGATCATCCTGAGAATGCACTTGCAGCGCCGCGCCACGCTTCAATTCGCCAAGCACGGGCTCAATCAGCCGGCAGGTGGCGCAGTCGCGCTTGACCACTGCGATCAAGCCAGTGAAGTCCTTTGGAATGACGGTCTGTTTCTCGCTTGCCATGGCATGCCCGTTTGACTCTACTATCAGCAACCGCTCTCAACAACTTGTTGATTCGGCATCGGATTCAAGCTATGCTAACCGTAAATGGCTCGAAGGCAAGGCTAGCAGGTCTATCGCTTGAAACTTTCCGATATTTTCCGCGAGGGTTCCGATGCCCGCAAGCTCTTCGCGAAGTTCTACGCATTCGCGGCCATCCTCATTATACTGACCGTGCTTGTGCTGCTCGCAATCGCGACTCGCGGCAGTTGAGCCTAAGCATAGTCCTCCTTGCCCTCCGCCCAATAACTTTCCAGAGATACTCCCAATCCGTCGGCGATCCGATTGACATAGGCGTAGTAGGCGACCACCTGGGCGATGTCCAAGATTGCCCGGTCGCTGAATCCAGTGGCGCGCAATTGCCGCACATCATCTTCGGTCATTGCCCAGGGCGAGCGCGTCAGCTTGGCGGTGTAGTCCAGCATCATGCGGTCGGCTGGCGCCAACGATGCGGCGCAATAGTCCTTTTCAATTTGAGTGGTCAGTTCCAGATCTCCAGTCAACTGATGGAGGTTGCGCGCATGGTGCTTCAGTCAGTATTCGCAGCGGTTGATGGCGGAGACGACAACACCGATCATCTCGCGCTGTATGCGGGTCAAGGGCGATTCGGCGTACATCAGCGTTTTGTACAAATGCAGGTGGTCTAGCAGGGAAGCCGGATTCAGGCTGTGGATCTTCATGATGTGATCCACCTGACCGCTAGCGGGATCGGCGGCGCGCTGATATGCCCGCTTCAGTTCGCCGGTTGCGTCGGCTTCAGGCACGGTTTCGATCCAGGCAATCCTTCTTTCAGTCGGTTCCATTGGCGACGTACTCCAGGCCTGCCCCAAGAGGCTAAGCATCTACGAAGAGCGGAACATTCAGCTTCCAAGCCAGGAAGAGCGCCTCGAAAAACGCGACCAATTCCCGGACGCACTCGTCGGCGCCCGCACCGGCAGTCATCTCGAAGGCGATCCTGTCTCGTATCGTCTCATCATAGGAAGAAATGTCCTGAATCTCTTGCGCTTCCAGGTCGCGGTCGATCGCGCTGGCGAACAGCAGGAGGATGCCGGCGTGATTGGGTATGATGCGCTCCCCAACGCCAAAGATCATCTCAAGCGCCTGGTCAGCGGAAACGCGCAATTCGCCTAGCCGGCGTTCCGGCGCGATCGGCAATTCAAAATACCGGCGCTCAACGCTGTCAACGCCGCCATCCGCCTCGCGCAATTCTTGAATTGACGCGCCATCGTAGCCGAGCTTTTGAATCCCTTGACGAAGCAATAGCCACACCAAGGGCTCATCGGGCACGGGCAGTCGTTCGAGCAGCCAGGTCTCGGCCCGCGCCGTAATGGGATACTGAATGAAGCCCATGCAGCCAAAAGGTTGACTAATGCGATTCGCCGGGCAAGAGGCGCACACTTCGGCGTGGTCGTCGAGGGCGGACGCGTGATCGATCAGATCCTGCACGACGATCAACTGCTTGTCGCCGGGGTCGCCCGGCCTACTGTGACTGAATTCGAATCCCATCTGACTTGGCTCACGCATGTCGCCGGCGGCGCGAAACCACTGAATCACTTCGTCGGCGCGCGCCCGTTCCTTCAGTCGTTCGCGGATGCCGTCCGCCGTCAACGCGCGTTTGGGGGCGCAGTCATATTCGATTACGTAGTCGATTGCCATTGCGCCCGCTCCCAACCGGCGCCGCCAAGATTAAAGCGAGTATAGCATATCGCTTACGCGGCAAGCGATTCGCCGCCTCAAACGAACTGTGCCAAGCGTCCATAGCGCTTAAGAGCCAGCAGGACATTAATTGTCGTCATCGGATACCACTGCGGCAGATTGTGCTGGTCAAGCCAATGCCCCTCTTCCTGCTGCGCATTTGACAGGTGGTCAAGAAAGCGGTCCAGCAGACCGCTGGGCAAGGCGCGCGCAATCATTGAGTCCGGCCCGGGCGCGAAAGCGAATAGCGAGTCATACTGGCTAGGCGGCGCGGCTTCGGCGCTAGCCACTATATTGTCAATCGTCGCCTGCCGAAAGCGTTGAAGATCCGGCAGCTCGTCAATGGCGAAGAAAAAGTCGAATGCATGATAAGCCATGAAGAGCCATTCGTTTTCTCGGACTTTCGCCGGGCTACAATTGGCGAGCGCCCAAGCCTTGGTCTTTTCGACTAAGGAAGGCGAGGCACAGCCGAAGCGTATGAGGTTGCCGACAATCGAATCGGGCATCGTCTGCCCGCCCTTCTCTTGCCACCACCATGCGAGCGGGTAATCGCGGGTTTCCGGCGGATTTCGCAAGCTGCCGTCCGCATCCATCTGCGCTTCCACCCAGTTGGCCGCCCCAGAGAAAACAGGCCCGGCTGGGACGCCCGCGTGTTTCATGAGGCCAAGCAAGTATTCCAGCGCCAGCGGATTCGATTGGGGCGCTTTGAGGTCGTGCTCCAAACCGTGGCCAAAGCCGTTGTCAGGATTCTTGTAGCAGAGGATGATCTGGTAAAGGCGTTCCAGGCTGCCGCCATCAAAGAGCCAGGCGAAGAGGGCTCGTTCCAATAACGTGCCGTTACGATATACGAATTGTCGCGCCTTCCCGACGTCAATTGCCATCCTTGAACCCCCTGTCCGAACATATATTCTATCTTAATGAGGGAAGAGAGATATCGCAAGAGCTAAATGTATTGCTTGATGATATCGATCAATTCCTGGGCTCGATGCCGAAAGGTATGCTGTTTCAAAACGCGCTGACGAGCGGCGCTGCCGATGGCGATGCGTTCCCGGTCGTGACTCAACAAGAATCGGTAGCGCTCGATCGCCTCTTCAGCGGAATGCGCGACGATCAGCTCCTTTTCCGGCTCGAACCACTCCTCGATGCCCAGGTAGGGATTAGCGACGATGCAAGCGCCCAGCGCGCCGAGCTCAAAGGGACGCGACGAAGAAGACGCGTAGACGCTTGCGTGGGCGCCGCGCGTGATGCACAGATTGATCTTGCTGCGGCAGACATATTCGCGCAGCTTGCTGAAGCTCAAATAAGGCAGTTGCCTGGCAGCGCCCAGATCGCCCAGGTTCTTCCCGCGCGCGGCGAAACCAGCGCTGGCGATTGCCATTGACGGCGTCGTGATCATTCGGTCGATCCAGTCGGAACGGTATTCGCGGCCATGACCGTAGAAAAGAACATCGATATCCTGCGATGGCACGGAGACCGGACTGAAGACCTCTGGGTCCGCGCCATACCAAACCGTATGCACATTCTTTGCGCCAAGCGCTTCCAGCATCGCGCCGCCGCCGCTGCTGTTGCTGATGAAAGCCGCGTATTCGGCCAGGTCAGCGCCCTGATAAATGCGGAAGCCGGAGGCAAAGCCCCGCATATTCGGCAGGCTCGCCGGCACATCGCCATCATAATAGAAGATGGGGATATCAAACCTGCTCGTGATATGCCTTGGCAGGCCGCGGAGTTGATTAAGCGGAACCGTCAGGAAAAGTATGGCATTTACGTCCGATTCACGGAGCAGGATGCGCTCGAGATGTCGCTGCCATAAGGGCGTGATCAGCTGGTTCGCTACTTTCCTGACGGCTCTGTCGCTGAGAGATTCGCCATTGCCTTGGTTGTCGCCTGCGCCTGGCTTTGCCGGTAGCAGCGCGCGCGTGGCATCGCGCAGCGACTTAAACAGGTCGCCCTGTATGCGCGCGGGATTCGGCTCAGAACGCCACCAGAGGCTCTCGATTGGCGCCCCTTGATAGGGCGTGGCAATCACCTCCGCGCCAATTTCATAAAGCCCCTTGAGCAGCTGCCACCAAGCCGGGGTCGCGCTAAAGGGCTGGCGCAAATCGAGCGACGAAACAACAACAAGCAACTTCATGCAAAAAGGGCTTTCGAGTGATTGGCGCGGCGAATAGACAGCGCCGCTGCTAAGGCTTGTCGATTGTACATTAGAGTCGGCGATATTGTAGAATGGACCGCTTTGGCGGTTCCGCTCAGGTTGCTGCGCGCGCCCCTCAGTGGATCGGCGCGCTCGTCGTTCCCTATCGCTACGCCGAAACAAAACTGCAACCATACCTTGTTCGCTCAATATCGTTCGCCCTTACGTCGGACGTAATGTACAAAAGCGCTATCGTTGGTTATAATTGAATAAATCGCGCAGCAAGCGCGATATCGTCCAATCATGAGGAGACACAGAACGATGAAACGGTTATTTCTATTACTCACTGTCTTGAGCATTACGCTTGGCTTGGGCGCCCCTGCAATCGCCGATTCGCATTGCATGGACGCGCTGGGCTGCGTCGAGGTTGGTCCTGACGATCCGATTGTTGTCGCTTCCATACTGGCTATGTCTGGACCCGCATCATTCTACGGCGCGGATACTCTTGGCGGCATTGAACTCGCCATCCTTGGGCGGGACGGCATGCTGCTTGGCAGGGACATTGAATTGGTTGAAGAGGACAGCTATTGCGCCGCTGAAGGCGGTCAAGCGGCTGCACAGCGCGTCGCCGCCGACGAATCCATTGTCGGCGTCATCGGCACCACCTGCTCCGGCGCGGCGCAAGGCGCTATGCCGATCATCAGTGAGGCCGGCATGCTGATGATATCCTCCTCAAATACGTCGCCAAGTTTGACAAACGACGACGCCGATGCAGGCGGGACCTACTATCCAGGTTACTTCCGCACGGCCCACAACGATCTGTTCCAGGGCGCGATGGGGGCGAGGTTTGCCGTGGAAGTTGTCAAAGCTGGCAAGGTCGCGACCGTTCACGATGGCGACCCCTACACAGAAGGCTTGGCTGTGGTGATGGCGAACGAATTCGCCGGGCTTAACGGCGAAGTCGTTTTCCAGGGCGCGGTCAGCAAGGGTGATACCGATATGAGCGCGATCCTGACCGAGATCGCCGCCAGCGGTCCCGACTTGGTCTACCTGCCGGTTTTCACGCCCGAGTCCGAGTTTCTCGTTTCGCAAGCAGCCAACACACCGGGCTTGGAAAACGTGCGGATGATGACCGCCGATGGCAGCTTCAACGCCGACTTCGCTCCCAACATCGGGCAAGCAGCCGCCGGCGTCTTGATGACCGGACCCCATGTTTCTGGCGACGCTTATCAGGAATTCCTCGCTCTGTGGGCTGAGGAACAGCCGGGTGGCACCGATACGCCGCCCAGTGGCTTCCACGCTCATGCCTATGACGGCACCAATTTGCTATTGGATGCAGTTGAAGCCGTCGCCAAAGAAATGGACGATGGCACGTTGATCATCGGGCGTCAGGCGCTGCGCGATGCGATGGCCGCTGTCGAAGACTACGCGGGCTTGACCGGTACGCTGACCTGTCAAGAGGCGCCGCTATATATGGGCGACTGCGCGACTGGTACGGCATTGGCGGTATTCGAGATCGGGGAAGCTCAGGTCAACGAAGGCGCGTGGCCGCCGCCGATTGTCTGGGATCTTTCCATGTCGATGGGCGGCTAAGACAAAGAGCCGCATCTAAACTCGATTCGATTAGACGAAGACAAGCCAGGGCGCGATACTCTCTGGCTTGTCTTTCGGTTTGACAGCCGACCGGTTTCCAGCGCGCCTTTAGTTCAGCCCACAGCCTTGCGCGTTTTGGAATTAATCGCGACAATTTGGCTGTTACCAAACCATTAGGAAACAGAAAAGTGATACGAAACCTTTGCAGCCTAATATGTGCGATTAGCTGGCTTGCCGTCATTCTCCTGCCGGTTTCCGCCGACGCGGCTTGTGATGATCCCTTGGGCTGCGTCGAAGTCGATCCCGATGATCCAATTGTCGTGGGCGCCATGCTGGTGATATCCGGCGCGATCAATTACCTGGGCGAGGATACGCTGGGCGGCGTTGAGCTGGCTCTGCTTGATCGTGATTACACACTGCTGAATCACGAAATCGAATTGGTAGTCGAAGACAGCCTGTGTACGGCCGAAGGCGGGCAAGTCGCGGCGCAGCGTCTGGCCGCGGACCCGACAGTCGTCGGCGCCATCGGAACCAACTGCTCGAGCGCGGCGCAAGGGGCGATACCGATCATCAGCGAATCGGGCATGGTGATGATTGCGCCGTCGAATACCTCGCCCAGCCTGACCAATCCGGACATTGCCGCTGGCGGGTCGCACCGGCCGGGATACTTCCGGACCAGCCAAAATGGCTTGATTGAAGGCATGCGTCTCGCTGAATTCGCGACCTATGCGCTGCAAGCTGAATCGCTCGCGACCGTTCACGATGGCGACCCGTACACATCCGGGCTCGCGCGCGCAGTCGCCGATACCTTCGCTGAGCTTGATGGAGACGTCGTATTCGAAGGCGCAGTCAACAAAGGCGATACCGATATGTCGTCGATCCTGACGGAAATCGCCGTGCATCAGCCGGATGTCATTTATGTGCCTCTTTTCGAGCCGGAGTCCAACTTCTTCGCCGCCCAGATGCAGTATATCGCCGGCCTGGAAGATACCATCATCATCGGCGGCGCGGCCAGCTTTTCGACCAGTTTCCCCGAAAATACCGGAGAAGCGGCCATTGGCATTTACGTATCTGGTCCTGTTGTCAGCGGCGACGCTTATGAGAAGCTGCTGGCGCAATGGGTGGACGAATATGGCAGCGACCCGCCGAGCGGCTATCATGCCCACGCCTATGACGCGACCAACCTGCTCTTGAACGCTTTGGAAGCGGTCGCCGTGGTCAATGAAGACGGCAGCCTGACAGTCGGCCGGCAAGCGATACGCGACGCTGTTGCCGCGACGGAAGACTACGCGGGCTTGACGGGCCGCCTGACCTGCCGCGAAGATTCGCCTTTCGTTGGCGACTGCTCGCCAGGTACCGCGCTCGCGGTATTCAAAATCACGGAAGCGGAAGTATACGATGACCATTGGCCGCCGCCACTGGCATGGAATTTCGCGGTGGATTCATTTGACTAGCCGGCGCCGCATCTTGCATAATAGACTGCGGGAAGACAATACGAAGCGTGTTGAGCGATACCAGATCGAAGGCTTAGCTTAACGGTTGCGCCGATGTTCAAATGGAAGACTGACGAATTTTCCTGGGTCGATTTCACCATTGACGTGCTGCGCATACTCATCGTGCTCGCCGTGGTTGTCGGTGCCTGGAATACGCTTTCTTCGGGGCGCATCACCCTGGCCCAATGGGTGAATCTCTTTGCCGCCGGCTTGTCGCAGGGCAGCATCTACGCATTGATCGCGCTCGGTTATACGCTCGTCTACGGCATTCTGCTGATGATCAACTTCGCTCATGGCGAAGTCTTCATGGCGGGCGCCTTTTCCACAGTATTCCTCGCCGAAGCCTTCAATCGAACCGGCTTCCTTAACGACCAGCCCTTGCTGGCAATTCTGCTGATGATCATGTTCGCCGGTTTAGTGTCGATGTCGGTGGCGATCTTGCTTGAACGCGTCGCCTATCGGCCCTTGCGCGGCAGCCCGCGGTTGGTCCCCTTGATCACGGCGATTGGCGCGTCCTTCTTCTTGCAGTACACATTCCGCGGTCTCTATGGCTCGGGTTTCAAAGCCTATCCGCAAGTGCAAATCTTGCAGGGCGCTGTTTCGATCGGCGGCATCAACATTCCGATCGTCCAGATTTTCGTATTTTGCTCGGCATTGGTTTTGATGCTCGGCTTGTACTGGCTGGTTGAGCGCACGCGAATCGGCAAAGCGATGCGAGCTGTCTCGGAGAATAAAGAGGTCGCCCGCCTGATGGGCATCGACATCGACTGGGTCATCATGTTCACCTTCGGCGTGGGCGGATTCCTGGCAGGTTCCGCCGGGGTGATCAATGGCATGTTTCGCCCGCAAGGCGTAAACTTTTTTATGGGTTTCATCCCCGGCATTAAAGCCTTCACGGCGGCGGTGCTTGGCGGCATCGGCAATATCCCGGGCGCGATGCTCGGCGGTCTATTTCTCGGCGTGATTGAAGCAATCGGACCCAACCTCGTGCTCGCCGGGCTCGGCATCCCAGGCGCGAACCAGCTCAAAGATGTCATCGCCTTCACGATGTTGGTGCTCGTTCTGATCTTCCGGCCGCAGGGCATTCTCGGCGAACGTCTGTCAGAGAAGAAAGCCTAGGAGGCTCGAATGGACTTGTTTCGTTCACAGACCTCCAGAACAGTTCTCATTCTAGGGTTGCTATCCGGCGCCTTCATTTTATTCACCGGCGCCGTCGGCATGATCGCCGCCTTTCATGACCGCGAAGTGGTGGACCGGTTTATCAGCCTGGGACAGTTGATGCTGTTGATGGCGCCATTTGTCACCAGTTATTATGTCGCCGGCCGCCTCAATGAACATGGAGGAGCGCCACTTCGGATATTGGCTGCCGGCCTCGCCGTCGGGCTGCTGACGGCTTTGCCCAGTGTTGTATTGCTCTTATTCAATTCGGACGAATTTCGCTTTCTCCTTTTTCTGGTTCTCCGTCTTGCACCCTTTGTCGTCGCTTCAGCAATCGCCTGGCATAGGCATCAAGCCGGCGTCGACACTCAGGCTCTCATCGGGATCTGGCTCTTGGTCGCCGTCCTGGTGGGAATCGTCACTTTTTCATTCGCATTGATCTTCGAGATCAAAGGCGACCTGCGCTCAGTGCTGGTCAACATCGACCGCGACTGGGTTGATGTCATCACCTTTGACAATCGCAAAGACTTGCCGCTGGGCATCGCAACCTTTGGTCTAGTGTCGATTGCGGCCGGTTTCGCCGGGTCCGTCCTCTTCTTGATGCCGAGGGTTCCTCGCCGCGCGCTGATTTATGGTCTGGGCATCACCGCGCTCGTTGGCGCATTCGGGGAGACGGCGCGCCTTATCTTGCAAGAGAATGTCGATCGCGACACGCTTAGAGAGATCTTTCGCCGCGATACCTTGCGCCAAAACGCCGCGCTGGCGCTCTTCATTATCAGCACCGCTGCCGGCTTCCTATGGGCGATGTATGGCAGCCAAGCGCGCCAGAGCTTTGGCAATATAGACAGCTCAAGACGCCGCAGTCTGAATATCATCGGCTTGGTCATATTCGTCGCCTTCATGCTGCTGCTGCCCTGGTTGATCGGGCGTACCCTCAGCGATGTGGCGGTAACCATCGGGATATTCGTCTTGATGGGTCTGGGCTTGAATATTGCCATTGGTCTGGCGGGCTTGCTCGATCTCGGTTACTTGACCAATTACGCGGTCGGCGCGTACATTCTGGCCGTATTGACTTCTATCGGACCGCTTGGGCTTTTCAAAGGGACCTTCACCTTCTGGATGGTCATCCCGCTGGCGCTGCTGGCGGCGATGTTCGCCGGCTTCATCTTCGCCGTGCCTGTGCTGCGAATGCGCGGCGATTATCTCGCGATCGCCACGCTTGGCTTCGGCGAGATCATCGGCAAGCTGGCGATATCCGACTGGCTCAAACCCTTGATTGGCGGCGCGCAGGGCGTTCAGGCGATCCCAAAGCCGATGTTCCTTGGCGCCGAGCTTAAGAACCCGGAACAACTCTACTATATTGTTTTGGTCGCCAGCCTGGTTTGTTTGTTTGTTTCGATTCGCTTGAACAATTCGCGGACGGGGCGACAGTGGATGGCAATTCGCGAGGACGAGGACGTGGCGACGGCGATGGGCATCGATACAGCGCGAGCCAAGCTGCTGGCCTTTACCTTGAGCGCGGCGACGGGCGGGGTGGCCGGCGCCATTTTCGCCGCCAAAGTGGGAACAGTTTTCCCAAATAGTTTCACGGTTTTCATATCGATCAACGTGCTTAGCTTGATCATCGTCGGCGGCATCGCCAGCAATCCGGGCATCGTCGTCGGCGCGATTGTGTTGATCGGCATGCCGGAATTGCTGCGCGAATTTTCCGACTTCCGCTTCCTGATGTATGGCGCTTTGCTCATCCTCATGATGATCAAGCGTCCGCAGGGTTTGATCCCGTCAAAGATTGTGACGCATGAACATCAGTCGGGCGTCAAAGCCAAGCTGGCGGCGGAATAACGCGGAGAGGACGCGCGCGATCATGGCGGAAAAGAAAAAGAGCAGCCAGAACAAGATTCTGGAAGCGAAGGGGATGACCAAGCGCTTCGAGGGCTTGGTGGCTGTTGACAGCCTTGACTTTTACATTCCCGAGGGCGCCATTGCCAGCATCATCGGTCCCAACGGCGCCGGCAAGACGACCTTCTTCAACTGCATCACCGGCTTTTACGAAATTGACGAAGGCGAGATCCTGTTCAACGGCGCGCGCTTACATGGCCGATCGCCGGATCAGATTGCGCGCGCGGGGATTTCCCGCACTTACCAGAATATCCGCCTCTTCAGCAATATGTCGGCAATCGAGAACATTATGGTGGGCCAGGAGCCCCATCTCAAATCGACCTGGATCGGGGCGATTCTCGGGCTGCCTTCGACGCGGGAAGAGGACAATCACACAGAAGACCGCGCGCGGGAACTGCTGCGCTTTGTCGGGTTGGAGGGCAAGGGCGACATGCTTTCCAAGAATTTGCCTTATGGCGACCAGCGGCGTCTGGAAATCGCACGCGCGCTCGCCAGCCAGCCGAAACTCATCCTGCTCGATGAACCGACCGCCGGCATGAATCCGCGGGAAACGATAGAAACGACCGACTTCATCCGCCGCCTTCGCGACGAGATTGGCATCACAATAGTGCTGATTGAGCATGACATGCGGGTTGTGATGGACATATCGGAACACATCACGGTTTTGGATTACGGGCGCAAAATCGCCGAGGGTTTGCCAGCCGATATCCAAACCAATAGCGATGTCATCGAAGCCTATCTGGGACGTGGCGCGGCCGCGGCAACAGTGGAGAAATAGCCGAGCACGGATACGATCTATGGCACTGCTGGAAGTCAAGGACATCCACACATTTTATGGCAACATTCATGCGCTGAAAGGCGTGTCCTTTGAAGTTGACAGCGGCGAAATCATCGCCCTGATCGGCTCGAACGGCGCTGGCAAGACGACCACACTGCGCACCATATCGGGCTTAATGGAGCCGCGCGAGGGTTCGGTTACTTATGACGGCGAAGAAATCTCGGGGAACCGCGCCGACTTGCTGGTATCGAAAGGCATCTCGATGGTGCCCGAAGGACGCGGCGTATTCGCCAAGCTCACGGTCGAAGAGAATCTCGATATGGGCGCTTACGTACGGCGGGACGGCGACATCAAGGAAGATTTGAAAAGCGCCTATTCGCTTTTCCCGCGGCTGGAAGAGCGCAAGAAACAGTTTGCCGGCACACTCAGCGGCGGCGAACAGCAGATGCTGGCGATTGCGCGCGCGCTGATGTCAAAGCCGCGTCTGCTGCTGCTTGACGAACCCTCCATGGGCTTGGCGCCTGTGTTAGTCGACGGCGTCTTCGACACGGTTCAACGCATCGCCAACGAAGGCGTCACCATATTGCTGGTGGAGCAGAACGCGCACATGGCGCTGCAAATCGCCGATCGCGGTTATGTATTGCAGAGCGGCGAGGTCGCCATCAGCGATACGGCCGCCAACCTGCAGCAAAATGAAACCGTGCAGAAGACATACCTCGGCATTGATTAGGTCTTGTGTCAACAGCCTCTGAACAGACCACCGCCCGCAAGAGACTGGCTTCGCTCACAGCTACGCATGTGACAAAGCTGGCAAGAGTCGCCAGCGGCATCAACAATCTGGAAGTCAAATCATGGGATTTTGAGCCCCTTGCTGGCGGCTTCGGCAGCGCCGTTGGCGGTACCGCGCTGTACCGCGTGATCGCGCGCGCAGCCACAGGCGCGTCCGTCTCGCTCGTCTTGAAAGCCCTCTTTGAGCGCAGCGGAGAGGCGCCGGGCTCGCCCTATTATTGGAAACGCGAATACGAAGTTTACCGTTCGGGCTTGCCAGACCAGCTGCCGGCCAACACATTCTCAAGCCCGCGAATCTTTGAGTTAAAAGACTTTGGCGACAGTTGCTGGATTTGGATGGAGGACATTGAAGACAGCAAGGACGATTGGACGCTGGACGACTTCGGCGATGTTGCCACGCGCCTCGGTCGTTTCAATGGCGCCTGGCTGACGGGCGCGGCCCCGCCATCGTTCGACTGGCTAAGCCAGAACTGGCACGCTGCCATCGCGCCCGCCCTCGAAGCAACGTTTGTGAATTTGGACGCGATGCTTGAGAGCCCGCTGGCGCGCGCGGCTCTGCCATTGGAGGCCAAAGACGAGATCGTGGGGATATGGCGTGATCGCCGCCTGTTTCAACACGCGCTCGCCCAGCTTCCGCAGACGTTTTGCCACACGGACGCCTTTCGCCGGAATATCCTGCACCGCGAGGATGATGTCGTGCTGCTGGATTGGGCGCTCGCATCCCTTGGCGCCCTGGGCGAAGATCTGGTCTGTCTGGTCGCCGTTAGCTTGTATTATCAAGGGTTCTCTGCCGAATACGCCGACCTGCTCGACCGGGCGGTCTTTGCCGGTTATATCGAGGGGCTGCGTCAAGCGGGCTGGAATGACGACCCAAAGTTGGCGCGGATCGGCTATACCTGCGCGATGGTGCTGCGCGGGCTCGCCGGCGTCAAACAAGATCTCCTGCTTCTTCGCGATCAAGCCGGTCATGAGCAGTTATTGCGAACGCATCAACTGACGCGCCTCGACGAGATCGCCAGCCTGTATGCCGACGTACGCCGCTTTCGGCTGCTGAAAATGGCGCGAGAAGCTAGGGACCTGCTTTCTTAGCAGCGGGCGCATTCTGTGGCGCGCGAACGATCGACAGCAGCAGCGCCGCCGCGATCAATCCGCCGCCGAGCCAAAGCGCCAGCGTCATTTCCTGCCCCAGAACCAGCGCCGCCAATAGCGCGCCTGATAGCGGCTGGGCGAAGAAAAACAGCGAAGCCAGCGTCGCGGGAACCAAAACAAAGGCGCGATTCCAAAGCAAGACGGCAAGCGCCGTTGAGACCAATCCGAGGTATAGAACGCCCAGGACAACAGTCGCATCCACTTCCCCCAAGGGGCGCTGCGTCAGTTCAATGGCGCTGGCGGGGATGGACAGCAGCAGCCCGCCGATCAGGGCGTAAACCGTCACGGTCAGCGTTGGCAGCGCATGCCGCAGGGCAACCGTCCGCACCAAGACCGAATACAAGCCCCAGGTGAGAGCGGACATCGCGAGAAAGACATTGCCAAGGAAACTGTCTGAGCCGAAGTCGGCGGCGGCGGGATTCAATATGATGATTACGCCGATGCTCGATAAGACGATGCTGGCGAGACGCGCGCGCGTCAGCCTTTCGCGCAGCAATATCATCGCGAATAAGACGACGAAAGCCGGCGATGCGCTGGTGACCAGAGCGCCGTTCAAAGCCGTCGACAAGTCGGTGCCGACAAATTGCGTACCCAGGCTGACGCCCAGGCCGACAGCGCCTGCGCCGATCATTGACGCTTTGGCACGACCGTCAGTGGCGGCCCGCCCTCTCGCCCGGTTCAGAGGGAAGAGCACCAGCAGCGCCAGAAGAATGCGCAGCGTCAGCAAGGTAAATGGGGGGACGGAAACGAGCGTCACATCGGAAACGACATACATGCCGCCCCAGATGCTCGCAGCGGAAATGCCGTATACGGCGCCGCGCAGAAGTTCCGACTTCGACATCGCTGCCCGGTCAAGCTAAATGCGAGAACGAGCATCTTAGCCGACGGGGCTTGACGACGACAGCCTGCGTTGCGCTGAGAGCGAAAAGATTGGCGGCGATATTCGGTATCAGCCTATCGAGCCGAGAGTATAATTCTATTAGCATATCGTAGTGCCTGCGCGCCGAGGGGTTCAGTCATCAACGAGAGCTTGATTTATCTTTCCTACCACAATATTGATTTGGTCTACGCCTTTCAGCTTTCGAACTTGCTGATTCGTTACTATCGCAACGTCTGGCTGGATCGCTTTGAAATCGACCTCAGGGAAGACTGGCGCGCCAAAATCCTCGAAGCGCGTTCGCGGGCTACCGGCGTCATTGTCGTCGTGAGCGATGACTATCTTCAGTCGCCCTATTGCCGCGCCGAATTCGAGACCTTCCAGCAGCGCGGCATTCCAGTCACCGCCGTCATCCCGCGCGATTTCTCCACGGAGATGATCGCCGATTTCACATTTAGCGACTGGATTGATTTCCGCCGCTGGTTTGACGATCCCAGCGATCTCAGCGTGGAGAATCTGCTGAGCCAAGTTCCCCAATCGGAGGCGGTGGCCAAGACCGGCGAACGGCTCGATTATCTTCGGGGCTTCATACAGGAGACGGTGTTGGCGCTGTCGAAGATGCCTACGTCCTGGGCCTCGCTGCGCAACGCTGACGGGGACGGAGCGACGGAAACGCGACCGCGAATGATTCAGCCGAACATGCTGACGGACTGGGACTTCACGGGCGAAAAAGCGGGGCATTCCATCCCAATCGAGAATCTGCTGGCTTGGTCGCAAGCGGAGCCGCAATTTGTCATTCGCGGCGAGACTGGAAGCGGCAAGTCCTATTTCGCGCGGCTGCTCGCGCTGCAGCAAGCGCATGTCGCCATCCGCGATGAGAATGAGCCGGCGCCGATTTGGCTGGACCTGGCGCGCTGGGGCGGGAGTCAACGCAATCTCAGCGCGTTCATCGAGTCGCAATGGAGCCTGCTCACCTATTGGCAGCACTGGCTGGACCAGCATCAGACATTGATTGTTCTGGACAACTTTAGCGATTTTGCGCTCAGCCATCCGGCGCAGGCAAGCGAGTTGACAAGCTGGATAGACACAAGCCCGAGCCAGCGTTTCGTCGTCCTATGCGGCTTGAACCCGGCAACGACGCCAGACCTGCCGGCGGTGCAAATCAAGGGCATAAGCGCCCAACGCGCGCAGACTTTCGTGAGCGGCTGGCTCACGCTCGACCAGCAGAGCAGCTTCCGCGGGATCCTAAAGCAAAAGGGCGCCTTCATCGAGAATTGTCATTTGGACCATTTGTCAGTTGGCGTGGAATTGCTGACGGCCGACCGGGCGCTGGCATTCAATCACTGGCATGGGAATCCGATGTCCGCCTTGATCGCCCTGCGCAGCCAACAGGAAGCGAGCACAATTCGCGGCTTGGACAACAGCCAGCTACTGGCCGGGCTGCAGCAGCTCGCCTGGTCGATGATGCAGCAAGACAACCATCGGTTCCTGGCGCGCGATTCGGCGGCGAACCAGGCAATTGATCCGAGAATCATTGACCGCGCGCTGGATTTAGGTTTGATTGATGAGACTGGATCGAATCTCCGCTTTCACTGTGAGATGTTTCAGTTGCATCTGGCGGCCGAGGGGCTCAAACACGATGGCTTGAACAAATATCTGACGAGGCCCGAATTCACCGCCGAGGGACGCCGCATAACCAGAAAGTGGGATAAGCTGACGCTGCTCCTTGTGGATGGCCTCGCGGAAGAGAACCGGCTGAATGTGATTGACCAGATCGCCGAAGTCGATCCCTTCATTGCGGCGGCTTGTTTGACGCGCCATCCGGAATTATCCGACAGCTATCAGGAAACGCTGATCACGAAACTGGCGCAACTCTGCGCGCAGAATCCGGCAGCGCGGAGCGCGTTTCGCGGCGCCATCGTTGATCTGCCGAACGCGGACCTGACCGCGGAATTATTGATTGCTCAACTGAGCCAATTCAACAATGCGCAGCAGTTGTGGCTGTGGCAAGAGATTCGCGCGCTGCCGCTCGAGCTGCCGCTGGACTTCATCCAACTGGTCTCGGAAGTCGATCGCGCAGCGCACACTGCCCTCTCCCAAAATCTGAGGCCTTTTGGCTTATCGCGCTCCCTCGCTTATCTGGTGAAACTGACTGTAAGTCAGGACCAACTCATGCGGCGGAATGCCATTTGGATGCTCGGCGAGATCAAGTACCTGCCTACGGCGATTTTTTTGCTGTCCTACCTTGAAGCGGGCGAAAGCGGCGACCATGATGAAGTCGTCCTGGCGCTTATGAAATACGCCTATTCGGAGTTGCTCGTTCGGGTTTTGCGCTGGTCACAGGATCAACCGCAGCATCGGCCGGCAGTCATCAGAGCGCTCGCCGAACGCAAACGCCTGGTGACGAGCCGGCTGCTGGCGCTGGCGGATGCGCGGCGGCTGACGCTACAGCCCGAGTTCTACGATATGGTGGTGAACAATGCCGAAGAGGACATTGCCATTGGGCTGGCGCAGCTTGCGGAAGACTCGGTAGACTTGCCCGAAGCGATAGAGCGGGCCATACACAGCAAGAGGAATGCGGCTGAATTACGCGCGCGGCTTGCCGCATCAATCCAGCGCTGGCCCAATCGTCAGGGTATCGAGCAGCTTGTCCCAATCATCAGCCGTGTGCTCAGCGATCCACCCGAGTCGACCATTGCCGCCGGAAGCAATCTTGAGGCGCTGCTATACGGACAGCCGCTTTTTGACGACATTCGAGCGCAGGCCGAGGCGGGGAAAAGCGAGCCTCTGCCTGAGGCGCTGCGGATTCAGCTGCGTCACCAAGATGAGGAGCAGCGGCGCGACGCCATCTACAGACTGGCTGACTATCCGGCCGATCTCGCCCTGCCCCCGCTGCTGGAAGCGGCAAACGACGAAGACAAAGGCGCGCGACTGGCCGCCTACGAAATCCTGACCCGCTTTGATAACGAGGAGGCGGCGCGCAAGGCGGTTTTCGCCGCCCTTGCCGATAGTGACAGCGCGGTGGTCGATGCCGTGACCGAGCTTCTCAAAGCCATGCCATCCTTGGATTGCAGCGCGCTCATCGACTTGCTCGACAGCGAGAATCCAAATGCGGTTGCCGCCGCGATCGGCCTGCTCGGCTACGCGCGCCATCGACCGGCCGCTGCTGAATTGCGTCAACTCCTCAATGACGAGCGGATGCCAGACTATCGGGACAAATCAATCGGTCAGCTTGCGCGCCAAGCACTGAGCGCCATTGATACACCCCTGATGGACGGCGAGCGAGGCGCCTATGCTGCCGGCAAACCGTCAAGGATGCCGGGCGAGCAAGACTCGGCCGAATTCAGCGACGAAGAGAAGATCATTCGAACGCTGACCGTTCTGCGCGATGACAATTGGGGCCGGACGCAGAAGGCGGCCAAGTTCTTGCGCAAATTCGCGCGACACCTGCGTGGCACGGATAATCCCAAGATTCTAAGATTGCTCGGCGACGCTTTGAAAGATGACAATTGGAGCGTGCGCTGGGCCTGCGCCGAAGCATTGGCGATGCTAAACAATGACGCGGCGCTTCCCCTTTTGAGCGCCTGCATTGACGATCCGAGCTGGATCGTCCAGGTCGCGGTCGTACGCGCGCTAGTTGAGCTCGGCGCAAGCGGGATGACGGCAGAGTTGGCGCCACTGCTGCGGAGCTCGCGCAAAGCCGTCCGCGAAGCGACCGCGGAAGCTTTTGGAGAGATGGGCGACGCGGGTGCGATTCCGGCGCTCAGCCAGACGCTCAAGCGCGACGCCGATGAGTTTGTTCGCTTCGCCGCCTTAAGAGCCATCCATCATTTGGATCCTAGCGGCGCCCGCCCTCAGCTGGAGCTGGCGCTGAGCGACAGCAGCGTTCACCTGCGCTGGTTCGCGCTGCAGCAGCTATCAGCGCAAATGAACGAGACGGATCTGCCAATTCTGAAGCAGTTGCTCAATGACCATGACAAGCCATCGGGGGAAAACGAGTCAATCCATGACCTCGCCATATTGGCGCTGCAGCACCTGGGGACCGATGAGTCCAGCGCTCTGCTTGATGCCGTCTCGCTCGCGGAAAAGCGGACGAGCCCATGAAGATATTCGTCAGTTACGCCCGTGTCGACAAGCCTTTTTGCGTCCGCATCATCGAAACCTTGCATGCGCACGACGTCTGGTACGACCAGCGCCTTTACGCCGGTCAAGACTGGTGGAAAGAGATCCTGCGCCGTCTTGACTGGTGCGAAGTTTTCGTCTATTTGCTGTCGCCCGATTCAGTGGCGTCGCTCTACTGCCGCCGCGAGTTGGAAATCGCGCTGCGGCTGAAGCGCGATATTATCCCGGTGCTCATCAACGGCGACACCGTGCTGCCTGAGAATATGAAAGAATGGCAATATGTCGATCTGCGCGACAGTCTGACGGTGGAAAATGTCTCGCAGCTGCTGAATGCGATTCTGTTGGTGGAGCGACAGCGAACCGCCAAAGCGCCGACCTTAACGGTGACGAACGATGCGGCCGAAAGCAGCCCGGCTGCCGCCAGCAAACCGGCCGAGATGATCAGCGATGCGGTAAGCGCGCTGGAAAAGGGCGACTACGACAATGCCATCCTGTTGCTGAAACAAGCGAAGAGCAATGGATATCAGTCGCGATTCGTCAGTCTGGACAAGTTGCTGCGCATCGCCGAGAGCGCCGTAGCTGATCGGACTGAGACGCGCGAAGTTCAGCGCGAATACCAGCATATCGTCGCCCTGTTCGCCTTCGAGAGCACGCGCAAAATGGCCTGTGAAGCGCTGGCGGAATTCAAAAAGGAATTTGGCGATTATGATCCACAGAACTTGCAGCGCCATTGCGAATCCGCTGCGCAGGTCCGCAAAGTAGAAAATGGCGCGCCTCGCAAGGCAAAGGAAAGGCGCCACGCAAATCGAAGGCCGGCGACCGGGATTGACCGAGCCGCAAGCCAGAGCCAAAGGCTCCCCAACGCTATTCAAGCGAGCAGCCAGGCAACTGTCGAAAGGCGCGCCCAGCAAGCGAATCCAAGCTCCGCCGCGCCTCAGGGCGCAAGCGTGAAGGCCCCGACGATCCGCCACTTGCCCGCCCCCGATGAGGACTCGCTCAGCGTTAAAGAAGTCCTGCCTATGCTACAATGGTGTGACGTTCCCCATGGCACGGTCACCATTTCCAGCATCGTGGGCGCCGATGAAGACTTCGGCGAAGTCACCGAGCAGGTGGATAATTTTGTGATGAGCAAGTTCCCGGTAACCAATGGGCAATTCGCCATATTCGCCGAGGCCGAGGATGGGTATCGGAATCCACGCTGGTGGGATTTTTCCCAACATGCGCAGCGCTGGTTCAACCTGGGCAAGGGGGCAGCCAAGTCGCGTTTCAGCGGCGACGCGCGACCGCGGGAAAACGTAAACTGGTATGAAGCGATGGCTTTTTCCAATTGGCTCGGCAAGCTGCTGGGCATGAAGATTTCGCTGCCGACCATTGCCCAGTGGCAGCGCGCGGCCAAGGGCGATGATGATCGTTATTTCCCTTGGGGCGACGAATATGATGAGGAGCATTGCAATACGCTTGAAACGGGCCTCAAGACTACCACGCCGGTGGACCGCTATCAGATGGGCGCCAGCCCTTATGGCATATTTGATATGGCTGGCAATGTCTGGGAGTGGACCTTGAATACCGCGGCCGCGGCTGAAGCGGGGCGAGATTTCCGGCGCGCCGTGGCTGGCGGCAGCTTCGTCAGCCCTTGCGACCGGGCGCATACGACATTTCGCTACTATCTTGATCCGCGCGTGCGCTATTCGTCGATCGGCATTCGATTGGTGGGCTTGACATAAATCAAAGCGGCAGCTGCAATTGAGCACCCGGACCACTGTGATGAAGGGATAGTGATAATGAGCGCGAGTGAGAGCAAAGGGCATGACGGCATGTCTCTGCGACCCGATATCAACATTGACATTGATCACTTGTCGGTGACCGGTCACGTGGTTTTCGCCGGGCGCGACGGCCAGGTGAAGGTGCAGACCGGCGGCGATGTCGCGCAGCACACGAACCAAACGGTGACCGTTGGCGGTGTTGAAACGACGCCGCAGGAATTCGACATGATGCTGCAATGCATTCGCAATGTCGAGGACACCATCCAGAAGGAGAATCTGGCGACCGAAAGCCAAGAGGCGGCGATGCACGACCTGCACACCGTTGAGGCGCAGCTCTCTTCCAGCAAGAAGCCCAATCCGCGGATTCTGATGCGCGCCGCGAAATCGCTGCTGCGCTTTTCGCCCGCCTTAACCGCCGCCGCGCTGACGCTCTTCGACCAACCCCTGGTTGGCGCCATACTCGCCAGCGTGGGGGAAGCCGCCATCAACTTTCAGGAGGCGATCTCCGGGCAGCGAGCCTCCAAGAAAATCTGACGGGCACCATGTCGCTAATTGCATCCCGCGAGGCGCTATGCCCCGCCCTTCGCAAGCGCAAGCCTAATTCCCGGGCGAACGCGCGTCTGGATCCAAGTTTCAACTCATACGACTCAATCGCCGAGCGGAGACAATGAATCGTCCTATTCAGCAAGACCCGGCGAAGGCGCTCACCAGGTCGGCGCAGTCCGCTCCCAGCCAGATGATGATCACGTCGCCGGCCGCCTGGCGCAGCTTTGTGCAGACCAACTGGGCGCACTTGAAACGGCAAGCGGACAATGCCGCGCTGGAATCGCCCTATCAGAAGCTGGTCATGATGGTATTCGCGCCAGTCATGCCCAACCCAAGCACCAAGCTGACATTGCTGCGCCGTCTGCTCAAGAAATTTCGCTATTGCGAATCCCTGAGCAAACGCATGACCGAGATCTATCGCGACCGCAATTACGCGCGGACGGCGGAAGAACTGGCGCGCAACGAGCTCGTCGCGGACAAACTGAACACTGACGAGTTGATCGGGCTGGATTGGCTGATCGTCGCCACCGGCGGTCTGGACGGTTCGGCGAATCAAGGGCGGCAGGCGATTCAATTCGCGCGCAACCTGCTGGAAACGATGCGCGAACAGGGCGACTACCCATCGGCGGTGCGCGTCCAGGCGGGCAGCATCTCGGCTGGCGGTCACGTCATATTCGCCGGGCAAGATGTCAACATCGTCGCCGAACACTATCATGGCAACAAGTCGGCGTTGAAGGCTTACCTCGCCGCCGTCCGTTCCGAGTGGAATATCCCGACGACGACCATCCACCCGGCGTCGCAGCACCACACGCCGGCGATGCTGCACCAATTGTATACGCCGGTGGATATCTGGACCGACCAGCGCCAATTTCACAATGTCGGCGATGAAGAGCTGAACGCGCGGCGCTACCAGGCGATAGAGCGAGATATGGGCTATGTGCGCGAGTCCGTATTCGAAGTCATCTCGGCGAATCCGCTTGTCGTCATCACGGGGGCAGCCGGGACGGGCAAGAGTTCACTGTGCCGCTATATCGTGACCGCCCTCGCATATGCCTGTGACCCGCGCGCTGAACGGCAGGACAAGGTCAAAGGGCTGGAGATGCTGGGCGCCTCCTGGATTCATGGGCCCATTCTGCCCATCTACGTGAGCTTGCGCGACTTTGCCAATTCACCCGATCTGTTTCCAAAGTCGCTAAGCGCCGCCTCATCAGAGCAGCTCTTGCATTATGTGAAGAACGCGACCGGCAATCTGGCGCCGCATCTGGAAGCGTATCTGACGCAATCCGATGTGCCCACGCATGGCAGCTTGATCGTTCTTGATGGACTCGACGAAGTATACGATGAGAACGACCGCATCATCTTGCAGCGGATCATCGAGAATTGGGCCGATCGCTTTCCCAGTTGCCGCATCATCGTCACCAGTCGCACCTACGCCTACCGCCATGATTCGCGTTGGCGCCTTTCCGAGCGTTTCGCCTCCGCCGAATTGGCGCCCTTCACCTGGCAGCAGGTCAAGTCTTACATCGAGCGTTGGTATGCCAATGTCGCGGAGACCCGTCCCAGCGTTCTGGGCGGGCGCGCCGTCGCCGCCAGGCAGGGCGCCCTTATGGCGGCCGACCTCAACCAAGCCATACGCGAGAATCGAGCGCTCTGGCCACTCGCCCGTCAGCCGCTGATGCTGGCGCTGCTCACGCTGATTCACGAAGACTACAAGCAACTGCCGGACAAGCGCGCCGAACTGTACGAGCATACGGTGGAACTGCTAGACCGGTGGAATATCCCGTCGCCGGCGGACAAGCTGCACGAAAAACTCGCCAGTATAAACCTTGACCGCATGCGGGCGGCGCTGAAATTGATCGCCTTCGAGCTGCACTCGGAGCAAAAGACCTATCAGCGCTATCCAACCATCATCCAGCGCGCGCGTCTGCTCGACAAATTGATTGAGCAGCAGTCGTTCGGGGGCGGCTTGGGTGCGGGAATCGAAGACGTATTGGAATATCTGGCGACGCGAAACAGCATCCTGGTATCGGACGCGCCCAACCTTTACCGCTTTCCCCATCTTACGATTCAAGAATACCTGGCCGCTAGCGCGCTAATTGAGTTTTACGACGAATGCAGAATGCCGGCCGGCTTGCGGCCCTTCAACGCCGAGGGCTGGACCTTTCCTGAAAATATCGTCGCCCTACTCTGTCATGATTATGCGCGCTGGCGCAACGTCGCGCTCTTCGCCGGCGCCATTATCGCGGCCGGCAAATGGCAAGACATGCGCTGGCAACTTATTGATGAGTTGCTGCCGACCCGGTTGGATGCCCCCTTGTCGGAACAGGAGCTGCACTGCATCAGCGTTGGCGCCGAAATCTGGGGAGAAAGCTGGTTGAAGTCGCGAACGCGCAGCCAGCTCGTCATTGAAACGCACCTGGTCCGCTGCTTGCGACATATCCATGGCGACGAGCGCATCGACGCGCCGGAACGCGCCAACAACTATGCCGTCTTGGCGCAGATCAGCCGCAATCAAGCTGCTCGCGCCTGAAAACACCATCGACAAAAGGAGTAGTCGTGACAACTCTACGAAGCGCCGTTCTGATGATAATCACTCTCTCTTTCGCGCTGGCACAGGCACAAGACCTTGAATCAGATGTCATCATCTCGCGAGACAGCGCCCCCGACGCGGCCGCCTTCAATTTGACGCCAGTCGCGGCCGGCTTCACGCGTCCACTTTATGTGACACACGCTGGCGACGGTTCAAACAGAATCTTTCTAGTCGAGCAGGTTGGCAAGATCTGGATTCTGCACGACGGGCTCCTTCACTCACAGCCTTATTTGGACATCGAGGAATTAATCTCGCCCGGGGCGCTGACTCAGCCATTTTCCGAACAAGGACTCTTGGGATTGGCCTTCCACCCGGATTACCGCCACAATGGCGCATTCTTCGTCAATTATACGAACCGCCAAGGCGCCACCGTTGTCGCGCGCTATCAAGTTGACGAGGGCAACCCGGATATCGCCGACGCCGCCAGCGGGAAAATCCTGTTCCAGCTTACGCAGCCCTACGCCAATCACAACGGCGGACATATCGAGTTCGGTCCCGATGGTTATCTGTACATTGCGTTGGGGGATGGCGGCGCGGCGAACGACCCGCTGGGCGCGGGCCAGAATCGGCAACTGCTGCTGGGTTCACTCTTGCGCATTGATGTGGATAGCGCAAGTCCTTATGCCATTCCAGCGGACAATCCCTTCGTCGACGATGCGGCGGCGCGCGACGAGATCTGGGCTTATGGCTTGCGAAATGTTTGGCGCTTTAGCTTCGACCGCGCGACAGGCGATATGTACATGGCTGATGTGGGGCAGAATCAATGGGAAGAGATTAACTTTCAGCCCGCTGATAGCGCTGGCGGAGAGAATTACGGCTGGAATGTGTGGGAGGGCAAGCAAATTTTCGCCGGCGGAAACGCGCCGGGTCACGTCCCGCCAATATTTGACTACAGCCACGCCTTCGGCTGCTCGGTCACCGGCGGCGTCATTTATCGCGGCGAGGCAATATCTGAGTTGCAGGCGGTCTACCTCTTTGGCGACTGGTGCAGCGGCCGAATCTGGGGTTTGTGGCGCGACCGCGAGCTAGCCTGGCAGTCCGCGGAGCTTATGAAGACGGAGCTTCCCATCAGCAGTTTTGGCGAGGACGAAGCGGGCGAAGTTTACGTCATCGATTATGGCGGCGCGCTTTACCGATTTGATCCCGCGGGCAGCTAAGCCACCGCCGGCGATTCATTGTTGTTGGTGATCCCCGCGCGGGTTCGCTTGTATTGCGCGATCAAGGTCTTGATCTGCAGCTCGATAGGATGGTAACGCTTCATAACTTGCTTGCCTTCGGTTTGCAGTTGTAGCATCCGCGTCTCGATCTTTCGCAGCTGGGATTCCAGCTTGCCGTCGCGGTTCTTCCAATCAATATACGCGAGCGGCACCAAGAGGATGAAAAAGGCGCCCAAACCGTAGACAACCGAGGCGTAATCTTGTTCGCCGTTATAGTGCAAATAAAAGCCTAGCGCCCCGCTCGCCAATACCAGCATCAGGTGCAGAATCATCCGCCGGGAAAAGGCGCCGCGCTTCTGGCGTCTTTCCAGCTTTCGCAGCAGCTTATCCCGCCGCTGTCTCAGGTCCTCCAATTCAGCGCGAATGCTCTCGACGCGTTTCCGCAGCGGCTGCCCCTCTTCAATAAAAGTGTCCAACCTATTCTTGACCAGCCGCGCCGCCTCCCAGTTGTCCATCATCCGGTTGTAATGGACCTCCAGCGCCTTGATCTGCAGTTCGAGCGGTTGATAGCTCTGACGGTGTTGCGCCCCTTCCTGTCTCAGTTCCAGGATCTGCGCTTCGAGCTTGCGCTGCCGGCGGGCGGTGCGCGTTCGCGGGTTCTTCCAGTTGGCGATGACAATCGGAATCAATACGGCGCATACGGCGCTCAGCCCAAGAGCGACAAGACTAAAGTCCCGCTGGCTGTTCCAGTAATAGAAGCTCACGGCGCCGCTCGCGGCGATTAATGCCACCAGCATCCCGAGCCGGCGCAGGACAAAGGCGCGCTTCGTGCGGCTTTCGATTTTGGTCTGTGTTTTTTCGTGCTCCGCCGTGAGCGCTTCCAACTCGCCGCGCAATCCGATCAATTGCTCACGGGCCGGCTGCCCCTTCTGGCGCAGCGCATCCAGCCGGCGTTTGAATTGCTGAATATGCAGCCAATCGTCATACTGTTCCTGCCCCCCCACGAACCATTCGCCAGTCTCATCATCGCCAAAGATGAAGCGCCCGAAATCGAAACTATAGGGCATCGGCTTGCCAGTGCTTAGGCTTCGCTCCAGATCACCGACCTCTTCCACCAACTGTTCATGGAGCAAAAGCAGAAGATTCAACGGGGCGGCGCGTCGTTTCACCTCGTCCGCGCTCAAGCCGGCGCCGTTTTCGCTATAGGCGTCTCGATGGAGGGTCAACTCGGTTCGCATCCGGCCGAGCTCTTGCCGGACCCGGCGGATACCAGCGGCGCGATCTCGCGTGGTAAGATGTGTCTGAAACAGGCTTGTCACGCCTATCGCGTGAAGGTCATCCAGATAGTCTTGTGGACTTGGCTGTTCAATCATGCTTATATCTCGTTGACTCTTGTCGGTGTACGACCTAAACAGAACCGACGGTCAACCGCTGGCGAGTCTAGGTCATTATAGCACAAGCGAGTAATGCCATATAATGAACACAGTTCGGGGAGTGGTGAATAGGCGGTTATGATAGACTGCGGTTATGAATACTTGTCCAGAATGTCACGATACACAAAGGCAAGTCAAAGCTGGCTTCAATCGTTCTGGCAGCCAGCGTTATCGTTGTAACATCTGCAAGCGCCGTTATACTCCACAGCCGGCGCGTCTCTACGGCGATGCCATGCGGCAGCAAGCTCTGCGATGGTATGTTGATGGCGCCAGTTATCGCTGGATAGCGCGTCATTTGGGTGTTCATCATGTCACCGTGATGAATTGGGTTAAAGCGCATGCCGATCAACTGGCGCCTGCACCAACACCGCAAGAAACTCCGTTGCATATTGTTGAAATGGATGAGTTGCATACCTTTGTCCAACGAAAAAAAACAGATGGTACATAAGTACTTTCGTTGACCGGGCTAGCAGTTGTATTGTCGGTTTTCTGGTGAGCCAGCGACGGGACGAGGATACATTGCAAAAACTGGTGGATCAAAGTCCGCGAGCGCATTGGTACTACAGCGACTTGATGGCTTCCTATAAGAAATTGCTCTATTACCCCGGAAAGCATACTCCGATGCCAAATAAGAGCGAAACCTACCGAGTGGAGGGTATGAATGCGGAGTTGCGTCATTATTTGGCGCGCTTGCATCGGCGTTCCCGTTGCTTTTCTCGTTGTGCCGAGGCGCTTCGACGGAACGTGAAACTTTTTGTCTATGCCTGGAATCGGCGGCAGTTATATCTTCAGCAGTATCCCAAGTACAAGGCTTTCCCCATGCAATTCATACATCCTTGAAATTCACCACTCCCCACAGTTCGTTGCAATTCGTAGCTAGCGCGTCTCGGAGACTCGGCATGAAAAAGAGTGAGCTTTACCCGCTAAAACTGCTGCCCGCCCTGCATGTGAAAGTTTGGGGCGGTCGCCGTTTGGCAGATATGATGGGCAAGCGCCTGCCCACAGCGGAACCCTACGGCGAATCTTGGGAGTTGCACGACACCAGCGTGATCGCCAACGGACCGCTGCGCGGCGCCAGCCTGGGCGATCTGGCGCGTGAATATGGCGCTGATTTGCTGGGCGCGGGCAATGATCCCGCCGCCGGTATTCCCCTACTGGCCAAGCTCATCGACGCATCCGACTGGCTTTCCATTCAAGTCCATCCGAATGACAAGCAGGCGCAAATCCTGGAGCGCGAGCCGCGCGGCAAAACGGAAGCCTGGGTGATTCTGCATGCGGAGCCCGGCGCTCGCTTGGTCATCGGGCTGCAGCCCGGAACGACGCGCAAACAAATGGCGGAGGCGATCCGGCGCAAGCAGTTGGAAACGCTCCTAGTCTATGCGGAAGTCGCGACCGGCGATGTCCTCTACATACCAGCCAATACGATTCATGCGCTGGGACCGGGCATCCTGATCTTTGAGATTCAGCAATCGAGCGATGTTACCTACCGGCTCTATGATTGGAGCCGGCTGGGCTTGGACGGGCAGCCACGCGAGCTGCATATCGAAAAGGGCGTGCAAGTGGCCGAGCTCGCGTCACTCCCTCGCGTCAATCAACCCAAGGATGAGCTGCTCATTGATAGCGAATACTTCCGTCTGTGGCGGCATGAGCTTGCTGACAAGGCGCTAGGAATCGAAACTGAGGGTCGCTTTCAATCGCTGACCTGTATCGCCGGCAGTGTGCAAGTGGCGGCCGACGGGCACGATGAAGTCAGCCTCGGCAAAGGCGAATCCGGCTTGATTCCAGCTTGTGTCTCGGCTTTCGTTTTGCGCGGGGGCGGAACAGTGCTGCGCTCCTGCAAAGCCACGCCCGCAAGATCGCCCCACTGACGCTGACAAATGCTTGCGGCGAGACCGACAGAACGCCGCTGGCCATCACGCGACGCGTGCTACCGCTCCGCGAATGCCAACTCCAGCGTGAACTCCGCCTTTTTCGTTCTGTCGTAATGACTCCATTCTTGCTTGTCCACTTCGACAATATAGAGTTCAGGCGAGGACGATTTCACTCGCACGTTGATCGTTCCAGATTGGAGCCAGACGCCGCTTAGCTTCGCCACATCGTGCAAGTTGGAACCGCCGCCATCGCTGGAGCAGCCAGTGCTGTAGATAGTGCATTGATAGGGATCGTCTGCGATTAAGCCAACGGACACTTCGGGGCGAAACTCGCCGTCAGTCAAAACGTAAGCAATTGAGAAGTCTCGGTCCGCCTTCACGACGTAATGCTGGCTCTTGTCGCTCGACGCCATGAATTCCATTGCCTCGCCGGGCCTCAGGTCCGCCAGCTTTTCCAAAGTCAATTCAAACGCCCCGACCTGATCAGTTGTCCGACCATACCAGCCGGTCGCGATGATTTGATACATATCTGTTATCGGCAAAACTTGAATTATCGCGGCCGAATCATAGGAATGCAACTCGGCAATGACATCGCCGTCCGAGTTCAATAGCAGTAGGGCCGGGTGGTACCAGTGAGACCAGCCAGAGGGCTCGCTGGCCGGCGTCATGCCCACCCTGACAACATCCCCCGCCTCACCTTCAAAGCGATAGAAGGCTTCATAATGTTTCACGCTGATTTCGCCCTCGACGATGTCGCCATACGCGATCGCGCCAGCGTCTTGCGTGAGAGCCAGCGCCGACCAGCAGAAAACCATCACCAGAATCAACATCAAACGACTCATGAGTCATGCTCCCTGATTAAATGTTGCTTACGGCAACGGTCTCGCCAATGTCTCAGCGCGTTATCAAAAGCTTTACATCTTGTAAACACCATTCTATCACATTCGCTTCAGAATAAGGTTGTTTGGTCTTGTTCTTCAAGGAGGTCTTATGGATTTCAGCCGCTACACCAACAAAGCGCAGAACGCCGTGCTCAAAGCGCAGAGCATCGCCGGCGAGCATCACCACAGCGCCATCGAGCCGGCGCACGTTTTCCTCGGGCTCCTGGAGCAAGATGAAGGCTTGGTCCCGCGCATCATCCAGAAGATCGGCGCCCAGCCCGCCGCCATTCACGCGGAGCTACAGGGCATGCTCGGCAATCTGCCACGAGCCAGTCAGCCGGCATCAGGCATAGGCATTGGGCGATCAGCAATGCAAGTATTCGCTCAGGCGGAAAAAGAAGCCAAGTCGATGCGCGATGACTATACCAGCACCGAACATCTATTTCTGGCGCTCGCCAAAGACAGTGCCATGAGCGCCGTCTTGAAACGAAGCGGCGTCACCTACGACGACATCCTGTCGGCGCTGCAATCGATTCGCGGCAGCCAGCGTATCAGCAGCCAGGATCCGGAATCGACATACGAGAGCCTCGCCAAGTTCGGGCGCGATTTGACCGCCGACGCGCGCCAGGGCCGGCTCGATCCGGTCATTGGGCGGGATGAGGAAATCCGGCGCGTGATCCACGTCATCAGCCGCCGCACCAAGAACAACCCGGTGCTGATCGGCGAGGCCGGGGTTGGCAAAACGGCGATCGCTGAAGGTCTGGCGCAGCGCCTCGTCAACGGCGACGTGCCCGATGGCATGAAGGACAAGACGATCATCGCGCTGGATATGGCCGCCCTGGTCGCCGGCAGTAAGTTCCGCGGCGAATTTGAGGAACGCCTGCAAGCCGTCCTGAAAGAAATCGCCGAGAGCGACGGCGAGATCATCCTCTTCATTGACGAGCTACACAATATCGTCGGCGCCGGACGGGCTGAAGGCTCGATGGACGCGGGCAATATGCTCAAGCCGATGCTGGCGCGGGGAGAGCTGCGCATGATCGGCGCGACGACGCTTGACGAATACCGGCAGCACATCGAAAAGGACGCCGCCCTGGAACGGCGCTTTCAGCCGATTTATGTTGATGAGCCGACAGTCGAAGACACGATCAGCATATTGCGCGGGCTAAAAGAGCGCTATGAACTGCATCACGGCGTGCGCATTCAGGATGGCGCGGTCATCGCCGCCGCGGCGCTCAGCCACCGCTACCTGCCCGACCGCCAGCTGCCCGACAAAGCCATCGATCTGATCGACGAAGCGGCCGCCCACCTCAAGATGGAAATCGACAGCAAGCCGCTTGAGCTCGATAAGCGCGAGCGCCAGATCATGCAGCTGGAAATCGAACGCGCCGCCCTTACCAATGAAACGGACGAAGCATCCAAGCGCCGTCTGACAGATCTCGATGCCGAGCTTGCCGATGCGCAAGAGGCGCTCAACGGGCTGCTGGCTGTCTGGCAGCATGAGAAAGAGGCGATTCAGGCGGTTTCGAGCATCAAAGCCGAGATGGACGACGCCCGCATTCAATTGGAGCGCGCCGAACGCCAGGGCAATCTGGAAGAAGCCGCCCGCCTGCGTTATGGCACGCTGCCAGACCTGGAGAAATTGCTGCGCGAGCGCGAGGCGACCATTGATGATATATGCCAAAATGGGGCGCTCATGCTGAAGGAAGAGGTGGACGCGGACGAAGTCGCGACCATCGTCAGCCGCTGGACCGGCATACCGGTTGCGCGCATGCTCGAAGGCGAAATCGAAAAGCTGCTGCAAATGGAGGCGCGCCTGCATGAGCGCATTGTCGGGCAGGACGATGCGGTCAAGGCGGTTTCAGCCGCGGTCCGCCGGGGCCGAGCGGGCTTGCAGGATCCAAATCGCCCGCTGGGCACCTTCCTCTTTCTGGGACCGACAGGCGTCGGCAAAACGGAAATGGCGCGGTCGCTGGCGCAATTCCTCTTCGATGACGACAGCGCGATGGTGCGCATTGATATGAGCGAATACGGCGAAAAGCATAGCATCGCTCGCTTGATCGGCGCGCCGCCCGGCTACGTCGGCTACGAAGAAGGCGGGCAACTAACGGAATCTGTGCGGCGGCGTCCCTACTGCGTCTTGCTCTTCGACGAAATCGAAAAAGCCCATCCGGATGTCTTCAACCTCTTCCTGCAAGTCTTTGACGATGGGCGCTTGACCGATGGGCAGGGCCGCACGGTGCATTTCACCAACTGCGTGATCATCTTAACCAGCAACATCGGCACCGCGCTGGTCAAACAGATGGGCGCATCGATTGATCGCGACGAGCAGCGCAAAGCGATCATGAGCGAATTGGACCGGCATTTTCGTCCCGAGTTTCTCAATCGCCTGGACGACATCATCATCTTCCACAGTCTCACGCGCGAGCATATCGTCCGTATCGTTGACCTTCAGCTTGAGCGGCTGGCGCAGATCCTGTCCGACCGGCGGATCACGATAGAGCTGAGCGACGCGGCAAAGGCGCATGTGGCGGATTTGGGCTGGGATCCAGTCTTTGGCGCGCGTCCTCTAAAGCGCGCGATTCAGCGGGAATTGCAGGATCCGCTGGCGCTGGCAATTTTGGAAGGCGCGGTTCAAGAGGGCGATCAGGTCTGGGTCGATATCGCCGCAGATGGCGAGCAACTTGGCTTTCAGTCACAGACAATGGGCGCCCGCCATTAGCTAAGCCGGGGCGGACGGACCTATATCGACGGGGGGCGAGAGGTCCCGTAAGTCATTCTTCGGGCGGGGGCATGGGCAAGTCTACTTCGGGGGTGTCCTTCCACTTCTCGCCTTCGTCGACCAGCATCACCGGAATGCCTTCGCGAATCGGATACTTGTAGCCGCTGTCATCGCAGACGAGCCAGCAATCCTGCACCAGCCGAAGGCGACCGGGGTCATCGCCCTTGTCCTTGTAGTGGACCGCCACCGGACAGCGGAGAATTTCCATGAGTTCATCGGAAACTGCTGCCATTAGTCTACTCCCCATTGCTGGGCTTCAAAGTCTCCAAATCAGTATAGCTTTCACGAGCGGAAGCGTCAATTTATGCAGAATGGTCAAGCTCTTATGCCTTCCGCACCGCCTTAAATTGCGCGGCACTGCGACGAACACAGTCTTTGTGGCGCGCTTGGCGGTGACGACAACAGGCATGGTACTCGAATCGAATGGCGTAGTAAACCTACGGTTCAGAGTCATATGCGGAGCCGCAACATGGATGGCTCATTGGATGACGCAGCAACGAGTAGAGTCTTTGGCAGCAGCGCCGGGACCCGTCCTGGCGAGACCGGTTTTCTCAACGCCCCGATGAATCGCGCGCTCTGGTGGTGGAATCCCTAGCGCCCAATTGCATCCTGAATTACCCTCAAGGATGTGAATGATAAAGACTTGACTCGCTACAGTGGATTCCCGGCGCTCTCGGCAAGAGGCGCCTCCTTTTGTATTATCGCCAAAGGTGGTCGCGCCGCCAGCTTGTCCTTCCTGCTCATCGTCTTTGCAGCGTTGCTTACTAGTCTGTCCTCGAGCGCGCAGATACCGCCCGTGGCCACGACGGCGCCCGGCGGGCTCATCGACGCTGAGGACTACATCCGCGCCGACCGGCTCGGCATCACCTTTGTCGGCTTCATCGACGGAAATATGGGAGTGGAACGCTATCGCAACGCCCTGATTCTGGGCGCCGGCTGGAACCGCTGGCCCCTGTATTGGGATCGCGTCGAGCTTCAGCCGGGCGAATATGACTGGTTGGCTTACGACAAGCTGGTCGCGACCGATATCGGCCATGGCTTGCGGACCAACGCCATTCTCTTGGGCAGGCCAGCTTTTTGGCATGCCGGGAACAGCATTGCCAATCTGTTCCAGCCCATCTTCGCCGACGGCACGGACAGCGGGGGACCCGATGTCGCGATCAATTTAGACAATCCCTGGGCGCAATTCGTGCATTATGCCGTCATGCGTTACATGCCCGGCGGCGTTCTGGCGCAGAACAACGAATTCGACGCTGATGATGGCATCCGCGCCTGGGAGGTCTGGAATGAGCCTGATGTGCCGCAATTCTGGAACGCCGGCAGCGAGGCTTATGCCCGTCTGTTGAAGGTAGCGGCGATCATTATCAAGACCGTCGATCCGGAGGCGAAAGTCTTGTTTGGAGGCTTGCTATACGCCAATGATCAGGGCTTCCTTTCGCGCGTGCTGCGTCAGATCCAAATTGATCCGCTGCGCGAACCCTTCAACTGGTTCTTTGATGTTATCGCCTTGCATAGTTATGATGACCCCTGGCGCAGCGGCTGGCTGACAAAAGTCGTCGAGGACACCTTAAAGGCTTATCGGATTACGCGTCCAGTTTGGGTGAATGAAACGGGCGTTTCCGTCTGGGACGATTATCCTGGTCCCGTTTGGGCATTTAGCCCGGAACAGCGCAACCGACTGGCGACCGCGCAGCAGCAAGCGCATTTTCTGGTGATGAGCGCCGCCTTCGCCTGGTCAAAGGGCGTCGAGGTGGTCTTTTATCATCAGCTTTACGATGACTGCGGCAACTATCCCGCCGGCACAGATTTCCAGCCGAATCATGGCGAACTCTGCGCCAACGGCGCCTGCTTCGGCGACGCCTTCGGCATCTATCGAAACCAACGAGGCTCGCATTGTTTCAGCCACCACCCCCATGCCAACACGCCCCGTCCCGTTGGGCAGGCATTTGCGCTCCTAGCGGAGATATTTGGCCGCCAGCCCTTCACGCCAATCAGCCTTAGCGGCATCGACGATGAAGTGACTTTGATCGTCTTTCAGCGCGCCAGCGGGGAGCGCATCGTCGTCCTATGGAACAACACGAGCGAAGCGCGGACGGCTACGCTCAAGGCGAGGGGCGATATCGCAGATCTGCGCTTTATAAACGGCGAAACGACTACGATGTCGGCAGTCGATGGCAAATATTCGATTGAGCTCAAGCCAGCCGCTGATTTTAGTTTCCCCGATTTGGAGAGCAATCGAAGCAGCGCGATCGGCGGCGAGCCGGTCATACTAGTGGAACCGCCCGTACAATGAGAAGCCAAAGAAAGCTGTCATGTTGCGCGTTGTTCGGCTCTGGAAGTCTGGCCGACTATAGGTCTATGTGTCCATGAGCGCCAGACGGCTTCTTTTCTTCCTCGCCAGCATCGCCGTCAGCGTGGGTTCGCTCGCCTGGATCCTGCGGGCGGCGCCCTTCAGCGATGTCCTCAACAGCCTGGGCAGAACTGATCCCGTTTATCTGCTGCTAGCTGTCTTCGCCGTCGCCTTGTCCTTGTTAACGCGTGGCGTGCGTTGGTGGATTTTGCTGAATCGGCGCATTTCAGTCCTGGAATCTTTCCACATGATCAACGTGATGTTCCTCGGCAATCAACTGCCCTTTCGGCTTGGCGAGGTCGCTCGCGGCGTCTTGGCCACCAGGCGTGGCGTACCCCTGGTCACGTCGGGAACCAGCATCATTGTGGAGCGCTTGATTGATGTATTGATGCTGGTTCTGTTAATCGCCGCCACAGTGAGCCGGATGCCGGCCGCGCCCGCCGATCTCACAGACCAAGCGTGGCTTTTTGGCCTGATGGCCCTCGCCGGTTTCCTGGTCCTGCTTGTCTTCGCGTACGCGCCCGCGTCGGCGCATCGGCTTCTTGACAAATTGCTGCGCGCCTTTCGGCCGCTGCAACGGCTTCCGATGAAAACAATGCTCAGTCATCTTCTTGATGGCTTGCAGCCGCTCACAGACAAACGTACGCTGCTGTTGACCGCGATATGGACGCTGCTTGCCTGGAGCGCTCCACTCGCCGCCCTGTATTTCTCGCATCGCGCGCTGGGCATTGAAGTGAATTACACAATTAGCGTGCCGCTTGGCATTGCCCTGACCGCGATTAGCATCGCCCTGCCGGTCAGCATTGCCGCGCTCGGTCCCTTTGAGGTCGCCATTGTAGTGACGGGACAATTGGTCGGCATGAGCGACGTGGATGCTATCGCGCTTGGCTTTCTGCTGCACGGAATCAACGTCATCAGTTACGCCGCCTGGGGAACGGTCGGTCTTCTGGCGCTTGGCGCCTCGCCAGCCATCGCATTTGGCGCGGACGGCGAGCGTTCAAAGGAGGACGATTACTCCCGGGAGAGAAACTCATGCACCAAGGACTGAAAGTGGTGCACGCCATTTTCACGCAAGAGGGAAAAACGGCCGCGATTGTAGGCATTCGACTTTAAGCCTCGCTGCACCCACTCGCATAATTCGATGTCTTCTCGCTGAATTTCGTCGCTGAAGGCGATGATCTGTTGCATGCTTTCCCAGCCCTCGCCCGTTCCCGGCGCTTCAAAGTACCACTCGAATACCGTCAGCGTCTTGTCGTGCCCAACGGGGATGATGATATTTATCGAGGTGTTGTCGAGATAGACATTCAGCATCACGTTGGGAAAGACCCAATAGTAGAGCGCGTCCGCTTCCGCCTCGCCGCTGCGCACGTAGCGTCGGTCGCGAACTTCGTCGGGCGACACATCGCGTATCGGCGCGTGCTGTTTCGAATGATAGCGGTGTGTCTCAATGCGATACTGGTCGTAATCCAGCTCGCGAAACAGGCTCGGATGAGCGATGGGCAAGTGGTAGCCCTCGAGATAGTTGTCGACGTAGACTTTCCAATTGCAGTCAATCAGGTAATCGCGGCGCTCGACCAGGCGCATCCTGTCCAAGTGAAAACCGGCCGCGGCGATCTCTTGCGCGATTGCGCCGTAGGTCGTGGCCATCGGCTGTGCCGCCGGGTCGAGGTTCACAAATATCCAGGGACCCCAGGCTTCCGCATGCACCGGCTGCAAACAAACTGTATTCGCGTCCCAATTCTCGACGCCTTCGAACTCGGGCGCGCGCAGCAGCTTCCCGTCGAGGTCGTAGGTCCAGCCATGATACTTGCACTGCAAACTTTGGCGGTTTCCGCGTCCTTGCGCCACAATCGCCGCCCGATGCGGGCACACGTTATAGAAGGCGCGCAATTCACCGGCGCGATTTCGCACGATGACCAGCGGCTGATCCAAAACGTCGCAGCTAAAAAAGTCGCCGGGCCGCGCGACGTCTTCCCGCCGACCGACCGGCTGCCAGGTTCTGTAGAAAATCTTCTCCGCCTCCAGCGTCAGAAATTCAGGTTCGATGTACCAGCGAGCGGGCATCGTCTCCGCCCGGGCCAGGTTATCTGAAGGAATGAAGTCGCTCAGGTCCGGCGCAGTCCGCATACTCTCACCTCATTCGTCTGTGTTTTCACCGCAACATCGCCGACTGCAAAAGCGTAATATCATACAAGGGTGGCAGCAGGTCATGAACATCGAAAGCAAAGCCTCACATGAATCATATTACAAAGATTTTACGAATGTAAAACCGGTTGCCAGCTGATTTCCGTATAATAAGTGTATGGATAGTGATTTGGATACGCGGTATCTCACGGGAGCGGATGCGCTATAATCCAGATTCGCAGACCTGAGAATTCGAGGAATTGCCAGTGCATAGACGAACGCGCATGATCTGGATACTGCTGCTGCTGTTGAGCATCGCTTGGATTGGATTGGGATCCTACCTGACATCCGAGCAATTTGACGGCGGCAATCTCGGCAGCGAACTGTCGAGCGAAATCCAAACGCTAGGCAGCGAGATTCAAGTGAACGCTTTGGGGCAGTTGCCGCTGCCGTTCTTCTTTCTCGCCACCGGGCTGCCATTTGCCCTCGTTTCCATTTTCTTCTTGTGGCGCAACATCAAGCAAAACGCCGGTCCCATTTCGACTGACGCCGATGCGGTCATTCGGCGGCAAGCTTTATTTGTTTCGCTTCTGGCTCTGCTATTCGCCCTGTTCCTTTGGAACATCGGCGGAGCGCCGGGCCAAGCGCGACCCAATCCAAACGCAAATCTTGTGACAGCGGCTCTTTCGCCCGTGCTCTGGCCCGTCAATCTCTTTGTTACCTTCATCCATGAAGCGGGACATTCGCTGGCGGCGCTTCTTACGGGCGGGCAAGTCATAGAATTCACCGTATCGCCAAATGGATCTGGCATGGCGACAACCGCAAATGGCGACCCGGCCCTAATCTTGCCAGCGGGTTATCTGGGCGCTGCGCTCTTCGGATCCGCCCTGTTCTTCCTGACAAGCCGCAATCCCAAATGGACGCGCGGCCTCTCAGTCTTCTTGGGTCTGTCTATCATTGTTTTGACCGTACTCTATGCCAGACCTGACGATTCAGGAAATTTGACTGCCAATGTGGTAGGGATCGGATTCGGAGTCATCTTGGTTGCATTGGGCTGGCTAGCGCCGCGATTAATCAATGTTTTCATACTCAATACGCTTGCGATTCTCACGGGATTGAATGCCGTGATGGACCTATCGATTCTAATCCGGTATGGGGATGCGGGCGTCGGCAATATCATGAACGATGCCGCCGCATTTGCCGACAGGTATACGCCTAACCTGGACCCAAGCGTGATCGCCTTCATCTGGTCGGCCATTGCGGTGCTGATGTTGGGGGCGGCCGTATATTTTGGCTTATTCAAACCAGTGGGAGGCGAGATCAGCGACGCCGTCAAAAGCAAGAATTGAACGAGGATTGCCGGATCGAATTCAGGTAACGATTGAATCCACTCCGAAAAGGAGAGAACGAAAGCCAGAGTTCAAGGAGATAGATCATGTTAAGAGAGTTCGTAGAGCGGAAGGTACGCCGGGAGATCGTGCGCAGAAACTTCATTATTTCCGCCTTGGCATTTGTTGGCATATTTGCCCTCTGGTATGTCGACTCGCTGTCTGGATTGGCTCACCCCTTCCGAATGTTGGCCAACAACATTCATGGCGGGCTGACCGCCTTCGCCATGCAGATAACGGGCGGCGCCGTTGAAAGCTTCACGCTCTCGCAGGTCGGGACGTACAGGATCGAATTCCGCGACGGCGCCGATGCCCTGACGATGTCGGCCGGTTACCTCGGGTCGGCAGCGCTGGGCGCTTTGATTTTCTTCCTGGTTAATCGGGCGCCGCATCTGGTTCGCCTGATCGCCGGCATCACAGGCGCATTCACGATCGGCTTCCTGGCGCTATTCATCCGCCCGGCGGAAACTGGCGACTTGATCTCTATGATCATCTGTATGGGTTTGGGCGCGCTGCTGATCGTGCTGGGATGGACGGGCCGCGGCGACATTAACCAACTCCGGTCGGGCAAGTCCTTCACGCAGATTGTTTTGACCGTCATCTCGCTCATGACCGGATTGCATATCCTGCTTGACCTGCCCCTGGTCCTTTCGACACCGGCTTACACAGGCGATGTCATCACCAACCCGGTCGCCTATTTCTCGGAGTTCGTGATGCCGGGCGTTTCCGTACAAGTCATCGCCATCAGTTGGGCGGCTATCGCCATCGCGCTGATGGGCCTTGCCTTCCATTTCAGTATCGCCAGACGCATGAAGCAGATCCCCAAGAACGACGACATCGTCTGAGGCGCTCGCCGTCTACGATCGCAGATTTCCCATCCGAGGGCGTGCCTATATGGCGCGTCCTTTTGCTTCCGCAGTCCCCCATTAATCTCCACAGCCCTTAGCCTGGTATTGGTCCCGTCCAAACATTAATGGCGGATAAAATCATGTGTGATACTCAGTTGACAATATACTTAACATGCGTTAAACTTATTGTCATACCACAGTTGATTCACGGTTTACCAGGAGCAAAGTTTGGCTTCGCAGATCACGCGGTCACCGAGTCAGACCTTCGCCGCGGAGGTCCCCTTCCAATGGCGCAGCGAGAAATGGCTGGCGCCTCGTCTGGTGGCGCTTACGCTGATGGCGCTCATCGGCTCCCTGCTCGCTGAGCAAATCGGACTGCCCTACTCGTTGACGCTTTCACTCAATATCCTGGCTTATGTCGCCGGCGGATTCTATGGCGCCAAATCCGCCATGGAGAACCTCCTCGTTGGCAAGATCGACGTCGATCTGCTGATGGTAATGGCGGCGCTGGGCGCGGCTTTTATCGGCCATTGGCACGAAGGCGCGGTTCTGCTATTCCTGTTCTCGCTTAGCAACACGCTGCAGGACTACGCCATTGGTCGCAGCCGCCGCGCGATCAGCGGACTGCTAGCGCACTATCCCGAAGTCGCCAAGGTCAAACGCGGCGAGAAAGCCAGACAAGTCAAAATCAGCGAGATACGCATCGGCGACACCATTCTCATCGAGCCCGGCGAGCGCATCCCGGTTGACGGCGAAGTCTTGGCGGGCAATTCCGCTGTCGATGAGAGTCCGATCACCGGCGAGTCCTTACCGGTTGACAAAGCAGCCGGCGATGGCGTTTTTGCCGGCACACTGAACAAGCACGGCATCCTTGACGTCCGCGCGACACGGGCGGCCGAAAACACGACCCTGTCGCGCATCATCAAATTGGTGGAGGAAGCGCAAGAGAGCCAAGCGCCCACCCAACGTTTCCTCGAGCGCTTTGAGCAAACATACGCGATGCTCATCATTGTTGGCGTATTGCTCATCATTGCGATTCCGCCGGCGCTGGGTCTTAGCGATTTTCAGCACAACTTCTACCGCGCGATGGTGCTGATGACCGTAGCTTCGCCCTGCGCCCTGATCATCAGCGTCCCCTCAGCCTTCATTTCTGCCATCGCTTCAGCTGCGCGCGGCGGCATCCTGTTCAAAGGCGGCGGCGGGCTGGAGCAACTGGCCGGCATTCAAGCGGTCGCATTCGACAAGACGGGGACGCTCACCCGCGGGCAGCCCCGGGTCACCGATGTGATTGCCGGCGCGTTGTTCACACAGTCCGAAGTGATCGCTACGGCGGCCTCGCTGGAATCAAGATCGGAGCATCCGCTGGCCAAAGCAGTCGTCGAGTACGCGAGTGCTAAATCCGTGGAATTCGAGCCCCCGGATGATTTCGAGGCGGTGCCCGGCCGGGGAGCCCGCGCCTGGCTCGCTGGGCGCCAGGTCAGCGTTGGACGCCCGTCCGAATTCCAAGTCGGTACGACGATGCCGCAGGCGCTGCATTGGAAGCAGACGGAGCTTGAAGAGCAGGGAAAGACCGTGGTAGCCGTGCTACGCGATGAGCAGTGGCTCGGCCTAATCGCCTTTGCGGATGAGCGCCGCGCCGAAGCTTTCGCGCTGTTGGATGAACTAAAACGTCGTGGCATCGCCGTGGCCATGCTGACCGGCGACAATGCGCGCGCCGCCCGTTTGATCGGGGAGCAAACCGGCGTCGATCGCGTGTATGCCGAACTACTGCCGGACGAAAAAGCGAAAATCATCGGGCAGTTGCAGCGCGAATATGGACCCGTCGCCATGGTCGGCGATGGCATCAACGACGCGCCGGCGTTGGCAGCCGCCGATATCGGCATCGCTATGGGCGGCGTCGGCGCCGATGTCGCGCTGGAAACTGCGGATGTGGTGCTGATGGGTGACAGGCTGGAGCGCTTGGCAGATGCCCTGCGCTTGAGCAGGCGCGCTCGGCAGGTTGTTTTACAGAACATCGCCTTTTCGATCGCTGTGATCGCGCTGCTGATCACCGGCGTTTTCGTCGTGGAATTGCCTTTGCCCGTCGGTGTATTGGGGCATGAAGGCAGCACTGTTATCGTCGTGCTCAATGGGCTGATCAGTTTGCTGGTATTGCCCGAGCTGAGCCGCGCCCGCTCCGCGATACGAAGCTAGCGGCGGAACTGCACCTGTTCCCATTGGGAAAAGAGGCCCTGCAGCTTGAGCCGCTGGTACTTCCCGGTTGATGTCACCGGAATCTCTTCGCCAAAGACAACCGCCTTGGGCGACTTTTCAAAGGTCAGGACATCGCGGCAGCGCTCCAGAATCGTCGCTTCCTCGAGGTTGGCGCCATCTTCCAAGACCACATAAGCGCCGACTTCTTCGCCGTAATAGTCATTCGGGAAGCCAATCGCCAAGCCGACATTGACGCCATCAATGCCGAGCAGGACCTCCTCAATATCTAAGGGGCTGAACTTGACGCCGCCGCGGTTGATCAATTCCTTGATGCGCCCGGTGATGAAGAAGAATTGCCGGCCAATCTCGTCTCGCAGGAAGTAGCCTTCATCGCCGCTGCGAAACCATTGAAACTTGAAAGTCTCGGCATTGGCTTCAGGCCGCTTGAAGTAGCCCTGCATTACGTTGTGGCCCCGGATACAGATCTCGCCCCGTTGGCCTTCGCCCAGCTGTTTTCCACTGCCGTCGGCGGCGAAAATCGCCATCTCGTTCGGTTCAATCGGGCAGCCAATGCTCGGATAGCCGTGATCCAACAGCCAGCTCTGATTCGCCTTCCAGGACAGACTGATCGGCAAGAAGCAGGAATAACAAGTCGATTCGCTCAAGCCATAGCCGTGCAGCAGCGTCAAGCCAAACATTTCGCAGAATTCCTGCGCCAGCTTAACCGACAGGGTGCCAGCGCCGCAGATGAAATGGCGAAAGGGCGTCACGTCTCGCCGGCTGATGGCGCCGCCAAATATGGTATTGCCCGCCGCGAGCTCAGCCCGCCCATGCTCGATGAGGAATTGCAGCAGAGTCGGCACGACGCTGACAACATTGACGCCCTCGAGAACGATCCGTTCCCAAAAGCGCGAGGCGCTGAAGCGGCGGTTGAGCACGGTTGAGCCGCCAACGTAGAGCGGAATCATGATCGTCACCACGATGCCATTCACATGATGGATCGGCAGCACGCACATCATGCGCTGATTGCCGGTGATCGCCTGCCACTGGCTGATGCCCTGCGCGTCCACCAGCAGATTGTATTGCGACAAAATCACGCCCTTTGGCGTACCGGTCGTGCCGCTGGTATAGACCAGCAGCGCCTCGTCATCGAGGGTCGCCGTGGCGGAATTGCCAGCGCCCAGAGGCATGTCGGCTGATTTGGCGCCGGAATCGTCGCCGAGGTAGGTAGTCGGCCGGTTCGCCATCGCTTCGTGGAAGTTGATGTAACGGCCGCCCCCGGCGCCACCCACATCGACGATTGTCCCGATGTTGGGCGCGCCTTCCCCGCCATCGACTCCCATAATGATCGACTCCGCCCGTTCGAGATATTCTGACCGCGCGAAACAGACCTTCGCCTCGCTGTTGCGCAGGATGAAGGCGATTCGACGATCGTCCTCCGCCACATTCTGAGGCGCGACCGCCGCGCCAATCACCCAGCAGGCGAAGTAAATCAGGACCGTGTCGATATGATTGTCAGCGATGGTGGCGACGCGATCGCCGCGCCGGAGGCCGAGGTCCTCAACCATGAAGTTAGCCGCCTGATGCACCCGCGCGTTGAATTCAGCGTAGGTGAGCGCCTGCCGCTCGTTATCGGCATCATAATATATGAGAAATGTTTTGCCCCCGGATGTCTTGCTATGGAGCGAGAGCAGATCGCGAATGTTTCGATAGGGCACTTTGCGCATTTCCTGCGGCGCGCCATCCTTGACATGCGCCTGGTAGAGATTGGCTTTCGTTTGAGAATCGAGCTCTCGCGACATCACGCTCGCCTTTGCCTTCGTGTGAAATCTTGCCTTGCCAGTATATCAAGCGCCTGCGCATTTTGTAAAAGCAATTCGCCCCCATTCTTTGAGCCGCCCCGGCGCAAACTGGTGTACGATGGCATTCGAGCGGCAACCTGATTTCGTCCGCGGCGCTCTGGTAAACTCATGTTGCGAGAGATTCTGCCGAAGCGTGTATACAAGCAAGCGACATGATTTGCGCGAATCCTACGGAGAAAAGAGAGCTAATAGGACATGAGTGAACTCTGTGTGATAGGCAGCGGATACGTCGGACTGGTGACCGGAACATGTTTCGCCGACCTGGGCAATAACGTCACCCTAGTCGACATTGACGAACGCAAAGTGTCGATGCTGCAGAATGGCAAAATGCCCATCTATGAACCGGGGCTGGCGGAGATGGCGCAGCGAAATACGGTCGCGGGCCGGATGAAATTCACCACCTGTTATGGCGAGGGCTTAAAAGGGGCGGAGTTCGTCTTCATCTGCGTCGGCACGCCCTCGGGCGTCGACGGCGAGGCCGACCTGCAATACGTGCGCAGCGCGGCCCAGACCATTGCCGAAACCATGGACCATCCGTTGATCATCATCAACAAATCGACCGTGCCCGTCGGCACTGGCGACTGGACACGGGAAATCGTCGAGCGCAACCAGCCGCAGCCGATCGACTTTGCAGTCGTCTCCTGCCCGGAATTCTTGCGCGAGGGCTCCGCCCTGGCTGATTTCATGCAGCCCGACCGCACCGTGCTGGGCTCAAGCGATCCAGCGGCCGCCGAAACCGTAGCCGAGCTCTACGCGCCGCTGGACGCCCCGATTGTCATCACCGATATTCGCACGGCCGAAATGATCAAATACGCCTCCAACGCCTTTCTGGCCACGCGCATCAGTTTCATCAATGAAATCAGCATCATCTGCGAGCGGCTGGGCGCCGATGTGGAAGAAGTCGCGCGCGGCATGGGCTTCGATAAACGGATCGGTCCCCATTTCCTGCAAGCGGGCGTGGGCTTTGGCGGCTCCTGCTTTCCCAAAGATGTCAAGGCGCTGGCCAATATGGCGCAGACGCACGGGATGCATCCGCAACTGCTCAACGCCGTCATGGAAATCAACGCCTTTCAGCGGCGGCAAATCACGCTAAAGGCGCGCGAAATGCTGGGCGGCAGCTTGAACGGCAAGACGGTCGCGATTCTGGGCTTGGCATTCAAGCAGAATACAGACGACACCCGCGAATCGCCAGCGCTCACGGTGGCGCGATCGCTGTTGAATCAGGGGGCAACTGTCAAAGGCTACGACCCGGTCGCCATGGAAAACGCCTGCGGCGAGGTGCCGGCGCTCATCCCTTGCGACAACTCATACAGCGCCGCCAAAGATGCCGAAGCGCTGCTGGTCTTGACCCCGTGGAATGAGTTTAAGCAACTCGATATGCGGCGGATACGCCAATCGATGAAGCGCCCAATCCTGATAGACGGCCGCAACATATACAATCCCGACGAGTTGAGGTCCCTCGGTTTCGAATATCGCGGCGTCGGCCGCGGTTATAACGGCGAGGGGCTGCCTGCCGCCGATGGAGAGCAGACGGCTTAAACTAGGAATGCTCAGCCAAAAAACGCAGGCTGCATGGAATTGATGTCGGATTGACGCGGCTGCCCGGCGACACCGCCCACCCCGCCCGCGACGCCGCGGCCACACTGGCAGGCGATTGACAAGCAACTGGCTAAAGGCAAGTCATTTAACCAGCCCGCCAGGAATCCGGCGTCAAAGCTGTCGCCCGCGCCGATCCCGTCGCCGCCGTCATTCGCTTCAAATACCGATTGAGCGAATTCTTGTTCGCCCTGCCAAGCCACCGCGCCGGCGATATCCCGCTTGACCACCAGCAGCGGAACACGTTTACGCAGATCCGCTATCGCCTCGCCATAAGATGACTTCCCGCTGAGATACATCGCCTCCTGCTCATTGGGCAGCAGCACGTCAATATGCTGGTAGGCGCGTTCAAGGTCGTGATCCCAGCGTTCGTCAGGGTCCCAATTAGTATCCAAGGACACGGTCAGGCCAAGATGCTTCGCCTGCTCCAGGATATCAATCCAACGCGGCAGCAAGCCCGTATGCAGGTACAAGCTGCCGTAATGCAGGTGTCGCGCCGAGACCAGGATCTCGTCAGATACATCGTCGGCGGTCAGCGTATTCAGCGAGCCCAAATGGGTTAACATGGCGCGATCGTCGCCCTGAACAAGATGGACGGTGATACCGGTCCGAAGATTTTCTGCCACTTCAATATAGCGCGTATCGACGCCGGCCTCCGCCAGCGTGTCCACGATCAGCTTGCCAAAGTAGTCGGCGCCGACGCGGCCGAGAATGGCGACGCGCAAGCCCAGCTTGGCCGCCTGCGCCGCAAAGATGCAGCAGGAGCCGCCCATCACCAGGTCATAACCGGCGACCGTCTTTTCGACCTGACCAAACTGCGGGACAACATCGTCGTCGCGCAAGATCAAATCGACGCAGGTATCGCCGAATACAATGATGTCGTATGGTTTGTTTGAACGGCCATTGTGCATAAGCCTGTTCCTTTCCCGCGCCAGCCTACCAGTAATAGCGTTGACCGGCACGCCCTTCTTCGCGCTCGTCCACCAGCGCTTTCGTGTGCTCATCGTCCGTGACTTCGGCGCCGAAGACATCCCACCAGATGCCCGAGCGCGGCAGGCGGCTGTAACGCTCAATCTGCGCCACGATCATGCAGGAACGCCGCTCCCGGCGCGCCTCTTTCAGCGCGGTCTTGAGCTGGTCCTCGTCAGCTACATTCCAGGCGCGCAAGCCAATGCTCTCAGCGTTCTTGGCGTAATCGATTTCGACGAAGTCGCCATCATCCAGCTTGCCCGTTTCCTGATTGCGCAGGCGGAATTCATTTCCCAGGCTATGCCCGACGAGCACCTTTTGATGCCCGTGTATGGACTGGAAGCCGTCATTTTGCAGCAGAATCACCGTGAGTTTGACGCCTTCTTGAACGGCTGTCTTCAACTCCATCGGATGCAAGAGATAGTTGCCATCGCCCATAAAGACGTAGACTTCTCCATCTTGATCTCGACGAGCCAGACGCACGCCAATCGCGCCGGGGATGTCGTAACCCATGCAGGAATTGCCAAACTCCAGGTGCAGGATGCGGCCAGCGGTCGTCTCAAAAAGCTGGTGCAAGTCGCCGGGCGCCGTTCCCGCCGCGCAGACAAGCGTGTCGCCGCTATCCATGAAATCGTTTAGAGCGCCGATGATCTGCGCCTGGCTCATCCGCTCGTTCGGATATTGCACGTAGACCGAATCGCGCTTCTGCTGCAGCCAGCCCTGCCGATCGACGGCAACCGATTCGACGTAACCCGCGTTGGGTTTGATGCCCCCCGCCCGGCCAGCGGCGATGAGCGCGCGAAGCGTTTCACGCGCGTCTGCGACAATCGGCAGCGCCCCCAGCTTATGCGCATGCGCCCCGCTTACATTAATGCTGACAAACTTGACATCCGGGTGCTGCCAGGCTGAGTAAGAGCCGGTGGCGAAATCGGCCAGGCGCGTGCCGATGAGAAAGACCAGATCGGCATCGGCGGCGTATTTGCCCGAAAGCGGCGTGCCGGTATGCCCGCTGCCACCGATCATCAGCGGCGATTCTTCTTTTAGCGCGCCCCGCCCGGAGTGCGTTTCGCCAATCGGGATGCCGAAGCTATCGGAGAATTCGCGCAATTCAGCCCAGGCTTTCGAATAATGCGCGCCGCCGCCGGCCAGGATATAAGGGCGCTCGGCATCTTTCAGCAAGGCAATTGCTTCGTCGATCCGCCGCGCGTCGGGTTGGCGCCGCTCAATCCGCCAGATTTTCACCCGGAAGAAGTTGGTTGGGCAGTCGAAGGCGACGCTCTGAATATCTTGCGGCAAGGCGATCGTCGCCGGTCCCGCGGCGACCGGATCGGTCATCACCCGCATCGCTTCGGGGGCGGCGTAGAGGATCTGTTCGGGCCGGGTAATGCGGTCGAAGAACTGGCTCACCACGCGAAAACAGTCGGTCACGCTCATGTCAAGCGATACCGGATGCTCAATATCTTGCAAGACCTGGCCCTGAAAGCGCGTCGCATAATAATCGGAAGGCAGCAGCAGCACGGGCAGGCGATTGATATGCGCGGTCGCCGCGCCCGTGATCATATTGGTCGCGCCGGGTCCAATGGATGTTGTGCAGGCGAATGTTTGCGTGCGCAGGCGCGTGCGCGCAAAGCCCGAGGCCGCATGCACCATCGATTGTTCATTGGTCGGCTGATAATAGGGCAGTTCATCGCCACATTCCCACAGCGCCTGGCTCAAGCCGCTGACGTTGCCATGTCCGAAGATCCCCCAGATCGCGGGGATGAAGCGCTGCACCTCGCCGTCATACTCGCTGTATTGCGCTTGCAGGAATTTGATCAGCGCTTGCCCCATCGTCAGCCGCAGCGTCGCTTGACGGCCGAAGGGTTGAAACATCACGGTACGCTCCTTTCCTGCCCGGCTAGGTCGTCAAGCCAGAGCTATTTTTCGTTGCAGAAGTCTCATCGCCTTCAAAATTCCACAGCGCCAATTGCTCCGCCAGGCCGATGTAGGTATCGGGCTTAAGCTGGCGAAGCATTTCTTTCTCATTTTCCGGTATCGCCAGCGCGCCGATGAATTCGCGCAGGTCTTCCCGCGTGACGCGAGCGCCACGGGTCAGCGCCTTCATTTGCTCGTAAGCGTCCGGAATATGATGCTTGCGCATGACCGTTTGAATTGCCTCGGCCAGCAGCTCCCAAGCGCCGTCAAGATCGGCGAGCAATGCCGCCTGATCGACCTCGACTCTCGACAAGCCGCGCTCGGTTGAGAGCAGCGCCAGATAGCTGTGGGCGATGGCAGCGCCGAAATTCCGCAAAGCCGACGAATCGCTCAAATCGCGCTGCAGGCGGGACACCGGCAGCTTGTCGGCCAAGTAAGCGAAATTCGCGCTGCTGATTCCCAGATTGGCTTCCGCATTTTCGAAGTCAATCGGATTGACTTTATGCGGCATGGTCGAAGAGCCGACCTCGCCTGCCTTAGCTTTCTGTCGAAAATAACCTAGCGAAATATAGGTCCACATGTCACGGCAGAAGTCGAGCAATACCGTGTTGAAACGCATAAAACTGTGCGCCAGTTCAGCCTGATAATCGTGCGCTTCAATCTGTGTAGTCAGCGGATTGAAGGTCAGGTCCAATCCCTCAACAAAGCGCTGCGATAACGCGAGCCAATCCAGCCCCGGATAGGCGACATGATGGGCGTTGAAGGCGCCGACCGCGCCGTTAAATTTGCCGAGATACTCTTGGGAATCAATGGACGCAAGCTGACGCCGAAGCCGCTGCGCAAGTACGGCAATTTCCTTGCCCATTGTGGTGGGGCTGGCCGGCTGCCCGTGCGTCCGCGCCAGCATCGGGACATCGGCGTTGCCACGCGCCAGTCCATCAAGGCGGTCAATCAGCGCGCAGGCCTGCGGCCGCCAGACAGCGCCAAGGGCATCGCGAAACATCATCGCGTAAGCCAGATTATTGATGTCATCGGAGGTGCAAGCGAAATGGACGGACTCGGCCACATCGCTCAAGCTCGTCTCGAGCAGGCGCTCCCTAATATAATACTCGACCGCCTTGACATCGTGTTGGGTCACGGATTCAAGCGCTTTGACGCGATGCGCGGCTTGATCATCAAACTCGCGGGACAGCGCATGCAAGATGGATTTCTCGTCCGAGGTGAATCGCCGCAGGTGCGTGATCGCTGGATCCTCAGCCATAACGATAAGCCAGCGCGCTTCCACCAGCACGCGATAGCGTATCAGCGCCCATTCCGAGAGATAGTCTCGCAAGGGCGCCAGTTTGTCGGCATAGCGTCCATCAATTGGCGAGATCGCGCGCAACTGCATCTGGCTCTTCCGCTGCCCGTCTCATTCTTTAGAGCAGGTATTGTACTATGAACGCGCCAAGTTTTCTTTAGCGCCCGGAAATTCGACCTGCCGCTGCGCTTGGGACAGGGGCATAATGACGACCTAGTGTTTTGTCCGCGCCGGAGGAGATTCATTGTCGAGCCTGATACTTTCGACGCCGAGAGCCGACGGATTCCGCATGCCAGCCGAGTGGGAAGCGCATGCCGGCTGCTGGATGCTCTGGCCCCAGAGGCCCGATACCTGGCGCAACGGCGGCAAGCCGGCCCAACGCGCCTTCGTCGAAGTTGCTCGGGCGATTTCCCGCTACGAGCCAGTCACCATGGGCGTCAATGCCGATCAATTTGAAAACGCGCGCACGATGCTGCCTGCGATGATACGCGTCGTGGAGCTATCCAGCAATGACGCCTGGATGCGCGATTGCGGCGCTACCTTTGTCGTCAACGACAAGGGCGAAGCGCGCGGCGTCGACTGGACATTCAACGCCTGGGGCGGGTTGCAGAAGAGGATGTATTTCCCCTGGGACCAAGACGAGCTGGTCGCGGCCAAGATGCTGGAAATCGAATCGCTCGACCGCTACAAGGCGCCGCTGGTGATGGAAGGCGGCTCATTTCACGTCGACGGGCAAGGCACATTGATTACGACTGAACAGTGCCTGTTGCATCCCAATCGCAATCCAGCGCTGTCCCGCGCCGAGATTGAACAGCTCTTGGCGGATTATCTAAATGTAGAGAAGATACTCTGGCTGCCGCGCGGCGTTTACGAAGACGAGACCGACGGGCATGTCGACAACTTATGCTGCTTTATTCGACCGGGCGTCGTCGCCATGACCTGGACCGACGACAAAGCGGATCCGCAATACGAACGCTCCGCCGAAGCGTACGATGCGCTGAAGTCGGCGCGCGACGCGCGGGACCGCCCGCTCGAAATTCATAAGATTCACCAGCCGGATCCGCTGATCATGACCCAAGAAGAAGCGGAGGGACTGGATGCCGTCGACAGTGCCTTTATGCGCCCGACCGGCGAGCGTCTTGCCGGCTCCTACATCAATTTCTACATCGCCAATGGCGCTGTCATCATGCCGCAATTCAACGATAGACACGATGAATACGCGCGGCGGAAATTAGCGGAACTGTTTCCGAATCACCAGATCATCGCTGTGCAATCGCGGGAGATCTTGCTCGGCGGCGGCAACATTCATTGCATCACGCAGCAGCAGCCCGCCGGGGGACCATGAGCGGAGAAGCCCAGTCGCGCTATGTCTGAATACGTCACGGTAGAAGTCGAATACAGCGACGACTCTAATGTCGCCGACCTCTACGTCAACCAGACCCTTACCGAAGATGCGGAAGAACGATACTTGGATCCGCAGGAGGGCGACGCCGGCTCGCCAATCGCGCAGCTGCTCTTCGGGGCTGTCGACGGCATCGAGATGTTGACCATTGAACGCGACCGCCTATCGATAACGCGCGCGCCCAATCACCCCTGGGAAGCAATCATCGATGAAACGCGGGACGCCCTGCGCGATTGGTTCTTGTAGCCTCAATCAGGTTTTGGCGGATCAATCGATGGCGAGCCTGAGTCCGCTGCGCCAGCCCCCATTCCCCCGCCAACTTGCTTGAACATTTCATCGACCTGCCTCGTTTCGCCCGATTCCAAAACCGAGAGCATTTCCTTTGAAGTCATATTGCGATAATCCCGGCCGGATTTGGGAATCGCCACTTGTGAGATCACACGAGTCAATTCGCGCTCCCGGCATTCGGGGCAGCGCAAGGCCGCCGCGTCGTAGGAAGCGTAGGTTTTGAAGCGAATGGTGAAGCGATGCGCGCAGGCATCACAGCGAAAGTCGTAGTCAGGCATGACTTGAAGAATGCCCCTGCTTCTAATCGGATTCGCGCCGCGAGCCCGCTTGAGCCGCTCGCCGCTGAATCGCCTCGGTGTGGCTCATATCCGGATTCCACTCGTCGGGCAGCGCGTCCTTTTGCCTGGTGGCGATCCAGCCGCCCAGATCGCGAGCGATGCGCTCCAGCATCTTTGGCTGCGCCCAGGTCGCCGTATCCACCTGCACGGCAATCGCCCCCGCCTCGATATAGTCGCGCGCGTCCTGCGGCGAGTGGATACCGCCGGAAGCGATGATCGGCAGCTCATCGGGAAGTTGACGCCGCAGCCGGCCCACCAGGCGCAGAATCATTGGCTTGATCAGCGGTCCATACACCCGCCCGCTAACGAGCCGTCCGGTATGTCGGTCGCGAGCGGTACCGCGCGGCGGCGCCGTCAACACCAGCGCGTCGGCCCCGGCTTCTGCCATAGGCAATGCCAGTTGATGCGTTTCGTAGAATGGCAGACGCGCCAGCAATGGCTTTTCCAGGCGCGCCGCTGCCGCCACCAGATCGACCGCATCGGCTTCATGAATGTCATCGCTCAATCCGATCTCAACGGCGGCAATCTCGTCCACATCGTCGATCAATTCGACAGCCCGTCTCATTTGGGATACCGAGGTCGCGACCAGATGCAAGATGACCGGAATCGGCAGGCTCGCCCAAGTGCGGCGATTCCGACTGATCACCTTGGCGAGGCCGGGATTAGGCAGGCCGGTGTGAATCAATACGCCGGCATCGAGTGAGATAACGCGCGTGCCTGATGCCGGGCTCCAGGGTTCGATCGTAGCCGGATTGGTCACGATGGCGCCCAGCTTGTCAAAGTCGATCAGCGCCCGATAGCGGTCGCCAAAGCCGACTGTGCCGGCGGCCGGCATGACCGGCGTCGCGACGATCAGGCTGGTTTTACCCGGACGCGCAATTTCGATTGCCATCAGCAGCCTGCAGCGCTAATTCAAGCGTAAGTCGGTCAAGTCAAAGGCGGGACCATCCACACATGGCAGCTTAGGCGCGCCGCGCAGGTTGAGTGCGCAAGCATGGCAGGCGCCGACGCCGCAGGGCAGTTGACGCTGTATGACGGCAAAAGCGAAGTTCGCCGGCATGACAGCCTGTCGTTCGCGCATCAGGCGCATGACATCGCGGTAGTATCCCATTTCGTCTCCCTGCCCGACCACAACAAAGACCTGATCAGCCCAGCCCAATGTCATCACCATGTCGGGCCAAGTCAGATCATCGTCCGCCTGAATGACCTCGACTTCTTCCGATAAATGACTCGTTTCGTATTGACGGGCAGATCCCATAAGAACCATCGTAACGCCAACCTGCTTCGCCAAGAGCGGCGGCAGCATCAGCAGCAGCGCCGCCGGCGTAGTATGATAAGCGATGAGCAGGACATTGCGCAGATTCTGGCGGAATCTAAAGGGTCGACCAACTGGACCGATGATGCTCAACAGTTGGCCAGGCAGGTAATGGGCGCGGGCCGGGCGCTCGACGATGACGATATTGCGCGCCTGGATCTCCACCGGGAACCAGAGCTCGCGCAGATAGGGGTCCCACTGTTCGGAATCGTAGTCCTTATCAATGCGGCGCACAAGCATCGCCTGACCGGCAAGCATCGCCGAAAGCGAGTGGTCCACCGCCAATTCCAGCCGCTGATGACCGCGATTGACCCGCTTTATCCGCTCGATGTAAGCTTGTGTTTCTTTCATGCGTCGCCTCGCTCATGACCAATTATAGTCGGATTGAGGGAAGGCAACAGAATATACGATGATGGATAAGCGCGGGTCCGTATGTAATATATGGGTAGATGGAAGCTCGTTAAGCCGGCCGAGGCGATGAAACACTTTTGGAGACGGTCCTCGCTGATTCCTTCGTTTGCCGGCAGTTTCAACGGGAGTTGGAGTGAAGTCAATACAACTTGAGGGGCGCGGCGCTTGGCTGCTGAGGGCTGTCCTGATGCTCGGCTTCGCCTTGCGCGTCGCCTATGCGCTGGAGCAGCCTACACTGGCCGAGTATACCGGCGCCACCGGGGGCGACAGCAGCGGTTATCTGGCCAGCGGCGCGGGCTTCTTCAGCGGGAAGGAACACGGCTGGATCCGCGACATCCCCTTCTATAACTCCAACCTGAAACCGGCGCCACTATACATTATCTTTGTCGGTATATTTCAGATTTCTCTGGCCGATCACGAGGCGATCATCGCCATTCGCCTGGTCCAGTGCTTGGCCTCGATCGCGACCGCGTATTGGGCTTGTCAGCTGGCGATGACCATCTCTGGAAATGCCCGCGCTGGCTTAATTGCCGCGTTGATGGCGGCGCTGCATCCGGCCTTCATCATCGAACCGGCGCAAATTGCTACTGAAACGCTGTACATTTTCTTCCTCGCGCTGGGCTTGTGGCTCTACATCAAGTACATCGCTGGGCTTGTCGATGGACGGCGAAGCGGGCGAATAGGCGACGCAAGCCTGCTGGCTCTGTCGGCTGCCGCCTTCGGCCTGGCAACATTGACGCGTGGCGTGGCCGCGCTTTTCCCCTTCGTCCTGGTTCTCCATCTTCTATGGCTGAGCCGCCATCAAGTTTTGCGAAGCTGGCGCAGGCTCGGGCTGCTATTCATCCTCGTTTACGTGGCGGTCGTATCAACCTGGACGGTCTACAATCTCGTTAGTTGGAATCGTTTGATCATCGTCAGCGACCAAATGATGGGCGCGTTGTGGCGCGGCGCGGAGCGCAACGATGGCTCGCCGGAGCACAACGACCGTCTGCTCCTGGAGGGTGTAGAAGTACAGATACCGGAGGGCTGCGAAGTTGATTGCAAATACAACCACGCAACCGAAACCTACATCAGCAAGATTGCGGCAATTGTAAGCGCGGATCCGAGAGGCTATCTTGCTCTCCGCCTTGAAGAACTTGCCTACTCCATTCTGCAGCCTCACGGGACGACCCCATTCGGCGATATCAGTGTAGTCGGCGCCGGACGCAAATGGCTGATTGAGGATCGTTCGCTTCGCGGATTCACGCAGGTGCTACAGATTGAAGGCTTCGCCATCAAAATGACGTTTTGGATCTTTCATTATGTCGGCATCGGATTCGGCCTTCTGGGCATGTTCTGGTCGCGTAAGCGCTGGGCGACCGCCGCGCCGCTGGCGGGATTCCTAATGTACACAGTCGCGGTACATTTCATTTTGCTGGCGCTGCCGCGGTATCTCTTTCCCGTCGAGCTGGTCTGGGTCGTTTTCGCCGGGATCGCGCTGGGGGCGCTTTACGAGCGGCGCGGGAGACGTGAGTGAAGCTCGCAATAATGGGCGCTCAATTTCGATTGACAGTTTGCCAAATTCGCATGTGTTTGGATCGCGACTAGAGGACCGAGATGAAGATTTATACCAGGACCGGCGACGCCGGCGGGACCTCCCTTTTCGGTGGCGGCCGCGTTGCCAAGCATGACGCGCGCGTCGAGGCATATGGCACAATCGACGAACTAAACTCAGTTTTGGGGGTGGCGCGCGCGGCCACGCCCAACAAGCAGAGCGATGAATGGCTGGAAATGGTGCAGAATCAGCTCTTTCATCTTGGTTCAGACCTGGCGACGCCGCTCGATGCCAAGTCGGATTGGATCACGCGCGTTTCCGGAGCGGACGTGGACTGGTTGGAACGGTCGATTGACCAGATGAGCGAGGCTTTGGCGCCGCTCCGCAACTTCATCTTGCCGGGCGGGACGCCGGCCGCCGCCCAGATTCAGCTGGCACGCGCTGTCTGCCGCCGGGCCGAGCGACGTATGGTCACACTGTCGGAAAGCCAGGACATAAGCGAATATGCGCTGCCCTATATCAATCGACTTTCGGACTGGCTATTCACACTGGCGCGCTACGAAAACATGCGAGCGGGCGAACCCGAATCCAAGTGGAGCCTTCGCTGATGGATCAGGTCTACGTATATCAATCGGGAGAGTTGCCGGAGGTGGGAGTCGAACCCACACACCCGAAGGTACACGAGTTTGAGTCGTGCGCGTCTGCCAATTCCGCCACTCCGGCGCAGCCTGTGCTAGTGTATTTTGGCTCCTGCCGATTGTCAATGGCATTGCCGCCGGCGCAGGCGCCCCGATGACTAGAATCGCGAATTACTGCGCTAACTGCGGCGGACCATTAAAAAGCCAGCCCGTCTCGGGACGATTACGCCCCTATTGTCCACGCTGCGACATGCCGGTCTATTTCGATCCCAAGGTCGCCGTGGTGGTCTTCATTGAGGTCGATGATCGTGTCTTGCTGATTCAGCGGGCGGTTGATCCCGGCAAGGGCAAATGGGCGCTGCCGGCCGGTTTCGTCGACTACGACGAAGCGCCGGAAGCAGCCGCTCGGCGGGAAACGCTTGAAGAAACTCACCTAGAAGTACGTATCGACAAGCTGCTTGCGGTCTTCCCCAAACGCGATCACGGCTTGGCCGACATCGTTATCGCTTATAGCGCAATCGTCCTGGATGGCGAAGCAAAGGCTGGCGATGACGCCGCGGACGTCGGTTGGTTCGCGCGGGGCGATCTCCCGCCGCTCGTTTTCTATCCGTCAATCACGCTGACCGGGCTCTGGTCGGAGGGCGCGCTTGAGCTCTGACGACAGCGCTCAGTCGCCTTTCGGCTGGAAACCTACTAGCTTCATGATTCGCGAGGCAAAAGCCAGAATATAGCTGTAAAGAATGGACGCGCTGACGCGGGTGGCGTTGCGGCCGTCATCGAGCGACCGGTATATCGCGCGCGACAGAACGAATTGCCGGCGAGCGCCTGCGAAGTCCCAACGTGACTGATAAACGGACCCGAGCGCGTAGAGATAGCGCGCTTCGTAGGCCGGATTGCCGACTTCACGCGCCGCCTCGACCGCACGTCCAAAATAGGCGATGGCAATATCGAGCTTGCCGCTCAGCTCATGCCATTGCCCTAGCATCCCCAGCGTATACATTTCGTATGGCTTGTGTTCAACATCTTGAGACAGGGCCAGCATCTGATCGAAATAATTGCGGGCGTCGTCAAAGTCATTTGCCGCCAGCATCGTCATGGCCAAGGTGTAAAGGCGCATGAATTCATGGAATACCGCCTCCATGCCGCGGGCGACTTCCAATGCGGTCAACTGCTGCTCGATTCCGCGCTGAAACGTATCGCTGTCTTGCGCCAGAACCAAGCCCTGCTGCCCGATGATGAGGCTCTCGAGCAGGCGGTCTTGGGTCGACTGCGCCTTGCGAAGCGCCACCAACAAGCCATCGTTGGCTTTTTTGTATTCGGACTGGCGAATGAAGGCGTTCGACAGCAGAAGAATCGCCCGCGCCTCGATCTGGGCGTCATTGGCTTCGCGCGCGATATCGATCACGCGCCAGGCGTGCTTGCTGGAATCGGACGGGTTGGCGGCAATCTCGCCCAGGCCCAGAAGCGACAGCGCATAGCGGCGCATATCGCCCGCTTCAAAGGCGAGGTCTACCGCGCGGCGATAATCTTCGTGCGCCTCAGTGGTCTGGAAAAAGCCTTCCCGCGCGATTCGAGCTCGCACATTTAAGGCATCGACCGTCAAGCTGATTGAGCGGATGTCCTCCGCCCGCTCCAGAGCCTGCCCGACATAATCACGGGCGAAGCCGAAATGACCGAGCGACGTCTGCGCCTCGGCCAAACCGAGCAGCGCGATCACTTCCACGCTAGCCCGGTTTTCGCGCCGCGCCAATGTCAGCTCCACGTGGCAGCGATCAACGATTTCGTTGAAGGCGCCTGATTTCATTAATTCTTTAATGTCGTAACGCAAGCTGTCTGTCTTGGTCGGCATCATGCACTCACCTCGAGATGGAGCCGTCGTCATTCATTATACGGCATTCAGGCTGAATTGATTCGCGCGCTGCCCTATCTGCACGCGATCAGGGATCGGCAGGCGCCCCCTTTCCAGCCAGGCGCCGTAATTGGTGAACCAGCGCCAAGGTCCAGTCCAGCGATGCCGGGGGCAGAAAGCGTGTGTAGAAGGCGTAAAGGCAGCGCTGCCTGGCGAGCGGCGGGAATAATTGGGCAGCGCGCAGAAAGTGATGCCGAGCGTCTTCATGCTCGCCGGCCCGCCACAGATAAAGCGCATAAACATGATGCCTGGCCGCTTCCAACTGATCGAAGGCCGCCGCCGACATGCAGCGCTCCCAGCCATATTGACGCGCGTTCTGTATCGTTTTCAAGCGGCCGTAGGCGCCAGCAAGCTTGTCGTCAGAGATCATGCTGCTGTGCACACGCCGGTAAACCAAGGGCTCATTAATGCCGTGAAAGCGAAAGCGCAAGGCCAATCGCAAAAAGAGATCCCAATCTTCAGCGCTGCGAAACTTGACATCATCGGCAAAGCCGCCAACCGCGCGCAAGGCGGCGCTGCGGAACATGCTCGAGCTGGTCAAGATTCGGCAGCCGGTCTGGCGCAAAAGCTCACAATAGACGTCTTCGGTATATCCCTCGAAGGGACCCGTCTCGACCGGCGTATGGCCGTCGCTGGCTACCTGCTGATAGTACGTGTAGACGACCGAAACCTCCGGATGCTTCCGAAACGCCTCCAAGCCAAGCTCAATCTTGCGTTTATGCAGTTGGTCATCGGCATCGAGAAAATGAATGAAGTCTCCATCCGCCGTCTCTATGCCGCGATTGCGGGCGATCCCAGGACCCTGATTCTCCTGATAAAGGTAGCGAATGCCAGCCCGGTAACGCGCTTGCAGGAAGCCTTCGGTGCCATCGCTGCTGCCATCATCAACGACGATAATTTCGCAGTTGCCGTAGGTCTGAGCCAGGCAGCTTTCGATGGCGTCGGCGACGTATAGCCGGCGGTTGTATGTCGGAATAACGATGCTGACTAGCGGATTGCTTTGCATAAGCCTTCAACAGTCCGGCACGGATGCGAATGTCATACTAGAGTTGAGCTGAGAGAAGCGCAATGGCATTCGCAATTTAGATTTCGCTTACCGTCGGATTGCCATCAATCTTGGCGGCGATCCAGCCGACGACAAAGTTTGCCGTTTGCACCCGCCACCATTCGTAGCGACTTTCACGATGCGGTCCTGCGAGGACAGCGACATAGTCCCCGGTCTCTAATCCGCCGATGATTGGGCTATTCGTGCTGGGCTCTCGGCGTATGTTCAAGGTCCGCGCCATCCGCAGCTGCTGTCCCGGCTGATATTGCGCGCCCGCGATAACGCCGGAGGGAACAGTCGATGTTCCGAAACCGCTTGCGCTGAATTGCGGATCGCTCAGTTGGTCGGTGGCATCGGTGACGCTGCCGCCGTCGACGGCGACCGCATACTGCCGGCCCTGAACGGAAACGACCACCATACGGCGATCGGGCAGCCAGCGGACATCTTCCGGCGGGGCATGCCCGATAAATGCGGAAATCTGCGTGCCGAATTGATCATAAAGCGCGACCGGTCCGCTGCCCGGCGCGCCTGGTCGTCCCAAAGCGACGATTTGTCCGTTAGGACGGCGCACGGCATCGCGCAGCCACAGCCCCCTCGCGGACCCGTCGAGGATGACGCGCTCGCCCGCCAAGTCGTTGTTGACTTCGCCGATGATGACGCGTCCATCGGGGCGGCGGCCGCTAACGACAATGCCCCGCCCGTCCTGATTCCAGTAGCCGTAATCATAACGAAGAAAATGCGGCGCCCGGCTGGCTTGATGAGGAGCTTGCTCGCGGACTGCCTGAGCGATGGCCAGGGCATTGCGCCGTTCATCCGGCAATTCAACGGTGAGCAATATCGTGTTGCTGCCTGGATTTGGCGACCACGCGACCGCCTTCGTCTGCCAGAGTCTCGCATTGCTGGCATGGACAAATGAACATGAATGGTAGCCCGCATTCGGGCAGTCGCGGATGATCGGATAGGTCGGATCGTATTGGGTCTCGTTCCGCGGCTGCCAGAACCAGACGCCCGCATTGGCTGTGTCGGTACCGGGCGGCGGCGCAATACGGAAGCTGAATTGCCGCCCGTCAGCCGACCAATCCAACTCAACAATGCGGTTCTTGTTCTCGTCAATGCTGGGTACGCGGAAGCCGGCGAAGAACGGCGAAGTGCTCATCACGCCCTCTTGCGGCGCGCCGATGGGCTTATAACGCAAAACGCCATAATGATCGGTTCGTATCCAACTGTCGCTGGCGACTGGATTGGGCAAAAAGAGGCGAACGCCGTCACCCAACTGGATATTCTCGAAGGCAAATAGCTGACCGGGACCCACACTATACTGATACGCCGGCGCGCTGCTGACATCAAACGTAGATGCGACCGAAACCAACGCGATAGTCGGCTGGATCAGATCGGGTTGCACCGCCACAGTCGGTTGGAAGCGTGTGGGCGAAGCCGTGGGTGGCAGATCGCGAACACCCACGTCGGCCGGCGGCGTCGCCTCGCTCGGCGTCTGATTGAAGGCGACAGCGTCAGCAGGCGTCGGCGAATTGACCGGCGTGGTATCAGTTGCCGGACCGGGCGCCGGCTCGGGCAGTTGCACCGTCGGGGCAGCCGTCCAGGTAGCCGGCGTTGTCGGGCGCGGGGGCCGAGTCGCCAAAAGCCTCGCAACCGCGGTGTCATCTAGCGTAGGCAATGCGGTAAGGGACGGTTCAAATGCCCGCTGCAAAATCACATCGGTCGCGCTCGTTAAAGTGGGAGCGCCCTCCTCCGTCCGCTGTGGAGGGCTTGGCTGTTCAGTCTGGATCAAGGTTTCCGTTGGCAATGCTGTCTCGGTAAAGGGCAAGGGCGAAGGCTCCGCCGTTGGAGTTGCGGTGTTGGTAGCGGTCGGCGGCTCGGTGGCGCTTGCTCGCGCTGCGTCGGCTACCACAGGCGTAGGTGTAGCTGTCGGAGTCGCGGTCGCTGGCTCCGTCGGGGTTGGCTTGGCTGTGTCCGTGGCTGTAGGCGTAATTGACGCCAAGGGTTCGTCCGTTTCGGTTGCGGCTAAGGTATCGGTCGCGGTGACGGTTGGCGTGTTCGTGGACGTCGGTTCGTCAAGAAATGTTGATGTCGGGGTCTCGGTCGCCGTTGCTGAATTGGTCGCGGTTGGCTGGTCAACATCGGTGGCTGTCGCTGTCTCGGTTGCAGTTACCGCGGCCGTTGATGTCGCGGTTTTTGTAGATGTCGCAGAGGCGGTCGGAGATGACGAAATAGTCGCCGTCTCAGCAGTCGTTGGCGCTTCCGTGACATCGGTCGCCTGGGGCCTGGCCGTTTCAATTGGCGCAAGCGTCAAGGTGACATCGGGGCGGCGCAGTGTACAGGCGCTGGCTAACGACGCCAAGATGAGCAAAGCAATACCGGCCCGAATGCGCAATTGCGACTCCAGCGCCCTAATTTCCAACTTGTTGCAAATCTGAACAGATTATAGCAGGCGCGCCAGGCAGCAGGGCTTTCGATTCAGCTTTCGGCTAAGGAGAGCAACTGGACAGCCTGCGACAGCGCCAGAAGAGATAAGGATCAGGAGCGGAGACCGGGTCCCCGCTCCCGCTGTCTAGCTTTGCAGCAGATTATCCAACTCGGTTCTGATGCCGGCGTCGTTGAGAACGCCAAACCAGCGTCCGACGATTTCGCCGTCGGCATTGACCAGGAAGTATTGGGCTTGCGCGGTCGATCCTAACTCGGCTCGCTTGGCGTCATGCGCGGAGTTATCGACGTCGAGAACCACAAACTCGATCCGACCGGTGTACGTTTCTTGCAGCCCACTCACGGTAGGCTGATTGCGGCGACAGGTCGGTCACCACGATGCCCAGGACTCGAAGAATGTGAAGCGGGGCGCGCTCGGCTCGGCAACTGTCTCCGGCGCCGATGGTGCAGTCGCGCTCGAATCGCCCGCCCATAAAGACCGCAGCGCCGAGCAGCCGCTAAGGGCAAGCAGGCCGACAAGCAGCAGGACCATCAATCGAATCGTTGATTTCATTTGCGCTCCATTTCAACTCGTTTACGCGTCATCGTACGTTACATTGCTAACGAAATCGTTACGCGCCGCAAAGAGATTCCAATATGCCAATTGTAACCAGCATGATGCCAGCGCGAAATGCGTTTCCGCTTCAATTGCGGCGGATGGCCCAAGAGTCGTCCGCTGAACGGCGTCAAGCGCGAGGTTTCGCCGCCAGTCCCTCGGCATAATTCAGTTCAGCCTGTCGCCGGCGGTAAGTCAGCGGCAGCGCGATCGGGTTCGAGTCGAAGTAGTCGACGATATCCGCCAGGTAATCATGAAGCGGACTGTAGCTGATGCCGAGTTCCGCTTTGCTTCGACTATTGTCCAGATCGCTCATCCACCTTTCGCTGAATGGCGAGCAATCTGGCATGAATCCGCCGACGACCAGATCGCTGCGCTTGGCGGCGACGCTTTGCGCTTCCGCACCCATAATCGCGGCAAGGATAGAAAGAAACTCAGCATGGCTGACTCGCTCGTCCTGCGCGATATTGTAAGCCCGGCCCTTGCCCTGCCCCGTGTCGATCAACTGCATAATGATGTCCACGACATCGAGCGCATACACGTGGTTCAGCGGGTAATTTGGCGTTTCCGGAACGAGAATCGCACCGCCATCGCGCAGACGAAGATAGTAATTGAAAAGACGATGGTATGGATCGCGCGCGCTGTTGACCATGGGCAGGCGCAAGATTGTTGCCGGGAACTGTGAGCTCGACCAGGCGGCACGAAGCTGATCTTCCACATCGCGCTTCTCCACGCCGTAAGTCCACTCCTCAAATGCATAGGAATTGGCTTTCGGCGCCGGCATCAAGCGACCTTCGTAGTCGTCTTCATGGAAGGGCCGAGCCAACCCCTCGCGCACCAGATACACCTGTCCGGTGCTGATGAAAATGAAGTGATCCACCTGATCGCGCAGGAGCTCAATCACCGTTCGCGCTTCATCGCCGCGGTACAGGACAAAGTCAACCACAACATCAAAGGACTTCGCCAGCAGCGCGCGCCGCATCTGTTGATGATCCGTGCGATCGGCGTGCAATCGATGTATCGATCGCGGCAAATCATCTTTTGTGATCCCGCGATTCAACAGCGTCAGATCGCAGCCTGATTCCACCAGCCGCTGCGACAAGTAGTAACCCATGTTGCGAGTGCCGCCAATAATGAGAACACGTTTGGTCATGATCTTCCTATACTGTTAGCCGATGGGATGGGTTTGAGATTCCGATTGAAACCTGCAGTGCGACGCTTCGTACTGTCCGCATTCGCATGTGCAGGCCTGCCTCCCGGCGCATCACAGTCGGCGCGCCGAACAGTACGGTTACTATCCATTGTATCGCCGTATGAGACTGGCCAGAGCTTATTCGACCGGATTTGTACACGTCGCCTAAGCGTTGCGAACGTCCAGCGACCGATTCTGCCCTTGTCCAAACCGCGGAAGCGCCACTATAATTCCGAGCCGCAAAGCTTGAATCAAGGGGCCCTGTAGCTCAATTTGGCAGAGCAAGCGACTCTTAATCGTTAGGTTGAAGGTTCGAGTCCTTCCAGGGTCACACAAGTCGTTGCAAGATTGAAATGGCAATTCGCAAATTGCGTTTTTCTACTCCCTCCCCGAGGCATCAGGGGTCGCGTAGACACAGACCCGCCGGAGGGAAGTTTTGCTAGCGAGGGTGGATTTTACGCGACTGACCTGGAATTAGGCAGGTTGTTCAAAGCGTCTCAATTGAGGCGCTATTTTGTACATAGCTCCTGACGGTTCCCCTAGTTCATCCGATCGCGCGCTTGAGGGCGTCCAGATAACCCATGCGCATCCGTTGACTGACACCGGCTGTCGGCGCCATGCTTTCCCCGCCATGATACATTCCAGGAATCACCAGCAGTTCAGTCGGGACGCCAGCCGGCATCAGGCGCTGAGCGTAATCGATATCCTCGTCGCGGAATAGGTCTTCCGTGCCAACCGTGACAAAAGCCGGCGGAAGGCCGCTCAGATCAGTGGCGCGGGCGGCGGCAGCGTAAGGCGAGACATCTTCCGCCCCTTGTTCGTCGCCGAGGTACATCTTCCACGCTTTCAGCGAGACATCGCGATTCCAGACATTGGGATGAGTCACTTCGTAGCCCGAAGGCGTCTCGTGCGTATCGTCAAGCATGGGATAGACCAGCAGCTGAAAGGCGACATCGGGTCCCTTGTTGTCGCGATTGTAAAGCGCCAGCGCAGCGGTCAAGCCGCCCCCGGCGCTGCCGCCGCCTATCGCAATGCGGCTGGCATCGACGCCGAGTTGGTCGGCATTATCGAAGATCCAGTTCAAGCCGGCGAAACAATCGGCGATGGCTTCCTTGTAAGTATATTCCGGCGCCATGCGATATTCGACCGAGACGACGGTGCAGCCGACATGCTCGGCATAACCGATGCCGTTGATGTCTTCGCGGGCGGTTCCGACAATGTAGCCGCCGCCGTGGATCATCAACAAGCCCGGCCGCGGCGCCGGATTGGGCGGTTGATAGATGGCGATGGGAATGTCGCCATCGGGACCGGGAATGGCGCGCTCCTCGATCGTCACATCGGTTGGCGGCAGGGCGTCGACCATCGCTTCCATTAAGCCTTCCAGCATGGCGCGGGCCGCTGGCGGGTCATCGCCGATGGCAGTAATCAATTCGGCGGGGAAGAGATCAACCGCTTCGACAAGCTCGGGATCAACTCGGTCTATAAATGACATGGGATGCCTCCGTGAAACATTTGACGGACGATTGCGTCTGCTCGGCAGCGCGCGTTGGATCTACCAATATCAGCCGATGGCGCGCTTCAGCGTGGTTAGATAATCCAGCCGCATCTGTCTACTGGCAGCGGCGTCGGGCGCCGCCATCTCCGCGCCGTGAAACATGCCGGCGAAGACCTGCAAATCGGTCGGGACGCCGGCCGCCATCAGTCGTTGCGCGTAATGGATATTGTCATCGCGGAACAGATCCATCGTGCCAACGGTGACCAGCGCCGGCGGCAGTCCGCTGAGGTCAGAGGCGCGCGCGGCCGCCGCATAAGGCGAGACGTTGTCCGAGCCGTATTCGTCGCCAAGATACATCTCCCAGGCTTTGAAGGACACATCGCGATTCCAGATCGTCGGATGCGTCACCTCATGCCCGGAAGGATTGTCATGCCGGTCGTCGAGCATCGGGTAAATCAGCAATTGGAAAGCGAGGTCGGGTCCCTTGTTGTCCCGATTGTAATGCGCCAAGCCGGCAGTTAGACCGCCGCCCGCGCTGCCGCCGCCGATAGCGACTCGGCCCCGGTCAATCCCCAACTCGGAGGCCTGATCCACCATCCAGTTCAGCGCGGCGAAGCTGTCGGCGATGCTTTCGCGGTAGGTCGATTCGGGCGCCAGGCGATAGCCCACCGAGACCACCGTGCAGCCGATGAATTCGGCGAACTCGATGCAGCGCGCGTCATCGCGTTCGACGCCGACGATGTATCCCCCGCCGTGAAACCAGAGCAAGCCCCCGCGCGGCGCGGCAGCCGGCGGCTGATAGATGGCCAGGGGAATCTCGCAATCAGGTCCCGGGATCGTCATCTCTTCAATGTTGACGTCCGTCGGCGGCAGATTGGCGCGCATCTCGCGATTGATCTCCTCGGTCATCCGGCGCGCCAGTGGCGGGTCTTCGCCGACGGCGATATAGCGCTCGGCCGGATAGGTATCGAGGGCGTGCAAGACTTCGGGGTCGATTTGGTCGATAAATGGCATGGCGCTCCTCCCGCTCACTCCGGCGCAATATGGCAAGATGCAGCCGCAAATTTACGGTCTGTCCAGCTAGATCATCCGATGGCGCGCTTCACCGCGTCGCGATATTCGGTTCTCATCCGCCTGCTAACCACCGCTTCGGGCACGGACATTTCGGCGCCGTGAATCATTCCCGGATAAACCTGCAAATCCGTCGGCACGCCAGCCGCCATTAAGCGCTGCGCATAATCGATGTTTTCATCACGAAACAAATCCAAGGCGCCTACCGTTACGAAGGCGGGCGGCAAATTGCTGAAATCGGTGGCGCGCGCCGCCGCCGCGTAAGGCGACACTTGATCCGTGCCGTATTCGTCGCCCAAATACATCTTCCAGGCTGCCAAGGACACCCGACGATGCCAGACTGTCGGATGCATAATTTCATGTCCCGATGGCGTATCATGCCTATCGTCAATCATCGGATATAGCATCAACTGCAGCTTAAGCGCAGGACCGCCGTGGTCACGGTTGTAATGCGCCAGCCCAGCGGTCAAGCCGCCGCCCGCGCTGCCGCCGCCTATTGCGATTCGCTCCCGGTCGATTCCCAGCTCGGACGCATGATCCACCATCCAGTTCAGCGCCGCGAAACAGTCGGCGATGCTTTCTTTGTAGGTCGATTCAGGCGCCAGGCGATAATCCACTGAAACAACGGTACACCCAGCGTGTTCGGCGAATCCAACACCGTGATAATCAGCGCGCGCCGTGCCCACGATGTAGCCGCCCCCATGGATCCACAGCAATCCCCCGCGCGGCGCCGCCTTCGTCGGCTGATAGATGATGACGGGAATGTCGCAATCCGTTCCGGCAAAGGCAGTCTCTTCAATCGTCACGTCAGTATCTGGTAGCATGTCCCGCAATTTACTTTGGTACTCTTCCGTCAACTGTCGCGCTTTTGGCGGGTCTTCCCCGATGGCGGCAAAGCGCTCAACTGGCATGAAGTCGAGGGCGTGGACGAGTTCGGGGTCGATTCGGTCGATGAATGACATGGTTCCGCTCTCTAGGTTTCGGGCAAGATAAAACGCAGCTTTTGGCGACTGCCCCTTCGATTCGCAATGGTCAGCCGATCGCGCGCTTTAAGGGCTCGAGGTAGCCCAAACGCATGCGCCTGCTGACAGCGGCATCCGGCACCTTCGTTTCCGCGCCGTGATACACCCGGGCGTAGACTTGCAGGTCGGTCGCCACGCCCGCCGCCATCAGGCTTTGGGCGTAATCGATATTCTCATCGCGGAACAAGTCCAGCATGCCGACGGTGACCAAAGCCGGTGGCAACCTGCTGAGGTCTTCCGCGCGTGTCGGCGCCGCGTAGGGCGACACCTTGTCGCTTCCGAAATCGTCGCCCAAGTACATCTTCCAGGCTTTGATAGACACATCCCGATTCCAGACGGCCGGATACGTAACCTCGCGGCTGGAGGGCGTCTCATGCGCGTCGTCAAGCATCGGGTAGATCAGCAGTTGGAATGCCAGATCGGGTCCCTTGTTGTCGCGGTTGTAAAGCGCCAAACCCGCCGACAGTCCACCACCGGCGCTGCGCCCGCCAATAGCGACGCGGCGCCTGTCTATTCCGAGCTCGGAAGCCTGGTCCACCATCCAGTTCAGCGCGGCGAAACTATCCGCAATGATCTCCCTGAATGTCGCTTCGGGCGCAAGACGATAGCCCACCGAGACAACCGTGCAGCCGACGAACTCGGCGATTTCAATGCAGCGCGTGTCGTCGCGCTCGTCGCCAACGATGTAGCCGCCGCCGTGAAACCAGAGCAGGCCCCCGCGTGGCCCCGGACCCGGCGGCTGATAGATGGCCAGCGGGATATCGCAAGCCGGACCTGGAATCGTCAATTCAGTAATTTCGACCTCCGTCGGCGGAAGGTTGGCGCGCATTTCGCGGTTGACCGCGTCGGTCATCTCGCGCGCTTTGGTTGGATTGTCGCCGATGGTGCGGTAGCGTTCGGCTTGGTGGGCATCGAGTGCGCCGACGATTTCATGGTCGACTTGGTCGAGGAAGGACATGGGTTTGGCTCCTACGCAAGCCTTTCACAATGCATCAGTCAATAGATTATCGCAGCCGGCAAGGTGCCGCAAACGCGAGCGCGCTAGGGAAGTGTTGAAGTCGCTGGAAACTGCACTCTGTCCATACTTCGCGAATTCATGTCACCACAGAGGACTCCGAGGCAACACAGAGAACACAGAGGATGCTTCTGGAATTGTGTTCAATCCACCTCGACGGAATTCACCATGACCCGCACAAGCCGGTAGCGCTACAGCCAGTCCGCTGCTAAAATCTGCGCTCGGTCTTGTTATCGAATGTGAAGGAAATCTCAATGTTGCCGCTTGAAGTTGTATTCGACGTGCCACCGGAAATCGTTCGTGGGCTTGCAACTGGAGTATTGGAAAGAGTTGGCGGCGTGATTCGTGAGAAAGCCACTGGACAAGTCGTGATGTGGCTTCGCGAAGGTGGACAGCTTGCTAGCAGTACCGATCTTACTGGTACCGTGCTAATGACTCTGCTGGACTCAAGTACAGGCGGTTTAGCATCTTTCTCGACGGGAGTGTTAAATGCGGCGATAACAGCACATTCGCAATATTTGATAATGCAGCAACTTGGGCGTCTGGAGACTTTGCTTACGATTTCTACTGGAATTGGTGTTGTAAACCTTGCAGTTTCTTCGCTTTCTTTGGCATTACTTCTTAAGCGATTGCAGGCTCTTGAAAAGAAGATTGACGGTCTTTACCAACACGTGACACTGGAGCATCGACGCGAGATGCAAGCCAAACTGAGCGCTGCAATTTCGGCTGCTCGGAATGCGTTCGATATGGAAGGCGCCAGAAATAAGAAACAGCAGGCGCACAATGCAATAGACCGCTTTGGAGAGGTACGGGACTACATTCTGGAAGACATTCAGAATCTTTTCAAGAGCTCAGAAAAACTGGAAGACAGAGTTGAAGCGGTCGTGCACGCCATGCAAATTGATAGCATGTTAATTCGCTGTCACCTAGAGCTAGACGAACTTACCAGCGCACGAAGCCATCTGAATGAATACGTTGAAAGGTACGAGGCCGACGTTCATGACTTGGTCGGGATCTGTCTCGGGGAAAATCGCGAAGCGTATTTTCTAGACACTGAATCAATAAGCAAGAATGACATCTATCGATTTGTCGCAATCGAAGACTGGTTGCACCGCAGCGACAGCGGATGGATAAACAACAATCAAGATTCTCCTCTGATGAAAGTCCTGGACAAGTACCGTATAAGTCTCCGCGACACTAAAATGGATTTTAGTACGAAATCGAGAAGGTATCTCAAGAACGTACCGGGTCTCAAACATGTGAAACTTGCGAAACGGGAGAAGCCGATAGAACTGTCGTATCCAGACCGCCTGCTTCAGGCGGAGTTCCTCATTGAAAAGCTAGAAGGACTCCAAGGATTCAAGGCTGAACTGGACGCAATTGCGAGGCTGGAAATGTCACATTCACGGTGGCAAGAGCATCAGCAGGAGGCGCTAGCGAGAGCGGAAATCAATCTGTCTGACGAAAGAGACTATGTATTTCTCGCTGATCAAGATTGGCTTTCCAAACAGTCTGAATCACCTGCCGCCTTAAACTGAATCAGCCGCCTACCGCCCGCCAAACCCAGTCGCCATGACTGCCCGCGTGATCTGCCGCTGGAAGATAATGTAGACGATCAGCACTGGCGCCGAGCTCACCACCGCGCCCGCCATGACGATGACATGATAGCTCCAATACTCGCCGAAGAAGATTGGAGAGCGACTATACCCTTGGATTTTTCTCGGTGGTCTCGGTGTCGCAGGTCAGTATCTACGCGACCCTCGGTGGTTGAAATCCTCTGTTTCAACCGAAATGGATACATTGCCACTGCGCCCTAAGAGAGGCAGTTGTTGACAAAGGCTCAGCGCCGATTTATCGTCTTGTCCACAAAGAAGCGCATTCCGATTCGCGAGAGACCTGATGTCTGAACGTTTGAAGGGCAAGTCAGCATTCGTCACTGGCGCCGGTCAAGGCATCGGGCGGGGTATCGCCGAGCAACTAGTGGCGAACGGCGCAAGCGTGACCATCGCCGAGATCAACAAGGAAACGGGCAGGTCAACCGCCGACGAGCTTGGCGTGGCTGGACATTGCGCGCATTTCGTTCGGGTTGACATCCGTTCTGAGGATGACATCGTGGCGGGGGTCGCCTCGCATCTGGAGCGCTTTGGCGGGCTCGATATCCTCGCGAACAACGCCGGGCAGAATCAGCATTTCGATGCTTCGAAGATGACCGTCGATGAGTGGGAGCGTTCGATGAGCTTGAACCTGCGCGGCGCCTGGCTCTGCTGCAAACATGCCCTGCCAATCATGGCGGCGCGGGATGGCGGCGTCATCATCAATATCGCCAGCGTGCACGCGACTATGACCGCCTATAACTTCTTTCCCTATAATGTCGCCAAGTCCGGCATCCTCGGCCTGACGCGCAGCATCGCGCTCGATTGGGGGCATCACAATATTAGAGCCATATCGGTTAGCCCCGGTTGGGTTCGCACGCAGCCAGCCATTGACTACCTTGAGCAAGCCGACGACCCAGCGGCCGAGGAGCAGCGCGTGCGCAATCTTCATCCGCTGAGGCGCATCGGCGAGCCGGCCGACATCGGGGCGCTGGTCGCATTCCTGGCCAGCGACGAAGCGAGCTACATCACCGGAACGGAAATCGTCATTGATGGCGGTATAACGGCGCGTCACGCGGGTTAAGCCTGCAAGCGGGCGACCCATAGCCGCGCGTAGACACTGCGGTTCAGTAGCCCCTACAGACCTTACGTGTTTAGGAGTCGGGACGAAGATGAAAATCGAACGCATCGCCGCTTATCAGGTCGACCTGCCGCTGCATGAAGGCAGCTACAAATGGTCGGGCGGGAAGTCCGTCGAAGTCTTCGACAGCACCATCGTCCGCGTCGACACCGACAGCGGCATTTCCGGTTATGGCGAAGTCTGTCCGCTTGGTCCCTTTTACCTGCCGGCCTACGCCGACGGGGTGCGCGCGGGCATCCGCGAACTAGCGCCGCATCTGCTGGGCTGCGATCCGACGCAGCTTGGACCGCTCAATCGGCGTATGGAGGCGGCGCTGAAAGGACATCCCTATGTCAAGTCTGGCATCGACATGGCTTGCTGGGACATCCTGGGGCAAACGACCGGGCAGCCGGTTTGCACCCTGCTCGGCGGACGATACGGTGAAGACTTCGTGCTATACCGCGCGATTTCGCAGGAGGCGCCCGACGCAATGGCGGAGAATGTCGCCGGCTACCGCGCCGAGGGCTACCGCCGCTTTCAGCTCAAAGTGGGCGCCGACCCGCAAATGGATATCGAGCGGATTCGCCAGGTCTCCGATCTGCTGGATCCGAGCGACAAACTCATCGCCGATGCCAACACCGGCTGGCTCATGCACGAGGCGGCGCGGGTGGTTCGCGGCGTCGCTGATGTCGATGTATATATCGAGCAGCCTTGCCTGACCTACGAAGAATGCCTCTCGATTCGCCGGCGAACAACGCATCCATTCGTGCTGGATGAGAATGTAGATGGGATTGACATGCTGCTGCGAGGCCATGCCGATCGGGCGATGGATGTGGTCAACATCAAAATCAGCAAGTTCGGCGGGCTGACCCAAGCCAGCCTGGCGCGCAATCTTTGCCTGGAGATGGGCGTGGCGATGACGATCGAAGACAGCTGGGGCGGCGATATCACGACGGCGGCAATCGCCCACCTGGCGCATAGCACGCCGACCGAGTTCTTATTCACTGCTACCGACTTCAACAGCTACGTCACCGTCAGCACGGCGGAAGGCGCGCCACAGCGAGCGAATGGACGCATGGCGGCGTCAACGGCGCCGGGCTTGGGCGTCCAGCCAATATGGGATGTGCTGGGCGAGCCGGTCGTTGATATCAGCTAGAAGCGGCATGACAGCAGAAACAGAGGCTCTCAACATTGAAGAGCCGGACCAGCTTCTCCACTACTTGCGCGATCGAGGCTGGATCGACGGCGGCGAAGCGCCAGCATTGCAAACGCTCAGCGGCGGCGTTTCCAATCGCACGGTCTGGGTCAGGCGCGGGGATGGCGCGGACTGGGTGATCAAACAGGCGCTGGCGAAGCTCCGGGTTCAGGTCGACTGGTTCAGCGGTCCGGAACGCATCCAGCGCGAGGCGGCTGGTATGCGCTGGCTGGGCAAGATCATCCCCGGACACGTTCCCGAAGTCATCTTCAGCGATAGCGAGCGGAACATCCTGGCGATGTCGGCGGTTCCGCAGCCGCATGAGAATTGGAAGACGCTTCTGCTAAATGGACATACTGACCAGAGATACGCGCAGTCTTTCGGCCAATTGCTGGCGAAGATTCACAGCGCGGCCGTGGATTATCCCCAGCTCGCTGATGAATTCGCCGAGCGGCGTTTCTTTGAGGAATTGAGGCTCGAACCCTATTACGGATATACAGCAACGCAAGTGCCGGAGGCGGCGCCCTTCCTGATACAACTCATTGATGCGACGCGCGCCCGCCGCTTAGCGCTTGTGCACGGCGATTACAGCCCGAAGAATGTACTGGTTCATCACGACAAACTCATCATTCTAGATTACGAAGTCATCCATTTTGGCGATCCCGCCTTCGATGTCGGCTTTTCGCTGACGCATTTCCTGAGCAAGGCGCATCATTTGACCGCGCGCCGCCAAGCCTTCCTTGAAATGGCGCGCCACTACTGGCAGTCGTATATGGACGCCCTTTCCCCGGATCTGCGCGCGCCTGTACGGCAGCAAGCCGTCAAACATACACTGGCTTGCATGCTCGCGCGCGTCGCCGGTCGCTCGCCACTTGAATACCTCGATGATAAGGAGCGAAAAACGCAAAAGCGCATTGTGCTCAAACTGATAATGCAAGACATTCGCGAAATATCCGGCTTGATCGACGCGGTCGGCGCGGAATTGGCCCGCATCCATGAGTGAGATCGCTGCCGTTTCCGCGGTCGAGATTCTTGACAGTCGCGGGCGCCCCACCCTGCTCGCCAATTGCCAACTGGCCGACGGCTTTGCGGGGCAGGCATCCGTGCCAGCGGGCGCGTCGACCGGCGCCAACGAGGCCATCGAACTGCGCGACGGCGATCCGAAGCGTCATGGTGGTCTCGGCTGCCTCAATGCGGTGGCGAACATCAATGGCGAGATCAGCGACGCGCTCGCTGGGCGCCGTGTTGAATCACAGGCGGACCTGGACCGCTTCCTGATTGAGTTGGATGGCAGCTCCAACAAAGCGCGTCTCGGCGCAAACGCGATTCTAGGAGTCTCGCTGGCATTCTGTCGCGCGCAGGCCTCCCGGCGCAGCTTGCCCCTCTACGCTTATCTGGCTCAGCTGGCGGGCTTGCGCCCCCGCTTGCCGCGGCCGATGATCAACCTCTTCAGCGGCGGCGCCCACGCCGGCGGACAAGTCGCCATTCAAGATATGCAGATTGTCGTGCCGGAGGCGCGGACCATCCGCCGGACATTGGAGGTGATCGCGGATGTGTTCCGGGCGGCCGCCAGAATAATCTTCGAACGCTACAACATGCGCCTGCTGACGGCCGATGAAGGCGGCTTGGCGCCGTCTTTTAAATCCTCTGAAACGATGTTGCGGGCCGCTGTCGAGGCGATTGAAGCGGCCGGCTATCGTCCGGGGCCTGACGTCGCCCTGACTGTGGATGTCGCCGCCTCGCAGTTTCACGCAGACGGGCGCTATCACTTAGATGGCGCAATGCTTGACACCGCGGAGATGATCGAAACTATCGCCGGCTGGGAGCGGCGGTTTCCACTCATCAGCGTGGAAGACGGCCTCGATGAAGCGGATTGGGCCGGTTGGCAATCACTGAGCGCGCGCTTGGCGCAAAAGATGATGATCCTCGGCGATGACCTGTTATGCACCAACCCCTCGCGGATTCAGCGCGCCATCGACTTGAACGCAGCCAATAGCCTGTTGCTGAAAGTCAATCAGATCGGGACCTTGACCGAAGCGCTGAAGGCGTTCCGGCTGGCGCGCGACGCCGGCTGGAAAGTTGTCGTCAGCGCGCGCAGCGGCGAAACGGAAGACGACTGGCTGGCCGATCTGGCGACCGGCTGGGCGGGCGACTATATCAAGGTGGGTTCCATCACGCAATCTGAGCGCCTGGCGAAGTACAACCGCCTGCTTGTCCTCGAGGGGATGGACGGGCTTTCCCTGAGCAACTGAGCGCCCGCCGCATTCGCCAGCACCGGTCACAATTACGATCTTGTCATTAAATCGCTACGCCATATTGCCCGTCATTTCAGACGGACGTTGCCGGCGTCATCGATGTGCGCAACGCCAGCGCGCGACTCATAGAAGACGACCTTGATCTCGACTTCGCGGGATTCGCCCGGCTGTAATGTCAGATGCGAGCCCGTCGATTCCATCACTGCGCTCAAACCATGCCCGGGAATCGAAGAGGCCGGCTCAATAGCGATGACGTACGAGCGCTTGTAAAAGGGGAATCCTGGCGAAGAATTCAACTCTTGCCAAAACCAGGCGTAAGGGAAAATGTCTTTGTCCCAACTGAATCCAATGCCGAAGCCAAGCTGCCTGTTGGTGATGCTGTACCAACCGGTCTCGAAGCCCTTTAGATAACCGAGCAGGTCGCGCGGCTGATCCGGGGCTGGTATCGTCGACAGATCGAGATCGCCAGCCAGGGGCCAAATGTATTCGGTGTCGAGATTCAAGGGATTGGCGGCGCCAGTGTATTTGTCATCCGATTGCAGGATGCGCGCGTCGGTATCAATCACGCAGTGCTCGCTGAGGAAGGGCGCGCCAAACGCGGGATGGTGGCTCCACATGCAATCCATCGCTTCGCCGGCCTGATTGGTAATTCGCTCGCGAATATGCAGGACCGGGCTGCTCGCCTCCAGACGCATCCAGCGCTCGATGGCAAAGGGACTGCGCGACAAACGCAGAGACAGCTTCAACTCGACTGATGTGGCGGTGTCTTCCAATATATCGTAATCCCAGGCAGCCATGGAAGCCTCGCCGTGGTAGCCCAGTTCGACGCCCTTGTAGGTATTGGCGAAGCCGCCGTTCGGGAATAGCACTTGCCAGCCGCCGGCGTATGCCTCCAGCCAGGCGGTCAGCGAATCGACGGCGGAATCGAAGCCGCGCGCCGCTTCCTTCATTCCCCAAGGCGACTTCCACATCACGTCCGTGCTCGTTGGTTTGTAGATCAAGCGATAGATGTCCGCGCCCTTATCTAGCAGGACGGTGACAGCGATGATGTCATTTTCGATTTCGAGCGAGCGCAGCGTTCGGCCAAGGACGACCTCTCGCAATTTGCAGGCCATCGTGCGCCTTCCCGTCTACAGTTGAATGGTCAAGCCGCCATCAGCGACAATGGCGGCGCCGGTGATGAAGGACGAGGCGTCGCTGCACAAAAATAGCGCGACCTGCGCCATCTCCTCCGGCTGGCCGACTCTCCCCAGCACATGCAGCCCGCCCCACTCTTTGATGGCGCCATCCGGGTCCTCCGGCTGCATCTGTTCGGCGGCGAAGCGCAGCAGCGGCGTTTCAATCGAACCGGGGCAGATGCTGTTGGCGCGGATATTGTCGGCCGCGTGGTCGATCGCCATCGTGCGCGTCATCGCGATGACAGCGCCCTTGGAGGCCGCATATGCCGCGACATTGGGCTGGCTGAACAATCCTTGCACCGAAGCCACCGTGACCACCGCGCCGCCGCCCCGCTTCGCCATTTCGGGAATGCAGTATTTCGCCGCCAGGTAGACGCCTTTTGCGTTGACATCCAGTGTGCGATCCCAAGTGTCCTCGTCCGTGCTGACGACCGTGCCATAACTTTGGATGCCGGCGCTCGCCACCAGGCAGTCGATGCCGCCAAATGCCGAAACCGCCTCCTGGGCGATCCGCTGCGCATCAGCCGCGCTTGACACATCGGCAACCACGGCCAGGCATTCCCCGCCGGCCGCGCGCAGTCTCTCCGTCCGCTCGTTGAGATCACCCTCGTTGACATCGCTGAGCACGACGCTCGCGCCCTCTGTGCTGAAGGCGTCGGCAGTGGCGCCGCCGATTCCGGTGGCCGCGCCGGTAACCACGGCAATCTTGTCCTTGAATCGCATGAATGTTTCTCCTAATCTTTCGAGCCAGCGCCTGACAGCAAGCGCCGTATTCTCGACTGGCTTCCGCATGTAGCAGCAAGTTGACAGACGACTGCGCCGATTGTGGCATAAATGAAACAGGTTGTCGAATTCGAGCGGACCTCCGGGCGCTGCGTTTTGACCATGACCGGCGAGACTTTGCGCGGAAGCGCTTCCACAGAATAGAATCCAGAACATGGCAAAGATTGAACACGGCAGCAAGAACGCCTTCAACATTAGCAATCCAGCGCGTTATCGCTGCCAGATCTTCCATTACCATCGCAAGCTCTCGCGCCTCTACCTGAGCGTCTATCAGGGGCAGCGCGAAGAGCCGGCCTTCTACCTGCTCTTTGCCGATGTCGCCTATATCGAAGCGCCAATGAGCTGGCTGGGCGCCGAATTCGACATAGCCGAGCGAGATGAATGCATCGCGCTCATGCTGGATGTTGGCTTGGTGGGAGAAGCGATTCACCGATTTCCCGACGCTTATGCGTCGATCACCGATTACGCGCGTCTCTATCGTCTTAAGTCAGTCCAAAGCGAGATCCGCATCATCGCCGGCAGCGGCTCCATCTTGCAGAACATTCCGGGCGAAATCCAGTAGCTGTTCGCCGTCAGCCCGCGCCCACAAGGTAAGCATGTCGCCGGCTTGCGCTGTATTGTGTGTGAGGCATTCCAGCGGCGGTCGCCCTGCCTCGTCGAAATGCTCATGATATAATCATTGAATCGGCCAGGAACTTGCGCTGGCGCAACCGAAACTTAAGGAATTCAATGAAACATCCGCCTTCAAATCCGCCCAATCCAAATGCTCCGAAACCGACCTTTAGCGTGGTCATCCCTTGTTACAACGAGGTCAATACGGTGAAAGATCTCGTGACCCGCGTGCTGGCTGAAGTGATCGTCGACGAAGTCATCATCATTGACGATGGCTCGACAGATGGCTCGCGTGATGTATTGAAGGAGATTGAGGCGCAGAGCAACAGCAAGGTCCGCGTCTTATATCATGAGCGAAATCAAGGCAAGGGCGCGGCGCTGGTGACCGGTTTCCGCGAAACTACCGGCGAGGTGATCATCATTCAGGATGCCGATTTCGAGTATGACCCGCGCGAGTACGGGCTGCTGCTGCGGCCGATTCAGGAGGGGGTCGCGACCGTCGTGTATGGATCGCGCTTTCTGGGCGGCACGCGCAAGGCGATGAATTTCTGGAATATGGTCGCCAACAAAGGCTTGACGCTGATTACCAATATCTTATTCAACGCCATCATCAGCGACATGGAGACCTGCTACAAATGCTTCCGCCGAGAAGTGGTCGAAGACATGAAGATCAACGCCCGCGGTTTCGAGTTCGAGCCGGAATTCACCGCTAAAGTTCTGCGGCAAGGCATCCGCATCGTGGAAGTGCCCATCTCTTATTACGGGCGCGAATATGATGAGGGGAAAAAGATCAAATGGACCGACGCGCCGATCGCCGCCTGGACGCTCTTTCGTTATCGATTCTTTGGCTGAGGCAACCTCAAGACGGGCGGCTTCCCCGGTCGACTCTAATGAAACTCAGCTACATCGGTCCGATACGGTCAGGTCCCCGGTATAGCGTCAGCATGGTCGCGTCAAAGCTGCGCCGCAGCAACTCCAGTTTCAGCCCTTGATGCGCGGCGCTGTCCCATAGGTCTTCAAATTCATCCGGGTCGGTCTCCAGGTCATAGAGTTCACCCAGGTCATGGTTGTGATAGACGATGAGCTTGTAGCGGCCGTCGACATACATGGTCGCGACGGAGGCGGCCGGCATATCCAGCGCGTCGATGAATTCGCAGCGCGCGAATTCGCGATGATGGTCCGGTGATCGTTCTCCCCGCAGGATCGGCAGCAGCGACTTTCCCGTGATATAGCTCGGCAAATCCAAGCCGCAGGCTTCCAGCAGAGTCGGCGCGATATCGGTCAATTCGACCAGGGCATTGCTGCGCAGCCCGTCCGCGAATTCCCCGCGCCAGGACCAGATCAGCGGGACGCGAACAAGCCCCTCGTAAAAGCGGCAGCCCTTCTGTATCAAGCCATGATCGCCCAAGGTTTCGCCATGATCGCTTGTGAAAATGACGATGGTGTTGTCGCGCTGCCCATTTGTCTCCAGCGCCTCCAATATCCGCCCCACTTGGTCATCAATGAGCTTGATCATCGCGTAGTAGGCGGCAATCAATGTGCGCGCATCGCGCTCCCCGCCCGTCTCCGGCTCAGCGTACGAAGGCGCGGGCGATTGCGGCAAGATCGGGCTCTTGATGTCGAGATCATTGGGACGGCGCGCTTCGGACTGAAAATCTACGTCCGCCAGCTTCGCCTGCTGCGCCAGGTCGCTTTCACGGAACAAGGGCGGCTTGACCTCGCTGGGATCAAACAAGTCGCGGTATGCTTGCGGCGGATTGAAAGGCGGATGCGGATCGTAGATGTTGACGCTGGCAAACCAGGGTCGACCCTGATTCGCTTCCATGAATTCGATGGTCTTTTCCGCGCACCAGGTCGTCTGATGCAGGTCGGCCGGCACACCCGCCAGGTCTTTGGTCAGCGCGCCGAGGTCGGCGCCTTGGGAACGCAGCCAATCGGCGTAGTCGTGCCCGCGCTCCCAGTCATCACGCGGCGCATGACTGTATTGCCAAAAACTGTAGCCGTCATCGGTCCGCGTCTCAATCCGGCCGTAGGCGCTGGTCAGATGCAGCTTGCCGATCAGCCCGCAGGTGTAACCAGCCTCAGCCAGGCGCTTGCTGATCAAAGGCGGGAAGTCAGGGAATGTCGGATTCCCGTTGCGATTGACGTGAATGGAGCTGGGGTACATGCCGGTGAGAAAGCTGGCGCGGCTTGGCGTACAGATCGGCGCCTGGCAGTAAGCGCGTTCAAAGGCGACGCCTTGGCTGACAAGCTGGTCGAGATTGGGCGTGGACAGATGGGAATATCCTAGCGCGGCGATGGTGTCATAGCGCTGCTGATCGGTGCATATCCAGAGTATATTGGGACTTCTTTCGCCTTGATTCACACCGCCCCCTTGTGGATTCCTATTTCTAGACTATGGCGCGATTCTAATCTTACGTTTAGACAATCGACGATACAATCGGTACATCATTAGACAATGGAGTTTCAGTCGGATAAACGAGCGAAAAGAGGAGCCCGTATGTTTCGATAGCTGCGACCGCGCGCGCGATCTCCCCCATCAGATCGTGAACCCAGCCGGGCAAACGATGTGAAAACGGGAGGAGACACCATGATTAACATACGAGAAATGCAAAGTTCGGACGTCGATGCCGCTCTGAAAATACGGCTTGAGTGGCTCTCGAAGCAGTTCGATGTGACGGAGACGACCGAGTTGGTGGGCGCTTGGTTCGCGCGCTATCCGGGCAACGAGGCAGCGCCCGCTCTGGTGGCCGAAGACGGCGACCAAATCGTAGGATATCTGCTCTGCGCGCTGATGAATCACCCCACGGCGAGCGGCGTATGCGCGGAAATCGACGAAGTCTGTGTGACTGAGTCCCATCGCCAGCGAGGCATTGGCAAGCGGCTAGTGGAAACCATTCGCCAGCAACTTCAGGCGACAGTCGATGATCTCACGGCAATAAAGGCGCGCACCGATCGCGCGGACATGCGAGCGCAGGCATTTCTGCGCGCGTTGGGATTCGAGCAGGATACGCTTGAATTCACTGACTATCTCGAATAATCCGAAGGTGCTGCAACAGCATGCCCCTCTCGCGCGGGAGGGGCATCATGTACCGGGTTGACGCCATAAGCCGCATTCTGTCCGTCAAAGACGGGGGAATCATCTATCTGGGATCGGCGTCGCCACCGATCTCTAGCGGCGCACCCGGCGCTTTCTACGGAACGGGCCGCTCCCCGGCGCCTGTTTCGCCTTGCTCCCGATGGGGTTTGCCTGGCCAGCGACATTACTGTTGCTGCCGGTGCGCTCTTACCGCACCTTTTCACCCTCGCAGCGTCTCCACCGCAATCTGCTCTCTGTTGCACTTGCCGTCAAGTTACCCTGCCCGGCCGTTAGCCGGCATCGTCGCCCGGCGGAGTGCGGACTTTCCTCGACAGGCGCATGACCTGCCGCGATTCCCTCGGTCAACCCGGCGATCTTATTGTACCGCATAGCGACTGCCATGTTCCAGCCACTGGTCGCGTCGTTGGCGTATCGTCAGCCGACCATGCTTGTCAGCCCATTCATATTGCCCTAAGCTACACATGGGAAACGGCACAAATGGCAAAGGCAAATGAGCTCGGTCAGCAGTCGCGCAATCAACCGGCCAGGCCGCCGACGCAGCCGATCGCGCTGGCGCAGCCCGATATCACTTGGCGAAGTTTCGGCATTGCTTGTGGCCTGTGTCCTTTTGCTGATGCCCTTGCTGACGATAGAAATCGCGGGCTGGGAAGTTGATCTGGATACCGTCCTGCCGATCACGCTATTCGGCGTCGCCTTCGGCTGGGTTGTCGCGCGCAGCCGCTTCGGCGAAATTGCCGCTCTCATGCTCAGCTCGCTATACGGCCTGTTTGCCGTGATTCTGGTCGCCGCCTTCAATCTGAATATGCCATTCCAAGCTGCCGTCGTGTCGGTCGTATCGCGAAGCCTAGAATGGACCGTCGACGCCTTAAGCGGCGGCATCAACACCGACGAGTTGGTCTTGACCTTGCTGGTGGCGATCCTGTTCTGGTTCCTGGCTTTCAATGCCAATTGGCACCTATTCCGGCTGGACCGCGTCTGGCGCGTTATCTTGCCGCCCGGTTTGATTCTGCTGGTCAATCTGGTCTTCTTCAGTGGCGGAGAGCCGCTGGATGTCTATCTCTTCGGCTTCCTGCTTATGGCATTGGTCTTGATCGTGCGCTCGAATCTTGACCGCCGCGAATGGGATTGGCATCTGCGCGGTGTGCGCGTTCCGACGATGGTGCGCAGGCAATTCGCCGCAATCGGCATCTTGCTTTCTTTGCTGGCGCTGGCCCTGGCCTTTAGCGTGCCAAGCAATGACTTGCAGGAACGCCTGAATTCTTTCCAGCGCTTCCTCGCGTCTGACCCCGTTCAGCAGATGGCGGAAGTCTGGAACCGGCTGTTCGCGCCCATCGAAGGCGAAGGGTCGGCGACCACCGACTACTACGGTGCCGATCTGCTACATCTCGGCGGCGCCATCCGCCTGGGCGATGAGGTAGTCTTCACAGTTGACGCCCCGCCATGGAATCAACGCTATTACTGGCGTTCGCGCGTCTATGAACGCTATGCCGACGGCCGGTGGTCGCCGTCGGCCGACTTGCGGATTACCGATCGCACGGCGCCGGTAGAAGTGGCGATGAACCGGGAAGTCATCGGCGGGGGGCGCCAGTCCGTGCGACAGCGCTTCACCGTCGGCGCCTCAAGCGCGCGCATCTATTACGCGGCGCCGCAGCCGCAGCGCATCGACGGCGCTGGACGCATTGACCTGATCTATACCGACAAGCCGGCCGCGACATCAATGAATGTATCCGTGATTCGACCGTTGAAGCTGCTGCGGGCGGGGGACTCGTATACGGTCAACAGCCTGGTGAGCACGGCGTCAGCGAACGAACTGCGCCGCACATCAGCCGACTATCCGGCCTGGGTGAGCGGGCCCAACCTTTACGTCGGGATTCGGAATCCCCGTGTCTTGAACCTGGCGCTGCAAATCGTCAATGAGGCGGGGGCATCGCATCCTTATGACCGGGCGAAGGCGATCGAGCGCTGGCTGCGCCAAAACATCGCCTACAACGAGTCGATCAGCGCGCCGCCCCCCGCTATTGATACGGTGGAATGGCTGCTTTTCGACGCGCGCGAGGGTTACTGCACCTATTACGCCACCGCGATGATCGTGATGCTGCGCCATCTGGGCGTTCCGGCGCGGCTGGCCGCCGGCTTCTCGCAAGGCGATTACGACAGCGAACTGGAACAGTACGTCGTGCGAGAACGCGAAGCGCATACCTGGGTGGAGGTGTATTTTCCCGGCTATGGCTGGATCGAGTTTGAGCCGACGTCGGCGCAAGCGCCAATTCAGCGCGAGGGGGATGAGCTGGCAGAGGAAACAGAGGAAGCGCTGCGCCCGGACCCGACAGCCAGCCCATCGCCGTCGCCCACACCGACCGCCACCTCCACACCCACGCCCGATGCCACGCAGACCGCAGAGGCCAGCCGGGAAGCGCAAGAACAGACCTTCGAGCAGCCCAGTCCGACGCCAACCTCAGCGCCCTCGCCGACGCCGACGCCGGTCATACTGCCAACGGTGCAGCCGCCGATTTCCCAAGATGATCCGCCGCCGCTCAGCTTGCTCCAGCCGATCATTTTGTTCGCGCTCGTGGTGATGCTCTTCACTCTCATCCTGATCATCATCGCCCTGCTACTATTCTGGTGGTGGGAGTGGCGCGGTTTTGGCGGTCTCAGCCCGGTCTCGCGCGCCTATGCCCGCCTGGAGCGCTATATTGGGCTGCTTGGCATCAACATCGGTAGGAGCCAGACGACGCTGGAAAGCGCCGTGAATTGCAGCAGCGCATCCCAGCCGCTCGGGAGCCCATTCGCACCATCAGCGATCTGTACACGCGGGAGCGCTATGGCGCCGCCAGCCAGGATCGAAACGAGAACAAGGCATTTGCCGAAACAGCCGAGAAAGCCTGGTATCGCACGCGGGGCAACATCCTGCGTCGATGGCTGCGCCGCTGGCTGCCATTCCGCCGCCGGTAGATGCGAGCTAGCGCTTCTGAAGGACGACAAAATGCGATAGCGCCCAGGTATCCAGCGCGGTGCCTTCTAGGCGATGCAGTATGTTTCTCAAGACAACAGCCGGCGAACCCAAGCGCGCGATAATGTTGTCGTATCCGCCATAGATCCGCGAGTGATGCAGGATTCCCAGGCCGTCGAAATCGAGCAGGCGCTTCAGTTCAGCGGCGGTATAGGCGCGCACGTGGGGCGCCAGCCGGTTGCGCCAGGGTTTTGGCAGATAATTGATCAGCGGAGAATTGCCGAAGCGATATTCGCCCTTCCAGTAGTGGCCGTGCGTCTCGAAGGGATACCAGCGATTAGGGCAGAAGAGCAGAATGCGCCCGCCGCGCCGGGTGACGCGCAACATCTCCGCTAGCGAACGGCGGTCATCGCGCACGTGCTCGATGACTTCGTGCGACAGCAGCACATCGAAACTGCAATCGGCGAAGGGGATGTCTTCGCCAGCCGAGACGAGGGCGCCGGGAATGCCACGCCGAGCGACGCGTACGCGGCTGGCTTCAATATCGAAGGCTTGCACGCGGTCGGTGTATCGCGCGCGAATCTGACCGGCATACATGCCAACCCCGCAGCCAGCGACAAGCACGCGCGCGTCGGTCAGCGGCGCCCACTTCGCCATCAGCGCCAGCCGACGTTCCTGGCCTGCGCGCCAGACGTAACTCGGCTCGCCACGAAGCGGCGCCAGTTCAGAATGAGTCATCTTGATTCATAGTTTCTTGCGCGCGCACTGAATGCAAAGCCGCCGGCGATCATCAAGCCAGATTCTATTCTACAGCAATCCATCGACTTCGCCGTCATGAATCGTCGCTGCCCGTCTGTTGACGAGGGGCAAAGGAGTCTGAAATGTTGACCCACCCTTTTATCGGTTCTGCAAAGCGGATACACTTCCAGCGTTCCCTAGCGACAAACGAGACAAATTCTACCGAGGTTTCAGATGCCAAAGCCGACGCAACTGGCGCAAAAGATTTCCAAATCGCCCACGATAGCGATGAACGACAAAGCGAAGCAACTGGCGGCCGAGGGCCATTCGGTGATCGGCCTGGCTGGTGGCGAGCCCGACTTTGATACGCCGACCCATATCGTGGAAGCGGCTGTCAAAGCCATGCGCGATGGCGAAACGCGCTATGCCGCGCCATCCAAAGGCATCAGTCCGCTCTTGGAAGCGATCGCGGCTAAGATGGAGCGCGACAACAAGGTTCGCGTCGACCCAACGAGCGATATCATCGTGACGCCCGGTGGCAAGCTGGCGCTCTTCCTGGCGCTGAAAGCGATGCTCGATCCCGGCGATGAGGTCTTGATTCCGGCGCCTTATTGGGTCAGTTACCCGTCGATTACCACTATGGTCGGCGGCGTTCCCGTGACGGTTGAAACCAGCAGCGACGATAATTATCGCCTGCGCCTGGAACATCTGCGGGAACATATCACGCCGAGGAGCAAGGCGCTGATTATCAACTCGCCCTGCAATCCGACCGGTCATATGCTGTCCTCTGAAGAAATCGAAGCGGTCGCGACATTGGCGCTCGAAGAAGACTTGTACATCATCTCCGACGAGATTTATGAGAAGCTCAACTTTGATGGCAGACCGGCCGTGTCGCTGGCATCCATTCCAGACGTTGCCGACCGCGTCATCATCATCAACGGCATGTCAAAAGCCTACGCGATGACGGGCTGGCGCCTGGGCTGGCTGGCGGGGCCGACCGAGCTCATCGGCGTCGCCGGCAAATTCAATTCGCAAACGGCCACCTCCGCCGCCACCTTCACCCAGATAGCGGCTGTTGCCGCATTGAATGGTCCACAGGATTGCGTCGAGATGATGCGGCAGTCGTATCAGGAGCGGCGCGACTTCATTGTCGACGCCTTCAACAGCATACCAAATATGTCTCATCCTGATATCGAAGGCGCCTTTTACGCCTTCCCCAAAGTTGACGAAACCAGCAAGACGAGCGAGGAAGTGGCGAATATCATCCTGGACGAAGCGGTCGTGGTCGGCGTGCCCGGCAGCGCCTTCGGCATCACCAAAGACGCGCATATCCGCTTCTCTTTCGCTGAAGACATGAACAAGCTCTCCGAAGCGGTCGACCGCATCGGCGCCATGGCGCACAAGCTGGCTTAGCTGACCCCGCCTACAATCGGTTCGCAGTTTGCCATGCGAAATAGCAATCTGTATTCTCGATGCAAGCGGGGGACTCAATGAGTCGCCCCTACAAAGTTTGGGATAAACTAAAAGTTCCCCCGTCATTGCGTTGTTCTCTCGCTGCCGGTTTTGCTGTCATATGTATAACCGCCGCCTGCAATCTGCCGGTACGCCTGTTGCCATCAGTCAAACCTTCACCTGTGCCCACCTCTGCACCGGAGTCCCAGTGGCAAACCATCGAGGAAGGATTGCATTGGCGCACAATGATCCCAAATGGCGATGACCTGGCGCAGCTCATCGTTGTGCGAATTGACCCGCGCCATTATCGGTTCCGCGCCATCTATCAAGCCGGGCAATTGCGGAGCCTGTCCGGCTGGCGGGCGCTGGAAACCGACGCCAGCGTCATCATCAATGCCAACTTCTTTGATACGAACGACTTCGCCCTCGGCCTGGTCGTCAGCGATGGAGCGGCGCATGGCAGCGCTTATCAGGACCGCGGCGGAACCTTTCTCGTCAGGAACGACACGCCGGAAATCGTCAGTTATCGTTCGCAAAATCTACTGAATATTGAGAGCATCAAGCAGGCGGTGCAGGGATTTCCGTTGTTGGTCGAAGATGGGCGTCAGGCATACTTCGCGGCGGGAGGCGGCGAAAGAACACGCCGTACTGTCATCGGCATCGACGGGCGGGGCAAGGTTCTGATCATGGTCGCGCCTTTCCTGGGTTTGTCGCTCGCGGATTTAAGCGCCTACTTGCCAAAGACTGATCTCGATATCGATGCCGCCTTCAATCTCGATGGCGGCGGCTCCACTATGATTGCGCTCCCGGGCGCGGACTATTTTCAGCCGTCGCTGGAGCCGGCGCCGGTCATTCTGGCAGCCTATCGGCGCGCAAACGGCTGACATGCGCGAATTGGTCTATGCTCTTTGCCGTATCTCCGCTAACCTCAGCGCATTTCGCCGAATGATGGATTGATGATGGCTCGGCTGGCACAAGTCGCTACGGCGCGGCAAGCGCAACTGCAAGATGGACGCCGATTGGGTTTCGCCCAGTTTGGCGATGATGAAGGCTGGCCCGTCGTCGTCTTCCACGACTTGTGGGGCAATCGCAACATGCGCCACCCGGACGATGCCATTCTCGCTCGTCTGGGCATTCGCTTGATTGGCGTTGATCGCCCCGGCTATGGCATGTCAACGCGCAATACGGGCCGCAGCCTGATGGATGTCGTAGACGATGTCATGCTGTTGAGCAAGGCGCTGAAACTCGAGCGATTCGCTGTCCTGGGTTTTTCCGCCGGCGGTCCCTATGCGCTGGCTTGCGCCTATCGCTTCCCGCAGATTGCGACGCGCTGCGCCGTGGTCGCGCCCTTGCCGCCAATGGATCATGCGCAAGGCTTTCGCGCTCTGCATCCCTTATACGGCCGCCTCTTTCAAATGGCTGGCGGCAACGAAACTTTTTTCCGATTGTTAATGCGGGGGTTCATCTGGTTCGACGGACAGCGTGGCGCCGATCAATACATCCGGGAATTGGGCGGGTTACTGTCCCCGGTAGACCAGCAAGTGCTGAGCAATATCAACCTCTTCAACAGCCGGCGGGAGATCTGGGAGGAAATTCGAAGCGGCGGCAGCGACAATCTCGTCGATGAGATGGTTGCGCTGACCAAGCCCTGGGGCTTCCGCTTGCAGTCGATACGCGTTCCGGTGGACATTTGGTGGGGAGAAGCGGACATCTTTTGCGCGCCCGCCGTCGGCGAACGCATGGCGGGCATGATTCCCAATGCCAAGTATCGTCTTGAACCGCAGGCGGGCCATTTCATGCTGTATTCCCATTGGCAGTCGATTCTGCAGCGGCTTGTCGCCAGCTAGCTCCCCCGTTCAATAGGGGCTGGCCAAGCCATTGACACGGTCGTTCTCCACCGTCTCCAGCGCCAGCGTGTGCAGCTCGCCAACAGCCCGCTCCAGATCGATTTCGGCGACGATGAATGAAATGCTGCACTCGGACGAGCCTTGAGCGATCGCCAAGACGTTGATTCGATGCTCCCCCAGCAGCGAGAATACGCGCCCAGCCACACCGGGCGTCCCGCGCATCCCGGCGCCAACGACCGTGATGATTACGATATCGCTGAGCACTTCGACGCTGTTGATATCGTTGTGTTGGATCTCCCGGCTTAACTCCGATTCAACCGCTGCCTTCACGTTCTGCGCCAGCGGATCAACGACGGTGAAACAGAAGCTCTGTTCGGAAGAAGCTTGCGATATCATCAGGATGCTGGCGCCAGCGTTTGCCGTCGCCAGGAAGGTTCGCCCGGCGATCCCGGGAACGCCGAGCATGCCTGGACCGCTGACGGTCAGCATAGAAACATCGCGGATGCCGGTGACTGCCTTGATAACGGTTTCGCTTGCTTGGGCGCGCGAACCCACAACAGTGCCCACGTGCGCTGGATTAAAGGTATTGCGGACGCGCAGCGGAATGTCGCGCGCGATAATCGGCTGCACAGTCTTGGGATGCAGCACCTTGGCGCCATAAAAGGCGAGCTCGCCAATCTCCTGGTAGGACACATAAGGCAGCACGCGCGCCCGCTCATCGATGCGGGGATCGGCTGTCATCACGCCATCGACATCGGTCCAAATGATCAACTCGTCGCTGCCCAAGTAGGCGGCAATTATCGCCGCGCTAAAGTCGCTGCCGCCACGTCCCAAGGTAGTCAGGGTGCCATCCGGCGTGGCGCCGATGAAGCCGGTGATGATGGGTGTCACACCCCGCTTCAATTCCGGCAGCAGCCCATCAGCGATGCGCGCCTCTGTTTCGTCCCAGAGCGGGTCGGCGTTTTGGAATACGTTGTCCGTCACGATGAAATCATTGGAATCGACCTGTTTGACCAACAACCCTTCGGCAGCCATCACCGCTGCGATAACGCGGCTGCTCAGTCGCTCGCCGTATGAAACCAGCGCATCCGAGATTCGCGGGGTCGCTTCGCCCAGGATGCTCACCGCTTCGCACAATTCGAGATGCCCGCGCAAGAGTTCGTTCACCTCGGCGCCTATCGCTTCGCGACCGGACTGCGAAGCAATCAGCGAATCAATCGCGTCATGATGCTTTTGGGCAATACTCGCATTGATCGCCGCGTACGCTTCTTTATCGCCGGCGGCGGCCGCCGACGCCGATTCGAGCAGCGAATCCGTCACACCGGACATCGCCGACACCACGACAGCTAGCTGGTGCCCACCGTCCATGTGATCCCTGACGATCTCGACCACTTGCGCAATGGCTTCGGGCGAGCCGACTGACGTGCCGCCGAATTTCATCGTTAGTCTAGCCATCTGCTTCACCTCGCGTATATGAAATAAAAAAGGCGCGTGGAGGTTTCCACACGCCCGTTTGCTGCTCGTCCAAATCCGACTACAACAAACCGAAACCCCCATGCTGCGCGCCTATGCGCATCATAGTTGTCATGGTGGTCATGGTAATGGTAGCGATCGTTTGCCGAATCATCATCATGTCGCTTGCCCTAACATCGGGCGATACATTAGCGCCTGCGATGCGAGTTGTCAAGTCCCGTCTTCGCGCCTATCAAGGACTTGCCAAGGCGCTATGAAATCGGCGACTAAACTGCCTGTCATTCCGAAACTGGTTATCGTTTACGCCTTGGTCGCGCTGTGCTAGAATCGCCTGGTCACCTCGAATTTGGCGCGGCGGGCAAAGTGTCAGAATCTTCCAGACCCTTGATCAGCACCTTCAGAAATCTGCCAAGCTGGGCAATCGCGCTCGCAGCAGCGGTGCTGCTCACCTTCGCGTTGATCGCCGCCAACCTGATTTACGCGGTGCAAGTGAGCGGCGACCAAGCGCTTGACGGCAGCCCGGGGACGCTGCTTTACGTTTCAGCCTTTTCCGGTTTCAGCGACGAGTGGGATTTGTACGATGGGCAGCAGAGCGCGAAAATCGTCGATGAGCAGCTTGAGCTTCGGGTTACGGCGCCGCAGACGGCGACCTGGTCCAGCGCCCGCCCGCACTTTCGCGACTTTGATCTGAGCGTCAGCTTAACTGCTGAAGAAGGCCCGATTGACAACGCCATGGGCGTGGTTTTTCAGGCGCAAAGACTGGAAGACGACACCTGTGATTTGCCCGCGGTCATTCTCTGCGGGATCGATCGCTTACTCCCGCTCGCCGGCACCGCTATCCGTCAAGTCGTAGACGCAAGCGACAGCGATGTCCGTCTCGCTTTTTTGATCAGCAGCGACGGCTACTATTCCCTCCGGAGAGCAACAGCGGGGCGGACGCGACTTCTGAGCGCCTGGATCGCCTCTCCGTATATCAAGCAAGGGCTTGGAACGGCAAATACCATCCGGATCATCGCGCGCGATTCCAGCTACCGCTTTCTGATAAACGGCGCGCCGGTCTCCCTATGCATGCCCCATGACGCAAGCGCGACGAGCACCTATTATGGCGGCGAATGCATTGAGGGCGAAATGCGCGATTCCTATCGCCCGGGCTCGTTCAAGAGCGGGAAACTGGGCTTGATCGCCCAATCGACCGCAACCGGAGGCGGAGGCGTCGTCGTCCGCTTCGACAACTTGCTCGTGTTCAGTCCGGCGGACCCAGGCGACGGAGACGCCAAGCTATGAAAGTTCACTTGCGGATGGTTGGCTGCCGCCTCAACCAAAGCGAGATCGACGCCATGGCGCGGCAGTTAAGCGGCCTCGGGCACGAGATCGTCGACTCGCCCGCAGAGGCCGATCACTTCGTCATCAACACCTGCGCCGTCACCAACGAAGCGGCCAAGACCAGCCGCAAGCTGATCCGAGACTTCCACCGGGCGAATCCGGCAGGCGAAACCACGGTGACCGGCTGCTACGCCCAGATTGCGCCGGGCGAAATCGGTCAGCTGCCCGGCGTCCGGCGCGTGGTCGATAACGGCGGCAAATCGCAGCTTGTGTCGCAGATCACTGGTGAGTGGATTGATGTCTTCGACAGTGAACCGCATGAACGGGACGCCGCCTTTGGCCGAACGCGCGCCTTCGTCAAGGTGCAGGATGGCTGCGATAATGCCTGTACTTTTTGCGTCACCACCATCGCGCGCGGCGCGGGCCGCAGTCGTCCAATCGGTGACATTCTGCGCGAAATCAACTATCTGTATAGGGCTGGCTATCAAGAAGCCGTGCTAACCGGTGTTCATCTGGGCAGTTACGGCCAGGACCTGGGAGACCGCGCTGGTCTGACGCGGCTGGTCAAGGCGCTGCTGCGCGACACCGACATGCCCCGCATCCGACTGTCCTCGCTGGAGCCATGGGATCTGGCGCCCGATTTCTTCGCGCTGTGGGAAGATCGCCGCCTGTGCCGTCACCTGCATCTGCCCTTGCAAAGCGGCTGTGACGCCACGCTGCGGCGGATGCGGCGAAATACGAGTCAGCGTGAATTCCGCTCGCTTGTTGAAGCTGCCCAAGCCGCCATCCCGGAATTGCGCGTCACGACCGATGTCATCGTCGGCTTCCCGGGCGAGACTAACGACGAATTTGAACAATCTGAGCGATTTATCCGCAGCATGCAATTCGGCGGATTGCACGTTTTTCGTTACAGCAGCCGGCCCGGCACGCCCGCCAGCCGAATGCGGAACCAGATTGCGGATCAGGTCAAGAAATCGCGCGCAGCCAGGCTCTTGACCCTGTCCCAGGAGATGGAACGGCGCTTTGCGGAAACGCTACACGGGAGCGAAAACAACGTTTTATGGGAGCAAGTACATGGCGCTTCTCCAGAGGGCTATCCCGTTAGCGGCTATACGGACAATTATATGCGCGCGCGAACGGTGCATCCGCGCGACCTGACCAACGTCATAACGGCAACGAAACTTGGCGCATACACTGACGGCGCGTTTCGTGGTACAGTGAAGGAAATCGCGCCGGCGCAGGCAGCCGCGAATCGCTAGCGGATTGGCGGTCTCCCATGTGGTTCGCCGCCAGCAAATATGGCGGGAACAGCGAGTTAGGAAGAGGCGCCGTGAAAGCTTGGCCATGCAAGACCTGAAGCAAGAATTGCAGACAGCGCTAAAGACTGCCATGAAGGCAAAGGACAGCGATCGCCGCAACGCGATTCGTCTGCTGCAGAGCGCCATCAAGCAGGCGGAAATCGACGGACGCGCCGAGCTCGACGATGACGCCATGATGGACATTTTGCGAAAAGAGGCCAAGAAGCGCCGCGAGACCATCGCCGAACTGGAAGATGCCGGACGCAGCGATGAAGCGGCCGCCGAGCGCTTTGAACTGGCGGTGACGGAAGCGTTTCTGCCGCGACAGCTCACGCCTGATGAGTTGGAGCCCATTGTACAGGGCGCGATATCCGAGGTCGGCGCGACCTCCATGAAAGAGATGGGCGCGGTTATGCGGGCGGTTATGCCCAAAGTGCAAGGGCTGGCCGATGGCAGAGCGGTCAACGCGATGGTGAGAGAGTTGCTGAGCTAGTGCGGTGAGCCTCCAATTCGCAGACAAACTTGATGAGCGGTTTGACCTTGATCCTCGCTGGGCAAAGTCTTTGGTCGCTTTTGCGTCGATCATCGTCGCCGCCGTGTGTTTTGCGCTTTGCTGTACGTTGATAGTCGCTTTCGACGATATATTCCTCAACTTCAATAACGTCGCCAATTTGACGCTTGGCTCAGTGCCGACTGAAGACATCATCGCGCGCGAAGAAGGCTCTTTCGTCAGCGACATACTCACCGAGCAAGAGCGCAACAATATATTGAGCCAGGCGCCGCCGGTATTTTATCCGCCGGACCCGAATGTCGCCCGGCAACAGCGCGAATTAACAGAATTGATCCTAGAGTATATTGACAATGTACGCGGCGACTCGTACGCGACCCTGGAACGCCAAATCGCCGACATCAAGGCGATAACGTCTCTGCAGCTTCATGAAAACGAAGATGCCATCGTCGCCATTCTGCAATTGCCCGATGACAGCTGGGGGCTAGTGCGGAGCGAGATCATCTCGGTTTTGGAGCGGGTCATGCGCGGGGAGCTCCGCGATGCCGACCTGAGAAAAGCGCGCGAGCAACTGCCGACGCAGGTCAGCCTGCGCCTCACACCGCAAGAGAGCCAAATTGTCACCTTGGTCACCGCCGATGTGATCAGAGCGAATACATTTGAAAACCCGGAACAGACGGCGATTGATAGGGCGGAAGCGCTGAACAACGTGGAAGAGCAGCGGCGGCAGTTCATCGCCGGGCAGACGGTGGCGCCCGCCAATCAACCCATCGACAGTCTGTCACTGGAGGCTCTGCAAGAACTCGGCTTGCTTGCGCAAACGAGCGACCGCGGCGCCCGCATTTTGCGAGCGCTATTGGGCAGTGTCTTGGTCGTCGTGCTGCTTGGCTTATACATCAGCCGCTTTGAACCCCATCTCATTTCTGGGGGTCATAAAGACTTGCTCTTGATCGCCGTTCTGTTCTTGGTTGCGCTGGCGGCCATGCGTATGTTCGGCATCAGCAACATTTACTTGATGCCAGCGGCCGCGCTCGGCATCGTGTATGTCGCGATCGCCAGCCCCAATCTGGCAATCGCGGGCGCGATCAGCTTCGCTTTCTTGGCCGGCTTGCTCAGCAGGGGACCGTCCCTTGAAATCGCCAGCCTGGTCGCGGCGGGCAACATCGGCGCGATATTGACCCTTCGAAGCGCGGGCCGCTTGAATAACTACTTCATCGCGGGCCTCTTCGTCGGTGTGGCAAACGCCGCCGTGGTAGCGATATTCGCGCTGCAGGTTGGTTTCGATGGACGCGACGCCACCAGCATGCTCCAAGCATTCTTTAGTGGCGTGTTGATCGTGCCGACAACTTCCTTTGGCGTCATGTATGCGCTGACGGTTTCGCTTAATCTGGCGACGCCATTTAAGCTGATGGATTTGAGCCAGCCGAGCAAACCGCTCTTGCAGCGCCTGCTGCGCGAGGCGCCCGGCACATATCAGCATTCGCTGCAGGTGGCGAATCTGGCCGAGCAAGCCGCGGAAGCGATCGGCGCCGATACTCAGATGACACATGTCGCCGCCCTCTATCACGACATTGGGAAGATGAGCAATCCGTTTTTCTTCACCGAGAATCAGCAGCACATCCACAATCCGCATGACGCGCTGGATGACCCCTATCGAAGCGCCGACATCATCATTAGTCACGTGACCGAAGGCGACCAAATCGCCAAACGGTATAACTTGCCCAATCGCTTGCGAGAATTCATTCGCGAGCATCACGGCACGACGCAGGTCTTTGTCTTTTATCAGCGGGCGCTCGCCGATGCGGGCGATGATGGCGCAGTCGATCCAACTGAATTCTCATATCCGGGTCCGATCCCGCAGAGCCGCGAAACGGCAATCTTGATGATGGCGGACAGCTGCGAATCGGCCATCAGGGCGGTCCAGCCACAGAGCAGCCAGGACATTGCCGATCTCGTACACGGGATCATTGAAGACAAGCGCAACAAAGGCCAGCTTGACGTCTCCGCGCTGACGCTCAATGACTTGCGCAAGATCGAGGCCACTTTCATCGAGATCTTCCGCGGACTTTTTCATCCCCGCATTGATTATGCCAAGGCGATCCAGGCGCCGGGCAGCTCCCCTAAAGCCGAAAGAGGCGCTGGCAATGGCAAGCGGACCAAAGGTGTTGAGCCTGCTTCGAGCAGATCGATTGAACAGCAAGCGATCGTCCATGCGAGCGAGACAGCGGACGAGACTGGCGCGCAGGAAGGCCGCCGGAAGCCCGTCGCTGCGCATTCCGATTTGAACGATGCGGCGTCGCCGGCCGAGGTGGAGCAGCAGACGACTGAGGACAAAGCCGCGCACATTATGGAAGACGACGAACCGCTGTTTGAGGTCCCTCCCCTACCGAAACGCAACGGACACAAATCGCCCCAGCAAATGGAAAAAGGCAAGCGTCCTGAAGAAGTGGACGCGTCCTCTTGAATCTCGGCATCAACCTGCAGAACCCTGGCCATTACCCGATTGATGCTGAGAGCCTCAAGCGGGCCGCCCGAGCGGCATTCGCACCCCATCGAAGCGATGAGGCAGGGGAACTCAGCATTGTGATCAGCGATTCCGAGACGATTAGAGTGATGAATCTGCGCTACGCGAATGTCAACGCTCCAACTGACGTACTCTCCTTTCCAGCGGAACCCGTGCCGCAAGAGCAAGGCGATTGCGAACGCTATCTAGGCGACATCGTCATTGCCTTTGACTATGCGGCGGACCAAGCCGGCAAGACGGCGGCAGCTTTCGCCGATGTGCTTTGCCTGCTAGTCATCCACGGCACGCTGCATCTTTTGGGCTACGATCATGATAGGCCTTTGGCACGCGAGCGAATGTGGGCGGCGCAAGCGGCGGCTCTGCGCGCCATTCAGGTCAACCCGGCAGTAGTCGAATCATACGGAAATATGAAAAATGAGCAGAAACGTTTGGCCGCGAACTCACAGCGAGGCTGCTGATCCGAATCGATATAGCCCGACGACGAGCCCCGATCGCAGGCGCAGTTTCGCATTTGCCATCGCCGGCTGCGCCTACATGCTGCGCCATCAGAAGAACACGCGCATCCTGCTCGCCGCCACCTCCATTGTCATCCCAGCCGCCATAGCGCTCGGCATCGACGCGCAGCAATGGGCGATCCTGATCCTCACCATGGGAAGCGTTTGGGTCACGGAATTCATAAACGCAGCCATTGAGGCGGCGGTCAACATATCAGTTTCGGAAATTCACCCGATGGCAAAGGTGGCGAAGGATGTCGCAGCGGCAGCAGTCTTGATCACGGTCATCGTCGCTATCATCATCGGGTTGCTCATTCTTGGACCGCCTCTATTCGACTGGTTGAAGACCAATGCCGGACTCAACTGAAGAGTTTGATTCGATATAGTTAAACCTCAAGGCATTCTTGTGCTACGATAATGTTGCGATAGATGACCGATTGATATTCGGAATTTCGTATGTCCATGCCCCGCGATTCTGCAACAGAGCGTTCGACGCCCGGACGAGGGCTGCGTTCATTTTTATCGCGATTAGCGTCGCTGCCTTCACGGTTTAGAAACTCGTCCCACAAACAGCCAGCAGCCACCCGGAACGGCGAACATCTTGGTTCTCGCCGGGCGCTACGCCTGTCCGCGCTGCTCGCGCCGCGAAATCAATTGAAAATCGGCGCCGCTTTCGCAGTGATAATCGCGAGCATTGCGGCTGGGTCACTCGCTTTGCGCAGCCCCGTTCCGTCGCCGCTCGACAACGCTATCTGGCTCGACCGCACTTGGACCTTCGACGATCTTGAAAGCGACCGCTTGCGCGCATTACCGGATCGACTTATTGAAAACGAAATTGGGACCGCCTATGTCTATGTGAGTTCGCTTGGCAGCGACAACCGTTGGTCCGGCGGGCTTCAGGGCAAGGGCGGATTCATGGATTCACGGTCTGTCGTTGCCAATTTTGTCCGCGCGTTCAAGAGCAAAAACGAAAGGTTGCGAGTTTTCGGCTGGATAGAAATTTGGACACATCTAGACGGTGCTGATAACAATCGTCTCGCCAATATCGAACTTCACCGCAACATCGCCGACTTCAGCCGCCTGCTGGTCTCGCAGCTCGGCTTTGACGGTGTAATGCTCGATGTCAAACCGCTCTTCAGCGACAATGATGATCTCATTCGCCTAATTGGTCGCGTGAAGTCGGCGGTTGGTTTGCATATACCCGTTGCCGTCGCCGTCACTGCCGATTTGACGCCGCCGGAACTGCAGGCGCAAAATATTGGGTCCGTCGCGCCCGGAACCATGTGGTCGCGGAGTTTCAAAAAGAAGGTGATGGCGGCCGCCGACGAAGTCGTCCTGCTGATGTATCAAAGCTACCGACAGAAACCACTCGACTATGTCAACTGGGTGGCATACCATGTAGAAACCTATATCAATGAAATGGAGGACGAGACGGATGTCCTGGTCAGCATTCCTGATTACAGCGGCGCGAGCTCCGCGCACGATCCGCTGATAGAGACGATGGCATTGGCTCTGGATGGCGTCAGTAAAGGGCTGCGGCGGCTAGTCGAGGCCAAACGTCCCCTCTTTACCGGTATCGCCATTTACTCTGATGAACAGCTCAGCCAAAGGGATTGGGACGTATTCCGCGAATCGTGGCTGCAGCGGTAGCAGCCGCGGCTGATTATGCCCGCGACAATCAAGCGCTTGACCGAAATAGGGCTGGCCCGCGTTGAGTACAGCGCAGGCAGTCTGCTGGATGCGGCTAAATACGAACCGCGCGCCGGCGTTTATACAGTCGGCAAGACCTACCAGCGCACGAAGTCGCTTCTGTTCGACGAGCATGTGAACCGGCTGGAAGATTCAGCGCGGCAGCAAGGATTCTCCCTCGACTGCGACCCAATCCGGCTGCGCTGCGCGCTGCGTCAGATGATCCTTGAAGCAGATTACGGCGATGTCCGCTTTCGCATCTCGGTGGCGGCCGATGCTCCGGACGAGATCCTTCTATCTATCGAACCGTTTCAACCGCCGAGCCCCCACCTGATCGAGCGGGGCGCGCGCTGCATCACATCCACCGAGTCGCGTCACATGCCGGCGTCGAAATCCAGTGAATGGATGCATCGGCGGCGAGCGCTTGAGGTGGCGCAGCCGACTGACATTTATGAAACGTTTCTGCTGGAACCGCAGGGCAACCTGCTGGAAGGCGCGTCCAGCAACGTTTATGTGATTCTCGATGGCGAACTCCGCACAGCGCACACCGGCGTGCTGGCGGGCATCTCGAGGATGATCGTCCTCACCGTCTGCGAGAGCGTTGTCGCGCTGCGCCCGGTGGCCCCGAATATCGCCGACATTGATCGCTTCAGCGAAGTTTTCTTGTCAAGCAGCAGCCGCGGCATCGTCCCGGTGGTTGAACTTGACGGCAGGCGCATTGGCGATGGGCGCGTCGGCCCGGCGACATTGGCTCTGCGGTCCGCTTATCAGCACTGGGTTGACGATCACTTGGAAGAATTGTGATGCCGATACTGGATAATATCTGGAAGGCGCTGAGGATCGTCGGCGCCGCGCGCGAGCTGGCGATTGAAACGCGCCGCTTCAATTGGGAGGTGGCGGCGGGCACCACCTTTTTTCTTCAGGCCGAATACGCCGACATCCAATTGGTGGCGCATGAACGACCGGAAATTCAGGCTAAAATCGAGCTGCAAGCGGGCTTCGGCTGGCAGTTGGCCACCGATCAAGACGAAGCCGGCGTCTATGTAATTGCCCGGCGCAAAGCCTTAATCGGCAGCATCGGCCGCGCCAATTTCGATATCAAATTGCCACAACAGACGCACATTTCTCTGAAGTTGGAAAACTGCCAGCTTTGTTTTGCGAAACTCAGCACAGCGCTCGACATGCCGCCGTTCGTGTCACAAATGTAACAGTCGCATGTCTCGTAGCTTGAAATCTCGATGAGGCTGTGGTAGCGTAATGCTATGGGCAAATCAATCAAGCAGCGTCCGATCTTTAATCGCAGTTGTTGTCGCAGAGACCTCTAAGCGGGTATGATTGGTTTGCCGTGAATTCGGCTTTACGCCACCAACAAGTCAACCCGCACCGGTTGGCTTTTTTGATTGCGGTATTGCCGTATGAGAAGTGACGACTGTTTAGCAGAAGAGGAGCAAAGCTAATGAGTGATATCAGCAGCCGCGGGTACGCCGATCCTGACAAGCTCGTTTCGACCGACTGGGTAGCTCAACATCTCAGCGACGACAATGTTCGCGTCATTGAATCCAACGAGGACCCCCTGCTTTACCCCAGCGGGCACGTTCCCGGCGCGGTCGAGGTCGACTGGGTGAAAGATCTCAATGATCCGCTGCGCCGCGATTATCTGGACAAATCGGGATTCGAAGCGCTTGCCAGCCGCATCGGCATCACGTCGGAGACGACGGTCGTCTTCTATGGCGACAAGAGCAACTGGTGGGCGACCTACGCGCTTTGGGTATTCGAGCTATTCGGGCACAGCAATTCCAAGATCATGGATGGCGGGCGCCTGAAGTGGGTGGAAGAAGGGCGCGAACTCACGCGTGAGAAGCCGAGCATCAGCCCAACAAGCTACAGCGCGCCCGAGCGCGACGACAGCCAGATCCGCGCGTTTCGCGATGGCGTGCTGTCACATATTGGTGAAAACGGACAATTGGTCGATGTGCGCAGCCCAGGCGAGTTTGCGGGCGACTTGCTGCACATCCCCGGCTATCCGCAGGAAGGCGCGGTCCGTGGCGGGCACATCCCTGGCGCGAGCAGCTGCCCATGGTCGCGGGCGGCCAACGAAGACGACACCTTCAAGGACGCGGCTCAACTGCGCGCCATCTACAACGACGAGTTGGGATTGGACTCGTCCGCGTCCACAATCGCTTACTGCCGCATCGGCGAGCGCAGCAGCCATACCTGGTTCGTCTTGACTTACCTGCTTGGCTTCAGCGATGTACGCAACTACGATGGCTCTTGGACGGAATGGGGCAACAGCGTCGGCTTGCCCATCGAGAAGTAATCAACATCCGACAGCGCGGGGAGGGGCTTCGCGCTTCCCCGCTCTTCCCTCCAGCCAAGAGACGCCTATGGCAAGCTATCCGCCCAAGCTCCAGGAATACCTTGACGACTTCGGCTTTATTTCATCGCGCGAGGACCGCGTCGATTACCTGATCGATATCGCCGATGAATTCCAGCCGGTGCCTGAAGCCATCGCCAGCAAACCCTACGACGAGGCGCACCGCGTCATAGGCTGCGAGTCAGAGGCTTTTGTCTGGGCGATCGACCGCCCGGACGGCACGCTCGACTTCTATTTTGATGTGCTGAATCCGCAAGGGCTGTCGGCGATGGCGATGAGCGCAATCCTGGACCAGTCCTGCTCGGGCGCGCAGCTGGATCAAGTGGCGGCTATCAACGGCGAAGTTGTATTCACCTTCTTCGGCAAGGATATCTCGATGGGCAAGGGACGCGGGCTGACCGAGCTCATCAACGCGGTCGTGTACCAGGCTAGACTGCGTCTCCATTCTGATTGATGGATTCCATGCCTAAGAAAGAGTCGCTGGGAGCGCCCTGCGTGTACACCGCCTCGGTGCCCAGCATGCCACGATAGGCGCGCGACGGCTCTGAATCCGGGATGACGGCGGCGCCCACCTTTTTATAGTAGCCGACCGGACCCGCCCCGCCGATGATCGCGTACATATAACCGGCGTCGCGCATCGCGTGCAAGGTCGCCAGCAAGAGCGCCGTGCCGATGCCCTGCCCGCGCTCGGCCGCGTCCACGCCTGTTGGACCGAAGAAGTTCTTGAAGGTCGTATCGTAGCAGGCGAATCCCAAGACCTGATCACCCCGATGCGCCAGCATGACCGTGGTCGGATGAACCGAAAAGCCCGCGTCCGCTTCGCTAACCCAGTATTCGCTGAAATGTTCGCGAATCCAACCGAGCACCAGGAATTTCTCCGGCGTCATGACCCGGCGTATATGGACGCCCAGGGCGCGCTGGCTCGCAATCGCAGGTTCGAGCGCCGGCAGATCATATAGCTTGACAATCATATCTGGCATAGCTCACAGCCTCCTGTTTAGCGTCATTCGCATTTGCCGAGCCCGCTCCAAGCGCTAATCTACAATCGTCGACAATTACATTTTACCTAGTTCGCCCGTTTCCGCTTGCATATTTCGCGACACTCTGAGCTTGGCATGGCAGCGCAAGGGATGAAGCACTATGATTAGCGAGAATGAACCTAGAGCAAGCGAGCGAATCCATGAGCCTTCGACCAGAGACCAGAGCGGTTCACAGCGCGGCGACCGATCCCAGCACAGGCGCAATCGTGCCGCCGATCGTGCTCAGCACAACCTTCGAATATGAGACTACGGGCTTAGAGCAGGATCCCGATCAACTGATCTATACGCGCTGGCAGAACCCCAACCGCGCCGCGCTGGAGAGCACTATGGCCGCGCTTGAAGGCGGCGCCGTCGCCCACGCCATATCCAGCGGCTCAGCGGCGATGCTCACTATCTTCCAGGCGCTGGCTCCCGGCGATCACATCGTCTCGAGCGATGACATGTATTTCGGCATTCGCGTGCAATTGAATGAATTCTTCGCCCCTTGGGGCTTGGAAACAACCTATGTCGATATGAGCGACCTTGACGCCCTGCGCGCGGCCATGCGCCCCGAAACCAGGCTGGTCATCCTTGAGTCGCCGACGAATCCTATGATTCGCTTGGCCGACATCGCCGCCATTGCCGACATTTCCCACGAATACGGCGCGACGCTATTGGTCGACAACACAGTGGCCACGCCGGTCGCGCAGAATCCAATCCAACTCGGCGCTGATATCGTGGTGATCTCGTTGACCAAGTACATCGCGGGCCACCACGATGTGCTCGGCGGCGTCGTCATTTTCGCGCAGGAAGACGAACTGGCGCAGCGGGTCATGCGGCTGGTGCGGATTGGCGGCGGCGTTCTGTCGCCGATGAATTGCTGGCTGGCGGCGCGCGGGCTGCAGAGCCTGACGCAACGCGTACGCGCCCACAGCGAGAGCGCGCTGGAAGTCGCCTGTTTCCTGGCCGAACATCCCAAGATTGAGCGCGTGCTCTACCCGCACCATCCCAGCCACCCGCAATATGAGCTGGCGCTGCGGCAGATGGCATTGGGGAGCGGCTTAATGTCGATTTTGGTCAAAGGCGGGCGCGGGCCCGCTATAGAGTTGGTGAATCGGCTTCAGCTTTTCACCAGCGCGACCAGCTTCGGCGGCACACACAGCTTGATCGAACATCGCGAATCAATCGAAGAAGGCTCGTCGACGCCGGCCAATTTGCTACGCGTCTCGATCGGCTTGGAACATCCGGCCGATCTAATCGCGGACTTGCAGCAGGCGCTGGCGTGATCTACCACATCACCAGCCGCTCAGCCTGGGCGGAAGCACAGAAGCGTGGGGGCTACCGGGCGCCGTCGCTGGAGAGCGAGGGCTTCATCCACTGCTCGACGCGCGATCAATTGCTCTCGGTCGCAAACAGCATTTATAGCGGTCAAGCCGACCTGCTAGTGCTCAGCATAGACGAAGGCAGACTCCGCGACGAACTGCGCTGGGAAGCGCCTGCGCATCCGCAAGCGCGTGAAGCGCCTCCGACACTCGGCGAATCGCGCTTTCCCCATTTGTATGGTCCGCTGAACCTTGATGCCGTGGACGCTGTTCACGAATTCAGCGAGGGAGAGTCCGGCTTCGCCTTGCCACCGGGATTGACCTGATCGTCGATTGGGGCCAGCTAACCGACGCCGGTCGCCTGGGCGCTGAATTCCCAGAGGCGCTCCTGCTGTTCGCGGTCGTAGGAGTTGTCGCTGGAGCGTTTCTGTTGTTTCTCGTTCCAATACTTGCCGCTGATGCCCGCAACTTCCGGTGACGATGCGAGATAGACGAGCGTCTCCGCGCCTTTCTCCGGCGATATGGCAAACAGCTTCTGCGCTGCCTTGATCAAAGCCGACCAAATCCGTCCGGTATTGTGTCCGAAGCCGGTACTAACCAAGCCGGGATGCACGGCGTTGACGGTTACAGCGCTATCACCCAGCCGCCGCGCCAACTCATAGGTGAATTGCACATTCATCAGTTTGCTGGCGCCATAGCTGTTCATGAAACTGTAGCCGCTCTCATCGCTCAGGTTGTCCAAGCGCAGCGTGGCATTTCTGTGGGCGCTTGACGAAACATTGATGATGCGCGCCTCGCCCTGCTCTTGCGACGTCTGAATAAGCAGGTCCAGCAGCAGATGCGTCAATATATAATAGCTGATGTGATTCAGCGCGAATGACATTTCGTAGCCATCAGCCGACAGTTGAAATTCGGAAAAGGCGGCGCCGGCATTGTTAAGCAAGACATCCAGCCGGTCGTGCCGCGCGCGGAACTCCGCAGCGATACGCCGAACTTCAGCCATCGACGAGAGATCGGCAATCAAATGATCAATCTCTCCGCCGCCATTCAAAGCCCGCAATTCATTTTGCACCCGGCGCGTCTTCGCCTCATTGCGACCCACGATTACAAGATCGGCGCCCATCTGCGCAAGTTCGAGCGAGGCTTGCTTGCCTATGCCATTGGTCGCGCCGGTGAGGAGTACGCGTTTTCCCTTCATCTTCATTGTCCTTCATCTTTGTCCTGTTTGGCGATGACGATTCCGGGCGGGCTACTCGTCTTCGTCTCCGTAAGAATGCCCGCCGAAGATCGCGCGAATCTCCGCGACGGACTTGGCCGCCTGCAAGGCGCTCATCCTGGCGGCTTCTTCTTTCTGCAAGGCGCGCGCGTAGGTTAGCACCGCCTTCAGTTGATCGGCGGGGAATTTGCAGGCGCCGTTTTCGTCCATGTGAATCAGCTCGCCCGGCGCGACATCCATGCCGCCGACCGCGACCGGCACATTGACAGCATGAACCGCCATCGCGCCGTGGCCCGCCGTCACGCCGCTCAGCATGTACTGGAAGTCCATTTCGCGGATCTCGTCCAAGTCGCGCGAGGGACCATTCGACAGCAAACCGACGCAGCCCAGCGCCTTCATCGCCGAAACCATATTGCCGCCAGCCAAGCCCACCTTGTTGGCGATCTCCTCGGGAAACTTCTGTTCGATAACTAATACAGTCGGCTGCGGCGACGCTTCCATCGCCTCCAGCACGTCCATGAAGCTGAGGCGCGAATAATTCGGATCGGGCAGGCCGTAGACGCAAGTCACCGCATAGCCGACGCGGCGCCCCAATTCGGGATACATGCAGCGGATTGATGTGTCCGTATACCAATTCTCCGTCCAGGGGTTGTAAAGCCCCAGGCAAAGCGGCGACTCCGGATAGGTCGCGACCACATTGGTGATCGATGGCGTATCGAAATTCTTCAGCTCTTCCAGCATCTGTCTTTGATTCATGCGTCCCTGCCTCACCATTCGCTCATTGCCAAGCATTGTACATGCTGCCTCCACATTGCGAACAGTCTCCACGTGCGTGTCGCCCTAGTTAGGGGCAGAATTTCGTGAGCGTTTCGCGTTCAGCGTGAGGCGAAACAGGGGGAGGATGGGCAACAGTAACAGCGCCGACAGCGAGATCGCCACGCGGACCGATGAGAGCAAGCCTACCGCGCCGACCGCCGGTCCGCCAGCGATCTGCCCGAAGGCGTCGGCCTGCCCTTGAATTGAAAGGACCGTCGCGCGGACATCCGATTCGGTGTGCTGATTGATCCAAGCCTCCATTAAGGGATTTCGGATCGCTCGCGCCGCGCCCGTCAGCCACAAGCCCAGCAAAACGAGAGCAAATCTCTCGGCGAGGACGAATAAAAGCACGCTGAAGATGAGGGCGGCGTATACAGCGATCAAGGTCAAGGCGACGGGACGATCATCGGACAGATCGAGGCGCCGCCGAAGACCTTCCGTCGCGACTAGCGTTAAGGGCATGGACACGGCGCTGATGATGCCAAACCACAGGATTTCATCCATTTGTCCCAGCGGCGGCAAGCTGAAATTCTGCAGCAAATGTGTGATCCAAAGTCGGTCGAATCCCTCGCTGAAGGCGCCATGGATGATAGCGGCAAATGTAATCAACAGCAGGATATGGCGCGTTCGGACCAACGCGAATCCCTCGCGGAAAGTGGCGATAAACATGCGCCAGGATTCTCGATCACTCGCTGCGAGCCTCTGAAAGCCGGTTTCCGGCATAACGAGCGCCAGAAATGCGGCAAGCAACACAAGCGTAATCCCGCCGCAGACGATGGCAAGTTGCAAGCTGACACTCGCCAGAGCGACACTGACGAAGATCCCGCAGAAGGCAAAAATCTGCTCCGCTTGAGCCCCGCGCATAAATGCTTTTCCAGCGCGTTCTATCCCAATTTCATCGACGATCCAAGCCGATGTCGCGCCACTGAGAAAGGTATAACCGAAGCCGGCGAAAACTTGCCCTAGCAGCAGCGCCTCAAACATTGGAATGCTGCCTTCTACGATAAGCGAGAACCCAAGCAAAGCAAAACCGACAATTACAGATAAACGGCGGCTGTAAACATCAGCCACCACGCCGGTCGGAATTTCGGTCAGGAAGGCGGTAAGCTCCAGGGTTGTGCCCACCAAGACCAGCTGCAGCGGATTCAAGCCAATCTGCTTAACCTGGTAAACCAGATGAACAGTGTATGCGAGGGTCGTGGCGAAAGCTGAGACAGCCATCATCAGCAGATACAGCTTGTAGGCCTCAGCTTTGGGGATTCTCAATCGATCAGGCATTGGTTTCCGCTGCTAATGGGGTTCAGAGCGTCGGCGTCGAGCGGCGCAGTATACCGGATTCGATAAAGAGCTTCAATTCCGCGCAGCGCTCGGCGATGAGAGCGGGCGCAAGCACACGCACCGCTGGATTGTCCAAGTTAGATCGCAGCCAGCGAATCGACGCGAATTGCCGCGCGGCGATGAATGACTCCAGCAGCGCTCGATCACTCTCGGCACGGGGCCGGACAGATGTGTAGCCGCCCCACATCGCTTGTTCGAGCGCCATGTAATCAGTAGCCCGCTCGCCCTTCAACTGCCAAAGGAGAGGCGCAAGATCGTAGAGATAGAAGCCCCAGCCGCAGTACTCGAAGTCCAGCGCGGCGATGGAATCCGCTCGGAACAAGATATTCTTCGCCAGCAAGTCCGCGTGGATCAAGCCCATCGCATCCGGTTTAGTCGCCAGCTCTGACAGCGGCACCCGCAGCTGCTCCGCCACTTGGTCGAGAACGCCGCGGTGCTCGCTCTCCAAGCCGGTCTCTGACAGCGACGCGTAGGGAGAATCGTCACCGAACAAGCCCGCCCAATCCAGACGGGGCCCTTCGAAATCGCCGGCAGTCTTGAATTGGGCTTCGCTGTGCAGCGCGCCCAGGTATTCGCCGACGCGATAAACATCTTCCGCGCTCAAATCAGGCGCAGGTTTGCTCTTGCCCTCGATGTATTTAAAGAGCGCGGCATGGACGACTGAGGCATGCGGTAGCAGATCATGTTGCATCTCAAGCGACAGCCGCTCGCGACCGTCAACCAAAGCCGCTACCGGGTAAGGCGCTATCAGGTCCGTATCGCGACGTATTGATGCCAGCCAGCCCAATTCAGAACTCAGGCGGACGGCGTCGGCGCGGCCCGGTGGATGCAGGCGCAGCACAAAATCAGCATCGCCGGCCGGGACGTGGAAGACGACGTTGCCGCCATGCCCTAGCCAGCGCATCTTTTGCGGCTTTAGGTCCCAGCGTTGCAGCGCGTCATGAGCTAGTTCCAGCCACAATTGCCGCTGCTGATCCATTGTCAGGTTCGCGAAGTCGGTCATTCCAATGTCCGCGGTATTGAGTATCGATCAACATACCGTCTGCCGCTGACAAAATCTACGTCTGAGTCAGGCCTTTGGCAATCTCTGATAGAATGAGGCAAGCAAGTTCAGCCGGAGCGCTAGATGCGGAAACGGATAATCCTGGCCGGTTCTCTCGGTCTCGCCGCCATACTGGACCAAATCACGAAGACTTGGGCGCTCTCCAGCTTGATGCTTTATGAGAGCGTCCAGCCTTTGCCTGCGCTGGCGCCCTTCTTTCAGCTGACGCGCAGCAGCAACACCGGCGCCGCCTTCGGCATCTTGCCAATGGCGGGCGATGTCTTCCTCGTCCTCGCGCTCTTCATCGTTGCCGCCCTGCTGTGGTATCTGCGTTCGTTGCCGGCCGATTCACTACTGGCGCCTTTTGCCATTGGGCTGATCATCGGTGGCGCCATCGGCAACATCATTGACCGCCTGCAGCACGGCCACGTGATCGACTTCATTCATTATCAGATCCCAAATCTGATTTCGAACGTTTCCAATTTGGCCGATCACGCAATCGTCTTCGGCGTCATGCTGATATTTGCTGAAAGTCTCTGGCGCGATCGCGGCAGGCGGGAGGCACAGTCCGCGCCGCCGACAAAGGACCAGGCGCGCGAATCGGAAAAAGCTAGATGATCTTTTCCAACTCGATTTCGTCTCGTATCGTGATGCCATTGAGACCGGTGATTGGGATTTGCGGCTTGATGCGCCGCGCGTCGGCAATGGCGTTGCGGTGCACGGAAACCAGTTCATAGCCGCGCTTCTGCCAGAACTTTAGCGCTTCGAGATTATCATTGGTGGTGACTAGCCAAAGCCGCTCTATGCCCGCCTCGCGCGCCCATTCCTCGACCGCTTCGACAAGCGCGCTGCCGACGCCCATCGCCTCGTCCAAACTGTCCAAAGTGGTGATCTCGCAATCCTGCTCGCCGATATGCACCGTGATCAAGCCGATGTTCTCCGCCGTGGACTCTTCTTCGATTTCCTCGGCTTCAACTCCCATGCCCCGTTCCGCCATGAAACCAGGCAGCAGATGTCCGTAAACGGCTTTCCCGCGCGAGACAATTTGCGTCGTTCCCCAGCGCTCGTCCAAGAAGTGGGCGACCCACTCGCGATCGGCGCGTTCAAGCGGGCGAATGGTGAAAGCGGTCATCGCCAAGACCTCTAACTATTCATTTCATTACAGCGACAATTATAGCCCGACTTCATCAAGTTGGGAAATTCTTGGGGGCTGGCGCGCCGTCAGGCTAAAAACGCTGTTAGCTCTGGTCTATCAGTGTAGAATTGGTGAGGGATTGCGACTGCCGGAATGGCCTGGCTGCAAACTTTACCGGAGCTGGCGCCTGGTTCCGCTGCCGTCAGATAAGTCGCTCGAACTCACGAATCCAAGCCTGACAATGGCTTTCGCGCCGGTCCTCGGCATTGACAAACAGCGCCTCTGCCGACTTCATCCAGTCCAGCGCCGCTTGATTATCGCCCAATCGATGATTGGCCATCGCCAAATAGTAGTGAGTTTCCGCTCGCTCAGGCTGCGCTGCCAAGGCATTGGTGAAATAGAAGGCCGCCCGCTTCCAATCCTTGTCCCGATATGCTATTGCGCCCAGCCCATAATTGGCAAGCATTTCATAGGGCTGCAAGTCAAGCGCGCGCTGGAAGGCTTCTTTCGCCGGGGCAAGGTCTTTGCCGCCCATAAGAAAAAAACCCAGAACCGCATGATATTCGGCGTGGCTCGGCAGCAGCGCAATCGAGGCTTCAATCTCTTGCATCGCCGTCGTCAGGTCCCGTTCGCCCTGCGCCTTGAGAGCGGCGCGGTAACGCTCGTCAGCCTGATATCGAGCGACGCCGAAACGTCTCTTGAGAGCGGTCGGGTTTAAGCCTGTGAACATATTAATTGCGGGTTTCCGCCCGGGATATCTGCGTAACGACGGCGGCGACTTCGGCTGAGCTACTTGCTGAAAATCTGACCAGAACTGCGCGCGCTGTCAGCGGTCACGACATAAGTGCCGGCCAACTTGTCGTGCCAAGTCTGATTGTTCCCGTCGAAGATCGCCCAAATAAAGCCCAAGCCGCAGAAGATCCCACTCACCTGATAACCGATCGCGCGAATGAAGGCATCGGTGTCAGATAGCTCGGCGCCATTGGTTTTGACAACACGGATCCCGACGGCTGATTTGCCAGGAGTCTGCCCATCGCGGCGCGTCCAGAAATACCAATGATAGACGACCGGAAGCGCCAAGCCAATAAACTGGACAAGAGGACCGCCTAAGCTGCCACCCGCCCGCGACAGGACAAATAATAGAAGGGTCGCGACCAGGACGAGCACAATGCCATCGAGGATGTTGGCCACGACACGCGACACGAGGCCGGCTAACTGAGCTGATTCCTGCGCGAAAGTCTGATCATGTTTCGTTTTCTCTTGCATAACCAAGGTATCTCCCGTAACTCGCGCCATTTGCAACCGCTTGCATGGGCTGCAGGCTGTCCATTAGTTTACTGTCAGGATTGGCAAACGGTCAAATGAGCCTCCCGCTTCGCCGCGCCTCTTAATCATGCAGTTCATATAGAATCGCCGGGTTGGTCTCCGCCTCGAATTCCTTCAAGTTGGCGATCGTGAGGTGACCGTGCTGATACAAATACTCAATATGCGCGCCGGCTTCTTCGATTGCCAGCAAGATATGATAGCCCTCAACATCGGGATACATCGCCTGGGAAATCTGGCTGATCGTCATTGGCGCGCCATGATCGCGCATGATTTTGCGAATGCGGTCCAGCTTCCGATTGTGGCTCGCGCAGATGGCGTGAATCCGCCCGTAGAGGTCGTGGATCGGGTCTTCATGCCCGCCTAGAGCCAGGCGGATCCCTTCGTAGCGCAGGAGCTTGCGCAGCGAGTCGGCGTAATGATCCAAGCCCATGTAATGGGTGATGCTCTCCGGCGACTGGTGCGGCGTCGTGCGCGACAAGACGTGATCGGCGCTGAGCAAGACGTCGCCCAGACGAATGCACACCTGCCCCGGACAATGTCCCGGCGTATGAATGAACTCCATGCCGTCAATGATCCCCTCGTCTTCAAGGCTGAAATCGACATCAATCGACGTTACATGCTTCTTGGCGAAGCCATACATGTCGAATAAGGTTTCGCGCAGGGAGGGTTTGATGCCGGCGCGTTCGAAGTAAATGCCCAGCGCCTTGGTCGCCACAACCACGCGCTCTTCATAGTTTGTCAACACGCGGCGGTCGAGCTCGTGAATGCCCACGTCGGCATTTGTATGCTCCTTGACGAAAGCCAAGCCGCCGAAATGGTCGATATGACCGTGCGAGATGATGATGCGCTCGATATCTCCTAGCGTGAAAGATCGGCCGAATTTCGCTTGGATTTGGCGGAATCCATCGAGCAAATCGTCGTTGCTGCGTCCCATGCCCGAGCCGGTATCGACAAGCGTGAGCGCGCCAGCGCCTTCCAGCACGAAGGCGAATCCGGAGAAGTTATTGGGGAAGAGCACCATCGGCAAGCGATAGATATCGACGCCGCTGCTGCTGTGAAATCGTTCTACTGGCGGTAAAGGTTGCACGGTGAAACTTCTCCAATTCAGCCGGATGATGCTACAGAGTTCTCTCAGAGGCTGCGCGCGTTGACTTAACTCGGCTGCGGATTGACGCTGCCGGTCGCGAAACTATAGAGGATAAACGCGATGTAGGCGCCCAGGAAAACCGCCGCCCCCCGGCGCCCCAGCCGCTGATGGCGCAGGAATGGTATCAAGAGGACGGCAAACGCGATCATCACGAGGAATTCCAGTTGCGTCTCGGCGCTCCGAACCGTTATCGGCTGCACAAAAGCGGTCAAGCCCAAGATTAGCAGGAGGTTGGCGACGTTGGAGCCGACGACGTTTCCGATTGCCAGGTCCGTTTCGCCGCGCCAGGCGGCCGAAAGCGAGGCGGCTAGCTCGGGAAGCGAAGTGCCAAAGGCGACCAAGGTGATGGCGATTATCAATTCGCTGACGCCCAGCAGCCGCGCGAGATTGACGGCGCCCTCGACCATCATCCGCGAACCGAATAGCAGCGTCAGAATCCCGAGCAGCAGCCATAGAAATTCTCGTCCGCGATTCTGAAAAGCGCGCGGCGCCTCGCCCAGATCCGCCAGCAGTCGATCCCGCTCGTCCTGCTCGTTTTTCGCCAGTCGATACAGCATCACGTTAAAGCCAGCGAAGCCAAGCAGCAGCACCGAACCATCCAGCCGGTCTATGGCGCCATCCAGCGTGAGGGCGGCGGCGGCGATCGAGAAGAAGATCATGATCGGAATCTCACGCCGGAGCAAAATCGCTTTGACACTCAAAGGCGCGATCAAGCCGGTCGCGCCCAAAATCAAGCCAATGTTGGCGATGTTGGACCCGATCACATTGCCAATCGCCAGATCGCTCTTGCCCACCAGCGCCGCTTGCAGGCTGACGAGAAGTTCTGGCATGGAGGTGCCGATGGCGACAAAGGTGAGCGCGATCACGAGAACGGACACGCCAAAGGACATCGCCAAATTCGAGGCGCCCCGAACCAGCCAGTTGCCGCCGAAAAACAAGGCGACTAGCCCGCCGAGGAGCAAAGCCGCGTTTATGAGCATCGGCTAATTTCCCCTGGCCGACTCGAATGCGGAGACAGAACGATCAAGCATAAATGACATGCTGCAGCAGGAAGCGATCGATACTGCTGTAGTACGTTTCGATCGTCTCTGGTTTGCGCCAGCCATGTCCCTCTCCCTCAAAGAGATGGTATTCGTGCGGGATGCCGCGCCGCTTCAACGAGGCAACGATCCCCTCCGATTGGTCTTGAGGGACGACGACATCTTCCGTGCCCTGAAATACGATTAAGGGATCGACAATCTTGTCGGCATGAAAAATTGGCGAGCGCTCGCGATAGAGATCAGCCGCCTCGGGCAATTCGCCCAGCAGCCAGTAGGTATAGCGCTCCTCAAATTTGTGCGTGTCCATCAGCAAGCCGAATTGATTGGAGACGCCGTAGGAGCAGATGCCGGCCTTGTAGAAGCCCGGATGATCGACCAACGATTGCAGAACGGTGAAGCCACCGGCGCTGCCGCCCATGATAACGGCTTTGTTCTCGTCGATCAGCTCTTCTTTCGCCAAATGCTTCACACCAGAGATCGAGTCGATCACATCGTAGACGCCCCAGTTGCCGCGGTGCATATTCATATAGGCTTTGCCATAGCCAGTGCTGCCGCGATGATTGACCAGCAGGACAGCGTAGCCGCGGGTGGTGAAGAACTGAACTTCATTATAATAGCCGGCGCGGCGCTGTGACGTCGGACCGCCGTGAACGTTCACGATCAGGGGCGGCAGTCCCGCAGGCATATTGTCTTGCAGCACCGGCGGATAATACAAACCGTGTACAGCGCCATCATCGTCGCCCGGCCAGCTAATTGCGCGCCCGGCCGAAAGTTGATCTTCGCGCAGATTTTCCACGCCCTGCCGGCGGTGAACGGTAACCGATCCACTCGAATCGACGGAGACGACGCGAGGCGGGATCAAAGCGGACGACGCGACCATGGCGACGGCGCCGCCATTCGGAGATACGCTGATCTGTTCCATATCGGTGTACGCTTCCAGTCCTTGGACCATTTCGCTTGATGACGATGCCAGATCGTAGCGCCGCAAACTAATAATGCCCCGACGATTTTCCAGGTAATAAATCGAACGGCTGTCGCCCGCCCAGCCGTAGGTGCGCATGCCCTGCGCCCATGCCGGCGTTCCATGTTCCACCGTATCGCAAGTCAACTGCCGGTGCGCCCGCTCGCCTAGATCGTACAGGTAAATCTGGCTCCAGCCGCTGGCGTCGCTGATATAAGACAGAAAGCGGCCGTCCGGTGAGAACTCGGGCTGGAAAATCGCTGTGTCGATATCGCCGGCCACCGTCACGATATCTTGCGCTCTCGGCATTCCCGCGCCGTCAAACTCAAGCGAGACCATTCGCAATTCGCTGCCATTCCAGGGCATCTGCGGATGATTCCAGGCGATAAAGGCGATGTGCCTTCCCCCCGGATGCCAGGTTGGCTGCATGACGAAATCGGTGCCGTAGGCGAGTTTGCGGGGGAAATCTTCGCCGGCCGCGTCCACGATTGCCAAGCCATCGATATGATCGTAGCTGTGTACATAAACCACCCACTCGCCATCGGGCGAGACGGCGGGCGAAGCATAGCTGCCAAATTCGGGGCTAATCGCCCGGGGAGCGCCACCGGCGAGCGCCTGACAATGGAGCCTGCCCTTGGCGACAAAGAAGACTTTGCCATCGCCGAGCGTGAATGCGCCGCCGCCATAACCAACCCGTCCGGCGATATTCTGCGTCGCGTCGGTCAAGTCGCGCGGCGCCTGCTTACTGGTCTGCGCCTGCAATACACCTGTTCTGGCGCGATTCTCCCACCATACCAGCGTATCTCCCGCGCGATTCCATTGCACATCGCGCAGGCTGACGCCGCCGGCGACGGACGCGCCGCTGATCGGACTGGCCCAGGTACCGTAGGGTTTGCTCATATTTTGCGCCTTGCCTGGATCTGAAATCGGCTATGCATTGTACCTGACGGCAATCAAACACAAAATGCCCACTCGCGCGGGCATCTTGCAGCTAAATCCAGTAGCATGAAATGATTCATTAGGGTACAGCGTCAACCGCCTGTACTATAGCCGCAGAGCGTCTCGCTGTCAAGTCGCTGGCAAGAGTGGTTTTCGCCGGTATTCAAGGGGGCGTGATCATTCGAGCGGTCTATAATTCGTGTCGATTGTGCTGATGAACTCCAAAGCCAAGCGGGCCAGTTCGCTTTCTGGCGCGAATTCTTCGGATACAATCTCGACGACCGTGCCCGTCTCTGCCCAATCGTATAGTTCTTTCGCCCTGCTATTAAGCGACATGATGCAGCCAAAGGTGGTTGGTTCATAGGTATAGCCGCCCCCGAGCAAGTTGCCGTTGGGCAGCCTGACCGCGCCATGAAATCCATTCATCAACCCTGGCACCACCTCGTAAATGCCCATGAACCAGAACATCTCCCACTGATTGCAATTGGTCCCCAAGTCGCTGCAAAGCGCATAGCTGCTGCCGAATGATTTGGGATTGTGCGTCAGAATCTGGAATATGCCGGGATAGGTCGGCGCCGTTTCACGGCCCGATGAGATGCCCCAGCTGAAGCGTAGATCATTGTTTTCAAAGGCGACAAGCCACTGAGATTGCAGGTCGACGATGATGCGCTTGTGCGGCACTGGATCCTGCGGCAGCAAGACATCGCGCGATGGGATCTGAATTTCTTGCCCGACCACCAGCGCGTTCCAATTCAGCGTCGGGTTCGCATCGCGGATGAGCTCGTACGGGATGCCTCTCTTGCGACCGATGCGGTGTCCCGTATCCTTTTGAACGACGGAATATGGCTCCGGCAGGTAATTGAGACGCAAAATGATATCTGGCACACCGGAAATAAGCGCCTCCTGCAGATTGCCGATAGCCTGCAGCTCATCGATATAACGTCCGCCTTTTACGAGTTCAAGATTCTCGCTGTCTATGAATTGACGGAAAGCGTTCGCACGTACCGACAGTCCGTTTTCGCCTGCCGTTAACCATTCGGCCGCCAGCAATTTGTCGACTGCAAACGAGACTATTTGATTCCGAAATGGGTCGTAGCCTCTTATGCGAACGCCATCCTGCAGGAATACGATTGCCTGACCAAGAAATGGCGAGCTGTCAAAGACAGTAGGGTTCAGGGGGATGGTCTGCAATTCAAAGCGCCTTTGCGATGCAATGGCGGCAGCGTTCTCCTTCAGCAGGCGCAAGCTCTCGGTGATATCCAGGTGGCGCCCTCGCCGACCCGGCACCGCGATTAATCGTCCGCCCGACCATCGGTAGCCGGCTTCATACTGCTGCACGTAAACGGCTTCCGTGAAGTCGAGCAGAAGCGATTGCGCCCGACTGTGCGATACAGTCAACTGAGGCTCAATGTTGATGCCGAATGGGATCCCCGCTACCCCGGCGGCTCTGGCGGCATGCGCCATCGACGAAGTATCAATAGACAGGCCGAGTTCGTCCGGGCGCGCTTTCTTCAACACCTGGCCGTCAACGGTGATGTCAATTTGCATATCAAAGTCCCAGTGCTGTCGCAGCGCTGTCTCGGCTTCTTCCGGTGTCATTTCACCGACGGCGACGCCCATCGCGTAGACATTGGGGAAAATCCGCCCGGCCATCAGAAAATTTGAAAGGAAAAAAACCACGACAACCAAGGCGACCACAGCCGTCAACTTTGCCACGGGTGAACGGCTGGAGAACAGCCAGGCCAAGGCGCGGTGCGTTAATTTGTCTTCATTGTATGAGGGGAAATAGCGGCGCAACAAGGTGTGCGCGCCGCCTGTCGCCCCGCCGCGCTCCATCATGGCGAGACGCCGCTGTTGCCGCGCAATATTGCGGTCACGAGCGCGTTTGGCTTTTCTTCTGCCTGGCTTGGCGGATTCGGACTTCATCCAACCCAATTCCTGATTCGCAGATCTACTAATCAGGCTTCATTGTATTCAAACTGGCGGCAGCGGCAAAGTCGATGGGCGGGCAATCGCGCATTCATCCTTAGAGCGAGCCAAATCTCGCGTCTTAGAAATGTATCAAAATCCCGTCGGCGAGGGAACTCTGATACATTTATTATGCGTCTTTCGGTAAAGTAAGGTGGATCAACTGGCGTCCGGTACCGCAGCGACACGCTAAAGGCACGGGGATCTGATGCCAGCACGCGCGGCATCTTGCTGATCCAAGCGCCGCCTTGGCTTGGAAGCGGCATCAACGCGGCCGCCAAATGCGGATCCAAGGCCGCGAACAGCGGCGATGGGAGATCCTCCGCGATAAATCCAGAAGATAAGGAATCACGCCGATGATGTATTGGGAGCAGCTGTTTGGCGAGACTGAATCGCCACAGACCCAAATTGAAATTGAACTGAATGACGACCTCGAAGATGAAGGCGCGGCGATCGACCTGCCAGAAGAGTTGCCAATTCTGCCTCTGCGCGGCATGGTCGTCTATCCTCAGACGGCGATACCACTTACGGTCGGTCAAGAACGCAGCATTCAACTGGTGGATGATGCTGTCGCCGGCAACCGCATGGTGGGCTTGGTGGCATCGACAGACCCGAGCCAGGCGACGCCCGGACCCGACCAAGTGCAGACTGTCGGCACTTTGGCCACCATTCACCGCCTGTTTCGTACGCCGGACGGCACAATCCGCTTGCTGATTCAAGGCTTGCAGCGCATCAGTATTGACGAGTTCGTCGAGATCAGGCCCTACCTCAAAGCGCGCGTGACGCGCATCCCCGAAGATGAAATCGCCTTCGCCGATGATATCGAGATGGAAGCGCTCGTACGCAGCATTGTCGATCGCTTCACCGCTCTTGCCGAGCTGGTGCCGAGCATCCCCCAGGAACTGGTCAATAACGCCCTGAATGTAGAAGACCCCTTGCAGCTGGTTTACACCATCGCCACCTATGTGCGCATGGAACTGGACGACGCGCAGGCGCTGCTGGAAATGGATCATGTCGGCGACAAAATACGCCACCTGCTGAAGCTGCTCACCAAGGAGTTCGAGGTTTTGTCCTTGGGGCGCAAGATCCAGGAAGACGCCCAGCAGGAGATGGAGAAATCGCAGCGCGATTACTACCTGCGCGAACAGATGAAAGCGATTCAGCGCGAGTTGGAGGAAGATGAAGACCAGCAAGAGATCGAGAAATTCCGGCAGCTGATTGAAGAAGCAAATATGCCGGAGGAAGCGCGCAAGGAAGCCGAGCGCGAATTGAACAGGCTCTCCAAGCTTTCAGTCGCGGCGGCGGAATACGGCGTGATCCGCACCTATCTCGACTGGATCTGCAGCATGCCCTGGGATCTGCGTACGGAGGACAAGCTTGATATCGCCCATGCGCGGGAGATCCTGGATGAAGATCATTATGGCTTGCCCGATGTCAAAGAGCGCATCCTCGAATTCCTGGCGGTGCGCAAGCTGCGGGCGGAGCGCGAAGAGGACTTCGCCGAAAATGAACAATTCGACCCGGTGCGTCGTGATCGCTCCGGCGCGATCTTGCTCTTCGTGGGGCCGCCCGGCGTTGGCAAGACGTCATTGGGCGCGTCGATCGCGCGCGCGATGGGACGCGAGTTTATTCGCATGAGCCTGGGCGGCATCCGCGATGAAGCGGAAATCCGCGGTTTTCGCCGCACCTATATCGGCGCCATGCCGGGCCGCATCATCCAAGCGATCCGCCGGGCGAAGTCGCGCAATCCCTTGATTATGCTGGATGAGATTGACAAGCTCGGCCGCGACTTCCGCGGTGATCCCGGCTCCGCCCTGCTTGAAGTGCTGGACCCGGAGCAAAACGCCGAATTTCGCGATCACTATCTGGACGTGGCTTTTGATCTAAGCGACGTGATGTTCATCACCACAGCCAACTCGCTGGATACGATCCCCGGGCCCCTGCGCGACCGCATGGAGGTCATCCAGCTGAGCGGCTATACCGAGCTGGAAAAACAAGCGATCGCCGCGCAATACCTCGTGCCGCGTCAACGGCGGGAGAACGGCCTGCGCAGCGAGGAACTCGCATTCACCGACGACGCGCTCCTGACGATCATCCGCGATTACACGCGCGAAGCCGGCGTACGACACCTGGAACGGGAAATCGGCAAAGCCGCCCGCAAAGTAGTAACGCGGATCGCCGAAGGAACGGTCGAATCCGTGGCTGTCAGCGAGGATGAGGTTGCCGATCTTCTGGGCAAGGCGCGCTTCGGTCATCGCAGCGAATTGCAGGATCGCACTGAAATCCCCGGCGTCGCCACGGGCTTGGCCTGGACGCCTACGGGGGGCGACGCTCTGTTCATCGAGGCAACCATGATGAAGGGCGGCAAGGGCTTTCAATACACCGGGCAGCTCGGTGAAATCATGCAGGAGAGCGCCAAAATCGCCTATAGCTTCGCGCGTTCGCGGGCGGAGGAGCTTGGCGTCGATCCGGCATTCTATGACGAATATGACATCCACTTGCATGTGCCGGCGGGCGCCGTACCCAAGGATGGTCCAAGCGCCGGCGTGACCATGGCGACCGCGCTGGCATCGCTGCTGACCGGGCGCACAGCCAAGAGCAACATCGCCATGACCGGCGAACTGACGCTTAGTGGGCAGGTGCTGCCGGTCGGCGGCATCAAAGACAAGGTGCTGGCGGCGCATCGCCTGGGCGCGGATTCGGTGATATTGCCGCGCAAAAATGAGAACGATCTGGACGATGTGCCCGAGGATGTCCGTGGCGAGCTGAATTTCATCCTCGTGGAACATCTGGATGAGGTGCTGGATGTCGCCCTGGTCGACGTACTTGCCCTGGCCGATCCGGAACAGCAAGTCCCGCTCTAGTGGTTGCGCCATCAGGCTTCTGACTGCCAGGAACTGAATATGCCCATCGCTGAATTGCGCACTGGCGCCAAGCTCCATTATGAAGACATGGGACCCGCGAGCGTTCAGATTCCAGTGATCTTGATTCACGGCATGTTGGGCACGGCGCGGATCCACCTGGGTCATGTGATGGATTGGCTGCCCGCGCAGGGCTTCCGCGCCATCGGCTTGACCTTGCGCGGCTATGGCGAATCTGGACCGAAGCCGCGTGACTTTCCCGATCGCTTTTATCAGCGAGACGCGCAAGATTTGATCGCCTTCATGGACGCGCTGAAGATCGAGCGCGCTCATCTCATCGGTTATTCGGATGGCGGCGAAGTCGCGCTGATCGCCGCTGGGCAGGCGCCCGAGCGCATCGCCTCCTGCATTGCGATAGGCGCCGTCGGCAATTTCACACCTGAGTTGCGGTCTGCGTTTCAGCGCCTGTATCCGGGAGACTGGATCACCGACGAAGAAATGCGCATCCACGGCTTTAGCGATGCCGCTCGCTTCACCGGCGAATGGCTGCGCGCCATGACCCGGATGATCGACGCTGGCGGCGATGTCAGCCTGAGCCTGGCGCCCGGCATCACCTGTCCGCTGATCATTATGCTCGGCGAAAAGGACAAGCTGAATCCGCGGCAAAACGGCGAACGCTTCATTGCCGCGGCGCCAAATGGCAGGCTGGCCATGTTTCCCTGCGGGCATGCCGTCCACGATCATGAGCGCGATGCCTTCTATCAGATGACGCTGGCGCACCTGCGCGCCGCTTGCGGCAATTGATCCGGGTCGTCATTGCTCTCAGCTCCGTCTGGCAAGCCAATGGTTCGCTGCTAAACTGACTGCGATCTTGCTCGCCAATTCTTCACCGGACTATCATGAAAGCCCTGCACGAATCTCCCGTTGCCACCCCAAAGCCAGCGCGCGCCGGCTGGAAAACCAATCCGATCATTTTTGAAATCAACACTTGGGTTTGGCTGAACCAACTAAGCAGCGAGTACGACCGCCCAATCACACTGGCGAACGTGCCGGCGCAAGAAGTGGAGGCGCTAGCATCCTGGCAATTTGACGCCGTCTGGCTGATGGGGCTGTGGCATCGCGGTCCAGCCACGCGGATGAGCGCGCTGAATTACCTGCATGAGTACCGCCAGGCGCTGCCCGATATCACCGAAGCCGATGTGCCCGGATCAGCCTTCGCCATCTGCGATTATCGGGTCGAGGATCAGTTGGGCGGACGCGACGGGCTGGCGATCTTCCGCGAGCAATTGCGAGAACATGGCATCAAGCTGATTCTTGATTTCGTGCCCAATCATGTCGCATCCGATCATCACTGGCTGTTTGAGCATCCCGAGTATTTTGTCTGCGGCAGGTCGGAAGACCTTAAAGCGCAGCCGAGCAACTTCTATGCCATTCCAATTGCGGAGGGCAAGCAGTTGGTGGTCGCCCGCGGACGCGATCCTCACTTCCCCGGCTGGATCGACACGGCTCAGCTCAACGCCTTTCATCCCGGGCTGCGGCGGGCGCTGATCGATACTTTGATCGACATCGGCGATCAGTGCGACGGCTTGCGCTGCGATATGGCGATGCTGATGACCAACGACATCTTCGCCGAAACCTGGAACGGCTATGTTGGCGAGGCGCCGGCAACCGACTTCTGGCTCGAAGTCATCCCCGCGGTGCGTGAAGCGCATCCGCAGCTGCTGTTCATGGCCGAAGTGTACTGGGACCTTGAGCACGAAATGCAGCGGCAAGGCTTCGACTACACCTACGATAAAGGGATGTATGACCGCCTCATCGGTGGCGAGGCGGGCGATATTAGAGCGCATTTGCGAGCCGACTTGAACTATTTGCGAGCCAACATTCGCTTTATCGAAAACCACGATGAGCCGCGCGCGATGGAAACGCTTGGCGAAGACCGGCAACGGCCCGCGGCGGCGCTGATCTGTACCCTGCCTGGCGCGACGCTGCTCCACCAAGGCCAATTTGAAGGACGGCGAATCAAGCTACCCGTGCAGATTAATCGGGGGACGACGGAAAGAACTCGCCCCATGCTTGAGCGCTTCTACCGGCGCTTGCTACGCGAGGTCAACCAACCGCTCTACCACGACGGCCATTGGCGCATGCTTGAGCCCGAGCCGATTCATCCGGCGGACTATACATATAGCAATCCGTTAACGTACGTCTGGTCGGGCGACGGCGACCTACGCCTGGTCGTGGTTAACTTGAGTGGCGAATGGTCGCGCGCCACCATCTGTCTCGATGAATGGCTTCCGCGGGAGAATGGAAAGTGGCTGCTGTACGACATTTTGAGCGATTCGTATACGAAGCACAGCGGCGCGGCGCTGCTTGAGCGGGGCTTGCTATTGGAGACACCGCCCTACGGCGCGCACATATTTCGCTTCGAGCAAGATTCAGGCTAAACTGGTTGCGAATGCAAAAGAACCCGTCGAACAAGGCAAACGATCCGCCGACAGACAGAATGCCATCTCACCTGCGAATCATGAACCACTCAAGGCGCGCCAGGCATCTATGGCTCGTCAGTGGAATCGCCGTGCTGCTCTGGTCAGGCATGGAAGATAATGACGCCGTGCCGGTCACAGTATTGGGCGCGCTTCTGGCGACGGCGGCGGCGCTTTTGCTTCTCGACTCGCACAAGTTGCGCCCGGCAAAGGCGCGCGGGAGTTGGCGATGGGCATTGGCCGGCGCTTTAATCGGAACGCTCGCCAGCCTAGCGACGCCGTTGCTCATGCTGTTCAAGGACTTGCGGCACGCTCATGTCTATCCCGACTATCCAGCTGGCATGATGCTGGCGACGCTTGAGAGAATGCCGGCTTGGGCGCTGGCGGGCGGGCTGGCCGGCTTTGGAATCGGGCTTTTGCTCAAATTGGGCGCGGACTGGCGCAATTCACGCTGACGCGACGATTGCATCAGGCTGCGCTACAATGGTCGCACTATATGTCAATAAGGTCGCTGGAGGCTTGATAATCAATGACGGATTACATTCTTTCGCTGGATCAGGGAACGACATCATCACGCGCGATTCTCTTCGACCGAAACGGCAGCATCGTGCGCAGCGCTCAAAGGGAGTTCAGGCAATACTATCCCCGCCCCGGCTGGGTTGAGCATGACGCGGAGGAAATCTGGGCATCACAGCTGGAAGTCGCGCGCGCTGTCGTCGACGATCCTGCCGCCATCGCAGCCATTGGCATTAGCAATCAGCGCGAGACCGCCATCATCTGGAATCGAAAGACCGGCGACCCAATCCACAAAGCCATCGTCTGGCAAGATCGGCGAACCGCAGCGCTCTGCGACGAGCTCAAGGCGGAAGGCTTCGACCAGACCATATTGGAGCGCACCGGCTTGGTAACGGACGCCTACTTTTCCGCCACAAAAGTCGCCTGGCTGCTGGACAACGTCGCCGGCGCGCGTGAAAAAGCGGAAGCTGGCGATTTGGCTTTCGGCACCGTAGACAGCTTCCTCGTCTGGAAGCTCACGGACGGCAATCTTCACATCACCGATGTCAGCAACGCAGCACGCACCATGCTCTTCGATATTCATCGCGGAGACTGGGCGGGGGATATTCTCGAACGTCTCAAGATCCCGCGCGCGATCCTGCCCGCTGTACAGCCTTGCAGCCAAGTTTACGGCGAGAGCGACACCTCGCTCTTCGGCGCGTCAATCCCTATCGCCGGCATGGCGGGCGACCAGCAGGCAGCCACCTTCGGCCAAGCCGCCTACCAAGCCGGCATGGCCAAGAATACCTATGGCACTGGCTGTTTCATGCTGATGAATACCGGCGATGCGCCGCAATCCTCCGCCAACAACTTGCTCTCCACCATCGCCTGGCAAGTCGGGGATGAGGCGATGCAATACGCCCTGGAAGGCAGCATCTTTATGGCGGGCGCCGCTGTCCAATGGCTGCGCGATGAGATGAAGCTGCTCAAAGACGCCGCCGAGAGCGAAGCGATCGCCGCCGAAATCGAGAGCACGGATGGCGTTTACCTGGTGCCCGCCTTCGTTGGCCTGGGCGCGCCCTATTGGGATCAATACGCGCGCGGCACAATCGTCGGGCTGACACGAGGCAGCGGCCGGGCGCAGATCGTCCGCGCCACGTTGGAATCTATCGCCTATCAAACGCGCGATGTCGTCGCCGCCATGTCCGCCGATTCCGGGCTTGCGCTGGAGACGCTTCGTGTTGATGGCGGCGCTGTTGTCAACGACTTCCTGATGCAGTTCCAAGCCGATATCCTGGGCGTCCCGGTGCAGCGTCCGGCGGTGACCGAAACCACCGCCCTCGGCGCCGCCTATTTGGCCGGTCTCGCCACCGGCTTCTGGACATCGCAGGAGGAGATCGCCGGGCAATGGCAGTTGGAGCGAAGTTTCGAGCCGTCAATGTCGGCCGATCAGCGAGAATCGCTTTACAGTGGCTGGCAACGCGCTGTCGAACGCGCGCGCCATTGGGCGCAGGAGTAGCGGGCGCAACCCTGCCAACGTTCCTTAATCCGCTATACTAGGGTCATCGGCGGTTGGCGAGATGCATTGATGCTCACATTCGTCTTAAGACGGCTGACATTTTCCATACCCGTTTTGATTGGGATTTTGCTCGTTACATTTACATTGGCGCGCGCGATTCCCGGCGACCCTTGTTTGGCCGTCCTCGGCGAACGCGCCACCAAGGACATCTGTGAGACCTTTTTCCGCCGCAATGGTCTTGACCAGCCGGCGCCTGTCCAACTGCTGATTTACATGCGCAACTTCCTACAGGGCGATCTCGGCGATTCAATGCGCTTTCATCGCCCGGTGATGGAGTTGCTGGTTGACCGGCTGCCCACCACCGTCGAGCTTGGCTTCTTTGCGCTGCTATTCGCCATCAGCGTTGGCGTGCCAATCGGCGTGCTGAGCGCCTATCGACACAAATCGGCGCTGGATGTCGGCACCATGATCGGCGCCAATATTGGCGTTTCCATGCCGGTATTCTGGCTCGGCTTGATGCTGGCTTATCTATTCGCCGTTCTGTTGAAAGACACGCCCTTCGCTCTGCCGCCTTCGGGTCGATTGACGCCGGGCGCCAACCCGGAACCCTTTTATCTCGTTGCCGGCTGGTATGCCGAGGGCGACGAACCGCTCGGCATCCTGCGCTTCCTTTCGCGCATTCACACCCTGAACGCCATCCTCACGCTAAATGGCGAGTTGCTCATCGATGCGCTGCGTCATCTGATTCTGCCGGCGGTCGCGGTTGGTACGATACCGCTGGCGATTATCGCGCGCATGAGCCGCTCAAGCGTATTGGAAGTGCTCAACCAAGATTATGTGCGGACGGCGCGGGCAAAGGGGCTGCGTGAACACGTTGTCGTGGGCAAGCACGCGCTGAAGAATGCGATGCTGCCGGTCATCACCGTTATCGGCCTGAACTTTGGCCTGGTCATCAGCGGCGCCGTGTTGACCGAGACGATCTTCAGCTTAACGGGCGTCGGGCGCACGCTGGTGGATAGCATCACCTCGCGCGATTACACGCTGGTGCAAGGCTTCACCGTCGTGATTGCCGCCGGCTTCGTCATCATCAATATGGTGGTGGATATTCTCTATGGCTATCTCGACCCCCGCATTCGCTTTAACTAGCGGGCGAGCAAGGGCTGCGTTAGATGACGAATGCTTCACCTGCGTCCATTGAGGTTTCCGAGCATTATCGCTCGGCCAACTTGTGGCTGGAGGCGCTGCGCAACCTGCGGCACAGTCCTTCGGCGCTGATTGGCTCGGCGGTTATAGGCGCGCTGGTCATCATCGCGGTTTTCGCGCCCGTCTTCGCCACGCACGATCCGTTGAAGACGATGATCGGCGTCCCCGGAGAAACGGGCCGCCTCCCCAGCAAGCCGCCCTGCATCCCTATTTTGGGCTGCGAAGAGCCACAGCACATCCTGGGCCTCGACCTGAATGCGCGCGATCTCTACAGCCGCGTCATCTACGGCACGCGCACATCGCTGTCGGTGGGCGTCATCACGATCAGCCTGTCTATTTTTGTGGGCACGGCGCTGGGCATCACCGCCGGCTATATGGGCGGACGAGTCGATAATGTCATCATGCGCCTGATGGACGTGGTGCTGGCTTTCCCCGCCCTGCTGCTAGCGATCTCCATCGTGACCATCCTGGGACCCGGACTCACCAATGCGCTGCTCGGCATTACGATCACATTCATTCCGCAATACGCGCGGCTGTCTCGCGCCAGTGTGCTGTCGATCAAGGAGCAAGAGTTCGTGGTCGCGGAGCAGGCGCTTGGGGCGAGCCCGCTGCGCATCGTGTTGGCGCATATTTTGCCCAACGCCATCACGCCGATCATCGTTCAGGGGACGCTCGGCGTAGGCACGGCGATTCTTGACGCGGCCGCGTTGTCGTTTCTCGGTTTGGGGGCGCAGCCGCCGACGCCGGAATGGGGGCAGATCCTCAGCGAGTCGCGCAATTACCTATTCACATCGCCGCATCTCGTATTTTTCCCCGGCTTCGCGATCATGATCACCGTGCTGGGCTTTAATCTCCTTGGTGATGGCATGCGCGACGCCCTGGATCCGCGACTGAATAGGAGTTAGTTGTTTCGGCCGGAAAACCCTGGCGACTCCGGGAAATGAGCGGGCGACTCACAGAGTCGCCCCTACAGCAGATTGGATTGGAAATGGAGAGGGCGACCCAAGGGGCGCCCCTACAATGTTAGTCTAATGGTTAGCACTGATCGGCGTTGATGAATTGCTGGAAAATGGATTTGTAGATGGCGAATCCTTGACCGGTGCCGGTGTGATTGGGGCTGGCGCAATCCGCGGAAGCCTGCCAGGAAGCGACCACATCATTGGCGTCCAGCCTGGAACCATCGTGGAACAACACACCTTCGCGCAGATGGAAAGTCCAGACGGTGCCGTCTTCCGACACATCCCATGCATGCGCCAAGCCCGGAATCACATCAACGCCGCCTTTAGCGAAGTCGAGCAAGGCTTCCGACACTTGATGGCAGGCGCGGAAGGATTCGCCATCCCAGGTGTCATTGCAGTAGAGTGAAATCGGCTCGGCATTTTGCATGTAGATGACGTTGTCGTCATCGGGATCTTCAATGCGCGAGAATTCCTCGGTGCCGTCCAACACGCCCGGATGTACGCCAATAATGCGCGCCTGCCAAACATCAGCGGCGCCGGCATGCCCGAATGGCACCCAGGGCACGGCGGAGGCCATCCCGTCGGCAACCTGCCGAAACAGTTCCATGCGCCTGTCTGGATCAAGCGCCTGACCGGCCTCAATCAAGGGTTCGTAGATCTCGGGGTAGGGGTCGCCCATCTGATTGTAATTGGGTCCATGGCAGCAGGTCAGGAAATTGGAGGCATCGGGGAAATCCGCGTGCCAGCCGAGGATGTGCAGCGGCTCATTGCCAGCCAAGGCCGAAGCGATGAAGGCGCCCGATTCGACCACCTGCACATCAGCGATGACGCCGATCGCCGCGAGCTGCGCCTGGACATCATTGGCGATAATGCCCGGATTCGGTAAGTAGCCACGCACGACATCGCGCCAGGTCAAGGTCAAGGCACGGGATTCGCCCGTGCGCCGGTCCACGACCGTATCCAAGGGCAGCGAGAAACCGAGATCCGCAGCCGCCTCTTCCAACAGCGCGGCCGCCGCCTCTTGATCGAAGCCGGGCACGCCGCCTTCGCCGACATGACCAAAGACCGCGGGCGGCACAAAGTCCGGCGTCAAGGGCGAGCCCGGCGGGAAGAAGTTGTCGACGATGCGCTGACGGTCGATGCCCATGGCGATGGCTTTGCGGACGCGCACATCATTTAGCGGCTCGAAGAAGTTGCTCATGGCGACATACACGCCGGTCAATGGCGGTATATCAATGAGGTTGAAATTGGGATCGGCGTCAAAGACCGGGATATCATCGGGATTGGCGAATTTCATGCCGTCGATGGTGCCGGCGCGCAGCTCGGTAGCGCGGGCGGCCGCTTCCGAATTCCAGCGCAAGATGACGGTATCCTCAACCGAGGGCTCTCCCCAATAGTCGTCAAAGCGCTCGAAGACAATCTCGTTGCCCTGGTCCCAATTGACCAAGCGCAGCGGTCCTGTGCCGATTGCTTTGGTCAAAATATCGCCCTCGCCGCCGGTCGCGTCGAGATACTCCCGAGGATGGATCGACAAGCCCAGGCTGGCCATCTCCTGCGCGAAGATCGCGTCCGGGTTGCAGAGCGTGACCACAACGGTGAGTTCGTCAAGCGCTTCGACCGATTTGAGGTTGCCGCCGTAATCGCAATCCTCCGCGGCGAAGCTCAATAATTCGTCTTGGCTCGCGGCGGGGCCGATCAACAAACCAAGCGCCAAGAGCAGAAGTACAAGAATCGAAAACTTACGGCGATGCGTATACATCGTTTTTCCTCCAAAGCTGAGTGAATGATCATGCTCGTCATATCGCCTCTCGAAGGACGAGCCTACCTTAGTGTAACGCAATTCGGCCGGGCGACAAAAGCTGACGCGAAGGCGGAGCGGAGAAAAACGTGGATGCAGAACATCCACTGACGCTCGACAATCGCGGTTCTGAACTTTCAGATGCTTGGTGGAGCAGCGGACAGCTCCCGACTGGCTATTGCGAACTGCGAGAATAGATGAGGCGCTAATGTCCCGCATAATGCCCTTAAATCCGCTCAAATCTCTAAAAGGTATAGACACGGTATGGGTATAGCGGGGTTTCACATGGGGGGGTGGGGGGGCGATGGATTGGAGTGATTCGGTTATATGAGAATGATTATCGATAGACGGAATATTTTTTTGTATCACAAGGTCGGGGTTTATTGAGAATTGGCGTCGACGCCAGCGGTAGAGCGCGGGAAGGGATATGCCGTTGAGATCAAGGGCGACAGAGCTGTTGTCATTGCAGATCACCCGGAGTCTACGGGCACGCAGCTTATGGGTGGGCGGGCAAGGATTGGGCATGGGGTTTTCCAGTTTGGCACGTATAGGCAGGCTGGCGTCATGGTAAAGGAGAGGCGGGACGTGCGGGCAACCATAAGGTCGCGTGAGACGGACTATCCGTGAGGTATCATCGGTATTGCGAACGGTTGCTAGAATGAACCATGTACGCGGCTTTAGACCGTCCCGATAGAAGGGGGCGCGACCGGCGGCGATTCCTTAGAACTCGAATTCGTCAAAGTCGCGGCAGAGATAGACGGGCCCGTCGTAGGCTTCAGCCGCCTCTTGCACCAGCGGCTCCGGATCCTGGTTCCAGACTTGGTAGTGTATCAAGCGCAGTTCTTTGGCGCGGGCTTGCGCCGCGGCTTCCCCCGCCATGCGCGCTGTGCTGTGGCCCGGTGGTGGACCGCCGGCTTCGTGGATGAAAACATCAGCGTCTTTGCCAATCTTCAGCGCATTGGGGCAGGGTTCGGTATCACAGCTGTATGCGAGGACATTGCCGTTGTGCTTGTTGGTGATGCGCATGCCAATCGTGGGGATGAAGTGCACGACCGGGAAGGAATGAATGGCGAAGTCATTGTTCTCGAACAGGAGTGTGTTGTCTTGCAGCCCGATCCGCGAAAATGACACCGGGAAGAAGTTGGGCCAATACTCCCAGCCGTACATATCCATCGTATCCTCAATGCGATTGATGCAATGGGGAATGCCGTAGAAGCGAATCGGCGCCTTGCGCCCCATCTGCCACATGTGCATGAGCATATTGGGAACGCCCGCCACATGATCCGAATGGAAGTGCGTCAGGATGATGTCTTGCAGTCGTTCATCATTGATGCCGAGCGCTTTGATCTTGTCCAGGGGATTGGATCCGGCATCGACCAGAACCGGGCTGTCCTCTTCGCCGATGAGCAGAAAATGCGTGTAGTCATGTTGGGCGTTGTTGACCGCGCCTGCCGTACCCAGAATGATTACCCGCGCCATAAAGCCGCCTTCTGACTGTCCGATGAGAACTATCTCAGTATATCAAATCCGGAGGCTCGCAAGTAGGACGGCACAATAACATAAGTCGACCAATATGAACACGCTGTCGCCGAATAGCAGCTTGAGAGCATCGAGCGGATTCAAAAGAGGGGCCCCGGTTTTGCGCTAAGCTCATCATTCGCCTGTCTTTGCTGGTTGCAGTCCTTCCGCCGCGTCGGTCTCAGCATCCTGCCCTAGCGCAGCAGCCGATCGATGCCGATAAATCAAGAGGACCACAGCTGCAACGAAACCGATGACGGTGATAGCCTGTGAGCTGTTGATGCCAGAGTCGCCGATTACCGCGATCTCGACGCGCAGGAATTCAAGCAGAAAGCGAACAAAAGAATACTGCGCGATATAGAGCAGCAGAATGTCGCCGCTATGCAAGCGGTCGCGATACTGATGATAGATGCGCCACAGGACGTAGAATGCGATCAGGCTCCATATCGCCTCGTAAGCCCAGATCGGATGGAAGAGCGTATCAATGGGGTATTCGATCAAACTTTCATAAGGCTCCACACGCGCCTCTCGCGGGATCTGAATGCCCCATGGCAGGTTCGTCTGCGAGCCGTACAACTCTTGATTGACATAGTTGGCGATGCGGCCTATCGCCTGGCCGAGCGGGATTGAAACGGCGGCGATATCGAGCCAGGGCGAAAGTCGCATGCCCTGGTCTGGGAAGGCGCTCGCCGGGCGCTGATAGCGGAACGAGGGGACGTCCTTGTCGCTGAAGAGGCCAACAAGCTTGTCAGCCAGCCAGTTCAGCAACTGAAGCAGAAAAAGCAGCGGCGTCAGAATCGTAGTGAACAAGCCGATGATGCGGTTGTGCCAGCGGCTTAGATAGAGGTAGACGCCGAAGGCCGCCCCGATCATGCCGCCAAAGATGCCGAGCCCGCCGGTCCAGATCGCGATAGCGCCGCTTTGGCGGTCGAAAAAGTTCTCGAGAAACCAGGCGGTATTCTGGCAGACTTCGCCTTCGACGCCACAGCCGGCCACCAGAGATATCGGGGGAAACAAGATAAACCACAGTCGCGCGCCGATGATGCCCGGGATGATCGCCCAGGTTAAGCCGCCCCAAATATGATCGGAATCGCGTCCGTTGCGCGCCGCCAATAATGAAGCGACGTAGGCGCCGGCAAGCAAGGCGACCACGACGATAATGCCGTAGTAGCGAATCTGCAGATTCCCGATCACAAGATGAGTTTGTTCAAACTCCATTTAGCCACCTCGGTCTTTCAAAATGCGGTAAACATGCCAAAGTCGCTGCAGCGCGGTAAAGTTGGCGCCGATCGCCAGAATGAGCAAGCCGATCTCCAATGGCGCCACACTCTCAAGCGCGCCAGCAGCGAGCGTCATCAGCAGCAGGACGAGCACTCGCTCCAAGCGGCTGAACCAGCCGACCGTTGCGCTGACATTGACCTCAGCGTCATCTGCGCGGGCGCGGACATAGCTCACCAGATAACTGCCCGTCAGCGCCGCCAGCGCGGCAACCAGCATATCCATCCGTCCGGACTCGGCAAAATAGTAACCGAAAGCGGCGAAAATAAAACCGTCAGCATAGCGGTCGAGCGTCGAATCGAGCACCATGCCGAAGGCGCCCTCCCGTTCCATCGCCCGCGCGACCGCGCCATCGAGAGCGTCGAGCGGCAGGCTCAGCAGAAGCAAGACGCCCGCAGCCAGGAAATCACCCCGAGCGATGAACCAGGCCGCCATGACAACCATCAGCAGGCCAAATACAGAGATCCAGTCGGGATGAATGCCCAGACGCGCGACGAAACCGGCACAGCGATCAAGGGGAGCGCGCGTCTGCTTTCGCAGCCAATCAGTGAGGGTCACTGGCTGGTTCCCCTGCATATCGAGCCTTGCCAGCTAGAGACGGCTTCGCTACACTGTACGCGCTTTTGTCGGGGCGTGGCGCAGCCCGGTAGCGCGCACCGTTCGGGTCGGTGAGGTCGTGGGTTCAAATCCCGCCGCCCCGACAGCATCAGCCATTCGTCATCCAAGCGATGGCGATTTTTCATTGCGCCGCCGCCAATCGCTTGCGATCCACTTCACGGTTGCTGCGCGCCCAAGCCCATAGAAAAACTCCAGGGACGAGAACCAGGCAATAGAGTATGCCGCCCAGCCAATTTGGCAGCGCTGGATTATACGCAAACAGAGTCCCGGCGACGGCAGTAGACAGAATGACGCCCAGGTTCATGACGGACTGATTCAGTCCAAGCACGCCGCCGCGCAACTCTCGCGCCACAGTTTTGGTCAGCAGCGACTGCAAAGGAGGAAACAGCAGGCCGCTGCCCAGGGCAAAGATGGCCAGGCTCAGTGTGCCCATGATGGGCTCGATAGCGATAGCCAGCACAAACATGGATACGGCCCGCGCCACCGCCCCAAGCAGGAGGATCATCGGTTCGCCATAGCGCTTCAACGCGGCCGGCAAGACAAAGATTTGGGTCAAGAACTGGCCTAAGCCCACGACCATGAGCATCAGCCCGACGCCCAAGCTAACGGTCGCGAAGTCATGGCTGCGAAAGAGAACCGCCTCGGCGAAAAGCGCGAAAGTGCCTATGAGCAAGCCCATGCCAAAACGGGACATGAAGGATATGATGAGCACCGCCACTAGCGGCACGTTTTTGACCATTTCGGCGGGAAGCAAACGCGGCGCGTCGCCTTCACGGCTGCGCGCTTTGTCTTCGCTGCTCAGCGATTCCTCCAGAGTGAGCCAGGTCAGAGCAACCGTGGCCAGGGCCGCGGCCGCCGCCAACAGAAATGGCGCCTGTGGACCGTAAGCGCTCGCCAGGATGCCACCGGCGGCCGGACCAACGATGAAACCGAGCCCGAAGGCGGCCATCGTATAACCCAAAGCCTCGGTTCGGCGCTGCTCCGGCATGATGTCAGTGACGTAAGCCTGGGCGACGACGATGTTGCCGCCGGTGACGCCGTCAAGCACGCGGGCGAGAAACAGAACCGCCGCCGATTGGGCGAATCCGATCATCAGAAAGGCGATGACGGTACCGATCTGGCTGATGAGCAGGATGGGCAGCCGGCCCCGCTGGTCGGACAAGCGCCCGATGAACGGACCGGCCACGAATTGCGCGGCGAAGAATGTCGTGATCAAGAGCGTAATGACCTGGGCGTCCATGCCGAATCCCGCCTGCGCATAGAGCGGCAAGATAGGATGGACCATGGATGTGCCGACCATCTGCACGAATACGATCAGCAAGATGGTGAACAAGCGACGATCCATGATTGCGAGCTTGCGTTTCAAGTGGGCTCGGACCTGACGTATTCCGCCGGGCAGATTTCGCTATGATATGTCAAAGTCGCAACAATCGTTAGTGAAAATGATGTCGCCTGCTTGAATCAAGTGTCAACGAGACAGTGGTAAAATGTAGAAACTGTCTGTCGGCGCGGATCAAGGGAGGCAAACTTGGCGACCACGCTATATCTCATGCGGCACGGGCATGTGCATAATCCGAGCAATATCCTTTACGGCCGCCTCCCCGGCTTTCGCTTGAGCGAGATGGGAATCCAGCAAGCGCAGGCGGCTGGCGAATGGCTGGCGGGCAAGCCGATCAAGGCGATTTATAGCAGCCCAATGGAGCGCGCGCGGCAAACGGCGTCGATCGTGGCGCAGCGGCACGACGCGCTCTCTCCCCGAATCGACGAGCGAATCCTCGAAGTATTGACGCCATACGAGGGACGCCCGACGGCTGAGTTGGCGGCAGCGGGCTGGGATCTATATAGCGGCAACGAACCGCCCTATGAATCGCCGGGGATGGTGCTTGAGCGCGTCCTCGACTTTATGGCTCATATCGCCACGGCGCACAGTAATGAGTCAGTGGTCGCGGTCGCGCATGGCGATATTCTGGTCTTTCCCTGGCTGCACGCGCAGGGAGTGGAACCGGATGCGCTGATGAAAGACCGGCTGATGGATTACGCGCTGCCGGTGGATTATCCGGCCACCGCCTCCATCATGACATTTACACTGGATGCTCCGCCGCGGGACGCGCTCCCGAGAGTGAGATATGACTGTCCGTATTAGCGCATGGCGTTAAAACAACGGCGCATTGGGATTGTAGGCCCGCCAGCGCGCTTCCGCCTCAGCCAGGCGATCGCGCCTTACCTCGACGCCGATGCCCGCCCCATCGGGCAGCTTCAAGGTGCTATCAGCCCGCAAGACGAAGGGCGGCTCCGTGATATCGGGGTCGAAGTAGCGGTCCGTCGCTGAAATATCGCTGGGCAAAGTCACTCCCGGTAGCGCAGCGAAGGATAGATTAGCGGCGCGGCCGATGCCTGTTTCCAGCATGCCGCCGATCCAAAGCGGCGTCGCGCGCTCGACGCAGAGCTCATATAATTTCAGGCTTTCGCTGAAGCCACCGACTCGCGTCGGCTTGAGATTAAGGATCTTCCCGGCGCCGAGCTCGAGGGCGATCCGCCAGTCGTGGGCTGAATGGATGCTCTCGTCCAGGCAGATCGGCGTGCTGAGCTGCGGCTGCAAGAGGCTGTGTTCGTAAATGTCGTCATAGGCAAGCGGCTGCTCAATCATCAGCAGATTGAACTGATCAAGCTGGCGCAGATGATCGGCGTCGGCCAGCGTATAAGCGCTGTTGGCATCCAGCATCAGCATGATATCGGGGAAATGCCGCCGCACCGCGCGCGCCAATTCAAGGTCCCAGCCGGGCGCGATCTTGAGCTTGATGCGCTGATAGCCGTCGTCGAGCCGCCGCTGAATGAGCGCGATCTGCTCGTCCAGCGAATCCTGGATGCCGATGCTGACGCCGACCTGTGCCGTTTCCCGCGGCGCGTTACCGGGCGAAAGGCGCCGGGCGAAATAGTCGGCGAGGCGCATGCCATTCGCCTTCGCCATCAAATCCCAAACAGCCGCTTCGACGCCGGCGCGGGCATGATGATTGCCCCGCACGGACTTGAACAGCGCCGGAACCTGGGTAGGCGAGTCGAGCTTCTGGCCGGCCAGCTGGGGAATCAGAAAGTCTCTGGTGATGTGAAGCGCGGTCAGGATCGTCTCTGAGCCATAAGACGGCTTGGTCTTTAGAGCCGATTCGCCCCAGCCGACGCGCCCTTCGCTATCCACCACCTCTACGATAATGGCGGACTTGTAGGGTTCTGCGCCGAAACTGGTCTTGAGCAATTCGACCAGGGGCAACGCAATGACATGCAGCCTAATCTCATGAATGGCGACCGATTTCAATTGCGCGCCTCCGCCTGCCCCTTCGCCAATGGCTATTGTAACAGCAGCGGGCCGTGGGAAGCAGGCGCGCCGCATCCATAGTGCTGAACCTTCCGCGAATCTTTAAGCCTTTGGATAAATTGCATAGCATTTTCAAGAAAATCCTCGTAAGATATGCCCAAGTCGTGTAGTCTAATTGGCGTAACAGCGAACCGCAGGGAGGACCATAATGGAGAATTTGGGCATTATCACGCCGAGCTTTCACAAGCAGCGTATGCACGAATTGATGGAAGAAGCGAGGATTGAGCGCTTCTTGAACGAGAGGAAGAACCGCAAAGCCACCGATTGGATGCAGCGGCGACTTCACCGCAATCGCAAGACTCACTGAGCGAAACGGCATTCCAGCCTGATGAGCCTCGCCAAAGCGGGGCTCTTTTCGTTTCAATGACGCATCGCCAAATTGCCCGCTACTGGACTCGGCTCTATAATCGATGTCAGCTTGGTGAATGCGACTCTCAACTTATGAAATACTATCTCGTTGTCATTCTAGCGCTTCTACTGACTGTGCCGACAATTGGCCAGGACAATGCGCAGCCCGAGCCCCAACTGCACAGCTGGGACGTCTTCACAAAACGAAATGCCGAAATCGCCACTCTGACCGATGTGATTTTCATTGATCTCCTCTCCGGCGATCAATCGACGTTCAGCACAACTGGCGAGCGATTCACGCTTGCCAAGAACGGCGTCATCTTTTTTGACCTCACTGAGCGGCAGGTCAAGCTGGGAAAAGCCGATGGCGTCATCCGCGATCATCCCTTTATCCATTTGACAACCGAATCGCATCGCGTCGACTGGGCGATTTCGGCTGACAAAGAGTGGATCGCTTGGTCCATCAGCCGCCGGGTCGATGATGGGCAGCTGATTACAGCGACCTGGCTGGCCGATGTCGCCGGCACGGAAGTCCGCGAGCTTTTGGTTTATGGTCCCCGCGACGGCATCCAACTGCGGCCGATTGGCTTCGGCCAAAACCAGAGCGAAATCTTCATGGAAGCGATGGCGCTCGGAAGCGAGGGATCGGGGACCTATACGCGGCGAACCGGTCTGTTCGCGCTCGCGCTGGAAGAAGACGAGCTTGTCACCCGCGCGCTTCCGGGCGATCAAACCTGTTTCTGCGCTGTCGGTTTTGGCGCGAATCTGATGCTGCGCCTAACGCCGAATCGCGAGTTCAAGAGCCTGGATGTCGAAGTCTATGTCCTGGACAGCGGCGACAAGCAAGTCATCCCGGCGCTCTCCCGCGGGAATTACAGCGAGGGCGGCAACATACTCATTAGCGATGACGGCAAACAGGCGGTCTATGCCTTGTCGCAAGTCGCCGGCGCCGCTGGCGAGCAGGGCGAAATTCGATCCGTCCTCGTACACGTCGACATAGAAAGCGGGCGGCAGCGGATCGCCAGCAGCCCAATCGCGGGTCCCATTCGCCCGTTAGCCTTTAGCGAGCGGAACCGGGTGGCGCTGGTCGCGGCCGAGAAAAGCGGCGAGACGCTAAAGGTCGAGTTGGAAGATAGCCGGCTGGTAACCGTTGCCGGCGCGGTTTATCTCGGCCAAATAGGAGAACATTAGGATACGCGCGAGCGGGCGAACTTCGGGCGATTCGCCCAGTCCCAGACGGCGCTGGCGATTTCCCAAACCGCGTCGGGCCGGGCGATGCGCCTGGCGTTTGCCGCGCGCGCCGCTAGCGCTTCGGGTCCTTCGTCAAGCCATTCGCGAATCCGCTCGGCCACTTTCTCCGGCTTGGGAAGGTAGACACCGGCTTTGTTCTCGGTGACCAGCCGCACATTGCCCGTCTCTTGGCCCGGGATACGATCGCTGATGATCATCGGCAGCCCGGCGATGGCGGCTTCGCTGATCGTGGACGGACCCGCTTTGGTTACGATGATGTCGGCGGCAGCCATGATTCGCGGCATTTCGTGATGGTTGGTCACAAAGCCGAAGATGTGATGCGGATTATTCCAGATCCGGTTTTCCAGCTTCGCCTTCAGTTCTTCGTTGCGGCCGCAAACCACCAGCAACTGCGCTTCCAAGGGCTGAGCGTCCAGGGCTTCCACCATCTTCTGAATCGTACCCATGCCTTCGCCGCCGGCGACGATCAGAACGGCCGGCAAATGCGGATCAAGTCGGAACTCGGCGCGCGCCGCTTCTTTCGTCGTCATCGAATTGATGAAGTGCGGATTTACGGGCAAGCCGGTGATCTGCATCTGAGACGGCGACATGCCCAGACGCAGGCCGCGGCGATAGGCGGTAGCGGTCGGCACAAAGCAATGGTCGACGCGCGGGTCATACCAGAACGATGGCGTCGTGACCAAGTCGGTGACGACAGTCAGGAATGGCGGGCGTTCATCCAGCGTGAGAAAGGCGCGGAACGACGGGTTGCCGATGACGGAATGGGTGCAGACGACGACATCGGCCGGATGCTCGGCGACGATGCGGCGCAGGATCCGCCGGTTGTTGCGATAGATGAACTGACGCGCGAGGCCGCTGCGGCGCTTGCCATCAAAGCTGTGATACACCAGCGCCCACAAGAACTTCGATGTGTTGACCACGCGCGGATAAAGCTCCGGCTGTTTGTTAAGCGGCCATTTGCATTCGCGCAGGACATCCACCGCGTCGAATTCGACGGCGTCGCCATAGCGAATCTTCATGGCGTCTTGAATCGCCTGAAAAGCCGAGCGGTGCCCGCCGCCGGTATCGGAGAACAGAAACAGGACTTTCTTGGTCACGCGGGGGTTTCCCGAGTCAGGTCAACTTGCATCTGCCCATCAATCGTCTTCGAGACTCGTTAATGGCGGCCGGCGGCAATAAGCCCGCGGCAACCATGCCACTACTTTATCACTGATTGGGCTCAAATGAACTGACAACTGTTCTCGGCGATGGACGTGGAATCAGTTACAAACAAGTAATGAACACTCGGACTTGAATTTGCAACGTCAATAGCATCGAGTCAAAGCACGATTACGGGAGATAGGCGATAAGTGGACTCCTTCGACGTTGCTGTCTCTCACCCCCGCCTATGCTAATAGCGCAAGTCGGTAACGCCATGCTGCCTGGCGGATATTCGATAGTCTTCCCATGGAATGCCGAAGCTGTTGCCCGGGTCCAACTCTTTCATCAAATCGGCCTGCGCTTTATAACAAGGCAATTCTCTTGTCCAGTAGCTGTTGCCGTCGGGGTAACCTTTTGCCTCTCGGTGACAATGGCAGGCTTCGTGAACGATAACGCTGGCTTTCACCGCGATCGATTCATGATTGACAAATTTTTCGTAACCGTGCTGCCATTTGCAGTAGGCCGTCTTCTCATTCCCACAAATTACTATACAGCCAGTGCCATCAAATTGTGGATCACCACGTGAATGCGAATGCTCTTTGAGCGCGTTCAGTCCAGAAATCGCATAATCATAGAAGCGCGGCGATTGCGCCTTCAGCAGACTAAAAGACGCTGTCCAGAGATCAACAAAGAATTGGTTCCCTTGGATGGATACCGGCAAATTGTTGACCAGAGGGACATGAATTGCGCATCTGAAATAGCGGTAGTCAGAATATCCGCGCTGCCAATCCGCGTCGGTCTGACATTGCCGACCAAAGTGACAGCAATTGTCGATGGCGTCAAGCATTACACGACTGGGCAAGTAAGATGCTTTTATACGAGGGGCGCAATGGCCGAAAGTTGCAAAAGCCCTATAGCCGGCATCAAAATGTTGGTCGTTTAGGCAAATCCAACCCGGAGCGGTACAGCAGTTGTTACTGCCGGCCACAGGCATATAATCCGGGTCCGGGGTGTTGTACCAAGCGTGATATTCGTCCCAGCATTCCAGCGCCTTGAATGCCAACCACCCGGCTGTCCATTCTTCATCGGTATGGCATGACCGATCCAGGTGACAGCAATTGTCAATATCATCCGCGTTGTCCCACTGCGTTCGGGTCCATGTCTGCGCCTGCGTTGTGGTAGATGTCTGCGGCTGAGCCTGGGGCTGAGTTTGCGCTGGCGCGCTGCCGGGCGCTGGAATGGTAATCTCGTTGCCAGCGTGGATGATGTAGGGCGCGGCGATGCCATTTGCCTGCGCGACTTCCTGAAGCGTAAGGCCATACTGCTGCGCGATGCTCCACAGGTTTTCGCCCGGCCGCACGACATGGACCTGCTGGGTAATGCCAGCAATAGCGCTGAAGGACAAAACAAGGACTGATATCAATAGCAAAACGAGTGGACGGCGCATGATTGCTCCTTTTAGCTGACTGCTACCATACTGTAACCAACCTGGAATATTATGTCGAATTACCAGGCAGAAGGCTTACCATAGCTCGCGAATGCTGGCGACGCAGGCAAATGAGCGCGCAGAGCGTTGCCACTATGTTTCAAAATAAGTTGTCATCGTGTATATTGAAGATGGTAGGAATTTAGAGCGAAGTGACGAAATGGCATTTCTTGACCTGAACCCGATCACAATCATCATCAATCTAATCGTCCTCGGCGTCGCGATGACGGTGCACGAATTCGCGCACAACTTCGTCGCCTGGAAGATGGGGGACGAGGCGCCGAGACTGCAAGGACGCCTGACCTTGAACCCGCTGGTGCACATTAACTGGGTGGGCTGGCTGATGTTCGCGATCATCGGTTTCGGCATTCTGGGCAGCGCCCCGATATCGCCGGAGCGCATGCGCGATCCTCGCAAGGGCTTCTTGGCGGCGGTCGCGGCTGGTCCCTTGTCCAATCTGGGGCTGGCGCTGGTCTTTGCCGTCATGCTGCGCTTCAGCGGGTTAAGCGCTCATGGTTTCCTGGCTTATTATGGTCAGGCGCCGATAGCCGATCCGATTAGCATGTTGGCGGCGCTGCTCTACGCGATGGTATTCTGGAATCTGCTGCTCTTCGTCTTTAACTTGATTCCACTCTTCCCGGTTGACGGCTGGCATATCGTCTTGAGCTTGTTGCCCGGGCGCTGGCTGAATCACATGCAAATTCCCGTCGTCATCCAGCGGAGCCTGCGACCGCTATCCGAGTTTCTCATGCGCCCGGCATTCAAATGGCGGGATTGGCAAATGGCGAGTTACTACGTCTTTATCGCGCTGATTTTCATTTCGGTCTTGCCATTTGGCGGCTTCAGTCCCTTTGGCTTATTCATCGCGCAGCCGACAAGCGCCTTGCTCCGTCTGTTGCTTTTCTAGCATGATGAAGGCGACCGTTCACCGTTTCGCGCAAGGCGCGGGCGCCCTGTTCGCCTTCGCCCGCAGGCCCGATTTGGACTTGGCGCGCCGGCAGCTGTCCCCTTGCGAATACAAAGCCTTTCGATCGTTGTCGCGGTCGGAACAATTGCACAGCCTGAACGTGTTCCTTAAGGCGCTCGAAGCCGATCGGGCCGCTCCAGCATCGCTCAGGTCCGCGGCGCTGCTGCACGATGTCGGCAAATCGCGCTGTCAACTCTCGACCTGGCAAAAGACCTTCGCCGTGATCATTGAGGCGATTTCCCCGCGATTGAGCAATCGCCTTAGCGAGGATGAAACCATCAGTTTCTGGCGGGCGCCATTCATCGTGCGGCGGCATCACGCGAAGTGGAGCGGCGAGATCCTGCGAAACTGCGGCTCAGACGCCGATGTGATCTGGCTGGTGGAAAAGCATCAGGAAAACCCAGAGCGGCATCGCAACAGTCTGCGCTATGAACTGCTGGCGAAGCTGCAACGCGCTGACGGACAATGCTGACGGGCAGGGGACGCGGCGGCGAGAAGGCTATGGCAAAGGGGATGATCTCGAGGGTTCCAAGTCAATCATGCCAACAACAGGCTTGGAGTACCTTCTGCGATATAGTTGGGTGACCCGCTCGGGCTTGGATGAATGGGATGCAGACAATGGCAAATCTAACGGTCGCTATTCTGGGTTTGGACCGGCTCGGCGCCTCGATTGCGCTGCGGCTACAAACCTACGTCGAAAAAGGCGGCCAGCACCGCTTTGAGTTGATCGGCTACGATAGCCGGGAAGACTTTGAAAAGCCCGCGCGCAAACTCAAGGTTTTTGACAAAGTGGAGCGCAAAGCCTACACTGCCGTGGAATCCGCTGACCTGATCGTCATGAACTTGCCTTATGAAGACCTGCGCGCCGGCTATGAGCTGGTGGCTGCGTCATTGCGCGAGGGCGTCGTCATCCTGGACACGGCGGTGATGAAGCAGCCGTCGCTTCGCTGGGCGGCAGAATTCCTGAGCGAAGAACATCACGTTATCGGCTTCACGCCCATTGTCAATGCCGATTACATGCTGGAGCATCAGTTGACGCCCGAATATGCCGCTGATGATTACTTCCACGATAGCGCGATCTATCTGACGCCGTCCGTCAACAGCATCAAAGAAGCGATTGATCTGGCTGTCAACTTCACGCTCATCCTTGATGGCAAGCCATATTTTCTCGATCCCGCCGAACACGACAGCTTGACAACGATCACGGAGGAGCTGCCGCAAGTGCTCAGCGTTGCCGCCTATTCGGCCGCCATGAACCACAATGCCTGGGGCGACGCGCAACGCCTGACGAACCCGCCCTTCAATATTCTGACGCGCTACCTGCTGACCCACCATCCCGATGCGCTGCGTGATGAATGGCTGGCGAATAGCGGTTCGCTGGTGCGCGCTATCGACGAATTTCTGGCGACCCTGCGGCAGGTGCGCGACCGACTTGCAGAAGGCGACGAGAGCGCCATCGAGGCTTTCTTGATCGACGCCTCCGATGATTATCAGGAATGGATCAACAAGCGTCATAAAGGCGATTGGGACGAGCATTCATCGGCGCGCGTCCAATATGACACATCTATCGCCGGCTCGCTATTTGGCAGCGCGATTGGCAAACGCCTGTTTGGCCGGAATAAGGACGGCGACAAATGAACCGTTGTCACATCGTTTGATAGCGGGAAAAATGGCACGCACGCTCGACCATTCTGGATGCTGAAGGAGTGACACAAACGCGTATTTGACCGCGCGCGATAAATGGGATAAAGTTATTGCTAGTAGACCATTCTTGAAGCGTTTCCATTTGGCTGATCAGTCTGTTGAAATTAAGGGGGCATCCCGCAATGAAACGAATCCCAGGTATTGTCTTACGCGTTCTCGTCCTGTTGGCGCTTTTGACGACATCCGCGGTCGCTTTGGCGCAAGAGCAAGCGCCGAGTGATAGCTCGGCGACTCCGCCCTTTATGGGCATCCGCTACTGGCATCATGATGAAGGGCTGTTCATCACCGGCATCATCCCGAACACGCCAGCAGCCGGAGTAGCGCTGGAAGCGGGTGATATCGTCATGGCTGTCAACGGCGAAACCATCCGCGTTGAAACCGTGCGCGAAGTCGTCTGGAAGCACGATATCGGCGCCACAATTTCCTTGAGCATTGACCGCGCCGGCCAGCAGTTCGAGCAAGATCTGACCTTGATGGCGCTCCCCGGCGATTTGTTCGAGAATCCCGATTACGCGATGCCATTGGATCTGGCCTCGGTCGGTCTGTTTGTTGCGCAGTGCGATGACAAGCTGCTGGTGGTTGGCGCCTTGTCCGATTCGGAAATCGCGACCGCCGGCTTCCACGTCTACGACGAAATCATCGCGATTAATGGCGGTGAAGCGCGCACCATTGGCGAAGCTGACGCGGCCGTTTCCGTCCTCAACGCAGGGGATCAACTCAGCTTTGACATCTTGCGCGGCGACCGTGAAATGACGATCAAGGTCATCGCGGAAGATCACCGCCGGCGCAATCCCCGTCACCGTCCACCGCGCCGGCCGCATCCGCGCATTGAGGTTGAACGCGCATACGTCTCCGAAAATATCGAGCTGGGTTACGGCGATGGCTTCGTGGTCGTGAGCGTCCTGGATCCGGCGCATGAGCTCTACGCAGCGGGTCTGCGCCAATTTGACCTCATCGTCGAAGCCAACGGGAGGCCGGTGGAAGAAGCTGCTGACCTGTTCAGTGGCGACACGATCAGAATCGCCGTCGAACGCATGAACAGCACCTTGCACTTCGACATACCGGTATCGGCGGCGCCGTTGCTGATGTTCGGCGATGTCGAGCCGGTCGAGCAGGATCGCTCGCAGTGGCTGGGCTTGCATGAGAAGCAGGTCACGCTAGGTGTGCGCTACCTGCAATTGGAGCCGGACAGCCCCTACTTTGAGGGCAGCGCGGTAAATCATGGCGCCTACATCGCCGAGGTCATCGAAGGTCTGCCCGCCGTGAAGGCTGGCGTACAGGAAGGCGACATCATCGTCGCGGTCGCTGGCGAGCCGGTCACCATGGAGATTGACCTGCGCAACCGCATCTATTTCCATGAGCCGGGCGAGCAGGTGACGCTCGATATCCTGCGCGATGGCGAGATCATGCAGATTGAAGTCACGCTGAGGGTGGCGAGCAAGTAAGCTGCCGACAGCTAGGAGATTCAGAAGCCCCTGTCAGATGGCAGGGGCTTTTTCATACGGTCAAGCGCTTCAGTTCAAGGCATCGACGCCAGCGGGAGAAGCTGCGCGCCATTATCAGATGCGCGGACCAAGCAGCCACCCGCATGTTGTGACCTGCCTTGCGGACGACTCAATGAGTCGCTCCTGTTTTCTTTCCCAACGGCACACCTCATCCCCGAAGGTCGATGTCTACGTGACCCGGCCCCTTCCCCAGCGAGCTAAGGAAGGGAAGCTAATCCTTGTGTGTGCTGTATTCATCCAGTGCCTTGTCCACAGTGTGTCGCAGAGTCTTTTGCGAGGGCGGCGGTATCACCGCGCGACTGTTTACAAGGCTTGTCAAGGAATTGGGCACGCTAACCCGCTTGGACTCGAACGCTATTCGCTGTTGGCGAAGCGCTACTTCGCGTATTCCACCCGCCGCGTCTCGCGGATGACGTGCACCTTGATTTGCCCCGGATATTGCATGTCGGTCTCGATGCGCTTGGCGATATCGCGCGCCAGCTGAATCGAGGCGTAATCATCAACCACCTCGGGCCGCACGATGATGCGCACCTCGCGCCCAGCCTGCAGCGCATAGCTCTGGTCGACGCCGTCGAAGGTGTTGGCGATTTCTTCCAACTGCTTGACCCGGCGGATGTAAGAATCGAGGCTTTCTCGCCGGGCGCCGGGGCGCGCGCCGGAGATGGCGTCAGCCGCCTCGACGATGAAGGCTTCGACGCATTCTTTCTCCACCTCATGATGATGGGCGGCGATGCAGTTCACGACGGCGTCCTTGCCCCCATAACGCTTGACGAATTCGGCGCCGATCAGCGCGTGCGTGCCCTCGACGCTGTGGTCGATCGCCTTACCGATGTCGTGCAGCAGACCGCCGGCTTTCGCGATGTTAACATCGGCGCCCAACTCCATCGCGATCATGCCAGCGATATGCGCCGTTTCGATGGCATGGGCATGCTGATTCTGCCCGTAGCTGGTGCGGAATTTCAATTGGCCCAGGAGCTTGAGCACTTCAGCATGCAGGCCATGGATGCCTGTTTCATATGCCGCTCGCTCGCCCTCTTCGCGAACGATCTGTTCCACCTCCGTCCGCGTATCTTCGACCAGCTTTTCAATCCGCGCCGGATGTATGCGCCCGTCGACGACCAGCTTTGCCATGGTCCGCTTCGCCACTTCGCGGCGAACGGGATCGAAGCTGCTGATGGTAACGGACTCCGGCGAGTCATCCACGACAACATCGACGCCGGTCGCCAACTCGAATGAGCGGATATTCCGCCCGTTGCGACCGATGATGCGGCCCTTCATATCGTCGCTGGGCAAGTGAACTACGCTGACTGAAATCTCGTTCACCTGCTCGGACGCAAGCCGCTGTATCGCCATGGCGATGAGGCTGCGCGCCCGCTGATCGGCAGTTTCGCGCGCCTCCGCTTCGACCTGGCGGATGATCCGCGCCATGTCGTTACGCGCATCCAGCTCAATCGAATCCAGCAACTGTTGACGCGCTTCGTCGATAGTCATTTGCGCGATGACCTCGAGCCTCTCGACCATGACGGCTTCAGACTTTTTGAGCTCGTTTTCCTTTCTGTCCAGGCGGCTCTGGCGCTTGTTCAACTGCTGATCGCGCTGCTCAAGACGTTCCATCCGATTGTCGAGGTCTTTGCGTCGGCGCTGTATGCGCTCGTCCTCATCGCTCAGATCGCGGCGGCGGCGCGAGATTTTCGTTTCCGCCTCACTGATGCGGCGCTGCGCGTCGTTTTCGGCATTGGCGACAATCGCCGCCTTTTCCGCTTCGGCGCTGTTTAGGATCTGCCGGGCGTCTTCAGACGCTTTGAGGAGAGCGCTCTGTCCTTCTTCCTGCTGCCGCTTTAGCAGCGCTTGAACACTCCGGCGGCTCCCGACGAAGTAACCCGCTCCAATCCCAACGATGGCAACGACAACTGCGAGTACGACTGTTGTAAGATCTTGGATTTCCATAGTGGCTTGACGGTATCCATTGGATACATTCGTCTTGCTCCTTTCTTCACTTGATTCAGCGGTAGTCCACCGACATTAGTCCGTATCGTCTTGAAAGTAGCCGGGATCGCGTTCCTCGATCTCGGCCTGCAAGCGTAGAACGACATCCTTAATTGTGTATTCGTCGAAACCGCGGCGGCGGAGCATCGCGCTCAGCTTTTGCCGGAACGCTTGACGAGTAAATCCGCGAAACCGCGACATCCGCGTTTGCGCCGCGCGATATGCCGATGCCTCCTCATCGATATCCGCCAGCAAAGCATCAACGATTTCGTCATCGACGCCCTTCTGACGCAACTCGTATTGCAGCGCGCGCGAACCCATGGGCTTGAAACGATCACGATCGGTAATCCAAAAGCGCGCGAATTCCATATCGTCGACATAGCCGTTCTTCCGCAATCGCTCAAGCGCCTCGGCGATTTGAATATCCGGCACCTTCTTCTTGACCAGGTGGCGGCGAACTTCTTCTGTACTCCTCGGTCGATAGGACAGATAACGAAGAGCCAGGTCATAGGCTTGCTGAAGGCGCCGAGCGTCGGACAGCTGGTCCACTTCTGCATCCGTCAGCGTCTGCCCTCTGCTGAGGCGAGCGGCCTCCATTAGCGGCAAGTCCAGGACATATACGTCGTCGAGGAAGAGTCTTACTCTTTCATTATCCCGCTGGTGAACTTCCAAGCCAGTGACGACAGGCATTGCATTAGTCCAATACAAACAACCGCAGTTCCACCGAAGCTGCGGCAATACCAGCGACAAATTGCAGAATACGTCAAATCACCAGGGTGACTGTAACAACGCCAATAGAATCAGTTCGAAACGCCCCGTAGACTCTTCCCAATCGCTACGGCATAGCGCGTCGGTATCTTCACTGGTGAACTTTCAAAATGAAAGTCCATGTCAATCTGATCCATTCCTGCGGCGAGCCAATTGATCGCTCGCAATTTGCGCGGTGTACACCGCAGTCGCGAATTCAGCGGAGCACGCTATCCCTCATGATTCACCGAATTCGCATTGCATATCGCCACCTCATCGTGTCACGGCGCCTTGCATCCGTGAGCCGCGACTACGGTAGGTGGTCCTGAAATCACTTGATCAGGCGCTGGCTATGACCACAGTGGTCATCCACCAATCACAATGTATTATACAGCAAAAAAGCCATTGGCGAGTCTTGTATTATAGATCGTGAGACTTTTTCGGAAGTAACACATGTCGAGCGCGGCGGATTTCGCCATTGGTGTCAATATTGGCGAATGAGAGAGCGTGCGCAGTCTAAGCGTCAATCGCGATTGGCCGCGGAGCGCCTAGCCGTCCAAAGATGGCAAGCGATTTGGTATTGCGGGATGAAGGTGCAAACGATGGCGAGGCACTCGCGCGGCATCATGGTTACGGGCGGTGGCACTTTTCTCGGCGACAATATCGCGTCGGCTCTGCTGGCGGAAGGGGCCAAGGTGAGCTTGCTGGTTCGGCCGGGCGCTGAAGACAAGCTGGGACCGCTGGCGCACCACGCGCGCTGGTCGACCGCTGATGTCTGGAGCCCGGCCAGCTTGCGTGGCAAGGCGCGTTTGCATTCGGCAGTCATTCACACCGTCGGCAGCCTGACGGCGGATCCGGCGCAAGGTCTGTCGTATCGACGTCTCAACTTTGAATCAGCGCGCAACGTCGCCAATATGTGCGTCAGCGACGGTGTTGAGCGCATCATCTTGCTCAGCGGTGTGGGCGCGCCCTGGATCAATCGCGCGTATATTCGCTCCAAACGCGAGGCTGAGGATTACATCAGCCGGACTGGATTGCGCGCCACGATTGTACGCGCGCCGCTTCTTTATACGCCTGGGCAAAGCCGCCCCCTCTTTTATCGAACCCTGTCCCTGCTTGGCGCGCTTCCGCCGCTATCATGGTCGTATCTGGGCAGAATCGCGCCGGTCGCCATCGACACCCTGGCGCGCGGCGTCGCGAATCTCGCTCTGTTGCCTGATGAGGATTGGCGAATCGTATACGCCCGTGATCTTCGGTCGCGGATCCGCCGAGGCATGCCCCGCCAGGCGGCCGCTTCAATGGAAACCTATATCCCGCAGCGAGCGGACGAAGAAGGTCCCTACGACGCGCTGGATGAAGATCTGCCTTTTGGCTGGTCGCCAAGCGATGAGCCGCCCTAACTTGCGCTTGAAAAGGGTTGACCGCGAAGTATAATATGGGCGCTTTCAGGCGACGTAGCCAAGTGGTAAGGCAGAGGTTTGCAAAACCTTCATTCGTGGGTTCGAATCCCACCGTCGCCTCAAGTGTGGCTTCAAGTGGGATTGCAACGCGCGATTGGCTCTATGTAGCGATTTTCCAGAAGCGTTCGACATAGGCGCCCGATACCGAGTCCGTGAACGCGCGCCGCACGTCCCTTGCCATCGCCTCCGAGTCCGCCCAAAATGTGCTGATCTGCGAATCATAGCAAGCGATCGCGCCGATTTTGGACTTCATCGCGGCTTCGCCCAAGATGACATCGGCCGGCTCCAGCGGCAGGTCAATCGCGCCCAGCGCCATTTCGGTGGACCGGTCCGCCTTCGAATAGGGGAATTCCACATAAAAGCGTAGGGCAGATTTGTCCGGCGCGTCGCGCATCTGCGTCATTCCCCAGTCGCGGACAATCTTATGATCCACATGATGACCGACGCCCAAGGGCAGATAGACTCTCGCCGCTGTCTCCAATTCCGGGATCTGAATGCCTTTCAGCAGACGAGGCGCGTAATCGGCTGGATGTACGGCGCCAAAGAGCGACTCCTCCGACGGATAGAGCGCCATATCACCGGCTGTACGATAGACGCAATCCGGCAGCGGGACGTGCATGAAGTCGACGCCAAGCGCCCCTGAGGCACGTTCATCTTCGATCTGACGCTGTCGCAAGGGATCGACGCCCGCGCCCCAACGCCGGTGCAGATCAGCCAGAATCGGCGTGTCCGGCAATTCGCCATCAAAGAGCCCGCCCATCATGGTAATCACGAGCACGGAATGCCCGGCCGCCGTCAATTGACGCGCTGTGCCGCCACAGCTGAAGACGCCGTCGTCAAAATGAGGAGAGATGATGACATGTGTTTCGGATGGCATATTGGCGGCCTATCTGACTCCTGCTTTTCTGGCTAAGGCCTCAGGCGAGATTGCTCTCGTCGGCGAAGTAGTCGCAATGCCTGCTGATTGGGCAGCGCTCGCAGGCTGGCTTGCGCGCGTGGCAGGTATCGCGCCCGTGCTGAATCACTTGAATATGAAACTGGTAATAGTCTTCCGGCGGGGCGATGGCTTCCATCACCGGATGAGCATCGTCCGCAGAGAGCTTTTCCGGCAGAAAGCCGACGCGCTTGCAGACGCGATAGATATGGGTGTCGACCGGGAAAGCCGGGCGGCCGTAAGCGAAACACAATACGATCGCCGCCGTTTTGGGTCCGATGCCTTTAAGCGAGACCAGCCAGGCTTTCGCCTCATCCAAGGGCAACTCGTTCAGAAAGTCGATGCTGTATTCGCCGGCTTTTTCGAAGATGACCGCCAGGGCATTTTGAATCCGCGGCGCCTTTTGATTCGCCAGCCCGGCCGGTCGAACCGCGTCTATCAGATCATCGAGGGCGGCGAAGCGCACCGCCTCCCAATCTGGGAATCGCTCTTTCAACTGAGCAAAGGCGCGATCGCGATTTGTGTCATTGGTGCTCTGGCTCAGGATGCAGCTGATCAATTCGTCCATGCCATCCTGATTGCGCGACCAATCCAACTCCCCGTAAACCTCGGTCAAAGCAGCAGCGATGGGCGCATACTTTGCTTTGCGCCCGGCGAGATTATCAACTTTTTCGAGCGGATTGCGTTTTCGAGCCATGCGTCAATTGTACTGCGCGGATGGCGTTAGGCAAGCGATGGATTGTCGCGCCGCCAGCGATTTCAAGTAGCGGTCGCCCGGGGCGATATGGGGCGAGCCGGCTCGACCTTGTCTTGCGGCAGCATGTACCAAGCCGTCAGCGCGATTAAAGCGAAGACCACAGCCGCCGCCAGGAAGACGCCGCGCATGCCAAGCATAAGCGCAATGGACGCGCCGAAAAGCGGCGCAAAGGCGCGCGAACCGGACATGACCGAATTCTCCAACCCGTAAATGGCGCCGGCGCGATCGGTGCCGGCATAGCGGGAAAGCAAGGCGCTGGGCGAGGCAACCAGACCGCCGGCAGCGATCCCGGCCAAAGCCTGCAAGACCAGCAACTGCCAGATATCGGCGACCAGCGCTTGCGGCAGATAGAATACCGCCGCCGCCAGCGAACAATAGAAGAGCACTTTGCGATGACTGATGCGGTCGCCCAGGCTGCCCAGCCAGACGGCGCCAAATGTGGATGCGGCGGCCGATACCGCCATAAATAAGCCCGCGTAGGTATTGGTCGTGCCGGTTTCACGCGCGATCAGCGAGACCACAAATAGCGGCGCGATCGGCACGATAATAGTGCGCGCAAGGCCCGACAGGAAGCGAATGATGAGCGCCAGGCTCACGCCGGAAGTGCCCAGGATATCCTTCCAGCCCCGCGCCAACGATACCGGGTGAAACTCAACCGTTTCTTTCGAGGCGCTGACACTCTCGCTGACGCCGAAATAGACGATCAGACCGCCGGTCATCAGCAGACAAGCAGTCACCAGGTAGGGCATGTTGTAGCCGAAGTGATCGGCGAGAATGCCGCCCATCAACGGACCTACGGCGACGCCCGCCCACAATCCCAATTGAAGCGTGCCCATCGCGAAGCCGACACGGTGCCGCGGCGCCGCCGCCGCCACCAGCGCGTTATTTGCGGAAACGGTTCCCGTGACCAAGCCTTGCATGGCGCGGATCACGATCAACTGCTCGGCCGTCTGCGCAAAGCCCATCATCGCCATGGTGATCGCGCCGCCAAAGAGCGCCCGCATGATCATCTTCTTGCGGCCGAAGCGATCGGCGGCGACGCCCCAGAATGGCGCTGTGACCATCATCGTGAGGCCCTGCACCGATATGACCAATCCGGCAGCCAGTTCCGTGCTCAAGCCGGTCGTTGTGCCCAGCGTCTCAATGTGCAGCGGCAAGAAGGGAAACATCATCGAAAAGCCGACGGCCGAGAAGACCTGCGCGACGAAGGCGACGCTCAGCGTAAGCTTCCAGGTATGCGGCACTGCAAAAGCGCGCGTGAGCGAGTGGGTGTTCAGCGAGAGAACTTTAGCCATCTAACTTAGCCCCTATTCACGGGTAACAGACCCTTGTTCCGCCTGAGCGCGCGTTCGCCATTCCATTTGCGAAAAGGCATATTCAACTGCCCGCGGCGGCGGTGGAAAACCGGAAGGGCTTCCGCTTGGATTTGCGCATGAGCTGCGCGCCGATCATCAGAATCATGCAGTAATAGAGGGCGACAGCGGCGAATACCGCCCGCAAGCCAAACATCGCGGCGATGACGGAGGCGGTCATGGGCGCCATGCCATTGGCGAATGAAGACACGGAGGCATCGAGACCATAGACCGAGCCTTCATCGCCTAAGTCGGTATACTTCGCCAGCATGGCCGCCGGCGCGGACAAGACGCCGCCCGCAGCGACACCAGCCAGCGCTTGCAAGACGAGCAGTTGATAGACGTTGCTGACCAGCGCTTGCGGGATGTAAAACATCATCGCCAGGCAGGCGGTCAGGATCAACACATTGCGGAAGCCCCACTTGTCGCCGAGCCAGCCGAAGATAAAGGAGCCGACGGTGATGGCAATGGACGACACCGTCAGCACCAAGCCTGCGTAGCTGCTTGCGCCGGCCGCCAGCGCGCTCGGGATTAGAGCGGCGACAAAGAGCGGCGCTATCGGCATGACTGAGCGCTGGGCAAAGCCGTTCAGGAAGCGCAGAGAATAAACTGTCTTCACGCCTCGCGTACGCAGGATGCCGCGCCAGGCGCGAAGCATCTTCATGGGATTGAGGTCCAGTCGCTTGTCGGCCGCGGGCACATAGGTCTCATGGACAGCCAGAGTGACCAGCAAACCGGCCAGCACGAGCATGGCCGATGTAAAGAGGAAAGGAAGCTGAAAACCGAATCTTTCAGCAAGAATGCCGCCGACCAAAGGACCAATGGCGGCGCCGCCGAATAAACCGACTTGCAGCGTGCCGAGCGCGAATCCGATCCGTTCGCGCGGCGTCTCGCCCGCGACCAGCGCCATGCTCGAAGCGATGATCCCGCTCGTCAAACCTTGCAGCGCGCGCAAGGCGATGAGCGCCAGCGCAGTCTCGGCGAAGCCCATCAAGAGCAGGACAATCGAAGCGCCAAACAGAGCCCGCATGACCATCTTCTTGCGACCGTATTGATCAGCCAGGCGGCCCCAAAACGGCATGGCCAGCGAAGCAACCAAGGGCGGCGCGCCAATCACCAAGCCGGCCAGCAGTTCCGGGCTGATGAAGTGGGCATCTCTCAATGTCTGAATATATAAGGGCAGAAACGGGTATACGAGGGAAATGCCAGCGGTGCCAAGCGCCTGCGCCAGCGAAACGATGATCAGCGTGACGAACCAGCGATTGGGAGGCTGTGATTCTTCAGCGTCTTGCACGAACGCTTGCTCCCTGCAACTTTTTTTGCAAATTCGACTAGGATACCCTAGTTGCGCTCTAATTCAAGCGTGAATTCGGGGCAATCTTGCGGGAGCGATTGAACCTGTATTTCCGCGCCAATCTATAATATTCTCACGATGTTCAGCGTTGCGAGAATTCATCTTAAGTGGGCGTCCGCCCGCTTTCAATTTGCCGGTCAGTTATTGCCGTAAGCAAGAGCCGGCGGCTGGCTGAATCCAACGCGAACAGGCAACTTGTGGAAGAGCGCATGTGGCATGTGGCAACCAACAAAGCTTGAGCTTGAGCGGCTGGAAAAAGCCGAGCGCCTTCAAGCCAAAGACCTGGAGCTATATCCGGCGCGCGTCGAACGCAGCCATACAATCGCCGACGCGGTCGAGTTGTTTCTGCGTTCGGAAACTGACGGGCAAGCTGAAGACATTTATGTAACTGTCACGGGCCGCATCCGCCGCCTGAATAGCAAGGGCAAGGTCTCCTTCGCGCATGTTGAAGACGAGAGCGGCCGCGTGCAGCTCTTTCTGTGCGTCAATGCGCTGGGCGAAGACAGCTACGAATTGATTCGCCGCAAGCTGATCGATATTGACGATTTCGTCCAAGCCCGCGGCACGATGATGCGCACGAGAACCGGCGAAGTCAGCGTGAATGTCGCGGAGCTGCGTCTGCTTAGCAAAGCGCTGACGCCGCTGCCGGTGGTGAAGGAGCAGCGCCTCGCCGATGGCAGGGTCATCGAATACGGCGAATTCAAAGACACGGAAAGCCGTTACCGCCAGCGCTACGCCGATCTGGCGGTGAACAAATCCGTCCGCGAGATCTTCGTCATGCGAGCGCGCGCAATCAAGGCGCTGCGTGATTTTCTCGATGGCGAAGGCATGCTGGAGGTAGAGACGCCTATCTTGCAGCCGCTCTACGGCGGGGCGGCCGCCCGTCCCTTCAGTACGCATCACAATCAGCTGCATCAGGATCTGTATCTGCGCATCAGTTTCGAGCTTTATCTGAAACGGCTGCTGGTCGGCGGATACGACGCCGTTTATGAGATCGGGCGCGACTTCCGCAACGAAGGCGTCAGCTACAAGCACAACACCGAATTCACCATGCTGGAATTTTACAAAGCCTATATCGACTACAAAGGCGTGATGGACATCACCGAGCGGATGTTCGCCTATGCGGCCGAGCAAGTGACGGGGTCGGCGAAAATCATCTATCAAGGGCAGACGATAAACCTGGCGCCGCCCTGGAAACGCGTCAGCATCCGCGATGCGGCGCAGGAATTGCTCGGATTCGATTACATGGATTACCCGACCAGCGAGACGCTATATGACTATCTGGATTCGCGCGGTCTGGCCGAGGGGCTGGACCCGAAAGATACCTGGGGACGCATGATCGTCGAACATATCCTGGGCAACCATATCGAGCGCCATTTGATTCAGCCGACAATTATCAAAGATTATCCGCGGGATATGTCGCCCTTCGCCAAGCGGATTCAAGGCGAACCGGCGGGCGCTGACGAAAAGGAGCGGCGCTACATCGAGAGCCATACCGAACGATTCGAGTTTTTCATCGCCGGCATGGAGATGGGCAACGCCTTCACCGAGCTCAACGACCCGCGCGACCAGCAAGAGCGCTTCGTCGACATGAAGCAACTCTACGCGGAAGAATCCGACGAGACCACGCCGCTTGACGAAGATTATCTGCGCGCCATGCGTTATGGCATGCCGCCTAATGGCGGATTCGGCAGCGGCGTCGATCGCATGGTGATGCTCCTGACCGACCAGACCAGCATACGCGATGTACTGCTCTACCCGCACCTGCGGTCGCCGCAACAAACCGAAGCGGATCTGCGGGGTCAGTTCATGCTTGACGCAGCGGTAAGGGAATACGAGTATCGATTGGATCATCAACTGGCGGGGACGAAACGGCGGCTCGCGCTCTATCTGCCCGCGCCCAACATCGGCATCGAGTTTCGTTTGGCGAATGCGCTTGAGGGCGCGCTGGCGCAGCTGCGGAATATACGCAAAGCTTTTGCCGGCGACCTTTACGTGATGACGGAGGAGAAGCTGTATCGCGTTGAGGAGGATTTGACTGAGGTCAGAGCGGCCGACTTCTGGGCGTCGCTCAGTCAAGCCTGAGCAATTTGGAGAGCCATACACAAAGAGAAAACGCGAACCGAGCAGACTATGTATCTCGATTACCTAAAACCTGAAGTCTTCGACGCGATCATCATCATCAATATCGTCCTTGGCCTGTTGATCGCCGGGCGTCGATTTCTCAAAGAGATACGCGGTCCCCTACCGGAGGACGCGCCGTCATCCGCCCACGACGCCTACGAAACTTCCATGTCATCTTCCACGCCATCCAACGACTCTTAGCGCCCGGCATCGTCTTGAACGGGCATGAAAAACAGTTGCCTGCGGCGCCGGGCATCGACGCAATACCATTCATTCAGTATACGGACGAGTATCCCCAGGAGAATATACAACCATGCTCGATATTGCTTTAATCCGCTCAAAGCCGGATTGGGTCAAGGCGCAGATTGAGAAGCTCAACGATGAGGGCGCGCTCGCGCGGATTGACAGCATCGTAGCATTGGATGTGCGGCGGCGCGAAACGCGGACGCGCGTGGAAACGGCGCAGGCGGCGCGCAACAGACTCAATCGCGCGATGGGCAAGCTTCGGGGTGGCAAAGGCATGTCCGATGATGAAAAAGCGAATCGCGCTCAGATGGCGGCGGCCGCTCTCGGCGAAAGCGATTATGAACGCGCCGGTCAACTGCTGGACGGCTCGCTGCCGGCCGAGTGCGAAGAGAATATAGATTCGAAAGCAGCCTTCGACGAGCTCATCGGCGAATTGCGCAAAATGGGCGACGAGATTGAAGACGGCTTCCAGCGGATTGACTCGATCGAAGCGGAACTGCAAGAGAACATGCTCTGGATTCCCAACCTGCCGCATGAGAGCGTACCGGTCTTTGAAAGCGAAGACGATAACATCCCCGGACCAATGCAAGGCAATTTGCGCGAATTCGACTTCGAGCCCAAACCGCATTGGGAGCTGGGTCCGGCGCTGGACATCATCGACTTCGAGCGGGGCGTCAAGCTGGCGGGCAGCCGCTACTACACGCTCAAGGGCTGGGGCGCGCGTTTGCAGCGGGCGCTGATCAGCTTCTTCCTCGAGGAGGCGAGGGAGAACGGCTTCAGCGAAGTCTACGTTCCCTACATCGTTCATGGCGAGATGCTCTATGGCGCGGCGCAGTTCCCCAAATTCCAGGACACCGTTTTCGCGCTGGCTGATGAAGAGAAGTATCTGATACCGACGGCCGAAGTCGGGATCGCCAATTTGCATCGCGACGAGATCCTGGAAGAGGGCGACCTGCCCTTGCATTATGTGGCGCACAGCCCTTGCTTCCGCAGCGAGAAAGCCAGCGCCGGGCGCGATGTGCGCGGCATCAAGCGCGTGCACCAATTCGAGAAGGTGGAGATGTTCAAATACGCCACGCCCGAAACCAGCTACGACGAGCTCGAAACGATGACGCGGCAGGCGGAAGCGATATGCGCCAAGCTAAGGATCCCCTATCGCCGGCTGGAGATCGTGACTGGCGATCTCGGCTTCAGCGCGACCAAGAAGTACGATATCGAGATGTGGGCGCCCGGCTGCGGCGAATGGCTCGAGGTCAGCTCCTGCAGCAATACCGAAGACTTTCAGGCGCGGCGGGCGATGCTGCGCTATTATCCGAGCGGGTCGCGCAAGACGCGTTACCTGCACACCCTCAACGGCAGCGGGCTGGCCACGCCGCGGGTGATGATCGCCATCATGGAGAATTATCAGCAGTCAGATGGCAGCATCGTGATTCCCGACGCGTTGCGCCCCTATCTCGCTGGCGCCGAGATCATCAACTAGCGGCCTAGGCGCGACTTCCCCCAATCATTGGGGGGATTGGTTTGATTCTCGTTGACAGCGCGTAAGAGAAAATTCTATAATCGATTCAGGCTGACAAGTGGCTGCATCGCCAGCAGTCGCGCTCTAACAGTCGTGAAGGAGTGAACGATGGCGTCCGAATCTGTCCTGGAGATCAGTGGATTATCGAAGACTTATGGCGCTGGCAAGAAGCAGACTTTGGCGCTGGATCGGCTTGATCTGAGCGTGCAACGGGGCGAGATATTTGGCTATCTGGGACCGAACGGCGCCGGCAAAACGACCACCATCCGCCTCCTGTTGGATCTGATCCGCCCCAGCAGCGGTTCGGCGCGGATCTTCGGCTTGGACACGCGCGCCGACAGCGTCGAGATACACCGACGGATAGGTTTCTTGCCCGGCGAGCTGAGCCTGTGGGAGGGGCGCACCGGCGACCAGATTATCCATTATGTTGCCAGTGTGCGCGGCGATACGAGAGGCATCGGCAAACACGCCGGCGAGCTTGCCGAGCAGTTGGATTTGGATACGAGCAAACGCGTCCGTGATCTTTCCTCCGGCAATAAGCGCAAGCTCGGGCTCGTCATCGCCATGATGCACTCGCCGGAGCTGCTCATTCTCGACGAGCCAACCGGCGGGCTGGATCCGCTGGTGCAGCAAACTTTCCACGAAATGATGGACGCATACCGCGCCAAGGGCCGGACGGTCTTCCTGTCTTCCCACGTGCTCAGCGAAGTGCAGGCGATTTGCGATCGCGTTGGCATCTTGCGCGACGGCGAGCTCAAAGCGGTCGAATCGGTATCAAATATCACCAATGTTGAATTCAACTGGGTTGATGTCACCTTCCGCGATGCGGTGCCAGCCGGCTTGCAGCGTCAGTTGGAGAGCATGCCGTCAATCACCGATGTCAGCACTAACGGCAGTCGAGTCCGTATGCGAATGGTGGGCGACTTTGATCCGCTGCTGCGGGCAATCAGCGGCGGCTACGTCGAGATGCTGCACATTGAAGAGCCGTCGCTCGAGGAGATCTTCCTGGCATTTTACAGCGGCGACGAGGAGAAAATCAAATGAGCGGCATAGTCGTTGGGAACACACTGCGCACGTCTTGGAAGCAAATCCTCTATTGGGGATTGGGTCTGGGCGCTCTCGGGCTCTACATCGACTTCATCGCCATGAGTCCGGATATTATTTCCGGTTACGCCGACCTGTTCAAATCCATGCCACCAGCCATGCTGCAGGCATTCGGCGCCAGCGACATCGCGCTTCTGACAACCTCGGAAGGCTGGATCGTCTCGGTCTTTGTATCGGAAGCGGCGATTTTCTTGTCCGTTTTCGCGGTCTTGGCTGGCTTGAATATCAGCGCCAATGATGAACAATCGGGGGTGATGGACGTGATCTTGTCTCTGCCGATTTCGCGCAGCGCCTATCTGCTAGAACGTTGGATTGGCTACGCGCTGATTGGCTTGGGGATCATCCTGTTGACCGCTGCCATCACGGTAGGCGGTATGATTGCTATGAATATAGAGGCGCCGCGCGATGTGATTTTGAAAAGCATTCTGAACTTGTACCCGGCGACGCTGCTGGCGATGACGGTCACCTGTCTCCTGGCCACCACCTTGCGCAGGCGCGCCGTCGCGATCGGCGCCGCGGCCGCCTTTGTCGTGGTCAGCTACGTATTCAATGTCATCGGCGCTGCCGCCAGCGGCGCAATCTCCGAACTGATGGATACGCTGTCCTATTTCAGTTATATTCACGGTGAAGCCTTTGTGATCGGCACATACGACCCGGTCGATTCCGTCATCATCATTGTCGCCATATTGGTCGGTTTCGCCCTCTCCCTAAAAATGTTCGTCAGCCGCGATATCGGCGTATAGGAGGCTGCGAGATGATTGGCGCTGTATTTCTCGAGACTTTGAAGACAACCTGGAAGCAAATGGTATATTGGGGCATTGGGTTGGCTGCGATGGCGATGCTGGTCGTCATCATGGTGCCGCTTTTCAATATGCAGGATATGCGCAAGCTGCTGGAGAGTTTCCCGCCGGTGATTCTCGCCATGATCGGCGTTGGCAGTGATCTAGAGGTTTTCGCCAGCAACGAAGGATTCGTCGCCATCGGCTTCTTCGGCAAATCGGCGCTCATCTTCGCCGTGTATCCTGTCGTCATGGGCATGCGCATCACAGCAAATGAAGAAGACAGCGGCACGATGGATGTCCTGCTCAGCCTGCCGGTGGAGCGAGCGCGCGTCGTCATCGAAAAATTCCTCGCCTATGGCGTCAGCTGCGTCGGCGTTGTCGTTCTGATTTACCTGGGACTACATATCGGCGTGATCCTCGGCGGCGTCGAATTGGATGTATTGCGCCTGGCCGAAGTGACCTTCTACCTCATCCCGTTGATGGTCTTCATCATGGCGGCAACCATGCTGATCGCAGTGCTGACGCGCCGGCGGACGGTCGCCCTTGGCATCGTCACCGCCTACGTCATCGTCAGTTACATGCTGCAGACGATCGGCTTAGCCGCCGAAGGCACGGTGGCCGAGCCCATTGGCGCCGTCTCCTTTCTGACCTATTACAACGCGGGCGACATCCTGGCGCAGGGCTTCATCTGGCCCCATATCGCCGGCTTCGTCATCTTGTCCGGGGTACTGCTGCTGGCGTCGCTCTATCGCTACGAAAGACGCGATATCGGCATATGAGACATTGAGCTTCATCGTCATACATTGTCTAGCGACGAGACCTCGCACCGAAATTGGGCGGGGTCTCATTTATTGCCTGAAATACGGTAGAATCCAGGTTGTCAGAAATCGTAGTCTAAATCTTTATGACAGGAGAAATGCGAATGAATATCCACCGTACAGTGTGCCTAGCGCTTGTTCTTTGCCTTTTGATGGCGGGCGCGGGCTACGCCCAGGACGACATCGTCATCGATTTCTACTTCCCGTCGGCGACCGCGAATGACGCCGAAGGCATCTTCCAGCGCTATGCCGATACTTTCCAGGAGCGGAACCCGGGCATCACCGTCAATCCGGTCTTCACCGGAAGCTACACGGACACGCGCAATACGATCCTTACCGAATTGCAAGGCGGCGGCGCCGGACCAGATGTGGCGGTGATGCTGTCGATTGATCTCTATAGCTTTGCCGAAGAAGGTTACATTGTGCCAGCGCAATCCTTCATCGACGCGATGGATGACGGCGACGCCTATACCAATGACTTCTTCCCGGCGCTGATGGCGAACGGCATTGACGAAATGGGCAATGTCTGGTCGATACCTTTCCAGCGCAGTACGCCCATCCTCTACTACAATGCTGATCTGCTGGCGGAAGCCGGCTACGATTCGCCGCCGACCAATAACGCCGAGCTGGTCGAGATCGCGCAGGCTTTGACAACCGACGAACGCGATGGCTTGCTGGTGCCGGTCGCCGGGGGCTTCCCCATCTGGATGTATCAGAGCTTCGCCATTGCTTACGGGCGCAATATCGTCAGCGATGACCCGACCGAGGTCTACTTCAATACGCCGGAAGCGGTCGCCGCGGTCGAGTTTGTGCGTTCATTGGGCACGGACCTAGGCGTGGGTCCAGCGGGCGGCGCCGCCTGGGGCGATACGCCGGTCGCCTTCTTGGCCGGTCAAGCGGCGATGATCTACCACACGACGGGCAATCTGAGCCGCATACTCGACGGCGCGGATTTTGAAGTCGGCGTCTGGTATCTGCCCAGCGGACCGGCGGGCGACGACGGCGCTGGATATGGCTCGCCCACGGGCGGCGGCAATCTCTACATCTTCGATGACGGCAGCAAGTCCGACGAGGAGCTGGATGCGATCTGGAAGTGGGTCGTTTTCCTGTCCTCGCCCGAAATTCAGGCGGATTGGGGCGCCACAACCGGCTACATCGCCTCAAACGCGACCGCCTGGGACACCGAGCCACTGGCGTCACGCGCGATGGAATACCCGCAATATGGGGTCGCGCGCGATCAATTGCAGCACGCCGACAAGGAATTCTCCAGCTACGCCACCATCACCGTCCAGGGCATCATCAACAAGACGCTGGAAAGCATCCTGACCGGCGAATCGGAGGACGCGCAGGCGGCGATGGACGCAGCGCAGGCGCAAATCGACGGCATCCTCGCCGAATATAAGTAAGGCGATTCGGGGGCGTGCAAGGAAGCGCGCCCTCTTTTTTTCGTTCCGTTCTCACAGCAGGCTCTTCCATGCGCGCGCAATCGCCGCGTAAATCGCTGGTTTCCATTCTGCAGCCCTATCTGCTCATCGCGCCAACTCTGATCCTGGTGCTGATGTTCAACGTGCTGCCGGCGATCAAAACGGTGAGCGACAGCCTGCACCGACCGGCGCGGGGCCTCAACGCTGCCGGCAAAGCGCCCGATTACGTCGGCGCCCAGAACTTCCGCGACCTTTTTGATGAGACGCATTACATGGGCGGGCGCTTCTTGCGCACCTTTCGCAATACGATCGTCTTCGCCCTGGCGACAGTCGCGATTGGCGTGCCGCTCGGCCTGCTGCTGGCGCTTCTGCTGAATCACAAGCAGCCGCTGCTCGGCCTCTGGCGCTTCGCGGTATTCTATCCGTCGCTGCTGCCGCTCATCGGCGCCGCCAGCATCTGGTCCTTCATCTTCTCAGACAGCATCGGGCTGGCGAATGCTGTCTTGAAATTCCTGGGCCACCCCGGACTGAACTGGCTGGGCGACCGCAACCTGGTATTGCTTTCGGTGATCATCGTCAATATCTGGAAGCAGGCCGGCTACTTCATGATCTTCTTTCTGGCCGGTTTGCAGAATATCCCGCGCGACATCTATGAATCAGCCTCGCTGGACGGCGCCAATGACTGGCAGCAGTTCATCGCGCTAACGCTGCCGCTGCTTCGCCGAACGCTCCTGTTCGTCATCGTCATTTCCTTCATCTTCGCTTTTCAGACGGTTGAGCAATTGCAAGCGCTTGGCGAGGGCGGGCCTAACGATTCCGCGAATCTGCTGCTGTATCTGATCTTCCAAAACATATCTGAACGGCGCAACTGGGGCTATGTCAACGCCATGACGATTGTGCTTATCGGCGTCGTCTTGACATTTACCATCAGCAATTTTCTGCTGTTTGAGCGGGATGAGAGCCAATGAGCAATCGCTCGGGGAGCATCTTGCGGCAAGTAGCCGCGGTGACGAAAACAGTCATCGCGGTACTGTTTCTCATCCCGCTGATCTTCACCCTGCTCGTCAGCCTGCGACCCGAGACTGAACCGGTCACGAATGGCAATATCTTTTTCGGCAGCGAATTGACATTCGAGAATTACCAACGCGCCTTTGTGATCGCGCCCTGGAGCCTGCACTACCTTAACAGCATCATATTCGTCGCCGGCACATTGCTCGTCCAACTGGTCACGGTGACTTGCGCCGCTTATGCTTTCGCCCGAATGCGTTTTCCGGGGCGCGACCTGCTGCTGATGGTCATTCTCTTGCAGTTGATGATCCCATCTGGCGTTTTGCTCGTGCAGAACTTTCGCATGATCAATACGCTTGGGCTCTTTGATACGCGAATCGCGCTGATGATTCCCTACTGGGGCTCGGCATTTGGCGTGCTCCTTCTGCGTCAGACCTTTCGCGAAGTTCCAATCGAGCTGGAAGAGGCGGCGCGTATTGACGGCGCCAATCTCGCCCAAGTCATTCGGCACGTCTATGTGACAAACGCGATACCAGCCTACCTGGCATTCGCTTTGGTCTCCGTCAGCACGCATTGGAATGAGTTCCTCTGGCCCTTTATCATCACGCGCTCGGAGGCGATCCGTCCGCTGACTGTAGGGCTGAACAAGCTCATCAAGACAACCGATCAAGGCGCCTTTTACGGGCAGTTGATGGCCGGCACGCTGATCGTCATCGCGCCGCTCGTCATTCTGTTTTTGCTGTTCCAAAGGCAATTCGTAGAGAGCTTCGCCCGCAGCGGCATTCGCTGATTTCAACCTGTAGCGTGTACAAAGAGCGTACTATAATCGCGTTCGGCGAATGGTCTGTCGCAGGGTAGGCATGGGCTGCAAACAAGATTTACTGCATAAGATCGCTTCCCGCGAAGCGCGGCTCGCGGTGGTCGGCTTGGGCTATGTTGGTCTGCCGCTGGCGGTCGAGTTTGCCGAAGCGGGCTTTCGCGTCATCGGCATGGATGTCGATGTCGAAAAAGTCCGGCAGATTGGCGCTGGCCAGAGCTACATCGACGATGTCGCCAGCGAGCGCGTCCGCAATCTCGTCGACTCGGGCAATTTCCGCGCGACCAGTTGTTACGGTGATCTGAAAGAAGCAGATGCCATCAGCATTTGCGTACCGACTCCGCTGCGGAAAACGCGCGATCCCGACATGGCATACATTGTCCAGGCGGCGCAGTCGATCGCCGAAATTCGCCGGCCCGGCATGCTGATCGTTTTGGAGAGCACGACCTATCCCGGCACAACTGAAGAAATCATCCTGCCGGAGATTGTCGGCGATGATCTCGCCGTCGGCGAAGACATCTTCATCGCCTACTCGCCGGAAAGAATCGATCCGGGCAACGCAAAGTTCTCCGTTCGCAACACGCCAAAGGTAGTCGGCGGCATCACGGCCGAATGCAGCGAAGTCGCCGTTGAGCTGTACCGCTCGGCTGTCGATCAGGTCATCGCCGTGTCCTCTCCAACGGCGGCGGAAATGGTCAAATTGCTGGAGAACACCTTTCGCGCGGTCAATATCGGGCTCGTTAACGAAATGGCGCTGATGTGCGACAAACTAGACATTGACGTTTGGGAAGTGATTCAAGCGGCCGCCACCAAACCCTTCGGCTACATGCCCTTCTATCCCGGACCAGGCCTCGGCGGTCACTGCATTCCGGTCGATCCGCTCTATCTCAGCTGGAAACTCAAGACGCTCAATTACAATGCGCGTTTTATCGAGTTGGCCAGCGAAGTGAACACCTCGATGCCTTACTACGTGGCGAACAAGATCACCGAAGCGCTGAACAATCAGGAACGAGCGGTACGTGGCTCGCGCATTCTGATTCTGGGCGTCGCCTACAAGCGAAACGTTGATGACGTGCGCGAGAGCCCGGCGCTGGATATCATCAGCCTGTTGCGGCAGCGCGGCGCTGAGGTCGACTATCACGATCCGCACGTGCCGCAGATCCACCTGGAGAGCGATCTGCTCATGCAGTCAAAGGAGTATGACTTACAGTTGCTGCGTGAAGCGCATTGCGTGGTAATCGTCACCGATCATAGCGTCTTTGACTGGGCTGAAATTTCGCGGAACAGCCGCGTCATCGTGGACACGCGCCACGTATACAGCGACCGCAGTAGCGGGCACATCATCAGCTTGTGACGCACCGTCCCCGCGATCAGACGGGTCCCGCCCGCCACGACAAACCCTGTGATGTCGCTAAGAATCGCGATTGACGCCAGCAGAACTACGAGACCGCAGCCGACGGGTACAGAGCAATACGCCCTGCGGCTGATTCAATCGCTGATCGCGGCCAACGAAACCCGACCGGAGCCACATCACTTATCGCTCTATTTTCGTGATGCGCCGCCAGCGGAGCTCTTCGCGAATTCCGACTATGTACGTGAAATCGTCATTCCCTTTCCGCGGCTGTGGACTCATCTGCGTTTTGCTACGGCTCTGCAGCGAACGCGCCCCGACATCATTTTTGTGCCGGCGCATACTTTGCCCTTCGTCTTTCCCGGCGCAGGTATGGTGACGGTACACGATTTGGGATACCGAGTTTTTCCCGAGGCGCATTCGACGGTCCAGCGCGCCTATCTGGAGTTCAGCACGCGATTCAGTCAGTGGCGGGCGGCGCTTGTGTTGGCTGACAGCAAGGCGACCGCGGCTGATCTCAACCGGTTTTATGGCACGCGGTCCGACAAGATTCGCGTCGTTTATCCAGGCCTTGACGGCGCTAATTTGAATTCGTCCGCCGAAAGCATTGAAGCGACGCGCGCCAAATATCGGCTGCCCGCCCGCTACTTTGTCTTCATCGGCACGCTGCAACCGCGCAAAAATATCGACCGGATTGTGAAAGCCTTCCGTCGGTGGCAGCGCGAACATGGCGATAGCGAAACGGCGCTGGCGCTTGCCGGCGGGGAGGGCTGGCTTTTTGACGATTCCTGGCTGAATGGCGCGGCGAATGTCATCGTCACCGGCTATATTGATGAAGCGGACAAAGGCGGCTTGCTGGCCGGGGCGATCGCCTTGGTCTTCCCCAGCCTGTATGAAGGTTTTGGCTTCCCGGCGGTGGAAGCGATGCATTGCGGCACGCCAGTCATCGTCAGCGATACATCCAGCCTGCCGGAATTGGTCGGCGACGCCGGCTTGCTGGTCGACCCGCTTGATGTAACTGCGATCGCGGAGGCGATGGGGCGCTGCAGCGACGACGCCGACTTGCGACAGTCGCTCATTGCGCGCGGTTACCAGCGGGCGAAGCGATTCACCTGGGAGACGGCGGCGCAGCAAGCTATGACCGCGTTCGACGAGCTGGGCAGGCGTATCAGCGCCCGTCGCTCGCCCATCTGATAGAATGGCAGTGTTCGAGCGCTGGCGAAAACCATGGCAAACGAGCGCATTCTACTGGTCCAGTTGGCGGATATCGGCGACCTGGTATTGACCACGCCGGCGATGGCCGCCTTGCGAGAAGCCCATCCGCATTCTCAGATTGATCTATTGGCTTCGGAACATGCCTTGTCCTTGGCGCCAGATGGACTGATTAACCGCCTGATTCCTTTCCGACGAAGCGGAGGCAGCGCCAGCCGCGCGTTATTCTCCCTGCCGAACCTGCGCACGCTCCTGGCTTTGCGCGCGCGCAAGTACGACGCGGTCGTCTTCTTCCATCACTTCAGCTTGCGCGCTGGCGTCTTCAAATTCTGGCTGCTGGCGAAAGTCAGCGGCGCCCGGCGCATCATCGGCTTGAACAATCACAACGTTGGCTTTCTCACCGACGGCGTTGATGATGAAGGATTCGGCGCCCGGCACCAGGCACAATACTGGCTCGATCTTGTCGCGCTCCTGGGCGCAAGCAGCAGCGCTCGTCCGGCTCAAGTCCAACGCGAAGCAATGTCGGCGCGGGCGCTTCCTGCAATGGGGCGCCCCACCGTCGTCATGCACTGCGGAAGCGGCGGCTACAGCAGAGCGCGGCGCTGGTCCGCCGAAGGATTCGCCGCGGTCGCTCGCGGCCTTCAACAGGAGCGCGGAGCAGCAATCGTCCTGGTCGGTCAGCCGGAAGATGACGGGGATCAGGTCGAATGCCTGCTGGATCAGAAGCCGGTCAATCTGATTGGCGCGACCAACCTGCCCCAACTCGCCGATGTCATCGCTGGCGCAGACCTGTTCATCGGCGCGGACAGCGGCGTGATGCACATTGCCGCCGCATCCGGAACGCCCGTCTTGAGCATATTCGGGCCGAGCAACCCCGCTGCCTGGCGTCCCTGGACCATCGGAGGCGCCGCGAAGGTGCTCAACAGCGGCGTGGAATGCAGCCCCTGCAGCTATGTCGGGCACAGCATCGGCGCGCGCGACGGCTGCGAGGCGCGCACATGCATGAAACTGCTGCGCCCGGAGCAAGTGCTGGACGCCGCGCGAAACCTCCTCGACGCCGCAAACGGTGAAGCACTGCCGAGGGCTTGGACCCTTGCCGAGACCGCGCCCCCCGAGGCAGAGCGCCGTTTGATGGTGCTGGGCGTGCCGGTCGATGCCATCACCTACGACGGCTGGATGCGGCGGATTGGATCCTGGGTGGCGGCGGGCGGAGGCGCGCGGCATGTTTGCACGGTAAATCCCGAATTCATCATGATCGCGCAAAGCGATCCCATTTTCTTCAACATCTTGAATCGGGCGGAAATCTGCGTCGCGGACGGCGTCGGCTTGCTCTGGGCGAGCCGGCATCTGGGCGCGCCACTTCCAGAACGCGTGACCGGCTCCGACGGCGTGCCCTTGATCGCGCGTCATGCGGCGGAGAAAGGCTGGAAACTCTACTTGCTCGGCGCGGCTGAAGGAATCGCCGAGCGCGCGGCCGTCATTTTGCGCGAGCAGCAGCCGCAGCTGATCATCGCCGGCTGCTTTGGCGGGAGCCCCGCCCCGTCTGAAGAAGATGAGATCGTCGCCAGAATCAACGCCAGCGGAGCCGATATTCTGCTAGTCGCCTACGGCGCGCCGAATCAGGACAAATGGATCGCCCGGAATCTTCCGCGCCTGGATGTGGCGATGGCGATGGGCATCGGCGGATCGCTTGATTTCATCGCCGGCGTTGTGCCGCGAGCGCCGCAATGGATGCGCGCGCGCGGCCTCGAGTGGCTTTACCGTCTGCTGCGCCAACCCTGGCGGCTGAAACGGATGCTCCGTCTGCCCCGATTTGCGCTCGCCGTTCTGTGGCAGAAAACTCGAGTAAAGCCCTAAGTAAACACACTGTTTGTATCGCGTTTCCTTTACGGTAAACTAGCGATTTGATGAATTTCTAAGGACATCCGACCAAGAATGTCAACTCGGTTGAAGTCTCATGTCGCGAGCCTGGCAAACCGAAGCGTACTCGTGATCGGCGATGTCATCCTGGACGAATACATCACTGGACGGGTGACGCGCATGAGCCGCGAAGCGCCGGTCCCCGTCCTTGAACTGGAGTCAAAGCGTTACATCGCCGGGGGCGCCGCAAATCCCGCGGCCAACATCGTCTCTTTGGGCGGGCGCGCGCTTCAGGTGGGGATCGTCGGCGAGGACCCGCCCGGCGAGCAGCTGCGGCAGCTTCTGGTCAATCAAGGCATCGACGCCAGTGGCATCCTGCGCCGCGCCGATCGACCGACGACCGTGAAGACGCGCATCCTGGCACAGATGGGCTTGCGCTTCCCACAGCAGGTGACGCGTATTGACACGCTCACACGGCAGCCCATCGACGGCGAGACGGAATCGCTGGTGGTCGATTTCGCCAGCGGACAATTGGCCGATGTCAATGCCGTATTGCTGTCCCATTACCATGGCGGCTTGCTGACGCCGTCGCTCGTGCGAAGAATCCGCGATCTTTGCGCCGCTTACGGTGTCCTGCAAGCCGCCGATGTTCAAGGCAACTTTGCTGTATTCAGCCAGCTGGATGTCATCAAATGCAATGCCGAAGACGCGCAGCGCTATCTCAATCGACAGCTTGCTTCTGACGAAGACTTTAGCCAGGCAGCGCTGCAGCTGCATGATCGCCTGGGCATTCGCCGGGCCACTATCATCACGCGCGGGGCGGCCGGCGCGACCTTGGCGACTAATGGCGGAACCGCGCACTGCCCGGCGCCGAGCGTCAGCGACGTCTATGATACCGTCGGCGCGGGCGATACAGCCATCGCGACCCTCACCCTGGCGCTGGCCGCCGGGATTGACGAGCGCGAGGCGCTCATGCTGGCGAATTACGCCAGCGGCATCGTTGTGCGACACTTCGGCAATTATGCGCCGACGCCAGCCGAATTGATTCGTAGCATCGACGGCGAATTATGAGAGGATCTCGACGAATTCGATGGTATTGCCATCGGGATCAGCCAGCGACGCGACTTTCGCCCCCTTGTATTCTTCAATGGGGTTGATTTCGCTGCCTTGATTCGCCAGGCCCTTCGCCATCACCGCCTCGATATCCGCCACCTGAAAGCGGAACTGCTGGCGATTTTGCTCGGCGACGACGCCGGCAATCGTGTTGGGGCAGAATGTCAGCTTCATGCCGCAGAGTTCCCCGGCATAGAATTGGTCATCGCCGATATGCACCGTCGGCTTGAGCCCCGCGCTGAATACGGCGTTGTAAAATCTCACCATCTCTTCCATATTGATAGCGGCTACGGTCAGCCCAACCATCTGCATATTCAATCTCCCGAAGTGATTGCCGTGGCGCCTCATTCTAGCTGACGAGTTGGATATCCAAGCGAGACAACGGCACCCCTATGTTCAATCCGCCCAATGCGCAGTCCTTTTTTGAAACAGTCTGGGACATTGTACTGCAGATCCCGGCCGGCAAAGTCAGCAGTTACGGCCAGATCGCGTCGATGATCCCGCCCGACGCTGATATGGAGCCGGCACAGCTGCGCCGTTTGGCGCCCCGCTGGGTGGGAACGGCTATGCGCAAGACGCCTCGCGGCAAGTCCATCCCCTGGCACCGCGTCATCAACAGTCAGGGCACGATCAGCTTTCCCGCTGGCAGCGCCCAAGCCGAGGAACAGCGGCGTCTCCTGGAGATGGAAGGCCTGCGCTTTGACCAGGGTGGCAAAGTCGATTTCGCTCGCGATGGCTGGCGGGGACCCCCGGATTCTTATTTGCGCCGCCGGGGCCTGCTGCCGCCACGCCCCTTGAAATAAGCGGCTAGAACTGCACGTAGCTGTTTTCCGCCAATACAAAACGATGGGCGTCCGGCATGTGCGTCGCTGATGTAACGCGCGCGTTGTCAGCCAGCAGGCTGCGGTCAATCCGCCCGAGAATATTGCGGATTTCGCAGTTCTTCATGACGATGCTGGCTTCGACCTCGCTGCCTTCGACCACAACGTTGTCGCCGAGCGATGTGTATGGTCCCACATAGCTGTTGCGGATGATGGTGTCATTGCCGATGATGACGGGTCCGCGTATGACGCTGTCAATGATGCGGCTGTTGCGACCAATGAGGACCCGATGCGACACTTCGCTGTCGCCTTCGATTTGGTCGCTATTCTCCGGCGCCGGCGTATAAGGCAGTTCCTCAAGCACCAACTGGTTGGCCATGATGATCGCGTCGGGTTTACCGGCGTCAATCCACCAGCCATTGAGCTCGTAAGACGCGACATGCCGACCGTCGTTGATCAGCACCTGGATGGCGTCGGTGATTTCCAACTCATTGCGGCCCGATGGTTCGATTCGCTTAATCGCGTCGAAAATGGAAGACCGAAAGAGATAGACGCCGGCGATCGCCAAGTTGGATGGCGGCGCCTGTGGCTTTTCGACCACGCGGACGATGTTGCCGTTATTGATCTCGGCAATGCCAAAACGCGTCGGGTCGGGCACTCGGCCGAGCACAACCGCGGCTTCGTTTGGTGAATCGGCAAAGGACGTGAGCAAGCCCGTCATTTTGTCCTGGAAGATGTTGTCGCCGAGGAAAACGGTGAAGGGATCGTCGCCGACAAATTCGTGACAAAGCGCCGTCGCATGCGCGAGGCCGAGCTGTTCGTCTTGCACGATATATTCGATGTTGACGCCGAGCATCACCCCATCGCCCAAGTTGGCGACGATTGGGGAATCCATGCTGTTGACGACGATGCCAATATCGGTCAGCCCGGCCTTCTTCAGCGCATCCATCGCGTAATTGATCAGCCAGCGATTCGCGACTGGCACCAGCGACTTGGGCATCGTTAGCGTCACCGGGCGCAAGCGCGTACCCTGCCCGGCCGCCAGAATCAGCGCTTTCATGTCATCTCCTGTTCAATGCCTGCTGTCATTGAGATATGCATGGCATGGTAGCAGAGGTTGCCATTTCGCGACAGGCAATCGCCCGCCTGTTGCATCAATGGCATTTACAGCATCGCTGTCGCATCACCTCAAAAGCGATGACGGATGCCGCGCCGACCGTGCCCAAGGAATGCTCAAAATCGCGGCCATATGGCACTTGCAGACGCAAATCAGCCGAGCGCTGAAATGAGCGTGTCACACCGCGCTTTTCACCACCGATCAGCAGAAATAGCGGCGGAGTGAGATCCACCTCATATATGGAGCGCGACGATTCGGCCTTGGCCGCGCATGCAATAGCGAGCCCCCGGCCGCGGAAGAATTCGGCGGCGTCGGTAGCGGTTTCCGCGATCGCCAGCGGCAGCCGCTCAATCGTCCCGGCGCTAGCCCGGCCGACTAGCGCGCTGGTGCTGCTCCAGTTGCGTGGACGAAGAACGGCGCCATCGACGCCGGCGGCGTATAGCGCGCGTATCGCCCCGGCGAAATTATACGGGTCCTCGATGCCATCCAACATGGCGATGAAGGCGGCGCCAGTCTTGGGCAACAGGTCATCCAACCGGCAAAAGCGCCGTTCGCTCACCAGCGCGATCAGTCCGCCGTGAGAGCCGCCGGATGCGTATTTCTCGATTGCCGCGCGCGCTACGACTGAAACAGCCACGCCGGCGGCTTGCGCTTGCCGACGCAGCCTGCCCAGACGCCGATCGCGTCGTTTGCGTTCATCAATTAGAATCTGGTGGATATCGCGATTGCCCGCTTCGAGCGCCGCCTGAATGGAAAGGTAGCCCTCCAGAATATGGCAATCCGATGCCATCAGTCAGTCAACCGCTTGGCTTCCCGCCACCAGACTTCAAGTTCATCCAGGCTGAAATCGGCAATGGGCTTGCCAGCCGCCTGCGCCCGCTGCTCCACATGGCAGAAGCGGCGATAGAACTTTGCGTTGGTCTGCCGCAGAAGGCTTTCCGGATCGTCAACACCAAGCCAGCGCAGCCAATTCACCAAGACGAAGATCAGATCGCCAATCTCTTTGGCGCGCGCGTCGGCAGATTCCGCCTCGAATACCTCAGCCAGTTCTTCGCGAAACTTGGCTTCGACGCCGCTCGCGTCAGGCCAATCAAAGCCGACCTTTGCCGCCCGCTGCGAGTATCGCTGCGCCACGAACAGCGCGGGCGCACCTTTGGGAATGCCATCCAAGAGCGATGCCAGCGGCTCATCGTCGCCCGCTTTTTCCGCCTGCTTGACCTCGTGCCAGATTCGGGACAACTGTCCGAGATCGTCGGTCGCTTCGATATCGCCAAAGACATGCGGATGACGCCGTATCATCTTTTCGCTGAGATGACGCAGCAAATCAGTCATCTTGAATTCGCCTTCGTCGATGGCGATCTGCGTGTGCAGCAGGATTTGCAAGAGCAGGTCGCCCATTTCTTCGTAGAGCGCTTGCGGATCGTCCGCGTCCAGCGCTTCCAGCGTTTCATAGGCTTCTTCTATCAGATAGGGGCGCAGAGATTTGTGCGTCTGCTCGCGGTCCCAGGGGCAGCCCTCGGCCGATCGCAGATGCGCGATGATGTTCTGCAGCGTTTCGAAGCTGCTCAGTTCGTCCATTGCCGGAATGTAGAGCGACGTCAGCACATCAATCCGCGCGCTGCGGTCAATTTGGTACAGTTTCAGGGATTCGACTAGGGCATCGGCGGTCCCGGCCGCGTGGACCAGCTTGACCGGGAACGCATCGTCGTACTGGTTCATCAAGGTCAGCTTGAGATTGGAAGCGACCGCCTGACTGTAGACCTGCGCCAAAAGCGCCGGCAGCGCCGGATTGAGCGGTGGATGGTATTGTTCGACGACGGCGAGAGCATCCAGCACTTGCAGCCCATCCAGCGCGTCTATACCCAGCAGCGATAAACTGGGCTCGATGAAGCTGATGCCGTGCACGATCTCGACTTGGATCGCTTCCGCACGCGCGCGCTCCAAAATGCGAGTCACCGTTGCCTCGCCCACAAGCGGGTCGCCCGGCACGCCGTAGACGACCTCGCCCGCTTCCCGCGCCAATTGAATGACCCGCGCCGCGATTTCAGCGTATACGTCGTCAAATCGCGCGAACTGCTGGTAAACGTCATCGAAACTAACGACTCGGCAGGCGGCTGGGAGATCAGCCACGCAGGGATGTCGCGCCGTGCGCACGTAGAGCGTCGGCGTCGCGCGAATAACTTCCCAGGCTCGCCGGGAAAGATCGTCAACGGAGCCCGGTCCCAATCCCAAAATCGTTATCATCGGGAGCTACTTACTTCGCCGTTGGCCTTCATTCCGCGCCTGAACAAAAAGCAGCCAGCAACCCTCGGCGAGTGCTGGCTGACAGGCGCGTTTTCCAGCCTGGCTTTAACGCTTGGTGTAGGTCGGCGCTTTACGGGCGCGCTTGAGGCCGGGCTTCTTGCGTTCTTTCACACGCGCATCCCGCGAGAGGAAACCCTCACGCTTGAGCGTACCGCGCAAGTCGGGGTCAATCTTCTCCAGCGCGCGGGCGATGCCCAGCAAGATGGCGTCGCGCTGGCCGGTGATGCCGCCGCCGTTGACGTGGACCGAGACATCGTAGTGGCGTTCCTGCCCAATGTGGGTTAAGGGCGCCAGGCAGAGCTCGTTGTCGCCCAGCCGCGGCAAGTATTCCATGCCCTCTTTGCCATTGATGATGAACCGGCCCGTTCCGCCGGGAAACAGCCGGACGCGCGCGGACGCGGATTTGCGGCGCCCGATGCCTTCATAATACTGTGCTGACATTCAATCTCTCCTCAAACTCTGCGATCCGCGAACGACGTCTGAATGATGTTTTCGCGCGGCGCTTTCCATTCTGCCAATACCTACAGTTCCAGAATCTGCGGCTGCTGCGCCTGATGGGGATGATCGGCGCCGGCGTAAACTTTGAGCTTTTTGAACATGCGGCGTCCGAGCGGTCCCTTGGGCAGCATGCCTTTTATCGCCAGCTTCAGGGCGCGGTTGGGGACCTTGTCCATCAGTTCGCGCAGCGTCATCGACTTCAAGCCGCCAGGATAACCGCTGTGACGATAATAGGTCTTCTGGTCCATGCGCTTGCCGGTGACGTGAATCTTGTCCGCATTGACGATGATGACATAGTCGCCGGTATCGAGATGCGGCGTAAAGTACGCTTTGTGCGTGCCTCGCAAGAGCGGCGCCACCTTTGAGGCGACGCGGCCCAAAGTCATGCCTTTCGCATCCACCACCCACCAGCGCCGTTCAATGACGTCCGGCTTTGTCGCGTATGTCTTCTGCACGATCTGTCTCATTGCCTTCCCTCCGGCGCAGTCGCCGTCATGTCCAGTGGTTCCGCGCGAGTTGTTGATTCCGTCACCTGGCGGTCCGGATAGCCGACCGCTTCCAAGATTAACCCATTCGCCGGCGCCAGCCGTTTCGCCCTTGCGATATCGCGACTGCGCAGAATCTCCTCGAATTCAGCCGGGCTAATCAGCCCTCGACCGACCTGCGCCATCATTCCTACCAGGCGGCGCACCATGTGGTACAAGAATGCCGTCCCGCGAATTCGATAGCGCAATGTCCGCCCAAATGCTCCCGATTCCTTCTCCCAGCGCGACACATAAATCCGCCGCACCGAATTTGAACTGCCTTCTTGCGGCGGTCTGCCGAAGGCGGCAAAGTCATGTTCACCCAGGCAAATTGCCGCCGCCGCGTTCATCCGCTCCAAATCAAGCGACTCGCCGATGAGCTGCCATACATGCCGGGTCAGCAGCGGGTGGCGGGTTGCCGGCGTCGCGATACGATAGGCGTATTGCCGCCAGAGCGCGTCAAACCGCGGGTGAAAGCCTTCTTGCCGCCATATATCCCGCAGGGCGATATCGGCCGGCAACTGCGAATTGATCGCGCGCAATAATTCACCGTTTCCATGCTGCCATCCAACATCAAAGGCGATAACCTGGCCGCTTGCATGCACACCCGTATCCGTTCTGCCGGCGGCGTAGATGCTTGCTGGCTGCGTGGTTACCCGGCTGATCGCCATTTCCACCGCAGACTGTATCGTCGGCGTCGGTTCCGGCTGACGCTGAAAGCCCTGATATGCGCTTCCATCGTAAGCCAAGATCGCGGCGTATCGCCTCATTTCAACGAGCGGGTCAATCCTCCGCCTCGTGATCCACCAACTCAATCAGCGCCATTTCAGCGTTATCGCCCTTTCGCGGTCCCAGCTTGTAGATCCGTGTATATCCGCCAGGGCGGTCTTCATAGAGCGGCGCCAATTCATCAAATACCAGCCCGACCAATTCGCGGTCATTATTCAAGCGCCGGGCGACTTGACGGCGCGCGTGCACGGCGATCAAGTCGTCGCCCTTCGCTTCCGCCTTCGCCAGCCCGCGTTTGGCAATCGTGATCAGTCGCTCGGCATGCCCTTGTACGAACTTGGCTTTGTGGAAAGTCGTTCTGATTCGTCCATGAACGAACAATTGACTCGCCAGATTCATGCGCAGCGCTTTGCGATGGCTGCCGCTGCGATTCAATTTCTTTCCGTGACGACGATGTCGCATACTTCCGCCTCGCTTACTTACTGCTCGGTCTTCTCATGCGGCCAGTAGTTCTTTTCTTGCAGCTTCTGCTCCAGCTCATCCAGTGACTTCTCGCCGAAGTTGCGGATCGCCAACATGGCGTCCGGCCCGCGATTCAGCATATCCAGAACGTCGCCTACCGACGTGATGCCCGTGCGCTTCAGAGAGTTGAAGACGCGCACGCTCAGATCCAACTCTTCGATCGGCTTGTCATAGAGCGGCGGATAGGTCGGCTCATCCTCGATCTGCGGCGGCAGTTCGATATTTCGGAACCAGTCGTCATCGACGCCGGCGACCACCTTGAGATGATGCATCAAAATCTGAGCCGATTGCGCAAGCGCCTCTTCCGGTCGGATCGTGCCGTCGGTCCAAAGCTCAAGCACCAATCTGTCATAATTGGTCCGTTGCCCGACGCGGGCGCGCTCTACTTCAAAGTTGACGCGTTTGATGGGGCTGAAAATGGCGTCCACGGGCAATTCCCCGATGGGCAGGCGTCCACGATCCTCAGCCGGGCTGAACCCACGCCCCATTTGCACCTCGAACTCCAGCTCAATGTTGACATCGTGGCCGTCAACCGTGAATAGATAAAGACTTGGATTCTCAATCTGCACTTCCGCCGGTGCCCAGATATCCGCTGCTGTGACGATCCCGTCGGCGCCGCTATAGGTCAGGCGCAGCCGCGAGCTTTCCACACCATGCAGGACCAGCCGCAATTGCTTGACTTGCAAGATCAACTGCGTCATGTCTTCGCGCACATGCGGGATTTCGGAGAATTCGTGATGAACATCCGAGACGCGAATGCTCGTGACCGCGGCCCCGGGCAAGGACGATAGCAGAACACGCCGCAGTGCATTCCCCAAGGTCAAGCCATAGCCGCTCTCCAAGGGGCTGATGATAAAACGACCATAATCTTTGGTGATGTTCTGGCTCTCCACCTGATGCGGCAGAACCATGTTGGCTGTTACGAGGTTGGCATCAACGACGCTTGCATCGGCTGATGCGGACTCTGTTGGATATACCATATAACCAGGCTTCCTTTTCGACTAAACCCGCCGGCGCTTTGGCGGGCGAACGCCATTATGCGGCACCGGCGTCACGTCCGATATGGAACGGACCTTCAACCCACTCTGCTGGATAGAACGAATCGCCGCTTCTCGGCCCGGTCCCGGACCTTTGACGAAGATATCAACCTCTTTCATGCCGTGCTGCTGCGAATTCGCCGCCGCCGTTTCCGCCGCCATGCGCGCCGCATATGGTGTGTTCTTGCGGCTCCCGCTGAAGCCGGAGGTGCCGGCGCTCGCCCAGGTGATGACATTCCCCGATTGATCCGTCATCGATACGATGGTGTTGTTGAAGGTGGCATGAATATGCGCCTGACCATAAGGAATATTCTTAAAGACTCGTCTGGCAGTGCCGCGACTGCCTCGCCCTGTTCTCGCCATTCATTCACTCCAGATTGACTTTGAATTCCGCTGATTCAAGAAACTGCGTGCTCAGATGCTGCTGTCCGGTCGGCCAAGGCTACAGTCCCGTTGCCTGTACCCGTTCGACCGTCAACTTTGATAATACGCGCCTATTTCTTGGTGGCGCCACGACGCCGGCCACGCCCGGCAACAGTTTGCTTCTTGCCGCGCCGGGTACGCCCGTTTGTCCGCGTCCGCTGACCGCGCACCGGCAGTCGCCGCCGATGACGCAGACCGCGATAAGAATTAATTTCCATCAGCCGTTTGATGTTCAGCTGCGTTTGACGGCGCAAGTCGCCTTCAATGGTCAGCCCGCTCACCAGCTCGCGAATACGCTGCAATTCGCTCTCGCTCAGGTCACGGACGCGCGTGTCCTGGTCGATGCCGGCGCTATCCAGCAGCCGTCGACTGGTGGACTTGCCGATGCCGAAGATATAGGTCAAGCCGATCACGACGCGTTTGTCCCGCGGCAGATCAACACCTTCAATACGAGCCATAAAAATACTCCTTGATCATTCCCGGGGGGACTAGCCCTGCCTCTGTTTGTGCTTCGGATTTTCACAGATGATCATCACCCGCCGCTTGCGCTTGATGACCCGGCACTTCGGGCAACGGCGTTTGACGCTTGCTGATACCTTCATGCGTTTTCCCTCTGTATCAATTCAACTCGCCGACATTCGATTCCGCAATAGACGCCCAAATCACAGAGACATCCTCATGCAGATGCGCGATTAATCATTATGAGCAAATCTACTTTTCTGCAATCGTGCCGATCGGCTACCAGGCGCGTCGCAGCGAACAGGCATTGTATCACAGCGTTCCGCTATGTAAATGGACATTTCTCCGGTCTAGCCGCCGTCTTGGTCTTGCTCGACAAATTGCGGCGGCTGCAAGGACGATAAGCACTCGGCCTCCGGCGCCTTCAGCGGATCGGACAGAAAAGCGCGCATGAGCTCCCCCGCGCATGCATCAGATTCCAGCACTCCGTGCCCCACATGCGGGAAGACGACCGGCCAGCTTCGGCTCAAATGCTCAGCAGCGAACAGCGCCCAGTGAGGCGGCGTCGCCGGATCGTAGGCGCCGGACAGCAATAGCGCCGGCACATCGCTCTTGACTGCATGCGAGATCCTTTCTGGCGCCGCCGGCACATTCCACAGATCACATTGGTCGCGAAGACGCTGGACAATCGGATTGATGACTCGGGCGATCGCCGCTGATACCACCGGCTCATTGACATCTTCATGCTCCGAAACAGGCAATTGCGCGTCTTCAGAACAGCGCGCGCTCAGTTCAAAGCCTTCACTGCGAAAGTCGCGGTCATTCCAGTGCGGCATTTTCAACAGCCCGTCTATCAAGACGAACAGGTCGTAAACGCCGGCGTGAAAAGACGCAATGAGGTGCGGCAGGATAGGGAGCGCATCTTTGTATCGCAGAACGCCGACGGTCCAGGCGAGGAACTGATCGCCGTTCAAGGTCCATTCGGTGCTCTCCCCCAAATGATAAAGCTCGGGCGGCGCGGCATTCATCTCTTCAACGGATCGATAAAACATGTCTCGCAGATGCGGATACAGGGAATCGCAAGCTGCGTCAGCCTGGCAATCGGCAAATAGGCGCTCCAGCGCTCGCGTCGAATTGCTCGCGAGTTCCGCCAGGTCGTTTCGCGGTGGCGGATAGACGCCATCAAGTACGATAGACCGAATACGCTCGGGGGCCATTGACGACAGCAGCAATGCCAAGCGGCTGCCGTAGGAATTGCCGTACAGATGCACTTTATCGAGGTCGAGAGAGACCAATAGGTCATGTAAATCCTGGACGACAGACAGGTACTGAAATTGGGACAGGTCCAGGCCCCCTTCGACCAGGCGCCGGCGGCAGGCGCGAATCCAAACTTCGTCTTCGCCATCGCCGTATTCCGGGCAATCGAGGGATGGAAGGGAAAGGCCGGTTCCGCGTTGATCGACCAAAATGATTTCGTATTCCTGATGCAAGGGCGATTCCAGCCAGAAATTCAAGTCGGCCGAAGCCGGGTCGCCAGGTCCACCGGACAAATGGAGGATGGGCGCATTTCCCGCCTCAGCCTTGGGCGGTATGCGTAGAACAAAGAGATTGACCCAGCGCCCATTGTTCGGCGCCTGACGATTCTCAGGCATTAATGCCCGACTGCAACTGAGATCAGCCGTCTTCGCGCCGGCATCCTCAAGAAAGCGGCCGGGACAAACCACCGCTACAAGTTCGACCACGGGCGCCTGCGCGCCTGCGTTCGGCAAAAGCAACAGCAGCAGTAGCAGAGAGAGGCAACTGTTACGCATAGACGCTCCCTCTATGCCAAGGTCAGAATCCGCGGTCCCGCTTCGGTGATCGCGACCGTATGCTCAAAATGGGCGGTCAGCGAGCCATCCTTGGTGACCACGGTCCAGCCGTCGTCCAGCTCCACAAGATCGGGACGTCCCGCAATCAGCATCGGCTCGATGGCGTAGGTCATGCCGACCTGCAGCTCATAATCTTCCCACTGATGCTTGCTCTTCTTGCTATTCCACCAATTCGGCACTTGCGGCTCTTCATGCATCGCTTGGCCGACGCCATGGCCGGTATACTCGCGCGCCACGCTATAGCCCAACCGACCCGCGCACTTGGACGTCGCCTTGGCGACATCGCTGATCTTGTTGCCGAGGACCGATGCTTGAATGGCCGCGTCCAAGGCGGACTTGGTTGCGTTGAGCAGGCGCATTGCCGAGCGCGATATCTCGCCGACCGGGTGGGTGAAGGCGGCGTCGCCCACATAGCCCTGATAGAAGCAAGCGACATCAATGCCGATGACATCGCCCTCGGCAAGCGACCGCGTTTCAGAGGGAATGCCATGCACAAGCTCGTTGTTGACGGAAGCGGTGATCGTGGCGGGAAACGGCGGATGGTCGCCCGGCGCGTAACCGAGGAAGCAGGGCTCCGCTCCATGATCGCGAAGCACTGTCAAGGCAATCGTATCAAGCCGCTTGGTCGTGACACCAGGTTCAATCGCGCGTCGCATCTCTTCATGCGCGATTGCCACGATACGGCCGGCTTGGCGCATGATTTCCAGCTCTTCAGCTGTCTTCAGTACTAGAGCCATGGGCGTCAATTCGCAAGAACCATGCAGACCTTAGACCGTCGCAAGAGCGCGCTTGATTTCCGCCCAAACCGCTTCAATGCTTTGGTCAGCATCGATCTTACGCACACTGCCCTTCGCTTCAAAATAGCTGATGAGCGGCTGAGTCGTTTCCAGAAAGGTATCAATCCGCTTGATGATGGCATCGGCGCTGGCGTCATCCGGGCGCCGCCTAAGCATTTCGCCACCGTCCCGCAGCGAAGCTTCCAGGCGCGGGGGATATGAATTGTCGTCGGCCGGCGTCCAGCTAAACTCAACCCCATCGGCGTTGTAGTAATAATTGTAGCTGGCGCCGTCATCGGCGGATACCCGTCCGAAAGCGCGCTTGAAGGCGACATAGAGGTCTAGCTCCAGCAGCAGCACGGCGTTCACGCGAGCGCCTTTCTCCTGCAAATGCCGTTCCAGGAATGCCGCCTGAATCCGATTTCGCGGGTAACCATCGAGAATCACGCCCTTCTGCGCGTCCGCTTGCGCGAGCCGATCGGCGACAATCGCGTTGGTCGTGTCGTCATCCACTAATTGCCCCGAAGCCATGATATCTTGCACTTTGCGCGCCAGCGCATCCTTGCGCGCGCGCATTGCTCGGAAGAGATCACCGGTGGAGACCTGCGGGATACCGAAACGCTCTTCAATCAGTTTCGCCTGCAAACCCTTGCCGGCGCCCTGTACCCCCATCAAGATGACATACAAGCTCATCGCGCAAACTCCCGACTATCCAGTCGCCCTCTGGGAGATCCCCTGGCTCATCAAAACAAAGGCCCCAACAAAAAACAAAGCCGAGATCATGAATATGACATACTCGGCTCTTTGCAATTGGCATGCGGAAATGGGCTATCGCATGAACCCTTCGTAATTCCGCATCACCAGCTGCGCTTCCAATTGACGCATCGTGTCGATAACGACGCCGACGACAATGATCAAGCCGGAACCGGAAATGACCAGACCGGCGTTGATAACCGCGCCCGATGCCGAGGCTTCCAAGGGGAATATGATGCGATTCACCAGGTCAACCATGCCGGGAATAATCGCGATCACACCCAGGAAGAAAGCGCCAACAAAGGTGATGCGCCGCGTCGTGCTCTTGATGTAGTCTTCGGTCCGCTTGCCCGGGCGGATTCCCGGGATAAAGCCGCCATTGCGCTGCAGCGTCTCGGCCAGATTCTGATTGCCCACCATCACCTCGGCGTAGAAGAATGTGAAGCCGACCGTCATCAGGAAGAAGGTGCCCCAATAGAGCAAGCCCTGTTGATTGCCAAAGGTGGTTTGAATCGTATTGCCGACGGCGCCCGGCGGGAACAAGCTGGCGATGATTGCCGGAAAGGTGATGATCGACTGGGCGAAGATGAGCGGGATCATGCCGACCGGGTTGACGCGCAGCGGAATGAAGCTGTCTTGCTGGGCGAATTGGCGGTTGCCGCGGACACGGCGCCCGTACTGAACCGGAATGCGCCGCACCCCTTCTTGAATCACGACGACCGCTAGTACGCTAAGGACAGTGATGACGATGAACAAGACCAGATTGTAAATGCTTCGATCGGGCTGCTGCGTCAGCAAACGAATCAGATTTTGCGGCGCCTGCGCGACGATGCCGGCGAAGATGATGATCGAGATGCCATTGCCGATGCCCTGCTCCGTAATCAATTCGCCCAGCCAAATGGCGAACATCGTGCCCGCTGTCATGGTCGTCAGCACCGAAACCGTCAGCAGCAGATTGCTGCCCAAGCCGAATCCAAAGCCGGGTATGATCTCCGCGCCCGTCCCTGTCGCCAGGTTGAAGATGCTGATCTGCCCCAGCGCCTGCAAGACCGCCATCGGAATCGCAACATAGTAAGTGTAGCGCTGGATCTTTTCCTGTCCGCCGGGTTCGCGCTGGATGCGCTCGAGCGCTGGCACAATCGGGACCAGCAGCTGAAAGATAATCGAGGCGGTGATGTAGGGATAGACGCCGTTGGCGATCACGCTGAAATTGGCGACCGCGCCACCGGACAGCAGGTTCATCACCTGGATTAAGTTGCCGGCGCTGCTGCCGCTTTCGAAGACTTGCCGCAGGACGTTGCGATCGACGCCGACCACCGGCACGTGCGCGGCGAACTGATAGACGATCAGGATGAAGACGGTGAAGAGCAGCTTATTGCGCACATCAGGCAGACGCCACGCGTTTTTGAGTGCTTGAATCATAGAATCTGTCCCTCATCAATCATGAGACGCCGGCGTCGCCCTTGTCACAGCCGCGCTAAACTCTGGCCACCCCTACACCGTATACGCAAGACTAGCTTGATGCGTTCTATGGATGACAACCCGCACGAAGCGCTTCTCAGTCGGCGTCACCGTAGAGGCGTTCCATATCGGCTTTGCGCAGCCGCTTGACGGTCGCGCGCGCGCCGGTCACTTTCAGGGCCTGCGCATGGACATTGCCGCCGGCCTTCTCGATTTTCTCTACCGCGCTCTTGCTGAACTTGTTGGCATGAACTTCCAGCTTTTTGCTCAATTCGCCGCGACCGAGCACTTTGATCGGATCATCGGCTTTCCGCACCAAGCCAACGGCGAGGAGCGACGCGCCATCGACAACGGCGCCATCATCAAAGCGCGCCTCCAGCATTTCGACGTTCACTTCCTGATAGTGGATGGCGAAGATATTGGTGAAGCCGCGTTTGAATGGCAAGCGCCGCACCAATGGCAACTGACCGCCCTCGAAGTAGGGACCTTTGCCGCCGCCGCTGCGCGCGCCCTGACCTTTGTGGCCGCGTCCAGCAGTCTTGCCTTGGCCCGCGGCAATGCCACGGCCAACGCGTTTGCGCCTGCGCTTTGAGCCCGGATCAGGCTTCAAATCATGCAATTTCATTCTGCTTCGACCTCTTCGACTTTCACCAGATGGCTGACCTTGGCGACCATGCCGCGGACCTGGGGCGCGTCGCCAATCAAGACAGTCTGGCTCATCCGGCGCAATCCGAGCGACTTAACCGTCGCCTTCTGCTTGTGGTTGTACCCAATCGGGCTCTTGACCAGCGTGATTTTCAGCATCTTGCCGCCGCTCTCAGACATTTTCGGCGCTCCGTTCCGTTCGGCGCTCCCAGAATGGCGCCACTTCATGAACGCGCTTGCCGCGCATTTCCGCCAGTTGCTCGGCGCTGCGCAGTTGATTCAGCGCGTCCAGAGTCGCCATCGTCACGTTGAGCAGATTGGCGCTGCCCTGGCTCTTGGTTAAGATATTGCGAACGCCTACCACTTCCAAGACGGCGCGGACGCCGCCACCGGCGATGACGCCAGTACCGGGCGCAGCCGGCTTCAGCAGCACGCGAGCGCCGCCATGCCGTCCGGTAACTGTGTAAGGGATCGTCGTCCCGGAAAGCGACACGCCCTGGATATTGCGACGCGCCCGCTCAGCCGCTTTGCGAATGCTATCCGGCACGGCGCGCGCCTTGCCAATGCCGATCCCGACATTGCCGCGATTGTCGCCCACGACTACTACGGTGCGAAAGGCGAAACGCCGGCCGCCCTTGATGACTTTGGCGACGCGGCGAATATCGACGACGCGCTCGTCAAATTCATCGCGCTCTTCTTGATTTCTGCGTGAATCCCGTCTTCTTCTGTCAGCCATATTCTATCTCCACGCCTACAGTTGCAAACCTGCTTCGCGAGCGCCTTCGGCCACTGCCGCCACCCGTCCGGTGAATCGGAAGCCGCCTCGATCAAAGACGACCGATTTGATGCCCGCTTCTTTCGCGCGCTCGCCGACCGTCTGCCCGACGAGTTTCGCCGCGTCCACCTTTTTCATCTCGCTCAATTGCGGCGCCAGCGCCCGGTCAATTGTCGAGCAAGACACCAGCGTACAGCCCTGGACATCGTCAATCACCTGAACGAAGACATGGCGATTGCTGCGATAAACGTTCATACGCGGACGCGCCGCCGTGCCAGAAATCTTCTTGCGCACGCGCCGATGTCGACGCTTGCGCGCCAAGTATTTCTTTCGACCAATGATATCAGGCATCGTCTCTTCCCTCTGCCATAGCAATCCCGCGATTGCTTGGCGCGTTCAACTAGCGTTTGCCCGCTTTGCCGGCTTTGCGGCGCACATATTCACCCAGGTAACGCACACCCTTGCCCTTGTAGGGCTCCGGCGGACGCCAGCCGCGGATATCGGCCGCCACCTGCCCGACAACTTGCTTGTCGATGCCATCCACATGGATGATCGTGCCGCGCGATTCTTGCGGAACCTCAAAGATGATATCCGCTGGCGGCTCGACGATCACATCATGCGAATGCCCGAGCCGAAGCTGCAAGTTCTTTCCCTGCATGGTGGCTTGGTAACCAACGCCCTGGATCTCCAGCGTCTTGCGGAAACCCTCGGATACCCCGATAACCATGTTCGATACCAGGGCGCGCGTCAATCCATGCAGCGCCTTGTGGTGACGCAGGTCCGACGGTCGCTCCACAACGATTGACCCGTTGTCTTGTCTGATCGTCAATTCAGGGCTGAAGTCCTGCGACAGCTCGCCTTTGGGACCCGCTATCGTGACCGAGTTTCTATCGATTTCCACAGTCACCTTGTCGGGTAACTGTACGGGTTGCTGCCCTACGCGCGACATGACAATACCCTTTCCGTCACCAGACGTAACAGAGGACTTCGCCGCCGACGCCATCGCGGCGCGCCTGCTGCGCGGTCATGACGCCCTTGGGCGTCGTCACGATCGCGATGCCGGTGCCGCTCAAAACAATCGGCAGCTCCCGGCGTTTGCGATAGACGCGCCGCCCCGGTTTGCTGATCCGCTTAAGCTGCGTGATGACGGGCCGCCGGTCGCGCCGGGACCCGAAATACTTGAGCTGGACCTTGATCAGCGGAATGGGGCTTTCGTCCCCGATCGAATAATCCTCGATATATCCCTCTTCCTTAAGGATGCGGGCGATTTCAATCTTGATCGCGCTCTTGGGCACGACGACTTCAGTCATGCCTCGCGTCAATGCGTTGCGAATGCGCGTCAACATATCGGCAATTGGATCGTTCGTTACATTAGACACTTTCGCCGCCTCCTACCAGCTCGACTTCACAACGCCGGGAATTTCGCCATTGAGCGCCATCTCGCGGAAGCAAATACGGCACAAGCCAAAACGGCGGATATATCCGCGCGGACGCCCGCATACCTTGCAGCGATGGCGCACACGTACCGCGTATTTGCGCCGCTGTTCCCGAAATTGCATGCATTTCTTCGCCATAAACTCCCTCTAGTTTCCCTGGAAGGGCATGCCAAGCAGCGACAGCAGCCGGCGCCCCTCTTCGTCTGTTTTGGCCGTGGTGACGATCGTCACTTCCATCCCGCGGACCTTATCAATCTTGTCGAAGTCGATTTCCGGGAAGACAAGCTGCTCCCGCAAGCCTACCGTGAGATTGCCGCGCCCGTCCAGCTTGGCTGAAACGCCGCGAAAGTCCCGAATACGAGGCAAGGCTATGTTGACCAAGCGGTCATAGAGCGACCACATCCGTTCCTTGCGCAAGGTCACCTTTACGCCGATCGCCCGCCCTTCGCGCAACTTGTAAGTGGCGATGCTTTTCTTTGCTTTGGTGATGACCGGCTGCTGCCCGGTGATGACCTTCAAGTCTTCCACCGCGCCATCCAGGGACCGCGGCTCGTCAATCGCCTCGCCAACGCCAACATTCAGCGTGATCTTGCTAATCGTCGGCACCTGCATCGAATTGGTATAGCCGAATTCCGCCGTTAAGGTCGGCACGACTTCTTCCAAATAGCGGGTGTACATTCGGTTTTCCATATTTCACCTCGCTCCGCTACTCGATGATGCTGCCGCTTTTTTTGCTGTAGCGCACTTTGCGCCCGTCATCGGTGAAGCGAAAGCCGACCCGCGTCCGCTCATCGGTGGTTGGGCAGACCAGCATCACATTGGAAAGGTGCAAAGGCGCTTCGAATTCGATGATCTGCGCCGGAATCTGCTGCCCGCCGGGCGCCGGGCGCGCTTTGCGGTGGCGCTTCATGATATTGACCCCGTTCACAATAACGCGGTCTTTTTTCACCAGGACACGAACGACTTCGCCGCGCAGACCTTTGTCCTTGCCGGCGATGACTTCGACCAAGTCGCCTTGCTGTATTCGCTGCATGTTTATACCTCGCCTATAAGGTCTCTGGCGCCAGCGATACGATCTTCATGAAACCCTTGTCGCGCAATTCACGCGCTACGGGACCAAAGACGCGCGTCCCGCGGGGATTCTCAAGATCCTCAGCCAGCACCACCGCCGCATTGTCATCGAAGCGAATTGTCGACCCGTCGTTTCGCCGGAATTCCTTATGCGTTCGCACAATAACAGCGCGGACGAGCTCGCCCTTCTTGACGCCGCCGGTCGTGCTGGCGGCTTTCACCGTACCGACCACGATATCGCCGACATAGCCATACTTCACTTTTGAGCCGCCGAGCACGCGGATAACCAATAGCTCCTGCGCGCCGCTGTTGTCGGCTATCTTCAAACGCGATTCCGTCTGAATCATCGCAATCTCTCTCCGTTCAAGAGTCCGGCCGTCCAAGCCTTCGCCTGGTTCGCCAGCTATTCCGCGTCTTCCAAGACCGCTTCGACCACCCAACGCTTGCGCTTGCTGATGGGGCGGCTCTGCACGATGCGCACCAGCGCGCCAATGCCAGCGCCCGTCTCATCATGCGCCATCACTTTCTTCGTCGATGTCACCACCTTGTGATACACCGGATGCATCTTGCGGTTTTCGATCGCGACAACCACAGTCTTTTCCATCTTGTCGCTGACAACCGTGCCGACCAGGCGCTTGCGATTATTCGCCATTCTCTCCCCCTTGAGCGACAAGTTCCGCCGCCAGTTCGCGCTCGCGCAGCGCCGTTTTCAGCCGCGCAATATCGCGCCGTGTCTTGCGAAACAGGGTCGTATCCTTTAACTCACCCGATTCTTTCTGGATGCGAAAGGTATACATTTCGACTTTCAGATCTTCGATTTTGTCCAGGATTTCGTCCGTGGACAGGGCGCGTATCTCTTCCATGTACATCAGCTGACCTCCCGTCCGGAAATTGGATCGAAGCGCTTGACGAACTTGGTTTTGATCGGCAGCTTGTGCGACGCCAGCCGCAGCGCTTCCCGCGCGTCGCCTTCCGGCACGCCGCTCATTTCAAAGAGGATGCGCCCGGGCTTGACAACGCAGACCCATTTTTCGACCGAGCCCTTGCCCTTGCCCATGCGCGTTTCGGCTGCCTTTTGCGTCACCGGTTTGTCAGGGAAGATGCGGATCCAGACCTTGCCCCGCCGGCGAATATAGCGCACCATCGCCCGGCGACATGCTTCAATCTGCCGGCTGGTGACCCAACTCGGCTCCAGCGCCTGCAAGCCATAATCGCCGAATTGCACGACGGCGCCGCGGCGCGCTTTGCCCCGCATCCGGCCGCGCATCTGCTTGTTATATTTTCTTCGTTTCGGCATTAACATGGCTTATGCTCCTACAGTTGCCGCGCTTGCTTTGGGCGAGCCAGCGGCTCACGCCTAAACGCGCTCGATTTTCTTGTTAGTTCCTGCGGCCACGACGCCCGCCATGATCAGTTGGGCGCTGCGCTGGGCTGCTGAAGGGATCTTCGCCCGGCAGGATGTCGCCCTTGTAAATCCAGACTTTGACGCCGATCTGCCCAAAGGTCGTCAGCGCCTCGGCGAAGCCATAATCAATATCGGCGCGCAGCGTATTGCGCGGCACCCGACCGTCAAACATCCATTCGCGCCGCGCCATGTCCGAGCCGCCCAGGCGCCCGCTCACCTCGACGCGGATGCCGCCCGCGCCCTGACGCATCGCCTGCATGATGGCGCGCTTCATCGCCCGGCTGTGCCCAATCCGCCGCACCAGCTGGGAGGCTACATTTTCGGCGACCAGGGTGGCGTCCAGGTCCGGCTTTTCAATTTCGCTGACTTCGACCTTCACCGTCTTGCCGGTCATTTCCTGTAGCTGTTGGCGCAACTCCTTGACCGCCTCGCCCTTGCGTCCAATGATCAGACCAGGGCGCACCGTATTGATTGTGATGATGACCTGGTTGGGATGCCGCTCAATCTCGATGCGCGAGACGCCGGCGCGCGTCGTCTTCGCCTTCAAGTATTTTCGTATTTTCCGATCTTCCATCAACAAATTGACATAGCGCTCGCCTTCGGCATACCAGCGAGCGTCCCACTCGCGGATGACCTTCAGACGGAAACCCTTTGGATGTACCTTACGACCCATTAGTCATCTTCCTCTCGCTCAGACAGAATCACCCAAAGGTGAGACGTGCGCTTCAGGCGCGGCTTGAATCGACCGCGGGCGCCCGCTTTGAAGCGCTTCAATGTCGGTCCGTCGCCAGCATATATTTTCGATACATACAACTCGTCCGGATTGAGATCAAAGTTGTTGGCCGCGTTCGCCATCGCCGAAGACAAGGTCTTGCTGACGAAGGCGGAACCCTTTTGCGGCATATAATCCAGAACGATCAAAGCTTCCTGGGCATCCATCCCCCGCACCTTGTCGCAGACGAGGCGCAGCTTCCGCGGCGAGATAGGCAGGTATCTGGTCAATGCGCGAACTTCCATCTCTCGCTCCCTTATCGCCTGCTATCCACGATGTGACCGCGGAAGGTACGGGTGGGCGCGAACTCGCCCAGTTTGTGCCCGACCATGTTTTCGGTGATGTAAATCGGCACGTGCCGGCGTCCGTCATGCACCGCGATCGTGTGCCCCACCATCTGCGGGAAGATGGTGCTCGCCCGGCTCCAGGTGCGAATGACGATCTTCTTGTTCTGCTGGTTAAGCCGTTCAATTTTTTCCAGCAGCTTCGGGCTGACGTAGTAGCCCTTTTTCAATGAACGTGACATTTCAAGGTCTCCTCATTCGACAAACCGCAGGGCTCCTTTGAGCGGACGGCTTGTTTTTCCCGGCAGCCTGCCTCATGGCGACCACCCTAGCGTCTCTAGCGGCGCTTGCCACGGCGGCGTACGATAAACCGATTGGTGCGCTTGTTACGCCTCGTGCGAACGCCCAGCGCTTTCTTGCCCCAGGGCGTCTTGGGCGCAGCCATGCCGATGCCCGCTTTGCCCTCGCCGCCGCCATGAGGATGGCTGGCCGGGTCCATCGCCGAACCGCGAACTGTGGGCCGCCAGCCCAGCCAGCGCTTGCGCCCGGCTTTGCCCAATTTGACATTGGCGTGTTCAGCATTGCCAACTTGGCCGATCGTCGCGCGGCAGGTGTTCAATATCATGCGCATTTCACCGCTTGGCAATCGTAGCGTCACATATTTGTCTTCCGACGCCAGGATCTGCGCTGATGTGCCGGCCGAGCGCGCCAACTGGGCGCCTTTTCCGGGGCGCATCTCGATATTGTGCACAACCGTACCCAATGGAATGTCCTTCAGCGCGCGGCAATTTCCCGGGCGCAATGTGCTCATCGCGCCATTGCCAATCTTGTCGCCGACCTGAACCCCCATCGGCGCAATGATATAGCTTTTCACGCCATCTTCGTATTGCAGCAGCGCGATGCGCGCCGAACGGTTCGGGTCATATTCGATGGCGATGACTTCGGCGCGGCAATCTTCTTTATTGCGTTTGAAATCAATAAGCCGATAACGTCGTTTGTGCCCGCCGCCGCGATGCCGAACGGTAATCCGACCCGTGTTGTTGCGCCCGCCCGTCTTGCGCAGGGCGCGCGTCAACGAACGCTCGGGCTTGCCCTTGGTGATCTCTTCAAATGTATAGCCGGTCATGTCTCGGCGACCGGGCGATGTCGGTTTATAGACCTTGATGGGCATCGCTCATGCTCCTGCTAAACGTTAAACAGCTCGATTGAGACGCCCTCAACCAGCGTGACGATCGCCTTTTTCCAGGCGCGCGACCGGACATAGGTATTGCGGCCCCGGCGTCCGCGCTTGGCCGGCATGATCATCGTATTAACCTTGATGACCTTGCCTTCCAGGTCGAAGATTTCTTCAACCGCTTCCTTCACCTGGATTTTATTGGCGTTGCGCGCCACTTCGAAAACGTATTTGTTCTGCGCCTCAGCCAGTTCCGTCGACTTTTCCGTAATCACCGGCCGGCGAATGACGTCGTACAGATGAAGCTCGGGCATGTTAGTCTCCCATCCCCCAAATGCTCTTAACGACCTCGAGCGCGTCCAGCGTCATAATCACCCGGTCATACTTGAGCAGATCCCGAATATTGAGATTGTTGGCCAGAATCGAATGCGCGTTTGGCAGATTGCTGACGCTTTTGCGCACAGCGTTCTGCTCGCTCGCAACGACCACCAAGGCCGACTGCCCGCCCACCAGCGTCCCGAGCAAGGCGCGCATCACCCTCGTCTTTGGCGCTTCCAGGTCGAGCCTGTCCAGGATCACCAACTGCTCATCGCGGACCAGCGCGCTCAAGGTGGAACGGATCGCGCCGCGCCGCATCTTCTTAGGCATCTTCTTGCGGTAATCGCGTGGTTTTGGACCATGCGCCAAGCCGCCGCCGACGAAAATCGGCGCGCTCTGGGCGCCATGACGAGCCCGTCCGCTGCCTTTCTGGCGATACCATTTGGCGCCGGTCGCCCGAATCTCGCTGCGAGAACGGGTGCTATGCGATCCCTGGCGCGCATTGGCCATTTGGCGGACGTAAGCCTGGTGCATCAGACCCACGTTGATCTTCGCCTCAAAGACATCGGCCGGCAGTTCAACCTGCGACACTTCCCTTCCGGCGCTATCCATCACTGGAAATTGCATGCTGTATACTCCTGTAGCACCCGCTGCCGACCGGCTACGCCCGCTTGGCCGAGGGCTTGATCATCACGATGCTGCCCTTGGCGCCCGGGACAGAACCTTTGACCGCCAGCAAGTTTTTCTCAGCGTCGACAACGACCAGCGGCAGATTCTGCACCGTCACCCGATCGTTGCCCATCCGCCCCGCCATCTTTTTCCCCTTGAGCGTACGCCCCGGCGTCGCGCACATGCCGATTGAACCGGGCGACCGCATCCGGTCGGATTGACCGTGAGTCTTGGGACCGCGCGCGAAACCATGCCGTTTGATCGTGCCGGCGTGGCCGCGCCCTTTGCTGGTGCCGATGACGTCGACTCGCTCGCCGCGCTCGAAAATGTCCACCTTGATTTCCTGCCCCTCGGCGACGTCTGCCTCCGCGGCCTCCGACAAGCGAAACTCGCGAAGATGACGCAGCGCCGGCAGATCCAGCTTCTGCAGATGGCCCAACTGCCCCTTTGTCAGGTTCTTGGGTTTGGTTTCGCCGAAGCCGAGCTGCACCGAAACGTAGCCATCCCGTTCGGCGTTGCGCACCTGGGTCACATAGCAGGGTCCAGCTTGAATAACGGTCACCGGTACGACGGTTCCCTGTTCATCAAAGACCTGGGTCATCCCTACTTTTTTGCCAATCATGCCCTTCATGAGCCTAGCCTCCACTCGGATGAACCGCTCTTGGAAACAATCTGATAGCAGCGGTCCTTGTCGCCGCCCTTGTGGTCGTTGCGCATCCGGCGCCACGACAGCCTTGCTGATGCTTCGGCGACAATCCTAAATCTTGATTTCAATATCCACGCCCGCCGGCAGATTGAGTCGCATGAGCGTGTCAATGGTTTTGCTGTCCGGTTCGAGCACGTCAATAAGCCGTTTGTGCGTGCGAACCTCGAAGTGTTCCTGCGAATCCTTGTCAATAAAAGGCGACCGACGCACCGTAAAGCGCTCGATGCGCGTCGGCAGCGGCACCGGACCCACCACTCGCGAACCGGTGCGTTCCGCCGTATCAACAATGCGCTGCGCCGACTGATCAAGCACGCGATGGTCATAAGCCTTGAGTCGGATGCGTATCTTGTTTTTTGCCATTTAGCAACCTTTTTCCGTTCATCCGGGACCGCTGCCAGTGAAGCCGAGCCGGGCTTTGGACCCGGCTCAGCCCGCTACCGTTCCTGGTTGAGCTACTCAAGAATCTCGGTGATGCGGCCCGCGCCAACCGTCAGACCACCCTCGCGAATGGCGAAGGACGAACCGCGTTCCAGCGCGACCGGCGTGATCAATTCCACATCGAGATTCACGTTGTCGCCAGGCATTACCATTTCCACGCCATCGGGCAGCGTGATCGTGCCGGTGACATCCATAGTGCGAATGTAGAACTGCGGCCGGTAACCGGTGAAGAAGGCTTTATGGCGCCCGCCTTCATCGCGGCGCAGAACGTATACCTCGCACTTGAATTTCTTGTGCGGCGTAATCGAACCGACCTTGGCGATGACCATGCCGCGCTGCACCTCATCGCGGCCGATGCCACGCAGCAAAATGCCGGCGTTGTCGCCCGCCTGCGCCTGGTCGAGTTCCTTATTGAACATCTCGATGCCGGTGACGACTGTCTTCACAATTTCGTCGCGCAAGCCGACAATATCGACCTCGGTGCCCTTGAGCAGCGTGCCGCGAGCGACGCTGCCAGTTACGACCGTGCCGCGCCCCTTGATGGAGAAGACATCTTCGATCGCCATCATGAAGGGCTTGTCGACATCGCGCATCGGCGTCGGGATCCATTCATCAACCGCGTCCATCAACTCCACGATTGACGCATACTCGGGCGCGCTGGGGTCGCTGCTATCGCTTTCTTCCGCCGCCAGCGCTGAGCCCTTGATGATCGGCGTATCCGGATCGAAATCATAGCCTTCCAGCAATTCGGCGAGTTCCATCTCAACCAACTCGATCAACTCTTCGTCATCCATCTGATCGGTCTTGTTGAGGTAGACCACCATCGCCGGCACTTCCACCTGCTTTGCCAGCAAGACGTGCTCGCGCGTTTGCGGCATGGGACCGTCGGGCGCGCTGACGACCAGAATGGCGCCGTCCATCTGCGCCGCGCCGGTGATCATGTTCTTGATGTAGTCGCGGTGCCCGGGGCAATCCACGTGCGCGTAGTGACGGGCGTCGGTTTCATATTCGACGTGGCGAATGTTAATGGTGATGCCGCGCGCGCGCTCTTCCGGCGCATTGTCAATGTCGCCGTATTCCTGCTCCTGCGCCTGCCCCTTCAACGCCAGCACCTTGGTGATCGCCGCCGTTAAGGTGGTCTTGCCATGGTCGACATGACCGATGGTTCCGATGTTTACGTGAGGCTTGGTGCGCTCGAATTTCCCTTTTGACATCTGACAATCCCTCTTGTGAACTCCCTGACTTGAAATTGAATGCACGAACGAAATTTGCTGACGGGGCGCCCCCGTCAATCTACTAACGCGACCCGGATTTCACCGCCTCCGCGATTTCCTCGGGCGCGACCGTATACGAATCAAACTCCATGCTAAAGTTGCCGCGTCCCTGCGTGTTGTTGCGCAGGTCATTGGCGTAACCGAACATCTCTCCCAGCGGCACTTGCGCCTTGATGACGGAGATGCCTTCGCTGTGCGGCTCCATGCCTTGAACGACCCCGCGCCGTGAGGCGATATCACCGACTACAGCCCCGGTATAATTGTCGGACACAACGACTTCAACACTCATCGACGGCTCCAGAATGACTGGTCTCCCCTTCTGAATGCCTTCCTTCAAGCACATCGAGCCAGCGATGGTGAAGGCGATCTCGCTCGAATCGACTTCGTGATAAGCGCCATCGATCAAGGTCGCTTTGATATCCACGACCGGATAACCCGCGATAACGCCACCTTGCATCGCCTGCTTGACGCCTTTCTTCACCGCCGGGATGAATTCCTTGGGTATCGACCCGCCGCGGATGCCGTCGACAAAGAGCAGCTCGCCATCAGCCTCCGCCTTTTCCTCTGGTGGCAGCGGCTCAAAGCGAATGGTGCAGCGCGCGTACTGACCGGCGCCGCCCGTCTGCCGCTTGAAGGTCGTGTCAATCTCCACCATGCGCGTGATCGTCTCGCGATAAGCGACCCGCGGACGCCCCACACGAGCGTCAACGCCATATTCCCGCATCAAGCGGTCCACCAGCACTTCCAGGTGCAGCTCGCCCATGCCCTTGATTTTGGTCTGGCCCAGCTGGTCATCAACCTCGACTTGGAAGGTCGGGTCTTCTTCCGCCAGCCGCCGCAATCCCAAGCCCATCTTGTCCTGATCGGCTTTGGTATTCGGCTCAATAGCGACTTCAACCACCGGCGCCGGAAAGCTGATGTTCTCCAGCAAGATTGGACTGTTGGTCGCGCTCAGCGTATCGCCGGTGAAGGTCTCTTTCATGCCGATGACGGCGGCAATATCGCCAGCGTGCACCGCTTTGACATCTTCGCGGCTGTCGGCGAACATGCGCACGATGCGGCCGATGCGCTCGCGCCGGCCATTCGCCGTGTTGAGCACCATGCTGCCGGCTTGCAAAACTCCGGAATAGACGCGCGTGAATGCCAGCCTGCCGTAGCGATCGGAGACGATTTTGAATACCAGCGCCGACAAGGGTTCATCATCGTTGGCTCGCCGCAAGAGCGCGCCGCCGTCCTTCGGGTGCTCGCCCTTGACCGGCGGAATATCCAGTGGCGAGGGCAATAGCGCCACAACCATGTTCAGCAGCGCCTGTACGCCTTTATTCTTCAGCGCCGCGCCGCAAAGCACCGGGTGCAACTGACCGGATATCGTGCCCGAGCGCAGCGCCGCCAACAACTCTTCATCGGCGATCGCCTCTTCTTCGAGGAATTTCATGGTGAGATATTCATCGTGTTCGACGATCTTTTCGATCATATCGTCACGGCGGGTCTCGGCCATTTCCCGATGGCTCTCGGGTATCGGGTGCGAATTGATATCCGTGCCCTCATCATTGCCGTAGGTTAGCAGCTCCATTTTGAGCAAGTCGATGATGCCTTCGAAGTTTTCTCCGCTGCCGTAGGGTACTTGAATAACGACGGGATTGGCTTTCAGCCGATCGACCATCATATTCACGCAGCGATCGAAATCGGCGCCGATCCGATCCATCTTGTTGACAAAACACAAGCGCGGCACCTGGTATTCCGAGGCTTGCCGCCAAACCGTTTCCGACTGCGGCTCAACTCCGGCGACGCTGTCAAATACAGTGATGCCGCCATCGAGGACGCGCAGGCTGCGCTGCACTTCGGCGGTGAAATCCACATGACCGGGCGTATCAATGATGTTGATCTGATGATCAGCCCAACTGGCGGTGACAGCCGCCGATGTGATCGTGATGCCGCGTTCGCGCTCCTGCTCCATGTAATCCATCGCGGCCGAGCCTTCGTGCGTCTCGCCGATTCGGTGGACCATGCCGGTGTAATAGAGAACGCGCTCGGTGACGGTCGTCTTGCCGGCGTCAATATGGGCTATGATGCCGATGTTGCGGACTTTTTTGAGATCAATGTCAGCGTTCGAGTTTGTCATTTCCATCCACTTCCCGAAGTCGAGCCTCGGGATTCCAATGTGAGCTTTCTAGCGGAAGTGCGCGAAGGCGCGGTTGGCTTCCGCCATGCGGTGGGTTTCATCCTTGCGGCGGATCGCGCTGCCCTGCCCGTTGTAAGCATCGGTGAGTTCATTGGTCAGCTTTTCCGCCATGCTGCGGCCGCTGCGATCGCGCGCGAATTGAATCAGCCAGCGCATCGCCAGCGTGATGCCGCGCTCGTGCGTGACATCAATCGGCACCTGGTAGGTCGAGCCGCCAACGCGCTTCGGCTTGACTTCCACCGCCGGCGCCACATTGCGGATCGCCATCTCGAAGACCTCGACCGGATCCTTCTTCGTGCGCTCGCCGATTGACTCCAACGCATCATACATAATCCGCGTCGCCACGCTCTTCTTGCCGCCGCGCATCATGCGATTGATAAACATCGCCACATGTAGATTTCCGTACTTCACATCGGGCGGCGGGATCCGCTTTGGCGGTCGATTCCTTCTCGGCATGATTCAACTCCTTGAATGCGCGCGCGACTACTTACTTGGAGCGCTTCGTTCCGTATTTGCTGCGACCCTGCTCGCGGCTGTCGACGCCGCTGGTATCAAGCGTTCCGCGAACAATGTGGTAGCGAACGCCCGGCAGGTCCCGGACGCGACCGCCCCGCACGAGCACGACGCTGTGCTCCTGCAAATTGTGACCCTCGCCGCCGATATAAGCGCTGACTTCGATGCCATTGGTCAGACGTACGCGCGCAACTTTGCGAAGCGCCGAATTAGGTTTCTTCGGCGTCATCGTCCTGACTTGCGTGCAAACCCCGCGTTTCTGTGGCGCGCCCTTCGGCTGGCGTGATCGCCGCTGCTTCAAAGCGTTAAAGGTAAATTGCAGCGCCGGCGCCTTATTTTTCTTGCCCTTGGTCTTGCGCCCCTTGCGCACCAATTGGTTAATTGTGGGCATAGAATTCTCCATTAATCGCTTAGGTTGCTGCTTTGAATTTAGACATGCAAATAGGCGCACAAGAGACGCCCATTCTTCATTTCGCTCATGACGAGACGCCCCGCATCCGCAAAGCACTTTCGCCATATCTGCTCAGTTCAGCCCGCAGCGCCTCCGCTCGGGAGGTTGCTGGCTGCGAGTGCAAACGCGCATATTATCAACTGCGATTTCGATTGTCAAGACATTTCTCTTCGGATTGGGAGGAATTCGCCTTGTGTCAGAGTGTTAGTTTGCGAATCTGTAACCCAAAGCTGCGTCGAATGTGTAGGGGCGAGCTATTAGGTCGCCCGTCTAGCTCTGTTCAGCCATTGCCGGCGATATGGTACCGCGCGTAGACACTGCGGTTCTATCGCCCCTTCATCTGCACACTCAAGGTGAAAGTTCGCCGCGTCCATCACCGCCCGCGGAACAATTCGCGCACGATGATATTGCGTTGAATCTCGCTCGTGCCTTCATAAATCTGGAATATCTTCACATCGCGCAGCAGCTTCTCGACCGGATACTCTTTCATATAGCCGTAACCGCCGAAGACCTGCACCGCATCGACCGCCGCCTTCGTCGCCATATCGGCGGCGAATGCTTTGGCATAAGCCGGTATCCGCGGATTGAATACGCCCTCGTCCACCTGCCAAGCCGCCTGCCAGGTCAGCAGGCGCGCCGCTTCGTAATTGATCGCCATATCAGCGATCTTGTGGCCCACCGCCTGATGCTGATAGATCGGCAGGCCAAAGGCTTCGCGCTCGCTGGCATACTTGACGCTTTCTTCCAGAGCGCGCCGTTGCAAGCCACAGGCGGCCGCCGCCACGCCCGGGCGACTGAAATCGAAGACTTTCATGGCGATGTAGAAGCCTTGCCCAACCTCGCCGACGATATTCTCTTCCGGCGCCTCAACATTTTCGAAGACGATCTCGGCGGTATCCGACGCCCGCTGACCCAGCTTGTCGAATTTCTTGCCGACGCTCAAGCCCGGGCTGTCGCGATCCACGATGAAACAGGTCATGCCGCGATGGCCCGCCGCCAGATCCGTCTTGGCGAATATAGTGTAGAAATCCGCGTAGCTGGCGTTGGTGATGAAAGTCTTGCTCCCGTTGATGATGTAGGCGGCGCCCTTCTTATCCGCGCGCGTCTGAATGCCCGCCACATTGGAGCCGGCGTTGGCTTCGGTCACGCCATAGGAACAGAACTCGCCCCGCTCTCCGGCGCGTTCGCCCAGCCAGTAGGCTTTCTGCGCGTCGCTGCCGGCGATCAATATCGGCAGCATCGCCAGCGAATTGGTCCCCAGGCTCGTGCTGATCCCGGTGCAGCCATAACCCAGCTCCTCAGAGACCAACGCTTCTTCAAAACAGGATGCGCCGACGCCGCCGTAGGCTTCCGGGATGAGCATGTTAACAATGCCGAGTTCGCGCGCCTTATGGAATATGTCTTCGGGAAATATCGCTTTTTCGTCGAACTCAGCCGCGACCGGGATGATGTTGTCGGCCACAAAATCGCGCGCCATCCGCACCAGCATCTCTTGCTCTTCGCTTAGTTTGAATTGCGGACCCGCCATTGACTCCAACGCAATATCGCTCATCTCGGTCACCTCAATCTATTCGCCCAGGGTTCAATCTAACACGGATTAGATTCACCTTCCAGCCTCTCGCATGATGGGAAGTGGCGAGAATTGTCGAGCTTTTGCCTTTTGCGAAGGCCGCGAAACTTCTGGCGCAATCGCTAGCAAGCAACACCGTAACTTGCCATTCTGTCGTGAAAATCTGTGTTGCGCTCGCCATGGGGGTCAAGTCGTATCGGCAATTAGACAAAGAGCCCCTAGAATTTCACCACGGCGCCTATGTTAAGAGGACGTCAGGGTGCGGCGTTCAAGGCGGCATGCATGGCCTCGCCGGCCGCCAAGCCTGAAGTGAACGCGCCTTCCACTCGTCCGCGCCCGCCAAAGGCGTCGCCGGCGAATACCAGCGGCGGCAGATCTTTCGCCAGTAGAGATTCATGAGCATGGGTGGTCAAAGGAACCGAGTAACGCCACTTCTTCAGCTGCGTCTGCACAATTTGCGCGCCATTCTTGAGATAGGGCTGCACGGCCGATTCCAGCGCGCGGATGATATCGGCTTCGGAAGCATCCCAATTCTGTCGGCTGAATTTCGCATTGGCGTGGCTGGTGACGATCGTCGTCTCCGAGATGCCCTTCGCCTGATTGTCAGCCACCCAGTAGACCTCGCTTTGGAAGTTCTGCATCGCGCCAGGCTCGGGCAATTCAACGTCTCCGTTCACCGCGTGTATCCCGCATAGGCAGGGACCAAAACGAATCCGCCGCAAATCGGCGAAATCTTCTTCGCTGAGATAAACGCCGCTGGCGGTCAACAACTCGAGCGTCTCCGGCATCGGCGGCGTCAGGATAAGACCGCGGCTCTCATAGGTTTTGCCATCGCTGTCTTCAAGCGCCCAGCCCTCAGCCGTCTTGCGCACCGAGGAAACCAGAAGGTCTACGGCGATGTCGATGCCCTGCGCCAGATGCTTGGCCAGCTTGTTCATGCCGCCGCGAACCACATAGCGCGGATGTCCATCGCCGGCGGTGCGTTTGACGCTGCCATCGGACCAGCCCGTTCCCCAGACATACACCAAATCTAGGGCGCGCCAGCGATCCACATAGCGCTGCATGGTCGAAGTGCGTACGGTGAAGAATTGCGCGCCGTGATCGGCCAAGCCATTCTCGCCAACGCGGCGCGTCGCCAGGCGGCCCCCGACGCTGCGCCCCTTATCGATCACGTGCACCGTCCGACCTCGTTCCAGCAAGGTCCGCGCCGCCATGATTCCCGATAAACCAGCACCCACAATCAAGACATCCACTGCCACCTGAGACATCCTTCCCTCTGCTGCGCTGTACTAATCATACCGCAATCAGCGCGCATTGTTAGGTACGGGGCTGCCAGCCGCGGCTTGGCGCCTCCCGTCAAGTCTTGACTGTACAACAACAACTCGCCTGATGCGCGACCAATTAGCCTCCCCTTCCGCTCCATACGCTGATACGCTTCGGACAGCTTGTGCCTTAACATTTTCCGCCGATAGAATTTCCCGCCCCTTCGCGAAGCCTCCCCGCTCGCCCGGCGCTGTTGCTGGGAAAAAATTCTCAGCTGGACATAAACGGTCACAAAACTAGTATATCGGTCACAAAAGCCTGAAATTCGGTCACAAGGGTCATACAAAACGAACATGGCGGGCACAACCGGGACACAACAACATCGCGCTGAGGACACAACGGACGCAACCAGGACACAAAACCCCCGTCGCCGCCGCCCGCTCCCAAGCGATTAATCCCCTTCACAGCGGACAAAATATGTGCTAGACTATAGTCGCATGGTGACAAAGGCTGATTGGGCAGCCGATGTCGCTAGCCATCATGGGGGCGAATCAGATTCGACGTTGGTGGCTGAAGCCGCACGGCAAGCCGTGGCGCCAAGACACGTTAAACTGGCAACGCACATAGGTGCAAAACCCAATTTCCAACCCCTCCCGATGGTGGCTTAGCCAACCTGACTGAGGGAGTAGAGGCAAAGAGCCCTCTACCGCTCCTGCAGACTCGTCTCCCTTCACGAACTGCAACGAGTGTCATAAAAAGCTAGGGTGCCCGCCGTCCACGCCGATAAGATGGCGCCAAGACCAATCGGCTAGCGCAGTGTGAACCGCGCGCTCTGGGCTGCACAGCGCGAAACAATTCAGAGGGCTAAGCTTGTAGATGTGCGAGATTCGAAACCAGCGGACCCGGGGGGCAGGTCCCCGGCGCTTCCACTCCCACTGACCGTCTTGCGCTGCGCAAGGCGGTTTGGCTTTCTTGATTGGCTCCGCCTGCTCCCGGGTGGAGAGGCGGCTTTGTTTTATGTGAGCGCGGCTGATTCTATTCGCTGCCGTCGAGCGCCTTTACTAGGTTATAATCCAGCGCATTATGACCAGCAGGTTCTCACCGAGCATGCGCCGCGTCGTCCGCTGCTTCATCATCGCGGGCGCCGCCGCCATTTTGACCGCTTGCCGCTCAGATGAGCCGCAGCAAACCGCCACCGCCGTCTACCAAGAAGCGGCCGCCAATATTGAGGCTCTGCGCGCCACGGCAACGGTCGCGCGCGCCCGCGTTCAGACCACGCTGGATTACGCCGGCACCCGAGTCGGCCAGGCGGAATCGGCACGCGCTTTCCTCTCCTCCAACCTGATTGGCCTCGGTACAGAAGCCGCCTACATAGAAGAAGACCTTGCGCAATTGGAAGAGCTTGCAACACCCGTTTCGCAAACTACGCCCATCGAGCAAGCTTCGGGCGCCGCCACTGCGGAAGCACGGCCGCCAACCCGCGAGCGCAGCACCATTGTGACGCCGCCCGCGGTGACGCCGCCAACCGAAAGCGGACCTCGCCTGGAGAACATCACGATGTCATCGGGCGTCAATGAATTCGAATGCGCGCGCGATGTGAATCCCCGCTTCACACCGGCATCAACAGCGATTTACGTGGTTGGACGCGCCTACCGCATTCCCGCGGGCGCCACCATATCATCCACCTGGCGGCGCTCGGGAGAGGATGTTGTCAGCTTCAGTTTCCACCGGGAACACGAGATCAACGACAACTGCATCTGGTTCTACATCGACCAGACGGATACGCCGTTTACCGTCGGGTCCTGGAGCGTCGAGATTAGCGTGGACGGAGCGCCGCTGTCGTCGCCGGTGGCTTTTCAGATCGTCGCCAACTGAGCCGAGCCGCGTCCCATTCGGTTTGAATGCTCTAGCGATGCGCCGCTAAGATCGTACTGGCATCGAAAGCAACTCCTGGCATAATCTTACGTATAGCGATTTGTAACTTAGGGCGAGCAACAGGACAGGCAAGATGGCGATTGTAACGCGCTGGGACAACAAGAAGAAAACAGTCATCCTTCTTGAATTCGAGTCGGAATGGAATTGGGAAGAACTTGAGGGAGCGGTGCACAAAGCCGACCAGTTAATCGGCAGCGTGGAACACTTCGTCGACCTCATTATCGACCTGGAGGGCACAACCATTCCGCGCGATGTTTTGACCGCCGCCAAGACCCTGCTGGCTTCCGGAGATGCGCGACCCAACGAGGGCGCCCGCGTTGTCGTCGGCGCGAACGGCGCCATCCGCACGATTTACCAGACGATTCAAAAGACATTCAACAGCGCCGTAGAAGGACGCGAAGTCCTATTTGCGCCCAATATGGCTGACGCGCGGGCGATCGTCCGCGGCCTGGCGCTAGATCGCTAAGACCACCCGCAATTGCCGAGCGCCTCGATCGATAACTGATTTATTCACTCCATCGCCGTCAAAGGCGCTTTCGCTTTCATGGCTCTCGACCTAGCCAGATAGTCAGCGCGCCTAGCCCAAAGCGCAGTGTTTCTGCCGCCCATTCTTCGCCTATGCTATAGTCATGTCAGGAGGTGAAGCAAGCTCATGGGAATGATTGGCGGCGGCGGCTGGTTCCATCGGATGCGCCGGTACGACACGAAGGCGAAACCCAATGTGTCGGGGCGTCTGCTCCTGCGCGTGTTGCGCTATGCCAAGCCATACCGGTTGCATATCGTGGGCATGCTGATCGCTATTGTGCTGACGACAAGCCTGGGATTGATCAACCCGCTGATTTTCCGTCAGATCATTGATGTTGCGCTTCCCGCGAAAGACATCGGCATGCTGAATGCGCTGGCTTTCGCCATGCTCGCCTTGCCGCTGACTGTTGCCGTCGTCCGTATTGTGCAGCGCAAGCTCAATGTCACCATTGGCGAAGGGGTCATCTACGACCTGAGAGTCTCGCTCTACCGTCACCTGCAGCAGATGTCGCTCCGCTTCTTCACCAATACAAAAACCGGCGAATTGATGAGCCGCCTGAACAACGATGTAATCGGCGCGCAGAACGCCGTCAGCAACACCATCGTCTCGATCATCTCCAACTTCTTTATGGTGGTCGCCACCTTGGCGATCATGCTTCATTTGGAATGGCGCTTGACCGTTTTGAGCATCGTCGTTTTGCCGCTATACCTCGTCTTTATGCGTCGGCTGGGAGCGCGGCTGGAGAAGATATCGCGCGAGCAGCGGGTTCATGACGCGCAGATGAACGCCATGATGAACGAAACGCTCAACATCAGCGGCGCCTTGCTGGTCAAGCTGTTTGGGCGCTTGGAAGCGGAGGTTGAGCATTTCGACCGGCGCGCCGCCGATGTTCGCGACGCTGGCATCAAGCGCGCCGTGATGGGCATACAATTCTCCACCCTTCTCGGGCTATTGGAATACATCAGCACGGCGCTGATCTACTGGATCGGCGGGCTGCTTGTCATTGGTGAGGCGCTGTCGGTCGGCACGATAGTCGCCTTCGTGGTGTACGCCACGCGGCTTTATTTTCCGCTGGAAATGCTCGCCAACGCGCCGGTGGATTTCGCTCAGTCTATCGTCAGCTTCGAGCGCGTCTTCGAGATCATCGACCTGCCGCTGGAAATCGCCGAGGCTGAAGACGCCATTCAACTGGACAATGTGCAGGGAAATCTGGCTTTCCACAATGTCAGCTTTCGCTACCGAATCGATGACGCGCAACTGCTATCAGATGTCGAGCGGATCGGTCGCTTCGCCAACGTGGCCGCGACGCGGTCGGGTGATGCGGATCGCCGGCAGAATGGAGCCCCAGCCTCCGGCGTCACGCATCAAGCGCGCGAAATGGCTTTGGAGAACATCACCTTCCGCATTGAGCCTGGGCAGCTGGTCGCGCTAGTCGGTCCCAGCGGCGCTGGCAAGACAACGCTGACCTATTTGATCCCGCGGCTTTACGATCCGACGGCGGGGCGGATAACGCTCGATGGCTGCGATCTGCGCGACTTGACCCTGAGCACCATGGCGGAGCACATCGGCATGGTGACGCAAGAGACCTATCTCTTCCACGATACCATCCGCACGAACCTGCTCTACGCCAAGCCGGACGCGACGCAAAACGAGCTCGAAGCGGCGGCGCGGGTCGCCCATATTCACGATTTCGTCATGGGCTTGAGCGAAGGTTACGATTCAATCGTCGGCGAGCGCGGCTACCGGCTGAGCGGCGGCGAAAAGCAACGCATGGCGATCGCCCGCGTCGTCTTGAAGGACCCGCGCATTCTCGTGCTTGACGAAGCGACAAGCCATCTTGACAGCCAGTCGGAAGCGCTAATCCAAGACGCGCTCAGCCAAGTCATGCGCGGGCGCACCAGCATCGTCATCGCCCATCGTCTCAGTACGATTCTGGCCGCCGATACCATTCTCGTGCTCGACCGCGGCGCAATCGTCGAGCAGGGCTCGCACGCCGATCTCCTGACGGAAGACGGACTCTATGCCAAGCTCTATGAAACACAGTTCAGCCAGCAGCATGAATTGGCTTGATCGGAGGCTGACTTGAAGGCGACGATAAGTGAAATCGACGCGTGCCGGCTGGAGCGCGACTGGGATGCGCTAGAGAAACACATCGCTGCTGAGCAATCGGACCTGGTGCTGCTGCCGGAGATGTGCTTCGCGCCCTGGTTCTGCGCGACGCCAGAACGCGATGATACAGTTTGGAGCGCTGCCGTATCCGCGCACGAAGGCTGGCTCGAGCGCCTGCCTGAACTTGGCGCGGCAGCGATCGTCGGCACGGCGCCCCGGGATGAAGACGGGAAGCGATTCAATGTCGCCTATCTGTGGACGGCGGAGCAAGGGCTGCGCTGGGTACACCGGAAGACTTATCTCCCGAACGACGAAGGGTATTGGGAAGCCAACTGGTATGATCGCGCGCCAATCGACTTCCAGCCGGTGGACCTCAACGGACGGTCGATCGGGCTGATGATCTGCACCGAAATCTGGTTTATGCAGCATGCGCGAGATTTTGGAAAGCGCGGCGTACACCTGCTGCTCAATCCACGCAGCACGCCAGCGCATACCAACGACAAATGGCTGGCCGGCGGCCGGACGGCGGCGGTTGTAGCGGGCGCCTTCTGCTTGTCCTCAAATCACGTCGGGCGCGTGGACAAACTGAACCTGGGCGGCGCCGGCTGGATCTGCGACCCGGATGGCGTCGTGCTCGCCACAACGTCGCAAGCGAATCCCTTCGTCACGCTGGACCTCGATCTCGCGCAGGCCGAATTGGCGAAGGCCGCCTATCCCCGCTACGTCGATGACAGTCAGATCTGAGCGCCGCCTTCGCTATACAATCTGGCGTCGTGTCTGCTAACATATCGGCGAGGACGCAATTGTTGGGCGGCAAATGGCAGAAATGCGATTGATTGTCGGGCTGGGCAATCCCGGCGCCAAATATGAGCGCACCCGCCACAATGTAGGCTGGCGCGTGATTGACGTATTGGTAGCTCGCTACCATCTCGGCGCTGGTCGCAGTGAGCGGCGCGCGCAAACTTGGGATGGCTTGGTCCGTGGCCAGCGCGTCAAGCTGGCAAAGCCGCTCACCTATATGAACCGCAGCGGCGAGTGCCTGCGCGCGCTTATGGACTACTATGAGATTTCCCTTGACCGTCTGCTTGTCGTGCACGATGACCTGGACACGCCCTTCGGCGCTCTTCGCTTGCGCAAGGCGGGCGGGCATGGCGGGCAGAGGGGCTTGCGCAGCATTATTCAGCACTTGGGCGATAAGGAATTCGCGCGCCTGCGCTTCGGCATTGGGCGCCCGCCGGGGAAAATGCAGCCGGTCGATTATGTGCTGCGACCATTCAAGGGCGATGACGCCATCCAAGCGGATGAACTGGCGGGACGCGCGGCTGACGCCATCGAGGCTTGGCTGAGCGACGGCATTGAACTCGCCATGTCGCGCTACAACGGCGACGCGCCCAGCCAGCGGGAACGGCGATCAAAAGCTGAACTGGAAGCTCAACTCGCCATCTGCCTGCGCGCGCATGAACTGGCGCCATCCGAGCCCAAAGCCTTGAGAAAACTGATCGCCATTCAAAAGAAACTTGGCCTGCTTGATGAGGCGCTGGCCGGGCATCTACAGCTGGCGGCGATTTATGAGGGACGAGGCGAAAGCAGCCAGGCGAACGCGGAACGGGTCAAAGCGGTGACGATCAAACCGGAGCTTGTCGATGTGCAGCGCGCAATTGCGGAATGGCATCTTTCTCAGGGCCAGGCCAAGAAAGCTGTAGCGCGCTATCTCATACTGGCTGAGGTTTACCGGGAGCAAGATTCGGCGGCGGCGATAAGCGCTGTTGAACGGGCCCTTTCGATCAATCCGCAGCATCCAAAAGCGCTGGCTTATCAGCGAAGCCTGCAACCGCAAATGGAAACCGAGTAGCGTCACCACCAGAGAACTGGAGAATAATGCGATGCAAGTTGTAGCGCCCGAAGCTGTCGGCATCTCAGCCGAGCGGCTGAGCAACATCAACAGCAGATTGCACGATTATGTAGACCGCGGCAAAGTGTCCGGCTTCGTCACGCTGGTCGCGCGCGAATCGGAGGTCGCGCATTTCGAGCCCTGCGGCTATCGCGATGCCGAGAACAAGCTGCCGATGGAGCGCGATACGATCTTCCGCATCTATAGCATGACCAAGCCGATTACCTCCATCGCGCTGATGCAGCTCTATGAACGCGGCAAATTCCACCTCTCCCAACCGGTCAGCCATTTCATTCCCGCCTTCGGCAGGACGAAGGTCTTGAGCAGCGTCGGATTTCTGGGGCAGCAGCTCGCGCCACAGAATCCGCCGATGACGATTCATCACCTGCTCACGCATACGGCCGGCTTGAGCTACGGCTTCTTCCTGGATAGTCCCATCGACGAGATGTATCGCAATTCGATCTTTCGCAGCGAGACAGCCAACCTCGAAGAGAAAATCACGGGCATGGCCGAGCTTCCATTGCGCTTCCAGCCTGGCAGCGCCTGGAACTACAGCATCGCAACCGATGTTTGCGGCTATCTGGTCCAGCTGCTGGCCGATATGCCCTTTGAAGATTATCTAGAGGAGAAGATCTTCCGCCCCCTTGGCATGGTGGATACGGCTTTCCACGTTTCTGAGGGTGACATCGACCGTTTCGCCAGGCTCTATCAGCACATGCCGCAAACCGGCGGTTTCCGTGAGTACAAGGGCGCGCCCAATATCCCCTTCCATGACTACACCAAACCAGCCAGCGCGCCATCGGGCGGCGGCGGCTTGGTCTCGACCACCGCGGACTACTGGCGCTTCGCCAATATGCTCGTGAACGATGGCGAAGCCGGTGACGCGCGCATTATCGGCCGCAAGACGCTGGAATTCATGAACCGTAACCACATCAAAGGGGACTTGCTGCCGCTGGCTATTGGGCCGAACCCGATGCCCGGCCGCGGCTTCGGTCTCGGCTTCGATGTCGTAATGGACGCGGCGCAGACGGGCGTGCTCAACTCGGACGGCAACTACGGCTGGAGCGGCGCGGCGGCGACCAATTTCTGGGTCGATCCGCAGGAGCAGCTCGTCGGCATTATCATGACGCAGCTGATGGACAATACGCTGCCCTTCCAGCAAGACTTCCGCGCGCTGACCTATCAAGCGTTGGTGGACTAGCGTTGCTCAATCGCCGGAATCAGATAATTCCAGAGAAACTCATACGATTCCGCTTCTTCCGCGTAATCGCGCTGATTGCCTTGGAATCCGTGCGTGGTGACCAGCACTATCTCGAGCTCGGGTATCACGTGCAAGATTTGACCGCCGGCTCCGAGCGCTGAATACATGTCATATTCGGCAATCTGGTTTAGCCACCAGTAGTAGCCGTAGCCGGCATAATTGTTGCCGATGTCGATCTGAGGCGAGGTCGAAGCGGCCACCCACCAACCTGGCAGGATCCGCTCGCCCTGCCAGGCGCCCTCGTCCAGGAACAGCTGGCCAAAGCGCGCGACTTCACGAGCGGTCATGCTTACGCTGTGGCCACCGGTGAAATAGCCCTGCGGATCGACGCCCCAGAAGTCGGCTTCTATACCGAGCGGCTGAAAAAGAAATCGGTGGGCGAATTCGCAGGCGCTCATGCCGGTCGCCTCGGTCAGCGCGGCGGACATCACGTGCGAAGCGCCGGTGCTATAGCGAAAGCGCGTGCCGGGCTCGTCGCTCAAAGGGATGCTCAATATGTCCGCCACCCAGTTCTCGCTGCGATTCAGGAGGCGCGAGGCCTCGCTTTCGTCCCAAGCCAAGCCATGCGTCATGGTCAGCATGTGGTGCAGCGTCAACTCGCGCAGCCTCGGATCGGTTGCTGCTTCAAAGTACTCCGGAAGGTATTCAGCGATGCGATCATCGGTCGATTCGAAAATGCCTTGGTCAATCGCAATGCCGATAAGCGCCGAGAGCATGCTCTTGGAGACGCTGGCGATATTGTTGCTGTCGGTCGCTCGACTGCCGTTGAAGTACTTTTCGTAGACGATGGCGCCGTTGCGCATGATGATGAGTGACCGCCGCGTCGGCGACTCCGCCAATTGCGCCAGCCCTTCGCCAATGACCGCCGGATTCATGCTTTGCGACTCGAAGTCTGACACTAGCCACAGGTCGTCGTCAGTCAGATCATCGGACGCGAATCCGCGCTGATAGAATCGTCGCTGTAATCTGCGGTCGCTGAGATCGCATGCCCTTGGCAGGGACGCTTCAGCCTGAGCGAAACAGCCGGCGGCTTGCAGCGCGATGAGCAGGATCAATAGCGATCCCATGGATGTCTTCATTAGCATGCTCCACAAGCTGTCGACAAACGCCCGTGACTCTGATCGTCATGCCCATTCAGCGGTCTGGATCGAAACGGTCAGCGCGAATCCCATGCCGATGAGGCGAGGGAGTGGTGAATTTCAAGGATGTATGAATTGCATGGGGAAAGCCTTGTACTTGGGATACTGCTGAAGATATAACTGCCGCCGATTCCAGGCATAGACAAAAAGTTTCACGTTCCGTCGAAGCGCCTCGGCACAACGAGAAAAGCAACGGGAACGCCGATGCAAGCGCGCCAAATAATGACGCAACTCCGCATTCATACCCTCCACTCGGTAGGTTTCGCTCTTATTTGGCATCGGAGTATGCTTTCCGGGGTAATAGAGCAATTTCTTATAGGAAGCCATCAAGTCGCTGTAGTACCAATGCGCTCGCGGACTTTGATCCACCAGTTTTTGCAATGTATCCTCGTCCCGTCGCTGGCTCACCAGAAAACCGACAATACAACTGCTAGCCCGGTCAACGAAAGTACTTATGTACCATCTGTTTTTTTTCGTTGGACAAAGGTATGCAACTCATCCATTTCAACAATATGCAACGGAGTTTCTTGCGGTGTTGGTGCAGGCGCCAGTTGATCGGCATGCGCTTTAACCCAATTCATCACGGTGACATGATGAACACCCAAATGACGCGCTATCCAGCGATAACTGGCGCCATCAACATACCATCGCAGAGCTTGCTGCCGCATGGCATCGCCGTAGAGACGCGCCGGCTGTGGAGTATAACGGCGCTTGCAGATGTTACAACGATAACGCTGGCTGCCAGAACGATTGAAGCCAGCTTTGACTTGCCTTTGTGTATCGTGACATTCTGGACAAGTATTCATAACCGCAGTCTATCATAACCGCCTATTCACCACTCCCTGAGGCGACGCTGTCTAGTGCCATAATCTACGCTCTGATATACTCATCCGTCGCAATCATTCAAGCGCCAAGGGCAATCATGTCGCTGAATCTCTCGGGCTTGCTGGATATCCTGCGCCAAAGCGAGAGCTATCAGACCCTGCTCGCCCAGCTTTCCGGCAAGCCGGGTCACATTGCCTTCGACATCGTGCGGTCGGCGCGCCCCTTTTTGATGGCGGCGCTGGCTAATGACTGGGACGGGCCCATCATCTTCCTGACGGCGGCCGTGCGCCGCGCCTACAACGTCAGCGAACAGCTGCCGCTATGGCTGGCGGATAGCGATCGCCTGTATCGCTTCGCGGAACCTTCCGCCCTCCTGTATGACCGCGCGCCCTGGGACGCCAGTGTTATACGCAATCGCATCGACGCGCTTGCGGCGCTAGCGGATAACAATCGCCAACGACATCCCGTCGTCATCGCTTCCGCGCGCGCCCTGATGCAGGCAACCCTTCCGCCGGCTCTCTTTGAGGGCGCAACTATAGACATCGCGGTCGGTCGGCGCTTCCAGATGGAGTCTCTGATTCTGCGCTGGATCGGCATGGGATATGAACCAGCGACTGTCGTGGTCGAGCCCGGAACATTCAGCCGCCGCGGTGGCATTCTGGATATCTTTCCCTTGGCGAGCCAAGATCCGCTGCGCATTGAATTCTTTGACGACGAGATTGATAGCCTGCGCCACTTTGACCCCACCGACCAACGCAGCATCAAGCGAGTGGAATCGGCCCGCATCGTCCCCGCGCGCGAAGCGCTGCCACAGCTAACACCAACGCTCGCCGCCAAGCTTGCCCAATGGCTGAAAACGCTGAACGACGAAGACAGGCAGTCCTCGAGCCTCAGCGCCGATATCGAATCGCTTCAGCAAGGTAGCGCTTTCACGCGCCTCGAGCATTATCTGCCCTATCTCTACGACGAGCCGGCCAGCTTGCTGGACTACGCGCCCGATAATGCGCTGGTTCTGCTCGAAGAGCCCGACTTCCTGGAATCGACCGCGCAGGAAATCGCCGAGGACGCGGAAGACAGCCGCGAGGAGGCGCTGTCCTCCTCACAGATTTCACCCGAGCATCCGGCGCCGTACCTACGCTTGTCGGTCCTTGAGCCTGGCTTGAACCGTCTTCGGCAAATGTCGCTTGCGAATCTGCCGGCCGGCGAAGCGCCACGCGTGTTTGAGCCGGGCGAGCGCTTTGGCGGGCAGCTGCGCCCGATGCTGAATCGCGTGCGACAGCATCGCAATCGCGGCGACCGCGCCGTAATCATCACCGAGCAGGTGGAACGGCTGGAAAATCTTTGGTACGAGCAAGATGCCTCCGCCTACATTCCCACAGTGGAAGTCATCGACGACGCGCCCCCGCCTGGTTCGCTGCGCTTCGTTCGCGGAGCGGCGGCTGAAGGCTGGTCCCTGATTAGCGAGGACGGAGCGTTGCGTTTCATCACTGATGCCGAGATCTTCGGCTGGTCCCGCCCCGAACCGCGGCGTCGAAGCGAAGCGAAAGGCGGACGTGCCAGCGCGGCGACGGACACATCGTACACCGATTGGGAGGTCGGCGCCCATGTCGTTCATGTCGATTACGGCATCGGCCGATTTATGGGCATGCGCCATCGCACCGTAAACGCGACTGAACGCGAGTATCTGCTGGTGGAATATAAAGACGCCGACACCATTTACGTGCCTATCCACCAAGCCGATCGCATCTCGCGTTATGTCGGCGCTGAAGAGACGCCCCCCAAGCTCAATCAACTGGGAAAGCCGGAACAATGGACCAAGGCGCGGGACAAAGCCCGCCGCAACGCCGAAGAAGAAGCGAAGGAGCTGCTGGAAGTTTACAGCCGGCGCGCCCAGGCGACCGGCTTCGTCTTCAGCCCGGACAGCGCCTGGCAGCACGAGATGGAAGCTGGCTTCGCATTCGTCGAAACAGAGGATCAGCTGCGCGTCATTCAGGAAGTCAAAGCCGATATGCACAGCCCCAAGCCGATGGACCGCCTGATCTGTGGCGATGTTGGCTTTGGCAAGACGGAGGTCGCCTTGCGCGCTGCCTTCAAAGCGGTGCAGGATGGCGCGCAGGTCGCCGTGCTGGTGCCGACGACTGTGCTGGCGCAGCAGCATTACGACAATTTCAAGGCGCGCTTGTCAGCATTTCCGGTGGCGATAGAAATGCTTTCGCGCTTTCGCACCAAGGCGCAGCAAAAGGAGATAAGCGACCGCCTGGCCAGCGGCGAAGTCGATATTGTCATTGGCACCCATAGACTGCTCTCGGCCGATATTCGCTTCAAGCAACTCGGCTTGATAATCATCGACGAGGAGCAGCGTTTTGGCGTCAAGCACAAAGAGCATTTCAAGCGTTTGCGCGCGCGCATCGACATCCTCACGCTGACGGCTACACCCATCCCGCGAACGCTCTATCTGAGCCTGAGCGGCATCCGCGATATCAGCATGATTCAGTCGCCGCCGGAAGAGCGCCTGCCGGTGATCACGCAGGTCGGCTCCTGGGATGACAAGCTGGCGCGGCTGGCGATCATGCGCGAGCTCGAGCGGGGCGGGCAGATTTTTGTCGTGCACAATCGGGTGCGCTCGATCCACATTATCCGCAACAAGATTGAACGCATCGTGCCGGAAGCCACTATCGCCATCGCTCACGGGCAGATGACCGCGCGCGACCTGGAAAACATCATGTCCGAATTTACCCGCGGCGAATTCGATATCTTGATATCGACATCCATCATCGAGAACGGCATTGATATGCCCCGCGTCAACACCTTAATCGTAGACCGTGCCGATCATTTTGGCGTGGCGCAGCTCTATCAACTGCGGGGGCGCGTCGGGCGTTCTGCGCAGCAAGCCTACGCCTACTTCTTTCACGGTCCCGGCACGCTCACCGAAGAAGCGCGCACGCGGCTGGAGACGCTGGCGGAAAACGCGCAACTCGGCGCCGGCTTCCAGATCGCGATTCGCGACCTCGAGATGCGGGGCAGCGGCGACATTCTCAGCACGCGCCAATCGGGGCATATCGCCAGTGTCGGCTTGCACTTATATACGGAGATGCTGCAGCAGGCGGTCAAAGATCAGCGGGGCGGCGGCGCCCACAGCGATACCGGCATGGCGCCCGCTTCGGCGCGCGAGCGTCTGATCATCGACCTGCCCCTGCCGGCTTACCTCCCGACCGATTGGATTCCAGAGATGGCGCTGCGCCTTCAACTTTATCGCCGCATCGGCAATATCAGAAGCGTTGAAGAAATCGAAGTTATGCAGGCCGAATTAATCGATCGCTTCGGTCCGCTGCCGGCGGCGGTCGAGGGACTGCTCTACCAAATTCGGGTCAAGGTGATGGCGCAGGCGCTGCACGCAACGCACGTGCTGATGCCCCGGCAGCAGATTCGAATCAAGCTGCCCTTCCTCGCTTCCCTCAACCGTGATCTGCTGGCGCTGACACTGGGCCAAGACGTCAAGGTGACGCGGACAGAGGTGCAAATGGATGCCGCCGACGGTCATTGGCAAGATCGGCTGCTGGATATCCTGGCGGAGCTGGAGGACAAAATCAGTCTCGTCGGCGCGTTCGGTCCACAATGAGGCTGACTGCGCAAGCCGCAGGTCAAGCTCTGACTAAATCAGCGAAGATGCCACGCGTCAAATCTCGCAGAAGGGACAATTTCACAGGGAAGATCGCGTTGGCAGCGCCGCCCGCGGCATAAACCGTGTCAAAGCGTTTCAGCGTTTCATCCAAATAGACGGCGAAACCGCTGCTGCGATGGGCGATCGGCGGGACGCCACCCGGCGCGTATCCGAGCACAGCAAGGCACTGCTCGGCATTCATCATGCGCGCTTTCTTGCGCCCCACGCCGAAGAGCGCCGCCAGCTTCCGTTCGTCAATCGATTGATCGCCGCTGGCCAGGACCAGTACTGGCGTCGTCTTGCTGATCATAAATCCCAGGCTCTTGACGATCTGCCCCAATTGACAGCCGACGTTGTCTGCCGCTTGCTGTGATGTGGCGGTGGAGCTTTCGAATTCGATCACCGAAATGCCCAGCTGCAGTTCGTCAAGCGCCGCCTGTACCTGCGTTACGCCCAGCGCGCCTTGATCAGCCGCCGGAGACAAAGGGTCATGTCCTTTCGCCGCGTCCGCCTGTTCAATCGCCATAGAGCACCCCGCCAGCGTAGGTGAAGCTATCGCTTGGCTCTGCCATCTCCGCTTGCGGGTGGTCGCGCGGCGTCATATTCAGCATGATCCGCCGGCCCGCCGCCTCAACATAATAGACGTGCAAGGATTGATCGGGCTTAATCTTGAGCTTGCGCGACAGCCGGTGATCAAAACGCACTGGCTCGCCAGACCGGTCGGTCAGGGTCGTCTTGCGCCAGAACATCCAGCGGGCGTGCAGCCGCTCGGCAAAGAGCACGCGGTAACATAGCTTGACGCGAGCGAATCGCAGGGCGCGCATCACAATCGTGAGGACGAATCCGGCGACTAGCGCCAGAACGAAGGCGCGGCCAGCGGGACCATAACGACCGGCGATCAAGATCAGGGGCACGGAAAGCAAGAGCAGCGTCGCCAGCGGTTCGGTCACCAATTCGACGCGCTGCCGCGACGAAAGCCGTCCCTCGCGGTTTCGTTTGATATCGGCGAGCAATTCACTCGGCAGTTTGTCAAAATTGGACATCTTGCCCCCTAACCGGCCTCGTGCGCGATACTGAGGTCAATGCGACGCCGACCAGCGCCAAACCAATGAATAAGGCTGAGGCCATCATAGCGAAGCTCCCTGAAAAAAGAAAACGAGGCGGGCGCCAGCCCAACCCCGCCACCTGCACGTGAATGCCGGCGCCCCCGCTCAAGCGATGCTCACCATGCCGACCAGATTGGTCGCCAGCGGATAGAAGATGCCGAAGATCATCGTGCCAGCCAGCGCGATATTTATCGCCCAGCGGACGTATGGCGTTTCCAGCGCCGGCTGCAAATCGACTGAACTGTCGCGCAAGTACATGTTCACGACGACGCGCACATAATAGAAAGCGCTGACCACGCTGGTCAATACGCCGATGACAGCCAGCCCGAACAAGCCTGCCTGAAGCGCCGAGGCAAATACCATGAACTTGCCCACGAAGCCGGCGGTGAGCGGAATACCGGTCAAACTGAGCATGAATACCGTCATCGCCATCGCCATTAGTGGGCGCGACTTTGCCAGCCCGGTGATGTCTTCGATATTGCCGCCGCTGCCGTCTTCACGCTCAATGGCCATGACCACAGCGAAGGCGCCCAGGTTGGTGAACATATAAGCCATCATGTAGACGAGGGCGCTCTGCGTTGCCGCGTCGATCACGTTCGCTGTTCCAGCGGCCGCCACCGCCACCATAATGTAGCCGGCGTGCGCGATCGACGAATAAGCCAGCATCCGTTTGAGATTGCGCTGGGAAATCGCGACGAAGTTGCCAAGCACCAGGGTCAATATAGCGATGATCGTCGCAGTCGTTTGCCAGGCAGCCGCCCCGCCCTCAACCAGGACGAGCACAGAAAGCCCGCTGACCAACACGCGCAGCAGCGCCGCGAAGCCGCCAACCTTCGCCGTCACGCTCATGAAAGCGGTCACCGGCGTCGGCGCGCCTTCGTAGACATCGGGCGTCCACATGTGGAAGGGCACAACCGCCACTTTGAATCCCAAGCCAACCACCAGCAGCGCCGCGCCAATCAAAAGATAGAAAGCGGCCGCCGACGTCCCGCCGACAATGCCGCCAACGAGGCTGAAGATCTGCGGCAGATTGGTCGTGCCCGTCGCCCCGTAGACCAGCGCCGCGCCAAAAACCAGAAAGGCGCTGGAGAACGCGCCTAGGATGAAATACTTCATGCCGCTTTCTTCGGACTTCAACGACAACTCGCTGCCGTCATTCTTGATGGAACGAAACGCTGCCAGGATGTAAAGCGGGATGCTCAGCAACTCAAGTGAGACGAAGATGACGATCAAATCGTTGGCCGCCACCATGAACATGGCGCCGGCAGATGATATCAGCGCCAGAATATAATACTCGCCGCGGTGGATATCGGCGCGATTGAGATAATCCCAGCTCATCAGCACCGCGATCAAAGTGGCGACCAGAATCACCATATTCAGAAAACCGGTGAAAGCATCGGCGACAAACATGCCATAGAGTGCGATTTGTTCGCTCTCCGCCGGCGAGTATACGAAGAGATTCGCCACGAAGCTGATGCCCAGACCGACGCAAGCCATCACTGGCGTCCAATGCGCGCGGTCCTCCCCAGCGAAGAGATCGACCAGGACCAGGATAAGCGTCCAGGTCAGCAGCAGCGTAGCCGGCAGGGTGGAAGCCAGGTTCGAACCCGCCAGGAATTCCGCGATTGTGGGCGATTCAAACATGTTCTCTCCTAGCGAACGAACAACGCGACGATGCTATCCACCGAGACATCCAGCATATTGAAGAATACGATCGGCTGAATGCCCATCCAGAAGATCATGATGATGATCGGGATGAAAGCCGCTTTCTCGCTCCAGGTGAGCTTGTAACCCTCTTCGCTGCTAAGCGGCCGCTTCAATTCGCCCATGAAGACGTGCTGGAACATCTTCAGCAGATAGACCGCCGCCATGATGACGCCGAGCGTCGCGAACAAGGTGAAGGCGAAGCCCAGATATTTACTGCCCAGCGAACCGAGCAATATGGTGAACTCGCCGATAAAGCCATTCAAGCCGGGCAAGCCCATACTGCTGAGCGATATCACCAGGCTGATCGCGCCGAAGAGGGGCATCATCTTCCAGACGCCGCCATAATCAGCCATCTCCTTGGTATGCCAGCGCTCGTAAAGCATGCCGACGATCAAGAAGAGGCCGCCTGTGCTGATGCCATGATTGACCATCTGCAGCGTAGCGCCTTGCAAACCCTGCGCGTTGAGGGCGAAAATGCCCACCACCACAAAGCCGAGGTGGCTCACCGACGAATACGCCACCAGCTTCTTGACGTTGTCCTGCGCATAGCTGACCCAGGCGCCATAGATGATGCCGACCACACCAAGAAACGCGATGGTCGGCGCCCAAGCCACTGTCGCCTCGGGGAATAAATTCAGATTGAAGCGCACGATGCCGTAAGTGCCCATCTTTAGCAGCACGCCGGCCAGGATCACCGAGCCGGCCGTCGGCGCCTGCACGTGCGCGTCGGGCAGCCAGCTATGGAAGGGAAAAATCGGCACCTTTATAGCGAAGGCGACCAGGAAACCGAGGAATAACCAACTCTCGACCGAATTGAAAAGGAAGCCGCTTTCGTCGCTTTCGCCTTCCGGACCCAGCGCGTCCCAGTAGGTGCCCTCTCCTTCCCAGTTATGCACCCGCTCGATCACGCCGATATCGCCGCCAGCGCTGTAAGTGCTGAAGGTGCCGGAGCGATTGCCGACATAGAGAATGGCGATCAGCATCAAGATTGAGCCCGCCATCGTATAAAGGAAAAACTTGACAGCGGCGTAAATCCGCTCTTCCGAGCCCCAGATGCCGATCAGGAAATACATCGGCACCAGCGTGATTTCCCAGAAGACGTAGAAAATGATCAGATCGTGCACCACGAAGACGCCAATCATCGACCATTCAAGCAGCATCAGGAAGATGTAGTAGAGCTTCTCGCGCCCGCGTTCTTCGAAGATATGGCTGCCGAAGGAACCCAGGATCGAAATCGGCATGATGAAGGTCGTCAGCAGCACGAGAAGCATGCTGATGCCGTCCACGCCGACGAAGTAACTGACGTTGATGACCGACTCACCCAACGAGACTTCCGCCCAGGTATTGCGCTGGACCATCTGCAGCCCGGCGCTGCCCGGATCAAAGTTGATCCACATCAGGACCGAAGCGACAAAGGTGACCACGCTGGTCGCGAAGGCAACCCACTTCAGATTCGCCTTCTGCGTCTCGCCGTTCATGAAGAGCAGAATAGCGAGGCCGACCACGGGCAGGAATAGGGTAATTGTAGTGAGCGAAAGTCCAGTTACATCCATAGCACTGGTTTCTCCTTAAGCGCCGCTTCCAAACAGCAGCTGAACAAAGGGAAATATCATGAGAGCGATAACGGCGACGACGCCGATGAATAAGACCACCGCATAAAGACGCACATAGCCGGTCTGAGCGCGCCGCATCCACTCGGCCGCGCGCAGCACGAAGGCGCCGACGCCGTTGACCGCGCCGTCTACAATGCCAAGATCGAATGGCTTGCCGAGCAATTCTGCGATCGTATCGAAGCCACGCTTGATGATGCTGTCGTGGAAATAATTGTGCAGGAAATCCCAATCGACGCGGTCAGCCAGGAAAGCGGCCAGCCGGTTGAATGGCTGTTCGATAATGGCTGAATAGATTTCGTCCCAATAGAGACGGGCATTGGCCAGCCGGAACAAGGGCCGAGAAGCGCCCCCTTCTTCCAGCAAATCGCGATTGCCGTTCCCCAATCCGTTGCCCTTGTAAATTCGATTGGCAACAAGAATAGAGGCGATGCCCAATACCAGCGCGATGCCAGCAATGGAGAGGTTGAAATCGAGCGAGTGCCCGCGCGAAACGCTGACCAAGCTGTGCTCAAGGAAGTATTTGAATTCGTATGGCTGATAAATCCCATCGAAAATCGGCGTGGATTTGGGCACGTTAATGAAACCGATGATGAGGGTGAAGATCGCTAGAATCAGCAGCGGCAGCAGCATCGCGCCATTGCTCTCCGGCGCCCGCTCAGCGGCTTCGCTGCGCGCGTCATCGAAGAAGACCAGCACAATCTGACGCCACATGTAAAAGGCGGTGAAGGCAGCCGCGACCAACAATACGCCAAAAGCGATGAATCCGCTTAATTCGTTGAGTTCAAAGCCTTCGTACCAGGCATCGGCAAGGATTTCGTCCTTCGACCAAAAGCCGGCGAAGGGGAATATGCCCGCCAGCGCCAGTGTACCGATCAGATAAGTGATATAGGTGATGGGCATGCGCTTGCGCAAGCCGCCCATATTGCGCATATCCTGCGGGTCGAAACCTTCATCGTCGTGATGCTCTTCGCCGTGTTCATCGTCATGACCGTGGCCATGCTCATGCGCGTGATGATGGCCATGCTCGACGCCGTGGATCACCGAACCGCTGCCGAGGAAGAGCAGCGCCTTGAATACAGCGTGCGTTACCAGGTGGAACATCGCCGCGACATAAGCGCCAATGCCCACCGCCGCCACCATGAAGCCGAGCTGTGATATCGTCGAATAAGCCAGCACGCGTTTGATATCCCACTGACCGAGCGCAATATAACCCGCCATCAGCGCGGTGCCGGCGCCGACCAAGGTGATGACCAAGCCGATGACGTAACCGCCGTGATTCAACTCCCACAAAAAGACATTGGATCGCACCAAAATAAAGACGCCGGCGGTCACCATGGTCGCGGCGTGAATGAGCGCGCTGACCGGCGTTGGGCCAGCCATAGCATCCGGCAGCCAGACGAAAAGCGGGATCTGCGCCGACTTGCCGGTTACGCCAAGCAGAATAAAGAGGGCGATCAAAAAGATGACATCATCGAAAGCCATCTGGAAGCCGTTGAAGTCGACGATCTCACCCGTTCCAAAGCGCTCGGTCGTCTGCCCAAAGACGCCCAGCAGCTCAATATCAAAATGATGATTGTCACAGTGGATGGCGCGGATGTCGCTCGCCAGTGGATTCGGCGCGCTGTGCCCGTCATCCGTACCATGTCCGTCATCCTCTTCGTGAGCAGCCGGAACGCACTTGTAACTGCTCCCGTGCCCATCGTCTGAAGACTCACCCTTGCTCGCGTCGCCGTCTTCATGATGCTCCAGCAGCCCATTGTGCTCGCGCCAATGCACCAGGTATTTCGCTTCCGTATTGGGCAGCTCGCCCGCCTTATGGAAGTCCAGCGTGCCAAAGGTCCAGAAAATCAGGAACATCGCCATCAGCAAGCCGAAGTCGCCGATGCGATTGACGATGAAGGCTTTGCGCGCGGCGTTGCTATTCTTCCAGCCTTCGGGCGCTTTCTTGTCCCACCAGAAGCCGATGAGCAAAAAGGAGCACAGACCGACGCCCTCCCAGCCGACGAAGAGCATCAGGAAATTGTTGCCCGTCACCAGGATGAGCATGAAAGCCAGGAACATATTCAGATAAGCAAAGAAGCGCGGATACCATTTGTCGCCGTGCATATAGCCGCGGGCGTAGAGATGAATCAGCGAGCCGACGCCGGTGACGACCAGCATCATCGTCACGCTGAGCGAATCGACGCGCTGCTGCCAGGAAATATCAAGACCGATGGATTCAATCCGCAGCCAGCCGTCAACAAAAGGCGGAATTACAACCGCCGCGCCGCCATTGGTGCCGGTTACATAAGTCAATAAAAGCAGCGACACGATGAAGGAAAGAATCGACGCGAAACAGCCAATATAACCCGACCATTTCTCGCCCAGCTTGGCGCCGAAGAAAAAGTTGATAAAGGCGCCCAGGGCGGGCACAAATATCACCAGTGGAACCAGGAGCGGGAGGTTTTCCATATCGCTAGCGCCTCTTCCGACGTCCTTCTATCAGCCTTGCATCTGCTGCAAGTCGTCTATATTGATGCTTTGACGCTCGCGGAAAATATTTACGATCAGCGCCAAGCCCACCGCCACTTCGGCCGCGGCAACGGTCATCACAAAGAACACGAAGACATGCCCGTTGACCTGCCCCCACTCGCGCGCGAAGGCGACCAGCGCCAAGTTTGCCGAGTTCAGCATCAACTCGACCGACATGAAGACCAGGATGGCGTTGCGCCGCATGAGCACGCCCAGCGCGCCCAGCAAGAATAGAACCATGCTTAAGACGATATAGGGTTCGGTGCCGATTGGATTCATCGCCTAACTTCTCCCGCGGCTACTCGGCTGAGCCATCGTCAGACCCGCCGGGCAGCTTCGCCAGATAGTCGCCACTCAAGACATCAGAGCCCGTCTGCTGCGAAATCACGCTGACAAGCGGGCGATTCACCCGCCGGCGCCGATTGATCCGCCGGCGCTCGGCCTGCGCCAGCGCATCGGGCCGCGCCAACACAATCACGCCAATCAACGCCACCAGCAGCAGCATGCCCACCAGCATCACCGGCAGGACATATTCGATGAACAAAACCTGCCCGACCGACTCGGGGCTGCCAAAAGCCGGCAGGCCCAAAGCGTTATAGACAGCAGCGCGATAAGTTGCCTGGCTGCCCGGCACACCCGGTTCGCGAACCAAGACACGTGTCTCGATGAGACCGCGGTCAGCCTGATATTCCGCCAGCGTACGCAAGACATTTTGATCTTGATCGACGAAAGCCAGATTGTAAGTTCCCTCATCAAGCTCAAGACCGGTGTGATCGCCGGCCGGCAGCTGATCAATCAGCACCCGATGCGGGATCAAGCGATTGCAGGACGCGTCCTCGCACAAGCTGCGCCGCGCCGTATATTGCCCAGCGTCGACCAACGACACTTGCCGGTCGGTGACCGCGTTGAAGACGGTCAGGCGCATCATGCCGACAGCCGGCGCGCTAATGTCATCCTCAAGCAGCGCGACATCAACCAGGTCCTCTTCGTTTTCGAAGATGACGAGCGAGAATGCCGATTCCGGCGGCAGGATCAGATCTTTGGTGAAGATGGGTCCGGACACATAGCTGCCGTCATCAACACCGACCAAGACTGTGTATTCTCCCGCTTCGAGTTCGGTGTAATCGCGGACGGCTTCGCGCGAGTCGCTGTAGACGACGCGGTCAATTCTGCTATCCGTCATGGTCTCGTCAAGCGCGTCGAAAGCGACATTGGCGCTGACCGTGCCTGCCAGCGGCATCGCGAAGCCCATTTCCATCACGGTGAATTCTTCCGCTTCACCACCAGGAATCGCGTTGATGACGCGCAAGCGGGCGCGGGTGTCGAGCGCTTCCGGGCTCTCGTCATTTAGCATGTCTGATGCGATTGGGAAGGCGAAGATTAGGAGCAGAATAATGGCCACCGCGGAGCCGGCCAGACCTAGCCAGCGCATGCGCCCGGAGGTGTCGGTAGTGGTTTCGGCACCCAGCAACATAATAACAAATAGGAAGAGCACCATGATGGCGCCGGTGTAAACCGTCACCTGCACCATCGCCAGGAAGGGCGCGTCCAACATCAAATATAAGAAGGCGACGCAGCCGAAGTTGACAATCAGAAAGAGGGCGCTATGCACCGCGTTTTGCCGCGTCAGCATCATGGCGGCCGCCAAAACCGCTACAAAGCTAACCGCCAGGAACAACCATTCCATACGATCTATATCCCACTCGGCATGACTTTGTGCATTTTAGCACAATGTCCAATTCACTTCCATTCGCATAAAGCAGGCAATTGCGCGAGCCGCTATGATGGATCTTCCATATCCGGGATCGAGCGATTGTACGCGCCCGCCTCAACTTCCTGCGGCGTGTCCTCGGCGCCTTCGTCCGGCGCGTCGATCAGCATGTCTTTGGTATAAATCGCGTCTCGGCGATCGGTGAAAGACATCTGATGTTCATGCCCCAGCTGTATCGCCTCGGTCGGGCAGGCGTCTTCGCAATAGCCGCAAAAGATGCAGCGCAGCATGTTGATCTCGTACGTTTTGGCGTAGCGCTCGCCCGGGCTGAAACGCTCTTCGTCGGTATTCTCCGCCGCTTCCACCCAGATGGCGTCGGCTGGGCAGGCGGCCGCGCAGAGCGAACAGCCAATACACTTTTCCAGGCCATTTTCGTAACGGCGAAGATGATGCCGGCCCTTGTAGCGATCGTGAAACTTCTGCACCTGTTCCGGATACTGCACGGTGACCGCGTCATCCATGAGGTGCTTCAAGGTTGTTTGGAATCCTTTGATGACATTCATGATCCTGTCCTCATGTCCATGTTTTGCCAGCCATCAGCCCAGCGCTGATCGCCCGAAATAGGTCAGTCAATCGCCGCCGACCCGCTTGATGGCGGTCTCTCCGCTTTCCATAATGCGGTCTTCTTCCGGCGTCCGCCCAAAGCTCGCCAAGCCCTCAAGCGCCCTGACCTGGAAGCGAATTTGCGCCAGCGGAATCGCGATCAACATCCCAACCAAATGCACCATTGCCCAGCCCAAGCCGCGCCGTTCGCCGGTATAAGCCGGGTCATCTTCCAGCGGAATCGCTTCTTCACTGTCGCGCTCGCGGCTCATCCGACGCAGCGCCAGGGCGCCTATCAGCAACACCAGGACAAATACCACGCCTGAAATGAATGGGTAGGCAGTACCGCCCAGCGCATCGCCGACGACGATGGACACCGCCGTCCAAGCCACCGCCAGCAGCGCCAGCGGGATCATCACCTTCCAGCCGAATTGCATCAGGCGGTCGTAGCGGATGCGCGGCAGCGTCGCCCGGATCCATATCATGAAGCAGAGCATTAAGACCACTTTTAGAATGAAGATGACCGGCGCCAGAATCGGCAAGCCATCCATCGGCCAAAGGTGATAACCGCCGAAGAATACCGCAATCGCCACCAGGCTGACCGCAATCATGCCAAGATACTCAGCCATCATGAACAGGGCGAATTTCATACCGCTGTACTCGGTCATATAACCCTGCGTGAGTTCCTGCTCGGCCTCGGTCAGGTCAAAGGGCGCGCGGTTAGTCTCCGCCAGCAGCGCCAGAATCAAGACAGCCGCCGCCAAGGGATTCTGAAAGACGAACCAGTCCCAGATATTCCGCTGCGAGTCGATGATGTCGCCAATTGACATACTGCCGACGATCATGACCGGAATAGCCAGCGTCAAGGCGAAACTGAGCTCATAGCTGATCATCTGCGCCGATGCGCGCAAAGCGCCCAGCATGGCGTATTTGTTATCGCTGGACCAGCCCGCCAGCACAACGCCGTAAGTGGCGATGCTGGTGATGGCGATCACCCACAGGATGCCGACGTTGGAATCGACCAGACCTTGCGGCACCTGGAACCACACATCACCCAGCGACGGCGCGAACCAAGGCAAGACCAGATCCGGTCCCATTGGGATCACCGCCGCAATCATCAAAATCGGCACGACCTTGATCATGGGCGCCAGGCGGAAGACCCACTTGTCGGCGCCAGCCGGGATCAAATCCTCTTTGAAGACGAGCTTCACGCCGTCGGCCGCCGGCTGCAAGAATCCCTGCGGACCGACGCGGTTGGGTCCCACGCGATGCTGCAAAAAAGCAAGCAGCCGCCGCTCAAGCAAGGTGGTGTAAGCGAAGCCGGTGACGATGACGAAAGCGAAGCCGGCGGCGAATATGATCGGCCAGAGACCTGAACAGCCCGCGTCGTCCTGACACTGCACAACATTTTGCACCCGCGGTTCCGGGTTGAGAATCATGCCAATCGCGCCTTGCCGGCCGTCGAGGTTCAGGGCGTCGTCGAAGCCGATCCAGGTCGCGATCGCGCCGAGATTGGCGATGATCAGCGCCAGGACCAACAGCGTGACGACAAGCCCGCCCAGGACAACGGCTGCGATGGCGACTTTTAAGTTCCGGCTCATACTTTAGATCCTCTGTCATCAGCCGCCGAGGGCGACTGCTTCCGCGATTCTGCTGATGCTGCCAGTCGTGATCGTCAGCGGAATCGCTTCCGCAGTCAAATGACGCGGCAGCGCGACCGCTCCAGCCGAGATTTCGTCGCTGAGAGCCGCCTGCACGCGAACGCTCGCATCGCCGGCGCGGATCTCAATGATGTCACCGGCGTCAATCCCCAGCGCCGCGGCGTCATCAGAATTGACGATGGCAAAGGGTTTCAGGATGCGCGGCTCCAGAAGCAAGGTCGGCGCGAAGTTGCGCTGGCGATTATAAAGCCGCGTAATCGGCATAATCAGGAATTCATTCTCGCCGGCTGCCGGCTGCTCAGGCGCCTTCAATTGACGCGGACGCCGCCCTTTCCGCTTGTCGGATGCGGTCGGAATCTGAACGCCGAGCCCGCCAGTATTGGAATATGCCGTACCGCCATAATACTGATCGCGGCCGCCCACATCGGGGAACTCGCGTTTGACCTGCGCCAGCACCTTGTATGTGATGCCGTCAAATTCGCTGATTTTGTCGCTCAAGTCTAGCATGACCGCGGCCGCGGAAGGCGGAACCTGCCCCTTCCCAAGCGCCTGTCGCAATCCGCCGAAGACGCGCCAGGCGGGCAGAGACTGGCCGATCGGACCCTGCGCGGTATAAAAGCGCTGCACCCGGCGCTCGCCGTTGACGAAGCTGCCATCGCGCTCGGCGAAGCTCTGTATCGGCAAGACATAATCGGCCATTTCCGAGATGCCATCGTCGAAGAAGTTGGCGTAGATGATCGTCTCGACCTGGCTCAGCCAAGCGCGCGCCGCCGGATCGTCATCCAGCAATTCGGCTTGGGCGACGATCAGCGCTTTGGGCGGGTTCGCTATGATATCGAGCGTCACCTCCGGACTGTAGCCAAGGTAATGCAAACCCATGCCATTTGCGCCGGGCAAGGGGATGAGCAAGCCATTGTTGCGCCGCCCGATATGACCGGATTCGATGAGGAAATTGGCAGCCGCTTGCGCCAGCGCTTTGCTGCCGGAAAGCGTTAGCCCCTCCGCCCCGGCGACAATCACCAGATTCTCCGCCTGGCTCAAGCGCTCGGCGATTTCCGGCTGATCGGCGCTGAGATTCTGCATAACCGCGACGGCGTCACCTGCGCGATAACGGATGGCATCGCCTTCGACCACCTTGTCATTACGCGCGCCTTGCACGGCGAAGTCTTCCAGCCGCGTATGCCGCCCGTTGGCGACCACCAAATAAGCGCCGCGGTCTTGCGCCTGTTTCAGACGCAGACGCCACATCGGCACTTCTTCTTCCAGATCCGAGGCGATCACCAGAATCGCGTCGCCGCGCCCGAGCTGACCGAGGTTCGTGCCGAAGCCGACGCCGACTTCCGCGACGATCTCAGCGCCGCCATGGGTCGGCATCCAGGCGCCCAGCCGCGAGCCGCCCAGCCCTTCGACCAACTGCCGCAATTCCCAGAGGTCTTCGTTGCTCATGCTGCCGCCAGCAATGGCCGCGACATCGCCATTAGCGCTCTCCAACGCGGCCGCGATTGCCGACATCATCGCGGACCAATTCGACTCGCGTAGATCGCCGCCGGCTTTCATCAAGGGCTGAGCCAGGCGATCTTCACTTTGGGTAAAATGATGTCCAAAGCGCGTCTTGTCGCTAATCCAAATCTCGTTGACGCGCTCATTCTGCCGCGGCATGACCCGTTTAATCTGCGCCTTGCCACCGAAGTCGCGGTCCAGCCGCATGCTGAGGCTGATGTTCTCGCCAGCAGCGTCCCAGGGCGAAATGCTCGGCACCTCATTCAATTCCCAAGGCCGCGCGCCGAAGCGAAAATCGGTCGTGGTCAAGGCGCCGACCGGGCAGATATCCGTTGTATTGCCGCTGAAATAGGTGTCAAAGCCGGGATCAGAATTGGTGATGATCTGCAAACGGCGTCCGCGCTCATGGAAAGCCAGCACATCATCGCCGACCACTTCGTCCTGAAAGCGGACGCAGCGCGCGCACTGAATGCAGCGTTCGCGGTCGAGGAAGATCAAATCGCCAAGAGGATAATGCTTTTCCAATAATTGCTTGTCTTCGAAATACATGCGCGACGATTGCGGACCATGGCGCATGGTCAGGTTCTGCAGCGGGCATTCGCCGCCTTTATCGCAGATCGGGCAATCCAGCGGATGGCTCGAGAGCAGGAATTCCAGCACGTCGTTGCGCGCGTCAATCACTTCCTGCGTATTGGTCTTGATGTGCATGCCATCGCTGACGGTGGTGGTGCAAGCTGTTTGCAATTTGGGGAAATAACGAATCTGCGGGCTTCCGTCGTCGTTGAGCATGACTTCGCCGGTGGCGCGGTCGCGGGCGGGCGTACCCAATTCGACCAGGCACATCCGGCACATGCCCACCGGCTCCATCTTGGGATGGTAGCAAAAAACCGGGATATCGTTGCCCGCGTGCCACTTGGCCGCGTCAACCAGGTTCGAGCCGGCCGCTACCTCGTAATCTTTCCCGTCAACGTTGATTGTCACCCTGTCGGACATTCAGGCCTCCACAAATTCGAATCTGCCGCAATCAGCGCGCCGTCCGCAAGGCATCCCGCGCCACTTCCAGCCCATAGAGCGCGCGATCGCGCATGACCTGTTCTAGCACATGCCAACCCTTGTCGTCATCCAAAGCATCGGCCAATTCGACGGCGGCCGCAAAGTCAGCTTGCGCGCGTTCGCCTTCTCCCCGATCCAGATTCATCTCGCCACGCAGCACGTAAGCGACCAGGTCAGCGGGAGATTCATCAATCACCTGGCTCAACTCTCGATAGCGCCGGTAAAACACTCTTTCGCGCTCCAGGGGCGACTGGAACAGCCGGCTTAGTATCTCACCTGCGATGCCGCGTCTATCAGCCAACTTCATATCATCTGGACTCCGCAGGGCCGCCTAGGTTTGCACATGCTGCGCGAAATCATCGGGGAAATGACGAATCGTATGGATGATCGGGTTGGCGGCGAAATCACCCAAGGCGCAGAGCGTCGTGCCGGCCATGTTCTCCGCCACATCGGCGATGCGCTTGACATCATCCGGCGACCCGCGCCCATCCAGAATCCGGTCGATTACCTTGTCCAGCCAATACGTCCCCTCGCGGCAGGGCGTGCACTTGCCACAGCTTTCGTGCTGGAAAAACTTGGTGACTTTCGAAGCCACCCAGGTCATATCAACCGTTTCGTCCATGACGATGATCGATGCCGAGCCAATGATGGTGCCGATGTTGGCGCAGTCTTCATAGCTCATAGGCGTATCCAGCACTTCATCGGTCAAGGGCACGATCGGTCCCGAACCGCCCGAGGGCAGCATCGCTTTGAATGGACGATCCTCGTACAAGGGTCCGCCAGCATGCTCATAGAGCAACTCGCGAAAGGTCGTGCCCATCGGCAATTCATAATTGTCCGGGCGCCTGACATGACCGCTGACGCAGTAGATTTTATTTCCCGTGCTCTGCTCGGTGCCAATAGCCTTAAAGTCATCCGCCCCTTCGTTCAAAATGAAGGGGACGTTCGCCAGCGTCTCGACGTTGTTGACGACGGTCGCTTCCTTGTAGAGACCGCCGCCCTTTTGCGCCGGGAATGGTGGACGCACGCGCGGCTGCCCCAGATAACCTTCGAGGCTGTTGAGCAGCGCGCTCTCTTCACCACAGATATAGGCGCCGGCGCCAAGATGCGTATATACCTCGCAGTCGTAGCCGGAGCCCATGATGTTCTCGCCGACGTAGCCCTTCGCGCGTAGCTCCTTGATGCATTCGTCGAGTTGATCGCCGATATCCCAGAACTCGCCGCGCAGATAAATGTAGACCGCTTTTGCCTGTATCGCGTAAGCGCAAATCAGCGAGCCTTCGATCAACTGGTAGGGATTCTCCTCCATGATCTCGCGATCTTTGAAGGTGCCTGTCTCGCTTTCGTCGGCGTTCACAGTGACGAATTTGATCGGTTCATGCTGGGGGATGAAGCTCCATTTGACGCCCGTTGGGAAGCCGGCGCCGCCGCGGCCGCGCAAGCCCGACGCCTTGACCACGTCAATGACCTCGGCCGGTGTCATCGCCAGCGCCTTCTTCATGCCAGCGAACCCGCCATGCCCTTCATAAACATCAAGCTGCTTGATGTTCTCGATATCGCGTCCGCGCAAGAGAATATGCATAGTCGCTCTTGATTCCTGAGTTATCCGCGCTTAACCGCGCCCGTTCGCTGCCTGAGCCGCTTCCAAGCGCCACTTCGCCAGCAGTTCGCGCATCTTGTCTTGATCGAGATTCTCCACATAGTGGAAATTGCATTGCAGCATGGGCGCCTTGTCGCAAGCCGCCAGACACATGACATGCTCGACGGTGAACATGCCGTCTTTTGTCGTGCCGCCTTCTTCCACTCCCAGTTCCTGCTTCAGCCAAGCGTGAAAATCATCGGCGCCTTTGAGCGCGCAAGGCAGGTCGGTGCAAACTTGCAGCCAGTATTTGCCTTTGGGCTGCTCGGAATACATGGTGTAAAAGCCGGCGATCGACTTCACCTGCGTGGGATCGAGATTGAGAATCTGCGCCACTTCGTTGATGCCTTCGGCATTGACCCAGCCGTACTCTTCCTGCGCGATGTAAAGCAGCGGCATCACTGCCGAGCGCTTGGTCTCATATTTCGCCAGATGATGATCAATGCGTTTCGCGTACTTGGGATTGCCGATGATTGCCATCCACTGCTTTCCTTCATAAACAGATTCCCTGCCTAGCAATGGGAATCTATACTTCAGCCTCTACACATTGGCGCCTGCCGATTACAGCCGCCGTTTAACGGTCGCAATCGCCTAGCACGATGTCGACGCTGCCGATGATCGCCACCATGTCAGCCAAGAGATAACCCTTCGAAACAACCGGCAGCGCGCTGATATGGATGAACGACGGCGTCTTGAAATGCACGCGCCGCGGCTTGTTTGCGCCTGTCCCATGGATATAACAGCCGATCTCGCCGCGCGGGCTTTCGATGGCGTTATAGATTTCTTCATCCGGCGCGTCATAGCCGTAGGTCCAGAGCTTGAAATGATGGATGACCGCTTCCATGCTCTGCCCCAGTTCGCTGCGCAGCGGCGGGCAATACTTGTTGTTCTGTGACCGATATGGTCCCTTGACCGTCTCCAGCCGCGCCACCGCTTGATTGAGGATTTTCATGCTCTCGCGGAACTCATGAATCCGAATCAGGTAGCGATCATAGACATCGCCATGCTCGCCCAGCGGCACATTGAAGTCGTAGGTCTCGTAGCCGCAATAGGGCTGCGCCTTGCGCAAATCCCAGTTGACGCCACTGCCGCGCAGCGCCGGTCCCGTCATCCCGTAAGCCAAGGCGACATCCGGCTCAATGACGCCGACGCCCTGCGCGCGATCTTTCCAGATCGGGTTCTTGGTCAACAAGGCTTCATAATCATCGACCTTGTAGGGAAAGTCGTTGAGGAATTGCTTGATCGTCGGCAGGAAGTCCGCCGGCACATCGCGCCAGACTCCGCCCGGTCGAATGTAGCTGCTCATCATGCGCTGGCCCGAGAGCATCTCGAACATGCCCAGAATCCGCTCACGCTCGCGGAAGGCGTAAAGCAAGACGCTCATCGCGCCCATATCGATGGCATGCGTGCCCAGCCAGACCAGGTGGCTCGCGCAGCGCGCCAGCTCGAGGCAGACGACGCGGATGATCTGCCCGCGCTCGGGCACATCCAGATCGAGCAGCTTCTCCACCGCCGCGGCATAAGCCATATTGTTGGACATGGGCGAGAGATAGTCCATGCGGTCGGTCAGCGGCAGCGCCTTTTCGTAGCTTTTGTCCTCGAGAGATTTCTCGATGCCGGTGTGCAGAAAACCGATATCAGGCAGGCAACTCACGATTTGCTCGCCATCCAGTTCCAGCAGAAGCCGCAATACGCCGTGTGTGCTGGGATGATGCGGACCCATATTGAGCAGCATCGTCTCGCCGGTGATCGCCCGTTCCGAGACCAAACCGCGCAACTGATCGAGGCTGCCCTCCCAACGGCGCTGTTCTTCAATGGATTGCGTCTGCTCTGCAACTGCCATAGCGACCTCGGAAGCTAGTCCCTGGCGAAGGGCTTGTGCTGATGTATTTCATCGACATTAAAGGAAAACGCAACCGTCTCCTTGCCCAGCGGGTAATCGCGCCGATGCGGATGACCGTACCAATCCTCCGGCATCAGCAAACGCCGCTGGTCCGCATGCCCTTCAAAGACGATGCCCATCATGTCGGCAATCTCCCGCTCGAGCCAATTGGCCGCGGGCCAAACCACAGTCGCGGTCGGCAAGCGCGGATCGTCCTCCGCCGCGAAGGCTTTCACCCGCAGCCGCCGATTGTAAAGCATTGACAGGATGTGATAAGAGACGCCGAAGCGCTCCGGCCGAAAATCACATTCTTCGCCGTCAAAGGCAGCGCCGTAGTCGCTGGGAAAGTAATCCACAGCGCTGACATCGGAGAGCATGTTGTAAACCAAACCCGAAGTGACGCGAAGAAAGTTGAGCAAGTCGGTCGTTCGCTCAGCCGCGACGACAAGCGTGGTTTCGCCACGGTATTCCTTCACATGCAGCAGCGCCTCGCCAAAGACTTCACGCACCGCGCTCGCCGGATCTCTCGCCGCCGGTATTTCCATTCGCTAATCGCCACCCATTGTCAATGTATTGGTCAAAGGCAAATCAAGCCCAATCGGCAATGCGCTCGCCCTTGACCTTTTCGTGCAAGGTCAAGATGCCGTGCAGCAGTTGTTCCGGGCGCGGTGGGCAGCCGGCGACATACACATCCACCGGGATGATTTCGTCCACGCCCTGCACAATCGCATAATTGTTGTAGACGCCGCCGCAGGAGGCGCAATCGCCCATTGAAATGACCCATTTCGGTTCCGCCATTTGATCGTAGAGCTGCCGCACAACCGGCGCCATCTTCCGCGTCAAGCGTCCCGATACAATTAACAGATCGGCCTGCCGCGGCGTTGCGCGATTCAGCTCCATGCCAAAACGCGACAAATCGTAGCTCGACGCCTGCGAACTCATGTACTCAATGGCGCAGCAAGCCAGCCCAAACAGCAGCGGCCACATCGCGCCCGTGCGCGCATGATTGACGGCTTGTTCGACGGTGGTTGTGACGATGCCGAGGTTACCCAGCTTTGAGCTTATTCCCATTCCAAACCGCCTTTCTTCCATTCGTATACGAAGCCGACGATCAGGATCACGGTGAACACCGCCATCACCGCCAGCCCGTAAATGCCGAGGTCGCGCATTGATACCGCCCAAGGCAAGAAGAATATCACTTCAATGTCGAAAATAATGAAAAGAACAGCGACCAAATAAAACTTGACCGGCAAGCGGCGCGTCGCCGGACCAATCGGCTTCATGCCGCTTTCATAGGGCACCGATTTGCGATAGGTCGGCCGATGCGGACCCATCACCCGCGAGATGTTGGAGATGATCAGCGCCAGGATGACGGAGATGACCAGCAAGGCGGTGACGGGACCAAATTCCAGGACGGTCGGCATCGTGCTCCAAGCATTTGTGCTTTTTGGAACAAATCAATCAACAGTGAGATTAGCATACAACTTCGGCAAAATCAAGCAAGGCAAAGAACCATTTTGCGCGGACGAGTTTCAATGACGTCGATTCATGCGCGCTCTTGCCGGTCGTTACCAGAAACTGCAGAAACGAATCTCCTCGTATTGATTCTTGCGAGTGTGCTTCGTAGCTTCTTGAACGTCAATAGCAGCGTGATTGCTATCGTAATAATGATGACAATGGTTATAATAATCAAACTTGACATCTATATTATACATCATTATGATAAACTGAAGTAGATTATTATGATTGGATTTGAGCATGACAAACAACAATCGTGTCAATCAACCAGAAAATGATCTGGAACGTTCGCTGCTCAGCGAGCGTGATCGACTGCAGCAAGAGATTGAGCAACTGCGCAAAGAAATCGACGCGAAGGAATCTCAGTGCCGAAGCAAGGTAGAGCGACTTGGACATGTGCAAGCATTGCTTAGCGCTGAGCCGCCGGCGAGCAGCGAGCGGCTACAAAGACGAAGGAGCACGGAGTCCTCGTCGACACCCTCTGAGCGACTCTTAAACATGGTGGAACAAGTCTTGCGCGAGCGTAACGGAGAGCCGATGCATTACCGTGATTTGGCTGATGAGATTGTAAAGCGGGGCGCTGTGATTCGGGGCCAGGACCCTGCTGGCGCGTTGGTTTCACGGATGACGCAAGATGATAATCGGCGTGCAGAAGCGGACAAACGCTTCATCCGCCCCACCAGCAAGGGATTCTATGCGCTGCGTGAAGATTATCCCGATGCGCGTAATGTCGGTGCGCGTCGGCGGAAGAACAAGCTAGATTTGGATGAGTCGAATCAAGGGAGATAGAAAATGGCTAGAGCAGACGAGCGTTCACCAGAGTATAGTGCCGCAGGCCTGTTGACAACCTTCGCCGACAGTTACGCCGACGGCGAAATACGAGCATTAGCTCAAGAACCAGTTCAAAACGCGAAGGACGCCCGTTTTCGTGGTGAAGTAGTACATGTCGAATACCGATTGTTGCGTCGAATAGCAAACGACGGGAAGTCAATTTTCCATCTAACTGTAACGGACCGCGGAACAACCGGGCTCTGTGGCGAGACAAGCCCTATTCGCAGCGATTTGAAGAATGCCTCAGAAGAGGTATTGCAGGAACTGAAGTGGTTTCATTTTGAGCGGTTCTTTGACTCGAACAAAAGCAGCCAGCAGAGTGGCTCGCGCGGCTGGGGCAAGTCAATCTTCTTACATTGCTCACGATTCCCTAGTCGGGAACGCGGCGCGATGATGCTTTACGATACGCTGCTCAGAGACAACAAGTACCGCCTTGGCCACTTTACTATCTTGGACGATGAAATGCGCGTCCTCAGTCGGCCGCTGCTGAATGACGACGCACGACAAGCGGTGTCTGCGCAGATTTATGTTGCGCGGAATGGAAAAATCAAGTTGCCCTTAGACCTTGAGCCACTAAGCGAACCAGGCGCACGTATAATCGTACCGTACTTATCCGAGACTTCTATTGAGGCGTTTCGAGACGGCTCTCTAGCAAGCTGGCTGCAATACCTTTGGTGGCGGCAGATTGCTGAGGGGCGTTTGACAATTACTCTAGTTGATGAAGAAGCGGGTCCGCCCCAAACGATAGTTGAGCCGGAATGGTGGCAAGGCGAAATCTGGTCGAGTGATGCAACCGTCCCTGGGAATATCCACAAACTGTACGAAGGCTGTCATATACAATTAGTTGAGAACAAAGAACTAGGAAGCAACTGCACCGTGAAACGCCTGGCGCTGCTTTATGATGCCAATTTGCGCGATCAGACATTGCCGGCTGAAGGACCGGAATATATCGGCATTCAAATGATTCGCGCCGGGCAGTGCATTGAAACATATAGGAAATTCGATCTATTACCACCTAAGGAGAAGCCAGGGATACGCGCTTTTGTTGAGTTTGATGAATACACCGAAGAGCGGTTGCGAGAAAAAGAAAAAGCTCAGCATGATGGGTTTCGCAAGACAGGGATCGTAAAGAATCCCATACTGCCATATCTCGAGAATATGGTCCATGAGTTTGCGTCAAGAATCGGATTGATCAAAAACCAAGATCCTGATGACGGGAGATCGAATGAAAAGTTTCGCCGTACAAGCCAATTCGTTTTCGACCGGCTCCTGTCCAAAGCAATGGGTGATGTTCTAATCGAGAACAACGGCGACTCGGTCGATGGCGAAACTGACAAGCCTTGGGATGTAGACGTTTTGCTAAGTTATCCCAATCCCAAAACCTCGCGTGTAGATTGGGGGCAGCGCATTTCGAACATTCAATTTGTGACGAATTCTCGCCCTGAGACTCTTCGTAGGAACACTCGTTACACTTTGGAGTGGCAAGCGCCTGGGGAACAGTATGAGGCGCTATGGACGAAACAAAACCCCAAGGCCGTTCTCTCATACGGGTTAAATTATCGAGTCCTGACACAGCAGGTGATTGAAGACAACCATATAATCTGCCCAGAGCCTGGTACATATCGCATCCGCGCCGCTGTTTACGAGGGCAAGCGACTGGTTGCCAAGAAAGCGAGACGGATTCACGTAGAGATGGATCCGCCACAGCGCCAAGAGAATCCCTATGCCGTTAGTATATCCGTTGAAAACGAAACTAACCCGGCCGAGCTACGCATTGAAAACGGCGACATCTTGAGGCTACAAGTCAACGGCCGCAATCGAACCCACGAGAATGTGACCGGCCATCTACTTCTGCGTATGAGGGAAGGTACGGTCCTGGTGACCGACGAGCCCTTCGAAATGCCTGGTAAACCACTAGGAGGGGACGAACGTCGACATAAGCTGTACAGTCTGCGTTTGCGCGTGGTTCGCGGTGAACCGGGCGAAGCGGTTCGAGAAAACGACCTATTGACTCTCGCGCTTGAACCGGGCCGACGTGTTATGCAAGCCTATCTGATGGACGGAAGAGTTGAGCTGGCTCCTCCTGGTTTGCGCACACTGTACTTTGAATCCGAGCCTGCGCATACGCAGGGTGGTATGCCGTTTGAGCCGTTTCAGGTACACAGTGGGACTCCACCGATGTGGGAGCTAAGAATGGATGAGAGCAAGCTACACTTTGCACCGGATTATCCGCTCCACACCGCATTGTTAAAGAATTCAGCCGCTGAATCGTTTGATGGTCACAACCCCTTTGAATTGGAGATTAATGTAAACGGCCTACTCCAATGGGCGCTAGAACCCCTACATGAAGACGAAGCAGATCCAACGAGAGTAGAATCGTTGCGCGAAGCGAGACCAGATCTCGTAGACGACGAAGCGTGGGATTGGTACATGGAGTGTTTGTCTGAGCTAGAAGCTGAAATGAAGACTTACAGACTAGAGAAGTCCACATCACCAATTGATTTTGCACTAAAATGGCGCAAGACTGTCGCTGCCATATATCCAATCTTGATTCCACAGGAGAACAACTAATGGCTGTCCTCATTTGGAGCGAGCACGACGGTGTCCTCGGCAATAGCATCCGCAGCGGACGCCGCGTCGCCCTCAGCGCCGAAGAATACCGCCCCGAAGCCGAAGCTCTCGACCAGAAGCTGGACGACGTGCTCGACATGGCCTGGCACACGCTGACACTAATCACAGATCATCAGAATGGCAAAGCCCGTTTCAATTCCTTCGAGCAGGTCTGGGTGCTGGGCCGCGCAGTTCATATCAGCGATATCATGCGGCACGAGGCGATGCAAGGAGAAGAGCGAACCACCCTGTGGCAGGCGTTGACCGCAAAAGCCTGGTACGGCATACGCCATAGCGCCAACCGCGATCCGCGCTGGAGCCAGCTAATTCCTGCTGGAAAGAAGCAATGGCGTACGCGTTCAGACGACAAGCGGCTCGACAGAGCATACGATTTTCTAGAGGTGGGCTTCTGGCTGCGAGACCAGCAATTGCAGGATGCCGGCGAGGTATTCGGATGGGAATTCAGCAACGCTCGCAAGATGTATTTTCGCCCGACGCTACGTTCGAAAGAGTTGCGCGAGGCGCTACTGTACTGGCTGCGAAGACAAACACCAGAAGTCCGCGAATTCGCACAGATCACCGGGACCGTTGACGGCTTCATCATCTTAGTGAAGGCGCTGAACAAGCGCTTCCCAGCCAGGGGACCCGGCTCGGCGCTATTGCCGCAGCACTATACAGAAGATGAACTGCGCACCATCGTCAGCGAGACTCTGGACTCTGCCCGAGACACTCACTTCGGCTAGAACCCCGCAACAAAAAAGGCGCATCCGATAGACGCGCCTCTCATTGACCTCCGAGCGAATGCCCGCGGCAAATCACCCCGTCCCCAAGCCCAGCAAACCAGTTTCCGGCTGCGGCCTGCGCGACTGCTCGTCGTACTTGCCAAAGCGGATCACATCGCCGGAGCCGGTGATCGCTTCCACCGACAAGCCCAGGCTCTGCAATTCCTTGACCAGCACGCGGAAGCTTGTGGGGATGCCCGGCTCTTCAATCGGCTCGCCCTTGACGATGCTCTCGTAGGTCTTGACGCGCCCCTGCACATCGTCGGACTTTACCGTTAGCATTTCTTGCAAGATATGAGCGGCGCCATAAGCCTCCAGCGCCCAGACTTCCATCTCGCCAAAACGCTGACCGCCGAACTGCGCCTTGCCGCCGAGCGGCTGCTGCGTGACCAGACTGTAAGGTCCAGTGGAGCGGGCGTGCGCCTTGTCCTCGACCAGATGGGCGAGCTTCAGCATATGCACATAACCGACGGCGACATGCCGATCAAAAGGTTCGCCCGTGCGACCGTCATACAAGGTCTGCTTGCCATAATGCGGCACCGGAATCCCGGTTTCGAACATGACGCGGTTGGCGATTTCAAACAGTTCGCGCAGGGTTAAATCCTCGGACAGCTTGATTTCATCCGCGGTATGGTGCTGTATCCACAAGCGAATGGAGACGTCTACCGCGCTCGCGTCGCGATTGTCGCGCTCTTCAATCGAGAGCGGGCTGTTGTCGTAAACCATCACCGTCTCAGGGTCATGGCCGAATTCGCGCAGCATCTCGGCGACGGCGACGCGTCTGACGTAAATCTCGTCGCGCTCAAAGATAATCGCTTCGTTGTTGTATAGTCCCGATTCGCCCACGCGATCAACCAGGTAGGCGCAAATGACATGCATATCGTCATCGAAGTCTTCGGGCGCGATGCCGGAGCTCGCCGCCAAGCGCTCATGATTCTCCCAAGCGCGCTCGGTGGTCCGCTTCCAAGCCCAGTCGATCATCCAGGCGCGTCCGAGCTCCGCTTGAATCTCCTGCTCTTTGACGCCATCAAACACCGGCGTGATCGCGCGGAAGCCCAATCGGTCGGCCGCCCAGCCCAAATGCAGCTCCAGGATTTGACCGATATTCATCCGGCTCGGGACGCCAAGCGGATTGAGTATGATCTCAACCGGAATGCCGCCATCGATATAGGGCATGTCTTCGACCGTGACGATCTTCGAAATGACGCCTTTGTTGCCATGCCGCCCGGCCATCTTGTCGCCGACGGTCAGCTTGCGGCGCTGCGCCACGCTCACGCGAACCATCTTCTCTACGCCGGCGGAAAGATCCGGATGTTCTTCGCGGGTAAAGACCTTGACATCAATGACCTTGCCGCGATCGCCGTGAGGCAGGCGCAATGACGAATCCTTCACCTCGCGCGCCTGCTCGCCGAAGATCGCGCGCAGCAATTTCTCCTCCGGCGACAATTCCTTCTCGCCCTTTGGCGTAATCTTGCCGACCAAGATATCGTTGGGTCCGACCTCGGCGCCGATACGCACAATGCCGTGCTCATCCAGGTCTTTGAGCGCTTCTTCGCCCACATTCGGGATATCGTAAGTGATCTCTTCCGCGCCCAGTTTGGTATCGCGCGCTTCAATCTCGTGCTTCTCGATATGAATGCTGGTGAATTTATCCGCGCGCAGCATATCCTCGCTGACGAGCAGAGCGTCCTCATAGTTGCCGCCATCCCAGGACAGGAAGCAGGTCAATACATCGTGACCGAGAGCCAGCTGGCCATCGTAAGTGGACGAGCTATCGGCGATGACATCTCCCGGCTTGATCACGTCGCCCTTGCGCACCAGCGGGCGCTGATCGATGCAGGTCGATTGATTGGAGCGCTCATACTTTCGCAGCTGGAATGTTCTCTCTTCGCCGTCGCCCGTGCGCACGATGACGCGATGCCCCTGCACGCTGGTGACTTCAGCCTCAACATCAGAGACCAGCACCTGCCCGCTGTTGAAAGCCGCCTGACTTTCCATGCCGGTGCTGACGACGGATACATCGGGCGATATCAGCGGCACCGCCTGCGTCTGCATATTTGATCCCATCAAGGCGCGGTTCGCCGCGTCATGCGATAGGAAGGGGATCAGCGCGGCGCTGATGCCGACGATTTGGCGCGGCGCGATATCCATATAATCGATGCGCTGCGGCGGCGCCGACAGGAAGCCCTGGTCATATCTTGCCGAAACGCGATTGGAAAGGAACTGCCCCAAGTCGTCGAGGCGCGCGTTCGCCTGGGCGATGATGAACTTGTCCTCATCATCGGCCGACAGGTATTCAATGTCTTGGGTGGCAAAGGGCGTAACCGACGCCTCTCTGATGCCATACCGCTCGAGTATGGCAACGGCATCATCATTAATGACCGAACCCTCTTCAAGGATGAGAGACTCAATCATGACAGATTTGGCGATCTTCTCTCCCAGAAGTTCTTCAGAAATTGGGCGGTTGCGAATGACGTCTTCGGACATTGCATCGGAGCTAATCAGAGTCTTTAAGGTCTGGCCAGCCGACGCTTGATCCGAGGCTGCCTTCTCTAGCCTCGCTGGAAAATTGGTCAAGATTTTGCCGTGCCTGCCGACTCGGTCCCTTAGGTTCTTCGGAATGCTCTGCCCGTTGAGCTCGGAAATCGCCGCAACAGCATTGTTGAGGTTTGTCAGACCACGTTCGAGTTCCCGTCTTTCTTCACCGAGCGCTTCAGCCTTATTCAGGAATGCTTCAGCGGCAGTCGCGAGCTCCCCAGGCAATTCAGCTTGCTTTCGCAACTGCGCCACCGCGCTACGCAATTCGCCCCGCGCATAGCCGTAGTCATCATACACTTGACCAATTTCTTGCATGCGCCGCTCATAAAGGCTGAGAAATTGCTCTATCGCCTCATCATTAGAGGGCGCGCTTGTGCTCCGCAACTCAAAGATTTCCTTGTCGAGCCTGGCATAATCGCCAGCAGCCTTGGTCGCGAAGTCGTCAAAGCCTCGCTGAGTTTCAATAAGCGATTCGTCATTGCCCAATTCGGCGATGCGCGCCAAAAGCGCGTAAAGCTCGTCTTTCTTAGCCAGCACCGGAAGTTCATCAATCTCCCCGCTGAAGAGAAGCAGGCGGTCAAGCAGCGGCCTGTCAATTGCCTCGCCCGGCTCCAGCCTAAGCTCGGCTTCCACATCATCGCGCAGGACCCGGCCAATCAGATCAGGATCAGCGACAGACATCGTATTCACCACCCGGCGATACGGCGTCTCGATAAAGCCGAGTTCGTTGACGCGCGCGTAGGTCGCCAGGCGCCCGATCAAACCGATATTGGGACCTTCCGGCGTCTCAATCGGGCAGATGCGGCCGTAGTGGCTGTGATGCACATCGCGCACATCGAAGCCGGCCCGCTCCCGCCGTAGGCCGCCCGGACCCAAAGCCGACAGCGTGCGTTTGTGCCGCAACTCCGAGAGCGGATTGGTCTGCTCCATGAACTGAGAAAGCTGCGACGAACCAAAGAATTCGCGCACAGCCGCCACAATCGGGCGGATATTGACCAGCGAAACCGGCGTCAACTGCTCCGCCTCGCGGATGGACATGCGTTCCTTGACCACGCGCTCCATTCGCCGCAAGCCGATGCGCAGCTTGTTGCCGATCAACTCGCCCACGGTCTTGACGCGGCGATTGCCAAGATGATCAATATCATCTTTTGCCCGAGCGCCGTTGTTGATGAGGATCATCTGCTCGACCAGTTTGACGATATCAGACTTGGTGATCGTTCGGTGGGACAAATCGATAGCGTCGCCATGCCCGAGACGTTGATTCAGCTTATACCGTCCCACACGCTCCAAATCGTAACGACGCTGGTCGAAGAGTTGTCCTTCAAGGTATTCCTTCGCGTTGTCCAGCGTCGGCGGATCGCCCGGGCGCATGCGGCGGTAAAATTCGATCAGCGCGACCTCCGCCAGCGTCTGCTTCTTCTTGACATCCCAAACCGGTTCGTTCTTGAAGCAGCTCTCGATGTAGCGGTGCGTCTCGCTGTTGTCGACTTCGCTGAAGAGTTCAAGGATTTCTTCATCATCGCCGGTCTTTATCGGCGCCTGCCTCGCCGGCAAGCCATCGTCAACCGCCGCCAGCGCGCGCAGCAAGACGGTCACCGGAATCGTCCGCTTGCGATTGAACTTGATCGTGATGTAATCCGTCTTGCGCGTTTCGAATTCCATCCAGGCGCCGCGATCCGGGATCAGCTTGGCGTTGGAAAGCAAGCGCCCGGTGGCGCGTTCTTCCTCCGCGTCAAAGTAGACGCCCGGCGAACGGATCAACTGGCTGACCACCACCCGTTCGGTACCATTGATGATGAAGGTGCCCTTCTCGGTCATCAGCGGGAATTCGCCGAGGAAGATATCCTGGCGGATAATCTCGTCGCCTTGCTCGTGATTGACCAGCGCAACCTCCACATAGAGCGGCGCCGCGTAGGACATATCCCGCTCGATGCACTCTTCTTCATCGTATTTTGGCTCTTCAAAATAGGGCTTCAGGCCGAATTCCTGCGCCTGTGGATGATTGCCCGGGAAATATAGCGACAGGTTGCCGTTGAAACTCTGAATTGGATTGATTTCGTCGAAGAGCTCCAGCAGCCGGCCCCCATAGAGGAAGTCTTCAAAGGACTTCAACTGAATGTCGATCAGGGACGGCAACTCCTGAATTTCTGGCGTACGTGCGTAATTCTTGACATTATAATAGTGCTTCAAGGCGCGGCTCCTTGGATGAAAAGCGGACTCGGCTGAATAAACGAATTGGCATCAAGAAAACAGCTACGCGGAATGCGCGAGCTTACGAAGGCGCAGGATAAAACGCGAGCAACACGAACTGTGCATTTGACCAGTTTTCATGCACCCAATAAATTGTAACGGCAAGAGGACTGCAAGCCTGCAGTGTAATAGAATAACAAGGGTCTTGTCAAGACAAACCTTTGATTCGACCGTTATTCGAAGAAGCGTACTCAGAGTCTATCATACATTATAAGGATTGCAAGAAGTTTCTCAAGAAGCTGACAAGGGAGCGCTCGCGATATGCGCAAGCGCCGCGCGCAAGATGTCAAAAGCCAGGTCCAAAAGCGATTCGGCGATGTGGCCGCCAATTACCGGGCGAGCAAAGTGCATGCCGCCGGTCCCGATCTTGATCGAATGATCGAGACCACATCATTGGGCGAGGGCGCGCGCGTGCTTGACGCCGGTTGTGGCGCCGGTCACACAGCCATGGCTTTCGCCGCCATTGCCGGGCAAGTCATCGCCTGTGACTTCACGCCGGCCATGCTCCAGCAAGCCGAGACCCTCGCACGCGAACTCGGGGTGACCAATGTGCGCGCCCAGCTCGCCGATGTGGAATGCTTGCCCTTCCCCAGTCGCAGCTTTGACCTGGTCGTGACCCGCTACAGCGCCCATCATTGGCTACATCCGGAACGGGCGCTGGCCGAATTTCGACGCCTGTTGAAGCCCGGCGGCGCCTTGCTCATCAGCGATATCATGGCGCGCGAAGACTACGCCCAGGATACTTTCTTGCAAACCATCGAACTTCTGCGCGATCCATCGCATGTGCGCGACTACAGAATCTCCGAATGGCGGGCGTTGCTGGCGGCGGCCGGCTTCTCGTCGGAGGTTTTGATGACCTTTGACTTGACGCTGCATTTCGCTACCTGGACGCGCCGCATGAATACGCCGCGCCTGAATGCCGACATGATCAGCTCTCTCTTCAATGGCGCCTCGGACGATATCCGCGCCGCCTTCCACCTGCCCGCCAGTATGACAAGCGATGATTTTGAGTTCGTCATCCCTGGCGCCGTCATCCGCGCGACAGCCGCCCAAGCCTAATTCGCGGCGAGCTTGCCCGTCGCCATCAGATAAGCGGTGTAGCCGCCGACAAATTCCTTCAACTCGCCGTCGCGAATCTCAATCAGTCGATCCACCGTCTGATCAAGAAAATAGCGATCATGTGAAACAATAAGCACAGTGCCGTTGAATTCGTCCAGCGCGTCTTCCAGCACCTCGACCGACGGGATATCGAGGTTGTTGGTCGGCTCGTCCAGCAAGAGTAGATTGGGCTGCTGCAGCATCACGCGCGCCAATTGCAGCCGGCTGCGCTCGCCGCCGGACAGCGTTCGAACCGACTGGCGCACCTGCTCGTAGCTGAAAGCCATGCGTAAGAGGAAGTTCACCGCATTGGATTCGCTGCTGTTTTGCAGATTGCGCACCAAATCCAGCGGCGTCTGCTCAAGCCAAGCCTCCAGCGTTTGATGCTCCTGCGAATAGAAGCCGATGCGGACGCTTGGACCAACGACAATATCGCCGGCGACCGGCTGCAGCTCGCCCAGAATCAGCTTGAGAATCACGGTCTTGCCCGCGCCGTTGGGGCCGATCAAGCCTACGCGCTCGCCGTGCCGCAGCAGCGCGCTGGCGTCAAGGAAGAGCGGATCATCGCCGAATGCCATCGAAACCTGCTTCAACTCCAAGACCTTTTTGCTGCCGCGCCAGCCGTCTACTTTGAAATCCATCAGGCGCTGGTCGACGACCTTCTCAATGATTTCGCCGCGTTCCTCCATTTTTTCCAGCATGCGCCGCCTTTGACGCGCCGCCAGCATGTGCTTCCGGCTCAGAACTTGCTTCGCCCAGCTTTCGAAACGCTCGATCATTGCTTCGATGCGCGCGATCTCTTTCTGCTGCGTGACATACTGCTGCTGTTGACGCAGTCGGCGCAGCTGACGTTCATTGAGGTAATAGGAGAAGTTGCCATGGTAGACCGTCAGCCGGCCCCGCTCCAATTCAACCGTCTGCTTCGCCACCTCGTCCAGCAGATAGCGGTCGTGCGAAATGATGACAACGCTGCCGCGATAGCTGTTGATGAAGCGTTCCAGCTGATTCTTGCCGTCCATGTCGAGATGGTTGTCCGGCTCGTCGAGCAGCAGGATGTCCGGCGCCGAGACCGCCAGTTGAACCAGCGCCACCATTTTCTTCTGCCCGCCCGACAGACTGTCATTGCGACGGTCGTAGTCATCAGCGTCAAAGCCGAGCATCGCCAGCAGCTCCCGCACATGGCTGGCGTGACGGTTGCCGTTCATGCGCTCGAAGTCGGCTAGCAGCGCGTCATGCCGCTCCAGGGTTTGGGCGAGCAACGTCTCATCGCCATAAACCGCCGGGTCCGCCAGCCGCGCCTCGACTTCATTCAGACAAAGCTCGATCCGCTCCAACTCCGGCGGCTTGATCATCGCCGTTTCGATGAGCGACTTGCCGCGCGGCAGGTTCATATCCTGCGGCAAGTAACCGATGCGAATTCGTGGCTGTATGGCGACATGGCCGCGGTCGGGCTCAACCTCGCCCAACAAGACGCGGAAAAGCGTCGATTTGCCCGCGCCGTTCGGTCCCACCAAAGCGACACGATCGCGATCGCCGATTGCCCAGGTGAGATCGCGGAATACCTCCCGGTCCGCGTAGCTCACCCTTATGCTGTTGACTCGCGCGATGTGCATCGTCAAATCGCTTTCTGTGATGCCCGGTCTGAATCCCCGCAGAGCATAGCACAAGCTTGCGCCGCATGGATGCCCGGCGCTTTGCCTGCGTCTTCGCCGTCGATTTCGTGTATTATCGGATGCAGGCATATTTCCATTCTGCGCAGGCAGTGCGCCGAAAAGCGCCTCGACTATGGTCATCATTGATGCTCAGCAAAATATCGCTTTCAACGCTCAGCAGCTGGGGCTGGATTACACGCGCTGGGCTTGGCATCAACGCCGCGACGCAGCGGGCGCGGACGTTCCGCCGGCGGTCGTCAGCATGCGCGACAATGTGCTGGGGCGCGTCGGCGTCGTATTCGGCAGCCTGCAAGTCCTTTCCGAGTTTACGCCGGGCTTGCGTGCCTGGCAGCGCTACACCTACCGAACAGCCGCCGACGCGCGGCAATTGGCGCTTTGGCAAATGGACTACTACCGACGCCTCGCCGACGACCATGACAACATACGATTGATCCTGACGCAGGAAGACCTTGACGATGTCCTGAAATCCTGGCGCGATGACGATGGCATCGACAAACGCCTGCACGGCATCGTTGTGAAGCTGAAAGGCGCCGAGCCCGTCTCTGAGCCGAAGCAGCTCGAAGAATGGCTGGAATACGGTGTGCGCATTGTCGCGCCCGCCTGGCAGCAAACCCGATACGCCGGCTCCGCCAGATCCGATGGCGGCTTGACGCTGCTTGGCTACGAATTGCTCGAGGTCATGGCCGGGTTCCAGGTCTTGCTCGATGTCTCGGCGCTGTCAGAACGAGCAGCAGCGGAGGCGCTGGAGCGATACGAAGGCGCCATCATCGCCAGCCACAGCAATCCGCGCTATTTTTGCCAAAGTCCGCGCTGCCTTCCCGATGAGATCATCCGCCGCCTCGCCGAGCGCGATGGAGTGATGAGCGTCATGGTGTATAATCGGTACCTAAGGCAGGATTGGCATCCGGGTGATCGCAAGCGAGAGGTCAGTCTCGCCCACTGGGTTGATGCGGTCGATTACGTCTGTCAGTTGACCGGCTCGGTCGCCCATGTTGGCTTGGGCAGCGATATCGATGGCGGTTATCCCTATCGCGCGCTTCCCACCGAAATCGATACATCCTGCGATCTTTGGCTGCTGCGCCGGTCACTGCTGGAGCGCGGATTCTCCGAGACGGAGGCCGCGGCGATCTTGGGCGGGAATATGATACGTAAGTTGAAAGAGTGCTTGCCAAACGGATAGAAACTGATGTGGCGATTCGCGCAAGTTGGCATAGCCTTGGGCGCCTTGGGCGGCATTGTCTGCTTTATGGGCTTGTTCCCCGGCGTCACCGGCGCCGAGCCGACGCTTGGCATCGGCCTCGTTCAAGTGGTGATGGTGCTCGTTGGTTACGCCCTGCTCACCCTGGGCGCGCTGACTTATCTCAAGTTCACCTTTTTCCTGGATGTGCCCGCTTCCCTGGTTCAGAACATAGGCACGCGGCTGGCGCTGACCGGCATTCTCTTCGCTTCACTGGCCGGCTTGGCTGATATCTTGGGATTCGGCACGCATATCCGCGACGACACAGGCGAACTCTACTTCGGTCAACTGCAAATGATTGGGATTTTAGCCAGCTTCGGCCTGTCGTCCTTTGGCGTACTGGTCTATGTGTTGGCGGGCGCTAACGTTGCCAGGCTGGCGCCGGTCGAAGCGCTAAGCGACAGCATTGCCGGGGTCGATGACACCAGCGAAATCCAACTGCCAGAGGTGGACGGCGCGCCTTAGACTCTCCCGGCCTTGCGCGTGGACACCGCTGTGATCCGATGCAATGCAGAGCTCACCCAGAGGAATATCGTTGCGAGACAAAGCGCCCAGACTGCTCTTCGTAGTGAATATTCCACGTTTTTTTCTGTCGCATCGGCTTCCGCTGGCGCTGGCCGCGCGCCAAGCCGGCTTCGACGTGCAGGTGGCAACGTCCGATTCGGATCCGGCCGCGCTTGTAAGAATCGCCGAACATGGTATTCCCTGCCACCCAATCAGGCTGCGCCAACACGGCTTGAATCCGCTGCTGGAGCTGCGGACGCTGCTGGCGCTGTGGGCGCTCTATCGCGACATTAAGCCAGACTTGCTGCATCACGTCAGCATCAAGCCGGTCATCTACGGTGGCATCGCCGCCAAGTTCAGCGGCTGCGACCAGGTGGTTCAGGCGATGAGCGGCCTGGGATACATCTTCGTCAATGCAAGCCCAAAAGCGAAGCTGCTGAATATACTTTGCCAGCCCGCCTTCAAGCTGGCGCTGGCTGGCGACAATACCCGGACAATCTTTCAGAACCCGGACGACCGTCAACTTTTCGTCGAGCGCGGGCTGGCGGCCCGCCACAAGACCTTAGTGATACGCGGCTCGGGCGTTGACGAAGACGTCTTCCGCCCACGCGAAGAAAACCAGGACGAACTGCCCGTTGTGCTTTTCGCCGGGCGCCTCTTGATGCAGAAAGGCATCGGCGACTTTGTTGAGCTGGCGCGCCGGCTGCGCGGAAGGGCGCGCTTTCAGGTGGCCGGCTATGAAGAAAGCACAAGCCCGCTCAATGTCTCGGCCGCCCAACTGCGCAGCTGGGAATCAGAAGGCTTGATCGAGTGGCTGGGGGCGCGCTACGACATGCCCTTGGTTTACGCCGAAAGCAATATCGTCTGTCTGCCATCGACTTATGGCGAGGGTGTGCCTAAGGTTTTGATCGAAGCGGCATCTTGCGCTCGCGCTTGCGTCACAACCGATACGCCGGGCTGCCGCGAAATCGTGCGTGATGGGGTCAACGGTCTGCTCGTACCACCCAATGACATTGCCGCGCTGACGCAAGCGGTAAGGCATCTGATCGACAATCCGGCCGAACGCATGAAGATGGGGGCGGCGGGCAGGCAAATCGTTCTTGAAGGCTTTACCCTGCGCCAGGTCGTCGATGAAACGCTGTCCCTGTACAAGTCTTTGCTCGAGAGCGAATCGTCAAAGGACCCTAACCCGCCCGGGTGAAGCACGCTGCGGCATCGCGATTCAAGCCGATGTTGCCGATGCGGGCGCTTAATTCTCCCATCCTCGGCGGACTACAATTGAGCCGCGTTATGCGCCGCGCGCACCGGATCCGGCAGGCGGTATCGCGTAGTCGCCGATAATATCAGCTTCACTGCACTCGCAAGATCAGCCATGTGTCCAACGGAAACATAGACCGGTTTCACCTTTGCTCGCGTGCGCAGCACCGCTCCAATTTGCTCGTCTCGAAATATCAAGGCGCTGCAGCCGCCTTTTTCCGCCGCCGGTTCCACAAACTCGCCGATGAAATGCGTCTTTCCGCAGCCAACCGTCGGGCGCTTCAACCACAATCCCAGGTGCGCGGCGATGCCCATCTTGCGCGGATGTATCTGCCCCATGCCGTCAAAGATAAAGGCATCCGGTTCGCAACGCAGTTGACGCAGGGCATCCAGAATAACCGGTCCCTCGCGAATAGCCAGCAATCCCGGAATGTAGGGGAAGTTTGTCTCACGCTCAGCGCGCGCTATCTCTATGATTTCCAGCTGGGGATAGCTCATGACGACGACGGCTGCGCGCGATCGCTTTCGGAGAACGCTGACGTCCACGCCGGCGATGCTCGTGAGGCAGTCAAGCGCAAGCGGGATATCGCTGCTCAGTTGTGGGGCCAATTCTCGCTGAAGCGCGATCGCCGCTTTTGGATCAAGATTCCAGTCGTGCAGATCCTCAATCTTCATCTGCTGCTTAAGCAAGCTGCTGGGCGCGCGGCTACACGCCCAGATAATCGCGAAGCTCGCGTGAACGCGTGGGATGACGCAATTTGCGCAAGGCTTTCGCTTCGATCTGGCGAATGCGCTCGCGCGTCACGCCGAAGAATTGCCCGACTTCCTCCAGCGTATTATCGTGCCCATCCAGCAGGCCAAAGCGCATCTCCAAGACCTGGCGCTCACGCTCGCTCAACACGCCCAGAGCCGAGCGAATCTGATCCTTGAGCAATTGCCGCCCGGCGGCGTCGACCGGTCCCAGCATGTTTTCATCCGGGATAAAATCGCCCAACATGCTGCTGTCCTCTTGCCCGACAGGCATGTCAAGACTCATGGGTTCCTGGCTGATGCGTATGATCTTGCGCACCTTTTGCGAGGCGCGCCGCAGCTTCCGGTTCAAGCTGGGATCCATCGTGGTGCCGTCGCTTTGGTGTTGCTTGATCCTGTCGCGGTCGTCATCATTCAGGAAGTCCATTTCCAGGGCGATCTGTTCCGTGATCGGGTCCGCGCCCAGCTTTTGAATCAGGTCGCGCTGGACGCGCATCACGCGGTTGATCGTCTCGACCATGTGAACCGGGATGCGAATCGTCCGCGCTTGATCGGCGATGGCGCGGCTGATCGCCTGCCGTATCCACCACGTGGCGTAAGTGCTGAACTTGTAGCCTTTGGTATGGTCAAACTTGTTGACCGCCCGCAGCAAACCAATATTGCCTTCCTGAATCAGATCGAGGAAGCTGATGCCCCGCCCCATATAGCGTTTGGCAACGCTGACAACCAGCCGCAGATTCGCCCGCGTCAAATCTTCCGAAGCCTGAGCGGCGTGCTGCTCCACTTGCTCCTGCTGCTGCTTTGCCAAGCTGATGGGATCGACCGTGTCTTCAATCCAGCCATCGAATTCCTGCAAGGAAGGCAGCTCGTGGGCGCGGCGGTAATACCGCTGCATTTGCATCTGGTGCTCAAACGGGAACAGAAACAGCGCGTGAATCACTTTGAAAAATGCTTGCGCGTAGGTCGTCCAATCATCGTCGCGGCCCCAATTGCGTTGATTGAGGTAGCTGCGTATGTACGAGTCCGTGTCGCGATCCCAATCATTTACCGTCTCCTGTACTTCGGCCAACACCTTGAAAAAATCCGGCGTGTCCACCGCGCGTTCTTCCGCGCTGGCTTGCAGTTTGCCCCAGTCTTCGCGCAGCCGCCTATAGGCGAATCGCTCGACATCAAGAAAGTCCGGCTCTCGCGGCTCCGTTGATCCATTTTCAAAGCGCATGAGCTCATCGCGCAGCGCTTCCAAGTGGCGTTCGGAAGCAATCTGCGCGCTCAGCCACATTTCCCGGTTGCTATCGAGCAGCGGGACCTGGCCGATCTCTTTCAGGTACATCTTTACCGGATCATCGGAAGGCGGCAGACTGTCAATCACATCGGACGATGCATCATCGCTTTCAAGCTCGCCGGTGTCGTAGTCGGAGGACTCATAGCGCCCGCGACGCGAGCCATCATTATCGGTCGCTTCATTTTCTTCCTCATCATCGTAGTCGATGTGCGCGCCGATGCGCTTTTCGCTATCCATATTCATGTAGTAGACTCCCGGCTATGAAATTGACGACCGCTGCATTGAGTGTGAATATCGGCCAACCGCCTTGTTGATACGCGCTTTTGCCTTCATCGATAGCATGATCTTGGAATGCAATTGCTCAGTCTGCCGCTGATCGACGCCCTCGCTGGACTGTGCTTCTTCCTGCAAATACTGCAACTCTACGCGTTCGTTTTCCAGGCGCGTGAGCCGAAGCTGCAATGCGCGGTTGATCAGCTCGTCGCGATCGTTGGATCGTGGTCCAGTCCGGGTCGATCGTCTTCTAAGGATATCGTTCAAGTCCACCTGAAAGTTTCGTCTGATTGACCGGGCGACCGCCTCAGGCGCATCGACGAGCAGCGCCTGGTATTCCAGCTGAAGATCAGCGCCAACCTTGGATTCGAGATACTCCAGCGGCTCGCGATCATCTTGCGCCATCGACTCTTGCAAGTGCGCCATCAGCATCCGATATTGGCTTTGGGAGAAGTCATCGACGCCCAGCGCGCAGAGCGGTCCCCGCAAGAGATCGTCGTCATCGCCGGCCAACTCGCGCAGTCTGCGATTTACAAGAAAGAGCAGATTTGGATTTCTGAACAGCAAGCTCAGGCAATACGGTTCGAGAGCGCTTTTCGCCCCTAAGCCGACAGTAGCGGCAGGCGCGGCGCTGGGCGGGGATTCGCTCATATCGCCGGCTTCAAGCATGTACGCGACCTGGTCGTCGTGCCAATACTCGGGTGGCGGCTCTTCATTTGGCAGCGGCTGCGCAACCGAAGGCTCGGCAGGCAGCTTCTCCCGCGCCCACGCCAACAATTCACGTTCGCTAACGCGAAGACGCCGCGACAGCTTCTGCACATTATCCTGTTTGTACAGATTGCTCTCCGACGCCGTCAAGATGGGCAGCACGCGCAGCGCCACCTCCTCCCGCTCTTGCATGCTCGAGTTTTCCGGCAGCGCGTCGAGCTCGGTATCGATCACGTAGTCGGCGACTTCCTGCGCGCCAGCGACCAACGCGTCCCAAGCCGTCGGCGAATCGCGCAGAAAATCATCCGGATCCTTGCCCGCGGGCACTTGAAGGATGCGCAAATCCACCGAAAGCCGGCCCGCGTAATCCCGCGACAAAGCCTGACGCGCCACCTCGAGGCTGCGGCGCGCGGCCATCTGCCCCGCCTCATCCATATCCAGCGCCAAGACAATCTTGCCGGCGAAACGAGGCGCGACCAGCCCAATCTGCTTGTCCGTCATCGCCGTGCCCATCTGCGCCACCACGTTGAGATAGCCCGCCTGATGCGCTTGAATGACATCCATATAGCCTTCGACAATCACCGCCGTTCCACTTTCGCGAATGGCGCCTCTGCCCATATCCAAGCCGAAGAGCAAACCACTCTTGTCAAATAGCGCGGATTGCGGCGAATTGATGTACTTGGCGCCCTCGTCTTGGCCAAGCGCGCGACCGCCAAAACCGACAACCCGCCCGCGCTCATCGCGGATTGGAATCACCAGACGATTGCGGAAGCGATCATAGACTCGCCCGTTTTCATTGCGCACCGCCAAGCCGACCTCAACGATGTCTTCATCGCTGTAACCGAGGGGGCGCAGCGAGCCAAGCAGCCAATCCCAGCTTTCGGGCGCGTATCCCAACTGAAAAATCTGCACCGTTTCATCATTTAAGCCGCGCGCTTCCTGTATGTATCGGCGCACCGCCAATGCGTCGTCGGCTTGCAGCCGATCTTGAAATAAGTCCGCCGCCGCGTTGACCAAGCCGCGCAGCCCGTCGCGCCGATCGCTTTCGCTTTTCTGCGCCGGCGTCTGCGCCCGCAGTTGCAGTCCCGCTTCCGCCGCCAGTTCGCGCAGCGCCTCCTTGAAATCCCAGCCGTGGATCTTCTGTGCAAAAGTGAAGAGGTCGCCGCCTTCCGAGCAAGCGCCAAAACAGTGCCAGGTCTGCCGCTCCGGATTGACAAGGAAAGAAGGGGTCTTTTCGTTGTGGAAAGGGCAGCAAGCCTTGTGATTGCGCCCCGCCTTCTTCAAGCTGGGCACGTGCCGCTGCACATAACTGACCAGGTCAATCCGAGACTTGATCTCATCCGTCACGGACATGACAAAGCTCCCCGATGAGATTGAGCATCAATTATAGAGACGACCGCAGGCTTGCGCCACAGATACGGTCACATTGCACGGTTCATACATTGGCGCTCGCCTGAAGTTGACTATAACCTTGAACCAAGATTCAGGCGATTCGGTGTCAAAATCTTCGCGTTTCCGTCGACAGGTTGCGCAGCGGCGGCTGGCTAGAAATTCTCCAGCTGGCTCAAGTCGGCTCTGCCCTTCTGCAGCGCCGCGATCATCTGCAGGAGCGCGATACGGTTGTTGCGCAGCGCGATATCGTTAGCATGAACCAGCACATTATCGAAAAAGGCAGTCACTGCCAGCGCCATGCCTGCAAAGGCGTTGAGGAAACCGCCGATGTTGGCGGCATTGTCAAGCCCGGCCGTGGCTGACAGATAACTCTCGAACAGCGACTTTTCCTGCTCCTCTCGCATTAGAGCCGGTGCAAACTCTTGCTCATCCTCGCCTCGCGTGATCCGCGCGCAGCGGGCGAAGGAGTCCAGCAGCGCTTCCCAATCGTCGCGCTTGACCCAGCCAGCCAGTTCACAGACGCCTTGCATTGCGCGCGCCGGGTCATGCGCCTGCTCGCCCAAGACCGCATTGATGACATCGCGGCGAAACTCGGTCGTCTCGCTCAAGAGATTATCGAGACGCCCACGCAGAAATTCGACGAGCTGCTTCTTAACCTTCTCATCCACAGCCACTGGTTGCCCCTCAGCCACGCGCGCGATCAGCTTGCGCAGATCAACCGATATGGACTGGTCCAGCAGAATCTGAATGACGCCCAAGGCGCTCCGCCGCAGGCCGTAGGGGTCAGAGGTGGATTTCGGCGCCAAGCCCACCGCGAACAAACCCACAAGACTGTCCAGCTTGTCGGCAATCGCCAGCAGGCGCCCGGCATCGCTCGCTGGCAGGATGTCGCCCGCGCCACGCGGCAGCCAGTGCTCGAATATCGCTTGGGCGACGGCGGCGTCAATGCCCTCCCGCAGCGCATATTCGCGCCCCATCACGCCCTGCAGCGATGTCATTTCCACCACCACGCTGGTCGCCAAATCGGCTTTGGCGATGGCGGCAGCGCGTTCGGCAACATAAATGACCGCTTCATCGTATCCCAGCAGGGCGCCCAAATCGCGGATGGATTCCGCCACCCGGTCATTTTTCGCGCGCATCGAACCCAGCTCCGCCTGAAAGGTCAACGTGTCCAGGCGTGATAAATAATCTTGCAGCGACTTTTTGACATCCCCATCGTAGAAGAACCGCGCATCAGAAAAGCGCGCGCGAATGACCTGCTCGTTGCCCCGAATCACCCGGTCAAGATGCTCGCGGTCGCCGTTGCGGACGCCGATGAAATAACTCATCAGTCGCCCCTGTTTATCTTCCAGCGCGAAGTAACGTTGATGCTTGCGCATGACCGTGACCAGCACATCGCGCGGCAAGTCGAGGAAGGCCTTGTCGAACGCGCCGCGAAAGGCAATGGGCGCCTCGACGAGATTGGCCACTTCAGCCAGCAAGTCAGGGTCTTCCGGCGCGACTCCGCCGACTTCCGCAGCCCTGTCTTGAACTTGACGAAGAATCCTCCTCTTGCGCTCCTCATAGTCAAGTGTGATGCCCTTCTCTTCACAAACCACTTTGTAGGCTGCCGCGTCTTTCAGCTTGATATCGAGAGAACCAATTGGTCGCAAACCGCGCGTAGCGTTTCCGCTCGCAACCCCGGCATACTCAAACGGAATCACCGACTCGCCAAATAGCGCGGCGATCCAGCGAATCGGACGCGAGAAGGCGACGCCGCTTTCGTTCCAGCGCATAGATTTGTCGAACTTGATACCGGCGACGAAACCGGGCAGCCCTTCCGCCAGCGCTTCGGTCGCCGGCCGACCCACCCGGCGCACGACCGCTGTGACATAACGTCCGCCGTCCAGATCCGTGACGACTAAATCAGCCACATCAACGCCCTTGCCCCGCGCAAACCCCAGCGCCGCGCGAGTTGGATTGCCCTCGGCGTCATAGGCGCGATCAGCCGGCGGACCTTTGGCGATAAACTCTTCGTCCGCCTGTCTCGGCGCCACCTGTCGCGCGATCACGACAATACGGCGAGGCGTTGCGTATACCTCAAGACCTTCATGCCCCAAGCGCAACTCATCGAATAAAGCAGGAGCGGCTATCCTCGCTTGCTTCAACGCAGCCGCTACATCGTCGGCCGGCATCTCCTCGACGCCAATCTCGATCAAGACATCGGCCGCTTCAGTCGGCGCCGGCGGCAGCTCCCCGGCCACCTGTACCGGCGCGCCACGCCATTTATTGCTCATCTTCATCAGCGGATAGCCCAGCGCTTCCCGCCCGACGACATACTCACCCGCAATCGTTCGCGTCATTTCGCGCATGCGCCGGAAATAATTCGCCCGCTCGGTGACCCCAATCGCGCCCCGCGTATCCAGCACGTTGAACAGGTGGCTGCATTTGAGCACGTAATCATAAGCGGCGATAAGCGCATCGCCTTCCAGCGCCCCGGCGTACTCGCGCTCGTAGGTGTCGAAGACCGTCTTCAAAGCCTCGACATCGGCGACATCAAAGTAGTAGCGGCAATGCTCGACTTCGTCGCTGAACATCACATCGCCATAACTGACGCCGTCGAGCCAATCGATTTCCCAAGCCGATTCCTTTCCCTGCAGCGCCAGCACGATCCGCTCGATGCCGTAAGTAATTTCGACGCTGACGGGATCGAGGTTCATGCCGCCGGCCTGCTGGAAATAAGTGAATTGCGTGATTTCCTGCCCGTCCAGCCAGACCTCCCAGCCCAGCCCCCAGGCGCCCAGAGCAGGCGACTCCCAGTTGTCCTCGACGAAGCGGATATCGTGCTCGCGCGGATTGATGCCCAATGCCTCCAGCGAAGCCAGATAAAGCTCCTGCGGATTGCCCGGATCCGGCTTCAGTATTACTTGATACTGGTAGTATTTCTGCATGCGGTTTGGGTTTTCGCCGAAGCGGCCGTCATCGGGACGCACAGACGGCTCGACATAGGCGACGCGCCAGGGTTCCGGTCCCAGCACGCGCAGGGTCGTCGCCGGGTTGCCCGTGCCCGCCCCGACCTGCACATTATATGGCTCCCATATCAGGCAGTCCTGCGCCGCCCAATACTCATGCAGCTTTAAGATGACCTGCTGAAATGTAAGAGGGGATCGCATTCAGCTTCCTGTCTGTCAATACGCTGGATATTCACGCAAGCATTATAGGAGCGATGAGCAGAATTGACGAGTGCGGCGGGTGGCGCAAAACATCGTGCCGCCACTGACGCTCCCTTCCCTGTTTGTGGCTGAGCACGGAACACCTTGGTGACGAGCCGAATATCGTCGAAAATCTCCGCACGTTCTTGGTAATTTGCGGGCGAGCCAAGGTTCGCCCCTACAATTTTCGGCATGCCTGATGCTTGTGGTTGCTACCGCACCGCTTTCATATACGATCTGTTCAGACCAGTCCTGTCGTCAGCTCTTTATGGGGGAGAGGTTTGGACCGCCATCGTCTCCTCGTCAGCCTCAGGCGCCTTGACCAGGTCAGCCCGGCTGATGTCATTGAATGCCTTGAAGACCGTGTCGCGCGCCAGAACGTAGTATTCGGCCTCAGACGACTTAAGCACAACGCCGTCTTCCATTTCCGCGCCGAAGGTCAAGGTGTAGATCGCCTCTGTGTACTCCAGCTCGGCGCCATCGGTTTCGCTCTCAGATAGCTCTTCCGCGCTGTCATCCAACTCATTCGCGTCTGCGGCAACGGCGGGCTCGTCTACTTCGACCAGCTTTCGATATCGCACCTGAACCGTGACCCGCGGTTCAGCCATTTCATATTCGTCCAGCGCTTCCCGTCCAAGCGGTTCCAGCAATCGAATCGTCGCCGCATTGCGCAAGATGATCGGCAGCTTGGTATCTTCGAGAACCTCGTCTTCGCCCAAGTCCGCATAGGTCAGTCCCTCGCCATCACGAACGAAGGTGAACTGGCCCTCGTCGTTCTCTACCCTGATTTCCAGCACATCGTCTTGCGCAACGTTGACGTAGCTGGCGTCTATCCAGGTCGATATCTGCGTGGAGAGCTCCCAGGAGTTGAGTCCGACGCCCAAGTACACATTGTCTTCGCCCGCTCGCCGAACATAGACGGTGTCGGCGCCGCCGCTGCCGCCGAGAATGAGCGCGGCGTTCGCGCTTCCACTTTCGACGTGGATCTTTCGCCGGAAGTCTTCATCGTCGACCTCAAGACGATTGAAATTCGCCGGATTCGTCGCCACCAGCCTTCGCGTATCCAGGCTCGCGATCTTCTCGAGCAGGCTATCTACCTTTGCTCCGTCGACCGGGAAGTCATCCGCGTCAGGGAGCGCCCAGCCGTCTTCGCCTTTCGCGACCGTCACGGCATTGCCCAGGTCATCGCTGAAACTGAGGAGATTGATTTCAGCGGCGCTCATGCGGGGCAGGATCGGCTCGACCAGGCGCGCTTGCCCGCCGAAAGAAGTCGCGACTGATATCGCCAGCAATACAGCCTGAACAAGCAAAACGACGAGCAGCAAAATATTGCTACGGCTCAACATTATGCGTCCTCCTGGCTTATTCTGCTAAGGGCCTCGGCGGCGCCTTCGTCCTTGGGCGTTTGAAAATTGCCAGTCCGCGGAACAAGCGTTATCGGCTGCTCCGCCCGGCGTTGTACCTGCCAGACGACAGCGATGGCGATCAAGCCGATGATAGCGACCGCGTAATTGATCAACACCCAGCGGTCTTGCGCTTCCTGGCTGATGGCCGGCAAGATGCGCGCCACGCTGCCGCGGCTGCGAATCGACGCCAGCGACATATCTTCACTGAACCAGTCGATCGCGTTGGCAATCAACTGCAAATTGCTGACGAAACGATCACCGGCGAAGTTCGCCGAAATCTGATAAACGGTGTCGTTGACGAATTCGGAACTGCCGAGAACGACGATGCGCGTGCCCGCTGGCGAACGCTTGATCAAGCCGATCGGCTCAGTCTCCGCCGCCGCGGGATCGGCCGCCAACTCTGCTTCAGCGCTTTCGAAGGGCGATGGCTTGTCAATGAAATAGCTGCTGAAAGAAGACTCGACCGCCACTGCCAAGGAAAAGGACGACAAGTCTTCGCTCAGGGCAAATCCGAACTCGGGATACAACTCCAGGTTCGGCTGCGGGTCGGCCACGGTCGTCTCCCAGGAAGCGTCGCTGGAGCGAATCAATGTCGTCACGCGGGCATCAGTCAATATCGATTGGTCTACAGTCACCGGCGATGCCCAGCTCATGGTCGCCAGCGGCAAATTGTTGACCACGGGACTTTCGGCGTCCAAACCATTCGGCCGCACATCGATGAAGAAGGGGTAATTCAGCGCCTGTATCTCAGTGACAATCATGTCGCCCACATCGCGCTGCACCTGCATCGGGAAGGGCGCGTTCTGGAGGTCCATCACCAGGCTGTCGCCGATGATGATGCCGTAGCTCTCGAGCAAGTCCTCAATGCCGCCTTCGTTGGGGTCAAGCAGCAGCGTCCCGGCGTAGGGATCAACGCCAAGCCGATAATGCCCGGCCGCCACGATTAGCGACCCGCCGCGCATGACATATTGATCAATGGCATAGCGCTGCGCATCGCTCAAGCTGTGGGGAGACATCAATATGAGCGCATCCACATCGGCTGCAAGCTGCCCCTCTTCCAGCGTCACGCGCCGCAATTCATACGATTCGCGCAGCGTCCCTTCGAGGATGCTGTATTGCTGCAGGCTCGGCATCGGCTGCCCAAACTGATCGGTCCCCTGCGCTGGCGGCGTCCACAAGCCGATCACCTTCAGGAAGCCGGACGACGACCTCTTCAGCGCCGCTTCGATAGCGCTGCGTATCTCCGCCTGGCTCAAATCGCCGGAGGGATAGATCACCTGCGTCTCGCCGCCCGCCTCCACAACCAGATGCAGATAGAAGGTCTCGGTTGAAAAGAAGCTCGCCGGCACCGGCTGAATCTGATAGCGGTCGAAAAGCTCGCCTTCGCTGACATCAACATCCGGCGCCGACATATCCACCACGACCAGGTCAACGCTGTCGGGATTGGCTTCGGCAATCTCGGCTGTCACCTCTTGTATTGTCGCGTTGACCTCCGCCATCGTCTCCGGCATGGTCGCGGACGAAAGATACAGCGTCAGCTTCGCCGGCTGATCGAGCGAGGCGAGCACCGCTTCCAGGCTTTGGAAGCCATAAACGACGCGCTGAATGCTGCTCGTCAAATCGTATTCCAGATTGCGCAAGCGCACTTCGATGCCCAGCGGCGTTTCGACCACTTCGATTACTTCGGAGAAATTGAGGGCGGCGCTCTGGTCGCCATAGGCGATCAGCACGTCGAAGTACACATTGACCAGCGACAGTCCGCCGCGATCTTTGGTCTGCAAGGGAGTCGGGCGAATGCCATGGATCTGGTTCGCCTCGCGCTCCAAGTCCGGATCCGTCAGCGGGTCGACGAATTCCAGCTTCAGCATGCCATTTGACGCCAACTCATATTCGCGCAGCGTGTCCTTGATGCGCGGGACCAGCGGCGAAAGCAGCGGATGGCTCTCCTCGCTGAAATAACCGCGGACCAGCAGCGGCTCTTGCAAACCCGCCAGCAGATTCCTCGTGACATCCGACAGGCTGTATTCGCTGTGCTGCGTCAAGTCCAGGCGGGCGGCTTTTGCTGGCGCGATCAACAAGTTAAAGACGAGCAGATTCAGCCCAATCAGCGCCAGGCCGACGCCGCCATTCAAGCGATGAGCGCGCAGGTGAGCGCCCCGGCTCCAGCGCTTGCCATCAAGCGACAATATGTTGCAAGCCAGGAAAAAGATGGCGAGCGAAAGATAATAGACCAGATCGCGCAAGTCGATGACGCCCCGTTCGATACTCTCGAAGCGGCTGCCCGTGCCGAATTGACGCAGCAGATCGCCGGTCGCCGCGCCGAACAAATCGGTGATGATGGGCGAGCCAATCGCCTGCAGCAGCCCGCAAATGACTGCCGTCCCGATCAGCGCGACCAACTGATTGTCGGTACGAGAAGATACAAATAGTCCAATGGCGATATAACTCGAGGCGAGCAAAAGCGCCGCCAGATAACCGCCGATGACCGGTCCCCAATCCAGATTGCCCAGCGACTGCACCGTCAGCGGCAGGAAAAGCGTCAAGCCCAGCGACAACGCGACCAGCGCCAGCGCGGAAAGAAACTTGCCCGCGACCAATTCGCCAAGGCGCACCGGCATCGCCAGCAGCACCTGCAAATTGCCGCTCTCTTCCTCGCGGCTCCACTGATGCATCGTCAGTGCCGAGACCAGCAAGATCAGCAGCAGCGGCATCCATTCAAACAGCGCCCGCACATCGGCAGCGCCGCGCGCGAAGAACGAATCGACCCAGAAAAAGACGAAGAGCGTCAACACCAGGAACACGCCGACGAAGATCAGCGCCATCGGCGAGCCGAAATAAAGTTTCAGCTCCTTGCCCGCGATCGAGAGTATCTTCTTCATCGCCGCCTCCTAGGCGCCAGTCGCCTGTTGATTGAAGAAGGCTTCGAGCGTGACCTTGTCGCGGCGCAGCTCGCGCAAAAGCCAGTTTCTGTCGCGCGCCATGGCGTAGACGCTCGGTGTGATATCGGCGGAGCCGGTGATTCGATAAGCCGGATAATCATCGCTTGAACGAATCAGCTGTATGCGCGTAATGCCCTCGAGCGAAGCCAGCGCCGCTTCAACCTCATCGTTGTCTTTCTCGAGCACGAGCGTGGCGTCGTGGCTCATGCTCAATTCGCGCAGGCTCTGATCGGCTCTCACCTCGCCATTGATGATGATGATGACTCGGTCACAGATTGCCTCCACCTCGGAGAGGATATGCGACGAAAAGAGTATCGTGCTCTCCCGCGCCAAGGACTTGATCAAGGCGCGGATCTCGACGATCTGCGTCGGATCCAAGCCGACCGTTGGTTCGTCCAGGATTAGAAAGGGTGGTTTGTGCAAGATCGCCTGCGCCAAGCCAACGCGCTGCCGGAGCCCCTTGCTCAGCGATGCGATCGGCCGGGTCAGATATTCCTCCAAGCCCGCGCCATAGACGGCGTCCGAGAGCAAGGGAATGAAATCCGAGGACCCTATGCCGCGCAGCTCCGCCATCATCGCGAGATATGCCTGCACTGACAACTCAGGATAGAGCGGCGTATTCTCTGACAAATAGCCGAGCTTCGCTTGCACCGCATGCAGTTCGGTCAAGACGTTTCTTCCGTCGATCTCGACCGATCCCTCGTCCGGATGCAGAAAGCCGGTTATGATTTTGATCGCGGTCGATTTGCCCGCGCCATTTGGGCCAAGCAAGCCCACAATCTCGCCCGGCTCAATATCGAAGCTGACGCCATGCAGCGCGCGAATGCTGCCGTAGCTCTTGGCAATGTTACGCACAGAAATCACAGGCAATAGCCTTTCCCCTCGACCAAGCACAATCGCCCGCTTCCTATTCTCGGCCGAATTCACCGCCATGATAGAAATCAGGCGCGAAAAATCTACAGGAAAAATTTTATCAAATTGTAAAATATCGACGAGTCAAACCGGCTCAGATTCGATCCGCGTCTCACGCAAGACATCTCGATAGCGATCATAAGGAAACTGCGCGCCACCGGCGTATAAGGCGTTGACCGTCCCGGCGGCGACGCCGCAGCGCAGCGCCTCCGCTATGTCTTTCCCTTCAGCCAAGGCAGCGACGATGCCGGCGTGCAGGCAGTCGCCACTGGCAATCGGATCGACCGGCTGAATCGCCGGCGGCCTCCCTCTGACGATCTGATTCTTCGTCATCAGCAAGGCGCCCTCCGCGCCCAAGGAAACGACCACGACGCGCGTGCCAGCGTCGATCAAGTTTCTCGCCGCCGCTATGATGTCGCGCGTCTCGCGCAGCTTAATCCCGAGAGCCGCCGCGATCTCGTCCCGGTTGACCTTGATAGCGAATGGATTCGCCTGGATGGCATTGCTCAAAGCCGCCTTGCTGCTGTCGACCCAGACGCGCGCGCCTATCCTTTTCAATCGCGCGATCAATTCGCCAGGCGCTTCAGCCGGCGCGCCCAGCGGTATGCTGCCGCAGAGACAGACCGCGCTCACATCTTCTCGCTCGGCCGCGCGGCAAATGTCAGAAGCCAAGGCCCTCCAGTCCGCCGGAGTGATGCGTCCGGACTCGTTGATCACCGTCGAAACGCCCTCTTGATTGGCGATAATCGTGCATGTCCGCGTCTCGCCATCAAAGCTTGTCCATTCGGCGTCGTAGCCGTCTTCCGCCCACATCGCGGCAATCATGCTCCCCGTGTGACCGCCGAGCAGCCCCATCGCCAGTGGCGCCCCGCCAAGAATCTTGACCGCGCGCGCCACATTTAAGCCCTTGCCGCCCGGCACCGCAATCCCTCGATCTATCCGCGAAATATGGCCAATGGCAAAATCCGGCGCCACCAGCGTCCGGTCCAACGCGGCATTGGGCGTCACACAGATGATTGTCTCTCGCTTCATTCCAATGTCCCGGCGCGACCTTGCCCCTCGAAACTTACAACAGGCGCGCAGTCTCATCAAGGCGACGCTTTGCCGACGCCGCTGCCGGCTCCGCGCATGCGTCTAGTCCTGATTCATTCTCCAAGCTAGAATGACCTTAGGCAACCTGACGAATCAGCAGCGACAGACACAATGACCGTTCAGAGCCGCCTCGACATACTCTATCCCAATGGACGCAGTGAATCCTATCGCCTGGACCCAGACGAGATCAACATTGGCAGCGCGGCCGGCAATTCCATTCAAGTGTCGGATGCGAGCCTCGCGGCGCGCCACATCCGCTTCAGCCGGCGCGACGGCAGCGTTTACCTGACCAGTCTTGACGCCCTCCACCTGACAACCCTTGATGGCCAACCCGTGCCGGTCAACCATCCGCAGCAGCTCGGAGACGTCTGCCAAATACGAGCGGGCGAGTTGCGCATCGTCTTCAACCAGAGCAGCGAGGAGCCGACAGTGGCGATGGCAGCAATCAGCGAAGCGACGCAGCCGACCGCCGTCCACTTCCGCGCCGAACTCGAAACTGCCAAAGTCAAAGTCTGGCCATTTTCATCCGCTTCGATGGGCTTAAGCGTCACAAATCTTAGCGATAGCGATGGACTGTTTCGCCTGGATACCTCAGGGCTGCCAAGTGAATGGACAAGTCCCAGCGGCTTGACATTCTCTGTCGCCGGCAACGACGCCGTCGATTTATTGTTGCAGGTCAAGCCGAGTCGTCGTCATGACCGCGGGCCGGGCGAATATCCGCTTGTCATCACCATACGTCAACTCGACGGCGGGGGTGAATCTGTAGAGCTCGTTCTGCTGGTTGCGCTCGGCGGCGTCGGTGGCATGAGCGCCGCGGTTGATCCGAATCGCCTCAGAGCGCGCGAACCCTTCAACGTGGTTTTGCTGAATTTGGGCAATGAAGACCTGACGCTCCGATTCGGCTTTCACGATCCACAGCAGCAACTCCGCGTCAATTTGGCGCAAAATGCTGCGCGGCTCAAGGCGGGCGAACGCGCGATCCTCGGCGGCAGCGCGGAACCACGCCGCCGCCCACTGCTGGGCAAGGCGCAAGACTGCTCCTTTGCCCTTTTGGCGGAAGCGCGCGCGCCCCGCGATTACACTGTCGCCCTGCCCGTCACCGTCATCGTCAAACCGTTTCTCGATTACCGGGCGCTAATCGCCGCAACGCTCGCGATCGCCATAGTGGTCCTGGCGCTTGCCAGCCTGCTGTATCAGCCGCCCCAGCCGACAATCGCGTCATTCACCATATCCGAAGAAACAGTCGCGCAAGGCAATGAGGTCGAATTGAGCTGGTCGGCCGCCAAGGCCCTGAGCTTCGTGATTGAGGTCAATCGCGCGCCAATCGCCGAGTTGCCGGGCGATGCCTCAAGCTATACGCTATCGACGCAGGGATACCTTGACCCGATTGACATCGCCCTGGTCGCCCTTAACGGTGACGCGAACGATAAAAGCTCGTTACGCCTCAACGTGTATCAGCCTGTAATCGTGCAAAGATTTGAAGCAGCGAAGTCGAGTCTGCTGCGCGGTATTCGAAGCGACCTGACCATCAGCTGGAACATCGAAGGCGCGGTCGCGCTCGATATCGCCCTGCCTTCCGGTTTCGAGACTGTCCATAGGCAGGTCTCTGGCGACGAAGGCGAGATCATCATCACTGGCGCGCCAGCCGACGACTTCGAAATCACGCTCACGGCGGAAGACGAAATCGGTGGCAAGTCGACGCGCGCGCTTTTCATCACCGTCCTAGATCCTGAATGTACGCCAATTCGCGATACCTTGCTCTTTACGGGACCGGATTCGCGCTTTGAACGCGCCAACTACGCCGTGCAGAATGTGCCCGTATTGGCAAGAGGCGTCACCGCTGCGGCGGACTGGCTGCATGTGGAGTTAGCCAATGGCGAACTTGGCTGGGGCTTCCATACCAACTTCCGCTGTCATGGATTCGATGCGGCGAAGCTGAAGGTGGTCAGCGATTTTCCACAACTGCCAACTGCGCCGCCCGCCTCTTCGCCGTCACTGACATCCACCGCCGCCGCCCTGACCCCGACGCCCGCTTTAACAGCCGACGAAGCGTGAAACCTTTACCGTGGCGCCTGACCCGGCTCTCATTTGTAACGTCCTAAACCTCGCAATTGTCAGGCATATTTCGCTGAACTATAATTGCGCATTCAGTTGGAGCGAGTATTGAGGAAGCCGTCGCATTTATGAGTAAACGACCGCCCGTCTATCCCTTCACAGCCATTGTCGGCCAGGACATGATGAAACTCGCCCTGATCCTCAACGCCATTGACATGCGGATCGGCGGCGTTTTGATACGTGGCGAACGCGGCACCGGCAAGTCCACCGCGGCCCGCGCCTTGGCCGCCCTCCTGCCCGAGATCGATGTCATAGCCGACTCGCCCTTCAACGATGATCCCTTCCGCCGCGAATCCTGGTCCGATTTCGCGCGCGGCAAATACGAAGACTGCGACGAGATCCCAACGGCGCGCCGGCGCATCAGCTTCGTCGATCTGCCCGTCAGCGCCACCGAAGATCGCGTGGTCGGCACGCTTGATATCGAAAAAGCCATCCAATTCGGCGAGCGCCACTTCGACACCGGCGTCCTGGCCAACGCCAATCGCGGCATTCTGTATGTCGACGAAATCAACCTGCTCGATGACCATATCGTCGATCTGCTGCTCGACAGCGCCGCCATGGGCGTCAACATTGTCGAGCGCGAAGGCATCAGCTTCAGCCATCCGGCCCGTTTCATCCTGGTCGGCACCATGAACCCGGAAGAAGGCGACCTGCGCCCCCAACTGCTGGACCGCTTCGCCCTCTCCGTTGATGTCACCGGCATCAAAGACGCCGCCGACCGCATCGAGATTCTGGAACGCCATATCGCCTACGAAAATGACCCGCTTGTCTTTAAGGCGGAATGGGACCCGGTTGACTCGCAACTCTCAGACCGAATTGCCGCCGCTCGCGAGATCATTGATGACGTCAGCCATACGACGCAGGACTTGCGCGTCATCGCCAGCATCACTGCCGACCTGCGCGTGGACGGGCACCGCGCCGATCTCGTCATCCTGAAAGCGGCTCGCGCCCACGCGGCTTACGAAGGGCGCCAAGCCATCAACGACCGCGATATCACCATCGCCATCCGCTTGACCATTCCGCACCGCCTCAAGCGCGGTCCCTTCAATGACGCCCAAGCCGATCTCAACGCCGTCGAATCGGCCGTCGACGAGAAGCGGCAAGAAATCGGCGAGGGCGAAGAAACGGGCGAATTCACCGAAGACAGCGACGAACAAGCGGCGCAGACTAAAAAAAAAGTGAGTCTGTAAGCGGCGAAGGCGAACCGCAAGATCAGGAACTCGGGCAGACCGAAGCCGCCCCGCAAGATGTTTTCCCCACCTCAGACGCGCGCTGGTGGGAAGGCGGGCAGCAAGTCCAATCCCAAGCCGAATTTGAAACGCGCAAACTCAATACCCAGCTTGACCGCATGACGCGTCGCCAATCGGGACGCCGCTCGACCACCCGCACCGATCGTAAACGCGGGCGTTATGTCCGCGCCCGGCAAGCCGGCGACAAGCCGCGTGATATCGCCTTTGACGCCACCCTGCGCGCCGCCGCCCCCTTCCAAGTAGAGCGCGGCGAACAGAAGCAGGAAACGGGCATGGCTTACGCCCTGCGCAAGACCGACCTGCAAGAAAAAGTGCGCGTTCGTAAAGCCGCTAACTTGATCATGTTCACGGTCGACGCCTCCTGGAGCATGGCTGTGTCTGAACGCATGCAGGCGACCAAAGGCGCCATCATGTCGCTGCTGACCGATGCCTATCAGCGCCGCGATCGCGTCGGCTTGGTCGTCTTTCAGAAAGACCGCGCCTCGCTGGTTTTGCCGCCCACCAACTCGGTCGTCCTGGCGAAAGAGGCGATGGCTGATATTCCGGTCGGCGGCAAGACGCCGCTCTCGGCTGGGCTGCTGCTGACCTACGAAGCAGTCATGCGCGAGAAGAATCTGAATCCCGATGTGATGCCGATGATGATCTTGCTGACCGATGGCGCTGGCAACGTCTCGATAAGCGACTCGGTCTCCCCGCAGGACGAGGCGCATTCGATCGCGCGCAGGATCCAGGAAGCCGATATCCGCACCGTCACTATCAACATGGAGCACGTCGCTTTCGACCAAGGCTTGGCGCAGCGCCTGGCCGACCAAATGGGCGGTCCCTGCTACACCCTGGCGCAGATCCGCGCCGACAGCCTGCTCGATACCGTCCGCGCCGAAATGGACAAGATATAGCCACCGTTGAAATACGCCCCACTGATTGCAACATGCTGCAAGCAAAACCCGTAATACAATATAGAAGGACACCGGGCATAAACAAATGTCATGGAGTAATCATGATGACAGAGCATGATTTGGGCGAGCGCGTTGCAAGAATTGAAGGGGCTCAGGAATTCATGGTGGCGGAGCTTCGCCGCGCTCGAACATTCGGCCAGATAGCATGGGGTTTGCTTGCGGCTTTCCTGTTAGCGGCGGCCGCCGTCGGCATAAAGTTCGGGGAGTCGTTCCTGCAAAATTGTGGATGGGGATAGCAATAGGAATATGACAGGAAGAAGAGAATCTCCGCGCCACGATTGAACTGTGCGCCGCAGTCATTTACGCGGCTAGAATCGTCTGAAAATTAGCCAGACAACCGCCACGAAGATGGCAATTATCGCCAGTATCAGAAGCTCAGCCGTGTATAGTGATTCTGGCATAAGTCACTCCTTAGGCCTTCGCGAGGATGCCCTGTATGCGCAGCTTGCGACATGACTCATCCAGCCGGAGCAGGTTGACGGACCCGGCAGTCGAAGGAACTGATACCTTGCTCTATGATCATCTGTACAGCGCTGTCGGGCAGAGCCATTGCCGAAGTCGCAAGAAGAGATTTTTCGCATACAAATGTCTTGGAAGATAGGATGTAACTCGCCTTCGTAGTGCCAAAGGGAGTAGGTTCCGCTTCGGTTGAAGTTAGGCTTGCGCCATCAGTCAAGATTTCTTTCAGTCGATCAAAGTATTCGTCCGTAGAAGCCTCAATCTTCGCCCATTCCTCTGCGCTTGGTATTGGCTCTAGTTCGCCTTGCGCATAAGCCCGTTTGTGAACTTCCCATTGTGCTTCCTGCGCGGCGATGTCTTCGGCTGAAAGAGCAGGGGGCGGCTCTCCAATGGATCCCCAGCCTATTTCAATGTTTGGATTGATATAACCCAAGTCGGCCGGGTTCAATTGTGTTTTTGTAACCCTGTCATTTATCAGGAATGACGCCTCCTTGCCCAACCCCGGATCACTGTGCTGCAACCGCAAAAAACATGCCGTAACCGCAACACTTGTAAGGATCCACAATAGAATTCGCGATTTCATTTTTTGAACTCCTGTCATTGACTTGCAAAGACACACATTCATTCAGAGAAAGAATAAAAGCCCACTGGATTATATCCAGTGGGCAAGGAAGGAATTAGGCATTTGCATGACAGGAAAAGTGATAGTTGCGTGGTCCTACATACTGTCCATTGTAGTAAAGAATGTAGCGACCATGTGTACCGTATTCCAGTCGTCGCCGTCCGTCGTGTATACGGCCCCATGTGCGATTTGAATTCTTGTCATGCCTGAGTTCGTAGTTCCCGCCAGCCGAAACAGTGTCGGGAAGGTCGGGACTGACTTTCTGTACCGAATAGAAATAGCGAGTCCCATCTTCGGTGAACTTCTTCACCTTAACAGACATGGACACGTCCCTCGAAATAGCGGAAACATTGCGCGTACATTGATGCGTATCCGTGTACAGGGTGTAACCGTCAGCCTGAACATCTCCGGATTTGCTGGAATCGTAGTCCGAAGACACAAGGGGCGCTTCGCCCCAATGACCATTGAGCTGGTTAAAGAATACCCCGATGAAAGTCTCCACCTTTGCCCATTCCTTGGCGGAAGGTACAGACTGCCCCAGTGCAATCTGACGCCGAATAAAGGCTTGCTTTTGCGCCTCCCAATCCCCTGTTGCTTGAGCTAATGACTGGCCTCCCAACAGCGCAAACAACCCGATAAAGAACATCAACCTACAAAGTCGATTCATCATTTCGATTACTCCTTTATAGATACTTAACGTTCTCATTTTCATTGTTTTATATTTTGCTCATAAAATCAAGTTGATTTGTATATTTTACACAATGACATGTGAATTTTATAGTGCAAAATATCAGAATGATTATCTCCTATGTTCGTCAATCTTTCGACATGGCTTGTCACATCGCCCGGCAGATCCTTATAATCAGGTCAGATGGAACTCAGGGAGCGCGAACATGAATCGAATCCGCGTCATCAAACTCGCCGGTTCTCCCTACCAAATGGGCTTCGACCACGGCAAACGCTTCGCGGACGAAATCCGCCGCTTCACCGAAGAGCGCGTCCGCCTCTGCGGCTCGATAGAATGGACGGGCCGCCAACTGTCGCGCGAAGCCGTCATCGCCCTCGCCGAAGCCTGCGTCGCCGAGCATCAAGCCTACGCGCCCGATCTCATGGAAGAATTGCAGGGCATCGCCGACGCTGCCAACCTCAGCCTGGCGGAGCTGGTCATCAACAATGGCTTCACCGACTTCATCGATACCGTCTACAACTTGGGCGACATCGCCGTTCCCGCCGTCGCGCCGCCGCTCGCCGCTGACAACTGCACTGCCTTCATGGTGCCAAAAAGCCGCAGCGCGGACGGCGCCGCCTTCTTCGGCCAGACCTGGGACATGCACGCCTCGGCCACGCCTTACGTCATCCTGATTCGTGGCGAGCCGGACAATGCGCCCAGTTTCCTCACCTTCACCGTGACCGGCTGCGTCGGCATGATCGGCATGAACAGCGCTGGCATCACCGTGGGCGTCAATAATCTCATGGCGGCAGATGGCCAAATCGGCGTCACCTGGCCCTTCGTCGTGCGCAAAATCTTGCAGCAAGACGATCTCGGCGCGGCGCTGGAATGCCTGACCGGCGCCAAACTGGCCGGCGCGCATAACTATATGCTGATGGACAAGGCTGGACGAGGATATGAAGTCGAGGCGATGTCCACCACGCATCACGTGCATGAACTCGCCGCCGAAACGATCAGCCACACCAACCACTGCCTGATTCAGAAGAATCTCGATGTGGCGCGCGAACGACCGCCGTCTTCCCAGAACAGCTCGGAGAATAGACTGCGCCGCGCCAACGAACTCCTGGCTCAAGACGGCATCACCATTGACGACTTGATGGCGCTGACGCGAGATGAGGTGGCCATCTGCACGCGACCGCAACCGCCGACGCACGTCGAAAGCTGCGGCGCCGCGATCATGAGCCCGAGCACAGGCAACTTCTGGTCCGTCTGGGGCATTCCCGCCGACAATGAATACGAGCATTTCGTCATCTGAGCGGCGCGCCCGATCCCGAAGCGTAAAACTGCCCTTATACTGTAGTCAGGGACATATGAGGGCGGCAGGCGCATGATGGACGCGAAGCAGGTACGGATATTTGGCATCCCCATGGACTTGGGGCAAAGTCGACGCGGCGTGGATATGGGTCCGAGCGCGATTCGCTATGCGCAACTGCACGAGAAGCTGCGCTCCCTTGGCTACCATACTACGGATGAAGGCAATATTCATGTCGCCCAAGCCGAGCAGACGCCGGCTCTAATGCGCGCCTATGCAAACGCCCACTTCCTGCCGCAGGTGGCGAGCATTTGCCAGGCAACCTACGATGCCATCCGCGCCACTTGGCGAAGCGGCGAATTCGGCTTGTTCCTCGGCGGCGACCACAGCCTGAGCGTCGGCACGGTATCGGCGGCGGCGCAGCGCGGCAAGCTGGGCGTCCTTTGGGTTGACGCGCATACCGATATGAATACGCCCGCCAGCTCGCCGTCGGGCAATATCCACGGTATGGCGCTGGCCTGTCTGCTGGGCGAGGGTCCATCTGAACTGGTGAACATCGGCTTTGAAGGCGCCAAGCTTTCGCCGGAACAGATCATAGTGATCGGCGCGCACGACATCGACCGCGAGGAACGGATCCGCGTGAAGCAAAGCGGCATTCGCGTCTACACCATGCGCGATGTCGACGAACGCGGTATCCCGCAACTGGCGAAGGAGATCCGGCAGCAATTCGCCACCATGGACGCCATCCATGTCAGCCTCGATATGGACTCCTGCGATCCGCAATTCGCCGTCGGCGTCGGTACGCCAGTTTCTGGCGGCTTGAGCTACCGAGAAGCGCACCTGCTGATGAAACTGATTTCGGACACGGGCCAGGTCCGCTCGATGGACGTTGTAGAATGTAATCCCATCCTGGATGATCACAACCGCACAGGCATACTGGCTGTCGATCTGATTATGAGTATGCTGGGCGATAAATTCTTGTAACGTGACCGCCCTGCGCACAGCTCCCGCGTTAGCGTACGCCCGCACCTTTAGGCAGTATGTACGAAAACACTAGACAGTTTTACTACATAGTGTACAATTAAGGTGGAGCTATGACGCAGGAGCGCAACCATGAACATCGGCATCCCCAAAGAAACCAAGGTCGAAGAGCATCGCGTCTCGAGTCCGCCCTCAGGCCTGCGCGAATTCGTCAAACGCGGCCATACCGTATTTGTCGAAAGCGATGCGGGCTTGAGCAGTGGCTTCACCGATGAAGAGTATATCAGCGCCGGCGCTACCATCTTGGATTCAGCCGCTGCGCTATGGTCGGCATCGGACATGATCATCAAGGTCAAAGAACCGCAAGCGGGCGAGTATCGCTTCTTGCGCCCCAACCTGATTCTATTCACCTATCTCCACCTGGCCGCCGACGAGGCATTGACCCTCGCCATGCTGGAAAGCGGGGTGACAGGCATCGCCTATGAAACGGTGGAAGACGCGCAGGGAAGGCTCCCCCTGTTGGAGCCGATGAGCGAAGTCGCCGGGCGCATGGCGGCGCAGGTCGTATCGCACTATCTGGAAAGAAGGCAGGGTGGGCGTGGCGTCTTGCTTGGCGGCGTGCCGGGCGTCGCCGCGGCCCAGGTGGTTATCCTCGGCGCGGGCACGGTCGGCGCGAATGCCGCCAAGATCGCCTTGGGGATGGGCGCGCGCGTCACGCTGCTCGATATAGACTTGGATCGCCTGCGTTATCTGGACGACACTCTCAGCGGCAGCCTCAATACGCTGTATTCGAATCACATCAACATCGCCAGATCCATCATCACGGCCGACGCGCTAATCGGCTCAGTGTTGATTACGGGCGCGCGCGCGCCAATGCTCGTCACGCGAGACATGCTGCCCTCAATGCCCAATGGCAGCATCATCGTTGATGTCGCCGTCGATCAGGGCGGCTGCGTCGAAACAACGCGCCCGACCAACCACAGCGAACCCACCTTCGTGATCGATGGCGTCCTGCATTATGGCGTGACCAATATGCCCGGCGCGGTTCCGCGAACATCAAGCCTGGCGCTGGCAAACGCCACCTTGCCTTATGCCATGAAGCTCGCGGACCGCGGGGCCGCCGAAGCGTTGCGCAGCGATCCCGCCCTGCAGCGGGGCTTAAACACCATGGCCGGGCGCTGTACGCATCCCGCCGTCGCCGAGACATTCGGGCTCGAGTATGTGGAAGCCGAGCGGGCGCTGAATTGCCTGACGGCCGACGCCTTGCTGCCGCTCTAGCTCCAATGCCCTGGGGCTGAACCGCATCCAGTTACCGGCGGCATCTACGGCGCTCCCGACTACTTGCGCCAGCCCAACTCTGCTACATTAGTCGAGAGCCATCTCGATTTTGAAACGGCGGCTGGGCAGCAGTGCGAAATCAAAAGAAGCGCCTTACTTTTGCAATAGGCATGATAGTCAGCGCCATCTTCCTGCTGCTGGCTTTTCGCGGCCTGCAACCGGAAGAGCTTTGGCGCAGCCTCGCTGATCTCAGCCTGCCCTGGCTGCTGACTGCAGTGTTGGTCTATATTGCGGCGGTGGTCGTCATCGCCTTGCGTTGGCAATTCTTGCTTCGCGCCGTGCAGTTCGTCCCGCTGGCGGCGCTCACTCAGTTGGCGTTTATTGGCTACATGGGCAACAATGTTTATCCTCTGCGCGCTGGCGAAGCCCTGCGAATCCTTCTGCTGCGCCGCAATCATCAGGTTCCCTTGGTCCGCTCCACAACCATCGTCGCGATTGAACGCCTGTTTGACGGCTGTGTCATGCTGAGCTTCGTCTTGTTCAGCCTCCTGCTGATCGAGATTGATTCGGAGGAAATCGTAACCATCGTCCGTTTTTCAGCGCCCTTGTTCGCCCTGGCGCTGCTGATCGCGCTTGCGCTGGCGGCTAAACCAAATCTGCTCAGACACGCCGCCGCCTTAACGCTTGATTGGCTGCCGCGGCAAATTGGCGCTGTCATCGCCAGTTCTTCCGAAGAACTGCTCACCGGTCTTGAAGGCATGCGCAGACCGACTCATCTCCTGGGCGCTGTCGTCAGTTCCTACGTCACTTGGGGGATCGAAGCGGGCTCTTACTGGCTGGTGATGCGCGCCTTCGATCTGGAATTGAGCTACGCGGTCGCCCTGCTGCTGGTGGGGGCGGTCAACCTCGCCGGATTGATCCCCGCTTCACCGGGCCAGATCGGCGTCTATGAATTCGTCGTCATCAGCATCTTGACCGCCTTGGGAATCGATATCTCGCTCGCCACCGCTTGCGCCGTCGTCTTGCACATCGTCATCTGGCTGCCGACCACAGTGACCGGCTTCATCCTTCTGCTGAAACAAGGCTTGGGATGGGCTGACGTCGGCCGGGCGAAGGGTGTCAAGAGCGCAGCATCTTTGCCGTCCGACGCCAACTAGACGTCAATAGCCGTATCAAAATGCCTCAGCAGCGGACTCAATTCCCGCCAAAGTTCCTCGGGGATCGACACCTCAGCCGCATCCATGCTTGACTCTGCTTCCGCCGGCACGCGAGCGCCCGGAATCACGGACGCGACTTGCGGATGGCGGGTGCACCATTGCAGGGCAACCGCTGCCATCGGCACGTCATAGCGCTGGCAAATCCGCTGAATCTTGCTGACGTGATCGAGACATTCCTTGGGAAACACACGGTTGAGATACTTGGCGTCGGCTTGAGGTCCCGTAGCTAGCAGGCTGCGCTCAAGCGGCGTCGCCCCGACCAAGCCCACATCATGCTTGGCCGCCTCGGCGAAAATCTCTCGTTCGGCGATATGATTGATCAGGCTCCAGCAATCGGCGATGACAGCGGCGTCAAACTCGCCCGTCCGGATATACTCCAGATTGGTCGGCGGATTGTTGCAGGCGGCGCCAACATGCTCGATGACGCCCTGGCTCTGCAAGTGACGCAACGCGCCTAACGCGCCCCGCTCCGAAAGCACTTCATCGATAGGCTGCCCCATCGCGTCATGTATATAGACGATTTTAAGGCGGTCCAAGCCCATACGCTCGAGACTGCCCTCAACGCTGCGCAATATCCCGTCATAGCTGAAATCATAGCCAAGGTGGCTTCGTCCGGCTTTAGTGGTGATGATGACCTTGTCTTTGGCCGCTGGCCGCTGGCGCAATGCCTCGCCGATCATCGTTTCGCTCAGGCTCCGGCCGTAAAGAACGGCTGTATCGATGAACGCGCAGCCGGCATCAATCGCCCGCACCAGCGTTCGCGCGCCCAATTCTTCATCAAGCCGCCGACCTTCGACGTCCACTTCGACGACCGCGTCGTTCTGCGTTGGCACGCCAAGGAAGGCGGTGCCGATCCCCACGATGGGCACTTGCATTTCGGTGCGCCCCAGCCGCTTGCTACGCATTATAAGGTTCGCTCCTCTATGCGAGTTGCCGTCAATTGCTCGCTATTGATTTGGTCGTCGGTTTTGCCAAAGCGCCGCCGTCGATTCCCATACTCGACCAAGGCGTCATACAGTTCATTTCGCCCGAAATCGGGCCAATATGTTTCCGTTGTATAGATCTCGCTGTAGGCGCCCTGCCAGATCAGGAAATTGCTCAGGCGGGATTCTCCGCTGGTGCGGATGATCAAGTCCGGATCGGGCAGATCACGGGTATACATGTAGCTGTTTATCGTGGCTTCGGTGATGTCCTCGGCCGCGATCCCGGCCCGAACGATTTTCTGCATCGCATGGACAATTTCATCGCGCCCGCCGTAGTTGAAGGCGACATTGAGAATCAAGCGCTGATTATGGCGCGTGAACTCACAGGCTTCAACGACTTTGCGCGCCAGCCGCTCCTCAATGCCGTCCAGCTCGCCGATGTGGCGGATTTGCACGCCTTCCTCATCAAGCTCCCGCAATTCACGGTCGATGACCATTTCCAGAATCCGCATCAACAGCCGCACTTCGCGCCGGGGCCGCGACCAATTCTCGGTTGAAAACGCATAAATTGTCATGATCCGCAAGCCAAATTCGGCGGCGGCGCGGATGATTCGGCGTAAATTCTCGGTGCCCTGGCGATGGCCGGCCGAACGCGGCAAACCGCGCTGCCTCGCCCAGCGACCATTGCCGTCCATGATGATGGCGACATGCTCGGGCACTTTATCCAAGGGCGGCAATGCAGGGCGATCCCGCCGGATCTCTGTCGTGACGAAGGCCATTAACGTTTCCCGTATTGGCTATGCGGATTCTCGAACCAGTCCCTCATCTGCAGTTTACACCGACCCGCAATAGACTCCTCAATGACCAAGACCGGCGGGCGATGATGCATCCAGAACAAACGCGGAATGCTAGACTTCCATGATATCGGTCTCTTTATCGGCGCCGAGCTCCCCGATCTGAGCGATGAACTTGTCCGTCAGCTTCTGCACCTCGTCCTCGCCCCGTTTGCGGTCATCTTCCGAAATGAGTTTTTCTTTCTCAAAGTCTTGCAGATCGCTGTTGGCCGAGCGGCGGATATTGCGAATGGAGACGCGCGTATCTTCCATGCGCCGATTGAGAAACTTTACCAACTCCAAGCGGCGTTCGCGGGTCAAGGCTGGCATGTTCAAGCGGATATTCTCGCCATCAATGTTGGGATTCACGCCAATGTCCGACATTTGAATCGCCTTTTCGATGTTTCGCACAGCAGCCTTGTCATAAGGGCGAATGAGAATCAGCATCGCTTCCGGCGTGGAGATATTGGCAATCTGGCGTAACTCCGTGTCCTGACCATAGTAGTCCACCATCATGCGATCAACCAGCGCCGTGCTCGCCCGTCCGCTGCGCATCCGGCTAAGCTCATCGCGGAAGACGGAGAGCGTCGATTCCATTTTGCCAGTTGCTTCTTCCAATATGTCCTCAATCATCATGCCCCTCCTCTTTTTCAACACCCGCTACCACCCGCCTCGCAGTTCCCTGCCCGCAAGAACTGGAGTCTTTCTCTGGATGGCGTTTTGTCCTGGCAGCAAATCGGGGCGTTTATTTGATCGTCCGACACGCGTCGAGTGGATGTTGCCTATGCCGCCGACTATCTTAGTATAACGCCATTTCTCCGACAGCGTAAGCGAAACCTTGGCTATGCTGGTCGAGAACGGGCGAATTCTGCCGCCGTGTCGCTGGAAAAAGATGGCTTGCCCAAAGGCCTGAGACATATGATCGGCAGCGTGGCCTGGACAGCGGCGGGCGCCCTAGTGTAAACGATTCAGCGGGATTGATGTTGCCGCGAGTTTCCTGCTACTGCCCGTCGATGCGGGGAATCCAGGATGCGTACGCGCCCCCGGCCGACGTGATCCGCTGGGCGCTCAAGCCCTGGGCATCCATCAGAAAAAGCTGATCTTCTCCAAAAACCGTTGCGGTGACGGCGATGAACCGGCCGTCGGGACTGTAATTCGCTGACCAGACGCTGCCCGGTCCCGTGTATAAAATGCGGCGATCGCCCCCCGCCAGATCCATACTCGCCAACGCGCGCGCGCCGCCAACGGTCGTGACGTAGACGATGCGCTGGCCATCGGGGCTGAAAGCCGGCGACGCGTCGCGAACGGCATTATCCGTCAGCAATTTCGACGCGCCGGTTTCACGCTCAATCAGCCGTATCTCCCAGGTGCTCGCGTCGCGCACGGAAGGTCCCGCGGTGAATACGATATGCTTGCCGTCCGGGCTGTATCGCGCGTGGCTGTTGCGCCACTGGTCGCTGTAGATAAGCTGCCGCTCGCCATCAAGCAGTCTCGTTTGATAGAGGTCAAGCATTTGATCGCGGCGCGTATCGGAGGAATAGATTATCCAGTCCCCGTCTGGCGACCAAGCCGGCAGCCGATCCCAAACCGTATTCTCAGTCAACCGCTTAAGCTGTCCGCCATATCGATTCGCCACGTAGATCTCGAAATCGCCATCTCGATTCGATTGAAAGGCGATCCACCGTCCGTCCGGCGATGGCTTTGGGTAGGTGCTGCTGCCCTCGCCAGCGCTAAAGCGGCGCGTCTCCATCGTCGTCAAATCCAATACGACTATCTCAAACACCGGTTCTTCCGCATCATCAGTGGCGCGCTTGGCAAAATAGACCAGCTCGCCCTCGACAGACGCCAATTCCGGGATCAGCGTCGGGCTCTCGCGGAGGCCAACCGGCTGAATGGCTGGCGCCGTCGCCGTCGGCCGCGCATCGGCGAAGATCGCCTCCGCCGTAAAGGTCGCGTCAGCAGCCGCATTCCAGCCGACCCGCGTCATCGCCAAGGGATCAGCGGTGGCTTCGCGCTGTGGGGTCGCCCGCGCCGCCTCAGAGGCTTCCGAATTCGCTGTCGCCGGTGTCATCTCGCCTACGAGCTCTAGCGCTGTAGCGGAGGTCGAATCAGCCTCATCGCGGGAAAGCGCGCCGAACATTGTCGCCCCCAAGATCAATAAGCCCACGAGCAGCGCACAGCCCAGAGCGCTGCCAGCCGCTGCCCCAATCCAAATGTTCCGGCGCCGACTTCCCGATGCGCGTTCACCGCGGAGCAGCGCGCCCGCCGCCGGCGACGTGTCGCTTGTCGTCGATGCGGAAGGCGAATGCACAGGCGCCGGCAGGGGACTCGGCGTGGAAGTGGTCGCCCAGACGGGCTCTGCTGGACGGCGCGCGGACGTTGCTTCCGCTCCCGGCGCGGCATCGTCGTCAGCACTCGACTCGATTCCGTCCAAGGCCAGGCGCAAAGCCTCCGCCAATTCGCCAGCGCTGCCAAAGCGTTCCTCCCTTTTCTTGCGCAAGGCGCGCATGATAACTTTTTCCAGCGCCGGGCTCATTTCCGGTTCAAACTGCCGCGGCGTCGGCGGAGGCATGGTCACATGCATAATGGCGATGCTATATGGCGTATCGCTCTCAAAGGGGCGGCGCCCCGTCGTCAACTCGAAGAGCATGACGCCCAGCGAATAGACATCGCTGCGTCCATCCAGCGGCTCGGCGCGCGCCTGCTCCGGCGACATATAGCTCGGCGTGCCGACCACGCCCTGTGTGGTGATCGTACCGCTGCCTTCGCCTAAAATGCGAGCGATGCCAAAGTCGGTGATGAATACGCCGCCGCCGTCGTCTAGCAGGATGTTGCTTGGCTTGAGATCGCGATGCAGGATGCCCTTCTGATGGGCGTAATCCAGCGCGGAAGCCACCTGGCCCACGATGCTGACGACCCGCGGCCGGGGGATCCGTCCTTGCGCCAGAAGCTCCTCAACGGAACCGGCCGGCATGTAGCGCATCGCGATATAAGGCTGGCTCTCATATTCACCAAAGTCGTAGACCGGAACGATATTGCGATGCTCCAGCTGCGAGACTATTTTCACCTCGCGTTCGAATCGCTGCAGATACGCCTGGTCGTTGACGAAGATGCTGGGCAGAATCTTCAGCGCCACATTGCGGTTCATCGAGCGCTGGCGCGCGAGATATACCGTCGCCATGCCACCCTGCCCGACCTGGCTCAAGATTTCGTAGCCGTTTACCGTCTTGCCTATGAGATTTGCCGTCATCATGCCTGCCACTGGCAGTTCATTTGCGTAGTGAGCAAGAGCGCTATCGCCTTGAGCTTCGTTTTTCCGGGCATGCCACGGGAAAGGCAGCCCGTCGCCTACGATTATATGCCATGCCGGATAAACGCTAGAACACCCAATACCAGCCCGAGAGCGCGTCGTCTTGGATAGTGATGCAGCCATCTCGGCACAAGCCCGCGAAACTTGACAGAATTCGGCTCTGAATCGAAAATAGGCGCATACGGTTCGGCTCTGCCGCCGGAGACAGACGACATGCGCGACAGTCTCGTCACCGACTCTACAACCGCGACAGAATTGCGCGAACGGCTCATCACAGCCGGGCTATTGCTGCCGATAGCGATTGTGGCTTCGCTCGCCGGCGGCTGGCTCTTTGTGCTTCTGGCGCTGCCAGTCATGTGCATTGGCATGCTGGAGTTCTATGTGATGGAAAAAGACACGACGATGCAGGGCAGTTCGCTGACCGGCATCCCCACTGGCGTCGTCGTCGTGCTTGGCTTCTTCCTCAATCTGGACTGGCTGTGGCAGTTGGCGCTGGTCTTGGGCATTGTACTCACGCTCATACTGGAATTATCGCGCCAGCCCCGCCAGCCCGACCGCGCCTTGAAGCAAGTGGGCACCACCTTATGCGGCGTTTTCTACATCGCCTTCCCCACTGCCTTTCTCATCAGCCTGCGCAACGCGCCACAGAACGGCTTGATTTGGCTATTCGTCGTTTACGCGATCACCTGGGGGACTGACACCTTTGGCTATGTGTTCGGGAAGACCTTCGGCCGGACAAAACTGGCGCCGCTGATCTCGCCCAATAAAACGGTTGAAGGCGCGATCGGCGGCATCCTCGGCGCCTGGATTCCCTCCTTCTGCATACTCCTGTTTTCCGGCGCTTTCCAGCCGAATCTCATTCCGATGATCCTGGCTGGTCCATTTCTCGCGGTCAGTGGCGACTTATTCGAATCGGCTTTGAAGCGCTTCTTCCGCGTCAAGGACAGCTATGTCGCCGGCTTCAATGTCTTCCCCGGTCATGGCGGCGTGCTCGATCGCATTGACGCCTTGGTCTGGGTCGCGAGTTGGGTATTCCTTTACCTCTACGCTGTCGGGAACTTGTAGCGCCAGCCGTCCGGCTCAAGTATCTTTGAAGCGGTCCGAAGAATAAGCTATAATGATGCGAGTTAAGCTGTCTTGCGTCTTCGCCCGTCTTGCAGCGAGAGTTGGTGCTTAATGCCGAAATTCGAAACACAGGTGCTGATCAACCGCCCGGTCTTTCACGTTTTCCGTTATGTCGGCGACTTCAATAACGATGTGCATTGGCGCAATGTCCAAGGCGTTGGCATCACCAGTGGCGACCCGATCCGCGCTGGCACCATGGTGGCGATGACGCGCCGCATCATGGGCCGGAAAGGCTTTGTCAACAGCGATGTCACCGACTTTGAACGCAACAAAAAAATCGAACTCAAAGGCTCCTACTGGGGCTTTCCCTTCATCAGCACGATCAACTTCGAGCACCGCGGTCAGCAGACCAACGTGCGCGAAACCCTCGATATCCGCACGCGCTGGTTCTTCTGGTTCGGGATTTTCTTCAACTTGACGCTGAAGGGCGTGCTCCAGCGCGAGTGGAACAAGCTCAAGCAGATTATGGACGGGCACGGCGACCGCAAGTCAGCCACCCCCCAGCCGATTCCTAAGTAAAGTCGCGCTTGGCTTTGCCCATATCATCGGAGTAGATGCCGATTGCGCGGGCATACTGCGCGAGTAGATGCAGACTCGCGTTCCACACCAGCACGAAGCCGCTGGCAAATACAAACATGCCAAAGGTGCGCCAAGCCATCCCTGCGTCGGTTACGTAGCCCAGACTAGGCGGTCGAATCGAAATGGCGAGCGTGATGCCAAGTTCCAGCAGGTACACCGCCCCGCTAAGCAACAGAAGCTGCAAAAGCAGATACTGGACTGAACTACGGCTCTTTTTCAACAACAACAGTTTTTCAGCAATAAGCTGCGCAGCCTTCCGCTCGTCTCCTTCAGTGGCGTATCGTGCCAAGCCAACGATGTAAATCACGGTCAGAAGTGTAAGGGCAACACAAATGATTGCGAACCTAACCAACAAGTGTACTGCTTCAACAACATCAGTCGCGTCAATCGCTACAATGTGCGCCCACATATCGAAACGCAGTCCTTGGATCACCAAAACAAAAGTCGCCACAAATGAAAACATGAACAGCGTTGAAAACACCGTGCGAAGCCTCAAGGGCAAGAAGTCGGAGATTCTCAACCGCGGCAGCGAACGTCGCCCGGCGATCATTCTCCGCAGCGTCGCGATTGCGCGCCTCTGAAGCCAAATCGCGTACATAATCGGCACTGCAATACATTGAACCAGAACTGTAGTCGCGTCCACGCTGCCGGCGGATCGTACCAAATATTCGAGCCCGGCGACTACCATCGACCAAGCGAGGCAATGGATTCCGACAACCAATGCGAATCGGATTGGATTGCGCAGCGAGAATAGCAATGCCTGCAGCAGACTCATATTAACGCGCAAGAAGCCGGATTGCCCTTGACCTATCGCCCGCTAAAAGGCGTCGACCTTGTCCTTGTCCGGATTGTAGTTGTCGCTGCGAATGCCTATCTCAGCCGCATACTGCGCGATCAATACCTGCGTGGAAAAGTGCTGCATCAGATTGAATAGATAATAGATGATGATCGACAGCGTGATCCCGGCCAGCAAGTTCGCGCCCAAGAGCCCGCCGAAGATGCCGCTCACGATCTGCTGCACGAAGCCATAGATAATCGAAAGCGCGACCATATACAGTACAAGCGCAGCTCCCTTCCGCCAGTTATCGCGAGCGATGCGCATATTGGTCTTGATCTGCCAGGAAGCCTTGTAGTCGCCTTCGGCCGCGAAACGCGCCATGCCGACGAAATAGCCCCAGCCCATCACAAAAGCCGCGCCAATCGTGAAGACGATGGAGCCGATCGTTACCAGCGCGCCCAGGACGGCGACTCGTCCAAGCACACCGGCGATGACCGCCAAAACAATGATGAGCACGATCAACATTACCCAGTAGGCTATACTCGACGCGAACAGGTAGGCGCCATCCTTGACGTTCCGGCCGAAATCGACCCCCGGCATCCACTCGTCCTCGCGCATCACGCTGCGGATGACCTCAATACTGTATCCGGAGAGCCAGAAGCCGGAGACGATCGCCACCAGAATCAGCCCAAAGATGCCGACGATTGTCGTACCGCCTAGGCCCACCCATACTTCGGCGCTAGCGTCCACCGTCTCGACTTCAAAAAGATGGGCAAATAGGGGCGACCAGTCATGCGAGTTCAAGAGCATCGCGATGAATACAGCAAAGGCGATGGTCAAAGCCAATACGATGCTCATGACTTTGGCGAAGTTGTGAAATGGATACTTAAATGCGCTGGAAAAGTTCATATTTGCCCTCTTTCTTCTGGATTCCGTATCTATTTTAGCACAGCATATCTCGCGCTAGCCAAGCCTTTCGCGCTACATAAGATGATCGCCAATGCCAATCTTGCGGGCGTAGCGGGCGATGAGAGTGCTGCAAGCGACAGCGCAAGTTAGCAGCGTCAAGTAGAACGCGAACGAACCGAGCGCCGCCTGGCTCATAAAGTCTAAGCGCTGCCAGGGAATCCGCAAGGCAGACACTGCAAGCCACGCAGCTGCGCAAACAACAGGCAGCGCTAACAGCGCGCCGGAGAGCGCCAGTGTCGCTTTGATATTCGTCAGCGCCAAGCGCATATTCTCCCGCCGTCGGCGAAAGAGCGTACGATCCCCGTTAGCTGCATATCGCGCCAAGCTGACCAGATAACCCCAAAACATCAGTAGCATGAAGGGCAACGACAGCAGCATCACTGCGTCATATGCCTCAAGGGCTGCCTCGTGCGGCAATATATGAGAAGCCGCCTTGGCCCACAATACATAAGCGATTGTGGGAAGCCAGTAGCCCAGGCTGGTCCAGAACAGCGCATTACCCTCGCCCATAACATGTAGGCGAACATGCGGAAGTTGCTTGTCGCCCTTCAAAACGCTCTTGATGGTCTCAAACCAGTAGCCAGCCAACCAGAACGGTATGACAACGAAGCCAAGCACAAACAGACCAATTATGATGAACAATTGGGCGTCTTCGGAGACACATAGCGCATTCCCCTTGTACCACCCGTACTTTGGCACGCATTCAGCCGGCGTCGGCGCCCCGAGCAGCCACAGCCAAAACGTCGTCGGAATGGTCATCCACAGCGCGATGTGCACGACGCGCAAGGCATAACCAGCCACACTTGCGTAACTTCGCACGATCTTCACCCAGAAATCCGCGTCATACCTTCTCCGCATTATGTTGCCATAGGATAGCATTAAGTCGCCCGCTCCTCCAAACGATCATGGGCCGGTGGCGGACTTGGCGAGAGCGCCGAAATCTCAGCATACCACTCGGGCGTCAGCGCCACATCCAATGCGGCGAGCGACGATTCCAGCTGCGCCAGATTGCGCGCCCCGATGATCGGCGCCGTCACCGCCGGATGCGCCATCACCCAAGCCACCGCCAACGTCGCCGGCTGCAACCCGCGCTCTCTCGCATGGGCGGTGAAATCAGCCGCGGTCTGATAATAGTCGGCCACGCCATAACGCTTGCTGTACATCTGGTTTTCGATGAGACGTCCCGCATCCGCTTTGCCGTCCGCCGCGTACTTGCCGGTCAGCAAGCCGCCGCCGAGCGGACTGTAGGGAATGACGCCGATTTCTTCATTCGCCGCCATCGGCAAGATCTCCACCTCCGCCTGCCGCTTGACCAGGTTGTACATCGGCTGCAGGCATTCGATCCGCGCCAGCCCTTCCCGCGCCGCGATGCCTTGCGCCTTCATCACCTGCCAAGCCGTCCAGTTGCTCACCGCCGGATAGAGGATCTTGCCCTGGCGCACGAGATCATCCAGCGCCCGCAACGATTCCTCAATCGGCGTCTCCGCGTCATAATGATGCATGAAATAAACATCAATGCGATCCGTCTGCAAGCGCTTCAGGCTCTCTTCCACCGCGATCTGAATATGCCGCCGGGACGCGCCGCCCTGGTTGACATCATCGCCCGTGCGGGAGACAACCTTGGTCGTCAGCACGATCTCATCGCGGCAATCGGCGATCAACTCGCCCAGGATCTCCTCCGAGCGGCCGCCGGCATAGGTATTGGCGCAGTCGAAGAAGTTGATCCCGACCTCGCGACAGCGATGAAACATCCGCGCTGACTCGGCTTCGTCGGCGATATCGCCGAAGGACATCGTGCCGAAGCATAGCGACGACACCTTCACACCTGTGCGACCCAGATTCCGATAATCCACCTTAGGTTCCTTTCACTAACGTCTAAGAATCAATCCGAAGAGGCTCACTCATCGGCGGCCATCGTCCCTTGCGCGACCATCTCAACGCGTCCGCCCACGCGAATTTCGATCTCATTTCCCTCGCGCTCCGCCTCGAGATGGAGCAGCGATGGCCGGCCGATCTGATAGCCCTGCTCAGAGCGTATCGCGATCTTGTCCGCGCCGAAATAACCGTGTTTCACCATATAACCGGCGATGCAGCCATTGGCGCTGCCCGTCGCCGGATCTTCCGGCGCGCCAAAGATGTCATCCAGCACGCGCACATGGATATCGTTCTCGCTGTTAAGCGTTTCGGCGCAGAATATCGCCGGCGCGATCGCGTCATGCGCCCCTAGAATCGCCCGCAGCCGATCCAGATTGACTCGCGCGCGCTGGACCGCCTCCAGCGACACCATCGGCGCCAGCACAAAAGCCATCCCGGTCGACACCTCTTGCAGCGGGAAACGCGTATCGATGTCCGCTTCCGATACGTTGAGGACCTGCGCCAGGTCAGCCGCCGTGAACTCGACGCCAAATGTCGGTGGATTCTGCCGCATCCACAGCAGGCCGTCATCAGAGAATGTCACCGGAATCGGACCCACCGGCAGGTTCAGCGTGAGCCGCTCGACCGGATGCCCGATCAGTTCGCGCTGAATCACGTATGCCGTGCCCAGCACAGGGTGCCCGGCGAAATCCACTTCGACCTCCGGCATGAAGATGCGCGTGTTGTAGCCGCCGTTCTCGGGCCGATCCGAGGTGACAAATGTCGTTTCGGAAAAGTTGATCTCCTTCGCCAGCTGCTGCATCATTGACGCCGGCGGATTGCCAAGATAGACCGCCAACTGATTGCCTGTGTACTTCCGCCCGACAGTGAAAACATCCACGATAAAGAATTCCATACGCGACATGTCAATTGCCTGTCTCTTGCCTACACTCGTCTTTCCAGCGCGATGGCGGCGCTTGCGCCACGCCCTGCAACAAGCGGCTGTAATGCTGCGGACGCCGCTGATGCAGCAGCGGAAAGAGCTCGAGATACTGCTCGCGGACGGCAGCGCGCAGCACAGCGTGAACGACTTCGTCCCGATCGCGGCTCGCCTGCGTCAGGACGCGCCCCAAGGGATCGCAGATGAAACTGCTGCCGTAGAACGTGACCGCGTTCTCGCGGCCGACTCGGTTGCAAGCGGCGATGAACAAGCCATTGGCCACAGCATGACCGCGCATCACCGTGCGCCAGGCATCGGCCGAGTCGAAGTCCTCCGCGGTCGGCTCGGAGCCAATCGCCGTCGGATAATAAACGAGCTCGGCGCCTTCGAGCGCGTAAATCCGCGCCAACTCGGGAAACCATTGATCGTAACAGGTCGGCGCCGCCAGCAGTACATCGCCGATATCATGCACCGGGAATTGATCGGCGCCAGCGAAATAATCGGTCTCATGATAACCCTCGCCCGAGGGAATATGTACCTTGCGCGTGAAATGACGCAGCTGCCCGGCGGAGTCGTGAATGGTCGCCGTGTCCCAGTAATTGCCAGATTCATCGCGTTCGAAAAAGCTGCCAATGATGGCCACGCCATGCGCGCGAGCGAGCTCGGCGAAAAACTGGTCCGAGGGTCCGCCCCACAATGGCTCAGCCCAGGCGAAACCGGCCGGGTCGCGCAAGCCCGGAAAATACGGCAGGATGGAAAATTCGGGCAGGCAGATCAGGTCGGCCCCGGTCTTCGCCGCTTCAGCCGCCAACTCACGGTAAAGCGCCTTGGTCGATTCTTGCTCGCCTGTCCAATGCCCTTGCGCCAGCGCGATATGAATATCTCTCATCGCCTCATGGATCTCCCAAAATCTCCATAGCTGCCCGCTGGCCCGTAAAATAGGCGCCGTGCACCATCGCCGTCAAGTGATGCGGGGCGCTCGCTTCGCCCGCCCAGAAGAGCGGCGGCGTCGCCTGCGCCAGCTTCTCCCTCGCCTCATAATGCCCCGGCAGGCAGACGCTGTATCCGCCCAAGGCGAAAGGATCATCGGGCCAATTGACCCAGCGCGCTTTGGCATACTGCAACGCTGGATTCCCAATCTCCTCGCGCAGCGTCTCCAGCCCCTTCCTTAAAGCCGCATCTTCGCCCAGCGCAAGCATCTCGCGTGCGTAATCGCCGGTGACGAATCCGGTCCAAACTGTCGCGCCACGTTCGCGGCCCAAGGATGGCGACCACCACATCGGCGGATTGCCCCGTGCGTAAATCGCTCCGATCGACTGCGCAAGCAGCGGCTCGTCGAACAAATACACCAGCTTCATCACCGGTCCCATCTTGAGCCCGGCGAGCGCCTCTCGCTTCAGCGCTGGCAGCGGCGGCATGAAACCTACGCGATCCGATTGCAGCACACCGAGCGGCAATGTAATCACGGCTGCCTCGGCTGTGTAGGTCTCTCCAGCTTCAGCGCGAATCCTGACGCCGTCCATCCAATCTATCTCCTGAACGACGCAACCCTGTCGAATGTCCAATCCATCCGCCAGCCGCTCATAAAAGGAATCATAGCCATCTAGAATCCGAAAATCGCTGTATTCGTCTTCGCTTTCGCTGTCTACCCCCCTTGGTCCCCCCGAAGCATCAAGGGGAAGCTCAAGATGGGCAGCCGCATTGAGCCACTCCATGCGCTCGCCCTCGGCATTGGCGAAGGAGCGCTGGACATAGCGCAATTGCTTATCGCTGAAGCCAATTCGCCGCAAGTAGCTGCCAAGGTCTTCCTCATCTCGCGGCTCGGGCGCGTCGCCCAGATCCCAGGACCGCGTTACATCCAACTCAGGCGATGCCGCGCGCGCCTCGCCCATCGTCAGCCAGTCGCCGTCTTCCGTGCGGATCATCGAGTCGTCCCTTTTGTTCCAATGCCAGGTCGTCAGTCCCAGCTTCTTGACCCAATCCCAGGTAGTGACCGCCGGCGAGCGCCCGTGAATCAATTCAGCGCCGAATTCGACCGGGATATCGGCGAAGTCGCGATTGGTCCAGACGCGCCCGCCGATGCGATCGCGCGCTTCCAGCACAGTCGCCTCGATGCCGGCGCCCTTCAAATGATAGGCAGCCGAGAGCCCGGCGACGCCCGCGCCAATGACGATGACTTTCATCCGCCCGCCCTAGCCATCATAGTCCAAATTCTCCCAAACGATCAGCACGCCGGCATTCCCGGCAGCTGGCTCGTCAACGTAATCGGTCACGACGTCTTGCGCGCGAAAGCCGCGATTCATCTGCATCGTCACCGTCGGATCTTTGATTTCGCCCGCGATCACCCGCTCGCCGTACTCACTTACATCCATTATGTCGGCATATCGGTGGTAGCCCATCAACATGCCCACCGCGTACCAGCCGCGCAACTTGAGCCGCCGCGCCAATTGAAAGCGCGCCTCATACAATCCGGTGCCGATGCCATGCCGCTGATACATCGGGTGCACCGCCATCTCGACGCCATAAAGCCAGTCGCCATTCGGCTCATGCGCGCTGAGTTGCAGGTCGCCGATAGCCTCCATCCAGGGCAAGATGCTTTCAGTTGGCGGGCGCGACGTTCGCATCGTAACCGCCATGCCGACGCAGTTGCCGGCGTTGGGTCCGCTGATGCGCTGGGCGGCGAATTGACCAGCGGGGAAGCGTTCAATATGCGCCTCTATGTCTCTCTCCGTGAAGCAATCATTGCAGTCCTCGTAGTCCCCCACGCCATACGCGTCCCGAAGAGAAACGCAGACGCTCCGAAGGTGCCAGGGCTTTGTGTTCAAAATGGCGACGCCCGCCAGTTGCATGATAACGTTCTTGCGGTCGAAATCCTTCAGCCACCACGAATCGACGCTCAGAGGCACCCTGCGCTTGCCATCGTAGCTAATCTCATACTTGGTATCTTCGTCTTCTTCCGCTTGCTGTAGCAGATGCATCTGTATCTCGGGCCAGCTGGTATTGATCGCTTGTTTCAAGGCGGAGAGATTCTCCTCGCTTTGATCGCCAGCAATCGCCCCGTCTATTTTTTCAACTATATCGTCGAGTTCTTCTTTGCTCTGCTCTTCGCTCATGCGCGCCCCATCATGCGTTAGCGTTCTCTATCTCCATACGATACTATACCAGCAAGCGCAACCACTACGTCAGAGAGACTTAGCGCCTCATGATCAGCCGCTTTCGGCGAATGCGACAAGACGGCGTCTTCCTCGCCCTCCCAACTATACTGTGGCTGGGCATTTTCTTCGTCCTCCCGCTGGCAGTCGTATTGGTCTTCAGCTTCATGTCGCGCGGGCGCGGCGGCGTCGCCATCATGCCCTTCACGCTGGAACACTATCAGCGTACCTTCGGCATCTTCTTTATCATCTTGCAGCGCTCGATCGGCTTGGCGGCGCTGACCACCATCGTCTGCCTCATTGTAGGTTATCCGCTGGCCTTCTTCATCAGCACGCGGCGTCGGCGCATCGTGCGGCAAATCACGCTCTTTCTGGTGATATTGCCTTTCTGGACCAATTTCCTCATCCGCACCTACGCTTGGCGGATCCTGCTGGGCGAGCAAGGCACGATCAACGGCGTCTTGCTAAGCCTGGGCATAATCAGCGAACCGCTGCCGCTTTTGAATACGCAGCTCGCCGTGCTGATTGGGCTGGTCTATGGCTTCCTGCCCTTTATGGTGTTGCCCATTTACGCCTCGGTCGAGCGTTTCAACTTCCGCTATGTCGACGCGGCGCACGACCTGGGCGCCAACGACGTCCGCACGTTTTTGCGGGTCGTCCTGCCGCTGACCCTGCCCGGCGTGCTGGCCGGCTGCGCTCTGGTATTCATTCCCTCGGTGGGCGCCTTTGTCACGCCCGATCTGCTGGGCGGCACGAAGGGTCTGATGATCGGCAATCTGATCAACAAGCAGTTCGGCGGCTCCGGCAATATGCCCTTGGGTTCCGCGCTCTCTATCGTGATGATGGCGGTGGTGATGATCTCGCTGCTGGTTTATGTCTTCGCCAATCGGCGCGAGGCAAGAGAATGAGAGCCTCATCACAGTTGCTCATCAACCAAGGGTCCATGCGTCAGAACCGCGCCGTCCGCCGTCTCGGCCAAATCGGGCTCTGGCTGAATACGGTCTTCGCCTACTTCTTCCTCTGGGCGCCCATTGCGGTCCTCGTGCTGTTTTCCTTTAACGATAGCAAGTCGGTCGCCTCGTTCACCGGCTTCACGCTGAAGTGGTACAACAATATTTTGAACAACGTCATGGGCGCGGAGCGAGCCTTCTCCACCGAAATTATGCTCAACGCCTTTCGCAACAGCCTCTTCGTCGGGGCGGTCGCCACCGCCATCGCAACCGTGCTCGGCACCATGATTGCCCTGGCGATGGCGCGGGGCCGCTTCCCCGGCAAGAAGCTGATCGACGGCTTACTTTTCCTGCCCGTCGTCATCCCCGAGATTACGCAGGCGATCTCGCTGGCGATTTTCTTCAAAGTGGCCTTCGATTGGATCGCCACCATCAGCGGCGAGCGCATCTTCCCCGGCTTTCACACCATCATCATGGCGCATGTGACCTTCAACATTTCCTTTGTGGCCATCGTCGTTCGCGCGCGCCTGGCTGATATGGACCCGCAGCTGGAAGAAGCGGCCAACGATCTCGGCGCCAACCCCTGGCGAACCTTCTGGCGCGTCACCTTTCCGCTGATTCTGCCCGGCGTCATTTCCGGCGCCCTGCTCGCCTTTACCTTGTCGCTCGACGACTTCGTCATCACATTCTTCACCTCCGGCGTCGGCACCTCGACGCTGCCCGTATTCGTCTATGGCTTGCTCAAGCTGACGGTGACGCCAGAAGTAAACGCCATCTCGACAATTATGATGGTCTTGAGTACGCTATTGATTGGCATTTCGTTAGTCTTGCAGAGACGCAGCGCATCCCGCGTTTAGCTGTCCGTCGCAATAGGAGGTTACTATCATGAAGAGATTAATGCTTTTGATCGCAGTTCTTTGTTTGTTGGCGCCCGCCGCCATCGCCCAGGATATGGAGCATGAGCCCTGGACCTGCCCCGAAGGCTACGAAGGGCAGACGTTGAGCATCTTCAATTGGTCGACCTACATCGCCGAAGACACGGTGCCCAACTTTGAAGAAGCCTGCGGCGTGACCGTCAACTACGACATCTACGAAAGCAACGAAGCGATGCTCGCGCGCATCCGCCAGGGTAATCCGGGCTACGACATCATCGTGCCCAGCGGCGGCACCGTGCAGCGCATGGCGGAAGAGATGCTGCTGATTCCGCTCGATCTGGAAATGATCCCCAATGTCGCCAACGTCATTCCCGATCTGCTCGGCGCCGCCTATGATCCTGAGAACATGTACTCGCTGCCTTACCAGTGGGGCACGGTCGGCGTTGGCTACAGCACCGAGGTCTTCCCCGATGGCATCAGTTCCTGGGACCAGGTCTGGGAGCATGACGGACACGTCGCCTGGCTTGACGATCGGCAGACGATGCTCGGCATCGTTCATCTCTTCCTGGGCAACGACCCCAACACCACCGATCCCGATGAGATCAGCGCCGCCCGTGATTACCTGATTGAAAAAGGCGGCAATGTCGTGACCGTCGCCGCGGACGACGGGCAGGTTCTCCTGGAGCGCGGCGATGTCGATATCGCGGTGGAATACAACGGCGACATCCTGCAAATCTCATGGGAATGCGAATGCGACGACTACGCCTACGCCATACCAGAAGAAGGCAGCAATATCTGGATCGACAATCTCTCTATCCCGGTCGACGCGCCCAACCCCGAACTGGCGATGGTCTTCATCGATTACATCCTCGATGCCAAGGTCGGCGCTGACTTGACCAATTACATCTGGTACGCCTCGCCCAACCAGGCGTCCATCGATTCCGGCTACATCGACGAAGAGATCCTCAACGATCCGGCGATCTTCCCACCGCCAGAACAAGTGGCGAGTCTCTTTGCCATCATCGACGTCGGCGCCGAAGCCGAAGAGTTAATCAACAACGCCTGGGATGAACTGCTCATCTTCTTGGGGCAATAATCCGACGAAGTAGGGATTGCTGCCCAAACCGTGCCCCCTGTCTCGTCGCACTTGAACTCCCCTTCCCTCTTTATGGGGGAAGGGGCCGCGCCGCGTAGACACCCTGGAGCCGGTAGAGGATGGGGGTCAATCCGATGAAAACCCACGATGTCGAACTGATTGGCATCGTCAAGGACTTCGGTTCCGGCGGCAGCAGCGTCCGCGCCGTCGATCACGTCAGCGTGCAGATCGCGGATGGCGAGTTCTTCGCCCTGCTGGGTCCAAGCGGCTGCGGGAAAACGACCACGCTGCGCCTCATCGCCGGCTTCGAACAGCCGACCGCGGGAAGAGTCCTCATTCGCGGCATAGCGATGGAAGGCATCCCCGCCTACCACCGTCCCGTGAACACGGTCTTTCAGGATTATGCGCTCTTTCCCCATTTGACCGTCGAGCAGAATATCATGTTCGGCTTGCAGATGGAGGGCGTCGATAAAAAGGAGGCGCGAAAACGCGCGGCCGACTCGCTGGACATGGTGCGCCTGCCCGATGTGGGGGCGCGCAAGCCGCATCAGCTCTCCGGCGGGCAGCAGCAGCGCGTCGCCCTCGCCCGCGCCCTAGTCAAGAAACCCGCCGTCCTGCTGCTCGATGAACCGCTGGGCGCGCTCGATCTCAAGCTGCGGGTGAATATGCAATACGAATTAAAAGCCTTGCAGCGCGATGTCGGCATCACCTTCATCTACGTGACCCACGATCAGGAAGAGGCGATTACGATGGCCGACCGCATCGCCGTGATGAATGAAGGAAAGATGCTCCAAATTGGCAGTCCCAGAGAGATTTACGAACACCCCGGCGCCCATTTCGTGGCTGACTTCATCGGCGAAACCAACTTCATCGCCGGCGCGCTGATAGACCAGGATGCCGACGGATTCGGCCGCGTGCGCCTGGCGGATGAAAGCGTCATCAAGGCGCAGCTTTCGCCGACGCTGAAAAGCGCCCCCGGCGCGGTTTCGGTGGCGATTCGCCCCGAGCGCATTGGCATCGCCTTTTGCCGTAGCGAAGTCCCGCTCGCCGAGGACGACCTCACGATTCTCGATGCGCTGCTAGTCGACAGTCAATATATCGGCACTGATACGCGCCACACGGTGCGAATCGGCGATGCGACCGAATTGGTCGTCCGGGTTCAGAACATAAGCGAACAGGACAATAGCGCCATCGCCATTGGCCAGCCGGTCAAAATCTATTGGCAGCCGTCGAGCGCCACCGTCCTGGATCGCTAAGCCTGATCCAGGGCAATCGCATCAAAATCATTTTGGGGAGACACTGAGGCAAAAAGAGGAGTTGCCTCATGTCAAAAGGTAGAGGATTGAATTTAGAGGAATGTTTTGCTGATCTGCCCGATCCGCGAATAGAGGGACGCTGTGACCATAAATTGCTCGATATCATTATCATCGCCATTTGCGCGGTGCTCTGTGGCGCGGATAGTTGGGTTGGCATCGAAACCGTAGGCAAAGCGAAAGAGGCTTGGTTTCGCCAGTTTCTGAAGTTAGAGCATGGCATTCCATCGCATGATACCTTCGGCTATGTATTTGCCAGGATCAATCATGAGGCGTTCCAGCGTTGCTTTATGCGCTGGGTGGAGTCGGTGTTTGCAGTCAATAAGCGACAAGTGCTTGCGCTTGATGGCAAAACCTTGCGCGGCAGCCACGACAAGATGCGCGGCAAAGCGGCTATCCATTTGGTCAGTGCTTGGGCAAGTGAAAATGGCTTGGTATTAGGACAGCGCAAAGTGGCTGATAAATCCAATGAAATGACGGCCATTCCTGAGTTGCTGCGTCTGCTGGATATTTCCGGTTGCATTGTGACAATAGACGCTTTGGGATGTCAAACCAAGATTGCGCAAGCGATTCGGGACGAGAAAGCGGATTACATTCTACAGGTCAAAGGCAACCAAGAGAATCTAAAGCAGGACATGGCCGATTGGTTCAGCTATGGTGACAAACATGGATTTGAAGGCATGGACTGTGCCTTCGACAAAACGACTAACAAGTCAAGGGGACGGATTGAAATACGGAAATGCTGGGTGCTCAGTGATCCCAAAGCTTTTGAGTATATTCGCCACTATCAGGGATGGGCTGACCTGCGTAGCCTTATCCGTGTCCAGCGAGAGCGCCGTCATAACGGGCAGATTAGCCACCAGACAGCCTATTACATCAGTAGCCTTCAGGCGTCTGCCGCCGTTATCTTGCAGGCAACCCGGCGTCACTGGGCAATCGAAAACAGTTGCCATTGGGTCTTGGATGTCACTTTCGGCGAAGATTATTCTCGCATCCGAGACGGCGAAAGCTCCGAAAATATGGCAACCTTGCGCGCTATAGCTTTGAATCTGCTCAAGCGTGACACAGGCAAAAGCAGCTTACGGCAAAAACGCTTCCGCGCAGCGATGGATAACGATTTCTTGCTTCAGCTGCTTCGATCAATTTGATGCGATTGCCCTGAAGCCTGATCGCTCTGAGTCGCCTTTCGCCCCGATGCATGCTATCATTCAGTTTCCGACCTACGCGGATCGGCTTGTGAACCAATGACCGCCCCCTTAGCAGACAAAGCCCGTAGCTCAAGCAAACCCCTGGACGCCAAGACCGGCTTCGAGGTGACAGACGAGTTCGCTCGCTTCAATCAGAAGTACGACATGTTCAACCGCTCCGTCTGGGATGACGAAGTCCGCTCGGAGCGGTCGCGCAGATTCTTCGAATCCTACTTCACCGATCTGGCGCAATTCCGCAAGGTCGAGGGCTTTCAGCATCGCGATTACGCCCTGCGCAACGCCGCCTGGTATATCGCTGATTTCACCTCGGACCTACTGGAAATGTCGCAGGATCGCAAAGAAGGCTTCCTCGATACCTACACCATGTTTCGCGAAGGCGCGACGCGCAAGACAGAAGCGACCGCCGAAGCGAATACGGCCGATGTCAAACGCGCGGGCGAGTTCCTCGGCGCCGATGCGGTCGGCATCTGCGAATACGACGAGCGCTGGGTCTACACCCACAATTACAGCCGACAGAAGCTGACCGACAAGGAGACGGACTTGCCCGGCGATTTGACCCATGTCGTCGTGATCGTCAACGAAATGGATCATCGGACGATTCAGACGGTGCCCTCGGCTCTCAGCGGCACCGCCACCGGGCAGGGCTACAGCCGCGATATCATTGCCGTGCTGTCGGTCACGCAATACATCCGCAACCTGGGATATCACGCCATCGCCAGCCTCAACGACACGGCGCTTTCGATCCCGCTGGCGATCCAAGCGGGTCTAGGGCAATATGGACGGCATGGTCTCCTGATCACGCCCGAATTCGGTCCGCGCGTTCGCATCGCCAAAATCTTCACCGACTTGCCGCTAATCCCTGACCAGCCGATCGACTTCGGTGTCACCGAGACCTGCAATATCTGCCGCCGCTGCAGCGATGGCTGTCCGGTCAAGGCGATCCCGGATGACGCGCCGAAATTTGAGATTCACGACGGCGTCTCGCATCTCAAAGGCGTGAGGAAATGGACGATCAACGCCAAGCAGTGCTTCAAATTCTGGGTGAATCAAGGCACCGACTGCTCCATCTGCATCCGCGTCTGCCCCTACAACAAAGACTTCTCCAAGCGCTTCAATCGCCTGCTTCGCTGGATGTTGAGCAACCGCTGGCGGCGTCTGGCTCTCTGGCTGGATGCCAAGCTGAAATATGGCGGGCGCAAAACTGCCGGCTGGTGGTGGCGGCGCGCCGCAAAAGGCTGAGCCGCCTATGAAACGGGATCACGTTTCAGAACCTTCGCGGGCGATTTATTCGCGGCTCAAGATCGACAAGCGGCCCGGAACAGAAGATTCTCGCAGGCTTCACCACGCTATGTTCCTTCTGTCCGAGAACTGTGTAGAACTCGGTCAGATGCAAACAGCGGCCGATACCCTCGCCTTTCTTATGCTCCACAACGATATTGATCGCGACATCTTCGTTCGAGCGGAAGAGCTCTTCGCTGATCTCGAAAGCCGCATCTGCCCGCGCGTCATCCTTGATGCCCGCGAATTCGCCGCCGATATGGATCTCGTGTCCATGCTCGAATATCTGCTGGACGTGGCGCCGCGCGAATAGAACTGACGATTGCGCTACGCGGTCGCCAATCGGGTTGACCGCCCCCGTCGCTCGCTGCTAAGCTGACGAACACCGACTCAAGATGGCGGAACGGCCTTGGATGGAATATCTCTACAGCGTTTTGAAACTGGCACCTGTGCGTTGGACGCTGGCGCTCTGCTGGACGCTGTTGCTGTCCCTTTTCCTGCTGCAGCCAGAAGCGGAACCACTCATCGACCTGGGCTTGCCGCGCGGCGAGAGCACGCTTCAGCGCGAGCTGTTCTTCAGCGCCCTTCATCTGCTGGCTTTCGCCTTGACCTGTTTCATTTGGTTCTGGACTTTTCACTTCGCCTCTAATCACAAGCGGAGCCTGCTCGCCGCCGTCGTCATCGCCATTGCCCTGGGCATCGTCACTGAGTCGCTGCAATCGTTGACGCTCGATCGCCACGCTTCGCTGGTCGACTTGATCGCCAATTTCACGGGCGCGCTTGTCGCCGCGCGGCTCATTTGGCAACGATACCAATAGCGCTGCCGCCGCCAGGTCTCATCAACGCTCTCGACGCGAAAAACCAAATGCCCCGCTTGAAAACCACCTGTCGCCGATTATCCCGTTCCCGGCATCTATGCTAGGATGGAGCCATAATGATGAGAGAAACCCAAACGATGAAGCGCCTGCTCCTTCTATTGCAATTGGCCGCGACTCTCGCGTTGGCTGTCGGTAGCGTCGGTGCGCAGAACGCCAACCAGCCGATATTTGCCTACCGAAACGGCGATATCTGGAAATACGACCTGACTAGCCAGACCGCCGCCCAGCTGACTCACTGGGGTTACAACGGCGGTCCCATTCTCTCGCCGGACGGCAGCAAGATCGTTTACCTTTCCGCAGCTGCTGATTTCGCGGCGCAATTCGAAGCCGGCACAGCTTCGCAAGCGGGCGGTTCAGCGCCGGCGAATATCTGGCTAATGGACATCGGCACAGAATCCTTCCAGCTCATTGCCGACCAATCCGGCGCGAGTGCTGCCGGCATCCTGCGCTCGCTGCCAAATTGGTCGCCGGATAGCCGCCAGCTGGTTTGGCTTCAATTGGACCCGGGCCTGCAATCGTTGGATGCGGCGCATTTGATATTGCACAATCTCGACACGGGCTTGTCTTCCACGCTGGTCAACAATGTTGATCTTGGCTTCCAGGGCGACGACATCCGAATGCCGAGCCTCCGCTGGGGCGACGGCGGGATCGCGCGCCTGCATTTTGATTTTCCCAGCGATAGCGCGAATCCATTCCTCCAAATTCAATTCTTTGACCCAGCCAGCGGCGCCATGACCGCCTACGACCTCGGTTTGAACGAAAGCCGCGATAACACCGTTCGCGATTTCATCTGGGTCAATCATCTGGGGCGCAGCTTGATGGCGCTGCAAATCAAGGACTACTGGGACCTGATTGCCCCCCAGGCCGGGACGCGCAGCCGGCTGACCGATCCCCCGCGTCTGCAAAATCGAGCGCTCGACGGCGGCTTGCAGCTCATCCCGCTCTCAGTCAGCAATGACAGCGGCGGCTGGAATATCCATTGGAGCGCGACAGACGGGACCTCTACCTACGAAACCGGTTATCAGAGCTACCGCGTCAACCGCAATAATCGGCCCGGCCTCTCCCCCGACGGCTTGCAAGTGGCTTGGCAAGACAGCGAACGCGTCAGTACCTGGCAAATTGGTTTCGGCGAAAGCGGACGCCCCCTGGCGGAAACAGCAAGCCGCTGGGCCTTCCCGATTCCCCAGCCATTTGGTCTCGTCTGGACGCCAACAGAATGGATCACCACCGGCGCTCTGGAAGGCGCGCAAGCGGCGCCGGCGCTTCCACCGGCCGCTTCCAGCTGCGCGCTGGCGCCACTCCTGGTCGCGGGGCAGCATGCGATTCTCGCCCCCGGTATCTCCAGCCGCGTTCGCGCGGGCGCTTCGCTGAACGCCGATATCATCGGGACCCTCGACGCCGGTGATGTCGCACTTGTCGAAGCCGGTCCCGTCTGCGCCGACGGCTACCACTGGTATTTCGCTCGCAACGACGAAATCGCCGGCTGGACGGCCGAGGGCGGCGCTGGCGATTATTGGCTGATCTACCACATTGACTGCGCGAACAGCCCGCCAATCCGCTTGTCCGCTACCATGACCGCCACCGTTGCCGGCAGTCGATCGCTGAGCGTTCGCAATGGCAAAGGCAACGTGGATACGGCGGCAATCGGAGTAGCCTCGCCGGGCGACTTGTTCACGATCACAGGCCGTCCGGAATGCGACCTCAGCGGCGAAAGGTGGTATCCGATACAGTTTGGTCATATTCTGGGCTGGATCGCCGCCGGCGCCGGCGACGAATATTATATCGAGCGAGCATGACCGGGTCGCTCGCTCCATTCAGTTCGCCATAAATGACGGATTTTCCCAAACGATTAGCGTCGCCCAGTTATCGGAGGCTGCGTCTTTGATGTAGTCTTCCAGCAAGCCGCGCACCTCGAACCCGCGCCTCAATTGAAACGACAAGGTGCTGTCGTCGATCTTGCCCGCGACGACTCGCTTGACATATTCATGGGGAGACATGCTCTCTTTGTATGCCGCGAATCCGGGTATCAATCCGCCAGCGACAATGCCGCGCCGATTCAGGTTGCTAACGATGCCCTTGCGCGCTTCGTACAGCCGTGAACCGACGCCGCGCCGGCGGAAATCCGGGTGCACGCTGATATCGCCACCATAATACCAGTCGCCTTCCGGATCGTGCTTGCTGTAGAATCCGCCATCGATGATATCTTGGAAGCTGTGCTGAGCCTGCTCGAAATCGAAATCTATCAAGAATCCCGAGCCTAAGCCGATGACACGATCGCGGCACAGCGCGACGAAATTGCCCTCGGGAAAGAGACGGCAATGATTGAGGAAATGCTCTTCGCGCATCAGTTCGTCGTCGCCCAAAGTGGGGAAACAGTCGCGCTGCAACTGCTCCAGCGGGCCAGCATAGCGCGGCTCAATTGTCTCGATTCGGATGTTGTCATGGGTCATCAACGGGCGCTCCCGGCTACCAAACCTTAGTGTATCGCTCGCGGCAATCGCCGGTCAACCACTCTAGCGCGGACGCACAGCCGGCGGCATCAATGGACTGCATTGGACATACAGATATTGCCCCGCTTGCTCTAGGATAGGTGGCAGCGAAAGTCACGAAGAAACGAGGTCACGTCATGGCGACGAATGGTCATCAGCAGAATTCAAATGAGAAGGGTACCGACAAGGTCAAGCGGGGTTTGGCGCAGATGCTCAAGGGCGGCGTGATTATGGATGTGGTCACGCCGGAACAGGCGCGGATTGCCGAAGACGCTGGCGCGGTCGCCGTCATGGCGCTCGAGCGCGTGCCCGCCGATATCCGCGCGCATGGAGGCGTCGCCCGCATGAGCGACCCCGATATGATCGACGGCATCATCAATGCCGTATCGATCCCGGTGATGGCAAAGGCGCGCATCGGCCACTTCGTCGAAGCGCAAATCCTCGAAGCGATGGGCGTCGACTATATCGACGAAAGCGAAGTCCTGACGCCCGCCGACGAAGAGCACCACATCAACAAATGGAAGTTCTCCGTGCCCTTTGTCTGCGGCTGCCGCAATCTCGGCGAGGCGCTGCGGCGGATCAACGAAGGCGCCGCCATGATGCGCACCAAGGGCGAAGCCGGCACTGGCGATGTGGTCGAAGCGGTCCGCCACGCCCGCTCCGTCAACGGCGATATCCGCCGCATCAGTTGCATGGACGAGGACGAAATGTACACCTACGCCAAAGAAATCCGCGCGCCTTTTCACCTGGTGAAAGAGACCGCGGGGCTTGGGCGCTTGCCAGTGGTGAACTTCGCCGCCGGCGGCGTCGCCACGCCAGCCGATGCCGCTCTTATGATGCAGCTCGGCGTCGATGGCGTCTTCGTCGGCAGCGGCATCTTCAAGAGCGGAGAGCCGGAGAAGCGCGCCCGCGCCATCGTCAAAGCGGTGACCCATTTCACCGACGCAAAAATCCTGGCTGATGTCAGCCGCAATCTGGGCGAGGCGATGGTCGGCATCAATGTGACGCCGGATGAGGTCATCCTGGGCAAACGCGGCTGGTAGACAGCACTTCAGTACGTCAAATCGAATTCTGAAACCAAGTAGGCGAAAGGGCTGTTCATTGTGGCAATCTCTCGCGTCAGCGACCTGGAAACCCCGAGCGTCCTCATCGATCTGGACAAGATGGAGCAGAATATCGCCTCCATGCAGGCGCGCTGCGATGAGCTGGGCATCAACTTCCGCCCCCATATAAAGACGCACAAGATACCTGATATCGCCCGGCGCCAAATCGAGGCCGGCGCCGTCGGCATCGCCTGCCAAAAGGTCAGCGAAGCGGAAGTCTTCGCCGATGCCGGCTTCCGTGATATTCAAATCCCCTACAATATCGTGGGCGAACGCAAGACAAGACGACTGGCCGACTTGGCGAAGCGCGCCGATGTCACCGTCACGGTCGATAGCCAGGCGGTGGTCAATGGCATCGCCGAGGCGGCGCAGGAAGCTGGAGTCACGATCAGCATCATGGTTGAACTGGTTTCGCTGGGCGAACGCACCGGCACGACGCCGGCCGCTGCGCTGGAGCTGGCGCAGCATATCGCGGGGACGGACAATCTGCGCTTTGCCGGCGTGATGATCTATCCCTCCGACGCGGCGATCCGCCCGCGCCTGCAAGAAACGCTCGCTCTTTTAGCCGATGCCGACATTGCGGTGGAGACGGTCAGCGGCGGCGGCAGCGGCGCCAGCAGAGACGCGCATTTGCTGCCCGAATTGACCGAGTTGCGCGTAGGCACTTCAATCTTCTGGGATTGGACCTGTGTGGCTGCCGACTACACCCGCTTTGACAACTGCGCCATGCGCGTGCTGGCGACCGTGGTTAGCGCCAACGAGCCGGACCGCGTCATCCTTGATAGCGGCAGCAAGGCGATCCACTCCGAAACCATCAACGGGCAATACGGTTACATCATGGAGTACCCGGAAGCGCGCCTGCACAAGGTCAATGAGGAGCACGGCTATGTCGATTGCAGCGCCTGCCCCAGCCCGCCGATGGTTGGCGAAATCGTGCATATTATTCCTGTGCATACCTGCGTGGTCACCAATCTGCACAATCAACTCTACGGCCTCCGCGGCGATGCGATTGAGGAAATCTGGGATGTGGCGGCGCGCGGCATGGTCTGGTAAACGCGCTGACCTGGCTCACTAAAGGAAGCTCCGATGCTCATCATCGACGCGCATCTGGACCTCGCCTGGTCCGCCCTGCAGTGGAATCGCAATCTCTTGGAGTCCGCCTATACGATCCGTGCGACCGAGGTCGGCATTCCCGGCAAGGGACGGGCGCAGAACACGGTCTCCCTGCCTGAAATGAGGCGTGGGCGCATCGCCCTCAGCTTCGTCACCATGCTGGCGCGTTCAACCGGACATAAACGAGAAGACCTCGATTACGGCTCGCAAGCGCAAGCCTATGGCGTCGCCATGGGGCAATTGGCTTACTACCGCGCGTTGGAGATGGATGGCCACGCGCGCATTCTTGTAGACGACTCAGGCCTGCGCGCGCATATCGAGGAGTGGGAAGCCTGGGAAACCGCTGGCGCCGATCCAGCAACAAGCCCCCCGTTGGGCTTCGTGCTGAGCATGGAAAGCGCCGACCCCATCCGTGATCCGGCGCAACTGGACGATTGGTGGCAGTCCGGCTTGCGCCTGCTCGGTCCGGCGCATTATGGTCCCGGACGCTATGCCGGCGGTACCGGAGTTGAGCTTGGATTGACCGAACTGGGCGAGCCGCTTTTGCGGGAGATGATGCGCCTGGGCATGCTGCTGGATTTGACGCACTTCAGCGACGAGGCATTTTGGGAAGCGGTCAAGATATTCGATGGTCCCGTGCTGGCCAGCCACAACAATTGCCGCGCCCTCGTGCCCCATCAGCGGCAATTCAGCGACGAGCAATTGAAGCTCATCATCGAGCGCGATGGCGTCATCGGCGCCGCTTTCGACATCTGGATGCTGCAACCCGGCTTCCTCCGCGGCGGCAGCAACAAATCCGTCTTAATCGAAACGGTGATTGACCACATTGACCATGTGTGTCAGCTGGCCGGGAACAGTCGTCACGCCGCAATCGGCACCGATCTCGACGGCGGTTTCGGGCGCGAGCAATCCCCTTGTGATCTCGATACCATCGCTGACTTGCAGCAATTGCCAGGCAAGCTCTCGGCACGCGGCTACACTGAAGACGACATCACGAATATCATGCAGGGCAATTGGCTGCGCCTGCTCCATTCCGCTTGGGGAGGTTGAGACGCGAACTCTGCTAGAGGCGCCCCTCCAGCATACGGTCCATTTCTTCGCTGGCTTTCTGCAAGACTTCTCGCAAGGCAAAGTCGCTGCCGTGGGGCACCATGAGCGCGCCTTGACGCCGGTAGCGGTCGACCTCTTCAATTGAAGAAGCGGTCCGCGCCCAGACTTTGCCACGGAGCTTCGCCGCCGCCGCCACCCTCGCGACGGCATCATCAACGCTCATGCCGTATTCGGGATACGTCTCCAAGCGCAGCCCCAAATCGGCGGGACCAACAAAGAGCGCGTCAATGCCCTCGACCGCAGCGATCTCGTCGGCGTTGGCCACCGCTTCCGGCGTTTCGATCTGGGCGACGATAAAGGTCTCGCGATTGGCATCGGCAATGTAGGTGCTGCCAGGTCGCCAGCTGTCCAAGCCAAAGTCGGCGTCGAGACCAGCCCCGTCCAGCCCGCGATTGCCAACCGGCGGGTACTTGGCCGCCATAACGATGTCCCGAGCCGTCTGCACGTCAGAAACGAAGGGAACCATCAGACCGGCCGCGCCATCTTCCAGGAAGCGATAAAGGCGGGTTCGCTGCGTTGTAGGCGGCCGGACCAAACAATCGATATCGTACCGTTGACAGAGCGCCAGTAGATGCTGCACTTCGCGGACATCGAAGTTGCGATGCTCCAGGTCGAGCCAGATGCCGTCATAACGATAATGCGCCGCGTAGCGAATGTAGAAGGGCAGCACATGCCCCATTGAACAGAAGCGCGCGAACTCGCCCGCCCGCCACTTCGCCAGCACCTTGCTTTTTCTCATGATGAATCGCCTCCCGGGCTCAAGTCTCCGCCGCAACCTCGGCACATTCTATACCATCAGCGGCGTCTTGTCTCACGCGGTTAGCGCCGCGCATTTGGCTGGCAGCGAGTCAATCTGTGATTGAGCGATGTCAGGTGCGGCGATTAGGACAGCAGCGGAGCCATCTGCTCCAACGCACGCTCCAGCAGGGCTACATCGGAGGCGAAACAAAGCCTCAGATAGCCTTCGCCCTGGGGACCAAAAGCCGCGCCCGGCGCCAAGCCGACGCCGCACTCTCGCAGAACCTGCTCGGCAAAGGCGTAACTGTCCGACACGCCATCAACGGCGAAGAAGGCATAGAAAGCCGCCTGCGGAACCGGGAAAGTCACGCGCGGCAGATCCGAAAATGTCGCTGCGACCAGATCGCGCGCCGCTTGATAACGTTCACGAGACGCGCCTATAAAGGCTTCGCCGTCTTTCAGCGCGGTGACGCCAGCGAATTGCGTCGGCGCGAATACGCAAGAGAAATTGAATTCGCCAACCACACCCAAAGTCGCGACCAGCGACGACGGCGCCGTCAGCCAGCCCAGGCGCCAGCCTGTCATCGCCCAGGATTTCGAGAAACTGTTGATGATCAAGTACTTGTCATCTTCAGTCACCTTGTCAGTGAAGCTCGGCGCGCGCTCCCGATCATAGACGATTCTATTGTAGACTTCGTCAGCTACCAGCCAGATATCGCGCTCGCGGCAGAAATCAAGGATCCGCTGCTGCTCATCATCCTCCAGCATCCAGCCAGTCGGGTTGTTTGGCGAGTTGATCGCCAACGCGCCAGTATGCCGTGGGCAGGCGGCGAAAAGCTCGTCGAGGTCAAGCGTCCAGACGCCGTCAAGCGGCCGAATCGGAACGCGAAGGACCTCGGCGCCAAGTATCTCCGCCGCGCCAGCCACATTAGGCCACACCGGCGACGGCGCAACCACGGCCGCGCCATCGGCGACAATGCATTGGAGCGCAACCGATAGCGCCGTCATGCCAGAGGGGGCGACGACGAAATTGTCCTGCCTCAGGCTGGCGCCGTACAGACGGTTTGTGTATTCCGCCAGCGCAGCGCGCAACTCGGCAATCCCGAGGCTGGGCTGGTAGAAGGTTTGCCCTTCGTCAATGGCGTCCTTTGCCGCTTGGCGAATGAACTCCGGCGTCGGTTTGTCCGGCTCGCCAAACCAGAGCGGAATAATATCGGTCCGGCCGATAGCGGCGTTCGCCAGCTTGCGAATCAAGCTCGGCTGCAGCGCGCGCACCGCCGGACGCTCGGCGCCTATCGTCATCAAATCTAGTCTCCCTCTTGTTTGTAGAGCGCAACCGCCGCCACAATAATGAGGCCCTGAATGAGACCTTGAATGAACTGGTTCACGCCCAGCATCACCAGCAGATTGGCCGTTATGCCGAGAAGCAAAACACCGCCGAGCGTCCCGATCACGGTGCCGCGCCCGCCAAACAGGCTGGTGCCGCCGATGATAACCGCCGTTATCGCTTGCAACTCGATGCCATCGCCGATAGCTGGGTCGCCAACGCCCATGCGCGAAAGCCAGAGCAAACCAGTTATCGACGCGCTGATGCTGCAGATCACATACACGCCGTAGCGCACCAGCTTTACCGGCACGCCAGACAGATGAGCCACTTCAATGTTCCCGCCGATGGCGTACAGATATTTGCCGAAGGCGGTATAGCGCAAAAGCAGGACGGTTAGCGCCAGCAGACCGACAAACATAATCGCGATGACCGGCGCCGGTCCGATCTTCTGCACATAAAACATGATGAATGGTCTGCTCGCCGAACCCACCGGCGACGTCGAAATGCTGAGGCTGATGCCCCGCAGAATCCCCAGCGAAGCCAGCGTTACGATGAAGGGCGCTATCTTCACCTCATTGACCAGGAATCCATGAATCAAACCGACCACCAGCCCCAGCGCCAGCGTTGCCGCGATCGCCGCGCCCTGGTTGGCCACTTCGCCATTCATAACGATGGCTGAAACCAGAATCGACAACTTCACCAAGGACCCGACGGAGAGGTCAATGCCTGCGGTCAAGATCACCAGCATCTGGCCCAAGGCGACAATGCCCAGAAACGCCGCCTGGCGGGCGACATTGGTCAGGTTGCGCACGGTCAGAAAACGCTCCGACTGCGTGGCGCCGATGATGATCAATACGACAATGAATCCGTAGACGGCGAAGATCGGACCGTAGCGCCGCAGGAACAGCCGCTGCGAATCGCTCAGCCCGCCAAACAGCCGCGCCGAGAGGTTCATATAAGTTCAGCTCCGCTGCCCGCCATGGTGGCAAGTTCAATTATGCCGGCTTCGGTCGCGTCATCTCGCGCCACTTCGCCCACGATGCGGCCATCGTTCATAACGAGAATCCGGTCGCTCATGCCGATCACCTCGGGCAGCTCCGATGAGATCATCACGATCGCGATCCCGCGATCATTAAGCTGGCGCATCAACTTGTAAATCTCAAACTTCGCGCCGACATCAACGCCGCGCGTCGGCTCATCCAGAATGACGACGGCCGGATGCGTCTCCAGCCACTTCGCCAGCACCACCTTCTGCTGATTGCCACCGCTGAGGTATTGCGCCTCCTGATCGGCAGAAGCCATGACAATTGACAAGCGCTCCTTCGCTTCTTCGACGACCTCATCTTCAGCCTGGCTCTCAACCACGCCAAATCGCGTGAGGCGCGACAGAATCGGCAGCGTGACATTGACGCGCACCGACAAAGACGTAAAGAGCCCATGCGACTTGCGATCTTCCGGCACCAGCACCAGACCCCGGTCAATCGCTTGCGCCGGATTGCTCCAACTCGCGCCTTTGTCGCCGATGAGCGTAATCGCGCCGCTCGTGAGGGGATCGGCGCCGAATAAAGCGCGCGCCAGCTCGGTCCGCCCGGAACCGACCATGCCGGCGATACCTAGTATTTCGCCCTTGTACAACTCCAGGCTGGCGTCTTCGAGAATCGTTTCGGTCGAGATATGCTCGGCGACCAAGACTAATTCGCCCTGTTCATGGTCGGTCTTTGGGAAGATCTCCTCCAGCGGACGCCCCACCATCAACTCGACCAGCGTCGGCCGATCCAATTGATCGACGGGTCGGGTATCGACCAGTTCGCCATCTTTCAGCACGGTCACTTCGTCGGCGATGCGGAAGACCTCATCAAGCCGGTGCGAGATGTATATGATCGTAACGCCCTGCTCCACCAGCGACTCGATGATGCCAAACAATTGATCCAGTTCGCTGCCGGCCAAAATCGCCGACGGCTCGTCCATGACAATCAGGTCCGCGTCCTGCGAAAGCGCTTTGGCGATCTCCACCAACTGGCGCTGGGCGACGGTCAGTTCGCTGACGGGCAAGCTCGTGTCCAGCCGAATGCCCAATCGCTTAAGCAGCGCCGCCGCTTTCTTATGGAGTTGGTTCAGGTTCAGTATGCCCAGCGCGTAGCGTGGCTCGCGACCGAGAAAGATGTTATCAGCCACGGACATCTGCGGCACCAGCGCGAGTTCCTGGTAAATGATGCTGATGCCGCTGTCGATGATCTCGCCGGCCGACGCGCCATCGCGTCGTTCACCCTTGTAGATGATTTCGCCGGCGTCGGCTTTGTAAGCGCCCGCCAGGATCTTCATCAGAGTCGACTTGCCGGCGCCGTTTTCGCCCACAAGCCCGTAGACTTGACCCAGCTTGCAACGAATTGAGACGTCCTTCAACGCTTGTACGCCGGCAAATGACTTGGAGATGTTCCGCATCTCCAGAATGTATTCGTCGATACCCCACCCCTTGCCCCTCCCCAGTAAACTAAGGAGGGGAATTGCTATTCAATTTGCTTGCGGGCGGAACTAGCCAGACTCTTCAACGAGGAAGCCGAGCTCCGCCAGCTTCTCGTCCGGCATGGTGACCGGACCATGCACGTCGTCGCTCCACCTTGGCCGGTAATAATCCTCAGCCTCGGTATGGGTGAAGGGACGGGCTTCGGGCATGGTGTCGACGAAATCGATGAAACGCGGGATGGGCTCTCCCTGCAGGATCTGAATGACGGCGTCCAGGCAGATCGTGATCATCGCGTTCGGGTACATCCAAGCGTAGAATTCGAAGCCGTGTTCGATCGCCGAGCGCAGGAAGCCGTTCTGCATTTCCCCGCCCGCGATCGGCGGGATCGCTATTTCGGCATCCTCATAGGCGCTGATCATGCCTTGGACCATCTGCGCGCCGCCGGACCAAATGCCATCAATCGCGTCGCCGTGCTGCGCCAGCCAGGTCTCCATGATTTTCTTGCCTTCGGCTGGCGACCAGAAGCCCGGCTGTTTGTCCAGCAACTCGATGCCGTGGGATTCAAAGACAGCCAGGGCGCCCTCTTCCATGATGTCGGAGGTGGACGTGCCCGGGATGCCGGTCATCATCAGGAAATCACCGTCGGCGCCGACGCTGTCAATCAGCCACTGCGCCAAGGTGGCGCCGATACTATAGAGATTCGTGCCGACCTCGGTGACGAAATTGTCGGTTTCCACCGCGCTGGCGCATAGGACGACGGGAACGCCCTGCATCATCGCCCGTTCAACCGGCGCTGACAAAGCCGCCGCGCCCATCGGCACCAGGATCAGCGCGTCCGGTTCCTGCGCCAGCAAGTCCTCTACCTGCGGCACCTGAATATCGGCGCTGGCCTGCGCGTCGCCATACAAGAATTCCGCGACGACCTCCTCGCCCAATTCTTCGACGTACCAGTAAGCGTGCGCGTCAAACAGCGCCGACCAGGCATTGCTCGTGCCTTGCGCCGCCAGCGCGATGCGGTACGGCGGATCCTTGGCAAACTCGCTCGTGTCATACTCTTGATCCAGACGCGGAATCACACTCTGCAAGTAGGGCGAAGCATCGACCATTTCCTGCGTAATCTCGAACTCCACCATGCCATCGTCTTGACCGATCGACACCAGCGACGTGCCGAGCAGCAGCGACAAAATGAACAGCCCGTAAATCAGTTTCCTCAACATTTTCCTGCCTCCCTAAATTTGCTTTGGGTCAGTACAAGTTGCTGCGTCTGACCCGCTTTCGCATCAACTCAATCGTCCCAATACGCCCCCTTTCGTTCAAGTCTTTACTCCTCCACATTGGCGAGGCTGTACAGCGTGACCGCGCCCAGAATCACCAAGCCTTTGATGATGAACTGCACCTCGATATCCAAGCCCATCAGCACCGCCATCGTGCTGAGAATCTGAATGAGCAGCACGCCCGCGATCGTGCCCAGCAAACCGCCGCGACCACCGACAAACGCGGTCCCGCCGACGATCGCCGCAGCGATGGAATCCAGTTCCAGTCCCGTGCCGATGAAGCGATCGACATAGCCAACATAGCCGGTCAGCACAATGCCGGAGGCGACCGCCAGGCAGCTGCCCAGAATATAGACGGAGATGCGGATGGCGTCGACAGAGATGCCCGAAAGGCGCGCCGCTTCAGTATTGCTGCCGACGGCGTAAACCTTCCGTCCGTAAGCGGTGCGCCGCAAAACGAATATGAAGAAGGCGTTCAGCCCCAGCCACAAAAGCAGCGGAATCGAGAGCACAAACCAGGACTGATTGACGATGCCCAGAATATCCGGCACGAAGCCGCCCGGCACGCCCTTGGTGTAGGCTTGCGTGGCGCCTTTGACCAGCACAAGCATCCCCAATGTCGCCACAAACGGGGGCACGCGCCGCTTGGTGACCAGCACGCCATTGCCCAAGCCCACAATCGCGCCCAGCGCCAGCGCAATCAGGATCGCCGGTATCACCAACTCATCGCGCCCGTTGGTGACATCCGCCACCACTATCGAGGTCATGATGAAAATGCCGCCGATGGACAAGTCGAGCCCGGCGACCAAGAGGATCAGCGTCTGCCCGATCGCCACAATGCCTAACTGCGATGCCTGCCGCATGACAACAGCGATGGTGTTGACATCGAAGAGTCTCGGCGTCAGGACAGTCGCGGCGAGCAATAGCGCCAACAGAGCGATGTACACGCCGTAGTTGGCGATGAACAGCCGCAGCCGCAAGGGCCAGCCGCCGACGCTCGTCGCCGATTCGTATGGCTTTGCCACGCTCATTCGCATTCCTGATCGGTACGCTGAGCAGCGAGCGCTGTCATATCACAGTTTGCTGCCATGCCTTAGTGCGGGGCGGCCGGCGCATCCGGGTCATCGAGATACTTCGCCGCCCACTCGACGCCTTCCCAGGAAATCGTCTTCTCCGGCGTGATTTTGACCAGATAACGCGGACGCGATCTTGAGGGCTCCAGATACTCCGGACCGCGTTCGCCCAAATAACGCACCGACATCCGGCGGCCGATTTCCAACCATTCGCCATGCATCAGCGCCGGTCCTGCGACAACTTCCGCCGGACCGCGGAACAACACCCGGGTATACGGGGTGCTGTCCATGGCGCAAGAAACCGAGCAGCGCGGATGGCGCAGCAAGTGTTGGGCGAAAATGGTCTTCGCGCGCGGGATGACCCACATCGCTTCCCCGTCCCACTCCTGCCAGACGGGCGTGATATAGGGATCGCCTTTGCTGTCCACAGTGGCGATCCGCGCGACGATAGGTCCATCGAGGAATTCCTGCAACTCCTCGGCGTTCAAACCGCGCATCTTGCCCATCCATTCGGGGTATTCTCTTTTTGCGCTCATAAGCTGTCCTTTCCGCAAGAATCTATTCGCTGTTATTGGTGCTGATCTTGGCTGGACCAGAGACTGACCAGCGCTAGCCAAAGTATATCCAATGTTGCGGGGGCTGCCAAAATAGACAGCTGACGGGAGTGGTGAATCATTGATATACGAATTCAAATAGATGAGCATCGTAATTGGGATACTGTTGACGATACAACTGCCGCTGATTCCAAGCATAAGTAAAGAGCTTCACTGCCCGCCGGAGCGCATCGGCACAGCGGGAAAAACAGCGGGAACGCCGTTGCAAACGAGATAGATAATGACGAAGTTCCGCATTCACGCCTTCTACCCGATAAGTCTCGCTCTTATTCGGCATCGGTATATGCTTGCCCGGATAATAGACCAGTTTCTTGTACGAGGCCATCAGATCGCTGTAGTACCAGCGCCCTCTCGGGCTTTGATCTACCAGGTTTTGCAAAGTCGCTTCATCACGCTTTTGGCTCACCAGTGAGCCGACAATGCAACTGCTAGCTCGCTCGACCAAAGTGATTATGTACCATCTGTTTTTTTTCGCCCGACAAAAGTATGCAACTCATCCATCTCAAGGATATGCAGTGGCTTCTTTCGCGGTATCGGCGCCGGTGGCAGTTGATCGGCGCAAGCTTTCACCCAATTCATTATCGTCACATGATGAACCTTAAAATGACGGGCGATCTTTCGGTAACTCAAGCCATCCGCATAGTATTCAACGGCTAATTGCCGCATTTCCTTGCTATATCGACGAGATTGTGCAACATAACGGCGGTCGCAGGGCTTGCACTTGTACATTTGACTTCCGTAACCAGTGCGACCTGCCTTTACTTGTTGTTCTGTATCTTCGCAGTGGGGGCATCTTTTCATATATTCAGTTTATCATATTAACATATTCACCACTCCCAGCTGACTGGTCAGGAAGAATGCCGTGTTGAAAATGATCGAAGCGGAAGAGTTCAATGCCTGGAATCAGATGTAATATTTGAAATTAGATTTGCGAGACTTTGCCCGAGGATTGGAGATCAGAATCTCACCGACTGCGTCCGAATACTTTATCGTTACTGGTTCCGCGTCTCCAATGTGACAAGCGTTGTAGTTTAGCTTAGTAAGTCCGAGAATGTCATGAGCGACGCGTTCGATTAAAGCGTCTCCGTACTGTATGTCAATTCGCATCGGCAGCGGTACTTCCCATCCATCGTATGTGCCGATATCGGGCTTATATCCTGTACCCCACAAGTATCCGGTCGAATCGTTTGCCTTCCAGAAAGTACCTCTCAAGACAGGCATTTTGCCGGAACGGAAAAGCTTCACTCCCCGTCTGCGGTCGACTCGCACTCGTATTCCAACCAAGTTTACGTTGTCAGGACACGCTTCACGGAATCCCGCGAATTCTTCTTGACCAATGCTAGAACGCGCGTGTATGAAAACCTCAGCAAGATCCTGTCCCTCCTGTTCCTTGTAAGTGCGCAATACTCCGTCTAAAAGCTTAAACGCCGCCTCACGAGTCAATTTGAATTGCCTCGTTTTGGGTGAATACCATGGACCGAATTCACCCAAAAAAACGATGCCGTCGCCAGTGGTAAGAAACAATTGTGCAGCGCAGCATGCAGTTGATTCATCGTCAGACTTTCGGAATGCGATGCCAACATAACACACGCCTGAACGTGCGGACAAAAGCCGCCACGGCTTTCCTCCGCACTTATAGTAGTGGGCAGTAGCTAGATTCCATTTTCTATCAGACAGCGGAGTAAGTGCGCGACTGCCCCAGGCAGCTTCACCATTGCACCTAAGAGTTGTCTCACGAACTAGTTGCAACGGAAATCCGTATTCCATTCCTCTCGCCTTAAGTTGCCGCCTGAAATCCGTCGAATGTAGAAACTGATCTTCATCAAAGTCATAAAACAGATCGCGCTGACCAGCCTTCAACTGAGTCTTTTGTTTAGAAGATATCCGCCAGCCCACTGCATCTTTCACAGTTGAATGCGGTCGGCAGTTTCTCCAAACTTCCTCTGGAATCACACAGATTCCAACACCGACCTGCTCATCAAGTTTTCGCGTACGTTCCAAGCAGTTTAGATACAATTCTACTACTTTGAACACACGTTCATGAGGATCACTCTGTCGCGCAGCATACAGCAATGTATCAGAATCGAGTATGTATTTCCGAATTGGCCCTGTCGGAAAAGGTACACCGAAGCTTTCCTCGAACCCCGGAAATGGTACCCATAATCTATGATTGTCTCCCGGCGCATACGTAGTGGGAGAGTTCATTTCCACGGCCCACGAATCGAAAAGATCTACGCCTGTCTCAGTTCCAATCAAAACATAACCCAATGAGGATCGAGATGTCGAAAGCAAATCATACGGCCCAAAAAGTGAGAGACCGTGTCGCGGATCCGAAAGAGTCTGATTGTACGCAAACTCTAGAGGCGGTTCTTCAAATCCAATTACCGATTGCGCGATTGATGTTGGAAGCATTGCATTTGCCTCATCGTCAATGTTTGGACTAATTGATCAAGCTTCAGAAAATCCATTTGCAGAATATGCGATATAAGGATTGGAACGTATACGTATTTCACTTCCGTCCCGGTCTCCCATCGTTATGAAGCCGTCGTTTCCCATAAATTCTGCAATGGCTGATGTTCGGCCAAACCACTGAGCATTCCACCAATTCTTTCCCAACTGTTTACGATATGTGAAAGCAGTCTTCGGATCTAGAGGTTTACCGTTTTGCAGTGAAAATCGGATTCGGACATTGAGGACAACCACAAAGGCCGAAAACAGATCTGCACGTACGTAGAAATCCGGTGCGAGGTGATATCTATAGTGCCTGTCGCTCGCGGATCGCTTGCGCTTGCGCTCTCCCGCCGTGAATAGCCATGTCTTTCGACCTGACTGCGAGCGATACTTCAATACATTACTTCCGCTGAAGAATTCATACGGGAAATAGTGCAGTCTGTACGTCTCGCAATAGTGCAATCCAAGTTCGCCACATTTGACAGCAAGAGACTTTCGTATGAGTTCAGAGACAACGTGCGATGTGTTTACTCTGTCAACCGCTTTCTTGGCCTTCCAATCAACTAATTCCACGCCACTAATGTTATGATTCGCAAGCAAATGACCTGGTGGCAAGACGAAGCTAAGGAACTTGCGTCCTGTCAATCTTCGATGCGCCCATTTGTGCTGAAGTGCATTGGAGGACGAAACCGTGACATCGCTAGCGAAGATAATGCGCAACAGATTTCTAGGTATCTGCTCGACTTCATAACAGTTGGAATATAGTGTTTCTGGCGTGGCGTTCAGTTTCCGTTCTGCCAACAACGAACGAATCGCATCGGCCGCTCCATGGCCCTGGTCGCGTGGAATGTTCATATTCTCCAATCTCGAAACAAGATGCTTGAGCCCTTCCGACCACCTAGTCGTAAATTCTATGGTCATCAAGTTTCTTGTATTGGCGTCGAGGAGTCGTTCGTCGAAGTCATTGACCCTCAGCGGAATCACGAACTCCGGCTTGTCAACGCTTGGCATTGATCCGGCTAGCAAATGTTGACGAACAAAATTCGGATTCTGCAATGAGGCGTCCGAAAACAGTGCGACAACTCCACTAACCTCGCTTTGCATGGCGCTGTCAATATCAGTGGGAAACGTCTTTTCACTAAGATTGGGCGCACCAGCACACCAAATCCTGTAACCCAATATCGTTAGCTTACGCGTGAGCCAAAGTGCTAGAGGTTCATCTACTTTGTCGTACAAGATCATCAAGTGGCGACGCTGTGTTGGAATGCCATCCGTTGGGAGGCGCAGAAAACTGGGAGGAAATATCTGAGGATACTGGTTCTTAAGGTCGCTGAATTCATTGTCCAGTAGCACTCGCAGTCTCTCAACGCCGTAGACCTCAACTTCCCAACCGTACTCATTCCTTATAGTAGCTACGATCTCATCCCTATGCCCGGCAGAAATCACGCTTGTTGAGACAAATACCAACCTGTGACATTGGTGACCGTGCCTCTGAATTTCGGCAGCATCTTCCGACAGCTTAACTCGCCAGTCTTTTCGAACGCTGTATGCAAATATTGTAATAGATTCCTGCAAGCTTACATGAAGCGCGTCACGTCCTTTGTCGTGGTATCCTCCCAAAGGTTCGATGTCGGAATAACCAAGACGAGTCATAAGGTCATTGCATAGCCGTTCGAATTCAAGATAGTCTGTTACCTTTTCGAGACAGTAGACCGTTTCCGAGGCTGCCATTCGATATACCGTACCTTTTACTCAGCCATACTTTAGTGACGATTATAACTAATGTTCTACAATTGTGCAATTTGCACGCCCAACGCATAATTCAAACTGAAAGTCTGCTTGACGCCGGTCGTCTTGAAACGAATGCGATAGGGCACCGGCCGATTCTGCCTGATGCGCTCGTGCAGCGGGCTGCTCTCGTCGTCCGGCGTCAGATACTCCAGCCGATGCGGACCGACCTCAAATACGATTCCAGACGCTCTCAGCGATTCATCACGCGCATGCTCGCCTGTCGCGCCCAGAGCGGCGTTCATGATCCGCCGCGCCAAGTCTAGATCGCGTGCTGCCAGCGTGATCATATCGATGCCGACAACGCCATTATCGTGTACGTTTTCCTTGGGCACGCGTTCTTCGCGCGGCGTCTCATCTTCGATGACAAAGGGAATCAGCCCTTGATACGCGCCATAGATCTCATTGTTGAGCCAGGCGAGGCGATAGCCGTCAAAGCGGACGCGGCTCAAGCCGACCAGCGGGCTCATCTCCACGCCTTGCGCCTCGAAGATCGCGTAGTCAGCGCGAATATCGTCCGTACGCATGCAGAAATCGATCAGCCCGCCGCCCTTGCTGTGCACGGCATCCCACCAGTAGTGATTCGGGCTCTCTTCGTAAAATGAGAGCAGCTCGATGTAAGCGCCATCTTGCAGCCCGACCAAGGTATTGTAGGAGCCGATAGGGTGACGTCCGCCGCCGACTACGTTGAAGCCCAAAGCCGTGAACGTCGCCTTCAAGCCTCCCAGGTCTGGTCCGGCAATGACGATGTGGTCGATACCCAAGAGCATGCGCGGCTTCCTTCCGCTTAAACATATTGGCGCGAGTTTATCACAACCGACAGCGAGATTCCTTGACGATTGCGCGAGAATCCGTTCTATTTGTAGGGATAGGTTCATCTGGAGAACGAACATGAAACTGACGAGCGATTTGCACGTTGTCGGCGGCGGTTACTTCGGCTTTGGGCTGTCCGGCTACCTGGACTGCCACGTCTTCGTGCTCAACAGCGGAAGCGAACTGGCGCTGGTTGATCCGGGCATGGGCATGGACCGGGATTTCGACACGATACTGGATCACATTCGTGACGACGGCTTGGACCCGAGCAAGATCCGCAAGCTGATTCTGACGCACTACCACTGCGATCATATCGGCGCCGCCGCCGAAGCGCAGCAGCGGCTCGATGTGGAAGTCTATTCCTCAGCCTTCGCCGCGCCGGTCATCCGCGAGGCCGACGAAAAAGCGGTCGCGCTGGATGTCGCTAAAGCAGCCAACTTTTATCCGGACGATTTCTTTCTGCCGCCTTGCCCGGTGGATGTGGAGCTGGTAGAAGGCGACGTGATTAAGGTCGGCAACCTGGAGCTGGAGACCTTCGAGACACCGGGACACTGTGACGGTCATCTCAGCTTCCTCATGCGCGGTGGCGACCGTACCTACTTGCTCGGCGCTGACCTCGTTTTCTGGGGCGGCAAGGTCGTCTGGCAGAACATCCACGACTGCCGCATCGACGCCTATGCCGACAGCATGTTCAAGATGGAGCCCTACGAATTCGACGCGCTGATCCCGGGTCACCTGCAAATCTCCCTGACCGGCGGAAAGGCGCACGTTGACGCGGCCTGCGCGGCTTTTCGCCAGTTGGGCGTCCCGCCGAATTTGCTTTAGGCGCGCCGGCGCTCACTGCATTTCTGCTACAAGCTCGAGCCGTTGCTTGACATAGTAAACGTTTTCTAATATGCTTTCATTAGGCAGTAAACGTTTTCTAAATCGTAAGCAGTGTGGTTGCCGTCTGTGGTTACGATTAAAGAAGTCGCGCAAATCGCTGGTGTTTCAATCGCTACCGTTTCTCGCGTAATGAGCAACAGCGATTATCCTGTCAGCGAGCCAACTCGCGCAACCATATTGCAGGTTGCAAAAGATGTCGGCTACTCGCCCAATCGCGCCGCCCGCAGCTTGCGCACCGAGCGCTCATCCTTGATTGGTGTCATCCTCGACAACTTTTCTTCGCAATGGGCGCCCATCACCATCCGCGGCATTCAAGACGTTCTGCACAACAGCGGTTATTTCACCCTGGTGGTCAACATCCCCTGGGAGAATTACTCGCAAGCGGATGTGGTGCGGGACATGCTGGGGCACTCCGTTGACGCCTTCGTATTCGTCGAAACCTGGCATCCAGTTGGCGAACGCCGAGACATGCTGAACAATCGGCCTTACGTAATTGTGCATCGCCTGTTTCACGAATCCGATCCTCATAGCATCATCCCGGACGAAGCATACAACAGCGCATTGGTCGTGAAACATCTATTGGGGCTGGGGCATAGCGACATCGCGTATATCGCCGGCGACGCGCGCTATTTTTCCTCCGCGCAACGCTTCAATACTTACCTGGACACGATGCGCGCCGCCGGCCTTGAAGTACGCGATGGCTGGATAGCCCAAGGCGAATGGCATGTGCCCAGCGGCTACCGCTGCGCCAAGCGTATACTCGCCGCAGCCGAAAAGCCCAGCGCCATCGTCGCCGCGAATGACGGATTGGCTTATGGCGCGCTGCTTGCCGTTAAGGATCATGGTCTTCGTGTACCGGAGGATGTTGCGATCGTGGGCTATGACGATCATGAAATCTCGCGATTCGCCAATCCGACGATTACGACCGTAACATTGCCACTCTTTCGGATGGGGCAAGTAGCGGCGGAAAATTTGCTGCGTCAGCTTGCGGCAGACAAGAGAGAATACGCCGAGCAATTGATCCCGGGCGAGCTCATCATCCGGCAGTCTTGTGGCGCGCCCGAAGGCCGCGGCGTTTACGCCCGTGCCTACGTGCGTGACCGGGCAAACGCGTCAAGTTAAGCTTTCAGGGAGGCTATATGGTAGAAAGTCGCGGCGTAAGGTGTTATCTTGACCGAATAAGCAAGTCCAAGTAGGAGGACAATGCGATGTCTATTAGCAGATTAACAAGGGTAGCGCTTCTCGTTCTGTTGGTGCTCGCCGCACTGCCTGTGGCGGCGCAGGACGAGCAGATCAATATGACCATGTGGGTGCGCACCATCAGCTTTCAGACTCAGAAATTAGTTGACGAGTGGAACGCCAACAACGACAGCCAGATCGAATTGACCGTCATCCCGTCTGGCGAGTTCGTGACCAAGATGGGCGCCGCCATCGCCGCGGGGGAACCGCCTGATATCGCCAGCATTGACCTGATCTACACGCCGGCATTTTCTTCGGCCGGTCAATTGGTCGATATCACTGAACAAGTCAGAGGGCTGGATTATGCCGATGATCTGACCCCGGCGCACATGGAACTGGGCATGTATGAGGGGCGCAACTATGCGGTGCCAACCGCCGTTGATGGCTCCTTCATCATCTACAATGTCGACCTGTTTGAGCAGGCGGGCCTGGATCCGGATAATCCGCCTTCCACCTGGGGCGAAATGCTGGACGCGATGCGCGCCATTGACGCGCTCGGCGACGACATTTACGGCTATTGGTTCTCTCTGGGCTGCGCCGGCTGCAACGCCTTCACCTTCCTGCCCTTCATCTGGGCTAGCGGCGGCGATGTCCTCAGCGACGACTACTCGGCGCCGACCTTGCTCGAAGACCCGATCGTCCGCGAATCGCTTGAGTTTTATCGGACGATTTGGGAAGAGGGGCTCGTCCCCGAAGGCGCCAGCATCGACAACGGCAGCAACTTCACCAATGCCTTCGCCGCTGGCAATATCGGCATGGCGGGGACGGGCAATTTCAGTCTCAGCCGCTATAAGAACGAGTTCCCCGACATCAACTTTGACCTGTTCCATATTCCGGGCAAAGATGGCGGCAGCGCGTCGTTCGGCGGCGGCGATGTCATTGCCATCGCCAGCGGCACGGAACACGCCGAAGAAGCCTGGCGTTTTATCGAGTGGACCTTGACTGAGGGACCGCAGATCGACATTTATGCCGCCAATGGCCAGATTCCCGTGCGGCTTTCGCTGGCCGATAACGAGTATTCGCGAGAGGACCCGCGCTTCGTCACCTCGGGCAGCGCGCTGTCGGTTGGGCATACGCCGTATACGGTCGTCTACAACGACTTGTTCAACGACCCCAACGGTCCCTGGCTGGAAATGCTGCAAGTTGCTATCCTTGATGGCGACATCGACGGGGCGCTGGAAGCAGCGCAAGAGCGCTTCACCCAGATCATGAGTGGATAGACAGTTAGACCTGGAGTACCTGTCGCGCTTCGGTCTGGCAGGTACTCTTTCCCCAATTCGCCCGCCGCTACGAGGTCGAACGAATAAATCTCGTGCCGATTAGAGAATCCACGATCTGGAATCTCAGTTGGGAACAGCGTCGCAAGCTGACCGGTTTCCTCTTCGTTTTGCCAACCGTCGTCTTCGTGACTGTGTTCTTCATCGTACCTTTGTTGCTGACCTTCATCATGTCCTTGCACGATTGGCCGCTCTTTGGCGACCACACCTTTATCGGCTTCCAAAACTACTCGGATCTCGGCAGCGATCGGCAGTATCTCAAAAGCCTGGATTTTACTTTTCGCTACACCCTATTCATTACGCCGCCAATCTTCATTCTGGGATTCATCCTCGCGTCATTGGTCCGGCGCAAAATCCGCTTTATCGGCATCTTCCGCACCATCTTCTTCATGCCGGTGGTGATCGGCTTAGGCGTATCGAGTTTGCTCTGGGTCTGGCTGCTTGATGATCGGGTCGGCATATTCAATAAGATCTTGCTCGACCTCAACCTCGTCCCAAAGGCGCAACTCTTCCTGGGCCGACCCAATACCGCCATGAACGTCATCATTCTTTCGGTAGTCTGGAAGACAGTTGGCTTTACCATGATCCTGCTGCTGGCGGGCTTGCAGGCGATCCCCGGCGAACTATACGAATCGGCTGAAGTCGATGGCGCCGGTTATTTCCGGAAGCTGTTTTACATCACCTTGCCTTTGATGCGCCGCACCATCGCGCTCGCCTTAATCCTATCCGTCATCGGCTCGGTGCTGGCCTTCGATCAGTTCTATATCATGACGCGCGGCGGGCCCCGCAACAGCACCATTTCCATCGTGTACTGGATTTTCAACAACTCATTCACCTATTTCAAAATGGGCTATGGCGCCGCCATGTCGATTGTGCTTCTCTCAATTCTGGTCGCTCTTACTGGCGCGCAATTATATGTATTGCGGGAAGAGTACTAAATGACATCAGCGTCGTTCGAAAACAAGCGAGACCGCTCAAGCCGACTTACGCCGCAGGAAATGCGTCGACTCCGCCGTCGTATAAACCTATCACTGCGCTATATGTTGTTGATTCTGCTGGCTTCTCTCTTCTTGTTTCCAATGCTCTGGTCCCTGCTCAATTCCATCAAAATGCCCGCAGAGGCGCTAGCTGTGCCGCCAACCTATTTGCCCACACGCGTCGTTTTCGACAATTATGTCGAGTTGACGACCTATGGGAAAATCGGAGTAATGCAGCATGTTTACAACAGTACTGTGGTGGCATTGATAACAGTCGTTGGCAGCATCGTACTCAGTACATTAGGCGGCTACGGATTCGCGCGCTTTCACTTTCCCGGCAAGAATCTACTATTCATCATGGTGCTTTCGACCTTGATGATTCCCTTTCAATCCATTTTGATCCCGCTCTTTGTCATGCTGGTACAAGTCAATTTGCATGACACGTTATTTGGTCTCGCGCTAGTGTACATTACCTTTCAGCTGCCCTTCGGTATTTTCCTGATGCGCAACAGTTTTCTGGCCGTACCGCAGGAGATCGAAGAATCGGCGCTGCTGGATGGCTGCAGTTCCTTGAGTATTCTCTATCGCCTGATGCTGCGGCTGGTGCTGCCAGGCATCGTAACCGTCGCTATTTTTGCCTTTATCAATTCCTGGAACGAATTTCTCGCCGCGCTAATCTTTATGTCCGATCAGGACAACTTCACCTTGCCGGTTTTTCTCACCATGGTTAGAAGTGGTATTTGGGGGCAAATTGATTGGGGCGCATTGCAGGCCGGCGTCATCGTCTCGATCATTCCCAGCCTGGGCATTTTCCTGGTTTTGCAACGTTACTACATGGACGGTCTAATGGGCGGCGCCGTCAAGAATTAGCAGCTCACATTCTCAGAGGCTCGCAATGGACAAGCTACCCAAGAATCGCGAACCGCTGTATCCGGCGGCATTTCAAGCGCTGCCCCTGGGCGCCATCAAACCGCGCGGCTGGCTGCGGAATCAACTGCGCGTGCAGGCGAACGGACTGACGGGCCACCTCGACGAGTTCTGGCCCGATGTGGGACCGGACAGCGGCTGGCTGGGCGGCGATGGCGAATCCTGGGAACGCGGTCCCTATTATCTCGATGGCTTGCTGCCCCTCGCCTATCTGCTGGAAGACGAGCGCCTGCTGAAGAAAGTCGAACCCTGGATCGAATGGACGCTGAGCAGCCAGGATGAGCGCGGCTATTTTGGTCCGCGCGACCCTGACTGGTGGCCGCGCATGATCATGCTCAAGGTGTTGATGATGCACTTTGAAGCCAGCGAGGACGAGCGCGTCCTCCAGCTGATGACCAATTACTTCCGTTACCAGCTGCGCGCATTGCCTGTAAAACCGCTCTACCTCTGGGGCTGGGCGCGGGCGATGGACAATCTGCTCGCCGTGCATTGGCTCTACAACTTCACCGGCGACGAATTACTGCTGGACTTGGCGCAGAAACTGATCGACAGCACGCTCGATTGGCCCGATTTGCAAGCGAACTACAGCCTGCGCCATGTGCTGCCGCTGCAAGAGTGGAATCACGGGATGATGACACATGGGCCCAACAATGCGATGGGCGTCAAAGCTGGCGCAGTGTTCTACGCGCAGACAGGCAAAAGCTGGCACCGCATGGCGGCGCGCCTCGGCATCGAAAACCTGATGACCCATCATGGCCAGCCCAACGGCGTCTTCAGCTGCGACGAACATCTCAACAGCACGTCACCGGTCAGCGGCACCGAACTCTGCGCGGTTTCTGAGTATATGTTCTCGCTGGAAGAGCTTATGCGGATTCTCGGCGATCCCTTCTTCGGCGACCAACTGGAGCGCGCCGCCTACAATGCCTTCCCCGCCACCTTCACGCCCGACATGTGGGCGCATCAATATGACCAGCAGGTTAATCAAGCGCTGGCGACGGTCGCGGCGCGCAACTGGACCGACAACTCCGACGAATCCAATATCTTTGGTCTAGAGCCCCACTATGGTTGCTGCACCGCCAACATGCACCAGGCATGGCCAAAATTCACCAAGAGCCTCTTCATGGCGACGCCAAGCGGCGGGCTCGCCACGGTCGCCTACGCGCCTTGCCAAGCCAAAACCACCGTCGGCGACGGCATTCCCGTGACCATCACCCAAGAGACGGAGTACCCCTTCAAGGGCGAGATTAAATTTGACTTCGAGCTGGATTCGCCGGGCGAGTTTGACTTCCAACTGCGAATCCCGGATTGGGCAGATGAAGGCCATCTGACGATCAATGGGAAGACCAGCGAGATTCGCGCCGCCGGAACCTTTCACCGATTACATAGGCAGTGGCAATCCGGCGATTCTGTAACGCTCGAATTGCCGATGGATGTGCGCCTGAGCGAAGGTCATAAGGGTTTGCTGTCCGTGTTTCGCGGTCCGCTGCTCTTCGGTTTGCGAATTGATGAGGAATGGAAACAGATCGCCGGCGAGCTCCCCCACGCCGATTGGGAGATTTACCCGCGATCCCCCTGGAATTACGGATTGCTCCTCGACGATGATACGAAGCTCGCCGGTGTGAATGTAGAAGAGGCTGCGCCGAGCGCTGTGCCCTTCTCCACCGATGAACCGCCGGTATCCATAAATGTGATGGCAAAACAATTGCCGCAATGGACGCTGAAGGACAATTCAGCCGCCGATATTGACGCTGGTCCGCATCCCACGGATTCAGCCGTTGAAGAGATTACGCTGATTCCTTACGGATCTACTCAACTGCGAATCGCCGCGTTTCCCATCGCGCGCGCCGACGAGGACAAATTATGAACGACGCAACAAGCGATTATCCGATTCAACCGCTAGCAATCACCAGCGCAGAAATTCAAGACCAGTTCTGGAAACCGCGCATCGACACGACAATCAACGTGACTATTCCCTATGACTTCGAGAAATGCGAAGAGACGGGCCGCATCGACAATTTCGCTAAAGCCGGCGGGCTGATGAAAGGTCCGCATCTAGGCATCTATTACAACGATTCCGATGTATTCAAAGTCGTCCAAGGCGCCGCTTACGCCCTGCGCAACGCGCCAAACCCGAATCTGGAAGCCTACCTGGACGAACTCATCGACAAGTTCGCGGCCGCCCAGGAAGATGACGGCTATCTATACACCGCGCGCACCATCGACGGCGACAACGTTGGCGAACATTGCGGGCCAGAACGCTGGTCCAACCTCGCCATCAACCATGAACTCTATAACGTTGGGCACATGTACGAAGCCGCCGTCGCCTATCATGATGCGACTGGCAAACGGAAATTCCTCGATGTCGCTCTCAAGAATGCCGATCTGATCGACTCCGTTTTCGGCGCCGACAAGCTGCGCGATGTACCGGGCCATCAAGAGATCGAAATCGGCCTGGTGGCGCTTTTCCGCGCTACCGGTGAAGATCGCTATCTGCGCCTGGCAAAGTTCTTCCTCGACGAGCGCGGCCGGGCAAATGGACGCGAAGTTTACGGAACCAACTGTCAGGACCACTTGCCCGTGACCGAGCAGCGGGAGGCGGTTGGGCATGCCGTTCGCGCCGGCTATATGTACGCCGGCATGACCGATATCGCCGCGCTGACCGGGGATGCCCAATACACATCAGCCGTGAAGGCGCTCTGGAACAACGTGGTCGGCAAGAAGCTGGCGCTGACTGGCGGCATCGGCGCGCGCCATGATGGGGAAGCCTTCGGCGACAATTATGAACTGCCCAACTTGACCGCTTATAACGAGACCTGCGCCGCCCAGGCGAATATCCTCTGGAACCAGCGTCTATTTCTGCTGACGGGCGGGGCGAAGTATATCGACATCCTGGAGCGGACGCTTTACAACGGATTTCTGTCCGGCGTCGGCATGGACGGGCGCTCTTTCTATTACGTCAATCCGCTGGCTTGCGATGGCGAATATCCCTTTAACCGCGGCATTTCGATGGCACGTCAGCCTTGGTATCAGACATCATGCTGCCCGACAAACATAGTCCGGCTGCTGCCATCGCTTTCAAGCTACATTTACGCCCGGCGCGGCCGCGACATTTTCGTCAATCTTTACGCCGCCGGCAACGGGCGCTTCCGCATCAACGATACCGATGTGCGCATTCAGCAAGTGACGGACTATCCCTGGGATGGCGATATCGTTCTACAAGTCAGTGTGTCGAAGCCAATAACGTTCAGCTTGAAGCTGCGTGTACCCGGCTACGCGCGGAATCAACCGCTGCCAAGCGATTTGTACCGCTTTGCGAAGACAAGCTTTGATGACGCCTATCTTTCGATGGACGGCATGACAATTCCGTATTTTCTCGAGGACGGTTACATCAGCCTTGAGAGAGAATGGCAAAGCGAATCTCAAATCCTGCTGCGCTTGCCGCTCGCGCCACGGCGGATTGTCGCGCACAATGCCGTCGACGATTTGCGCGGCAAGGTGGCGCTTGAACGGGGACCGATCGTGTACGCGCTTGAAGCAGCCGACAACGAAGCAGATGTGCTAGACCTTACCCTGCCGGACACGAGCGCGATCAAAACCGAACACCAAGCTGAGTTGCTGGGCGGCGTCACCACCCTGCGCGGAGACGCTTTGGACGGGCGCGGAGAAAAAGTCGCATTCACCGCCATTCCCTATTTCGCCTGGGGGCATCGCGACGAAGGGCAGATGACCGTATGGCTGAATCGAGGCTAGGCAGCAATCAAGGCTTGGGCCAAGTGTCGGTGAGGCGATAACCCAAGGGCCAGGGATCGTCAGGATCAAGCATCAACTGCTGAGTACCGGTTATCCAGGCTCGACCGCGTATGCGTGGCACCACTGTCGTGCGGCCGCGCAAGGAGCCGACCTCAGCAATCTGACAGTCAAATCGCGAGCCAATGATCGAGCGAGCGACGAACCGATCCCCGAGCCCCATTTCACCTCGCGCCTGCAGCACAGCCATGCGCGCCGAGCAGCCAGTGCCGCAGGGCGAGCGATCCAGTTTGCCCGGATCGATGGCGACTGTGTTGCGCCCGCTGAGCTGCCCACCTTGCCGCTTGACCGGCAGCGTGAACTGGCAGAAGGAGATATGATTCCATTCTTCATGCAGCGGATGCTGAAAACCAAGCTGTTGGTTTGCGGCATTTGTGATGCGCGCGCCCACCCGCGCCAAGTCAAGGGCTTCGTCCGGGACGACGGCGAAACCAAGTGAACGGGCGTCAACCAATACAAAGCTGTCGCCACCATAAGCGACATCCGCAGTCAGCGTCCCATAACCCTCGACTTCCAGCGCCGCGTCAAGCCGGTCTACGAACGACGGCACATTCTGAAATTCAATGCTTTGCGCCTTGCCGTCCTGACAGCGGGCGCGGATATGCACCAAACCGGCCGGCGCTTCGAGCAAGAATGTCGTTTCCGGCTCCTGCATCTCGACCATGCCGGTATCCAGCAGCACTGTGGCGACGCAGATTGAGTTTGAGCCCGACATTGGCGGTGTATGTTCCGGCTCCATAATGATAAAGCCATAGACGGCATCGGGGTGTTTCGGCGGCACGATAAGGTTGACATGCTTGAAGACACCGCCTCGCGGTTCATTCAGCACAAACTGCCGCAGCGACTGATCCTGGGCGATCCAGCGCGACTGCTCCCAAAGCGTGTCGCCCACGGGCGGCGCCGCCCCGCCGACAATCACATTGCCAACCTCGCCTTCGGCATGGCAGCTTACGATGTGAATGACCTTGCTCGTTCGCATGGGCTAAATCCATAATCGTAGATACAGCCTCGATTGTACCAGAGTCGACCCGCGCTGAGACCATGCGGAGGCAGGCATATAACGTGGCATCGCCTAGCAATCGGTATTATCATCCAAGGGTCATCAACTTGACTCAAGCGAGATTGGGCGACAAAGCGCCAGCAGTGTAGAGAACGGGGAGAACTCCAAATGCTTCATCAAAGTGTATTGAGCAAGCTGCGTGAATACGATTCGGCGACCATCGCCAACGTCATCGAACTGTTCCAGGTCCGCCGGCGCAATCGCGGCTTCATGACGCGTGAGATCAAAGCCGCCTTCCCAAATTTGCCGCCTATGGTCGGTTTCGCAGCGACCGCCACCTGCCGCACATTCGCCGAATTGCCCGATCGCGAAGTGCCGAAAGTGCCGGATCTTATCGGCCGCTTCGGCGAGCTAGCCGGTCCGCCAGTCATCGTCCTGCAGAATCTCGATACCGGCGGCAGCGCAGCCAACTTTGGCGATGTATTCTGCAACTCTTTCAAAGCTTTCGGCGCTGTCGGCTTGGTCACCAATGGACCAGGCCGTGATTTCGCCGGCATCAAGCCGCTGGATTTCCCTGTTTTCTTCAATGGTATCGTTTGCGCGCATGGTTATATGCACCTGCTCGAATTACAGGGACCGGTGCAAGTGGGCGGGATTGATGTCTACCCGAACGATCTGCTCCACGGCGATGCCAACGGCGTGACGACGATTCCGCTGGATATCGCGGGCGATGTCGCCGATGCCTGCGCCGATTACGCCGCCGCCGAAGCCGTGGTCATCGATACGGCACAGAGCGGCTCGGCCTCCCTGGCCGATTTGCGCAACGCCTATGGCGAAATGGCGAGCCGCATTGCCGATCTAACGGCGCGCGTGCAGAAACCTTAAGCGTAGGCTTTCCTCAGCGGGGAGGATGCAATGCGATTCTATGTGACCGGCGGCACCGGCTTGGTCGGCAGCAATGTCGTCCGGCTGGCGCGGGCGCGGGGAATCGAAATCATCGCCTCGCAATACGGTCCCGAGCCGGAGTGGCAGGTCGATTATGAACTGGATCCACTGGATTTGGCCGACCACGACTCGGTTCGCGCTTCGATCCGCCGCTATAAACCCGACGTCGTCATTCATTGCGCCGCCATACTCGATCAACTCTTCATGTTCGCCAACCGGGAATTGTGCTGGTCGCTCATGGTTGACGGCACGCGCGTCATCGCGGAAGCCTGCCGCGAAGTAGGCGCGCGCCTGGTATTCGTCTCGTCAGACTGGGTCTTTGACGGGCGCGTCGACTTGGTGGACGAGACTTCGCCGCCAAACCCGGTCAATTTCTACGGCGTGATGAAAGCCGCTTCCGAGCGCGACCTGGGCGCGCTGGATGGCTTGAACTACGGCGTTGGTCGGCTGGCCGGCATCTACGGCTTGAATTACGCCGCCCCGTCCCTCGCGCGCAAAGAGAACGGCTTGGGCTTCGATTTCTCCGTTTACGTGATTTATCGGCTGGCGGCTGGCTTGCCCGCCGAGGTTTGGACCGGACCCAAGGTCAATGACGTGGCGCACCCCACCCTGGCCTCGGACTGCGCCGATATGCTTTTGCGGCTGGCGCAGCACGACGGCAACGGCCTTTTCCACTGCTTCGGCAGCGAGGCGATCAACCGCATCGACCTGGCGCATCAAATCGCGGCCGCCTTCGACGCCGACCCCGCTTTGATCATGCCGACGCGCACCGATGAAGCGGTGCTGGATCAAATGCGCTACATTGGCATCCCCTACCGGACGCGCATGAGCACGGAACGCACGGCGAAAGCACTGGGGCGGCGCGCCTTCAATGTCAAAGAAGGGTTGGCAGCCTTCCGTAGCGAGTGGGATGCATTCTGGCGCTAAGTCCCGACGCAAATCGATGGAGAAACTCATGCCGAAACCAGTAGCGCGTAGACACTGCCACCCTAATGTCGTCTTCTTACTCACCGACCAGTGGCGCCTGCAAGCCTTGGGCTACGCCGGCAACAGGCAAGTCCATACGCCCAACATCGATCGGCTGGCGGGCGAAAGCATCAACTTCAAACACGCGATATCCGGTTACTCGGTTTGCTGCCCCTGGCGCGCCAGTTTCCTCACCGGTCAATACCCGCTAACCCACGGCGTGATTGTCAACGACGTTTCGATCAGCAGCGATCCGGTTGGCTTGGGCGATGCATTCAAGAATGAAGGCTATAACACCGCTTACATCGGCAAGTGGCACGTGGATGGCCGCGGTCGCAAAGCCTACATCCCGCCCGAGCGCCGCCTTGGCTTCGACTATTTCAAGGCGCTGGAATGCACCCACGACTACAATCAGTCGGCCTATTACGACAATGACGACCCAACCATGCGCTTCTGGGATGGCTACGATGTCTTCGCGCAGACGGCTGACGCACGACAATACATCCAGGCGCAGTCGCCCGAAAAGCCCTTCATGCTGGTCCTCTCCTGGGGACCGCCGCACAATCCCTACGAAACGGCGCCGCCCGAATTCCGTGATCTCTACCATCCTCCGGACATCAAACTGCGCCCCAATGTGCCGGCCGATACGGCTAAAGACGCGCGCGAGTGGCTGGCCGGCTACTACGCCCATTGCAGCGCGATCGACAAGTCCGTCGGCGATATCATGGAAACGCTCGATGAACAAGGATTGAGCGAAAACACGGCGCTCATCTTCACTTCCGATCATGGCGACATGCTTGGATCACAAGGCTGGACGCGCAAACAGAAACCTTGGGAAGAGTCCATTCGCGTGCCCTTCCTGCTGCGCTACCCTGACAAGTACGGGCGCGCGGCGCGCGAAGTCGAGCCCTTCCTCAACGCGCACGACATTATGCCCGCGCTGCTGGGCCTCTGCGATTTGCCGATTCCCGAGGGGGTTGATGGGCGTGATCTCTCAGCGGCACTAGATGGCAAACGTCTGGAGAGTCCAGGCGCCCTGCTCGCCTGCTTCCACCCCTTTGGCGAATGGTCGCGCCCGGTAGGCGGCCAGGAGTATCGTGGCCTGCGCACGGCGCGTTACACCTATTGCCGAACGCTGGAGGGTCCCTGGCTGCTTTACGACAATGACGCCGATCCCTACCAGTTAACGAATCTCGTCGACAGCGCCGACTATGCCGAGACGCAAGCCCAGATTCAGGCTCGAGGCACTCTTGCAAGGCGAACTGGACGCCATCGGCGACGATTTCCTTGATGGCATGTCCTACATCAAAAAGTGGGCTTATCCGCTGGATGACACCGGCACTGTGCCCTTTCGCCAGTAGCCGGCATTAATTCGCCGTCATCCCTCATTCAACCTGGTAGCGCACATAGTCCTTGCTGCGATGATAAATCAGCGGCACTTGCGTATCGTCGTCCAGCGCTTCGCCGATCACATAGCTGGCCACCTGCTCGTCCGAAAGAATATTCTGCTGCCCATTGAAAGTGCTGCCATCGGGCATATAGGCGCAGGTCATCGCTCGCCGGTAATAGGGCGTCATATTGGCGCCGGCGCCATGCGCGCACAAGCCGTTATGAAAGGTGCATGAACCGGCTTTCATCTCGATGCCAGCCGCTTCCCTCTTGCCCCATTCCGGATAAGTATCAAATAGATCGCCGATATTTTGGCCGATGCCTACATTGTCCCAGGTGGCCGTCTTGTGCGCGCCGGGGATGAAGTAGAGGCAGCCGTTGTCGCGCGTCACATCATCAAGCGCCACCCAAAGGCTGATGGCATCGCGCGAGTAAAAGGACCAATAGGGGTTATCCAGGTGCCAGCCGGTCGGATTGCCCCAGGGCGGCTTGATCAAGGCCTGATCGTGCCAAATGCGAATGCCCTCGACACCCGCCAGGTCAGCCGCCATTTTGCCCAGCCGATCGTCAATCATCAGGCGGCGCATGCCCTCGTGATCATTCCACAAGTTGATCCGCTGCGTGAAGACGCGCGCGTTATAATTGTCCTTTTCTATCCATCTGTCAGAGGTCGCAGTGTCTACGCGCGTCTCCGCCAGCTTGCGCTTGCCGCGGCTGCCCACCGCCTCGCCCACGTACTGGCGCCAAAGCTCAAGTTCTTCTACATTCAAGAAGTCCTCTATGACGACAAAGCCATTGTCTTGATAAAAGGCTATTTGTTCCTCGGTTACAGTATGATTCATATCTCGTCCCTCCCGTTACGGTCGATCTTTCCGCCAAGTTCGGCAACCTGAAGAAGTATAATACGGTCGATGGCGCTAATCAAATCCACATGGGAGCGTGCGGGGGCAAACGTGACCGCCACTGTCACCCTAGCGTTACAATGCGCTTGGTCAGGCCAGGGACGCCAAATGGCCCATTTCTTCGTTTGCGCCATTCAGAATCATCCGCCACAAAACCGATACCAGAAGCTCGCGCGTCAGCAGGAACAGAATCAGCCCGAAGCCAAGACTGAAGAGTTCCAAACCAATGACGACCCCGATCGTTAAGGCGTAGCACAGAATCTGCGCGAGCGCAAAGGCAACCACCGCGACGCTCGCCTTGTCAACATCGCCCTCAAAACGATTAGCCGCCTCAACGGCGATCAGGCAAGCAAGCACGGTCGACTGGGAGTGCTCCAGCCATATCACCGCAGCCGCCAGTACTAGGTCAAACAGGATCGCGGCCAAGTCCAAAATCGAACGCTCGGAAAGCAGCGTCAAGGCGATGCACAGCGACATCAGCAAGACGAGCAACACAACTCCAGCCAGGACGCGCCGCAGAAACCCGAGCCAAACTACCGCGTCATCGTGATTTAAGACCACCTTGCAAACCGTCAGATAGACGAATACACGGCCAGGCGGAATCACACTGATTTCGTCCAGTACGCCCAAGATGGACTGGCGCGACATCAATGGCACAATGCGAACGATCCAGATGGCGCAGTATGAGGCGCTGAACAGCATAAGCCAGACCGGCAGCAACCAGACGATCAAGTGGTCGATGACGGCATAGCTGTATGCGAGCAGGATTAACAAAACAAAGCCAAAAGCCAGGCTAAGCCGCAGCACCGGCAGATAACGCGCGCGGCTCATTTGACGTCTGAGATGCGAGGCGACGGGGTGAGACGCGTCTCGCGATAGATTGCGCCAGAGCGACGCGCGAATCCGCATGTGCCAGAGGAAAAGGTGGCAGTGTCTACGCGCCACTATGCGCAAGCTATTGCCAAATTGAGGGATGGGGAGGTTCCAGTTGCCAGCCACGGGCAATTGCTTTGGCGAAACGTTCCCTGCCCGGCGCCTTGCAAAACGATTCTATACGGCGGCCGGCGTCAGCATTTTCTTCTTTTCGGCGTCGACCGCGTCGTCGTAGAGAAAGCATTTGACGCTGCGGCCTTCGTGCATCACGCTCGGCGGCACATTGTCGTGGCAGATATCCATAACGGCCGGGCAGCGTCCGGCGAATTTGCATCCGGTGCGCGTGTATTCATCGGTTTCGATAACCGCCAAGTCGATCTTCTCGTCCCAGTTTTCGTCGGTTCTGATGCTGGGAATTGAAGTCTTGAGGTTCTGTGTATAAGGATGCAGTGGATTGCCCAGCACGCGCTCGGTCGGTCCCATCTCGACGATCCAGCCGCGCAGCATGACGGCGATGCGGTCTCCGGTGTAATAGGCGGTCGCGAGATCATGCGTGATGTAAATGACGCTGACGTTATTGTCTTCTTTCAGCTTGCGGAACATATTCACAATCGACATGCGCAGCGAGGCGTCCAGCATCGACACTGGCTCGTCGGCGACAATCAAAGATGGCTTGGTGATCAGAGCCCGCGCGATTGCAACGCGCTGCGCTTGCCCGCCGGATAGCTCGTTGGGATAACGCCCGGCGATCTCCGCCAGCGTCAAGCCGACCTCGCTCAATACCTCATTGATGTAGCGCGGCGCTTCCTTCTTGTCCGCCACCATCTTGTAATTCCGCGCCGTTTCATAAAGGTAGCTGTCGATGCGCTTCAGCGGGCTAAAGGCGGCGAAGGGATCCTGGAAGACTGGCTGCACCTCGCGGTAGAACCAGCTCTTCATTTCCTTCCGGCTGATATCGTTGATCACGCGATTCTTGTAGCGCAAGATGCCTTCGGTTGAGCTTTCCATGCCCAAGACCATCTTCGCCAAGGTAGTCTTGCCGCTGCCGCTTTCGCCGACCACAGCGAAGATCTCCGGCTTGTCCGAGTCGATGACGATCGAGGCATTGTCCACCGCGTGGAAGTCCTGCGAGGCGAAACCCTGTCGAATATGGAAGACTTTGGTCAGGTTCTCTATCTGCAGGAGCGGGGGCTGCGACGGGGCGCCTAGACCCTCAGACATTGCGTCACGCGTTGACAAGTTGACCTCCACGGCTCAGCTCCTCTTCAACAACATGACACGCGGTGAAGTGCTTCGGTTCGATCTCGATTAGTTGAGGCTCAATCGTTTTGCACACGTCCTGAGCCAGCGGGCAGCGCTCATGGAAGCGGCAGCCGCTCGGCGGACGATCCAGCGCCGGCGGACGCCCGGGAATAGCCAAGCGCTCCTCACGCGAATCGAGGCTGGGCAGCGACTCGATCAGGTAACGCGTATAAGGATGACGCGGATTCTCCAGAATCGTCTTCGTATCCGCCTCTTCCACCAGCTTGCCCGCGTAGAGTATTCCGATTCGATCCGCTAGATTCGCATGAACGCCAATGTCATGCGTAATCAAAATCAGCGTACTGCCTTCTTTCTGCTGCACATCTTTCAGCATCTGAATCACGCCGCGCTGCACCACGACATCCAGCGCCGTCGTCGGCTCGTCGGCGAAGATGAGCTTGGGCCAAAGTATAGTCGCCAGGGCGATAGTCACGCGCTGGCGCATGCCGCCCGAAAGCTGATGCGGATACGACGCCATCACCTTCTCCGGCAAGCCGAGGTCGCGCAAGTACTCCGCCGTCAGCTGGAAAGATTCCTTCTTGGTCACATCACGATGAGCGCTGATAAAATCGTGAAAGGTATCGCGAACCCGCCGCACCGGATTGAGCACATGCATCGACCCCTGCGGGATATAAGAGATGGTGCGCCATTTCAGGTCGCGCTGCTGCTCGTCGGTCATATCGGCGGCGTTCATTTCTTCGCCATCGAGATGATAGATCACCTCGCCACCGACCACCGTCAGCGGCGGCTGATATGCGCCCAGCAGAATACGCAGCAGCGTAGACTTGCCGCAGCCGGACTCGCCGGCGATCCCGTAAACCTCGCCCTCTTGAATGCGCAGGGTGATATCGTCCACCGCTTTGACCGTGCGCTCGACGCCGTAGGCTTTGGTGATGTAATAGGCGCGCAGATTGTTGGTTTCGATTATGGTGCCCATGCGTCTTCTTTCTCTTTACGCGGGTCGTCATCTTCCGCCTCTTCGCCCGCGTCCGCCGAGAGACGAACCAAGCGCTTGCGCGGATCGAGATATTCGCCCAAGCCGACCGACATCAAATAGAAGCCCAACACCATGAGGACCACGGTAACGATAGGTACTATAATGACCCAAGCTCGGCCAGCGAACACAGATTGATAATACGTTGCCCAATAAATCATGGTGCCAACAGTTGGACTGTCGAGGTCGGCCAAGCCGAGATATGACAGCGTCACTTCAAAACCAATGGAGAAGAGGAAACCACTGATAACATCGGCCAGCATATAAGGAATGATGAATGGCAGATGTTCGCGAATGACGATCCGGACGGTGCTCATGCCACTGAATACAGCCGTATGGGTGAAGTCGCGCTCGCGCAAACTCAAAACCTGCGAACGATATCGCTTGGATGGATGCGCCCAGTCGAACAAGCCGATCAGTATGCCCAAGGAATACATGGTCATACTGCCACGAAGGATGGACGCGATTAGGATAACCAGGGGTAATCGCGGAATGACGATGAAGCTCTCAACGGTGGACTGCGCGACCCGGTCAAAGATGCCGCCAAAATAGCCGGACAACATGCCGAGCATCACGCCGATGCCGCGACCAATGGTGACCGCGATGATCGAAATCGTCAGCGTGTTTCGAATAGCGAATGTGGTCGACCAGAAGACATCTTCTCCCTGTGATGTCGTGCCGAAGACGAAAGTAGCCGATGGGGGCTGGTTTCGCTTGACTTTGCGCCGCAGCTTCCCCGCTTCATAGGGCGAGAAAAAAGAAAGCACGATCATAACCGCGACTATCAGCAAAATCAGCGTGCCGAAACGAAAAGAGGGGCTGAATTTGATCAGGTCTCGTATCGTTGTAAACAATGCAGCCTCCGAAAGGTGACAACTGTAATCTGCGCCGGCGACCCTATCTCAGGCGCACACGCGGATCAAGGACAGGATAAAGCAGGTCGATGATCAGCATAGCAGTGGCGACCCCGACGATCGATAAAAGCGCGATACCCATGATGATGTTGTAGTCGGCGTTGTAAATCGCGTTATATAACACGAAACCCAAACCGGGATAGGCGAACAAGATTTCGGTGATGAGCGCGCCTTCAAAGATTGCGCCGAAAGCCAATGCCAGATCTGTCACTTGCGGCAGCATCGTGTTGCGAGCGACATAAAATAAGATGATTTTGCGCTTGGGCACGGCCGCCAGTTCGGCGTATTGCACATAATCGTTGGCGATCTCGGTCGTCGTCAGCGCCTTCGCCATGATGAAGCGAAAGGCGATGGCGCCGATGATGATTGAAAGCGCCGGCAAGAAGCCGAAATACAGCACCGTGCTGATGTACTTCCAAGTGAGAGCCGGCTCCCCGCGTGAACCGCCCATTATCGGAAATATCTGCAGCCATGCTCCAAAAATGATGAAGAGCACCAAGGCGGTAATGAGATATGGCACGGGATACACCATAACGACGAATCGCTCGAGGAATTGCGACCAACGCCTGTTGTGGAAGTAACCAGCCAAAGCGCCCAAGAACACGCCAATAGTCCATGAAATAATGATTGTTGTAGTCAAGAGACCCACTGACCAGGGCAGACCAGCAGCGATGATATCCGAGACCGGGCGCGGGAAATTCCCAAATGATACGCCGAGATCGCCTTCAAGCAGACGCGCCCAAAACCGGACATACTGTTCAAGCAAGGTGCCGTCGAGGCCGAAGAGCGCTGTTGCCGATTCGCGCATGCTGACAACCGCATGGGGGTCGATTGACGCAAACGCGGTCATACGCCCGATCATTTCGTCGACCGGATTTCTGGGCGATAAGCGCGGAATAAGAAATGTGGCTGATATGCCGACAAAGATGACAAGCGCCCATTGGAGCACACGCGGAAGGATGTAGGTGCGAAGCAGATTCATCTATGATCCCTAATATCGAATTCGTAGGGGCGAGCGCAGGTCAGTGTCGACGGTCGGCTTCTACGCGACCCGGCGGCCCGCCCGTACACAGTTGAAACATGCTATTCGCTAGCATTGAATCTGTAGGGGCGACCCTTTGAGCCGCCCACACAAAACTCAAGTTACGACGTCGATGTCAAGCCCTGGATGGCGTACTTGCCGCCCTGGAACCAGTACAAGGGCATCGCATACGGATTCTCAGCCGTGGGGAAACCGGTCCAGTATTTCTCGTCCCAGGTGACCAGCTTCTTGAAGGCGATGCAGGTGATGTCGATCATGTTCTCGACCCAGTGCTGGATGAACTCGATGTTCAAGGCGATGTTTTGATCGGCTTGGCCAACCGGATCGACCGCCTCCATCGCATCGAGCAATTCATCGATCTTGGGATCGACCAGGCGCCGAAGGCTGTTGCCGCCCAAGGGACGATAATCTTCGCCAGCCGGGGCATAGAAGTCCGAATGCATGCCGTTGATGCGCGGCCAGAAGTCGCCGGCCGGCAGCGCGAAGGATCCCCAGGGCGTGCTGACCTCATAGGCGCCAACGTGGTGGTTCTGCGACCAGGCGCCGCGATCCAGCGTGATGAAGTTGACGTCAATGCCGAAGTCCTGCCACATATCGGCAGCCGCTTGCCCCATACGGTAAGCATCATTCTCGCTAGGGTCCGATTGCAGGTCGAGGGTCCAGATTTCGCCATCGGGCGTCAGCCAGTTGCCGCCGCCATCGCGGCTCAAGCCGGCTTTCATCAGCAGTTTCTCGGACGCGTCGGGCGCGAACTTCCACCAGCCGGTGCCAAATATCTCGGCTGGCGTGCCCGGCACCGTATGGCCCTGCGCTTCCGCCCAGGCGTTGAGCTGGTCCGGAACAGTCGGGTCATATACGGAGAACATCTCGCCATCGCCCAAGTCAATCTGCAACTCGTTCAGCCAGGGCTCCATTGCCTCATGGTAAATCCCCGTCATGGCCGCCGTCGGCGGTACCGCAAAGGTTGTGACTTTGGCGAGCCCGCCGATATAATCGCCGGCCAGCTCAACATTGTTGATCGCCAGCGCAAGCGCCCAGCGAACGTCCTTGTTTTGCAGCAAGGGGTCGCCTTCGAAGTTGAAAGCCAAGTGACGCGTGCTGTACTCATTGGGGAAAGCCCAGGGGAAATCCTTGTACCAACTGCGCGCGGTCGGCGTGGTATCCAGCGTCGTCTCGAAGGACTCGATATCGACATCGAAGTAGACATCCAGCTCGCCACGAGACATGGCGATCGCCTTCTTGATATTCTCGTTGCCGTAGAAGATGCTCAACACATAGGGAGGACCGCTGCCTCCGGTGATGATGCCAGCCAACGAATTCTCCGGATCATCGCGGCGCTTAAACAGCTCCCAATAGCCGTTGGGATCGACCTGCTGCGGCAGGTAGTTGCCCAACACGATGACATCTTCCGCTTCCCAATGCCAATCGGCGAGGGTCTCGCCATCAGCCAGATTCGCTTCCACCTCGGAAACGTAGTGGCTCGGCATCATGTACAAGCCCGCCCAGCGCGATTCAAACACGGTATGCAAACGCGGGTTTGGCAGGGTGGTGAACTTAACGCTGAATTCGCCGGTCTTTTCGACGCCGACATCAAATTTGGTCAACTGCGCGTGCCAGCCTTGTTGTGTTAAGCCAGAGTTAGCTTTGACCGTCTCAACAGTATAGACCACATCATCGGCGTTGAATTCTTCACCATCGGACCACATTACGCCAGAGCGCAGGTCGACCGACATCTCGGTGAAGTCCTCATTGTACACGGGTCCGGAAATCGCCAGCGCATTAATGTTTTCGCCAGTCTCCTGGTCGCCATTCCAGAATGTCTCCAGCATCAGCGCGTGGTGGTGCGGGGTATTGCCGCCGGTGCGCCAAACATTGAAGTTGCCGACAGAACCCCAACGGAAGATCTGGTCGAAGACGAACAGATTCGCGCGCCCGCCCGGTACTTCAACCGGCAGACCCTGCGGCTCCTGGGCGACGCCTACAAGCGTCGGCACTACAAGCAGCGCCAACAAAACTAAAAGTACAAGCTTCCTTATCATAGGAAAGACTCCTTAACTGAATGGAACGAAATGCTCAAGAGCGCTCGAATCGCGCTCCAACTTGCCCAGAACGGGCAATCGCAGCGCATATAGTAACGCAGAATCGCGACATTGCAAGTAATCGGTTTTCCGAACTTGCATATTCCTTCCAAACTGGCTAACTTATTGGCTTGTTGTCGAATCTGTAGCGTCCCGTAAGCGCCTATGGTAGACTTCCCCGCGATAGAAGGAGCGGAGCCTATGCCTGATAAACCGAATATCCTGTTAATCGCCATTGATTCCATCCGCGCCGACCACATGTCTTGCTATGGTTACGAGCGCCTCACCACGCCGCACATCGATCGCTTCGCCCAAGCGGGCGCCCTCTTTGAAAATACCTTCAGCGCGCATATCCCGACCACGCCGGCTTACGCCTCCATGCTCACCGGGCGCGATTGCTTCGGCACGCAGGTGGTGGCGCTGCGCCATCAGGGTCCCTTGCGCGCGGAAGCGCCAACCGCCGCCGAGATTCTCCGGCGCTACGGCTACAACACCACCTCGGTCGGCTTCAAGGGCAATCCCAGCTCGCGCGGTTTTGACAATTATCTCGAATTCGATGGCTGGGGCAGTTATGCGACTGGCCGCAGCCCCAAGGCGCAGAACCTCAACGATGCCTTGATACCCGAGCTGGAGCGGCTCCATGCCGCCGGGCAGCCTTGGTTCGTCACGACGCGGCACATGGACCCGCACCCGCCCTACCTGCCGCCGGAACCATACGAGCGCATGTTTTTCCACGGCGACGAATGCGACCCGGACAATCGCTCAATGGACCCCGTGCTCGCCTTCAAGCCATTCCGCGACTTCTTCAAATCTTGGATGCCGCCGGGCATCAGCGACAAAGATTACGTCATCGCCCAATATGACGGCGCCGTCGCCTACATGGACGCCTGCATTCAGTCGATCTTTGAAGCGCTTGAAAGCCTGGGCATCGCCGACAATACCATCGTCGCCCTTAATGGCGACCACGGCGAGACGCTCTACGACCACGACATCTTTTTCGACCACCACGGCATCTTTGACAACGTCCTGCACGTCCCGCTGATCATACGCTATCCCGATCGCATTCCCGCCGGCGCGCGTCTCAGCGGCTTCAATCAGCACAAGGACCTGCTGCCCACCCTGCTTGATCTGGCGGGCCTGGCCGAGCAAGCGGCCGCCGATGATTACCAGTTCGACGGCCAGAGCTTGATGGCGATGGTGGATGGCGGTACCGCGTCATTCGACAGCGAATTCTACATTACCGAGTGCACCTGGATGCGCAAGCATGGCTGGCGCGCGCCGGGCTGGAAGCTGATGATCGCCCTCGAGCCGGACTTCCACTTCAGGCCGCCGATCGAACTCTACAACCTGGTGGAAGATCCAAATGAAGACAATAACCTGGCAGATGAGCGGCCCGATGTCGTCGAAGCGCTCCGGGCGAGAATGGATGCCTGGATCGCCAAGCGCGAAGCCGAAACCGGCTTGACCAATCCCATGCTCACCCAGGGCGACTGGCACGGCCACAAGGGCGTCGGCGCCTTCAAGACATCGCAGCAGGCATACGACACGCTGTACATCGGCGATGTGAATAAAGCGATCAGGCTGCAAGCGCAATCGCGCGAGGAAGAATAACCACAACTGACATTTGTGGGGGGCGATCTATCTGGTCGCCCGCAACTAGCGAAACTGTAGGGGCGACCTATCAGGTCGCCCGAATCTGAAGGGGAGACTCCAACATGACCTTACGCGTAGCCATCGTTGGCATGGGCGGTATCGGCAACAATCACGGCCGCTGCTACAGCAATCATCCCGATGCCGAAGTCGTCGCCGTCTGCGACATCATTCAGGAACGCTCGGATAAAGCGGCCGAGGCATTCGGCTGCCAGGGCTTTTATTCCGTGCAAACCTTGCTTGAAAGCGGGGTCGAATTCGACGCGGCCAGCGTCACGACTGCCGGCGCTGAAAATGGCGGCGACCATTATGCGCCCACGATGCAGCTGCTGGCCGCGGGATATCCCGTGCTCGGTGAAAAGCCAATCTCCAACCGCGTCCCCGAAGCGGAAGAGATGGTCGCGCTCGCCCGTGAGAACAACCTGCGCTACGGCGTCAACCTCAACCATCGCTTCACGCCCGCCGCCGCTCTGGCGAAAGACTGGATGCTGCGCGGCCGCCTTGGCGAAGTCAACATGATCGACATGACGATGTGGATCAACAATCCAAATGAGACATCGCCCCATTTCCACATGCGCGCGCTGCACCCGCACTCGCTCGACGTCATGCGCTATTTCGCTCAGGCGGACGTAGCGCAGGTGCACGCGATCTTCAAAAAGGGCAAGGGACGCCAGATCTGGTCCAACGTGCAAGTGAACCTGCTCTACGAAAACGGCATCATAGGCCACCTGCGCGGCAGCTACGACGGCAACTGGGGCCATACGAGCATGGGCGGCGGCAGCTACGGCTTGGAAACGCTCGACGTCTTCGGCTCGGACGGGCGCTTCTTCCTGCGCGACGCCTGCGAAGAACTCATCTATTATCCCCGCTTCAAGGGTACGATGGAACGGCACGAAAACTATGGCGGCATGAGCCACTTCGGCGAGACCTTCCAAACCCGCATCGACCATTGGGTCGACCAGAATCTGGCGAATGTTGCGCCGGACAAGATCGACGCATCGGGCGCCGACGCCCTGCACGTTCAGCGCATCATCGAAGCGGCGATCGAGTCTTGGGACACGGGACAGGTCGTCTCCCTGTGATAACGGTCATCGGCCGCGGTCACAGCGGCACGCGGACCATATCGCAAACGCTCTACGCGTCCGGCGTTTACATGGGGCGGACGCTGAACCCCTCGGGCGATCTGGTGCCGGCGCACGCTATGTACGACGCCTGCCGGGTATTCGCCCGCTATGTCAAATGGAACGGCGACCTGAGCTGGGATTTCAGCCGCGCCCACGAAGCCGAGATTCCGCCCGCCTTCATGAGGAATCTCAATCGTTACCTGGAATCGGTGCTGAATCACTCGCGACCGCTGAAGGGCTGGAAGGTGCCGGAGACCACGCTTATCTTCCCTTGGATCTTGCGCCTATACCCTGACATGCACTATATCTTTTGGATTCGCAATCCGCGCGATTGCATCATCGGCTCGCACAAAACGGACGACATGCGCGACTTTGGCATTCAGTACCCGGAGACCGATGACGAACGCTTGCGCCGCGCCATCTCCTGGAAATACCAGTATGACCTGGTCAAGTCGACGCCCAAACCAACGCGCTGGATAGAAGTTCGCTTCGAAGATTTTGTGACAAATCAAGACGAAACCCTGGAACGGCTTGAGGCTTTCCTGGGCATTCCGCTGGCGCGCGTCATCATGCGCCAAGATACGATCAACCGTTGGCAGCGTGACACGGGCGTCAATTACTTCGATTTCTTTGAGCCCGCTATGCGCGAATACAACTATGAAATTCCGCAGGCGATGACAACTGTAGGGGCGACTGGCAGTCAGGGTCTACCCGACCCGGTGAGTAGCCCGCAATTTGGAGTTCAATCATGACATTGCGCGCAGCCGTCATCGGCTTGGGACCGATCGGCAATCGACACGCTAATCTCTACGCGCAGGACAAGTTGGCGGAACTCGTTGGCGTCTGCGACATTATTCACCAACGAGCCGACAAAGCGGCGGCGCTTCACGGTGTACCCGCCTTCTACGATGTCGACGCCATGCTGCGCGATCTGGCGCCCGATGTCGTCAGCGTCACTACCGGCGGCTACGAAAATAGCAGCGACCATTACCTGCCGACGATGCAAGCGCTGGCAGCCGGCTGCCACGTTCTGGGCGAGAAACCGATTTCCAATGAGATCGGACCGGCCGAAGAAATGGTGGCCAAAGCCCGCGACTTGGGCTTGTGCTACGGCATCAACCTCAATCACCGCTTCACGCCAGCCGCTCGCCTGGCCAAGTCCTGGATCGATCAGGGCCGCCTGGGCCACCTGCTCTTCATCAATATGGCGATGTGGATCATGAACCCGGCTGAGACCTCGCCCCACTATCATATCAAGTCCCTGCACCCGCATACGGTGGATGTAATGCGCTATTTCTGCGGTGATATCGAAGCGGTGCATTGCTTCGCGACCAAGGCGCCCGGGCGCCAAATCTGGTCGACGGCGCAGTTCAACTTCCGCTTCCGCAACGGCGTCGTTGGCGCGCTGACCGGCAGCTACGACATCGAGCGCGGTCACCCGATGGAGCGCTGCGAAGTCGCCGGCACCGGCGGACGCTTCGTGCTCGACGACATGTGGCGCGAATTGACGCTCTATCCCGCTGGCGATATGGAAAAGACCGTCTACACCGATCCGCTCTTCGGCGGCTTTCACAACTTCGAAAACACTTTCCGCGAGCGCATCCATCGCTTTCTCCAGCAGGTCTCGGAGGGAGACGCGCCGGAGGACATCGATGGCAGCGGCGCGGATGGCTTGGCGGCGCAGAAGGTGCTGGCGGCCGCGATCGAGTCGCTGGAGACGGAGTCGGTTGTTTACGTTGATTCGATTCACGCGAAAACTGTAGGGGCTACTCTGTGAGTCGCCCGCACATTAGGAGGGCAAAGGCAACATGAAACTGGGAGCTAACTCACTTCTATTCGGCAACTGGGATATGGAGACCGCCTTCAAATACTTGAAGATGGCCGGCTATGACGGCATCGAAATGTCCGCCATCGACGAGATGAGCCAGCACCTCGTCCTGTCCCGCTGGCAGGAATGCGCGCCGGAGGTTGTGCGCCTGTCCAAGGAATACGACCTCGAACTGCTGGCGATGGAGCAATCCTCGCGCGATCCCGACTTGATGGAGCGCGCCATGCAAGCGGCTGTCGAGATCGGCATTCCGATCATCAATGTGGGTCCCGGCGGCAAGTCGGACGATGAATCGACTTATCCGCAGGTGCTTGATGAATTGGGCGCGCTGGTTCGGCGAGCCGAACATTATGGCGTCATGCTTTGCGTCAAGGCGCACGTCAACAATTATGTCTACAATACGCCGACCAGCCTGAAAATCTTAAACGACATCACGTCGCCCAATTTCGGCCTGGATATGGACCCGTCGCATATCCATCGCGCCGGCGAGAATCCGGTCGATGCTATTGAAGCGGTCATCCACCGCATCAAGCATGTGCATATCCGCGATTGCAAGGGCAGCCAGCAGGGACCGGGCGCGCCGGAAGACCAAGCCAACGGCCGCGGCGATATTGACCTGGTCGGCTATATCCGCGTCCTGCACGAGCACGGCTACACCGGTCCGCTGAATCTGGAAGTCATCGGCACAAAGCGCATGGACTACGGTCTCGAGCAATGCATTGTCATCGGCGCCGAATCCCGCGGACACATGCAAGCCTGCCTGCAAGCAGCCGGCGCCCGCTAATTCAAGTCGCTACGTACTGTTGTAGGGGCGACCCACTGGGTCGTCCTCTCTATAAGGAATGAACGGATGAACTTCCAACCATCGGATAAACAAATACAGAGCGCGTACGACATCGCGTGCGAGCGCTACACCGCTTTTGGCGTCGACGTAGGCGCGGCGATGGATATCCTCAAGACCGTGCCCATCAGCCTGCACTGCTGGCAGGGCGATGACGTCGGCGGCTTCGAAGACCCGGAGCGCGGGCTCAGCGGCGGCATCATGGCCACCGGCAACTACCCGGGCAAGGCGCGCGATATCGACGAACTGCGCAGCGATCTCGACAAAGCTTACAGCCTGATCCCCGGCGACCACCGACTGGCGCTGCACGGTTCCTACCTCGATAGCCCGACCAAGGTGCCGCGCGACGAACTCAAGCCGGAGCACTTCGCCTCCTGGGTCGATTGGGCGAAAGCCAACAATCACGGCTTGGATTTTAATCCGACATTTTTTTCGCATGACCTCGCTGATGACGGCTTCACGCTCTCACATGCTGACGCGGGCATTCGCCAATTCTGGATTGATCACGCCATCGCCACGCGAGAAATCAGCGCTTCATTTGGCGCCGCGCTGGGTACGCCGTCGATCAATAACGTCTGGATTCCCGATGGCTATAAGGACATGCCCGCCGATCGCCTGGCCCCGCGCCAGCGCCTGATTGACGCGCTGGATGCGGTTTTCGCAAAGGAAATCAATCCGGCGCACAATCTTGACGCGGTCGAGTGCAAGCTATTCGGCTTGGGCTCCGAGAGCTACGTTGTCGGCTCGCACGAGTTTTACCTCGGTTACGCCGCCTCGCGCCAGAAAGTGCTCTGCCTCGACGCCGGGCACTTCCACCCGACGGAAACCATCGCCGACAAACTGTCGTCCATCCTGTTTTACGTGCCCGAGGTGCTCCTGCACGTCAGCCGCGGCGTCCGCTGGGATAGCGACCATGTGGTCACACTGACCGATGATCTGCAATCAATCATGCAGGAGATCGTCCGCTGCGACGCGCTGGAACGGGTGCATGTCGGGCTCGACTTTTTCGACGCCAGCATCAATCGCATCGGCGCCTGGGCGATTGGCACGCGCAACGCCTGCCGCGCCCTGCTGATGGCGCTGCTGGAGCCGCGCGTCCTGCTGCGCAGCTACGAAAACGAGGGCGACTTCACCGGGCGCCTCGCCCTGCTCGAAGAGCTCAAGGGATTGCCCTTCGGCGCCGTCTGGGACTACTATTGCCAGGCGCAAGAGGTACCGGTCGGCATGGCTTTCATGGACGAAATCCGCGAATACGAGCGGAGCGTCTTGTCAGGGCGGAATTAGCTTCGGCTAAGTAGAGCGTTCACAAAGAGAAACCTCTTGGGGGCGAGTAGCTAAAAAGCGTAAGTTTGTACGGGCGAGCGCCGGTCTATGTCTACGTGACCCGGTGGCTCGCCCTTATCTTTAGCACAAACGAAACCTATACTGGCGCCTTGTAGACATATCCCGTGCCCGTGAACCGGAGACCACATGAAACTGTTCAAACCGTCGGACTACCGCCACGTCAACTACCTCTGGGACGATGCCCACGCGGCGACGCTCGATGCCGTCGACCGCCTCGTTTACCGCTCCAACCTGCTGGGCGGCGACCAGCGCATCACCAATACCGGCGGCGGCAACACTTCGAGCAAAATCTGGCAGACCGATCCCCTCAGCGGCGCCGATGTCGATGTCATGTTCGTCAAAGGCTCCGGCGGTGATCTGCGCACAGCGAAACGCGAAAACTTCGCCTCGCTTTACATGGACAAAGTGATGCGGCTTCAGGACGTCTACAATGCCGCCGAGACCAAGGGCGCCAAAACGCCGATCGAAGACGAGATGGTCGATATGTACCCGCATTGCGTCTTCAACTTGAATCCACGCGCCAGCTCAATCGATACGCCCCTGCATGCTTTCATCCCTTTTCGCCACGTTGACCATACGCACCCCAACGCCGTCATCGCCATCGCCGCTTCCAGCAACGGGCGGGCGCTCACACAGGAAATCTATGGCGACGCGGTCCTCTGGCTCGATTGGCAGCGTCCGGGCTTCGACCTGGGCTTGGCTCTGCAAGAAACCATCGCCGCCAAGGCGGGCATCGTCGGCATCGTGCTCGGCGGTCACGGCTTGATCAACTGGGCCGATGATGACAAGACCTGCTACGAGCTTTCGCTGACTCTAATTGAAATGGCGGCGCGCTATCTCGCCCAGAGCGACAAGGGCGCGGCGACCTTCGGCGGCGCCAAATACGCAAATCCAAGCAAGGAAGAGCGTCGCGCGCTGCTGGTGGAGCTGCTGCCGAAACTGCGCGGCTTGGTTTCAGAAGAGAATCGCTTCATCGGCACCGTTCAGTATGACGACGACATCCTGACCTTTGTCAATAGCGCTGAGAGCGCGCGGCTGGCCGCCCTCGGCACCTCCTGCCCCGATCACTTCCTACGCACCAAGATTAAGCCGCTCTATGTCGATTGGGATCCGGCGACGGAAAGCCTAAGCGCGCTGCTGGATAAGCTCGCAAGCGGCATTGAGCAATATCGCGCCGATTACACCGAATATTACGAAGCCTGCAAGCATGCGGACAGCCCGCCAATCCGCAACCCCAACCCGACAGTGATTCTGATCCCAGGCTTGGGCATGATTGCCTACGGGAAGAACAAGAGCGAGTCGCGCGTCACCGCTGAGTTTTACCGTTGCGCCGTTGCCGTGCTGCGCGGCGCCGAAGCCGTCGGCGAATATGTTGCGCTGCCGCGGCAAGAAGCCTTCGATATCGAATACTGGGCGCTGGAAGAAGCCAAACTCCGCCGCATGCCGCCGGAGAATGAGTTGGCGCGCAAAGTCGTGCTGGTCGTTGGCGCCGGCAGCGGCATCGGCGCCGCCACTGCAAAGCGCGTGGCCGCTGAAGGCGCGCATGTCGTCTGCGCCGATCGCAATCTGGAAGGCGCCAAATCAACCGCTGACGCGCTGACTGCGACATACGGGGCGGGCATCGGCGTTGCTGGCTCCGGCATTTCTGGATGCGGCCAGTCAGCCGCTCTTTCGGTCGACATCACCGATGCCGATAGCGTAAAAGCCATGCTTGATCAAGCGGTGCTCGCCTATGGCGGCGTGGACGACATCATCGTCACCGCTGGCGTCTTTTTTACGCCGGACGCCGAAGGGCGGAATTCGGCGCAGCAATGGCGCGCCAGCTTCGATGTGAACGTCCGCGGCGGCTATGTCATCGCCGACTGCGCCCGCCCGCTCTGGGCAGCCCAAGGACTGCCAGCCTCCCTCGTCCTGACCACCAGTGTCAATGCGGTTGTCGCGAAGAAGGGCACAATCGCCTACGACACCAGCAAGGCAGCCGCCAATCACCTCGTGCGCGAGCTGGCGATTGAGTTGGCGCCGCTGGTGCGCGTGAACGGACTGGCGCCGGCGACCGTGGTCAAAGGCAGCAGCATGTTCCCGCGCGACCGCGTCATCAGTTCGCTGACGAAATACGCGATCGATTTCAAAGAAGACGAAGACAGCGAGACATTGCGGGGACGCCTGGCGGATTTCTACGCCCAGCGCACGCTGACCAAGTCCGCCATTGGACCCGCAGATCAGGCGGAGGTGGCTTACCTGCTGATCAGCGACGCCTTCAGTAAAACGACCGGACAAGTCATCAATGTCGACGGCGGGCTCAGCGAGGGTTTCTTGCGCTAGATACATGTCCTCGTAGGGGCGAGCCATTGGGTCGCCAGCCCTCACACCTCTTTTTCGTCAGACTCGAATGGAATCAAGTGCATGCCGCTGCGGTAGATTCACTCCCGCGCCTCAAAGGTCCGAAAATAATTCACGATATCCCAGCGATCCCGCTCGCTCAGATCGCTTTCACAAGCCGGCAGATCGCGCCAGCCAGCGACCACCACGCCATAGAGAAAGTCATCGCGCGCTCTGCCCAGCCGATTCCGCAGCGCGCGGAAATCCGCCGACTGCCCCTGCCAGACCAAACAGCGTTCGCGGTAGAGCGCCTCGCCCCGCTTCAGCGAGTTGGCGTCTGGCAAAACAACATTGACCCGTTCGGGCGGCGGATTTAAGGTCTCCTCATACTGCCGTTGCCGCTCGTTGATCATCAGCGCGCCAGCAACCATCACACCGACCGAAACAGTCAGCGCGCCAACCGCCAGCATGGCGCTCGCCGGACCCAGATGCAAGGCGCTGAGCAATCGTCTCGCTCGGCGCTGAACCAGCGATCCGAGTATGAAAAGTATCCCCAGCAGCAACGCAAAATGCGCGGCATTCGGCGGGCGCGTCTGGATTACCGCCGCCGATTCGCTGATCGCCCAAGCCGCCGCCGCTCGCGTCACCGCGCCATTTTCTTCCACAATGTCGATCAGCGACCACCATTCGCCCGCCTCAACAATGTCGTCGCCGGCCGCCGCATACAAGCCCTCTTCCACCTGTTCCGTTTGATGCCAGGGGCTGCGGATGCCGCGCCGCGGATTGACCAATTGCAAGCGCAGGTCGATATCTGCCGCCGGCGTCGCGCCGCGCCAAACCACGCTGTCATAAGTATTGACGCCCGGACCACCGGGAATGATCGCGGAGCTGATGGTGTATTCGCCAAGGTTTTGTGTGATCTGCGGCGTTTCGATTTCCTCCCGCAGCGACTCAGGCTCAGGGACCGGCGTCGCGCTCAGCCAAGCGACCGCGCCAAGCAGCGCCAGCATCAACAAGACTTCGAGACGAAGGGCCTTTCCTGTTGCGACCGTTTGCGCCATCCACGTACTAAGGGAATGAGGCAATATGGCGCCGGCTCGTTGCAGGCGCGCGGCAAGCTGCGGCCGCAAGACAATATGCTGCCAGGCGCCGATGAGCAGCAGTGGCGCGATCAACAGCAGTTTCACAGCGAGCGTCCGTCCGTAAGTTGAATCCAGATCGGCCGGTGTAACGAAGAAGTTGGCGGCATTGTATATGCCACTGACGATCATCAGTGCGACCAGCGGCGTGACCATCCGCGAGAAGCGCCGCATCACCGCCCGAAGCGCCTGCCGTCTGCGCTCCCCATCAAAAGGAGCCAGCGCCGCAGGCAACAGCAGCGTCAGCGCCAGCGCGCCACCTGTCCAGAATGCGGCCGCCAGCGCGTGAATCCAATCGACCGTGATCGCCAGCCAGGGCATCAGCGTCGACCCCGCGGCGTGGCTGGTCACCATTGTCAAGCCGATGAAGAGCGCGCCCAGCCAGGGCAATCCTCGCCAGATGCCGGCCGATAGCTGCGGCATCAACGCGCGATAAAATTCCGCCACGAAAATCAAGACCGCGCAGAATATCAGCAGCACCATGCGGAAGATCCAGACATCGCCGAAACGCGATCCAATCAAGACGACTCCCCAAAGACTCTGCTGCATCACTTGAAGCGCGTCGGTATTGAAGAAGACCATGGATTGCTGCAGCAGCGCGACGAGATTGGCGAGCACTGCCAGGGCAACAGCGGCCGCCAAGCAGTTGCGCAGCCGGCGCATGACGCGGCTTGGCAATAGGCCGAGCGGGTTTCGCCGATCGCCCCAAGCCGGCAGCAGAACGACACCGTATAGCAGCGAGGCGCCAAAAAAGAGGAAGTTCGCCAAATTTAGCGCGGCGCGCCAAATCACTTCCAAGGGAAGGGCGCGGTCATCGGCGGCGCTGCTGGTCACCCCGCCGACTTCCTCGCCGACAAAAAACACACGGCTCTCGGCGATGACATGCCCATCGCTGGCGAAAGCGGGCCGCAGCTCGACGATGTAGGCGCCATCGCCCAAGCCAGCCGGCACGCGCAATGACAGCAGCGCATGATTCTTCGCGTCGACGGACCCGCTGGCGATGACTACGCCGGATTGATCCCGCAGCTTGATTTCGCTGAAGCGCGGCTCCAGGTCTTCGCTGAACCAATATTGCAGCCGCGTCGGCGGGCGCTCCAGCGTGCTGCGATCAGCCGGTATCGCCCGAACGACATAGCCATGCGCCCGCGCTGTGAAGAGCGGCGCGACAAATGCCAAGACGACCAACAAGACGAATCTCAGATTCATATTCGGCGCTCGAATATTCCCGAAAGCGTTACAGCCATCATCCTGCCATTGTACCTGAATGGGCTCACCAGCGACCCTTGCAAAGGCAAGCCCGAATCGCTATTGATGGAGCGCCCCACCTTGTTTAAGATACTGTCTTGTTCTGCCGATTTGATAATCACTTTGCGAGCATAAAGCGATGGCGGACGGCGAGACCAGCAGAAACTTCATCACCGATATCATCGACGAACACAACGAAAACGGCCGCTTCAACGGGGCGGTGCATACACGCTTTCCACCGGAGCCCAACGGCTACCTGCATATCGGTCATGCCAAGTCGATCTTCCTGAACTTCGGTATCGCCGCGCAATACGGCGGCCTCTGCAACCTGCGCTTCGACGACACCAATCCAGCCAAAGAAGAGCAAGAGTACATCGACGCCATCACCGAAGATGTCCGCTGGCTCGGTTTCGATTGGGCTGACCGTCTCTACTTTGCATCGGACTATTTTGACGAACTCTACGAGATGGCTGTTGACCTCATCCGTATCGGCCGCGCCTACGTCGACGAGCTCAGCCCCGATGAGATTCGAGCCTATCGCGGCACGCTGACCGAGCCGGGCAAAGAAAGTCCCTATCGGAATCGCACCCCGGAAGAGAACCTGGCGCTCTTTGAAAAGATGCGCGACGGCGGCTTCAAGGAGGGCGAAGCGGTCCTGCGCGCGAAGATTGACATGTCAAACGGCAATGTCAATTTGCGCGATCCCGTCATGTATCGCATTCTCGATGCCGCCCATCCACGCACCGGCGACAAATGGAAAATCTACCCGATGTACGATTTCGCCCACGGCCAGTCGGATTCCATTGAAGGCATCACCCACTCGATCTGCACGCTCGAATACGAAGATCATCGCCCGCTTTATGACTGGTATCTGGACAATATCGAAATCTTCCATCCGCAGCAGATTGAATTCGCCCGCCTGAATCTGAGCCACACCGTGCTCAGCAAGCGCAAGTTGATTCGGCTGGTGCAAGAGGGCCACGTCAGCGGCTGGGACGATCCGCGGATGCCGACTATCGCGGGCTTGCGCCGCCGCGGCTACAGTCCGGAAGCCATCCGCGAATTCTGCGACGATATCGGCGTGGGCAAAGTGAAAGGAGTCGTCGCCCTGCACAAGCTGGAATATCACCTGCGCCAGCATCTCAACAAGACGGCGAATCGCGTCATGGCGGTGATCAATCCGCTCAAAGTCGTCATCGAGAATTATCCTGACGATCTGGTCGAAGAGATGGAAGCCGTCAATAATCCGGAAGACGCGACCGCCGGCACGCGGCTGGTTCCTTTTTCCAAAGTCCTCTATGTCGAGCGCGACGACTTCATGGAAGATCCGCCGCGAAAGTTCTTCCGCCTGGCGCCCGGGCGAGAAGTGCGCCTGCGTTATGCCTATTTCATCACCTGCACCGATGTCATCAAAGACGACGACGGCGAAGTCATCGAACTGCGCTGCGCCTACGACCCGGCGACTCGCGGCGGCAGCGCCCCCGACGGCAGGCGCGTCAAAGCGACGCTGCATTGGGTGTCCGCGCCGCACGCGATCAAAGCGGAAGCTCGCCTCTACGATACCCTCTTCACCGTTGAGCATCCCGATAGCGATCGCGATTCGGACTCCACCGATTTCATCAATCCCGATTCCTTGACGGTCGTCGACCCGATCTACGCCGAGCCGAATCTGAGCGGGGCGCACGCGGGCGACCGCTTTCAATTCGAGCGACTGGCTTATTTCGTCGTCGACGAAGACTCGACGGCGGAAAAGCTGGTATTCAATCGTACGGTCACCTTGCGCGATCAGTGGCGCCAAGCGCAGAAGAAAGCGAAAAACACGCCCAGGAAAAAGCGGCGGAAGTCCCGCGCCCCGCGCTGAGTAATCGGGGCGGTTTGGAAGTAGACGCGACGCCTCTTTCTTGGCAATTCTTTCGCTCGCGCAAGGACAAGGCTGGCGATTGCGCAAACTCGGCAGACCGAATCGCCGCCGTCAAACGGCTCTGTTAGCATGGATGGGCGACGCATAAATCTAGTGCAAGCTTTCCCCAGAGTGGCATTCAGACGTCTCATCGCAGCGCTGCTCCTGCTTGCTGGTTTTAGTCTGGCGCCTGTTCGGGCTCAGGACAATCTCTGCCGCGAGACGGTCGACATCGCGCTTTCAAGCATCGCTCAGAATTGCGCCGGCTTGGAACGGGACAGCCTGTGCTACAGCCATCCGCTGGTGGAAGCCAGCTTCGCAGACCATTCGCATTCAGAAGATTTCAGCAAACCTTCTCAACGTGCTTTTGCCGCCGGCCTTTCAAGCGTCCAATCAGGCGGCCTGGATATCGAGCAGCGGGGCTGGGGCCTCGCTTTTTTGCATCTGGGCGCCAAGTATCCGCAAACCTATAAGGGACCGGGTATCCTGATACTGTTGGCGGGCGCGGCCGAGATCATCAATGATTCTGACCCAGCGGCCGTCGCGCGCATTGTCGATCCGTTGAGCACCGCCGCCTTGGTCGAAACGACCCTTTTCAAGAATCCCGGCATCATTCCCGAACCCCTTGGTTCTGCGGCGGTCGATGAGCTCCTGCTGGTCGATGCGGTCGACGACAGCGGGGATTGGCTGCGCGTCGTGAACGACGGGGCGGTCGCCTGGGCGCAACGCGAAGACCTGGCGCGCTTGACGGCGATGGAGACCCTACCCACCATTGGCATCGGCGCGGCATTCCCCTTTCAGGCGCTTTCCATTACGACGAGCACTGAATACCCCGCCTGCGATCAAGCCGAACCTATGGTCGCGATTCAGACGCCCGAGGATAGGCCTGTCAGCCTAACCGTCAACGGCGTCGATATTCACATCGGCTCCCTGGTCACCTTTCAGCAAGTGCATCGCAATGCGCTAAGCCTGACCGTACACCGCGGCAAAGCGACCACCGTATTTGGTCAGACAGTGCAACAAGGCGAAAGCGTGATCGGCATCCTCGGTCGGAGGGCTGAAGGGGAGCTGCGCGTGCTCGACTGGAGCGGCGCCCTGCCCGCTTCTGAAGCCGAGATCGCCCGTGGTCAGCGCGCGCAAGAGGCGCTCAACCGCCTCGCCGCTGCCAACAGCTGGCCGGCGCAGAAAACCTTCGAACATCCGCCGGACCTCGTGCATGTTGTGGAACGCGGCGAAACCCTGTACAGCATCGCGCGACGATATGAAACTGGCGTCGCCGATATCATCCTGGCCAACCTGGGCGACGAGCCCATCAGGCTCTACAGCGGCACGAAGCTGGTCATCCCCAACCCGGGCAGTGGCTTCGCCGGGCAAGGCTCGGTCCCGCTCGACGCCACCCGCGAGCAGTAACGGCGCGCAGTAGGCTCTCGGCACACGAGCAATTCTGCTGTATGGACGAGCCGGTGGGTCGCCCACGCTTGAAGATTTCCTTTGCGCGCTTCTCCACCGCTTACGAAACGCTGCGCTTCAGCATGTCGACAAATGCCGATCTATCGGCGCTGGTGGCTACCCGCATTTGCGGCTCTCGTTTGCCGACGCCGAGCACATCCACCACCGTAATCCCGCGCTCCAAGCCGTCCCCGGTGGTCACATCCACGCGGTAGTCCCGGTATTGTGCGATGCCCGGATCAATTGCCGCCGCCATCGTGATCGGGTCGGGCAGGTCAAAGCCGGCCAGCGCATTTTCCCTCATCGAGAATTCGGTCAAGGTCGCCTGGATATCGACAACGAATTCCGCCAGTGGCGTTCCAATGCGACGAATCTCGCCGGCTTGCTCGGCGTCGAATGTCGCGTACTTCCAGGAGATATCCCAGCCCACCATCGTCATCGCCATGCCGGATTCGAATACGATCGTGGCCGCCTCCGGATCGACCCAGATATTGAATTCCGCCGTCGGCGTCACATTGCCGTGTCCCGAGCCGATGCCGCCCATGATATAGCAATGCGATACGCGCCCCGCCATGTCCGGCTCACGCAGCAAAGCGAGCGCCACATTGGTCAAAGGACCCAGCGTCACCAGCGTGATGTCGCCGGCACAAGCATTGACCACCTCGCGCAGCCGATCGGCGGCATGTCCAACAGCGGACTCTCGACCATGCAAGGGCAAGCCGATATCGCCCAAGCCATCGCGGCCATGCACATCTTGCGCCGTCTCCAGTTCGCGCAGCAGCGGCTTGGCGCAGCCAGCGTATACCGGCGTATCCGCGCCGCACAATTCGACCGTGTATAGCGCATTTTGAACAGCGAGCGGCAGCGGCACGTTGCCGGCGACAACTGTGATCGCCTTGACGTCGATATCCGGCTGCCGCAGCGCCATCACCAGCGCCACCGCATCGTCAGAGGCTGTATCGGTATCGATGATGAAGTTTCGCATGCGCTTCTCCTTGAATCTCGCCGCGTCTAGGCTCATGCGCATTCGCCGCGCGCCAATGTCACATGCGCCTAGTTGGCTTGTCCGATAGTGTAGCGGATCCTACGCTCTTCAGCCTCTCAATCAGACCGGACGCTTGCCCCACCAAGAACTGACGAGCCGACCCTCTGCTCGCTGAAGACTCTGACCCGTCTGTCAGCGCCTGGCTTCTTGCTGAACCCGCGCCGGCTGTCAATATCGGCGCAACTTGCGCAAACGGCGGTCAGTGTCTGCGCGACAATATAGTCGCCCTTCCACCGTCATCCTGTGCTACGCTCGCTGCATGATTGCCCGCGCCCTCATCCAATTCGCTCAGATTTTATGGTCCGAAACACGCTATCTTGCCGAAAAACATATTGTGTCGGCAAAAACGAATTGTGCAATAACGAACACTAATAGGGCGGAGGTCAGTTCTGCTGAACTCGTCCGGCCAAATGGATGCAACTGTCCAAACCAGAACGAGTACACGAGTTTAAGTTGAGGATTCTTGTGCCGCTCTCGCTTGCCATGTGCAATATGTTGCCCTCACCATCGCATCCAATTCAAGCCGGCCCCAGTAGGGCGCTACCGTGCCAGGCTCCCCCCCCCGCCTGCTATACCCATACTGTGTCTATACATTCTGGCAAAATGCTGGGTTGCTGCGGGTCATTTGCGGGGGGGATGCGCACCGGCGCAATCCAATCTGGCCCCGCCCTATGGTATACTCGCGCCGAACAATGATCCTGAATGCGGAAAGGTCCGAGCCTATGGATTTCACCATCCCGCGCCACGTAGAGGCGATCGCCCACCGCGTCCGTCAATTCGTCGACGAAGAAGTCATACCAGTGGAGACGCAGCTGCTGCGCGCGAACGCGGACCTGAACGAAGACATCCTGCAGGAGCTGCGCGCCAAGGCGAAAGCCGCCAAGCTCTGGGCGCCGACCATGCCTAAACAATGGGGCGGAATGGGCTTGAACATCCAGGAAATCGCGCCCGTATTTGAAGCGGCCGGGCGCAGCATGCTGGGTCCGCTGGCCATCCATTGCGCCGCGCCCGATGAAGGCAATATGCACCTCCTGCACAATTGGGCTGACGAGGCGCAAACGGAACGCTATCTCGTGCCGCTGGCGAAGGGCGACACCTTTTCCGCCTTTTCGATGACCGAGCCGCCGCCGGGCGCTGGCAGCGACCCGCGCATGATCCAAACGCGCGCCGTCCGCGATGGCGGCGACTGGGTCATCAACGGGCATAAATGGCTGACAACATATGGGGAAATCGCCGACTTTTTCATCATCATGGCGCGGACGGATCCCGAGGTGCATCCCTATCAAGGCTGTACGCAGTTTCTAGCGCCTCGCGGTACGCCCGGCATCAAGATCCTGCGCGATGTACCGGTGATGGGCGCAAAAGACTTCGGCGGACACGTCGAGATTCTCTACGAAAACGTCCGCCTGCCGGATAGCGCCATCCTGGGCGAAGCGGGTCAGGGTTTCATGCTGGCGCAATCGCGCTTGGGTCCGGCCCGTTTGACCCACTGCATGCGCTGGACCGGCATCGCCCAGCGCGCCCTCGAAATCGCCACAGACTATGCCGCCGAGCGCGAGGCTTTTGGCGGCGCCCTGACGAGCCACCAGTCCATCCAATGGATGCTGGCCGATTCAGAGATGGAGCTGAAGATGGGTCGGCTGCTGATCCACGAAGCCGCTTGGATGTTGGCGCAGGGACAGCAAGCGCGCGTCGAAACCTCGATCGCAAAAGTGCAAGTCTCGGAGATCGTGGGGCGTGTGCTCGACCGCTGCGTGCAAATCTGTGGCGGAAGCGGCATCTCGCGCGATCTGCCCCTCTCGAGCTGGTACGAAAAGGCGCGCGCCTTCCGCATTTATGACGGCGCATCCGAGGTGCATCGCATGGTCGTCGCCCGCGATGTCATCAAGCGTTACAGCGCCGAGAAGCCCGGCTGAACAAGGCCAGTCGAAACGCCATGCCCAAAGTCTTCATCAGCCATAGCAATCAAGACAGCGAAGAAACGCTGTTTATCGCCGATTCGCTGAGACGCGCGGGAATTGATGTCTGGGTAGATTTCGAGAATATCCGCGGCGGCGCCGACTGGCTTTGCGAGATTCAGGCGGGCATCCAGCGCTGCGACGCGGTGGTCATCGTGCTGTCGAAGTCGAGCGCGAATTCGGTCTGGGTGGAGCGCGAATGCCTCTACGCCTGGCAGTTGCGCAAGCCGGTTCTCACTGCGCTGGTCGATGATATTCTGATTCCGCTGCATCTCATCAATATTCAGTATTGTGATCTCCGCGCGCGGCGAAAGGATGGCATTTCCAAGCTGGTCGCGTCCATTGAGGCTGTGTTGCAATCCAACAGAGAGGCGGAACCGATTGCCGTCTCGACCGTCTCGCGCAAGCCGGCGGAAGGCAACTTCTTCCCTTACGTCGAACAGCTAGCCGACGGGGATATCGCTACGCTTGTTGCGCGCGACCTCTTCCACTGGTCCCGAAGCGTGGCGCATGAAGTGGCTTTTGGCGGGGTCAGCAGACCCGGCTTTCACGCGCGCGTCAAAGTGAATCGCCAATTGGCAACGGTATTCTCAGTTTACGCCTTTCGCCGCCGGCCATCGGCGCAGATCCCCCTCGACCGTTTGACGGCGCATAAGCCATTCAACCGCCGGAAAGTTCGCACCGCCATCGTACGCGATTTGAACCGCATTCTGCCCAAGAAACAGCGCTTCAAAGCGGACAAAGCGAACCGCCGGCCCACGCTAGCCTTGGTTCACCTGAGCGACGCGGACAAGCTGGAAGCCTTCAAAAGCATCGTACTAGAGATTATCAGCGAGCTGCGCGCGGCGGAGGGAACTGCCTAACTCTGCTCATGGCGTTGCAGTTTCCAGGTGGGCGCGGCGCAAACGGCGATCGTAATACTTCTCGGCCGCCGCCGCCATGCTCTGGATCGTCTGCACATTAAGGAAGGCGTTGACAATCGCCCCGGCGACCGGGATGAAACCGACGATCATCTTCGCCGGTACGCGGGCGCTAATCCGCGACGCCAGCTTGTAAGCCAGGCGTCGGCTGATCTTCCGCCCCAGCGGTCGCGTCAGCATCACTTCGCGATTCAGGTGATTCACCTGCGCTTTGCCAGCAGCAAGCAGGAGAGCCGCCTCTTCCGCGCCTAACATCGCCCCGGCGATCGCATAGCCTCGCTCATCGCCAGCGACGAAATTCTCCGCCAGCTTCTGGAGAATATGGTAAGTGCGCAATGTCGTTTCATCGACCGATGACTCGAGCAGACCCGGCATCGCCGCTTGGCCCTCTTCGGAAAGCGTCCAGCGCAATGCATCAAAAGATATCGCCAAATGCTCAACGATGTTGGCGTTGAAATCAGACTCGTTCGCCCAGAGCGCCAGAATATTGCGCAGGTCGGAATAAGCTTCCGTCTCGACAATGTAGGCGCCCTTCAGCGCGCCAATCCCCCAGCTGATGAAACCCATCTTGTGCAAGAGATAGCTGACGCCGGTCGGAATCGTGAACGCGTGCAAACCGGGCACGACCATCTCAACGCCGCCGATGACCGCCAGCTTGGTCGTCTCTTGCTTGATCCACTGGGCGGGCGAGTCGCAGTCCAGCGCTGATTTCACCGCGCGCTGCGGATTGCCGGCGAGCTCATCCATCGCCATGACGATCGCTTCCGCTATCGTGTCTTCAAGTCCCATGCTTCATCCAAATAATTGATGCCGCTCTCTCATGCAAGTATACGCAGAGGCGCCGCAGATGTTGCGACCGCCGGCGGAGCTGCCTCGCCTAGGATTCGCGTATGTCAAGCGTGGCGCGCCATACCCTGATGTCATCGAAATCTACCGTGAGGCGCTTGCCCGCATAATTCATGACGCCGGCCAGACCGACCGCGCCCTGCCCCGCGCGGCCGTCGCGCGCCTCAGCCACGAATCGCCCATTGACCCAGAGCGCCAGGTAATCCTCAATGCAAACTATCCGCAGGCGATTGCTAGACTGCCCTTGCCGAACGTGGGCGGAGGGCGCCGCCGCCACGATCGGCTCAAGCGAACGACCGTTGCTCCAGCGGATGCTGGCTTGGCCATCGCCGCTGATCAAGAAAAAATAGCCACGCCCGCTGTTTGCGGGATCCAACCGGCAAGCCAATCCGTAGGCATTGTGATCGTAATCCGACGCTTGCCTCGCTTCCGCCTCGATCACGACATCGGCATACTCACCCTCGCGCTGCGTCCAGACGTATTTTCGCCCGCTGAAATCAATCCGGTAAACGCCTTCGTGGACGCCAAGGAATAGGCCGGCGCTCGATTCGTAACTGCGCCAGCGAGCCCCAGTCTCGAAGCCGTCTTCAAAGAGCATTTCGCCGTAGCGGAATCCCAGCTCCGGCGTCCGCTTTCGCTCAAACAATGCTTGCATGCTCGTGCATGCCGTCAGCAGCGCTACGACCAGCAGCATCAACAGCTCACGCACAATGTTTCCCCAGGCATTTTCCTAGGCTGAGTGTAGCTAACTCCAGCGCGCATTGGTAGGCAGCGCCTCGCTTGGACTGGATTCAGAGAGAGCAAATCGGGGGGACGAAACGTAAGCCAAAGTTTGAAGTGACGTGACTTCGGTGTATAATGTGCATTGGACTGATTTCGAGTAAGGCGACCGGCGTATGATTGAAATGATCGTGGATCGAGTTCAGGTAAGCCTGATGTCGCAACACCGTTTGGTCGTGCTGCGCGATATTGATGAAGAGCGCTACTTGCCCATCTGGATTGGCCAGTTCGAGTCGGAAGCGATAACGCTTGAACTGCAGGGCATGGCGCGCGAACGGCCGCTGACCCACGACCTGCTCAAGTCCACCATCCAGGAGATGGGTGGAACGGTACGTCACATCCATATCAATAATCTGAGCAAAGACGTATTCTTCGCCGTGATAAATATTGACGCGGCCGGCGATACGATCGAGATTGACGCCCGACCCAGCGATGCCATCGCCCTCGCTGTACGCTTGAGCGCGCCGATTTATGTCGACAAAAGCGTGATGGATCGCGCCGGCATTCGCCCGGACCGAAATGTCGAGCCGGAGATTCTGGGGCTGGCTGACGACTTGCACGAGAGAAGCGAAAGCGGCGAGCGCGTCGACGAAAGCAAACTGAGCGCCTTTGCCGATTTCGTTGACACCCTTAATCTGGAAGATCTCGAAGACGAAGAATAGTCTTTGGGCCACGGGTTGGTCTAAAATAGAGTCGAATTTCCGATCCTCGGTCCTTATCCGTCCTCTGGAAAGAGACCGCAATCGGTCATCCTCAATGGAAGGCCTTGTATGGACCTTCAAGCACAGCGAGCGCCGCTACAAGCTCCAATGAGCCAAGAGGCCGAGCAGGCCTTGCTTGGCGCCATTCTCCTAGAGCCGAAAGCCTTCCTCAGCGTCGCCTCATTTCTAAAGGCGGAAGACTTCTTTATCAAACGGCACGAGTATATTTGGAACGCCTTGACCCGCTTGCAAGAACGCAACGACGCCATCGACTACGTGACGCTCCCGAGGGAGTTGCAAGACATGGGCTTGCTGGACGAGATCGGCGGCCAAGCCTATTTGACCAGCTTGGTCAACAATACGCCGACCGCCATCCACGTTGAAGTCTACGGCGAGATGGTGGCGCGCACATCGACGCGCCGTAAAATGCTCGGCGCCGCGGACAGCATCCGCCAGCTCGCGCTCGACGAAGAATTGCCAATCGACAAAGTGATTGACGAAGCGGAACAGGCGCTCTTCTCGGTCAGCAACAATCAAATGAAGCGCGAATTCGTGCCGATTGAAGAAGCCGCCAGCGAATACTACGACGAGCTCGAAAGGCTGCTGGAAATTGGCGTCGGCTCGATCGGCATGCCAACCGGATTCAATGACCTGGACGGCTTGCTCGGCGGCTTTCAGAAGTCGGACCTCATCGTCTTTGCCGGGCGCCCGGGCATGGGCAAAACGAGCTGGATGCTCTCGGTCGCCTTGAATGTGGCGCGCCGAGACCGCCGCGTCGCCATCTTTACCATGGAAATGGGCGTCGAGCAGATGGTCCAGCGCCTGATCTCCATGGAGACCGGCATCGGTATTCAGCAATTGCGCACCGCCAAAATCACAGCGCGCGAGCATACGCGCCTGACCGAAGCCATCGGGCGAATATCCAATCTGCCGCTGTTCATAGACGATACGCCCTCGATCACGCCGATTGAGATGCGAACCAAATGTCGCCGGCTCCAGCACGAATATGGCCTCGATATCGTCATGGTCGATTATATGCAATTGATGTCCGCTGGGCGCGCCTACGAGAACAACCGCGTGCAAGAAATCAGCTACATCAGCCGTTCGCTGAAAGAACTCGCCCGCGAGCTCAACGTCACCGTGCTTTCGACCGCGCAGTTATCGCGCGCGGTTGAGCAGCGGCAGGACAAGCGCCCGCAGCTTTCCGATCTGCGTGAGAGCGGCACCATCGAGCAAGACGCCGACGCCGTGCTTTTTCTTTATCGCGATGAAGTCTACAATCCGGATACGACGGAATTCCCCAATCAGGCGGACGTCTTGCTGTCGAAGCACCGTCACGGACCGATCGGCGCCGTCCAACTCTATTTTGAAAAATCGTATACCCGCTTCAAAGACGTCAGGAAGGTGAATTTGAACCTCGCTGACATCAGCAACCTGGATTAAGCCGCATGGCTGTGAAGAACGGCAACAATCCCGTTTACGCTAAAGAGCCGGTCGCGCTGCCGGCCTATTTCTTCAGCGAGCTTTTGCCAGCGATCGACGATCTTGCCGAGCTCAAGCTGACGATATTCTGTCTGACGGCGCTCCTGCAAAAGGAGGGCGATTACCGCCTGCTGCGCTTTGACGAGTTCCTCGCCGACGAGCAGTTGATGCGCGGGCTCGCCGTCACTGATGAATCCCCGAACGCGCATGAGGCGCTGCAGCGCGGCCTGGACATGATGCTTGCTCGCGGGACGCTGCTCATGACAGAAGTGCATATCAGCGGCGAGGCGAAACGCTACTACACAAGCGCAGACGCCGCTGGCAAAGCGCTGCAGCAGCGGATGCTGGCGGGCGAGTGGCGTCCGTCGGCGAATCGCGAGATTGAGCTGCTGCCGGCGCGGCCCTCGATTTTCGGTCTCTACGAAGACAATATCGGCATCCTGACACCGATGATCGTCGATGCGCTCAAGGAGGCTGAGAAGGCTTATCCGACCGGCTGGATTGAAGAGGCGATGCGCCTGGCAGTCGAAGGCAACAAGCGGAACTGGCGTTATATCCGAGCGATACTCGAAAGATGGCAGCAGGAAGGACGGGGCAATGAAACGAGCGGGAGAAATCTTGAGCGTCACAAGCGCTTCACCGTCGGGAAATGGAAGGACCACATCGAATCCTGATACGAATGCAGACGATACGTTTGCGAAAACGGTTACCTGTTTCGATCCAGAGAACCGAGATCTTCCTTGCCCAATTTGTGGCGGAACCGGTGTATTTACGCTTGAAGTTGTCGTAGATGACCCTCGTTACGGCAAGTTTCAGCGCTGTCCCAATCATCCGGTTGAAGCTGACCTGGAAATGCAAAATCGACTCCGTCGCTTTGGCAATCTTGAAGCTTACAAGGGCAAGACATTTGAAAATTTTACTACAGCTCTATTCGGCGGTAGCTATACTCAGAACGTCATCAGTTCTCTGGAAATAGCCAAAGCCGGGGCTGAGGCCTACGCCTACGAGCCGTCAGGATGGGTGGTTTACGAAGGTCCGTATGGATGCGGCAAAACCCATCTAGCTGTAGCAATCGCAAATGTTCGAATTGAGCAATTCGGCGAACAAGTCATTTTCTTGACTGCACCGGATTTGCTTGACTTCCTCCGTCTGAGCTTCGCACCTAACGCTGACACATCCTACGATGCTTACTTTGAGCGTGTTCGAAATGTTCCATTCTTGGTCTTGGACGAATTGGGCGCTGAGAATCCAAGCCCTTGGGCTCAGGAAAAGCTATTTCAAATTCTGAATTTTCGACATGTAAATGAACTCCCAACCGTCATAACGACAAATACGTCATTTGACGAGCTTGACCCTCGCATTAGTAGCAGAATGAGACAAGGCCCTATGGTGAAACATGTCAAAATCAGCGCACCCGATTTCAGGCGAACAGCAAGGTCCCAAGCTCTTGATATGCACTTTAACAACTTGCAGATTTACCAACATATGACATTCTTAAAATTCAATACGCACAGTGGAATTCCTGACGAAGTCGCAAACCTGAAGAATGCGAAGAAGGTAGCTGAGAATTGGGCGAACAGTCCAGAAGGTTGGCTATGTCTTTTGGGCGAATATGGTTGTGGCAAGACCCATTTGGCTGCATCTATTGCTAATCAATTGAGTGAGTTGGGCCGAGACGTAATGTTTACGACAGTGCCAGACTTGCTTGATTACTTGCGGGTCACCTTTGATCCACGTTCTAATGCGCGATTTGACAAGCGCTTTCACGACATTCTTGATATTCCGATTCTGATACTTGATGATTTACGTTTGACTAGCGCTACACCCTGGGCGAAGGAAAAGCTATTCCAAATCATTGACTATCGTTATCTTAGGGGTATGCCGACGGTTTTCACCACATCCGAGACTATGAACAGTACAGACCAGCGATTCGCGACTAGGTTGATGGACAGGCGGCTCTGCTACCCGTTTGCGTTCAAAGTGCGTAGCTACGTCGAACGGATGAAGACACAGTCCTGATGCTGGGCACGCGCTTGAAGATCAGCGCCTACGAGCGCCGACATCGCAGCGCGCTGCTTGACCTCGCCTGGTTCAGCCAATGGGCGCACAAACACCTGGACTGGTACGAAACGGACCAATGGCTAGACGGCGAAATGGGCGACGTATTGCTCGCCTGGCATGGCGACCAGCTGGTCGGCTATCTGGGATTTTCGCTGCCGATTCATGGCTGGAGCTGGATTCGGCTGCTCGGCATTCGTGATGGCAGGATGCCGGGCTTGGTCCTGCGCGAGCTCTGCGAAGCCGCGGAAGCCCGCTGCCGAGCGTTAGGGATAAGCAATCTCGCGATTCTCATGATTACCAACTGGCTGCCCACCTACATGCGCGAGCGTGGTTTCAGCATCGAAGATGATGTCATCACGATGAGCCAGATAGGCAAAGGGCTGCCGGCGGCGCCCACGGTTTCCGCTCGCATTCGAGAAGCCGACCACCGAGATGTCGAAGGCATCATGAAAATAGATCGTCTGGCATTTGACGCGCCTTGGCAACTGGCGGAATACGATGTGCGGCAAGCCATTCGCAGCGCGGCCAGCGCCACCGTCGCCGCGCTCAACGACGAATTGATCGCCTATCAGCTGAGCACGCGCCAGGAGGAAGTTGGGCATCTTGCGCGCCTGGCGGTTCACCCGGCGCATCAGCGCAAAGGCATCGCCTCCGCTCTCATGCGAAAGCTGCTGCTTAAATTCCGCAATTGGAATGTGACTGAGCTCTCCGTCAATACGCAGTTGAGCAATCTGCCCTCGCAGCGGCTATACGAACGTTACGGTTTTTTTCGCAACGGCAACGATATGGAGTTGTGGCGCAAGCGAGTCGGCTGAGGCGCGCAACTTAGAAACGCTGGATAACGCTATGGCGACGATCTATCGTGAAGCAGACGCCAATCTCAATGTCTTGAGCGGCAAGACCGTGGGCATCATCGGCTTTGGCAACCTGGGACGGCCTGTCGCCAACAATCTGCGCGATTCAAGCATCCGGGTGCTCGTCGGCCTGCGCGAGGATGAGACCCGCGATCACGCGCGCGAAGACGGCTTCGAGCCGCAAGATATCGAAAAGGTGACCCCCCGCTGCCACATCCTGATGCTCTTCCTGCCGGATGAAGTGGCGCCCGAAGTCTATCTCGAGCGGATCTCACCTTATCTTCAGCGCGGCCATCTGCTGGTATTTGCCAGCGGCTACAACATCGCCTTCGGTTTCATCGAGCCGCCGCCCTTCGTCGATGTCGGCATGATCGCGCCCCGCACGATCGGCGCCGCAGTTCGCTCGCGTTTTTTGGACGGCAGCGGCTTCTTCAGCTTCGTCGGCGTCGGTCAGGACGCAACCGGCAGCACTCTGGAGTCTCTGCTGGCGCTCGCCAAAGCCATGGGCAGCCTCCATGCGGGCGCCATCGAAATCTCCATGGAACAGGAATCACAACTGGATCTATTTGTACAGCAGGCGATCTTGCCCGCCTTTCACCATGTCATGACCACGGCGGCCGCCGTCCTGCTGGAGCTGGGATATCCGCCGGAGGCGGTCATGCTGGATCTGATCATCAGCGGCGAGTTCACCGATTATCTCTCGCGCGCTTCACAGATGGGCTTGCTGCGCGCGCTGCGCTTGTCTTCATTGACCGGGCAATACGGCATCTTCAGTCGCTTGCACCGTTTCAAGGAATTGAAACTGGAGGGCTTAATGGAAGCGACCCTGGACGAAATCCGCCAAGGCGATTTTGCCATCGAATGGTCGCGCGAATACGAGCAGGGCTATCCGCGGCTCGCGAGCCTGCTGCAAGCGCAGGAACAGCAGCAACTCTACGCCTTGGAACAGGGTACCTTGGACCGCCTGAAATAAGTCCCTTTCGCCATCGACGAGATGCGCTAGAATAATTCGCGTTTCACACAGCGAAAGGACCATCCGCTTGTCCCGCCCGATCAAAGCCATCATCTCGGACATGGACGGCGTCTTATGGCGTGGCTCGCAGGCGCTGCCCGGCATGACCGAATTCTTCGAATTATTATTTGAGCGCGAACTGGACTTCGTCCTCGCCACCAACAACAGCAGCCGAACGCAGGGCGATTATGTGGACAAGCTCGCCAGCATGGGCGTCGCCGGCATCCAGCCGCGGCACATCGTCACCAGCGGCACGGCCACCGTCAGCACCTTGCAGACGCGCTATTCGGCCGGCACGCGCATACACGTGCTCGGCGGCGCTGGCTTAAAGCGCATGTTGTCGGAGGCCGGCTACGAATTGGTCGACGCCTGCGCCGAGGCGGTCGTCTGCGGCATCGACTTTGACCTCACCTACGAAAAGGCGCGGACAGCGACCCTGCTGATTCGTGCGGGCGCGCGCTTCATCGGCACCAATCCGGATCCCTCATTTCCCGCGCCGGAGGGTTTGGTGCCGGGCGCCGGCAGCATCATCGCCTTGATCACGGCCGCTTCCGGTCAGTCGCCCACCATCATCGGCAAACCGGAACGCGGCATGTTCGACGCCGCGCTTCGTCAGCTTGAGACCTGCCCGGAAGAAACGCTGATGATAGGCGACCGCATCGGCACCGATATCGCCGGCGCGAAAACCCTCGGCATCAAAACCGCGCTGGTAATGACGGGTGTGGAGACGGTAGAGAGTTTGCAGGCGAGTGAGATTCAGCCGGATAGGGTCTTCGCGGGTTTGCCCGAGCTAATTGAGGCGCTCTGATATCTAGTCGCCAACTGCGATGAGCGCCGCCAGCACATCCTCAAGCGCCGGCAATTCCTCCGCGTCCTTGAATTGAGCCAGGCGCTGATAGACTTCATGCGCCGCCTCAAAGAAACCGGGCGGCATGCCCGCCGCTTCAAAGGTCGCCGCGATCTCCTGCATTTCGCCGGCGAAGCGCCAGGCTTTCCCCGTGACGCCCCGCACCTGATTGACGCGCTGCGCCGCCACATCGGGGTCGCGCCGCGCCCATTCACGATCCAGGTCGGCACGCACGCCAAGCTGTTCGGCCGCGCCCTGAATCGCCGATAGCAAGGCGGTGAAACCCTTGGTCTGCGCCGCAAACACCATCTTCAGCGCCGACGCCTTGCCAATCTCGCCGCCGATCACGACCGCCTCGGTAAAGGCGCCGTCAAAGAGGTGAGCAATCTGCGCCGCCGGCGGACCGGACAAGTAGAAGCGTGTACTGCCTGCTTTCCAGGCGGGCGGACCAATGATGCTGCCGTCGACAAAGTCGATGCCCGCGGCTGTAAGGCGCTCGCCGATCCGCTGTGATTGCCGCGGAGCGATGGCGTTCCCGTCGCAATAGAGCCCGCTGAAGCCGGCGTCGATCACGGCATCCGCAACTGCCATGACGGCGTGTGGCGGGCAGACGCATAGAATCGCCTCGGCCGCATCGCAAAGCTCCGCTATGGATTCAAGCTCAAGCAGGTTGTGCTCCTCGGCGCGCTGACGCGTGTCGGCGCTCCGCCCGGCCGAGGCCCAATAGACCGCGTGACCGCCCGACCGCGCCGATGCCGCGATCGATACACCCATCGCGCCCGGATTGATGATGCCAACTTTGCTCATAAATACTCGCTAGTAACTCAATCTTTCCTTGGAATGCAGCAGGCGCTCAAAGCGATCGTAGGTCGCTGACATTTCATCAAAGACATAATTGGGACGCGTCACGATGATGTCGGTCCCGCCAAGATCGCGCAGATGCTGCATCGTCTTGTGTATCAGATCGGACTGCACCAATAGCGTGGTCTCGAACCAGCGTTCGTCTGAGCCCGGCGGGCTGGCTACAGCCACGACGCCCGGTCCCTTGGTGCCGCTTAGCGCCGGGTTGGCGAGGATGCGCCCCTGCACATCCGCCACCGATTTGCCGCTGATATTCGCGCGCAGCGATACAAATTGGCGCGCCCGCCGATGCGCTTCGATGAGTTCGAGCATTTCGCGCAGCGTTTCCAGCTTGGGTGGCGACAGCCGCATCGTCCGGCGATTGCCAATCAAGACCGCTTCCGAAGCGATGATAGTGCCGCCATCGATCGGCCGCAGATGGTTCTCGCGCAATGTCGTGCCCGTCTCCGACAGATCGGCGATCAAATCAGCGTAGCCCATGCGCGGCGCCGCTTCCATTGCGCCCTCGGCATGCACCAACAGAAAATGCGAAATCCCTTGCCGATACATGAAGCTCTTGACCAGATTGCTGTACTTCGTCGCGATGCGCAACTGCGCGCCGCGCTCTCGATTGCGCAGGCTCAAGTCGGCCAAATCGGCAATCGAAGCCACATCAATCCATGAATCCGGCACAGCCAGCAGCAATTCGCATTTGCCAAAGCCGAGCCGGTCAATCACCATGATATCGGCCGAGTCTTCGCCGTATTCCAATACGTTGTCCAGCCCGGTCACGCCGATATCAGCCAGCCCTTCCGCCACCTTGCTAACGATATCGCGCGGACGTTGATAGACGAGGTCCACCGACGGCAAACTGGGAATGGTCGCCGTATACTGCCGGCTGTTTGGCTTGTAAATCTGCAAGCCGGCCCGACCGAAGAACTGATCGGCCGCGTCGCCCAAACGCCCTTTGCTGGGCAAGGCAAGGATAAGATTATCCGGCGAAAATGAGTCAGTCATGCGCGTTCAGAAGCTCCTCAACCCGGCGCGGCAACTCGTCAAAGGCTACCGTCCATTCCTGGTGGCTGCCCATCTCGCGCAGGATGGCTGCCCGGCGCGCGCGCTCGGCCTCGCCAACAATAATCACCAGCGCGGCGCCTTTCCGGTCGGCATGCTTCAAGCTGCGGCGAAGGCTGCGCCCATCGATGCTCACTTCAACGATAATGTCCCGCTCGCGCAATTCGTTTGCGATCTGAAAGCCGGTTGCGGCGTCGGTCTCAGCGATTGGAATTAGATAGACATCGGGGCGATTCAGCGACGAGAGCTCTCCTTTGTCGAGCAGGCGCGAAACTCGCTCGAGTCCATAGGCGAAGCCGGCCGCCGGCACCTGCTCGCTCCCGCCAAGAATGCTGATTAGATTGTCATATCGGCCGCCGCCACATACTTGAACCGTTTCTCCCTCGGCGCTCGGACAATGAATCTCGAACATCATGCCGGTGTAGTAGTGCAGGCCGCGGTTCAAGCCAAAGTCCAGCTCCACCGCACCGCGGAGATCGCCGCGCTCGGCCAGGCAATCCAGCGTGTTTTCCAGCGCCGTGATCGCCTGCCATTCGAGATCATATTCCACCGCCAATGCCCGCGCCCGCGGCAGCGCTTCAGCTGGCGAGCCGACCAATTCGCCCAGCCGCGCCATAAAGTCCAAGGCCTTGCGCAGCTTAGGTCCTTGCTTATCTTCTCGGATCTTGTGCAGCAAGCGATCAATGACCTCGCCCTCGTCCCGCTTGGTATCTATCCGTATATTGAGACTGTGCAGAAAGTCCGTGATCGCTTGCCGCGCTTCTCCGCCGGTCATCCCGCGCAGTACATTGATCAGCTGCTGCCCCGAGGCTTCAGCCGCGAGAGCCGCCGTCTCCCCCTCATCAGCATCGAAATCAAATTCGGGCACGAAGGATTGCAGCGACTCAGTCACATAGTTCATGCCCCGCTTGCGCAGGTTTTCCATGTTGCGCAGCAAGTGATTGAGCAGCTGTTTGCGCAGGCCCAACTGCCGCAGAAATCCTTCCAGCGCGGCCGCATGACCGATCACGAGCTTGTAGTCGTTTATGCCGACCCGCTCCAAGCCACGGCAAGCCATAAACAGGAGCTCGGCATCGGCTTTCGCGCCTGCCGCGCCCAGCAGCTCCGCGCCCGTCATCGTGAACTGGCGATAACGATTTTGCTGCGGCTTCTCATAGCGGAAGACCGGTCCCGTATACTGAATCCGCAGCGGCAGCGGTTCGTCCTGCAAGCGCTCAACGTATGCCCGCGCAACCGAAGCCGTTATCTCCGGACGCAGGGCGATTCGTCGGTGCTTGAAGTCGAAATCATACAAGCGCGCGCTGATGTCCTCGCCCGACTTCCGTAGGTAGAGTTCGGTGTTTTCCAGGATTGGCAGGTCAATCGGCACGTAGCCGCATAGCCGTAGATGCCGTTCCAGCCGCTGCTGAACCTGCCGGCGCTGCGCGTATTCGGCGCTAAACACATCCCGCATGCCGCGCAAGGCGGTGATTTTGACTGCTGATGTCATTGCTGTCCTTCGCCGTTGCCCAAGGACTTCGTGCGGGAAAGGCTACCACCGATATACCCAACGGCATAGAGCGCGCCCCGTCGCCTTAGGTTGACGCCGTGAATTCCACCTGATGCGCCTTTGCGTCATCTTCGATGAAGCGCGCCAAAGCCAGCCCTTCCGCTTCGATCTCCTCCAAGACGTCCTCAGTTTGTTCCTCGAATAGCGTCACCCGCAGGATCGCCCGCCCTTTCTCTCGCGCGATTCTCCAGATGGCGGCGACGAAACCGTCGATGATGACTGAGCCAAGTACTCGGCCAGCCGAAACGAAAACCTTCTTGCGCTGCGCTTCCGGCAGTATGCGGCGGCGATCTTTATGGCCAATCAGAATATTGTCGTATTCGGGCAGGAAGCGGATCGGCGCAGGCGCGTCTTCGTCGTGGAGCTCCTGATCGGGCAAATCGTAGAGGACGCGGCCCCCTTCATCGCGATAAGCGACGAGAGTCGCCAGCGTTTCATTCAGGCGCGATTTCAGGCTGGTCATGCCGGTCCAGGTTTGGAAGTCCATCACATCGGCCGGACCGAATGCAGCCAGATATCGCCGGAACAGCGCCGCCAGATCCGAGGGCGCCGCCGCGCCCAGCCAGCTCTCGGCTGTCGTATAGGTCGCGCGCGTACCCACGCCCCAGGCGCCGCTGGGCGGGACCTGCACCAATGGCAAATAGCTGCGCACAGCGTAGGCCATCGCCTGCTTGTCTTCATCCGGCTCGTATTGTTGCAGCTTGTCTCGCAGCTCGCCGATCGCGGGCTCCTCCGCCTCCAGGTAGGGTTTGGCGATGGCAATGAGCCGCTCAATATCCAATCCCTTGGCGCGCGCGCCGAAGAATGAGCGCAAACCCCGCGCCAGCGCCGGCTGGATAATGGCCTGAAAACGCTGATGATCGGCGGCGGTCACCAGGTGCAGGGTCGAGCGAATCCAAGGCGCCCGCGCCACCGCCCGCGCTTCCAGCGCCGCTGTAAGCTGCGGCTTGCTGAAGCCCTTCAAACGCGTCCAAAGACCGATGTAGGGCGGGTTTGGAATCTGCGACTGCATGCCGACCAAGGCTTCAATCGCCTGCGCGCAATCGAGCTTCTGACGCTCCAGCAATTGCTGCCGCGCAAGCAGCGTGCGATTCAGTTGACGCAGCGAAAGGGTTGGCGGCGGCATGTCCGATACCCCACGATTCAACGATCTGGCGACAGTATATCAGCCCCAATCGGGAGCGTCATAAGCCAAGTTTTGTTATCTGCGGGGGACCTGCGCGCGACCCGTTTCACAATGCGAAACAGAGACAAGGGCTAAAGCGGCGTGGCCACCGCTTCTTCCGGTACATCGGCCGCCGTCTCGGAGCCGAATATTCGGCGCAGCATCAACAGGAGGCAACCAGCAAAAACAGCCAGGATCGCTGCGAGGGAAAGCCGCGCCGGCATCTGCCGAACTCGCCCAGCGACGCCGGGGCGACCATCAAGCAGATTGGCGCGCAGGTTCTCCGCATATCCCTGATCCGGATTCACAGGCGTTAAGGCGGTGTGAAGCGACTGAATGAGTTCAACCATGTCCTCGACTTCGCCATGATCCTCTTCGGCCTGCCCAATGAACTGGTCGACGGCATCGCCCCGTTGCAGCCGCGTCGTGATGGATTCCAGAAGATTGCGCATTTGCGATTCCGTTGCTGCAGACATTTTCGGTTATCCCTCTTTTCCATCCGTCCACTGTTTCGGGTCGCCCGTTTGAATCGCGGCCATCTCCTCGCGCAGCGCCAGCAAGGTTCGATGATAAAGCGACTTGATAGCGCCTTCCGTCCTTCCCATGATCGCGCCGATCTCCGCGTTCGACATTTGCTCCACGAATTTTAGCACTAACAACTGTTGACGGTCATCCGGCAGGCGGCGAACCGCTTCCAAAAGCTGACTTCGCTCTTCCTGTTCTTCGGTCAGGCGGTCGGGCGCTTCTGACTTTAGCGGATGCGCCACATATTCATCCAGCGCGATGATCTTCCGCCGCCCTTGATCGCGATGCCAGTTGGCCACCAGGTTGTGAGCGATCCGATATAGCCAGGCTTGAAACGGCACTCCCTTCTCAACATAGTTGCCGATATGCGCAAGCGCGCGCACGAAGACTTTCGCCGTCAAGTCTTCCGCGTCATGCACATTGCCCGTTCGATAGTAAACATAGCTGTAAATCTTTGGCAGATAGCGATCGTAGAGTTCGCCAAAAGCGGCCTTGTCCTCCTTCGCCAGCGCGACCAACCGCCTGTCGTCAAGTTCTGTGTAGTCGCTTCGTCGTGCGAATGGATTCTTCATTCTGTAATCTTCTTAACCCGTATCGAGCGCGCGGGTTACGCTGGTCCCGCCGGTCAGCAAGAGCCTTTGCGCAATGCGATCAATGCCCTGACGTCTTCCTGTGACGGCAAGGCGGACATGGTGCCGCGCCGCGTACAAGCCAAGCCGGCCGCCGCCGACGCGAATACCAGCGTCTTCCGCCGGGGCCAGCCCAGCGAGAGCCCAAGACAGAAGGCGCCAACAAAGGCATCGCTTGCCCCGGTCGTATCCACCGCGGCGAGCTCGAAGGCCGGCTGTTCGGCTTTGCAATCAGCCTGATACAGAATGCTGCCCGCCTCGCCGATCGTCAAGACAACCATCCCGATCCCGTGGCCCAGCAGCCCGCTCGCCAGTTCGTCAAGGTCGTCAGATTCGCTGTCGAGGATCAACTGCGCCTCAAACTTGTTGGGAATAATGACATCAACCAGATGCAAGTAATCCACGACGAAAGCATCGCGCGTGAAGTATGGCGCCGGATTGAGCACGGTTTTGGCGCGGGCCGCCCGGCCCAACTGCAGCGCAAACTGCACTTGAGGCTGTGGGATTTCAAAATCGATCAGCAGAATATCTTCCGCGGTGATGTCGGCAAGCGCCTGACTGATATGTTCGTCGCTGACCAGGCGGCTGGCGCAGGGAGCGCCGATGAAACCGGGCAAGCCGTCTTTGACGACGATGCCGGCGATGCTCGTTCTGCTCTTGCCTAGCTGCAGCACCTGTTCAACATTCACGCCCTCCTGGCGCAAGGAACTGAGCATTTCAGCGCCAAAGACATCATCGCCAACGCAGCCCACAAGACGCACATCTTCAGCGCCCAATCGACGCGCCGCCGTCGCCTGATTCAGCGCCTTGCCGCCCGGCGATACCGTAAGCTGGCTGGCATGCACCGCCCGGTTGGGGGCAACCCAATCCGTGACGTCAAAGACGATGTCATATACGAGCGCCCCAATGACGAAGATGCGCGGCATTTTACAGTATCTATTCTTGTGTATGGGCTGTCAATTGAATTGTACCATAAACAGCAATAGCCAAGGGACGACAGACGACATGGCGAAAGGATGATTTCGCGGGATTTCGCCTTTGCTGCGAATTACGGACTTTTCACCAGAGCCGCTCGCACGGAGGATTGTGCCTCATGCAAATGCGTATCCGCGAGAATAAGGCTCTGTAGGGGCGAGCCATTGGGTCGCCCTTAGAGACGTATTCCCGGACGGCGTCTATGGGTTGAGAGAACGCAGAGTTGCTTACTAGATTGCTTGGCTGGGGGTGGGCTATGAAAATGCGAATAACATACAATTCACCGTAGCCGTTCATCGAATTCATTTGTATTCCCATCGGTTGCGGTTATACTCAGTGATAGTCAGCCAAGCCCCGCGAGTGCCGATGGTCACGCTCTCCACCCTTGCCCGCGCCCTTGGAACCCGGCGCGGACGACTGCTTATCGAGAACGTAACGGCATATCTATTCCTGGCGCCAGCCGGCCTGCTCATCCTGCTCTTTGGCATCTTTCCCGTGGCTTTCGCTTTCTTCGTCAGTCTCCACCGTTGGCGCCGCTTCCCAGACGAATACGTTGGCTTGGCGAACTACGAAAAAGCCATGGGCAACCTCGGCTACATCCTCTTTTTCTGGTTGGCCATCATTGCTCTAGCCGGCGCCGCCAAGATGCTCAGACGCCTGCAAAAGCTGCTGCGGGATTCCAGCGACTATCGCGGACTCGCCAACATCGCGGCTGGCTTCGTGGCTGGATACGCCACCCTCCTCGCCATCGACTGGTTCTTCAAGCTTATCCCCGTGATCATGCTGATTCCGCGCCAGGTGCGCCGCCAAAACACGACGCTTTCGCTCTTTATGGAAAAACTCGGCGGAAGTTTCACCGACCCCGACGTCTATGCGGCCGGCAACCTCATGCTCGCTGGGCTGCTCATAGCGAGCTTTGCAATCACAATCGCTCTCTGGCGCTTTCGCTGCGCCGAAGCTGGTCCGCTCATCGCGGTCAGCGCCACAACAACCGTCATCGCTGGCGCCGGGATTTTCCTGCTCCAGCTCACCATAGCGGAAACGCAAGCGGCGATCGCGGCCGCGCGCGATTCAGGCGAGGCGCTGCCGATCTGGTCCCAACTCGTCTTTATCAGCGCCGGCATCGGCTTAATTGCAGCCGCCTGGCTGATATTCCGCCGGGGCATCAAGGCTTACGAGAATCGACGCTTTATCGTGCAACTGGTCAGCGGTCTCATGTTGGCGGTGGGTGGCTATCTCTTGATGGCGGAGGCGCCAGCGGCATTGGCAGCGGCTGACGACGACCTGCTGCAAGGCTTTTGGATAACCATCATGTACGCCATGGGCACCGTGCCCGTTCAACTGTCCATTGGCTTGCTGCTGGCTTATCTGCTTTTCCAGCCCATTCGCTTCCGCGCCTTCTTCCGCATGGTCTACTTCATCCCTTATATCACGCCCTTCGTCGCCACGTCGATCGTCTTTCGCATTATCTTTGACGCGGGCCAGCACGCGCCGGCAAACCGAATCCTCAGCGTCTTTGGAATCGAAGCCCAACGCTGGATCCTCGAACGCTCGACGATTGCCGATCTGCTGGGCTTGCCCGATTTCCTCGCCGGACCAAGCCTGGCGCTTATCGTCATCATGATCTACTCGACCTGGACCTATATCGGTTATGACGCGGTTATTTTCCTGGCGGGCTTGGGCAACATACCGGGCGAGCTATATGAGGCGGCGCGGATTGACGGCGCCAGCGGCTGGCGCATCTTCCGCCATATCACCCTGCCCCTGCTCTCGCCGACCGTCTTCTTTCTGTCGCTGGTCGCAATCATCGGCACCTTCCAAGCCTTCACGCAAATATGGATCCTGCGCACGGGCGCTGTCGGCAACAAGGTCAACACAGCGAGCGTCTACATCTTTGACGAGCTGCAGAATAGCAATCGCTACGGATACGCTTCGTCGATGGCTTTTGTCCTATTCGCCCTGATCCTGCTGATGACGCTTTTCCAAAACCGAGTCATGGGGAGGCGCGTCTTTTATGGCTAGCGACGATGGCGGCTTGCGCGCCGCGCCCAATCACAGGCTGCCGGCTGAAGGATTACGCAAGGATATTTCCTGGAGCAAGGTCGGCATTTACGCCGTGCTATTCGCCGGCGTCATCATCGCTATCGGTCCCTTCCTTTGGATGATCAGCGCGTCTTTCATGACGCTAAGCGAAGTCAATCTGACGCGCTTGCTGCCGGAGAATCTGTTATGGGAGAATTACGCGACCGCCCTGCGCCGCGCCAACTTCCTGGATATCGAGATCGCCACTGATCCGCAAACCGGCGTACTGCAGTCGCTGAGCGTCTCCGGATATATCTGGAACAGCATACGCATCACCCTAATCACCGTGCTTGGCTCGCTGGCGGTTTGCATCCCGGCCGCCTATGCTTTCGCCCGCATGAAGTTTGTCGGGCGCAATTTCATTTTCGCGCTTTTCCTTTCCACCATGATGATCCCCGGCATCGTCATGCTGATTCCTCATCTCCTGACGGTGATCTGGCTCGGTCGGCTCAGCGAGAGTCTCTTCGGTCCCCTCGGCGCCTGGTTCAACAACTGGCCCGCGCTGACCATTCCCTTCTTCGCGTCGGTCTTCAACATCTTCCTGCTGCGGCAGTTCTTCATACAGATACCGGTAGACTTGTGGGAAGCGGCGCGCATCGATGGCGCCGGTCATCCGCGATTTCTAATCAGCGTCGTGCTGCCGCTATCCAAAGCGCCAATCATGACCATCGTCACGCTGGGATTCATCGGCTCCTGGAATGCGCTCATGTGGCCCCTGCTGGTGACCATTAACGACGAGTGGCGTCCGATTGCGGTTGGATTGTCCAACTTTGTCACCGCCGACACGCCGGGCGACCTTAATCTGCAAATGGCGGCCTCCGTCATCACCGTCATTCCGATCCTGGTCCTTTATTTTGTGGCGCAGAAGCAATTCACCGAAGGCATCGCCCAAACCGGGATCAGAGGATAGCTAGGCACTCTCCAGAGCGCGCGAGCCGTGATATGATGTTAGATGTTGAAATACATCCGAATAGCGCAAGACAGCCGGTCTGCCTTGGGCACACAATGATCAGCGAAGGAGCAATTCTCATGAAGCGAATTCTACTTGTCCTGCTAATGTTGCTTGCCCCGGGGCTTGGCCTCGTCCAGGCGCAAAGCGACATGAGTTATGAAGGTGTTGATCCCAGCGGACAGACCGTCGTCTACTGGCATCAATACTCCGACGACAGCTCGCAAGCCGAGACGATGGCGGCGCTAATCGAAGACTTCAACAGCAGCAACGAATACGGCATCACCGTTGAAGCCATCCATCAGGGCAGTTACGGTCCCATTGAAGACCTCATGAACACGGCGATTCTGTCCGGCGAACTGCCGAACCTGGTTGCCGGTTACGCCAACGCCGTCGCCGGCTGGGCGAACGAAGGCGTGGTGGTCGATATCAATCTGCTGCTCAACAGCCCGGAGTGGGGCATCCCGGCGGATGAACAAGCGAATCTAAATTTCAATCTACTCAATGTCAATCAACTGGACTTCCCGCCGTTCCATGGCATGAGGGTCGCCTGGGCGAACCAGAACTCGCTGAATGTCTTCTACACGAATCTGGACATTGTCGAAGCGCTGGGATTCGAGCGGCGCCCGCCCGCGACCCTGGAGGAGTTTGAAGCGATCGCTTGTGCCGCCGGCGCCAGCGAAATGTATCAGGGCTATCCATTGGACACGGGAACGTCTCACTTCGAAAGCTTCGTCGCCGCCCACGGTGGCGCCATATACGACGGCGATGCGGACAGCTACATTTTCGAATCCGATGAAGTCGTCGCCGCCATGGAACTCTTTACGCGCATGCTGGACAATAACTGCGCCTATCTCTTCGCCGAGCGCTATCAGAACACGGGCGACTTTGCCATCGGCATCACGCCCTTCGCCGCCGGCAGCTCAGCCGGCATCCCCTTCATCACCTGGGACGCCGCCACTGCCGAGATGACCGATGAATGGGTGGTGACCGCCTTCCCCGGCGCGGAAGGCGTCGGCGCCACGATCCAACTCTTCGTGCCCAGCCAAGCCATCCTGACCGGGACGCCCGAAGCGGAGCTAGCCACCTGGCTCTTCGTGAAATACTTGGCGGGCAAAGACGCGCAGCTGGCTTGGTCCGGCGTCACCGGATACTTCAGCATTCGCAATGACATCAACGTAACCGAAGCCGATTTCACCGAACCGCGCATGCCTTATGCCCGCTTCATCGAAGTCAGCGGCATACTCGGCGATGACTCCGTCAGCGTTTACTCGTCGCCGGGCTTGCCGAGCTATAGCGCCGTACGCGGCTTGGTGCCCAATGTCATCGCCGAGGTAGTCAATGGCGATGCCGCCCCGGCCGATGCCTTGGCCGAGCTCAATGGAGATGCGGCTGAGCTGCACGAGGAACTCGACGCCTAGCGACCATTTAATTTGCGCTATGCCATGGAAGGGAGCCCCGTCATCCGGCGGGGTTTCCGCTTGGCGACCGCGTTTGCAGCTAGCAATTGTCGTTAAATTCCAATTAAGACTATCTGTGCGACGCCCCTACAGCGCTCATAGACAGATTTGCGCAAACATTTGACACACTTGCGTTTGACGCCTTTTCATTTGTATGTTATAGTAGTTTTTAGTTACAAGATTTCCACTAGCTTGCCTGAAACTATGATTTGCGGACACTGTCGGTGACCTCGCTCGACATGTCGCATAACCGGCCACGTAAGCTACTAGCGGAGCGTTTCCCTCCGATTGTGAACCAGGAAACCAGTAAGACTAGCGGCATCCAAACCTACCTGCCTCGCCGCGGCCAAGTGTTCCAGGAAGAACTGAATGAATATCGCGAATCTTGAATCAAAAACGCTGCCCGAATTACGCACGATGGCGCGCAACCATCACGTGCCCCGGTTCAGCCGGCTAAAGAAGCAGGACCTGATCATCGGCCTGCTCCGTCAAGACGCCGAGCGGCGCGGGCACCAATTGCGCGGCGGCATCTTGGAAGTCGTTGACGACGGCATCGGTTTCCTGCGCGCCGAAGGTTATCTCCCGGGCAAGAACGACATCTACGTCAGCCAGACGCAAATCAAGAAGTTTGGCTTGCGCACGGGCGACATGGTCATCGGGCAAGTGCGCCCGCCAAAGGACACCGAACGCTACTACGGTCTGCTGCGCGTGGATTCGGTCAACGGGCTGAACCCGCACGAAGTCAAACAGCGCCCCAATTTCGAGCGGCTCACGCCGATCTTCCCCGAAGTTCGCTTCAATCTCGAGACGCTTCCGCGCATCATGTCTACGCGCATGCTGAATCTCATCGCGCCGGTCGGCTTCGGCCAGCGCGGCTTGATCGTCTCGCCACCGAAAGCCGGCAAGACGACTGTGCTCAAAGATATCGCCAATGCCATCAGCACCAACTATCCCGAGGTGCACCTGATGATGGCGCTCATCGGCGAACGCCCGGAAGAGGTCACCGATATGGACCGCTCGGTCGACGCCGAGGTGATCGCCTCAACATTCGACGACCCGGTCCATCATCACGTGCGCGTCGCCGAAATGGCGCTGGAACGTGCAAAACGCCTGGTCGAAGTCAAGCGTCATGTCGTGATGATGCTGGATAGCGTCACCCGTCTGGCGCGCGCCTACAACCTCGTCGTACCGACCAGCGGTCGCACTCTTTCCGGCGGTCTCGATCCATCAGCCATTCACCCGCCGAAGCGGCTCTTCGGCGCCGCCCGCAATGTCGAAGAAGGCGGCAGCCTCACCATCGTCGCCACCTGCCTGGTGAATACCGGCAGCAAAATGGACGATGTGATTTACGAGGAATTCAAAGGCACGGGCAATATGGAGCTGCACCTCAGCCGCAAGTTGCAGGAACGGCGAATCTTCCCCGCTTTTGATATTGAGCAGTCCTCCACAAGGCGCGAAGAATTGCTGCTGGGTCCCGATGTTTTGCAGCGCGTTTATACGATGCGCCGCATGTGGTCGCACTTGGCGGAACAGCCCGAAGGAATCGTCGGCGCGACCGAGCAACTGCTGCACAACTTCCGCCTCTACGACACCAACGAGGAATTCCTCAACAGCCTGCACGGCAGCAACGGTCGCTAGCATAGACGCTCATTCTGCTGATCCGTTTTCGGCTAGATTGCAACAGCGATCTAGCTTTTCATTGCGGCAGTTCCTTACGGTTGCGGAGGCAGGCGCATGAAGATGCAAGATATTGTCGCGCTAATCACCGGCGGCGCGTCCGGTCTGGGCGCAGGCACGGCAAAGCGCTTCGTCGATTGTGGCGCGCGGGTGCTCATCCTCGACCGCGACGAGGGCAGGAGCCAAGCTCTCAGTGCTGAATTGGGCGAGCGAACGCGCTTCTTCCAGGCTGATGTCACCAGCGAGGTCGCCGTTCAAGCGGCGCTGGAATACGCGATCGCCGAGTTTGGCGGGCTCAACGTCCTCATCAATTGCGCCGGCGTTGGCATCGCCCTGCGCACAACAAGCAGCCGCGGACCGCATCCCCTGGAGGCATTCGAGACAGTCATCCGCATCAACCTGATCGGGACCTTTAATGTCATCCGCCTGGCAAGCGCGGTCATGGCTGAGAATGCGCCCCTGCCCTCCGGCGAGCGCGGCGTCATCGTCAACACCGCATCTGTCGCTGCCTTTGAAGGGCAGATCGGGCAGGCGGCTTATTCCGCCTCCAAGGGCGGCATCGTCGGCATGACACTCCCGATAGCCCGCGATCTGGCTCGTTACGGCATTCGCGTCTGCACCATCGCGCCGGGCATCTTCGATACGCCGATGCTCGGCAACCTGCCGGCGGGCGTCCGCGCGTCCCTCGGCGCCCAGATGCCCTTCCCCCAACGACTGGGCGAGCCAGCCGAATACGCCCAGCTCGCGCAGCAAATTGTCGAGAACGAAATGCTCAACGGCGAGACCATTCGCCTCGACGGCGCGCTGAGAATGGGCAGCAGCTAAGCCGTTCGGCGCCAGAAATCGGTCAATTTCAGCGAAATGCAAGTAGTTACTTGACAAATGGACGAGGTCGCGTTAGGCTCATTGGTAGCGTTAGGGATTAGGTGGATGTTCAACGTGATTTGCATTTGCTGTTGCCGCTGTTGTTGTCAGACAGTACCGACCGAGAGTCGTACGGTGGCGCCTTGCTAGATCGCGATTGACACGCAGACAGCAGAATTGAGATGCCCCGTGACGACACGGGGCTTTTTGTTTTGACGCTCTCAGGGGGAGCAAGAATGACCGCAAAAATGATGCGCTGTTGTCCGGACTGTTGTTGTACCGTGCCGAATCGGCAGGGTTATCCGCGGCTGGCGCAGCGATGTAGCCAGTGAACGTTCAGCAACTTGGGGGCGCTTCGGATAATCCGAGGCGCTTTTTGCTTCATGCGGCAATCACATGAACAGCGGAGACGAAATGTTAAACTCACAAATTCAGACTTACGCCGAGCAATTTGAAACAGCCAGCCCATTTGAAATCCTGACTTGGGCGAGCCAGACATTCGGCGACAAACTCGCCATCGTCACCAGCTTTCAGGTGACCGGCATCGCTACTCTGCACATGATGCAGCGCATCGCGCCGCGCACGCCGGTGCTGACGCTGGATACGGGCTTGCTCTTCCCCGAGACGCTCGACCTGGTGGACAAGCTGGAAGTGCGCTTCAATCTTGACCTGCGGCGCGTCAAACCGCGTCAGACGCCGGCGCAGCAAGCCCGCGATTATGGCGATCGCTTATGGGAGCGCAACCCAGACCGCTGCTGCCATATCCGCAAGACCATTCCCTTGCGCGACGCCCTCGCCGGTTTCGACGCCTGGGCCACCGGGCTGCGCCGCGATCAATCGCCAAACCGCGCCGCCACGCCAGTCATCAGCCGCGACTCGCGCAACCGCTCGATCAAAATCGCGCCCTTTGCCAACTGGACGGAGGAAGCGGTCTGGCAATACATCCGCGAACATGACCTGCCCTACAACCGCCTGCACGATATTGGCTATCCCAGCATTGGCTGCTGGACCTGCACCAAAGCCGCGGGCGAAGACGACGGTCGCCGCAGTGGGCGCTGGGCGAATCAGAGCAAAATCGAGTGCGGCATTCATCTACCGGAGCCCTCAGTCGCGGCCAGCGGCCTAAAGGCATAAATCAATGAGTGGCTACCCCATCATGCTGCACTTGCAAGACAAGCCTGTCGCCGTTGTGGGCGGGGGGCGGGTCGCGGCGCGCAAGGTCGAGCGTCTGCTGCAGGCGGGCGCACGCGTCATTTTGATCAGCCCGGAGATTTCGCCAGCCACGCGCGGCGTCATAAACCAGGGTGAGGTCACGTGGGTCCAATCCAAATATGAGCGCGACATGTTCAACGAGTACATGCCTATTCTGGTCATCGCCGCGACCGATGACGAGCGCGTCAATCAGACGGTGGCGCAGGACGCGCATCGCATCCGCGCTCTCTGTAATGTGGCCAACGGCAGCAGCATAAATAGCGATTTCAGCAACATGGCCCAGATCGACAAGCCGCCGCTCACTGTCGCGCTGAGCACGGGCGGCCAATCGCCGGCTCTCGTGCGAGCGCTCAAAGCAAAGCTGGCCGATGACATCGGCGAAGAATACGCCATACTCGCCGCTTGGCTGGGCGCCTACCGCGAATGCGCCCGGAAGGCAAATGGCTCGCAGCCGACCCGCCAGGCCCTCTACCAAGAAATCCTGGATTCGGATGTGTTAACGCTCCTTCGCGACGGCGAGCCCAAGCAAGCGCGGTCTGTCTTTCAGGGGCTAGTAGAGACGGGAAGAGACAAGTGAGCGGAGCAGCGCTTGTCCTGGCTGCGCACGGATCCCATGTCAGCGCCAACACGGCCGGCATGGTCTGGAGCGCTGTCGACCGCTTGCGCCGCTGGGGCGTCGCCGACGAGATCACGGCATGCTTCTGGAAGGAAGCGCCGCCTTTTTCGCAAGTGCTAGACACGGTCGAAGCGGACGAAGTCGTCGTCGTGCCGGTTTTCACCGCGCGCGGCTACTTCACGAGCGAAGTGATCCCGACCGAACTTGGGCTGGCGGGCAATCCAACGGCCCGCGATGGCAAACGGATTCACTTGACGCGACCGCTTGGGGAACATCCTCAGCTTGAATCGGTTGTTGAGCGGCAGCTGCGCGCAATCGTCGATCGATACGAACTGGCGCCGGAACAAACCGCCGCCGCCATCATCGGTCATGGCACCAGCCGCAACCGCCAAAGCCGAGACACTGCGCGGCATCAGGCGCAGCGCATCCGCGAATTGCATTGGCTCGGCGAAGCCGTTGATGCCTATCTGGATGATGAGCCAGATATCCCGAGCGTCTTCCAACGCACAAGCGCTCCCCATATCATCGCTCTGCCCTACTTCGTGGCCGAAGGCTCGCATGTGCGCCACGATATTCCGCGCGCGCTAGGCATCGCGGACTTGGATGCGGTCAATCGGGTCAAGGACCGCTCGGTTTACTATTGCGAGCCGGTCGGCTCGGACGCTTCTATCTGCGAATTGATACTCGACCTGGCGCGCGAAACCGGCCTGCCCTTTCCGCGGAAGTCCGATCTTGGCAACTGGCACCATTTCCCCCGCGCCGGAAGACGCGCCTTGCTTCAAGCATTGGAATCAGAGAGAATCCTTGAGTTTGGTCAAGTGATGGTGAATAGAAAGTGCGCCTGGCATAGCGAAAATGCGGAGGCCGGCATCGCATTCTCGTCGCCGGCGGCGCTGCGGGCCTTCCTTCGCGACCGTCCATTTCGTCCACTGGCGACGAGCGCGGATTTGCCCGCCGGCTGGCGCGTTGACCTGGAAGACGCCGAAGACGCGCACGCTGTGATCGAAACGGTTTATCCCGGCCTGATCGCTGACTGGGCGGCCAACGAGCGCGGCGCGCTGAAGACCGAACCTTTGCAAGATATCGGCACGCGCCAGAGCGGCATGTTCCAAGATATTCACCGCCTGCCGCAAAACGTGATTACATTGACATTGGATAAGATCTGCGGAAACTGCGTGCGGGAGCCGGCCTGGTGGTCCCCCGTCGGCGGCGCAGGCGCGACCTTGCCCTGCCGTTCCGCCTGCAATCTTTGGCTCTCGACAGCCAGACAGTTGGAGGACAGCGCGTCATGAGGGGCGGAAAAGTTTACCTGGTCGGCGCCGGTCCCGGCGATCCCGGCTTGATCACCGTCAAGGGGCTGCGCCTTTTGCGGCGCGCGCATGTCGTCGTCTACGACCGGCTGATACCATACGAATTGCTGGAAGAGACGCGCCCCGATGCCGAACTCATTGACGCGGGCAAACAGCCCACCCGTCATTGTCTGTTGCAGGAAGAGATCAACTCAATCTTGCTGGACCGCGCGCTCAAAGGCTACGATGTAGTGCGACTCAAAGGGGGCGATCCGCTCGTCTTTGGCCGCGGAGGGGAAGAAGCGCTGGCTTGCCAGCAACATGGCATCCCCTTCGAGATTGTTCCCGGCGTTTCGAGCGTCAATGCGGTTCCTGCATACGCCGGCATTCCCTTGACGCATCGCCATGTCAGCAGTTCATTCACGGTGATTACGGGGCATGAAGACCCGGCGAAACCCGAGAGCAGCATCAACTATGGCGCGCTCGCGCAGATTGGCGGCACCATCATCATCATGATGGGCGTCACGAGGCTATCCGAGATCACGCGTCAATTGCAGAATCATGGCATGGACAGCGAGATTCCGGCGGCCGTCATCGAATGGGGCGTGACTCGGCGCCAGCGTACGCTTATCGGCACGCTCGACACGATCGCGGGCATCGCACGGGCGGATGCTATTAAACCGCCGGCGATCACGGTTGTTGGCGAGGTCGTGCGCCTGCGGCAGGCGGGTGTCGCCTGGTTCGACTTGCTGCCGCTCGAATTGGCAGCCTTGTGACGCAACCGTATCCGCATGAGCGGCTGATTTGCTCGCCGGCCAAAACCGCAACTGTAAGGGCTACTTGCCAAGTAGCCCGCTGAAAACGAAAACTGTAGGGGCGACTAACCAAATCCCCCGCCAAAAAATCGAAAGGACGCCATAGTGACCACCTGGAAAGAGATCCTAAAAGATGAGATCCCGGCGGAGATGGGGAAGCTCATCGACACCTACGAAGCGCAGATGGAACTGCGCAAACAAGGCAAGCTCGACGAAAAGGTCTTCGCCGAGGCGCGCCTGCGCAAGGGCGTCTATGGGCAGCGCTACGACAATGGACAGCGCCATGATGGCGTGCGCACTCGTGATCTGGCCTACCCCTCGGGTGAGGTCGTCAAGGGTCCCGATACGCTTTGGGACGCGCCCGGCATGCAGCGCATCAAGATTCCCTATGGCGGCTTGACCGCCGAGCAGTTGGAAGTGCTCTCGGAATTGGCGGACGAATATTCGGACGGCATCCTGCACATCACAACGCGGCAGGATATCCAGCTCCACTATGTGCATATCGACGACACACCCGATTTGATGCGGCGGCTGGCGGCTGTCGGCATCACCACGCAAGAAGCCTGCGGCAACTCGGTGCGCAATATCACCGCCTGCACGCTGGCCGGCGTTTGCCACGATGAAATCTTTGACGTCAGCCCCTATGCCGACGCCATGACGCAGTTCCTGCTCAACCACGACGATGTGCAAGACTTCGGCCGCAAGTTCAAGGTGGCCTTCTCCGGCTGCGCTGGTCACGCCTGCGGCTTGGTCAAGATGCACGACCTCGGCTTGCTGGCGCAATCGCGCGAGATTGATGGCGAGACCGTCCGCGGCTTCACCGTTTATGTCGGCGGCGGCTTGGGCACGGTGCCACATCAGGCGAAAGTGCTGGCCGAATTCTGCACCGAAGAAGAGCTCCTGCCGCTGACGCAAGCGGTCGCGCGCGTCTTCGCCCGCCTGGGCGAGAAGAAGAATCGCAACCGCGCTCGCATCAAATTCCTGGTCGCTAAGCTCGGCATCGAGGAATTCCGGCGCGAAGTTGAGGAAGAACTCCTTACCGTGCCGCAGGATGACCGGCATACGGCATATATCGACAGCTTGACTGACTTCACCTACAAGCCGGCCAAAGCGGGCATGGCGCTCAACGGCGCGCCGCTGCCGGACGGCTTTGAGGACTGGTATCGCTCCAACGTCTACCGCCAGGTGCAGCGCGGCTACAGCACCATCACGCTGAACACGCCGCTCGGCGACTTCACCGCCCTGCAAGGCTTCCAGCTCGCCGATATCGCCCGTCGCTATGTCGGCGACAATATTCGCCTCTCGGTGGAGCAGAATGTTGTCCTGCGTTGGGTGGCTGACGCCGACCTGCCGGCGATTTATCACGATCTCTGCGCAATCGGCTTGGGCGATCCCAATGCCGGCACCATCGTCGATATCACGACTTGCCCCGGCACCGACACTTGCAAGCTCGGCATCGCCTCATCGCGCGGCTTGACCGCCGAGCTGCGGACACGCTTGATCGAAAAGATCAACTTGCTGCCCGATGCCGTGCGCGAACTCAAGATTAAAGTCAGCGGCTGCTTCAATTCCTGCGGCCAGCATCACGTGGCTGATATCGGCTTTTTCGGCAACAGCCGCCGTTCCGGCAATCACAAATTGCCGCACTTCCAGGTCGTGCTCGGCGGTCAGTGGCAGCAGAACGCCGGCAGCTACGGATTGGCCGTCGGTGCCGTGCCAGCCAAATCCGTGCCCGATGTCCTGGAAGCGCTGACCGAGCGCTATGTCGCCGAACGCGGCGCCGACGAGAACTTCCAGACCTGGGTCAAAGACCTGGGCCGCAAGGAGATCAAGGCGATGCTGCAACCCTTTATGCAGCTGCCCAGCTTTGAGGAACGTCCCGCATTCTTCAGCGACTGGGGCGATTCGCGCGTCTATACCATTGATGACATCGGTGTGGGCGAATGCGCCGGCGAGGTGGTGTCGCTCTTTTCGATGGAAATCTCCAAAGCCGAATCGACGCAATTCGAAGCGCTGCTGGCGCTGGACGACGGCGACTACAAGCTGGCGGACGAGCAAGCTTATAAGGCGATGGTCATGGCGGCGCGCGCGCTGGTGCGCACGAAGCATCTCGATGTCGGCGACGACTATGACACCATTGTTGGCGAATTCCGTTCCCGCTTCTATGACACCGAGTTGATTTACGACCGCTTCGCCAAGGGCAAGTTCGCCCGTTATCTGTTCAAGCGGCATGATGGCGCGCCTACGCGTATCAACGAAGACTACGCCCATCAGATCATTGATGAAACACAATTGTTCATCGAGAATGTCCATACGGCCGAACAGCGCATCAATGGCGTGATTGTCGGCTAGCGCCAGAGCACTCTGTTGTAGGGGCGACTCTGTGAGTCGCCCGCATGAGAGCAGCAATTGTAGGGGCTACTCTTGGGTCGCCCGCCAAATCAGTAGATATGTAGGGGCAACTAATCAAGTCGCCCGCAACCACAACACGAGGACCACATGACAATCGTCCCCAAACGCCTCGGCCTCAAGTTCAGCCTGAAACAGCAGCCGACCTTGGCGCCAGAAGACATCCTGCCGATCTTCCAGCGCTGGATACAGGAACACCGGCTTGAAGGCATGCTCATTGACGTCATCGATTACAAACACGTGCCCGAGGGACCCGGCATCGTGCTGATCGCCGATGAAGTTGATTTGGCTTATGATCTCACGGATGGGGAGATCGGCTTGTATTACATTCGCAAACGGGACCTGCCGGCCGAGTTGGACGAAGCGCTGCGTCTCGTTTTCCGCGGCGCGCTGGCGGCCGCCCTCGCTCTGGAAGCGGAAGCGCCCGGCGATATCCTTTTCGAATTCGGCTCGGCCAAGATCAGCTTCCTCGATCGCATGAATTATCCGAATACGGCGGACGTCTTCGCCGACGCGCGATCAATCATGACCGAGTTGCTCAACGGCATTTATGGCCGCGACGTCGCCGTTGCGCGCTTCTACGACGATCCGCGCGCCCTCTTCGCGCTGCGCTGTACCGTCACTGGCGAAAGCGAAATCGACGCGGATGCCCTCAGCGCCCGGCTTGCGAAGAACCGGCAAACTGTCTAGCGACTCCGCGCTGCGTCGCCTTTGCCTGCGAAGCTACAAAGCGATCCACCAACACGACGCAAAACATTGAGGCGCCGGCGCGCAAAAGCGCCCGTGCAAGCCTGTCGCTAATCGGTTATATTTCTAGGCGCATTTCTGCATTCGCTGATGAAAGCTGAAATATGATCGCCTACAATTTCGACGAGATCATCGACCGCACCGGGCACCATAGCGCCAAATGGGGCGCGGTCGCCGACGGCTGCCTCCCGATGTGGGTCGCCGATATGGACTTCCGCTCGCCACCCTCCGCCATCGACGCGATGATCGAGCGCGCTCGCCACGGCGTCTTCGGCTATACCCTGGACCCGCTGAAGCTCAAAGAGGTGGTCGTCGAACGGATGGACCAGCTCTACAATTGGCGCCTCACTCCTGAAGATATCCTGTTCTCGCCCGGCATGGTTCTGGCGCTTTGCGCAACCTGCAGCGGCTTTGGCGAGCCCGGCGATACCGTGTTGATACAGACGCCCGTTTACGGCTCCTTCTTCAAGGCCGTGCGCGCCAATCGCAAATTTGTCGGCAACATCGACATGCAGTATGTCGCGGATAACGCGCCCCATTTCCATTACGAAAACGACTACGACGAGTTTGAGATGGTCGCGCGCGATCCACAGACGTCGATCCACTTGCAGTGCAATCCACAGAATCCCGCCGGCTTCATGTATTCCCGCGAGGAACTGGAACGCATTGGCGAAATCTGCCTGAAACACAATCTTCTGATCGTCGCTGATGAGATTCATTCCGACCTGATCCTCGAGGGCAGCCACATCCCCATCGCCACCTTGTCCGACGAAATCGCGCAGAATACGCTGACCATGATAGCGCCGAGCAAGACCTACAATCTCGCCGGCTTGGCTTGCTCGGTTCTCATCGCGCAGAATAAGGAAATACGCGAAACGATGGCGGCCGCCCTGCAAAGCATCAGCGCGCACGTCAACATCATGGGTTATGAAGCGGCATACGGCGCTTATAGCGGCGGCGGCGAATGGCTGCGGCAGCTGCTCGTCTATCTCAAAGCCAATCGCGATTTCGCCATTGATTATATTCGCGCGCACATTCCGCTAATCAAGACCACCGTCCCGACATCCACCTATCTGCTCTGGATCGATATGCGCGATCTGCCGATTGAGGGCGATCTGATCGAGTTTTGCCAGGGTAGCGCCGGCATCGCCCCCAGCCCGGGAACCTTCTTCGGCGACGCTGGCGAAGGCTTCGTGCGCTTGAATTTCGGCTGCCCGCGCGCCACCCTTGAGGCCGGCTTGGAAAGACTGCGGGCGGCGGTCGAGCAGCTTGTGCAGACCGCCTAGCTGAGGAGAACAGTTCGTGCCCCGCCCCTTTTTGATCGACACCGACGCCGGCTCCGATGATGCCGTCGCGATTGTGATGGCGCTGCGCCACTCAGATGTTGACGTCCGCGCGATCTCTGTCGTCGCCGGCAACGTGCCGCTGCCCCAAGGAATCGTCAATTCGCTCTACTTCAGCGAACTCTGCGATGCCGATGTGCCCGTCCACGCCGGCGCCACCGCTCCATTGCTGCGCGAATATGTCTCCGCCGACTGGTTCCACGGCGCCGATGGCTTGGGCGATTGGGGCGACCGCTACCAACCGCAGCGCGCCCGCGCCAGTGATATGCACGCCATTGACGCGATCATCGAAACCGCTCGCTCCACACCGGACCTGGTCATCGTGACGCTGGGTCCGCTGACCAATCTGGCGCTGGCGCTCTCCAAGGCGCCGGACATCGTCCCGCTGGTATCGCGCTGCATCGTGATGGGCGGCGCCGCCTGCACCAACGGCAATGTCACGCCCGCCGCCGAATACAATATCTGGTGCGATCCGGAAGCGGCGCGGATCGTCTTCCGCTCGGACTTGCCGATTGAGATGGTCGGCTGGGAATTCAGCATCGGGGAATACGTCCTCTCGCTCGACGATATTGCATTCGTCCGAAGCATCAAAACGCCTTTCGCCGACTTCGCGATTGACTGCAACATCAAGGGCATGCGCGGCTACGAGATTCAGACCGGCGAGATCGGCATCTCCCTGCCTGATGGCGTGGCGATGGCGGTCGCGATCGATCCGACCATCTGCATCGCCAACAGCCATCACTATGTCGATGTCGAATGCGACAGCGAGCTGACGCGCGGCATGACTGTAGTCGACAAGCTCAATCTGGCCGATGACGCGCGCAATGAGCCCGTCTGGCGCGAGCTGCTATCGACCGCGAACAAGCCGTCAATCTGCTGGGATTTGGACGCCGCCCGCTGGAAAGCCCTGCTCTATCAGCTGCTCCGCTAGCAGCGCAAGGGACGCAACTTTGCCTCCGCCGGCTGCGTATTCTAAGTGAAACATTCTGATGGAGATGCAGAGATGGATCACGAGCCGCAGAAACCGAAAAACCAGCGCGACTGGGTCGAGGAGATGGAAGTGGCCGGCAACGAACTTGTCGATCGCGTCAAGGCGCTGGTCGCCGAAGGCAACGTCCGCCGCTTGATCATCCGCAACGCCAATAACGAGGTGCTGATCGAAGTGCCCTTAACCTCGGCTGTCGTCGTGGGCGGCGTCGCCACGCTGATCAGCCCGGTGTTGGCGGCGCTGGGCGCGCTGGCTGCGCTCTTCGCCAAACTCAAGCTCGATATCGTCCGTGCTGAAGAGATCGACGAAGAGGCCGAAACGATTATGATATCGGGCGACGATGTCACCGATGTAACGCCCGCAGACGACTAGCTGGCCTGCCCTCCGCCGCGAACACGGACCGGCGTCGCCGACGCAACCATTTGGTCGCTCCTTCTCCTCAATTCGCTGATACACTCAGCTGCATGTCTGCTGTGTCCCAAACCGTCCATACATGTTGGCGGCGGCGCTCGCTCATCTGGGCTACGCTGACCGCGCCCACATAGACCGGGCACCCCCACCCCTTGCCTATACCCATACTGTGTCTATACACTATACCGAATAAAGGTGGAGTACAGGGGGTGTTTGAATGGAAGGCGCGCACGGTAGGAATTGCCCCCAACTTGGGCTATACTAAACGGAAATCCGAAACACAGAAAGTCGGGCTGCTTAACGCGTTTCGCACGCGGGCGCCAGGCATCGAAAACAGAGGTCAGCCATGATCGTTAGCGTCCTGCAAGAAAACCTGGCGCGGAGCCTGAACATCGTCACGAAGGCGGTCGACAGCAACCCGCCCTTGCCCGTGCTCGCCAACGTCCTGTTGGAGACGGAAGACTCGCGCTTGAAGATATCCGCCACCAACCTCGAATTGAGCATTAGCGTTTGGATTGGCGCCAAGGTGGAGCAGTCCGGAAGCATTACGCTCCCCGCCCGGACTTTCAGCGAATTGGTCAGCAGCCTGTCGCCGGAGCGCGTGGATTTGCGCCTGGATGCCTCTACCCACACCGTGCATCTGCGCTGTGGCGTACAGACCTCCAACATCCGCGGCATTGACGCCGATGAATTCCCGCCCATCAATCACAACGAAAGCGCCGATCTGCAAGTCCCGGGTGAAAGCTTGCGCGAGATGATTAATCAGACCGCCTTCGCCGCCGCGCGCGAGCAGAACAGACCCATTCTCACCGGCGTCTACCTCCAGCTTGAAGGCCAGACGATGACGATGGCGGCCGCCGACGGTTATCGCCTGGCGGTGCGTACGGCCGAGATCGGCGAGAGCTTCGACGATCGGCAAGACATGGTCGTGCCAGCGCGCACCATGAGCGAGGTGGCGCGCATCGTCGAAGACGAACATGAGGTCGGCATTTCACTGCCAACTCAGCGCAACAGCATCACCATCTTCGCGCCAAATGTGATGATTTCTTCACAACTGCTGGAAGGCCGTTTCCCGGACTTCGCTTCGATTATCCCGCGCTCCTTCGTCACCTCCACAGTCATGTACACCAACGACCTGCTCGTCGTCTGCCAGCGCGCCGAGATCTTCGCCCGCGACAACGCCAACAGCGCCAATCTGCAAGTGAAGCCGGCGCAGAATCCGGGCGAACCGGCGGAAGTCCTCATCGGCGGCAAGAGCGCCGAGCGCGGCGATAGCGAGGGTATGCTCGACGCCACCGCCGAAGGCGAACCGCTCGATATCTCATTCAACATCCGCTACCTGATAGATGTGCTGCGCGTCATCAATGAGGAGCGCGTCGTCTTCCAGAGCAACGGTCCGGAGAATCCCGGCGTGCTCAAGCCGGAAAATCGCGAAGACTTCACTCACGTCATCATGCCTATGAGCAAGTAGCGATCCGCCTCGCTCGGAATTCCACATCATGATCCAGCCGACGAACGCGCGGCGCGTTCGCCCCGACATGCCCCATTACGGCGTCATGCCGGACGAGGTCGACGCCATGCTGACCTGGGACTGGGTCAGCCAGCAGATGCACGAAGCGCGCAATTACTGGATCTGCAGCGTCTGCGCCGATGGCCGCCCCCACAGCGTTCCCGTGTGGGGCGCTTGGGTCGAGGGCGAGCTCTATTTTGGCACCGACCGGAATTCGGTCAAAGCGCGCAATATCGCGCGGGACAACCGCGTCGTCATGCATCTGGATAGCGGCGACGAGACTGTGATCTTTGAAGGCCGCCTGGTTGCAGCGAAAGTCTCGGGATCGCTTTACCGGAAGATTGCAGCGCGCTATGTCGAAAAGTATGTTCTCGATCCGGAATTGGATGATTCAGGCGACCTGCTGCTGCGCCTTCTGCCCGACAAAGTCATGGCTTGGCTCGAGCGCGATTATCCAGCCACCGCGACTTACTGGCTCTTTGACGTCTGACCTTTGAACTGAATAACGCCCCGTTTGCCGTTGACACGCCAATCTGGATCGCGGCGGTTGAGTTGTTCCGCTGTCTCCGCTGACGGTAAACCGACCAACGGGTCACTCTTCAGCGTGCGCAGGCAGAGCACCGGCGCTTCCAAATGATCCACCACATCGCTGAAAGGCGTATGCGCGCTCCACATGCAATCGCCAACCGTCCGCCGATAATTGGCGTCGCCCTTGATGATCACCAGACGCGCCTCGTTTAGCTGCTTGCCTAGAAGCGCGGGCAAGTCCCACAAGAAACGGCTGCTATTCCAGTACGGGTGCGGCAGAATGCGGAGCTGCCCCAAGAGCCAGCGCTCTTGCAGCTGCTTCGCGAGCGAAGCCGCCTTTGCTCCCCGTCGCTCCGTCTCTTTCAGCATCATCCACAGATCCGCCGGCGTGGCGTCGCTGACGAAGGTGGGATGGGCTTTGAGGCAGATCGCTACCCAGGGCGTCACATGGCGCAGCAAGCAGTCTGCCAGGACAAGGTCCATGGCCAATTCGGAGCCGGCGTTGTCCGCGATGATAATTACCGGCGCTCCACCCTGAAAACCGGACGGCGATACGCGCGATTGAGAGAGATAATCCGCCAAGGCGTCGCGATCGTCCACCAGCAGATCGTCCGCGCTGATGTCCGTGCCCCTTTCGCTGGAAGGGGCATAACTCAGGTCGATGCGATTGCCCCAAAGCGCGAACTCGACGGCGCGTGCCACTTCGCGCTCGGGCGAGTCAAGCGGTTCGTAGGCGCGCTCAATTAGCTGCCAGAGCGCGTCGCTTTGCAGCTCCTCGAGTTTCTTGGGCAAGAAGGGATCGCGCCCGGTCTCTCGCCAACGCACTGCCTCGATCAGGCAGCGGTAGGCGTAGGTCTCGGCGAAAAACCATTCCGCATTGTGCCAGGTCGGCTCGCCCCCGACGATATCGCGCTGATTTTGCAAAGCGCTGGACCAGGACTCCTCGTCACCGGCGGGCAATAGCTCAATTTCGTCGATGCGCGCACCATTCGCGATGTCGTTTCGCAGCCAGCAAAGACGCTCTGTAATCTGCCGAGGATAATTGGGATTGAGGGCAATCGTCTCGTCGATGATAGCCGGCAGACGAACACGCATCGTGTTGTTGGCAAAGGCGTTGCTCTGGTCCGTGCGAATCGGCGCCGGACGTCCGGTTCTTCTGGTCATGATCTGCCTGTCTAATGCGGTGGTATGTCAGGCGCCGCGATAGATGGTGACGTAACGCCGCGGTTCATCGCCAATGCTGGCTGACTGCAACCGCGCTTGCCGCGCCAACTGATGCTGGCGTTTGCGCACATTAGAGGCTTGCGGCTTCAGATCGATATAGTCTTCGCCAGCGCGGACGCGACTGATGGCATGTTCCGCCTCCTGTAGCGCCTCGCCGAAGGCATCGGCATCGCGCCGTCCGTTCAAGCGGAACAGGTCCACCAGGAAATTCTCCATCTGCGTCACCGTGTTGGCGCGCAAGACATAGATGGACAGTCCGCGCTTTTCGCCATCGCTGATCAAGCGCGGCCGGCGGCGATAATGCGTCTTCAGCGTGACGATCGCCTCAGCCTCGCCGAAATCATCGGTGAGCAGCAAAGGAACCGAGAGACGGCGCGCCGCCTGCTCCAGTCGGTTGCGCGCGACGCCATAGGCATAGACATGGATCGGTCGCAGATTGCGCCCGTCAGCGCCACCGACGCCTTCCTTCATCTCGCTGCGCGTCTTGCCATTGTCGCGGTTGCCCCGCACGACATGGGCATTGAAGGCCTGGCTGCTGCTGCTGCGCTGTAAGCCGCCATGCCGGGCGGGCGCGGAACGTGAATCCGTTTCCGGCAGGTATTCGCTGACGTGAATGGCGCCCGTCTTGTCTCTTGCCCGTTGTTCAGCCGGCAAGGGACGATTGCGCAGCATCGCATCAACCGCCGTCGCCACATCACTATGCACCACCAGGCGATCGCGCGCTTGAATCTCGATCATGATATCGAAGGTCGGCGCCGTCCGCCGCTCCAGCACGACTTTCTGTGTGCCGCGCCTGCGCGCCTCGTCGTCCGACAAGGTCACCGATTCGATGCCGCCAATCAAATCGGACAGGGTCGGATTGAGCAGCAGATTTTCCAGCGTGTTGCCATGCGCCGTGCCAATCAGCTGCACGCCGCGCTCGGCAATCGTGCGCGCCGCCTTGGCTTCCAGTTCGCGCCCGATCTCGTCAATGATGATGACTTCCGGATTGTGATTCTCCACCGCCTCGATCATGACCTCATGCTGGCGATCGGGCTGTGATACCTGCATGCGCCGCGCTTTGCCCACCGCCTGATGCGGGATATCGCCATCGCCGCCGATTTCGTTGGAGGTGTCGACGATCACCACACGTTTGTCCCGCGCCCGAACGCGCGCCGCCTCGCGCAGCAGCGTCGTCTTGCCCACGCCAGGAGGACCCACCAGCAGAACGCTCTGCCCGGTTTCAATCAGATCGGCGATGATGTCGATGGTGCCGTAGACCGCCCGCCCGACGCGCGCCGTCAAGCCGACGATCTTGCCGCGGCGATTGCGTATGGCGGAAATCCGGTGCAGCGAACGCTCGATGCCGGCGCGATTGTCGTCGTCAAACTCGCCGAGCGCTTCGATCAATTGACGCAGATCCGCGTCTGTCACCTCGGTGTCAGATAGCTCGAATTCCTTATCGATGTATCGGGCCGCGGGCAATCGCCCAAGATCAAGGACGATTTCGAGGAGTCTGCTCGTTTCGCCATACTCGTCAATCGCGCTGCGAATCCGTGCCGGCAGTATGTTTTTGAGTATGTCAAAATCGTCAGTTATACGTTTGTCCATGTATCGGGTGGCTGTCCTCCAATTCAGATTTCAAGACGCAGGCGTCGCCGCCAGTCTACACGATCAAAAGCGCGGCAATACTTACCTCGAGCCAGAGACTCTCGACCGCCGCGCGTCATCGTCGCCGACCATTCTCAAGGTGGCGGCCGGCTTCTGTCCGCCGCTTGTCGCCAGCTTGACGCTCTCAAATGATGTCTGCCGGACGCCGGCGGTCAAGTGCTTGACCATCACCGCCTGTTCCAGCCAGGGGTCGAAACCCAGATCGAGCATCGCGTTTTCCAGCCAGCCTTGATAGCCGCGCACACAGATGTAAATCGGAAGTTTTCGACAGCGGTCAATTTGACGCATCGCGGCGAATACAATTTCGGGCGCGTCGCTTAGCACTTCCGGATGAAGGTAGGGCATCAGATAGACGCCATGCTTGCCTTCCGAATAAGCGATATAAGCTTCAATCTGTCCCGCCTTGCGATAAACCAAGCCCGCCATGTCCGTCGACGGTCCCAGGACGGTCTGCAAGATCCTTGGAATGGTACAGCCGAGCAGAGCGGCGATGCCTATCTGGTCGTCTTCGGTCTCTTCAGTGACGGCCAAACCATTCCGCTCCAAGCCCGCAGAGACCGGTCCATGCCGCCAAATGACCTGCCGCGAATAAACGGCGTAGCCCGCGCGGCGCATGGTTTCAAATAGACGGTGGCTCAGCTCGACTTCTCCTACCAAGGTATGGGCGTCGTTTCTGCCCGCTTGCTCCGCCATCGCGTCGAGCATGTGCAGCCAAATCGTATCGTCTTCCTGCGCGTCCAGCGTTGGCGCCAGGCAGACAATATGCGCGTTCGTCTCGCCCGGGCGATAACGGAATTGCCCGACGACATCTTTGTCATCGTGGTTCGCAACCAGCGTATGCAGCCCGCGTGGGAAGACAATGCTCGAGAGCAGGGCGCTGCTCTGCCCGCGCGCGTCTTCCGTCAAACCCAGCTCGCTGTGCAAAACGATGGCTTGCTGCTTCAGACGCAGCATCAGCGGCAGATCAAGCAGTTTCATCGTATGCGCGTCTGTCTGACTGTACATGCTCACCTCGTGCCGCCTACAGGACGGCGCACCCACATTGTATCATTTACTGTCCAAGCGTGGCAACGCTAGGGGAGATCAGTGCGTAGTGAACTCGCCCGAATTGCGCGAACAGTAAAAGGGTCCAATGCTGCGCTGCCAGCGGGCTATTAACAGAATCGAAAATCAATACTACCATTGAGCGAAACCGAAACCAGCGATAGAGAAGTCACTTATGGACAAACTGCGCGTCGCTTTCATCGGAACGGGACGAATCTCCGACCTGCATGCCCTCGCCTACCTGGACGATGAACGCGCTGAACTCGTCGCTGTTTGCGACAATAACATGGAATTGGCTCGTCAGCGCGCGCGGCAGTGGCGCGTCTCGCCAACGAGAGTTTTTTCCAATTATCATGACCTGCTGGCTTTGGAAGATCTCGACCTGGTGGAGATTCTGCTGCCGCATCACTTGCATTTCCAGGTGACGCTTGACGCGGCCGCGGCGGGCAAGCATATCTCGGTGCAAAAGCCGATGGCGCTGAATCTAGCGCAAGCCGACGAGATGGCAGCAGCGGCGCGTGAAGCCGATGTCCTTCTGAAAGTCTACGAAAACTTCATATTTTATCCGCCCGTGCAGCGCGCCAAAGCCTTGATCGACAACGGCGAAATCGGCGACCTGCTCACGATCCGCATCAAGAGCAATTCCGGCGTTAGCCCAACAGAGTGGCAAGTGCCGGCATCGGCGCGGGCTTGGCGCTTGAATCCGGAAGAATGCGGCGGCGGACCGCTCGTATTCGATGACGGGCATCACAAATTTGCGCTCGGCTGGCATTTCATGGGCATGGCAGAAGAAGTCCACGCCTGGATCGGCCGTACGGAAATCGCGCCTGGCGACTTTCTCGACGCCCCGGCAATCGTCTCATGGAAATTCTCGAACAATCGCTATGGCTCGCTGGAGGCGGTTTACTCGCCGGAATTGCAACTCGACACCCGGCATTACGCGCAGGACGACCGCATTGAAATTACCGGCAGCAAAGGCGTCATTTGGGTGACCCGCGGGCATGGCAAAATGATGGACGCGCCGCCGGTGCTGATGTACAAAGACCGGCAAACGCGGGGCTTTTCCGATATGCCGGTCGGCTGGGAGCGCAGCTTCATCAACTCGACGAAGCATTTCATCGACGCCTATTTCGCCGGCGAGCCGCCAAGCTTAACCGGCGAAGAAGGACGCGATGTGCTTCAATTCGCCCTGGCTGCGCAAGAATCCGCGCGGATTGGGAAGGCAGTCAAGCTCTGACGAGGTCGCTCAGTCGTCCTGAACGGTAATGGTATCGCCCTCCATAGCGCTAATGGACGCCAATGCGTGAATCGGCACATCATAGCGCGCCTGCATCGCCGCGCGGCCGCCTTCGAAAGTCTTTTCCACCACCACGCCGACGCCGACCAAATTGGCTTTCGCGCTCAAAACAATGCGTGCCAGCGCCAGCAATGTCTTGCCGGTCGCGAGAAAGTCATCAATGATCAGCACATTTTCGCCCGCGTGGAGGAATTCCGCCGAAACCAACAGCAAGGTTTCGCCGCCTTTGGTATGGCTCGGCGCTGTCTCGAGGAAGACCGGACCCGACATCGTGATCGGTTTTCGCTTGCGCGCGTAGACCACCGGCACATTCATTTCAATGCCGGTCATCAGCGCCGGCGCGATGCCCGAAATCTCCGCGGTCAAAATGCGATCGACTGGCGTGCCGCTGAAACGCGCGGCGATTGCGGCGCCCATATCCGCCATCAAAGCCGGATCCAATTGGTGATTGATGATGCTGTCGACTTTGAGAATGCCGCCGCCAAGGTTGACGCCTTCCGCCCGAATCCGCTCAATCAATGCTTTCATATGTCCGCTCCAAGCACCCGGTCATGGGCATAGATCCGCTCAAACTTGCGTCAAAACGCGAGTGATCTGTTCGAGATGATCCAAATCGTGCGCGCTGACCTGCATAAGGGCGTCGGTCATGCTAAAACTGTCGCGCTCCGGATGTACGCCGCCTCGCGCCCATTGCGCCGGTGTCAAAGCCTCGAAAAAAGAGGCAAAGCGCGCGCGAGAAGCCTTCAGTGTGCCGTAAGCATCGGCGAGCGAATCCGCCTGATAATCGCGCTCAATCGCCATCGCCTCGTGATCGAAAGCCGGCAACTGTGGATGGTCTTGCTCCAGCATCATAAGCGCGCGGTTGTAGAAAATCTCGTCGAAATCGCGCAGGTGGCAGACGATTTCTATGATCGACCAGCCGTCTGGACCGTCCCGCAAGCCCCGTGCGTCATCGGCTGAGATATTTCTTAGGATGTGGCCCAGAATCTCGCAGCCCAGCCGCATGGAGTTGATCTGACGCTCGCGCACCTGGCTCCAGCTCGTTCCCAATTCGCTCATTTTCCCGTTCCTCAGTTTGCCCTCTCGGTTGCGACGCATTCTAGTCCCAATGTCGGCGCCGCGCCATATCGCAGAATACACTCAGGCGACCGCCCAAAGCTTCACTTGATTGTCGCCGGAGCCGGTTGCCAGCATCGTGCCAGCGGAATTAAAGTCGAGCGCCAGCACGGGCCGGCGGTGCGCCGACAAAACCGTCAACTCTCGCGTCGACTCGACATGCCAGATTCGAAAGGCATTGTCTCGACCGCCGCTCGCCAGCAGCGCTCCATCAGGAGAGAAAGTCAAGGCGTCGACGCCGCCCGCGTGCCCCAGCCAAGCCTGCGATCCTGCGCCTTCGCCCAGATCCCAAAGACGGATCATCGCGTCGCGCCCCGCGGAAGCCAGCGCCGCATGCCCAGGCCGCAACACGATCCGCCGTATCCAATCGTCGTGGCGGCCGATGACCTCAGTCGCATTCGGCGGTTCGACGTCCCAGCCGCGGATCTGGCCGTCTCGTCCCGCCGAATAAAGACGCCGGCTATCGCTTGAGAAGCTGAGCGCGGTCACTTCATCGGTATGACCGCTGAGCGCATGCATTTGCTCGCCCGCGTCGACAGACCAAAGCCGAACAGCCCTATCGGCGCCGCCCGACGCCAGAAACTTCCCATTTGGGCTGAAGGCAAGCGCTTCGACAGAACCCTTGTGACCGCGAAATGTTTGCGCGGCAGTAGCGCTGTCGCTAGCGAGGTCGTAAAGCGCAATCGTCGTGTCAGCGCTGCCCGCCCCCAGCAGCTGTCCAGCGGGACTGAAGGCGATGTCTTTGACTGGCGCCGTTTGCGCGCGCAGTCGAAAGGGCGGCGCCGCGCCGAAGCCGCTTACAAATATCGCGATCCCATCGCCGCCGCCAATCGCCAACTTGTCGCCGCCGGGCGACCAGCGCAACTGCGATATCCAGCCAATTTGCGCAGTTCCCAGGCAACGCAGGGACGAAACATTGCCTTGATTGATCGGTGGAAAGCTCAAGGCGATGCCTTTGATACACTGATCTCAGCCAATTGTTGCGCCCGGCGCGCTGCCAACATGTTGCGCCGGCGACGGTTATGATTATAATGGCTGCCGATCCGATCACACGAGAGTCGCCATGGCTCAGATCAGCACATCGCTCGCCGAAATTCGTAAACTCGAATGCGCCTACGAGACGACGATTCCGCTCGCCTTTCTGGACGAAAACCAGCACGTCAACGTGCAGTACTATGTGCATCTGGCCGAGCGCGGATTGGGCGAGATCTTACGGCGAGTTGGCTTGGGCGAGCGTTACGCGGCGGCTGATGAGATTGGCAACTTCGCCCTGGAGCAGCACATTCGTTATTTCGCCGAATTGCTTCAAGACGACCAAGTCAGCGTCTATATCCGCCTCGTAGATCTTTCGCCGAAGCGCGCCTATTTCCTCGCTTTCCTCGTTAACGATACCCGTGACGAACTGGCGGCTACGGTTGAAGTGGTCATGATGAATGTCGACATAAAGCGTCGGCGGGGGACGTCATTTCCGTCAGAGGCGAAGGCGAATCTCGATGAACTCCTAGCGAGACACCGCGCCTTGCCCTGGCGCCCGCCGGTTTGCGGCGTCATGCGCGCCTAGCGTCTCAACGCTCCAGGATCCCGCTCTCATCCAGCCATTCGCGCAAGAGCTCGGCGAAGACGCGATTGCCCGACGGGTTCCAATGCAGGTCATCGGCATAATAGAGCAATTCGCTTGTCGCCGCATGTTCCTGCAGATCAGCGAGCGCGTCGTAGCAAAGCAGCTCCAGCTCGCCGCAAAGATCCAACATCGCCAGCCGCGCGCTGCTGATGGCATCGAGGTCAGAGCCGAGCGCCGCGGACGTCAGCGACGCGTAGACCTCTTCACGGGTTGGCACGAGCGCAACCACAAGTTGGCCGCCCCATGAGGAAACAAGTTCCCGAGCGCTATCGAAGGCGGCGCGCGAAATCTCGTAGCCCGCTTGATTGACCGCCCGCGACATATCCAAGGCTTTTGTTTCGTAAGGCTGTCCAAAGCGCAACTGCTCGCCGGTTGGCAGTGTCACGGCATAGCGTTCGTCGAACTTTGCCGCATTGGGATCGCGGAAGCGGCGCCAAGTGGGCACGACGCTCTCCAACACCGCGTAAAGGGCGGATCTCCTTCGCAGCCAGGACCGCAGTTCGTTCGGCTCGCCAGCGTTATCGCCCTCAGCAATCCCATCGTCAGCCAGCGGCTCAAGCTTTCCGTTGGCTCTAAACAGACCGTAGTCGTCATTGAAGTCATTGCCGAAGAATTGCCAGATCACCAAAGGCGGTCTCAATGGCGAGCCGAAGTCTTGCAGAATCAGCAGGTGGCTGTGGCTGCCCGTGCCCGGCTGACCGAGATTGACGATGCCCAAGCCCGTATCCCGCTCCAAATGCGTCACCCAGCAGTCAGCGCGCTCGGTGAAACAAAAGGCGAAGGAGTCCCCAACGATGACGGCATCCACGAAGTAAGTCACCGGGCGCGTCCGGAAGCCGATGCCCCCGCCCTCCCAAAGCTCGATGGTGCTCAGATGAAATCGCACGCTCGGGCTGCCGAACTGCAGGGCATCCGCCAGACCCGGCTTCAAGACGAAGTAATGATCGGGATTGCGCGTCCAGGCTCTATCCCAGGGCTCGGGATAGGGAACGCCATGCATCGCGATATATGCCGCTTCTTGCAGGCGAGGAGGCAGCGCCGCGGCGAAGAAGCGCAAAGCAAGCTCCAATAGCGCCACGATGACGATCAGCCAAACGACCAATACAAGGAACCATCTCAGCGGCTGCCGCAACGCCATACAACCAGTCAATCCTGGCGGAGCAGCCACAGAAGAAGACTGCGTGGAATGATCCGCCCTTACAACTCGCGCAGGTAGGACGTTAGCGAGTCAATGCCATCCTCAGTGACAACAACGTTGTCTTCGATGCGCACGCCACCCACGCCCGGAATGTATACGCCGGGCTCGATGGTGAATACCATGCCCGGCTCCAGCAGCTGCGCGTTGCCTTGTACGATATTGGGCAGCTCGTGTACGCTCAAGCCGAGCCCGTGCCCCAATCGATGTATGAAGTAGTCGCCGAAGCCGGCCTCCTCGATCACGTCTCGCGCGACCCGGTCAACCGCTTCACAGCTCACGCCGGCTCGGGCGAATTCGCGCGCCGCCTTGTTCGCGCCATACACGGCATCATACATCGCCCGCATCTGCGCGGTCGGCTCGCCATGGCAGAAGGTGCGCGTGATATCAGCCGGATAATCGTTATAGCGCGCGCCGAAGTCGATCAGCAAGAATTCGTCGGCGCCCCAGACGCGGTCGCCCGTATCCCCATGCGGCTGTCCGCTCTTTTCCCCGGTCAGGACCAACAGAAAAGCGAATCCCTGGGCGCCGCGCTCGACCATTTCGGCCGATAGTCTGTCGGCGATTTGGCGCTCGGTCATACCCGGGCGCGCCCAATCCATCGTCGCCGCCAGCGCGGCTTCGCTGATATCGATCGCCCGCTGCATATTGGCGATCTCTTCCGGCGCCTTGCGAGCGCGCAAGTTGAGGAAGAGGTCGCCGACATCCAGCGCCTTCGCCGAAGACAAACCCGCACCCTCCAGCGCCCGCCACTCAAAGAAGCGCAGCGTCTGACCATCCATGGCGCAGGTCGTCTCCGTCGGCGCTAAGGCGGCGATCGCCTCGCGAAAGGCGCTATCATAGCCGCTCTGGTCCGTCCACATAAAGCGGCGCGCCTCTAAATCAGGCCGCGCTTCCAGCTTGGCCACTTCAAGTTCCGGAATGATGAACGACAAGCCCTGCCGGCCATACAAACCTAGTATGGGGCGTTCCGATAAATGAAAATGAAGGCCCGTGAAATAAACCATGTTTTCGCCCGGCACAAAGGCAACGAGATCGGCTTCGCTCTTCTCCAGCAAGCTGTCTAAGCGCGCGGCATAGTCAATCGTCATAAAGGTCCCTTTGCATCCGCGATAGCAGCCACGATTGTAGTCCACATCGCTGTCTTTCGTCCACAGACAGGCGCGCAATTATCGCATAAACGCAAGGCGCTCATTCAGCATTTCTGGGACTGACAGTTTCGGCGGCGACGATTATCGTACTGGCGAATCCAGAATCAGGGATCACTCGCCGAGGAGGAGGAGCCGTATGCGCTTGAATTATCATTTGCTCGATGTCTTTACCGATCGTCAATTCGGCGGCAACCAGTTGGCGGTCTTCCCCGATCCGCCGCGGGACTTGCCGGCGCCGATGATGCAGAAGATCGCCAAGGAACTCAATCTCAGCGAGACTACCTTCGTCTTACCGCCTGCGGATTCCGCCGCCGACTTCCGGCTGAGGATATTCACGCCGGCCGCTGAACTGCCGCTGGCGGGCCACCCCACCGTCGGAACCGCCTACCTGCTCGCTCGCCTGGGCATGCTCGGACGCATCGTAGACGCGAAGACAATCGTCTTTGAGGAAGGCATCGGACCAATTGCGGTGACAATCCGCGCCGACGAAAGCGGCGAGCCAACAGATGTATGGATGCGACAGCCGATCCCGCAATTCCTTGACCTCTACGAGGATCGCAAGAGCATCGCCTCGATTCTGTCTTTGACCGTCGCCGACCTCCAAGACGGCGCTCCCATCCAGGTCCTCAGCAGCGGATTGCCCTTCCTGTTTGTCGCGCTCAATTCGCTGGAGGCAGCGCGGAAGATTCGCTTGCGCCTCGATATATGGTCTGAACTCCTGGCGGGAACGCATGCCCAAAATGTCTTCGTGACCACAACCGAAACCGTCTACGAAGATTCCACCGTTCACAGCCGCATGTTTGCGCCGGCGCTGGGCATCAGCGAAGACCCGGCAACCGGCTCCGCCAGCGGGCCGCTAGGGGCGTATCTGCTGAAGTATGGCTTGGCGCAGCATGGCGACATGATCAGCGAGCAAGGCTTCGAGATTGGCCGACCGAGTTTCATTCATATTGAGGTGCAGCGACACGGAGATGAATTCACCCACGTCGCGATCGGCGGTTGCTGCGCTTATATCGGCTGCGGCACGCTGGTCATCGACTAGCCAAGCGCCCCGCTGAATTATGCTAGAATGAAGCTGACAATACCCGCTGGTGCATATGACGACGCTCAGTTCGCCGATTGACCATTATGAAGCCTCTGCGGTATTCTACGGCTTGCTTGACGGCGAAGACTACCGCAACCGCGTAGGCGGCAACTGCATCTACCGTTGCCCGCGCTGCAGCCACCGGATTCGTTTTCGCTGGCGCAGTTTCTACCAGGCTGACGGACGCTCCGCCTTCCAGCGCAAACTCCGGCGTTTCTTCGATGACATGACGCCGACGCTCTCCACTGAAGAGCAAGGCATCCTCGATTTCTATTGCCCCACCTGCTCGGCGCCAACGCGTATCATTTTCAGCGCCGATGACTATTCAAAAATCGGATATCATTTTGACATCTACGCCGCGCTGGTGGGCAACGGAAAGCCGCCCAAATGAAGAATATTTTCGCCACCCTGCACGATTACGATCCGGGCATGCTCCCGGCTCTGGCCGAATTCTGGCGCGTCGATGGCAAGAGCCTGACCGATGACGAAATGATTCGGCAGCTTCAGGGCGCCATGCTAGACCCGGAGATCACCGAAGCCGCCTGGGACAAGCTGGATGAGCCTGCCCGAGCCGCCTTGCAACTGCTGGTCAGCAGCGCGCAAAGCCGCATGAAAATCGCCCAGTTCGAGCGTTTCTACGGCAAAATCCGCAAATTGGGGCGCGCCCAAATCGAGCGTGAACAGCCGCATATACAGGGAAAAAGCATCGCCGAAACCCTGTATTATCGGGGCTTCATCGGCCAAGGCTTCGACAAGGTGGAAGACAGTCTGATCGGCTTCACCTTCGTGCCGACCGATCTCATCGCCGCCCTGCCTTTGCACAAGACGAGTTATGAGACCCTTGACGCAGACAGCGTTTCCGCAAGCGACGGGGCGCCCGCGCTGGGGCTGGTCAACGAAGTCGATGATGTCAGCCGCGCCGATACGTCCATTGTCGATGATCTGACGTCCTTGCTGGCTTCGCTGCAAACGCGCCCGGCCGCCGTGGATGGGGAGCAATTCGCGCCGGAAGACGCCGCGGCAATCACAAGCGTGCTCTTGCGGCGGGAAGCGAGCCGGCTGTCGTTCATGCTGGGCATCGCCGAAAGCGCAGACCTGATTTACCGCGAAGATGGCAAGGCGCATCCCAAACGCAAGGAGGCAAGAGACTGGCTGGAAGCGCCGCGGGCTCAACAGGTCGAGCGGCTGGCAAAAGCCTGGCTGGCGAGCAGGACCTATCGCGAAATGTGGCATGTCCCCGGTCTGTATCCGGAGGATTCCGGATGGTCTTACGATGCCGCCGCCGCCCGCAGCGCGGTGATGCAACTGCTGGCCGACCTGCTGCCCGATCAGGGTTGGGTATCCATCAACGATCTCATTGAGATCATTAAAGAATTCGAGCCGGATTTCCAACGGCCGGATGGGGATTACGACAGTTGGTATATCCGCAATGAGTCCGGCGAATTCCTGGCCGGTTTCGAAAGCTGGGATGCGGTCGAAGGCGCTCTCATCGAATTCTACTTGCTCGGTCCAATGCACTGGCTTGGCTTGGTCGATTTCGGCGAGGATGTCCTGCGACTAACGGCATACGGCCGCGCCTTCCTGGAACTCAGCGAATGGCCCAATCCTGACGAGCCCAGCGCGCGCATTGACGCCCGCAACGACGGCATTCTGCTGGCTTCACGACGGGTCAACCGCTTTGAGCGCTTTCAGTTGGCGCGTTTCGCAAATTGCCTGCGCGCGGGCGACCCCTTTCACTACCAAATCGACGCCGCCACCATCCAGCGCGCCGCGACGCAAGACATCAGCGCCAAACATATTCATGCCTTTATCGCACGCCACCTCGATGGCAAGCCCGTGCCGCTTCCGATTGTCAAGCTGCTGCGCAATTGGCAGGCGGGCGCCAGGACTGCGGTGACATTCGAATCCATGATCGTCCTGCGCACGACCGCCGAAGAAACGCTGGACAAGATCTTGGCGATTCCAGCCTTTCGCCGTTATTTGGGGGCGCGGCTCGGTCCAACCGCCTGCGCCCTGCGCGAAGATCAGTGGGAAGCGCTGAGAGACAGCCTCGGCGAGAACGCCATCGATGTCGACATCTCCCGCCTTCATGGCGAAAGCGACTGACCGGACAGGCGCAATCAGCCGCCCTTGACCCCCAAGCGATAAACGGCCTTCTTCTTCCATTGAGCTCGCTTGGCGATTTCGCTGGCCGCCCGCGATAGCGCCTCGCCCGCCTCCAGCCGCTCTGCCAATGCTTGCTTCACTTGCGCCTCGGACCAGATGGCCGCGTCCGGAGCGGCGCCGGCGATGACGAGCGTGACTTCGCCCCGGGGATTATCTCTGGCGAAGACGTCGCGCAATTCGCCCGCCGTACCGCGATAAAACTGCTCGAACTTTTTGCTGATCTCGCGCGCCACGCAAACCCGCCGTTCATCGCCCAACACAGCCGCAATCGCCGCGAGCGAATCACGCAATCGGTACGGACTTTCGTAAGCGACCAGCGTTTCAGTTCGGTCGGTGAAACCAGCGAGCAATGCCTTGAGCGGCGCTCTCTTTCGCGGCAGAAATCCAAGATAAACAAAGCGGTCGCTGGCCATTCCTGAGCCCACCAGCGCCGTCGTCAGCGCGCTCGCGCCAGGCAGCGGAATCACCTCGTATCCGCGTGCGATGGCAGCCGCGATCAACTCGAATCCCGGATCAGAGATGCCCGGCGTACCGGCATCGGAGATCAGCGCGACGTCTCCAGCATTCAAAGCAGAGAAGATCTGGTCCAGCTTGGCGAGCTTGTTGTGCTCGTGATAACTGGTCATCGGCGTGTCAATATCGTAGTGTCTCGTCAACACGCGCGATGTTCGGGTATCTTCCGCGGCGATAAGCGAAACCTCGCGCAGAATGCGCAAGGCGCGCAAGGTCATATCCTCAAGATTGCCAATCGGCGTCGGGACAATGTACAAAGCGCCCATCAGCGATTGAATCCGCGTGCGCCTAGGCTTTGCGAGGCGGAAAGACGTGCGCCATCGCTTCCGGCATGACGCTCTTGAAGGCGGCCAGGCTATGACCGCTGCCCAGCTCGACAAAGCGGTAATCCAATTCGGGGTCGTGCGTCATACGGCGTTCGAGGATGCCTCGCAGCGCCAATGCCGGCTGATAGAAGCGCATGTCTTGTTCATAGCGCCCGACCGATTGGAAGATGCGATTGGGCAATATTGGCGAGTCGCGGAATCGTTGGGCAAAGTCTTTCAATAGCTGAACCGCCGGCTCCCGGCCCAATGGTGGCGAGACCAGGATCAAGTGGCCAAAGATCGCCGGGTTCTTCAAAGCCGCGTGAACCGCCGCAATCGCGCCCTCGCCAACGCCCCCAAGCCCCAGGTCCAAGGGCTCGATCCGGTGCTCCGCCTGCAAGAAGGGCAGCAGTTCGGCAGCGATCATGGCGTAATGCTTTTCGTTGCCGACATATTCCGCGGCCCGCTCCGACTGGCTGCCGCTGGCGAGCATGGCGATGATGATCGGCTCCATCCGCCCGTGCTTGATCAGCGCGTCGGCGATGAAGGGCACTTCTAGCGCGTTCATCGCCCACTGCCCATCCATCAGCACCAGCAGGCGGTAGTTGCGGCCGTCATTGGCGTCGTAGTCCGGCGGCGTATAGACCCACAGACTGCGTCCACTAAAGCCAAGCTGCGCCGAACTGAACCGATGGCGATAGACGCGACCGCGTGCTACCGCGCTCATCGCCGCCCAACTGGGAAACGGGCGCGCACGCGGCATCTGCAAGACCGATGTATTCACGCGATTGCCGCGGATCGAAAGCGCATTGCGCGCATCAGCCTGCCAGAAACGGCCCACGCGGTCCAGCAAATCCACTTCTTGCGCCAGTGGCGTCCCCGGGTCGTCAATGGCAAACATGTAGTCAATCAAGGCGTCGCGCTCGAAGAATCGCTGGTAGTACCAAAGCGAAGTGTCATCCAGCCGGGTCATGCGCTCAAAGGGTGGATCCCGCTTGACAATGTCCACATTCAGCGCCACATTTTGCGCCGTCCAGGAATCATAAACAAATGTCGCTTTGTTGCGCTCCACCCAGGGCCATTCGTCGTGCGTCATTAACAATTCATCCACGAGATTCTGCCGGTCATCGGTCGGCGTCTGATATATCTCACACAGAAACTGGATGAAGGAATTCCATCTCGAAGTCGCCAAGCCCTGCCCTCCTCGCCGCTTCGGCAGCGACAGTCTCATTTTAGCACTTGCGCCGCTGAAGCCAAAACCGTATCGGCGTCGGCGATGCTGGCTGCCATTTGACGTCCGCATGAAATCGCCGCATGCCTTGTCCACCGTCGGAAATCCACCGGAAATAGCGACAAGCGAGCCGCCTTTGATGTAAGATGATATGGGATTGGTGCCACCCGCTGCAATTCGAACGAATAGAATATGGGGCAAGCGATGTCTACCAGGTATATCTTTTCATTTACGGAACCGATCCGTCCCGAGCAACTGACGAAGTTGTTTGAGCAGACCGGCTGGGCGAATGCGCGCAGCCCGCTAGATGTGCAGCAAATGCTGGATCGCTGCCACTTCACCCTGGGCGTCTGGGACGAAGATCATCTGATCGCCTTTGCCCGCGTGATCACCGATGATCGGTATCGCGCCCTCATCGACGATGTCGTCGTCGACAGCGCCTACCGCGGCCAAGGCATCGCTTCAGAAATGCTCGACAAGTTGCTGAAACGCATGCAGCATATCGAGACCATCATGCTTGATTGCGCGCCTGAGCTGGAAAGTTTCTACGGCCGCTTTGGCTTCGCGGCGAAAGACTGCAGCTCAATGGAATTGAAAAACGAAAGTTGAGATGCTTCGCTCCCGCGGCATTTGCCAAGAATCCGCTTTCCGCAATAGGCGGAATCCGTTATCATGCGCTAGGCTGCTCGCGCCCTATCCAAATAAACCTGCCTCCAGAATATGAGCAATTCGTTGCGCAATCCCCATATTGAGCCATTTACGCGGTCTGACAGCCGCATCGCGCCCGATGATATTCGCCAGCTTCACGGTGTGGAAAAAGTCTACCCGATGGCGAATAACGAGAATCCCCTGGGTCCCTCGCCGCGCGTTATCGAAGCGATACGCGCCGCCGCGCCGACGCTGTCATATTATCCGCAGTTTTCGGATATCGCCCTGCGACAAGCGATTTGCGGCGTGCTTGGGCGCGGGCTGAAGCCCGAACATATCTTCACCGGCTGCAGCGGATTCGAAGCGCTTGAGTTGATCGCGCGCGCCTTCCTCAGCCCCGGCGACGAAGTGATTCTGTCCCCACCGACATTCAGCGGCGCCTATCGGAAGGTCATTGAACCATTAGGCGCGCGCGTCTTGGATGTGTCCCTTGCGCCGGAGAGTTTTCAATATCGCCCCGACGCCGTTTTGAGCGCCATCAACGAATCGACCAAACTGATCATGCTCTGCAATCCCAACAATCCGACCGGCACCATCACCCCCGCCGATGCCATGGATGAACTCATGCGCGGTCTGCCGGATCATGTGATCGTGGTCGCCGACGAAGTTTACCATCACTTCGTAGACTCGCCGGATTTCCCCGATTCCATTCAATACGCGCTTGAAGAAAAGAACATCATTATCGTGCACAGCTTCTCTAAAGCCTATGGATTGGCCGGCATGCGGCTTGGCTATGGCATCGCCAAACCGGAGATCGCCAATTACATCGCCGGATTGCATCGCGGCTTCCATCAGAACAAGCTGGCGCTGGCGGCCGGCATCGCCGCCTGCCAGGATCAAGCGCATATGCGGCGCTGCGTCGATTTCCTGCGCGGCGAAGTGGCTTGGCTCTGCCGCCAATTCGACCGGCTTGATGTCAAATACTGGAAATCAGCGACAAATTTCATCTTGTTCGAGACGCATTTGGTGGCGGAAGACCTCAATCAACAACTGTTGGAGCGCGGCTTCCTCTTGCGGACACAGACGCGAAACCATATGCCCTACGGCCTCCGCGTCAGCGCAAGCACCCGGGAGGATAATCAAGCCTTCATTCGCGCATTGGAAGGGATTCTAAGCGCGGCAGCCAGCTGAGCCTCTCGCGCCATTCCGTTCTCACATCGCGGGCTAACCGCACATTGCTCTCGCCACAGGCCTATGATAGAATGCGCGGCGGCATCCCGCCTTGTGGCTGGGATTCCGAAATCCCACACATCAGGACTCGCGGTGGGTGTTGTCCGCCTGGTCGGATTGTCACCGGAGGATGAATGATGTGCGAGAATCAAACACCGTCTACCCAAGGAGTCTTCCCATGCCTTCCGCAGTAAGAATGCGAACCCTGCTCGAAACAGGTGTCCATTTCGGGCATCGCACGAACAAGTGGAACCCGAAGATGGATGAATTCATCTTCACCCAGCGCAACGGGATTCACATCATCGACTTGCAGATCACGCTATCGAATTTGAACGCCTTCCACGACAAGCTCGCCGATCTGGTCGCGGGCGGCGGATCTGTTCTCTTTGTCGGCACCAAGCGCCAGGCGCAGGAAATCGTCCAGCGGGAAGCCGAGCGCTGCGGCATGCCCTATGTCAATTACCGCTGGCTGGGCGGGACGCTGACCAACTGGAAGACCATCCGCAGCCGTATCGACACCTTGAAGCAGCTGGAACAGCGCCGCGACGCCGGCGAGTTCGACCGGCTGACCAAGAAAGAAGGGCTGGTGCTCGAGCGGAAAATCGCCAAGCTGCAATTGCGCCTCGGCGGCATCCGCGAGATGACGCGCGTGCCCGATCTGCTCATCGTAGTTGATGCCGAGCGCGAGTTCACGGCGGTCAAGGAAGCCAATATCTTGAAGATTCCGGTGATGGCTCTGGTCGATACCAACGCCGACCCGGACATGGTCGATCACATCCTGCCCGCCAATGACGATGCCATGCGCTCCATTCGCCTGCTGATTGGCGCGCTGGCCGATGCAGTGCTCGAGGGGCATAACCTCCGTCAATCAGCCGGCATCGAAGAAGAAGAGGACCAGACATTCACCGATGCCTTTGATGATGAACTCGCCGACGAAGATCTGCTGGGCGAATCGACCTTGGCCAAATTGCGCGACACCAAACTCTTCGGCGAAGCGGAAAGTGAAGCGGCCGAAGGCGAAGATGGCGCCAGCCAGAACGGCGCCCCCGCCGCTGAAGACGGCAGCGCTGCCGCCAGCGACAAAGAAGACTAAGCCAATCACTCAGTACGGAGATTTTGCGACAGATGGCAGTTACGGCAAAAGAGGTAAAGGCACTGCGAGACAAGACCGGCGCTGGTCCGCTGGATTGCAAGAAGGCGCTGGAACAGCACAACGGCGATATGGACGCCGCCGCAGAATTCCTGCGCGAAAAAGCGCTCAAGGACGGCATCAAGCTGCAAGGCAAGGGCCGCAGCGCCAATGAGGGCGTCATCGGCAACTACCTGCACTTTGATAATCGCCTGGCGGTGATCGTCGAAGTGAACTGCGAGACCGACTTCGTCGCCGCGACTGACCAGTTCAAAGCCTTCGCCAAAGATATCGCCATGCACATCGCCAACATGAGCCCGAAATATGTCCAGCGGGATGACGTGCCCGAAGACATCGTGGCATCTGAAACGCGCCTTCAGTTGGATCGCGCGCTGGAAGAAGGCAAGCCGGAACATATCGCCGAGAAGATGGTCGCGGGCCGCATGAACAAATGGTACGAAGAAATCGTGCTGCTGGAGCAGTCCTTCATCAAAGACGATGACAAAACGGTGGGGCAATACCTGCAGGAAACCGTGGCTGAGGTCGGCGAGACGATTCACATCGGCCGCTTTCAGCGCTTCGCCATCGGGGACGAGAATTGAGCAGCCCCTTCGTACATTCGGCGCATCCTGTGACGACAGTCATGTTCAAAGAGTTTCCGGGGATTAGTCAATTGGCTAATCCTCTTTTGTTTGAAGTCATCGTATGACACTGACTGACAGCGACTGGGACATTCGCCTCTTCATCTACCAAGCGCTCGCTGGTGGCGGACGCGTGCCCGAGGTCAATGATTTGGCTCTCGAATTTGGAATTTCACCGTCCCATGCGCGGAATGCATTAAGGCGATTGCACGATGCCCATGCCCTGGTATTACGCGCCGGTAGCGGCGGCATCTTGATGGCAAATCCGCTTTCGGCACTGCCCACTGATTATCGCGTTCGAATCGGCGATTCTGCGCTATACGCCAACTGCGCCTGGGATGCGTTCGGGATCCCGGCAATGCTGGGCGCGGACGCCCGCGTCGAGGCGAGCCATCCCTTGACCGGCGAAGCGATCGAATTTGCTGTGGAAGGAGACCGTCTGTCGGGCTGTCACGGTCATCTGGTGCATTTTGCCCTGCCCTTTCGCCAATGGTATGACGACATTGTCGATACCTGAGCGACGATTCTGCTCTTCCGGTCGGAAGCGGAAATTGACGAATGGTGCCACAGAGAAGGCCGGGGACGAGGCGCCGCCTTGACCGTCGAGCAAGTTTGGGAACTCTCCAAACGCTGGTATGGCGACCGCATGTCGCCGAGCTTTCGCGGCCGCCGGGCTGAAGAAGCCATCGCCATCTTCCGCGCTCTTGGCTTAAACGACGACTTCTGGACGGTCGCGCCGATATGATTTGCCTATAGGGGCTTTTTCGGCGAATATGCTTTGTGCTAATCAACTAGGGAGCGAACATGACAGCGAATGACGAGTTGCCGTATAGGCGCGTCTTGTTGAAGCTGAGCGGCGAAGCCCTGGCCGGCGACAGCGGGACTGGCATTGATCCGGAAAAGACGGCTTACATCGCCCAGCGCGTGCGTGAGGTTTATGAACTCGGCATACAGGTTGCCATCGTCATTGGCGGCGGCAATTTGTGGCGCGGCGAACCGGCCGCGAAGCTCGGCATGGACCGAAGCACCGCCGACCACATGGGCATGATCGCCACGGTGATGAATGGGCTGGCGCTGCAAGACGCGATCGAACGCTTCGGCATCGTCACCCGCGTGCAGACCGCGGTCGAAATGAACTCGATCGCCGAGCCTTATATTCGCCTGCGCGCCATTCGCCACATGGAAAAGGGGCGCGTTGTCATCTTGTCCGGCGGCATCGGCAGCCCCTACTTCACCACCGACTCGGCCGCCGCTTTGCGCGCCAGCGAGATCCACGCCGATGTGATCGTCAAAGCGACCAAGGTCGATGGCGTCTACTCGGCCGATCCGCTGGACAATCCCGACGCGGCGCGTTATCGCCGACTGAGCTACCAGGATGTTCTCAATCAGCAGCTGCGCGTGATGGACACCACCGCCTTCACTCTCTGCCAGGAAAATGCCATGCCAATCATCGTGCTGAATTTCTGGAACCCCCACGACCTGGTCAAAGCGCTTCAGGGAGATGATTCCATCGGCACTGTCATCAGCGACAGTCCCGGGCTCCAACCCACACTGCCCTTGTAAATCCTGCCCAATAGCTGGGAATTGCCGGGGCGATATAATGTGTCTCAGCTAATGTCGACCAATAGTTGAAATGCGCGCTTCAAAAATGCGCAACCACAAGCGAATCGCCGTTTTCTCCATGACGCCTCTGTTCCCCGACTTCGCCATGGGCGGCGGACAGGCGCAACTCAAAAAGGTGGCGCTGCATCTTGGCGAATTGGGCCACCGCGTGACCATCCTCTCAACGCAGCGCGAAGGATCAATGAGGCCCTTCCGATGGCACGAGAATGTGGAAATCCGTCCGCTGCTGCGTTTCAAACAGCCCTATCCCGAACCTTATTTCACGCCGATATACCATATCGCCAATGCCATGCGCTATATGGGCGACGCCATTGCCGCTGCCGATATCCACTACAGCCACGATGGCGGGCTGATCTTCCCGTTCGTTTATCAATCCAAACCAACAGTGATCTCGCTGCGAAGCATCATCTATCCGGAGACGATGCAAGCCGCTTTTCTGTTTCAAGGCGACGAATGGATTCTGCCATCGGAGCATACGCGCGCCTCATACGAAGCGGTGGTATCGCCCTTCGCGCCAGAAGTGCGGGATCGCATGCGGGCCATCCATAATGGCTTCGACTGGGATGTCTTCCGCTACCGCCCGCCAAGCGACATCTTTGAGGTCATCCCCGCCGAGATCGCCGACCATCCGGTGATCCTGTTTCCTCATCGTCCGGACCTCAACAAAGGCATATACGAAGTCCTTCAGGTGGCGCGGCGCTTGGTGCGCGATATGGGCTGGGAGCGCTTGCGCGTGCTCGTGCCCCGCTGGCTGGACGCGGAAAGCGACCCGCTCAACCGCGCCTATTACGACCAACTGCGGCGCGCCATCAACGAAGCGGGCTTAGAAGACGTCTTCGTCTTTCACGACTGGATCAGCGAAGCGCTCATCCCCGAATACTACAGCCTGGCTGATGTGACGATGTGCATCGGCAACTGCGTAGAGACCTTTGGCAATACGCCCTTTGAGTCGCTGGGCTGTGGCACGCCCCCGATCGTTTCGCGCGTCGCCGCCTATCGTGATTTGCTGCCGGATGAACATATCGATCGCGTCGATTACGGCGACATCGACAATGCCGCTGCCCTCGCGCACCAAATCCTGAGCGAGCGCCGGCGCGCTTCGGCCGCCACGCTGCGCTACTTGAAGGCGGAGTATTCCCTTGAGACGATGGTCAGCCGCTTCGCCGACGTGATCCTCAAAGCCGTGAAGAAGCCGCCTCTGCAGTATCGCCTGCCCAAATTCGGCGCCGAAACGAGTTACAAGCTGGCGCCTTGGTGCTACATCTCGCCGAAGCGCGGCATCTACCACGACTTTCGTGCCATCTACCAAAATGACGACGCGCTCATTCAAATCACAAGTTACCATCCCGACGGCTTCCCCGGCGCGGCGGTCGATGGCGCGCAGCTTCGTGCCTGGCTTGATGACGGTTACATTGTGCCTGTCATCAAAGCCTGATGTTTTTCCCTTGGCCATTCGGCTGAATCCACGCCGGCGCAACGGCATCGCCCGTGATACGTAAGGCAAATTGCCCGTGCTATACTCATAGTTGCAGCCCGGAATCGAGGACTGACATCAATGGCGGTCATAACCGAGTTAATTGAAGCGGGATTACGCCTGAAACAAGGCGGCAACCTGGGCGGCGCAATTGAACATTTCAAGCAGTTGCATGCGACCTACCCCGGTCACGCGCGCATCATGTTCGAATTGGCCGCCTGCTGGCGCGCATTTGGCGTGCCTGAGCAGGCGCTGCCGATCTATCGCGATTTGCTGGCGATGCCAAAAGCGCAAGGCTTGCCGCCGAAGGATATGCCACGCCTCTACACGCAGTTGGGCGCCACTCTGCTGGAGCTGGGCGAAAGCGCCAAGTCTCTGGCGACAATTGAAGACGGATTACGGCTTCACCCGAGCTACCGTTCCCTGCGCGCCTGGCGCATCTTTGCGCTGACGGAGGCTGGCGAATCTCAGGCGGCGCTTTTGGACGCGTTGGAGCTGATGCTGGAATCACTCGCGCCATCGCGTTGGGATATCTTTGAAGCTGAGATTAAAGCCGTCGTGAAGGCGATGCGAGCAAACCTGCCCGCAGACAGCGCCCTACCTGAATTGGACATAGCCGAGCGTGATTCCGCGGAAGCAGCGGCCAAGCCGACTGACAAAGCAACTGAACGCGCGCAGGAAGAGGGCGCCGACGCTACAGGCGGGCAAATCGGTGTCACCAGCGATGCCCCGAATGTGACCGAGACCGATGTGCCGGTCAATCTCGTGAAACCGTCAAAGAAGAAGAGCCGCCGCAAGAAAGCCGCGCGCCCGCAATTGGGCAAGAAAGCGGTCCGCATCGACATCAGCGGCGAATCGGATGAGCCCGCGAAGGAGAAGGACGAGGACGACGCGGCCGCTGGCGCCCTTAAAATACCGATCGACCCGGACTGACGCGCAACCGGCGCATCAACTCGCTCAAAGCACGGCTACAGATTCGTCTCGCACTCGCCTATAATATCGCTGCTCGCCGGCGAGAGAAAGAAACACCATGCCCGTCGTTCTGGCTCATGGCGCTTTGGGTCCCTTCGACGAAATCATCTTCCTGAGCATTGCGGTCGTATTTCTGGCCATGATGGGCATCAGTTGGGTACGCAGCCAGCAACTGCCGGAGGAAGAAACTGACGCGCCCGACGAAAGCCGCGAGCCAGACGCCGAACGATTTGAACTGGAATGAGGAATATCGCTATGAGACTGGAACATATCGCCTTTAACGTCAATGATCCGGCCGCGCTTGCCGCCTGGTATGCCGCCAACTTCGACATGCAGGTTGTACGCTCATTTGACGAGCCGCCCTACATCCACTTTCTCGCTGACAGCGCCGGCAAGAGCCTGATCGAAATCTACAGCAATCCGCTGGGCGAAGTCATTGATTATGCCAGGCATCACGCGGTGACCTTTCACCTCGCCTTTGCTGTGGATGATATTGAGACCGAGCGTCAGCGACTGGTTGCGGCTGGCGCCTCGCTGGATGGCGATATTGACCATCGCGACAACGGTGACAAACTGGCTTTCCTGCGCGATCCCTGGGGTTACGCCATTCAGTTGGTTCAACGCCTAAACCGCATGATCGATTGAGCGCGGCATGTGCCTTATCATTGAATTCGATCTGCGCGTTGACGGTGAAGCGCCGGCGGCGCCATTTCTCGACCGCTATGAGCTGGAGCAGATGTTCGAAGGCGTCAGACAATCAATCGGCGGGGACCTGCGGCGGAAGTTCGCCGATATCGTCTGCGCCGAGCATGCCCAAGCGCCGAAATTCGTAATTAGCGGCGTTTACGACAACAGCATTGAAGAGATGGATATCCAATACCACGTCGATACATGCTGCCAACGCTTCCTCATGCGCGTGATGCGGATCTTGAATCAGCGCGCCTGAAAGCGGCAAAGAAGAAAGCGAGGTTCCATGCGCGTTCTGCTGCAACGCGTCAGCGCCGGGTCGGTGACAGTAGACGGCGAAGTTAGCGGAGAAATCGACAATGGCTTCGTCGCTTTGGTCGGCGTTACGCATTCCGATACCCATGCCGAAGCGGAAAAACTGGCGAAGAAAACGGCGAACCTGCGTGTCTTTTCCGATATGAACGGCAAGATGAATCGCTCGCTCCTGGATGTCGCCGGCGCGGTTCTGGTCGTCTCGCAATTCACGCTCTATGCCGATGCGCGAAAGGGGCGCCGCCCCAGCTACATTCAAGCCGCGCAGCCAGATACAGCCGAGCCAATCATCCGACACTATGCCGCCTGTCTCGTTCAGGCGGGTGTGCAGCAGGTGGAACACGGTGTCTTCGGCGCGTTGATGCAAGTGGCGATCCACAATGACGGGCCGGTCACCATCCTGCTGGACAGCGGTCATCTCTAATTCTCATCGTATATTTGTATGGGCGAGCCGGTGGCTCGTCCACTCAAGAAATACTTTACCGATCTCGTTTTTGCCTGGCTAACCTGGTGCATCGGAGAAAAAGAAAACGGGCGACCCATCTGGATCACCCGTTGCAGTTGCTTTGCTTTACTTCTAGCTGCGTTACTCGTCTTCCGATTCGCGCAGGGGCAGCACGTTCGGCCATACCGATGCATGATGCTCGTAAGCGTCAATGCCGATTCTGTCCGCTTCCGGATCGACATGCAAAACATCAAGACCATTCAGAACCCGGAACATGATGTAGCTGGTGACGCCGACCCAAACGGCCACGCCAGCCACGCCAACCAACTGGGCGCCGAACAAGTCCAAGCCGCCGCCATCAAACAGGCTGGTGGTGAATGTCGAGCCGGCGCCTTCGAGCAGCGCTTGCGACCCCACGATGCCGATCATCAGCGTACCGAATGCGCCGCATGCGCCGTGCACCGAAAAGGCGCCGACCGCATCGTCGATCTTCATCGACTCAACAACCCCCATTGAAATCACCAGCACGATGCCCGACAGCAGGCCGATGATGATGGCGTTTATCGGCGTGACGAAGGCGCAGCCAGCCGTGATGCCGACCAGACCCGCCAGCGAGCCGTTCAAAATGAAACTGACATTCCAGGTCTTGGTGATGAAGTAGGTATGAAACATCGCGCCCAGCGCGCCAGCAGCCGCCGCCAGCGTGGTATTAACCGCGACAAGCCCCAACTGGTTGACATCGCTCGCGCCCAGCGTCGAGCCGACATTGAAGCCGTACCAGCCGACCCAGAGGATGAAAGTACCGAGCGAAGCCAGCGCCAGATTCGAAGCTGCTGGCGGCCGGCCAAATACACGGCCCGCGCGCGGTCCCAACATATAAGCGCCCATCAATGCGACAATGCCGCCGGTCATGTGAACGATGGTTGAGCCGGCAAAATCCATAAAGCCAGCCTCGTAGAGCCATCCACTGCCCCAGGTCCAGAAGACGACCACCGGATAGATGATCGCGCCCAGGATTGCGCTGTAGATCAGCTTGCCGACGAAGTTCGTCCGTTCAGCCATGGCGCCCGTGGCGATGGTCGCGGCCGCGCCAGCAAAAGCGAACTGGAAGAAGAAATTCACGAAGAGACTGCCGTCGCCATCTCCTGCGCCAGTTGCTCCGCCCAACAGAAGCGGCATGGCGCCCGGCGTCAATCCCCCACTGGCCAAGCCCGCCTCAGCAGTGCCAAAAGCAATGCCGAAGCCAACAATGAAGAAGACAATGCCGGTGACGCAGGCGTCCATGAAGTTCTCGGCGAGCGAGTTAACCACCCCCGTTTCGCGGATCATGCCGCCTTCCAGCATGGCGAAGCCGGCCTGCATGAAGAAGACCAGGAAGCCCGCCAGCAAAATCCAAACATGATCGAGGTTCGTCTGCACCGCGTCAACATTTTCCTGCACGGCGGCAATCGTCAATTCTTCCGCCATCGCTTTTTCAGCGGCAGCGTCTTCAGCCGGCGGATCGTCTTGTGCGATTGTGCCAAAGCCGAAGCTATAAAGGATGACCAGCCCCAAGAAAATCGAGACCAACCGATAAATCATCTTGCGCTTGCCGCCAAATCCTGCCTTGCGTTTATCCATTTTTCCCTCCGCACAGACGAACTACCAGTCAACTCGAATCATGGCTGAGAGTGTACAGTGACGAAGGCCCCAGAAATAAGCGCAATATTATCCCAATTGTGAGCAATCCTTTTGGTGATTTCATACAAAACATAATTCTGCATCGCCATTCCAAAGGCAGAATGGTATCCGAAATGCTGCTGTCAAACGATTCTGAAGCCAGGATAAGCGCGAGTTTTGTCATCAGCGTACAAAGAATCGGTCTTGAGGCGTCCATCCGGCGGCACGGGCGCGCCCAAAATAGCGATTTGCGCTGGGCGCCTTACACTGAAGATTCACGCAAACGGGGGGAATCCGAACCCGCAGCGAGGGAAACATACCGAGTTTTGTAAGTTTTCACCATATCTTATGGCAGCGACCGCGCAGAATCAGCCAAGCGCCTCATGCCGAATCGCCTTCAGCCGCTTCATAACATCATTGGCGCCGCGCCCGAAATACTGGTAGAGCGTCTCATACTCCCGATAGAGCCGGTCGTAAGTCTTTTGATTTTCCGCGATCGGCTTGACGACCTCGTCTTTAAGCTTGCCCATCTTTTCCGCCGCCGCCTGGATATTAGGATAAATGCCGGCGGCGACGGCCGCGTGCATCGCCGAGCCCAGCGCGGGCGCTTGAGCCGACCCCGACAGCCTGAAGGTTCGTCCCGTCACGTCGGCATAGATCTGGCGCAGCAGCGCGTTCTTCTCCGGCAGGCCGCCAGCGGCCACCAGCTCCCGCACTTCGACGCCCCGCTCTTCAAAAGCCTCGATGATTTCGCGCGTGCCAAATGCTGTCGCTTCAATCAATGCGCGGTAGATATCAGGCGCCCGCGTCGCCAGGTTCATGCCCAGCATCATGCCGGTCAAGTCGACATCGACCAGCGTGCTGCGGTTGCCGTTCCACCAGTCAAGCGCGAGCAAACCGTGTTCGCCGACCGCCTGTTTGGCCGCTTCCCGCTCCAGGTATTCGTGCAAGTTGAGCCCGGCCTCTTCTGCCGCTCGATGATATTCAGGCGGCACGCCGTGATCGACGTACCAGGCGAAGATATCACCGACAGCGCTTTGCCCGGCCTCGTAACCGTATAGCCCCGGGATAACGCCACCCATGACCACACCGCACATCCCGTCCACTTCGCCGAGTTCCGTTCCCGACAGGATGTGGCAGGTCGACGTGCCCATGACCATGACCATGATGCCGGGGTCGGTTGCTTTGACGGCCGGCGCCGTGACGTGCGCGTCGACATTCGCGACTGCAACGGCGATGCCGGCTGGCAGCCCCATCATCTCCGCCATCTCGGGCTTTAGTTCGCCCGCCTTGGAGCCCAGCTCGGCGAATACGCGGCCCACTTTTTCATCGACGACATGCTCAAATGCCGGATCCAGCGCTTTGAAATAAGCCGCGGACGGAAATTCCCCGTCCTGCACCATCGCCTTGTAGCCAGCGGTGCAGGTATTGCGCGTTTCGACGCCGGTCAATTGCCAGATCACCCAATCGGCCGCCTCGATAAAGCGGTCGATCTTCGCGTAGATATCGCGGCGTTCTTGCAAGATCTGCAGCAACTTGCTAAAGAACCATTCCGATGAGATTTTACCCCCGTAGCGCGGCAGCCAGCTCTGGCCCAATTGCCGAGCCGTCTCGTTGATCTGGTCCGCTTGGCGCTGCGCCGCGTGATGCTTCCACAGTTTGATATAGGCGTGGGGCTCATCTTGAAGCTCGGGCAAGAAGCATAGTGGCGTGCCATCTGTCGTCGTCGGCATCGGCGAGCTGGCGGTGAAATCAATGGCGATGCCTTTGACCGCCTGCGGATCGACGCCGCTAGCGCGCAAAACGGCGGGGATCGTATGAGCCAAGACATCCAGGTAATCTTGCGGATGCTGCAGCGCCCAATCCGGCGGCAGCTTCAAGCCGCTCGGCAATTCGCTATCCATCACCCCATGTGGATAGTCAAAGACGGATTCCGCTACTTCGGCGCCATCGCGCGCATCGACCAAGACCGCTCGTCCTGATAGCGTTCCAAAATCAAGTCCAATGGTGTACATCGGCAAGCCTCGCTTTTTCGCCATGTCGTTCTCATCCTATATTTTCTCGCAAGGCTAGGGACATGGCAAATCGTAGGCCGCGTCGTACATAGCCAAAGGCTGCGTTTTGGGCTAGGATGATGGTAGGAGCGGGGACGTCAGGAGCGCGTGATGAAGCCAGCGGCAAACGGAATCGATGGGGCGATCTCAGCCAGCGCATTCCCGCCGGGGCCCACAGAGATGGGCGAAGGCGTCTGGCAGAATTATTTGTTTTATCGCCGTTTCTTCAAAGACCCGCTGAGCCACGTCACACGCTGGATGGAGACCTATGGCGACGTCTGGCATTTCAAAGTCGGCGACGCCCACAATTACGCGGTCGCCAACCCCGATGTCATCTACGAGCTATTCGTGCGTCAAGCCAAGCGCTTCATCAAGGGACCGGCTTATACCAGCAGGAAGAATGGCTTGGCGCGCTTCATGGGTGAAGGGCTGGTCACCAGCAACGGCGACTTTTGGAAGCGGCAGCGGCGTCTGGTGGCGCCGGCATTCCATGCGATTCGCGTACACGCTTACGCCGACACCATGGTTGATTACACCCTGAAGCGCCTGAACAAATGGAACGACGGCGCCCTGGTCGATGTCGACGAGGAAATGATGGAGCTCACGCTGACGATCGTCGCGCGAACGCTCTTTGATGCCGATGCTTCAAGCACGGTGAGCCAGGTCAAGAAAGCGGTGGCGGTGGTGCAGAAAGCCAATAATACCGCCAGCATCCTGCCGCATTGGCTGCCGACGCCGCTGCGCCTGCGTTCCTGGCGCGCCAACAGAGCACTCGACCATATCGTCTACGGCTTCATCAATCAGCGGCGCTTAACTGGCGAAGACCGCGGCGACTTGCTTTCGATGCTGCTGCTGGCCGAAGATGAAGATGGCGAGCGCATGACCGACCTGCAAGCGCGGGACGAGGCGGTGACGCTCTTCCTGGCTGGGCATGAAACCACCGCCAACACCTTGAATTGGACCTGGTGGCTCCTGGCGCAGCACCCGGAGGTCGAAGCCAAGCTGCACGCCGAACTGGACGCGGCGCTGGGCGGGCGCCCGCCAACGCTTGCAGACTTGCGCCAGCTGCCCTACACCGAAATCGTCATCAAAGAAGCGCTGCGCCTCATGCCGGCCGTCTGGTCGGTCAGCCGAACGGCGGCGCAAGACACTGAAGTCCGCGGCTACCCCATGCCCAAGGGGACGACGGCGCAGGTCATGATTTATCTATTGCATCGCCACCCGGAGCATTGGTCGCGGCCCAAAGCCTTCATCCCTGAGCGCTGGCTCGAACCGGAGATTGAGCAGCTGCACAAATACGCCTACCTGCCATTCGCCGGCGGCCCGCGGATTTGCATCGGCAACAGCTTCGCCATCATGGAAGCGAACTTGCTGCTGGCGACGATCGCCCAGCGCTACCGGCTGCGTTTGCTCGACGGCGTCGAGATCAAGCCGGCCGCATTGATCACCATGTTCCCGCGCGATGGCTTGCCCATGCGCCTCGAGAAACGCTCGCTCGCGGCGCCGGCGCCGCCAAAACCGTTACGAGCCAAAGCGGAAGCGCCGATTGCCTAACCGCCTTGCGAATCGCGTTGGCGGATTCCCCCTGCGCAACCGGTAAAACAGGTTACAATAGGCTCGCTTGCCAACATTGGATGAACGAGGCAGTCGCACATGCTTGAACTGACGAAGACACTGGTGGAAACTTGGGGACCGCCTGGCTACGAGCATCGCATCCGCGAGCGGATAAGCGCGGAAGTGACCGAACTTGCCGACGAAACCTGGGTCGATGGCTTGGGCAATCTGATTTGCCGCGTCGGGGACGGCGGGGTGAAAGTCCTGATCGCGGCGCACATGGACGAGATCGGCTTGATGGCGAATTACCAAGAGCCCGATAGCGGCTTCCTGCGTTTCACCAGCCTGGGAGGTTTGCGTCACGACACGCTCAATGGCAATCGCGTCCAATTTGAAGACGGCGCCATCGGCGTGATCGCCGTGCAGGAAGGCGGCGGCAAATCACTCAGCGACTTCTACATTGATGTGCAAGAAGACGGGAATGGCAACGCCACGCCAGTGGGCCAGCCGGCCAGTTTCATGCGCGAGATGCAAGTGCGCGGGGAGCGCATCGTCGCCAAGTCGCTTGACGACCGAATCGGCTGCGTCGTCGCCATCGAATCGATGCGCCGGCTCAAGCGGGCGACGCCAAACGAGCTCTACTTCGCCTTCACCGTCCAGGAAGAAGTCGGCTTGCGGGGCGCCAAGACGGCTGCCCAAAGCGTTCATCCCGATATCGGCATCGCCATAGACGTGACCGCAAGCGGCGATCAGATTCGCGGGAGCAAAATGCAAGTCAAACTGGGCGGCGGCGCGGCGATCAAGGTGCATGATCCAGGTCTGGTCGTGCCGGTCGCGATCAAAAACTGGATGATCGAGCGCTGCGAAACCGACGGCATCCCCTACCAACTGGAATTGCTGAGCGGCGGCACCACGGACGCCTCCGTCATTCAACTCACGGACGCGGGCGTGCCCAGCGGCTGCATTTCCATCCCGACGCGCTATTTGCACACGACCAGCGAAACAGTTGATATCGGCGATGTGCGCGCCTGCGTCGATCTCTTAAGCGGCTTGCTGTCAAATCCGATCGACCTCTAACCGGCAGATTGAGCTTCGGCATGAAAGCGGTGCTTTGCCATCAGATTGGGACGCCGGAAGATCTCTCGCTTGCCGATGTCCCCAGCCCGCCGCTGGGCGCCGGTCAAGTCAGAATTGCCGTGCGCGCCTGCGGTGTCAACTTCCCCGATGTCTTGATGGTCGGCGGTCTCTACCAATTGAAGCCGCCCTTCCCCTTCAGCCCAGGCTTGGAAGTCGCCGGCAACATCATTGAAGTCGCGGACGATGTGCGAGGCATGCAGGCCGGAGAGCGCGTCATGGCGACGATGATGTACGGTGGCTTCGCCGAAGAAGTTGTCGTGCCGGCCGCGGCAATTCTGCCGATGCCGCCTGAAATGAGCTACGAGCATGGCGCCGGCTTCCCATTAGCATACGGCACATCGCATGTCGCGCTAACCCGTCGCGCGCAATTGAAAGCGGGCGAAACGCTGCTCGTGCTGGGCGCGGCCGGCGGCGTTGGAATGACGGCGGTTGAGCTGGGAAAGCGCCTCGGCGCCCGCGTCATTGCCGCTGCGAGCACGAGCGAAAAACTTGCGCTGGCGCGCGCATACGGCGCCGACGAACTGATCAACTACCGGTCGGAAAACTTGCGCGAACGGCTGAATGAGTTGACCGCAGGCCGCGGCGTCGATGTCATTTACGATCCAGTCGGCGGCGACCTCTTCGACCAAGCCCTGCGGCGGCTCGCCTGGGAAGGGCGATACCTGGTCATCGGTTTCGCCAGTGGACGCATCCCGTCGCTGCCGGCAAACATCGCCCTGCTGAAAAACGCATCCATTGTGGGCACATTTTGGGGCGCGTATCTACAGAATGATCCCGAAGTCATTCGCGATTCCTTCGCCGTACTCACCGATTGCTACGCCGCCGGGCGACTCAAACCGCATATCCACCAGGTATTCGCCCTTGACCAGGCGCCTGCCGCGCTGCGCCAGCTGATGGAACGGCGCGCCATGGGCAAGGTTATTCTCCAAACATAGCACACGCGCCTTGAGCCGCGGCTTGCTGTTCCTCACCGCGAATATCTGTTCTAAGCTCAATCGTCCGTTTTTGCGTTCTATGCTATGCTGACTGTTACGCCGTCCGCGAGCGCGTCGGCGGGATGGCGCCTGTTGCCAAGTAGAACGGTTTCGATGCATGTCAATCCCCGGCGATAACGAGCCCGAATACATCGACGATGATGAGTATTTCGATTCCGAAAATGGCGGCGGCGGCGGCCGGCGCCGATCCAATGTGCTCGGCGGCAGCGGCTCTTGGCGCGATAGCGAGGCCGATGATGATCCGCCAGAAGACGCCCCGGTTTCGGGTTCAGCGCAAGCATCCGGGAACCAGAAGCGGGTGCGCCCGAAGCGCACAGCCGCCGGGCGAAACAAAGTAAAACCCCGTAATCCGGCGCCTTCGGTCGCCAGCAGCGAAGAGCGGCGCGCCCGTTTAGCCGGCAAGAAGCCCAGCGCCAAAGAACGCGAGCCTCAGCGTCGCCCGCCAAAAGAGGACCCAGGTCCACAAAGCGAAGAGCAGCCGCGCGAGACCCGCCTCGGGGGTTTGCGCGCGCGTTTCAGACGTACCGACAAAGGGGCTGATTCAAATTCAGAGCGCGAGGCATCCCGATTTTCAGCGATTACGGGCGGCATCAGCGGAAGCATCGGCAGTTTGCGCGGGCGCCTCGCCGGCCTGCGCGACCAAGCCGATAAGCCAGGAGAACGGCGCGACAAGGACGCGGGCGGTCCCGTGCAAGAAGGCGGACCGGGACAGTCGGCGCCCAAGGCTCAGTCCGGAGCGAGCTTCTCGGCACGCGCGTCTAGCAAGCCCGACATTTCAACGCGCGCATCTCTAGGCAGCCGCGCGCCCAAAATAGAATCGGCGGGCTGGCTGGACCTCGACCGCAAGCTCGACCTGATCGGAGTTGGCCTCGTCTTTGGCGCTATCGTGTTCTTTTTCAGCGCGATATCCGCCGAGCAAGCGGCCATCAGCAGCGTCAACAGCGTGATTGGGCAGGCGCTTGGCTGGGGCGCCTTCGCCGTACCGGTCACCATGTTCGCGGCAGGTCTATGGCTGATCGTCCGCCACTTTGGAGAAGAAGCGCCGACGATTGATCCGGTGCGCCTCTCCGGCATCGCGCTCGCTTTTCTTGCTGTTCTCGTTCTCTTTCAATTCATCGAGAGTATCAACTACGCGGCAGCGATGCCCCGCTTCGAAAGTTGCCGCAACCCCAGCAATCCCGCCTGCGTCGACGGGCTGGTCCAGCAGTCTTATCTGGCCGGTCGAGGCGGCGGCCTCCTCGGCGGCTGGCTGTATAGCGCCCTGGTCAATAACCTGACCGAGGTGGGCGGCTTCGTCATGATGCTCATGGCTATGACCTTTAGCGCGATGATGATAACACGCTCGAGCATGGCTGAACTGGCGGTTGTCGCGATCGGCGTCGGACGGGAAATGCGCGCCGGGATAAGCCAACGCGCGGCGAAACGGCGTGCCGCCCGGCTGGAGGCGCAGCGGCATACGGCATTGTCCGGTCAAGAGCCTCACGTACATGTCTCAAAGCCACCGGCAGCGCAGTTGACCGGACTATCACAAGACGCCCAGGCTCTGCCCGAACCGAGTGAAGACAGGATGCCAGTCCCCCGCCGCTTCCGCGATCTCTTTGGCTTGCGCGCCCGATTCTCAGCTGCTGCGAGCGAGGCGCTTCCGCTGGCCACCGCGACCGCCGAAGCTGAAATCAGCCAGAATCCCGGCGTCGTTGGTCGCCTGATCGGACGAATCCGCAGCGATGAAGTTACTTTGCCAAAGCCTGAGCCAAGCGCCGGCGCGCTGGAACGATTCCTAAATCTCGGCGATGATTTGCCCTTTGCGACGCAAGAGTCGCCTGTCTGGCAGAAACCGGTCCGGCCCCCGAGCGCGCAACCGCCGGACCCCGCGCCTCCGCCGCCGAGCGATAAGCCAGCCAGTCACCCCAAGCCCGCGATGCCCGGTCAGATCAAGGCAGATCCAGCGCCAACATCGCCGCCGCGCGCAAAAGCGAAACGGGCAGACATCGCCACCGCTGCAGTCGATATCAATTCTAGTACGCCAGCCAAAACGCCGGATGCGGCAGCATCAGCCCCGCCGCCTGCCCGAGCAAAATCAGAGCCAGGCGACGCGATAGACGATTCAGCTGTCCGGCAGGCGCCCAAGGAAAACAAGACCGCGCCACCGAACGACGCCCCGGCGGCCGCTCATCCAACCACTTCAGACCACGAGAATGAGTCAACCAACGACGAGGGACCTGCATCAGGCGCTGATAGGATGGCCGCGCGCAGCCTGTCCGCGCCGCGCCCGCGCATCGACTGGCGACTCCCCGATTACCGCGAATTGCTCAACAGCGGCACAGAAGGCGACCTGGATCGCGAGCCGCTAATGCGCCAGGCGCAAATCATCGAAGATACGCTCGCCAGCTTCGGCGCGCCCGGCCGCATCGTTGAGATCAATTCGGGTCCCGTCATTACCCAGTATGGTATCGAGCCAGCCTATTTGACCTCCAAGACGGGCAAACAGAATCGCGTCAAGGTCGGCGCGATTGCCAAGCTGGACAAAGACCTGCAGCTGGCCCTGGGCGCCAAGTCGATTCGCGTCGAAGCGCCGGTCCCGGGCAAGGGCTATGTCGGCATTGAGGTGCCCAATCCGGATTCGGCGCGCGTCAGCTTGCGCGATGTGATGGCGTCCAAAAGCTACCGGAACATTGAAACGCCCTTGGCGATCGCGCTTGGCGTCTCCGTGGACGGTTCGCCCGTCTCCGGCGATCTCACGCAGATGCCGCATCTGCTGATCGCTGGCACCACCGGTTCCGGCAAGTCGGTCTGCGTCAATGCCATCATCAACAGCATCATCGCCAACAATTCGCCCGATGTCGTCAAGTTCATCATGGTCGATCCCAAACGCGTCGAGTTGACCGGCTACAATGGACTGCCGCATCTGGTCGCGCCCGTGGTGGTTGAGCTGGAGCGAACCATTGGCGTGCTGCGCTGGGTGACGACTGAGATGGACGCGCGTTACAAGAAATTTAGCCAAGCCGGCGCCCGCAACATCGTCGACTACAACAGCATTCTCGACCCCAACCTGGCACCCATGCCTTATATCGTCGTGATCATCGACGAGCTGGCCGACCTGATGATGATGGCGCCCGATGATACCGAGCGCGCCATCACCCGCATCGCCGCCCTGGCGCGCGCAACCGGCATTCACCTCGTCATCGCCACGCAGCGTCCGTCTGTGGATGTGGTCACGGGCTTGATCAAAGCCAACTGCCCGGCGCGCATCGCCTTCGCCGTCGCCGGCAGCGTCGACAGCCGCGTCATTCTCGATCAGCCGGGCGCCGAACGCCTGCTGGGTAAGGGCGATATGCTCTACCTCTCGGGCAACTCGCCGGCGCCCCTGCGCATGCAAGGCGTGCACGTTTCCAATGAGGAGATTAACCGCATCATCCGCTATTGGAAGCTGCAAGCGGCTGGCGTAGAAGGCGTCGAGCCGATTCCGCTGCCCGCGCTGCCGCCAGCCACGGGCGCCAAGGGCGCGTCCAAGGGCGATGAGGCTAAGATCGAAGGCGCTCAGGCGGCATTCTGGGATCTGACGCCGGCCAATGGCAAAGCGTCAGATGGCGCCGCCGGCGACGCCGATAATGACGAAGACGAACTTTACCAAACGGCGGTTGATATGGTCCGCCGCCTGGACAAAGCCTCGATATCGCTGCTGCAGCGCCGCCTGCGCATCGGCTATACGAGAGCGGCGCGCCTGATGGATATGATGGAAGAACGCGGCGTCGTTGGTCCGCCCAAAGAAGGCAGCTCCAAACCGCGCGATGTCCTGCCGCAGTAAATCGGCAAGTGTATGCACTAATCAATCGCGCGCTGACTAGATGGACCGCCCACTAAACGCGGCGATGAAGCCAATTTGGCCGCCGAAAAACACCGCACTGCACATCAGCCGCCCTTGCGCTACAATACGGCGCGGACAGAAAGGACATCGCTTATGAAATACGCCCGCATTCCCGGCATCAACAAACCGGTCTCACGCCTGTTGCAAGGCAGCATCATGCTCTCGGCAGATGACCGCGACGGAAACTTCCGCCTGCTGGACGCCTGCTTCGAACATGGCTTCAACGCCTTCGATTCCGCCCATAGCTATGGCGCTGGCCTCACCGATACCGAATTGGGCGCCTGGATCAAGTCGCGCGGGATTCGCGATGAGGTGGTGATCTTGGCCAAAGGCGCCCATCCAGAAAACGGCATCGCCGATCGCGTACGCCCCGACTACATCCGCAGCGACTTGGACGAATCTTTGGAACGGCTGCAAACCGATTATGTCGAGCTCTATCTGCTGCACCGCGACAGCCGCCAATATCCGGTTGGCGAGATCGTCGATGTTCTGCATGAGGCGAAAGAAGCGGGAAAGATCGGCGCGTATGGCGGTTCCAATTGGCTCGGCGATCGCGTCAAAGCCGCCAACGACTACGCGGACGCTAATGGCAAGACGCCGTTCACAGTCAGCAGCCCGCAATTCAGCGTCGCCGAAATGGTCAAACCGCCTTGGGAAGGCTGCACCAGCGTCAGTGGCGCACAGGGCGAAGCCGACCGCGCCTACTACGACGAAAATGAGATCTCGCTATTCACCTGGTCAAGCCTGGCCGGCGGCTTCATGACCGGCAAGTTCACCCGCGATAACCTCGACAGCTTCACCGAATATTGGGACACCAATCCCATCGAAGCCTATGCCTACGAGAGCAACTTCCGGCGGCTCGACCGCGTCAACGAGTTAGCGGCGGACAAGGGCCTTACGCCAGCGCAAATCTCAGTCGCCTATGTGCTTAGCAACAATCCGCGTTATCACGCCATCGTCGCCAATTGGCAGGTCGAGCAAGTCCCGGATAACGCCGCCGCCGCCTCAATCCAACTGAGCGGCGCTGAAATCGCCTGGCTCGAGCTGAAAAGGGAGGAGAAACCGGCATGAGCGACAAGATTCGCTGGGGTCTTATCGGGCTAGGCAGCATTGCTCGCCGATTCGGCAGCTGCTTTCCCTACGCTAACGGCGCCGAGATCTATGCTGTGGCTTCGCGCTCAATGGAAAATGCGGACGCTTTTGGCACAGAATTTGGCGCTGCAAAGCGCTATAGCAGCTACGAAGCGCTGGTCAACGACCCTAACGTGGATGTAGTTTATATCGGCACCCCGCACAATTTTCACGAAGCGCATACACTGCTTAGCCTGAACGCTGGCAAGCCCGTTTTGTGCGAGAAGCCATTCGCCGTAAACGCCGCCGAAGCGCGGATCATGATCGATTGCGCCCGCGAAAAGAAGCTCTTCCTGATGGACGCCTTCTGGACCCGTTTCTTCCCGGTGATGGTCAAGCTGCGCGAGCTGCTGGCGGAGAAGGTCATCGGCGATGTCATGCTGGTCACGGCCGACTTTGGCTTTCGCGGTCAAGTCGTGCCGGAGAGACGCCACTTCAATCTCGATCTAGCGGGCGGCGCTTTGCTCGATATCGGCTCCTACTGCATCCAGTTCGCTTCGATGGTCTATGGCAAGCCGCCGATAGATATCGCCTCCCAATGCACACTCGGATCGACCGGCGTCGATGAACTGTCGACAGTGCTGTTCAAATACAGCGACTACGAAATGGCCAGGCTTACATCGTCGATCCGCCTGACGACGCCGCACGAAGCCCGCGTCATGGGAACCGACGGCTATATCACCATCCCCGAGTTTTGGCATCCGAGCGAATTGACGGTGACGCGCCCAGGGCAAAGTCCGGAGACCTATGCTTTCCCCCATGACGGCGAAGGCTTTCAATTCGAAATCATGGAAGTGGGGGAGTGCATCCGCGCCGGCAAGACCGAGAGCGCAGTCTATCCACTCGACGAAACACTGGCCATCATGGAGACGATGGATCGCATCCGCGCCGATTGGGGATTGCGCTACCCCTTCGAGGATTAGCCCCAGGGCAATCGCATCAAATTGATCGAAGCAGCTGAAGCAAGAAATCGTTATCCATCGCTGCGCGGAAGCGTTTTTGCCGTAAGCTGCTTTTGCCTGTGTCACGCTTGAGCAGATTCAAAGCTATAGCGCGCAAGGTTGCCATATTTTCGGAGCTTTCGCCGTCTCGGATGCGAGAATAATCTTCGCCGAAAGTGACATCCAAGACCCAATGGCAACTGTTTTCGATTGCCCAGTGACGCCGGGTTGCCTGCAAGATAACGGCGGCAGACGCCTGAAGGCTACTGATGTAATAGGCTGTCTGGTGGCTAATCTGCCCGTTATGACGGCGCTCTCGCTGGACACGGATAAGGCTACGCAGGTCAGCCCATCCCTGATAGTGGCGAATATACTCAAAAGCTTTGGGATCACTGAGCACCCAGCATTTCCGTATTTCAATCCGTCCCCTTGACTTGTTAGTCGTTTTGTCGAAGGCACAGTCCATGCCTTCAAATCCATGTTTGTCACCATAGCTGAACCAATCGGCCATGTCCTGCTTTAGATTCTCTTGGTTGCCTTTGACCTGTAGAATGTAATCCGCTTTCTCGTCCCGAATCGCTTGCGCAATCTTGGTTTGACATCCCAAAGCGTCTATTGTCACAATGCAACCGGAAATATCCAGCAGACGCAGCAACTCAGGAATGGCCGTCATTTCATTGGATTTATCAGCCACTTTGCGCTGTCCTAATACCAAGCCATTTTCACTTGCCCAAGCACTGACCAAATGGATAGCCGCTTTGCCGCGCATCTTGTCGTGGCTGCCGCGCAAGGTTTTGCCATCAAGCGCAAGCACTTGTCGCTTATTGACTGCAAACACCGACTCCACCCAGCGCATAAAGCAACGCTGGAACGCCTCATGATTGATCCTGGCAAATACATAGCCGAAGGTATCATGCGATGGAATGCCATGCTCTAACTTCAGAAACTGGCGAAACCAAGCCTCTTTCGCTTTGCCTACGGTTTCGATGCCAACCCAACTATCCGCGCCACAGAGCACCGCGCAAATGGCGATGATAATGATATCGAGCAATTTATGGTCACAGCGTCCCTCTATTCGCGGATCGGGCAGATCAGCAAAACATTCCTCTAAATTCAATCCTCTACCTTTTGACATGAGGCAACTCCTCTTTTTGCCTCAGTGTCTCCCCAAAATGATTTTGATGCGATTGCCCTGGGATTAGCCCCAACCGGTTTGACAGCGGCGCGCTCCTGTGTTAAGCTCTTGTCGATCTACATATTCTAAGACTCAGGCGCGTCTGAACCCGGATGTTCGACGTGTAAAGGGAAAGTCGGTGCAAGTCCGACACTGTCGCGCAGCGGTAACTGATTTTTGAATCAGAAGTCCGAATGCCTGCCTGAGACTTAGCTCGTACATCTTTCGCGTCAAAAGGGAGACGAGCATGGACCAACGACCAATGCCCGCCCGACGACGGCGGGCGTTTTTCTTGTCCAGCCCCGTTTCCTCCATTTCCTACAGGAGGGACATGATGAAAGCCGCACTGCTAGCCCTGTTCATTTTAGTCACCAGCCTTTTGCCCGCATCCGCTCTCGATGAAAACCTGACCGCTGGCTGCGTGGCCGACTATTCCGCCGAGGTCGACTATTTCCCCGATAAGATTGAGATCGTCGACGCCGCCAAATTTACCATCGATTATCACAACAACTACAAGGTCGTCAGCGTCGCGGACGCCTTCGACGGCGCGCCCAGCTTCAATTACGTGTTGGTGCAATGCGGAACGCCCGCGCCTTTCCTAGATGAGTTCCCCGAGGGGACGCAATTCATCGAAGTGCCGGCCGGCGACCTGATCACCCTTTCCACCACCCAGTTACCGGCTTTATCCCAGCTGGGCTTGCTCGATCATTTGGTGGGCGTCGACAGCGGCTTCTACATCAGCAATCCCGAAGTCGCTAGCATGATCGCCGACGGCGAAGTCGCCGAGGTTGGCTTCGGCGCCCAGGTCAACATCGAGCTCGTGCTGGAGCTTCAGCCACAGTTGGTGATGAGCTACGGCTACAATCCCGCCAGCGATGCGCACCCGGTCCTGCTGGAAGCCGGCATATTCACCGCGCTTGACGCCAGTTGGCGCGAGCTGTCTCCGCTCGGTCGCGCTGAATGGCTGAAGTTCACGGCGCTCTTCTACAACCTTGAGGCGCAAGCCAGCGCGATCTACCAGGATATCGCGGCACAATATGAAGCGGTCAAAGCCAAGGCGGCGGCTGTCAATGCCGAAGACCGTCCGCATGTCTTGATCAATTCCTTTCTCGGTTACGCCGACGCCTGGTTCATCCCCGGCCAAGAGACCTACGTCGGTCGGCTGATTCGCGATGCCGGCGGCGATCTTCTGCTGGCGGAGGCCGGCTCGGCAACGAGTCAAGGGCTGAGCTTCGAGGTCGCTTTCGAGGGCGGCTTTGACGCGGACATCTGGTTAGTCGAGACTTTCGGCCTCTATTCGGGCGCTGATCTGCTGGCGCTGGACAGCCGCTTTGGCGACTTCGCCGCTTTCCAGTCAGGCGACATATGGAACAACAATCGCGATGAAAACGCCAATGGCGGCAACAACTATTACGAATCGGGCGTGACCAATCCGCACCTGGTGCTGGCTGATCTGCTGGCCATCTTCCATCCCGATCTGATGCCCGAGCACAAATTCGCCTTTTATCAACGCTTAGCGAGCGAGTGAGATGAGCCAACTGGCGGGCGAGCCCGTCCATCCGGCCGCGGCAGATGGTGTTTCACGGCAGTCTAATCCGGCGGGCTGGCTCTCAAGCCGCGAGTTCACCGGGGCGAGGCCCTATGTCTTGTTTATCCTGCTGGCTTTGCTGGGCGCGCTGCTGTTGCTGAGCCTCGCGCTCGGTTCCGCCTCGATACCCTTCGACCAGATACTCAGAGTCCTGCTCAGCGGTGAAGCGGATCAGCCAGCCTGGACCCACATCGTTCTCAAGTTCCGTCTGCCCAAGACGCTCACCGCGATATTCGCCGGCATGGCGCTGGGCGTGAGCGGGCTGCTGATGCAAACCTACTTTCGCAATCCCTTGGCCGAGCCCTTCGTCCTCGGCGTGTCGTCGGGCGCCAGTTTGGGCGTGGCGCTGGTGGTGCTGACGAGCGGCGTCGCCGGTGGCGCCCTGCTCGACGGGCTGGGCTTGGCGGGCGATCTGCTGATGACGGCGGCCGCGGGCTTGGGCGCTGCCGTGACCATGCTCTTGGTGTTGCTGGTCGCCGTCCGCATACAGAGCAGCGTCAGCTTGCTGATCATGGGTTTGATGTTCGGTTATCTGGTGGCGGCGACGGTCAGCTTACTCCTCTACTTCGCCTTGCCGGAGCGGATACAAGCCTACATCAATTGGACATTTGGCTCCTTCAGCGGCGTCACCAACGAGCAGCTGCCGGTCCTCGCCGTTATCGTCCTGGCCGGCTTGCTGCTTGCCGCAGCGCTGACCAAAGCCCTGAACGCCCTGCTCCTGGGAGAAGAATACGCCCGCAGCCTGGGCGCCAATCTGAAGCGGACGCGAATCGGCATTGTGCTGGCCACCGCCCTGCTGGTCAGCGCGGTGACGGCATTCTGCGGCCCCATCGCCTTCATCGGCATCGCCGTGCCACACCTCGCCCGCGGTCTGCTGGCCAGCGCCGATCATCGCTTGCTGCTGCCGGGCACATGCCTGGCTGGCGCCTGCGTCGCCTTGTGCGCCTCTCTAATCGCCGAGCTGCCGGGAAATAATCTAGTGCTGCCGCTCAATGTCGTCACGGCTCTGATGGGCGCGCCGGTGGTCATGCTGGTGGTGCTGCGGCAAGCGCGAGGCCAGCTATGACGGCCCAAGCTCTCGAAACGCGCGACCTGGCGATAGGCTATCGCCGCCGGACCAAAGGCGATATCCGGCTCGCGCATGGACTGAACTTGGACCTGCAGCGCGGCAAATTGGTTGGCTTGCTGGGTTCAAATGGCGTGGGCAAATCGACGCTTCTGCGGACCTTGGCCGGCATGCATAAGCCCCTGGGCGGGCGCGTTCTGCTCGCTGGGCAGGGTTTGGAAGCGCTTTCGCCACCGGCTCTGGCCCGCCGCTTGAGCATCGTATTGACCCTGGCGCCACAACCGCGCTTGATGAACGGCTATAGTTTGGTGGCGATGGGAAGGCACCCGCATAGCGATTGGCTGGGACGACTGTCGGCGACCGACCATGAAAAGGTCGCCTGGGCTATTGACGTTGTCGGCGCGGAAGACCTGGTAAACATGCCGCTAGCCGAACTCAGCGACGGGCAACGGCAGAAGCTGATGATTGCGCGCGCTTTGGCGCAGGACGCCGACATCATGCTGCTTGACGAACCGACCGTCTACCTCGATCTGCCGCGCCGCGCCGAAATAATGCAGCTGCTCAAACAACTGGCAAGGACAGCCGCGCGCGCTATCCTGATCTCGACCCATGACCTCGACCTGGCGCTGCGTACCTGCGATGAACTTTGGCTGATGAGCGACGCTGGCATCATCAGTGGCGCGCCCGAAGATCTGGTCCTGGATGGCGGACTGGGCGAGACCTTTAGCGCCGCCGGCATCGCCTTCGACAAGCGGATTGGCAGTTTCGTCCTGGATCCGCCGGCTGGACCGCGGGTTCGCGTGACCGGCGAGGGAGAACAGGTCCTCTGGCTGCGCCGGGCGCTCGAGCGATCGGGCTTCACGGTAGGCAGCGACGCCGTTGACGCAGAAGCAGCTCATTGCTCAAACGGCAGTGAGACACATTGGGAGCTTCGAGTGAATGGTCATGCAAGCAAGCACCATTCGATTCAGGCGCTGCTGGACGCGCTGGAAAGCGAGCGAATATGACAGTCTCGAAAGAGCGGCGCGGACGCATTCTAATTCATACCGGCGACGGGCGCGGCAAATCGACATCGGCATTCGGCGTCATCCTGCGCATGCTCGGGCGCAGGAAACGGGTCGCGCTGATACAGTTCCTCAAACACGAGAGCGGTCAGTGGGGCGAAGTGCGAGCCTTGCGGCAACTGGGCTTGGCGCCGATTAAGACCGGCGACGGATTTACCTGGACGAGCAAAGATCTGGACGAGACCCAAGCGCGGGCGCTACATGGCTGGGCGCGCGCTCAAGAGATTATTGTTTCGGACGAATATGATCTTGTCGTCCTCGACGAATTCACCTATCTGCTCGATTTCGGTTGGCTCGATACCGCCGAGGCAATCGCCTGGTTTCGAGCGCATAAGCCACCCCGCCTGCATCTTCTGATCACGGGACGCAACGCGCCGGCGGCACTCATTGACTATGCGGACACCGTCACCGAAATGGTCAAGGTAAAGCATGCTTTCGACGCCGGCATCAAGGCGCGCGCTGGCATCGAGTTCTAAAGCGCGGCGTCATGTGCAAGGCAGCCGATAGCCTACGCTGACAAAAGGCGATTCCGCTCAGATGACGACGGCAGCCGACCGCGCCGGAATGACAAAGCGGTCATTTGCAGGCTGCCACTGCTCGCTGTCCACCAGCCGATAGCGTGTAAGCGCGTGGTCCGTTTCCAGCTTCACCCTCACCGCTATCGCTTCATCTTCATAGTTGGCGATGGCGACGCCGGGTAGGCCGCGGCTCTTGCTCAAGTATACGGCGTATGGGTGATGCGCCGCGCCGCCGCCATTCGTGACGGACGCGCCCGCCTCGTGGCGGAATTCGCCATCCCAGAAGTAATCGCGCAATTCGCTGCGCAGGGCGTCCATGCGCGCGCCGTAATCCATCGTCAGCGGGAAGTCATCAAGATGCCCTTTGAAGTTGTAAGGCTCGTAACTCATGATATAGCGATATAGCAGACATTGATTGACCATATTGCGATCATTAAAGCCGCTGATCGCCGTCATCAGTGGCATATGCGGCAGCATATAACGCGAGAGCGGCACATGTCGCTTGTCCCAGCTGCGATGATAAGACAAGTGATAGACCGCGAACTGCCAATCGTAAATGCCCTCTCCCGCGTAGAGAAAATCGCTATTGACCTCCCGGCTCATGCTCTCAAGATGCTGCTGAAATTCGTTGTCTCGCGAATAGACCGGAAAGCCCGTGCGATGTCCATGGATCTCGTCAAAGCAAAGCAATGCCGGCGAATGATGCTGGTTTTCGTCGTAGAGAATGCCGTCGGCGCCCAAGTCCAACACTTTCTGGAATTCCTTAGCGCAAACCGCAAAATACTCGTCGCTGCCGAAGCACATCGGAATCAAGCGCTTGGTATTTATTTGAGCGCCTGCGTCGCCGTGTGATACTGATAACCGTTGTAGTGATAATAATCGCCGTAGGGATCCTTGACCGCCAGTCGATGAAGATCTTCGCGGAACCAATCGGTGGCGCGGTCGGCCCAGGTGAATTTCACGAAGATGATAAGCTTGACGCCATGCGACTGAATCTCAGCGATCGCCGCTTTGAGCTCGTCAAAGGTGCCGAGCCGCGAATCAGGATCGTGAGAGGGATTGCCCTGATCCTGCCCGCCATCGTTCCAGCCGACCAACTGAATCGCCCGCACATTATGCCGCGCCGCCTCTTCGCCGATTTTGCCCAACTCCTTGAAGGGAATGCGCAGTTCGTCTTCCGGCGAGTTGATATGCAGCTGCCACCAGGCATGCGGTTGGCGCGCCCATTCCGGTATCTCCGGCGTCGTCATCCAGCTGCCCCGCCAGCGCCGGTAGACATCCACGCCATCCTGCCAGCCGCCTTGAAATGGCTGTACGGCAATGGGCGTCAACGAGCGTGATTCGCCAGGCTGTATGTATGGCGCATGTATAGCGGCGAAGCGAGTCGCCACGTCCAGCCCGCTGATGGATGAGGACTGCGGCACGCGCGAGTCGATAGCGCTGTCATAACCCGGGCGCAGCTCGTTGTGCCAGGCGACCAATTCCGCGCTCGGCTCGTTCAAGCCGACATACAAGCCCGCATCGGCGCTGCGCAGCAAAATGTATGGCACCGCCGGCGCGCCGCTGCGCCAGGAATCGGGACCATATTGCACCGGATAATCGAAGCCGTAATAGCCCAAAGTGTTTTCAAAGCTGGGAAATAGACTGCGCCGCTCCGCTTCGGCGTAACCGTAGTGGAAAGCCTCGAACGCTTCGGCGCCGGGTGGCCGCTGCACATCGCCAAAATAGGGGCAATGCACCGTCTCAACGACATACTCCGACTGATTGTCAATCGATAAGGCGAAAGCCGCCTGCTTGCCGGACAAAGTCACGCGCATCTCCAGCTTGATTGGATGCTCGCCGCCATAAGCCGAAGCGACGCTCTCCCAGGTGAAGGCGACGCTCTGCCCGTCGTCTGCAACTTCGACTGTGGAGGCTTTTTGCTTTTCACCAAACACTGGATTGTTTCGCCTGCCGGGCAGCGGAACCAAGAGCTGAAATGACAGCCCCAGATGATGACGATTCATGACTTCCCAGGCGGTCGCCTTTACGGTGAAGCCAGCCAGAGCGCCGGTCTCCCGCGCGAACTCCAGGCGCAAATCCTTGTTTTCCAAGGTGAGGATATCCATGAAGGTCTCCTATTAGCCTTTGATCGAGCCCGAGGTCAGCCCCTGAATGAACCAGCGCTGCAGAATAACGTAAAGCACAATCATCGGCACCGAGGCGATGCTCAAAGCGGCGAAGACGTCCGTCCATTCCACGCGGCCGTATTGGAAGAAAAAGACCTGGACCGCCAGTGTCAAGGGACGGAACTCGGGCGATCGAACCAAAAGCAGCGGCAGAAAGTATTCATTCCAGGCGCCGACGAAGGTCAATATAGCAACGGTGGCGACGGCTGGACCCGATATTGGCATCACTACACGCAAAAAAGCCGAGAATTCGGAACAGCCGTCGATCTTGGCCGCCTCCCGCAACTCGCTAGGTATGGAGCGAAAGAAGGCTTGGAATATAAAGATTGACAAAGGCAGGCTGCCGGATGCGATGCCCAGAATCAAGCCGGCGTAGCTGTCGGTCAAGCCGAGGCGCACGAACAGCACATAGAAAGGAATCACGGGTGTCGGCGCCTGCATCGTAAAGATCATCACCAACAGGATCACGGCGCTGAAGCGAAACCGAAACTTGGCAAAGGCATAGCCGGCTACCGATGACAAGGCGACCACCAGAAGCACCGTACCCAAGGACACTATCAGGCTGTTCAGCAACGATCGGCCTAGGTTGGCCAGATCCCAGGCGCGGCTGTAGTTGTCGATATCGAGAACCTTGGGAATACCCCAAACGTTGCTGACAAACTCGCCGGGCGTCTTCAGCGATGCCAAAACCATCCACACGACCGGGTAGATGATGACTACGGTAAACAGCAGCAATACGGCATGGTTGAAGGTCATCACCAAGTAGGGCCGCCAATAGATGCCCTGAGGCTGAGCGCCGGAGTTGAGTGAACGCGTCGAATTCATCGGCGAGAATCCATTATTCCGCGTTGTCGGCGCGCGCCATCAGACGGAGTTGGATGGCGGCCACCACGGTGACAATAACCAACAAGACATAAGACAGAGCAGCTGAGAAACCGAAGCGATAGAATTTGAAACCGCGCAAGTAAATGTGCAAAGCCATGACGTTGGTCGAGTTCGCGGGTCCACCCTCGGTCATGACATAGGGTATGTCAAAGACGTTGAAGGCGCCCATCAGGGAAAGCGTCACATTGACGATCATCACCGGTTGCAGCATCGGCAAGGTTACATAACGGAACTGCTGCCACACCGAGGCGCCATCGATCTTCGCTGCTTCGTAGAGCTCACTCGGTATCGACTGCAAACCGGCCAGGAAAATCACCATGTGGAAGCCATACCACTTCCAGATATCCACGATGATCAAAGAACGCAGAGCGATATTGGTATCGCCGAGCCAATCCTGCGTCAATACTTCCAGCCCCAGGCTGCCGAGCAAGGTGTTGATCAAGCCGAACTCGCTATTGAACAGCCAGCGCCACAAGATCCCGATTACGACAAAGGACATCACCACCGGCATGAACAAACTGGTGCGGTAAAAGGTGCGGCCCCGCAGCGCCTGGTTGAGCATGATCGCGAGAAAGAGCGAAAGGACGATCTTGCCGATCACCGTGCCGATCGCGTATTCGACATTGTTCAGCAGTACCTGGATGGTCAGATCGTCGTTGAGGATCTTCTGAAAATTGCGCAATCCGATGTAGCGAGGATCTTCGATGCCATCCCAGCGCAAAAGCGCCATATACAAGCCGGATACAAGCGGCGCCAGCTTGAATATGGCATACACGAGCACCGCTGGAAGAACCCATAGATAAGGTTCCAGCCGCGCCAAGCGCCTGCCCTGGCGTTTTGTTTTTTCGCCTGGAGACAATGAAGCCAAGAGCTCTCCTAAGAAGCGGAGCGTGGCGGCGACGGGCATCAATCAGAGGACGGACACCCCTCGCCGATTATCCAGGAATTCTAGACTTCGAACTCGTAACCTTCCTCGAAGAGCTCGTCCATAACTTCCTGGATCGCTTCCGCCGCATCGGATGGGCTGGCCATACCGGCGACGATCGCTTGTTGCTGTTCTTGGTATGCGCGTGTGATTTCGGGCGGCCAATACCAATCAAGATAGGTGAATTGCTCGGAAGCCGAAATCTCGCCGTAGCGGATTGCCAGCGGATCGTCGCTGGGATCAATATTGATATTTGTCGAAACCGCATCGGCGCTGAGGGCATTGCGCTCCGCAACCAAGGCATCCGTGGTCATGTAATCGAGTATCGCATGCACGATCGCTTCGCGTGATGGGTCGATGCGAGAGTAGATGCCAGTCGCCCAACCGGTGCCGCCCGGCAACTGTCGCCGTATGCTTTCATCATCCACGGACCGCAGCGGATTGACGAAAGATAGATCCAAATCAGGATAATCGCCTCCGCGGTATACACCGACAAAGCTGCTGTGGTGATACCAGAATGCCGCTGTGCCTTGCGTCAGTGAAAGCTGCGCGGCGGCGACATCAAGGCTGTTGACTGCGTCGGCAAACATGCCATCAACCGTATACTGATGCAGAATCTCCAAGCCGGCTAGATGATCCGGGTCGCTGAATTTGGCTTGCCCAGTCAAGACGTTGAAAGTGCCTTCAAGCGGCTTGTTGCCTGAAGTTTGCGCATAAGCCCAGAATTGCCAAATCGGCCAGAGATAGATATTCTGCCCCGAATGGGTGAAGGGCGCGTAACCGGCCGCCTTCAACTCCGGCGCCAGATCCCTGATCTCATCGTAGGTCTCGGGATCGCCCTCATAACCGACGGCGTCCAATGCTTTGCGGTTAAAGAAGAAGGGGAAGCCGCTGATGCCGCCGTTCGGTATCGCCCACAGTTTGCCGCCGATGGTGTAGGTCTCCAGGCCCACCGGCCGGAAGCGATCCAGATAATCGACATCCGACAAGTCCTTCAAGCGGCCGCCGACTGCATAGCGGCGCAGATCCTGCCCGTTGAGATCCATAATATCGATCTGATCGCCAGCGATTTCAGCCGCCGCGAACAACTCGGTATAACGCTCGCTGGTCAAGCCGCGCCATTCGACCTCGACGCCGGGAAAGTTGGCTTCTATTCCGTCAATTAGATATTGGTGCTGCTCCGCGTTGCTGGCGCTCAGAATGACTATTGCGCCTTCATAGTCGCCCTGCCCCAATACCGGCAATTGGCTGACATTGCTGGCCGCGGCGACCGCTACCGTACCGGCGCTGGCGGCAGCCCTGAGGAACTCGCGTCTGCTTAACTTGTTGCTCATCTCAAAGTCCTTTCAACAATCTAATTGTCCCTAAAGCAATGAAACCGAAAAACAGCGATATTCACCTCCTCGCTACGATTCCGATGGTCTGATAAATGAAGTGTACTTAGCCCGAATGGAAATGTCAAAAACTGCAAACAAAAAACCGACATCGCTGTCGGTTGTTCTGAGCCTCTATGGGCTGTACAGGACTCGAACCTGTAACCTCCTCGACGTCAACGAGGCGCTCTGCCAGTTGAGCTAACGGCCCTATTTCCAGCCATTGTAGCGCAGATGAGGTCCCTTCCGCAAGGGTTTGGGGATTCCCGGCTGTCGCTGGCCATTTGACAAAGCATGCGCGCTCGCCGTATCATGGGGCGGTTGAGCCGCCTATACCGAGTCGCATGGTGCCCGCTTCAGCAGTCGAACAGGTCAAGTCCCGATTTCGCGCGATCCAGGACGTCAAATTCGCCAGTACCGCTGCGCAAATGACGCTGACATCCCGCAATCACGAACCCGCCATCGTTGTTGAGACCTGGATGAACAGCCGGCTCTTTGTCTACATCTGCCAGCGGCCGCCCAGATCGCGGCAGATCAAATCCATTCTCAAGCAGAATTCGAAGTCCTCTATCGGCTCGCTCTTCCTGGTGGACGCGGCGCTTCTGCCAGACGACGGCTATTGCGGCCGCCTGCGCGACTGGCAAGACGATTTGCGCGTGTTGAACATGGGCGCCATATTCGCCTTTGCTGAGAAGGACGGCAGCCTGCGCCTCATCCAGGTCAACATGGATGAAACGACGCAGCGCAACCAATTCATAGTCTGGCACACGCTCGATTTCCCCTTCGACGCGGTCGCCGTGCGTCGGCGCGAATATCAGACGAATATCCGCGGAAGCTGGTATATCGGCGATATCGCCTCCGCCAGCTTCAAGCGCCGCATCAGCGAGGAGCGCGCCCGCCAGCGATTTCACTATCGCACCCGGGCAACCCGCCCGCTGGAAACAGCGCAGCCGGAGCAGATCAGCGCCGCCTATCTGGCGCTGGAGATCGAGGTCGGCGCCGGGCAGGAAGCGGTCAAAGAAGCCTTCCGCAACCTGGCGCGCAAATACCACCCTGATGTGAGCGAGCATGAAAAAGACGAGGCGGAAAAGCGCTTCAAGGAAGTGCAGTCGGCATACGACCGAATCAAGTCACATCGTCGCTGGCGTTGAGCGCCCTGCGACCAAGGTCCTCATCACCCGGCGAGAATCTGCAGAGCGCGCAGCAGCGCCCCATCGTCGCCAACGTTGCCGGGGAAAACGACATAGGCGCCGCCCGGGTAGCGGCTGTCGGCATCCGGCTGCCAAACCGGAATGCCAGGCAAGATCTGCCCCAAAACCCGCGCGCGCTTGATGCCCAGGGCATCGGTCGCCAGATCGCTCGAAGTGATGCCGCCTTTGGCGATGATGAAGCGTGGCGTGATCGACAGGCGCCGCGTGATTTCCACGAGACTTTGCGAGACGCGCCGACCGATTGCCAGGCTGCTCTCGTCATCGCCGCCGCGAAAGAGCTCGCGGCTGGTATAAAGCACGGCGTTTTCACCCCCACGTAGAATCGCAAGCAGCGCGTCGACAATCGGCTCAAGGATTGAATCCGCGTCTGCTGACCTCAGCAATTCAGCGACCGGCAGTTCGACCGGCTTTACCATCCCGCTCGCGAGCAGCGCGGCAAGTTGATCCGACGACTTCTTGACATAAGAGCCGACAACCACCAAGCCACCGTGTTCTGAGAGCGACGGCATGTCCTCGGCGGCCAGCGGGGGACGAATCCGGATGCCGCCACGGATGCCGGCGAAGGAAGCGGCGCTGCGATAGATCAGGCGCACCCCGACCGCCTCAGCGCGAATGCAAGCCAGGGCGACCACTTCGAGATCCCGCTCGCTCACGGCATCGACGACGCATACCGCGCCACCCGCCAGTTTGTCCAGGATCGCCCCAGCGCTAGCAGGTCCCCCGTCGCGGATGACATCAATGGAGAGACTGACGACATCCGCGGCACGGACCCGTCCGCCGGTTTTCTCTTCCACCCACCGGCGCAAGTCGGAGTGCTGATAGCCGAAAACAGCATCTTTCGCGTATGGCGTCTGCGCCGCCGGGACGAGCATGCCATCCTCTTCGACGTAGTGGGCGCCGCGGATCGTGTAACGTCCGCCAGCCATGAAAGCCGGGATGATGAGAACGCCATCCGCCGGCGCATCAGCTGCCCCCGCCAGCGCATCGGTCTCCGCCGGGAAATGCCCGCGCAAGGTGGAATCGCTGCGGCTGATCACGGTGTATGGACGGCCGGTCATCTCGGAGGCGGCGCGCAAGTTCCGCGCGATCTCCCGGTTGAGCGCGACCGCCTGCGCCGCGTCCACGCTGCGCGAATTGCTGAGGATGTAGCAGACGGGGTCGGCGCTCTTTTGCTCTCGAATCAGCGCCGAATGAGACCATTCGGTCAACACAATGGTGTCGTGTACCGTCTGCGTGCCCGTGGGGTCATCATCGAGAACGAAGACCTTCTGCTTCATTTCCCACAGAAGCGCTTGAATCTCCGGGATCAAATCCTGATCCCATTCCTGCGGCAAGCTGGAAAACAGCGCCGCCTTCTCGACGGCCGCGACATCTTCACCCATATGCAAGTTTCACCTCAAATATGGAGAATCCGGATCGGCTTCGTCATCTTGCCCGATTCACACCGCGGCGAGCGATGCCGTGCTGCTTTCCCGCACAGTGACCGACTCGCCCAGCCAGGGCTGGCGACCATCGATGACGCTCAGGATGGCGTCTTGCTCGATCAATTTCCGCTGAATCTGTCGGATATCTACATCGCGCACGTATTGGCCATTCAGCGCGGCGACCGCAGCGGTTGTTCCCGCCGCATGACCGGTGGCCATACAAGTAGCGGCGCCGCGAATCGATGCTTGCGACAGATGGTCGCAGGAGATGCAGCGCCCGCCGACAACCAGATTCTCCACACCTTGCGGCAGCAGCGCGCGCAGCGGGATATCATGCGCTCGCTCAAGATGGCTGATCTTGAAGACGGTGCCCTTCAGATGATAATCGAGAGCGCGGCAGTTCAGCGCCACCACATCGTCAAAATGCGCCTCGCTTTTCGCGTCGTCAATGGTGATGAAATAGTCGCCCAAGATCTGGCGGGATTCGCGAACGCCGAGATGCGCCTGAGAGACGATAAAGGCGTTTTCGAAGCCGGGCACATTGTCCTTCATAAAGTTCAGGTGGTCGATGGCGCCGCGCAAACCGTCTACTTCGGCGCGCGTCAATGCCCGGGGATCAAGCGGGTCGATATCGGAATTCCCCTGGATGCGCACGGCTTCACGATATATGCATAGCTTCACCGTCGGCATCCAACCCAGATGAAATGTCTCTTGAGACACGAAGTCACTGCTATCGCCTGGTATGGTGACGGTGAACATCTCCTGGGCGCCGCCCTCTTTGTTCTCGACTTCCAAACCTCTGACTTTCAAATCGAGCCGCTCTTTATTCTCCCGCGCCCATTCGACGACTTGCGCCGAATCGACGCCGCAGGCAATGTAATCGCAAGAAACCTGCTGAATGTTTTCAATATCTTCGACCTGATTGGGCGCGCCACACCAGGCGGCAATATCGGCGTCGGCGCTGGTATCGACAAAGGTCTTGCCCAACATCACGCCGCGGCCGCCCTTTGTCTGAATCACGACGCCTTTCAGCACGTCGCCATCCATCACCACATCGTATGCCCAGGAATGCAGCCAGAGATTGACGCCCGCTTCTTCCACCATGTCGAAGGCGATCTTCTTGGTATAGGGCGGCCAAATCTGATTCTTGGTGCCGTTGCGCGTGATGAAGGCCTGGCCGTCCTTTTCCATGCGCTGCAAGTATTCCATGGGCAGCCCGCGAATGATCAACTGGTCATGGCTGTCGCCGAACCAGCCGATGCTCGTGTTGTAGGGCGCGGTGCTGCAGCCGCCGAGATAGCCGTGACGCTCGATTAGCAGGGTGTTGGCGCCGGTACGAGCGGCAGCGACCGCCGCCAGAAATCCGGACGAACCACCGCCCACAACCACAACGTCCGCTTCGTCCATCACCGGAAGTTTTTCGGCCGGCATTTCTATCATCTGTACTTGGGACACTATTCTCGCTCCTTATGAGGTGCTTTTCATTGGCTATTGTTCGGCAATCGCATCTAATACCGACTTCGTGTATTCAATCGCCAGGCGCGGGCTGGTCAAAACTTGCAGCCCAGCGACGTTTTCGACCGCGATGTGGCCCATCTCCATCACATCGGGCAAAAGCGAGTCGTCCACGATGTTGATCAGACGTACATCGGGCATGATCTCGGCGAACATGTCTTTCATCATCGTCTCTACGTTGACGAAAACCATGCTGGTATGAATCAGCGCAAGTGTCTTTGGCATATTTCCTCCATTTGCCTGGCAGTTCGCTTCGGCTTACTTCAGCCCGGTCGTGACGATACCGCGCACGAAATAACGCTGCGTGAACATAAATATGATCAGCGACGGCAGCAGGGTGATGACCGATGCCGCCATTAGCAGATTCCAAATCGTTCCCTCTTCTTGCCGGAAGGTCGCCAAGCCGATAGTGACGGTAAATTGCTCGGTGGATTGCAGGAAGACGAGCGGCTCGAAAAACGAATTCCAGGTGCCGATGAAAGTGAATGTCGCTAGCACCGCCGCCACCGGTTTCGTCAGCGGCATCATGATGCGCCAGTAAATGCCCCAGGCGCTCGCTCCGTCGATTTTGGCGGCGTCCACCAATTCTTGCGGAATGGTCAGCATGAACTGCCGATAGAGAAAGGTGCCGAAAGTGTTGGCGATTGCCGGCGCCGCGATGAGCGAAATATGATTGTCCAGCCAACCAAAGTGCTTGTACATGATAAAGATGGGCACGATATTGACGATGCCGGGAATCATCATCGCCGCTAGCAGCATGGCAAATAGCTGATTCCTGAAGGGGAAATCGAAGCGCGCGAATCCGTAGCCGGCCAAAGAACAAAAGAAGATCTGCCCGATGATGGAGAAGATCGACACCTTAAAGCTGTTGAACATGAAGAGGCCGAAGGGCTGCGCTTCCCAGGCGTCTTTGTAATTCTCCCACTGGACGTTTTGCGGTATGAACTGCGGCGGGAACTTGAACACTTCCTTACGCGGTTTTAACGATGTGGAAACCATCCACACGAGCGGCAACGCCAGCATCGACGCGATGGTCAGCAGCGCAATATAATGCGCAACCGTTTCGATGACTTTCACCAGGCGGATGGCTTTGCGATGGGAAGGCGCAATCGTAGCCATGCTCATTCTCCGTAGAAGACCCAGAGCTTCGACGCGCGCCATTGGATGAAGGTCACGAAAGCGATGACGACAAACAAGCCGAAAGCCATGGCCGCCGCGTATCCCGCCCGATTGAAGGAGAAAGCGCTCTGCCAAAGGTAGTAGACCCAGACATCCAGAGAGCGCAAGCGCCCCTCGGCGCCGCCGGTGAAGGTGAAAATGTATATGATATTGAAGACTTGAAAGGAACTGATCAATGTGATGATCAGGACGAAGAAGGTGGTAGGCGAAAGCAAAGGCAATGTAATATTCCAGAAACGCGCCTTGGCGCCGCCGCCGTCAATCTTGGCCGCCTCATACAGCGATTCGGGAATACTCTGCAGGCCGGCCAGAAACAGAAGCATATTGTAGCCGACGCTCTGCCACACGCTGACGACAATGACGGAAAACATGGCGATGTCCGGATTAATCAGCCAGGACTGCCCTTGGATCCCGAGCATCTTCAAAAACTGGTTGAGCAATCCCAGCTTGCCGTTCAGTATCCACTGCCATACCAATGCGATCGCGACAGTCGAACTGACGTAAGGGACGATGTAAGCAAGGCGAATTAGACGGATGCCAGGCAAGGGATTGTTGACCAAGAGCGCCAAGCCCAAGCCGGCCGGTATCCCCAGAAATACCATGCCGGCGGTGAACACAGCCGTGTTGCGCAAGGCTTGCCGCGCAAATTCATCGGCAATCAGCCGCTCGTAGTTGCCCAGCCCCACCCATTCCGGCGGCGTGTACATATCATACTCGGTAAAACTGATGCCGAGCGTGGCGAAGGTCGGCAGGATATTGAGTATCAGCGTGCCCAGTACAACCGGCAGCACAAAGAGCAGCCCAACAAGCTGCACTCTGTGGAACGAATAGTTGTCGCTGCCGCGAATAGACAGCGCCAAACTCTCCGTGCTCGCGCTCATCGCATTGCCGCCTGGCTTGCCATGTTAGTGATAGACTGAACGCGACATGCCAGACCATTCTCCTGGCCGGGCATGCCGAGCGTATGCGAAACGGGAAACGCGCATTGAAACGCGTTTCGATGCGTCAAAGAACGGGCTACATGCCGTCGCCGACGCAACCGCCAACGGCAGCCAGAATATCATCCACTGCCGGCTTGGCCGCGTCGAAGACTTCCTGCGCGCTCTTTTGACCGAGGAAGATCTGCTGAATCTCAGGCCATACGACATCCTGCAATTCACCGAAGCCCACGGCGAAAGGCAGACTGCGAGCGTAGTTCAACCCTTCGACCAGGATCTCACGTCCGACCGGACCCTTGTCCAGCCAGATGTCAAGCGCCGCCGAGCGACTGAAGGGAATGATAGACTTCGTCTCGGCAAGAATGGTCTGCGCCTCCGAGCCCATCAAGAAGACGGCGAACTTGGACGCTTCTTCCGGGTGTTCCGTGGCCGCGGCCACGCCGTAGCATTCAATCGCCAGGAAGTTGGCCGGTCCCACAGCATCGGCGTAGGTTGGGATACCGCGGATTTCGTACTCGAAGTCGACTTCGTCGATGCCGCCGGGGAAGCGACTTTGCTGATAAATCATCGCCGCCTGCCCGCCGACGAACATTTCGCTAGCCCCGCCAAGCGCTTCCTGCGTTTCGGGATCGACCGCGCCGCCTTGCTCCTGTATGAGAGCAGCTGTATTGTCGAATGCGCGCACCATGCCTGCCCCATTCATGAGGAATTCCAGGCAGTCTTCGCTGATGACATCGCCGCCCAAGGCGCGACCGTGGCTGATCGAGTGGTCAGCGCTAGTGGCGCCGGCCATACCATAGACCAGGTTATCGGCATCGGTGAGGGCAACGGCTGTCTCCGTGAAGGACTCCCAATTCCAGTCCATCGACGGATACTCGAGCGGCGGCAGATCCACGCCGGCTTCCTCGAACATAGTCTTGTTGATGATGAGGTTGTCGACGCGCATAGCCGGCACAGCCACCCAAACTTCGCCGTTGATTGCGGTCGAAGACAAGGCATCCCAGAAGAAATCGTCGGGATTCAAATCGGCAAGGGCTTGGGTCAGCGAAAGCAGCGCGCCACGCTGGACGAAGAAGGGAATCTCATCATCATCCTGGCGGTGCACATCAGGCGGGGTGCCGCCGGCGTAGGCCGTCTGCAAGTTATCGAAGAAGGCGCCCCAGGGATAATACTGGAAATCGATGCCGACGTTGGGGTTCGCCGCCTTAAAAGCGTCGATGACCGCGTCAAGCTCGGTCTCGTTCGTGTGCCACACGTTCAACGTGACCATGTCCTGGGCGCTGGCAATCATATTGACCGGCAGATTGCTCAGACTTCCAAATGCCACCGCGCCGCCAGACGCCGCTAGCTTCAGGAAGTCACGACGACTAACTTGCCTTTTCTTTTCACTCATTTCTTTTCTCCTATCAACACTAAACTATATGCAATTGTGGCAGACAGAACTGTCGATACGCTCCTCCTTCCCCATTCCGGAATGACCGGCCTTCTAGCATGATACTGCGGCGCGTCGATACATCAACAAAACATAACATGCTTTGATAGCGCTAGCAAACTCTGGCGCGTTTCCTGGAAGTGCTATGACGGTCGGCTGTATTGGCCAGAACGTGCGAGACAATACGCGCTGAAGCCAAGCTCCGGTTCCGCCCGACCGCCAATCGCCGCGACCATCTGCCGCATCTCGGCGCGATGCAGCGAATTGTGGTTGAAGAAATGAAAGATAGTCTGCCACACCGGCGTCGTCATCGCCGTATCGCGGTAGACAATGTCTATCTCACGGGTGAACCGCTGATCATCGAGGTTAGTCATATAGGATTGCCACCGCGCTTCCACCCGGTCCCAAGCCGCTCTAACTTGCTCCCGATTTGGGTCGTCGCTCGTGATGGCAGCGGTCGTGACCTTCATGCCCTGAAGTCGCTGCCAACTGTGATGCATCACATCGACGACATGCACACACTCGCGCTGCAGCGTGCCCCAGGAATAACCGGTATCAACCTTGAAGGCTGGTTCAGGCAGCGCCATGATCGCGCTATCCCACAGGCGGCGGTCTTCCTGAATCTGATACTCAAACAGGGATCGAATCGCAACGGCAATCATTGGCGAAACACCCCGCTCAGAAACTGCATCAGGCTCAGATCGAACTGGGGCGTCTCATGAACTTCGGCCACCGTGCGCATGATATCCGCCCGATGCGCCGTTCCCTGGTAGATGACGTCAAAGATTAGCTGCCATGCTTTCAATTGCGCAGCGCGATCCCCGTCTTTGAAGGCGCAGTCGGCGAAAAAGCTATCTGCGTCAAGCGCGCCCATATATGCCGCCCAGTCCGCGTGAATCGCCCGCCAGCTAGCGAGCATCGCCGCGCGATCCAGCGGCAATTCCCAAATGGCTGAAGTCTCGCCGCGAAGGCACCGCAAATTTGTCCACTCGGTTTCCATGATGTGGGCGCACTCGCGCTGAATGGAACCCAAACCGAATCCGACTTCGCGCGCAAACTGCTCATCCGTCAGTGGGGCAATGGCGAGCCTCCAGACGCGCTCATCTTCCCAGCAGCAGTGTTCGATCAGCTTCCGCGCGAATTCCAGATCAGGAGTGCCAGGTGCTGCGCTCACTACCAATTAGTTCCAGGTTAGACGGATAAGAAATCCGCTCCGCTAGGTAAACTCCCCTCCTTGATGCTTTGTGGAGGGGCCGGGGGGTGGGGTAATGGATCCACCAGGACTCGAACCTGGAACCAATCGGTTATGAGCCGACTGCTCTGACCATTGAGCTATGGATCCCCATACACGTTGACGAACCGAATCAAGCCGCGTTACTAGGCCAAGCGGGTAACGGGATTCGAACCCGTACTGACACCTTGGAAGGGTGGAGTGCTACCGTTACACCATACCCGCGTCTCGACAGTCGGGGCGCCCGGATTTGAACCGGGGGCCTCACGGACCCAAACCGTGCGCGCTACCGGGCTGCGCCACGCCCCGAATGTCCAATCATCTTACATCATCCGTCGCACTATAGTAAAGTCAAAATCTGCACGCTACGAGGCATCGGGACCCTGCCTCAACCTTGATATGACGATGCCCTTGTCGCTCAGTCCTCGCTGTCATCGTCGCCTGTATCGTCCTCGTCATCGCCCCCGAACATATTCAGCCAATCATCAAGTTCATCATCTGGGATCTTGGGGTCAATCTCCTCACCCAGATCGCTGCAATCTCCCCCGCGGGAGTCATTAGACCGCAACAACCGCGCAAAGTCGGCTGACCTCATGCACTTCAACCCGTGTCGCCTGGCGAAGTTCAACACGTCACGATCCGAAGTTACGACTGTCCAGAACTTTGCGTCACGCGTGCGCTGTATCCGCCTTTTGATTATGACGTCGGCATTGCTATGCTCAGCAGCGGCAAATGTGACCTTTACCGAATTATTGGACATAGTTGAATGCCCGCCGGGAATGCCGCCATCGAAAACAACCGTGCACATTTTGCCTCCGCCAGCGACAAATGACCTTAGTCTGTTGACCAGCCGGGCTTCATCATTAGGATCATCGAGACTGATATCCGGCAAGCAAGCGATTAGGTTGTGCCCGTCGATCAAATAAGGCATGGGCGACGCCTTTTTCTCGCACAGCTAGACTGAGAGATTTCAGTCTACCACAGACTTGGCAATCAACGCGCGCATACTCATGCCGCGTCCGCTACAATCTTATGCACGGGCACGCCCATCGTGAAGATGCTGCCGATATTCAACCGACTCTCCACTTCCAGAAAGCCGCCGTGCGCCTGGCAAATCGCGCGCGCAACGTACAAGCCCTGCCCCAGCCCAGCCGGGGAATCGGCTCGTCGATTCGCATCGCCGCGATAAAAGCGCTCGAAGATATGCGGCAAGTCTTCCTGGCTGATGCCGACGCCGTTATCGCTGACGCTGACAAGCGCATAGTTCCTGGCGTTGCGCCTTTCCACCCGGGCGGCCAGCGCCACATAGCCGCCTTCTTTGCTGTAAGTCGCGCCATTGCGGATCAGATGCCCCAGCGCCCACTGAAGGCGAGCGCCATCGCCGCGCACATTGATGCCGATTAGATCGCGCGTCATCACCAGCAATTCGATGCCGCGGCTCTTGATATCGCTCTCGATGCCATTGACGACCGACCAAACCACTTTCTCAAACCCGACCGGCTCGCGCTGGACGTCAAAGGCGCCGGCCTGCAGCCGCGAAATGTCAAGCAGTTCCAGCGCAAGCTGATCGAGGGCGCCGACGTTGCGCAGCAGTTTGTCCAGCAAGAGTTGGTTGACAGCGGCGTCTTCCGGCTGCCCGCTGAGCAATTCGCCCGCCAGCTTGATGACGCCGACCGGTCGCTCCATCTCGCGCGCGATATGGGTGACAAAGCCGTCTTTCAGCCGCTCGGCCAAGGCGTCATAGGTCACGTCGCGCAGAATAATGACCGTGCCGATGCGCCTGCTGGCCTCATCGCCAATGGCGATCAACTGCGCGCGAACGATACGGTTGTTGAGCGGCATCTCTTCCGATTCGCCCAATGGCGTCAATTCCGCGGCCGCCTCCCGCACAGCGCGATATTGCTCAAACAAAGTGCCGAGCGCGCTTTCCCAAAAGGCTCGCTTGCCGCCCAGCATATTTTGAGCCCCCTGGTTCATCATCGTCACTTTGCCATTCATATCCTGTACGATGATGCCTTCTTCGAGGCTGCTCAATACCTTGGTCAGGCGATCCAGCTCATCCCGGCGCAGCCGATGCGCGCTGTCCAGCCGTTCCAACCGTCGCCTCAGGGTCGCGCTCTCGGCGGTGTGGCGCTGCGCCACTTGCCGCTGCCGCCGCAATTCCTGCTCCAGCCCTTGGCGCCGGCTCAAGCCACGGTACAAACGCCGGAACAGCGATTCACTCGCCGTGCCAAAACGGTGAACGTCGCCCAAGTTCGCATTGACTTCGCCATTAGAAGCGCGCGAAGTATCTTCCATCATAATCCTATTCGCGCCTGCGCAAACCGACGGCAGCCAGCCTGTCTACCGCGGCAGCGCTCAAACAGAAGCGACTGTGCCAGCCGCCCTAAGGTTTGATTATAGTCAAACTCCGGTAGGCTCGCGAACTGAAGGCAGCGCAGATTGCAAGCGCCAACAGATGGGCTATCATCTAAACTGAGAAGCGAGACTATGAGGGAGCTTGGCAGCCTTCAATGCAAAATGTGGCGCCAACGCGTCGCTTGAGCAGGCGTTCGCGCGATTTCCTGATTGCCGCCGCGGTCGTCTTTCTCCTAGGCGCGTCGTTGGCGGTCGCCGGCATCGGCTTGCATGTCGTCAGCCTCGTTGTCCCCTTCAATCGTGGCTTCGCGGTTTACGACTTGACGCGCAAGGGCTTGCTCTCTGCGGGCGTCGGCTTTGCCTTCGTCTCGATATTGATGGCGCTGCGAGCCGTCACCTGGAGGACGGACAATGCCCTGGCCTGGGAGCTGGGCGAGCGGCTCGCCCAAGCGCTCGATCCGGACTTCGTTTACATTCGCAATATCAGCAAGCGCTCGCTCGGCTATATCGATGCGGCGCTGGTCAGCAAACACGGGGTTTTGGTCCTGCGCATCTCAAAGCGCAAGGGCCAGTACTTTAACGAAGGCGGAGACTGGCTGCGGCGCGGACGCCGAGGGACATGGCGGCGCCTGCGCTGGAACCCCACGCGTGATGTGGTGGCTGACGCGATGAAGGTCAAAGCCACCTTGCAGGACTATCAATTGTCGACCGTTCCCGTATTTGCCGCTGTCGTCTTCACCCGTGACGCGCCCGAATTAACGTGCCGATTGCGGGAGCCAGCAGTTCCCGTGGTCACGGCGGAAGGCTTTGTCATTGGACTTCAGGACAGCTATTTCGCCCAGGATCGCATGGACGCAGCCGCGGTACAGCGCGTCGTAAATCTGCTCTATCACTAGGAGGCGCTCGTGGCTCACATCTTGCACCTCGCCCCTTTAGGAACGGGCAAGACCGCGCGCCTGCTAGCCCTACTGCGAGAGATGACGCAATCGAAGCGCAAGAGACTGCCGAAAATATGGGTGCTATTGGCGACCAGGCGCCAGGCGCTCAACTTTCGAGAGCGGCTGATCAAGCTGGATGAAAATGTCCCCGTTTATTTTAACATTGAGTTCTTCAACTTTTATTCGCTGAATGCGCGCCTGCTCAAAACCGCCGGGAAGCCCGTCCGCCGCCTCAACCACTTGACGCGTCACGGCTTGCTGCGCCGCCTGCTGGCTCAGATGCTGGCTGAGGATCAACTGCGCTATTTCCATCGCATCGCCGACATGCGCGGATTCGTCGCGATCTTGGCTGAGCTCATCGACGAGCTCAAGCAGGCCAAGGTCGACGTCGATGAATTCGCCGCCGCGGCTCGAAACCAAAAGGACGAGGAATTAGCCCTGATCTACCGGCGCTATCAAGACACGCTGAGACGAAGCGAACTGGCTGATGTGGAAGGCGAAGGCTGGCTGGCGCTCGCCGAGCTAAGCAAGCGGCGAGACATCGCGCGTCATGTGGACCTGCTTCTGGTCGATGGTTACGACCAATTCACAATCGTTCAGGCGCAAATGCTGGCCGCCCTGGCGCAATCGATTCGCAACGTCCATATCAGCTTGACGGACATGCCTGGCGCTTACGCCGACGCCCTACCCCACCGCAGCGCCCGCGCTCGCCAGCGTCTGGAGCATGCTTTTGCAGAAGCGCGCATAGACCTGACAACGGAAACGATTGTGCCAAATGCCGCCGAGAGAGCGCCGGATCTAGTGCAGCTCGGCGAACGCATCTTCCGCGACCGGCCAGCGGCAGCCAGCGGCGCTGCCATCAAACTAATCGAGATGCCAAGCCCGGCCGAGGAGGCCAGGCGCATTCTGCGGGCGATCAAGCGCCAATTGCTGGACGGCGTACAACCGGACGATATTCTGGTGGCGCTTCGTGATTGGAATCGCTACGCCGCGCATTTCGAATCCATCGGCGCCGAATTCGACCTGCCGCTGCTGCTGCACGATGAGGGAGACCTGCATTCAGCGCCTGTGATCGCCGTTCTGATCAACTTGCTGGAGATGACGCCGCGATTTCGCCGACGGGATCTGATCGATATGCTGCGCTCACCCTATATCGACGCGGGTTTGGATTCGGAATCGATTGACCTGCTTGACCGGATCAGTCTGGAGCGGCACTTCCTTGGCGGCGACGCCTCGGACTGGCTGGAATTCGTCATGCTCGCTGGTCGGCAGGAAAACCGAGACGGCGACGCCGACGAATTTGCCATCTTGACAGCCCAGCAGTGGGAGGCGCTCGCGTCGCGGCTCTCCATCTTTTTCAATGGTCTTGCGCCGTCGGTTAAAGCCGATGTCCCTACGTATGTAGAATGGCTGGACAACTTGATCGGCGCGGATCCGCTGGCTGATTTGCCCTACCAGCAGCCGCAAGACTCGGCGACCGGCTTCTCGCTGAACATGTTCGCGGAGGCGCGCCAGCATGAACCTGATGAGGACCGAATCTTGCGTCAGGACTTGATGGCGCTGCGCGGGCTGAAGCGCATCTTGCATGATTTCTCGGCGAGCGATGATGTCCTGTGCGCGACATTCGGCGGGGCCGCCCACCTGGACTGGCGCCGATTCTGGTCCGATCTCAAGCAGGCTTTGCAATCGACGACCATTGAACCCGGCGATCGCCCGCGCGGGGGTAAAATCCTGGTCACCACAGCAGCGGAGGCGCGTGGCTTGCCGCATGGGCACGTTTATATTCTCGGGCTGGCTGAAAGCCTCTTCCCCGCCAACGTCCCCGAAGACCCGCTTTATCTCGATTCCGAACGCGAACGCTTGCAAGCCTGCGGCATTCCACTGGCGACGCAAGCGGAACGCATTGACGATCAAGGCTTATTCTACGAACTCATTAGCCTGCCGCAAGAATCGCTAACCCTGTCCCGCCCGACATTCCAAGCGGGCAAGGTATGGATTGAGAGCCATCTCTGGCGCGCGGCGCGGCGCGTCTTCGCGGATTTGGCGCCCGAAACAGGGAAGCTCGGCGCGGTCGTCCCGGCGCTGGAGGCCGCCAGTGGCTCGGAGGCCCTTCTGGGCGTCGCCGCGCAGCTGAATGGAATCGATGCCACTCAAGCCAGGTCCGCTCTGCGAATCAAGAACTGGCTGCGGCATGATAAAGGCTTTGCCTCTCAGTGGCGGCGCATTGAAGCGAGCCGCCGGGTCGAGCTGGGGCGCCTCTCCGATGCGCCATTCGATCGCTATAGCGGCATTCTAACTCGCCCGGAACTGCTGACGGAAGTCGCGCGTCGGTTGGGCAGCGAGCGCGTCTGGAGCGCGTCGCAGTTGAAAGACTACGGGCTATGCGGCTTCCGTTTCTTTGCCAAGCGTTTGCTGAAGCTGGATGAATTCATGGAGCCCGAGGTCGGCTTTGACGCGGCGCAGTTGGGCTCGCTCAATCACCGTATCCTGGAAGAAACGTATCGCGCGATCGCCGAACGCGCGATTCAAATCGACGAAGAATACTTGCAAGCCGCTCTGGACATATTTGGCGCCGCCGCCGACGACATCCTGGATCGCGCGCCCGAGTTATTCAATTTCCGCGCCACCGCCACCTGGCAGGAGGAAAAGCAAGTTCTGCGCGAACGGCTAAAGGCGCTCATCATAAACGACTTCTCGCCGGACAGCCCGCCCGCGAAGTTCGGCGACCAGCGCTATGTGCATGATCTCGAGCTGAGCTTCGCCGATGTTGAAATCGACCTGCCAGCGGACGGGCAATCGCTGCGCGTCGCCGGCTTTATCGACCGCATCGATATCGTCGATGGCCAGCTAGTCGTAATCGATTACAAGAGCGGCACGACCGCCATAGAACGGCGGGAAATGGAAATTGGCCGTGACTTTCAAATGATGGTCTACGCGCTTGTGCTTCAGCGCCTGCTCGAAGGAACTGGGAAGCAGCAAGAGGTGGCGGGCGGCCTCTTCTGGCATGTGCGCAATCTAAAGGCAAGCGGCGTGTTTTCCGCCGACAACGAAGACGACCGGGCGGCGCTGGAATCCGCGCGGCAGCATGTCGCCCGCAATGTAGAGCAAGGCCGCCAGGGGCAATTCCCCGTTCTAGCCACCGAGCTGGAAGGCGGCAAATGCTCGCGCTACTGTGAATTCTCTCATTTCTGCCGCATGCGCGCGACCAGTCCCTACAAAGCCATGCCGCCGGCCTAAGCGACGGATAGAGGCGCGACACATGCAGCATACCAGCGAACAATACGACGCTATTCACATCAGCGACAAGAATCTGATTTTGGTCGCCGGCGCCGGCTCAGGCAAGACGCGCGTGCTCGTTGAACGCTACCTGCAGCTGCTGGAAAACAACCCCGATTGGCGCATCAACGCGCTGGTGGCGATCACATTCACGCGGGAAGCGGCATTTGAGATGCGGCATCGGCTGCGGCAGGAGCTCGAGCGGCGCGCGCGGGAATCCAGCGCCGGGCATTGGACGCGACATCTCTCGCAACTGGACAGCACGCGCATCGACACGATTCACGGGCTCTGCGCCGACCTCCTGCGCGCCAATGCGGCGCAAGCGGGCGTCGATCCGAAGTTTGAAGTGCTGGACGAGAACGAATCCGCCATCCTGCTGGACAATGTCGTACTCGATGCGCTCGCGACCATCGAAGCGCCGCTTTCCCGGCTCTTCGCCCATTACGATTCCTTCCGAATCGACCAAGCCTTGCGACAGCTTAATCTCGTGAATGCCGAATATGCGCCCCTGCCCGACGACCCCGAAGCGCTGTTTCGGCAATGGGAGCGGGAATGGTCCGCCGCTGTCTTGGAGGCGCGCGACCAATTGCGCAACAGCCCGGAGTTGGCGAACGTCATCTCTGCGGGACTGGCGCCGGAAGAAGACAAACTGGCTGAGCTAATCGCGCAGTATTGGCGCTATCTGGAGCGAATCAAAGAAGCCGAAGACCCCTTTGCAATCGCGCGGCTGATGAAGGTCTGCTGGGAAAAGGGCGCGGTCGGCAATAAAGGCTCAGCAGCGGCATGGGGTGGACGCGCTGCGAAAAAATTGGCGGCGGACTCTCTGCGCAACCTCCGAGAGCGGATCAAAAGCACGCTCAAGGCAATTGGCGATCCGCCAGGCGATATCGACCGCGAGACGGCGGCGCTGCTGCCGCTTTGGCATCAGCTTCTGCAAGAGGTGAAGACGACCTATCGCGAACGAAAACGAGCGAGCGCCCAACTGGATTTCGATGACCTGGAGCGGTTGGCGGCGGAATTGCTGCGGCAGGAAGATGTGCGCAAGCGCTACCGCAAGGCGGAATTCCGGCATCTGCTGGTCGATGAGTTTCAAGACACCAATGCGGCGCAATGGCAGATCATCCACTCGCTGGCGGATTTGCGGCGCGGCGGCACGCTCTTTGTAGTTGGCGATCCCAAACAAAGCATCTATCAGTTTCGCGGTGCCGATGTAAGCGTCTTCAATACCGTTCGCGCTCAAATCGCGGACCTGGTCTCGGGCCGCGCCCTGCCACTTTCAACCTCGTTCCGCAGTCACCATCCACTCGTCCAGCAGTTCAACGCGCTTTTCCAGAAAGTGTTGGTCCGTGATGAAGAGAGCCCGGTCAAAGACTTTGAAGTGGAATTCGACAAGCCGATGCAAGCCTTCCGCGCCGAGCCCCCGGCATTGCCCGCTATCACCATTCAACTGCTTGAATCCGACGAGCGCGATGATGACGGCGAGTATATTCTGGGACGGTCGGGCCGGCGCAAAAGCCGCAACGCGGATGACATGCGCGGCTGGGAAGCCTACGAAATCGCGGCGCATATCCAGCGCATGGTCGCGGAGGAAGTTCCGGTCTTCGACAAGGAGACGCGCGAGACACGCGCCATAGCCTTCCGCGATGTCGCTGTTCTGTTTCAATCCATGTCGAAGCTTCCGCTCTACGAAGAGGTCTTCAAATCACAAGGGATTCCTTTTCTGGCGGTCGCGGGCCGCGGCTACTTTGACCGACAGGAAGTTTGGGATGTGCTTAATCTGTTGCGCTTCCTGCACAATCCGGCCGACAGCCTGGCTCTGGCGACCGTCCTTCGCTCCCCAATTTTCGCCTTCAGCGATGATCTGCTCTTCGTCCTCCGCCTCCAACGCGATGAAGACGCCGATTCGCCGACGCAGTTGCCACTCTGGCGGGCGCTGCCTGTCGCCATCGAAGAGCCCTTGCCCGGTATTGCCGATGCCGATCTGCCGCTTATCTCGCATGCCCTGGATACCCTGAGCGAGCTGCTGCGCCTGGCGGGGCGCGCGACCATATCAGAACTGTTGCGGCGCGCTCTGTCGCTTACCAACTACCTGGCCATTCTGACGGGCTTGCCCGATGGCGATCGGCGGCGCGGCAACATCGAAAAGCTGCTGAGTCTAGCGGAAGAAAGCGGCAAGATCACCTTGGGCAAGTTCTCACAGTATCTGGCCGATCTGTCTGCGCGTGAGGCGCGCGAGGGCGAGGTCCCGCTTGAGCCGGGGAACGCCGTCCGCCTGATGACCGCGCACGCCAGCAAAGGGCTTGAATTCCCGCTGGTTGTCTTGGCGGACGCCTCTTGGGAGCGCGGCACAGGGGGCGCGACAACCTTGCAGGTGGACCCAGACTTCGGGCTCAGTTGTAGCATTTACAGCGCCGATACCAACAGGTACGAAAATGGATTCGCCCACCGCCGCAACGCGAAACTGCAGGCTCTCAAGGACGCGGCAGAACGCAAGCGATTGCTCTATGTGGCGGCGACGCGTGCGCAAGACTATCTGCTCATCAGCGGCGCCGTCAAACAGAATAAGGATGGCGCCTGGACTTCTCGCGGCTGGCTGAAACTTCTGCTGCCGGCATTGGGAATCAGCGATGCCCCGCGTGCGCCCGACGCGTTGCGCCAATTCGCTGGCTATCCCCTGCAGGTGCGAATGCCGCCTGCGCCGCCACCGCGGGAAAGCCTGCGGCCATTGGCGGGCACCACCGAGACCCTCTGGAGCATTGACTCCGACCCGGAGATCTATCCCCCGCTGACGCCGCCGCTGATGCGTTCCTTGCCAAGCATCAACAGGCTGCGCTCGCGCCACATCACCGCTACGCAAATCGCGCAGCTGGGCGCATACCGACACGAAAAGCACTTGGAAGCGCGCCGACATTTTGGCCGCCGTTTTAGCGACATAGCTTTGACCGGCGTGTCGGAAGGCGCATACGAACTGACATTCGCGCCGCGCCGCCATTGGGAAATGCGGATTGGGCGGATCGTGCATGAGCTATTGCGATTTGCCGAATTCTCCGCCGAGGCCCCGATCAGCGACCAAATGATCCGCGCCATCGCCTGGGAGAATGGACTGACAAGGTCGGCAGCCTTGCCATTCGCCATGCGCGAAATTCGCGGCTTGCTGCGCGACTATAAAAACAGCGAGGCGCAGCGCTGGATAATGAAAGCCCGCGCCGCCGATCGCCCGGTCTACACCGAGCTGCCATTCATGCTGCACACGGAAGCGCGGGTCATTCATGGCGTCATGGATGTCTTGCTGCGCCGCAGCGACGATGAGTGGGTTCTTATCGATTACAAGACGAGCCGGGTTGCCGATGGCGCATTCGCCGAGCATGCCAAGCGCTTCCGCCTGCAATTGGGCATATACGCAGCGGCGGCCAAAGAACAACTGAGTCTCGCCGAGCCTCCGCTGGCTTACATACATTACATCCGCGGCAACCGGATGATTTCGCTGCCCCGCGAAGACTGTCAGCGCGAATTGGACCAGCTCGAATCGACGATCGGCGAACTTACGGTGTCCGATGCGCAAACTTAGAAACTGGCTGCTGCCGGAATGGGCGCAACCCGATCATCCCCTGCTGCAATATGAACTGTTTCTATTCCGCAGGCGCGGCGGGCGGACTGGCTTCATCCTTCAGCTGTCGCTGCTGTCGATTCTTCTGGCCGGCTCGGCGGCGCTCTATGCGGCGCTCGTCCTGCGCCCGGCCGGCGCAACCAACGTCACGAGCCTCTTCTGGCAGAGCATCTATTATCCGACTCTGTTCTTGCAGCTATTGACGATGATCTCGGCTTTGACGCTTGGCGCGTCCGCTGTCGGAGGCGAACGCAGCCGCAAGACCTGGGACAATCTCCGGGTGACCGAGTTCGGCGCCGGATTGGCGCTGCGCGCGCGTTGGGCTGGCATCCTCTATCGCCTGCGCGCGCCGATAACCCTGATTCTCCTGGTCCGCCTAATGCTCATTGCCGGGATACTTTATGATCTGACGGCATTTGGCGGTCTCTACCCGGAGATTCTCGGTGCGCAAGCCAAGCCGCCCCTGCCCGAATGGCGCCTTGACCTGCTGCTGATTGCTTTCACCGTGACGGTGAACTTGCTGCTGCCAATCTTGCAAATCGCCGTGGCTGCCGCTTTCGGCATTCTGCTCTCGGTCGCCGTCCGCGAGCGGGTCTACGCCCTGATCATCCAGATGCTTGTAGTAGCGATCCAACTGGCATTCGCAGTCGCCGGCGCCTGGGCCATCGCCCTGATGATTCGGAGCGACGCAAGCGCGGCGAGCGACTGGTCATACGCGCTCGTCTACGGCTACAGCGCTTTGGGCGATTGGGGGCTGCTTCTGGCGCAGCTCGGCAGCCTGGGCGAGATCTGGCGCCGCGTCGCCTTCGGCACGACCTTCAGTGTCGGGCTCATGATGCTCGTCCTGGCGCTGGGGATGGTCGCCGATGGCATGATGTGGCTCGCCGGGCGCCTATCCGAAAGCCGGGGATAGTGGCGTCATTATGCCCCGCAGCAACTTGAACTACAGGACCACGACCGACTACCTGGCGCGCCTGTATCAGTGCCAGCCCTACGTCCGCCACGGCATGGCCCATCCGGTGACCGTCTACTATCCGTCCGCGGACCAGGTTCGCGATGTCGACAGCCTGCTCGATCCCTGGCTGCCGAAGCCTGAAGAACGCCATTTCGCCGCCTACGATTACAGCTATCTGCATGATCTGCAGAACAGCAAGCCCGGGCTGTACAACGGTTCAACCTTCACCCTCAACCAGATTCGCCGAAATCCGCTTCAGCTTCGGGGACAGATCGGCAACTACTATGACATGCTCGCGACCTGCGCCGCCTTCGAGCGCGAGCTGCATGACGCCGCCGAAGCGAGCCCGCTGCGCGCGCCCAATCGCTCGAATTATCACCGCTACGTCGCGCCCGCGGATGCCCTCCTCCGCGGCGAAAAACGCAGCGCCGCCATCGGCATCGGCACGCTGACCGTATTCAACGACGGCGAGACCTATCGCGCGCTCCTGGCTAGACGTTCAGAAACAACAGCCTTTGACAGCAATATGTTCCACGTGCTGCCGGCGATGATGTTCGGGCCTACGACATCAGACTTCGCCGATCCCCGCGAGTGGAGCGTAAAACACCAGATCCTGCGAGAACTGCTGGAAGAGCTCTTTGGCCTGCCGGAAGCGATCGGCACGCGGCGCTGGGACTATTTCTACGATCATCCCGCCCTGCGCTATTTGCTGACGCTCATGGACAGCGGGGTGGCGCAGCTCCGCGCGACCGGCATCATCCTCAATCTCTTCACGCTGCGGCCCGAGATCAGCACCCTGCTGCTAATTCACGACCCCGCTTGGTACGCTCGCATTTCCGCGGCCGACAGTGACATGCCATTGGTGACCGCTGAAGAGACTCAAGGCGACAGCGTTGTAATGGCGCCTATCGCCACTGACCAAGCCTTCCTGTCATATTTCCCGCCCGACCTGCATTTGTCGATGCCAGCCCAGGCGACCGCGACCCTATGGCTGGGCATTGATCAAGCGCGCCGGGAGATCGCGAGCCATGCATGAGCGTCTCAGCCCGGTATGCCATCCGCGCCGCCAATGGTTTAGAATCTCCAGCAAGGGAATCTCTAAAATGTGTCATATCTGACAGAGTCAATTGCCGAAAGGACGAGACCATGCCAACCGCAGGAGAAATGGCGCCGGATTTCGAGTTGTTGAATCAGCGCGGGGAATCAGTCAAGCTGAGCGACTACCGCGGGGTGAAAGTCTTGCTATTCGCTTATCCCAAAGCGGCAACGCAAGGCTGCACCGTGCAGGCCTGCGGCTTCCGCGACAATTTCGCGCAGATCGAAACGGCTGACGCAGTCGTACTGGGACTTAGCCCCGATGAGCCGAGCGCGCTAGAGAAGTGGGTCGAGGAGGAAGGCTTGCAATACGATCTGCTTTCCGACCCCGATCATCAAGTCTTGGAGGCTTGGGACGCCTGGGGCGAAAGATCGATGTACGGGAAGAAATACATGGGGGTCATTCGGTCACACTGGATCATAGGCGAAGACGGCACGGTGCTTGATGAACAGCTCAAGGTCAGCCCCAAGAAGAGTATTGAAAAGGCGCTGAAATTCCTGGCGGGGAGTTGAGCGAGAAAGCAACGCGCCCAAAGCGATCCCGTCGGCAGAAATATTCGCATTCGCAAGCTTCAGCATTCTTGTCGGAAAACATGGAATGAATACGCGCATCTTCTGGGCTTTATGTTATGCCATCCTGTTGACCGCCTGTTCCGCGGACGCAGCAGCGCCAATCCGTTCAGACGCGGCGCTTGCGGCGACGCCGGCTATCGTATATATGACGCCGACAGCGGCGCCAACTTTGGTGCCGACAGTCGCGCGCTATCAACCGACAGCCACGATTGCCGAGCCCGAACAATCAGAGCCAGTCGCGCCTGAGGCAGCCAACTGCGAAGTTGCCTTGGAAGCGCATTTCGAAGTGGCAAGCGACCGTTGCCTGGCGGGTCCGGGCGGCCATTTCTGCAATGGCGGTCTGCCCCCAATGGTTGCGCCGGAGGCCGATGTCTTGCGCGAGCCCGGCGCCCTGGCCGAGGCGGCTTCCATTGACAGCTTGCGCAGCCCGCCATTTGGCGAGACGCGAGGCGGCGGATTAGTCTGGCTGCGGCTGGAAGATGACCTGCTTGTGAACGCGCTTCTAATCGGCGATGTGCGCATCGACAATCGGACGCCCGCAGACAGCGTGAATCCAAAGTGGCGCTCCTTCACTGTGGAGAGCGGCGATATGCCCTCCGACTGCGCCACCGCGCCCAAGATCGGCGCGCTGGTCCTGCAAAGCGTCTACGGCCGCAGCGCAATTTTGAATATCAACAGCGTCGCGGCTGAGATCAACGGGACGCTAATCGTCCTGACGCAAGGGGATACAACCCGTTTCATCGCGATTGAAGGGCAGATTCTGTTGGTCGCCTATGGTCATTCCGTCTATTTGAACGTCGGGCAAGAGCTCAGCCTGCGATATAGCGATGCCGACTGGGCCAGACCGGCGCAACTGCCGGGCAGCCCCGCTCTGCTGGCTTTTGACCTGATAGAGCATCTACCAATCACCTTGTTCGATCGAGCGGTGCCCATCCCGCAGCCCGGATACGCGCAGACACAAGGCGGCGTCAATATGCGCGCGGCGCCCGACATCAACTCGCGGCTGCTGTTTCAAGTGCCGGCTGGCGAAACGATGAGCGTACTAGGCATCAACAGAGATCGCCAATGGCTGCACATTCGCCTGGGCAACGGCGAAACCGGCTGGATGAGCGCCGAGCTGCTGGCGCGCAATCTTGGCGAGATTGGACCCGTCTATGATTTGACGCCGGCGCCGCCGCAGCGTGTAGGCGTCTATGCAGAGCTTGCCACCGTCAATGTCGCCGCTGGCGGCAACCTCCGTGAAGCGCCCGATACCGCCTTTCGCATAAAGCGTGGTTTGCCCTTCGGCATGCCAGTCAAGCTGCTCGCCCGCAGTCCCTACAGCCCTTGGGTGAAGGTCAACGCTGATGGCGACATTGGCTGGATGGCGCTCTTCACGCTGACCACCAAAGCCGTAATCAGTTCGCTGCCCATTGATTTTGATGTCCCCCTTCCACCCATTGCCCAAGCCGGCGCCACCGCAACCCCCGCAGCCAGCTTCTTCAGCTACGGTGGTGGGCACGCCTACCCCGATCCCGAGGGCGGCTACTAGGACGGAAACGCAGGGGTAGACGTTAGTAGAATCATACAGAAGATCGCGAGCGCTCCACCAACCAGGATGCCATCGACGGACGGAATTGATAATGGAGGCGCGCTCCAATATGGCCGTGGCGACGGCTGTAAACGGCGCAGAAGCCAGGAGGCGATGCCGGCAAAAACGATCGCCAGCGCGGATAAGGCGGCGGCTGCGTCGCGCGCGGGGGTCGATCCTAGGAAAACGCGCAAGCTGTATTCACCAGCCGGCAGCGATACCGTGATCAAGCCATGATTCGGCGACGGCCTGATCTCGAGCGGGCGCCCGTCCGCCTCCGCCCGCCAGCCCAGCCAGTAGAAATTGAAGATTTCAGCGCTGAAGGCTTCGTCCGTCTTGACGCGCCATTCAAGAACTTGCGGCGAATTGTGCGCCAGTTCAGCTTCCGCTCCATCCGGCAAGGTCGAACGATTCAGCTTGTCTACCGGATAGCCATCTACGTAATCCGCCATCAAGAGTTGATTTGCCGGCGGCAGCGCATCCAGTTTGGCATCGCGAGGGAGAAACTCGTTGTAGCCCGTTGTGCTGGGAAATTCGGCCTCAAATGGCGCAGACAGAGATTCATTGATGTTCCTATTGAATTTGTCGAGCGGATTGAGCAAGGGCAAGACCAAGGCAATCGGCAGGGAAACAGCCAGCGCAACGAGACATGTCTGCGCCCTCACCCCCAGTTGCGACAGCCACAAGCCATTCAAGCCAGCGACAATAGCCAGGCTAGGGGCGACTAGTCCCAGAAGCCGCCATGGGAATTGCAGGACTTGCAACGGCGTCAGGTTATCCCAAATCCCCCAGGAAAGGGGAAGGACCAGCAGTAACAGCGGCGCCGCCAGCGCAGCAAAAAACGCGACTCCCAGGAAGGTTTGCGGATGGCGCGAACGATAGCCGCGTACATATAGCCAGGCGCCAGAGACCAAACCCGTCAGCGGGAGGGCATACTGCGCAACACCCAGTCTCGGTTGGTCGACTGGCAGCAGCCTGCCAACTTCATCCTGCGACCAGGGGAGACCCAGCAAACTTTCCGCGGAGAGAAAGTAGCCGCTAAAGTGCCCAAAGTTCGATGTATGCAGCTGCACCGAATCACGTTCAAGGAAGAGCGGCAGCCACGATGAGGCGGCCACAAGGTAGCCCAGCACCAATGCCAGCATCGCCCAGGCGGAACCGCGCCAATCCATACCGCTTGATTCGCGGTTCAGGCGCTGAATCACTGTCTCAAAGATAACCCAAGCCACGGTGATGCCGGGTAATAGCAGCCCCATCAGGTTATGCGCGTTGATCAGCGCGACTTGCGGCAGAACCAGCAAAATGAAGTTGAAAGGCGTCGGCTTATCGCGCAGAGCGTCCGTCCGCCAAAGCACCAGCGGGAACAAGGCAAATGCCAGATACTCGGGATAAGCCGCGCGCCAATATAAATCTGAGTACATGAGGTAAGGGCTGTAGACGTATACCAAGCCGGCTATCACGGCGCCGAGCCTCCCGCTGCGTCGCTTGCAAAACAGATACATGCCTCCGCTGCAAGCGAACAAGCTCATCGCCACCAGCCATAGCAGAGAATCAGCTGCTGACAATTCAAAAATGGCATGCAGCAGGCTGGTCAGGTAATATGTGAGATTGGCGTAAAAATGAAATACTGGCGCTCCGTATCCCCGGTAGAAGCCCTCCCCCCAAGAAGGGAATAATAAGCCCTGCTGCCAACTGCGGTTCATCTCAGCGGCGCGATAGACGTGATGGCGCACATCATGTCCCCGCGGCAAACCGGGATTGGAAAGCCATGGCAGGACGACAAAAAGGGTCAACAACAGCGTAAGCATTAGACCGGGATCAACCCGCTCAAGAGGCTTGGCAATGGAGAGGGATTTCATACGAACACCAACAACGCAATGAGATTCTCGAATCCCTCCACGTTGGGTTTTATTTCCGATTCTTTAGTGGATAAACATACCGCGTTTCCCAATCTCCGTAAATGCGTGAACTGGAGATGTGTCACACGCATTCTCGGCAGATCCTGACCGTCAGCGATGTGCCTAGTTGTCTATTCTAATGTATCTTTAGGAATATACGTTTCACGTGGATGAAAGGACATTGCCATGGCGGCGTCTCAAAGCGCGGAAGAAGCCAAGTACAAGCGGCGCATTAACGACTGGGCAATGTACGACTGGGCGAATTCAGCCTTCGCCACAACCATCCTCGCCAGCCTTCTGCCGATCTATTACAGCACGGTCGCGGGAAGCACGCTGCCCAGCGAGGCGACAGCCACCGCCTACTGGTCGCTGACGATCAGTTTTTCGCTTTTCGTCTTGGCGATACTGTCGCCCATCCTTGGCACGGTATCCGATGTCATGCGCAGCAAGAAGCGTTTTCTTGCGATCTTCATCGGCGGCGGCGTCCTGGGCACCGGCTTGCTAGTTCTGGTCAGCACTGGCGACTGGTTGCTGGCGTCGCTCTGCTTCGTGCTCGGGCGGATCGGCTTCGGCGGCTCAATCATCTTCTACGATGCCTTGCTGCCCCATGTCGCCCGCAAAGAAGACCGCGACTGGGTTTCGTCGCGCGGCTATGCGCTGGGCTATTTGGGTGGCGGCATCCTGCTGGCGATCAATGTGGCGATGTTCCTCTTCATCCCGGATAGCGTCTTTGAGCACGCCGGCATTCGCCTCTCCTTTCTGAGCGTCGCCATTTGGTGGCTCGTCTTCTCGCTGCCGATCCTGCGTCGAGTGCCGGAGCCGCCATCAGTGACCGCAACGCTCAAACGCGGCGAAACCGTGCTCGGCGTCAGCATCAGGCGCCTATGGGCTACCTTCAAAAATATCAAGCGCTACCGCGAATTGTTCAAATTCTTGGTTGCCTTTTTGATTTACAACGATGCCATCGGCACAATCATCGCCGTCGCCGCCATCTATGGCGCCGAGCTTGGTTTCGGCTTGGAAGAGCTGGTGCTGGCGATTCTGATGGTGCAATTTGCCGGCATCCCCTTCGCCATCATTTTCGGCCGCCTGCCCGCGCATAATGATGACCGCGCCCCCTTCTATCTGGCATTTATTTTGATCAACGCCATCGCCCTGCCCGTCTTGGGCATCGGCTTGGCGAATGCCATGCCAGCCAATATCAGCGGCGCGCCACCCGCCCCATTCCGCAGCGACGACGAATTCTACGGCCGGGGTGTCTACGAATTGGGCACGGGCGCGCTCACGCCAGTTGGCGACTGGAGGGAAATTGTAGTCTCCGGAGATCAGCTTGTCGACGAAGGCTTCATGGGAAATCTCACCGCGATTCTCACTGGCCGGCCCGACGATATCGTTTATTTTGAAACGGACGCGGACGACAGCGCCCAGTCCTTCGCCTTCAACGGCCAGCATTTGGAACTGACTTATCGCCTGTCGCCGGACGGTGGCGTGATCGGCTTCCGTCTGAATGGCGCGACGCTGACAACCGAAGACGGCGAGCCGATTATGATTGACACCTACAGCGAGACCATACGCTTCGGTGAAACCGAGACCATCGCAATCGAAGCCGCCGGTCAGCATCGAATTGAGATTATCAACATCTCTGGAGAAGCAGCTGGCGCGCCTGGCAATGTCATCGCCCTTTCGCAAATCGAGGTATTGCCGCCGGCTCGCCAAAGCAGCCTGCCGACCATCGCGGGGATCATCCTCGCCTTTGAAATTGTAGCGCTGATTGTCGCGCGGCTGCTGCGCTCGCGTTTCATCGGCCTGGCGAATTGGCTGGATACGCGCCGCAGTATTTCGCTCTCGCTCTTCGTCTATTGCATTGTCGCCTGCTGGGGATTCGTCCTCGACGCGACGGTGGAATTCTGGATGCTCGCCTTGATGGTGGCGATGGTGCAAGGCGGCAGCCAAGCTTTGAGCCGCAGCCTCTACGCCAGCTTATGCCCGACCGCGAAAAGCGGCGAGTTCTTCGGCTTCTACGCCATCATGGAGAAGTTCGCCTCTATCGCGGGACCGCTGATCTTCGCCTTCGCCGGCATCGTCCTGGGCAGCAGCCGACCCGCCATTCTCAGTTTGATTCTGCTCTTCTTATTGGGCGGCTACCTGCTTAGCCGCGTTGACATCGTTGAAGGCCAACGCGTCGCCCGCGAAGAAGATGCCGAACACGGGATCGACAGTGGATAATCGCCGAAAGCAAGAATGGCAGGGCGATACTTGGGTTGCGTAAACACTAACGGCCTATCGCCCACGTATTTCAAGGTCTGCGGGCAACTCAGGATTCGACCCTACGGATCGCATTAAGGGGCAGTCGATATGCCAACAATCGGACAAGCGGCGCCCGACTTTGAGCTCCAAAATCAAGACGGCAAAAGCGTTAGGCTCAGCGACTATCGCGGCCGGCGCCTGATCATTTTCGCCTTCCCCAAAGCCAATACCATGGGCTGCAACAATCAGGCTTGTTCCTTCCGCGATGTCTTTCCCCAGATTCAATCGCATAAAGCTGTCGTGCTCGGCGTCAGCTCGGACAGCGTCGAAGTGCTCGCGAGCTGGAAACGCCGCCAGAACTTGCAATACGATCTGCTCTCGGATCCCGATCACAAGATGCTGGAAGCCTGGGACGCCTGGGGCTTCAAGCTCTTCGTCATCAAACTGCCCATCTCGGCGACGCGCTCATACTGGGTGGTTGACGAGCATGGCATTCTGGTCGACCAACAGATCGGCGTCCGTCCCCAAGAGAGCGTCGACAAGGCGCTGGCCGCCGTCGAAGGGCTCAGCCAAGCGGGCTAGAGCTTCCGCTTCGCCGCACATTCAAATGCGACAGCGCCTTCATTGAGCAGAACGGGGCTGTTGCCGCTGGCAGCCGCCGATGTATCATACGGCGCGTCATCAGACGAATGAGATATGGAAACGACAATGAAGCTCATCTTGATTGGATTCGGCGTCGTCGGCCAGGGATTCGCCGAGATTCTGCGCGATAAGATGGTCGAACTCCAGCGCAAACACAAATTCAGCGCGCAGATCATCGGCGTCGTGACCGCCAGCAAAGGCGCGCTTTACCATTCAGCCGGGCTGGATATACCGTCGCTGCTCATGGCGGCCGAGGGCGGCAGCTTCGACGGCTATCCCACGCAGCCGGGCTTGCGCCGGGACCTGTCCGCGGTGGATATGATCGCGGCGCGCGAGGCCGATGCCCTGGTTGAAGTCAGCCCGACCGATTTGGAAACGGCTCAGCCGGCGCTGGATTATTGCCATCTAGCGCTGGACGCGGGCCTCCACCTGGCGCTCGCCAACAAGGGACCGGTCGCCCTGGACTATGCCAATCTCCGGGCGAAGGCGCGTGAAAATAGCGTACAAATGCGTTGCGAAGCCACCGTCATGGCGGGCACGCCGACGATGCACCTAGCGGAAGACGCGCTCGCTGGCTGCGCGATTCGCTCGGTCCGCGGCATCCTCAATGGCACGACAAATTACATCCTGACGCAGATGGAAACTGGCATGTCCTACGATGAAGCGCTGGCGCAGGCGCAGGAACTGGGATACGCCGAGACTGACCCAACCGGCGATGTCGAAGGCTGGGACGCCGCGGGCAAACTTCTGATACTCGGCAACGCCCTATTCGGCAGTGGCCTCGCCATGGCTGACCTGGATGTCAGCGGCATCACCGCGATCAGCGCCGCTGACATCGCTGAGGCCAAAGCCGCTGGACAACGTTACAAGTTGATCGCCAGCGCGACGCCGGCCGGTGGCGCGGTGAAAGCAACGCGCTTGCCCCTCGACGACCCGCTTGCCAGCGTTGGCGGCTCGACCAACGCGATCACCCTGGAAACGGATCTCATGGGCGAAATCACCTTGATCGGCGCCGGCGCCGGCAAACTGGAGACCGGTTACGCCATCCTGTCCGATTTGATGGCGATCAAGCGGGCAACGAGCGCGACTTGAACGCCCAGCGCAACCTGCTTGTAAATCATCCGTAAACAATGATATGCAAGAGAAGTCGCCTTTTGAAATTCCATTCTGACCTATGCTATACTGGCGGCAACCGGCGGCGCGCGCAGTCAAGCTCAATTAGGGGAAAATCCGAACATGCCATCCATTTTACAGAAGGTCCAAACGCTCTTTAGTGCCAACTTGCACGGCATGATTGACCGTGCGTTGGAGACCAATTCGCTGAAGGTCATGGATGAATACATCCGGCAGGTCGAGCGCAATCTGGAAGCGCTCGAGGATTCCGCGGCGACCGTCGGCGGTTCGGTGCGCACCCTGAAGCGCAAATATGAAGAATTCTCCAATCAGTCGGATAAGCTGGACCGGGACATCGACACGCTGATTCTGCGCGGCAAGGATGACCTGGCGGCGGCGGCGCAAGCGGAACTCAACACCAAACAAGAACTGGCGCAGGAATATTACGAGCAGTGGCAGGCGCAGGAAGAGCAATACCAAGGCATGCTGAATATGCGCCTGAAGCTGGAAGGCCGCTTGACCACTATCAAGCAAGAACGAGAGAAGATGCGCTCGCTGCTCGAATTGGCGGAGACCAAGAAGGTGATGACCAAGACCCTGAAGAGCATGGACAAGCTTGACACCTCTGGCGACCAGGAGATCGACAGCTTGCTGGATTCCATCTATTCGCAGATCGACCAGGAGGACGCGCGCGCCGAGTTGGCCAGCCGCAAGCTATCCGACCAGATCGAGGACACCGTGGGGATCGGCCAGGTCGAGTTGCAACTGGAAGAGCGCCGGCAGCGTTTGCTGGGCGCCGACTGAGCCAATCCGGCTTCATGACGCGATTGCGTCAGCGGCTGGGGTCCCGGCGCCTGACAGAATCGCTCTGTGGATCCGGTCGGTGATTCCAGATTCGATCTAAAGGATCATCAAGATCATGACAGTGAACAGCGAAGCGCGGCAGAAGGTATTTGGCACACTTCTGGCAAATGCGCTGCTGCGTTGGGAAACCCTCGTCACGCTCATGGTGACGCTCATTCTGTTTCTGTTCGTCGGCGATGTCAGCCTGCCCTTTATCGAATGGCAGCCCTGGTTCTGGCTGGTTCTGGGCGGCTTGGCCGAGACGGTGCTTGTCGCTTCCACCCTGGCTGATCCGGAAGCGACCGAACAAGCTCTGGCAGAAGACTTCGAACGCGAATACGACCTGAGAAACATCCGCAACCGCGTCTCGCGCGAGCGGCTGCGCGATGCCTTTGAATATCGCCGCAACATGCTCAAGCTGGCGGATGCCGCGCGCGGCGCCATGCGAACGCGCAAACGCACCCTCATAAGCGACATCAATGACTGGATCGCCCACATGTACAATCTGGCGAACCGCATCGACTACTTTGAGGACAACGACCTGGCCGCCCGCGACCTGCAGCAGGTGCCGCGCAAGATCGCCAAAGTCAAGAACCTGATCAAGAATGACAAGAATGAGCAGACGCGCCGTGATCGCCTCTTGCAGTTGGAATTGCTGCAGAAGCAACTGGTAAGCCTGGAAGCGAGCGCCCGCACCATCAAGCGCGCCGAAATCCACCTGGAAAGTACCTTGTCGGCTTTGGGCACGGTTTACGCCCAGATGTCCCTTCTCGGCACCAAAGACACCGGCAGCACCCGCGGCCAGCGCCTCAGCATCGAAATCAAAGACGAGATCGACAAACTGCAAGATACCATCGACGCCATGGACGAGGTCCAATTCTACAGCCAGCAGCTCAACGATGACTACATGAGCGCCATAGAAGAGATCGACAGAGATGAGCGCCTCGAGCGCGCTGAGCAGATGACCCGTCAGCGACTGTCAACAGAGCTGGAGGACGATCTCGGCGAGTTGGCGGCGACCGAAGCAGACGAGAGCCAACTGCAAAGCCAGCGCTAACGTCAAGCTTTTCCCCGGCAATCCATCCGAATTCGAATCAGCTTAGAAACGGTTTAGCGTCGCCGCGTTTGCGATTATGATACGGCTTTGGCATCACAGCATTTAGGAGGATGATATGTCCGTAATCAATTGGTTCGAGGTTCCCGTGGCGGATTTCGAGCGCGCTCGTCAGTTTTACGAAACCGTCATAGGCACGCAACTCTTCATCAACGACCAGCGCGAGACGATGGGCAGCATGCTCGGCGTTTTCCCGCATGACGGGCAGGTTGGCGGCTGCCTGGTCCACAATCCCCAATACGGCTATACGCCCTCGACCGAAGGCACATTGGTCTATTTCACGATCAAGGGAGACCTGGACGCCGCTTTGGCGCGCGTGCCGGGCGCCGGGGGCGAGGTGCTTTTGCCAAAGACGGCGCTGGGCGAAAATGCCGGCGGCGGCTTCGTCGGCTGGGTGCGCGATACCGAGGGCAATAAAGTGGGTTTCTACTCGAACGAGTAAAGTCTAATCGAAGGACTCGACGATCGGCTCGCGTTTTTTCTTGCCCGGGACCAAGGCTTGCAATCGCCGCACCAGCCGGGGCGTTTCGCGCTCGATATTGATGGTGTCCTCCAGCAGATTGACCAGGGTCGTCGCCAGAATCACCAGGGTCAAGTACAAATAGGCGACCACCGCGTAGGTCTCGACGTAGCGAAACGAACTACCGGATGATGTCTTGGCGATCTGGGTGATATCGCGCACGCCAAGGAATGCCAGCAGCGCCGTGTCTTTGATCATTGCCACGAAGTCGTTGCCAAGCGGCGGCAGCACATTGCGGAAAGCCTGCGGCAGGATGATCAAGCGCATCGTCTGCCAATAATTCATGCCAACCGAATAAGCCGCCTCAAATTGCCCCTTTGGTATTGATTGAATGCCCGCTCGCACTGTCTCCGACATGTAAGCGCCATAGGTGACGCCCAGAGCCATGATTGCGGATGGCGCCGAACTGCCGCGCCAGATCAGATCCGGGATATCGGGATCCCCGATCAAGCCGCGCAGGGCGACCACGACCGTATCGTTGATCAGGCCGCGCAGGGCCGGCACGACGATGAAGGCGGTGACCAGCAGCACAACCAGCACTGGAATGCCGCGCATCACCGAGACGTAGGTGGTGCAGAGATTGTAGACCGTAATGCGCAGCACGCGCGTCATTGAGCGCCAAAGCGATTCCGGCGTCTGCGGCGGCGCCGGCAGGTTGGAGCGGATGATCCCAACGATGATCGACAGCAGCAGAGCCAGGGTATAAGCCGCAACGCTGACAAAGAGCGTCATGACGACGCCCTCCTTCAGCTGATCGAAAATGCGGGCGTAAATCCGGTCGGTGAGGATGCTGATTGCCAGCAGAATGCCGACAATGATTAGCAAAATCAACCAGTATGGAAAGGTGTAAAAGCGCGCGAAGCGCATGGCTCGGCCACGCGATTCGGCGATGACTGCCTCTAAATCCGGCTGCTCTTCTCCGCCGGATGGGAATGCTGCGGACATCTCAATCCTCGTTTGGCGACAAAGCGCGATTCAGCATACCAAACGGGACAGGGCAAAGTACCCTGTCCCACACACAGCCGCGAAATTGAATTTTCAGGAAGCGGACAAGCGCCTATTCGTTCGGCGGGAACCACTTGGCGTTGATGGCTGCCAGGCTGCCATCCGCCATCATGCTCGCCAGCGCCGCGTCAATCGGACCCGCAATCTCAGAATCCAGCGGGTAGATGAAACCCAGCTTCTGCGTGACTAGAATGTCCGGCAGCAGCTTGATATCCTCCGCGTTGATGCCGACATAACCTTGACCCGCCACATCGTCAATCACTACCGCGTCCACATCCCCCGCGATCAGCGCCTGCACCGCAAAACCAAAGGAATCGTAAGCCACCAGACGGCCTTCGCCCACCAATCCTTCCGCCGCAATGTAATTCGTCGTCGCCACCTGCACGCCAATCACATAATCGCCAGCGACAAATCCTTCGGCATCGGCGAAACGATCCTCGCCGATGCGCACCATCATGCGCTGATTGACATCGATGTAGCCCATGGAAAAGGCGACAATCTCCTTCCGGTCATCGGTGATGGTGATGCCGCCGGCCGCCATGTCATATTCGCCATTCGAGACGGCGACAATCATGCCTTCCCAGCCGGTCTCGATGTATTCCAGCTCGCAATTCAGCCGCGCGCAGATTTCGCCCAGCGTGTCAAAATCCCAGCCGAGCGCTTCGCCGCTCTCCTCGTCGATGAAGTTGAAGGGCGGGTAAGCGTTTTCCGTCGCCACGACAACCATCCGCCCGCCAAGATCAGGCAGATCGGCCATATCGGCTTCGGCATCCGCCGGCGGGAACCACTTGGCGTTGATGGCTGCCAGGCTGCCATCCGCCACCATGCTTGCCAGCGCCGCGTCAATCGGACCCGCAATCTCAGAATCCAGCGGGTAGATGAAACCCAGCTTCTGCGTGACTAAAATGTCCGGCAGCAGCTTGATATCCTCCGCGTTGATGCCGACATAACCTTGACCCGCCACATCGTCAATCACCACCGCGTCCACATCCCCCGCGATCAGCGCCTGCACCGCAAAACCAAAGGAATCGTAAGCCACCAGACGGCCTTCGCCCACCAATCCTTCCGCCGCAATGTAATTCGTCGTCGCCACCTGCACGCCAATCACGAAATCGCCAGCGACAAATTCGTCGGCATCGACAAAACGATCCTCGCCGATGCGCACCATCATGCGCTGATTGACATCGATGTAGCCCGTGGAGAAGGCGACAATCTCCTTCCGGTCATCGGTGATGGTGATGCCGCCGGCCGCCATGTCATATTCGCCATTCGAGACGGCGACAATCATGCCTTCCCAGCCGGTCTCGATATACTCCAACTCGCAATTCAGCCGCGCGCAGATTTCGCCCAGCGTGTCGAAATCCCAGCCGAGCGCTTCGCCTGTCTCCTCGTCGATGAAGTTGAAGGGCGGGTACGCGTTTTCCGTCGCCACGACAACCGTCCGCCCACCGAGATCAGGCAAGTGGCCGTCTGCCAATACAGCGGCATACGGAGTCAACAGCAGCAACACCGCCGCCAGCACTATAAAGCTCTTAACAACTCTCATTTGTAGCCTCCCACGATTGACATCTTTGCTACTGGTCGAGAATATGAAGCGCATCCATTCTAACACCGATTTAGCCGATGTCCTAGAAACGCGCTCACTTCCCAGGGCAATCGCATCAAAATCATTTTGGGGAGACACTGAGGCAAAAAGAGGAGTTGCCTCATGTCAAAAGGTAGAGGATTGAATTTAGAGGAATGTTTTGCTGATCTGCCCGATCCGCGAATAGAGGGACGCTGTGACCATAAATTGCTCGATATCATTATCATCGCCATTTGCGCGGTGCTCTGTGGCGCGGATAGTTGGGTTGGCATCGAAACCGTAGGCAAAGCGAAAGAGGCTTGGTTTCGCCAGTTTCTGAAGTTAGAGCATGGCATTCCATCGCATGATACCTTCGGCTATGTATTTGCCAGGATCAATCATGAGGCGTTCCAGCGTTGCTTTATGCGCTGGGTGGAGTCGGTGTTTGCAGTCAATAAGCGACAAGTGCTTGCGCTTGATGGCAAAACCTTGCGCGGCAGCCACGACAAGATGCGCGGCAAAGCGGCTATCCATTTGGTCAGTGCTTGGGCAAGTGAAAATGGCTTGGTATTAGGACAGCGCAAAGTGGCTGATAAATCCAATGAAATGACGGCCATTCCTGAGTTGCTGCGTCTGCTGGATATTTCCGGTTGCATTGTGACAATAGACGCTTTGGGATGTCAAACCAAGATTGCGCAAGCGATTCGGGACGAGAAAGCGGATTACATTCTACAGGTCAAAGGCAACCAAGAGAATCTAAAGCAGGACATGGCCGATTGGTTCAGCTATGGTGACAAACATGGATTTGAAGGCATGGACTGTGCCTTCGACAAAACGACTAACAAGTCAAGGGGACGGATTGAAATACGGAAATGCTGGGTGCTCAGTGATCCCAAAGCTTTTGAGTATATTCGCCACTATCAGGGATGGGCTGACCTGCGTAGCCTTATCCGTGTCCAGCGAGAGCGCCGTCATAACGGGCAGATTAGCCACCAGACAGCCTATTACATCAGTAGCCTTCAGGCGTCTGCCGCCGTTATCTTGCAGGCAACCCGGCGTCACTGGGCAATCGAAAACAGTTGCCATTGGGTCTTGGATGTCACTTTCGGCGAAGATTATTCTCGCATCCGAGACGGCGAAAGCTCCGAAAATATGGCAACCTTGCGCGCTATAGCTTTGAATCTGCTCAAGCGTGACACAGGCAAAAGCAGCTTACGGCAAAAACGCTTCCGCGCAGCGATGGATAACGATTTCTTGCTTCAGCTGCTTCGATCAATTTGATGCGATTGCCCTGCTCACTTCCTACAACCTTGTTATACTGATTGCAGTCAAGCCTTAATGCGCCGGAAGCGCCTTTGCGAATGCCGCGCTCTGCCACCCATAGCCGCGGCGGCATAGAAATCTCCATCCGAGACTGCGCGCGTATTGGTCATTCTGTCTCGCGCATAGACCAAGACTACGACCATCTGTTCACCGTTTTTCGCTCCATTTGTCCTAAGCTGTCACTCTAGTGCAAACTTCAAATAAGGCTTCGCCATGATGAACCTTCGCCATTTGTCGGACTTTGCGCTTTTGTCCGCACAAGATGTCTCATGGTCCGTAAACGGACAAATCGAACTCGTAGTTGCGGAAGGGGTCCCCCCCACCCCGCCCGCTATGTGCATACTGTGTCTATACCTGTTGACAATTTCGGGGTACTTTGTGGGTAATCTTAGGGGAAGACTATGACCGTATCCCATTGGCAGCGCGCCAAACAAAAAGAACGCGACATCGACTTTCTGGTGGTTGGCGCCGGTTTGGCTGGGGGCGCGGCCGCCTACTTCGCCAAGCAAGTCCACGGCCGCGATGTGATCGTCACCGATGCGCGCGATGTCGGGCTGGGCGCCAGCGGACGCAACGCCGGCTTCATGATCAGCGGGCTCGACACCTACTATCACCGCGCGATCGAAGAATACGGCCATGATACCGCGCGCGAAGTCTGGGATATGTCCCGCCGCAGCTTCAGGCACTGGCGCGAGTTTATCAAGAACAGCGCCTTTGACGTGCCTATCGACAACAGCGGCTCCCTGCTGCTGGCTGAAACCGGCGAAGAAGCGAAAGAGTTGGAGCTGGCCGCCCGCGCGCTATCGACGGACAAGATCGACATCGAGTATTACAGCCGTGATCCTTTGGGGCGCGGCTATTGCGCCGCCATTGAGCAGCCCCTGGATGCCGGCGTACAGCCCTACCTGCTGGCGAAAACGGTCATGGCGCAGAGCGGCGCGGAACTTATCGCCAACAACGAGCTTTACCGCCTTGAACAGCTTGATGATGTCGTGCGTGTCCACACGCGCAAATTCGTTTTCAAGGCGCGCTATGTCATGCTTTGCACCAACGCTTATTCGCCGATGATCGATCCGTACTTCATCGGCAAGGTCCTGCCGACGCGCGCCCAATGCCTGGTGACCGAGCCGCTGGATCACGTGCCAGTTCCCTACTGCGGTTACAGCGACTACGGCTACATGTATTACCGATCAACCTTTGACGGGCGCTTCCTGCTCGGCGGCGGGCGCAAACAGCATCAGAGCGAAGAGAACGACACCGCCGAAGACCGGCTCAATCCAAAGGTGCATGCCTTCTTGGATCGTTATCTGGCCAAGTATTTCCCCGATGTGAAGGCGCCGGTGGCGCATCGCTGGAGCGGCATCATGGGTTTCAGCTGCGATGGGCTGCCCTTGGTCGGGACCCTGCCGCGAATGCCACGCGTCGGCTTCGCTGTTGGTTACACCGGTCACGGCTTGGCGCTGGCCGCCGCATCAGCCGAGCGCGCGGTGGACAAACTGCTCCATGGCCTTTCGGCCGGCGCCGTCGATGTCGCGCGATTTGAATAGGGTCCGGCATTACCACTCGGCAACGGAGCCGTCTTCTCGGCGCGTGAGCGGATTCCGCCAGCGCAAACTGTGATCGGAAGCGGCGCGGATCTTCTCCTCGTCCAGCGCGATGCACAGTCCCGGCGCCGTCGGCACCTTGACATAGCCGTCTTCATAGCGAAACACCGATGGGTCCGCTAGATAATCGAGCAGGTCGGCCGTCTTGTTGTAATGAATGCCGAGGCTCTGCTCTTGAATCAAGGCGTTGTAGGCGAGCGCGTCCACTTGAATGCAGGAGGCGAGCGCGATCGGTCCCAGCGGGCAATGCGGCGCCAGCGCGACATCGTAAGCCTCGGCCATCGCAGCAATGCGAAGCACTTCCGAAATGCCGCCGGCATGAGACACATCGGGCTGAATGATATCGACGCTGCCTTCGGCCAGGATGGTCTTGAAGTCCCAGCGCGAATACATCCGTTCGCCCGTGGCAATCGGGATTGACGTAGAGCGCTTGAGATCGAGCAGCGCCTCATTGTGCATCGGCAAAATCGGCTCCTCCACGAACATCAAGTGATAAGGCTCCAGCTCGCGAATCAGCATCTTCGCCATCGGCTTATGCACTTTGCCGTGAAAATCGACCGCGATGCTGAAGTCGTTCCCCACTTGCGACCGCACCGCCGCCACCCGCGCCACTGCCTCGTCAATATGCTGGAAGGTATCCATATAGTGAACGGTGTTCACCGCGCCCATCTTGACCGCGCCCAAGCCTTCGTCCACCCGCTGCTGCGCCTGCGCCGCGACTTCCTCCGGCGTCTCACCGCTGATGCCGGCGTAGATTTGCACGCGGTCGCGCACTTTGCCGCCGAGCAGTTCATAAATCGGAACGCCGTGAAACTTCCCCTTGATATCCCAAAGCGCCTGATTCACGCCTGCGATCGCGCTCATCATCACCGGACCGCCACGATAGAAACGCGCCCGGAACAGCGTTTGCCAAATGTCCTCAATCTGGCGCGGATCACGCCCGATCAGAAAGTCCGCCATATCCTCCACCGCGCCGCGAACGGTGCCCGCCTGCCCTTCGACGATCGGCTCGCCCCAGCCTTCGCAGCCATCATCCGTCGTTACCTTCAGGAATAGCCAGCGAGGCGGGACGGTGAAGAGCTCCAGCGTTTTGATTTTCATGAAGCATCTCCCTATTCAAAAGCCAGAATCCGCAATTCAATTATAATGCTATGTTAGATGACAAAAACGAGTGGAGAAAGGCAATCACCGTTGAATCGCTTGCCTGGACTGTTTTCCCGGCGTCTGTTCATTCTCGCATTGCCAATCGCTCTGATTGTCGCCTTTGGACAGTCGCCTGTCTTCGCCGCAACAACAGACGAAGGGACAGCGGGCGTGAATCCCTTCATCCCGCTTATGCTTGCGCTGGGCGTCATCTTGCTGGCATCGCGGGCTGGCGGCGCCATCGCCCGCCTGCTAAATCAGCCGCGCGTCCTGGGCCAATTGATCGTTGGCGTCATCCTGGGACCGACAGTGCTGGATATGCTGCATTGGGGGATCCTCCAAGGCGTCGACCTGCAGGGCACGATCAAAGAATTCGCCGAGCTCGGTGTGCTGCTGCTGATGTTCAATATCGGCTTGGAAGTGCATTTGAGCGAATTGGCGAAGGTTGGCAAAGTGGCGGTCTTTGCCGGCGTACTGGGCGTGGTCGTGCCGATTGCCTTTACCGCCGTGGTCTTGCTGCCGGCCGGCTATGACATGATTCCAGCCTTTTTTGCCGGCGTCACCCTGGCCGCCACCTCAGTCAGCATATCGGCGCAAGTCCTGCTCGAATTGGGCTACCTGCATACCAAAGAGGGCAACGCCTTGCTCGCCACGGCGCTGATCGACGATGTGCTCGCCATCCTGGCGGTCTCGCTGACGCTGGTGCTGGCGGGCGCCGGCACCGCCCAAGGCGACGCGGACTTCAGTCAGCTGCTGGTCATCATCTTGCAGATGGCGGGATATATCGTGGTCGCCTTCCTGCTGGCTTGGCACGCGCTGCCGCGAGCGATGCAGTGGATCCAGCGCCGACCGCAATTGTCGCAAGCATACGGCATCCCTATATTCGCCCTGGTGAGCGCGCTGCTTTTCGGCTGGGCGGCGGAATATATCGGTGGCGTCGCGGCGATCACGGGCGCCTTCATCGCCGGCGTCGGCTTGAGCAAATTAGCCCCGGCGCTTAAACACGATATCGAACAGACGATGAGCCACCTGGCCTACGTCTTTCTGGTGCCGATATTCTTTGTCGATGTCGGCTTGGAAACGGATCTCAGCGCATTTCCGCTTGATGCGCTGCCCTTCATGCTGATATTGCTGCTGATGGCGGTTATCAGCAAGGTGCTCGGCGCCGGCTTTGGCGCACGCGTTGGCGGCTTCAATCTCCGCGAGTCGCTGCGCGTCGGCGTCTGCATGGTGTCGCGCGGCGAAGTCGGGCTGATCATCATCTCAATTGGCTTAACCAGCGGCATCCTGGACGGTGGCAGCGAATTGTACGCGTCGCTCTTCATGGTCATATTGTTGACGACGGTGCTGACGCCGCCGATGGTGCGCTGGGTATTCCAAGGCAGGAACCAAGACAAGATCCCCAATCCCGCGCTCGCCGGCGCGGCGAAAGGAGACTGATCATGATGAAATTGATAATCCTCATCACTTCAAACGTGGAAAACGGCCTGGATGTCGCCGTCCGCTGGCAAGAGGCGGGCGCGCCCGGCGTCACCGTGCTTAAGAGTTTCGGTCTCTACAGCCTCCAGCGAAAGATGACGGGCGATAGCTTGGAAGTGCCGCTGCACATCGCCAGCTCCATGTCCAGCATGATGGCTTACGTGCTGCGCGAGATGGAACTCAACAATCATGTTTTGCTGTCGGTCGTGCCAGAGGAACTGGTTCCGATGCTTTTGGAGGAAGCGCGCGCGGTCATGGGCGATCTGCTGGAGCCGAACCACGGCGTCGCCTTCGTCGTGCCACTGGACGAGGCGATCGGCGTCCGCCAGCCTGAGAACGGGGATGGCTAAAGCGCAGGTGGAAACGCGCTGTCGCTAGCAGTGGAATAACCGCGTTTTGCCCAATTATCCGCCTAGCAGCCTTTGAATTGCCGGACAATACAACTCTGGATTAAAACCTTCCCGGCAGAACCGTTTCACTACGCTTAACGCAGGTTCTCCCAAATAGGTAACTTCCAGAAAGTAGTTCTCGTAAGGATCAAGCGCTACATCTACCCCGATGGAAGGTTTCGTGCACTCCAATTCCTCATGTAAGCTCGTTGACGCATCATAGACAAAACCGGCTTCATATCTATGTATGTGGCAAGCCTCATGGGCAAGCGTGTCTGCAATATCAAGCTGATCGTGCTTGGCGCTTAATCCATGTCGCTGAGACAAGAACGCGTGGCAGGTGCCTAACGCGACTTTTCTCTCATGCACATACGCATAGGCCGTGCAGTGATCCGTATACGAATCCGGCATCTCGAAGATTATATCCATCCCGCCAATTACATAGTTGTACCACTCCGGCGCTCTGCTCTCCAACCAATTGAGAGCCGCTTCAACTTGGTGAACAAATCCACTCGAGCCCTCTATCAGCGGGCGCGACGGCGTAACCACAGTAGGTTTGGCGGGCGCGGGGCATTGATTGTTCTGATACGCCCAATAGCCAGCTTCCCATTGCGCCTCGCTCTGGCAGTGCCGATCAACATAGCAGCAGTTGTTTACAGTTGCCGGCGCGCTGGCCACGGGTTGCGCGGGCGTCACTGGTTGAGGCTGGGGAGGCGCGGCGCATTGCCCGTTCTGATAGGCTCAATAGCCGTCGATCCATTCCTGATCGGTCTGGCATTGGCGGTCGATGCCACAGCAATTGTCGATTTGCGCTGCCGGCTGCTGAGATTCGGTTGGCTCGCTGCTGTCGACGCGGCTGTAATCGACCCAATCCGCCAGCCAAACTTCCCTTCCATTGAGGTTGATCTTCAGCCAGCGATTGAGCTTGCCAACAACTTGCAGAATGGTTCCCGATCTCACAGTGTCGGCGATGACGGCATTGAGGCTGGGCGCGGCTCTCAGGTTAAGCCCGCGATTCGCGCGAACGGAATATTCCTGCGCGGACGCATGGGCGACGAGCAAACAGAATGCGATCAGAATTGCGATACACTTAGTCTTCATAGATTATCTCCCATTAAGACAATTACGGGATGGATTGTATCGCAAAATACCATAACTCTGCTACAGTTTCAAATACGCCAGGCATTGGCGCTCGCTGACATTGACTTCGCTCTTGAGCGACGGGGCATACCTGCTAGAATCAGCAGGTGGCTCTAGGGAAGTAGCTCAATCGGCAGAGCAGGTGCCTTTGGAGCACAAGGTTAAAGGTTCGAGTCCTTTCTTCCCTGCACGACTCAAGCGAGAAGTCCGCCGCGGCGGGCTTTCTTTTTCAACCGTTCCCGTCGCTTTGAGCGCTGGCGATCCCCGGATGATAATCAAAAGTCAGGATGCTGCGAATCGCCCCATGCGCCGCTGCCGTCGGGACGATGGGCTCAGCGGCGTGCCACAAAATCGCGTCATTGAAGAGATAACTGTCGAGGACCTGCTCGAGGCGGAATGTCGTCAAGAGCTGGCGATCATCATCGTATATGGAGACCTCCCCACCCTGCGCATTGACCAGCTCAGCCAGATGCACGGTCACAAAGGCGGCGCCATCGCGATGGATGCCTTCCGGCGTCGGATGCCCCAGTGCGCTGAAGTCGGCGGTGACGCGTATCAAATGCGCCTGCACTTCCCAATCGCGCTTCAATTGGGCGTCTTCAAGGGGAAACTGAGCGAAGTCAAATCGGATTAACTCGCGCAGAAATGGATTGTCGAAGGTGGTATCCAGCAGGGGAGCGAACTTGCGAATGATGCCGCCGGTGACGCGATTGATGTCGGCGCCCTGGAAATAATCTTTGTGGGGCAAGCGCGCCAGCTCACCAGTCAGCGGAGCAAAACGGAAGCGGCCGTAACGGCGGTATCGATAGCGCGCGCCGCCGGGCAGGTATTCGTCTGCCGGCAAATCGGCGTAATCAATCGACAGGCTGAGCCAGGACTGCCGCATTTCATCAGAGAGGCGCAGGTCGCTTGCTCGCAGCAGGCTGTAGCCCATTTGCCCGATCTCATCTTTAATGTCGCGAGCGGTCGAAATGTCCGGCATGATTTGCTACGCTGTCATCCGCGCGATGAGATTGCCCAGAATTTCGATGCCGGCTTGAAGGTCATTCACTGGCACAAAGCTGAATGACAGACGCAGATGATGCGCCCCGTTTTCCGGGTTTACAAAGAAGCCTTTTCCGGAGGCGAAATAGACGCCCTGCTCCTTCGCTCTTGCTTCCAGCGCGTCCACATGAGCGGAAGGCGGCAAGCGCAGCCAAATGAAATAGCCGCCAGCGGGCCGCGTCCATTCCACGCCATTCGGCATAAATGATTCCAGCGCCGCCAGCGCGATATCTCGACGCCGTCTGTATTGTCCGCGCAGCCATTGCATATGCGCCTCCCAAGCGCCGCTGCCGCAATAATCGGCGACGACCGCCGCGCTGAATGGATTGGCGCCCCCGCCCATGCGCAGCAGGCCGCTTTCAACAAAGCCGGTGATCCGCTCCGCCGAAGCAATCAGCCAGCCAATTCTTAAGCCCGGCGACAGCGTCTTGGAAAAGGTGCCCAGCCGCAAGACATTCTCGCCACCAGCCAGCGCATAGAAACTCGGAGGCGACGCGCCCTCGAAGCGGAGATCGCTGTAGACATCATCCTCTACAATGGCGAAACCATACTTGCGGCTCAATTCGATGACGTCCAGCCGCCGTTCGACCGCCATGACGATGCCGGAAGGATTCTGGAAATTGGGCACAACGTAGTAGAAGCGCGGCGTCTTGCCTCTCGCCAGGAGCTCCCCAAGACTGCGCTCCAGCTCGGCGATAATGATGCCGTCATGGTCGATCGGCGCGGCGCGCATCTCAAGCCCATGATCGCGAAAGATATGCAGCGCATCGCGATAAGATGGCGCATCCACCAGAACCGCATCGCCGGGGGCGGTCAGGCGCTGCGTGATCATGCCGACGCCCCCGGTCGATCCGCCGATGATCATCAGATTCTCGCGGCTGATGCCGAGGTCTTCGCTGCGATTGAGACGCTCAACCAGGAAATCGATCAGCTGCGGGTTTCCCTGCTCATCGCCGTAATTCAGAAAACGAGCGACGCTGCTGTCTTGCCAGGCGGCCGCAATCACCCGCTGAAGCGCATCAACCGGCAGGAGATCCAATGACGGATGACCGGCGAAGAGCGGAATGCTGCCAGCTACAACGCCTTGTGGTGTGGAATCCGGGTTCATCTAGCGCGGCAGGGCTTCTGGCGGCAGCGGCGTGACATAGGTCTTTTCGCCACGCGCCCGCTCAAAATCAGCTTTCGCCGCCGCCAAGACATCGGGCTTGGTCAGCAAATCGAGCCCGGCAAGCGCCATCGTTTTCGCGGCGAAGATCATGCCCTTGGCGCCGATGCTCGAGCCTGACGACGCCACCGTCTGCCAGCTGTGACCGGGCGTGCCCAGGGGCCAGCAAGTTGTCGTAATCTGGCCCGTCGGCGTGATCCAACTGACATCCGCCACTTCGGTCGAACCGCCCAAGCGCGGAGGAGTCGGCGAATGCGGGAAGACGCCTTCCCATAGGGGATCGTCCATCGTCCCCGGATCCAACTCGACGCTGGTCGATTGCTGCATCCAGTCGAAGCCGTTCTGAACCGAGCCGGCCGGAAACGTGGCCTGGAGCTCGCGGGCGAATTGGCGTTCCCGCTCGGTGAAAACCATGTCGTCCACAGCGGCCATCTTGTCGTAGAGCAGATCGGATATGACCTTGTTCGGCAGTATGTCGTAACAACCGGTGATAAATTCAATCTCATGCGCCGTGCCGCTCATCAGCGCCGCGCCCTTGGCGATGTCCTGCATCCAGCGATACATCTCCTCGACCTGCTCCCGCTTTGGCGCCCGCACGAAATACCAGACTTGCGCGAAAGCCGGCACTACGTTCGGCGCTTGGCCGCCGCTGGTGACCACACTGTGAATCCGCGATTCGGGCGGGACATGCTCGCGCATGTAATTGACGCCGGCATCCATCAGCATCACGCCGTCCAGCGCGCTCCGCCCCAGCCAGGGCGATCCGCCGGCATGGGCGGCCACGCCGTGAAAGTTCACTTTGAAAGAATTCATCGCCAGCGACGAGCCGTTCCAGGTGATATTGGTATCGCCCGGGTGCCAACTGATGGCGGCGTCCAGATCATCAAAGACGCCGTCGCGCGCCATGAAGGTCTTGCCCACCAGCGTCTCCTCCGCCGGGCAGCCATAAAAGCGTATCCTGCCCTTGATGTCTCCCTGTTCCATCGCCGCTTTCAGCGCCAGGACGGAAGCCATACAGGCGGTGCCAAAGAGATTGTGTCCACAGCCGTGCCCGGCGCCACCAGCTTCAATCGGGGTCTTTTCGCTGGCGAGCTGCTGCGACAAGCCCGGCAAGGCATCGTATTCACCGAGGAATCCTATCGTCGGCGCCCCTTCACCCCATTCGGCGATGAACGCGGTCGGCATGCCGCCGGCTCCCCAACTGATGGCAAAGCCTTCCCCTTCCAGCTTCCGCGCCAACAGTTTGGCAGCATACTCTTCCTGCAGCGCCACTTGCGGATGATCCCAGATGTCCTTGGCGATATAACTCAATTCCTCGTCGCTCGCCGTAATGTGCTCAAGAATGATGTCGCTAGCGTCCATCGCCGCCCTCCGTCTACGCGCCAGTTTTCGTGTGCCGAGGTTAATGCAATCAGTTGAATTTTAGAAGAGAATAATGTCGCCTTGACGAGGGAATCGGCGGCGGCGCGCGCCCGACGATCCCAGCCGCCAAAGTCTGAATCAGATGACGCGAGTGAATCCAGAAAAGAGAGACGCCCCACGGGGCGCGGGGCGTCGGGGGACGGAATAAATTTGCTTATAATAAATTTAGTTCGTTACGATCAGACTAACATTTTCGCGGGCTCTCGTCAAGCAATTCTGCACGAATCTACGCACTCGTATTTGGACATTTCTACTGAATTGCCGTAGAAGCTGCGTCCGGCTTGGCTGACCCCTATTTTCCCGCGCCCGCCATTTCGGTCCTTTTGCCCAATGCCTCCAGCATTTCTTCAACGGTAGTAAACTTAACTCGGCTTCGTCCCCTATCGACGCCGCGCTGCAATTCAATCTCATCGAGAATCTTCCACTCATCGAATGATATGAAATTCGGTTTGCGCATCCGCACCATGTCTAAAACACTCTCTTCGCGCGTATCCCGTGGCTGCAGCGCGTCGCCCGCCGCCAGGTCTTCCAGGAAACAATTCGCCGTTTCAATCGCGTCGGGCTTGTTAGTGCCGATGATGCCGCTCGGTCCCCGCTTGATCCAGCCGACTACGTAATTTCCAGTCAGGTGGTCTCTGCCTTCATGCTTGGTGAGCACACGTCCCTGATCGTTGGGTATCGTACCCCAGCGATCGTAAAAGGGCACATCGCGCAAGGGCACGCCGCGATAACCGACCGAGCGGAAAACCATATCGACGGGAAAGACTTCAAATTGATCTGTCGCGCGCGGCCGCAGGTTGCCGTTGTCGTCCAGATATAGCTCATTCTTGACGATCTGCATCGCCTCGACTTTTTCCTCGCCGATGATCTCGCTGGGAGATACCAGGAAGCGCATGATGATGCGCCGCGACTTTCCCGTGAGCCCGCGATCGACATAAGACTGCAAAATCTTGACGTTGCGGATGGCGCTGCGGTCGCGCGCTTTCTTGAGATGCGTGGCGCTGAGTTCGTCCAGCGACGCATCTTCACACTCGACGATGATATCGGCATCGGCCATCTCGCCAAGTTCCTTGATCTCGGGATTGGTGAAGGCAGCTTGCGCTGGACCCCGACGCCCTAATACATATATCTCTTCGACTTCACTGTGCCTCAACGCTTCCAGAGCGTAATCGGCGATATCGGTCCCATACAATTCCTCCGGCGTCCGCGCCAGGATCCGCGCGACATCCATCGCCACATTGCCGACCCCAATCACCGCCACCCGCTTGATGCCGGACAAGTCAAAATCATAGTCGTGGTAATCCGGATGACCGTTGTACCAGCCGACGAACTCGGTCGCCGCGTAACTGTTGGGCAGGTCCTCGCCCGCGATACCCAGTTTGCGGTCCGTCTGCGCGCCCACCGCATAGATGACGCCATGATAATGGTCACTCAGGTCAAAGCGAGTGACATCGGCGCCGAATTCGATATTGCCGAAGAAACGAAAGCGCTCGTGCGACGCGATGCGACTGTAGAGCTTGGTGACGGATTTGATCTTGGCGTGGTCGGGCGCTACGCCCCCACGGACCAGACCGAAGGGAGTCGGCAAGCGCTCGTACATGTCGACAAAGATCTGCGGTTCACGCTGCTTCAAAAGGTGGTCGGCGGCATAAAAGCCCGAGGGACCCGATCCGATGATCGCCACGCGAACTTGCGCTGTATTGCCGTTGTCTGTAATCATTGCGCTGCCCCGCTGTCATCCGCCAAGGGAATGACCAAATCCTTTCGGAAAGGCGTCAGCGATACCAACTCGCCCTTTTCATCCACCATAAAGAGGTCTTCAATCCTTACGCCGAAGCCGCGTTCAGGATAATACAAGCCGGGTTCAATGGTCAAGATATTTCCAATTTGACAGATGTCGTCCTGGCGCAAGTGGCTGATCGACGGTCGCTCGTGAATATCGATGCCCACGCCATGACCCAGGCTATGGACGTATCCCTCCATCGCGCTCGGATTCGACCGTGTGGCCGGATGCCCCGCCTTTTCAAAGTGATCGAGAACCGCTTCCTGTATCAGGTGGGTCGGCTTGTTAAGGCCGTAAGCCTCAACAGAAATGTCGAAGGCTTCCAATACCGTTTCGTAGGTTTCGCGAACCTCCGGCGGCGCGTAACCGATGCACCAGGTGCGCGTCATATCGTGGTGGTAGCCGCCGCCCAGCTCGCGCGGGAAGAGATCGAACACGATTGCCTGCCCCACTTGCAGTGGCATATCCGCTTCACCGCGACTATGCGGGAAGCCGGCATCGCGGCCCTGAGCGAAGATCATGTTGGTATCTTCCAGGCCGCGCGCCATCAGTTCGCGCCGCACCAAGTCCTTCACATCGCCAATGGTCACGCTCCGTCCGTCCTCATCGACCAGGCCATCGCCAGCACACCGCAAGCCGGCGATGAAATTCCAGGCGATCTCCATGACAGCGTTGGTGCGCTGAGCCACCGATTTGATTCGAGCGATTTCTTCGGCGTCCTTCGTCAGCATTGCCTCCTCGATCAGCGTATGCTCCGCTTCGGCAATGAAGTCGAATCGAGCCAAGTCCGCTTTCAGCGCTTCGTATAGCGCGATCGTCTTATTGACTTGCCAGGCGCCATAAAGGCCGATCCGCCCGGCGCTCACACCAAAACGCAGCAGGACATCGGACCAATGCAGCACAGTCGCCCGGATGCTGTCGCCTTCCGCCTCTTTATACCGATCATAGAATCCCAACTCGACATCGGTCAGCACATCCAAGCCCGACTTGGCCGCCTCTTCCACTTCCATTCGATTGCAGACCAGCAGCGCCGGCTTATCGATCACTTTGAATATTGAACCGTGGGTGATGCGCGCGCCGTTGCTCAGGTAGTAGCGCGCCGTATTGAATTCCTCGCCGCCGGTCACGATGATCGCATCCAGCCCACGATCGCGCATCAGCCGATCAAGATCAGATTTCATGCGTCAACTCCCCCAAAGCCAGCAAATTGCTGCCCAAAATATAAGCAAATATAAGGCTTTGAGTTTATCAAGAAACCAGGTCGCGTTTCAAATGACGGATTGCAGCGCCGCCAGCAAGTCCGCCTCTTGCTCGGGCAGAACCGTACGCGGATCCAGCAAAACGCGATCGTCGGCGATGCGGGCGATCACCGGCGGATCCGCCAGGCGCAATTTCTCCATAGCGCGGTTGGGCGATGCGCTCTTGATGGCGAGCAGCGCGCTGGGCAGCGCCGCGCCCGGCAGACTGCCGCCGCCAACGGTCGATTCGCCACTGACGACCACGCCGTTGACCTGCGCCGCCCAACTCTCAGCCGTCCTTCGAATGTCGCCCAGCGAGCGCGAAATCATCCGCCAGACCGGAATCCTTTCCAGGGCCTCATCGCGCCGATAATGCCCCAAGGTGGCGCTTAGCGCGGCGTAGGTCAACTTGTCGACGCGCAGGGCACGGGCCAGCGGATGGCGCTTGAGTTTCTCCAGCGCATCAGCCCGACCAACGATGATGCCCGCCTGCGGTCCGCCGAGCAGCTTATCCCCACTGAAGCAGACCAGATCGACCCCGGCGGCGATGCTCTCCTGAATCGTCGGCTCATGATCCAGGCCGAATGGCGCCGTGTCAATCAGCGCGCCGCTGCCGAGATCGTCGACCGCGAGCAAGCCGCGCTTGTGCGCCAGCGCCGTCAATTCACTCAATGTTGGCTGCTCGACAAAGCCGATCTGCTTGAAATTAGAGGAATGGACGCGCATGAGCATCGCCGTGTGTTCGCTCAGCCCATCCTCATAGTCCGCGATGCGCGTGCGATTGGTCGTGCCCACCTCGACAAGCTCAGCGCCGCTCTCGCTCATGATTGCCGGAATGCGAAAGCCGCCGCCGATCTCCACCAATTGGCCGCGCGAAATGATGACTTCCTTACCTTTGGCGAGCGCGCTCAGTATCAGAATCAAAGCAGAGGCGTTGTTGTTGACGACCAGCGCGTCTTCCGCGCCGGTTAACTCGCGCAGGATGCCGCTGGCCTGTGACAGACGACTGCCGCGCTTGCCCGTCTCCAGATCGAATTCCAGCGTGTTGTACGCGCCAGCCGCCGCCAGCACCGTCGCCTGCGCGCTCTTGGACAGCAGCGCTCTTCCCAGATTGGTATGGATTATCACGCCCGTTGCGTTGATGACGGGGCTCAGGGTCGATTTATTCTGGCGACTCAATATGCCGTCTATATTTTGCACCAGCGCGCCCACGCCAAAGTCAACCGGCGCCGAAGCCAATATCGCTTGGCGAGCCTCATTCAGGTGCGATCGAATGGCGGCAACCACCAGATCCCGGCTGTATACTTCTACCAATTGCTGTACTTCGCTCTGTGCTAGCAAAGAATCGACGGAGGGCAGGTGCCGAAGCATAGCCTGTCTATCGTTCATTCGCCAATTCTCGGTTGCGCAAGAAAACTTCAATCACAACAAATAAGAGGATCAAAATCAGCAGGATAGGCAACGACATATAGCGCGGAATCATAAGCCAGGCACAAGTGACAACGATAATGCCGATCCATACGCCGCGCCTGACGACCACGCCGGCAAGGGGAACACGATCATTCTCAAGCCGCAAGCGCTGGCTGGTTAGACTCAGGATCGGGATCGCTGTGCCAGTCACCGCGATCTGCAGGAGGATGAAGAAAAGCCAGATTTCGCCGCCGATACGCGGACGGGTGGCGATGACCAAATACAGCAAACCACCCCAGCCAATGACAAACATAAGCAGCGAAGCGAGCAAGACCCCGTTCTGTTCCCCGCCAGAGGAGCGCGCCGACGCAGCGGCCAACCTTTCCCGATTGTCTTGACTTGATCGATTGAGGAGCATTCCAATTCGCCTGAACTAACTGAGCCGTGACATTAGCGGACGCGGTCCTGCGTCAACCGATTGCATCAGTATTGTAAATCCTCAGCCAAAAGCGAGCAGTCCACTGGAAGGCAAATTTCGGTCAAACCAGCATCTCTATTAGAGCCTGCGTTTCAGCAGACGGTCTGACGCCCAACTTTCGCTTGAGCATCCGCTCCAGCAACTCGTATTGCTGCCGCGCATCGGCATTCCGCCCGAGATTGATGTACATCTGCATGGCGCTGCGATGGATGTCTTCGCGCTGCGGCGCTTCCTTCAGCGCCCGCGAGTAGTATCCAAGCGCCTCTTCCCAAGTCCCGCGGTCCGTCTTCAAGCGCGCCATGCCTATCAGCGCCTCGGCATACATAGACTTCAGTTGGTTGCGGCGCGCTTCCACCCATGCCAGTTTCACCGGATGCAAAAACGGCGCTTTGTAAATTTCAATGGCGCGAAGGTAACGCAACTCCCGTTCGCGCGCGTCGTAGGAGAGCAATGCGCCTTCCATCGCCTGCTCGAAGTCCGCCACATCATAATGCCGAACAATTTTGTCGCTCGGCACGTAAAAGCCGGTCGAGTACGTGGTCAATTCATAATTCTTGCCATCGTCAACGTAAGCGGAAATTCGTTCCGTGATCTTGCGTTTGGTCACGTGGAAAACATTGGTCGCGTCCCGCACCGACAACTTGGGCCAAAATATCTCGAAAATCTGATCGCGCGTAACCAGTGGATTGTCAATGAAGTAGAAGAACAGATTGCGTGGCAAGGCGCCATCCCAACTGCTAATCTCACGACCGTTGGATACAGCGTGCCCTCGCCCGAAGGCGTATACCTCCAATTGTGGCTTCAAAGTGCTTGCCTTGGAAAATAGCAAATTGCTGCTGCGATGCTCCGTCCCGAGGACGACCACCTCGTCGCGGTTCACCCAGCTGATCCAGGGATCGTAGGTCAGCAAGCGTGAATTAATCGCCAGTTGCGCCTTGTCGGGCAGATTAGCGATCGCCGCGTTCATGAATTGGCGGAAATCCTCATCCTGCGGAATGCGATCCAACTCATCCAAGTAGAGGACAACGCGTTCGTGCTCCAGCCCAGCGAGATCGGCTGCCAAAGCTTCGCCGATTTCGGACGGCACGCCGTTCTCCAAGATCTTCTCCAGCGACTGACCGAAGCCGGCTTCTACATGGCGGATCTCATCAACCAGAAGGCGCATCCATTTCGCGAGGCCGCTGGCCCGCTCGGGCAGCCGAAAGTAGAGCAAGCCTTCGCTAAGGTCATTTAGAAAGTAACTGAGGAAGATATTTCGGTGGTTTGTCCAGGGATATAGAAGAATAACCTTCTTGCCTTCGGAAGAGGCCCGAAAGGATTCGAAAGAAACGCTGGTGACTATTTGCGACAACATCTCAAAACCTCTCGATGGGCATCGTATGGTTCAGATGCGGCAATATTTGTGAAACAGATAGCTTTAGCATTTTATGTTTTATGCGTACGCCATGGTCGGGATATGTTACCACATTTGAAAGCGCAGCCAACAAACTCGCAATACGTACTTGCGCGGCTTCCAATGGATATTGTATCTATGAGAAATTACTCTACACTTAATGCCTACTGCGATTCAAAGCCAGTATCGACGCAAGCGCCTCTTTCGGCGGACGAGTCCATTCGCCGCCCACTCCCAAGCCGGGCGCTCTCTTGCGCGACGCCTTCGGACATTCCAGCGCAAGATGCGGCGCGCTAGAACCCCTAGTCCTGTCTCTAGTCTGAAGGGAAGCTGCTTCCGGCGCCAGGCGACGCCACTCGCGAGGTTACGCTTCCTCGATTGATATGGACAATATCTGATCGGCGACGATAGAGGCATGCGGACGCTGCGGATCAACTCTCTGCAGCGCATGCAGCGCCTCCAGGCTTGGCGCGTCGGCGACCCGCCCAAAGACAGCGTGATTGCCATCGAGATGCGGCGTCGGCACGAAGGTGATGAAGAACTGCGAACCATTGGTATTGGGACCGGCGTTGGCCATGCTGAGCGTGCCGGGCGCGTCGTGGCGCAGGTTCAGCGCCGCTGGCTCATCATCCCAGCGGTAGCCGGGTCCGCCGCGGCCGCTGCCAGTGGGGTCGCCGCCCTGCGCCATGAAGCCGTCCAAAACGCGGTGGAAGATGACGCCATCGTAGAAGCCGTCGCGCGCGAGGAAGACGAAGTTGTTGACGGTGATCGGCGCGCGGTCGGCAAAGAGCTCGATGGCGATGGCGCCCTTGCTGGTGTTCATAACAGCGCGGTAAGTCTTCTTGGGGTCGATCTGCATGGCGGGCGCGCTGGCGTATTGCTTGGGCATGGGGGTCTCCTGTTGGGATGGGTGGGTGTGAAGTGGGGAGGGTAGCAGACAACAGTCGGCAATACAACTTTTGCCTGACATTGAGCTACTTGAATTGTTGGCATCCGATGCCCGTAAGATTATACTATGTGCGTTGAATAGAGGTACGAACCATGGTTGCAGTGAACCACAGAATTTTGGAATGGGCTAGGATTAGTGCCGGCTTGGACAAAGCAGAGGCCGCTAAGAAACTACAGTTCTTCGATTCCAAAAGAAGCACAGCTATTGAGAAACTTGAAAGGCTAGAAAGAGGCAATAAAGAGCCCAGCCGAGCTCAACTTAACAGGATGTCCAAAATTTACAGACAACCTCTTATCGTGTTTTATCTGGACAAGCCACCGATTGATGACAACGGTGCAAAAGACTTTCGAACACTCACGTCCACCGTCGATCCGCTTGACGACGCAAATATGAAGCTACTCTTGCGAGATATGCAGGCAGCACAGATTGTCGTGCGTGGTCTGTTGGAAGATGAAGAGGCAAAAACTTTGGAGTTTGCAAACTCCGCTACGTTGCAAACGGATGCTGAAGACTTAGCAAGGGATATCGTCAGGACCCTAGATTTCGAATTAGAGCGATTCAGGAAGCCGAACGCAACACGCGCGGCATTCAATTACTTGCGAAGCTGTATCGAAGCTTCGGGAGCATTTGTAGTTCTAAAGAGCGATCTCGGAAATTATCGAACCAAGATTCCTGTGGAGGTCTTTAGGGGAATTGCGCTAGCTGATCCGATTGCACCGTTTATCATAATCAATAATCAGGATGCGAGAGTAGCTTGGTCGTTCACAGCTCTGCACGAATTTACTCATCTGTGCTTGGGATCTACTGGCGTAAGCGGTGCTTGGGGCGATATGAAAATAGAGCGATTCTGCAATAAAGTCGCGGGTCATATCCTCCTACCTCACCACGAATTGTACGATATTGCTGATGCAGCACAGACCGCGTTTCAGTCCGCCATTGAGACGATCCACAGTTTCGCACAGGAGCGTAATATTAGCCGCCCTATGGTCGCTTACGGTCTGTACCAGAATAAACTGATTAGCTCAGGTCGTTGGCGAGATTTGCGCGTTCACTTCGAAATAGAATGGCGTGACCAGATAGTGCGAGAGCGCGAACAGAAGAAGGGTAAGGATATACCCATAGATCCAAATGTTGTCCGGCGAAGTCATCTAGGACACTCTCTCACTAGCCTCGTCCGTCAAGCTATAGAATCTGGTGCCCTGTCCCGTACAAGAGCCAGTATCGCGCTCGGAGTAACGCCAAGACGGGTCGATGCAGTTTTGTATCCATAACGATGCAAGAAGGAGTACTTAGTGCTTTACCTCCTGGACACAAATGTCTTCATTGACGCAAAGAACTGGTACTATCCCTTCGATCGTGTTCCTCAATTCTGGGACTGGATTCTTGACAGAGCGCGATCCAGCGAGATCAAGATTCCTTTTGAAATCATGCAGGAAATCGAAGCTGGGTCTACTCAGGACGATTTGTCCAAGTGGGCGAAAGCAAACAAAAGCACTCTGTTACTAAACGAACAAGCGACTAATGCGCACTTAAACACTATCAAAAGCCAAGGATATGGCACAAATCTTAGTAGCGCCGACTTGACAACTATAGGAAAAGATCCATTCCTAATGGCGTACGCGATGGTAGACACGTCCAAACGATGTGTGGTTACTACCGAAGCTTCGAAACCCAGCAGAAAAGGTATCAACAGGCACATCCCAGACGTCTGCAATCAGTTCGGTATTTCTTGCATCAACACTTTTCAGCTTATACGCAGTCCTCTTGACTTCCGCATTCCGCGATAAACTACAAGCTTCCCGATAATTTTCTAAAGAATAAGATAAACGCTTAACAAACATCACATGGACCCAGCCCCATGCCCCAACTGACCACCCTCTTCCAAACCCTCCCCTACGGACCCGCGCCCGAAGCCGCAGACGCCGCCGAGGCCTGGCTCGATGCGCACGAGCGCAAGTTTGATCTCTTCATCAACAACACCTGGAGCGCGCCCGCCGAGGGCAACACCCTGACCGTCGTCAACCCGGCGCGGGGAGAGACGCTGGCGCAAGCGGCCGACGCCTCCGCCGCCGACATCGACGCAGCCGTCAGTGCTGCCCGTACCGCCTACCAATCCTGGTCGGCGCTGAGTCCGCATCAACGCGCTCGCCACCTCTACGCCATCGCCCGCAACTTGCAGAAACATGCCCGCTTGCTGGCGGTGGTGGAGAGCCTGGATAATGGCAAGCCGATCCGCGAGTCGCGCGATATCGATGTGCCGCTGGCCGCCCGTCATTTCTACTATCATGCCGGCTGGGCGCAGTTGATGGAAAGCGAACTGCGCGACTACCAGTCCCTGGGCGTGGTCGGGCAGGTGATCCCCTGGAACTTCCCACTGCTGATGCTGGCTTGGAAGATCGCGCCGGCACTGGCGACCGGCAACACAGTCGTCATCAAGCCGGCGCCCTACACGCCACTGTCCGCCCTGCTCTTCGCCGAGCTTATCGCCGAAGCGGGATTGCCGCCGGGTGTGGTCAATATCATCTCCGGCGGCGACGAAGCGGGCGCGGCGCTGGTGGCGCATCATGATCTCGACAAGATCGCCTTCACCGGCTCGACTGCGGTTGGGCGCATCATTCGGCGGACGACAGCCGGCAGCGGCATCAAGCTGACGCTGGAGCTGGGCGGCAAGTCGCCCTTTGTCGTTTTCGATGACGCCGATTTGGATGGCGCGATCGAAGGCTTGGTTGACGCGATCTTTTTCAATCAGGGTCAGGTCTGCTGCGCCGGCTCGCGCTTGTTGGTGCAGGAGAATATCGCCGCTGACTTCCTGGCTCGCCTCAAGCAGCGCATGGCGCGATTGCGGCTCGGCGACGCGCTGGATAAAGGCATCGATATCGGCGCCGTTATCGATCCGGTCCAATACGAGGCGATCGATAAATGGGTGCAGCGCGGCATCAGCGAAGGCGCTGATGTTTACCAGCCGGATTGTGAGCTGCCGGCAAATGGCTGCTTCTATCCGCCGACGCTTTTGAGCAATTTGGAAGCGGCGGCCGCCGTCGCCCAGGAAGAGATATTTGGACCAGTCCTGGTGGCGATGAGCTTCCGCACCCCGAGCGAGGCGGTCGAGCTGGCGAACAATACACGTTACGGGCTGGCGGCCTCGGTCTGGAGCGAGAATATCAGCCTGGCGCTGGAGACGGCGCGGAAGATCAAGGCGGGCAGCGTCTGGATCAACAGCACGAATCTCTTTGATGCCGCCTCCGGCTTTGGCGGCTATCGGGAAAGCGGCTACGGACGCGAAGGCGGCAAAGAAGGGCTCTTCGCCTATTTGCGCCCTCGCTGGATGAAACGGGCGCGCCCTCAACTTGGCGAGCCGCAAGCCAATTGGGGCGCGCATACACCGTCGGCGCCAGCCATGCTCGGCGCAGAACAAAGCGCGTCAAGCGGGCTGGACCGCACGGCGAAGCTCTATATCGGCGGCAAACAGGCGCGACCCGATGGCAACTACACACGACTGGTGATCTCGCCTTCGGGCGCGCGCGTTGGGCAGGTCGGCGATGGCAATCGCAAGGATCTCCGGAATGCCGTCGAAGCGGCGCATAAGGCGCGGAACTGGGCTTACTATTCGCCGCACAATCGAGCGCAGATCCTCTACTATATCGCTGAGAATCTCTCGGCGCGGGCGGAAGAATTCGCCGGGCGCATCGCGGCGATGACCGAGTCGCCAATTGATGACGCGCATGCGGAAGTGGCGGCTTCAATCGACCGGCTATTCCATTGGGCCGCTTTCGCCGACAAAGCCGGCGGCGCCGTGCAAGAGGCGACTTTGCGCGGGCTGGTCGCCGCTGTGCACGAACCGGTTGGCGTCATCGGCATCGCCTGTCCCGATGAGTCGCCCTTGCTGGCTTTTGTTTCCTTGGTCGCGCCCGCTATTTCGCGCGGCAACTCGGTCGTCTGCATTCCTTCGCCACCCCACCCGCTCAGCGCCACCGACCTTTATCAAGTCTTGGATACGTCGGACTTGCCGGCTGGCGTCGTCAACATCATCACCGGCAAACGCGACCATCTGGTGAAGACGCTGGTCGAGCACGACGATGTCGATAGCATGTGGTATTTCGGGGACACGGAAGGCAGCCGCCAGGTCGAGGCGCGCTCGATCCACAATGTTAAGCGCACCTGGGTCAGCTATGGAAGCAAACGCGACTGGTTCGACCGCGAGCAAGGCGCTGGCGCTGAGTTTCTCCACGAGTCGATCCAGGTGAAAAACATCTGGGCGCCGACGGGCGCTTAGGCGTATTCCTTCACCAACTCCAACAGCGATTGAAGCATCAGATTGGCGCCCTTGACGCAGTCGGCGTCGCTGGTGAGCTCATTGGGATTGTGGCTGACGCCAGCGACAGACGGCACAAAGTACATGGCGGCCGGCGCGATTTTTGCCATGTTTTGCGTATCATGCCCGGCGAAGCTGAGCATACGCTCGTGGGACAGCCCCAGCGTAGCGGCGCCCCGCTCTATGGCGCGCATCACCGATTCGCTCATGGTTGCCGGGATCACGGGCGGCGTCTCTTCGTGTGACACGCTCAAGCCAAACTCCTCCGCGCACTCGTCCAGAAGCCGATACAAGTCAGCGCGCATACGATCCATTTCGTCGTCTGAGCCGTGTCGATATTCCAGCGCGCAGTAAACTTCGGCCGGCACAATATTGAAGGCGCCCGGCTTGGCGTTGATGATGCCGACATTACAGACACCCGGGCTATAGTTGGCCATCACATGTTCCCGCGCGCGCATGGCAAATGTCGCCGCCCCCCATAGCGCGTCGCGCCGCAGGTCCATCGGCATGGTGCCGGCATGAGCCGCCTCGCCGCGGAAGGTCACATGTACGGAGCGTATGCCGACGATGGCGTCCACGACGCCTATATTGATGCCGGACGTTTCCAGCCGCGTCCCCTGTTCGATATGCAATTCGACCCAAGCCAGCACATCATCGCGGGCCGCCCCAAGCATGGACTCACGCGTGATGCCAATCGCGGCAAAGCGGTTGGTCAACTCAGCAGCATCCACGCGGCTGCGCTCAAAGTCCTTCGCGGTCAATTCGCCGGCCACCGCTTTGCTGCCCATCAATCCCATGATGGCGCTCTCTTCATCGGTGAAGTTGACCGCTTCCAGCGTGACCGGCGGCACGATGCCGTTTTCTTTCAGCGCGCGCAAGGCTTCAAAAGCCACCAGTACGCCAAGCGACCCGTCATAGCGCCCGCCGTTGGGCACGCTGTCCAAGTGCGAGCCGGCCAGAATCCGCTTCTCGCTGGGCGGATCGCTGTAGAGAATCGCCGACTGATTGCCAGCGCCATCCATCGCGTAATCGAGACCGGCCTCGGCGATTCGCGTTTGGAACCAGCGGCGGGCTTCTATATCGGCCGCGGTCAGCGCCGGGCGGGAGACGCCGCCATCGGGCGTCGCGCCGATACGCGCCAATTCCCTGAGGTCTGTGAGCAGGCGGTCTTCATTGACTTGGAGCATGGGCATCTGTCCTGTGCGTCATTTGGCAATGGTCAAGGGTAGCGCAAAGGTCTGCGTGAGGCAAAACCTATGTACGCGCGACGATTGCACCTTATCCCCACAGCGCTGTCAGACTATAATGCACCGCAACGGAAGGAAATAGTTCCGCGGAGAAGCGCATGAAACTCTACTCATGGAATGTGAACGGCATCCGCGCCGCCCAGAAAAAAGGCTTCCTTGATTGGCTGCACGCCGAACAGCCGGACGTCTTGACTGTGCAGGAAACCAAAGCCTGGCCCGATCAACTTGATAGCGAATTGAGGCAGCCAGATGGCTACCACACTTGGTGGGTGAAAGCGGAACGGAAAGGTTACAGCGGCGTCGGCTTGTTCAGCAAAACGGAGCCAAAGGAAGTAAAGCTCGGGCTGGGCATCGAGAAATTCGACAGCGAAGGGCGAACCATCATCGCCGACTATGGCGACTTTACGCTGATGACAACCTACCTGCCCAACGGCAAGGGCAGCAAAGAGCGCTTGCGTTACAAGATGGATTACAAAGAAGCATTCCTCGATTACGCCAATAGCCTGCGGACGGCGGGCAAATCGGTGGCTTTTTGCGGCGACATCAACACGGCGCATAACGAGATTGATCTGACGCACCCGAAGCCGAATTCAAAATATTCGGGCTTCTTGCGCGAGGAGCGCGACTGGATGGACAAGGTGGTGGCGCAGGGATACATCGACAGTTATCGGCATCTGAATCCGGAGCGGGAAGGCGCCTATTCCTGGTGGTCCATGCGCAGCGGCGCGCGCGCCAAGAATGTCGGCTGGCGGATTGATTACTTCTTCATTTCGCCCGATTTGCTGGAGAAGATGGCTGGCGCCGAAATTCACGCCGATGTGATGGGCAGCGACCACTGCCCGATCAGCCTGACGCTGGATCTTTGACGGCTGCGATAGCCCGCGCATCACCGCGACTGCCCAACTCAATAGAAGTACGGGTGTCGCCAAAAGTGAATCAGAATTAGCAGCATCAGCAGCAGGATAAAAGCAATAACCAGCCCGGGATGGCGGTGCAAGAAGTCGTCGGTTTTGTCCGATAGCGCTTGTCGCCAGGACTCCCGTTCATTCGCCTCCTGCTGTCGCGGCCTCCGCTCGCCGTACCGGTAGTATTCCAGGACAGGCGGCGGCGCGTTAGAGCCTGCCCCATGCACTTGCCCGGCTGCGCTTCCTTCAATAGGCGTCGACGCGCTGCCGGACCTTCGCTCAGATTTTGCAGTCGCTAATTGCCGCTGGCTGATGTAACGGCTGCTATAGTCAAGGATCCGCAATTCTGACTTGCGCAGCGCTCTCAATTGGTAGGCATCGAGTTCAAGCCAACTGTCGCCCAGCGCGGCATGATGACGCTCATATAGGCGCATTTCGCTGGCTGCGATATCGCCTGTTTCAAGAATCGAAAGCAGTTCAATGCCGTAGACGCCCGTCATTTGGGCGAGCAGCGCGTCCACATAGGTCGCGGGATGATCCGTGCTGTCGATCCGGTAGACATCGCGGTCGATATCGCGCAGCACACAGATATAGCCGGCCGGCGCCTTCAGCTTCGGTAGCGAGGTATATTCTTTCGGCGGCAGGCTATTCAAGCTGATCCACCGGTGAACGATAAGAAACCGAAACAATCCATGCGTCAATTATAGCGCAAATGCCACTCTGACTTGAATTCAAAATCCATGGTTCTTATCATTCGGCGCGACTTCCAGGGCGTTTCCCGTAGGGCGGCCCACCTTGTCACGTGCAGCGACCACTGCCCGATCAGCCTGACGCTCGATCTTTGACGGCCATTACCAAGAACTAATACTCCCTCCATGTCTGAGCATAAAGGCCAAAAGCACAAACGAAAGCACAAAGAGCACAAATAGCCACAGAAGCAAATAATCGAGGAAAGTCTCTTTCAAGCGGTACAGAATTTCCCGAATTGGTTGCAGCCGATCGCGTACATATTGCAGCAAAGCGAAGGGATCGTCGACGTCTTCCAGCCCTAGGCGCCTCGGCTGCGCGTCTAATTCATCTTCTCGATAAGCGCGCCGTGAGCGTGAACGGCGCCGCCAAGTCCCTCCAGCTGAAGCGCGCGAAACCGAGCCAGGGGACCGACCGTAGCGCGAGGCGGACCGCCTGCTCGCTGCGTTCTTGGGCGTCGCGTCGCTTTGCGGACTCAGATACAAGCTGTGGTGGGCGGAGATCTGTAATTCGGACCGGCGCAATTCCGCCAGTTGATGGGAATCCAGGTGCAGCCATTCATCACTCAATCGCGCATGATGCGAGTCGTATAGTTGGGACTCGCTGGCCTCGAGGTCATCCGTTTCCAGAATAGAGAGCAGTTCGATGCCGTAGGCGCCCGTCATTTGGGCGAGCAGCGCGTCCACATAGGTCGCGGGATGATCCGTGCTGTCGATCCGGTAGACATCGCGGTCGATATCGCGGAGGACACAGATATACGCGGCCGGCGGCTCCAGCTTCGGCAGCGAGGCATATTCTTTCGGCGGCAGGCTATTCAAGCTGATCCACCGGTGAAGGATAAGAAACCGAAACAATCCATGCGTCAATTATAGCGCAAATGCCGCACTGACATATTTCATCACGCAATGTGCATTGACACTCGGCGCGTCATCGAAAGCACAAAGGGCAGGATGGGACTAAACCTCTCCAATGATCACTCGGCCACCGCAAGCTCGCTGTGAATGAAGGCGCTGCCCGCTTCAAACTTGATTTCATACCAGATGTCGGTTCCGTATACCGCCTCTCCCGCGACCTTGCCGATCACCATGACTTCCTTGCCCGGCGCATACTTCGCCAAGATTTCGCAGTTCGTGCGCGGGCACGCGCGAATATGGGCGTTCGCGTTTCCCGCCGTTTCAACCACATACTTGGCTGCTGAAACCACCGTCGCCGTGTCCGTGGGCACGGGCGGCTCTGTCGAGGTAAATGTCGCAGTTGGCCGCGCCTCGGTCGCGGTCGGCTGGGCAGTCGTCGGCTGTATTGCTGGCGGCTCCGGCAACGGCGTCGTCGAAACCAAGTCGCCGCTGTGTACGAAGCGATGCCAACCTTCGAAATAGAACATGACCCATTCGTTGCTTCCGTTTACCGTTTCCCCTCTGGTGATTCGCACCGCCTGTACTTTCGCGCGCGCGGGCAGAGCGCCGACTTCTACACAGCCGGAACTCGCGCAGTTTCGAACTTTCGCGCTGATGCCGCTCTTGACGAAGTAGATTTGATCGGAGCCTGTGGCTTTGCGCTCGCCTCGCAATGGGGACCGCGTTGCAGGCATCTCGGCGGTTGGCTCGACATCGGGCTCAAACTCAGTCACGTAACTGCTATGAATGTAGACCGTTTGGTCTTCATGCCGAAATCTAAACCATTGACTGCTTTCATTGATTCGCTGTCCATACCAATGCCCGGAGGGAAAGATCATTGACCCGCGCTCTAACTCATCGATTGACTGGCATCCCACGTTTGCGCATTTGTAGACCGTCGCGCGCTCTTTGACAACGAGCGGCTGGGTACGAGCGGCGCCGGTTTGATACAGCGGCGTGGACTGGGGCGTCGTTGATAGTTCCGTTGATAGGGCGGCGGGCGGCGGAGTCGTGGATAGCATGCTGGTGTGAAGATAGCGACTCCATCCCTGGTGATCGAGAACCACCCAGCGCTCGTCGCCGTCTATTTTCTGGCCCACTGTATACCCGGCCGCCGTAATCTGTGTTCCTGGCGGCAAGATCACATCCATCTCGCAAGTTAAATGCGCGCATTTGCGAAGGCCGACACGCTGATTGGTGTAGAATGTCGCCCCGACGATAACAGAATGCGCCGAAGAATCAGCAGGAGGCGCGGTGGGAAATGCCGCAGCGGTCGGATCTGTCCGAGATAACTTGCTGCTATGAATACTGAGTTGCCGCCGATTGCGGCTGAAACGTATCCAATGGTCGCTGCCGTGGAGCGGCTCACCCTTCTCGAAACTCAGCGCTGTAATCCTTGTGCCGGGCGGCAATACCTGCAGTATCTCGCACGATGTTTCCGCGCAGGCTCGAGCGATCGCCCGCGTCCTGACATAGAAGACTTCGCCCTGCCCCTCAGCGGTCGCCTTAATGCGCGTCGGCTGTGCATTGGGGGGAGACCGCGTCAGATTATTGCTATGAATACTGAGATGCCGTCGGTTATAGCTGAATCGAATCCATAGGTCGTTGCCATCGATCGACTCGCCCTGGATAAACCGCAGCGCCGTAATCTTGGTTCCCGGCGGCAAAACATCCAAGATTTCGCAAGTGATGCGGGCGCAGTGGCGAGCGTTCGCGCGGGACCTCACGTAAAATACTTCGCCCTGCCCCACCGCGGTCGCTTTGATTCGCGTCGGCTGCGCAGTCGGTGATAGCTCGGGCGTCGGCTCGACCGGGGGCCAAGTTCGAGCGAGCGCGCTTTCATGAATGTAACGCAAATCGCCCAGGTGGACTACGGCGATCCAGCGAGCGCTGCCGTTGACCTGTTGGCCGGTCACGAAGCGGCGCGCTGTGATTTCGGCTCCGGCGCTCAGAAAGCCTGCCGTGGGACAGCTCATATTGGCACAGGAGCGTACCCAAGATCGGGTCGTGGCGTAGAAGACTTCATCTCTGCCTTCTATCTTGGGTGTTGGCGATGCGGAATGTTCGTTGGCTTTTGTCGATTCTGTCGGCTTTGGCGTCGGCTCGGCGAAAGGCCAGGTACGGGAAAGCAAACTGTCGTGAATATAGCGCAACTCGTCATCATGGAGGAAGGCTATCCAGCGCGTGCTGCCACTAATCCGCTGCCCCTTTACGTACTTGCGCGCCGTGATTTTGGTTCCGGGACTTAGCAAGACAACTCTTTGGCAGTTGTCCGCGGCGCACGTGCGAACACTCGCATAGATTCTGGTGAAGAAGACGTCCCCTCGTCCTTCCATTGTCGGCGTTGGCGAAATCGACTGCTGCCGACCTGCATCCAGTATCGATTCAATTGCGCGCCAAACATCACCGGGACGCTCTGCGGCGAAAACGCCAACGAAGACGAGCAACCCCAGAGCAAAAGCCCAACGCGCGACCCATGGCCGCCGCCTGGCGCGACTTGGTTCCGTGCGGCCGCGCCTTCGGGGAGCGGACACATGCCCCTTTGTTGCAACAATGTTGGCATCCTGCAAAAGCGAATCAGCGCCTTCATCATTCTCAACCAGGTCGCGCAGGGAGATCGATTCTTGTGGGCGCGTTGGCGCTGGGGCAATCGATGGCGAGGGCGGCGTCTTCGGAAACTGAGCCAGATCGAACCAGTCGCCGAGAGCTGTAGCCGCGGCGAGTTCATCCTGCAACTCGCGTTCCGCTTCAGCCGCGTTCTCGGATTCCAGGATCAAAGCCACGCGCGTCTCGAAGGGGAAATCGGCCCCACGCTTGATTTGACGTCGATCTAACTGCTGATGGCGCGCAATCTTGTAGCGGTTGCCATAGGCGACATCCTGAATGAGCACGATGTAGCCAGCTGGAGGCGCAAGCCAAGGCAAGCGCGTGACGCGATCCGCCGCGATCCGCCTTACACCGGGACGGTTCTGCAAGTCCTCCTCCGCCGCCTATCAATCCCTTAGACAAATCTTAACATAGAATAACCAGGCTAATCCGCCGATCCGCCTGCGCGCCTGGTTCAGTCAAGACGAGGCGAGCAGACGCCTCAATTTGGACGCGCCGAAGACGCCCGCCGGTTTCAATTCCCCCCGTCAGCGCCAAGAGTAATTGTGCGTAACGTGATAGTCATAGATCAAGCTCAGCACGATGCACAGAACGATCAGCAGCGCCGCCCCGTAAATCACTTTGAAGGGATGATTGACCAGCAATGTGAGGAAACGCTCCCGCAGGAATTGCCCCAGGTCGATGGGCTGCGCCCGCCTGCTCGCCCGAGGGATTTCCGGCGCCGACGATCTGAGGCCATAGGAGTTTGCAAGCGGCTGTTGAGGCTGTTGATGTTCTAGCTGCAGCGCTCGTTTCGATGTCATCAACATCCCGTAGCGTGTCTCGGCCTGGATTTCGGCCCGGGTATCGGCCACGTTATCAGCCAGGTTGTCGGCGATCGTCGGCTCTAGTGAACGATTGCGCGCCAGATAGCAACTGCGATGGGCGTCGATCTGAAGCATGGATTGCCGCAGTTCTACCAATTGGAAGGCATCCAGCGCGTGCCATGTGGCGCTCAAACGCGCATGATGCTTCTCATACAGTTCAGTCTCGCTCGCGCGCAAGTCTTCCGTTTCGAGAATGGAGACGATCTCAATGCCAAACCGGCGCTCGTCATCGTCCATTATCGCGCTGATAAACGCGGCCGGATGATCGGTCCTGTCGATGCAAAAACGATCGCTGTCGATGTCCCGAATCACGCAGATATAGCCCGCGGGCAATTCGAGCATCGGCAGCGATTGATAATCTCTCGGTGGCAAAATGCGCACGGTGATCTCCCTCAACTGCACCGTCGTCCACAGCCTAGACCGCGGGCGACGTTTCCAGTCTAACACGAATCTGGCGCGCCTCGGTCCAATCGCTGAGCTTCCGCCGGCTGCGCCAAGGCTGCGTCGAATCGACAATAGTATAATGAGCTTATGGATATCGCGCGTCTGATTGACTCCAGCTTCAATGAGGCGGTTAAAGCCTTGACGATGGGCACATCGCCGAGCTCGCTGGCACGCGCGCGCGAGCGAGCATACATCAAGACGCTCATCGCGCATTTGCAGCGCGAATTCGCAGCGGAAGACATTCGCGTCTTCTCGGCATCGCAGCGCGGCAGTATCGCCGACTTTGGGACGAATCATTTGCTTTACGACATTTCGGTCTGTCGCGCCGAAGCGGGCGAAACCGCCGAACGGAAGCCGGAGGATTTTCTGTACATCGCCGAAGCGCTTTGGCAAGTCGAAGTCGCCTTTTCGCGCGAGTGGCGGTCTGCGCTGCAAGCCGTCAACCGCCTCAACGGTGGCGCCGCCGCGAACAAAGCGCTAATCGCCAACAGTCAGTCAGCGAGCCACACACGTTTACTGAACACGCTGAAAGCGCCAGCCCGCGCTTGCCCAGGAAATCTGCACTTGGCGCTCGTCCCGCATCCCGCCGACTGGGATGAGGCTGACAGCGCGCCGCAGGTCTGGAAGATGGCGGAGGGCGAATGGATCGAACTGACCTAAGCGCATTGCCTTCGGCGGAATCTGCTGAAACAGTCTTGGCCAAGGGCAATCCAGCGCTTAACCAGAGTGAGGAAAAAGACGAATGATGCTCAAAAGCGGCTTGTTTCTCGGTTTGACCCTGATCGCGCTGGCTTTGTCTGCAACTTTCAACCCAGAAAATGCGTTACAAACAGTGAGAACCTGGATCGACAGCGAATTCAAGGAGCAAAAGGTGAGCGACAGCGACAAGGTCTTAACCCATATTTTCCGCGTCGACGTGAATGTGTCGGGATCAAAGCCGGCGCGGATCAATCTTGAGGTCGAGGGCGAGCATCCTGATGGCTGCGAATATCCAGTCATCGTGGGTCAAACGCGCCGAGACAACACCATTGACCTCGAGGTCTATCGGGAAGTGCCAGCCGATGTCGTCTGCCCGATGATCCTGAAACCTTACCGCGATTCGATCAGCCTGGAGGGCAGTTTCACGCCCGGCGAATACACCATCAATGTCAACTCTCACTCGCAAGCCGTCAGCATCTGAAGGAGCTGAAACATGCCAATACGCATACTCTCGCTTTCGTTGGCGCTGCTGTTTGGAAGTCTGCTGATGATCTCGGCGCAAGACAGCCAGAATGACATCGCCCTCACCGTATACAACTACGGCGCCGCCTTAATCCGCGATCAGCGCCGCTTGACGCTGGATGAAGGCCTCAACGACGTCGCCCTGCGTGATATCGCCGCCACCGTTGATCCCAGTTCAGTCCTCTTCAAGTCCTTAAGCGATCCAGTGGGAACCGCCGTGTTGGAGCAAAGCTACCGAAACAACACGCTCGATGCCTTCGCCTTGCTGGCGCCCTATGTCGCCGAGACGGTGGAAATCGCCATCTCCGACGGCGAGCGATTCAGCGGCGAGCTATTGCGTCTGCGTGATGACCAGGCGATTCTGCGGACGGGATCAAACGAGATCGTGTTCATCCGCCTGTATGATATCCGCCGTCTCAAGTTGCCGGCGCCAGCCCCTGAATTCAACCCGGGGCCAGAGTTGCACCTCGTGCTGAAAAGTGAAAGCGCGGGAGAGCAGGACCTTGAGCTGAGCTATTTGGCCGGCGGCATGAATTGGATTGCCGATTACAGCGTAACCCTAAACGCCGACGAGAGCGCGCTTGACCTTACGGGATTGGTGACCTTGAGCAATCACAGTGGACGCGCTTACCAAGACGCAGCCTTGAAGCTGGTGGCGGGTGAAGTCAGCCGGATTGAGCCGGAAGCTGAGGAGTTCGCCCAAGAGCGCATGATGATGTTGGAGATGAGCGCGGCCGCGGATGAGAGCGACCATGTGGAGCAGCGCGACCTGAGCGAATACAAACTCTACGCCATCGCCCGTCCAATCTCGATCGCCGATCGCGAAACCAAGCAGATCGAATTCGTCCGCGGCGCCGACATCACGGCGAGCATCACCTACCTCTTCGACAGTTCGCCGGCATTTCGCGGCTATTACTCGCCGATTAACTACCTCGAAGGTCGCGGTCCGTCGCGCGCTGAAGTCCGGACGCGCCTCGAGTTCAGCACAGGGGGCGAGAGTGGCCTGGGCGCGGATCTGCCCGCCGGGCGCGTTCGGGTATACATAGCCGATACCGACGGGGCGAATCTGCTGATTGGCGAAGATCGCATCAGCCACAGCCCGCAGGGTGAAGATGTCATGCTGGATCTCGGCGCGGCGTTTGACTTGACCGGCGAACGCGTGCAGACGGACTTCAGTTTTGTTTCGCGGCGGGTCGTACGCGAATCGTTCGAGATCACGCTGCGCAATCGCAAAGAGGATGAATCGGCAACCATCATCGTGCCGGAGCGGCTATACCGCTGGCGCGACTGGCAGATCATCGAAAGCTCGGCGCCCTTCGTGAAGGTGGATAACGCGAGCATCGAATTCGAGGTCGCGCTGGCGCCGGGCGCGGAAGAAACGCTGACTTACACGGTTGAATACAGTTTCCCCGAGGAAGAGTAGCCTGGTCGAGAGATCGGCTAAGGGGAAAAAGGGCGACTAGATGAGCCGCCCCAACAGTTTAGCGGCTCTACAGTCAGAATCAATCCGGCGTATCGCACAGGCCGAAGCTATCCTGCATGAACTGCAAATGTGAATCGAAAACGTTTTGGTCTTCGGCGTCCCACAAGCGCGCATAACTGGAGTCGCTGCGCAGCGCCCAGGAATTCTTCACATCGCTCAGGTCCGTCTGCAGGATGCGCAGCACCCGCCACTGTATGCGCGGGTCCAGCACCGGGAAGACCACTTCCACTCGATTGAGCAGATTGCGGCGCATCAAATCGGCGCTGCCCATGTAGAGCTGCTGATGTTCAGGCGCGTTGCGGAAGTAATAGATGCGGCTGTGCTCCAGGTAGCGGCCCACAATGCTTTTGACGGCGATGTTTTCGCTCAAGCCGGGCACGCCGGGCTTCAGGCAGCACAAACCGCGCACGATCAAGTCTATCTTGACGCCGGCTTGCGAGGCTTGATAGAGCTTCTGAATGATGAGATCTTCTTCGAGCTGATTCATCTTGAAGATCATGCGGGCGTCTTCACCACTCCGCGCCGCCGCAATCTCATTGTCGATTAAATCGAGAATGCCGTCCTGCAAATACTCCGGCGCCACCAGCAGGTGATTATACGTGGTGTCGGGCGCGTAACCGGTCAAACGGTTGAACAGGCGCGAGGCATCATCTGCGATCTGCTCGTTGCAGGTGAAGAGTCCCGCATCGGCATAGAGACGGGCGGTGGCCGCGTTGTAGTTGCCGGTGCCCAGATGCACGTAGCGGCGCATGCCATCGCGCTCGCGGCGGACCACCAGCGATATTTTGGCGTGGGTTTTGACCGGCAGCTCCTCGACGCCATAGACGACGTGCACGCCCTTCTCTTCCAGCGCGGTCACCCACTCCAAGTTGTTCTCTTCGTCGAAGCGCGCCTTAAGCTCGACCAGCACGGTGACTTGCTTCTCGTTATCGCGCGCCTCCAGCAGATCGTTTACCACTGGCGAGTTCTTGCCGACGCGGTACAAAGTGGTCTTGATCGCCAGCACATCGGGATCGCGCGCGGCCGACTTGAAGAAGTCCTCGACCGGCGAAAAGGAATCATAGGGATGGTGCACGATGACGTCTTGCTTGCGTATCACCTCGAAGAAATCTGCCGATTGGGCGAATGGCTTCGGCAGGCGCGGCACATAGGGCGGGTCTTTCAGGTCCGGGCGGTCCACTTGCATCAATTCGAACAAATCGGCCGAGCCCAGCTTGCCGTCAATGCGGAAGACTTCCCGCGTGGAAGGCACTTCCAGCGAGCTCGCCAGCCGGTTGAGCATCCGTTCGCTGATGCCCACCGGCACGCTCAAACGCACGACCGAGCCGAAGCGCCGCTCCTTCACACCCTGCTCAATAATCGACTTGACATCCAGCAGGTCTTCGTCTTGCTCATGCTCATAATCGATATCGGCGTTGCGCAAAATGCGGAAAGGAAAAGCCTCCATGATCTTCATGCCAGGGAATAGATCGGAGAGGTAATCGGCGATGATGTCTTCAATCCAAAGGAAGTGATAACCGTCATGCACCTGGCCCGTGTAATTGATCATCACCTTTTCCAGGTGGACGATCCGCGGCAGGATATCGACCGGCACCTTGATGCGCGCGAAATCAATGCCGCTGGACATTTCGCCGTTATCCCGCTCCAGATAAACGCCCAGGTTCAAGCTCAGGTTGGAGATAAAGGGGAAGGGACGGGCGTGGTCGACAGCCAGAGGCGTCAATACCGGATAGACCTCTGAGCGGAAATAATAGGTGATGGCATCGCGCTCGCCCTCGCTGAGCTGATCGGTGGTGATAAAGTGGACGCCCTCATTGGCGAGCAATTCAAAGACGTGCTTGCGCGCCTTGCGCTGGCGCGCGATCAATGCCGAGACCTCATCGTGGATGCGGCGCAGCAATTGGGTGGGCGTAATGCCATCGGGCCGCGTTCTGGGATTGTTGAAATGCAGCCGCTGAAAATAAGCGCCGACGCGCACCATGTAGAATTCATCGAGGTTGTTGCCGACAATGGCGATGAATTTCACCCGTTCCAGCAGCGGCGTCGATTCGTCTTCAGCCAATGCCAGTACGCGCTTTTGAAAATCAATCGTGCTCAATTCGCGATTGATGAAATTCTCAGGATTGAGCGCCGGCGCCCGCTCTTCCCATGCTTCAATCATGCTGCCGCTCGTCTGCCAGTCCAGTTAACGTTTGTATCCAAATCATACAGTAAGTTTCGCCAAATTGCTAAGACAAGTCGCCAGCCGCGGCAGCAAGCATCGGATCGCGAATCCGCGGTTCAGCATCCGGGGCGGAGCGTGGGGAGGCGGTTTTTTGTCCGCAGAGGAACTTATGTGTCCAGGGTGTGTCCGTTTTGTCGGCTCTTTGGCGGGGTTGTGACCGGAACGCTCGCTTTTGTGACCGGGATCAAGGGATTTGTGACCGAAAAAGGGGTTTTGCGACCGTTTTGCGTCCGCCTGAGAAATGTTTCTGTTGTTCTGTGCAGGCAGGGAGGGCGCATCGACACTGGCCGACGACTGTGAGCTGCTCATCGCACAGCGCGTGATGGGAATTGTTAAGGCGCAAGTGCAGTAAGGGTATCAAAGCCTATGGCGGAGGGGGGACTAAATGGTCGCGCGTGCCGTTACCCAGCGCAACTTCAGTTGACAGTGTCGCGTATAATAGAGGAGTTGAGGTTTGGGAGGCGAAGCAACATGAGATTCAAGCTGGGCGTTGGGCTGGCCCTCGCATTATTTCTGATATTGATGTTCTTGCCGGGCATGCTGGGCAAGCTGATTGGCTTGGCAGTTTCGCTCTTGATCTGGGGCGCGAGCGGCTACCTGGCCGGCAAGTTGCTGCAGGGCGAGGGCTATGGGCTGCTGGGCAATATCCTGCTGGGTTTGGTCGGCGGCTTTGTCGGCTCGCTGCTGGTGACGATTTTTGGGATTACCGGCTTGGTCAAGCTGCCCTTCATTGGCGGGATCGTGGTCGGCGCGCTCGGGTCGATGATTGTGGTGGTCGTGGCAGGGCTGTTGGGGGCGGAGGACGACCGCGAATAAACGCAATTCCACCAAGGCGCGCAATATGCCTGATCTACGTCCCTCAGCCGAGATGCGAGACGACATCCTCAAGCGAGGCTGTTATACCCCCGAAGAAAACAGGCGCATCTATGAAAAATGGTTCGCGCCCGGCCCACGCCAAAAGTTTCAAGAGGTCAATCGCAAGTACCGCCTCGAAGACAAAGTGATCTGCGATATCGGCTGTGGCTATGGCATGAATTTGCCCTACTGTCAGCCGGACTCCTACGGTATCGACATCGCCGATTACGAGTCAAATTTCGCTCGCAGCATCGGTCTGAATATCTACAGGCGGGATTTTCTACATGACCCAATCGAAGACTTGCCGCCGGTTGAAGCGGTCTGGTGTTCCGCCGTACTGGAACATGTTGAGAGCATCCACGTCTTCCTGCGCAAGATAGCGCTGCTGCTAGCTGACAGCGGCTTGGCGGTCATCTACGTCCCTTCCATTCCGCTGGCGCCGGCCCTCCGACTTGTTCCTTTTCTGCACCGCTACACGACCGGCTATCTGTACAGCGACCATATCAACGCCTTCACGCCATCCGCGCTTCGATTCTTCTGTGAACGGGCGGGCTTTGAAACGCTTGAAGTAAGTCCCTTCCTGCCCGGCGCGGCGGGCCTCATCAACCATGTGCCCTTGCTTAATCGGATCGTCGACGGCTGCGTTTATGTCGGGCGGAAGATCCCGGATTGGGAGTATCCGGACGGCGCGACGCGAAGGGCGACCGAGACGTATCCGGGCTTCGTCTATCGGTGGGAACAAAACGGCGAGTAGCAAGTGTAGGGAAAACTCGCCAAATAGAGACGGAGGAACAACAGAAATCGGTTGATTCTCAGAGTCGCCTACGGTTTATGACGGGATCGTAGGTGGCGCGCTGGGTTCAATGATTTTGGTGGCGGTGGCTGGGCTGCTGAGTGGCGGAGAGGGGGATAGGGAGTAGTTTTTTTCTGCCTCTCTCCCTCGCATGTTGCGATTTTGCGTACACAAAAGACGAATCCACAAATTTGACCTTCTGTAGGGGCGAGCCGGTGGCTCGCCCGTTGATTAGCTTTAGAAGTTGGGCAGCGGGCGACTCACCGAGTCGCCCCTACAGACTTCTTTCCGGACGTGGGTTCACAGAAAAGGGAACAGAACTCTTAGCCAGCATTTGGCGACTCCATTATGACGTTGCGAAACTTTTCTACTGCGGACCTTAACCCATCTTCAAATCCGCGTTCATAAGCGCAATATGCGCATTTGTGGCGCCCCGCACCGCCCTGATTTTCCTGAATTCCCTCCATGATGGACTCCAGTTCTTGACGCTTTAGGGGCGTGTCATGCTTAGTACAGTCTTTGCTCACCTGGGTTTTTCCTTTCTCTCCGCTCGATTCCTCAGTCGCCCAAGTCGTAATTGGCGATAAGCAATTCGTTTACAGCGCCTCTCTTATCGCTCTTGCTATTGACCATTCGCGGCGCTTGAACTGTTTTGGACATAAAGATGGAACAATCCGCATAGAGCTCGCGAATGAAGTCAGTAGCGCTATTGGAGAGCATCACCTTTGCTCCCCGCCGGTGCAGTTCAAGGCATAGATCGCGTAAGGCAATCTGCTCTGCCTTGCCGAAGCCAAACCTTGCGTAGTCAGTGAAGGAGCCGCCTTCTAGCGGATGATATGGGGGATCGAAATAGACGAAGTCACCTTCACCAGCCTCGACATCAGTAAAGTTCAGCTTACTCACTTCAGCAGCGCGCAGAGCCATATGGCAAGCGCGCAAGATTTTCGGTTGACAAATCGCAGGCTTGGAAGAACTGCCCATCGGCACGTTGAACTCGCCTTTGCTATTTACGCGCCATAAGCCGTTGTAACAGGTCTTGTTGAGGTAGATGAAGCGAGCGGCGATCTCGACGCGGTCGTCAAGCTGATGCTGGCTGCGAATCTGGTAGTAGTAGTCTTTCGAGTGATTGCGGGCGTGCTGCTTCAGCTTCTCAATCAGAGGCTCGGGGTCGCGTTGGATGACCTGGTAGGTGTTGATGAGATCGAAGTTGACATCACTTAAGAATGCTGCCCCCCCCCCCGCTTGAATTCATTCTTTCTTCATTGATCAAAGCGAAGAAAAGAGCGCCGCCACCGACGAAGGGTTCGTAATAATTGTTGAATTCCTTGGGAGCGCGAGCCAGCAATTCGGGCAGAAGGCTGCGCTTGCCGCCCACCCATTTTACGAATGGCTTCGCGTTGTGAAGTTCTGGCAATGGCGCTTGGGACATGCTTGATCGTCACAATTTGAAATACGCACACATGATCTATATGATCATTTTGCGCGTCTGTCAAGCATGGTAAAAGCCAGAATTCTAAAACTCGAATTACCTATGGTATACTTCCCGACTGATATGGAAGAACAAACCGCAGTCGTCGACGAAGGGAAGGCTATGGCCTCGCCATCCAAAGAGATGCTTCTCGATTGGTATCGGCAGATGGTGCTGATCCGCGAATTCGAGGAGACCTGCCATCAACTCTACGAAGAGAAGCGCATCACCGGCGTCTATCTGCATCTCTACAGCGGGCACGAAGCCAGCGGCGTCGGCTCGATGGCGGCGCTGCGCAAAACCGACCACGTCATCACCGCTTATCGCGATCATGGAATCGCGCTCATCCTGGGCATGGACCCCAAGGCGGTCATGGCGGAGATGATGGGCAAGAAAACCGGCTCGAGCGGCGGCAAGGGCGGCTCCATGCACCTGGCTTCCAAAGACCACAACTTCTGGGGCGGCTATGCCATCGTAGGCGGTCACTTACCGCTGGCGGCCGGCATCGCCCTGGAAGCGCGTTACCGGGGCACGGACGATGTGACGATGACATACGTGGGCGATGGCGCCACCAACAATGGCTACTTCCACGAATCGCTCAATATGAGCGCCATCTGGGACCTGCCGGTGATCTGGATCATCGAGAACAACGGCTATGGCATGGGTACCGAAGTTGAGCGCGCCAGCGGCCAGGTCGAATTGCATCGCAAGGCGGAAGCCTACGGCATCAAGAGCTTCGGCCGGGTCGACGCGCAGAACGCGTTGGAAGTCTACGCGGTCGCTTCAAAAGCGGTCGAATACGCGCGCGCGAATGGACCGGCAGTGATTGAGCATGTGACTTATCGTTATCGCGGGCATGGCGTCTCCGACAAGCAGTATGACGCCCGCGATGATATGTCAACCGAGTTGAGAGAATGGGTCGAAAAGCGCGAGCCGATAAAGATCCTGCGCGATTGCATTGAAAGCCAGTACGGCGATGTCGGCGCAGTCCTGGCACAGCATGAAGCCGATGCGCGGCGGATTGTCGCCGAGTCGGTCGCCTTCGCCGAAGCCAGCGAGATGCCGAGCAGTTATCAGGACCTGATGCGGAATACTTACGTGGGTTCCGAGATGGTGTACAAGACCGAACATAGCGTCGGCGCCGGCATCGACTGAGATTGCCCGCCAAATTACGAAACGGAGAAAGCGGTAAGAATGGCAGCTAGAAATGTCGCCATGCGGGAAGCGATCCGCCGAGCGCTGCGCGAAGAAATGCACCGCGACGAGAATGTCTTCGTCATGGGCGAAGAAGTGGCTTACTGGCAGGGCACGCATCGGGTGACGCGCGGCTTCCTGGAGGAGTTCGGCGAAAGGCGCGTCCGCGATACGCCCATCAGCGAGATGGCAATCGGCGGACTGGCGGTAGGCGCGGCGATGGCCGGCTTGCGACCGGTGGCGGAATTTATGACCATCAACTTCGCCTTCCTGGCGCTGGACGCGATCGCCAATCACGCGGCCAAGGTGCGCTACTTCTTTGACGGCATGTTCAAGGCGCCGCTGGTTTATCGCGCGGCGAGCGGCTGGGGCAATCAAGCGACCGCCTCGCATTCGCACGCGCCGGAGCCAATCTTCGCCCATTTCCCCGGCATCTATGTCGGCTGTCCCTCGAACTCGCTGGACGCTTACGGCATGTTGAAAACGTCGATTCGCGATGACAATCCGGTGCTCTTCACCGAGAGCATCGCGCTCTATCCCAAGCCGAGCCCAATGCCCGATGACCTGGAAGAGGACTACCTGATTCCCATCGGCAAAGGCGATATCAAACGCGAGGGCGCCGATATCTCGCTGGTGGCTTACGCGCGTGGCGTCGATTGGGCCTTGCAGGCGGCTCGTCAATTGGCGCGCGATGGCGTCGAAGCGGAAGTGGTCGACTTGCGTTGGCTGCGCCCGCTGGATATGGAATTGGTGTATAACAGTTTCAAGAAGACGAATCGCTGCGTCATCGTGGAGGAGTCGCTGCCGATGTACAGCTTCGGCGGAGAAATCGCGGCGAACCTGCAGGAGCACATGTTCGATTATATGGACGCGCCGATCAAGCGGGTCGCGGCTGTGGATGTGCCCCTGCCCTATTCAAAGGACATCGAATTGCTGGCGCTGCCGAACGCGCAGAAGGTTGTCCACGCGGTCAAGGAGATCCTGTAAATGGCTCACGAAGTCAAGCTCACGATGGACGGCCTGCTCATCAACTGGCTGAAAGAGGTCGGCGACAGCGTCAGCGCGAGTGATATCATCGCCGAGTTCGAAGCGGATAAGGCGACGGTGGAGATTGAAGCGGGCAGCGACGGCGAATTGCTTGAGCTGCGCGCCGAGCCGGGCGATGAACTGGGCGAAGGTTCGGTGATCGCGGTCATTGGCGCGGGTGGCGAGACAGTTTCGCCGGTCGAAGACAAGCCTGCCAGCGGGGAAACAGCTGAAACGACCGCCACGCCGGCTGAAGCAGCGACCAATGGCAAGACCATGGTGGACGATGGCCGCGTCAAAGCTTCGCCTCTGGCGCGCCGGATCGCCGCTGAGAAAGGCATCGACCTCCGCCGCGTGCAGGGATCGGGTCCCGACGGCCGCATCGTAAAAGCCGATGTCGAGAATCTATCGGCGACGCCGATGTTGCCGCCCGCTCCGCCATCAGCGCCCGCTGCGGGAGCGCAGCCGACCTGGGGCGCGCTTCCGACTGAAGACGTGGATGTGATCCCGCTTTCGCGCATGCGCCGCGCCATCGCCGATGGCACCGTGCGCAGCAAAAGCAACACGCCCCATTTCTATGTCACGGTGGAAGCCGATGTCGAGCCCTTGCTGGCGCTGCGCAAAGAAATCAACAGCGCGCTTGCCGAAAGCGGCATCAAGGTCAGTGTCAACGACCTGCTCATCAAGGCGCTGGCGCTGACGCTAAGAGCCTTCCCGAATCTCAACGCGCACTATTATGGCGACCGCTTCGTGCAGCACCGGCGCGTCAATATCGGCATTTCCGTCGCCTTGCCGGAAAACGGCTTGGTCAACGTCGTTTGTCCTGATGCCGACACCGTTTCGCTGAGCGAGATGGCGGTGAACAACAGGGCGATGTACGAGCGCGCCCGCAGCGGCAAGATCAAGCCGGACGACATCCGCGGCGCCACCTTCACCATCAGCAATCTCGGTCCCTTCAACGTGAAAGATTTCTCGGCGATCATCAGTTCGCCCGAGGCCGGCATTCTCGCCGTCTCGTCCTCGCAGCGCGTTCCGATAGTGCTCGCCGATGGGACGCTCGGCGTCGGCACGCGGATGAATATGACGCTCAGCGTCGATCATCGCGTCAGCAATGGCGCGGAGGGCGCCGCCTTCATGAATCACTTGCGCGAGCTGGTGCAGAATCCGCTGCGGCTGCTGGATTTGAAATCCGTCTGACAGTCCGCCATTGCCCAGTTTCCGCTGGCGAAACAGCGACCTGAAATATGACGAAGCCGGCTAATCGAAGTGGCGGCAAACCACGGGTCCTCTTCGTCGCCAGCCTCCACCATCCCCAAGAATTGCTGCGAGAACAGCGCGCCGCGCCGGACTCAGCCAGCACGCCCCTCTTCCCCCGCAGCATGGAACTCTACACCTGGGGACGAGCGTTTCGCCAAGCCGGCTGGGAAATCGATGTCTTCTGGCGCAATCTGCCCGGCTTCGGCAGTCGCAGCATCGCCAGCTTGAGCAACGAGGTCTTTCGCACATCGCTGACCCCCGGCAAGCTGCTTGCGGGGCTGATGCAGCGCGTGCCGCCGGCGTTGCAGCCGGATCTGCAACGGCGCAATCGTCTGCTGCTGGAACAGGCGCGGCGCTTCAAACCCGATCTGATTTGGCTCTCGGGCAACAACCGCGAGATTCTGCCGGCCACGCTGGAGCGCCTGAAACGCGAGCTGCGATGCCAGCTCCTCTTTCTGCATGGCGATTCGCCCATCGTTTTTTCCCATGCCAACGAACGTGCCGCCGCGCCCCTGTATGACCTGGTGCTGGTCAATGACCGCTATCATGGCGCGCAGTGGCGCGAACTGGGCGCACCGCAAGTGGCCTGCCTGCCCTACGTCGCCATCGACCCCGACTTCCACGTCCCACAGCCGATCACCGATGTGCCTAAAGAATATCTCTGCGATCTGGGATTCGTCGGCACGCTGGTGCCGGGCAAGCTGTACAGCGAGCGCGTGGCAACGCTGGAGAGCCTGCGCGATTTCGACCTGGGCATCTGGAGCGTGCATGATGTGCCGGCTTCGCTGGCGTCCTTTCATCGAGGCTACGCCTTGGGCGATGAGATGCTGGGTGTCTTGTCCTCGATCAAGATCTGCATCAATACGCACGGCGATACGATGCGCTATGGCGTGAATCTGCGCCTGTTTGAGTGCGCCGCGCTGGGCGCCTTCCAAATCGTGGACGATCGGCCCGGAGTGAGCGAGTGTTTTACAGTAGGCGAGCACCTGGTCACCTTCAGCGACCACGATGACTTACGGGAGAAAGTGCGCTACTACCTGGCGCATGACGAGGAGCGCCTGCGGATGGCGGCGGCGGCGCGCGCCCATGTGCTGGCGCATCATCGTTATGATCAGCGGCTGGCGCGGGTGGTGGGGTTGTTGGGGGAGACTTAGTGGATTCGCCACAGAGACACAGAGGCACAGAGGGCAAAGTCCCCCCAATTGTTGGGGTTTTGCCGCCAGCCATTATCTGCTTTCATTATATTATCGTCAAATAATTGGATAAGAAGGCAACAATGATTGTCTTACCAGCGATACCTGCAATAGTTGCAGCATTGACACCCGTAGTTAAGGCGGCGCTCGTTTCGGCGGGAATCGGCGCAGCAGTCAGTGGTGGCATAGGCGCAGTAGGTGGAGCAGTCGAAGGCTATCGGGAGCAAGGCGAAATAAATCGCGAAGTCTTGGACGATGCCGCTTGGGGCGCTTTGAGCGGTGCCAAGGACGGAGCGTTGATCGGCGGCATGTTTGGACCAGTCGGGCTTGTTGTCGGGCCGGTGGTAGCGCCTGCGGTTCAAGTTGTCGACGATATCGTTGGCCCAGTTATGCAAGTGGTGGATGATGCAGCACGTCCGGTGGTTCAAGCCGTTGACGACGTAGTTCGCCCCGTAGTCAACAGGATCGGCATAGGAACGCATTCGGTGGCAATGTCTGCTGATAGGGTCGTTTACAATACCCTAAAGAATGTGAGAAACGGCACGCCACCCGCTATCCAAAAGCTACTGCCAAAGGCTAAACGATCGGTTGGTTATGGCTATGTCATGGACGATGCCGCCTCTGGCGCAAGCAAGATCGGGATGTCCATTGACCCGAAGACCCGGCTGCAAAGCGTCAAGAGCCCGTCGGGAGCAAAGCCAAAGATCGTCTGCGCAATTCCAACATACAATATGAAGGCGCTGGAAGACTCGTTGCATCTAGCCTATGCCAGCCAAAACCTGCCCAATACAGGAGCGGGCCGCGAATGGTTCAATCTCAGTGCCTCGCAAGTCAAGGCGATCTGCAACTAACTGGCCCTCAAGGGGGGCTATTTTAAGCCCCCAATGAGCTTTCCTTCAGGAGTCTAAGATATGCCCAACACCCTCATCACCCGCGACAACCACATCCTGCGCATCCAGCTCAACCGGCCGGCGAAGAAAAACGCCCTCACGCCAGCCATGTACGACGCCCTGCGCGAAGCCATCGAGCGGGCGAACGACGACAGCAGCATTCACGTCATCACCCTCACCGGCAGCGGCGACAGCTTTTGCGCCGGCAACGACCTGAACAGCTTCCTGGCTGACCCCGGCTCAGATGCGGCCGCGCGATTCATTCAGGCGATTGCGGGAGCGAAGACGCCGATTGTGGCGGCGGTCAATGGCGTGGCGGTCGGCGTCGGCGTGACCATGCTGCTGCACTGCGATCTCGTCTATGCCGCGAGCAAGGCCAAATTCAATTTCGCCTTTATCGACCTCGGTCTGCTGCCGGAAGCGGCATCTACATACCTTTTGCCGCGGATGCTGGGATACGCTAGCGCGGCCGAGCTGCTGATGCTGGGCGAGGCATTCTCGGCGGAAAAGGCGCAAGAATGCGGCATCGTCAATCAGGTCGTCGCGGCTGAGGCGCTGGACGATCTGGCGCGCTCCAAGGCGGCGCAATTGGCGGCGAAGCCACCGGATGCCTTGCGTCAGACGAAGATGCTGCTGCGGCGCGGCAATGCGAAGGCGGTCGAGGAGACGATGGCGCTCGAGTTGGACTTGATCGGCGAGCGGCTGGTTTCGGACGAGGCGCGCGGCATCATGCAGGCTTTCTTTGCGCGGCGCAAGGGATGAACCACAGGCGGCGCCGGATGTGCTATGCTAAAAGACAGCCGGAACTTGAATAACCGCAAGCTGGGAGAACATGTCGATATGCGACGCCTCTTGATACAAGCCTCCAAAGCCGCCCTGCTCGGCGCCATCATCGGCGCGATTGCCGGGTTCGTCACGTTCGAATTCAGTCTCGACGGGGCGCCTTACGGCGGCATCATTGGCGCATTGATTGGCGCAGGCATGGCGGCCTGGATTGACGCCCGCCGAGACGCGGCGAAGCGCGCCATCAGAGACCATACTAGAGGTACGCGCTCCGTCGATGTCATTGAAAAAGAAAACATGTTAGGACCCCGGGGCCAAGACCTTCATGGTCCCTACAGATGACCCAGGACTCCCGTGATTTGGGAACGTTGGCAGGACTTGCCTAGAATGATAGGCTCAGCTTCTTACACGCTCGCTTACGGACTGCTCAGCGTCATCACCGGCGCGATTGGCGTATTCATCCTCACGGCCGGACTGCGCGAAGGCGCGATCATGGGCGGTATCCTTGGCGGCAGCATCGGCATGCTTATTGCCGCGCGACGACGTTACGGCGGTTCGACGCCCTCATACGAATTTGAAACCGCTGGCATCCACGACGGCAATCTCACCACCATCGCGCGCCGGAACCTGGCTCGCGGCGCCTATCGCGACAGCTTCGACGCCGGGGCATTTACCGAGAAGATTGAGCAGGCGGCACGCAGCCGGCAAAAGGCCAAGCGCGATTAGCCCTCCCCGTAGACCAAGGTATCGGGATAGAAGCCGAACCAGCCAAACCAGAAGGCCAGATGCCCGCCGATGCGCTTCAGCCGCTGGCCATCTTCCGCGACCAGCGCCTCTTCCGTCAGCTGCCACTGGCGGCCGTCGTCGCTTTCCAGCGTTGTGCTATCGGCGCCCGCGGTGAACTCGTAATCCTCGCGACCGTAAGCGCGAACAGCCGCGCCGCCCGGCTCAAAGAATTCGCGCTCCGGCGTCGCCTCAGCGACAATCACGATATTGGTCCGCCCGACGCGATCGTTGACGATATGCTCCGGGATTATCGCCGCCAGCGGATAGGCTTTTGCCTGCCCACCCAAACGCAGGGCGAAGACCATCTCCTTGTTTTCAATCAGCGCCGTATCCTGCTGCCATGAGGGGAACATCAAGTCGGCGCTGTTGAAGTAATCGCTGTAGGCGGCGCCGTTGGTGTAGTTGCGCCGGAAGCCGGTATCCAGGCTCAGGACGCTGGAATTGGGATGTTCCTCCAGCCAGCTCGCCCAATCCGTGACCACGACCGGCAGGACATCCAGCACGATGCCGCTGGTCGCCAGCGGACCAAAAGCCGGTTCACCCGTAATCGCATTCCAGACGGTATCGGTATTGCGATCGTACATCAACTTATTCGAGCGCATCAGCAAACCCGACGAGCCAAACTCAAGCACGGCATCGCCGAGCTCGACGAGCGTCCCGTCCAGGTCGGTGTACGATAGATCGGCGATTTGGACATCGTAGAGCACGCCAGCGCCGCACAAGGTGCAGTAAGCCAGCATGACCGGACGCCCAGGCACTTGTCCGGCGACGCCCCTCTCCAGCGCTTCTTCACCGGCGGCCAGATCAGGCAGCGCGTCAAAGGCGCCTTCGTCATCGAGCCAGCGGATTCGCTCTTGCCGCAGCCAACCGTCGCGCGGGCAGCCGGCCGAAAGCCCATGAATGAGCGCCCAGCCCTCTCCTGATCGCGCCCGGGCTTCAAATATGGTCGGCGCGCGAAAATCGCAGACCTTGACGCCATCGGGCTCGTCGAAGAGCGGCGCCTGCCCAATCACATCATTGAACATTTCGTGCCAATTCAACAGGCGCAGGGGATAGGCGCGGCTGTCGCCATCAAAGCTGAGTCCAAATACCAACTCATCCGGCGCCGGGTAACTGCAATCGCCGTCGCGGCAAAAGTCCACAAACTGGTGGCCCTCGTCTCTGGCGGCTTTGGGGCTGATCTGGCGCGCGTTAACCAGCGACGGAATGCCATCGACGGTGACCCCGCCCCAGACCGGCTCCACCAGGTTGATGGCGGCGCGCTCCATAACGCCGGGCTGGAAGAAACGGCTGAACTCGGTGTCGACGAAAGCGGCCAGCAATTGGCCCTTGAATTCGTCATAGTGCGGCGGCAGGGCGATATCATTGGCGCCGGCCCACTCGAAGTAACCTTGCCAGCCAGGCTGGGCGCCGGCCAAGGCCTTAAGCGCGTTCAAGACGCTCCTGCTGGTATCCGGGCTGCGACCGAAATAGGCGATATCAATTAGCGGCGCGATATAAAGCGGGTCGCCCGCTTCAGCGACTGCGTCAAATACACTGAGGTCCAGGCCCCGATTGCGCGCGACATCGTGCGCCGACGCCAACATTTGAATCATGGTCTTGCGATAATTGGCGGTGTCGTAGTCCTGTGCCAACGTTGGAAACGTGGTCAGGAGAATGAGACACAAGGCCAGGATGATTCCAACAGACCGTGTCATCAACTTTGCTCCTTTAGCCCGCGTCGTATTACGCGCATTGTAGGGCAAGAATCTTTCCGAAGTATTGTGTCGCCCACAGGCAGGGAGCTGCGCGCCGCCGTCCTGGTCTCGCACGCTTGGCGTCAGTCGCGAATACGTACCGTACCGAGCACGACCGTGTCATCCTGCGCGCCTTCCACCTCGGTAAGCACGTCATAGCGGATCGCCTGAGGCAGTTGATACCAGCCAGTCAATACTCGATATTCGCCCGCTGCAAGCATGCTCTTGTCCAGCGAGACAGTTTCGGTCACTTCGCTTCCGGCGGGCAGGTTTCCAAAATGATGATCTGGCGGACTGCCCGGAACCGAGCGACCATTGGGATCGAGAACATGTACGAAGCGCACGTCATTCTCTGACCGGTCCGCTTCAAATCGCCACCAGAAGCGAATCTTGATCAACTCGCCGTCCGCCTCATCCGGCAACAAATAACCGGCCAAAATGATGCCGTCTTCAATGCGAATGGGATCGTATATGGCGCCATCGGATAAAACTTCAATGCTGACATCCTCAACATTGACGCGCTGGCAGTGCAGTAAGCTCGTATCGATCTGTTCCGGGCAAGGCGGGTCAGGCGCAATGCGAAAAGCATGGTAGCCGCGTCGCGCCATAGGCAGCGCGACGGACAGCGGAATCCGCCCATTCACCAGCAGCGTTTCCAGCGGCGTGTCATTCAGAGACAGGTGTACGCGTCGATTTAGCGCTTCCAGGACGGCGTTGAATTCCAGCCAGCCCGGCTGCTCTTTATAGATGTAGGTGACATGCGCCTGCGCGTCGGTTGTGGGAGCATATACAGCCGGCGCCCGATCGCGTATGACCGGAGTCTCGTAGACGGCGAATCGCTGGTCTTCGTAGAGCGGCTCGCCCAGCTCCTGCCGCGCCCGCCATTGCAAAAGGTCCAGCTGCCCGCTCTCCATTGCGCGCGCTTTGTTGATGATCACAATATCAGCGCCCGCTTCCTGCAGCAGCGATGGCTGAAACTTGGAAAGCAAGGCGAGTCGAGATGGGTCCACTGGCGTGACTCTGGCGTCATGCCCGGCGATGAGCGGTTTCCGGTGCGCGGTCTGCAGATACATCGCTTCCTTAGCCGCCAGCAAGTTGTCATAGGGCGCGTTGAAAATGGCGTGCACGTCGCGTCGGTGTTTGAGACTCTCGATCTCGCGGGGTATCGCGGCGGGCACAGACGGAAATGCGGCAAAGAGCCGATAGTCCTCAATCATCGCCATAGCGAGCAACACGGTAATGAGGAGTTGTATCTTGCGGCTCCGGCGCATGATCAAGCGGCTGGAGAAGCAGACAGCAGTGCCGAAGCCAACCAGCAGCGAAAACATGGCGGCGAACAGGAACATGAAGCGATCGGGCGTACGCGCCAACTCCAACATCGGCAGATTGATGACGAGGGCGTATGGCAGCGGCACCACAGTCTCATAACCGGCAATGAAAGTGGAGACCACGTCGCCATTTGCCTTTAGTACGGGTCCCAGCGCAAGCAGCCAAGCGACAGAGGCAACAAGCAGCCACCATCTTGCCTCGCGCCGAGACAGTATTCCCAACAGCGCTAGGCAAGCGCCGAGCACACCGACATACGCGGCGCCGCCGCCAAGACTGGCGCCGATCACCTGGGGCGAATGTGTAGCGATATTTTGCCAGAAGGGGTTGGCAAAAGACGGCGACACCGGGCTCAAAAGATCAAGGCTGTATCTTACGTAACCGCCGGCGTTGACAAATTGCTGATTCGCCATGACGTCGCCGAGCACCGGAGAAACATAGATTTGCAGCAGGACGAAGCCAGCAATCGCCACCACAGATACTCGCGCAGCGCCCAGATAATCGCGGCGACTTATCCTCGCCAACAGAAACATGACCAACAGAGGCACGAGGACATAGACGCTCTGCAGGCTATTGCCCATCGCAGTCAGCAGAATGAAGAGCAAGGCAAGGACGAAGCGGCGCGATCCTCCGTTCTCGGCAAAATCAAAAAGAAACAAGATGAGCAACGGCAGCGGCCATTGCGCCAGCAGTCCGGCGTGCCCCTCGAAAAGACGGCCCTGGATCGTTGGGAACAGTATGAATGCCAAGCCAGCGAAAAACGCCGGTAGCCGGTTCGCAGTCGCAAGCCTCCGCCGAGCCAGCGTGTACATCGACCAGCCGTTGAGCACAAGCGTCAATATCAGCCCAAAGTTGTACGCGGCCGGCAGCGGCAAGAAATACGCCAGGAGCCACATGGGGAAGAACTGCAGCGGATTCGCCCAAAGCTGCGCGGCGCGGAAGCCAACCGGATAACCCAGCAAAGCATGATGAAAGACGTCTTCGCCATTCTGCAGGGCGGTCTTGTACCACCAAATATGGCGCGCCATCTCATAGACATCGCCCGCGTCTCCGCCAAGAAACCGCGAAGACAACTCGCTGTGAATTGGCGCGGTCACATAAAGCGCGACCAATAGATAACCAAGAATCGCCAGCCATGGCTGGTACGGCTGTCGTCTCAACAAGGCGATTTCTCGCTGAGTTCTCGACAGTTGGCTGGCGGAATCGCGGTCATCACTGCGTCGCCCGCATATTGTCTTTCGGGCGGCCTGCTGCTGGCGGAATGCGGTAATCCGTACATGCGCCTCTAACTGGCTCGTTCGGCCGATAGCAAGACGCGCGAGATTCCAGCGCGGTATATGCGGTAGGCCGCCTTATGTCGAAAGCCGATGAAGATTTCCTTGGTCACATTTAACTCGGCGCCATCGATTCGTAGCAAGTAACTGTCACTCGCGCGGCCGCGGCGCAAGACTCGCTCCACCTCGCCGACCAGCGCTTCAACCTGGCCCGAGCGCAGATCGCCGCCGAGCCGCATATAGGCGCGCCCCGCCCGGCCGACGCCAGCCGCGTTAATCAGGGTCAACATGGCGCCGGCGCCAACGAGAATCAGGCTGCCTTTGACCTGCCCAATGTAGACAAGAATAGTTGCCCCCAGCACCAACGCGGCAAAGAGGCCAGCGGCGACAAGCGTTTTGCGCCGGCGCGCGTTCTTCAAACGCTCTACCTGCGAACGACTGAGTTGGCCCATCCGGTTCGCATCCAGATCGGTTGCGGTGAAGCCCAGAGCCGCCGGCAAGTCCGTCGTATCGGCTGTCATGCCTCTTAAGATCCCGCGCCTGGCGAAGGCTGATCCGGGTCAAACTGGGGCGCTTCATCGCGCGCGGATCGCGGGTCCGCTTGCGGGCTCGGCATCCGGTCGCTGTCCCCGGCATTGTCCGGCATAGACTCAATGTAGACCGACCGGCTCGGGAAGGCAAAGTCAATGCCGAGATCTTCAACAATGCTCATAATCTCGAGAAAGACGCTTTCTTTCAGCGCCGAGAACTCGCGCCAATCGGCGAGCAGGACCTGACAAATAATCCGCACATCCAGGGAGCTGGCGTTGAATTCGACAAAATGCACGATGACCGATTCAGGATCGATATTCTCCGTGTTCTGCAGCAGCTCGCGTATGGCAATGACGGCCGCGCGAAGCTGATCCGAGTTGGTGCCGTAGGTGAAATTCAGGGTCGCGTCGAGGCGCCTCTTTTCCAGCCGCGTCCGATTCAAGACCGCGGCGTTGGTCAAGAGATTATTCGGCACGGTGACCAATGCCTGGTCCAGCTGTCTAACGCGCGTCGCCCGCACGCCGACCGATTCGACGATGCCCGTCACCGCCGGCGTCGTGATAAAGTCGCCGACCTTGAAGGGGTTATCGGTCACTATCGCCGCAAATCCAAACATATTGCCCACCGTGTCTTGCGACGCCAGCGAGATGCCAATGCCGATCACGCCAAGCGAGGCGATCAACGCGGCGACATCAAACTGCAACTCCTGCAATACAAAGATTGCGCCCAGGGCAATGATCAAGAACTTGACGACGGTATTAAGAAAGGGCAACAGGCGTTCTTCAATCGTCCAGCCGGTCATGCGGCGGAATGTTTCTGGCTGCAGCGACACCACCTCAAACCAGCGAACAAGGGCGAAAAAGACGGACGCGACCAGAATAGCCCGCGCCATCGTCCGCGCGAGTTGTTGTATTGCGACATCAAAGGCGAACATTTCCGTGACGAGGAAGAGAGATAATCCGACCACCGCCAGGCGCAAGGGAGAAACACTGGCTTCCAGCAGGCGGTCGTCGATATCGCTGGCCGAGCGCCCGACGATAAATCGCAGCGGACGCAGCAAGATCGCCGTCAACAGCCAGCGCAGAAGGACAATGACTAGCAGCGCGACAGCAAAAGGAAAGACATCAATGACGATGCGCTGGACGAAGGCCGGCTGACCTTGCAGCAGCGGCAACAGATCAACCTGATTCATAGGCAATGCGCATCCTTGAAATCGCCAGCCAACATGCCCTTCATTCTACGCTGACGGCGGCTTTTGGCAAGTCAGAGACGCCTTGCGGAGCGGCGCAAATTAAAGCTGGAAACCAGTGCGATAATCGACAACTTTGCGCTCGTAATCGTCGACATATTGCTGGAGCTTGTTCTCCAGATCATCCCATTGGTCGCTCAGGAACAGGCGGCGGAGGATATCGGCGCTTTCGGTGACGAATTCGATCTTGCGCATGGGATAATCGCCATAGGCGACATGCCAGACCATATGCATGTAAACGCCCAGTTTCTGTATATCCGGCACGAAGCTGCTGAGCATGTAACGGTAGTATTGGTCTTGTTTATCGCGCTTGATGTTATAGAATAAGATGAGTTTGTATCTCGGCCTGATATGCTGAAATGATGCCATGATAGGTTGATCGTCGTCGGATATTGGTCGCACTTTACTCTATCACAGAATCCCTCGAAGTGATAAGGCTCTTCTAACGACAGCCACTGGTCACGCGCCGATTGTCAATCGCTGGCGCGAACGGGACCTCTGTTACAGGAATGCCATGCATGCAGGAACTGCAAAGGGCAATTGAGGATTTACGCCAGCGCGCGCAAGGAACGACTGATGCCCAGGCATTGAGCGAGCTGGAACAAGAAGCTCGCGACCTCTTGATGGAAGCCAAGAATACGCCGCTGGAAAACCGGGCGCAAGAGCTCTTCGCCGAGATCGCTGGCAGCCAATCCGCCAGCAGCCCCAGACCGAATTCCGCCGCCCTCCGCGGTTTAGTTCGGCGCGCCCGCATCCGCATCGAAATCGCCGGCGACGACGACGATATCGACGAGGCAATCGATATCCTAGCTGACGCGCTGCGCATGGACAGCGGCAACAGCGATGTCATCAGCCTTTTGCAGCAAGCCGGCTCGCACAGCGCCCAGGCGAAACAGCGTGTACAAGATCTCTTCAACCGCCACAACGTCAGCTCGGCGCCCTCTCAGGCTCCTGCCGCAGCGCCGTCGGAAACGCAAGCGCCGGGGTCCAGCTATGAGCCAATTAGTGAAGCGCCAGCGTCGTATCGCGGACGGGCTGACCTCGACAGGCAGGAACGCAGCCAAAGCGAAAAGGCGGAGCCAGCGGCGGAAGAGCGAACCCTGCAGTCTTCGTCCGCTCTGGACGAATTGTTGACTCGCCTCACCGAGAGTTACTATTCCGGCGAATACCAGCAGACGATCGATGTCGCCAACCGGATATTGGCGCAGCAAGCCAACAACCCCACCGCGCTCGAGTATCGAGAGAAATCTGAAGACAATCTGATTCGCGGCATAGTCCCCGATCATCGCATTCCCTTTGAAGCGCGCGTCGCCTACAACCGCGCCAATTCTCTCGTGCGCGCCGGCAACTACGAGCAAGCCTCCGGCCTGTATCGCGAGGCGCGAGAACTGGCCGAGCGCGACGGCATACTAACCTGGAAGGACGTCGAACAAGCGCTGCTTGATATTCAGGATCTGGCGCTCGCTCGTGAGTTGCTCACCGATGGCGACCGGCTGATGTCAAACGACAATTGGTCGGAGGCGCTGCGAAAATACGAAGGTGCCTTGCGCGTCGTTCCCAATGACCCGCAGGCGGAAGAGCGCCTGGAAATGATCCGGCGCATCCAGCGGGATTACGACCAAATCGCCGTCCACATGAATACCATCGGCGGTACGCTGGAAGAGCAAGTCGCCCAGGTCGCCAGCGTTCGCAGCCTGCTCTCCCACACACGCCAGCTGTTGCCGAACAGTCAGCGGCTGGCGCAGATGCAGCAGGAAGTCGACAACAAGCTCGCCAGCATCCGCAGCCAGGTCAATGACCAGGCCCAAATGTCGCTAAACCATGCCAACAACTCGACGACGTTGGACGAACGCCTGCTGTTGATGAACGCCGCCATCAAGCTGCTGGAGCTGGGCCTCGAGCTGGACCCCACCGACGGCAGTTTTTCCGAGACGCTGATGCGTTCGCGCAATCTGCAAGCGGACATTTCTCGGGCTCAACAAGCGATAAGGCGGGCACAGGCGCTGGTCTCGCAGAATTTTGACGCCGAACTCGCGCAGGCGCGCCAGATGCTGGCCGAGATGGCCGGCGACTTCGCTCAGGACGAACGGTTCCGCACCACCGTGAATGACCTCTTCAGCCGCTATCTCGAGCGGGCGGAAGAAGCGCTCCAGGAAGGCAACAACCGCGAAGCGCGCTCCTGGCTCGAGATTATGCGCGATGACCCCTTCCGTATCCTGGGCCGCCGCGCCGATATTACCCGGATTGATGGCATACTCCGGCGCCGCCGCAATCGAGGCCGCCTGGTCATTCTCTTTGTCATTATCATCATTGGCGGCGTCGGGGGCGTCTTGGGCTATATGAACCGCGGTCCGATACAGAGCACCATCGGCGCGGTGTTCTTCCCAACAGCGACTTTTACGCCAACGCCCACCTTGACGCCGACGGTCACCTCGACGCCTACAATCACCTTTACGCCCTCCAATACCCCTACCGCGACGAGTACAGCAACGGATACGCCAACGGCCACCAATACCTTTACGCCCACTGCCACCTTTACGCCCTCCAATACGCCGACCGCCACCAGTACGCCGACCTATACAGCCACGCCATCGAGTACGCCCACGGCAACCAGCACGCCGACGGCGACGCCCACGCCAGTTGAATTGTGTCAGGTGGTCGTGCTCAACACGAATTCGATCCGAGTCCGTTCACGGCCCACCAATCGAGCGGGGACGCCCATTGTGGGCTGGCTCGGCACCGGCACCGTGGCGCCCGTCTTAAAGTTGCAGCGGGAAGAGCGGAACCCCACGGGTCCCGTCTGGTATTTCATACGGGTCAACGTCGATGACGCTAATCTCGAAGGCTGGATTCGCAGCGACATCGTCAGCAATGTGATCGGCAGCGAATGTCCGGGATTGCCTTAAGGCTTCGGGTCAGCGCCCAGGCGAGCGCAAACGTGGACAGTACTCAGCGAATGGCGGAAATCGCGGCAATACAGGAGCGACACGATGCGCGCCTGATGCGATTCCCCAATGTCGTGGGCACGGGAATCGGCTATCGGCAACGCAACGGGCAAATCACCGAAGAATTGTGCCTGGTTGTCATGGTCAGTCAAAAGCGCGAACGGTCGGATTTGCCGGCTCAAGCCATCCTGCCGCGTGAGTTGGATGGCGCGCCTGTCGATGTTGTCGAGACCGGCGCCTTTGTCGTCTAAAGCCAATGCCTCCGCGGCCTACCAGGATGTATAGCCGCCATCCACGACCAGGTTGGTCCCGGTGGTGAAGCTGGCGCCCGGCGACGCCAAATAGAAAATGGCTTGGGCGATCTCTTCCGGCTTGCCAATACGTCCCTGCGGCGTCATCGCCAGCCAGGTGGGCCGCCAATCGTCATTGCTGAAGCCTTCCAGGGTCATATCGGTGCCGATGTAACCGGGCGAGACGCAATTGACGCGCAAGCCGCGACTTGCCCATTCGCCCGCCAGCGACTTGGTCAGCAATATGACGCCGGCTTTCGCTGCGTTGTAATGCGCCTGCGGCTGCGGCGTGTTTGCAATCATGCCCGACATCGACGCCACGTTGACGATGGCGCCGCTGCCGCGCTCCAGCATGTGCCGGCCGACGGCGCGGCAGCACCAGAATACGCCGTTGAGATTGACCGCTATCATATTGAGCCAGTCTTGGTCGCTGCATTCTTCCGCCGGAATGCCCTGCGCGATACCAGCGTTGCAAACGAGAATGTCAATGTTGGGGAATGACGCAAGCGCGCTCGCCGCCATCGCGTCGACGCTGGCGGAATCTCGAACGTCCACCTCGATGAACATCGACCTGTGGCCCATTGCCTCGATCGCGGCCGCCGCCGCCTTGCCATTTTCCGCTATGTATTCGGCGATGATGACATCAGCGCCAGCCGCGGCAAATCGCCTCGCGGTGGCAAAGCCAATGCCACGCCCGGCGCCGGTGATCAGCGCTGTTTTCCCAGTGAGATCAAAGTCGGTATCGCTCATTGCCATCCCCGTTCAGTGAAGCAGTGTATTCCAAGATGCGAACATACCACAGCCACAGCGCCACTGGCAAGATGTGGCGCCACGGCAGGGAAGTGACGATAGCTCAAGTTGGGGTGCTCGAAGCGCCGATTCGGCTGACAAGCTGTCTACCAGGCGGTATAGCCGCCGTCGACGACGAGGTTTGTACCAGTCGTAAAACTGGCTCCGGGCGAGGCCAAATATAGTATGGCCTGCGCGATATTTTCCGGCTCGCCTAGGCGGCCCTGGGGCGTCATCGCCATCCAAATGGGAAACCTCTCCGGGTCTTTAATAGCCGGCTTCGTCATTTTGGTGTTGATGTAGCCGGGCGAGACACAATTAACCCGCAGGCCGCGATCAGCCCATTCACCGGCCAATGATTTGGTCAGCATGATGACGCCCGCTTTCGCAACATTGTAGTGGACCTGCGGGTGTGGTGTGAGTGAGATGACGCCGCACATGGAGGCCACATTAACAATGGCGCCGCTGCCCTGTTCCAGCATATGACGGCCGATGGCGCGGCAGCACCAGAACACACCATTGAGGTTGACCGCCATCATATTGAGCCAATCTTCATCATTGCATGCTTCGGCTTTAACCGGCTGCCCGATACCGGCATTGCAAACCAAAATGTCAATTTTTGAGAATGCTTCCAATGCGATCGCCGCCATCTGATCGACACTTTCCGAGCAACGGACATCAACTTCGATGAACATGGACTTGCGCCCCATGCCCTTGATCTCGGACGCGGCTGTCATCCCGCTCTCCACATCCAATTCGGCGATAATGACGGCGGCGCCCGCCGCTGCAAATCGGCGCGCGGTGGCCAAGCCGATGCCGCGTCCCGCGCCGGTGATCAGGGCCGTTAGTCCGGTGAAGTCAAAGTCGGTATCGCTCATGATCATCTTCGTTCAGTGAGTAGGCCGAATCAATGTCAGCGACAATACCACAGCATTTTCGCCGTTGACAAGATTATCGGCATCGACCGGAATGACGAGCTATTGACTTGGAGGAAGTCCAACGCGCGCTAGCCGCCGATGTGATACATCTCGACCTTTTTGCGGCGGTCGCGCACTTCTTGCGTGAGCGAGCTGCGGATCTCGGAGTAGCGGTCAATGCGAGCGCCCCAAGCCGAGCGGATGATCCCTTCCAGCTCATCGTCCGTAGCGCCCACCCTCAGCGGATCGCGCAGGCTGGCGCCTTCAATGGCAAAGAGGCAGGTAAAGAGATGCCCCTCCGGCGACAGGCGCATGCGAGTGCAGGAGCCGCAAAATGGCTGGGTCACCGAGCTAATCAAGCCAATCTCGCCCTCGCCGTCGGTGTAGCGATAACGCCGCGCCACCTCGCCGAAGTAATTGCCGGCGATCGGCTCCAGCGGCAGTTCCGCGTCCACAGTCTCCACAATCTCGGCCGCGGAGACGACTTGCTCCATCCGCCAGCCGTTCATATTGCCGACATCCATATACTCGATGAAGCGCAGGATATGTCCTCGCTCCTTGAAGAAACGCGCCAGATCGACCAGCGTGTGGTCATTGACGCCGCGCTGCACGACCGCATTGATCTTCAAGGGCGTATATCCGGCAGCTTCCGCCGCGTATATGCCGGCCAGCACCTTGTCCACGCCCGAGCGCCCGCCATTCATCAGGCGGAATATTTCATCGTCGAGCGTATCGAGGCTGATCGTCAGTCGCTTCAGCCCGGCCTCCTTCAAAGCGTCGATCTTCTGCGGCAGCAGAAAAGCGTTGGTGGTCATCGCCAGATCGTCCACGCCCTCCAGCGCAACGAGCATCGCCACCAGCTTTTCGATATCCTGACGCAGGAGCGGCTCCCCGCCCGTCAAGCGAATCTTCAGCGCTCCAAGGCCCACGATAATCCGCGTCAGCCGCGTGATCTCTTCAAAAGTGAGCAAATGTGGCTTGGGCAAGAACTGGTAGCGCTCATTGAAAATCTCCGCCGGCATACAGTAAGGACAGCGAAAATTGCATCGGTCGGTCACTGAAATCCGCAGATCGCGCAGGGGCCGCTCGTATTTGTCGTGAAGGTTCATCGTCGCGTATTTCGCCCTTCAAATGGCGCGTCAGTGTAGCGAGGCGCGGCGCGATTATCAAGACCGCCAGTTATTTGAGGTAGCCTGCGTCAACGCTATCCTCGCCTATAGCAAGTATATCGCATCTCTCTTAGAATTGAGTTTGCGCGCAAGAATACGTGGATTTGATCTTCCGCTTTGCGTCTTGTCCATCATGCCAAACAGGAATCAAGATGACTGAAGTCAAATGCAACGAATGCGGCGCGAGCGCGGGACCGCTCGATTGGCGTTGCAAATACTGCGGCGGCTCGCTGGATCTGGTCGATCTGCCCGCGTTTGATCCTTCGTGCATTGATGCCGGCGACTTCTCCCTTTGGCGTTACCGCGACATGCTGCCGGTCGAACGGCGCTTCAGCCTGGGCGAGGGTTTGACGCCGCTGGTGCCGGCAGAACTAGACGGGATTCCTTTCTACGCCAAGCTGGAATACCTGAACCCTACCGGCTCCTTCAAAGACCGGGGCACGTCTACTGTGCTTAACCATTTGGCCGCCCAGGGCGTCAGCGAGGCGATCGACAACTCGTCGGGCAATGCGGGCGCGTCCCTGGCCGCCTTCGCCGGCGTCGCCGGGATGTCTGCCACTGTGTTCGTCCCGGCGGACACCGCTGTCGAGAGCAAGAAGCGGCTGATACGTTCCTTCGGCGGCGCCATCATCGAGTCGCATAATTATCTGGCCGATGTCTATACGGCGGCGGAAGAGACCACCTACGCCAGCCATGCCTGGAGCCCGTACTTCGTCCTCGGTCAGCAAACGGCCGCCTGGGAGACCTGGGAACAGTTGGGCCGGCGCGCGCCTGACGCCGTAGCGACGCCGGTGGGCCATGGCGGGCTGTTCCTCGGTTTCTACCGTGGCTTCAAAGCGCTGCAAGACGCCGGTTTAATTGAGAAAATTCCCCGCATGATCGCCGTCCAGTCGGCGGGCGTCGACCCGGTCGTTCGCGGCTGGGAAGCAGGATCCCAGATTCCGCCTCGGATTGAGCCCGGTCCCAGCATCGCCGATGGCATTCTGGTCGATGCGCCGGTGCGCGGGTCGCAGATCCTGCGCGCGCTCTATGAAAGCGAGGGATTCGCGCTGCGGGTGGACAATGCCGCTATTGAAGCGGCGCAGTCAAGCATGGGGGCAAAAGGCTTCATGATCGAAGCGACCAGCGCCGTGACAGCCGCTGCCTTGCCGCAGATTCGCGAGCGGATCGGCGCTGAAGCGGAGCTGGTCATCGCCTTCACCGGCAGCGGGCTTAAGAACCTTGGCGCCACGCCCGCGCCCGCCTAGTCCACGCGTTATCCCGCTCAGGCATTCCGTCGTATAATGGCTTGGCACAAGACACTGAGGATTTCACCGCATGTCGATGGATCTGCTCCGCCAGACACTCGAGGCGCAGCGACTGGCGCAGACCGATCTGCTGCGGCGGCGCGGCGTGGTCGGTGTGGCGGTCGGTTTTCGCAATTACAAAGAGGAAGTCACCGATCAGATTGCGCTGGCGGTGCTGGTGCAGCAGAAGAAGCCGATTGAGGCGCTTAGCGCAGACGACCTGGTGCCAGCCGATGTCAACGGGGCAAGAACGGATGTCATTGAGGTGGGACGGCTGGAAGCGCTGCTGAACCCGCGCGATCGCTACCGCCCCAATATCCCGGCTGGCGTCAGCATCGGGCATTACAAGGTCACAGCCGGCACGCTTGGGGCGATTGTCTTCGACAAGAACACCGGCGAGCCGCTCATCCTTTCCAATAATCATGTGCTGGCCAACAGCAACGATGCCGAAATCGGCGATGCCATCCTGCAACCCGGTCCGACCGATCACGGCGTGCGGCCAGACGATATCGTCGCCAGGCTGCATCGCTTTGAAATGCTGCGCTTCTACAAGGAATCCGGAACGGGACCGTCGCCGCCGACCTCCAGCCCGCCGCTATTCCCGCCCGGCGGCTGTGATATTGTCGAGCTTTGGGCCACTGTCGGCAACCTGTTTGGCCGGATCAGCGGCTCGTCAAAGCGTTTGACCAGCGTTACGCGGGCGACTCCTCAAACGGAAGCGGCGCCGATATACGCGAATCGAGTCGACGCGGCGCTGGCCCGGCCGAACAATCCGATGCTCTTCCAGCAGGCGATCGCCGAGATCGGCCGTCCAACAGGGACCCGGCTCGCCCAGCTGGGCATGGAAGTCCGCAAGCAGGGGCGCACCACCGGGTACACGGAAGGCACAGTGACCTTGATGAACGCGACGGTGGATGTGTCCTACGGCGAGGACTTGCAGGCGCGCTTCGTTGGGCAGGTCATCACCACGCCCATGAGCCAAGGCGGGGACTCAGGCGCGCTGATCATCGAGCGAGACAGCCTCAATGCGGTGGGCTTGCTTTTTGCCGGGTCGCGCCGGGCGACGATCTTCACGCCGATGCAGACGGTTCTCAATGTGATGGAAATCGATCTCTAACGCGGCAGCCAGACGCGCAGGCGCTCCTCGTCTGTGCCGACCGCCAGCGCCAGGTCCCCATCCAACAGCTCGACCGGGGCGAAGTTGCTGACGATTTCGCCGCCAGCCTCCAGGCGCCAGACCTCGTTCGCGCCCGATTCATTTCGCTGAATCGCCACGATGGCGCGGCGCGTCGAGTCCATCGCCAGGACTTCCGGCTGGCCGTCGCCGTTGAAGTCGCCAGCCGCCGTCTGGTCTAGGTTGCGCGAGCCAAGCACATGGGTCGTCACACCAGGGTACGACGCCGCCAACTCTAGCGCGCCATCGCCCAAACGGAAAAACTCCATCACGGGTTCCAGGTGAGGACTCCGAACAGCGACGATTTCGCCCGCCCCGTCAGGACCAAAGGCGCCGGCCGTCAGTTGATGCCGCCAACGATTGCCGCGTCCGATTGCCGGTCCGTCAATCTCCTGCCGAATGCTCGCGCCATCCCAAATACAGGCGCGGAGTCGCGCGCCAAGCGAGCTATTCGAGACCGTCGTCACCAGATCTTCGATGCCATCGCCATCGATATCAGCCCAGAAAGGCGCGATGCCCTCATAGACATCTTCGCCCGGCAGGTCGATCCGCGCGAGCAATTGAATTTCTCCCTCGCGCGCTTCAAGCACAAGCAGGGTCGAAGCCGCGAGTTGATCGCCGATGATGCCGTGCGAGTTTCGCTGATCAGTGGCATTGGCGTAGAGGGCGACCTGGCCCCGGCGGTTCATCACCAGGCGGGTCTCCAATTGCGCATTGACGGCGGCGCTGGCGACGACGCCTTCCTCACGCCCCAGAACGAGATCGCCGGCGCGATTGATATAGAGCGCTTCAAAATCGTTGACCGGGATCGGGTGCGAAAGCGGCGAGACGCTGGCGTCGCTGCGCATGACGTAGGCGCCCTCGATCATGGACACGCCCACGATTGGCGGCTGCGCCTCCGCGAACCAGCGCGTTTCATAGGCGAGCGTCCGCGCGTCGCCTTCAGGCGTCACTTCGATGACCTGGAGGCAGCCGCCTTTCAAGACGATGTGCCAGATCGCCGTCTCCATGGCGTAGCCAACCGCCCAAACGGGTCGCCCGCGCAAGGGGACATCGATAGCGATGACATCGGGAAAGGACCCGGCGCCGCGCAGGAAATGATCCCCGGCTGGATTGTGATAGGTGTAGAAGTAGCGATCGAGCAAGGCTTTCTCTCCTTGAGAGCGCGCCACTTTAGCAGAGAGGACAAGCCGGGCTAATAGGAGCAATAGCCTCGGCGTCGCGACGAACTCATCGACGCCGCATAAGAAAAGAACGCCCTGAAAAGAGCGTCCTTTTTTGCTTTCAGACGATGTGCTGGTCGCGTTAGCGGCCGGTATCAGTTAACTGGACTGATGCCTCCGGCGCTTCAAAGTCGGGGCCCAATTGCGTGAAGTCATCGACGCTGAAGATGAAGGGAGCGTCCGATGGCAAGAGCGCGAAGGAGACGTTATCCGACAAGTTGGCGACGTAGAGATATTGAATCAGATTCGGATTGGCCGCAATCTGGTCGCTGATGACGCGCAGCGCTTCCGCTTCCGCCTGCGCTTCGATCAAGCGGGCATTGGCGCGACCGCGCGCTTCTTGCTCAGCAGCGTCAGCGCGACCGCTAGCTTCCGTCTGGACACGCTCGGCTTCGGTGCGGGCACGCTGCAACTTCTGGTCTTCAATCTGCTTCTCTTCGATGGAGTTGGCGAAGGCATCCGTGAAATCGATCTGGCGCACGAGCAAGGATGTCAAAGTCAAGCCCTCACCCTTCATTTGCTCACCAACGGCGTTGAAGATATCCGCACCCATCGCTTCGCGGCCCTCGCCGTAGATAGTCTCCGCTTCAAACTTGGAGACGACATCACGGGTGACGGCGCGCACGGTCGGGCGGATGAAGTCGGACTCGTAGCGATTCTGCCAGTTGAGGTGAATCTTGTTGATATCTTCCCGCGCGATGCGATAGAGCACGGTGATATCGAGCTTCACTTCCTGCCCATCGTTCGTCAGCGCTTCCACGGCGTCATTGCCTTGCAAACGCCCTTCGCTGCTAATGCCCGACATGGTGTATTCGCGCTGATCGGTCGGGTAGATGATGTATTCCTGCAAGCCCGGGATGATGATCGAGGTGCCAGGCGCCCGCGCCGGATCCTCGAGTTCACCGGTCAAGACATTGACGATCACGGCCGCCCGCGCCGGCTGCACGATCAAGATGCCGGAACTGACGATGAAGAGCACAACGCCGCCAGCAAAGCCGAAGAGCGCCAGCAGCACGCCGCCCCGCGCCGAACGACCCTGCGACGCCAGGGTGAAGGCGAAGGCAACGCCCAAAATGCCGACCCCGAACGCGAGTACCGCGACGATTCCCAATAGTCCACCAAAATTCATGTCCGCTCCTTCATAGCAGATACGTCTGCTAGCTAAGTTACATTTGCTGATTATATCATACCATGCTCGCCTGGCGGATTCCCCAATTAATGGGGGTATGGCATGTACCTGTTTTCGTTGCCCGCGGCAAACCCCACCCCCGGCCCCCTCCCCAGCAAGCTAGCTGATGACCGGACAGTTTATCTGCGAGCAATATATCGTCGAATATCCTGCACTTTTCTAGGCCTTTTCGGGCGACCTGATAGGTCGCCCCTACAATTTTTGCCTGATATGATGCTTGTGATTGTTGGCCTGCTACATTCTTGGCCAATCGTATCCAAGCTGTCGCGTCCTCAGCGCAGGCAGCGAGAATGGGACGTCGTGTGTGCGGCATTCGCATCCTTCAAGAGCCGATCCAACCGGGTCCGCGGACGACGCGGCCGGGCATGTCGCCGGTATGCTCGCCAGCGCGCAGCACTTGCGTGCCATTGACAAAGACGTGGATCATACCATCGCTGTACTGATGTGGATCGCCGGGAACGGAGTGGTCTTGCACGCTGGCTGGATCAAAGATGGCGATATCGGCGAAGCAGCCGGGTTTGAGATAACCGCGATCCTTCAGCTTGAGATTATCGGCAGCGAAACCGGAGAGGCGACGCACGGCATCTTCCAGCTTAACCAAACCTTCATCCCGAACATACTTGCCGATGACGCGGGCGAAACTGCCATAAGCGCGCGGATGCGGATGATAACTGAGGAAGACGCCCTCGGTCGCGATTGAGCCGGCATCGGAGCAAAAGCTGACCCAGGGAAGCCGCACTTGCACCCGCAGATTGTCCTCCGACATGCTGAAATATAGCGAGAAGATGCGACTGTTGTCTTCGATCAGCAGGTCAATGGCTGTATCAGCGCCCGACGTGCCCCGCTCTTCCATGACTTCGCGCAGCCACTTGCCTTGATATTTGCGCAGTTCCTTCTTGGCGAAGCCAGCCAGCATGATGCCGTCAGGTCCGTTCTCTTCGAACATATTCTCCCATTGATGGGAGGGCAGCGCCATTTCGCGCTTGATGCGCTCGCGCAGGTCGGGGTCTTTCAGGCGCGCGATCATGGCGTCAAAGCCGCCGTCATGCGCCCAGGCGGGAATGCAAGAAGCCAAGCCGGTGCCGCTGTAGGGATAGGTGTACATATCGGCGGTCAGCGGCAAGCCCTCGGCGCGTGCGGCTTCGACGCGAGCGATGACCTCGTCCATCTTATGCCAGTTGGCCTTGCCAGCCGCTTTCAGATGATAGATCTCGCCGGTCACGCCGGTCGCTCGCATGATGCGAATCAGCTCGTCCAGCGCTTCATGGAATTGGGCGCCTTCGCTGCGCAAGTGGGTGATGTACATACCATCATGCTCGGCGACGACTCGGCAAAGCTCGATCAACTCTTCGGTGCTCTGATAAGTCGCTGGCGGGTAAATCAGAGCGGCCGACATGCCCATGGCGCCCTCGCGCATAGCCTCATGCAGCAGGCGCTTCATCTCGGTCATTTCGCTTTCCGTTACCGGGCGGTCGTCATAGCCGGCGGCGTGGATGCGCAGGGTGGCTGAGCCGACGAAAGAAGCGACATTGGTCGCCACGCCTTTGCGCTCGAGGAATTCGAGGTATTCGCCCAAGGTGGTCCATTCGATGTCGTATTGGATATCGGCTGTAGACAGAATCGTATCGCGATTGCGCTTCATCTCGTCGTTGAGCGGACCCATCGAGGTGCCCTCGCCCATGACTTCGAGGGTGACGCCCTGCTTGATATCGCTCATGGAACGGCCGTCTTCGATCAGGGATTCGGTGGCCCAGCTGAGCATGTTGATGAAGCCGGGGGCGACGGCGAGTCCGTCGAGGTCGATGATGCTGGCGGCGGATTCATGGCGCAGGTCGCCGATGTGAGCGATGCGGTCGCCGCGGATGAGGAGGTCGGCGGTGACGGGCGGGCTGCCGCTGCCGTCGTAGAGGGTTCCGTTGCGGAGGAGGGTTGTGGTCATGGTCGAGTCTCAAATGCGCGCGACGCGCCAAGTGTGCATAAGTTCCACCAAAGTATCCCCTCAATTTCGCACAGTGTATAGACACAGTATGGGTATGAGGCGCACCCCCTATTCCCCCGATAAAGGGCGGAATCGGACAAAAGATAGCGCGGGCCGGTTGGCATGGGTGGCGAAGGTTGACAGTGGGTTCATAGCCGTGAGCGTAGCATCATAATGGCTGAGAGTGGCGAATGAATTGTCGCTACTTTATGCGCATCGCAGAAGGTCTATGTCTATGTGGCGCGGGTGCTTTTTCTACCCCATCCCCCGGCCCCTTCCCCAGCAAGCTAGGGAAGGGGAGCGCATGGGCGGAGATGGTGATATGGTCGGTGGTGGGTTAGGCGGTGTGGTGAAGGTATCATTGCAGATTCCGTTGGGGAGTCGCGATGTTGGTGTGGCAATAGGTTTAGCCGTCGACATAATCGAGCCAGTCAACTCGTCCGCTAAGCATTTCCTGCGCGACGTTGTCGAATGAAGGCATAAGAAATGGGCGAGATACATCCATCTTTTTCAGATGCATACGCAGTTCTTCCAACTCGGATTCAGGAATAGTCACTTTGATCATACAAGTATCTCGTTCTTGCGACTCCACTATCTCATCAAGCGGTATCCATCGGTCGTGATCAAAATATCGTTTGCTTGTAAGGGGATCAAATACGAATACGCCATCTTGAGCGCTCAAGAATCCGATCCTCGTTCTGCGGTGCCGTATCAACTCCAGAACCTTGCCATGTCCGAGAATGCCTGTATTGAGCGCCCACACTGCTACTGTTGTACCTTGATCATCGCAATCTTCAGTAGCAAAGAACGCGGCTGCATAGGGATTGAAAGTCCAGTCGAGCAATCGGGTAGGTATACCGTGGTGGCGCGCCAGCGCATATCGGATTGGACCTTTCCCGCTTCCTAGGCTTCGCGAAGTGATGTGACTATGAATGCTTCGTTCGACTTCAGGATCTCCTGACAAGAACAGACCCTCGTCAAGAGGAATCGGTAATCCAACTCTATCAGCAAGGTTGCAGAATGCGTCGACCGCCCTGTTTTCAGCTTCAAGTCTAATCACCAGTTCTACCAGCTTGCTAAAGTTTGACTCGTTTATTCCTTTGCTAGCCAGATCCTGAATTTCACCAGGCTCTAAGACAGACATGTCATGGTATTTTGCCCTGTACCTTGCAATAAAACCGTCAAAAAGCGATATGTCGTCGCGTAGTGCTTTGGGAAGTAGAGTCCAGTCAGCATTGCGGTGTCCTCGATAGATCCATCGGCTTGACTCGTACCGAGGATTGATCGGTTCAATCTCTCTTAGAAACTGCAATGCACAACTATGTTCAATATGTTCAACTATAGCCATCCCACCCTACCCCAAACTCTCGCGCAGTATCCGGCCCAGCTCTCTTCTCACCAGACCGGGCCGCTCATCCCGCAGCAGCGGCAGGCGCGCGCGCGTCCGATGCAGTTGATTCATGTCGATCTCCCGCGTGATCAGCGCCTCGTCGAAATAGAGCCCGTGCGTCATGAACTCGCCATCGGGATCGACCACCGACGAGCCGCCCCAGAAGTTCTTGCCGTCTTCATAGCCGACGCGGTTGCAATGCAGGATGTAGGAAGTGAACATGCTTCCGTAAGCCTGGTTCACATGCTCGACCCAGCGCGTGCCTAACATGCGGTCGCCCTCGTTGAGTCCGCGCGAGGGGCTGGAGCTGTTGAGGATCAAGATATCGGCGCCATCGAGCCAGAGCAGGTAGGGCGGCGAGACATGCCAGAAGTCTTCGCAGATGAGCATGCCGACGCGCCCGAAGCGGGTATCGAAGGCGCGCGCGCTGTTGCCTTGGGCGAAGTAGCGTGATTCGTCGAACATGGCGTAGGTGGGCAGGTAGAGCTTGTGATGCAGGTGGACGAGTTCGCCGCCGGAGAGGTAGGCGTCGGCGATGTAGAAGCGATTGCGGCTGTCTTCATGCACGAAGCCGACGACTATATCAAGTTCGAGATCGGCGCTGGCTTTCAACAGTTGGGCGAAGACGGGGTCGCCGCCATCCGCCCGCAGCGCCACCTCGGGCACGAGGTCCTGCACTTGATAGCCGGTCATCGACAGCTCGGGGAAGACCAGCAGGTCGACGCCCTGCTCGTGCGCCTGTTTCGCGTAATCCAGGTGGACGCCGAGGTTATGCGCCAGGTCGCCCAATTTGGGGTAGATCTGCGCCAGACCTATTGTAACGCGCATGGTCGCTGCTCCTTCGCCGGCTGCCAGGCAACATCATAGTCCAGCGTAGGCGCTGCGACAATTCTCGAGATGCAGTTTTGGGTGTAGCCGCGCGGGTCAGTCGCCGTCTTGCGGTTGTGGCGCGCCGGGCGGCCGCTGCGTGAAGCGATAGCCGACGCCGCGTTCGGTCCGGATGTAATGGGGATGGTGGGAGTCGCTCTCCAGCTTGCGCCGCAAGCGGTGCATGTGGACGCGCAAGGTGTCTTCGAAGACTTCTTCCGTCGTCCAGACTCGGCTTAGCAAGGTGCGATTCTGCACCACTCTGGGCGAGTTTCGCACCAGCACATGCAGCATGATCGACTCCGTCGGCGTCAAGCCCACATTCTCGCCGCCGACTATGATCCGGTTGTGGGCGAAATCAATGCTCAGGTTCTCATCTATAGTGATAATCGGCTCGCTGTCGTAGTCAATGACGGGCACGCGCGCCAGCACCATTTCTGTGCGCGTCTGCAATTCTTCCATGGTAAAGGGCGCCACGACGAAGTCGTCGGCGTAGGTTTTCAACCCGTCCACAACATGTCCGGTTGGTTCGCTGGATAGCAAGAAGAGCACCGGCAGGTCCGCTCTGGCTTTAAGCCGGTTGGCGACCTCGAAGCCGGTCATGCTCGGGAGCTGCTTGCCGATCAAGGCAATGCTCGGCAAGCCCTGCTCGCGCACGTATTCGATGGCCGGCGGCGCGTCATGCACGGCGAAGACTTCATACCTTGAGCTGTCCAAGAAGTCGACGATGGACTGGCTCAAAAGCGAGTCACTTTCGATGATCAAAACGGTAAATCGCTTCATGCTTTTCACGAGTCCTGGGGAATATCACCGCGGTGAACAAACTAACATATCGACAAAATATACAGTAATACCAGAGTTTAGTCAACCCAAAGGCTGGCTGGCTGAAGCTGAATGCTGCGCAGGTAATCGATGTGGCGGCTGATCCAATCGCGAAGTTCAGGCGTTTTGAAGCAGATGTCTTCCCATGGCGCGTTCTCCAGATGGACAAATTCGGGGATATATTTGCCGCGCGATGGATCGCTGAACTCGGGACCATAGCGCTTGCTGAGATCGAAATCATGCAGGAGGCAGACAAAGAAATGTTCTTCCAGTTGTTTGCCGGCTTTCTCGTGCTCCAGCACAAAGGCGGTCGTGAGGACGGTCGCGGCGGCGCCCAATTCTTCATAGAGCTCGCGTTCCAAAGCGGCGATCAGGTCGAAATCCGTCCATTCGACGCCCCCACCGGGGGCCACCCAATACGGCGCCGACCTATCGGGTTTGACGCGCTTGATCAAGAGGATTGACCCATCGCCCGTCAACAAGATAGCGCGCACACGCTGATTGATTATGCTTGTCCGTCTAGTGTCCGCTAACATCGCTCAACACCACTGGCGCTCATAGGACAAGAAAAGGCGCGAAGCAATTCCTGCGCTATGCGAGATTCATTAAGTTCCGCGACGCCTTCGTTTTCGTTAGGAAAGCAGTTCGACGACAAGTATCTCCATTTGAGATAGCGAACCGGCTCCCGACCAGGCTCCGAGACCTAAGGACATCTCGTGAAGCTATTCGGTTTTATAAAGGCTCTGGATGTTAACACATGCGGTCAATTAATTCAACGAGTATGGATGAACCCATTTTATAGCCGATGATCTGCGTTGATTTGGCGCCCAGGCAGACGGTGACCGGGCCATCAAAGGGATCGCGCTCGATGACTTCCAGCGTCGCGCCCATCACCAGGCCGCGTTCCTGGGTATTCTGCAGCATTGCCGGGTCATCCATGATGAAGCGGCGGATGCGCGCGGGAGTATGCAGTTTCAGGGCGGTCAAGGGCTGCAGATTCCGCTCCTGCATAATACCGTACAGATTGGGAATGGGATCGCCGTGCGGGTCGTAGTTTGGCTCGCCCAGTTTGCGGGCGATCGCCTCGACAAAGCGATCGGACACGCTGTGCTCCAGCGCTTCCGCTTCGTCATGGATCTCGTGCAATTGATAGCCCAAGTCCTGGACGAGATAGGTCTCAATCAAGCGATGACGGCGCAGCATCTGAAGCGCCACGCGTTCGCCTTTTTCGGTGAGCCGCACGCCGCGATACTTGAGATAATCCACCGTGCCTTCTTCGACCAGGCGCTGCGCCATATCGGTCACGGCGGGGGCTGAGATATTCAGCGCGTCCGCCAGCGCGTTGGTGGAGACGCGATCGCGCTCTCCCTGCAAGTTGTATACCGCCTTCAGGAAGTCCTCAACCGATTGCGACGATCCCGAAGCATCTTTCCGGCCATTCATTTGCCAGCCTCAGCGAATTGCGCCAGCGGAGACGAAGTCGGATCTGCGCCCGCCGTTCCAAAATACGCGGCCTGCGCCTGGCGGCGGGTCCCGCTTATCATAACACAGATCGTTTCCCGCCCCTTTCGCCCAAGCGCCAACGCGCTTCTTACACAGCTGGGCTAAACTAATAAGGACGCGCCTGAGCCTCGTCTCGATGATCCGCTCTGCGCGAGGCGGCGCTGGAATTGACCGGCGCCCGTCTAGGACTTAGAATAAGCGCATTGAGCGCAGTTGTTGTCTCAACGGAATTGTGCCATGAGCAGAGACTATTATGCCGTGCTTGGCGTCTCGCGCGATGCGGGCGACGACGACATCAAAAAAGCGTTTCGTCAAAAGGCGAAACAATATCACCCCGACGCCAATCCGGACGACGGGACCGCCGAAGCGCGCTTCAAGGAAGTGAACGAGGCTTATGAAGTTTTGAGCGACGAAGAGAAGCGTTCCGCTTATGATCGCTTCGGGCCAAACTGGCAGCAATACCAGAATCTCAATGGCGAGAATCCTTTCACCAGCAGGGGCGAAGCGCCCTTCCACGACATGTCCGACATCTTCGAGTCATTCTTCGCTGGCGCGGGCGGCAGGCGGCGCGGGCATGGGGGCTTCCACAGTCGCGCCGACTTTCCGCGAGCCGGTCAAAACATTGAGCAGGATGTGCGCATCAGCTTGCGCGAAGCCTACGAGGGCGCGCAGCGCATCGTCAGCAAAGACGGACGCGACATCACGGTACGCATCCCGCCGGGCGCCGCCAACGGCGCCAAAGTCCGGCTCGCGGGCGAGGGCCATCCCGGCTACAACGGCGGTTCCAGCGGGCACCTTTATCTTGTGGTTCAAGTCGCGGAAGATCCGCAGTTTGAGCGGAACGGCGACGATCTGCTCGTCGATGTCAAGGTCGACGCCATGACCGCCATGCTGGGGGGCGATGCCGAAGTGCCCACCCTGGCTCGCCCGGTGCGGACGAAAATCCGCGCCGGCACGCAGACGGGCCAGAAGCTGCGCCTGGCCGGCAAAGGCATGCCCAAGCTGCGCAAGGATAACGAATACGGTGACTTGTATGCTCGCGTCGTGATCACCGTGCCAACGCAGCTTGATGCGGACCAGCGCGAACGGGCGGAAGCGCTGCGCCAGAGCCTGCGCTAAATCCGCGGCTATCGAGGGATCGGGCAGCGCTCATGCGAAGCGGTAGAATCATTCACTCGAGAGCGATGACGATTCTTGTGGCGGCGATCGGCTGCGCTGCCGTCTTGCTCCTGCTTGCGGCTTGCGGCACATTGTCAACATCGCGCGACAACGCTGCCTTACCGCCGATCGAGACTTCAGCCGCGCCAACGCCGACGGTCCTTTCCGCCGAGGTCCTTAGCGCCGCCGACGCTGAATATTTGCTGCTGACCAATATTTACGCGCGGTCAAGCCCGTCAGTCGTCAACATCGAGGTCAGAAGTGGCGAAGAGACGCGCCGGGGGTCGGGCTTCGTCTATGATCGTCGGGGCCATCTCATCACCAACGCGCATCTGGTGAACGATGCCGACGCCATCATGGCGACCCTGAGAAATACTTATGTGCTGGAGGCGGAGCTGCTGGGCTTGGATAGCTTCAGCGATTTGGCCGTACTCAAAGTCAGCGCGCCGGAAGAGCGCCTGTCGCCGCTGCGAATCGGCGAATCGGCGACGGTCAGAGTGGGACAGCGAGCGATTTCAATCGGCAATCCCTTCGGCTTGAAGGCGTCGATGACGACCGGCATCGTCAGCGGGCTGGGCCGAACGCTGCCCTCGGCGCAACTGATTGACGCGGGTGTGGCGGCTGGTTTCGATAATCCCGCGATAATCCAGATTGACGCCGCCATCCATCCGGGCAATTCGGGCGGTCCCCTGCTCGATTCGACGGGACTGGCGATCGGCATAACCACTGCCATGCAGTCCGAGAGCGGCCAATTTCAAGGGATCGGATTCGCCGTTCCGGCCGATACGATGCGCCGCGTCATACCCGATTTAATCGCGGAGGGGCGGGTTGACTACGCCTGGATGGGCATCTCGGTGATGCCGGAGAATGGCGGCTATGGCGTCGCCGGCTTGAGCGAGGCGCTGGACCTGCCGGTTGAACGGGGCGTGCTGCTGCGCGGCGTCAGCGAAGGATCGCCCGCTCAGCTGGCGGGGCTGCGCGGCGGCGATTCAACCGTCACAGTCCGGGGGAAACCGGTCTGCGCTGGCGGTGATCTGATCGTCGCGATCAACGATTTCTATATCGAGGATCTGGACGCGCTCATCACCTACCTGGTTCAGAACATTCGACCGGGCGATGAAGTGGAACTGGTCGTCATACGGCAGCGGCAGGCAATGGAAGTATCCCTCAAGCTGCAGAGCCGGCCGGAGAGAGAGCGTCCGACGATTGACTGCAATACAGCGCAATAGGCGGTAAATCTGTGAAGAAACCAGAACTCAATTCGGACTTGGCGCGGATGCGACCGCTCGACATTGTGGATATCGCGCCGATTCAGCGCCTGGCCGCGGCGGAAGAAATCGCGAAGAACACTTTTGTTCCGCATCCTTATCCGCCCGACGCGGCGCAGGAATTTGTTTACAAGGCGCGTGAAGGCTGGCGACAGGACGAAGCCTACGTATTCGCAATCATCGAGAAAGCGAGCGATCAATTCGCCGGCTGCATGGGCATCCACCCCGTGCCCGCTCATCATCGCGCCGAAGTCGGCTATTGGATTGGCACCCCGTTTTGGGGGCGTGGCCTGGCGACGGCGGCGCTGCGGCTGATCATTCAATTCGGCTTTGAAACGCTCAAGCTCAATCGCATCGCGGCCGGGCATTTTCCGCATAATCCGGCGTCGGGGCGGGTGATGCAAAAGGCGGGCATGCGCTACGAAGGCACCTTGCGCGGCTCGATTTTCCATCGCGATGAATACAAGGACGAGGTTCGCTATGCCATTCTGCGGGAAGACTTTGAAGCCAACAGGAGGCCCGACGCCGGTAAAAAGAAAGAGACCGCAGAGGATTAGTCTGCGGTCCCTCGACTGTCATTTTCACAGTCTAGCGGTTTCGGGTTCACCCACTAACGGAGAAACCCTTAGAGGTGAAACTCGGTTAGAGGGTAGCCCCCTTAGAACCTGACATTTCTGATCACCTCCTTTACTCGGCCAACGATGCATAGAGCATAACACAGGCGCGTCTCCGGCGCAAGTCGGCATTTGGGCGGACGTGGCAAATATCAAGGATTCATTCATTCTTGGCTGGCAGGTCAAAGTACTTTCACCACCGAGGAAATGAGGCAACACAGAGAACACAGAGTTTCATTTTCTTGACGCTGTTCTCAGGTAGTTGGCATTTACCAATTCTGACGCAGCCTGCGATTCCCTTCTCACGTGGGCGCCATGTTATAATCCAGCCTCAATCAGGCGGGAGCGCGTCATACGGTGACACGGCATTTCCATCCTGCCCATCGTCGGCAGGCGATTCAATGGGCGCAGAATCTGATCGCGCACCCTTTTTACGTTTTGGACACCGAGACCACCGGGCTGGGCGCTGCGGACGAGATCGTGCAGATCGCCATCCTCGACGGGGCTGGCGATGCCGTGATGCGCGAGTTGATCAAGCCGACGATACCGATCCCGCCGGTGGCCTCGGCCGTGCATGGCATCCGCGACGGCGATGTGGCGGGCTCGCCCAGCTTCAAAGACATCTATATCCGCCTATCCGCGCTTTTGGCTGGGCAGGTGGTCATCGCCTACAACATGGATTTTGACTGGCGGCTGCTGCAACAAACCGCGTCCCGCTACCGGCTGCCGGCGATGCGGACCGGCAAACGCGGCTGCGCCATGAAACAGTATGCCAGATTCAAGGGCATCCGCCACAGCAACGGCCGCAACTATGTTTGGCACAAGCTGGGCGTTGCAGTCGCGCAAGAAGGGCTGCAAGTCACCAAGGCGCATGACGCGTTGGACGATGCCCGTATGACCCTCTCCCTCATCCGCAGGATGGCGGCAAGCGGCTAGCGCTCAAGCGAAGAACAGCGGGCGATTCCCCAAAGCCAAGCGCGCTCCCGCGCCTGGCAAATAAGCGGCGGAACCATTTGTGCGATATGCTGAATCGTACTTTAATGAGATTGGACAAAAGCGGGCTGCAATCCCTCGGTTGCCGCGTGGGATTGAACGGATTTGACCGCAATCAGGAGTACATTGTTGGAAGCGCGTTTGAAACGACGGATCGCCGAAAGCGCCCTTGCCGAGCCCGAAATTGCCTGAATAAGGGATGGGACCGAGCCGTGAATACACAAAGCTTCATATCCAAAAGCAAACTCTGCATCGGGGCGCTTATTGTGCTGCTCTTGTCGATTGGGCCCGCGCTCGCCGCTGATATCAATGTGGACGCCGATTGCAGCTTGCGGAATGCCATCCTCAGCGCAAACGAGCAAGACATGGTTGAACCGCTGGCTGCTTGTGAAACTGGCGACATTAATGACGGCGTCACGCAAGTGGATGACGATGGCAATGTGATACCGGCGGGCTTGGATACGATCACGATTCAGGTTGACGGCACGTCCGAAGGCGTCATCACGCTCGAAGGGACGCTGACCGTCACATCGAACATTGTGATTGAAGGCGGCGGCTCGGTCGTTCAAGGCGCGGGCAAGCAGATCTTTAATGTTTCGGCCGGATCGCTGACGGTCCATAATCTGACGATGAATGGCGGCTGGTCGGATGGGAACGGCGGGGCGATCGCCGTTCGCGAGTCGGCGCTCAAGCTGGTCAATAGCGTTGTTAGCGGCAGCGGCGCCAGAGCCCTGGGCGGCGGCATTTACGCCGCAAATAGCGATTTGTCCCTGGTAGGCAGCGTTGTCATGGACAACTCGACCGGCGTCCTCACGAAACCGGAGCCGCCGGCAGAACCGGATGATACCGAGGCGGATAATAACGGCGAAGCGGAAAATAACGAAGGAAGCGCGCAGGCCGAGTCCGCTGAGCCGATAACCTGGGACACTTCCGGCGGCGGCATCTACTTCAAGGGCGAAGGCAAGGCACTCGCCATCGACAGGAGCGGAGTGCATGGCAACCGGTCGCGCAATTTCGGCGGCGGCCTGTATATTGCCGCGGGAACGGCAACAATCACCAACACGACGATTAGTGGAAACACCGCTGGGCAAGGCGGCGCGCTATACAACGCCGGCGACAGCAGGCTGACGCATGCAACCGTCGTCTTCAACTCAGCCGCTGATACCGGCGGCATCGTCGATGACGCGACGCTGCAGCTTTACAACAGCATCGTCGCCGATAACGACGGCGGGGACTGCGCGGGCACGCTTAATGGGCTGATCGGCAACTTGATCCGCGATCTCTCCTGCGGGCACGATGGGCTCAGCGCCGACCCGGCACTGCTGCTTCTGGGCGGCTCCCCCGCCTATTACCTGCCGCAGCTAGGAAGCCCGGCGCTGGACGCGGCCGCCGCCGGATATTGCCTGCCCGCCGATCAGCGTGGCATCATCCGCGCGCCGGAGGCTTGCGACATTGGCGCGGCCGAATATGAGCCGGGCGCCTTCACCTTCCAGATCCAAAGCGCGCTGGCGACCTTGTCGCTGCCAGACGCCGGCGACACTGGGGCGGACGGAGAAGTAGCGCAGCCGACGCCGGAACCGGCGCTGCCGCCGACCGCCGAGTCTTCAACTTGCGCCAGCATGCCAGCGGGCATTTCCATCTTCGGCTACCAGAGCGGTACAGCTTGCAAAGTGCTGGACTCAAGCGGCGTGGGTAATCAGACTGTGATCGACTACGGCTTCAATCACGCTGTTGATGTATTTGGAGACCTTTCGTCGCCGGTGACAGCCTGCTTCGGACAAAGTACGGGCATCATCATTCTGCTGGACGCCGCCACTTCGCCGCGCGAAATCGTTCCGCAGCGCGCGCGACTGGTGAACGGCTTGATCTGCGCCGATATCAGCCGAGCCGGCACGGTCGTTCTAATGCCGGACGAGTTCGTCCATTCAGGTCTCGTGCCAGCGCTGGCTTGGGAATTGAGCGGCTGCACGGTCACTACCACCGCCATCCTGAATCTGCGCAGTGAATCGGAGAGCGGGAGTTCGGTTGTCGCCAACGTACTCAACGATGTGGAGTTAAACGCCGACTTGAAAGCGAATAACTACTACCGCGTCCGCTATTACGAAATCGTCGGCTGGCTCAGTTCAGACTATCTCACGAAGTCTGGAAACTGCTAAGGTCCATGGTCAGCCGTCAATCGACTGCGCTGCCGCTGCAATTGGCATAATGTCCGCCGCCATCCAGAGACTTGGCGGGAATCTGTCGCCGGGGAGCCCAGCCCGGCCTTACTATCAATTTGATTTATTACGCGACCGAATGAAGACTTTGAGGCGGCGCCATGCGTTTTGATGGCAAGATCGCGTTGGTCACCGGCGGCTCGCGGGGAATCGGGCGCGAGATCGCTCTCGGTTTCGCCGAGAGGGGCGCAAGAGTGGCGGCGCACTACAATACCAACCATGAAGCGGCGCAGACCACGCTGTCAATGCTCGCCGGCGACGGACACATTATTGTGCAAGCAGACATGGCCGACGCGGCTCAGGTTGGCGACATGGTTGATCGGGTCGTCGAAGGCCTGGGAAGAATCGACATCTTGGTGAACAACGCCGGCATCTACGAAGAACTGCTGCTCACCGACGCCAGCTATGACGAATGGGGCGAGCATTTCGCGCGAACCCTTCAGGTCAATCTTGTTGGCGCGGCAAACGCGAGTTACTGCGCGGCCCGGCAGATGATTTCAGCGGGCGGCGGGCGCATCGTCAATGTCTCGTCGCGCGGGGCTTTCCGCGGCGAACCGACCGCGCCAGCCTACGGCGCCAGCAAAGCGGGCCTGAACAGCCTGGGGCAGTCATTGGCGAAGCTGCTAGCGCCCCACAATATCTTTGTCGGCACGGTAGCGCCCGGCTTCGTCGAGACCGATATGACGGCTGAGTGGCTCGCCATGCCCGATGGCGATGAGATCCGGGCGCAGTCGCCTCTCGGCCGGGTGGCCAAGCCGGAAGAAGTCGCCTACGTGGCGCTGTTTCTCGCCTCCGAGGGCGCTGAATTCACCACTGGCGCCATCGTCGATATCAACGGCGCTTCCTACCTGCGCAGTTGAGATGCAATCCTGCGTACGACAGGCGACCCAATGAGCAGCCCCTACAACGCTCCTACACGACGGGCGACCCAATGAGCAGCCCCTACAACGCTCCTACACGACGGGCGACCCAATGGGTAGCCCCTACAACGCTCCTAATGAAGAAAATATGAAACTCGATCAATTGGACACACTGCGCCTGCGCATCCGGCCCTTCAACGAAGGCGACCTGGATCACTGCCGGCGCTTTCGCCGAGAAGTCTTCGGGCTCGACGAAAGCCAGGCGACGGCGCGGCGCTGGCTACGTTGGACAATCGACAGCTACCGCGAATTGGCCAATCTCGGTCAACCGCCCTACGCCGACTACGCCGTCGTTCTGAAGGGCGGCGACGACTTTATCGGCTCGGCCGGGATCGTGCCGACCTTGGCGCCTTGGGGCGCGCTCAAGGGAGAGGCGCAAGACAGCTTACTCAGCCCGGAGATCGGTCTTTTCTGGGGCATACTGCCCGAATATCGCCGGCGCGGATATGCGACGGAGGCGGCCCGCGCGCTGCTGGATTATCTGTTTCTTGAGTTGAAGGCGCGGCAAGCGGTAGCGACCACTGAACGCGACAACATCGCGTCCCGACGCACAATGGAAAAGCTGGGCATGAGCCTCTACGAGAATCCGAATCCGGAGCCGGAGTGGTGTCAGGTCGTTGGATTGATCATGAATCAGCAGGTGACATGATTCGGCTCGGTCCAAGGCGATGAAATAGTGTGAATTATCAGCGCAAATATGTTAAAGTTACTGCAAGTGAACGAAGGGTTGTCCCTTCACTTCTCGGGCGCCTGCCATTGGCATTCAACAACTTGAAACAGTGCCTTAATCAGCGCGTGGTCAGGCTTAACCTAGCATCGTTTACTTTATCGCCCGGAAGATCGATTCATCAGATAAGCGGACGGAAATCCAAATCTTAAGGAGAGAATCATGCAGCGAATACTCGTTTCTATCTTTGTCCTGGTCGTATTGCTCGTCGGCGTCGTTGGCGCGCAAGAGTCGTTTGAGCTCACGATCATGCACACCAACGATGTGCATGGTCATCATGAACCGCAGCGCAACGGCGATGGCGGCGCCGCACGCCTGGCCACCGTGGTCCAGCAGATCCGCGCGGAGGGCGGCAACAGTCTGCTGCTGGATGCTGGCGACCGCTTCACCGGCACGCTCTTCCACGTCCAGCATCGCGGGCAGGACAGCGTACAGATCATGAACGCCATCGGCTATGATGCCTTCGTGCTCGGCAACCACGAGTTTAATGAAGGCAGCGAGAAGCTGGCTGAATTCGTCCAAGGGCTGGACTTGCCAACTGTCAGCGCCAATATCGACTTCAGCGCAGACCCCTATCTGGCGGGTCAGGTCGCGCCGACGGTCGTCTTGGATGTGGGTGGCGAGTCGATTGGCATCATCGGGCTGACCACACCGGAAACAGTGGTCTTGAACCTGCCCAGCAAAGATCTCGTCTTCCACGAAAACCTGGCTGAAATCACCCAAGAGCAGGTCGACAACCTCAGCGCCCAGGGCATCGACAAAATCATCGTGCTTTCGCATCTCGGCTATGCGCCAGACCTCGAGGTGGCGCAGGCAGTCAGCGGCGTCGATATCGTAGTCGGCGGACACACCAACACCTTCCTCAGCAACGACTACAGCGGCGCGCTGGGCGGATACCCCACCGTGCTCGAAAGCGCCAGTGGCGAGCCAGTCTTGGTCGTCCAGGCGGACACCAAGACGATCTATCTGGGGCGGCTGGATGTCGAATTTGATGGCGCGGGCGTTTTGACCGACTGGGACGGAGATGCCATCTTGCTGAGCCGTTACATCAGTCCCGACCCAGAACTCAGCGATATCATCGCTGACTTGGCCGCGCCGATCGCCGAGTTGACGTCGCAGCCCGTTGGCGAGACGGCGATGGCTTTGACCGGCACCAGCCCGCGTCTCTGCCGCATCGAAGAATGTCTGCTGGGCAATGTGATCACCGATGCCGTGCTGGAAGACACCGGCGTTGATATCGTCTTGCAGAATGGCGGCGGCATCCGCGCCGATATTGACGAGGGTCCCGTGTCTCTCGGCGAGGTCTTGAATGTCTTGCCCTTCGGCAATTTGATCAGCACCTTTGAACTGACCGGCGCCGATGTCTTGGCCGCGCTGGAGAATGGCGTGGGCCGCGTACAGGTCGATGACAGCGGCAATCCGGTGGTCGATGGCGCGTCCGGGCGTTTCCTGCAAGTCGCCGGGCTGCGCTTTACCTTTGACGCGACGCAAGAGCCCGGCAGCCGCATCGTCAGCGCCGAGGTGCTGCAAGATGGCGAATACGTCGCGCTCGATATGGACGCCGTTTACAGCGTCGCCAGCAATGACTATATGCGCGGCGGCGGCGATGGCTTCTCCATCCTGGAAACGAACGCCATGAATGCTTACGACGCGGGGCGACCGCTTGATCAGGTGGTGGCCGATTACATCAGCGCCAACAGCCCGATCAGCGCCGAGCTCGAGGGCCGCATCACCCACCAGGCCGGCGGATAGATTTCGCCGACATTTCGCGCAGATGCGCAAACCTGACAAGACCGCTGGCAGACGCCGGCGGTTTTGCGTTTTTCCAGGACCTGGCAGCGCAGGACCAGCCAAGCTGGAGCCATGCCACCGGCTCATCTATGCTATAGTCGGTAACAATCGCATCTGCCTCCGGCCGGCTTGATTCATCATGCGCGAGAATGACAGCTTCTTCGACATCACCTTCATTTATCACCCGGACGATTTCGACCAGGTCGAACGGATCGCGGCGCAGTTGCGCGCTACCGGCCAAAGCGCAGACCTGAACGAAGGTGAATTCGGCCGCAGCGCAGACGGCCTCAAACAGCTGAAAGCCAGCATCCTGCGCGCGTACACGGTCGCCTTCGTGATGTCTCCCGACTCGGCCGAGAGCCAACTCTGCAACGAGCTGCTGGAGTACGCGGTCAGCAAGAACAAACGGCTGGCGACGCTGATCCTCAATGACGATATCGCGGTCGAGGTCCATCCGGCGATTGCCCAGAATCCCTACGTGTTCTTCCGTGAAAACGATGATCTCGCCGCCCGAGTCGATGAACTGCGGGCCTACCTGACCACCGATGACAGCCTCAAGCTGCACACCGAACTGCTGGCGCTGGCGGAGACCTGGCGGGATCGCGGACGCCCGCCCGACCTGCTCCTGCCGCCCGCCCGTCTGGAGGCAGCGCGGGAATGGCTGACGACCGCCCCGGCGCGTCATCCGAAGCCGTCAGCGCTGCAATTGGAATACGTGCATAGCAGCCGCCGTCAGCCCTCCCGACGCGGGCAGGCGCGCCCCTGGCGCATCGCGCTGCTGCTCGTCATGGCGCTCGTTATGGGCGCGGCGCTAATTTTGCTCCAGCGCGCCGTTGCCGGCTGGCAGGAGGGACGCGTCGCCGGCGCCGCAACGTTGGCAGCGCAGACGCAGGCGGCTTTGATTGCGGCCGAGGCCACCGCCGCCAGCGACAGCGCGGTAGGCTTGATTGATCAGGTGGCGGCGACCGGCGCAGTCGTGCGCACAGCGGTCGCCCAAAATGCCACTGCCGAAGCGATCACCGCGACAGCAAAGGCACAGGCTACCGGCACGGCGCTGGCTCTGGCCGATTTCCATTCGAGGCGATTGCGCGCTACCGAGATCGCCGAATTGGAAGAGGATGAAGTCGCCAGCCGCTTGGCGGACGCGGGAGAAGAAGCCCTCGAGCGGGGCAATACCGAATTGGCGCTGGCGCTCGCCTGGGCGGCGAAAGACGGGCTCGACAATCCCAGACGAGCCCATCGCTTGCTGCGCCGCGCCGCCTCGACCGGACGCGCGACCACGATTGAAGACGTGGCGCTGATCAAGATGCATCCGGCGGGCACAGCTTTCGCGCTCGTGCCCAGCATCCGTGACAAACTCCACATTTACGATGGCGAGTCATGGGCGCGCCTGTACGAATGGAGCGATCATGAAGGAGAAATTACGACGCTCGTCTACAGCCCCGGCGGAGAACATTTGATATCGGCCGCGGATGACGGGGAGATCGTCATTCGCGATGGACGGACCGGGGCAGTCGCGCAGCGCCTGAAGGGACATGCAGGCGCCGCAACTGCGCTCGCTTTTGCGCCTGACGGCAGCAGGCTGGTCAGCGCCGGGGGCGATCCATCCCTGGTCGCCTGGGACATGAGCAGCGGCGAGGAGTTGGCGGCTTACGAGACGAACGACGAAAGCGAGCTAAAGATTCGCGATCTGGCGGTCAGCGCTGACGGCGAGCGCGTCATCGGCTGGTACGAAGACGGCGGCATAACCGTGATGGCGCAATGGCGGGCCGATACGCTTGAGCTGCTAAGCGCTGATAGCGACGGTCGCGTCTATCACGGTAGCGATGCACGCGGCAGAATCGGCTATAGCGGCGGCAGCAGCCTGCCCGCCTACCCCGGCGACAGCAACACCGGCGATCTCATTTTCTGGGACCTGGGATCTGGCGAGCAGCGAGCGCGCCTGACCGATGGCTTCAATTGGTCTTTCCTCAGTGGCGAGAGTCTGGCAGCGGGCACCGATGATCTGCTCTTCGTCGCCTTTGCTGAGGATATTGCGCTGGTGGTGGTGGATAACAGTGAAGCCGGGCAGCGCGCCAACCTGGTCGATATCGCGGGCGGCCGTCTCCTGCGCCGCTTCCAGAGCGAGATTGCGTCTATCGTGACCACGGCGGCATTTCTTGACGCCGAGACGATCTTGTCAGCCACGAGAGACAATCGCGTTCTGCTTTGGTCGAGCAGCGATGGCCGCTTGATCAGCGAGGTCGGCGCGACGCCGCATCGCATTGTAGATTTGCAAGCAAACCTGGGCGCGAGACTGGCGATCGCCAAAACCGAAGACGGCGCGTCACATCTTTGGCAGATCAAAGACGGGACGGGGGAACCATTGCTGAAGCTCGCCGGCGCGCTGCCCGGCACGACTATTAGCCCGAGCGGGTCCAAGATCATCGTCGTCGAGCCAGAGAGCGTCAGCCTGCGCGAAATCGATTCCGGGGAGAGCCTTGTTCATCTGCCGGCGGCTTTGGTCAGCGCTGCGGGGGATCGATTCGCGGCTTACGCGGATGATAGCCTGACAGTCTTCGACCTTGAGACAGGCGCCGAGGTCCGCAGTTGGGATTGGGGTGAAGGACTCGTCGCTGACCTGCATCTCTCGCCCGCTGGCGATCTGCTGCTTGTCTTTAGCGAAGGCAATGCACTCTGGCTGGCCCGGGGCGATGCCGACGCGCCGCTGCGTCTGGGGGAGGAAATGTCGCGGCCCGCGCTCGTCCGTTTTGCGCCCGACGGCGACCGGATCCTCACCCTGATTGACGAGCTCGCCCTGATTTGGGATACGGAAGTTGGCTTGGCGAGCGCGGCTTATCCCCTAGGCGCCGGCGCCGGCGTCGATGTGCAAGCGGCCTTCAGCGGCTCCGGCAACAGCCTCATCTTCTATGTACAACTGGAGGATGGCTTGGGCAGTTTAACAACTGTTGATCTCGCGGACAATAGCGTACGGCGCGAGACCTTCGTCAATGTGCAATTGGCGGCGCTTTCTGCGGCCGGCGAGCACATTTCCTTTGTGTATCGCGACGGGAGCGCGCAGGTTGTATCAGTGGAAAGCGGCGAGGTGATTCATCGGCTTCACGTCGAGGCAAGCGACTTGCGCGAGCTGCAATATTTGCCGGCGTCAAGGACGCTTGTGGCAGCCGCTGGTTCGGCGCTCGTATTGTGGGACGCGGAGGCGAGCGTCGTGGATCAGCGTTTCGCGGGAGACCACCCTCTTGTCGACTTCAGCCTCAGCCGAGATGGCAGACGCATCCTAACCGCTGACGAAAGCGGCGCCTATTGGCTCTGGCAAGTGGAGAGCGCGGAGGAACTGCTCGCGCGCGTGGCGGCGGAGCAGCGCCCGAGAGCGCTGACCTGCGCCGAACGCGAACGCTACCTGGTCGCCCCGCTTTGCGAGTAACGAGCATGATTCGGGTCCTCTTTACCTCCTGGTATACGGGGCTTGGCGGCGGCGAAACGGACCTGCTTACGCTGGCGGGGGCGCTGAACCGCAGCCGGTATGAGCCCCATCTCTTGGCGCCGGCCGAAGGTCCGCTGACCGATCGATGGCGGGAGGCCGGTTTGCCCGTCCACATCTTGCCCTATCGCGGCGCCTCAACCTTTTTCGTCCCAGCCATTTGGGCGCGCTTTCCCGTTGTGGACCGCATGACCGAGCTGCTGCGCCAGCAGAAAATCGACCTGGTGCAGAGCGATTATCACACGCTGCCGCTGATCGCGGGGGCCGCCCGCAATGCCGGCATTCCGGCGACCTGGACGGTCTGGGGCTGGTGGTTCAAGCCCAAGCCCTGGCAGCGCGCCTTCTTCCGGCAGTTCCCCCAGGCGGCGGCGCGTTCGCGGGCGATACGCGATGGCTTTCTCGGAGAACCGCCATTCATGCCGGTCGAGCGCATGCCAGTGGTTTATGCCGGCGTCGACAGCGAGCGATTCCGCCCGGGGCTGGATGGCGCGGCGAGGCGCCGAGAAATCGGCATCGCCGAAGATGCCCTGGTCGTCGCGATGGTGGCGCGTTTCCAGCCAGTCAAAGGGCATCATATCTTTCAGGCGATGGCGCGGCGGATACTGGAAGAATTGCCCGAAACCTGCTTCATTGTGGCCGGCGACGATGTCTTCGGCGTGGCTGCTGATCAGCGCTATCGCGATGAGATACTGTCCAATGCCAGGGCGAGCGCGGTATTGCGGGACCGGCTGCATTATCTCGGCTTTCGCGGCGATGTTGAATCGGTCTATGCCGCTGCTGATGTCTTTGTCTGTCCTTCGGATTTCGAAAGCTATGGGGTAGCCAATCTGGAAGCGATGTCTTGCGCGGTGCCAGTGGTCAGCACTCGCCGTGGCGGACCATTGGAGACGATTGTGGATGGCGTCACCGGTTTCCTCGTTGACCCCGACGATGCCGATGCGCTGGCACGAAAGACGCTGCGCCTGCTTCGCGAGGGGACGCTGCGCCAAAAGCTGGGCGAGGCGGGCCGCGAACATGTCAAACGCGGCTTTTCGGTTGAGGCTGAGGCGGCCGCCCACAGCGCGATCTTCGACAGCTTGCTGTCCCTCAGTTGATCGTCGCGTTCCCGAAGAATTTGGCCAAGGTATCGCCCAACGTATTGTCCTTTAGATAGGCGATGTGCTCGCCGGCGAACGGGATCGGCTTCATACCAAAGCGATTGACCAGGGCGTTGTCCGGCACGGTATTCGGCACAGCCAGCAGGTCCAGCAAGCTCGTGCTCACCGGCGAACCCGGCAAAAGCGCCTGCATAAGCATCACCACTGGGCGCAGCAGGGCGACCGGCGTCGGCAGCAGCAGACGCCAGGTACCGAGCGCTTCGATGACGCGCCGCTCAATCTCGCCGAGCGTCAATACCTCGGGACCGCCGAGCGCCAGTTCTGCGCCGATGGTGCTTTCATCGTCGAGGCAGCGGATCACCGCTTCGACCACATCATAGACCGAAACGGGCTGGAACTGCGCCCTGCCCCCGCCGATCAGGGGAAAGATTATGGGAGTGATTTTCAGAAGGCGGGCGAAGGAATTGAAGAACTCGTCCTGCGGTCCAAATATCGCCGATGGGCGAAGCGCGGTCCAATCCAGGTCAGAGGCGGCGACCGCTTCTTGGGCGCGCCCCTTGCTGGCGAGGAAACGGTACGGCAGATCGCCCCTGGCGCCGTTCTGGCTCATGTTGATGAAGCGCCGGACGCCGGCCGTTTCGGCAGCGCGCACTAGGTTAACCGTACCCTGATAGTTGACCGCCTCGTAGGTCTGCCCGCCCTTCTCCATCGCGATGGCGACATAATGAATGACGGCATCGACGCCAGCAAGCGCGTTCCTCAAGCTGGCCGGTCGCGTGACATCGCCTTCGACGATCTCGATGCGCTCGGCGATTTCCCGCAGGCGGATCGCCGCCTTCGCCTTATGCCGCACCAGCGCGCGCACCGGACGCTCATCCGCGACCAAGCGCTTCACCGTCTGATTGCCGAGATAACCAGCCGCTCCGGTCACCAGAATCGACATCGAATCTCCCTCTCGCTTCAGGTGGTCTAATTTCATTATAACCGCCTGTTAGCCAAATCGTGAAAGAAGCGCCCGGCGGGAGGGGTTTCACAATATAGAGGGCACAGAGGTTTTTTGCTCTCCGGCGGACGAGCCAAGGCTCGCCCCTACAGCATTCGCCTGATTTGATGCTTGTGTTGGCTACTCCGCCGCTCCAATATCCAGTCTGAAACGCCTTGAATCTGATTTGGTTCGACATGGTAGAATACGCCGACGTGCCGCCGAGCAGGGATGACATTCCGGCGGCAAACGATTGGAGAGTTGACCCGATTCATGTCCAAGCGGACGCGCGTCTTGCGAGTCGATCCCGTTGCGCCAGAGGCAGAGGCGATCGCTATCGCTGGTCGGATGATTCGCGCAGGCGGCTTGGTCGCTTTTCCCACGGAAACGGTCTACGGCTTGGGCGCCAAGGCCTTGGATGAAGCGGCAGTCGCCAAGATTTTCGCCGCCAAAGGCAGGCCGGCGAGCGACCCACTCATCGTGCATATCGCGCGCTACGAGCAGTTGTCGCAAGTGGCGGGCGCCATACCGGCGGGAGCGCTTGAGCTATGCCGGCGTTTCTGGCCCGGACCGCTGACGCTGGTATTGCCGAAAGCGCATCGCATTCCCGCTAATTTGACCGCGAACCTCGACACGGTGGCCGTGCGCATGCCCGACCACAAGGTGGCTTTGGCGCTGCTGCTGGCGGCTGATGTGCCGATCGCGGCGCCGAGCGCCAACCAATTCTCGCGCCCCAGCCCGACCTGCGCCCAGCATGTGATCGATGACCTCGCCGACCGGGTTGATGTCCTATTGGACGGCGGCGATACGCCGATCGGGCTGGAATCCACCATTGTCAGCCTGGTCGAAGACGAGCCACGCCTCCTGCGCCCCGGCGGCATTTCGCTGGAAGCGCTGCGAGAAGCGCTGCCCAATCTGCGGTATGAGCCGAGCTTTCTCGCGGACGATGCCCCCTCCGCGCCAGCGCCGGGCACGATGCTGCGGCATTATTCGCCCCGAGCGCGGGTCATTTTGTATTCGGGCGCTGACAGAGCAGCGGTTTACGCGGCAATGCGCGCCGAGATCGCTTCGCATGAACGGGCTGGCATTTTAGCGACCGATGCCGATGCGCTCGAATTTGCCAATCTTGAAGTCGCCGTCGAGAAGCTGGGCGACAATACGGACGAAGCTGCCCGCCGCCTGTTCGCCGCGCTGCGCTCGCTGGATCAGCAGGGGGTGGATTGCATCCTGGCGCGCGCGCCGGAAAAGTCGGGCTTGGGCTTAGCCGTCTGGGATCGTCTGCTGCGCGCGGCGGTCGGCTCGCTGGTCGAGGTGGATGCAGCGCCTGGGGATTGACCCATACAGCGAAATTGAAATCATCCGCTATGATATAATCGCGTATGGCAATTGCTCGCCTCGCAGAAGGAGCCTATGGTGGCGGAAGTCATTCAGATCAAGGATATCGCGGCATACGAAGGACAAGAGGTCACCTTGCGCGGCTGGGTCTATAACAGGACGGGTAAGGGTCGGCTGCAATTCATTCTGCTGCGCGATGGCAGCGGGCAGGCGCAATGCGTCGCCTTCAAGAAAGAGATGGCCCCTGACGAATTTGAAATCGTCCGCGGCTTGACGCAGGAATCTTCCGTGATCGTCACTGGCGCGGTGCGAGCGGATGAGCGCGCCCCCGGCATTCCCGGCGGATATGAAATTGGCATCCAAAAGCTGGAGCTGGTGCAAGAGGCGCAGGAATACCCCATCAGTCCCAAAGAGCATGGCACCGAATTCTTGATGAACCACCGCCACCTGTGGGTGCGCAGCAATCGGCAATGGGCGATCTTGCGGATCCGCGCGACCATCATCAAGGCGATGCGCGATTGGCTGGACGACCAAGGCTTCCTGCTGGTCGATACGCCGATCATCACGCCAGCTGCCGGCGAAGAGACGACCACGCTTTTCGATGTCGATTACTTCGGCGAGAATGCCTTCCTCGCCCAAACCGGGCAACTCTACAACGAAGCGAACATCATGGCTTTCGGCAAAGTTTATTGCTTCGGCCCCACTTTTCGCGCCGAGAAGTCGAAGACGCGGCGTCATCTGATCGAATTCTGGATGCTTGAGCCGGAAATCGCCTTCTGCAGCCTGGAAGAGTTGATGGATATCGAAGAAGGCATGGTCTGCTATGTCGTCGCGCAAGTGCTGGAGAAGCGCCAGCAAGAACTTGAGATCATCGAGCGCGACCTCGACAGGCTCAATGCCATCAGCCCGCCCTTCGCCCGCATCAGCTACGATGACGCGGTGGCGCGGCTCCAGGCGCTTCAGGGAGAAATCGATGATCCGGCGGCAAAGGCAGAGCTGGCAATCGAATGGGGCGAGGATTTCGGCAGCCCGCATGAAACGGCGCTGGCGGAGATGTTTGACAAGCCCGTCTTCGTTTACCACTATCCGACCGCGGTAAAAGCCTTTTACATGACGCCGGTCGAGGGACGGTCCGAAATCTGCCGCAGCGTTGATCTGCTGGCGCCGGAGGGATATGGCGAGATCATCGGCGGCAGCGAGCGCATCCACGACGAGGGACTGCTGGCGGCGAACATTGACAAGATGGGCTTGGGGCGCGAAGCCTACCAGTGGTATCTCGACCTGCGCAAATTCGGCACGGTGCCGCACGCCGGTTTCGGCATCGGCATTGAGCGGACGGTGGCTTGGATCTGCGGGTTGAGCCACGTGCGCGAGACGATTCCCTACGCCCGCCTGCTCAATCGGAAGTACCCGTGAGCTGTCGTCCCTGCTCAATCCCGGGGCAGAATGGCGCCGATCGCCTCAGCCACGCTTCTGACTTCAATCAATTGGATGCCCTTTGGCAAGCCCTGCCGATCACGCCGCAGCCTGGGCGCCAGGGCGCGCTTGAAGCCAATCTTCTGCGCTTCATTCAAGCGCGCCGCCAACTGCCCCACTCGCCTGACTTCGCCGCTCAAGCCGACTTCGCCGACGATCGCGATATCAGCCGGCAGCGGACGATCGAAGTAGCTGGACGCAATCGCCAGCGCCAGCGCCAGGTCTGAAGCTGGCTCCGCGATTCTCAAGCCGCCAACGACATTGACGAAGATGTCTTGCTCCCACAGTTTCAGGCCGATTCGTTTGCTCAAGACCGCGCTGATCAGCAGCAGGCGATTGCTGTCTATGCCGTTGGGCGTTCGCCGCGGATTGCCGAAGGTGGACGGGCTGGTCAGCGCCTGCAATTCCACCAGGAGCGGGCGAGTGCCCTCCATCGTAATGGCAATGGCGGAGCCGGGACTGTTGACCACGCGCTCCTCGAGAAAGACTTCCGATGGATTCTCAACCGGCGCCAGCCCGCTGCCGCGCATCTCGAAAACGCCGACCTCGCTGGTGGCGCCGAAGCGGTTCTTCACCCCGCGCAGCAGCCGATACTGCCCGAAGGGATCGCCTTCGAGATAGAGCACGGCATCGACGATATGTTCCAGCGTGCGCGGACCAGCGATATGGCCGTCCTTGGTCACGTGGCCGATCATCAACACGCTGACGCCAGCGCGCTTGGCCAGGTCCTGCAGGCGAATCGCGCATTCCCGCACCTGGGCGACCAAGCCGGGCGAAGAATCCAGCGTCGGGGCGCGGGTCGTCTGGATGGAATCAATGACCACCAGCGTCGGTTCCAGTTTCGCGACTGCTTCAAATATTCGGTCCAGATCCGTTTCTGTCAGCAGATACAGACCGGGATCGCCCAAGCCCATCCGCTCAGCCCGCAGCTTGATTTGCTGCGCGCTTTCTTCGCCACTGACGTAGAGCACGCCGTCCCCGGCCTGCGCCAGCAGCGCCGACAATTCCAGCACGAGCGTGGACTTGCCGATGCCCGGTTCGCCGCCGAGCAGGACCAGGCTGCCTGGCACCAGACCGCCGCCCAGCACCCGGCTGAATTCAGCGATCGGCACGGGAATGCGCGCTTCGTCGCCCAGCTTGACTTCCGAAAGCAGCGTCGCTTGCGACCGGGCGCCGCCGCCCGCTCGCGCTTGCGCCCGGGAAGACGAACCGCCTTCCTCGACCTGCTCGATCATCGTGTCAAATTGGCGGCATTGGGGGCAAAGCCGAAAGTAGCCGGCGCTGCGCTTGCCGCAATTTGAGCAGATGAATGAACTTCGTCGTTTGCTCATCTTTTGAATTTCGCGATATGAGCCGGGACCGGTCCCAGCGCTACTCAGGCATAACCACGCGCTCGCAGTCGGATAGGTCGGCGCTTTCAAAGAAGGCGATCACGCAGTCGCTAAGATAGGCGCCGACCTTCTGATGCCCTTCGGTGTTCCAGTGGTCAGTATAGTCCGCCGGTTCCAGCACGTGCATCGCCTCAAGATACGGGATTCGCAATTCCTCAAAGAGTTGCATTGCCGTCCGATACGGCGGGCGGGGCGCGGCGACATCGGCTAGCCCAGGAATGAGCAGAACGAGGAACTGGCTGTCCAAGTCGGCCACGTCGTCGCGCAACTGCGCCAGGTATTCGCGCGTCACGCGTTTCTGCCGTTCAAAAGACAGGTCTTCACCATCGAGGCCCAAGACATAATCCAATGTCCTCAGCGCCAGCGTGCCGAGGTGCGTTATTCCCAAGAGCCGTTCCAATTCGCTGGTCGGCGGGGTGGCGCCATCTGCCAAATAGGCGTAGACGACCTCCGCGGGCAGTTCAACCGGATTCCCCCAGCGATCTTCTTCAAAGCGGGTGACGAAGTACTGTTTGCCCTCATCGTCAATCAAGCGCAGGCTCATATCTTTGGGCACGAGGTTTTCGGGGAAGTCGTTCATATAGAAGCCAAGAATGGAAAGCTGGGGCTTCAGAAGCGGCGCGATCCCGGCAAAACTGAGCAATGCCTGATTGGTCGCCGTGCCCGGTTCGGCGACATTCCAGACGACAGCCTCCGGCATCTCCGCTTCCAGGCGATCGACATAGGACTTGCCGACATCGGCGTGGAAACCGCGCGTGTAGGAATCGCCCATAATCAGAATGCGGTCACGCTCCGGGAAGTCTTCGGCGACCACGAATTCGTCAGTGTCGCCAAAACCATCGCGATTGATGACACAGCGAATGCCCGTGAGATAGCCGGTGGCGCAGGCATCGAGCACGGCTTCGTAGCGCTTGCGGCAGCCCAGCTCGTCACAGATGCCCCAGGGAATCTCTTTGACATTGCGCGCGGGCAGTTGCCTGGGGAAATAGGTCGGCCTGCCCCAGAGCCCCAATACAATCTCTAGCAGAATCAGGGTCGCCAGCGTGATCAAGACGACTTTAAGCAGCGTCTTGCGGGCGCCAGCGAAGCCCCGATTCAGAAGTTTCGCCCGCCGCAGCCGAAGCGCGCTGATTGAAATGGCGATGCCAGCAACGATCACCAGAACCTGCGGCAAGTTCAAGCCCGGACTGGTACTCGGCAGCAGGAAATCGCTGCCGACTCCAAGAACGGTGACGAGAATGCCAACGATTAGCAGCAGCCGCCAAGCGAATTTCATCACAGTTCCCATGCGCCTTTCATAGCATTCAGCCATATCTTCGTTGTGTGAAACGGTCGCGTTGGCTTCCATTTCACCTTACAGCATCGAGCCAGTGCTTTGCTAGTGAACCTAGGGCAAGACAACATGACGGCATTCGTTCAGCTTTCCCTGCGAGATAAATTTGTCGACACAGTCGCTCAGCAGTGCGCCGACTTTCTGGTGGCCCGCGTTATTCCAATGCCAGTCCGGCGCGTAATCCGACTCGGCATCCAGTATTTCAATGGGCATGATATAGCTGATGCCCAACTCTTCAAATAGGTTGACGGCTTGCTGGTATTCGGCGCCTGGCTCGCGCAGGTCGGTTTTTTTCGGGATCAGAATGATCAATAGCTCGCTGTCCTGCGCCGCGCTTGCGTCGCGCAGCGCCTGCAAATACGCGCGTGTGAGATCAACCTGGCGTCTAAAATGCGTCCTCTGCGCAATTCCCAGCTGCTTGCCAAGCTGGTCTATCGCGCTGATGAAAACAGAACCCAGACGCGTTGAGCCGAGCAGGCGCTCGAATTCGTTGGCCGGCGCTTCCACACCGCGCCAGCGATAATAGAGCAGGCTTTGTGTATCGAGCTTGGTTACGGTTCCCCAGGGATCCAGGTGATATTTCTGCAATGTGACTACATCGCCGTTCTCGTCAATGCCCAGAAAGTAGCCATCCACCGGGAAGAGATTGTCGAAAAAGTCGTTTACGTAGAAACCATAAATGGTTAGATGCGGCTTCAAGACCGGCGCAAACATTTCAAAAGCCGCGAGCGCCTGATTCGTGCCCACGCCGAATATCCCGGTATTCCAGACTACTCTTCGCGGTCCGCCCGCTTCAAGCGTCTCCACGTAGGACTTGCCGATATCAGCATCTTCGCCGAAGGTGAACGAGTCGCCCAGCGCCAGAATCCGCGTCTGATTTTCAAGAACCGGGCTGTAGACGAATTCTTGCGTATCGTGGAAACCTTGCGCATTGACGATGCAGTAACGGCCCGACATGCTTCCAACTTCACAAGCCTGCGCCATTTCATCCTGAACATAGTGACAAGCCCGGTCTTCACAGGTCCACCAGGGCGCGGGCCGCAAAAATTGATCGGGCACATATTGGGGAAAATAGGTCTCATAGCCAATACCGACCAATACGAGTTCAAGCGCCAGCAAAGTCAAGACGGTGACGATCAGCGCCCTAGCCAGCGCGCTTGGCAGACGGCGCCAGGCTTTCCGCCGCTGCAGTAGCCGTAGTGCGACCGCGAGCAAGACGATGGACAAGCCGGTTAGTATGACAAGCAGCTGCACCGCATTCAGACCGGGGCGCGCGCTGGGCAGCAAATCAAGGGCGAAGCCGGCAGCGGCCACGCAGACGCCAATGAACACAGCCAGCCTTGACGACCGCTGCAGCAAGTTCACTCTCCTTGTCCTTGATCGAACGGCGGCGCTTTCCTCGCCCTTCCCCGAATCTTTGACGAGAATTTGCGCTCTGCCGGAACATGTCACATTCTAGCACTTCTAGGATGCTGCGCCATTCCCGTCGGCCAGTCACGAGTAGTCCTGGCGCGACCAAGGTAGACCGTGGCATCGCGATCTTGCTATTGCCGACTTTCGATGTCGGCGCGCGTCTCGACAGCCGGGCTGTTGCCGCGCCCGGGGGAAGGCAATCGTGAACATAGCCTTGCGCGTAACGTCAGTGTAAGGAACTCAGCGTATCCTGGTTCTGTGACCTGGACATGAAAGGACCTTCAACATGCACAAGCTAAAGCGGACGGGAAGCGCGCCGCTGATCGCCGGATTCTTTATGGTGCTGGGGAGCCTTCTCGCGCTGAATGCGACGGGGATGCCCGTGCGCGGTCAAGACAATTGTCGTCCCGCTAACCTGAACACCGCCAACTGGACGACCGACTTTTGCAGCAGCATCGTCGATTTCAGCGAGATTCTGGTGGGACATCCGGTGAAGGGCGGGATACCGTCGGTGACCGATCCCGCGATGGATACCATTCCCGAAGCATCGGCTTGGCTAAGCGATCGCTCGCCGGTCATCGCCGTGGAGATCGAAGACGAGGCGCGCGCTTACCCCTTGGCAATTCTGATGTGGCATGAGATCGCCAACGACGAGATCGCCGGTATTCCCGTCGCCGTCACCTTTTGCCCGCTTTGCAACAGCTCGGTTACGTTTGATCGGCGGGCGAATGGCGCGGCGCTGGACTTTGGCGTCAGCGGTTTGCTGCGCAACAGCGACTTGATCATGTTTGACCGCCAAAGCGAAACCTGGTGGCAGCAGTTGACCGGCGAGGGACTGGCTGGCGAACATGCCGGCGTCTTCCTCGATATCGTCCCGTCCCAGGTCATTGGCTTCGGCAGCTTCGCCGAGCGCAATCCCGATGGGCTGGTGATGTCGCGCGAGACCGGCTTCAACCGGCAATACGGCGCCAACCCTTACAGCAACTACGACAGCCGCCCGGGCCGCCCCTTCCTGTTTCGCGGCGAGGTCGATCCACGGCTGGGTTCGGCGGTGGATCACGTGCTGGCTGCAATTATCGGCGACGACGCCAAAGCCTATCCCTTTGAGATTCTGCAGAGCGAGCGGGCAGTCAACGACAGCATCGGGGAAACGCCGATCGTCGTCTTTTTCCAGAGCGGCGTCGCCAGCGCGCTCGGCGATTCCGTAATCGATAATGCTCGCGATATAGGCACTGCCGGCATGTATCAATCAAGCGTCGATGGTCAGGTCTTGCACTTTACAGCCAACAACCATGACGGCAGTTTCACCGATGAGGAGACCGGCTCGACCTGGAATGCCTTCGGCGAAGCCATCGCTGGCGAGCTCGCTGGCAGCCAGCTCAACTGGGTGCACGCCTTCCCGCACTTCTGGTTCGCCTGGGCTGCTTTCCATCCCGACACCGAAGTCTATGGTCTAGACTGAATCTTCGATTTGGCCGACGCGCGAGCCGGGAGACGCAGTGTCGATGAAGCGTGGCAAATCAAGTCTCAGGGAATATCTCACCGCCGGGCTGGCGCTCGCCGCCGCTGTGGCTATCGGAAGCGCCATATTGAGCGATAGCAACAATGGCTGGGAGACCAATTTCGAACGGACGGCAATTGACCTTGACGAAGTGATCTCCGGCGGCGTACCGCGCGATGGCATCCCGCCAATAGACCAGCCGCTATTCGATCCCGCCAGCTCCATCCAGGGCTTGAGCGACAAATCGCCGGTGATTACGCTCTCGATTAATGGCGACGCGCGCGCCTACCCGCTGGAGGTGATGACGCGTCACGAAATCGTCAATGATGTCGTTGGCGATGTCCCGGTGGCGGTGACATTCTGCCCGCTATGCAACAGCGCCATCGTCTTCAACCGCCGCGTGGACGGCCGGGCATTGCGATTCGGCGTATCCGGCAATTTGCGCTTCAGCGACCTGGTGATGTGGGACGATGCTAGCGAATCCTGGTGGCAGCAATTGACGGGCGAAGCCATCGTCGGCGATTATGTGGGCCGCCAATTGGAGTTCGTCGCTTCGCAACTGATCAGCTTTGGCATATTCCGCGAGCGCTATCCCGACGGCACGGTGCTGCGCGGTCCGCTGGGACTTTACGGCAACAATCCATACCGAGGCTACGACAGCAGCCCAACTCCCTTTCTCTTTGCCGGAACGCCAGACCGGCGGCTGGGGGCGATGGAACGGGTGTTGGCGACTGTAATTGGCAAGACGGCTGTCGCCTATCCCTTTGAATTGCTGCGGGAGAGGCGGGTGCTGAACGACAGCATCGCCGGGCGCGACATCGCGGTATTCTGGCAAGGCGGCGCCGTCAGCGCTTTGGATGAGACCATCATCGATTTGTCCCGCGATGTCGGCATGGCGCTAATGTTTGATCGGCGATTGGCTACCGGCGAGACCCTGCGCTTCCACTTTGACGGCGACAGCTTCAGGGACAATGAAACCGGCAGCCGCTGGAATCTCCTTGGCGAAGCGACTGACGGACCGCTGGCCGGCGCCAAGCTCCGCCAGCTGCACGCGTTTCCGCACTTCTGGTTCGCTTGGGCCGCCTTCTATCCGGACACGTTGATCAACGGACGCCAGAATGAATGACGGCAGCGGCTGAAACCGACTTGCTCGATGCGCCCCTGCCGGGCAGCGCCTTTCGTATTCCTAGCTATAAGGACGAACCATGTTTCCACAACTTCGCTTCACCAAGCCTATACTGCTCGTCATCATTCTGACCCTGCTTCCGGGCGCTGCCTTGGCGCAGCTCAGCTGTGACCAGCCGCCCGCTCCCTTCGACGATGAAAACTTGCTGAAGAATTGGCAGCAGGTCTGGGATCTGATGGACGTCTGCAAGAGCCAGGAGGGCGTCTTCTTTGAAATCATTTCGGGCGGCGTCGGCCGCGATGGCATCCCGCCGATCGACCATCCGCAATTTGATGATCTAGCGACCGCCGACGAATGGCTGCAGCCGGCGTCGCCGGTGATCGCGCTGGAAATCGATGGCGTTGCGCGCGCTTATCCCTTGGCCATATTGACGCGCCACGAGATCGCCAATGACGTCATCAATGACGTGCCCGTCGCCGTCACCTTCTGCCCCTTGTGCAATAGCGCCATCGTTTTCGACCGGCGCGTTGACGGTGATGTCTTGCGCTTCGGCGTAAGTGGCTTGCTGCGCAACAGCGACCTGATTATGTGGGACGATGCGACGCAAACGCTCTGGCAACAGTTGACCGGCGAAGGCATCGTCGGGGCGCATACGGGCCGGCTGCTGGATATCGTGCCATCGCAGCTCGTCGGCTATGCCGCCTTCAAAGCGCAGTACCCACAGGGACAAGTGCTGTCGACGCAGGGCCGCTTCTATGGCAGCAACCCCTATGTCAATTACGACAGCAGTCCACGTCCCTTCCTGTTCATGGGCGCGCTGGATGATCGTCTCCTGGCGACCGAGCGTGTCCTCGGCGCCGCCATTGGGCAGGTCAGCGTCGCTTATCCATTCCCGGTTCTGGCGGAAAGAGGCGTCATCAATGACCGCGTCGCCGAGACCGATGTGGTGGCCATCTGGCAGCCGGGCGCCTTCAGCGCGCTGGACGCGTCCAGCATTGACCTGTCGCGCGATGTCGGCATGGCTGGGCTATTTTACCGGAGCTTGGGGGACCGCACGCTGACATTTGAGCGGGTCGATGGCGATATCGTCGATGCCGAGACCGGCAGCACCTGGAATATATTTGGCAGCGCCACTGCCGGCGATCTGGCGGGAGAACAGTTGCGGCCGATCAACGCCTTCCCGCATTTCTGGTTCGCCTGGGCCGCCTTTTATCCCGACACGCTCCTCTATGGATATCAGCCGCCGAGCGCGGAAGAAATCGCACGCTATGAACTCGACCCGATTCTGGGCGACCCGGACGCGCCCGTCACCCTCATAGAGTACGGAGCTTACGGCTGCCACGCCTGCAAATACTGGCACGAGGAAGGCATCGTCGAAGCGCTGCTTGAGGAATTCGCCGGGCGGGTCAACTTCGTCTATCGCGATATTCCGATCATCGTGCCGCCCTACAGCCAGATGGCGGCTGAAATCGCCCAATGCGCTTTCGACCAGGGCAACGAGCCATTCTGGGCGATGCATGATGCCATTTTCACTCGGGCGGAACAGGGACGGGCAAGCGCCGATGATCTGCTGCAACTGGGCGCGGAGGTCGGGTTGGATGGCGACGCGCTCCGCCGCTGCTACGAAGCCGGCGTCCACGTGGCGACGGTGCGCTACGATCACGATCGCGGCGCCGCCCTCGGCATCCGCAGCACGCCGACATTTGTTATCGGTGGCGCGCCGGTGGCGGAGGCAAGCCCGGAGCTGCTGCGGGAGCTGCTGCAAGCGGAATTGGACAAGCTGGAAAATTAAGGTTGTAGGGCTTGTCTGGCAGTGTATTCATAGTAATTCCAAGTAAGTAATTGAAATTTGAATATAGTAACTGAATGGAGAAAAAATCGAAATACCACTTGTCCGAAGTTCAGGTGCAAGTTCTGGAAAGAGCAATGCATAACGATGCTCGTGCTGAGGTGGCGCTGCGATGCGCTGCTATACGTCAGTTGCATCTTGGCGAAAAGCCGTCTGATGTCGCCCAGCATTTTGTCGTCTGCAACACTACCGTATATCGATGGTGGAATCTTTATTGCGCAGGAGGAATTGAGGCGCTGAGCAATCGCTCCAAATCGGGGCGTCCGCCAAAGACTGATGCGGCATATTGGCAGCGGTTGGAAGAGTTGATCGAGGAGGACCCGCGCGAGCATAACTATGTCTTCGTGGTTTGGACAACGGGTCGATTGCGGGACCATATGGAAGTTGAAACGGGTATTCGAATCAGTGCGGAATGGCTGCGCGAGCAAATGAAGAAACTGGGCTACGTCTTCCGGCGGCCCAAGAAGGATTTGCGCCATCTGCAAGATCCGCAGCAACGCGATGCAGCGGACAAATGGCTGAAAGACGCCAAAAAAAAGCCAGTGCCGCAGAGGATTTCGAGCTTCTCTTTGTGGACGAAAGCACCGTGACACAAGATTTCTCAATTCGCGCATGTTGGATGAAACGCGGAAAACAGAAGCGCCTACCAGCGCCGCCTGGCGCCAATGCCTTTCACCATGTGATCGGAGCGCTGAACTGGCGCAGCCAACAGGTCGCCTACACCATCGTAAAAACCAAGAACAGCGAGACCTTTATCGAGTTTCTTGAATATCTGCTTCATGTCGCCTATCCGCAAGAGCGGGTTGTCCTGGTCATGGACAATGCGCCATGGCATCGCAGCCACGCGGTACAAGCCATGCTCAGCCTATACGAAAGTCGGGTGCTGGTCATTTGCTTGCCACCTTATTGCCCAATGCTCAATCCCATCGAGCGATTCTGGCGTCATATGAAAGACAAAGCCTATGCCAACACCCTATACAAGTCGATGAATGACTTGCTCGAAAAGGTCCAAGAAGTGCTATCAGCACAGAACACAATCGGCCACCCCTTACGGATGCAATTTGTTGCATGACTTACTTGGTGTTACTATGGACAACTGTCAAAGCCATTTCGGGCTAAAAACCCCCACCCCCAAGCCCCTCCCCGGCGGGTCAGTGTCTACGCGACCCCATAAAGAGGGAGGGGCTTTTCTGAGCATATTCCGAGATAACTGGCTCCGCTTCCCTCCTTGTAGGAGCGCGTAGACACTGCACTTAGGGAAGGGGCCGGGGAATGGGGTTTGCCACTGGCAACGAATACAGGGACGAGCCACCGGCTCGCCCGTACAGAAGGTTCGATAGAGTTCTCGCCGTTCGCCGTTCAGCCGACCATTACAAAATCTGGTCGAGGAATTCTTGCGTGCGCGGATGATGCTCAATATCCGGGCTGAAGAAATTCTCCGGCGGTCCCTCCTCCACAATGCGCCCCATGTCCATGAAGATAATGCGGTCGGCCACTTCGCGCGCGAAACCCATCTCATGCGTGACGACCAGCATCGTCATGCCGGTGCGCGCCAGCTCTTCGATCACGTCAAGCACTTCTTTGATCATCTCGGGATCCAGCGCCGATGTCGGCTCGTCGAAGAGCATGATCTTCGGCTCCATCGCCAGCGCCCGCGCGATCGCCACGCGCTGCTGCTGCCCGCCGGATAGCTGGCCCGGATACTTGAATGCCTGCTCGGGAATCTCGACGCGCTCCAGCAATTCCATCGCCCGCTGCTCGGCTTTGTCGCGCGCCCAATGCCGCACCTTCATCGGCGCCAGGGTGATGTTGTCGATGACAGTCAAGTGGGGGAAGAGATTGAACTGCTGAAACACCATGCCCGTTTCGCGGCGGATATCGGCGATATTCTGCACATCGTGGCTCAACTCAATGCCATCGACGATTATCTGCCCGTCCTGATGTTCTTCCAGGCGGTTGATGCAGCGGATGAAGGTCGACTTGCCGGAGCCTGAAGGTCCAATAATCACCAGCACTTCTTGCGGCATCACCTCAATCGAGATGTTGCGCAGCACATGGAATTCGCCGAACCATTTGTTCATATCGCGACAAATTATGATCGGCTCGTCGCCCGCCATTACCTGCTGCTTGCCGTCTTCCATTGGAACCTCCGCCTAACCCGTTTTCGCGGGCATCAAAGCTGCTGCGCCCGCACCGCCCCCGAGCCGGTCGCTTCAATCTTCCGGCTGATGTAGGACATGATATAGCTGAATACAAAGAAGAGGATCGCCACGTATAGAAAGGTCTCTTGGCGCTTTTGCAGAAATTCCGCCTGCGCCACCACGCGCGAGGCGACGCCGAGGATATCGGCCAAGCCCACGATGAATACCAGCGATGTATCCTTGAACAGCGAGATGAACTGCCCTACCAGCGCCGGGATCACCGCGCGCAAAGCCTGCGGCAGCAAGATGAAGAGCGTCGTCTGCCAATTCGATAGGCCGATCGCCTGCGCCGCTTCGGTCTGGCCGCGATCGATAGATTGCAAGCCGCCGCGCACATTTTCCGCCAGGTAAGCGGCGCTGAACATGGTGAAGGCGACCCAGGCGCGCACCGCTTGGTCAATCGCCGCCAGATTCGGGTCCACCAGCGGCACCAGCAAGGAGGCCAGAAACAGAATCGTAATCAAAGGCACGCCGCGCACCAACTCGATGTAGAGGATGCAGGTATATTTGACCACCGCGAGATTGCTTCGCCGCCCCAGCGCCAGCGCCAGGCCGATCGGGAAGGACGCGGCGATGCCAAGCACGGTCAACTGCATCGTGATCATCAGACCGCCCCAGACACGCTTGTCGGATAGCGGCAGCAGATCATCAGGAGATGCCTGCAAGGCGCCCTGCGCGCCCAAGCCCGAGATGATGCCGGGGATGATCCATAGCGCGGCCAGCCAAGCCACTGCAACAGCGGCGATGGCAGGCAGCGGATATCGATTGAAAAGGGATCCGCCTAGCGCGCCCAGTTCCATCCGCTTGTCCACCTGCGCTCGTTCGCCGCGCTTGAAGGCGACCACTCCACCGGCGAGCCAAACGACAAAATAGATGGATGACCAGCGGTCAACGCCGGTGAAACTTTGCATCCAAAGGAAGGTCAGCAGCAGCAGTCCAATGATGATTCGATTGGAAGTCCACTTGGTGGCGCCGCTGAAGAACATCCAGGCGATCCATAGCAGGAAGGCGATGCCCGCCAGTAGCGCCGCCGAGCCGTCGCCGTTCGCGGAGACGACATTGGTATTCAGCAGGACGAAAGGAAATGCGATGCAGCCGACCAGAAAGCCGTATCGCTTGACCGCCATATCCAGCGCGCCATTGAGCCGGGCGCCGCTGATGCCAGCCATGACGCCGATGACGGCGAGCGCCAGCCAAAGCAGTATCGATATGGAAGGCTCGGTATACCAGCCGTCCCAAACTAGGTTAATCAAGAAGGCTTGCGCGATCTGCAAGAAGAAGCCGCCGACCAACAAGACATAACCGATCGTCCCGCGGAAGTTGAGGCCGATGATATACATCAGCAGCAGCCAGATTAGGCCGCCAACCGTGCTGCCGAGCGTCGCGCCGGATAAGCCGCCTATGCCCGATGCCAATCCGAACATGATTAAGGGATAGGCGCCCCAGCCATAAACTAGAATCCGATTGGTTGAGCCTTCGGCATCTTCGCCCCGATTGTTTTGATTGAGCCAGGCTTCGGCCCGCCGCACCGCCAACACGGCGCCAATGGCAGCGGCGATTCGCAGGACTGCGCCGATGAAGCCTGTGGTCGCCCCGGCGGCATCAAGCAAAGCAAAGTAAGCCAGCAGGATGAGCAGAGGAGTCATCGACCAAGCCAAAACCGTCGCCCGACTGCTTCTATTATTGAAGACTGAATTCTCGCCAAGAAGATGGGCGGCCGCCCGCCCCAGGATGTATCCCCACGATACCGTGATGAGGAAGGGAATCAGCAGCGAGTCAACCTGTTCAAAAAATGGCGGAATGAAATGAACGAGGTAAGTTTGCAGATCGCGCCGGCCCCGAAACTGATTGTCAATCAAGACGGCAACAGGTATCGATTTGCCATCGCGCTGCGGGCGGCTTTCGGTGACGACCAATTCGTTGTCAGTTAAGCGCACAAATTGCGATTTGGTGGCGCTGAGCGTGCGCTCGACGATCGGGTAGATGCCGTTCACCGCCAGGATGGTGCTGCCCTCTTCGCCCTCAGCCGCGTTCTTGCTCAGGATATACCAGCCATCGCCAGGAATATCGTAGGAGACTTCATCGCCCGCCCTGCTCAGGACCCCCGCCGCCAGCGCCTCCCGCGTCTGCGCATCCAGGATCGCCACCGCCATCGGCGTCTGACCAAGCTCATATAAGTCGACCACAGACTGCGGCGTGAGCAGGCGCACGAACATGTCGCGCAGGAAGGCGGTTTCGCGCGGCAGCGGTCTGATCAGTTCTTCATCGTCGTTCGCTTGGTCCGGTAAGCCGATCAGGTCTTCCGAAAGCTGCAAGATCAAGATTTCGCCCAGATCCTCCAGTTGCTCGCTGGCCAGAATCGTGGCGGTCAATTGGTCAATCGCAGCGCGCAGGTCAGCCGGTATCGCATCATTTACGGACAGGATCTTGACCACGTCCTCTACAGTGACAGCCTCTTCCAGTATGGCGTCCTCGCGCGGGTCCACGCCGTTGGCGGCGCGCTCCAGTCTTCCCAGCCACAAGCGCAGCTCGCCGACTTCGGCGCCGGCCGAGGCGAGGAGGCCACCCATGCGCGCGACATAGTTCTGAGTCGAAGCCAACATGTCGTTGGTGCGGGTGAAGGTGCGGATATTCAACCGCGTGCGCTCTTCAAGGGATTCAGTCAATTCGCCGCTGGCCATCTGGTCGAAGGTTTCGCCGGTCCTTGCCCGCTGTTCAATCCGATTAAGCGCGGCGTTGCCCAAGGCGTTCGAGCCGCGGTCGGAAAAGCCGGAGAGGCGGCTCAAGGTTTCGATATCGACAACTTCATCAAGCGCGAGGCTGATTGACACCGTCTCGCCGGCTTGAGCGATAAAAGCCAACTCGGCCTGCGGCTTCAGCGCGGTGGCGCGGTCGACGATATCGACATTGCCGGCGGTGAAGTAGGAGCGCGGCTGCTCGATGGTCGCTTCAATGATCGGCGGCAGTACGCCGACGATGACCACTGCGCCGAGTGAAACGCTCGCCAGCACGCGGACCGAGCGGCGCGCCCAGGCGGCCAGGCTCATGCCCGTCAGCAAGGCAGCCAGCAAAACCGTCAGCGCCAGGCGCCACTCAAAGATCGGCTCGAATGAAAGCATCATGAACAGGCGCTGATTGTTGATGATGGCGAACCAGTTTGCCGAGCGGATTGCCCAGTCGAAGAAGCTGATGAGCAAGCCCAGGATAAGCAGCGAAGTCAGGATGGTGACGACAATATCGGCGGGCGAACTGAGCAAGTTCTGCCGCATCCAGCCGGCTAAACCGACCTCGAGCTTTGGCGGCGGCCGCGCCGGCTCATCCTCATAATTGATGATCGACTTGCCCGCGCCCGCGTTCATCAGTTCCGACATCAGCGGCTTACCTCGTCACCAACTGATAGCGCTGATTGATCATGTTCATCGCCAGTGAAATGCACAAGCTGATGAACAAATACGAAAGCATGACCATGACAATGCCCGTTACGGATTGACCGGACTGATTGATGATGGTGAAAGTCACTTGATAGATATCGGTATAAGCCACGGCGATTGCCAGGCTGGAATTCTTTGAGAGATTGAGGAATTGATTGCCCAGCGGCGGAATGATGACGCGCAGCGCCTGCGGCAAGATGATCAATCGCAGCATATCCGCCTGCGAAAGCCCGAGAGCGCGCGAAGCTTCCAGCTGGCCCTTGGGTACCGCCTGAATGCCCGCCCTGACGATTTCGGCGATAAAGGCGGAGGTGTAGATCACCAGGCCTAGAAAGACAGCAAGATAATTCGGCGAGAATTCGATGCCCGTCTCGATATTGCGGCCGCGCCGATCAAGCGTTGGCGGACGGAAGAGCAGCGGCTGGCGCGAATACTCGAGCTCCTGCTCAATCGTCAGCAAGCCCGACGCGAAGGCGTCTTCGTATTCCAACTCGATCACTTGGTCGCGGTTTTCATCATAGACCGGAATGATTGAAGGCGTGGGCCGCATGCCGATGATGACCCAGCCCAGCAGCAAGAACCCGAGAAAGGCGGCCAGGGCGAGGCGCGTCCGCGGAATCGGCTGCCCGGTGCTCTCGGTGATGAAGGCGAAGTAGCGCGACATCGCCGCCGCGACCACCGCGCCAATCACAACGAAGACCATCCAGACGCCAAATTGAGACGACGGAATCAATTCGAAGATGGCGACGCCTTTGATGCTGATGTAGATGCCCGGATGAAATTCTATCGGCGTGCTCGCCCCGACCAGCGCGATGCCGAACAGATTGACCAGAACGACGACAGCGATGCCCGCCTCGCGCACGAGCGCCCGCCAGACTGGGCGCCGCAAAGTCCCGCCGTACTGCCAGATGATCAAGATCACAACGAGCGAAAGCGCGTATTGCATGAGCGGGAGACTGCGCACGCCTTCGCGCGGAAAGGCGAACGATTCCTGCTGCTGCGGCAAGGACAGCATGACAATGAAGTACCAGGCGATTATCTGCAGCAAGATCGGCGTATTCCGCAGGACTTCCACGTAGGCCCGCGAAATCGTCCGCAGAAGGAAGTTTCGGCTCAACAGGAAAATGCCGACCATGATGCCGATAAATGTCGTCGCGGCCAAGCCAAGCAAGATTACGCGCAGCGTGTTGATGAAACCAACCTCAAACGCGTCAATATAACGGTCGTTTGAAGAATAATCGCCCGAGTCTGCTATCGCAAAGCCGGCGCGGTTCTGCAGGAATTCGAAATTCGGTGATTGATTGGTGGATTCGAGCGCCGTATTGATGCGCGCCTGCAAATCATTGAGTACGATGACGATGATGACGACGAAGATTATCTGAGCGATTCCTTGAAGGATGCGCCCGTCGCGCAGCATTGCCGGCAATAGGTTCTCTTGCTGTCCCTGCGCTTTGATCGCCACTCGCTATTCCTCACATCGATCGAGGAACTGTCAGACGGGCAAGACTCTACACTGCAACCATTCTATTCAATTGCGACCGTTCTTACAAATTTCGCTTTGAATCAGATTTGAATGGCTTGTCCTATAGCGTGCTCATGCGCCATTGTCAGCGCGCTATGCGGCATAATTTCCCCAGCCGGTATCCAGTAAAAAAGGACAGAGCAGCCACATTTCGAACAGTCTTCCCGCGTCTGCGGGCGAACTGTTAGCTCGCCCCTACACGGTTGCGCTCCGGTGGGCGACCTGAGCCATCTTCCTTACCGTCTTCCCGCGTCTGCGGGCGACCTGATAGCTTGCTCCTACACGGTTTGTACACCATCATGCTTCCTGGTTTTGAAAACTGGAATGATATTGAAACAAGACAACAAGAGGGCCAAACCTTGCAATTGCCAAGAGATCATTACGGAATCCGCCAGGTTTAGCTCCCCTTCCCTAGCTGTATAGTCCCGTAGTGAGATGGTGCGGAGATTGTGAAAGTTTTCCGGGTTCTCCCGCCAGCGGTCGCAGATAAACTCGTAGGGACTTCGCCCCTTCAGGGTCTTGAGCCGTTTGCCAAAATTGTAGGCCTGTATGAAGGCTTCAAGGTGTTGGCACAGCTGTGCGTGAGTCTGGTAGAAGTAGCGATACACCGTCTGCTCTTTCAGGGTTCGATGCATCCGTTCGACTTGCCCATTCGTCCACGGGTGATAGGGCTTCGTCAGCCGCTGGTACAATTTGAATAGAAAGCTGCTCAAGCACGATATGTGCCCGAGGCGCTACTTCAAGTGGAGCGACAAATGGACAGGACGGCGGCTGACTCAACTGACCTCGCGCAGCGCGTGAACACACTCGAAACCCTGATCTTGGAAATCCGCACTGAGTTCCGTTGGCTCCGCTTTCTGCTATTTGCTCTGATCGCGCTGAGCCTCCCCAATATCACGGCGTAAATTCCCGCGCCCTGAGAAACGCAAATCAGGCGCTTGCGTGCTGGCCATGGTCGTGCTCGCCATCGCGTGAAAGAGCATGGATGCGTGTTTCCCTTTGTCATCACATTAAATCAGCGAACATGTAAAATAGTCTGCTTCAGGAAAAGCGCCTTCTGTGAAGCAAGCGGGGCATGTAATGACACTGAGGCCTTAGGCTGAAGTCATCTCGCGAACGAGCTCGCTCTGCGCAAACTCAGCAATGTCCTGGTTGGCGCAGGCCATCGGCAGCGACCAAATCACCATATCGGAATAATAGTCTTCGCCCCAAACCGGCAATCCGGTATCGGCGTCGATCAAGCAGTGCTGCTTCCAGGGTGTGCGGGACGTCAGCGCGACCGCCTCGTAGATCCGTCGGGCGATCTCCAGCCCGGTTTCTGGCTGGCTGTGATAGATGAAGTTCATCGCAGCGCATAGATTCTCGCCGACGAAGACCTGTGTTGAGTGGTCGTTGTTGGGCAGGATATCGGGAAAGCGGAGGGGATCGGGTTTCGAGACGTAGCGCGAACCGTCGGGATTGACGCCGTTGACCAGACCGTGTTCGGTTGCGCCCATATTCAGTCGCTCTACAGCGCCCAATGCCGACTGAATCTGACCAGCCGGCAAAATATCGTCCAAGCCGGCGATCTTGGCGCACCACTGCGCCATAAGTTGATTGCCGAGAGAGACTTCACAGTCCGGTCCCTCGCCACTCGTGTTAGCCGCATCGTGCCACAAGCGATAGTACTCGCCATTCCACAGCTTGTCCTCGTAAGCGGCTTTCCCGCGCTTCAGCCAATCGGCGCATTCAGCGGCGAACTCAGTGTCATTCATCGCTTTCGCCATCGCTTCGCCGCAAGACAGCGTCGCCAGCCAGGTGCCGGCCACATAAGCCGATGTGCCCCACCAGGGCCATATATCGTAGAATTGATTGGCCGGCCACAATTCGGTCGGCTGCACATGCGCCTGGTCATTGACCAAGCCATCGCCATCATCGTCCAAAGAGTATTGGTAGCGTATGGCGCGTTTGGCGGAATCATAAAAGTGCGCCAGCAGATCCTGGTCGCCAGTGCGCAGAAATAGCCGATAGATCATCTGGGCATACTGACCGGAGTTCAGTGGATGCTGGCAATGATAGCGCGGATCGCGCATGGAAGTATCCATGCCATACGAGAACGGGATCTCGCCATCGGATATCTGGAAGTGCCTAAACGCTTCCAGGCTCGTCCGTTCCAAATCGGGATAGAAAAACAGCGCCGGCATATGCCCGTGCATGCGACAGACCATCGTCTCGGTGATGGGGCAGCCGGTGTGGCTTTCATTATGCGTGAACCAGCCGATCTCATCCCACCACTCGTCCTTCCTCGTTTTGGCGATCCAGACCGTATTCTTCGACAGGCTATACAGGCTCTGCACCAAGCCATCGCGCAGCCAAGCCGGCAGGTCGGTTCGGTAGATGGCAGTCTGCCAAGCCAAAACGCGTCCCAGCAAGCCGTCGAATCGGCCCAGCGCGTCTTCAGCGACTGAGGCGGCGCTCCCGTAGCGCGAGGCGTATTGATGAACATGGGGTTCACGGCCGCTGTCACGCCAATAGGGTGAATGCCAGGCGAAGACAAATCTTACGCGAGTGGATCCATGCGCATGAATTGTGCGGGCGATTCGACCGGTGAGCTGCCCGGCTTCATTGGTGACATGGACGCCCTCACCTGCAAGGGAGATATCGTGGGTTGGTCCGGCGGGTGCAGCCGGTGGTTTGATGATGAGTTCAAGCGCCACATCAACGGCGCGCCTGTTTCGTATTTCGATGTCGAATAAGGCTGCCGGGATATTGCTGTCGGCGCTGTTGCCCAAAATCAGCGGGGCAAAGGCGCGGATGCCCAGCTCCAAGTTTTTCGCTTCAAATCGACAGACCATATCGGCGACGGGATGATGTCCCCAATAGGCGATCTCCGCGGTGGACAGCGGCAGGCTTTCCCCATCGGCGATCTTGACCGTCAGCCATTCCGCGAAGTCAGCGCGCGGCGGCACGATGTCATTGTAGATCGAGCAGTGGCCGATTAGGCCGGAACCTTCCAGCGTGAAGTAGCCGGTGCCCAGCCCGCCAAGCGGCACGCCCCCGTCCAGCCGGTGACCGTCGTAGACACAGCCGGGAACCTGCTCGGCGAATCCGTCGGCTTCAATCATCGTCCACTGATTTCTGGGCACATCGGCGTTGAAGGGCCAGTTTGACATATTTGTATCCCTCGTAAGCGTAAGCGAACTCTGGCAGAGCCTAGATGCTCAATCCGCCGGACAAGCCATCCATGAAACGTCTGGATGTGAAGGCAAAGATGATGATCAGGGGCAGCGACGCGATCACATAGCTGGCGAATGTGACGCCGTAATCCGTCCCGTATTGACCGGCAAAAGACAAGACGCCGATCGAAACTGGCAGGCGATCGCTATCAAAAATAGCGACCAGCGGCCAGATGATGTCGTTCCAGGAGAACAGCAGATCCAGTATGGCCAAGGTACTGAACGCCGGTATCGCCAGGGGCACGGCGATGCGAGTGAGGAGCGTGAATTCGTTGGCGCCGTCCAGCCGCGCCGCCTCAAAGTATTCTTGCGGCAGCGTTTCAAAGAAGGTCCGCATCAGGAAAGTGCCAAACACGATTTCGACCGATACCCAGGGCAGCACAACACCTTGCAGGGTATCAGCCCAATCCAGGGCAATGATGACGCTGAACATGGGGATGACCAGCAGGATGCCCGGTATCATAATCAGCGCCAGAATCGCAACAAACAATACATTTCGTCCGGGGAATCGGTAGCGGGCGAAGGCGTATCCAGCCAGACCGGAAATGACGAGCGTCAGAATCAGCGTGGGTATGGAGTATGTGAAGCTGTTGAAGATGGCCTTGCCCATGGCTGGCCAGGCGCGGACGTAGTTTTCCGGATGCAAGGGCAAAGTGGGCAGCCAGAACTGCTGGAAGAACTGCGCATTGATCTTGAATGAGTTGATGACCGTGAAGACGAAGGGGACGTAAGTTATGATGGCCAGAATCAACAAGGCGAGCATTAAGGGCCAATCGCGCCGCCAAGCGCTAGACTGCGACATCGTATGCCCTCCGATAGCGCATTCGCAGGATAAACATGCTGAGCGCCAAAGTCATCAGCATCAGCACGGCGCCGATGGCCGAGGCATAACCGTGCTTGCCATAGGTGAAGCCTTGAATATACAGATAGTAGGCTGGGGACATGGTAGTATTGATGGGACCTCCCTGCGTCATCACCAGCATGGGCGCGAATTCCTGCATGCCCTGGTTCAGGCTCAGGATCAGGATCAGCGCCAGCGGACCGCGAATCGCCGGCAAATCAATGGCGAATACACGGCGCAATCGGCTGCAGCCGTCTATCAGCGCGGCGTCATTCACCTCGCTCGACAAGTTCTGAAGCGCGGCCAGGATAATCAAGAATCCGAAGCCGGCCACCGCCGGGAAGCCGATGAAGATCAGCGCTGGCAGAGCGGTATCAGGACGCCCGAGCCAGGGGTAGGGCCGCGCCATGGCGCCAACTCCCACCAGAAACTCATTCAGCATGCCTTGGCGCCCGGCGTAGACCTGCTGCCAGACCAGTAGATTAACCGTGATCGGAATTACCATCGGGATGGTGAAGACCATGCGCCAGATACTGCGCCAGCGGTCGCTCGTCAGGTTGTAGACCAGCTCCGCGCCGACAAAAGCCATGACCAGGACGAGCGCGGTGCGCCCAACCATGTACTTCAAGATATTGCCCAAAGACTTTATAAAGATCGGATCGTCGAAGAGCGCCTGGTAATTCTGCAAGCCGATGAATTCGCCGGGCTCGGGGATATTCCAATAGGTGAAAGAATGAAAGATTGCTGACACAGCCGGAATATATCGGAATGAGAGCAGCAGAATTAGCGCCGGAATCAAGAAGAGGAAGGGCACATAAATGGGTACAAATCCGCTGCGCAGTTTCCAGCGGCTGGTTTCAGTTTTGGCGCTGGCGGTCGGCGTCGTTTTGAGCGTCAAGGGCTTGTCCTCCGCGGTTTGAACCGGAGTCGGAGGACCCAACCCCGGTTCAAGGATGCTAAGTGCTCAAGCGCATCCTGCCGCTTCAATTGCCACTACGGACACCAGTCGTAGCCCACCTGTTCACAGAGTGCCGAGGCGCCGTTCTCCCAGGATTCCTGCAGCAGGGCTTTGGTCTCTTCTTCGTCGGTGGCGCCCAGGAAGTAGCCTTGCATGATCTGCGTCCAGTTGTCGCCGTGTTCGACCGTGAGCCGCGCCGAAGGATCTCCGAACAAGCGGTCTTGCAATGCGGCAACGCTCTGGAAATTGGCGAGAACCGGCCCGACTTCGGTACCGGCCACCATGGGGATGAAGCCACCGAACTCGTTGGCCAAGGGCCCGAAGTTTTGCGGGGCGGACATCCACATCAGGAAGTCAACGGCGAGCTCGAAGTTGTCGCCTTCCGCCGTCGCCACCGGAATGCCATATTGCCCGGCCGAGCTGGGCCCGCCGACGCGATAGGTGGTATCCGGCGCGCCTTCGAAGTCGTCCTCAGTGAAGGGCGGCAGATAGGTCAAGCCCCATTCAAAGGATGCCGAATTGGTGATTTCCTTGTTGTCCCAAGACCCGCCCCAGTAAATGGCGAGCTGTTCGCCGAGCCACATACGCATGACATCGCCCAGACTGGTGATGCCAATGTAGTCGATCGGCAGAATCGAGACGAACTCTTTGGAGATGCGCAGGTAATCGTCCATGCGCGGATCGTCGGCGCTAAGGACGCCGTCATGAATTGCTTTGGCGTATTCCTCGGCGTTTAGCTGACGCCAGTCCAGATCCGGTTGCATCTCGGAGTATTTGTCCATGTACAGTTCCGAATGCCGGTCCGCCCAGACAACGCTCAGCCACAAACTATCAGCCCAGTACCAGGTGCTCCAGCCCGTGCCGGGCATAAAGGAGCCGAAGGCTTCCACGCCCAGGCTGTCCTGGATGGTGTGCATATCGGCGATGAATTCGCCCCAATTGGCCCAATCCGGTTCTACGCCGGCTTCTTCAAACATGGCGACGTTGTAGAACATCGCGGTTTCCACCCAGTCCAACGCAACCTGATACCAGTGTCCATCGGGCGCGCGGGTCGTATTCATTGCGTTCGGCGCGAAGGAATCGGCCCAACGCTCGTGGCCCGGGATGCCTTCGGCGATGTAGGGGTTCGGCATTTCAAAGTATTCGTCCAGCGCTGTCCACCAGGTATCCATCGTACGACTGCGATTGAACCACTGATCCCATACGATATCGGGCGCTTCATCCGCGGCCATGCGCGAGGCTAGCCAGGTCGTGTAATCGGAGCCACTGGGGATATCAGGCAAGAGGTTGATGGTCGCGTTGGGATGCAATTCCATGTAGTCCTGCGCGACCTGTTCGGCGATCGCCGAATGCGCCGGATGCTGCTCGGGTCGATAATAGACCTGGTAGTGGACCGTGATTTCACCGGTGATATCGCTATCCTGCGCCAACACCGTTCCGAAAGCTGCGAAGAGAAGCGCGAAGACGAGCATTAGTGACAGTTTCTTGAACATCATTTTGCCTTTCATTGAGTCGAGATTTTCGCTACGGACAAAGATAACGCGTTTCACTTATGGATGCACCTCCTGGATTGTTTTCCACTCGCAAGCCGTGAACAGGAATCTTGTCCCCACTGTCAGGCGGGCTCAGCAAAATACTTATTCTTGCGGCGCCACCCCCTCCAAAGATTTACTGGCGAATCTTTCGCGGTTAACCAGTTGCGCCGTCATGCCGCCATCGGTGAAGATATTGGCGCCGGTCACATAGGAGGACTGCTCGCTTGCCAGGAAGAGCGCGACATTGCCCACCTCGCGCGGCGCTTGCACGCGGCCGAGCGGGATATTGTCCATCCAGTGCTGGCGCGCCAGCTCAGCGTCTTCGGCGGCGTCCTGAATATCGTTCCAGATTTGCGTGTCCGTCAAGCCCGGGCTGACGGCGTTAATGCGGATGCCGAAGGGCGCGAACTCGATCGCCATGGATCGGGTCATCATATCGACGCCGCCTTTGGAAGCAGCGTAGGGCGCGGCGGCCGGCAGCGTGGCGACGGTATGCACGCTGGCGATGTTAATGATGTTTCCGCTGCGGCGCGCGACCATCGACTCAAGCGCATAACGGCTGCAAAGAAAGGCGCCTTTCAGATCGACATTGACGACGCGGTCCCAGTCGGTTTCGTCCATCTCAAGCGTGGGCTTGACGAAGTTGACGCCGGCATTGTTGACCAAAGTGTCGATCTGGCCGTAGACCGCCAGGGTTTCGTCGATGAGGCGCTTGCAGTCAGCGGCTTGAGAGACGTCTGCCTTGACAAACAGACCCTTGCCATAACGCTCTTGCAAATCGGCCGCGACCCGCGCGCCCAGCCGCTCGTTGATATCGGCGATGACAACTTCCGCGCCTGCTTCGGCGAAGCACTCGGCGATGCCGGCGCCGATGCCGCTGGCGGCGCCCGTGACGATGGCGATATGTCCGTTCCAACCCATTGGCAGTCCTTTCCTGCAATAACTATTGGTCGCGAAATCTTGTGCGTAGACGAGAAATCTGCACAGCCACAATCGCCTACTGTATCGCAGTGACAATCTGTCTACAAGTCGAAGCCGTCAGCCGTCCAAGCGGTAGAAGGCCGCGGCGTTGTCGTGGAAAAGCTTCCGCAGCTCGTCCTCGCTGCAGCCCGCCACCGCCCATTCCAGCGTCTCCACCCAGCGTGGATACTCGGTCGCCTGATAAGCCACGGGCCAGTCACCGCCATATATTACGCGATCAAAGCCGAAGCAGTCGATGACGTGATCAATATAGGGCTTGAGCTGCTCCTTGGTCCAATGTTGATGATCTGCCTCGGTGACCAGGCCAGAAATCTTGCACCAGACATGGGGAAACTCGGAGAGCGTCTTGATTTCTGCGCGCCAGGGGTCCAGCACACCGTTCTTGATATCGGGTTTACCAATGTGGTCGAGGATAAACTGCGCCTCAGGGCAAGTAGCCACCATTTTGATAGTGTTGGCCATCTGATAATGAATAATGCAAATGTCGAAACTCAGGCGGTATCGAGGCAACAGTTGAACACCTTCGATGAATCTCGGCTGCAAACAAAACTCGATATCGGGTTCGAACTGGATAATGCGGCGGACGCCTTTGATACGCGGATTGGCGGCCATTCTTTCTAAAGCGGAACGAGCGGCCTCTCCTGTTTCCAGCGGCGCCCAAGGCACGATGCCCTGAAGCCGGGCGTCCTGTTCGGCCAGGCTGTCCACCCAATCCGCTTCTTCTTGGAATTGAGCGAAATCGACCTCGGCTTGCAAGAAGACCATCTTTTCGACGGCGACCGGTCCGCAGGCGCGGTCATAGTCTTCCAGCAAGTATGGTTTGTTCAGCAGAGGGACGTCATCCAGCCAGGGATAGCGCAAAAGCTTCGGGTCCCAAACATGAAGATGCGTATCAATTATTGCGAAATCCAACATCGCTTCACTCCGTTTGCAATTCTTGTATGTAGAATTCCTCGGTGCGTAGACTGTCGTGTACCAGAATAAGGGCATCAGTGCGACTTAGATAGCAAGCGTACTACGCATCCAATTTATCCAACAAGTGATTTGCGGTCAAATCCGCAACAGTGGCGGAGACATCGCCGCATGGAATGAAAAGTGTTACCAATCGATTCAGTGCAACGGTATGGCCTCGTACTTCAGGAAAGCCCCCTTCTGTGAAGCATATAGGACGGAATGGCACTGAAATTGGCTGATTTAAAGGCAACTATCCCCGCCTGTTTGCTTCAGGAAAGGTAGCCACTTGTCCGAACAGCCCTCATAGGGCGCCGGTCTTCGGCTCCGGTGATGGGCACAGCCATCGTTCATCACAAGGGCGATGGCAGCGGTCGTCTAGCGGCTACACCACCCAACACATTTGGGATCCGATTCGATTGCACGAACCCCGGATATTAATTTTCCTTCACTTGAATGGAGCATTTGCCGCGTAATTGGCTGCCGATTCAAGTGATTCTAATGTCGAGCCGCCAAAGCGCGCCATTTGGGGACAGGCGCGCTTGGTTGCTGCCTTCTTCCATTTTGCATGTCTATGCTGGCCGCAACCTCATCCAGCAGTTGAATCAGAAGCCGCTGTTTGACAGCCGCATACACCGGGTCATTCCACAAGTTCCGCATCTCGAAAGGATCGCGCTCACGGTCGATGAGTTCGCCCCAGTCCTGACTGTGGTAAAAGGTCAGGCGCCAGCGAGGCCTAATCAGGGTGCGCATGCGCAAGGCGGCGAAGTCATCGTCGTTTTCAACCAGGGCGGCGCCGGGGCGCGGCTAGTCTTCGCCGCTTAAGAGCCGCATTAGCGAGCAGCCCTGGATTCCTTCAGGCTCAGCGACGCCGGCAAGATCCAATAGCGTCGGCGCGATATCAAGCGTGGATTCCACAGTACTGATCGTTTGACCGGGGACGATGCCGGGGCCGCGGAAGATGAGGGGCGTCCGCAGCGCGCTGTCGTAAGGCAGGCCTTTGCCATACATGCCATGGTCGCCGAGATAATCGCCGTGGTCCGAGACAAAGACGATAATAGTATTGTCATTCATGCCGAGCCGATCGAGCGCGTCGAGTATCCGTCCGACGCTGTGGTCTACTAAAGAAACCATACCGTAGTAGATTGCTTTGACTTGTTTCCAGTCGGCCTGATCGTATTCTGAATATTTGTGAGGTGGCGTTCCGATGACACGATCCCTTGGTCGTCCGCGGCCGGCCGATGGCGTCTGCGGTCCTCGATAGACGCGCTCGTGTAATTCTGGCATGTCGAAGGATTTCGCAATCGGCGGTATCGGCGGCGGCATGATAGCCGGATCGTAGAGACTAGCCCATGGTTCTGGCACGGTGAAAGGATAATGGGGATCGGGAAAAGAGACGTGAAGAAAGTAGGGCTCGTCCGTCGCCGTTTCCAGGAAGTCGATGGCGCGGTCGGCAATGTAATGGCTGGAATGGACATCCTCCGGCAGATTCCAGCGCCAGCAATTCACGCCATTTTCATAAGGCGTAGCGTTCGCTTGACGTTCATCCAGGTCGGGCAGGCGTTTTCGCAGCCATTTCGTATAGCGATTGCCGAAGCAGCGCTGTCCGTGACCATTGACAAGATCAACTTCTTGAAAGCCGAAATAGGCGTCGTCTTCGGTAGCGAGCTCTTGTGCGAGGACTGCCGGCTCAGCGGCTTGCGGGACGAGATGCACTTTGCCGATGGAAGCTGTGCGATAGCCCTTAGCCGACAATGCGCGCGGAAGGAATCGCTTGTCGTCCGGCGTATAGCAGCCGACCATGCGCGCACGCAATGCCGAGGGATAGCAACCGGTCAATATCGAAGCGCGGCTTGGTGTGCATGTGGGTTGAGTGACGAAACACTGCGAGAAGCGCGTTCCTTCGCGGGCGAGCCGATCGATGTTTGGCGTCTGTACGATTGGATTGCCAAAGCAGCCGAGGGCATCTGCGCGCAGCTCATCGCAGAGAATCATGATGATGTTTGGCTGCTTAGGCATTGTTTGTGGCGCTCTTCATCAGCCAATCCATATCGAAGCGCGCGAGCGTCAAATAATCGTCGGTATTCCCGCTGGAAGCCTCGCCGCCTTCATACAGGCAAAGCACGGAATCGTCCGCGCAGACCGCCAGCGCGCTATAGCCCGCGTATCCCGGCGCAATGACTCTCGCATAGGCCCAGCTCCGGCATTCGTCAAGCGAGAGCTTTACCGTCAGATTCTTGCGTACACGGAAGATGGATGAGCCCTTGGCGTCTTTGCCTCCGACATTGTCCGGGTTACAGAAAAGGATGCGGCTCGCGCTTTCGCGCGCCCAACTGTGTCGGAAGAGCGTGCCTTGGCAAGTGGGCTCGCGCAATTGCGGGTCGAGTTGCGGGACAGACCATCCGCTGATGCCATCAGGGCTGCGGCTAATGACGCGGCGCTGCAGGCCGATACCGTTGCGCATGTTTAGCAAGACCGAACCGTCCTCCAATTCGACGATGCCGGCTTCGTTGAGATTTGGCACGATATCGGGCACCATCTCGCCACGCTGCCATGTGGCGCCGGCATCGTCGCTGTAGATCGTGGCGCAGCGATTTGGGCGATGCGCGGTGGTTTGGGATTTTGAGAGCCAGATGGGGATAATCAGCCGGCCGGATTGCCGCAAGCGGATGCCATTTGGCAAGCCGATGGCAAGGACGCCCCAGTTGTATTCCTGGCGATAGTCTTCAAATGCCGCAGTGATTTCGCGCGGGGCGCTGAACGTTGCGCCATCGTCGACCGATTGCATGGTGAAGGCGCGAGCGTAGCCGTAACAAAATAGGGCGTGCAAGATTCCTTTGCTGTTATCGACAATCGTATTAAAGTTGTGCAGCGGACCAACGCCAAAGTCCCGGTGGTCCAGGATTTGGCGCGGCTCATCCCAAGTCGCGCCCTGGTCAAAACTGCGGCGCATGACGATATCGATTTTGTCCCAATCGCCGCCGCGACCGAAGCGCGCTTCGGCATGCGCCAGGACCACGCCGCCCGGTGAAACGCAGATGCCCGGGATGCGATACATGGTATAGCCGCCAGTATCACGCGAGAACAAATCTTGACGCTGCATGAACATCGCAATCAATGCCCGGTGAGCTGCTCGGAGCCCGTATCGGTCGCAAACGCCAGCGCGTCAAAGCTGCGCTGCATCAGATTGAGCTTTGTCCTGGTCAATGCGGGCTCATCCCATAAATTGTCGAATTCATCGGGGTCTCTTTCCAGGTCGAACAGTTCGCCAATCCCGTGCCCGTGATAGACCACTAGCTTGTAGCGCTCATCGCGGATCATGGTTGCGTATGTGCCGCTGATGCCTTCGCGAACGGCCGGGTTGAGCGCGCAGTAGTATTCGCAGCGCACAGCGTCTCGATGATGATCGGCCGTTCCCGTATCTCGGAGCAACTTGCCTAAGGACTTGCCTTGCATGCGCTTCGGTATTGGGATGCCCGCTAGTTCCAGCAGGGTGGGCGCGATGTCGATTAATTCGACCAGCGCCTGCCGCCGCGCGTTCTCGAGGAATTGCCCGGGCCAGGACATGATCAGCGGAACGCGAACCAAACCCTCGTAAAATCTACAACCTTTTAGCAGCAGACCATGGTCGCCCAGCATTTCACCGTGATCGCTTGTGAAGATGACCAGCGTATCATTCAGCTGTCCGCTCCGCTCCAGCGCGTCCATCATCCGTCCGACGTTGTCGTCGATTTGTTCTATCATGGCGTAGTATGCGGCCTGGATGCGCTTGGCCTCAAAATCTACTGGTCGGCGCGGGGCATTCTGGAAGTCGATGGCGCTTAACTTCGCTTGCGCCGCCAGGTCGCTCTCGCGAAACTTGGGGCCGGACATCTTGTCGATATCATACCGGTCCATATAGGACTGCGGCGGGTCAAAGGGCGCGTGGGGATCAAAGATGTTGACACTCATCAGCCAAGGTTTGCCAGCGTGATCAGCCTCGATGAAATCGATGGCGCGGTCGGTACACCAGCGGGTTTGATGCAACTCCGGCGGCGTGTCCTGGGCATGCTCCAGCATTTCCGCCAGACTGTGCCCCTGCTGATGCAGCCAGTCGGCATAGTCGTGACCGGACTCCCAATTGGCGTGTGGACCGTGGCTCCAATGGAATAGGCGATAACCGTCGTGCTGCGGCCGCGGCTCAATCCGTCCTTCTGCGCCGGCCAGGTGCAATTTGCCAGCGAGAGCGCAGTCGTAGCCGGCATCGGCCAGCAGCGCGGTGACAAGCGGAGCCGCCTCCGCCCAATAGTCGTTGCCGTTGCCGCAGGCGTGTACGCTGCTTGGGTACATACCGGTCAGGAAGCTGGCTCGGCTCGGTGTGCAGATAGGGCTTTGGCAATAGGCGCGCTCGAAGCTGACGCCGCTTTGGACCAGACTGTCGATGTTCGGCGTGTGGACTTGCGCGTTATTCAATGCGCCGATGGTGTCATAGCGCTGCTGATCAGTGCAAATCCACAAGATGTTTGGGCGCATCAGGTAATATCCTCCAGGTCAATATTTAAGCCAACCAGGTGGGCGGTATCAGCGATATCGCCGGCATTGCTGTAGTCGACCAGGTAAACGCTGCCATCCGCGCGTTGAATCCAGGATGAATAACCGTGGTCGGGCCAGGGCGCCTGAGCGGGATGATTGCCGTGCAACTGTATCAACCGTTCGCGTTGATACTGATCAGGGTAGGCGCCATGGGTCGCGTCCCAGGTCCAGACGAAGTCCGGCAGTTTGGGGTTGGCCAGCGCATAACTGACGCGGCGCCAATCGCTGCGACCGCTATCGCCGAACTGACCAAACTGTGTACGCCGCAAAGGGTTGCCGCCATGAAAATCGCTAGCGGGCCACTCTTCGCGGAACACGCAACGGTGCATCACCGTTTCGCCATCAAGCTTGACCTGCAGCCAGCCACGATGATGATGCAAACCGACACGGCGGAAGCGCGTCATGTCGGCCGGATGGCGCATATCATGGCGGCCCCGGCTTATCGCAATATAGTCGGGCGCGATCGTCAGCAGTTGGCTTTGGCGCGAGACGGACATGAAGGCGACCGCGGCATGCCCGGCGGAAGCTTCAACTCGGACCTCAGCCTCGAAGTCGACTGTACTAAAGGCGGACTCCGGCGGCAGGAGGCTGTATCGGCATTCGTGCTCGGGCTTGTTTTGGATCCGCAGCGCTCCATCCCGCAATTCGGCGCTATATTTCCGGCGCGGTCCGCCGATTGCATAGGCGCCCGCATCCTGTTCCAGATGGACAACCCAGGCGTATGTACCGAGACCGCCGTTGACGTGGCGGCCGCTCACCATGACTCGACCATCCATCAGCTGCTTGGCGTATGGTCGATGAAGCGCAAAGGGAAGCATTTGCGGTTCAGACCAGCTATGCCCGATATCGTCGGAGAAGGCGACGAAGGACGGGATCCCGCCCGAATGATTCTCGCGCATGACGCAGGCGAGGCGAGCGCCACCGTCCAAGATGACAATAGCGCCTTCGCAGAAGCGATGATAGCCGTTATGAGCGATCGTACTGCGCTCCGACCAGGTGTGGCCGCCGTCTTCTGATGTCCACAAGACTTGGGCGAATTCTTGCGTCGCGCCTCGCATCAAATGCGATGTCACACCGAGCGCGCCATCGGGCAGGTCGAGGATGCGGTCGGGCTCAAATCCGCCGATGCCGCTGTCAGTCTGCGCTGGCGTCCAGCTGTCGCCGTTGTCGCGGCTCCAGTACAGCCAATTGCCGGGCGGCTGGTCTTCGTGGAAATGGCTGTCATCGTCATGGTCAATGATGGCCACCAGGCGACCGTCATTGAGCCGACTTAATCGGGGCGTGACCAAGCGCTCGTCGCCCTGCCGCAAGTCGGCTCGATCAATCTCTCGGTGTTTGAACCAAGTCGCGCCTTCATCGTCGCTTGCCAGCAAGGTCAAAACCTGGTCTTGCAGGGACCAATGCGCGTCTACATCGCTGTAGATCAACAGGTAGCGCCCCGGTGGCAAGACAATGACGTCCGGGTTTTTGGTGAAGCGCCCGGGGCTGCGCCAAATGTCATGGACCTTATGGACGAGTGATCGTGTATGAATCAGCACCGGCGTCTCCTCAAGCGTTCATAAAATCACATTGCTCGCGACCGCGCTAGAAGCGCCGCCGTCGGCATGACCGTCAGCGAATTGACTCAAGCTCAACGAAAGCCAGCCGCAAGAATTCATAGGGATGCTGCTCGCCGCCTTCGTAGAGGCAAAGGATGCGACCGTCAGGCGCGACCGCGAGATCCGAATAGGCGCTGGGGCCGGCATGTAACGTGATTTGGCTAGGCCAGGTTGCGCCATCATCTGGGCTGCCACGCATAGTCATATTGACGCGCTCGCTTGTGCTGGCTGGGTTGGCGAAGAGGACAGTCCCTGGTTGGTAACCGCGCTTGTCGTAGGGATAGGCGATGACGCTCGCCTGACAAATGGGTTCGACGAGCGCCGGGTGCGTGTGCTGGTCGGTCCAGGTTTTCCCGCCGTCCGCGCTGACCGCAACTTGCCGCGCGCGCTTGCCGGGCGAATAACTGCGCATATTCAGCAGCAAACGACCGTCGCTGATTTCAACGACTTCGCATTCATTGACTTGGGATTGTGGCGCGCGTCCGCCCAGATTCCAGGTGGCGCCATTATCGTCGCTATAGATGATGTGCGAGAAGTAATTGTTGGTCTCGGCTTCAATATGATCGCAAGGAATAACGAGGCGGCCGCTGTATTTGCCGTTTCGGATCTGTATTCCATGTCCCGGTCCGGTCGCGTACCAGGTCCAATCAGGCTGCTTGACATCGCCGGTGATTTCTTCCGGTTTCGACCAAGTTAGTCCATCGTCCGCCGACGACGTCGCATAGACGCGGCGAGTGTCTTGGCTGCTGCCGTCGATGATGTCGCGTTCGTGGTCATCACCGCGGTTCCAGGTCATCAGCAAGTGGATTGTGCCGCTGTCCCGCTCGACGACCGGCGCTGGATTGCCGCTCGTGTTTCCGGGATCATCCCACACGATTGACTGGCTCGACCAAGTTGCTCCGCCGTCGGTCGAGCGTTTGATAAGAAGCGCGATGTCGCCAAAATCGCGGCGGTGGCGTTTGCGCCCTTCGCAGAAAGCAAGAACAGTATGGTCGTTGGTGACAGCCAGCGCAGGAATACGATAGGTGTGGTAGCCATCGCTGCCACTGCGCCAGAGGTCGAACTGCTCGACGTTTCGCTTAAACATGCGTCTTAGCCTTTGATGCCGCCGATCATGATGCCTTTGACAAAATAGCGTTGAACAAAGGGGTAAATGAAAAGCACAGGCACCGTGCTGACGATGATAAGCGCCGAACGCAGGGAGGCCGCCGGCGGCGGGTCTTCAATGAATGCGAGCTCTTCCAGGCCTTGCATATTGGTGGTTTCGAGAAGGCTGCGAAGGATAATTTGCATCGGTTTCAGGTGAGCGCGGTCGATGTAGATAGCGGCGTCAAACCAGGAATTCCAATGCCAGACGGCATAAAACAAGCCGATGGTGGCGATGACCGGCATGGATAGCGGCAGCACGATGCGCAGCAGGACGGTCGGCGGCGACGCGCCGTCGACGATGGCGGCGTCGAATAACTCTTCCGGCAAGCTCATAAAGAAGTTGCGCATGATGAGCATGTTCCAGGCATTGATTAAGCCGGGAAAGACCATCGACCAGAGCGTATTGCGCAGGCCGAGCGCGTCGACGAGCAGGAAGCGCGGTATCAGCCCGCCACTGAAGACCATCGTGATGAAGACGAATATCGTAAGCGGCACGCGGCCCGGCAAGTCTTTCTTCGCCAACGCATAGGCCATGGTCATTTGATGAAGAGCACAGTCTGCTCGTCCAGGAGCCGATTGATGTCGCCGAGGGTCGGCACTTCATCCGCGATCCGACTCAGGTTATACGGGACGCCACCATCAAATGGCCATTTGGCGTCGCTCAAATCAATCAACTGTCCGCCCAAATACTCAAGATGCCACTTGCGCGAGGGGTTATCCAGGCTGTAGCGAATCTCGATGTTGAGGTTGGGCAGCATGTACTCGCTGACGTAGCCGAAGCTCAAGTCGGGGCCGACCAGTTTTGTTTCTTCGTCGATGTAATCCCACATTTCACCCTTGATGCCGTAACGCGCAGTCAACTGATTGTCGGTGGTATCGGCGCTGTAGACCCAGTCCATGAACTGGATGACAGCGGCCGGGTTCTCCGCTTTGCGTGTGACAACATATGCGCTGGCGTTCTGCGGACGGGATGTGGCGATGTAACCCATATCCGTGGTAATGCTGGTGCGCGCCCAGGCGATTCCTTCGCAGCCGCTTTCAATCTGCGGCGTGATCAGCGTGATGCGCGAATACCAGCCCATCCAAACGCCCAGGTTGCAGGTGCGGAATAACTCTGGCGCGTCAAAGCGCGTGAAGGTATCGGGGAAGAAGTAACCCGCTTCCCACCAGGAATTGAGCTCGGTTACCCAATCCAAAACACCGGGCTGCAAGACCCAGGGTTTGACGAAACCATCGTCGGGGTCGAGCCAGTTGGAATGGCCATTGGGCGTGAAGCCGCCGAGGGTCGTCCAGCGGATGTCCTGCGGACGCGTCGCGACGATGGCGTTGGGATTATGAGCTTGAAAAGCTTCGATCGTAGCTTCCAGTTCATCCCAGTTCGTTGGAACGTCCAGGCCGAGCTCGTCAAGCCAGTCCTGCCGCACCCAGGTTATGTAGGGGCTGGTCGGCGTCGAGCGGGGGATGCCCATGATCTCCCCATCGGCACTACGCATGATGTCCCACTGATGCTCAGGAATGACTTGCAGGATGTTCTGACCATGCTCTGCCAGCAAGTCGGTAATCGGGATGATCGTCATCGCGTAGTCGTGCCAGCCATTGCCGCCTGCCTGGAAGAGGTCGACCGGGTCGCGTGAACCAAGCAGAAGATTCAGTTGTTCCGTGGCGCTGGCTGCGCCGCCGGGCACAATCGTTACTGGACGGACACCCGACTGCTCGGCGATATGATCTTGTACACGCTGCAATACATCGGGATCGCTGCCGCCGGCATCAAATTAGAGTGTACCGGAATTGTTAAAGATGTAGATGACCGGTTCGTCCTGGGCGATTGCCGATGGCAATACCAAGATTAACACCAAGAACAATGTGACAATGCGCAACCTGCTCATTCTGCTTCTCCCTAGTGATTGTGAATACCAAAAGCAATGACGAGACGTTCCAACAAAAATGCCTGGTTCACCTCCTTCGCTGCGCCAGTCCAGCATATCCGACTCGGTTATCAAGATTATCTGGGAAAGAATATTTGCAGACATTCTATCGCGCAGGGAAAAACGCTGCAACTAGCTTTTCCGCTTGGCGGCGCTGACGAGCGAAGGCGCCATCGCGGTGGCGTTTGAGTAGCTCAAGGGAACCCGGATGGGGCTCGGATTCACCATGATCATTGTAGAAGGTCCACGAGCAATAATGCGGCGCCCGTAGCAGATCCCATTTGAGTGTGTCCTCATCATCGCTTTCCTTAAAGATAAGTTCGCTGTTCTTGGCTTCTTCAGGGTATTCCGATGGCGGTCCAGTGTAGAAAGCCGACTGGAAGCCCCGGCAGTGATCCTGGTCGGGGTGTGTGAGGATAAAAGCGTTGATGAATGCTATATCCTTATCGTTCTTGTTGACGTGCTGGAGCAGATGCTCACGCACGTCGCGGAGCACTGGCATCAGCTTCGAGAAGTGCTGGAGAATGGGTATGAAATAGAATACCCTATCTACAATGAAACTTACGAACCTCTCCCTGTGGCCGAGTGCGAGTTTGTGAGCAGTGTTCTCCAAATATGCTGGATTTTGCAAAAGAAACTTACCGACACTATGCTTCACTGGAGCATGACGCCTCGGTAAGCCGCTATACGCCCTGGCGTCATCTGTAGTAGATGATCGTGTCGTTTTCGGTGTTGTCCACCACGAAACTCAGCAAGGTTGGCTTATCCGTGGCTGGCACAACCGCATCGTGAACCTTGTTGTTCTCGCTCTCTTTCATGCCCGCTACGGCCGTCGAGGTGCCAGATGGAAGATACAAGACGTAGCCATCGGTGATTTCCTCAAACGGTATCTCAAAGAGTGGATAGGCTGGATGCCCCCATGGGACAGGCGCAATCCCCGCCGCTCGCGCTTCGCCACAGGTAATGCGATCGTTGCTATCCCATTGCTGCCAATTGCCGCAAACGGGCTGTGGGTGCGTATTGCTCGCCCGCTGCTGGTTCTGGGAGGATGACACCGGCTGACGCGCCAGTGCAGGGGTGGGGGCAACTGAACACGCCGTTCGTGAGAAGATCATGCTCACGGAGCTGCATGACCGCAACGTACTCTCGAGTGCCGCCTTTTCGCGACTGTCTAACTTTGTGGGTCTACGTGGCTTTGACCTTAATGATGGCGAAGGAGGCAGATCACCAGCCCCTCACTTTTGTGTCATCTGTTGCAATAGGGATCGTCGGCAGCCGCAGAAGTTGGTGCGATGCTGTTGCGGCGCTGAAGAACGCCGACATCATTCATCCGGCGGCCATAGCCCTAACTCTTCTAGCATCTGCAGTATCAAGTCTGTGGGCCAATCATCTAGGTCGCGACGGCGATCGATAAACAACAGAACAAACTTCTCTGCACCTTCAAAAAATAGTACGCGGAAACTTTGCCGTTGGCCTGCACCGGTTGAGCTGTCTTTGAGACGCGCACCATATACTGGCGCCGAATCCACGCCACGAGCGCGCTTACGCGGACCTCACCGGCACTTAGCTTTTGCTTGAATACTTCGAGGTCAGCCGGAAGTTTCGGATACTTCTTTGGTTTTGAGAGCGCTTTAACTTGATTGTCAAACTCCAATGTGGAAGTGACCCGTTTATGCGCCATCGGAATATCAATCTTGTAGCTCCGCTATCAACTCATCGACCGACCGCGTTCGACCTGCCGCCATGTCGCGGAAGCTACGCGCAAGGCTCTCCTCTTCAGCCAGCTTCTCTGAATATCGGAAGATGCTATTCTCGCGCTGCTCAGGAAACATATAATAGATCGCTCGCACAAAAGTTCATCAAACGACATCGTAGAAACCCAGCGGACAATTCTCTTCACACCGGATTCCAAGTCGTCCGGCAAATCGAATTGCCAAGATGCGGAATCGCAGGTCAAGCGATACAAAGGGCGTCCATCGTTGCCGGCAAGCGTCTCGATCATTGGCCCATCGCTCAATCTCTCTACATCTGTATAGATCTGTTGTGCAAAGGGCCCATACATATACGGTCGAAATTGATAGAAGTCACTGGGTAATCTAGCCTCGAACTCCTCTCTCAGCAAGAATGCTGATTTCTGCAGTTGCGCCCGGTCTAGGCCATCGTCACCTGCTGCCGCAATGATGGCGATCAATACACTTTCTCTGTTCACCGCCTCATTAAGCATGTCGCACCTCTTACATCGCTTAAACGTACCTACATCCGCACTAAGACGGTTTGTCAAGTGATATGTGAAGGAGCGGGTCATTCGCTGATCAGTTCCCTATCTGTCAGCCGTTTTCCGACGGAGCGGTGAAGCTACCGTCGCAACCGAGAACCGTAAACAAAGCAGCCTTTGCTGATCTCCGTCACTGGCGCTTCCTCCAGATCTTACACGCCCGCGGCAATCTGGCTCAGCGGGTCAATGAAATGCTCGGCAACTTCCACCGCCGTCTCGTAGTAGGTTCTGGCGCGTGCGTAAGCGCGTGAGCGCGGCATATCCAGGTGAAGATGCGCCGGGTAGATGTTCTTCGCGCCTTTGCCGATCGTCCCAATTTGCTGGCCGCGTATGACGGGGTCGCCCTTCTTGACCAGCTTCTTGTCCAGGTGCGTGTAGCGCAGGCAGCTCCCGTCGTCGTGCTCAATGACGACCGTGTTGCCGAAGCCATTGGGCAGGTAGACCGAATCGATCACGACGCCGGGGCGCATCGCGTGAACCGGCGCCTGATAGGCGTCCCAGCGGTAGATGTCGATGCCGCTGTGATGCTTCCCATAGAAGGCGGGGTAAGCTACGTCATGGAGAATCTCGGCGTAACCGAGTGTGATGCGCCAGCCGCTGCCCGGTGGAATCACCACGCCGGAGGCCGGATCGATGGGCGAGGTGAGCGAAGAGGCGTCGACCGGCGCGGCGGATGGCTGACGGATCGGTTCGATGGCGTCCGGGATGAGGAGATAATCGCCGTTCGGCAGGTTGAGCCGCACCCCCTTGCGGAAGTTTGGGTAATGCTCAGCTACCGTCCGCTGAAGCCAGTCATTGAAGCGGACATCGCCTCTATCCGCTTCCACCATCTCGGAGACGAAGGTTTCCAAGAAAAGGTCGAGATGGGCTATCGGCGCTTTGTGCGGCAAGCCCAGACGTGTCTCCGTTTGCAGCAGCAGCTGGTGGCGCAAGCCGAACTTGACCGCCGCCAGCATAACGACAAGGGTCGTTACCGGTTCAGCAATGCCTCTGGGGACACAGGATAGGGTATACACACGGCGCAGCCAGTCTCGTGGCGTCTCGCCATGCTCTAGCGCTCTCTGCGCCAGCCGCTTGGGAAAGACCTGGTGAATGACTTCATGGGCGATGTCGAGCAGATCTTGCGGCTGCCCAATATCCAATCGCCGCGGATCGCGTACACTGACCGGCGACGCTGTCTCCACGGCTTCCGCTGTCGCAGACGCGCTCAGAATGTCGCTCGCCACCCGCAGATGCTCATGCGCTTCGGCAATTTCTCTCAGCGCCAGCTGGACGCTTTCCGGCTTAGTCCGTGTTTGACTCATGGCTTCCCTCGCTTCCCTTCACGCCGGCGCTCTTGGCCAGCTCACGGTCCTCAATGATGTAACCGCCCACCAGTGTCACGCAAATCGTCGTGATCGTAGGCGCGAGCACATCCAGGTGCTCTTCCAGTTCCGGTCGGGTGGCGGCGATCATCAAGGTGATGACACTGATAATCGATGACCAGAAACGCCGCGATTGCAATAGCCGGCGCGGCGCCGCTTTCGTTTTATCCATTGCTTTGCTCCTTATGATTCAGCCGTTCCAATTCGGCTATGCGGGCTTTTAGCGCCCGGTTCTCGCTATGCAGCGCGACTATCTCCGCCTTCAAGGCGATGCGCTCGTCCTGCAATTCGCGGATGGTTTGCTTGTTCTCCCGCACCTCTTCTTCCATCATACGGAAGGCGCTGTTCTCCTGCAGCAGATGCTGATCAACGATGCGGTGAATAAGCTCGGCTTGCCCGACATCCAGCTGATGCTCCGCCTCAATCTGGTCAACATGGATATCCGCCCGGCGCGACTTGCGCTTGAAGGCAGCCGAGAAATGATTGACCGCCGCGACCACACTGCCGCCGACAGCCGCCATGATCGGGAGTTTGACCTCATCGGGCAAATCGTTGAAATCCACAGCTATCGCTTCCCCTATCCTAGGGTTGATAAATCGCCTGCTGCTGTTAACGCAAGCGTCGGGCTGATTCAGTTTGCTAGCTGTCGTGGAGATTGCTGAAGCAGTGAGATGACACGGGCCCTGTCACATGCCGCCTCATCTCACCGATTCGATCTCTAATAAGCCAGATAGGTCTCCCTATCCAGATGACCGCGCGAGGCGTCTCCCATCTTCCAGTGCCGCGTCTCGACTCGCGGTTCAAGATACCAGGTGGTCGTCCAGTGCTTCCCGCCGCGCGCCAGCTCGTGCGCCTCGCCGATGATGAAATAAGTCCCATCATGAGCGGTCTGCGTCTCGCGCAGCTCAATCAGGCTGCCGATCGTCAGCCCCAGCTGATCCGCATGACGCCCGCCGCCATTCTCGGCATGGCTTTGCAAGGTGATCATCTGCGCCAGGCCGAAGGGCGTCTTGCGCCGGTAGCGCTCAAAGTCGGCGATGTGCTGCGCCTGATCCAGGTCGTCAATCGAGGGCAGGTTGATATTCATCGTGCGCCGCCCGTAGAAGGTGATGCTCTCCTGATCGATGGCGCGGGCGTCCATCTGTCCCTCATCCACGATCTTGCGCCCCTTGACCACGCATTTCTCGACCACCGCTTCCCTGGTCTCGCTCTCATTCTTGAAGACCAGATTGGCGCCGTTCGCCTTGGCTTCGACCTCAACCCGGCAGCGGCCCTGCAGAAACTTCACATCCTCGACCGTGACCTCTTTGCCGCCGATGCGCTTGTCCTTCTCGTCCTTGTACTTGACGTAGACCTCGCGCCTCGCGCCCGGCGCCACTCGAATCACGGCGTCCTTCAGTTCCCACAAGGTCGTCGGTCCCGCCGCCACCGAGCGCGGGTGGCAGGTGACGATGATCTCGTTCTTGGTCTGATCCAGGCTGGCGAAGGTGTATTTCATATCGGTCATGGCGTCATCAAAGCTGGCGTCTATCGCGTCCTTGTCCAGGATGTGATGCCGGTTCCAGAAGACCGCCTTTCCGTCACGGTCGAAGTAGAACTTGCCACGCTCGGCCGCCGTGATGTCGCGGATGCCGCGGTAGACATCGAAGGTGTCCTTCTCCTGATCCGAATAACCGCCCTGGCGCACCCAGTTGTCGCCCGCCGTCCGCACGGTCAACACCCCTTCTTCAAAGTCGCTGTACGTGGTCAGGTCGGCCAGCTTGGTCGTTTGGCCCAGCGTGCTGTAGTCCGGGTCGCCCAGCACCCAGGAGTCGCTCAACGCCGGCGGGAAGATGACCTCCTGAATCAGGGCGTCGATGATCTGGTCGCTGCGCTGGTTCTCTTGCAGTTCGATCTTGGTCTCGGTCGCCTTCAGGAATTGCATGGCGCCATGGGCGATTATGTCCACTTCACGATTGCCATATTTCCCACCCACAGGAACAATCGTTGCGATCCAACCGGACCAGTGTGTGAGCGTCGTTGTTCCATCATTCGATTCGATCTTTACCGGGCGCAAAGGCATCAATTTGCCCGTTAGAGGACTACTGCTGTTCTCCGGCGAGAAGCGCCTGTCGGTGTTGTTTAGACGCATGACCAGTGTCGAACCGTCTGCTGTGAGTTGGTAGGGACGCTGCATCCCCACAAACCACTCGGCCAATAGAACACGCTGCGTGATATCATCGTGTTCCCCGCTAAAGTCCCCGTTGCGATCCCAGTCGATCGCGATTGTCCAACTTGTTGACATTTATTGCATTCCTTTCTTTGGTCTGTCGATTAACGCTGCATTTCTTGCTTATGAATGCGGCCCATCATGCAGCAAAGGCAATGTCTAATACAATTCGTGACATTAAAGACCGTGTTCATAACTGCTCACACCCCCGACTATGAGCTCTCTATTTCTCAGGAAGCTCCGAATCTATCGCCTCGATGCACTTCTCCTTTAATGAATCGATCAATTTCAACTCTTCCTCATTTAGCTCGCCCAGCACCGAATAAGCTACTGCCGGATAGCTGATTTCAAATCCGTCATAGCGTCGTAGCAGTTTATGTGTTTCAGCATCCCAGACGCGAATACCGCCGAATTGCCCAACTGCGGCGAACCGGCTGCCGTCAGGGCGCCACGCGAGCGAATCTCGGAACATAATCGCGCCAAAATCTTCCACGAGAAAAATTCCGCCCGGAAACTTCGCCAAAAACTTGCCGTTGTCACCGTCATATAAATGAAGCCAACATCCCTGCGTAGCTCGAACAATCCTGCTGCCATCCGGTGAAAACTCAAAATACTGGGTAGGCTCCCAAGCGTTTGTTTCCAAAGGAATCACAATGTCTGAAGGATCGAACGGAATACCTTCGTATGCGTCTATGTGGGCGCCAGTCTTTGCATCAATCAGATGTCCTCTGTGATTTACAATCTTGTAGTCTCTATGGCAATCCGGCGGCAGCCACAGGTAAAACTCGAATGAATATAGCGTCTTGCTTAGATCAACATCAACAACAAAAGTTTCGAGCTTGGTTAGAAAAGCGATTACGCTCTCCGTAAACCAGCATACGGCTATAGCTGTATTCGGGATACCGCTGGCTGGCTCATCGCTTTGCTCAAACTGAAACACAGCCGACCCCGTAAGCGCATCCCATATAAACGACTTGCCCCAATATCCTCCGGCAGCAATACGGTTATCCGTGGGATGCCAAGCAACTTCCGTCCAAAGCCACTCTTTCAAATATCCCAGGTTGATCTCGGTTATGATCTCAAGTTTATCGACATCAATTATTTGGATTTCACTGGCGCCAGGGTAGCGGTCCTTTGGATACCCGACAGCCAGCAGAGTTCCAGCGGCATTCCATTCCAGAGATTTTGGCCAGTGCCACCATTCAGTGAGTCCTACGTCAACAAAGCCCAGGTCATTGAAGTCCGTATCAAACAGCCACACACCTGTGCTGCTGCCGATCGCTATGGTTTCACCATCCGGACTCCAGTCGATCGCTGTCGCAATTCCTCGATCCTGCGCGGACGCGAATGGGATTGCCCATATCATGCCAGCGGCCATTATGCACAACATCAGCCATTTCATTTTCCAGCTCCCTCTATCCTGATAGCAAGGCATGGAATACTCTGGGCAGATACCATTGAGCGGCATCCGCAAACTTACTACCTTGTTCCCATTCTACCGTGCGGTCAAAACACGGCGCGTTCACGCGGCATCTAAAAATAGGCCCGTCAGGATCGTCAAACCCCATGAAAATACCTATGGGATCGTCCGTGACGTTACCGGCTTTGTCGACGGTCTTGTCTTTCACAGACTTCACTGTGAAGCCCTCTCCAGATAGAACCGCCGTCATGAAAAGATCTGCCCATAGTTCAGCAGCGAAGAATTGCTTGGCGACGAACCCTTCGATTACCTCATTCAACACATTCTCATTCAGATTGAACGAATACTGGCTCCGCCAGCCTTCATTAACCTCATCAAAGTAATTTCCAGATTCGGCCGCTAAGCGCGAGATTTCTCGTGATGGATCCGCAGGGTCCGGAACTAGCTCCTGAAGATAGGCTGTGAAGCCCTTGCTTTTATCTATGACATGCCCGAACTCATGCACAATGGTAGGGATATCAACCTTGCTTCCCAGATACACTCTGTTTGTTCCGGCCGCCGGTACATGACCGTAGTATCCCGCTTCCTCTTCAGAGATATTGGAGAAATTCTCGGCGAAGTAAGCATCAGCTCCGAGATTAACCACCAACTGTTCGTGATCTTCCGATTCGCTAAAGTGCTCTCGAAAAGCCTCCTTGCCTGTAATGTTTGGATCGTCCTTATAGACCAAATCAAGATAGTCGACGATATGCTCGCTGGCTTCCGCAAGTTCATGCAATTGCTCTAGCTTATCCGCATTGGAAATTCCTTTGCCCCACTTGATCTGATATCCATACTCGGATTCCAAATGCTCTTCTATTTTGTGTACAGTGCTAAGGAGTCCCGTATCAATATCTAGGGTACCGCTGTCCTCTCCATCGCTCGTATTTGCCCACCATCCTGACCTGGTACCGGGCTCCTGTGAGAGATAGTCTTGGAGATGTATCATCGCGTTGTCATCAAGATTCGGCGGCTCTGCATATATGAACTCCAATGCAGTCCGCGGCGATTCTGCCAGTTCAAAGCAACGCTTAAACGTCAGCGGTCGCCTTTCCATGTCTTGTTGAACAAGGATTAGATCTAGGTTGCTGTAGCGATGGAGACGATCCCAGCTTATGCTATCAACCAATCCATTGGTGCCAAAGTCATCCTGCACTTCCGCAATATCCGATGGCGTTGCCTTAGCACTTTTTACATCCTTGGCTTGATCGGCATTGGGCGCATCTTCAGTCTGTGAAGAGCCTCTGCTGCTTTTCTTGCCGGACTCCGAATTCGACGCTTGCCCGGTTGATTGCTCTGTTGACGATCCACTTTCGGACTTTGACTGTCTGCCACCATTGCCTGGAGTATCTTCTGGACGCGGCGCTGGCGCAGGAATCACAGGATCGTATGCGCTGCTGTCATGCGCATGTTCGACCTGCTCCGGAGTGATGTTTCGACTGCGGTCGTGTTCGCTGCCGCCTTTCAATTGACTGCGGCGGATCCGCTGTCGATATATCAGGCGAATCTGTTCGGCTCTCCGCTGTCTGAAACGCTCCAGCCATTCATCGCGTCCGTACGGCATCGTCTTCTCTCCCCGCTAAACATCAACTCTGTCTGTGAATGCGCCCGCTGGATTCGCCCTGTCACAAGCCATCTCGCCTGGCGCGGTGCTTCTTTCAATAGCTCACAATGAATACATAATAGACCATCTGTTCTTGTCAACTGCGACCATTTGTTTTCGTGTACTGGATCACTCCAGATTGCTGGCGCCACTTGCCCAGGAGTCGCTCAGCGCCGGCGGGAAGATGACTTCCTGGATGAGCGCGTCGATGATCTGGTCGCTGCGCTGGTTCTCCTGCAGCTCGATCTTGGTCTGCGTCGACGACAGAAATTGCAGCGCGCCCGTACACAAGATCTTGACCAGCCGCTCGCCATATTTGTTCACCGCCGGACGCACCGATTCGATCCAGCCCGACCAGTGTATGCGCGTCGTGGTCCCGTCATTGGATGTCAGCCGCACCGGGCGCAGCGGCTGGATCTTCCCCGCCAGCGAATTCCCCGCGTCCTCGTTCTCCGGCGAAAAGCGGCGGTCGCGGTTGTCCAAGACCAGCGCTAGCGTGGAATTCTGGGCGATGTCCTTGAAGGGCTCGCGAAAGCCCAAGGACCAGTTGACCTGGACGACGCGCTCAGTGACGATGTCATCGCCGCTGAACTCCCCGTCTCGATCCCAGTCAATTGCGATTGTCCATGTTGTTGCCATTTGGGTTCTCCTCCTTTAGTTTAGACTTAGCCGCTTCACGAAATTGAGATTGTCCATTACAGCCCTCATTATCAAAGCACATTTGTTAAAGACATTTATCCCTCCCAGACCTTTCTGAACTCCAGCCCAGTCAAGTTATTGTCTTCGACCAGTTGCTTGAACTCATCAGTCACATAAGTTGTGACACGATTGAGTATCGGAAGTTTGAATATCGGTATCCCGCGAATGCAATCTGACTTGAACTCATACCTGATAATTTTCTTGAGTGGCCCATAGTAACTAAACTCAGATCGCTCGTAATCCAGACAATCTAGTATCTGCAAGACGTTGATTGCAAAGTACTTGGAATCGATTGCTTTGTCTACAAAGTTTTCGTAGTAGGCAAGTGGCAGAAATTCGACATGATCCTCGATCAATTCGCGAATAATCTCCTTCGCTTCTGCATCACATACCGTTGTCCCTGAACATGTAGGGAAGTTTGCTGTGCCTTTGTTTTTTCGAAATTCCGTGGGATCGTACCAAATATATCGCTCTCCCCAAGTTTTGAGTTGAGGTGTACCAAGTGGTAGTCTGTCGACCGGTGGGGGGGTACCTAAGTCCTTACCACGTGCCGCCAGATAGTTAAAGTCCGTTACATTGTGACGCAATGTCCATACCTTTATCATTGGCTTATCTCCTCAATATTGGCTAGAAACGCGGCGAATTGGCTGCGAAGCGTAGTGTCATCGTTTGCATACTTATTTAGAGCATGCAGATCTTCGGCTACTTTATCAAGGAACTTAACAATTTCATCAGGACTGTCAAGTTTCCGAATGGCATTGGTAATAGCTTCTACATACTCATCCCCAAATGTCAATGAATGGACAGATCCTTCTAACCCAATTCCATTGTAAGCTGAGTTCACGGAAATACCGAGATTTTCCATGTGATCCCTTCCAAGTTTCGCCGCGCTATCGCCGGAGGGAATTATATGGTGAAGCTTTTGCTCTCCAACGGGAACACGCCACGCCCATTCATCCGGATAATGCTTTGCAGCCCAGTTCAATTGTGTGCCGAGCTTCCCTGCGTTGCTCGAAGATACCCTTTTTGTTGCCCGCTCCCAGAGAACTTCATCGGGCAAATGCTTGAGCTTCTCATTTTTGCGAAGACTTTCATAGATGGTCTCGGGAGTTGAGAGGTTAAGCCTATTGAATCTACTGGCAAAATTACCCGCAACTCCACCAACGCGCCCGGCGCCGCCTCCCATGTCAGCCGCATATCTAATGAGATTGTCGGCCGATCCCGGTATGAATGGCACGATACCCAGAAAAGCGTTACCCAGCCACCGCCTATATCCCCGCGCGAGACCGCATCAATGACTTCCAACGTAGTCAACGCCCAATCCAATGGTTCGAAGAAGATGGAAGCTACTAATACAAAAAGCGATAGATCAGCCTGATGAGATGTACCCGTCAGTTTTTGCGGCTCAGCGTAAAGGAAGTTCTGAGCATTACCAATTGCGCCCCAGCCACCGGCACCCGGATCATCTGGATCCAGGAAGGTTTCCCTCGACTCCAGGATGGAGTTCATTTCGTCAATACCATCGTGGAGCATGTTCGCCATCAGAACAGGATCATCAATCTCGTCCCAGCCTGCCGGCAGTTCTCTGCCCAATTTGGAATAAACAACTTCGACGCGATGGCGGAAATAATAGATGGCATCCGCTTTGGTATCCCAACCATAGGCGTCTAACAGCGTATCGAGATCCTCAAGTGGTGTTCTAGCCGCCCTATCCATTAATTCGTTGACGATGTGCAGTTCTTCCCGGATTGCATTGTATTCTTCCACCAAGCCGTGAATGTTTTCGGAGTCCACGTACGTGTCTCTTTCATACGTTTCCATCGCAACTTCCAGTGCGGCGTAGTAGAACAGAATTAACTCTTGGGTGCCGAGATCTTCCCACTCAATTTCAGCGCTATCGAATTCAGGCACGTGTTGAGTCAGTCGCTCTTGGAAAAACGCCTGCAAATCCTCCCGTGTTTTCAGGTCCGTATCCGGGAATTCTTCTTGCAGGAATTGCACCGTGCGTTCATTCAGTTCTGACGGGTCTGGCCGGAACTCCGCATAAGGGTCTATTCCCTCGCTGTCCGCCACATCTTTTGTTTCGGAAGCTCCTTCCCTCAGCGCCCGTTCCGCGATGCGCCGGCCGGGTTGGAGAATGCCAATGTCATCGGAGAAAGCCATATCGATGTAGTCATTCTGAAGTGCTGCGTCCGCCGATGATGGCACAGGACCCAGCCGTGTCGTGTACCAAGCCTCAACACCTGCAAGGAATTCATCCAAACCGACGCTGCGAGCAAGACTGATGAATGCAGGCAATACATCCTGCTCTTCATCAGGCTCATAGCCAGTCATGAACTTTACTGCCCGAGCGACGCCTTGCGGATCGGCCCTGTACAAAGCCTCGCATACTACGGTCGTCTTGTCTTCGCTGCCGTCGCGCGCCCCTTCCGCAGCGGCTTGTATGAAAGGAATCAGCCCGCTCGGCTCATCTTCGGGCGACCATTCGATATCCTGCGGAAAATCGGATGCGGACGGCTGGCTTGATGCCGGCTTCTGAGATTTAGTCTCGTTTTCGGATTTGTCGCTGTCAGTATCGCTTTGCTCGTCTGAATCCGAACTCGACGCTTGCCCGGAAGATTGCTTTTTGGGCTGTGTCTGTTGCGCTGGTGGCGGTGGCGGTGGCGGTGGCGGTGGTGGTGGCGGGGGCGGCGGTGCGGGCTCTGGTCCTGTTGGTTTAACTACATCCTCCGGTTTGTAGTGGTCCTAAATTATTGGACACGAAAATCAGGATGTTGAGGGAGGGTTATGCCGCCACCCTGCCTCGAATTCCGCCGGCGTCAGGTAGTCCAAGGCACTGTGGATGCGCTTGTGCCGATAGACCACATCAATGAAGTGTCCGATTTGCTGGCGAGCGTCTGCCACGTTGTTGTAGTCGCTCAGGTACACTTCCTCCTCCTTGATGGTGCGAATCACCCGCTCGGCATAGCCATTCTCGCTCGGCTTGCCAACGGCCGCCATGCTGATCTGCGTACCAACATCCTGCAGTTGCTGGACATAGGCTTTTGCCGCGTATTGTGTCCCTTGGTCGGAGTGATGGATTTCCGGCGCCGGGTAGTGACGCAAGGCATACCGCAAGGGTATGAGCGCTAATTCCTGACCCAAGGACGAACTCAGGTTCCAGCCGCGAATCGCCCGGCTGAACTGATCCATGAGGATGGCCAGGTAGATCTCGTCCGTACGCAAGCGAATATAGGTGATGTCGGCTACCCAGATCTGATCCGGCCGGCTCGCCTTGACGCCCCGTACCAGATTAGGAAAGCGGCGAAGACCGTGCCGGCTGTCCGTTGTTATGACCTGGCGTCGCTTGGGATTCACCAGAAGATTCATCTCGCGCATCAACCGGCGGACCAGATGTCGACCCACCTCCATCCGATAGGGCGCGCGCTCCAACTGCTTCTTGATCTTCCGGCTGCCGTAGGTAGGATGCCGCCTGGCGATATCCGCTATCGCGTCCCGAAGCGCAGCGCTGTCCGGCTGATTGCCGCGATGATAATAGCTGCTGCGAGCCAAATCCACGACTGCGCAACAATCTGTCACTGTATACTCCTGGCTCAACTCTTGCACTAGTTCTCGCTTTCGGGCGGTAGAGACTTCAAGTAGCGACTGGCTTTTTTTGCAATTTCCAGGTGCAGGGCTTGTTTCCCCGCCAATCGCTCCAAATCCGCGATGCGCTCACGCAGCCGCTTCTCCTCCGCCGGACGTCCCGCTTCGAATATCCCCGGCGCGCCATCCAGAAACTGCGCCTTCCAACGAGACAATACCGTGTCCTTGATCTGATATTCGCGACTCGCCTGTGCCAAACTCTTCCGGCCTGACACGATCTCCAATACAACCTGCGCTTTGAACTCCGGACTAAACTTACGCGCCCTTCCCATGGTGGTTTCCCCTCTTGCTGAAACACTAGTATACTCTCTCAACTAGGTGTCCAGTTTTTCGGGACCACTACAGTTCCATCGTGTTACCATCTGGCATCAGGGTGTATGGATAAGGCATCTTCTCTCCCCGCTAATCATCAACTCAGTCTGTGAATAAGCGGGGACGCGCAGCCTGCCCCGTCACAAGCCGCTGCGCATCCCCATGGCTTTAGGCCAACCCGCCGCCTACACCGTGCCCCAGGCGGGCGCATCGCCGGTTGCCGGCTTCAAGCTCGCCGTGAACATCACCGCGCCACCGGTCATGATCTGCGGCCGGTAGCTCTCAACCAGAAACTCCCCGCTGTACTTGGGATCGTTCGCCGCCGGCGCCGCATTGTCGCCCACCTGCACCTCCAGCGTGACCTGGCTGCCGGCCGCGAAGGCACCCTGGATGACCGTGTGGGTGCCGCTGGGGCTCTCGGTCGTCAGGTAGCCCTCGATCGTCACCGGCGCCCGCAGCTGCCCGTTGATAAACTGATGCACCTCGTCGCCGAAGCCGGTGACATCGAACTGGTCATAAGCCTGCCCCAGATCAACGCTGCGGATATCGCCGTCCGCGAATTGGCGGAGAACCCCGCCGCTGTCGTCCATCTTCACGATGACATGATCGCCTGATAGTGCCATTTGCTTTTCTCCTTCTTGTGTCCTTGGTTTTCGTGCTACTTGCGAATCAGCGAAATTGCGATGCGGATCCGATCACTCGCGCTCGGTCCCGCCGTCGCCCGCCAACGGGTATAGCGGGGGATCCGCCCATCGATCTTGACTTGCTCCGAGCCCAGCGCCGTGCCATCCAGGGTGAAGGTCGCCAAGGTTCTTTCTTCGCCGGCGAATGCGCCGCTGCCCGATCCTTCAATCGTGATGCTGTAGGCATCGCTCGCGGCCGCCTCCAGTACGTGCAGGCAGGCCAAGCCGCCCCCATCGTTGGCGCCGCCATTGTCCACCGCGCTCCCCGATGTCGACCCGATCAAAGCCACCGGCTGCGTCAGCGCGATCCCCCAGCCGCCGTCTTCACCGCGATTGGCAAAGCCCGCTCGGAAGGGGATCATCTGGTTGACTCGGGGCAAGGCGCCATAACGCCCCTGCTGTGCTAATAGACTGAAGACCGGGTCGCCGGCCGCCGGCGCCGCGTTCTGGCCCAGGTAGAGCGAGAACAGCCCGTCCACAGCCGCTCCCTGCAGCACCGGATGCGAGCCGCCCTCGGCGCTGTTCATGAAGCCGGCGTGCTGCAGCGCCATCACGCGCTGACCCGGGCTGAAGTTGCGCGCCTCGTCGCCGAAGGCGGTGATATCAAAGAGGTCGCGGCTATCGTTGATGCTGATCCGATTGCTGTCGCCGGTGAGCTCGTAACCATCCACCAGGACCTGTACATGATCGCCTGCTAATTTCGGCATCATCCCCTCCTAGATATGCTGATAACGGTTGACATAACCGTGCAGGACGATGACATTGGCCGTGGCGGCGAAGGCGCGCACAACCGCGCCATTCTGCAGGACGTGGCCCGGGATCACCTCGCTGAAGCCGCTCTCGGCTGGAATTGTGACTTCGATGTGATCGCCCGGGTCATTTGTCCCGCCCCATTCGACCGTCAGCTTGACCGCCGAACCCGATGTGTTGACCGCCTGGATGTAGATCTCATCCCATTCATTGGCGGCGACGCTGCTCAGCGCGCTGTGTATCAGGCTGCCGGGGCTACTGTCCGCTGCCACCTTGATGCCGCGCCCATCCACGCTGCCGCTCAGCTTGCGCTTCTGATAATCGCGGTAGTCGCGCATTTCATTGGGCATATCGCTTCTCCTTTCTCCTTTGCGAACGCGGAGCGTCCCTAAATCTCCCGCACCCAGAATTGCGCGCCACGACGCATGTTTACAGAGCCACCTGACTTCACTTGCAGTTTGAAAGTGTGAGACCCGGCGCTGAGGTTTTGAATCAAACGGCTGAAACTCGCGATGGTATATGCGCTATTCCAAGTTCTCGCTTCGCCAATACCGTCGTCGCCTCCTTGGCGGATCCCATCAACGGCGATGTCAAATCTGCACCCCGCCCGGCCTGACAGGCGTACTTCACCATGAAAGTGAACCAGCACGTCCCCACCTGCAGTTGTAATCGTCAGGTTCAGGTTACTGCTATCCGCATCGACGAATTCACGTTGGTCTGTAATAGCGATGTCCTCCGTCATCGTGTGGGCTGCAACTGTCTCTCGTACAGTGTCGAGCGCCGCCAGATTCTCGCCAATCGCATTCATGTCGCTGGCGGCAACCAGTTCGCCCGTCGCCCAATCGGTCTTGGGTGTTGTCCAAGCCATGTTTTCTCTCCTTCTTTCGACTTTTATCGTCTTCTCGCCTATAATGGACTTGTCCTGCTATTCATCAGCAGGTCTGTGAAACCGCCGTGTGGACTTTGCCCTGTCACAAGCCGGTCCGCACGGCGCCTCTCTTTGCTACGTACCCTTGTATTCGTCATCGTATATCCTTCGTTAGCCCGGTCCTTTCCCCGCTTTGATTTGACAATTCATTCGCATAATAGCTCTTATGTTCTATACTCACGCGACTATTTAGTCGCTCTATGTAAAATCCAACCTGCGTCTAGCAGTTTTCAAACTGATGTTGTCACACCGCGCATGTCGCTTGGAAAACGCTGTGAATGGATTGCTCAGCATGTGTGCCTGCGCTTAGCCGGTTGATGTTGATTTGGCGAGTACCGGTGAAGTGGAGCTACGATATGTACGGAGGCGGTGAAGCGTTCCGCATCCACGAGGCGCTCCGCTGGCGTCCAGCCGTCATCGGTGACCGCACGCTCTGATTCGATCTCTGGCTGTCAGACGCCGGCGTTAATCTGGCAAAGCGGTCCAATAACGCGCTCGGCAACTTCCGCCGCCGTGTCATAGTAGGTTCAAGCGCGGGCGTAGTGACGCCTTCGAGGCATGTCCAGGTGAAGATGCGCTGCGCAGATGTTGCTCGCGCCTTTGCCCACCGTCTATTCAGTCACATGACAGTAAAGGAAGCAGCCCTTGGTCACGTGACCGTAAAAAAGCCAGATTTCACTTGTCCATTTAGATCAGGGCGTCGATGACCTGGGCGCTGCGCCGGTTTTCCTAACGTAAATCTCAACACCTTGAGTCGTCAATAAAGTTGACGAGGTCCTGATCATGGCGGTCGAGATTGCGGTACCCGGAGATGTTTTCGGAGAGCAAACTTATCCCCTACTCCTCGAAATACCGGCCCAAGTTACTTCGGGTGAAGAGAATCCGCACGATATAAATCTGGTCATCGACGTGTTGGTAAACAGGGTAAGTGCTGCTCGACGTTGACCAGGAGTAGATCATCCGGGATTTCGTCATGCCGACGACCGATTCCAGGCATAACCCGAATGCGTTGGATGCCCTCGGCCAGCTTACTTAGCTGTATAGTCCCGTAGCTCGCTGGGATGTCCCCCGGCGAACGGGGGGGATTCACGGGGGGGGGGGAACTGGGGCCGGGGGATGGGGTAGAAACGGCGCTCCGGCGGGCGACCTGAACCATCTGCCTTACCATTGTCGCGCGTCTGCGAGCAACAAAATGCATAAATCTCGGAAAACAAAAAGAGGCGCGACGCCTTGTCGACGACGCGCCCCTTCAATCTTGCACTAGCAAAATCGGATTCGGTTTAACGGAACGGCGCCGCGTACATCAAGCCGCCGTTCGTCCACAGGTCGTTGAAGCCGCGCTCCAGCCCGAAGATGGTATCCGGACCCAGGTTGCGGTCAAAGATTTCGCCATAGTTGCCCAACTGCGTGATCACATCAACCATGAACTGATCGTTGATGCCGAGGTAGTCGCCGGCCACATTGTCGCCCAAGCCGAGCAGGCGGCCGATGCCCGCGTCCTCGCTATCCATGAAGTCGCCGATGTTCATGCTGTCGATGCCGAATTCTTCTGCGGTCAACAGACCCCAGACCACCCAGCGGATGATGTCGGCGAAGTTGGCGTCATTCTGCGGGCTGACGGGACCGAGCGGCTCCTTGCTGATGGCGCCGGGCAAGATAGAGTGCGCGGCTGGATCAGCCGAAGTGGCTTTCCGCGAAACCAAACTGCTGATGTCGCTGGTGAAGGCGTCGCAGGCGCCAGCTTCATAGGCATCCATAATGGCATCGAAGTCCGGGAATGTATTCAGTTCCCAGTCGGCGCCAAGCGCGTTGGCTTTGTCGGTGATGTTCAACTCGGTGGTCGTGCCAGCGGTGGCGCACATCACGATGCTCTCTTCGCCGAGCTCTTCAATGTTGCTCACGCCGAAGTCGACCTTGACCATAATGCCCTGGCCGTCATAGAAGGTCGTGGGTCCAAAGGTGGCGCCCCACTCGGTATCGCGGCTGAGCGTCCAGGTAGTGTTGCGGCTGAGCATATCGATTTCGCCACTGGCCAGCGCGGTCGGGCGCTCGGCAGCAGCAAGCGGGCGGAATGCGATCGCGTTGGCGTCGCCAAGGATTGCGGCCGCTACAGCGCGACAAATATCGACATCAAATCCCTCGAAGTCGCCGGCGTCATTCTGTGTGCCAAAGCCAGGCAAAACCGAGTTCACGCCACAGATCAGCTCTCCGCGATCACGGATGCGCTCTACGATGTGCCCATCTTGCGCGGCTGAAAACCCGGCGCTCATGGCAAGAACGGCAAGCACGAGCAAACCTATCAATACAAGACGTTTCATTTTGATCCATCCTCCCTAGGGAACTTAAATTGACCTGCGTTACATTCACTGATCGCAAGCCACTAAACCACTCGCGACAGCAAATCATACAATTTCAGTCTACATCAAAACAGTTTAACTGCCAAGATTTTGAGATGGTCACAGAAAACAAACCGCGCGACAAGGCAAACTTGCCGGCGCGGTTTTGCGCTAGACGCGCCCTTTCGAATCAAATTCTCAGCAAGTGTGCGGTTACTTGCTGACCAGCTCGAAATCGGGCGGGCGCACGGTTTCCAGCACCTTCAAGATGCCGTCGCGCACTTCGCCCGGTTCCGCGTGGCGGCCGACCGCATGTTTAGAGAAGATCAACTCGCCATTGACCGTGACATCAAAGACGCCGCCGGTGCTGGGAATCAGCTTCCAACTACCGATAAAGTATTCGATTTCGCGCTCGTTCAAGATTTCGTCCGTCAAACTGACGGCATTTGGTTGGTGTCCTCAAGTCGCGCAATACTTGACGACAATGTCCATTCCGCCTTCTTGCATGAGATTGCTCCTCTTTATAGCCTCAAGCCTACGATACTGCCATTGTAACCGTCGCGCGGGAAATTGCAAATAAAGCTGGCAAAAGAGAGTAATGAATTGCGGGGATACAACCCGCGCTCGCCAAGAGTTTGTAGGGGCGATCGGACGGATCGCCCGAACCAGAAAACTGCAAATGCGGGGGACGCACCGAGTCGCCCCTAGATTTATTTTGTCTTGTCATAAGATAATTTACCGCGCATATCTTCGATATTCACCACTCCCGATGTCGCTGGGCAGCGAACCTAACGCGCGATCCACGACTTCAATACGAATGCCCAATGATAGCGCCGATGCTATTGACGGCCGCTCAATTCGATTTAGGCTTGGCATACGCTTCAATCAGCAGAAAGGATGTGATATGAACCTGAGAACGCACTGGCGTTCACCGGGCGCGCCCCTTAGATGGTGCCTGGTCTTCGCGCTGATGTTTACGACGATGTCGGCGCTAGCGCAGTATGATGAGATGTCTGATGCGGATAGATGCGATCTGGGCCAGTCGGAGTATTGCCCTGACCCGCCAAAGGTGAAAACTACAAAGAAAGCTGATAAGAAGGAGAAAGTCGAGGAAGAAATCGTCAGTGTCAAGCGCGAATTCGTAGTGACCTGCCCGACACTACCGCCCAGCATCGCCGTATTTGGTTATGTCAAGGGTACCCAATGCCAGATTGTCGACGGGGCGGGCGTAGGGAAGCTGGAACTGGTCAAGCGCGGAATCATTTCCGCGGTGGATGTCTGGGGCTTTGTCAACGGCGGCGTTGAAGTCTGCTTCCGCAATAGCGGCGCGCTGCTCTTCCTGGATGCCGCATATGCGCCGCGCATGCTCATGGAACTGGAAGCGTATCAACGCGATGGCATGACCTGTGGCGCGATCAATGGCGCTGGCACAGTAGTGCTGGTTCGCGCAGACAGGCCCCCTGATCTGGGAGCTCCGCCGCCAGGGGAACCGACTCTGCCCACGATTGATTCGCTCCCGCCCAAGGACTGCCATATCAAACTGCAAGAGACGCTCTTCCTGCGCGCCACGCCGGCCGGCGAGATCATCGGCTTGGTCTGGCTGTACTCTGAAGTGCCCGTCTTCGAAGTCAATGGCGAATGGTACCGGGTTGAATTCGAGGGCAGGGTCGGCTTTATCAGCCGCCATCACCGAAAAGTATTGCGCGGGGGCTGTGGCTGAGCCGACCGGAAAGCAATCTGCCTAAGCACAAGCAATCCAGATCTAGCCCCGCCTCGTCTCATGAAGGCGGGGCTTTTTGCTTCAAACGACGATATTCACCATCGGATCGCCGCCATTGCGCCCGGGGACGAATATAGTCTTTCGCGGCGGTTTCCCGTCCAGGCTGCGTTGCGCCGCGCCGCTGGCCAAAGCCAATTCCTGTGCCCGTTCTTGGCTGATATCCACCGCGACATCAATCTTTTCGCGCGGCTTGCCATTGATCATCACCACCAGGTCGACCATGTCTTCGCGCGCTTTTTCGGCATCATATTCGGGCCAGGACTGCGTATGCACGCTGTATTCCCAACCCAGGCGCGCCCACAATTCTTCCGCGATATGCGGCGCGAAAGGCGCCAGCAAGCGAATCGTCTGATTCATCACCGAATGCCAGATCTCGTCGCCGATGCCCCCATCGCGCAGCGCCGACCGAAGGGCGTTCTTGAATTTCATCTGTTCGGCGATGGCGGTATTGAAACTGAATTCTTCCAAGCCGCGATTGATCACCGCGATCGTCTGATGCAGCTTGCGTTCGATATCCCGTTCGGCAGCCGCATCGCCCGGCGTGGACGGCGCGCCGGCCGCGGCAATCTTCCAAACATCGTTCAGCCAGCCTTGCGGTCCCTTGATATTGCTCTCGTTCCAGGGACCGCCCTTCTGCCAGTCGAAGTTGAACATCAGGTAGCAGCGCATCACATCGGCGCCGTATTCTTCGACCAGCTCGTCGGGATTTACCACGTTGCCTTTGCTCTTCGACATGCGCTGGATATCCAGGTGATGCCGCAGTTGATTGACGTTGTTCTCGCCGGCGATATCGGGAATGATGATCTCGGCGTCGGGCTCTACCTCGACGAATTGCGTGATGCCAGCCATATCCACATGCAGTACATTTTCGGTGCGATGCGCAATCTCGCCGAAGACGCCGTCGAAACCGGGCGGCACCTGATTCCAATCCACCACTTCGACGCGCTCAGCCAGCAATTTGGCGCCGGCTTGCGCCCCGCTGCACAAGACGAAATCGCCCTGCCGCTCGCCGCCCAGCACCTGCCCCTGATTGCGCAGCACCGTCATCGGCTCGTCAAAGGCGCCTTCCGGGTCGCGTCCATGCCGGCGCATCGCTTGCGCCGCGTCGTCAAATACGCCGATGTCGCGCAGCGCTTTGGTGAAGAAACGCGTGTACAGCAGGTGCATCACCGCGTGCTCGGCGCCGCCAGTATAGACATCGACCGGCAGCCAGTACGCCGCTTCCTCAGCATCGAAAGGCGCCGTGTCGCACTCCGGCGACAAATAGCGCAACTGATACCAAGACGAGCACATGAAGGTATCCAGCGTGTCAGTCTCGCGGCGGCGCGTCTCGTCGACCTTGAAGAAGGGCTCGTGATAAGTCAGCGGGCTGCGTCCCGTCGGCAGGAAATCGACATCTTCCGGCAATTCCACCGGCAGTTCATCATCGGGCGCCGGCATGATGTCCTCGCCGTCAAAGATCATCGGAATCGGGCTGCCCCAATAGCGCTGCCGGCTGATCAGCCAATCGCGCAGGCGGTAGTTGACCGCTTCTTCGCCCTTGCCCGTTTCTTCCAGCCAGTCGATGACGCGGTTGATCGCCGGGTTCTTCCGCCCTTTTGCCCAAGTGCTCTCGCTGCCATCCATCGCGTCCGAATTGACCATGACACCCGGACCGTCATAAGCCTCGCTCATGGTATCGCCGTGCAGAGGCTCGCTGGCATCCGTCGGCTGAATCACCACGCGGACCGGCAGATCGTGAGCGCGGGCGAACTCGAAGTCGCGTTGATCGTGCGCCGGCACCGCCATGATCGCGCCCGTCCCGTAGGTGATCATCACGTAATCGGCGATCCAAATCGGGATGGGCTCGTCATTCACCGGGTTGATCGCGTAAGCGCCGGTGAAAACGCCGGTCTTTTCGCGATCTTCAACCATGCGCTCGATTTCGGTCTCCAGCGCCGTCTGCTCGAGGTAGGCTTCGACCGCCGCGCGCCGCTCGTCCGTCGTAATCTGCTCAACCAAGTCATGTTCCGGCGCCAGCACCATGAAGGTCGCGCCCCAGAGCGTGTCCGGCCGCGTGGTGTAAATCTCGATGGGATGCCCGCCTTCGGCGGTGTGGAAAGTGGCGCGGGCGCCTTCGCTGCGGCCGATCCAATTCGTCTGCATGATCTTGATGGACTCGGGCCAATCCAGCGGCTCAAAGTCCAGCAGCTCATCGGCGTATTGGGTGATCCGAAAGAACCACTGCTCCATCATCTTGTGCACCACCGGCTGCCCGGTGCGCTCGTCTTTACCATCAATAACTTGCTCATTCGCCAGAACGGTCTGCAGAGTTTCGGACCAATTCACCAGCGCCGAGCCGCGATAAGCCACGCCATTCTCATAGAATTTCTTGAAGAACCACTCCGACCATTTATAGTATTCCGGCGTGCAGGAGATGGCTTCGCGCTCCCAATCGAACATCGCGCCCATGCTGCGCAGCTGCTCGCGCATGCGTTCAATATTGGCGTATGTCCATTTCCAGGGGTGGATGTTGCGCGAGATGGCCGCCTGCTCGGCCGGCAGTCCAAAGGCGTCGAAGCCCATCGGGAAGAGCACATTGTAGCCCCTCATGCGCATCCAGCGGGCGCGCGCGTCCGATGGCGTCATGGCAAACCAGTGGCCGATATGCAAGTCGCCCGATGGATAGGGCAGCATTGTCAGCGCATAGTGCTTGGGCTTGCTCCAATCCACTTTCGAACGATAGAGCTGGCTGTCTTCCCAGCGCTCTTGCCACTTCGCTTCTATCGCATGTGGTTGATAGTTCTCTGTCATTGGCTTTCTCTATTCCCCCGATATCGGTCGTGAATAATTAGAAATCAAGCGGGCTTGCCGGGGCGACGCTGAAAGTCGCCCGCCCGCTGCAAGCGAAACTCGTAGGGGCTACCCACTGGGTCGCCCGACGGAATGGTGTGTAGAGAGATAGAAATAAGTCGCGAGGAAGGACGAAGCAAGCAGTCGCGCTGGACTACATAAGGAAAGAGCGGGTCACCCCGAAACCCGGTGTCGCTATTGCTTTCATCTCATGCCTGCTTTCGTCTCGATTGGCATAGACCGTAACACACAGTGCAGTGTCTGTAAACAGCGAAAACGGGCGAGACCGCGGGTAGCGTAGACACCTACCGTCTCTCGCCCCTACATGTGTCGACGATGGCGGGCGCCACCACTATGGAAATACCTAGGCGCCCCATGTCTTCCGCAAAACACGCACCCAATTTTGATGCGTCAGCTTGTGCAGGAGCGCGTCGTTGTAGCCGGCCGCTTGCAGCGTCGCGGTCAGATTCGGCAGCTTGGAGACATCACCCACGGCTTCGGGCACGCGCGCGCCATCATAATCCGAGCCTAGTCCTACGCGGGTTTCGCCCAGCCGCTCCACCAAATAATCGAGATGCCGCACCATCACATCCAGCGGCCTATCGGCATCCCAGGCGCCATCTTCGTTGAGGAAGCCGGTGGCAAAGTTCAAGCCCACCATCCCGTCCGAGGCTTTGATCGCGTCCAATTGCCTGTCGGTCAGGTTGCGCGATATCGGGCAGAGCGCGTGAACGTTGGAATGGGTGGCGACCAGAGGCGCATCGCTCAAGGCAGCCACATCCCAAAAGCCTTTCTCGTTCATATGTGACAGGTCGATCATGATGCCCAGCTCGTTGCAGCGCCGGACTAGCCGCTTCCCGGCGTCGGTCAAGCCGGGACCGATATCGGGCGAAGAGGGGAAGGCGATCGGCACGCCATGGGCGAAGATCGTCGGTCGGCTCCAGACGATGCCCAGCGACCGCAGCCCGGCGCGATAAAAGACCTCCAGCGCATTGAGGTCTTCGTCAATCGCTTCCGCGCCTTCAAAGTGCAAGATGGCGGCAAAGACGCCAGTGTCAATGCTTCTCTGCAATTCATCGGCGCTACGGACCACCTTGATTTGCCCCGCCGATTCCGCCTCCAGCTTGAAGAGATCGGCCATCATGCGCAGCGCGACGCTTTGCGAGAAGACGAAATCGACGGCGGGCGATACATAGGGCTTGGAGGTGTCGGGCATGCTGTCGGGGTCAATGCGACGCTCGGGGTTCGGCACGTAGACGGCGAAGAAGCCGCCGGCGAAACCGCCTCGACGCGCCCGAACCAGGTCGATATGGCCGCCCTCCATCTCGCTCAGGAAGTCAATATAATCGACATCATCATTCTGAAAGAAACGCAAAAGCGTATCGTTGTGGCCATCAAAAATCGAGAATTCTGGCATGATTCGTCTCCGGCTAAATTCCGCCCGCAGCCGCTGGGGTGGCGCGTCTGAACGCAGACATTATAGCGCATTCGGGCGACCCAATGGGTAGCCCCTGCACCAGCCAACGAATCGGAGAAAACAAAAGCGCAGTCCAATCGAACTGCGCTCCAAAGTGCCTTGCCATCGCCACAAGCTAATCGCGATCGTAATCCCGCTGCCGCTTGCGGGCCGGCACGGGGACTCGCGCGGGCTTGCGCGGTTGCGGCGCTTTTGGATCAAGCAAGTCGTCAATCTCTTTCAGAATCCGCCGACCCAACTCCAGCAATTCTTCCCAGACGCTGCGCTTGTGTTTCGCCACGAATCCAACCTTTCACGCGACCACTACAACGCTTCCGCGCTCCAGTGGACCTGAGGGGACTCGAACCCCTGACTTCCACAATGCCATTGTGGCGCTCTCCCAACTGAGCTACAGGCCCCTGCGACGCGGTATATTAACCTCGACAGCGCGGTCTGTCAATAGACGGCGCTGCGTGGATTGCGTCATGCATCTCTTCCAATACTTCAGCCGGCGGTATATCCAACGGTCCCTTCTCGCGGAAGTCCATGATGCTTTGGCTGGCAATGGCATTGCCACAGGCGCAGCCCGGCTGATCAACCCATTCGACAAGTCCATCGGCCAGGTTCAAGCGCGCGCCTTTGACGCCGCCGCTAGCCTCGTCCGCCCAAATCCAGCTTACAGGGCTGTCGCTCGTCATGATTCCCTGCTCGCCTTCTCGGCGTGGTATCCGTCAACAGCGAGTATATCGTCTACCGTTTCGTGATCCTGTTCACGCAGACGCCCCGCAGCCATTTCGGGATTGCGCGTTCGGTTGGCATCTTCGCGATCATGCATGGCTTCACGCAGTTCGACGACTTCGTCCAGAAGCAGTTCCAGCTTTTCCTCGGCTGTCAAGTGACCGAGCTCCGATTCGATTTGTCTGTTTTCGCCACCGCGCTGGCGTCGCTTCCACCAGCGATTGGCGACAAGGACAAGAGTATGAATACCGAGGACTAGCAGCAGAGCAAGATGATTGGAAGACGCATTTGATAAAAACGCAAGCAGATGATTTTCAAAGAAACCTGGACCTGAAAAGCTCAAACTCGCAGCGACCGCGAACCAGTATCCAAATACAAACAGTATATGAAAGACCACATGCGCGATTAGAAGATTTGATGCGGTCAGCCAACGGCGTGAACCTCCCTTGAGTTTCCGCGACATTGTTCTCTCCCCTTCACTGACCTGGTTACTATACGCGCGATTAGCCCGCGCGTTGCGATGTCGCCACATCCGTTTGCGGCGACCTCAGCCGCGGCCATCCGGATGGCTCTAGCAAGACCACCATAGCGAGATGCGTGAGTCAAGGTTATTGGCTTTGAGGCGGGCTTATGCGCAAAGTCACCGTGCTAGAAGAGACGCTGCAAGCAAGAAACCAAGAGTCCCGTGCCATACAATACCAACCTGTGGCATAATAGCGACTGTTATCCCAGCCTGAGAGAGATGAAGCGATGGCAGAAGCGACACAAGCAATGAACATTCTGGTGACCGGCGGCGCGGAAGGCGCGGGCTTGGCGACTACTCGCGCTTTGCTGCAACGCGGACACAAAGTCGCGGCGACCGCCTGCGATGCGGAAGGCGCTTTGGCGGTTCGGATGGCGGGCGCGCTGCCGGTCTTCCCCGATCTGGCTCGGGCCAGCGAAATCCTGAGCGTCTTGCGGATGACCCAGGCGGAGGCGCTGGTCCATGCCGGTCCGCAATACTACGGTGGCGCGCCCCATGCCAGCGCTGAATACGCCGACAGCACGGACCAGCTCGTCGAGTACAGCGCGGCGGTGACCGAGGCGGCGGCGCAGCATGGGATCAAGCGCTTCGTTTCGCTTAGCTTCGGCTATCTCTACGAGGCCAGCCACGGGGCGGCAAAAGAAGGCGACCATGACGCGCACGACAGCGACTTTGCGCCGATGCTGGCGGCCGAGGCATTGGCGCGCGAGAGCGGCTTGAACGGCTATATCATCCGCAGCGGCTACATTTACGGCGGCAACAGCGCCGACACGGCTGCGCTTGCGGAAGCCATCAAAGGCTCGCGGCGAATCAGCGCCGGCGGCCAGCCCGCGTCCTGGATCCACGAAGACGACTTGGCTTCGGCGATAGCGACGCTGCTGGAAGCCGATGCCGAGCCGGATGGCATTGAGATGATCAACGCCGCCGCCAATTCAGAGGCGACGCCTGACGAATTCTGCGCCGCCCTCAGCAACGCGCTGGGACTCAGTGAACCGCGATTCGCCAGCGGCGGATTCCTGGCTATGCTGCGCGAACAGTCCCTGCGCGACAAGCTGATGGCGCGCGAGATTCTCATCGACAGCAGCCAAATCAGAGATCGCTTCGGATGGCAGCCGCGGCACGAAAGCCTCGAAAGCGGCATGGAAGCGACCGCGCTCGTCTGGCGTATGAAGGACGCCGTCCCGGCAGAAGCCTTTTACCGCTATGAAGACGCAGCCCGCGCCGCGATTTTGTCCCTCGCCTATGATGTAGCTTTGCCCGAGCCCGCCGCTGCCCAGGCCGAGCCCGCCGCCGCCGAAACCGCTGCCGCGCCCGAGCCGACGCCAGCCAAAGCGGCGCCTCCGCCACCCTCAGACGGACCAACGCCCTGGAATGAAGACGAAGCAAAGCGCGAAGAACGACGTCAACGCGCGCTCGAACGCAAAGCGAAACGCGCAGCCAAAAGCGCCGGGGGCTAGCCGAGCGTGGCTGTGCAACTCAAGGGCGCGCTATTCGACTTCGACGACACCCTGGTCGACTGGAGCGGCGTTCAACTCGGCTGGCGGGAAATCGAGGCGGCGCGCCTGTCGCGCGTGCAAGCACACGTCTTCCGCAAGACGCGCGCTTATTGGCTCGCGGTAGACACGCTCCTGGAAACTTATCTGCGGCGGACGCGCGCGGCTTGGTCCGAGGCGCGGGTGACATTGCGCGCCCCGCACATGCCGAACATTCTAATGGAAACGCTGGAAGCGCTGGGCGTCGAGATCGACCGGCTGGATGTCGCCGAAGTCTTGCGCGTCTATGATTGGAACGTTGTGCCGGGCGTGGTAGTTTTCCCCGATGTACCGCCCACATTAAAGGTCCTGCGGGAGGCTGGCGTCAAATTGGGCATCGTCACCAACGCGTCGCAGCCGATGGCGATGCGCGACGCCGAGCTGGAAGCGCACGGTTTAATCGAGTATTTTCCCGCTTGCCGGCTATCGGCGGCGGACGCTGGCTACCTCAAGCCCGACAAGCGCATATTCGAATGCGCGCTGAGTTATATCGGCGCAGCGCCTCAAGAGACCGTCTTCATCGGCGATAACCCGGAGGCTGATATTGCCGGCGCGCTGTCTGTCGGCATGAAGGCTGTTCTGCGAGTCAGCGAGCGCGCGGCGGCGAATAGCGACTTCGCCAATCATCAGCCGAGATTGCGTTCACTTGAACGACTGCCGGCGATCCTGGACGAATGGTATCCAGGATGGCGCAATGGCAACGCGTGATTTCCCGCTGCATGGCGATCTAAATCTGATTGTCACCGGCTATCTCGAACCGAACCGACCGCGGGTATCGCAGCAGTTGGCGCTGCGTCTCGGTCTGGAGATGATTGATGTCGAGCGCGAGATTGAAAATCGTCTGGGTGATACCGTCGAGAATATGCGCCAGATTTACGGCGAGCGGCGTCTAAGGGCAATCGAAACGCAGATCATGGATGAAATCGTTTTGCATCGCCGCGCCCTGATTCGCGTCTCCGGCAACACGCTGCTCAATAGCGGGCATCTGGCGGAATTGCAACGCAATGGCGTAATCGTCTGTCTGGTGGCATCGCTGGATTCGATTCTGCGGCGCATCCACCTCACGCTGGGCGCGCGCTACCACGACCCGGTCGAACGATCGCGCGCCATCGGCGAATTGCAGCGCGAATGGCGCATACGCGATATGGAGAATGTTGTCGAATTCGATGCGACCACCATCACAGATGCGATCTTGATTGAGCAAATCGCGGTCTTCTGGCGCGATCTCGCCCTCCGGCGCGGCTGATAAGACAGCGATATATTTGCAGCAACCTAAAATGAAACGCCAAGCACACCGCGGGTCACCTGGAAATCGTTGTTGCCGACCTCCTGATGTTTGGGCAAATGCTCGCCCGAGAGGGTCGCCACCAGCAGGTCAAGCAGGCGCCCGGAGATATCATCGCCCGCCTCCAGCACGCAATCCAGTTCAGCGGGTGATGCCGCGCCGCCGCCAACTTGCAGCACTGGCACCAGGGGATGACCCGCCAGCAAATGACCATCGATGTAACCCAGCATGACTTCAACGCCGCTCGCGCCCAGCCCGGCTAGCGTCTCGCCCCAATGCCCCCGCGGGTTCGCCATGATGTGGAAGCCGGCTCGCTTCGCCCGCTGCCCATAACCCAAGGAAGCCGCGGGCGCGCCAGCCAGATCCAACTGTGACGCGAAGGGACTTTCAAACAGGGCGTCCTTATCCGAGGCAACCACCGTGCCGCCGCCAGCGACAATGATTTTGCACAGCGCCGCCAAGCCGCGAGCGACGTGGGCGGGCGGCTTAACTTGAGTCAGAAGTCCAAGACGGAGCGCGTCCAAGCCCGCGGCCCTCAGTGGTGGCGGCGCGTCGTCGCGCAGCCGCTCGCCAAACCAGCCGACGATTTTGCGCATGACGGCATCAATGCCGCCGTCCAGTTGAATGCTGGCCCAGCCGAAATCGTCAGGATCCAGACCCCGCTCCGTCATCATCGCGCGAAAATAACTGTTATGCGTGATTTCGCAGCCATGCTCCAGCAGCAGCGCGTGGCGCAGCTTGGGGTGCTGCAAGTAGCCAATCTGCATATCTTTGTATTCAGGCACGACATTGCCGCCACAGCCCTCGGTATGCACCAGGGTGGCGAATCGCGAAAGCCCCGACTCCCGCCCCCGTTCCTCCGCATTGAGTGAGTCGGTTGTCATCTTGGCAATCTGCCCCGAACATAAGCTGGTCGGCATGATCAAGCCGATCCGCTCGGTCGTCCATTCGCCGTCGACGTCATAGGCGGGAATCCGCACCGGGGGTAGATAGACATCATCGGGTATCGCGATCGGCTCGCCCGTATAGCTTCGCTGCGCCAGCAAAGTGACGTTCGCCGGTCGCGTCTGCTGCCAATCGCGCCAGATCTGCACTTGATGATGCCCGGCTTTCTCCCCGGCCGAGGGCTGTCCATTAGCCACAGCCAAGGTCAGTTCAAAGGCGCGCGCGCCCAACTCACCGAGCGGACTGCCATCGAGATATTCACCGGCATTCACATCCATGTCCTGTCGCAGCAGTTCAAAACGCGCCGTTGTCGTCACGAATTTTATTGTCGGCACGAAAGGGAAATTGGTGATCGAGCCATTGCCGGTGACGAAGAATATCATATTGCTGCCACTGGCCACCTGCCCGGCAATGCTCTCCAGGTCGTTGCCCGGGCTATCCATAAAATAGAAGCCGCCGCTCGTCATGCGCTCTCCGTAATCAATCACATCATGCAAGGGCACATCGGGATGGCGTTTGGCGGCCGCGCCCAGCGACTTCAGATATATGTTGTAAAGCCCGCGATATTTGTTGCCGCCGGAGGGGTTGCCTTCGGCCGTTTCGCCATGCCAGCCGACCCGTTCCTTGAAACGCTCGACCATGCCGAGAAACTTGCGCGCGCTCTCGACCCGCTCGACCTTGTCCAGCAAGTAGGACTCGGCGCCGATCAGCTCGTCCGTCTCCGCCAGGTTCGCCGAGCCGCCGTAACTTATCACCTCCTTCGCCACCCAAGCCGCCAGCGGGTTGCCGCTGATGCCGGAAAAGGCATCGGAGCCGCCGCATTGCAAGGCGATCTTAAGCTCGCTCAAGGGCTGCGGGCTGCGTTCGACGCGGTTCACCAGCGGCAGCCAATCCGCCAGAAGCGCCTTGAACCAGTCCACGTTAGCTTCGAAGCTGGTCGACAGCGAGTGAAAACAATGGTTGACATGATCCAGCGGATACGCATTTTCAAGCATGTAATCGCGCAAGTCGGCGTTGGTGACCGCCTCGCCCCCAAAGTCAATCGCCGCGACCGCGCCCACATTGGGATGGGTCATGAAGCCGGCCAGCGTGCGCAGCAGCACTTCACGGTTGTTGGGATCGCGATGCCCGCCTTCGGTGTGCGCAATCGGCACAATGCCATCGACATTGTCGTAGCCGTCAGCGAGGCTCGCCGTCAATTGCGTCAGCGTGCGGACAAAGCCCGCGACCAGGGACGATGTGCCCAGCACGACAATCATATTCCGCGTACCCACGCCGCGCCCGCCGCCCCGGGCATATCCCTCGAAGTAGCGCATGTCGTGGTGGCGCGCCAGCGGTGGCGCCGGCCGAAAAGCCACCTCGTCAAATTCATAAGCAGAAATCTGGTTGTCAAAATTCGGCTGCCGCGGAACGGGAAAGTCCAATTCGCGCCGCGACAACTCCACTTGAACCGCCTCGTTGATCACATATTCACCCGGGGCGATATCGCGCGCGGCGATGCCAAAACGCTGCCCCCAGGAAGTCAGCCGGCCGCCCCGCTCGATATTGCGGACCGCGAATCGATGCCCCTCCAGCACATGGTGGGACAAGCGGAAACTCGTATCGGCGAACTGCACCGGCGTGCCCGCGGCCAGATCGCGGATGGCGATGGCGCAATTGTCGGATGGAACGGGCAGGCGTCCAACTTCGTTCAATTTCGGCATGGCATAAACCTGTCTTTCTCTTCGCGCGAGCGATTACGCAGAGAATTTACCACAGCGGTGGGGTTTGTGAAACAAGCCTTGTCCGGAAGTAATGAACATCGTGGTTAAGAATCGACCCGATGCGCGGAAAATTGCCGTTGTGTCCTCTGTGCTCTCTGTGTTTCCTCGTTTCCTCATGTGGTGAAAAAATGAAGGCGGTTCTCGACTAAGCGCGAACCAGTACAAATTCGTCGTTCACCTGCCCGAACGCGGGAGTTGAGAATAGCTTCGCCCCCTTGCATATCAATCTGTTGTCTCGTATCGTATGCAGCGGTGATAGCGCAGTGAAACGACCGCGCCCGATGATCAAATTCATGATCCTCTTCGGAACGCCGGAAGACGCCGAGCGCTTCGAAAATGTCTATCAGGATTTCCTGGCGCTCGTCGAACGCATGCCCAACATTTTGCGCCGCCAGGTCGTACATGTGACCGGCAGCCCGCAAGGCGCTCCTGCAATCTATCGCATTCTCGAGCTTTACTTTGAATCGACCGAGACGCAGACGGAAGCGCTGATGTCAGACGCCGGGCAGGAAGCGGGCACGGAATTGCAACGCCTCCCTCAAGACTCGTTCCAGTTGCTCTTCACCGATGTCTACGAAGAAGAAGGCGGCCGGACAGTAGAGCCAGCGGCGGATGATGAAACCGTTGTGGCGGATGAAGACGCAGCCGCGGCAAATGAAACGATTTCCGATACGGTCTCCCCGTCAAGCGCCGACTGACAGAAAGGAGCGCAGTCCGGCGACAAAGTCTCGCTTGCCGCCATGGGCCGGGTGCCGCAGTTTCCGACAATCCAATCTCAGATTCTGCAGCGTCTCATGGGCGACATTGCCCACAGCGATTAGTTGTTCAAATTCCCAGATCGCCAACAGCTGACCGAGGAAGTTGGCGCCCAGGGCGATTTCGGCCGCGCGCGGTTTGCGATTGCTGTCCCCCTTGCCCGCTTGATGCGGATGAAAGGGAAAGGTATTCCAGATCAAGGGCAGCGCGCCCAAGTCCGTCAGCGCATTCCAGACGATGGTGGCTGACTGCTCACCATATACGCGCTCGAAGCCGGCATCGGCGACATCGCGGAAGCCGGCGTCACGACCGAACATATTGAGCGCGGGCAGGCTCTCTAGCAAGACTTTGCGGCTGGTCACCGGAACGCCGGTCAGGCGGCAGCCGCGATATCCCGGCGCCTCCATCACCAGCAGCGTCTTAGGGCGCCGCGCCGCCATCGCGCGGAGATAAAGCCCCAGATTCGACCGGCGAATGGCGTTGTTGACGTCGCCCGGCGCATATTCGTTGAACGCGTCGCTAGACAGTTTGGCGAGCGACAGCTCACGGATGAGCGCGTCAATCTGACGATTGCTAGGCGTTTTCATCTGCATCCTTCAGGTATCGAATTGCCGAGTCGCTTTCAGCGCCGGGAATTGGAGGCGACCGAAAGCATTGGGCGACTGCCGCGGAATCCCAGCGATTGCGCCGAATGCAGCAAGAACCGGCGCTAGCGTAGTTTGCCGGCTTCGTAAAGCGGCGTCAACAGTTCTGCAAATGCGTCAGGCCGCCAGCGGACTTGGAAATGCGCAATTTCACTATTATAGTAAAGTCATAATGGTGAACCAGCAACACCGCCGCTTGACTGGCAAATCAGAGGCTTTCGACCTGCGCGCAATAGTGTCATTCGCGTTGCTCGTTTGTATGTGGCTTCTACCGCATGTCGCGTCCGCGCAAGGGTCTCCGCGCGATTATTCAATTGCGCCCCCACGCGTTCGTTACAGCGCAGACGGCAGCACCGCCGTCGTCTCGTTCACCGTCAGCAATCAGGGCGGCGACGCCAGCGAGCCCTCCCAGATCATCGTCACCGAGTATCAGACCGGGCGCGTCGAAAAGATCGAAACGCTGCCTCCGCTGGCGGCGCAGCAAGCGCAGAATTTCGTGATTCAACTTCCACTGGCGGACTTAAGCGCAGATGGCATCGTCTCCTTCAAGATCGAGGCCGGCATTGATGCCTTCGAATTGGCGAACAGCCCTATCGCGCGCGACAACTCGCAGCTCTTCCACATCGATCGCTCGGCAGCGGGCGCCGCTGAGGGCGATAGCGGCGCCTCTGAAGGGGACCGCCCGGCGGAAGCGATCTACCAGCTCTTTATCCCTATTGTCAATTTGGGCGTCAACTTCCTTGATGACGGCATCCAGTTGAACGACAGCCGCTATTCCGGCGGCGACATCCTGCGCTTCCTCGGTCTGCTGGCGGTTGCGCTCTTCTGTCTGTGGCTGCTGAGCCTGATATTGCGCCTGATATTCCGCCGCCCGCCTCGCTTTGATGTCTGGCAGCCGCCTTACGCGGTGAATAATTGGCACGACCCCAACTCCGCCCTTGGGCGCCGCCAAAGCTGGCAATTCCACGCGCAGAACAGCGCCCTGGCGAGTCCCAATGCACCGGAGCAAGTCGCAGTCATCAAGCGGCTGCTGGACGAAGGCGGCGCTGTTCTTGGCAGTTGGCAGGTGAAAGCGATGCGCACGGTTCAATACGATGTCTACGGGCGCATCAATCGCACCGAAACGCTGATGCCGCGCAAGCTGATTGACCGGCTCAACCGCGTCCTTCGCCGCGCGCCGGATTTCGACAATCATGATCTGCTCAAAGCGATCGCGCCGATTGCGAAAGGTCTGAGCAAGCACGCGCTCGCGCCCGTGGAGAAGCAGAATCTGATGCTGCCGCTGGCGCTCGACATCCGGTTTGAAGGCATCACCGAGAAGATACGCATTCAGTTTGAGCTGTATCAATTCTGTGACAGCGCCTGGCATCTCATCGATCAATGGGAACCGGAATATGGGCAAGTCGGCGAGCATGTGCCGGAACAATTCAGCTTTGCGCTGAATGGCCAGCTCTCCGGCGAAAGCAAGGGCGAGTTCAAGACGCGCCTGCGCGAAGACATATCGCAGCTGCTCGCCGGGCTCTTAGACCAGCATCAGGTCAAAGAGAGCGCCGCAGAAGCCAGCGACTCTGAAAGCCAATGGGACGTGCCCGGCAGCGGGGAAGCTCATGACGATGAGACAGACCCGAGTTCAATACCCAGCCGCTAAACATTCAGTTTCATAGGCAATAAGGAGACGAGAAATATGCCCGCAACGATTCCCGAAAATGTACGAGACCTGCTGGAAAGGCCGATTGTGGTCGCCTTCGCCACCAGCAATCCAGATGGCCAGCCGCAAGTGACGCCGGTCTGGGCGAGCCTCGAAGGCGATCAGGTCTGGATCAATTCAGCCGTCGGGCGGCGCAAAGACCGCAACATCCGCGCCAATCCCAAGGTGACCGTGATGATCCTCGATCCGCAGAATGATTTTCACTGGGTCGAGATTCGCGGCGAAGTAGTCGAATTCGATGAGTCGGACGCGGCAGTTGCGCATATCAACAAACTCTCCGGCAGCTACGCCGGCAACGATGACTACTACTCATTCAACCCGGAAGGCAAAGGGCAAGAGCGGCGGGTCATCTACAAAATCAACCCGACCAAAGTCAACGGGATGTAGCGGCGATCAGACTTGCCCGGCGCGCCCGGTGTAGTCGCGCAAATAGAGGAAGTCATGCCCGATGCTGCGCTTGCTGAGCTTGGCGATATTGGGCATGGTGCGCTTGTAGTGATTGGCTTTGACCCGTTCCCAGATCTGGACGACGAAGTCACGGTCGAAGCCTTCTTCCGCCGCTTCATCAACCGTGTATCGTTCATCGACCAGCAGGAAGAGGACCTGGTCGGCTTCGTCGTAGGTGAAGCCCAGTTCATCCTCGTCCGTCTGCCCCACCCATAGATCGGCCGAAGGCGCCTTGTCGATGATGGATTCGGGCACCCCCAAATGCCGCGCCATCTGCCGCACCTGAAACTTGTATAGGTCGGCGATCGGATGCAGAGCGACGCCGCTATCGCCATAGATGGTGCTGTAACCGAGCAGGAATTCCGTCTTGTTGCTCGTGCCCATGACCAGCCCACCCCATGCCATCGACTGATCATAGAGCATGATCATGCGCAGGCGCGCCATGATGTTGCCCTTGCGCAGCCGGCTCATATCAGGGAAGCGCTCGATCAAGGGGTCGGCCATTTCGCTGATTGGCGCCGAAAGATGCGGCAGGCTCAAATCCTCGATCACCGCTTCGGCATCGCTGAGGCTCGCGGCCGATGACGTCGCGTATGGCATGCGCAGCGCCAGCACATTCTCCGCTCCCAGCGCCTTCGCCGCCAGGTAAGCCGATACCGCCGAGTCGATGCCGCCGGACAAGCCGATGACCGCCCGCGTCATGCCCGCTTTGGTGATGCTGTCGCGGATGAATCCGGTCAGGATGCGCGTCGCCAGTTCGGTATTGATCCTTAGGCGGGGCAATACGGATTTCACGTCGGCCGCCGCTTCAGGCTTCTGCGCCGCCATCGACCGGCTCCAGGGAATACTGCGTAATCTGATGCGGATAGCTTTCGTTGACCTTCATCTGCAGCCGCAGCCGCGCGCCGCCCTTCTCGCCTTGCATAATCACCTGAATGCTATAATCCTCGGCGCATTCCACTGCCGCCACCTTCAAGCGCCCGTGAAGCCGGCGCGTCGCCTTCAAGTCGAGCAGACGCCGCTCGACCGGATTCTCCATCAGCACCAGATCGTAATAGCCGCTGCGCATGAAACCACGCAATCGTCGGAAATCGCCCTCGTTGTAATAGCGCATCTGGGCGATGAAGCGCCGCCCGGCTTTGCTCCCGCCGATCTGCTGCCGCAGATCGCTCATCTCTATCGCGCTCAATTGAATCCCCGCGCCATCATCCATTGCCAGCCAACTGCGGCAGACTGCGCCATATCATAACACAAGCGCGGCAAAATCAAGTATCATTGCCCTTAAACAGCCGCGCGGCGGCGGCGAAAAGAATCAGCCGGGCTCACACTACCCCGCTAGTTCTCGCCTTGCGCGAGCAAGGGATATTATCGAATTAGATGCACCAGGCAAGGTAAGGCATGACGGACAGATTGGCGGAAATCCAACAAGCGCTGGACCGGTTCCAGCGGGACGAAGCGCGCGCGCTGCTAAAAGAAGAGTTGAAGGAATCGCCCAGCGCAGAAGCCTATTTCCTGGCGGCGCAAGCGGCGCGTTCGCAAGGAGGCCGTGTTGATTACCTCAGGAAAGCGCTCGATATCGATCCCGAATACAAGCCGGCGGCTGACGAACTGGCGGAAATCTCACGCGCGGGAAAGGTCAAAGCACCGCCCAAAGTCGATGCTGTTGAGGCGCCGACGGTCGAACCTATAGCGCCGCCCCGGCCGCTTCAAGCGGATATCCGTCTCGCGTCAATCGGCAAGCGTTGGCTCGCCATTGTGATCGACGGATTTCTGGTCGCAATCGCAACGGTGCTATTCCTGATCGTCGGCGGAGCGCTGGCGCCCCTGGAAGCGGCTATGGCCAGCGCCGATGAGACCGCCGTATCCGAAGCGTTCTCCAACTTTCAGTCCAATACGCTCACAGTGAATCTGCTGATCAGCGCCGTCTACAATGTCGCGCTCATGGTCTGGTTCAACGGGCAGACGCTGGGCAAGATGATGCTGCGCCTGCGCGTGGTCAAGAAGCGCGGCGGCCGCATCTCGGTACTGGACGCCCTGCTGCGCAACGTCTTCGGTTATATGGTCTCGCAGATATTCCTGCTCGGTTATCTCTGGGCGCTATTCGACGCCGATAAGCAGACCTGGCACGACAAGATGGCGGGCACGGTGGTGGTCGAGGAGCGGCGGGCAGTTTCTGGTTAATCGAGTCTTGTTTTCTTTTGGTAAAATGGAGTTGGCAATGATAGCGCAAAGCAGTTTGCCAGGAGTCGATTGTGAACAAGGTAGAGAGCATCAATCTCATTTATCGCAATAGCGCGGTGCGCGGCGGACGACCGTGCATCGTCGGCACGGGACTACGCGTGATCGACATTGTTATGGCGATGAACTTCGCAGATCGAAGGCCCGATCAACTGGCTCAAGATTATGATATTTCCTTGGCGCAAGTGCATGCCGCGCTGGCATATTACTACGAGAACCAAGCTGAAATAGACGACGACATCCGCGAGGACATTCGGATTGGACTGGAGTTGGCAAGCGAAGGCTGGGGGCGACCGGAGAAATCCAAGCTGCTGCAGACCGCGTTTGATAATTCCCTGAGCAAATATCGGGTGGCCTTGCAGCGCGCCTGCCAAAAGGCAATCTCTGGAGTAGGTGCCGATTTCGAAAAGCGTGTCCTGGCAATAATGGATGACGAAATTGGCTGAGAACGATATCCGCCTTTTCTTCGACGAGAACATGCCAGCCGAAGTCGCCAAACGTTTGAACGAACTAGGAATAGACACGATCACGACACCAGCTCTGAAACGATTCGGAAAGAGCGATCCCAATCAGCTTGCATTTGCTACGTCGTCGGGCCGCGTTCTATGCACCTATGACAAAGACTACATCCGCATGGCCAGCAAAGGTATAAAACACGCCGGTATCGTTTTCATTCCCGGTGTGTATCGAGACTACGGAGTATTGCTGCGCTACTTCATTGAATTCAAACGGATATACTCGCCTGCCGATATGGAGAATCGCCTGGAGTATCTTTACCCTACTATCCCAGACTGACGCTGTTGTCGCGGCGCCCTTAACCACCTCTATACCGCCGCACTCTTAAGTCACACTGCGCCTTGTGCCCCATGAAGCCTTCGAGGTCACAGAGGCGGCTGCCGTACTCGCCGATGAGAACGCTCGCTTCTTCGGTCACGCGCTGATAAGTTACCGTCTTGATGAACTTGCCCACCCATAAACCGCCGGTGTAGCGCCCGGCTTTTTTGGTCGGCAAAGTGTGATTGGTGCCGATGATCTTGTCCCCGTAGGCGACATTCGTCTCCGGACCAAGAAAGAGCGCGCCGTAATTGCTCATGTTCTCCAGAAAATAATCGGGATCGCGCGTCAAGATCTGGACGTGTTCGCTGGCGATCTCATCGGCGACTTGCAGCATCTCTTCGTCGGTATCGACCAGGATGACCTCGCCATAATCGCGCCAGGCAACGCCGGCCAGGTCCGCCGTCGGCAGGCTCTCCAGCTGACGACCAATCTCGGCTTCGATGCTCTCGGCCAGCGAGCGGCTCGTCGTCACCAAAACCGCCGGCGAAGTCGGTCCATGCTCCGCCTGCCCCAGCAAATCGACCGCGCACATTTCAGCGTCGGCAGTTTCATCGGCGACTATCAGCACTTCGGTGGGACCCGCCAGCAGATCGATCCCGACCAAGCCGAATAGCTGCCGCTTGGCTTCAGCGACATAGGCGTTGCCAGGCCCGACGAGCATGTCCACCGGCGTCATGCCCAAGGCGCCGTAAGCCATCGACGCCAGCGCTTGCACGCCACCCAGAATGTAAATCTCATCGGCGCCGCCGAAATGGATGGCAGCGATGGTCGCGGCCGGCAGCGCGCCATTGATCGGCGGCGTACAGGCGATGACTTCCTTGACGCCAGCCGCCTTGGCCGTCACCACGCTCATATGCGCCGACGCCACCATCGGATAACGCCCGCCCGGCACATAACAGCCGACGCGATTGACCGGTATGTTCTTGTGCCCTAAGACGACGCCGGGCAGCGTTTCCACTTCGACATCCTGCAGCGCCGCCCGCTGCGCCAAGGCAAAATTACGGACTTGCTCCTGCGCGAATTTGATATCGGCGATCGCCTGTTCGGGCAGCTTGCCAATCGTTTCTTGAATTACTTCGCCGCTCAGCTTGAAGCTGGGCGGATCCCAATTGTCGAACTTGATCGAGAGTTCACGCACCGCGTCGTCTTTGCGCGCCGCGATATCGGCCAGGATGCCGCGCACGGTCGCCTGCACTTGGGCATCAGCATCCGCCCTTTGCTCGATCGTCTTGCCGCGCTTGATGTGGTGAATTGCCATGCGATTCCTTACACATTCCACTTTCTTGGCGCATACCAATTGCGTTCGCGCAACATTCCAGGTTTGCGTTTGTTTCGCTCAATCCGCTCGCGAAGATTCGCGGACGCCGGACTCGGGGGCGCCCGCGCGGACATTCAGCGGGGACATCCGCAGGACCGCAAAAAATGCGCTGTTGTAATCATTGTCCATCCGGAGTTCAGGAAATTCTGTCAGCCATTCCCGAATCATTTCGCCTTCGTCTAGCCGATCGGTATCGTCCACGACGACAACAGCCCGGTCGGAAAGGAAGTCCCGCAGGACGGGCAGAGCTGGATAACGAATGCGGGGATGCAGATGCCCCGCAGGGCCATCGACAAAAAGAAGGTCAATGGGCGCGTCCGCCGATAGATCCGGTAAGGCATACCAAAAAGGCACATCGCCATCGACCGTTGATTGTTCGAGGCGAGCCTCAATGACGTCCGCGTAGGCATCGAGGCCGTGCTCGCGCAACAGTCGACGCGTTCTGGCGGCGTAGCCAGCATGATCTTCCAGCGCGCCGAGCGTACCTCGGCCAGTTGATTCCAAGGCGTAGGCCATCACCAGCGTGGAGAGGCCGCTTCCCAACTCCAGCACGCGATCAGGGCGTTCCACCAGAATCAGCTGCCATAGGCACTCCAGCAATTCAGGGTTGGCCATGTAACCCTCCCAACGAGGGAGCGGGCGTCGTGGAGACAAAAAGGCATTCAGCTTGAAATCGTTTTCTTGTTGCACGCCAGCTTCCCAATACCTGTCGCGTCGTACGCCTATCCGAAGCCACTGAGCGAGGTAAGCGAGACTTACAAGCACAATCCCGCCAAAGAGTATCATGGCGAAAAATAGCCCGCGCTCCCCAAGCAAGCTGTATAGAATCAGCGAGGCAATCGCCCAAGCGCCCCAAACAGCCAGCGGATAGATATAGGGGCGCCAGAAATCGCCTATTCGTTTAAGCAAACGCTGGCGCCAATACGGTTTTCTATGACTAATCCTCAAGACGGTTTCCGCCTTAATTCCACAGCCGTTCGCTGGCGATGCGCGCGCCTTCCGCCATGGCGCCCAGTTTGGCGTAGGCGATATCGGGATGAATCGCGCCGAAACCAGCGAAAGTGCCGAAGCCGCAATCGGTGCCGGCGATGACGCGCTCCCGGCCGACGATATTGGCGAAGCGTTCAATCCGTTCCGCCACCAGCTGCGGATGCTCAATGAAATTGGTCGTGGTATCCAGCGTGCCCGGGATCAAGATCTTGTCATCGGGGATATCAGCCTCCGCCCAAATCCGCCACTCGTGCTGGTGACGCGGGTTGGACGCCTCGAACTGAATCGCCTGCGGCTTCGCCAAAAGCACGATGTCGATGATCTCATCAAGCTCGACGTCATGGTGATGGGGTCCTTCATAATTGCCCCAGCAGAGATGCAGCCGCGCTTGCTCCGCGGGCACATTTTCCAGCGCGTAATTCAGCGCCTCGACCTGTCTCTCCGCCGCCGCCTTGAATTCCGCGGAATCCACGCCGCGGAACAAGATATGCCGCCCCATCGCCAGATCGGGGCAATCCACCTGCAGGATCAAGCCCGCTTCGGCGATCTTCTCGAATTCGATCTTGAGCACCTCAGCCAGCGCCCAGAGGTATTCCTCTTTGGTCGGATAATACTCATTGGGCTGAAAGCCGGACACAACACCAGGCGATGCCGAATTCATGAAGGCTTCGGCCGCGCCCGCTTCTTCTTGCGCCGCCAGCAGGTTGGCGATGTCCTTCTCCAGCGGGCCTAGATCTTTGATGGTGATCGCGTCACGGACGATGGGCCGATGATACACCGGCGTGCCGCCAGCGTCGGCCAGGCGCTGCTTGTAAGCGGGATAATCATCCAGATCTTGTGGCGTCGCGCGCGGCACATCGGCGACTTCGAAGCCGGTGAAGCGATGCCGCATATAGGTGACGTAGCTGATCTTGCTCATCTCGCCATCGCTGATGACATCAACGCCAGCGTCCACCTGCTTCCGCGCCACTTCACGCACGGCGCGCTGCATGACCCGGTCGAACTCCGCCTGATCATAAGCTTCGTCCCGATCTTGCGCAAAGAGCTGATCGACCACATATTGCGGCCGCGGCATGCTGCCGACGTGCGTCGTGAGAATGCGTTCCGTGCTGGTTCTCATCAGGGACCTTCCTTCTTTAGCGCGGCGGTCGAAAATCTTTCAATTCGACACCGGTCTGTTCACGAAATGTCTTCAGCAGATATTCGTTCTGCGCCGCCTTTTGCGCCTCGTAACTGGGTGGATGCACCATCTTGCCGCTCGCATCGGCGGCATAACCATTGGCCAAAGCCTCGGCTTCGATCTGCGGCGACCAATATGGATCCTTGCCTTCGAATACCTCATGCGACTCAAGCACAGCATAAATCCAGCCGATTTCATCACCCGAATACTCGAAGCTGCGATACATGCCCGGCGGCAGCGAAATCATGTCCCAGGCATTCAGGACGAATTCGCCTTCCACTTTTTCCGGATCGTCTTCATTGCCCCAATAAAAGGTCCAGGGTCCGGTGAGCATGAAAAAAGACTCGACGTAGTCATGGGTGTGCCAGGCGGGCCCGCAGCCGGGCGGCGCCCACACCATGCCGATCTGATAGCGATGCGGCTCGGTGATCGCGCGCCGTATGCTGAAATCTGGATTCTCCGATGCGGTATCGCCGATGACCGCGTAGTTCATGCGCATGTGGCCAGGCAACATGCTATCGATGAACATGATCGGGATGCCCTTGCCCTTGAGCTCCTCAAAGCGCATGACGCGCGCCGCCATGCTCTCATGCGTTTGCTTTGGATAATCCATACTTCTTTCCTCATACTGGATTCAAAAATTGTGCGAATAGTAGGGGAAAGCCTATAGAAAAAGGCGGGCTTTGTCAATCAGCGACCCATTCTAACCCCTCTCCCAGCCCCTTCCCCGAAGCATCACGGACGGGAGTTTAGCAACGACCTTGCGGGTCTAAACCGGCGATCTTCTCAACGGCATTCTCCACTCCTCCCATCGGTCGGGGTTTACAGCCGCATAGGCAGTACCCGAAATCGGATGCTATCATTTTCGCGCGATGATGAGCGTCGAGAAATTGAAGACCCAGGGCAATGCGCGCTTCAGCAGCCCGCCAAGCGCTTCCGCCAGCGCATTCGTTCGGTAATAGCCCGGCTGCCGAAACAAGCCGCCCAAGCCCCATAGGGTAAAAGAGTGACTCGTTGGCAGCGTGCGGATGTCCCGAAAGCCCGCCTGCGACACGATGTCGATCAGCTGCCCGCGGGTATAAGCGCTTTCATAAAACGCTTCATTGCTGAGCTTTCCGACGCCCGTCAGCCGGCGCTTGAATTGAACAGCCCGGTATACGATATTGGGATAGGGAATCGTGAGCACCAGTACGCCACCCGATTTCATCACGCGGCGCGCTTCCTGCAACGCGGGGAGCATCCCGTGTTCGAAGTGTTCCAATACGCCGAAGGACAAATAACTGCCGAAGCAATCATCGCGGTACGGCAAGTGATGCACATCGCCGGCGGTCAGCGGCAGGGTCGGGTCATAGCGGCGCGAATCACGCAAGGCATTCTGCGCGTAATCCAGGCCCTGCACATGATAGCCAAGTTCGCGCAGTGAGATTACGACGGCGCTCAAGCCGCTGCCCGCCTCGAGGTGCAGGTCCTCTTCAGCCAAAAATGGAAGATAAGCGCGAATGATTTCCTGAGCCCGTTCGTAGCCGACCGCCTCAAGCTCCAACTCAATCGACGACTTCTCCCAGATCTCTTCCCAGGCGTTTCTTGTGCTGTCGTAACGCGTGTTTCCGTCTGGCATCTTTGGCGCCGTATCCTGGTTCTTTGATTCCGGTTCTAGGCGGCTTGTCGCGCCGCAATTATGTGTTCAGATCGCGCTGGTATCCACTTGCCAGATCAGCATGCATTCGCCGACCAACATGAGCGATACTGCCAGCAAAATCGTACCCGATTCGCCCGCCTTCGCCCGCGACAGCGACAGCGCGCCGGGCAAATCAATCATATAAGATACATCGGAACAGCATTCGCGCGCGGCGGCAATCGCATCCGCTCGCGCTGGGAAGCGCGTATTTGGGTTGATGTCGGTCTCAGTGATGATCAGCGCTTGGCTGACATCAGCCATCACCCGATACACGCCGGCGTAGTCGCGGTCGCCGGGGATACCCACAATGGAGACGATTGGCTCGCGCAGTCGGTCTCGTACGCTCTCGACGAAGGACTTCGCCGACGCGGTTGTAATCGCGCCATCCACATAAATCGCCGGTTTGTCATCCAGCTTTTGGGCGCGCCCCAGCCATCTTACCCGTTGCAGTCCGCTTTGGATCGCGTCAATGAAGGCGGCGGATTCGGGCGAGTCGCCTGGCAACTGTCGCTGAAAAGCTTCTACCGCGCGAATCGCCAGGGTCGCGTTTTCGATCTGATAACGCCCCAGTAAGGGCAGAAGCAACGGACCATAGGGAGGCAGGTCGATCAACTGCCCGCCGGGCTGGTCGGCCAGGCGCTTCGCTAAATCCGCCGGCGCCAGACAAGTCAAGTTCGCGCGCTTCTTTTTCGCTTCTTCTTTCAATTCGGCCAGCGCCGATTGTTCCTGCGGCAGCGTGACAACGTCGCAAGCTTCCTTGATGATGCCGGCTTTGTGCCAGGCGATTCTTTCCAGGCTGTCCCCAAGCAGCGCGCTATGCTCCCGCATGATGGGCGCGAAGACGGCCAGCCGGTTCGGCGCCACCGCGACATCATCGAAGCGCCCGCCACGCCCGACCTCCAACACGGCAACGTTTACGTTCCGCTCACTAAAGTGACGCAGGGCGATGGCCAGGAATATCCCTTGCGGGCTGAGGTATTGCGTGGCGGGCAACTCCCCGGTGACGCTGTCGATTATCGGCTGCAATTCACGCAGGATGCGCAGAAAGTCATCGGTCGGGATCATCCGCCCGCCCACGCGAATCCGCTCGTTCCAATGCACAAGATGCGGGCTGGTCAGAGCGCCGACTCGATGGCCGAGCGATTCGAGCAGCTTGGCCATGATGGTCGTGACCGAGCCTTTGCCGCGGCTGCCAGTGACGACGGCATACTCGCGTTGCCCCTCCAGCAGATGCGCCCGCTCCAGCAGTTTACGCGTCCAGCTTACGTCGCGTGTATACTCATCGAGACCGCGCGGCGGCCCATCGAGACGACGGCGCGTCGTGAAAATGTAGCGGATGGCCGCGTCCATTGAATCAATCATTTGTCCGGGTCCGATCCTTGCTGCTTTCACAATCATAGCGAAACATTCGCATCATCCCTAGAGCGCGCCGTTCGGGGCTTGATCCCGAGGGCGCAGCGATTCGGTCATCCCGTTGCCACTATGTTTATGTCCCCGTTTGGGCTAGATTCTGAACCGTGACTCGATGACGAGCCCATCCGCCATGCCCGAATCCGCAAGCCTCTCCGGCACCGATGCCAGGCGCGCCGCGCGCAACATCAGCGCCTTGATGATCGCCAGCGTCATCAGCAAGGGCGCGCTCTATATCTGGCAGTTGGTGCTATCCCCCTGGCTGGGACCGAGCGAATACGGCATCTATGGCACGGTTGGCGGCCTGATGGTGAACGCGGCCGCTGTCGCCAGCTTCGGCATGGGCTTGATTGTCATTCGCGATGTCGCCCGCGACCGCAGCAAAGCCGGCAAGTACTGGTCGGCGATGCTCTACATACAGACCATTATGGCGCTCTTTGCTTATGTCGCGATGAATGGCGTCGCCCTTGGTTACAGCGACGCCGTACGCGCTTTCGCCGCGCTTGCCGGGATCAACCTTTTCATTGATCTATTCGGCAATATGGGCTACGACCTCTTGCTGGCGCAGGAAGAGATGGTCAAGACATCACTGGTCGAAATCGTCCATATCTTCTTTCGCATCGGGCTGGCTCTGCTGGCGCTGACCGCCGGCTGGGGACTGCTGGGCGTTTATGGCGCTGCCATCGTTTCCGGCTTGGCCCGTTCATTTGTGCTCGTCGTCTTGAATCTTCGCGCCGGCCTTCGTCCGGTTTTTCCCTTCGATCCGGCGATCGCCCGCCCCTTGATCATCAACAGCGCTCCCCTGGCGCTTTCATCCTTTCTGACGCTGGCTTATCAACATTCCGACAAGCTGATCACAACGGGAATACTCGGCGCGCGCGTCACCGGTTATCTGACAGCCGCTTTCGTCATCAACTTCGGCGTGATCGAATTGTTCAGCGTATCGGTGCTGGTCGCGGCTTATCCGCTGCTGGCGCGCTACTATGATGATGGCGGCAATCCCTTCTTCGGCGGCATGATCGAGAAGCTCGCGCGCTTTACCCTGATCGTCGGCATCCCCCTTGCGCTTGGCATCAGCATCCTCGCCGACAAGATTATGACTCCGCTGCTGGGCGAGGCCTACGCGCCTTCGGCCGGCATCCTGAGCCTGCTGATCTGGTACACAGCGATCACCATGTTCGGCAACGTCTTCAGCCAGGGCTTGCTGATCCAGAATCGGCAGCGGCTTCTCCTCTTCATCCGCGGCGCCGGTTTGGCGCTCAATGTGAGCCTGACAGCAATTCTGCTAGTGACCTGGGGCGATCCGCGCGGGGCGGTCATCGCCTCGATCATCGGCGAGATTCTGGTCGTATGCCTGCTGCTGAAGAGCTTTTGCGCAATCGGCTTCGCTTGGCGCGGCATCGTCCAAACCGCCATCCGGCTGCTGATTATCGCTGCGCCAACCGCGCTGACGATGCTGCTCCTCCGCGAACAATTCGTCATCCTTCCAGCGCTCGGCGGCTCAGCGGTCTACCTGGGCGGCTTGATACTGGCGCGCGTGCTGAGCGCGGAAGACTGGGATCTGCTCTACCGGTTGGCGGCTTCGATTCCCGGCGGCGGATTCCTGACCCGCTTCTGGCAGCGCGATGTGGAATTGACCTGGTGAGGGGCGAATGCGCATCCTGCACTTGACGCCGTACTACCAGCCCGCCTATGCCTTTGGCGGCGTCGTGCGCTCGGTCGAGGGGATAGCGAGAGCATTGGTCCAGCGCGGCCATGAAGTCACCATTCTGACCACCGACGCCCTCGATCAAAAGGGGCGAAGGATAACGGCGCTAGAGGAGACAATCGATGGCCTTCGCGTGCTGCGTCGTCCGAACGTCTTGCCCTGGCTTCGCGGTCGCTACAATCTGTCGACGCCCCGCAGCATGAAAAAGACGGCGGAAGCGATCCTCCCGACAGTCGATCTCTTGCACGCGCACGAATTCCGCACGCTGGAGAATCTGCTGGTGACGCCGGTCGCGCGGCAGCTTGAAACGACGATCCTGCTATCGCCGCATGGCACGCTCAATCTGAATACCGGCCGCGGAAGGCTTAAGTCCGCCTGGGATCGACTGCTAAGCCCGGGCATCGCCCAGCGCATTGATCATGTGATCGCCTTGACCGAAGCGGAACGCATTGAAGCCGAGACGCTATGGATGTCATTCGGGACGCGGCGCCGTCCGGCACGATTCAGCGTAATCCCAAACGGCGTGGATCTGGGCGACTTCGATCGAAGGGCGCGAGCAGCCGACTTTCGCAAGCGCTACAGCCTGGACAACGCGCCGACTGTGCTCTTCATGGGCCGCCTGCAGGAGCGTAAAGGCGTCGATGTGCTCATCAAAGCCTTCAAAATCGCCGATGTAGCGAACGCGCGCCTGCTCATCGTCGGTCCCGACGAGGGCATGCTGCCGGCACTGTCAAAGCTGGCGGCCGGCGACCGGCGCATCGTATTCACCGGCTACCTGGAGGGCGATGAACGCCTGGGCGCGCTGGCGGCGAGCGATGTCTTCGCTCTGCCGGCCACCGGCGAAGGTCAGCCGATGGCGGCGCTTGAGGCGATGGCGGCGGGGCTGCTGGTTTTGCTGTCGCCCGGCTGCCATTTGGACGAGGTCGAGGGGGCCGGCGCTGGCTTCGTTGTTGATGCGACTGTCGATGCATTCGCTGAAAGGCTGAGGCTGCTCTTGACTAACCAGCCATTGCTCCGGGAGATGGGCGAGCGTGCGCGGCGGCTAGTCGATGAGCGATATGCATGGGATGGAATTGCTGAGAGGCTGGAGGATGTGTATGCGAGACTGCTCAATTGATCCTGAACGAACTCAGACGAAGTTCTAATGCTTATACCTTATCCGGCAAATGCACCATGCGAAAATCGCGCGCCGCTATACAATAGATGTTGATCCGACCTTGGCAATGAGCCATCATCTGAAGCGATGAAGGAAGGCGCATGATCCGATTCGACCGATTCACCGAACGCGCGCAAGACGCCGCCGCCCGCGCCTATGAAATCCTCCACCGCTACACCCACTCCCAGGTGGACACCGAGCATATGCTGCTGGCGCTGCTGGAACAGACCGACGGCGTCGTGCCGCAGATTCTGGAAAGGCTGGCCGTCGATGTCGGCGCGCTCCGCTCGCGCGTGGACGATATCTTGCGGGGGAGCCCGCGCACGGCGACCATTTATGGGCAGGGCACCAACCAGGTATTTATCACGCCGCGCCTCAAGAGCATCATCGACCGCGCCAATGAAGAAGCGAATCGGCTCCGCGACGAATACATCAGCACCGAGCACATCTTTCTAGCCATTCTTACGGAGCGCAACACCGATGTCGCCAATACGATGGCAGAGTACAACATCACCCGCGACCGCGTCGGCGATGCCGTCAAGGACATTCGCGGCGGCCAGCGCGTCACCGACCCACAAGCCGAAAGCCGCTACCGCACGCTGGAAAAATACAGCCGCGATCTGACGCGCATGGCGCAAGAAGGCAAGCTCGACCCCGTCATCGGGCGCGACAGCGAAATCCTGCGCGTGATTCAAGTGCTCAGCCGCCGCACCAAGAACAATCCGGTTCTGATTGGCGAAGCCGGCGTCGGCAAAACCGCCATTGTCGAGGGCTTGGCGCAGAAAATCGCAAGCAACGATGTGCCGGATATCCTATTGGGCAAGCGCGTGCTCAGCCTCGATCTGAGCGGGATGCTGGCCGGCAGCCGCTTCCGTGGCGAATTTGAAGAGCGTCTCAAAGGCGCCATTGAAGAGATTCAACGTTCCGAAGGGGAGATCATCCTTTTCATTGACGAGTTGCATCAAGTGGTCGGCGCGGGCGCGGCCGCCGGCGCGATGGATGCCGGCAACATGATGAAACCGGCTTTAGCGCGCGGCGAATTGCAAACCGTCGGCGCCACCACTATGGATGAATACCGCCAGCAAATCGAAAAGGACAGCGCCCTGGACCGGCGCTTTGCCCCGATCTTCGTCGAGGAGCCCAATGTCGAAGACACCATCGAGATGCTCTATGGCATACGCGATCGTTACGAAGCGCATCACAACGTCAACATCGCCGATGACGCCATCGAAGCGGCCGCCCGACTCTCCGCCCGTTATTTGACTGAGCGCAAACTGCCCGACAAGGCGATTGACCTCCTCGACGAAGCTTCAGCCAAGCTGCGCGTCGCCCTGTTCTCCATGCCGCAGTCCCTGAAGAATATGCGCGAAACCATCGATCAACTGGCGCTGGAAGAGCAAGCGGCCGGCTTTTCGCGCGATTACGAGCGCGCCGCCGATTGCAAGATGCAGCGCATCCAGCTCGAAGAGGAATACAAGCAGGCGCATCACCAATGGCGGCGCGAGAATACGCTGGACGAGCTTGTCACAGCCGACAATGTGGCGCAGGTGGTCGAACAATGGACTGGCATCCCTGTACAAAGCATGCTCGAAACCGAATCGGAGAAGCTGCTGCGGATGGAAGAAGTCATCAACGAGCGCGTCATCGGGCAGGAGAAAGCGATAGCCGCCCTGGCCGATGCTATCCGGCGGGCGCGTAGCGGCTTAAAGGACCCGAAACGCCCGATCGGCTCATTCATCTTCTTGGGGTCGAGCGGCGTCGGCAAAACGGAATTGGCGAAGGCGCTGGCTGAATTCATGTTTGAAGACGAAGAGAGTCTCGTGCGCGTCGACATGAGCGAGTATCGCGAGAAGCACACGGTCAGCCGGCTCTTCGGCGCGCCGCCCGGCTATGTCGGCTACGAAGCGGGCGGCCAATTAACCGAGGCCATCCGCCGCCGCCCCTATCGCGTCGTCCTCTTTGACGAGATCGAAAAGGCGCATCCCGATGTCTGGAGCGTCTTGCTGCAAGTGCTGGAAGACGGACGCATGACCGATGGCCAAGGGCATATCGTCGATTTCCGCAACACGGTACTGATCATGACCAGCAATCTCGGCACCGAATTCGCCCGCCATGGCGGCGCGCTGGGCTTCCTGCCGAATGACGAAGAAGCGGTCGCCGATCACCGCAAAATCGAAAAGGCGATGCGTGAAACCTTCCGCCCCGAATTCCTCAATCGAATCGATGAAATCATTATTTTCGAACCGCTAACGCTGGAAGCCGTCGAGCAAATGGTCGACCTCCAGATCCGTGAACTGGCGGAGCGAATGGATGAATCCGGCTTGGCTATTCACTTGACCGAGCCGGCGCGCCATTGGCTGGCGAAGCAGGGCTACGATCCTCAATTCGGCGCCCGCCCCTTGCGCCGCGCGATCCAGCGGCACATCGAAAATCCCCTGAGCATCCATTTGCTGCAGGGCGATTTCAGCGCCGGCGACCTGGTCGTCATCGACGAAGAGGAGGACCGCCTGGCATTCTCCCGCCACCACGATCAGGCGAGCGATTACGTAGATGTCGCCGCCGCCCGGCAGGAGGGATTCGACGACATCTACGACGAGAACTACCCCGCTCGCAACTACTACGATGCGCAATTCGAAGAAGAAGACTTCGCCGACTTCTTGTCGCAGACCGATGATGACGACGAATACGATCCCTTCCCCGCTCCCCCACATCGCCGGCCCAAGGATGTCGAGGGCTTCGACTAAACGGCATCCGCCGACATCTGGCGCCTCTAGCCCACTCAAAGCATCAACCATCTCGCCACCTGGCGCTACACGCCGTGGACGCTGCAATAATCGAATTGTCATTTGACTATGCGCGTTCTATGGCTATAATGGCGTGGCGCACGTTAAGCAAGAATTGGAAGTCGCCATGAGTCTTGAAGAACGCGGTAAAGACGAGGAAGTCACTTCAGAACCTTCGTCAGCCGAGTTGTCTCCAGCGGATGTGGGCGAACCGGCCGCTGCCGTTGACATTGCTTCGGACAGCGCAACCGCCGTTGCAGAGACAGAAGCGCCAGCGGAAACCGACAACGGCTCGCTGTCAGGCGAAGCGCCGGCACACGATGCTGTTGAGGCGGAAGCAACTGAAGCGGGGAAAAGCGCGCCCGCTGAAACGCAGGAATTGCCCGCGGATGACGCTATCGCCGAAGAGGCTGGAGAGCCGGCAGACGCGAGCGAAGCGGACGAACCCGCAGAAGTCCTTGCCGATGCCGACGCAAGGGCGGACAAATCGGACGCGCCGCCGCCAGACGCGAAGACGACGAAGGAACCACCCGCGGAAGAAAAATCAAGATTCAAGCGCGGTCAAATTCATCGCGGTGTCATCAGCAGCACCAAGCCCACGGCCGTCTTCGTGGACCTCGGCGAGGGCGACCAGGGTCTGGTGCCGGGCCGCGAATTGGAGCTGATGACGCGAAAAATGCTGGAATCGCTGGTGGTCGGCGCCGAAGTCGATGTCTACGTCGTCAACCCGCGCAATCACCGTGGCGAGACGATTCTCTCAATCAATCATGCGCTGGAAGAACTGGATTGGCGCAACGCCCAAAAATACGCCAAATCAAAAGCCGTCTATGAGGCGCTGATCGGCGGTTACAACAAGGGCGGCTTGATCGTGCGTTTTGGCCGCCTGCGCGGTTTCGTGCCGCAGAGCCAACTGGCGGAAGAGCGCGCCCGCTCGATGTCCGGCGCGACGCCGGAAGAACGCTACGGACCAATGGTCAATCAGCCGATCGGCGTCAAGGTGATGGAAGTCGATCGACACCGCAACCGGCTGATCCTGTCCGAGCGCGCTGCCCTGCGGGAAGTGCGCCAGGCGCGCAAGGAAGCCTTAATCGCCGAGTTGAAGGTCGGTGACGTGAGAAAAGGCGTCGTCGTGAGCCTGGAGAATTTTGGCGCCTTCGTGGATATCGGCGGCGGCGAAGGCTTGATCCACCTATCGGAATTGGCTTGGGGGCATATCACCCATCCCCGCCAGGTGGTGAATGTCGGCGACGAGGTGGATGTCGAAGTCATCAGCGTCAATCCAGAGGCGAAACGGATCGGGCTGAGCCGGCGCCGCGTGACCAGCGATCCCTGGGACGAAGTCGCAACCGCCCTCCGCCGCGGCCAGTTGGTGCGCGGTCGCGTCACCAAGCTCACGAAGTTCGGCGCTTTCGCCCGCTTGCTGGACTACGAAGCCGTCGAGGGGCTGATCCATATTTCCGAGCTCTCCGGCGAGCGCGTGACCCATCCGCGCGAAGTCGTCAACCGCGGCGATGAACTTGTCCTGCGCATCGTCAAGATAGACATCAAAGACCGGCGTCTGGGCTTGAGCTTGAAGTCGGTCAATTCGACCGAATACCTCGATCTCGATTGGGAGATGGCAATTCAGGAATCGGTCGCGCTGCAAGACGAATCGACTGAAGCCGAGCAGCCGGAAGCGCAAGCCGAAGCCGAAGAACCGGACGCGCAAGCCCAAACCGAAGACTAAAGCGACAACAGAGACAGCGGTACTACAGAGGGCACCGGTGACGGCGCCCTTTTTGAATCCATCTCCCAAGTATCCGCATTTCATTTGCCAATTGCTCGCCTATCCCTTAGCATAAGTCTTAAGCTGCCGTACATTCAGTTGATTCCGGCAAAGAATTGATATTCTCATCCGTATGAAAAAGATGTCCACAATAATCGAAGCGTTGTACGGGCGAGCCGGTGGTTCGCCCACTGTTGCTGGGAATTACCAGTCAGTCTTCAGAAGATCCACTTCGTTCTGCTTAGTGGGAACGGTTTCGCCATGCCAAACAAAATAGAGCGCTTTACGCAGCGGGCGCGGCGCGTACTCAGCCTGGCGCAGGAAGCGGCGATGTCCTTGGCCAGCGCCCAGATCGACAGCGAGCATCTGCTGCTCGGGCTAATGGGCGAAGAAGAAGCGATCTCGTCCCGCGCCCTCAACGCCGTGGGGCTCGATCGTTCTCAAGTTGAAGACCTGGCAAGAGGGACAAGCCAGGTGAAGCGACTGCCTGAAGACCAGCCAGACTTGTCCGCCGACTCCAAGAAGACGCTGGAACTGGCGGTCGACGAGGCGCGCCGCCTAAGCCACCATTACATCGGCAGCGAGCATCTGCTGCTGGGTTTGCTTCGTCTGCCGGAGAGCGCCGCCCTCGACATCCTGCAACAGCTCAAGGTCGATCCGGAGCAGATCCGCCAGCAAATCGCCATCCTCATGCAAGAACGCCCGTCGTTCAATCCGCCGCTGGAACGGCCCCGGTCAGTCGCTCGCCCCGCCCCACGCCACTACGACTACTTTCTGCTGCGCGCGACAAGCCGGTCGTCTGGCGAAATCAGCCACCTGGCTGTAGATCTGTCCGCCGAGGTCAAGGGCGTGCTGGAAGAAGCGCTGAAAGAAATGGGCGCTAGTGGATTCCTGCAACTGGACGAAAGACATCTGCTGCTGGGCATGTTGCAGAATCGCGCGAGCCCATTGAGGCGGCTCCTGCTAGAGGCGGACCTTGACCTGGACGGGTTCATGCGCCAATTGCGAAGCCCTGATGAGGACTGATGCCGCCAGTCCGCAGCGCGACATCGGCGGCCTTGCCCCGCTACTCTATATCGACGACGGCGGTCAAATTGCTTTAGTCTCCGTTGATAATCTGTAACGCTTTCGCTACCATAAGTGGATAGATTTGCCAGTGAAAACTCGTCGCTGGTTTCTTATAAAGTATTGAAACGGCATATCACAATTGAAACGAACTGCTGGTATAATTGGATTCAGGCTGAAATTTTGGACAAGCCCAGTCTTCGGGCTGAACAAGATGGAGGATTAGACCGTGCCAAACAAAATGGAACGCTTCACACAGCGGGCGCGGCGTGTGCTGAGCCTGGCACAAGAAGAGGCTGATCGACTGCAGCACCACCAAATCGGCACCGAACACCTGCTGCTTGGCTTGATGCGCGAAGACGGCGGCGTGGCTGGGCGCGTCCTGCGTGACCTGGGGCTGGACCTGCGGCGCGTGGAAGAACTGGTCTCGCGCTTGTCCACAGCCGACGAGCGGACGACCAGCTCGCAATTGGATTTGTCGCCGGGCACCAAGAAAGTGCTTGAACTGGCGGTGGATGTCGCCCGGCGAATGGGCCACCACTACATCGGCACTGAGCATTTGCTTCTCGGCTTGGTTCGCCAGCAAGAAGGCATCGCGCTGGATGTGCTGCGGCGCTTGGGCGTCAGCCCGGAGGAAGTCCGCCGGCAGACCAGCAAAGTACTGCAAGAGAGCCCAGTGCAATCCACGCAAAAGACCCAGGGCCGGCCCCATGGCAAAGGGTCGCGCAAGGACAGCACACCACTGGTGGATCAACTGGCGACCGATTTGACCAGCCTGGCGGAAAACGGAAAGCTTGACCCGGTCGTCGGGCGCGAAATGGAAATCGAGCGCGTCATTCAGGTATTAAGCCGCCGGCGCAAGAATAATCCAGCCTTGATTGGCGAGCCTGGCGTCGGCAAGACCGCCATCGTCGAAGGATTGGCACAGCGAATCGTCGAGGGCGACACGCCAAAGCCCCTGCTTCGGAAGCGCGTCTTGCAACTGGATGTCGGGTCGCTTGTCGCCGGCACCATGTACCGCGGTCAATTTGAAGAACGGCTCAAACGCGTCATAGAAGAGCTCAAGGCATCCGATACCATCTTGTTCATTGACGAGGTGCATATGCTGGTGGGCGCGGGCTCAGCCGGCAGCAGCGTCGACGCCGCGAACATCCTCAAGCCGGCTTTGGCGCGCGGCGAGCTGCAGTGTATCGGCGCCACGACGCTGGACGAATATCGCAAGCAAATCGAAAGCGACGCCGCGCTCGAACGGCGATTCCAACAGATTCAAGTGGCTGAACCAACCATTGAAGAGACGATCGAAATTCTGCAAGGCATCAAATTCCCTTATCAAGATCATCATAATGTCGAGATCACCGATGACGCCATTGAAACCGCCGCCAACTTGTCCGCGCGCTACATCCCCGACCGTTTTCTGCCCGATAAAGCCATTGACCTGATTGACGAAGCAGCCGCCCGCCTCCGGATGTACAAGAGCCCGGAAGCGGCTTCCGTCCGCCGCGTAATGGATGAGCTGGAAGAGATCCATGAAGACATCGAGCTGGCTGAAGACGCGGACGAGCCGGAAGATGTCGAGACGCTCAGGCTGCGCCGCGAATCGCTGGATGCCCAGTTAGCCGATATCCGACACAATTGGAATGAAGAGACCGGGCAGCCGCGCCTGGTCGGCGAGGATATCTCGGAAGTGGCGGCGATGTGGACGGGCATCCCGGTCACGCGCATCGCCAATGAAGAGAGCGAGCGCCTGATGGAAATGGAAGATATGCTGCACGTGCGCATCATCGGCCAGCACGAAGCCATCGTCTCCATCAGCAAGGCGGTCCGCCGCGCCCGCGCCGGCTTGAAGGATCCGCGCCGTCCAATTGGCTCGTTCATGTTCCTCGGCCCGACCGGCGTAGGAAAGACCGAGCTGACCAAGGCTTTGGCCGAGTTTCTCTTCGGCAGTGAAGACGCGCTCATCCAACTCGATATGAGCGAATTCATGGAGCGCCATTCGGTCGCCCGTTTGGTTGGCGCGCCCCCCGGTTACGTCGGCTACGAAGACGCGGGCCAATTGACCGAGGCGGTGCGACGCCGCCCCTATAGCATCATCGTCTTTGACGAGGTGGAAAAGGCGCATCCGGAAGCCTTCAACATGCTGCTGCAAGTGATGGAAGAGGGTACGTTGACCGATGCGCGCGGCCGCCGCGTGGACTTTCGCAACGCCATGATCGTGATGACCAGCAATGTCGGCGCCGAGTTGATCAAACCCAATTCCGGCTTGGGCTTCAATACGCAGTTCGATGCCGAAAAGCTCGACGAGGAACAATACGAAGACATGAGCCGCAACGTGACCGACAAGCTGCAGCGCATGTTCCGGCCCGAATTCCTCAATCGCGTGGACGCCACCATCATTTTCCGCTCGCTCACGCGCGACGAGATCAAGCAGATTGTCGACCTCGAATTGAATAAGGTGCGCGAGCGCCTGCTCGAGCATGCCATCACGCTGGAGGCCAGCGACGCCGGCATCAATTGGCTTTCCGAAAACGGCTACAACCCCGAATTTGGCGCGCGCCCGCTGCGCCGTTTGATCCAAAACGAAGTCGAAGACCGCCTCTCCGACGGCATCCTGTCGGGCGAATTCGGCCTGGCCAGCGTCGTACGCGTCGACATGGACGATGACGGCGCGCTAACGATGTACACGGTCGAGGAAGAAGAAGTCGCTCCCGAGATTGAAGCGCGCGTCTGAGCGGAAATCAAATCTCAGATTCTGGTTGCTGCCTCGCCAACAGGACGCTCAAGGAATTCCGATGCGGGCAACTCTTCTGAACGAGCGCCTCGCCCGAATTGTTCTGCTGCTCCTGTCCCTAATTCCCTTGCTTCTGTTTGCCTATCTGGGCAGCCATACCCGTATGATGGCGGACGATTACTGCCATTTGCACCAGGCAAGCGACCGCGGGCTGTTGCAAAGCGTAGCGTTCTGGCGGAGCAGTTGGAATGGCGGCTACACGTATTATCTCGTCCTCGGCTCGCTGGCGCCCCTGGGCACGTCCGCGCCGGCAGTGTTTCCCGCTTTAACAATTGCGGTCTGGCTGGTCGCGTTATCGGCGCTGATATTTCAAGCATGTGCCTTGGCGCGGCTCCGCCTACTCTCTCGCCTGTCTGCGGTCACCGCCGCAGCGGTCATCATCGCATTTTCGGTTAACGCATTTTTTTCGCCTCAGTCGCTATACTACTATGCCGCGTCCGCGCGACACACTTTGCCCATCGCCGGCATTACCGCTTACTTTGCCTTGTTGGCAATGCTTTGCAGACGGCGAGATTCTGCGCCACCAACTGCGCTCGCGCTGACGGCCGCCGGGAGCGTCATAAGCTTCTTTAACGCCGGACTCGGGGAGACCTTCGCTCTATTCCAAGTTCTAGGCGTCGGCTCTGCATGCCTTGCCAGTATAGTCTTGGTGGACCGCACTAAGAACTGGCGATGCAATCTATACCTCGTCGCCGGCCTGCTGGCAACGATAGCCAGCTTGATCGTCATGGCGACCGCGCCGGGCAATGCCAATCGTATGGGCGCGCTTGAGGCGACCACTTCGCGACAGAATCGGGATATTTTCGCGCTGGCATCCGTGACCCTGGAAACCGCATTCTTCTATCTGCGCGATCCGGAGTTAATGAAGGGTTTCGCGGCGGCATTAGGGTTGGGCTTGGTTCTAATGCTGGACAGGCATAGACCGGCGACGCCGGAGAAGACATTTCTGCCGGGAGTCAGCCTGGCGCGTGGACCGCTGCTGTTTGCGCTCGCACTTCAATTGCTCTGTTTGCCGCTTCTGCTGGGGCAGACGAGCGACGATCCGCGAGTGCTGGGGCGCTACAGCCCGGGCTATTCGGCGGTGCTGATGGCAAATCTGGGGCTTATCGTCAGCATTGCTTTGCTTGCTTCTATACGTTCTCGCGCCAGCCAGTTTCTTGCAAGACATCCGGGCAGTTCAGCTCGTCTTGGCGCTCTATTACTCCTGGCTCTATTGCTGGCTACCGCCTTGACACAAATCAGAGGGGTGGATTGGCGCGTCTCAACATATCTCTATCTTACTCTATGGGCGCTATTGATTTCGCTGTATTGGCAATGGTCATATTCGCTACCCAGATCGCTGGCGCGTCCGGCCTGGATCGCAATCCTAACTTCTTCTGCGGTTGCATGCCTCGCCACCCTGCAGATCATAGCCTTCGGGTATTATTTCAGCGGGACTGTCTGGTCCCGCATACTTTCATTCGTACCTTATCTATTCATACTTCTGGGACTGATATGGGCAGTGTTCATTGGGAACGCGATCACCTGCCTTGGCCGGTCTTCGCGATTCGCTGCTGCCACCACCTTGAGTCTAAAGTTTGCTTCGCTCATCGTGGTCTTGGTCATCGGTTTGGGCTTCTTCCTCGAACATGCTCGCCTGATACCATCCTTTCAGCAGTATTCGGCACAGTGGAGCGCGCGCGATCAACAAATCATAGAGGACCGCGAGCGCGGGCAAAGAACTGTTTTTGTCGCGCCGCTATCTTTCGATTTGGAGCGCTACGTCGGCATCGACAAATTGCACAAAGTAGGTTGCCCGAAGCTATACTACGATGTTGATGCCATCGTAATTGAAGGCGCGTGAGTGGCTAAGCCTGTCGCGCAGGAATCATGTACACAAAAAGAGGACTGCCCTGTGACAGTCCTCCGTAGGCGTTGCGTATCGTGGCTTTGAGCCGGCTTACATCATGCCGCCCATGCCGCCCATGCCGTCCATGCCACCCGGGGGCATCGGCGGCGGCGCCTCTTCCGGCACATCGGTGATCAGCGCTTCGGTTGTCAAGATCATCGCGGCGATCGAGGCTGAGTTTTCAATCGCGCCGCGGGTCACCTTGGCTGGATCCGGGATGCCAGCGTCGATCATGTCGCCATATTCGCCATTCATCACGTTGAAGCCAACACGATGGTTGCTTTCGTCAGCCTGGGCGCGGCGCACGTTCTGGATGATGACCGCGCCATCTTCGCCGGCGTTGGCGGCGATCTTGCGCATCGGCATCTCCAGCGCGCGGCGCATGATGGTGACGCCCGTATTCTCGTCGCCGATCTCCATGCTCACGCCATCCAGCGAGCCCATCGCGTTGATCAAGGCGACGCCGCCACCCGGAACGATGCCCTCTTCCACGGCGGCGCGGGTCGCGCTCAACGCATCCTCGACCCGATGCTTCTTCTCTTTCAGCTCGGTCTCGGTCGCGGCGCCAACGCGGATAACCGCGACGCCACCGCTGAGCTTCGCCAGGCGTTCCTGCAGCTTTTCGCGATCATAGTCGCTCGTGCTGGCGTCGATCTCACGGCGGATCTCCTCGATGCGACCGGCGATCGAGCCCTCTTCCCCGGCGCCATCGACGATGACCGTATCGTCCTTGGTGCTGACGACCTTGGCCGCCCGCCCCAAATCTTGAACGCTCACGCTATCGAGCTTGCGTCCCGTCTCCTCGCTTATGACGGTGCCGCCCGTCAGCACAGCGATGTCGCGCAGCATCGCCTTACGACGATCGCCGAAGCCGGGCGCCTTGACCGCCAGGACGTTGATTGCGCCACGCAGCTTGTTGACTACCATGGTCGCCAATGCCTCGCCATCCACATCCTCGGCGATGATGACCAGCTCGCGCTTGCCGATCTGGTGCAGCTTTTCCAGGATCGGAATGATATCCTGCGCCGCGCTGACCTTCTTGTCATGGATGAGGATGTAGGGCTCCTCGATGCTGGATTCCATCGTCTCGCTGTTGCTGACGAAGTAAGGGCTGATGTAACCGCGATCGAATTGCATGCCTTCGACATATTCGGTCTCGAATTCGAGCCCGCGGCTCTCTTCGACCGTGACTACGCCGTCTTTGCCGACCTTGTCCATCACTTCCGCGATCAAGTCGCCAATTTCCTTGTCCTGCGCCGATACGCTGGCGACATTGGCGATCTCGTCCCGCGTCTCGATCGGCGTTGATTGCTCGAGAATGTCGCCCGCGACGATGTCGGCTGCGTGAATAATGCCACGCTTCAAGAGCATGGGATTCGCTCCAGCCGCCACGTTCTTCAAGCCCTCGCTGACGATTGCCTGCGCCAGTACAGTGGCGGTAGTGGTGCCGTCGCCGGCGATGTCGTTGGTCTTGGTTGCCGCTTCTTTCAGAAGCTGCGCGCCCATGTTTTCATACGGGTCTTCCAATTCGATCTCTTTGGCGACGGTGACGCCGTCATGGGTCACGGTCGGCGCGCCAAATTTCTTGTCGAGCGCAACGTTGCGGCCCTTGGGTCCCAGCGTCGTGCTGACCGCATTGGCGACTTTGTCCACGCCGGACTGCAGCTTGCGGCGAGCATCTTCCTTGAATACGAGTTGCTTTGCCATGGATTCCTCCTGAATGCTTTCTGCTTAGAGCAATTGAATCGAGCGCTGTCAAAGCCCGCCTTAGGCTTCGACGATGCCGAGGATATCGGATTCTTTCATGATGAGCATGCTGACGCCGTCAAGCTTGACTTCGGTGCCAGCGTACTTGGCGAAGAGAACGCGGTCGCCCTCCTGCACATCCATTGGAATGCGCTTCTCGCCCTCTTCATCGTACTTGCCGGGTCCCGCTGCCCGGACCAATCCCTGCTGAGGCTTTTCCTTCGCCGTCTCCGGCAAGACAAAAGCGCCACCTGCGAAAGTTTCTTCGGATTCCACCGGCTCAACCAAAACGCGGTCTCCCAGCGGACGAATCGAAACAGGCATTTTTCACTCCTTCGTGATCTACAAAACGGTTCGGTTCACTCAGTCTTGCGAACTGCAACAGCTTAGCACTCCAATGCATAGAGTGCCAGGATACAAAGCTGAATTTATCAAATTGCGCGGTTGAAGTCAATAGTTTCTGGCAATGAAGGGGAACGTTTGCCAGATTAATTATGTATTTCTTATATTTGCCAGCCGTTCAAGGCGCCTGATCTTCTCCTGCGATAATCGAATCGACCTGGTAAAAATAGGGGGACAAGTTTTCGAAGCTGCGTCCGTCGGCGGCGATGAATTCGGAAAGGTCAAAGCGCAGCGGCGCGACTTCAACTTCGCTTTCGCCGCTTTCACGCAATTGGACAATCCGGCGGTGGCGCGCATCCCAGCCCTGGGCGTAGGCCTGAAAATCGGGGATCAGCCTCGCCTGCATCGCAAGCATGCCAATTGTGATGCCGGCCACAAGCAGCATAGAAAGAGGCGCGAATCGCGCGATCCAGGTCGACGGTGCCGGCGTCAATGAGCAGCTGCGCCCGATCAGAAAGCCGAGGTAGCCGCCCCAAATCAGCGCGGAAAGCATTTGCGTCAGCGTCGAGAATGCCAGCGTCCGCTTGAAAACGAAACCCAAAGACAGCTGCCCAACCGCTACTGGCAATGCCCAGGCAAGCAGGGCGAGACCGACCGACGCCGCCGCTGCCGACGCGAATCTACACGAGCGCGCGTCCGCTTCGATAACGTGCAACTGCCACGAAAGGTTGCCTAACAAGAGCAGCGCGCTGACAAAGAGATAAATCGAAAGCCCTGAGGGCAAGCCACTCAATTGCGTCAGCGTAATCAGCGCGAGCGCCGCTGCTAAGTTCACAATGATATACCCAATCGTCCACTGCGGATGCCTGGCCAGCGGCGCTTCAATCTGTCTGCGCCGCCACAAAATGAACAAGTAGACGCCTATCAACAGAGCGTTTATCGCCGCGCCGGTGAAAAGGCCGAAGAAGGCAAAGGGCGCATCGGTGTTGGACCACAACAAGGGAACAAAACACAGCTGGACAGCCAATCCTAGCAGATAAGGGCGGGCGGACAGCGATAGTGACGCGGCGGCTATTGAAGATGCCTTGCGGTGACTGAGGAGCAGCGCTACTGCAATGCCGGCCGCCATAACCAGGAGGAAGCTGGGAATCCCCGCTGGATAGCAAAAGAAGTCAAGCGTCGTGCTTATCGTGTCCGAAAGAAACTGCGGCAGCGAACGCACGGGGTCGGCTGGATCTGTATGAAGGAGCTTTTGCAGGCGCGCGCTCCAGCCTGGATTCAGCAGTTGCAGCAAGAGACCGGCGGCGCTCCCCAGCCAGCCTGCCGCCAGCAGAACCATGTCCGACCGAAACCGACCCCGATCAAAAATAGCGAACACTAGTGGCAGCGCGAGCGACAAAGCAAGCAGCTGCAAGGCCGCGTGCAACTCGGAAAAACCGACATTGACGAAGCATACCAATGCGCCAAGCAGTGCCGCCGCGCCGGTGAGCCATCTTGAACGCGGCATATCCGCGAATGCAATGGCGGCCGCCAGAAAGATCATGAATATCCCGATTGGCAGCACGTATCGGACGCTGGCTGCGTACCAGAAAATCGACTCCCAGGTTTGAAATGATGTGAAGGTAGCGGCAATCGTCAGCGCGGCTAGCGCCATGCTGATTGGCCATCGATGTCGATTCAAGCGCAAGCGGCGATGCGCGATCGTGTACAGCCAGGCCAAGCCCGACATCCACAAGGCGATGTTGATCGCTGGAAAAGCCTGCGCTATGTATTCGGGACCCAGAGGCGCAAGCGCATCGTTGAAAATGATGAAGGTGTAGCTGCTGTACCAGCCGTTCCACCAATAGTTGAAATTGTGCCAGCCGCTGAGATGCAGCGCCGTTGCGAACAGACCGAAGTCATCTCCCATCAAGCGGCTCGACAGTCCCAAGTAGGCGAATAGCAGCGCAGGCAGAGAGACAAAGGCAACGATCAGCCAGGCAGATGCAGACTCTCTTCGCGCCATGCGGCTCAAGACTCTACTCCTCAATCAACAGAACCAGTTCAGACGCCGCCCGATTTCCCACCTGATCATAGGCTATCGCGCTTAAAATGACTTCGCCAGCGCCGTCCAATTCATATTCGTATCCGTAGGGCCAGACGCGGTCTTCGCCCAATAGCTCCCCGTCACGGAGGAATTCGACCCGGTCGATTGTGAGATTATCGCTGACATCGGCCAGCAAGGACACGACACGTTGAGAAGAAAGGCGAATACTCTCCGTTCCTTCGCTCGTCCTCAGTTTCACTGCGGGCGGCGTATTGTCGAAGGTCAGCAATCGCGTATCAGTCTCGACGCTGCCGTCAGCGAAAGTCACCGACAGGCGCAGGGTATAGATGCCACTGAATAAAGCCGTCTCCCAGGTAGTGGCGATCTCGCCGCCCGCGTCGAAGGTGCGGCGCTCGCCAATACGGAACCACCTTTCGGGATTCACCTCAGCGCCGTACTCCAACTGCCAGTTTCGCGCGCCCGCTCGCTCGACTCTGGCGGCGATTTCAACTATCGACCCGACATAAGCGTAATCCGCCGGCGACAGAAAGCGAACCGGTTTGGCGCTTTGGGCATCGCCCTCGGTGCTATAGCTGCTGGGCGGCAGCGGCTTGCCATTCTCAACCCACCAGTCCATCACTTCGGCGGGCGGTATAAAATAAGCTGCTTCCTCGCGCAGCGCATCCGGCGTATTCACCGTCGCCAGCTGGCCATTGGCGCGATTAATTTCGACGGTCCGCCAATAATGATCGCGTTGGAGCCGCGCCCCTCTGGGCACGATTTCGCGCCGTGTGGGGCAGTGAGTCGTGGTCGCGGGCAGCAGTCCGGAGATCTCGCAAACCAGAAATTCCTCGATATCAGCGGGCGCATCCCAATCCCGCGCCGGTAGCTGCCGCTGCTCGTGAGCGTATTCCATCAGCGACCGCCAAATCCCGGCCGAGCCAATGCGTTCATCGGCATCGAGACTCAGTGGCTCGCCATCTGCGCGCCCGGTATGCACCGCCATGACCAGATCGGGGCTATAGCCCACGGTCCAACTGTCGCGGCCGTCGGCGCTCAACCCGTCAACGACAGCGGCTGGGCGAGACAGCCGCAGGTTGCTGACCGGCCCGGGCCGCACATCCTCCCGCGCTTCAAGGTCAGCCAGAATATCATTGACCATAAAGGCGGCGCTCGGCTCAATGATGACGGACTCGTCCGCCGCCGACCCGCCGTCATAGGACCAAAGCAGGCGCCCGTCCCCATCTTCTATCTTCAATATCGCCAGCGGATCACGGCTGCGGTAGCCCGCCCCAAGCGGCGTGACCGGCAAGCCCCGCATGGCGCCCGAGGCGGCCAGGATGCTATAGGCATAGGCGGCATCGATGACTGAGACTTCGCCGCCCCGCTCCAGCAGATCCAGGTTGGGTCCGCGCAGGTCCAAGCTATTGAAACCAAGCGTCCGCGCCGTTCGCAGCGCCGATTCCATGCCGGTCTTGCTCGCCACCTGTACCGCCGGCGGCAGCAACCCCCCGGCCATTGCAGCGCGAAGATTCAGTGGGCCACGATATTCGCCATCGGGATTCACCGGCGTATAAATCAATTCGGCCGCCCGCCCGGGGAATGATTGGGGCAGATCATAGACCATCGAAGCTGGCGTGTACTCGCGGCGCAGAAAAGCGTCGATGTAGACGAATGGCTGCAGTAGAATCGCCGGCTGATGGCTGACCGCCAGAGCATCCCCGGCCATGCTGAGGATTCTTCCGCTGCTCACCTCAAGAAGGACCAATGCGCCTGCCTGGGGAAGCGCCGCGCTCCCTGCCTCTGGGTTATCGAGTCGCTCCGCCGCGGGGCAGCGCGATCCGTCGAAGGCGATCGCCGGCTCTGAGAGCGTCAAATGGGCGCGCATGACACATTCCGCTTGCCGCTGCAGCGCCATATCGAGCGTCGTCGTAATCCGCAGCCCGCCGCGCGCCATCATTCTGGCGCCATCATAGCCGCGACTTTCGAGGATTCCTTCCGCTTGTCGCCGCGCGTACTCAATAAATGCCGGCGCGATCTCGGCCTGCCGACCTTCAGCCAGCCCCAATGCGACGACTGCCGCCGTCGCCTCATCAAATTGCGCCTGATCAATCAACTCGGCATCAAGCATCCGAAACAGTAAATCCGCGCCCCGTTCCCGCGCTTTCAAGGGCGCGTCTATCGGATTGAGCGCCGGCTCGTCGACGATGGCAGCCAGCAGCGCCGACTCGGCAAAGGACAGTGACGCCGCCGGTTTGCCCAGGTAGACGCGCGCGGCCGCCTCTATGCCGAAAGCGTCCTGCCCGTAATAGCCGCTGTTCAGCTGCCACTCGATCAATTCTTCGGCCGAATGCTTGCGCCGGCTCTCTGCGGCCAGCACGATCTCGAGCAAGCGCGCATCCAGCCCGCTGGACAGCGCCCCTGGCAGAATCGTATCGCGCGCAAGATTGCCGCTGATCCCGCCTTCCGTCTCTAGCGGCGCGCCAAGAATGTAGCGCCATACCTGCAGCAAGGTACGAGCGGAATCGAAGCCGTCGGCGCCGGGCGACCGGTCTGCGCCTTCAGCGACCAAGGTGGCGCTGATGAGATGCGGCGGCAAGTCTCCCAGCTTCAGCCAATGGCGATTCTCGCCGGAGGGGTCAGCGACAGAATAAATCAGCCGGTCGCCGCTGGCGTCATAGAAACGCGTTGCGCCCCGCTCGCGGCTGAGCCAGGCAGTCTCCTGCGGACTGGGCATGTAACTGGCGGCGGAGGCATAAAGCCAAAGCGAGAGTCCCAATGCGCCGAGAAGCGGCGTCACGGCGAGCGCGAGCGGTATCCCGATGACAAGCGTGGACCAAAAGGCCGATTGCCTGGTCTCTTTCTGTCGCCGGCGTTTGCGGCTGCGTCGACGACGGATGAGGTGCGCGACGGCGGGCATGGCAATGCCTGATGTTTTCGTGGCGGCTACAGGGTCAAGTGTACTTGCTTTCGCCGACGCCGCGACCGAGTCGCCGCGCTTTTAGCCAATGCGCCGCTGCTATCCTGCGTGATTCGCCGCTCGTACCCGATAACCTGTGGTCCTCAGATGCTGTCCTGAAAAGCTTGTAAACCTTCCCAATCGCCCTGCGCCGCCAGCTCAGCCTGCTTGGGCAGCGATTCCAGGTTGGCCGGCGCCGCCCGGTTGGCTGCGCTGAAAATCGCCCGCAGTTCGTCGGCCGATTTCGCCGCCAGCGCCGCATAAGTTCGAATGCCCGCTTCATTCAGAATCCGCTGGTAACCGGCCGCGATTCCCTTGATCTTGGTCAGATCGTCCGGCTCGACGCTCGCTGCTGGTTTGACGTCTTGCCTGACTTCGCGTCGCTTCGCCAAGGCCTCGGCTTCGGCGGCAGCCTCCTCAGCCGCTTGAAAGGCATCGTCATTCCCCGGCGCCTGCGCATCGCGGCGTATCCAAATCCAGAATAGAACCGCCACCGCCAACAGACCGAGCGACAAGGAGAACATATCGCGCCCTCCAGCCGGCAGGACGACGGCGTTCAAAGCCACAATGATGGCGCCGACCAGAGCCATCGCCGCCAACATACTCTTCGCATTCTGATTAAGCTTCATACGACCTTCCAGGAAACCAACACAATAGGTACAAGGGGGATTATAGCATAAGCCGCACCAGTTTCGAGCCAGCGCCGCATGCGTCCGAAAGCACGGCGGCTTCGAATCCGATTGTTCGCGCCTGGGCGTTTCAGCGGCTGCACAGACCCATTTACAGTATCCCGCCGCCTTGACGAATCGGAAAGCTTTTAGAACAATAGGCGGCAGTGGCGCGTATTCCCCGCGCCAAGCAATCTATCCGGAGAAGGGACAAACCAGATGATTATTGGCCTAACCAGCGTTCTGGTCGACGATCAAGACAAAGCGCTGAAATTCTACACTGAAAAACTCGGCTTCGAGCTGAAGCGAGACATGCCCCTCGGCAATGAAGCCGGCGATCGCTGGTTGACGCTTGTGTCCCCCGAAGGCGCCCACGGCGTCGAGCTGCTGCTCGAGCCATGCAGCAACTCCCTTGCAAGCGACTTTCAGCAGGCGCTATTCGAGCAAGGCATCTCAGGCGGACAGTTCAACAGCAGCGATATCCAAGCGGAATACGACCGACTCAGCGGGCGCGGCGTCGAATTCACAATGACGCCGACCGACATTGGGCCCGCCATCATGGCAGTCTTCAATGATACCTGCGGCAATTTCATCACGGTTGTGCAGGAAAAGGTGGAATAGCCAGCGACTGCGCTCGGTTTAGTTGCCCAATGTCAGCGCGCGTGATAAAGTCCGGTGCAACCAGAACTAAGCGCGCTCACGGAGATTTTCGCATGAACGACCTTGAAATGCGTCGATACCTGTTTGATTTACAAGGTTACCTGGTCATCGAAAATGCCTTGAGCGCCGCCGAAGTGGATGCGCTCAACCAACTCATCGACGAGCAAAACTTGCCGCCGCCGACTGAGTCAACACGGTTCGGGAGCGCGCCAACGCTGGCATCTTCGCTAGTTAAGCCGGAAAGGGGCGTGCCGGAAGGCGAGGCGAGAACGGACCAGTCCGCGCCGGTTGGAGCCGGCTTCCTCAATTGGGGGGCGCCATTTTGCGATTTGCTGGATCATCCCGCCATCATGCCGGTGCTGCGCATGCGGCTGGGCGACGCCTTCCGCCTCGACCGTCTCTACGGCATGAATATGAGCAAGGGCATGGCTTACGGCGGCCTGCATGCCGACTATGGCGCGACCGCTCCCCAATCCGACTTGGGTCCCGGCGAATACTTTGCCTTCCGCGCCAACCAGATTTACGAAGGATTCGTCGTCGTCGCCTGGGCGCTCTCGGACGGCGGCGGCGAGCTTGGCGGCTTCTGCTGCATCCCCGGCAGTCACAAGAGCCATTACAAACTGCCGCAGCGGATCCGAGACGAACACGACTTGTCTCCCGCCGTCGTGATTCCCGAGATGCCGGCCGGTTCGGTCATTCTCTTCACCGAGTCCTTAACTCACGGCACCGCCACCTGGCACGCCGAGCACGAGCGGCGCGCGCTCCTGTACAAGTATTGCGTCTCGCACCTGGCTTGGACGTCCAAGCGCGTGGAAGCGCCGACCAATGTCGAGTTGACGCCGTGCCAAGAAATCCTGCTGCGCGAGCCGGGCGACCCGCTTCGTCACTTCGCGTCGCTTTTTGAAGAAGTCCCCGCGTAGAGAGACATCTGTGGGGGCGACCCAATGGCCCGCCCCTACAAGTCGCTTGTGTGGAGCGCGCGAGATTAGCTTCCCCCCATTGCTATGGCGGGACCGAGGGGGGTGAGTTGGAGCGCGCGAGATTAGCCTCCCCCAGTTGCTATGGGGGGACCGAGGGGGTAAGTTGGCGAGCGCCCTAACCCCCGTGCTGCCGCAGCAGCCGCAGCGCGCTCTCGGCCATGACGCCAACACCAACTGGCAGGCAGCCCTCATGAATATCGAAGATGGGACTGTGATGCGGCCGGTTCAATTCATCGAGCTGAGCGCCCAAACGCAGCATCGCGCCCGGCGCCTTTTGCGTCATGAAGGCGAAGTCCTCGCCCGCCATGATCGGCTCGCCCTCCCCGCTGCGCTCTTCGCCCAGCAATTCCGCGCCGACCGTCCGTATCAAGGCGGCGACGCCCGGGTCGTTGTACAAAGCCGGATAGCCGGTTGAGATATTCAGTTCATAATCGCCGCCGAAATTTCGCACCAGCGCAAATGCCTCTTCCACCAAGCGATGGATCTCTTCGCGCGCCTCTTGCTCAAAGGTGCGGATCGTCCCGGTCATGACGACCTCGTTGGGGATGACATTGTCGGCGATGCCGGCATGGATGGTCCCGATAGTTACCACCGAACGTTCCGTGGGGTCGCGCCGGCGCGAGCGAATCGCCTGCAGCGCGTTGACCACCTGCGCCTGCAGCCAGATGGGGTCCAAACCATGGTTCGGCGACGCGCCATGTGTTCCTTCGCCGATGATCTTGGCTTCAAAGACATCGGGCGCGGCCATGGAGAAGCCGTCGCACACGCGCACTTCGCCAACAGGACTGCCGCTGGCGACATGGCAGGCGAGCACGGCGTCCAGCCCGTCGAGCGCCTTTTCCTCCACCATCAGGCTGCCGCCGCTATGCCCGTCGTCCTTCCGCCATTTCTCTTCGCTCGGCTGAAAAAGAAGCCGGATCTCGCCGGGCGGGCGGTCGGGCAGGTCATTCAGCAGCTTGGCGACGCCCAGCAGCATCGACGTATGCGCATCGTGCCCGCAAGCGTGCATCAGACCCGGCGTCGTCGATTTGTAGGGCACGTCGTTGGCTTCCTCAATCGGCAGCGCGTCCATATCAGCGCGGATGCCGACCGCCGGGCGCCCTTCCCCGATCCGCCCCACGACGCCGGTTTCAGCCACGCCGACTTCAATCTCGATGCCCATCTCGCGCAGCGAATCCGCCACCAGCCGCGATGTGCGCTGCTCTTCAAAGCCGAGCTCCGGGTGCATATGGATTTCGCGGCGCCAGGCGACCAATTGATCATTCAACTCGTTGGCTTTATCCATCATCGTCATGACTTAATCCTTTGATTTGGCGCCGAATTCCCTCGATCATACCGCAGATTCCAGCGCGCGATAAGTTCAACCCTCGTCGCGCGTCATCGCCCGATTCGGTCTTTCGTTGACGGAAAACTTGAAAACATCAGGGCGGTTGTAGTGCCCCACGACATCGAAATCCAGATGACTCCGCTGAATCTTGCCTAGTTCGAGATCGGCATAGAGAAGGCCTTCCGTTCCGTAAAGCGGCTCGCAGACATACTCGCCGAAGGGATCCACGATGGCGCTTCCGCCGCGGCAAAGTTCTTCCGGCAGATTCGCAAGCTCCTCATAGAGCGCGAGATCCTGCGGATACATGGCGCGGGTGAAATACTGGTTGCAGCCCAGGACGAAGCAGCGGCCTTCGCAAGCGATATGCCGAAGCGTCGCTTGCCAGGAGTCACGGTGGTCGGCGGTCGGCGCCAGGTAAATGCTCACGCCCTTGGCGTACATCGCCATCCTCGCCAGCGGCATATAATTCTCCCAGCAGATCAAGCCGCCAATCACGCCAAAGGGCGTAGCCAAGGCCGTCAGCGTGCTGCCGTCGCCGCAACCCCAAATCAATCTTTCGCTAGCGGTCGGCATCAGTTTCCGGTGTCGGCCGAGCAGATCGCCAGACGGTCCGATGTAGAGCAGCGAGTTGTAGAGCGTGCCGCCCTTGCCTTCGTCGCTTCGTTCCGAAATGCCCAGCACAACGTAGGCGCCCGCTTCCTGGGCTGCTTCACAGAGGGGCTGCGTTTCGGCGTCGTCCAGGGTCATCGATGCATGCCAGTAGCGTTCGAAGTCTCGTCGGCCCGCCGTCGTGCGGTTGCCAACGTAGGCGCCGTAGGTGAAGCCGCGCGGATACCCCGGAATCATCACTTCCGGCAGCAAGATCAGCGCAGCCCCATTGGATCCGGCTTCCCGAATCGTATTGACTGTTTTCTCGATACAGGCGCTCTTGTCGGCGAAGACCGACGCCATCTGCGCCACCGCAACGCGTACCGTTTCCATTACCAATATCCGAGGCTGCCCGCATTCCCTTTGGCGATTGTAGCGCACGCAAGGTGAATTGCCACGCGACCGCCGCGCTACGAAGGGTAAAGGTCAGCCCATTGCTCAGCCTCGCGCGCCTCAACCGCCAGCGACGGCTTCCAGCGGGCAGCCGCGATTGGACGCCGGTCCCCGTTCACGCGGGCAATCATCCTCGGATGTATCCAAGCCATCGTCATCAAAATCGCGGCAGCCGCGCGGCGTATTCGGCGCGAACTCGCTGGGGCAGCGATCGTCGGCGTCGCGGATACCGTCGCGGTCGCGGTCATCGGGCCAGGGGCAGCCTTGGTTATCGGCGGCGCCTGGCTGCTGCGGGCAGCGGTCGCGCTCATCGGGCAGGCCGTCGAGATCGGCATCGGCGCTGGCTGCCGTCGACGCGGCGTCGGGTGTTGCCAATTCCACAACCGGAATCGGCGACGGGCTCACTACCGTCGGCGCCACGATGGTCTGCGCGGGCAGCGGCGTCGGCGGCACATACTGGGCGGGCGTGGCCGGCAGCGCGCGCAGCGGCGTATCGGTAGCGAGCGGGCCGGCAAGCGGCGTGAAGGTGGGGGCGCGCGATTGACCGGCCCCAAGCGGCGTGAAGCTCGGCGCTTGCGTTGCGGTCTGCGTCATCTTTACCGCCGCGATCTCAACCGGGGCGCTGCCGATGATGATAATCGCGATGCCATAAAAGGGAAAAGTGCCGACGATGATCAACAGCATCAACAGACGCAAGCATTGGTTGCGCTCGCTCTGACTTTGCACGACGTCGATGGTTCTCATTAGTTGAAGGCTCGCGGGCGAGAGTCGGCGAAATCGGCATCCCTGCCGGCTTCAAAGTTATTCTAACGGAGTTGTCGCATCCTGCGTCGCGCTCGCTTCCAGATTACGAAACTGATACAGTTCGCCGTCAACGAAGCCGCGCTTGCGGTAATATTCGCGCGTGCCGATTGAGGAAATGACGGCCAAGCGTTCATAGCCGCGCGCCGCCGAGATTTCCGCCGCCGTCTCTATCAAGCGCTTGCCCAGCCCCAGATGCTGCGCCCGTCCCGCCTGTTCCGAGCCGATGCCCAGCGCCAGCCCATAGACATGCACCTCGCGGATCATGGCGGCCCCGCGCAATTCCTCCGTCAACGGCGCCTCCGCGTCACTAGGCAGTGACAGCCGCAGGAAGCCGGCGATCTCGCGCTCGTCGCTGATATATTGCAAGAAGATTTCTTCGCCAATGCTGGATTCGTAGCTCGTCCGATCCAAATGCAAGTCGCCTTGGCGCACGCGCTTCCGGCCGATTTCGCGCGCGCGAATATCGACGCTGCGCTCGCCCCGCCGCTCTAGCTCCCGCTCGACCAGTTGACGAAAGTTCGTCACCTTGTTGCCGTCGACGATATCGTCGCCCGGTATATCGCGAATGACGCGGGTCAAGCGGCAATACTCCGGCGTCCGCTTGAAGCAGTCGACCAGCAAATCAAGCAGCTCGTCATGGGTGTAAGGCTTCCACTCGCCCGCCAAATAGGGCTGCATCAGCTCGGCGCTTTCGATCAGCGAGCAGGGGTAGATCTTCAACTCGTCGGGCTTAAAGTCCGGATCGCCGAAGAGCCGTTTGTAATCCGCGAGATCATCCTGCGGCGTCGAGCCATAAAGGTTGGGCATCCAGTGCGCGTGAATCTTGAAGCCCGCCTTGCGCAGCAGCTTGACCGCGCGCCGCGTCGCCGCCACATCGTGCCCGCGCTTGTTCATTGCCAGCACGCGATCGTTCAAACTCTGAAAGCCGATCTGCACCTTCGTACAGCCCAGCCGCCGTACGCGAAGCGCTTCCTCTTCGCTGATATGGTCGGGGCGCGTCTCGATTACCAGACCGACGGCGCGACAAGCCGCCCGCTCGTTCTCGCGCTGCGCCGCCTCAAGCTCGGCCCAGGTCGCGTATTCGTCAACGACGTTTCGCTGGCGCCGACCGTTTGCAATCTCGTCCGCCATCCCGCGCGAGCGATAGATCTCCTCGGCGTAAATCTCCTGCACAGTCTGATTGTATGATGTCGTCAAATCCGCGCCCGGTATCGTCACATTGCTGACCGGCTCGCCCGCGAACATGGAGCGCTCGCCCAGCGCGGCGCTGACCGCTTCCCGCTGATCAATGCCCTTCCCAAAATCGTGCAAAGCGTCGAGAATGCGCTTGACAAACCAGATCTGATAGGTCTCCGGATAAAAGGACCAGGTGCCGCCGAGAATGATGATTTCGATCTTGTCGGTCGAATGACCCAGATTGTGATAAGTCTGCAAGCGCATATAAGACTGCAAGTATGGATCAAAGGCGTTTTTCTCGGCCCGCTGCGCGCCCGGCTCATCCGCCAGATAGCTCTTCGGCATACGAATGTCATTGGGGCAGAAGATGCAAGTGCCCGGACAGGGAAATGGCTTGGTCAAGACGGTCAGAGGGGTGACGCCGGACAGGGTGCGAACCGGCTTCCGCCGCAACTTGTAGAGCAGCGCTTCATCAAAAGCGGGCACGCCATCCTGCCCGGCGAAGGCGCGCCAGGCGTCCACCAGATTCGCCAGGCTGTAGAACCCCTCGCCCGCAGGACGCGGATAGCGGCGCATCAACTGCTGATGCTCGCGCGAGCTCAGGCGCCTCGGCGCTTCGAGGATGACTTTGAGCAGCGGGATCAAGCGCTCGCGGTGCGCCTCAACTTCAAATTCATACCGGCTGTGTTTTGGCATGTTTGGACTTACCCGGTAGCTCCCGCCTCATTTTAGCGGCGAACGGAGCAAATATGAACGTGCATCTGCCAGCCTACCCGCCGTTAACCTCTCACGCTTTTCCGCTACACTAGATGTGTCGGGTTGACAATTCTCGGGGACGCCAATGTACTTGCTGCCACCATTCACCCGTGCTTTGATGCGGCGCCCAGCGGCCAACTTCGCCGAAGGCTTGACCACATCAGCGCATCGGGTCGCGCCGAATTATGCCCTGGCGCTGAAGCAGCACGACGCCTACGCGCAAGCGCTGCGAGATTGCGGGCTCGAGGTTACGATCTTGCCGGGCGATGAGCGCTTCCCCGATGGGCATTTTGTCGAGGATCCCTTTGTGATCTTCCGCGACCTGGCTTTCCATTGCCGCTCGGGCGCCCCGACCCGGGAGCAAGAAGGCGAATCGCTTAAGCCTCATCTGGCGCGCCTGCGGATTGTCGAGCCGCCGCCAGAGGCTCGAATCGACGGCGGCGATGTCCTCTTCTGCGCCGACCGTGTCCTCGTCGGCATCTCCGGGCGCAGCAACTGCGCCGGCTTCCAGGCGCTGCGAGCGGCTCTCCGAACGGTAAAGAGCGACATCCGCGTCGACCCCGTCCTCTTCAGCGGCGTTCTGCATCTGAAGAGCGGCTTGACCGAATTGGCGCCCGGCGTCTTGATTCGCGACCCGGCGCTGCAGGCAGATTACGACTTGGGCTGGGCGCAAGTGGTCGACTTGCCGCCGGAGGAGGGATACGCCGCCGATGTCATGCCGGTGAACGACAGGCTCTTCATCGCCGCGGACTGCCCAATAGCCTTCGATGCCGCAACCCGGCATTGCGGGCGCGTCATCACCCTGGATCTGAGCGAATTCGTGAAAATGGATGGCGGTTTGACATGCCTGTCCTTACGCTATTAAGAAGACTAACGCTGAGCGCGCTTGCGCTTTTCTTCGCGTTTGCCGGCGGCGTCATTGCTGCGCGCGCGCAGGAGGGCGAACTGCAACCATGCGCTGAACGACCGACCACGATTGGCAGCGAGCTCTACGCGGACAATATGCGCTGGTGCGTCGAGAGTGTTCTGCATGATCGGGGCCTTGAGCCGCTCTCGTTCACCGCTCTGGTAGCGGCGCCCGATGGAACGCTTTTCGCTACGCGGCCCCTGAGCGGCGCGGTCATGGCGATACGAGATAGTGACGGCGACCAACTCCCCGACGCCATGGAAACCTTCGCCGATGGGCTGACGATGCCCAACGGCCTCGCCTACCACGACGCTTATCTCTACGTTTCCGGCGACGCCATGATCTATCGGATTTCGCTGACGGGCGCGGTCGAAATCGTCGTTGACGACCTGCCGAGCGGGACCGGATTCTGGACCGGCGGCCTCGCTATCGGCAGCGAGGGGCGGCTCTATGTAGCGCTAGGCGCGCCCTGCAGCAGCTGCGAATTTGAGGAACGAGAACGCGGCGCCATCCTGAGCATGAACCTCGATGGCAGCGACCGTCAAATCGTCGCGACCGGCTTCCGGCGGCCAGCCGATGTCGCCTTTTATCGCGACCAGCTCTGGACCCTCGACAGCGCGCCTTACGAGGCCGGCCGGCACGCGCGCGATGAGTTGAACCGGGTTGCGCCGGGCGGCTGGTATGGCTTCCCCTATTGCATTGGCGCGGGCGAGCGCCATATCGCCGGGACCGATGTGGATTGCGCCGACAGCATTCCGCCGGTCATGCTCTTTGGCAACGGCGCCGTGCCGATCAGCCTGGCGGCCTTCCCGCATGATTCGCTTCCCGGCACTAAAGACACGCTGATCGTCGTGCTCAGTGGCGCGCCGCGCCAGATTGATTTCGTCGGCTACAAGGTCATCATGATCACTTTTGACGAGGAAGACCAGCCGCTCGGGGCGACCATCCTATTCCCCTATCGCTATAATCGTTTGCGGCAGGCATACCTGCCCTATCGGGGCGAAGGACTCTATTGGGAGCGGTTCGTTCTGGTCAGCGAGTCGGGCTTCGGCATCTATCCGCAGCAACCGCTTGCGGTCGCCGTCGATCCGCGCGGCTGGATCTATATCAGCTTGACCGGCGGGCGAATCATCGCCTTGCGTCCACGCCGAAGCCTGGCAACGCCGGCCCATCGCTACCCGGTCTGGACGCCGATGAACCCCAACTTCGACCCGTCCGCGGCGCCAGTCAGTTTTGAGGATTCGAAATAAGCGAGCCGCCTCTGCGATTCAGGGCGCGGGCGATCAGCTGCATTTCGCTCCTGTCCAGCTCCCAATACGGATACAGCGCGATGCCGTCCAGCCGCCCGCTCAAGCCCGCCTTCAGCCCGGCAAGGAAGAGGCTCAAGCTCTCCGCCTGCGTCTGATGCGAAATCGTCCATTCTTCCGATACCGAGGCGCCGATGATAAGCTCTGCCGAAATGTCGCCCAGCGCTTCCTGACTGCGCGAGGCTTGATGGCGCGTCCAATGCAAGTAGTCGCGCGGGAAAACCAGGCCCGAGTCGTAGGCCATCAGCACAGTCTGATCGACATGCTGCGCGACGCGCCGGAAATAGGCCGTCGACCAATGGTGCGCGACCGCCGGATAGGGCATGACGGTGACCATTTCATCAAGCCGCAATGGGTGCGCCGTCGCCGAGAAGAAAGCGCCCGCAGGCAATGCTTCGCGAATCGTCGCCAGTAATTCCAGGAACGCGGAATCCCCGTCGGCGATTAACTCGGCGTTGATGTGCAAGCCGTCGAAACCGAGGTCGGTCGCAGCAAAGCGCGCGAAATCGGCAATCGTTCGCCGGATTTCGGCCGAGCGAAGTCGGCTGGCGGGCATGGCGCCAGGAAGAGAAACGGGCACTCCAATCCAAGCCAAGGCGCGCAGCTCGGGCGCATATCGTTTCAGCGCGGCGGCAAACTCGCTAGCGAAATCATACGTCCGGTTGAAGCTGCCATCCGCCTTGAGGTAGCTGATGAATACATAGACGTCATCCACGCCCAGCGCCTTCAGCTCGCCCGCCAGCCCTTCCACTTGGCTCGCGTCGTGCGCTTCCATCGACCAAGACACGCTTAGCCAGGCAGCCAGCCGAAGATCCGTCCGCGCCAGCGTCAAGCGTTCGGGAACAGACGGCGCGAACAAAAATACAGCGACCGCCGGCAAAAGCAAAAGCGCGCAGACCAGGCTGAGCATGGCAAGACGGCGTCGACTCGGCAATCTGACAAACCTTATTGACGGGATCATTCTCCCATCCGTCTTCCCACCACAAATTACCTTTCCGCTATAATCTCCCTATACCCGCTCACGAGAAAGTCGCAAGATGACCGCACTGGAAATTATCGCGAAGCACAAGCTTGTCGCTATCGTCCGGCTGGATGATCTCTCGATTGCAAAGGAACTCACGAAAGCGCTGATCGACGGCGGCATTCGCGCCATCGAATTCACGCTGACCAATAGCGACGCCGTCGCCGCCATCGCCGAGATTCGCGAGCTCGTCGACAACTCGATTATCATCGGCGCTGGCTCGGTGATCACGGCGGAACAAGTCTGGGCAGTGGCTGATGCCGGGGCGCAATTTGTGGTGTCGCCCGTTTGGAAGCGCGCGGTCAACAGCGCTTGCGGCGAGACCGGGCTTCCCTTCATGCCCGGCGCCTTCACGCCCACTGAAATCTTGCGCGCCTGGGAATGGGGCGCGAGCGCCGTCAAGGTTTTTCCCGCGAATCATCTCGGCAGCCGTTATATCAAAGATGTGCTGGCGCCCCTGCCCCATCTACGGCTGATGCCGACCGGCGGCGTCAACCTCGACAATGTGCGCGAGCACCTCGATAACGGCGCCTTCGCCTTAGGCGTCGGCTCGTCGCTGATCAGCAACGAAGCGGTCGCCGATCGCGATTGGGACCGGCTGCGCGACAACGCGCGGCGCTACGTCGAACGGCTCTCCTAAGCCTCATATTCCTTGAGCAGTTTCGAGATCCGGTTGCAGGTATTCCAGTTGCGGGCGGTGGAATGCAAACCGAGCGCCCTTTCGATACGGCTGCTATCCAGCTTTGACCGCGCCATCCCATCAGTGTAGAAGATATACAATTCGCGTTCATCGGCGTGAATGATTTCCCGCCCCGGATTGCGCTCGCGCAGCTGGGCGACAGCAGCCGAATCGGCTATGCCAGATAGAAATACGACGGCGATTTTTCGCGGCTCTTGCAGTTGCTCCGCGCTGAAGCGATGGCGACTGAAGATGGACTTGAATGCCGCCGGGCTTCGCATGATCAACTGCACATCATAACCAAAGTCAGCAGAAATGCCGTTCTCCAGCCGCGCTTTGACCAGCGCCAAATCGTCCTCGTCCGTTTCGAAAATAACGTTGCCAGTCTGCAAGAGGCTCCGAACGTTGCGGAAGCCCAATGCAGCGTAGAGTTCCCGCAAGTCGGCCATTCTGACCTTCTTGCGCCCGCCCACATTGATGCCGCGCAGAAATGACAGCGCAACCGTCATAGCACTCGCCTCGCTGTGCCGATCCCGGGAAATACTATACCACGAGCGGTCATGCACGACTCCCTATCGCTGAATGCCGCGCTTTGCCCTGGCGCCGATTTTCGCTAGACTGATAGCGCGATGAACCTTTACCCGAGGTCAGTCGATGCTCAATGAAATACGCGCGGCTTTTTCCTTCTTGACGATCCTGCCATTGGGCGCAGCGATCCCGAGCAAAAGCGGTCGCACTCTAGCTTGGTTTCCCTTGGTCGGCTTGTGCATTGGCGCGCTGCTGGCGGCTGTCGCGCATGTTTCGCCCTTCAACCCTGAACTGACCGCCTTCATGATCTTGCTGGTCTGGGTGACGCTCACGGGCGGGCTGCACCTGGACGGCTTCGGCGACTGCTGCGATGGCCTGCTCGCCAGTGTCCCAGCGGCGAAACGCATCCACATCATGCGCGATCCGCGCGCGGGCGTCTGGGCGGTGGCGGGCTTGCTTCTATTGCTGCTCGGCAAGTGGCTGGCGCTGCGATCGATCGCCCCCGAATGGCTGCCGCTTGCGCCCGTCTTTGGACGCTGGGCGATGGTATGGGCCGCTTATCATTTCCCCAGCATACGCGGCGAGGGTCTTGGCGCGCGCTTCCGCGAAGGCTTGTCGACGCGCGAGCTGCTCATCGCCTCCGCCTGTGTCGTTATCTTGCTCACCCGCCCGGAAATCGCTGCCCTCTGGCTGCTGATATTCTGCTTCGCGACGCTGCTCGGCAGTTGGGCGGCGCGGCGTCTCGGCGGCGGACTGAACGGCGATGTCTACGGCGCCATCTGCGAGTTGAGCGAGTTGGTCTGCCTGCTCTTCATCGGCTGCCTCTATGGCTAGGCGGCTGATTCTCCTGCTCGGCGGCGCGCGCAGCGGCAAGAGCCACTACGCCGAAACCTGGGCGCGCAAGCATGGGAAACGCGTGTTATTCGTCGCCACGGCCCAGGCAAAGGACGCCGACATGGAGGGGCGCATCGCCGATCACCGCGCCTCCCGCCCGTCGGCTTGGCAAACGCTGGAAGCGCCTCACGACACAGCGCGGCATATCGCCTCATCCGCAATCAAGCACGACACCCTCATCCTCGATTGCATCACCCTGATGACCAGCAACATTTTGCTCCGTCTGCCGGAATCGGTCTCACAGCACGAAGCGAATGAGGCGGCGCTAAGCGAAGTGGATCGCCTGCTGGATTTGCATCAGCGCTCAGCGGCGACCTGGCTGGTGGTCAGCAATGAGGTGGGCATGGGCGTCGCACCGCCGACGCGCTTGGGGAACCTGTATCGCGATATGCTGGGCCGGGCGAATCAGCGGATCGCCGAACGCGCCGATGAAGTGCTGCTGCTGGTGGCGGGGATTGCGTGGCGGATGAAGTGAGGGTGTCAAATGTTGGCGAAAAAGTCGGGGTTGATTGAGACGCGCTCGGTGACAACTTCTTCGGTGATAACGCCGAGGGACAGCTTCTTCAGATTATCCATCAAATGTTCGCCGTCGACGAGATCGATATCGGGCACGCCATCTCTTCTGGCTTCTCGCATCGCATCTTGAGTAAAGTTTCCCGTCGTTACAATGAGTCCCTTGTCCGTTCGTCCCATCATCGCGCCACGAAAGTCGCGCACAGTTCGCGCCCCGACCGAACTCTTCCAGCGTTTGCACTGAAATAGCACGCGAAATGACAAGAATCCGCCCAATCGAATGTCGCCTATACCGTCGATTCCGCCATCTCCGGTTCGCCCGGTGACTTCAACGTGGTCAAATCCGCTCTCCCTTAGCATTCGTTGGACCAACCGTTCAAATCCATCAGGCTTCATATTAATCAGCAGATTGTATAGCGTTGTCCGCCATGGCTCGGTGTCATCGACGGGTTCAGAGCGAGCTTCCGAATCTTGCTTTTCAATTGAACCAGAGCGACCAATCCATGGCTTCTTCTGACGCTCGTTTAGACCGATCCTTGCTTCGACGTCCGCAGGATCCAACTTGCGCGTTTGTTGCCCTTTCGGCGTTAGCACCCAGACGCCGACGTTTGGATTATCGAGTATGCCGTATCTCTTTAGCCATGTTCGAGTCCAAGACAAGCGCGAGGCAATTTCAGTCTTGTGGCTGTTTCCTGGATCATGCAGAAGCTGAATCTGTCGGTCAGTCAAGCCCAGAATCTTGACGACTTCATCGTGAATCTCCATGTTGGTTCCGGAACCGCCCAGGCTGTGAAGAGCCTGTAAGGTGGGATTGAAAAGCTCATGATTGGGAAGCGCTAGTCGTGGCATTTGTTCCTCTACGTCTCAATTGAACGCTTTACGAAACACTCCATAGCTAAACTCCCTCAAACCACTCCCGGTCAATCACCACGCGCGCAAACGCCACCTACTCCGTCCGCGCATCGGATCGTCTCTGGGAGAATGTGAAATCGTGTCTGCGTGTCTTTCGTGCTCAGAATTGGACAGGGCTTACTGAAGGAGATAGATAATCAAAGCGGCGAGCGCAATTTGCGTGCCGATAAACCATTTGATCATATCAGCCTTTACAGTCATCAGATCCGCTCGTAAATTTGCCAGATCCGCTTTTGTCGCTTGACTTGTGCTCCGCTCTTCCAAGGCTGAAATACGTCCTTCAAAACCCAAGGCGTCAGCATCTGCCATAGCCATGTCAATTGTTCCTTCCTACCTTGCGCTACGTTACAATGCCTAATATAACAAATTGATAGCATCCTGTCCAATCATTTCACTCCCCCTACACTCCCCCAAACCACTCCCGGTCAATCACCACGCGCTCAACCGTCACCTGCTCCGTCCGCACGCCCAGCTCGAGATCCTTCAGCTTGCCGATCAGCTCCTCGCCATCGATCAGCCGGATCTCCGGCGCCCGGTCGCTGGCCGCCTTCAGCTCCGCCTCTTGCGTGAAGCCCCCGGTAGTGATCAGCAAGCCCTTGTCCGCGCGCCCGACCATGACCCCGCGGCGAAAGTCGTCGACCTCGGCCGAGCTGATGCGCCCGCCCCCCCGCAGGCAGCGGAAAGACACGCGGAAGGTCAGGAAGCCGCCGCCGCCGAAGATACCGATGCCCTCGATGGTATCGTTGGCGCTGCTCAATTCGATCTGCCCCACGCCGTCCTTCTCGAGCAGCTGCAAGATCAACCGCTGATAAGCGTCGGTGGTCATCCCCTCCAGCGTATCGGTCAATTCATCGCGCCAGCCGGTCAAACTCTCAATCAGTTCTTGCGTGACCTCGCGAACCTCGACCGCCTCTTCCGGCGCTAGTTCCATTTCGATATCGGTCATTTGCTTGCCGTCTTCTCCGCTCATCAGTTTCATCCTTTGTCCCATTCCAAAATCGACAGACTAGCCGCTTGCCAAGCTCGTCACCAGCAAATCCAAAGCCAGGCGCGGCGCAATTCTTCCCGTCTTCATCTCCTGGTCATATCGCTGCAAGCGCTTGAGTATCGCATCCAATTGCGTCGCTTTGAATCGCCGTGATTGCGCCGCCAGCTTGCCGGCCACGAAAGGAGGCACACCGACCGCACGCGCGATCGACCCGCCTTGCGCGCCGCCGCCCTGGTCAAGATGGTCGCGCGTCATCGACAGCAGGCGAAACTGCCGCACAATCAGCGCAAAGAGCCGGAAACCCGGGTCGCCCGGATCATGGTGCAGCGAACGATGAATGAGCTCCAGCGCTCGCTTGCCATCGCCATTCGCCAAGGCGTCAACCATTTCGAATACGTTCGCCGCCGGCACATACGGGCTCAGCATGGCGACATCTTCTTCGTCGATTTCGCGCTCGCCATCGACATAGCAAACCAGCTTGTGCAATTCGCCCTCTGCGCGCAGCAGGTCATCATTGACGACGGTGGCGATGGCATAAGCCGCCCGCGCCGTGATCGCCGCGCCATATTCCGCTTCAGCGCGCTGCCTGATCCAATTCGCCAGATTCTGCGGCTTGCTGAAACCGGCGATGTATCCGTTCGGCATCGTCCGCGCCGCCTTCAACACCCGATTCTTAGCGGACAGCGTATCGCTCTCCACCAGCACCAGCCGCGCGAAAGCCGGCAAGCGGGGAAGCTCCTCTATCAGCCGGTCCGCCGCCGCCTTGCCCGCAGCCCCCGCTCCCTTTCTCGTCACGTGGCTGATCAAGCCCTTGACGATCACCAGCCGCTTTTCCGCCAGGAAGGGCAGCGACCGCACCGCGGCCAGCGCCTCGGCCACCGAAACCTGAGCGCCATCAAATTCGGAAAGGTTGAGGTCCCCGTCTTCGCCCATCGCCTCGCGCATGCGCGTCAGAGCGGCGTCGCGGCTGATGCTGTCGTCGCCGTGCAATATGTAAAAGGTCGGCGTGGCGCTCATGGGTCCGCTAGCTCTGTCGCGTCACAACGCGGTGCAGGGTCAGCTGCTGACCGCTAAACGGCACCGTCTTCCGTTCCCGCGTGACGCTCACCAGCTCCAGATCCCCAAGGTCGCCTTCAGTCGTGAAGTGCCGTTGCAGGCTCATGCCCAGCGGCATCGACAGCAAAACGACCGCCATCATCGCCAGCATCATCGTCGGAAAGCGTTCCCAGCTTTTCCGCAAGCCGCGCCCGGCGAAACCGAGAAAGGCGACGGCGGTCGCCAGAAAGCCGGTCGTCACCAGATTGGTGCCGCAGTTCGGATGAATCGCCAGTTTGCGCTCGCCCGCTTTCATCCGCTCCAATGCCTCGATCACCGCGCTCTCGACTTGCTCGGTCGGCGCCTCGCCCAGCAATATGAAGCCGCCCTCGCTGCTGCGCCCGGACAGCTTGTAATTCTGCCGGTTCAAGATATGAATGGTGGCGTGTTCCAAGCCATGATTGCGGCGGACGCGCAGGATAAATGGATGGCGCGTCACCGGTGCGGCATATTCCGCCAAGCGCTCCATCGGGTTCATGGCTTTTCCTTTCCTGGGCCTGCGAGCGCCCTTAAACTTAGCACAAAGCCCGCTCCCTTTCGAGAGCCGCGTGCCGATTCTATCGCCGCGAGCGCCTATGCTATAATGCCGTTATGACCAAGAGATTCAAACCGCCCAATCCAGGCAAAAGAATTGTCAAATTCGTCCAAACTGGTCCACACGCGATCCGATTGCGCTTAGAAGACGATTTCCACCGGCGTACCTACGGCGTTTCGCGTCGAAAGCTAAGCGAAATTACGCCGCAGTTGCACGTCGGCGGTCAGCATCGTAGGAAGGGCTATGATCGGCTGCTCAAGCGCGGCATTACTGCAATCGTGAACATGCGCGAGGAAAAATACAGCGACGTAAAGAAAGGCATCGCTGGCGAGCGACATTTACATCTGCCGACCATAGACCATACCCCTCCGAGTATCGAGGACTTAATGCGAGGTGTAGCGTTCATTACCCAGGAAATCGAGGAATTCGGCGGCAAAGTCTATATCCATTGCCGTGCCGGATGCGGACGGGCGCCGTCCATGGCAGCCGCATACCTGATTTCGACTGGGATGTCTCGCAAGGAAGCCCTAAAATTCATCAAGAAGTCTCGTCCTTTCATTAGCCTGAATAAGAATCAAAGGCGCGTTCTTGACGAGTTCGCCGCGACTTGGGCCGATCGTCCAGAACGAGGCTCATGCCAAAGCTGATCATCACCGCCGACGACTGCGGCTTGACGGAAGCCATCAACCAAGAGACCTGCGAGCTGCATCAGCGCGGTTACATCAGCGCCGCCAGCGTCATGACCAATTACCCGGCCCATCAGCACGCGCTCGCACTCTTCCGCGCCTGCCCCGATCTCGATCTTGGCATACACCTCTCGCTCACTGACGGTCATCCGGCCAGCGAAGACGAAGAACATCATCCGCATCTGCTGAACGAAGACTTCAGCTTCCGCAACAATCTCAGTCTCTACCTGCGCTCGCATTTCTTCCAGTCCGATGCCGTCGACTGGATTCGCAACGAGCTGGATGCGCAAATGCGCTGTTTCTCCGCTGCCGGGCTGCAGCCACAGCACATCTCCACCCATCATCATTTCCACTCGATACCCTTGCTGCGCCGCATCGTGCACGAACTGGCGACCCAATACGCCGTGGACTGGGTGCGCGCCCACGACTTCCGCGCGACCGTTTCGCGGCATAATCTCTTTCTGCGGCGGCAGCGCCAGGCGAGGAAGGCCGCCTTCAACATGCCGGATTACTTGACTGCGATTCAGGGGGGCATGAAGCTGCCCGTGGCGGATTTCTGCGCGCGCATCCTTAGCTTGAGCGGCACGGTCGAGATTGTCGTGCATCCCGCTCCCCGGCGCGATCCGGACTTTCCCGCCGATTGGCACTATGGCATCGCGCCCCGCCGCGCCGAAACCCAGTATCTCATTCAAGCCGTCGATCGCCTGCGCGACACGGGCGTCGAGATTTGACAGCCGGCGTTTTGGCGGGCGAGCCAAGGCTCGCCCCTACAGTTTGCGTCTTGGCTGGCGACTCGATGGCTCGCCCTTACAGTTTGGCTTATGGCGGGAGAATGTCGGTCAGTGTCTACGCGCCCCATCAGCTCGCGCCTACCAACCTTGATTGACAGCGCCAATGCCTTGCCATACAATGACCTGCGCCCATTTTCAGATTGGGAATGGCGCCGAATCATAGCGGACAACCCTGCCCATGATCAGCGAAAAAACGCTTGCCACCCTCGAATTGCACAAGATCCTGCAAGACCTGACTTCCTACACCACTTTTGGCGCGGGTGAGGAATTCGCCATTGAGCTCTTCCCCTCGACCGAGCTGGAAGAAGTGCAGCTTTGGCAGCGGGAAACGGCGGAAGCGGTCGCCCTCTTGGAAGAACGATCCAATATCACCGTGCGCGGCGCGCGCGACGTCCGCGAGCCGGTCATCAAAGCCCAGCGCGGCGTCATCGTCGAGCCCAGCATTCTGCTCGATATCCGTTATACGCTGCGGCGCGGCTCCACGCTAAAGCGCACGCTTGGGCGGATGGGCGCGACCTTCCCCCTGCTCGCCGAATTGGCGAATGAAATCGAAGAATGCCTGGAATTGCAGCATACGATTGAAAAGACGGTCGACGACAACGCCGAAATCAAAGACACCGCCAGCGCCCGTCTGGCGATCATCCGCCGCGATTTGAAAGTCGCCTTCGATCGATTGCAGAACAAACTCAATCGCATCGTCACCAACAGAGCCAATCAGGACAAGCTGCAAGAAGCAATCGTCACCATGCGCAACGGCCGCTACGTCGTGCCTTTGAAAGCCGAGCACAAGGGCAAAATCAAAGGCATCTTGCACGACTCATCAGCCTCCGGCGCCACGGTATTCATCGAGCCGCTGGAAACCGTTGAGCTCAACAATAAATGGCGCGAATTGCAGGTGGAAGAAGAGAAGGAGATCCGCCGCATCCTGGCCGACCTCACCGAGGAAATCGCCGGCGAAAGCGAGCGCATCGTGCGCACGGTGCAACTGCTGGGCTACCTCGATCTGACCATCGCCAAAGCGCGCTACGCCATCGATCACGGCAGCGTCCAGCCCAGGATGGTCGCCATCGATCCGCGCCCCGCCGGCTTCGCCCACCCGGGCACGACCATTCACCTCAAGGGAGCGCGGCATCCGCTCTTGAAGGGGGTGGTCGTGCCGCTGGACCTCAGCTTCGACGATGACAGCTGGGTGCTGGTGGTCACCGGTCCCAATACCGGCGGCAAGACAGTCGCGCTCAAGACCGTCGGTTTAATCGTCATGATGGCGCAATGCGGCTTGCACGTGCCGGCGGAGGAAGCGGCGCTCTCGGTCTTTCAAGGCGTCTTCGCCGATATCGGCGACGAGCAGAGCATCGAGCAATCGCTCTCCACCTTTTCCTCACACATGACCAATATCATCGACATCCTCGAGCGCGCCGACCACCGCTCGCTGGTGATACTCGACGAAGTCGGCGCCGGCACCGACCCGACCGAAGGCTCAGCGCTGGCCCGCGCTTTGCTCAATTGCCTCAGGAACCGAGGCGTCAGTACGCTGGTCACCACGCACCATCCCGAGCTGAAAGTTTATGGCGTGGAGACTGCGGGCGTGCGCAACGCCAGCGTGGAATTCGACCTGGAAACGCTGCAGCCGACTTATCGCTTGATCGTCGGATTGCCAGGCCGCTCCAACGCCCTGGCGATCGCCGAACGCCTAGGGCTGGACCGCGCCATCGTCGCCGACGCGCGCGGCATGGTAGCCACTGAAGATCTGGCGGCTGACGATCTGCTCGACGAAATCCAACGGACCCGCGCCGATATCCGCCTACAGCACGAAGAGTTGAAAGTCTTGCGTCAGCAGCAGACTCAACAGCGCGACCAGCTGCAAGCGCGCCTAGACAATATCGAAGACGAGCGCCGCGATGTCATCCGCGCCGCGCGCCGCCACGCGGAAGATGACCTTGCCGACTTTAACAAACAGCTGCGCAAAATGCGGGTTGAGCTGCGGTCGGCGGGCATGCCGGCCGAAACGCTCAACGCCCTGAAAGCGGCCGCCGACAAAATGGCGAGTTGGACCAACGCGCCCCTCGACGACGGCGACGACTTGGGACATCTCGAAGATATCGACTGGGTGCCGCGCGTCGGCGATACCGTCTTCCTCGAAGCCCTGAACGCGGAAGGGACCATCGCCGAGCTGGATGACAAAGCGGCGCAGGTGCAAGTCGGCGCTCTGCGCGTACGAGCGCAGTTCAGCGATATGCGCCAACGCAGCCGCAGCGAAAAACGAGCGGCGGAACGCGGGCACGTCCGAAAATATGAGCCAACCGAAGCGCAGCTGCCCAAGTCCGAATCGCCGGGCATGGAGTTGGATATACGCGGCAAACGCGTCGATGAAGCGCTGGAAATACTCGACCGCTACATCAACGCCGCCTACAACGCTGGCTTGCCCTTCGGCCGCATCATTCATGGCAAAGGCACCGGGCGCTTGCGTCAAGCGGTGCGCGGCTACCTCAGTGAGCATTTGCTGGTGAGCAAAGTGACACAGGGCCAGCAGCAAGAAGGCGGCGCCGGCGTCACCGTCATCCACATGGTGCCGATCACGTAACCAACACTCAAGGCAATACTAAGGTCATGTCCGACCCGCGGGAATCTGGAGCAATAAATGACAACAAGAGAACAGCAAGAGTATGACTTCGAAGGCGTGTTTGAAACAATACCGTGTAAGGACGCCGAACAACTCCTGAATACCATAACTGACAGAGACCGGCCTTGGAATCAGACCGATGCACTTAGCTGGATCGCGCGCGGCCAAAACAGTCATCTTTGGCTTCTGGAACCATCTGTGTACCGTATTCCGTCTGCAACATTCAATGCTGGAATAGATTACGATTTGGTGGAAAATTACATTCGGCGAGGAAATGTCGAACGACTCTATATTCCTTCCGACAGCAAGTTAATTCAATACTCCAACAGCCTTGTTGGCCGTCGAAAAACCACTGGAGACAGAGAGTGGCAGCTAGACGGCGTACATTTTGCCCACGCCCAACATCATGGAATTCCAACACGTCTTCTTGATTTTTCATACAATGTATTAGTAGCGGCGTGGTTCGCGGCAGATGTCACGGAAGCGGCGCTCAAAATTTTTGGTCTGCGGGGAAGAGGACGGCATTTATTTGACGAACTTGCCAACTTCGTCAATGAAATCAGTGCTCAAAACAATATCCGATCATTCATCGGGCGTGTTAATCAGCTGCTCAGTCATTCAACGATGGTGATTTGGATAATTAACACAGCGGCTTTGGAAGAAAAGACAAATCTCCGTGTAGTGGATATAGCCTACAACCAGATTGAATTCCTTAGGGCGCAGAGCGGGTGCTTCCTAGCAGATACTTCCGCGCCTGGATCAAAGCTCTGGAGGAACGAAATCGCCTTTGAATACGAATTGCAGAAACTTGATCGTGCCGACGTGTACAGGATCACAATGCCATCTACAGTTAGCTCCAGAGATGATCTGATCAATGGACTCGCTAGTTTCAACATTCGTTATACAAGCGTGTTCCCTGACTGGCGTACGTTGGCGACGGATGTTTCGCAGGCAATACGACACGGGATTCAGAATCCATTTCCGCACGCTGTAGAGTTCGCACAACAAGGATTCAACTTCACTAGCCCGACGGCATTAGTACCGCAAGGAGAAGAGCATTTGATCATGATTCCATTCCACTTAGCACAGCAAGATCCACTTCTACCCAATGGAACACAACATATATTGCCTGTCATCAAATTAGGTGAAGACGTGTACGCAGCTGACGTTTGGTACGCCATTGAGGGTTACAAGTTGTGCGTAAGAGCGTTTCGCTCTGTCAATGGGAACCTCGAAACTCTCAGCCTCGGTGACACCAGCGACGATAACGGTGACGTAGTCGCAAGAGTGTTTTCCGAAGGTGAAGGTGACAATGAAACTGGAAGACTTGCCTTTAAGAATTGCCTTGGTGAGGACGCTGAACTGCATTTCACCGTATCCGAGAGAATATAAGGTATTGGCATGTACCGTCATGCCGACCTAACTCTATACCACACACATGACCGAAAACCGATACGCCCGCTTCAGCGAGCGCTACGCCAGCGGCGATACGCCTTGGGACAGCGGCATCACGCCACCAGAGATCGTCGAACTGCTGGAGGCGCTGCCCGCCGGAAAGGCGCTCGACCTCGGCTGCGGGACCGGCACCGTGATCCGCGATTTGCTACGGCAGGGCTGGCGCGCCGACGGCGTCGATTTCGTGCAACGGGCGATCGACATCGCCGCTTCCAAGCTGAGCCTATTCCCCGCCGAATCCTACCGACTCTTCCGCCATGACGCGACGCGCCTGGACCAATTGCCGGATTTGCGGAGCGACTATGATCTCATCATCGACATCGGCTGCGGCCACAGCATCAACACCGTCAGCATCGAAACCTATGCCCGCGCCATCGCCAAACGACTCACGCCAGGCGGCTATTTCATGCTCTACGCCAGCCATCCGCGCCCGGAATCGACAGTTGGCTGGGACCCGCGGGCGGTTGCGACGGCTTTCGCCCGGCGGCTTGATTTGCTCTGGGAACAGCGAAGCCATGACCAGGCGATCGGCGCGTCCGCGAGCTGGTACAAGATGCGGAACCGACTGATATAACACATAATTATATGTCGGTATCTCTTCCAGTTGGGCAGGAGATTGCTGTGGTGCAAGAATTCGCATCCCGAAATGAGATAATCCCGAGATCGAAGTGGTGGTGGCTCGGTCTCGGCTTGCTGCTGCTGTTGGCGGCTTGGCTGTACCTGCGCGGCTACAACGCAAGCTTGCCATATTTCGCCAATAACGACGAGGCGCACCATCTGCTTGCCGGACAGCATGAGATTGACTTCGGGCATGCGCGCGGCGTCTTCCATGAGGCATATCCGCCAGGAACTCGAACACTGAATTACCTGTTCCTAAAGCACATCAAGCCCGTCGAGGCGCATCACGGCACGATGCTGCCGGCGCTTCGGCTCATCACCATTGGCGCATGGATGCTGGCGATCGTACTGCTCGCGCTGCTCGGCGCCATGATGCTTCATCCGCTGACCGGGCTAATAGCGGCAGCGGTATGGATTGTCAATCCCTGGGCGGTCGAACGAGCGCATTGGGCACTGCCGGACGGCTATTTGACGCTGTTCACGCTGCTGGCTTTGTGGCTGGCGCTGGTCGGCTATATGTATGGGCGGCGCAGCTTCAGCACGGCCGCCGTCTACAGCATCATGTTGGCGATTGTCTTCAAAACGCAGGCGCTGTTCGTCGCGCCCATCGTCTTGCTGCTGCCTCTGCTGAATATTTGGCGCATGCCGGCTTGGCGCCAAGACGCGCTGCAACAAACCTTTTGGAATTTGTTGCGCTTTGCCGTTTTTCTATTTTGGCTGCTGCTGATCTACCCAACGCTGGAAGCGGATAAAATCGTGGATTTTCCCATGACCTACAGCGGCTGGACGCTGCCATCGTTGGATTGGGCTTGGGCAAGTTTTCACAATGTGTGGCGGTTCTTCCCATGGACTGACAATTGGCTAGCGGTGGCGGTGGCGGCGGCTTTGCTACTGCTGTATCGAAAGCGAGTGCATGCCGTTGCCTTCCTCCTGGTCACATTGTCAGGGCTGGCTTGGATCCTGGGCATGAGTATGTTTTACATGCAAAGCGCTAGACAATTCTTCGTCGTCGGCGCAATCTTGGCGATGCTATATGGCTGCGGGTTTACTGGTCTAATGTATTTGCTTGATGAAGCATTAACGCGCCTACCCCCCGCGTCTCGATTATTCCTTCGGCTTCAGCCATTCCTTCCAGCCTGCGTCATATCAATTCCATTAGCTGTCAGCCTGTTGCCCTCCTACCATGAATCGGACGCCCTGGCGCATAACTTCACTCTGCATGACCGCCGCAACGACCTCGCTCACTATATGGATACCTCGCTTGAACCAGGCAAATACGTCACCGATAGCAGGTCGTCGAATTTCAAGGTATTCAACCGCTCTTGGGGCGGCTATGACGGTACGCACGACTTCCCCCGGGCGCAAAGAGGCGCTAATCTTCTCAATAGTCCAATAGAGACCTGGCGAGAGAATGACGCCGTCTACGCCATCGCGCCCTACCCCGCGAACGCGGATGACCCGCATTTCTACTTCCCAGATGAGACCGTCCTGCTCAAAAGCTATCCGCCCAATCCCCGCTTTCGTGGACCAAGCATGGTTGTCTTGCGCCTCTACCCCATGCAATACAAAATCGACGGGCAGCTGGGTCCGATTCGGCTTGTCGGCTACGACCTGAACGCGAGCGAGCTGGCAGCCGGCGAAGACATTGTATTGCGCCACTACTGGCGCGCGGAAAGTCCGACGGTTTCCATCATGCGCGTATTCAACCACTTGGTCGATGAACATGGCGAGATCGTTGCGCAAGCGGATTACGTGCCGCTCTGGGATGATCGCCGGCCAACGACAACCTGGGATGATCCTGACGAAATCATGCTGGGCCGCGAATTTGTATTGAGCCTCCCGCTCGATCTGCCCCCGGGCGCCTACCGGCTCATTAGCGGCTGGTTCGACCCGGCTACTTGGCAACGTCTGATTTCCCCCGATGGAACTGATTACATCCACATCGCGGACATCCGTGTTGCCCAGCCTGATACCTAATCCAGACGCGCTGCCGATTCCCCAGCTGTGACAATTTCCGATCTGACGATTCCACTATAATAGATGGGCGAGCCAATTCTTGGTCAATCCATTCGCCATGCCTTCACTCGTCCTGCTTATTGTCATTGCCCTTCTGTCTCTCGCTGGCTGCCACGGGGGTGCCGAACAATCGGCTATGCCCCTGCCCACCATCGCGGCGCAACCCACACGCGGCGCCGACCTCGCGTCCGCTGAAGCGGTGGCGCGGCGCTTCCTCGACGCCTGGCAGCATGGCGACTTCGCCGAGATGCACCGCCTCCTAACCTTCCGCAACCGCGAGCTGACGCCGCTGGACGAATTCCGCGCCGCCTACCAATCGGCGCAAGGCAAACTGACGTTGGAGCGCGTGGAATACGCGCCCAGGAACCTGACTGGCGAGGAGCGCTGGCTGGCGCTGCAATACGATATGACCTTCCATACGCGCAACCTGGGCTTTTTCACCGACGCGAACCGCAGCCTGCATCTGGTGGTTGACCCGCAGGCGGGCGGCTGGCGCATTGCCTGGTCGCGGGCTGATATCTTCGCCGAAATGGGCGAAGGCGCGCGCCTGGTTTTCGAAGCGCAAGTGCCCAGCCGCGCCAACATTTACGACCGCCATGGCGTCGCGCTCGCCGATCAGAACGGCCGCATGGTGCGCGTCCTGGCGAACAACGCGCGCATCCCCGACCGCGATGTCTGCTTTCAGATCCTGGCCGAATCGCTGGAGGCGCCCGTGGCGGAAATCGCCGACTTATTCAACTTGCGCTCGCGCTCGCATTGGTTGGTAGACGCCGGGCTGATCGAGCCGAATGTCTTCATCAGAAACAACGACCTGATGAAGGTCTATTGCGGCGCCGAATTCCGGCAGCAGCCGACCCGCCGCTACGTTCAGGGGGCGCTCCTGCCGCATATCATCGGCCATGTCGGATACCCGGACGCGCCGGATATCCCGCGGCTCGAAGCCGTCGGCTTCAATGCCGAGACCATCATCGGCAAAGCGGGCGTCGAGGCGAGCATGAATGACATCTTGGCTGGGCGACCCGGCGGACGCCTCTCGCTCGTCGCGCCCGATGGCACCCGCCTGCGCGTGCTAAGCGAAGTTCGCTCCCGCATCCCCGAAAGCCTGTGGCTCACCATCGACGCCCGCTTGCAAGCGGAGGTCGCGCGTTTGCTGAAGCTAGCTTACGCGAGCAGCCCCTGGTCCGAAACTTCCAACGGCGCCTCGGTCGTCATCATGGACGTCAACAACGGCGAGCTACTGACGATGTACAGCCATCCCGCCTACGACGGCAACATCCTCAATCCCTTCCCGACGACGGGCCGCGCCCTGGCCGCTGACGGACTGAAAGCCATTGTCGAAGACGAACGCAAGCCCCTGCTCAACCGGGCCAGCCAAGGCGCTTATCCCACTGGCTCGGTCATGAAGGGCTTGACCGCCATCGCCGCGCTGGAAAGCGGCGTCTACGACGAGACCACCCGCTACAACTGCACCGGCAGTTGGGCTTACGGCGCCGATGTTCGTTATGACTGGCTGCGCGGCGGCCACGGCATCATGTCCGTCCAGACCGGCGTCACCAACAGTTGCAATCCCTTTTTCTACCAAGCCGGTTTCAGCTTGAACGCCAGGGACCCCTGGCTGCTGCCATCATTTGGGCGGCTGCTGGGCTTGGGCAAGCTCACGGGCATCCATTCGATCCCGGAAGTCGCCGGCATCCTCCCGACGCCGGAAAATGTGACCACCTACACCGGGCTGCCCTGGTCTTACGCGCACGCCGTCAACCTGTCCATCGGCCAAGGCGAAGTGCAAGCCTCGCCCCTGCAAATGGCGCGCCTTTACGCCGCCATCGCCAACGGCGGCTATCTCCTGCGGCCCCATCTGGTGCGCGAACGGGGCATCCTCGACCAGCGCACCCGCGTCGCCGAACGCGATGTCATGGTTGACGCTCAACTTGACCCGGCCAATCTCGCCATCGTCCGCCGCGGCATGTGTGATGTCGTCAATTCGTATTCGGGCACGGCCGCCCATCAATTCTACGGTTCGCCCTTGCTGGATATCGGCGTCTGCGGCAAAACCGGCACCGCTCAAGTCCCCGGCGAAGACGACCCGCCGCACAGTTGGTTCATCGCCTACGCGCCGGCCAAGGAACCGCAGATTGTGATCGTCACCATGGTGGAGACGGCCGGCGAAGGGTCGGCGATTGCCGCGCCCTTGACCCGCGATATCCTCGAATACTATTACTTCGGCGCGCGTTGAGCCGGGCAGAAGTCAGGTCAGCGCCTGGGCAGCGATAACAATCACCGCTTCGACCGCCAACAGAATGAGGTAAGCGCGCTGAATGCGCATTTCATGCCAGCGCTTGAAGAAGACGTTGATGCAGTAAATGATGACCACCAGGAATACCATGCCCCCGACCAGCAGCCAGACGTTGCGCAAGGTGGCCAAGGCGTACTTGCCCTGAACCGTATCGCCCATGGAATCCCAAATCACGCGGGCGCCGAGCGACAGCACAATCTCCAGCGAGGCGAAAAACGAGACCAGGCCGACGGCGACGGCAGCGGCCAGCAAGGCGAAGTTAAGCGCGGCATACGCAATCCAAATCCTGCTGCTTTCACCCGCTTCTGTCTTCATCACGTCGCCATGAGTCGCTTGCGCTCCAAGCCAAATCTTACCCTAAGCGCTGCATTAATCCAACGCGCATTGACCGAAAAGAATGCTATTCACAATTGCGCAGCATCTGCCGATCAGCATTGAAAGCCGCAGACCTGAACTTGTAAACGAATCGGCTTTTCGCTACAATTGTGATAATTTTAACAAGCGGAGCAACTCAAGGAATCAGTCGTTCCGGGTCCCTCGCGTCAGCGTGCCGTAACGCGCCCTTAGCTGGGGGTACTCACCGCGTTGGCGGACCCGTGAATGCCAGGTGGTAGTCCCGTATGGAAAACACCCGTTCCAACACGCCATCGATCAGTCCGGCCGCGGTCGTCGTCACCGCCGTCTTCTTGCTCGTCAGCGTCATCGGCATCAATTGGTTCACCACCTTTGTGCCGGTGGTCTTGCCCGAACAAGCCTCGGCTGAATCCAAAAGCGTCGATGAACTCTTCTATATTCTCATGATCATCGGCGGCGTGGTCTTTTTCCTGATCCAAGGCATGCTGCTGATTTCGGTCATCGCCTTTCGCGCCCGCCCCGGCGATGACAGCGATGGGCCCACCTACCACGGCAATCCGCTGCTGGAGATCGTCTGGACGATTATCCCCGCCATGGTGGTTGTCTTTTTGGCGGTCGTGAGCTTCAACATCTGGACGCAGAATTCCGAACCCAAAGCCTCGGTCAACATGGTGGACGGGCACAGCATCGCTATCAACGTGAACGGCGCGCGCTATGCTTGGACGCATACCTACGTCACCGAACGCTTCGACGACGACGGCAATCAAATTATCATCAACAGCGGCGCCGAATTGCACACCTACATCGGCCAAAATGTCGACTTGACCCTGGGGACGCAAGACGTCATCCACTCCTATTGGGTGCCGGCGATGCGCGTCAAGCAAGATCTGCTGCCCGGCGACCCGGCCAAAGGCGGCCGACCGACCGAACTGCGCTTCACGCCCGTGCGGGTGGAAGGCCGCTCCTACCCAGCCCGATACCCCATTGTCTGCGCCGAGCTATGCGGCGACGGGCATGGTCGGATGCGCGGCACGGTCATCGTCTATGAGGACGAATCCCAGTTCCTCGATCAATTCTACGAGCCTGCCATCCACGCTATTCTCAATCCGCCGGCCGATCCGGTGCTGCGCGGCGAGATGGAAATCCAGAATTACATCTGCAACAGTTGCCACATTTTGGACCGCCTCGGCTGGACCGCCACCACCGGTCCCTCACTCAACGGCATCGCCGACCGCGCCGGCGAACGCGTGCCCGGGCAATCCGCGGAAGAATACATCGCCACCTCCATTTGGAATTCGGGCGCCTTCCGCGTCCCCGGCTACGACCAGCAAATGGCCGCCTTCGGTCCCGATGTAATGGAAGCGGCCAATGTCATGTCGCCCGAGCAACTCTATGCGATTGTGGCTTTTCTCTGCACCGAGGGCGAGAGCTCCGACTGTGATATGGAAAATGCCGGCGAGGCGATTCCAAGCGCCATCCAAACCGTCTTCGGCTACGACGTCGATATTACTTTTGGCATGGACGGCGACGAAGGCGACGAGACGCCCGACGAGAAAGAGGAAACCGGCGACGAGACGCCCGAAGACGAAGAGGAAACCGGCGACGGCTCGGAATGAGGTAAAGGACAGCTAAGCAACTGGCGCGCTCGCCAGACAAGCACGCGAAGACTGGAGTGAGAAGACGCGACTATGGCAACCATTGCCGTCCCCCTGGGGGCACAAGCGGAACAGCAAGAAGCGGAAGCGCTGCGGCGCCCGGCTCTGAGCGATTATCTGCGCTGGAGCGTCGATCATAAGATCATCGGCGTGCAGTACGGCGTCGCTTCCTTTATCTTCTTCATGGTTGGCGGCGCGATGGCGATGCTTATCCGCCTCGAATTGTGGACGCCCGATCTCGATGTGATGGTCTCAGGCGCCGCTTACAACAGCCTGTTCACCATCCATGGCACCATCATGATCTTTCTATTCATCATTCCGATGTGGGCGGCTTTCGGCAATTTCGTCGTGCCGCTGCAGCTTGGCGCCAAAGATATGGCATTCCCCTGGCTGAACGCCTTCGCCTTCTGGCTGATTCCGCCCGCGGCCGTGGTCGTGCTCCTGGGTTATTTCGTCAGCCCGGCCGAAGCCGGCTGGACCTCCTACCCGCCGCTCTCAACGCTATTCAGCGGAGACGGTCAAACACTTTGGGCTTTGGGCGCGCACTTGCTCGGCATCTCCTCCATCATGGGCTCGATCAATTTCATCGTCACCATCTTCAACATGCGCCCGCCCGAGATGACCATCTGGCGCATGCCTCTGCTCTGCTGGGCAGTCCTGGCGACGAGCATCATCGCCGTCATGGCGACGCCCTTTCTGGCCGGCGCCCTCACCTTGCTGCTGCTCGATCGCGTGGCCGGCACGACCTTTTTTGACGCCGCCGGCGGTGGCGATGTGCTGCTATGGCAAAATATCTTCTGGTTCTACAGCCACCCAGCCGTCTACATCATGGTGCTGCCCGGCATGGGCGTGCTCAGCGAGGTGCTGTCCGTCCACAGCCGCAAGCCGGTCTTCGGATATCGCATGGTCGGCTTATCGAGTATGGGCATCGCCTTCGTCGGGTTCACCGTCTGGGCGCACCACATGTTCACCAGCTTGCAGCCCGAACTGCGCATTCCCTTCATGATCACGACCATGATCATCGCCGTGCCGACCGGCATCAAAATGTTCAGTTGGCTGGGCACGATCTGGGCCGGCAAAATCCGCTTCACCAGCGCCATGCTATTCGCGCTCGGCTTTTTGTCTCTCTTCGTCATTGGCGGGATCACCGGCGTCATGCTGGCCGCCCTGCCTTTTGATATTCACGTGCATGACACCTACTTCGTCGTCAGCCACTTCCACTTTGTGCTCTTTGGCGGCAGCGTCTTCGCCATTTACGCCGCGCTCTATCACTGGTTTCCCAAGGTCACGGGCCGCATGATGAACGAACGCCTTGGCAGAATCCACTTTGTATTCACTTACTTCGGCTTCCTGTTCACCTTCTTCCCGATGCACATTGTCGGCATGTTGGGCATGCCCCGGCGCGTCGCGGTTTATGTCGAGGCATTCCAGCCCTGGAATCAGTTGATCAGCTTCTCGGCCTTTGTGCTCGGCTTTTCCAGCTTCATCGTCATCTACAACGTCATCAAATCTTACTATCACGGTCCGATCGCCGGCGCCAATCCCTGGCGCGCGCTGACGCTGGAATGGCAGACGACCTCGCCGCCGCCAACGACCAATTTCGTCGATGATCCCATCCCCTATGAAGACCCCTACGGATACGGCACGGAAGCGTCGGCCGCCTATCTGGACGCAGTCGACGAGGCTTTCAGCGGCGCGGCGCCCGCCAAGCGAGGCGGTCATTAATGCTATCAGTCCCTTCAATCCAGGAAGATGCGGCGACTCAGCCATGACCAGCACGATACATCAAGGGCAAAAGCCGAAACTCGGCGCCGCCGAAATGCGACTGAAGAACAATCGCCTCGGCATGACCATCTTCCAGATCAGTTGGATCATGGTCTTCCTGGCGCTGATCATCGTCAATTGGCAACTGCGCTTCAGCTATGCCGAATGGCCCCCGGCCGGGGTCGCGCCTTTTGATCCGCTGCTGCCCTCGGTCGCGACCCTGGCGCTGCTGTTGAGCGCGGTCCTGGTCAGGCGAGCATTAAGCGCTCTGCGCGCTCATAGCACGAGCGGATTTCTAATGCATTGGCGAGGGGCGTTGGCGCTGGGCGTCGCCTTTATGGCAATCATTGTTTACGAATTCGCATCGGTTTCGGACGCGGCCATGGCCACGCAATACGGCGTCACTATGCGCTTGATGACCGGCTTTCACGTTTTGCACGCGCTGGCGATTCTGGCGATCATGGTCCGCGTTTATCGCAGCGGCGCCGCGGGCCGCTACAGCGGCGATGAGCATGGCTCCTGGGCGGTCGAAGGCAGCGCCAAACTCTGGTATTTCGTCACGCTGGCGTGGATCATGTTCTATGTCGTCCTGTACTGGATCCGTTGAGCGCGACATAGTTGTTTCACAAGCAACTATCGAGATTTAGGGGCGAGCGGTGTACGAAAAAGTCAAACACAATCAATACGAACCAAGGCGGCGTCGGCGATCTTCACCGATAAAGAAGTTACTGATATTGTTTGCACTCTTGTCTCTTATGGTTATTGCATTCTCGGCTGGTGCTCTTGTCGTACTGATTGGCGTTGGTGGTCGTCCTACCTCAAGTGAGCTGTTTGACTTGCCAGCTCCCGGATGTAGAATTTATCCAAGCAGCGAACGGGGAAACCCTTTGGATGTCAACATTATCATTCATGGTTCGCGAAGAAATCATGCGACGGTAGATCTCTACTTGCCTAATAGTACCAATGCATTGCCTGTTAAATCGCAGTATGACAAAAGGTTCATCGACACCGAGGAGCTTTACGTGCAACAGGTGTACGATTGGGATACATCCTGGAGAAGCGGAGAGTATGAGGTTATAGCCTTCCTAAACGGAAAAAGATATACAAAGACTTGGCGAGTCTCTAAGTCTGCCGGAGTTGTCTGGAATGTCTACGTAGAATGCAACTAACTGACAGGAGTTGAGAGACTAATCATGGATAAACCGGGCCTCTCCAGGGCGATTCCCGCGCTGATAATAGGCTTCATCGCTTCGCTGGCGTTCGTTTACGCCGTGCGTATCTTGCAGAATATGGACCCCGTCTGGATGAACGCCGATTCCAGCGAGGGCGCGCAGGTCGGCTTGGTGCTGGCGGCTTTCGTCTCGATGGCGACCTTCATGTGGGGCGTCGGCGCTTTCGATCCCAAAATGAGCGAACACGGCGACCATGCCGACGAGCATGAAGAGGAAGCGCCGGAGAAAGAGTTTGCCCTGCGCACGGCCGGTCCCATCTTCCGCGCCGGGCGGTGGCTCTGGGATTTGACCTGGCAAATCATCAACGACACGCCAAAACCCTGGGCATTTCCTTACCTAAACATCAGCTTCTTCCTCATCAACTGGATCGTAAACGTCGTCTGGTTCATCATCTGGTTCGTCTTCGGTTTCGCCCTCTGGCGCGTCCTGCTGATGCTGGTCGCCGGCATCCCCGGCACGCTCGGCGCGCTGCTGATGACCCTGTCCTGCCTCTGGCAGACGATTGCTTTCTACGCCGGGCAGTTCTTCCTGGTGCTGACCATCGCCGTCATCACCATCATCGTGCTATTCACCTTCGCCTTGCTGCCGCATGGATTGGGCTTGCAAATCTCCACCGAGCCGAACGCCGATTTCTTCGCTAATGGCTTCGGCGATTTCGTGATCCCAATTCAGGACATTCTCGGGCTCGTCCTGCCCCCCGATGACTTCGCCAATCAGACCATTGCGGGGACCAGCCAATTCACCGTGCTGCTGGGTTTCATTCTGATCATTTTCATTTCCCTGGCGCTGGCGGCCGGCGGCATCGCGGTCTTCTTTTATCTGACGCATCGAGGCGTTCGCGAGGTCAAAGCATTCGACCCGACCGACGGCGACCGCACGCAGATCCAGCCGATCCGCGAGGCAGGCAAGATCGCCGGCGGCGTCGTCAGCGTCATCCGCGCCATCCCGCGCGCCATCGGTTACCAGAAATAGAGCGAGAGAAACAGCATGGCAGAACTGACAGCCAACCAGCTGCACACCGCCGCCCATGACGATCATGGGCACATGAGCGAAGAAGAACACAACAACAATATGAAGCTCGGCGTCTGGCTCTACCTGGCGTCGGAAATCGTCATCTTCTCGATCATGATTGTCGGCTACATCATCTTTCGCATCAACGAAAAAGACATCGTGGCGCAGGCGCATGAGGAACTCGGCGTCGGGCTGGTCACCGCCAATACCTTCGTCCTGCTGGCGAGCAGCTTCTTCATGGTGATGGGCTTGCGCGCCATGCAGGGGGGCAACCGAGCGGGCATGCTGCGCTGGATCGGCTTGACCGCGCTGGGCGGCATCGTCTTCCTCGGCGGGCAATACATCGAATACAGCGAACTGGCGCATCTGGGCATCGTGCTCGGCTTCGACACCGCCTCCGAGTGGAGCACCTTCGGCATGCGCTTTTACGCGCCCACTTTCTTCCACGGCGCGCACGTCTTCGTCGGCGTGCTCTGGGCGCTGGAGGTGATGCGGCGCGGCGCCAAGGGCCGCTACGACAACAACCCCATCGGCATTGAGATGTTCGGCCTCTATTGGCACTTTGTCGATGTCGTCTGGATCATGCTATTCACCCTCATCTATCTGGTATAGGAGCGCAGCAAATGGCACAAGCGATGCGGCACGAGGGTGAACACCACAGCAATACCGTCCATCTGCTGGGGCGAGAAATCACCGTGGAAGGCGGCGTCTACACCGTCGTCTTCGGTGGCTTGGCGGTGCTCACCGTGATCGAAGTCCTCAGCGCCGAATTCCTCAAAGGCGCCATCCACGACGCCCCGGACGCGGCCGCGACCTTGCAAGCGATCAAAGCGATCCTGCTGCTGGGCATCGCCATCATCAAGTCGACCCTCGTCATCTGGTTCTACATGCACCTCAAAAGCGAAAAACCGCTGATCGCCATCGTCATCCTCCTGCCCCTGCTGATCGCCGGCTTGTCCATCATGTTCCTGCTGGCGATTCCGCCGGGCGGCTACAGCCTTTGAGCGTACTTATCGGTACACCGGCACATAAACTGATTTACGCTCAGGTATGTTATACTGGGGCGCGAGTTAGAGTTGGGGGCTGAACCCAAATGGCCATCCAAGAGAAACTGTACACCGTTGACGACCTATGGGCGATGGAGAGCGATCCCGAGTTCGAGCATCGCAAGTTCTATCTCATTGATGGAATATTGTATGAGGACGAAATGCCCAAACGGTTGCATGCTAGACTTCAAGTTCGAATCGGGCACTTCCTCTACGAATACGAAGAAGGATTTGGGCTGGGCGAAGTAACCTCCGAATGCGGCTTCCACCCGCCTGCATCACGTCATACCGCTTTGTTGCCCGATGTCGCGTTCCAACACTTTGAAAACCTGCCCGATCCTCCGCCCGATGGCTATGTGCCGCAGATGCCCGACCTCGCTGTCGAAATTCAATCGCCATCGGATTCGCTGAACAAACTAAGACACAAAGCGCAAGCCTACCTGGAGAACGGCACGGCAATCGTTTGGCTGGTTCAACCCGAACGACGAGGCGTCGAAGTCTGTCGTTTGGGCGCCGGCGGCGACATGAAAACAGAGTTTCTAGGAATGGGCGACACGCTCCACAGCAAAGACATCCTGCCCGGCTTTGAACTAGAAGTAAGCAAGATTTTCGCAGTCCTGCGCGATTGACCTTGCCATTGCCGCCGACATTGAAAGGGAAATAGAAATGCCCGTAGACATCCTTCTCGAAGACGGCACGCGCACGACCATCAATGTGCGCCATCACCAGTGGCACGGCGATGAACCGGCCGACGCCGGCGGCACGGACAGCGCGCCGACCCCGGGCGAGATGATGCTGGGCGCTCTCGGCTCCTGCATGGCGATCACTTGCCGCCTCTACGCCGAGCGAAAAGGCTGGGATCTGCGTCGGGTCGAGGTCAAGCTCGATTATGAGCGCTTCAAGGGCAGCGATTACCCGGGCTACGAGGGCAATGACGCCTTCGTGCACGAGCTGCGCGAGGCGCTGGTCTTCCACGGGGATCTGGACGCCAAGCAACGCAAACGCTTGCGCGATATCGCCGGCAAATGCCCCATCCACCGTTTGCTCGAATACCCCACCTACTTCGTGGACTTGGCGCTGGCGGAAGACTAGGCGACCTCAACGGCGATGGGCGCGGATCCAGCCGCCGCGTATGAACTCCGAGTGCTCAACCGTCACAAAAACATCCTCCTTGATGTCGTGGATGATCCGCAGGACTTGGTGCAGGTCGCGGCGATGAACGATAATGCGCAGCTCCTCCACCTCGCCATGCGCGCCCTCGCCCATGATCTCGGTGACGCCATGCCCGCGCTCGCGTAATGCCAGCGCCATCTCGTGCGATACTTCGCGCGAGGCGATAACGGTCACGCTCTCATAGGCTTTCACGAATCGATTTTCCACTTGCATGCCGACGACGCCGCCAACCGCGAAGCCAAAGACATAGGCGGCCAAATTCGGGATGTTATTCAAATCCGTGATCACCTGCCCGGCTGTGTAGGCAAAGAGCAGCGATTCTAAAGACGCGAAAGCGAAACCCCACAGGCGCTTCTCGCGCGAAACGAGAATCAGCCGCAGCGTGCCAATGACGTTGTTGCTGACGCGCAGGACAAATATGAGGACGGGCAGGAAACTTGGGTCAAGTATTATCATGGCGCTCTCTAGCAATTCTGAAATGGGATTCTCATTCTAGCAGAATCCGAGCTCTCATCGCGCTTACCCTACTCAAAACCGACCCGCTGTGGTCAACTGCGAATGCGCCGCCAGCGAATCCGGCCAAGGTTCCCCAATGTCCCACAGCCCCAAAGCGCTGCTCGACAGCTATAACATACAGCCCAAAAAAAGCCTCGGGCAAAACTTCATGCATGACCCGAACGCGCTGGAGAAGATCGTGGCGTCGGCCGCGCCGCAATCAAGCGAAACTGTGGTGGAAGTCGGCGCTGGCGCCGGCGCCCTGACGGAACTGCTGGCCAGCGCCGCCCGCCAGGTCTTCTCGATTGAAGTCGATCAGCGCCTGCAGCCCCTTCTCGAAGAGCGCTTTGATGACGCCGACAACGTCTACCTCGTATTCAGCGATATTCTCAAGACGGATATCGCGGCTCTGGTCGGCGCGGAAGACTACATCGTCGTCGCCAACGCGCCCTATTACATCAGTTCAGCGATCCTCTGGCATTTCCTCGAATCGCCTTTGCCGCCGCGGCGCATGGTGATGACCATGCAATATGAAGTGGCGGAACGCATCGTTGGCGCGCCCGGGGCGATGAATCTGCTGTCGATCGCCGTCCAATATTATGGCATCCCGCGCATCGTCAGCAGATATGGACCGGCCGTCTTCTGGCCCCGCCCCAATATCGATAGCGCCATCGTCCACATCAAGACGCACGAAACGCCCCCGCTGCCCTTGCCTCCCGCCGCGCTATTCTTTCGCCTGGTCAAAGCTGGTTTCAGCATGAAGCGCAAGCAGCTCAAGAACGCGCTCGCCGGCGGCTTGCGGATCAAAGCGTCCCGCGCGCGCGACCTGCTCCATGAAGCGGACATTGATCCGCAGCGCCGCGCCGAGACTCTGTCATTGGCGGAATGGGCGCGCTTGACGTGGGCTTTCGCGGAATCGGACATGGCGCTCTGATGCTAAATTTGCGCCGCCGTAGGAAAAGCGCAAGGATTAGTGTTCATACTCAAGGCAATCAGCTTTAGTAGAGGGATTCAAATCATGAGTGTAGAAGTCGCAACATTGGGAGGCGGGTGCTTCTGGTGCGTGGAAGCGGTCTACAATCAGCTGACCGGCGTCGAGTCGGCGATTTCGGGATATATGGGCGGGCATGTCGATAACCCCACCTACGAACAGGTCTGCGCCAAGACCACGGGTCACGCCGAAGTCGTTAACGTCCGCTTCGACAATGACCAGATCAGCTTTGAAGAAATCCTCAATATCTTCTTCACCATACACGATCCGACCACGCTGAACCGCCAGGGCAACGATGTCGGACCGCAATATCGCTCCGGCATCTGGTATCACAACGACGAGCAGAAACGCATCGCCGAAGAGACGATTAGGCGCATTGAAGAGGAAGGGCTCTATCGAGATCCTTTCGTCACAGAGGTCACGCCAGCCAGCGTCTTCTGGGTGGCGGAAGCCTACCATCAGGATTACTTCGTCAACAATCCGCGCTCGGGCTATTGCGCCTATGTCATCGCGCCCAAGGTCGCAAAGTTTCGCAAGCAATACTTCGAGCGCCTGAAGAAATAAGGCCCGGTAAGTACAAGAATTGTAGGGGCGACTCTGTGAGTGGCCCGCGTGTAGGACGCAAAAGGACGAACCACCGGCTCGCCCATACAGACATACAGAGGCGCAAAAAGGGCGACCCAATGGCTCGCCCCTACAGCTTCTGATTCTGAGAAACTCGCTAGGTAACGGCGCTCTCCACGCGCACGCCGGGGCCCATCGTCGAGGTCAACACCATGCGCCGGACATAGGCGCCCTTTTGCGATTCCGGTTTGGCCGCTTGCACCGCATACACCAGCGCTTGCAGATTCTCCTGCAGCTGTTCCTGCGTGAAGCTGGCTTTGCCGACGGGAATGTGCAGGTTGCCCGTCCGGTCATTGCGGAATTCGACCCGCCCCGCCTTCAATTCGCTAATCACGCGCGGGAGGTCATCCGGCGGCACGACGGTGCCGGCTTTGGGGTTGGGCATCAAGCCGCGCGGACCAAGAATTCGCGCGATCGGCCCCACCTTGCGCATCATCGGCGGGACGGCGATAGTCGCGTCAAACTCCAACCAGCCGTCATTGCGAATCTGGTTGATCACTTCATCGCTGCCGATGATATCGGCGCCGGCCGCCAAGGTCGCCTCTTCCTGCCCTTCTTCGACGAATGCCAGAATGCGGATCGTCTTGCCCGTGCCATGCGGCAGCATCACCGTCGTGCGAATCTGTTGATCGCTGTGCCGCGGATCAATGCCCAGCCGAAAATGCACCTCGATCGTCTCGTCGAACTTCGCCTTGGCGTTATCCTTCACCAGCTTCAGCGCCTCTTCCATCGGATAATTCCGCTGCCGATCGAAAGTCTTCAACGCGTCTTTGTATCGCTTTCCCATGCTTCTCCGCTCCTCGTGGTCAACGGGCGAGCGCGCCCTCCCACAATCTAAATCCAATCTGATCTGCAATTCGCCGCAAATTGCGCGGAACTGCTAATCCGCAACCTTGATGCCCATCTGACGAGCGGTGCCCTCAACTTGACGCATAGCGCCCTCAATATTGATGGCGTTCATATCGCTCATCTTGACCTGGGCAATCTCACGCACTTGGTCGCGCTTTAAGGTCGCCACCGTTTCGGCTAGCGGATTGGAAGCCGCCTTTTCGATGCCGGCCGCCTTCTTGATGAGGAAGGATGTTGGCGGGCTCTTGAGCGCGAACTTGAAAGAGCCATCCATAAACACCGTGATCTCGGCTGGCACAATCTCACCCATGCGGCTTGAGGTGCGGCCGTTGTATTCTTTGCAGAATTGCATCAGATTGATGCCGTGCTGCGCCAATGCCGGTCCGATCGGCGGCGCCGGATTGGCTTTGCCCGCCGGTATCTGCAGCTTTACGATCGCTTTGACTTTCTTTGCCATCTTCGGTCCCCCATAATCTCTCCCCCATCCCCGGCCCTTCCCCCAAAATGAGGGAAGGGAGTCAATTCCACGCCTCGAACTCCCTCCCTCTGTATGCGCCGCGTAGGACGCGTAGACACAGCCCGTCGACACTAACGATCGGGGAGGGATTTAGGGTGGGGGTGGTTTTACATGCGTTCCACTTCCATGAAGCTGAGCACGACGGCGGTCTCGCGCCCGAAGAAATCCACCATCACGCGCACTTTCTCGCGCCCGGAATCGATCGAGGCCACCGTGCCGGGGAAATCATTGAAAGGACCGCCGACGATGCGCACCCGTTCGCCAATCTTGTAATCGACCTTGACCACCGTATCTTCAGAATCCATGCGGTCCATAATGCGCTTGACCTCTTCGGGCCGCAGCGGCGTCGGCTGGCTCTCCCCGCCAACGAAGCCGACCACACCCGGCGTATTGCGCACCGTGTACCAGGCGTCTTTGTCCAGCTCGCCTTCATCCATGTCCCAGCGCATCTGCACCATGACGTAGCCGGGGAAGACGCGTTTCTCGACCGTGCGGCGCTTGCCGTCCTTGACTTCGATCTCGTCTTCCGTCGGGATGAGCACATCATATATTTGATCTTGCATGCCCATCGTTTCGATGCGCTGCCGCAAGGCATGCTCGACCTTTTTCTCGTAGCCCGAATAGCAGTGGATGAAGAACCAGCTTCGTTCGAGATCGTCCTCCGCCGCCGCCCCGTCATCCAGCGTGATGTTCAAGCCTTCGACATCCGCTTCAGGATCATCAAGGACAACCGGATTGGGATCGTAGTCGGTCAGTTCTTTTGTGTCTTGCTGTTGCTCGCTCATGAGATTTCTTTGTCCAAACTGTCAAGAGCCCTAGCTGCTCGCCTTAAATCGAACCGCGGCGGATCATGAAGAAGGCGCCGCCGACCATCGCCGCAATCACCGCCAGCAGCATCCAAGCCATGCCCGGGTTCAAGCCGATACGCATGAACTCGGACCAAATTACCGCCAAGATCCCGAGAAAGATAGCGGAGGCGATCGTCACGTTGATGCAGAGAATCGTCAGGCGGCGGGTGTCCTGCCGCGTCGGCCAAGCCACCTTGTTCAGCTCCGAACGCACATTGCTGAAGTAATCCACCGTCATGTACAGCGGACGCGTGATCGCATTGCCCTGGGGCTCGGCTTTGGTCGTCGTCTTCACCTTGCGGCTGCGCCGGCCCGGCGTCGCCTTGCCCTTCTTTTCGGTTATCGCCCTATGCGTTTGCTCTTCGACCGCCATTTCGCATTTGCTCCCTCGCCAACATTCCGGGGATTCCGCCCGCCCTTGATAACTAAGCACCGCCGCGGAGGACGGTGCTTTTAGGTTTCGATACAGGGGCAGAAAGACTCGAACTCTCGACCTACGGTTTTGGAGACCGTCGCTCTACCAACTGAGCTATACCCCTATGCTATCGGCGCGTCCCGTGATTACTATACACCAATACGCGGCGCAAATCTACTTGGTTTCGCGGTACAGCACATGCTTGCGCAAGTAAGGATCAAATTTGCGCAGCGCGAGGCGCCCCTGCGTATTGCGGCGGCTCTTCTCGGTGATATATATGTGACCGCTTTCCGTGCTGCGCAACTTGACAACGATGCGCTGTCCCTTCTTCGCCATGACCGTCTCCTCGCCCCCCCATCCCCCCAGCCCCTTTCCCCCACAAGGAGGGAAGGAGAGCACCTTTCGCATTGAAGCCCCTCCCTCTTTATGGGGGAGGGGTTTGGGGTGGGGGTAAATGAACTGTAATATACTCCTCTGTCAAGAGCCTCCGATGAGATTTGAACTCATGACCTCGCCCTTACCAAGGGAGCGCTCTACCCCTGAGCTACGGAGGCACTCAACCGCTCGTCTCGGCGAGACTAACGGCTCATTTCAAAAGTGGGCCGGACTGGATTCGAACCAGTGTAGGCTCTCGCCAGCGAATTTACAGTCCGCCCCCTTTAGCCACTCGGGCACCGACCCATCTCTTGCGGCTGTTAAACCCTAGCCACCACTGGGACTCGAACCCAGAACAACCTGTTTACAAAACAGGTGCTCTGCCAATTGAGCTATGGTGGCGCAACCGCAAAATTGTACCACGTTGGCAGAGCGCGCTCAAGGTTTGCTTCCCGCGACGAAGGGTGATTTTACGACGCCGGGCTTGCCCTGTCAAGACAAATTGGCTCAGCCGTCAGACGCATCGGGCTCGAGAAAATCAGGGCGCGCCCAAGCCGGATCAGGATAGGCATAAAAGCCGCGCCCGCTCTTCACGCCCAAGTCGCCCCGCTCCACTCTCTCGGTCAGGATCGACTTTGGCAGATCATCACGGTCACCGCTTTCGGCCGCATAGCGCAGCTCGATATCCCGAATGACATCCAGTCCAATGCGATCCATCTGCGCGAATGGCGGCGGTTTCTCGCGCCCGAACTTGATCATCCAGGCGCGGTCGATATCTTCGATGCTGGCCACGCCGCTATCCGCCACGCGCATCGCCTCTTTCTTGACCGCCCGCCACACGCGATTGAAGACGAAGCCGGTGCTCTCCTGCTTGACGCGCAAGGGCAGAACGCGAATCGCGCGCGCAAAAGCCGCCAGCGCCTCAAGCACCTCGGGAAGCGTACGGCTGCCGCCCCCAACTTCAACCATCGGGCTGTCCCAGACGGGCAGATAGAAGTGCAAATTAGCGACTCGCTCGGGCCGTTCCGTGGCGCTTTCCAAGGCGCTGACGCGGATGGACGAGCTGTTCGTGGCGATGATGGCGTCGGCTCTCAACAGACGATCAAGCTGGGTGAAGATTTCTCGCTTGAGCGCAATCCGCTCCGGCGCCGCTTCAATCGCCAGGTCGGCATCGCGCAGCGCCTCCTCCAGCTGCGTTTGGTAACGGATATTGTCAAACAAATGAGACGCCGCCGCCGCAGACAGCGCGCCTGATTCGACCCATTCTTCCACGACGCCCCGTTGCCAATCTTCAGCTTCCTTCAACACGCCGGCGGTCAAATCATAGAGCGCAACTGGAAATCCATACCGCGCGCATTGCAGCGCGATTTGCCGCCCCATCGTGCCGGCGCCGATCACCACCAGGCGCTTGACCTCGCTCATGCCCTGTCCTCCGAGCGCCGGTCAGCCCGCGCGGAAAAGTCCTCGAGCAATCGCGACAGCGCCGCGTAGCGTTCATCGCGCTCGATCAGCAAGTTTGCGCGTTCGTCTTCGCTGTAGTCATAGAAGCCCGCCAGCGTCTTGGCGCCAAAACGCCCTTCAGCCACGATATCCCGCAGCGCCGCCGGCGCCTCCCAGTCAGCGCCCAAACCTTCCGCAAGCACATCCATGATATTGACGTAGACATCGAGACCCGCCATATCGGCGATTTGAAAGGGACCGTAAAATGGCAGCCGGAAACCGAAGCTGCTGCGCACCACTTCATCAACCTCTTGCGGCGTCGCCAGCCCCGCTTCCACGCAAGCCAGCGCTTCGCGGAAGAGCGCAAACTGAATCCGATTGGCGACAAAGCCGGGACCGCTGGCGACCATCGCCGGCTTCTTGCCGATCGCCAGCAAGAATTCGCGCGCGCGCTCGACAACCGCAGCATCGGTCTGCGCCGAAGGGATGACCTCGACGGCGGGCGTCCATTCCGGCGGATTGAACCAGTGCAGGCCTAGAAAGCGCTCTTTGCGCCCGACGAATTCCGCGAGACCATCGATGGGCAACGAAGATGTATTGCTGGCGATAATCGCGTCAACAGGCGCATGCGCATCGCAGGCAGCCAGCACATCGCGCTTGATCTCGACGCGCTCCGGCGCCGCCTCAAATACCAGATCGGCGGAAGCGACCGCCTCGGCAATGTCGCTTGCCGCGCGCACGGACCTCGCCGCCTCGACCGCCGTATCTGGCAATAGCCCGGCAGCGACATGATTTTGCACACGCTCCACCAGGCGCTTCAGAGCAGCCTGAGTCATTTCGGGCGTCTCATCGACCAGCGTAACATCCAGCCCGGCCAGCGCGAAGCATTGGGCGACGCCTAAGCCCATCGTGCCCGCGCCGATGATGGCGGCATTTCGCGGAAGTCGTCCAGATTTAGTCCGATTCACGATCTGGCTCGCTTTCGCACCGGTAACTTGCACATTGGGCAGGCGGTCAACCCTTGCCCATCATGCGCCCCACAATCACTTTTCTAGGCCAATATCGCAAAATGTAGGGGCGACCCATTGGGCCGCCCGCAATCTACAAGTTCAGTGGCTTTGCCATCAAGCAGTTACAAAGCGAAAAGCCCCGATCGGAGCTCCCCGCCTTCTCAAATTGTCAACACCTAGATGATTTGCCCGGATGCCTCAGCGACAGCCTAACGGCGCCGGCCAGGACGGCGACCGCGCCGACCATCCACGACCAGCAATTCTTCGCTGACGTACTGCGATTCATAGGCATAGGCTTGCATCTGCATCGCCTGCGCCTGCGCCGCGACTACCGTGCCGCAACCCAGACTAGCGTCATTCAAGCAGCGCAGCACATCCTGCCCGGGTGCCGTCGTCGTCAGTATGACCTGCGTCCGCTCAGCGTAGGATGCATATTGCTCGACCTCATGCAGCGCCTCTTGCCCGTCATAATACAGGGTGCCGGCATCGCTCTCGACAAACATGCGCACGTGCGAAGCCGCAAAACGCTCGCGATAAGCCGTCTGCATCTGCCGCTCATTCGTCACGATCACGCTCCACTGAGGCTGGTTGCGCAGCCGCTGCAGTTCCATCTGCGTCGCGCGCAGCGCCTGGTCCGTCGCGATCAACTGCTCATTGCGTTGCTCAAGCGCCTGCAAGGTATAGCCCCAGCGCTGCTTCAACTGATCCTTGGCGTGGTTCAATATGACGATCTGGCCGCCAGCCGCCTCTAGCTGCTGCTGGCTAAGCTCCAACTTGCGCCCCATCCTGTCGACCTCAGCGGCCGCGCTGGCGAGCTCGTTGTCGGCGGCAACCAATTCTGTCCGAGCGTAGTCGAGCGCGTTGCGCGTCTTCCCAAGCTCGTATTGGCTGGCCGCCAATGCCTCATGCGCGGCGGACAACTCGCTCGTCAGATTCTTCACACCGCCGAAAACAAGCACGGCGATAATGGCGAAGGTGATGAGCAAGCCGAGAAGCCGCGACCAAAACGGTGATCTTCCCTCTATACGCTTCATTTCGACCTCCAAATAACTATGCAATTCTACCGCGCATACTGACCGATTCTAACGCAGTATGCGTTCACTCCACACTAGTGTATCGCACTTGTTTCGATAATGCCAACATTTGTCCCTTTTCGGATCGCCAATTTGACCTCGCCGATCGCTTTGGTCACCTCGATGTCGCGCGGGCAAGCCGGCGTGCAGTTGAAAATCGTGCGGCAGCGCCATACCCCGTTCGGCTCGCTGAGGATGTCCAGCCGTTCACCCCCCGCCTGATCGCGGCTGTCAAAGATGAAACGATGCGCCCCCACGATGGCGGCCGGACCTACATAATGCCCGTTCGCCCAGAAACTTGGACAAGAAGTCGTGCAACATGCACAAAGGATGCACTTGGTCGTATCATCAAATTGCTCGCGGTCGGCTTGAGTCTGCAAGCGTTCACGGCCGTCTTCCGGCAGCGGATCATCGTTGACGAAGAAGGGCATCACCTGTTTGTAATGATCGAAGAAAGGCTCCATATCAACGATCAGATCCTTGACCACGGGCAAGCCCAATATCGGCTCCACCTGAACCTTCTCGCCCACATCGCGGATGAGAATCTTGCAGGCGAGCCGGTTGACGCCATTGATGCGCATGGCATCGGAGCCGCAGACCCCGTGCGCGCAGGAACGCCGCAGCGACAGCGACCCGTCCTGCTCCCACTTGATGCGGTGCAGCATCTCCAACACGCGGTCGGTCGGGTCAACATCTTTCAGCGCGAACTCCTGCCAATAAGGCTTTTCCAATCCCGCTACATCCGGGTTCTGCCGTCTGATTCTGAAAGTCACGTCCATGCATTCACGTCCAGTCTAAATTCGGATAAGCATGACAAGCGCCAAGGCATAGATTGAGACGGCAACACATGCCGCAAGAATGACGCGGTTTTCGTTCGACAAGGACTTGATGAAGTATTCGATTTCAACCCATGTGATAAGCAGCGCTCCCGCTATTTTCAGGAAAACGAGTCTAATATGCAAGTAGACGTAACAAATTTGCAAATAAATGTAGCGAAGCAGCAATCCGATAAATCGAACTTGCAAGATGAAGCTTCTCGCGGCCCGTCTAACGATCATATCGGTCAGCCCAAGTTCCGCCAGCGCAATGGCGATGTTTCTCGCCCCCTGACTCCGGAGCTTGCATTGCATCAATCTCACATCAATACACGCGCTCAACCGGCCGGAACTTCTGCTGCTCTTCCGGCAAGCCCTGTTCAACTTCCTCCTCCCACAGCGACAGATCCACTTTCTTGTCGAAGTGGGCGTCGTAGCGCGGTTCACTTAGATCGCCACGCTGGTAAATCAACGAATGCGCCAGCCAGTTTTCATCATCGCGAATCTTGAAATCTTCGCGGCTGTGCGCGCCGCGGCTCTCTTTCCGCTCCAGCGCCGTCCGCGCCGTGACATCGGCCAGGTCGAGCAGGCAGCCCAATTCCCAGGCTTCCATCAAATCGGTGTTGAAAACGCGCGACTTATCGTCGATTTGCAAATCCTTATAGAAGCGCTCGCGCAATGCCGCCAGGTCATCAATGCCCGCTTGCAGCGTATCCTCGGTGCGGAAGACGCCGACATTGTCCATCATCGTCTCCTGCATCTTGGCGCGCAATTCACCCGGGCGCGATGCCCCGGCGCTTTGGCGAATCCGCTCTAACTCCGCCTCGATCTCACTGCCCGCGTCTTCTGGCAGCGGCGCCCAAGCCGCGCCTTTGACGTACTCGGCCATCTTCATGCCGCCGCGCCGCCCAAAGACGACCAAATCCACCAGCGAGTTGGTGCCCAGCCGATTGGCGCCGTGCACGCTGACGCAAGCTGTCTCCCCCGCTGCGTAAGCGCCCGGCATCACCCTGCCGTCCGCGTCGATGACCACCTCGGCATCGACGTTGGTCGGTATCCCGCCCATGGCGTAATGCGCCGTCGGCTGCACCGGCATCGGCTCATTAACCGGATCGACGCCCAGATAAGTACGGCAAAAGTCGAGGATATCGGGCAGCTTGCGTTCAACCGTGCTTTCATCAATGAAGTCTTTTCGGTCGCGCCCTTCTTCCGCGAAGTAGCGATTGACCGTCTGCGGACGCACATCAAGGTGCATATAGCCGCGATTTTTGATACTGCGGCCCGCGCGCGTCTCGAGATAAATGGCGCGGCTGACCACATCGCGGCTGGCCAAATCTTTGGCGCTTGGCGCGTAACGCTCCATGAAGCGCTCGCCCACGCTGTTGATCAGCACGCCGCCCTCGCCCCGGACGCCCTCGGTGATCAGGATGCCCATCCGATAGATGCCGGTCGGGTGAAATTGGAAGAACTCCATATCTTGCAGCGGTACGCCCCGGCGCAGGGCAATCGCCGCCCCGTCGCCGGTCAGCGAATGGGCGTTGCTTGTCACCGACCAGCAGCGCCCCCAGCCACCGGAGGCGAAGAAACTGGCTTTGCCACGGAATATGTGAAATTCGCCTGTGCCCAGCTCGATGGCGATGACGCCGGCGACCGACCCGTCAACGACGATCATGTCTACCACTTGAAACTCGTCATAGAAATTGACTTCGTTCTTGATGCACTGCTGGTAGAGCGTCTGCAAGATCATGTGCCCGGTGCGATCGGCCGCGTGGCAAGCGCGCCGGACCAGCTCCTCGCCAAAATTGCGCGTATGCCCGCCGAAGCGCCGCTGGCTGATGCGCTGCGCCGAAGTGCGGTCGAAGGGCAAGCCCATGTGCTCTAATTCAATGACGGCTTCCACCGCGTTCTCGGCCAGGATCTTCGCCGCATGCTGATCAGCCAGATAATCGCCGCCCTTGACCGTGTCGTAGGTGTGATAAATCGGCTTGTCTTCGTCCAGGTTGCCCAGCGCCGCGCCAATGCCGCCCTGCGCCGTGCCCGTGTGACTGCGCGTCGGGTAGAGCTTGCTGACTACCGCGACATCAGCGCCACCCTTGCTGGCATAAAGCGCCGCCATCAGCCCAGCGCCGCCCGCGCCGATTATGATCGCATCGTGCTTGTGAATTTGCATTCAGCCCCCAACCGCGCGGGTCGATTCAGAACCGCCCCTATTCGTCCTCGCTCAAAAACGCTTCCAACTCCGCCGGCAGCTCTTCGCCGCGCAATTCGTAAATCTCCGCCGTCGCCGCCATCGCTTCATCGACGATGTCTTTCTCCAGCGGAACGAGCAGCGAAGCCGCGCCCACCGCCAGCAGGACAGCCGCCATCACCGTGCATAGCGCGACCGCCGTCCGCCGGGCGAAGTCGTTGCCGCTGGTGTAATCGGTCAAGACATAACGCAGCCCATTGAAACCGTGTATCGTCACCAACACAAGCAAGAACAAATCATAAACGCGCCAGACGAAGAGACCGCCAGCGGCATAAGACCAGCGATGATAGACAAACTCGACCGCGCTTGGCACGGCGCCGATCGTCCCATTGCTCGACATGGTGCCAGCCACAGCTTGCGCCGCCGTGATGTCGAAGACGCCCTGCACCACATGCATCAGCGCCAGATGACCAAAGACCAGCGGCAAAATCAGAATCCCGCTCAGGCGCATGAAACTCCACCAAAAGCGCTCAATTGGGCTGGCCTGCGGATACTTGCCCCGCGCCGGCGCGTCGCCTCGGATCATGCTGTAAAGCGCCGCCAACACGATCGCCGCCGCCAGCACGCCGACGAAACCGGCGATGAAGGGCAGCTGCTCGAGAATCGAGAAGACCACCACATCCAGCATCTTGTCACCGGCGATCGCCGCCTCGGTAATGTAGAAATCAACGACATGAGCCAGCATGCCCAGAAAGACCGGCGCCAACACCAGCAAGGTCAAGACCAGCACGGCGACCGCCGCCTGCCCTTGATGCCGCCATAGCTCCGGCTTGTAATCGAATATCACGATGCGGATGCCGTTGAAGGCGTGGTAGACGACCGCGAACACCAAGCCGAATTCGCCTATGGTGAATAACGGCGATTGATACGCGGCGATGGCTTTGACATAGAGACCGGGATAAAACACCGCCCATGAAGTGTCGATCACATGCAGCGCCAGGAACAGCACAACGCCGACGCCGGTGAGGCGATGCAGCACCCAGCTCCACTGCCCGATCGCGCCGCGGTAACGCAAAGTCTCCCGCACCGTTAGCACTAGAGAAGTCAAGCGATTCCCTTTCTCATTCCAGCCCTGCGCCGCCTTCCAGCGGTCCGCGCCCGGAATCCAATCAACGCCGCTCATTATAACACGGGCAAGTGACCGCGAAAGGGCAAGCGTGAAGCCCGCCGTCGAAGCCCATGTTGACAGTGGATTAAATCGGAGTAAGCTGAATGTGATTGTAAAGTGGGGGTTGGAAGATGGAAGATTTTACTGCGCTGATTGCCAGTCTGGATGGACTGAGCGTCATTATTGGCGTCATAGGCGGCTTCGTTTGCGCTCTCCTGTTAGGTCGTTTGAATAGACGCAGCGTCCTCAACTACGTATCGGACCACTTGTCCGATGAAGTAAAGAACACCTTTGAGGGTGTGACTGGCGAAATGGAATCATCCTTCGAAAGCCTTTCTTCGAAAGCGTTGACCAGCAATCAGAACGAATTCTTGACCTTGGCCGACCGTGAATTGGACAAGAAAACCGAGCAGCACTCGACCGAGCTTGAATCCAAGAAAGAGCTAATTGACCAAAGTCTTCAGTCAATGTCGAAAACGCTGGATACGGTCCCAACTGAATTGGAAAAGAACCAGAAAAATGTCGCCGAAGAGTTGGACAAGTCGACAAAAGACCTCAAGGATTCCAATCAAAGTTACTTGAACCAACTGACTGAAAAAGCGGAGACCCAGACAAAAGCGCATAACAAGGAACTCGAATCGAAGAAGGAACTCATTGACCAGCGCTTGACCGACATGGATGTCAAGCTGGGCAAGGTCGAGCGGCTCGTGCAGGATTTGCAGACCGACCGCAAGGCGCAATACGGCGCGCTCGGGCAGCAGCTGCATAGTTTGACCACAACCGCGTCGTCCCTGCAGAAAGCGCTGGCGGACAACCGCGCCCGCGGACAATGGGGCGAACGAATCGCCGAAGATATATTGCAGCTTCTGGGGTTCATTGAGGGCAAAAACTACACACGGCAGGAAACCACCGAATCAGGAAAACGTCCCGACTTTACCTTTACACTGCCGAATGAAATGTCGCTAAATATGGATGCCAAATTCCCGCTGGACAACTACCTGCGGTATTTCGAAGCATCCAGCGAACAGGAGCGAAAGAACTACACCGATCAGTTTTTGCGGGATGTACGGCAGCGGGTATCTGAAATCCAGAAGCGCGATTATATCGACTCCAATACCATTAACTGTGTGTTGATTTTCATCCCAAATGAACAGGTTTACCGATTTATCCATGAGCAGGACGACTCGATCATAGATGTCGCGTTACAGCAAAGAGTGATTCTCTGTTCCCCATTGACCCTGTATATCGTTCTGGCAGTGATACGACAAGCGGCGCAGAATTTTAATGTTGAGCAGAAGTCACGCGAGATCGTGGCGGTAGTCAACGAGATTCGCAAAGAATGGACAAAATACACTGATGAAATGCAAACGCTTGAAAATCACTTTCGACGCGTACACGACAATTTGCAACGTCTAACGGTCACACGCGCGAAAGCCCTGGATCGAAAGTTTGACAGAATAGATAACGTTATAGACAACAACGAGTTGCAAACCGGTTACCAACGCCCGCTACTGATTCGCAAGGACTGAGCGCTCCGCCATCAATTCCATCAGCGTATTCGCGATCAATTCCGGGCTATGCCGGATCGTGTCCTGCTTCTGCCATAGCGCCCGCTTGCCGGACTTGGTGTCGGCGACATCCGCCAGCTTGGGCCGGACGTTCATCGTCAAGATATTGTGGAACTCGTGGGAAGAGGGCAGCAATACATCGACCTTCTCGCGCGCGTACAGGTTCATCAACTCATCGCTCGGATGCGAAGAATTGAGCACGACATAATCGAGCACGCCAATGCCCAGGTAAGAAATCACCTGCTGCACATGATCGGACAGCGTATAATCGTCGGTCTGCCCCGGCTGCGTCGTCGTGTTGCAGATGTAGACTTTCAGCGCCTTCGAGTCCCGTATCGCCTGCGAAATCTCCTTGAAGGCGAGGCAAGCGATCACCGTGGTAAAGAGGCTGCCAGGTCCAATAGTGATCAGGTCGGCAGCGAGAATCGCGTCCGCCGCCGGCTGATAGGCGACCGCTTCCGGATTCTGCACGAAGATGCGCTTGATCGCCGCTTTGTCCAGCCGCCGCACATTGAACTCCTGCTCAACGATCGTGCCATCCACCAGCTCGGCGCAGATATGCGTGTTCTCTTCCGTCACCGGATAAATATTCGCCCGCACATTTAGAAACTCGCTAATCTGGTTGATCGCCATCACAAAGCTGCCCGACATCTGCGTCAGCGCGGCGATGAAGAGATTGCCGAAAGCCATGCCGTCCAGCTTGGGGTCGCCCGGCGCGACGATCCGATGCTGCATCACGCGCGTCAAAAGCGAATCATCATTCAGCGCCAGCGTCGCCAGCGCGTTGCGGATATCGCCGGGGGCAGGAATCTGGGCGAATTCGCGGACGATGCCGGTGCTGCGCCCGGTGTCGGTCACGGCGATGATGCCGGTCAATTCATCGGCATGACCCTGCATGCCCTGCATGATTTGCACAGCGCCCAAACCACCGCCGATGGCTACTACCTTGAACCCGCTCTGTCCCATTGAAGCCCCAAACAATGCGGCGAAACTTTGCTAAGTATAGCCTAGAATGTCTTGCGCGATATTCAATTGCAATGGCGAATTCCGCCGCTCCATATCACGTCCCGAGGGAGCCGCGCTTAGTGAATTTGTCATGCGCGCCGCCGTCGAATTGCCGCTGACCCGACTGACAATTCAGCCAAGATATGCCATGATAACCTCTGTCAACTGTCGCCGGAATTTGTATGACGACCATGCCCAGTATTTCCCTTGAGAAGACGCTCTTCATCCTGATTCTGCTCGGCTATGTTTTCGCCGGCGCGCTCTACGCGATATACACGCCGGCCTGGCAAGCCCCTGACGAACCCGCCCATTACAACTATATACGGCAGGTCGCGCGAGACGGCTGCTGCCCGCGGATAGAGCCGGGCGACTGGCAAAGCGACTATCTGGCGCAACTCACATCGACGAGATTCGCCCCCGAGCATCTCGACCTGCTCGAAGCCACTCAATACGAAGACCACCATCCGCCGCTGTATTATCTGCTGGCTTCGCTGGTCTTCAAGCTGAGCGATGGCGATTTGATCGCGCTTCGGCTCTTCTCAGTCGTACTGGGCGCGGTCGTCGTCTGCTTGAGCTACTTCATAGCCCGTCGCATCCTGCCTTCCCAACCGCAGATCGCCCTGGGCGCGATGGCGCTGGTCGCCTTCCTGCCGCAGCATTTGAGCATGATGGCTTCCGTCAACAACGATGCCCTGGCTGAAGTTCTGGTGGCGCTGGCATTGCTCTGGCTGGTTCGCTATCTGCATGCGGAACAGGTTCCGATCTGGCAGTTGGGCTTGATCACGGGCGCCGCGTTGCTGACGAAGATAACGATCAGCTTTCTGGCGCTGGTTGTTCCCCTGGCGATCTGGCTCAAGTGGCGGCGCGCCGGCATTTCGACCCATTCACTGCTGAGACAAATTGCGATATTTGCCGCGATCGCGGGAATTCTGGGCGGCATTTGGTGGCTGCGCAACATCGCCGTTTACGGTTTCCCTGACTTTCTCGGCTTGGGCGCCCATGACGCCGTCGTCGCCGATCAGCCGCGCACGGCAGAATATGTCGAACAGCATGGAATTGCCACTTACCTAACGCAGATGTCCAGCACGGCCTTCAAGAGCTTTTGGGGCCAATTTGGCTGGATGGCTCTGCCCCTGGACGGCGTCCTCGGCGGCTGGATTTATCGTGGATTCGCCCTGCTGCTGCTCGCGGGACTGGCCGGCGCGCTGCTTTCCATTCGTCCCGGTCGGCTCCCCGATTCGCTGGCGGCTCGGTCGCGCGATTCCCGCCCGCTCTTCATTATCATGCTGGCGACACTACTCTTGGTCGTCGCGCAGTTCCTTTACTACAACATCGAGTTTCAACAGTGGCAAGGGCGTTACCTCTATCCAGCGCTGATTCCCATCGCGTTGACCAATGTTTACGGCGTCGAATACTGGCGCGCCCGCCTGCTGTCGCGCTGGCGATGGCTGCGCTGGCTCACCCCGCTGGCGCTGAGCAGCCTCTTCGCGCTGGATATTTATTTGCTCTTTCGCGTGATCGTGCCGGGTTTGTCGCCTTGACAACAAGCTCAAACGCAGGCGGGCGACCCAATGGCTCGCCCCTACAGCATTCTAAAGCAATCTATTTGCTGACGCGCGTGACGTACGCTTCTTCTTCGAGATTGATCTTGACCACGTCGCCTACGTTGATGAACATCGGCGCGCTGACTTCAAAGCCGCTTTCCAGCTTGATCTTCTTGGTCGGGCTGTTGGCGGTATCACCGGCGACGGCGGCTTCCACCTCGACAACCGCGTATTCCATCGTCTTCGGCAATTCGTAATCGATGATTTCGCCCTCATAGCTGAGCAGTTTGATCGCCATGCTGTCCTTGATGAACTTGAGATCATCGCCGAATATGGCCCGATTGAGCTGCGGCTGCTCGTATGTCTCCGTATTCATGAAAGTAACGAAGTCATCATCGGCGTAAAGGAATTCGACCGTGTTGGCCTCCACCCGAATATCCTCCACCCGCTCGCCCGAGTTGTAGGTCATCTCAATCGTTGAGCCGCTGCGCAAATCCCGCACGGTCACGCGAATCGTCGCTTTGCCGCGCCCGGGTTTATGATGGCGGTATTCCATTACGCGATAGAGATTGCCATTCGCGGTGAATGTCGTGCCTTTGCGCAGTTGATTGACGTCTATCATCGGAGGTCCTGTCCTCAGCCAGTATCGTTTGCCTAAGCACACCCAAGTATAACAGTGGTGGTCTCCGCCGCGTAGCCTACGATAACAGCAACGCCACCGCCTCCACCTCAATCAGCGCGCCGATAGGCAAGCCGCCCGCCTGCACCGTCGTGCGCGCCGGCGGATCCTGCGGGAAGAACTCGCCGTAGACCGCGTTGAAAGCGGCAAAGTCCTGGATATCGGCGAGGAAGACTGTTGTCTTGACGACCTTATCGAGCCCGCAGCCGGCCGCTTCCAGCACGCCCTTGATATTGTTCATGACTTGGCGCGTTTGCGCCTCGATACCGCCGTCGCGAAGATCCGACGTGCCCGGGATGAGCGGGATTTGCCCGGCGGTGAAGACGAAGCCATTGGCGATAATGCCCTGCGAATAAGCGCCGACGGCGGCCGGCGCGTTGCTGGTGGAGATGACTTGCTTTGGCATGTTCGTATCCTTTATAGCTTGTTGCCGGAGGTAGCTAAGTCTGCATTTTTAGTCTGAAGGCGGAGGCAATCCCGCGTCCACCCAACGTCGTCTCGCGCGGACGGCGCCGCGGCGGTTTATCCGCAAGCGCGACACAGTTGCCCTGCCCAACGCGGACAGCCCGACCAGTTGCGTCTTCTCGTCGTCCCAGCGAAAGTGGTCGTTCCAATTTTGATTTCTAGGGTTGAACAAGGCAGTTTCAGGATCAATGGCAGCCACAAAGTCGCGCTTGAACATGTTGCAACCGACACATGACAGACACAGATTGCTTAAGGATGTTTTGCCTTCGCGAGACACCGGGATAATATGATCGATTTCCATTTCGATCACGATAGTTTTTTGTGTCTGGCAGCATTCGCATTGACCTCGCGCCCGTTCAGTAATCTGTTGTCGCAGGCGGGCAGATATCCACGCCACTCGCTAAGCCCCAAGTTTGAGCAGTTTGTCGATATTGTGCCCGCGCCTTTTCATCTGAAGCAAAGCCTCTGAGCGCAACAGCACCTGATGATCAAACTTAGCGACCAAGTCCTCCATTTCGACGATCTCTTCCTCAGTGACCTGTCCCAATTGACCAAGCTGCATAAGTTCGCGCAGGCGCGTGTTGTGCGGCCAAGCCAAGCGCTGATGCACGACAGCTAACAATTGCTCGTCGCCAAAATCTTTCAACGCCTCCGGCTTTAGCGCCATATCAGTCAACTCGCCAAACAGCATAGCCAAGCTTTCCAGCAGCACGGATTCGGCAGTCCTATTGGTCTCGCCAGCGATTTCTTCCGCGCGCTCATAAATCGCAGCAGGCACTTTCAATTCCTTAGTCGGCTCTTGCATAAGCCTTTGTCCTCCGCTTCGTCACATTCATTGTAACGGAGCAGCGCCAGCGCAGTTGTCCGCTATTTTCCCCGCCGCCCATGACAACGCTTGAACTTCAGCCCGCTGCCACAAGGGCAGGGATCATTTCGTCCCGCCGCCGCGAAAGCCCGCTCCAACTCGGCATCGTAGCGCGCCAACTCCAGCATCACATTCGCCGGCGGTCGCCGCGCCGCCAATTCGCGCGCCATGAAATTCATCGTGGGGCGCACGTGATTGAAGAAGGCGCGATAACCGGCGCAGAGATAATTCAAGCCGGGCTCGCCAGCGGGGGTCTCAATGAAGCGATTCTTGGGGCAGCCGCCATTGCATACGAACTTCACTTCACAGTCAAGGCAATATTGCGGCAGCGTATCGCGCTTGTCTTGGCCAAACTTGATCTGCTCATCCATCACCACGATATCGCTCAGCGGCACGTCCATGATGTTGCCCAATTTGTAATCGGGCTCGACATAATGATCGCAGGAGAAGACATCGCCATTATGCTCCATCGCCAGCGCCAGGCCGCAGGTCTCGTCAAAGATGCAGAGCCCGGGCGGCGCGCCCGTCCAGGCGGCCAGCGCGATATCAAAGATCTGCACGAAGACCTGCCCAACATCGCGGCGCACCCACTCCTCGTACATATCGATCAGGAATTGCCCGTAACCCGCAGCGGTGATTGAGCGCTCGGTGACCTGGTCGCCCTCTTGATAACCGGTCTCATTATCGCGCTCGACGATGGGAATGAACTGCATGAACTTCGTACCGACTTCATCACGCAGAAATTCATAAACGCGCGCGCCCTGCCCCTCGTTGGCGGCGTGCACCGTAGTCAGGATGTTGTATTCGGCGCCGTGCTTCTGCAGCAGCCGCAGCCCCGCCATCACTTTATCGAAGGTGGGATTGCCGCCCTTGTCCACGCGGTAGAAATCGTGCACATCAGCCGGACCATCGAGGCTGACCCCCAGCAGGAAGTCGTTGGCGGCGAAGAATTCGCACCATTCGTCATCCAGCGTGACCGCGTTCGTCTGCAGGGCGTTGGTGATGCGCATATGCGGGCGCTTGTGCTTCTGCTGATAACGGACCGCCTGCCGAAAGAATTCGACGCCCATCAAGGTCGGCTCGCCGCCCTGCCAAGCGAAATTGATGTCGTTGACCTGCTGCGCCTCGATGTACTGGCGGATGTATTCTTCGAGCAAATTGTCCGACATGCGGAACTTGCTGCCGGGATAGAGCGCTTCTTTGGAGAGGAAATAGCAGTACTTGCAGTCGAGGTTGCAGATCGCGCCTCGCGGCTTGGTCATCAGGTGGAAAGCGGTGGGTTGTTGCGTGGTGGTTTGCATGGTGGGGAGTATAGCACGTTTTGGTTGAACAACAGAGGACGCAGAGGGCGCGGAGAAAAGCGGCGTTAGTGCGGATATGTTAGACTTGTGCCAGATTAGACACCACGATAGGAAAGCAACAGATGAGCTTGTACGACGAGTTGGCGAAGATTGGTCAACAGGTGAAGAGCCAGTTGCCGCAAATGAAGAATAACGAAAAGGCGACGATAAATGTGTCTGTACTGCCATTTATCCGCGCGCTCGGCTACAACACCGAGGATCTCAGCGAAGTCTTTCCCGAGTATTCCATTCTTAATATGGATGCTGTCGACTACGCGGTTCTGCGTAATGACGTGCCAGTTATGTTCGTTGAAGCAAAGTCGGCAGGCAACAAACTCCAAAACAAGGAATGGAAGCAACTCTTCCAATATTTCAATGCGGAAATCGGCTTGCCATTCGGCATCTTGACCAGCAGCGTCGAATACCGCTTTTACACCGATCTCGAAGCGGAAAATATTATGGACAAAGAGCCATTTCTCACCATTGATATGCTGAAGCTCGACGAGCGGCTGGTGGCCGAATTGGAAGGCTTAACAATGTCCGGCTTTGATCCCGAACGCGTCGTTGACGGTGCGAGGAAACGGGTCCTGGCGCGACTGTTGAATCAGGAAATGAACAATCCATCGGATGAAATTGCGCGGTACTTCGCGAAACAATTGACGACAAAGCGCTTGTCTTCCAATGAGTTACGATATTACGCGGGGTTGCTCGGTAAGGCTTGGCAAGGGTTGGTTGAGGCGAAGATTGGGCCAGTCCGGCCGATCGCAAATAATGGTGATAATAACCGGCCAAAGCCTCCGCCTCCACCCCCACCGCGCGAATTCATCCCAGTCTTTGGCTACTATGAAGGACACAAATTCAAAGGGGAACTGCTACGGACAAGTGTCGAAAATGGATTGACCATTGCTGGCAATCAAATACGTTATAACGGAAAGACAACACGGCTTAAGGACGCGGCCATCATGGCCATACGTACCGTCGATCCGTCTTTTAAGCCGAAGAGAACCTATCCTAATGGATTCCAATTCTGGCATGTGGTTGACCCGGCCGATGGAAAGGAACACGAGATAAGATTTGTTTCTGGATGGGATGTGACGGACGAAGCGCTGCGTCAGCGTGTACTGTCGTCGTAGCAAACTTTCGCCTATCTTTGTGCCCTCCGTGCCAATAAATTAAATCCCCTTCCGCAACTTCGCCGTCACACTCCAAAAGACCGCCGGCTACTCGCGCGCCCGCGACTCGGAATCGGCAATTCTTCGCCGCTATGTTAAACTTTCGTTACCTTAACGCAGCAGCAGATCAGGCGATAACCAATGGACCTAAACGAAAAACTGCAAAAGCTATCGGGCGAAGTCGAGTGGAGACTGCCCGCCGCGAAACGGAGCGAGGCAAACACAAGTCAATTCCTGGTGATGCCGTTTTTCGACGCTCTCGGATACAACGTGCATAACCCTAAGCACGTCGAGCCTGAGTTCACGGCCGATGTCGGCATCCAGCGCGAAAAAGTAGACTTCGCGCTCAAGCAAGATGGCAATCCCGTTATACTGGTCGAAGTGAAATACGCGGGCGCAAGTCTTGATAACCAACACGCTGCACAGCTAAGGCGCTATTTCAGCACCAAGCTGGAAGTTCGCTTTGGCATACTCACTAACGGTCTCGATTTCCGCTTTTTCTCAGATCTCGAGAATCAGAATGTCATGGACGACGAGCCATTTCTAACACTTGATTTGCAGAATCTCGATGAATCCTTGCTGCATGTATTGGAACAGTTTTCTAGAACAAGCTTTGAGAAGAACAACGCGATTCAGGCGGCGCGGTCGGCGAAAGACAGACAACGGGTGCGCCAGGTTATAAGCGCCGAATTTGACCCACTCTCAAAAGGGATCATAGACTACCTTGTCGGTATTCTTCAGCCCGGCCGAATGTCGCAGACGCGGCGAAACGAGTTGACACACTTGGTCAAGCAGGAGTGGCGAGAGTTCATTCCTTTGCAGGGTTCACGAACAGATTCTGAAACTCACGAAGAGCCGCCAGAGCCAGAGCCCGTCAAGGCGGCTCCGACTCCCTCCCTGTTTCCACTTGACGGTTCTGTAAAGATTCCCATATTCGCGACGTTTAAGGGTCATGAATTCGAAGCAAAGCTGTCTCTATGGGGCTGGATACACCCAGCCGCAGCAATAGTCTTTTATGAGAATGAGTGGTTGACGCCTTTGCAGGCGGGCATAAGAACGCGAGTTTCAGTTGATTCAAGCGCTGGATACTATGTTAATGGAATGAAATATTGGCACTTGCGTGATACAGCAAACGGGAAGTTGCGCCCGATTAACGACCTGAAGAATGACGAAGCACTACTGCGCCGTCTATTGGGCGGTAGCTCAGCAGCCTCCCCAGCAAAATAAACGTAAATCTCGGTACCCTCAGTAATTCCAAGTAAGTAATTGAAATTTGAATATAGTAACTGAATGGAGAAAAAATCGAAATACCACTTGTCCGAAGTTCAGGTGCAAGTTCTGGAAAGAGCAATGCATAACGATGCTCGTGCTGAGGTGGCTCTGCGCTGCGCTGCTATACGCCAGTTGCATCTTGGCGAGAAGCCTTCTGATGTCGCCCAGCATTTTGTCGTCTGCAACACTACTGTATATCGATGGTGGAATCTTTATTGCGCAGGAGGAATTGAGGCTCTTAGCAATCGCTCCAAGTCGGGGCGTCCGCCAAAGACTGATGCGGCATATTGGCAGCGGTTGGAAGAGTTGATCGAGGAGGACCCGCGCGAGCATAACTATGTGTTCGTGGTTTGGACAACGGGTCGATTGCGGGACCATATGGAAGTTGAAACGGGTATTCGAATCAGTGCGGAATGGCTGCGCGAGCAAATGAAGAAACTGGGCTACGTCTTCCGGCGTCCCAAGAAGGATTTGCGCCATCTGCAAGATCCGCAGCAACGCGATGCAGCGGACAAATGGCTGAAAGACGCCAAAAAAAAGCCAGTGCCGCAGAGGATTTCGAGCTTCTCTTTGTGGACGAAAGCACCGTGACACAAGATTTCTCAATTCGCGCATGTTGGATGAAACGCGGAAAACAGAAGCGCCTACCAGCGCCGCCTGGCGCCAATGCCTTTCACCATGTGATCGGAGCGCTGAACTGGCGCAGCCAACAGGTCGCCTACACCATCGTAAAAACCAAGAACAGCGAGACCTTTATCGAGTTTCTTGAATATCTGCTTCATGTCGCCTATCCGCAAGAGCGGGTTGTCCTGGTCATGGACAATGCGCCATGGCATCGCAGCCACGCGGTACAAGCCATGCTCAGCCTATACGAAAGTCGGGTGCTGGTCATTTGCTTGCCACCTTATTGCCCAATGCTCAATCCCATCGAGCGATTCTGGCGTCATATGAAAGACAAAGCCTATGCCAACACCCTATACAAGTCGATGAATGACTTGCTCGAAAAGGTCCAAGAAGTGCTATCAGCACAGAACACAATCGGCCACCCCTTACGGATGCAATTTGTTGCATGACTTACTTGGTGTTACTTCTGTGCCTCTGTGGTGAATCCCCACCTACCGCAGCTTCGCCATCACACTCGGCGGCGCGAGACATGATTGACAACCATGCCGCGGCGACCTACAATTGCGACGTATAGTCGCAAGCATGACCCGACGAGGAGAGACGTATGGCAGTTCAAAGCAACGTCGAAGACGACTTTGTCCACGAGACCGTCAGCCGCCAGGTCGAACAAATTGCAAAACTAGAGGCTAGCCATGAGCATATGGCCAGTAAGGCAGATATTGAATCTCTCCGTACTGAGATGGAAAAGCTGAAATCGGACTTGACCTGGAGAATCGTCATCGCCATGAGTATTATGACAGCCATCTTTGCCGCGATTGTTAGACTGCCGGCAGCAGGTGCATAGTCACCGCAGCTTCGCCATCACACTCCGCAACCCCACCGGCAACTCGCTCACGAAAACCAGCCGCTCACCACTCACCGGATGGTCAAAGGCCAACTCATGCGCGTGCAGGAACTGCCGCTTCATTTTCACTCGCTGCTTCCGATACCCGTAGACCGCATCCCCCACAACGGGACAGCCGATGAATGCCATGTGCACACGAATCTGATGCGTCCGTCCGGTCAGCAGCTTCAAGCGCACAAGAGCGCGATCGCCCTGGAAGTCATCATCGAGCACTTCGAATTCGGTCTGCGCCGACTTGCCCGCTCGATGGACCGCCATGCGTTTGCGCTGCCGCGGATCGCGGGCGACTGGCGCGTCGACCGTGCCTCGATTCGACGCCGGCCGCTTCTCCAGCAGGGCCAGATAAATCTTGTCCACCGTCCGCGCTTGAAACTGCCCCATCAGCGCCAGCAGTGTCGCCCTGTCGCGAGCCGTGACAATCAGTCCGCTTGTGCCCCGATCCAGCCGGTGGACGATGCCCAGCCGCTCGCCGACCGCCGGGTCGTCCATCATATCCGCCAGTTCCGGGTAGCGCGCCAGCAGCGCATTGACCAGCGTTCCGCTCTCGTTGCCCGCTCCGGGATGAACCACCATGCCGGCCCGCTTGTCAATGACCGCCAGGTCTGCGTCCTCATAGACGATGTTTAGCGGAATGTCTTCCGGCTCTATCGAGGTCTCCTCCTTCGGCGGAAAGCGCACGGTGATCTGCTCGCCGCCTTTGAGTTTGTAGCCCGTCTTTTGCGCCGCGCCATCAACCAGGACGCAGCCCTCGCGGATCAGAGCCTGCGTCTGCGCGCGCGAAAAGCCTTCCAGATGCGCCAGGAGGAATTTGTCGAGACGTTGATTCGGTCTGTCTACGAGGAGGGTTAGGAAGTCTTCTGGCACGGGTAGTTGCCCAGCAGGTATTCCCTAAAACGTTGCCGAATGCGAGAAGCGGCATTCATTCGCAGAACGAATACTGTTGTCCGACCTTCGGGAGTAAGACCAATAATCGACGCATCTGGATTGACACGAAAATGTTCATCCCAGCTATCCAATCGCGGATGAAACAGTCTACTTAGTTTGTCGGTTTGTGGGTCATATCCAGCAACATTGACGCCCTTGAAGCGGTTGCAATCCGGGCAAGCCAGGCAAAGATTCTCATCGTTGTCATCACCTCCATGACTACTCGCAATGATATGATCAACGTGAAATCCTAGAGATTGGGATCCTCTTCCAACGCGACAGTATTCGCAGCACCCTGACGCCAGAATGTGAACTGTATGACGCTGCTGCGCAGAGATCGTCAAGTCTCAATACCTTGCCGTCTCAACTCAGTACTCACTTTCAGCAGCGCCATGAATCTGTTTGCTCGAAGGCAATCGTCCAACTCGCGCTCTTCGAGTATAGTCAGCTCACCCTCGCCGTTGCGGTCGAGTAGAAAATGAACTCGCGCCTGTATGTCTTCGGGAAACATAAATGCGAGTAATTCATCATCTGTAGGATCAGAAGTCAAGAACTCAGCTACTGCATCAGGAGCACTTCGCACTGGCGAATCATTCAAGGGTTCTTCTCGTCTGTTCTTGCCCTTTTGCCGCAACCTAATCTTTGTTTTGAGCAGACTAATCATGTTGTCGGCATATACGAAGTCATCTAACTCATTTCGCTGCTCACAGGTCAACTCGGATTCCCGATTGAGGTACAGCAGATGGCTCACGCGCTTTTGCAGATCATCCGGCAGCTTATAGGCGAGAAGCTCGTCAACTGTTGGGTCATCCGCAAGAAAGTCGGTAATGACGGCAAAGACATCACGTGCTGGCGTTTCTATCATGGCAGTTGCTCCTTTACCTCCGGCCCATTATAACCTGAAGTCAAACAAGATTCAGCAAGCGCGCTACACGCCGCCCAGCGCCGAGCTCAAAAGCGCGGCAATCGTGCCGGCGACCACAATCGCCAACAGCAAGATCAAGCCCATGCGGACCAACTGGCGCAAAGCCTGCCGCTCCGCCGGCGTCCAGCCTGCCTCCCTTTCGCGTTCGTCCGTCTGCTTCATCGCTAGCTCATCAACATCGATTGACATTGCTGTCAGCAGCAGGTCGTCCACGCACAATTATATACGCTTGACAGTCTGTGTTGACGCGGATGGCTTGCCCAAGATATTCGACCAAAGCCAAAGTAAGTTATACTTTGCTGCTGGGCAGGGAGAATGCGAATGAAAGTCCTGGTGACCGGCGGCGCTGGTTATATCGGCAGCCATGTCGTGCAGTTGCTTACCGAGCGCGGCTATGAAGTCGTCGTCTTCGACAACTTGATCAAGGGCAATCGCGGCGCCGTGCACCCGGACGCGACCCTGATCGTCGGCGATCTGCACGATCGCTCGGCGTTGGAAGCCGCCTTCCATGCCCATCAGTTCGACGGCATCTTGCACTTCGCCTCGCAGATCCTGGTCGGTGAAAGCATGCGGCAGCCCTTCGGCTACCTGCGCGACAATCTCTATACCTTCATCAATGTGCTCGAATGCGCCAGCCTGCACGGCGTCAAGCGCATTATTCTATCCTCCACCGCCAATCTCTTCGATGAACCAGAGCGCGTCCCCATCGACGAGAGCGAGGCGCTGATCCCCGGCAGCATCTATGGCGAAACCAAGTACATGGCGGAGCGCTTGCTCGCCTGGATGGATCGGCTCTACGGCATAAAATACTGCTGCCTGCGCTATTTCAATGCCTGCGGCGCCCATCCAGACGGGCATATCGGTGAAGCGCACGACCCCGAATCGCATCTGATTCCCCTCGTTTTGAGCGTCGCTCTGGGCCAGCGCGAGGCAATCGAAATCTACGGCGCCGATTATGACACGCCCGATGGCACCTGCATCCGTGATTACGTGCATGTTCTTGATCTGGCGCGCGCCCACATCCTGGCATTGGAAGCGCTGGTCGATGGCGAAAGCCGCGTCTACAACCTCGGCAGCGGCAGCGGCTATTCCGTGCGCGAAGTGATAGAAGCCGCGCGGGAGGTGACGGGCCACGCCATCCCCACCATTGATGCGCCCCGCCGCCCCGGCGACCTGCCCGTCCTCGTCGCCGATAGCGAGAAGATCGGGCGCGAGCTGGGCTGGGAGACCGACTTCAACAACCTCGAGACCATCATCCAAACCGCCTGGAATTGGCATCGCCGGCATCCTCACGGCTACGAATCCTGAGTGGTGAAAAAGCGCGCCCGCCTTGTATCAGCTTCTGTTGAAGGAGGAGCTGATATGACACGCTTGGCTGTTTTGGCTGATATTCACGGCAACCTGCCCGCATTAACTGCCGTCATTGACGACATGGCGCCATTCGAGGTCGATCACGTCGTCGTCGCCGGCGACAGCATCAATGTCGGTCCCTTTTCCCGCGAAGTGCTGGAAGCCATCAGCGAACGAAACTGGGCGATCATCCGCGGCAATAACGGATACTATGTCACCGAGTACAATACGCCGCGCATGCCGGCGCACTGGACCCGCTTTACCCTGCCCCCATGGCTGCTTGAGCAGTTAGGCGCCCACTGGATCAAGGTCATCGCCTGCCTGCCGGATACGCTCTCGCTGCGCTTCCCCGACGCCGCGCCGGTTCGCGTCTTCCACGGCCTTCCCGATAACCCCTGGGTCGCCATTACGCCGCTGTCGACCCGCGACGAGGTCGAATCCGCCTTGGTCGACGTGCCGGAAGAGACGGTCATCTGCGCCCACAGCCACATCCCGCTGGAGCGGCATATCGGGAACTGGCATATCTTCAACCCGGGATCAGTCGGCATCCCGCTCGACGGTGAACGCAGCGCCAGCTACATGATACTTGACGGCGACCACCAGGGCTGGAAGCTGATCGCCCATCGCCGCGTGCATTTCTGTCATGACAGCATATTCGACGCCTTTGACAAACAGCAATTCGCGCAGCGCTGCGGCGTTACGGCGATGCTGCTGGCGCAAGAATTTGAGACCGCTCGCATGAGGCTGTGGCCCTTCCTCCAATGGAAGAAGCGCTTCTATCCCGATCAACCCGAAAGCGTCTCGCTCTTTGACGAGTTTCAGCGCCTGCAAGACACGCGTCCCTTCATGCCGCCCGAATATCGCGATCTGACGCCCGACCTGTACCGCGACTGATTGCGCTTCACATGATAAAATGAGTACGCTGAAAAGCTTGGAAAACGGACCAGCCCATGTGCCGCAACATTCGTACGCTCTTCAACTACGACCCGCCCAGCAGTCCCGCCGATGTCGAAGCGGCGGCGCTGCAATATGTGCGCAAAGTCAGCGGTTACCGTTCGCCTTCCGCCGCCAACGAAGCCGCCTTCCAGCGGGCGGTCGCCGATATCGCGGCTGCGACAGCGACCCTGCTCGATTCTCTTGCGACGAAAGCCCCGCCCCGCGATCGCCAAGCCGAAATCGCCAAAGCCCGCGCCCGCAACGCCAAGCGCTTCCGGACGGCATAAGCCGTTTACAGCCCCCAAGCCCTGCGCTAGACTACGGCTGGAAACAGCAGCGCCTGACGGGAAACGGCAATGGCACTCAGCGGTGAATCCATGCGCGCCATCATCATGGAGAATATCGGCAAACCGCGCGTTCTCAAGGTGACGAGAATCCGCAAACCGACGCCGGCGCCGGGCCAAGCCCTGATTAAAGTCCATGCCACCTCCGTCAACCCCTGCGATATGCATTTGCGCAGCGGCCGCCTGATCATCCGCAAGCCGATGCCGCATATCCTGGGCGCTGACCTGGCCGGCGAAATCGAAGCGCTCGCCGATGACGTCAAGGGCTGGGAGATCGGCGCCCGCGTCTTCGCTTGCCCCGAGGGGCTGGGGCGCGAAATCAATGGGGGCTATGCCGAGTATTGCGCCGTGCCAGCCGACCACTTGATCCCGCTGCCGAACGAGCTCGATTTCCAATCGGCTGTGGCCGCTGGCGCCAGTTTCACCGATGCCCATCTCGCCCTCCTGTCCGTTGGCAAACTGAAAAAAGCGGACCGGGTCGTTGTGCGCGGCGCGGCCGGGAGCGTCGGCGCATCCGCCCTTCAAATCGCACGCGCGCGTGGCGCCAAAGTCATCGCCATCAGCCGTGGCCAGTTCGCCGCCGGACTGCATGAAATCGGCGCGGACGTCGTGCTCGAAGATGTCGGTGATGATCTGGTGCGCCAGGTTAAGGTGGCCACTGATGAGCGCGGCGCCAGCCTCGTCCTTCATTGTCGCGACGAACTTGACCTGGCGGAATCACTGGCGATGCTCGGGCGCGGCGGCCGGCTTGTCATTGCTGGCGTCCTGCGCAAGCCACAAGCCCGTCTGGACGCCATGGACCTCTACTTGAGAAACCTCAGCATCCTCGGCTCATACGGCGCCATCAAGCCCAAAGACGGCGAATCTCTGCTAAGAAATCTGGCGAAGGGCGCCTACAAACCGCTGGTGGACCAGGTTATGCCCCTGAGCCAGGCGCGCAAAGCCCACCGCAAAATGGAAAAAGAGCCCGGCTTTGGCAAGATTGTGCTGGCGCCGGATTCCATCCTGGAAGCGGCGCAGAAACCCGACAATTGGATCCCGATTGATTAGGTCGCCGCGCTATTCAAGCCCGGGATAATCAAGCAAGAGCGCGTCCAGCGCCAACCTGATATTGGCATTGGTCGCGAGCGCAGCCATCGTGCGCCGCGTCGCCTCCAGCGCGCCCAGAGCGGCCTCAGCCGAAGCCCGCGCCGCCAGCGACCGAATCTCGTCCGCGCGGTCGCTATTGCATGGCTTGACCGGACAGTCGTAACTTTGCAGCAGCACATCGCGCCAGTACGTCTGCCAGATTTCGAGGATCTCGCGCAAAGCCGCTTTATCATTTCCCACCCGCTTGCTCAGCTGCTCGGCCGCTTTGATCCGCGCCAGTCGCTTCCCCGCCACGATTTCGCGCAGTTCGTCGAGCATCTCCCGCCGAAATGCCAAGAGTTCCTCATCCTCGATGGCATTGAGCGCCCAACCGATGCGTCCGCTGCTCAAACGCGCGATCAGATCGGCGCGGTCTTCATCGCCGCCACGGGCCACCAGCGCGGCTGTAATCAGCTGCTGCGGCGCCGGGCGCAAGGGTATCGTTTGCGCGCGACTGCGTATCGTCGGCAAGACGCGCTCGGGGGCGCTCGCCAAAACGATCATGACGGCTTGGGCCGCCGGTTCCTCCAGCGTTTTCAGCAAGGCGTCCTGCGCCTGAGGAGCGACCAGGTCGAAGTCCTCAAAGATGGCGATCCGGTAGCGCGCCGAATACGGCTTCAGCGCCAGCAAGCGCGCGACATCGCGGATCGCTTCAATCTTTAGCGGCGAGCCATTTTCACCCGTCGCCATAATAAGGTCGGGGTCGTGCCCGCGGCCGATCGCGCGGCAAGAACGGCAGGCGCCACAGGGACGCCCGGCGATATCGTCAGCCTCACAGTTAAGCGCCTTGGCGAAAGCCAGCGCCAGCGCGCGCTTGCCCAGCGACGGCGCCCCGGTGATGAGATATGCGTGACGCTGTCGCCGGTTCAGCAGGCTGCGCCGCAGCAAATCCGCCGCCCAACCATGCCCTATGATGCCCCAGTTATCCGCCGCTGCCTCTTTACTGTTCATGCGCGCATTATACTGCCATCCACAAGCGAAATGAAACCGCGCGCCCCGCAGGGAATGGTAAAGATCGTGAGGATTTTCCTAGTGCGTACACAGTACATCGTTTAGCGCTGTCCCTCGCAAGTCACAACTTGGCTCAGACAAAATGTGACTTCCCAAGTTGTCTGCGTACGGGCGAGCCGGTGGCTCGTCCCTACAAGGCTTATTCTGTAATGAATTTGTAGCGTCCGTCGCTCAGCCCGCCGAGACCTCTGTGTTCTCTGTGTTGCCTCCTTTCCTCTGTGGTAAAAATTTGGCAGATTCTCGACACCGGGCGATTCTCAACGAATTCACGATTCGCGCGCCTCACCCCCAAACCGGCTAGACCTCATTTGACTTGCCTCGCCTGGCCTGAACCTTGCCTTTGCCCTACAAATCCGGCCATGCGCTGACTAGAATGAAGGTAGTATAGATCGTGAAAACGCATTTGCCAGCAAAGGAACTTCCTATGCGATTCCGGCTTGCGCGCGTCCTTTGTCTGTGCGCCCTCCTTGCCTTGCTCGCGGCCAGCGCCATAGCGCAAGATACGCCGACGGTAACCATTTCGCCCGCTTCGGGCGAGGTGGAAAAAGCCATCTTCACGATTGAGATTGATGGCTTGCAGCCCGATATGCGCTATACAATCGCCATCCTTTTCGAAGGCGAAGTCGTCTTCAGCAGCGAAGAAACCAGCGACCAAGCCGGTCACATTCCCTATCCCATCAGCAGCACCGAAGGCGACGCGCCCGGCGTCTATCAGCTTCAGGTCCTCCTTCTCGGCGAGTTGATTGCCAGTGGCGACTTCACGCTGACCGAGGCCGCAGAAGCCCCCGAAAGCGGCGAAATCCTGGGCGATGTGACGGTGTCGCCGGCGACCGTTCCCTTCGGCAAAACGCAGACGCTGCGCATCGCCGAGCTCAAGCCGCTCTCGCAATACACCGTGGAACTCACCGCCCGCGAAACCTTCCAGGTGGTTTATCGCCGTCCGCACAGCAGCGACAGTGAAGGCATCATTGAAATCGAGATTTTCGCCGAAGAAGGCGATGCGCCGGGCTTGCATGCGATAGCGGTTTACGACGAAGCGGGCGACCTGAGCGCCGCCGGTTTTCTCACCATCTTGCCCCGGCCAGAGCGCGATGTTTCCGTCAGAATTAATCCAACTGCGGTCCAAGCCGGCGCTGCGGTGGAGATAGCGCTGGGCGGATTGGCCGCCTTCGACAGTGTAACCGCGCAAATCACCACCGCCGACGATGTGCTGATCGATACGCTCTTGGCGCGCGCCTCCAGCGACGGCGAGTCCATCCTCATCTTCAACGCGCCCGCTGAACTGGCCGACGGCTTATATGATGTTGACATCTTCGTCGAAGGCGACCTGCTGGCCAGCGCCACCCTCCACATCGGCGAGGTAGAACCCGCCGCGTTCGCTGTCACAGCTGCCGTCGATCCGCCGGCCGGTCCCATCGGCACGCTGCACGTGATCGGGGTTGCGGGTTTGGCCAGCGATGAAACGATCACGCTGATCATCCTTGATCCAAGCGGCGCGGAAGAATACAGCGCGGCGATGCAGGCCGATGCCAGCGGCGCTTTCCGCCTGACCATTTCCAGCGCCGATGAAGACGACCCGGGCGTCTACGCCATTGAAATTCGCGGCGAAGACGGCAGCCAGCTTCTAGCCAGCGCGACTTTCGAAATAACCGCCGCTGCCGACATGGAGTCTTCAAGTACAGCGCCAGCGGAAGAAGAAGCGCCCGCCCCCGACGCCATCGCCTCAATCGAGCCGCAATCAGCCGTCATCGGCGCCAGCCATTTGATTACCGTGCGACAACTCGGCGCCAATGAAACTGTCACCATCAATGTCGTTTTCGCCGGCGCAACCGTTTACACCACCGAAAAGACCGCCGATGAGAATGGCTTGGTGACGCTGGAATTGGTCACCGGCGAAGGCGACCAACCGGGCGATTACAGCGTCAATATATTGCGCGAGAACGGCAACCAACCCGCCATCGTCTTGACCGCGATCGCCGAGCAGGCGCCTGCACAGCCTCCGTCAACAGTATCTGGCGCCCAGGTGATTGCGAGCCAGCTAATCGATGGGGCGGCTGAAATCGAATTTGAGGGCGAAGCCGGGCAGTATGCGCTCATCCGCATGGCATCGGCCGACTTTGATCCGGCGGCCGCTCTTATAGACCGCGAGGATTTTGAACTTGCTTTCAACGATGACGGTCGCGGACAGAAAGACGCCATCATCGGTCCGCTGCCCCTGCCATATAGCGGCGAATACCGCCTCGCGATCAGCGCGGCGCCGCTGATGATGCCGCAGGGCGCTGTTTCCGGCGACTTCACCGTCACGATCACACCGGTCGAACCGAGGCCGATCCGCTTCGACGCCGATATCAACTTTGCCCTTAGCGGGGATATGCCGGCGCAATACTACCGCTTGCCCGTGCAAACCGGCGACAGCCTCGCCATCACCGTCGATAGCGGCGGCGCGCTCGACACGCTGCTGCAAGTGGTATCGCCCGCCGGCGAGGAATTCGCCTTCGACGATGACAGCGGGTCCGGCTTTGACGCCGAATTAAGCAACCTGATCTTCGACCGCGCGGCCAGCTACGTCCTCGTTGTCTCGACCTTCGACGAGGGCGCGAGCGGCGCAGGAACGGTCACTGTCTCGCGCAATCCGGTTCATTCGCTGGACGACGGCGGCGTCACCATCACGCTCAACGACAAAGCCATCCGCGACCTTGTCGTCTTTGACGCCGCCGAAGACGAACTGCTCATCCTCAATCTGGAGGTGGTCTATGGCGATGTGGAAGACCTTTATGTGACAGCGACGATTGACGGCATGGAAGTGATGTCCTACAGCACGATGGGCGTCCCGGACGAATTGCCGCTCGCCTTTGTGACGCCAATGAGCGGCGCCGTGGTCGTCACGTTGGAGAAGTTTGGCTACGACGACGCCATCGCCCTCGACGTCTCCCTCGAAAGGCCCTGATTGAGCAGCTGGGACAGGCATTCCTAAATCGAATTCAATCGAAAACTGTAGGGGCGACTCTGTGAGTCGCCCGCCGGAGCGCAGGGAATTGTAGGGGTGACCCTTGGGTCGCCCGCCCATCAAATCTAGTAGACGCTCAATACACCTGCAAGCCACGCGCCTCGCGCTCGCCATCACGCCAGGCTTCTTTGTAATTGTGCGATGGCAAATCCTTGACGCGCAAGCCAGACAGCGCCGCCACATCGCGCTCGACATACCAGGCATCCAACCGCGCCTTGTATTGCGCCGCTACCTGCGGATGCGCCTCAAAGACATTCTCCAATTCAGCCGGATCAGCCTTCAAATCAAATAGATCGTGCGGACCTGCCGGATAGCGCCACACCAGCTTCCAGCGCTCATCGCGGATCATGCGCAAGTCGCCGTACTCGCCGTAGCGCGTGTTGTCCCACCTCATGCTATCCCCGCGCAATAAGGGCTCGTAAGATTCGCCCGCATAGACTTCTTCATCGGCGGGCAAGCCAACCTGAGCCAGCGCGCATATCGTATGAAAGGTATCGCAATGGTCGACATAAGCGTCGACGACCTGCGCCTCGACGCCGGGCCCCGCGATGATCAACGGCACGCTCAGCGACACCTCATACATATTCAGCGGGCGCGTGCTGTTGCCCTTTCCGAAAAAACCCCGATGCCCGATAGCGCAGCCATGATCCGAGGTGTAGATGATGATGGTGTTCTCCCATTGCCCGCGCGCTTTCAAAGCGGCGATGACCCGCGCGATATTCTCGTCAATCTCGGTCACCGCAGCATAATAGCCGATATAGCGATCGACTAGCTCTGCCTCGCTGAGTTCGTTGCCGCCGCCCTCATTCTTCACCCAGGGATGCGCTTCCCACGGCGGAATCTCGTCAAAGGCGCAGTTCTCGTATTTCGCCGTTTGTCGCCGATCGTGCTCCTGCTGCCGATAAGGCGAATGGGTGGCGATGTAACCGATATTAAGGAAGAAGGGGCGGTCCGCCGGCGCGGCATCGAGAAACGCAATCGCCTGGTCAGTGATGAAAGCCGACTTGTTGCCGTCCAACTCGACCATCTCACCGTTGCGCGCGTAGGTATAGAGTCCGTTGTGACTGCCCTGCCAGCCGGGCAGCCCAAAGTGGAAGTCGGCGCCGCGCGGCGGCAAATGCGACTGACCAAGATGCCATTTGCCGCTCAAGCCGCAGTGATAGCCGCCAGCCGACAGATAGTCGAATAGCGTGCGCGTCCCGCCCAGCCAGTCACGCTCGCCAACTTCCGCAATCCACTCTTGCAGCCAGTCGTGGATGCCCAGCTGCGACGCCGTCTTGCCCGTCAGCAGGTTGGCGCGCGCAGGCGAACAGACGGGCGTGGGACTGTAGGCGTTGACGAAGCGCGTCCCCCGCTCTGCCAGCGCATCCAGCGTCGGCGTCCCCACTTCGCCATTGCCGTAGCAGCCGTTCGCCCAGGCGCCATGATCATCGGTCAGGAAAAGCACGATATTCGGTCTGCCGCTCATTTGCCTTCTCCGCCGTAATGCGTGTATTTGCGTCGGGAAGTGTAATGGAAGCGCGCACGAATATCCTGCCCGAGCTTGCTGGCAATCGTCAGCGCAACTGAGTAGAATTGTCCGAAGAATCCCATACAGGAGCGAAGCAAATGCCCTTGGTCTCAGCGGAACAAGTGGAACAATTTCAACGCGAAGGCTATTTCATCCTCGAATCCGCGATTCCCGAAAACATTGTGGGCGCGCTGCGTTCCGAGTGCATGCGCTTTGTCGAAGCGCGTGACCGCGAAATGGAAGCCAAAGGCATCACGACCGACCACATCACCCATTACAAGAAACGCTACTTCATCCATGGCCGCGATGCCGACAGCACGATCATGACCAAGTTTCTCTTCAGCGATCTGATGGCGGAGATCTGCCGCGCCACCCTCGGCGAAACCGCCTACCTCTTCCATGAACAATATGTTGTCAAAGCCGCCGACACCGATTCCAAATTCGCCTGGCACCAAGATTCCGGCTACGTCGGGCATTACCACCGCGCCTATCTCTCCTGCTGGTGCGCGCTGGACGATATGTCGGTAGCGAACGGCACCGTCTACATCCTGCCCTACTCGCGCGACGGCCGGCATTCGACCGACGACATCATCGACCACACGGTCGAAGAGCGAACCAACGACAAGGTCGGTTACAAGGGCGATGACCCGGGCATTCCCGCCATCGTGCCGGCCGGCAGCATCGTCGTCTTCAGCAGCCGCACCTTCCACCGCAGCGGACCCAATTTCACCGATCAGTATCGCCGCTGTTACCTGGCGCAATACTCCGCCGAGCCAATCATGAACCGCGATGGCAGCAAGTTGTGGGGGCGCGCCGAGCCAGTGCTGCAAAATGGCGCGCGCGTGGGCCCGCCGGTCTAACCAAACAGCGACGGCGTACCGCGCATCTCCATCGGCATGGTGAAGATCTGCCAAGCCGCCAGCATCATCAGCGTGAAGATCAATGCCCAGGGCAGCAAGCCCAGCAGCGCCTTTCGCCGATACAGCCGCAGCGCCGTCTTCTGCGCCAGCCACAAACTCCAGAGGAAACCGCCAAGCAAGACCAACAATTGAATTGAGCCGATCAGATTCGCATCCAGGCTGAAGCTCCAGCGCCCCCAGTCGCCCGCCCCACCCAGGAATTCTTGTATCACCGGCACGATCAAGCCCGGTCCCGCCAGCAAGTGAAAGCTGTAATGGGCGAACCAGATGCCAAAGCCGACCGGCACAAAGGCGGGCGCAAAAGCCGCTACCGTGTCTCGCAGCGAGTCGCGCACCCGGAAGCGCGTTAGGCTCCGGCCGAGCCAGGCAGCGCCGACCGCCACCAGAGCCGGCAGCAACAGATTCCCCACGGCGAATATCAGCAGCAGCGCCACAAACTCGCTCGTGATGCCCAGGCGCAGCGCCAGCCCTTCCTGCAGCGCGTAATAAGGCGGAACCATGCCAAAGGCGTTAGAGAGCCCCATGAAAGCCAGCGCGATAACCAGCAGCGACAGGTCCCAGCGCCGCGCCCAACTGTCCACCCGGCTCAGTTCGGCGCCGGCCGACCGCGTGAACAAGCTGACATTGTCATGGGGGCAGGCGCGCACGCAATCCAGGCACATCGTGCAATCCAAATTTCCCCGCATCTGCGGCGCGAAGAGCTCGGTGCCGCAGCCCAAAGTTCCGCCCGGACCATGCGCCACCTGTTTCCTCCCCGGTTCAGCGCCAGCGGCCATTGGAATCTCGTCGATGCGGATCACTGCCTCCCGCGCATAACTCCCGTTCACGCATTCGTGACCGACGCAGTTGGCGCAGACATCTTGCGATTTGACCGCGATGCGCGTCGGCGACAGCGTCGAATACACCATATTGAAGGAACCCAGCGGGCAGACATATTTGCAAAAAGCCGACTCGCTGAAGACCGCTTCCAGCAGGAAAGAAGCGGCGAAATAAGCGACGATCAGCCAGGCGGTCAACCAGGGGCTCGCCCATAAATCCAAATATTCATAGGCGAAGAAAAGCGCAAACAGGCTGAAGACGGCCAGCCACTTATTGCGGAATCGTTGCGGAAAGCGGCGACCCCTGATTGAAAGGCGTTTCGCCAGCGTCCGCGGCAACGTAAAGGGGCAGCCCATGCAAACCAGGTTGCCAGCCAGCAGCAGAACCAGCACAACGATGCCGCGCAGATGCACCCAGGGCGCGACCGTCGCCAGATTGCGCGCCGCCGATTGCGGACCCCAAAAGCCGTCAATGAGCAAAGCCAGCGCGACGAGCGTGAAAGGCGCTTGCAGCAGCAGCCGCCCGTATCGACCGCGCAAGAGCCGCCCAAGCAGCGGCAGACTTAATACATCCAAGCCAATGGCGGGAAGGCGTCGCTGTCTCCATCTCCAGGCGCTATCGCTCATGCCGCCGTCCCGCTTAGCAGCGTATAGACGACAAAGGCGCCATAAAGCAGCAGCAAGACGATGCCTTCGCCGCGGCTCAATTCCCGCTTGCTCGTCAGAAACAGCGCCAGAATCAAGGTCGTCGCCACCAAAATGCCGATGGAAATCCAAAGGTCGCCCGTGCCGACGTCAATCCCGCTCAAGCCCAGCAGCGACAGCGCGATCGTCCAGGGCAGCGCCAGACCGACCAGCAGGTCAAAGGTGTTGGAGCCGACCGCGTTTGCCACCGCCATGCCGCCCCGTCCCTCGCGCGCCACATCAAGTGAAGCCATCAAGTCCGGCGCGGACGTCCCCGCCGCCAACAAGGTCAAAGCCACGATCACCGGCGGTATGCCGATGCCGGCTGAAAATACAATCGTCGATTCCACCAAGGCATAGCTCAACGCGACGATTAACGCGATCGAAACGATGAAAGCCCAAACGAAGTTTCGCTCCGGCGCGCCCGTGATGCGCCGCAATATCGATTCGATCAGCGCCTCCAAATGATGCCAGCCTGCTACTTTGGCGCTTTCCCGCTCGCTTTCTTGAATGGCTTCGGGCGCCTCCTCCTTATAGGGCTCGGGGTCCTTCAACACGATGAGCACGCCCATATACACCACATAGCCGACCAAACCCAGGATCGCTTCGATCAGCGAGACATGGCCATCGAAAAAGACCAGCCCCAGATACAAAATGGAAATCAGGTAATAGACGATGTCCCGCCCCACCGCGAAAATGTGAATATGCAAGCCGCCGGCGAAAACAGCCGAAACGCCGGTGATCACTAGAATGTTGAAGACGGCCGAGCCGACGATGGTGCCGATGCCGACATCACTGTGCGCCCCGCCAGCGGTGAAGAGCGCCATCAGGGCAATCGCTAACTCCGGCGCCGACGAGCCAATCGCCATCAAAGAAGCGCCCGCCACCTCATCCGACAGCTTCAAGCGCCGCGAAATCTCATCCAGGCTGGGGATGAAGAACTTGTCAGTCACAACAGCAAGCGCGAACACAGAAAGGAGAATCGCCGCCAGACTCAGTAGCACGTCAGCCATCGCCTTTGCCCCCTGCGCTATCGACCGCTTGACCCTGCTCGAATCATCCTGGCCCGCGCGATTACCAGCGCGCAATCACAGCGCGAAAGATCATCTCCCGCTCGACCATGTCATCGGGCGCCTCGCAGTCGCGCTCCAACCAATCACGCAGCGCCCGTGACGCCTCGCGATGAATCGTTTCCGGCAAGCGCCAGTCGCTGCTGAACATGCCGGCCGCCCGCCGTTCCACCATGATGCGGGGCGACACCGGCTTCTCCAGATAGCGCAGCAGGTCAACGAAATCCGCCCGCGCGCCGGTCGCCTCTATATATTGCCGCATCACATCATCCGTCAGCCAAATGCCCCCGTCATCGCCATCATCGCTGACGCCCATGCCGCGCAAGATCTCGTCCCATTTATCCTGTACGATGCCCCAGGGCGGCCGATCGGCGCCCGCCGGCGGAAGCATTTCCACGATGACCAAAGCGCCGCCGGGCCGCAGCAGACGCCGCGCCTCGTCGATGCAATCGCGCCAATCCGGCAAATGGTGGAATACGCGCACGGCATGAATGATATCGACGCTGTCAGCCGCGAAAGGGAGAAATCGCGCGTCAGCCTGCGCCAGCGGCGGACGCCAATCCCCCGCCAGCTTTCCCTGAATCAGCCGCATCATGCCCAGCGAAAAATCGATGCCGACATAATGCCGCGCCACCGGGTAGAAAGCCCGCGCGATCAGCCCGCTGCCGATCCCCAATTCGAGGAATCTCGCCGAAGCATCCGCCCCTATGAAGTCGAGCAGCGCCTCGCGATAGCGCTCGACTACACCGTCGCGGTAGCCGCGCGTCGCATCATAGAATTCAACCGCGTGATCGTAATTGACTGGCATAGACCGTAGGCAAACGCTGAATCTCCTGCCAGTATAACGCCATTTACAGCGACATGTATCGCCGCGACCGCAACGCGGCATTGGAGGAATCATGAAGGTCGAACACATCAAGTTGTATTACGAATATAACGATTGGGCGAACAAGCGCATACTCGACGCAGCGAGCAAGCTCACCGAAGAGCAGTTGACGGCGCCAAACGAATTCGGCTGGGGCGATCTGCGAGGCGCCCTCGTTCATACTCTCGATGCCGAGTATGGCTGGTTCAGTTTCCTCTTCGACGGCGAAGATGAAGGCATTCTTGATCCAGAGTCTTTCACCGATATTGCCACCCTGCGAGCACGCTGGGAGGGGCAAAGCGAGATCAGCCGGCGCTGCCTGGATTCGCTGGCCGATGAAGACTTGCAACGAATCCACAAGAGCGAACGCGATGGCAAAACTTACACCTGGATACTCTGGCAAGTGCTAGTCCATGTTGTCAATCATGGCACGCAGCACCGCGCTGAAGCGGCCGCTCTGCTCACTGGCTTCGGTCATTCGCCCGGCGACATGGACCTTACCTTATTCCTGAACAGCCGCGATATCAGTTCGAGCGAGTCCGACCGAGCGAATCGCCAAGACATTGAATTGCTCTTCCGCTACAACGATTGGGCGAACGACCGCATCCTGGATAGAGCCGAGGCCCTGACCTCCGAGCAGCTTACAGCGCCGAACGACCTCGGCTGGGGCAGTCTTCGCGGGGCGCTGGTTCATCTGATGGACGCGGAATACGTCTGGCGCAACCTGCTAGAGGACGGCGAGCACGTCGAATGGCTGCAGCCGGAAGACTTCGCCGATGTCGCCTCCATTCGCGCGCGCTGGCTTGAAGAACGAGCGGCATTCTGGCGCTATCTTGCCGGTCTGAGCGATGAAGACTTGAGCGCGACCATCAGCTATGAAGGGGATGAGATCCGTTATCGCGTCCTGTGGCATTGCCTCGCCCATGTCGTCAATCATGGGACGCAGCACCGGGCCGAATGCGCCGCCTTGCTGACCGGCTTCGGTCATTCGCCGGGCAACCTCGACTTCACCGTGTTTTTGCTGGACAAGTGATGAAGCCCGGTCAGTCACGGAAATCGCCCGTATTGCGGCGTTTGACAAGATTGGTTAGACTTTGTATTGAAAGGTGAAACTGCTCATCACAGTTTTAGTTTGGAGTCGGCAACGTTGCCGTCGACATGTTTCATGTTTCACGAATAGGCTTAAGAAGGGAGCCGTATCATGCGTAAGTTAATGTTTCTTGCTATTGTCGTGTTCGTCGCGCTTTCGCTCGTGCCAGCGACAGTTCTCGCCCAAGACGCCCCCACAGTCACGATCGTAGCCTGTTGGGGTGGCGCTGAAGGCGTTGGCTTCGCTGGCGCCAACGCCGTTTTCACCGAGCAGACCGGCATCGAGGTCGAGCACATTGCCGATCGTGACTGCCATCTGCTGCCGCAAATCATGGCCAGCGCCGGCAATCCGCCCGATATTTCGGCAATGCCACGCCCCGGCGTCATGGCGGAATTGGCGCGCGAAGGCTTGATCATTCCCCTCACAAGCGGCGACGACCCGGTCATGACGATGGATTACGTCGCCGAAAACTATGGGCAGGCGCTCATCGACCTCGGCTCGGTTGATGGCGAACTCTACGGCATCGTCAGCGCCGTCAACTCAAAGAGCACCGCCTGGCGCCGCACCGATGTATTCGAGGATATCGGTGAAGAAGCGCCCGCCACCTGGGACGAGTTCATCGAGTATCTCGATATCCTGGCGGAAGAGGGCATACCGTCCCTCTCGCTGGGCGCCCTCGATGGCTGGACGCTGACCGACTTCTTCGAGAATCTCTATCTCAATATCGCCGGACCGGAGATGTACCACAAACTCTTTGTGACGCATGAGGTTGAGTGGACCGATCCCACCGTCATCAGCGCGCTTGAGCACTTCGCCCAAGCGGTATCGCCAACCGACGAACGTCTGGCAGGCGGTTCAGACGGCGAGCTGGCCACCGGCTTCATTCCTGCCATCGACAAGTTCATGGCCGGCGAAGCCGGGATAAACCCAATGGGCAGTTACGTGCGCAGCTTCGCCGAATCCAACTTCCCAGGCCAGACCTGCCCCGATGATTTCGGCTTCTTCCAATTCCCGACCATCAACGAAATGTACGCCAACTCGGTCGTTCTCGGTGGCAATTTCTTCATCATGTTCAACGACCGGCCCGAAGTGCGCACATGGATGAATTGGATAGTCGGCGCGGAAGCGCAAATCTTGATCGCCACCCAGGAAACGGGACCGATGCTGTCGGCAAATTACAACGTGTCCGCCGATGTCTACGCCGAGCCCTGTGACGGCGCCGCGGCGGCCATGGTCGCCAACGCCAACCACGTCGCCTTTGACGGCTCCGACCTGGCGCCGGGCGCCATCGGCGGCGATGCCATGTTCACCGGCTTGCAAGACCTGGTTGCCAATCCCGATGCGGTGGCTGAGGTCGCCCAATTCATCGAGGATGTCGCCGATACCGCCTACGACATGTAGGTAAAGCGAAACGTCAGTTCCGAGGGCAGTCCAAAGGGGCTGCCCTCTTTTGCCCTTTCGCTTCCAATCGAGAAGAAACTGTACTGACGTACATAAAATGCAGTCTCGCCGATTCAGCAAACTGATTCCCTGGCTCTTCGCCGCGCCGGCGCTCATATCGCTGACGCTCTTCTTCGTCTATCCCACCATCGTCACCATTTTCTTGAGCTTCACCCGCGGCACGATCACCACGCCGGCCAAAGAATTCGTCGGCCTCGACAACTATCGCATTCTCCTGAGCGAAGACCGCTTCTTCCTGAGCGTCGAAGACGGCGTATTCAGCGGCGCGCTGGTCAACAGCTTCGCCTGGCTCATCATATTTCCGACAGCAATCGTGCTCATCGGTCTGCTAGTCGCCGTCCTGGCTGACAAAGTCAGATACGAAGCCATCATCAAATCCATCATGTTCATGCCAATGGCAATCTCCGCCACCGCCGCCGCCGTCATCTTTCGCCTGCTTTACAATCAGAATCCCAACCTCGGCTCGCTCAATGCCTTCCTGGCGGCGCTCTTCCCCGATTTCGAGCCGATCGCCTTCCTGGGCAGTGTTGAATTCGCCAATCTAGCGGTGATCTTCGCCGGCGTCTGGATTTCGACCGGTCTCTCCGTCGTTGTGCTATCCGCCGCCTACAAAGCCGTTCCCGCTGAAATCCACGAAGCGGGCCGCATCGATGGCGCCAACGCCTGGCAGCTATTCTGGCGCGTCTCCCTGCCCATGCTCAGCGGACCGGTCACCTTCATCGCCATCACCATGATCATCAACGCGCTGAAGATGATCGATTTGGTGCTGGTGATGACCAAGGGCGCTCCCCGCGGCGCCACCCGCATTATCGGCTACACCGTATTCTGGGAGACCTTCAACAACAACCGCTCCGGCTATGGCAGCGCCGTCGCCGTCATTCTATTGATACTGGTCATGCCCTTCATCATCTATCAAGTGCGGCGCGTCCGCAGCGAGCTGTGAGGACGACTTGGACGCGCAAAGCCTAAACGTCAGCAGGCGCCCAAGCCTGACGGAATCTCTTATCACGCTCACAAGGCGCGGACCGATTCACGCGATATTGCTGATCATTGGAATCATCTGGCTCGTTCCGTCGGTGGGCTTGGCGGTCACGTCGTTTCGCACCCGCGGCGACATTTCCGCTTCCGGCTGGTGGACTGTCGCCGGCGGACATCGCACCGTCACCGACCAGATCTGGGAACTTGAAGTTATCGAGTCTGGCGAGAGCGGCGAAAACACGGTCGTCGCTGGCGATTCCTTAAGCGGCGATTTACTGACCGACGCCGTTGAGGGCATTCCGGCCGCTACCGTTGGCCGCGTGCGCATCCAACAGATCATCGGCAACATCACCGTCGACGCATTCGACCAGCCCATCGAGCTCGCTGACGTCGGCACGGTTACTGTGCATGAGGACGGCGCTTACGATTTCGCGCCAGCGGAAGGCTATGCAGGCGCCTTCGTGACCGAAATTGAAAGCGCGGAAACGCCCTTCAGCGCCGAATTCCAGCTGCAAGGCTTCGAATCGATTCAAGGTGAGCTGGAAATCGAGGCAATCGGCGAATCGGAACGCGTGCCCCGCGCCGGCAAGATCATCGTATACGATGACGGCAGTTACGACTTCGAGCCGCGCGCAAGCTTCGTTGGTACTTTCGAGGCGACGGTCGATCCGTCCGTCCTCACCAACCCGCCCTTCACCATCCAATACGCCATGGAGCGCGCCGGCGGTTCCTTGCAAACGGTCGACGCTGGAACCACGACAGAGTTGCCGCTGGCCGGGACGCTGCAAGTTAGCGCCGATGGCCAGTTCGAGTTCAAAGCCGCGCCCGACTTCGCTGGAACCATCGAGATGGAACTGGGCATTCAGAATCCCCTGCTGACCCTGGAAAACTATGTCGAAGTATTCACACGCGAGCAGCTGGCTGAACCCGGCTTTGTCAACTTCTTCAAGAACAGTTTCATCATCACCGTGCCTAGCACGCTCTTGACGATCGTCTTCGCGGCGACGGCCGCCTACGCCTTCTGCTGGCTGGACCTGCCCTTCCGCAATGTCTTCTACCTCTTGTGCATCGCCATGCTCATCGTCCCCATGCAAACCACCTGGATCCCGGTGCTGCGCATGTTGAACGCCGCCGGCTTGATCGGCACCTTCCCCGGCATCTGGATCGCGCACGCCTCCTACGGTACGCCCTTCGCCATTTTCCTGCTCTACAATTTCTTCCGCGACCTGCCCGCCGAACTCTTTGAAGCGGCGCGCGTCGATGGCGCCTCCGAATTTGGCATGTTCTTCCGCATTGTCATCCCGCTGTCCATGCCCGCCATCGCCTCGCTGGGCATCTTTCAATTCGTCTGGATCTGGAACGACCTGATGAATGCGCTGATTTTCCTGGTCGACCAGCAGAAGTTCCCGCTCACCGTCGGCATTCGCCAGCTCGTCGGCAAATACGCCAACGAATGGGATATTCTCGCATCCGGCGCATTCATTACCATGGTGGTGCCACTGATTGTCTTCTTCAGCCTGCAACGCTATTTCGTCCGCGGCGTGACTGCCGGCGCAGTCAAGGGATAGCCGGACGATGCCAGCCAGAAGGCAACCTGTAATTCACATGGCGCGCCTGCTCGCCACCCTCTTCATGCTTGCGCTCTCGATTACATCCGCAGCGCTTGTGGTCGTCATCCGCGTGCCGGAAGATTACGAAACAATAGGCGAGGCGCTCGCCACAGCGCCGGAGGGGGCCATCATCGAAATCGCTGCCGGAACCTACCCTGAGTCGCTGGTCATCGACCGGCCCGTCAGCTTGCGCCCAGCCGAGGATGATGGCGAAGTGCTGCTCGCGCCAGCGGCCGACGAACCGGTCATCGCTATTATGGACACGGAGTCTGTAACTATTGAGGGGCTTTCCATTGTCGGCGGCGAAATTGGCATTTTCGTCACCCGCAGCCAGGATGTCACCCTCCGCGACAACTTCGTCTCTGGTAGCCGCCTGGTCGGCATCAAGGTGCGGCTGGGCGCGGCGGACATCCTGGACAACACGGTCTTCCATGCCCAACCGCCCTACGGCATGGGCATCCATGTCACCAACACAACGCAATGGCCGCCATCGCGCGTCATCGGCAATCTCGTCTTCGGCAACACCCGCAGCGGCATCTACACCAATATGACCGGCATGATTGAAGTTTTCGACAACGTGGTCACCGATAACGGGCATCATGGCATCGCCATCACTGAAATGTCGCACGCCGATGTCTTCCGAAACATCGTAGTCGACAATGCCTTAACCGGCATCCAACTGCTGGATATGTCGATGGCGCATATCTGCGACAATATCGTCTCCGAAACCCGCGGGTCGAGCGATGCGCCCAAAATACGCCAGGGCAATGGCATCATCATCGACTATCACTCGGAAGCGACCTTGTCCGGCAATACCATCCAGGGCAGCGCCCAGCATGGCATCAGCATTCTATTCGGCTCCATCGCCTTCTTGCACGAAAATACAATCGAGGACAGCGAGGCGCAATCGGTCTACGTGGATGATAGCGAAGCGCTCGCGGGCAGCGGCTGCGCGACCGATGCGTGAGCGGGGCTAGTCTATTCGAATTCCAACGAATTCAACCCCAATAGACTGTAGTATTCGGCCTTGCGTTCGGCGTCATGCAAAATGTCTTCGACCGTAAACAAGTAGTTCACGCTAAGTCGGCTTGACTCGATATCGCTCCTAGCTTGCGCAGAAAGAGAAACGGCAGTCATGACAAGAATGGTGATTGCGCCTGGGCTATTCTCTTTCGAACGACGCAAACTCTTTATCGCCGCGCCGACTCGCTCAAGAACTCCCGCCGGATCGATACCGCCTTTCACTTCCACCGCGGCCTGAATCCTACCCTTTGTGAAGACCTCGATATCCGGTTCTGATCCCATCCGAACAATACGTCCATCGACGAGATTCAATTCCACTACTCGAGTCCTTATGTCCACCGCGTAGTCGTTCTCGATCAAGCCGACGCGGTATAACTGAGACACCAAATCCTGCCTCATAATCTCTTCAATGAGATCGCCTTTTCTATTCTGCCAAGATCCCTGCGCCTGGGATCCGGCTGCCATTCCGCGCCACAAGTCAAACTCGCGTAATTCTATTTCTTGATCCTGTTCAATCAACGCGCAAATCAGCATATTCAGCCGTCGGGCAATGCGGTGCGCAGCCTCAGTGCTTGGTAGGCGCTCTGTCTGCTCGTATTGAGTTGAAGCAAGACCTATCTGACTCATAGACTTCTGTGACACCATCGACAACATTCTGTAATAGCCCACCGAGCGATTTACATTTGTCAATACCGCCGGATGCGCAAATATAATAATGGGCTTGATTCCGCTGTGGATAATCCTATTCCAAGCCATTTCGGAAACATTTAGCTCAGGCAAATCCCAAGAAAGTGTTTCACCTGAAATCGCTTCTATCTTCTGCGCCACTTCCAAGAGCTGCCATTCATGAAGACGCTGATGGAAGAACAAACTTTTCTGTAACTGGTCAAGCGCCCACGCTTGCTGTTTTTCACTTTGCATCACGAATTCCGGGCTTCTTCCAAATCAGAATGCTCTTTCGTAGCGCCTCGCGCCCGTACTTTCCCATCTGCTGGCTGCTGTTTCCCTTTCGCTGGTCGAGAACATGTATGGTTTCCGGCTCGAATCCGAAACTTGCCGCGATATCGGTCATCAGCAAGTCCACCGGTATGACTTCTCCGCTATACCGAACGTTGTCATTGACGATCCCAACGTATGCGCCGGGCTTACAAACGCGAAACAGTTCCAATGTAACAAATGCTAATTCGGTAAAGTAGCCCTCGACCATTGAAATGATGCCTGTGTTGTTCACTTCTCGACGTCGGCTTCGGATTCTCAACGCTTCCAGAATCTCTTGAAATGCTCTGTTGTGAGAGAGAATATCGCAAACGTGGTCAAAGTCACTTAGACGTCCTAGCGATTCGTACATCTTTCGGAGCCGCATTAACTTCGAACGGTTTTCTACAGTGCAGCTGATCAAATCCTGTCTCAGAGCTATGAACTCTTCGTTTGTCATTCCGAGAAATGCCAATTCAAGCGCATAGGTGCGAGTGTAATCGTATCGGTTGCAGTACGGCGGAGATGTTATCACCGCATCAAACTGCTCTGCCGCCTGACGCGGTAATGTTTCCAACACTGTCCCTTGAATGAGTCGCTGCGTGCCAGCGTGATACGACGAGCCTTTTGACAAGTCAATATCAGAGATTATCAAGTCTAGCGCCTTGAGTATTGCCGTCTTTACACCCAGTATTGATGATTTGCGAAAATCCTTATAGAGCCGTTTGCCAGCCGCAATGCGCTGTCGATTTCTTTCGCGAACTTTCGTAGAGCGACTGTCCCAACGCAAGAATTGACCGTCCTTGCTGGTATAGCTGATGTCCTCAAGTATGGTGAGCAGGACGAATTCGAGCAGGTTATTGACACTGCTGTTTTCATTAAAGCCCGCGAATTGCTCTACGTACCACATTAACTGCGCCTCGTGCTTGGCATCAAATGCATGTTGCGTAATTGGCACGTGAGGGAACGGTCGCTCCGATAATCCCGGTGGAGTCGACTCGACCCATTGACGTATTTCCTTCAGTTTGGATTTCACCTGCGGTCCCGATTGCGACTTTGCCTTCCACACAAGATCGCCAATCGGCAATATTTCAATACCGGTGGCATCACAATCTAACTCATTGGCAACAAGCAACGTTGTCGACGCGCCGGAAAATGGATCAAGGATGTGGCAAGGCGGATGCAAGTCGAAAGACTCGATCAGCCTATGAACCAGTTGCGCGGAAAAAGCCTCTTTGAACTTGAACCACCTGTGCAGCTTTACGTCCTTGTTGGCTTGGAAACTTACAAGCCGACGATTGAAGCTCTGTGTTGGCTGCAAAATTGAACCGTACTTTAGCTCAAGTGCTATACGAGCGTCTGCCAACGTCGCCTTGTCCGTTTCGTAGATTCTTCTAATGTCACTTTCAGCCGGCGCAAACGTCATTAACTGCTTGATGACACTAATTCCTGTCGCTATATGAGAACATATGATTCATTATAATTGATTCGGTACATCTGTTCAAATGGATGCCTAAGAATCGAGATAACCTATTCGTCGCCCTCATCATCCCGCCGCTTGCGCCGCCGCAACAGCTGATCGCCCAAATTCACAACAACCGTTTCTTCCAACTTGAATTCCGGCTCCAGCGCATCCCGGCCTGCGGTCGATTTCGGGATCGCCGGCGCGACAGGCGAACCCGGCGGTGGCCTGTCGGGGCGGGGTGGACGGGGACGGAAATACGGGCCTTCCCCATATTGCGTCGCCGCGCGACCGCGTCCGCGCGCGCTGAATAGCGCCTGCATCTGCTGTGACCGCGTTTGGTCCAGCCCGCGCCCAGTCAGAAATGCCCGCAGCCGTTGCAAGTCGGTACGGGTGACAATCAATCGACGCACGGCGATATCGATCGGCAGCACCAGCAAGGCAAGCAGCACCAGCCGTTCCCAGATATCGGTCGCCGCTTGACGTTCGCCCAGATTATGCGCGAAGGCAGCCGCGGGCTCGTCGGCCAGGTTTCGTCCGCCGGTGATTTCCGCGATGTCCGCCAGGCTGCGCTCTTCATGAGGGCGTGAAACGTACTCCGGCGAGTAGGACATCACCCAGCCGTTGAGATCGGTCAAGCTGGTCGCGCCCGCCTCCAATTGCGCTTCGCCGCTGACCGTTAGGAAATAAGCGCCTTCATTCTGGGGCGAGAAGGTCGCTTCATAGCGCCCGGGCGCCGTCTGCTGTAGCGGAATGCGCACGCTGCCCCCCGCCGGATTCAGCAGCGCGCCGCTCAACTGCAAGCCATCGAGAAACTGGCCCTCGTCATCGCGCGCGTCAACCAAGATCCGCGCCTTTTCGTTCTCCAGCGAAATGCGCGTCTCCAGGTTCTGGCTGGCGCCGGCGTTGATGCTCCAAGCCACCACCTGCCCCCAGAAGCGCGAGAAGTCCTCCCAGGGCACCCACTCATTCGCCCAGCGCGCGCTCGCGTCTGAAGTCCAGGCGACAACGCGTCCCAGCCCATATTGCCACGAAGCCAGAATCGGATCAGAGTAGGGCTCGGGTCCGCTCAGGATCCGTTGGGCGGCGATCTTCGGCGTCGTCGCCACGTAACCGCGCAGTGGCGGCGTCTCCCCGATGCCATCAATGATCGCGCTGCTGCCGGTCACCCGCGGTCTGAAGCTCTCTTCGACAATGTACGAGCGCGAAGCCAGCACCGTCTCCTGGGCAAAAATCAGGGGAATCTGCTCAACATTTTCCACCGCATAAAAGTTGCCGCCGCCGGCCTCCGCCATCGGTTGCAGCATCCCGCCAGGATTGCGCCCAATCGCGATTGCCGAAAGTGTGACCTTGAATCGCTCGTGCAGCAGTTCCGTCAATTCCACCAAACCGGTCGGGCTCGCGCCGCCATCCGTCAGCAAAATCAAGTGCTTGATCTGCGACGGTTCCTCGACGATGTCGCGCTGCACCAGCCTTAAGCCCGCCAGAATATCGGTGCCGCCACCGGAGCGAATTGTGTTGGTCATCGCGATCAGCGCCTGCGCGTCATTCACCTGCTGGAAGGGCGCCACCCAGGCGCCACCAGTGTCAAAGGTGCCGATGGCGACGCGGTCGGAGGGCTGCAGCAACTCGAGCGAAAGTACAATCGCGCGCTTCGCCAATTCCAGGTTGGGCACGCCGCTGCGCCCGATCTGCCCCATGCTGCCGGAGCGGTCGATCAGATAAGCGATGGTCAATTGCGGCAATCGCTTCTGGTCCTTGATTTGCATTTCCACCGGCAGGGTGCGCTCCAGCGGCGTCTGATAATAGCCGCCCGGCGCATAGCTCTGCGGCCCGCCGATCACCACCAAGCCGCCGCCAATATCGCTGACGAATTGATCCAGCAAGCTCATCTGCGCCCCACTCAGGTCGGTCGCCGGCACATTCGCCAAGATGACACATTTATAGTGCGCCAAGCGCCCCATGTTTACCGGCAGCTCCCCCGGCTCGGCGGTATCGACAATAATGCCCGCCTGCTCCAGCGCCGGCAGCAGGTGTTCCGCCTCCGATGGATCCGACCGAATCAAAAGCACGCGCGCCGGACCCACCACTTGGCTGAAGGCGCCTAGTTGATTATTTTGCGTGAAATTGTCGTTCTCGCCTGGCACGACGATCTGCGCTGAAAAATCGAGAAAGCCGCTGTTTTCGCTCGTCTGCGTCAAGCTGAAGCGCGTATCGCCCGCTTGCAGATTCAGCGATTCTTCATGAATCAGTTCCCCGCCAGAGAATACCAGCAGCTCCGCCGGACCCCCCTGTTCCGCATGAATCCCCACGGAAATATCGAAACTTTGGTTCTCGGAGACGCGCCCCGGCGCATCCAAAGCCGTGATGCGCACATCGGGCTCCGCCTCGCGGAAGAATGGCGCATAGCTGATTTCGACGCCGGCGACAGCCGCCCGCTGCGCCCGCGCGATAGCATCCCCCTGTGTCGCCTGGCCGTCGCTCAGCACCACCATCCGGCGCGAAGCATCCGGCGGAAACATCGACAGACCCGTCTGGATCGCGTTGGCGATATCGGTGCCGCTGGTCAGCGGAATCGACGAGAAGCCATCAATCTCACGCGCCATGCTGAAGTCGGTTTCGGGCACGGCATTGTCGCCGAAGAGCAGCGCCGCCCATTCATCATCCGGCTGCTTGGCTTTGATCGCCTCGCGGATGAATTCCAGCTGCAAGTCTTCGCTTCCGCTGCCCATGCTGTCCGACGTGTCAACGAGGAAGACCACCGCCAGCCGATCAACCGCCTGCACAGTCTGCAATCCAGCCAGCGCCAAGACGAGCAACACAATAATCAATGTGCGCAGAATCAGACTGGAAATATCGCGCCAGCGCCGGTAGGCATGCCGCGGAAAGCCAATCGCCCAAACAATGGGCAAGAGCAGAAGAAACAGAAGCGCGACATAAGGAGCAGTGAGCTGCACAGCCAATCCAGGTCAGCTATCAAGACTTGCCGAAGCCAAGCGGCTTCACCCTCGATTGTAGCGATTAGACTCTTGAGTTGACAGGGTGGACGGCCGTGAGCCTGTGGAGGATATCCAGCGCGTCGTCCGAGGCAGTTAAGGCTTTACTCTGCGCCCGCTCTTGCGGCGCGCCGTCATATTCCATCCTTAAACGCGTCGAAAACTGTAGGGGCGACTCTGTGAGTCGCCCGTCGAAGCGCAAAACTGTAGGGGCGACCCTTGGGTCGCCCGACGAAGCGCAAAATAATCCAGCATTCGCGACTATATACTTCTCGCCGAAACTGTCCTGTCGTCAGCTCTTTACGGCGGTGGGGGTTTGCCGCCCGCAGCGGCTCGCAACTACACCCTCGTGATCTGTTTCCGCAACTGCTGCACGCGCGAAGCCAGCAGCGCGTCCAACTCGATCTCGGCTTCGATCTTGTTGCAGCCATGCAAGACCGTCGTATGGCTGCGCCCGAAAACATCGCCGATCTGCGGCAGCGAGGACTCCGTCATCTCCCGCGCCAGAAACATCGCCACCTGCCGCGCGTGATTGATTCGCGCCATTCGCTTCTTGCCTTTCAGCGTCTCGCTGTCCAGGTTGAAGGCAGCCGCGATCACGTCAATGATGTGGCTCACCGTGATCTGCTCGGCCGGTTTCTCATAGCGGTTCAAGGTGGCTTCCGCCCGCTTTACGCTCAGCCCCCCGCCGCCATTGATGCGCAGCCGCGCCGCAATCTGATTGAACAAGCCATTCAACTCGCGAATGCAGGTCGACGAGCGCTCGGCGATCACGTGCAAGACCTTTGTCGGCACCTGGATGTCCCGTTCCCGCGCCCACAATTCCATAATCGCGATCCGCGTTTCCAATTCCGGCGGCCCGATATCGGCGACCAGTCCGCCCTGAAAGCGCGACCGCAAGCGATCTTCCAGCGTCGACAGCTCGCGCGGATGACGATCGGAAGCCAGCACGATCTGTCGGTTGAAATTCACCAGCGTATTGAAAGTGTGGAAAAACTCTTCCTGTGTTGTGTCCTTGCCACGGATGAACTGAATATCATCAACGAGAAGCACATCGACCGAGCGATACTTTTCGCGAAACATCGGTGAACTGCGGTTGCGAATCGCATGCACCAAGTCATTGGTAAACGCTTCCGACGAAACGTATAAGACGCGAAGACCCCGCTCCTGGCAGCTATTGGCGATCGCGTGCAGCAAATGCGTCTTGCCAATGCCGACCCCGCCATAAACGAGAAAGGGATTGTAGACCGTTGCCGGGTGCTCGGCGACCGCGCGCGCCGCTTCCGTCGCCAGGTGATTGGAGTCGTTGACGATGAATCGATCGAATACCATGCGCGGGTTGATCGCGCTCTCCGGCGGCTCAACCGCCTTTGACTGCCGCGCATCATCGCGCAACGCCGGACCGGGCTCGCTGGATTGCCGCGCCATAAGCTTGAATAGCGGCATCTCCGCTTCCCTGTCTTGCGGCTCGGGCTGACGATGCTGTACACGGAAGGCCACATCCACCGCGCTTCCCGTCACCTCGCAGAGCGCGTCCTTGACATCGCTATGCAGCCGATGCGCCAACATATCAAATACATGGCTGTCGGGCACGCCAACAACAAAGGTATCGTTCTCATAGCGCAAGAAACTCGCCGGGCGCAGCCAGGTCTCAAAACTGGCGCGATCCCAACGCCGCTTCATCAATTCCGCCGCCGCCTTCCAGCTTGCGCGCGCATCTTTCGCCATGGTGAAGGTCTCCATGATTCTCCAAGGTCGCGCTGGCCTCTCTTCGAGTCGGTGCAACGCGCAAGGCAACAGCCTCGCCTTGGCTTCTGACGCAATTGTGATTGAATTGGGTGCGTCCGCCTTCTGTTATGCAGTTGACCGGGGTGTTTGCCAACTGCAACAACTCACCAGAATCGCGGACTGTCTTACTGCGGCCTGCGAGCTATCATTGCCCCTTCGCGCAACTTGCATCATTTAACGCGAGGCGCGAACGCAATAGTCGCAGGTTCAATTAGTATAATCGATAGCCACTCGCGCCTCAACCAGAACGCGAAGCAATCACGAAAATTTAAGCTTGGGATTTCTCGCGCCATGCTTTGGGATAAATCAGACCACGCTTGGCATGAGATTTCTGCGCGCATTTTGTGATAAACGACCAACTTGTCTGCTATGCCGCTTGTTTTTCCCAGATATCCCATGCTGCTCCCCTTCAATGATCGCTTCGATTACCGAACAACGCGCGGAACATCGCGACTGCCCGCTCCTTATATTCGCATCCTGTTCCGATCAATTGCAGTTTCTTGGGATATTTGTAAACTCGCCATCGGCTGCCCGCGCCTGCCCGCCACCAGCAGACTGACTTAAACAATTATCTCGAAATCAAAGACGAGCCTTAACCCAAATGAACGCTTTCATAACTACAAACCAATGTGTTTGTGTTTGACTAATGCACAGTTACTGCTCAAAACCCTTGATTTTACTCAATATTGGGCAATTGCTAGACATATCGTCGATTAGGATGTAAAATCTTGTTAATCTGATTAGGATTGCTCAGTGAGCGTTTTTCCTAGAGGGGGATGAATGTCCGAATACGAAAGCCATGTGTCCTTGTCAGATTCATACCTGGATGACGAGGATGCATTCGCGGAAGACGGACCGGATATTATCAAGGTATCAGCCCGTTCGCGTTCTACCGCGGTTGCTGGCGCCATCGCTGGCGTCATGCGCCAACATCACGGGGCCGAAGTTCAAGCGATCGGCGCTGGCGCGGTCAATCAAGCGGTGAAGGCTCTGGCAATCGCGCGTGGTTACCTGGAACGCGATGAAATGGACATCGTTACAACGCCGTATTTCACCGAAGTTGATATAGACGGGCAGGAACGAACGGCAGTGCGTTTTCGCGTGGAGCCGCGGCCCGAATAGCCTCCAGGGCGTCTTCAAGATCAATGACGGCAGAATGTGGATACGACGTATCCGCTTTTTTGTATGCGCCGCCGAACATTCTCCTCGCCAAACGCAAGCCGATAATCCGCGCGCGCAATCCTGCAATGATCGTTCTGCTCCGCATATTTCCTCCAACCCTATCGCGGCTGTTCAGCGCCGCAATCCCGCCGAGCGCGCCTCTGACCTTTCCGCAGTTGGGCAGCCGCTGCTATAATGCCCGCGCTATAACATGGCAGAAATTACAGGAGTGATCCCTTGTCCGAATTGACCCAACTTGTGATCAATACCATCCGCACGCTATCGATGGATGCGGTGCAACAAGCCAATAGCGGGCACCCCGGTCTGCCGATGGGGGCGGCGCCATTTGCCTACAGCCTGTGGCTGAACCACATGCGCCACAACCCGCGCAACCCCGGCTGGCATAACCGCGATCGATTCGTGCTCAGCGCCGGGCACGGCTCGATGCTCCTTTATGCGCTCCTCTATCTGACCGGCTACGATGTCACGCTCGACGACATCAAGCGCTTCCGGCAATGGGGCAGCAATACGCCCGGCCATCCCGAATTTGGCGATACCGCCGGCGTCGAAACAACCACCGGACCCTTGGGGCAAGGCGCGGCGACCGCGGTCGGCATGGCGCTGGCTGAGGCATTCCTCGCCAATTACTTCAATCGTCCCGGGCATGACATCGTCGATCACTATACCTACGTTCTGGTCAGCGATGGCGATCTGATGGAAGGCGTCTGCCTCGAAGCTGCCGCTCTCGCCGGACATTGGGGCTTGGGAAAACTCATCTTTCTCTATGACGACAACGAAATCACGCTCGATGGCGCCGCCAATATGACCTTTACCGAAGATGTCGCCGGTCGCTTTCGGGCGATGGGCTGGGCGGTCAGCCGCGTCAGCGACGGCAACGATCTCGCCGCGATTAATGATGCGCTCGAAGAAGCGAAATCCGGCTCCAATCAACCCAGCCTGATCGCCATTCGCACCATCATCGGCTATGGCAGCCCCAACAAAGGCGGCACCAGCAGCGCCCACGGCAGCCCCCTGGGCGACGAAGAAGTCGCGCTGGCCAAGCAAACCCTCGGCTGGAGCGCGGGCGAACGCTTCCATATTCCCGGCGACGCTCTCGAGCATTTCCGCGGCGCCATCGACACTGGCGCGGCCGCCGAAGCGGAATGGACAAGGCGCTTCGCCTCCTGGCGCGCCGCCTACCCAGCGCTGGCGGAAGACTGGGATCGCGCGATGGCGGGCGAATTCGCCCCCGGCTGGCGCGACGCGCTGCCAAGTTACCAAGCCGGCGGCTCCATCGCCACACGCAGCGCTGGCGGCGAGGCGCTGAATGCACTCGCCCAGTATGCGCCAACCATGATCGGCGGCGATGCCGACTTGGCCGGCAGCACGAAAACGTTAATTAAAGGCGCGGAAAACACCGGTCCCAATCAGGCCGCGGCGCGCAATCTGCGCTTCGGCGTCCGTGAACACGGCATGGGCGCCATCGTCAACGGGCTGGCGCTGCACGGCGGCATCGTCAAACCATACAGCGCCACATTCTTCACCTTCAGCGATTATATGCGCCCGGCAATCCGCCTCGGCGCCCTGATGGACATCCCCACCGTTTACGTTTTCACTCACGACAGCATTGGCTTGGGCGAAGACGGGCCCACCCATCAGCCCGTCGAACAACTGATGTCCCTGCGCGCCATGCCCAATCTCCACGTCTTCCGCCCCGCCGACGCCACCGAAACAGCCGGCGCCTGGGCCGCGATCGCTGTGTTGGATCACCCCGCCGCCATCGTGCTCAGCCGACAGGACCTGCCTGTGCTCGCCGGCAATGATGAAGGCATCCACGAAGGCGTCTCCCGTGGCGCTTACGTCCTCTCCGAACATGAATCCGGCGATATTGACGCCATCCTCTTGGCAACCGGCAGCGAAGTCTCGATTGCCTTGGATGCCGCGGGCTTGCTGGAAGAAGCCGATATCCGCGCGCGCGTCGTCTCCCTGCCCTGCTGGGAGCTCTTCGAGGCGCAAGATGATCACTACAGAGAGAGCGTCTTGCCCGCCGCCGTCACCTGCCGCGTCAGCATAGAAGCCGGCGCCACTCTCGGCTGGACCCGGTACATCGGCGACGGCGGCATCGCCATTGGCGTCGATCGCTTCGGCGCCAGCGCCCCCTACACGCGCATCTACGAAGAATACGGTCTAACGCCCGGGCACGTGGCCGAGGCAGTCCAAGCGCGCCTGGCTGGCTGACGTATTTCGAGGTTATCAATGTCCGCGACGCCGCCAAAGGTCATTGTCGTTCTGCCGACCTACAACGAGCGCGAGAATATCACGCGCATCGTGCCGGCGCTATTCGCTCTGGAAATCCCCAACTTTCTCCTCTTGGTCGTCGACGATAACTCGCCCGACGGCACGGGCAAAATCGCGGAAGAACTCGGCGAAGCAGCGGCATACAAAGGCCGGCTCCATGTTCTGCATCGCGCGGAAAAACAGGGCTTGGGTCCCGCCTATATCCAGGGATTCAAACAGGCGCTGACGCTTGGCGCTGATCTTGTCATCCAGATGGATGCCGACCTTTCCCACCAGCCCAAGTACATCCCGCTAATGCTGGAAAAGGCGCGCCAATTTGACATGGTCATCGGCTCTCGCTATGCCGACGGCGGCAGCGTCGACGCCGGCTGGGGACCTCTGCGCAGGCTGCTCAGTTGGTGGGCGAATCGCGTCTATACGCCCGCTATTCTAAGCGTTCCCATCCGCGACGCCACCGGCGGATTCCGCATCTACCAGCGGGAATGCCTCATCGGCATGGATTTGGACCAAGTCAAGGCGAATGGCTACGTCTTCATGGTCGAGCTGGCATTTGTGGCGCACCGCCTCGCCTACCGCATTGGCGAGATACCGATCCACTTTCCCGATCGGCAGCATGGCCTTTCCAAGATGTCCGGCACGATCGCCTTTGAAGCGGCTCTGCGCGTCTGGCAGATCAAGCTGCGCCACCGTACTCTGAAACCATCAGACCGCCGCTCGGCAGATTACGACGCATAGCTGCGCGCAGGGTCCTTTCACCGAAACGCCCGCCAAAACACAAATGTTGTAGGGGCGAGCCATTGGGTCGCCCGCTCAATCGAACTTGTTGGGCCAACCTGTCACGTCGCCCGCCACGGCGAAACCTGTAGGGGCGACCTATCAGGTCGCCCGCTCGCTGCACAACCTCGCCGCTAAAGGCTATCCGCCGCCCATAGCAGCCCGCGCCGCACAATCTCGCGCGCCGCCGGCACATCAAAATCTCCGACTACGTGACCCAGCGAGCTGTAAAATATCTTGCCTTTGCCGTAATAGCGCGTCCACACCACCGGCATCACGCATCCTTCAATCCAGGGGGCGTGGTCTCCGCTGAAGGTGGTCGTCGCCAGCACCTCATTCGACGGGTCGGTGTGCAAGTAATACTGTTCCGAATGCATATCGAAATCGGGAATGCCCGCGGTGATCGGATGCTCTTGGTCGTCGACGTTGACACGATAATCGATGATGTTGCCGGGATGCGCCACCCACTGCCCGCCGACCATGAACTGATACTCGGTATTATTGCGGAAGGCGTCAGCCATGCCGCCATGCCAGCCGCCGACATTGACGCCGCGCTCCCGCACTGCGTTAAGAAGACCCGCTTCCTGCTCATTGCTGATGCTGCTCATCGTGTTGATCGGCGTCACCATATCCACCGACGCCATCAGCTCTTCATCGAGAAAACTGTCCAGCGTCTCCGACAAGGTGACGTCAATGCCCGCCTCTTCCAGCAATCCAGCGAACAAATGCGTGGTCTCCTTCGGGTCATGCCCGGCCCAGCCGCCGTACACCATCAGTACCTTCTTGCTCATGCGCTTCCTGCCTTTTTTGTAACTCCTTTGCCTGTAGCGTAAATATACCCGCTATTCCGCTTCTTTCACAGTCGCGACACGGGTCCTGCCATATACCCTATCCGCTAAAGAAGTTGTCTGTAGAGGCGCGCCGGCATATTAGCACGTACAAGATCCGTCTCAACCAAGGCGGCTAACCCACTTCCATCTCAATGCGGAAGATCGTATTGCCCGACGCGACATAGACCATGTTCTGCTCCGGATAAGCCACCACCGCCGAGACCAAGCCCAGCTTCTCCTGGTCGAAGGCTTGGAAGCTGTCCATAAAGGTGCCGGCGACCGTCGTCTCGAAGATCGTTCGCGTCCGCCGGCTGATGATGAAGAAACCCGGCGCGAACGGACTGTCGTTGAGGAAGAAGCCCTCCGTTCGTACAACGCGCGGCTCGCTGCCTTCGTTAAACCCGCTGAACACAAAGGGGGACTCGTTGCCGCCGATGTAGGTCTTCATCACGCCGTCATCGTAGAGCACATATACCGTGCCCTTTTGGCTGATTGTAAAATCGACCACATTGCGCAGATTGGGCCGCGCCGACCCGGCAAAGTACTCGCGCGGCGCGCTGACATAACTGCTGCCCGAGGGATCGTAGCGCCAGATCTGCCCCGCGTCGCTATCCAGAATATAGAGCTTGCGCGCCCAAATCGTGAGCGCCTTTGGACCCTCCCAATTGTTGGCGTTCAAGACGCGCTGCGCATCGCAGTTCAAGATGAATTGTGGCGAGCAGCGCACCAGCGTGCCGTTCCGGTCCAGCATCGCCAGGTCGCCCGTATGATCATCAAAGGCGATATCGACAATCTGCCCGATGGTGATACCGCCTTCATGCGTCGCGCCAATCCGCATCAGTGATATCGGCTCCTGACGAATCGGCTCCCGACCGTCATCCGAGAGCTTGATGCTGTAAACCAGATCGTTCTTGTCATCCAGCGCATACAGATCGCTGCCCTGTAGCCGCAGCCGCGTGATCACCGCGTCTTCGAAATTCGCCAGCGGGATCGCCTGCCGCCGCTTCACGTTGTTGATGGCGTCAATCAGGGTCTGCGCCTCTTCCCGCATCGCCGCCACCGTGGGGTCGTCCCGCCGCATGACGTCGCAAGCCTCCGCGACTTGCAGCGCCGCGTTCCAAGCCGATGTGACACTGCGCCGATTGCTCGTATCCAATGAGCGCGCCAAACTCGCCGTATCTTGCAATTTGCCCAGACACTGCTCGAATTCCGTCTCGCCCAGATTGGACACCCAGGATAAAACCACGATGCTCACTATGATCATCGGTATCAGCAAAATGGTGAGGATCAATGTGCCGGAAGACAATCGCCGCGTCGGCGCAATCTCCGGCAGCGGGAAAAAACGTTGAAACAAATCGGCGAAGAAGATCAATACGCCGGCCGCGCGCCCCGCCAATTGCGCCAAGCCCCAAGCCAAGAGCGAGCCGAAATCGCCCCGCCGCGGCCCCTTCCCTCGCGCGCCCTCCATCTCCATTGCCAGCTGCTGCCGCGCCGCGCCCAGCTTCAGGCTCACTTCATGCGATGATTCGCCCGGCGCCGCCAAAACCGGGCTCTCATATTCCGGCGGCACCAACTCGACCAGCATCAATTGGCTCTGTATTTTGATCATGCGCCGCAAGCCATGCAGCACCTTCTCGATATCATTCTCCAGCAGCACGCTCGCTAATCGGTCGAGCGGGACATCGGCCAGATTCCCATCCGATAGCACCAGGCGGCTGCCCGCATTGACCCCATAGCGCACCATCGAAATCTCCGGCTCAGGCAGCAAACCCAGCGGCACGCTGAACAAAGGCTCATCATCCGTGAGATCTTCGGGCAGAGTCAGCGTTAAGCCGGCCGTCTGCAAGACCGAAATGACCGGCCCCACCCGCGCGACATACATATCGTCTTCATGCAAAACAGCCGCGATCATGCTCGTTTCAAATTGCTGGCTATCGCTCTCGCTGTGCTCCAGGTTATGCTCGTAAAGATTGCGGTTGATCACTTGAAACATGGCGCGCAGGGCGATGGTGACGCTGCCGCCAACGCTGAAATAGCGCTCGGCCGCCAACGTCGCCAGCTGTTCATAAAAGGTGGTCGGGGCGATCGAGCCGGAGGGCACGATCAACAGAAAAAATGTATCGCCCTCGCGTCCCTGCGCGGCTGTTGGCGGCGCCACCTCGACCAGGGCGCCCGGCGGATTGACATTGATAACCCGCCCGCCAACGATGTATAGGTGCCCTACCAGCGCTTCCAATTCAAATGCCATACCACGCCACAGCCGCTTCGCTCAACAATAATTCGATTTTACTTGAATGCGCAAAGCGCGCTAGCGATGTGCGCGCCGACATGAGTTTTGCCGACGCCCCCCACACCAAACGAAATCTGTAGGGGCGACTCTTGAGTCGCCCTCAGAAGCGAGACGATGGCCGTACGGGCCGTCTGTACGATTCGACAATTGCCCGCGCCCTAAGCCAAACTTTTCTGTTCCGCCAATCTCGAATAGAATAGAGTTAAATGCGCAGCGAGAGGAATCGTTTTATGGTCGCCACCAGATCGGTCGAGGGGCTGTTGCCCGCCACAGCGGCCAAGCGCGCCGTCGCCGACCGCCCCGCCGATAACATCCGCCTGGATTGGACGATGGCGCTCATCTCTTGCGCCATTGTATTTGGCTTGTACATCGACGGCTGGGCGCATAATCACGGATTCGTCGATGACAGTTTCTTTACGCCCTGGCACGCTCTCCTTTACGGCGCGGTCGGGCTCTCCGGTCTCGCGCTGATCGTGAATCATTTCCGCAATGTCAACCGAGGATTCCGCTGGAGCAAGGCTTTACCCGCCGGTTATACGCTCTCGCTGATCGGTTTTTTCGCCTTTGGCGCCGGCGGTGTCGTTGATATGCTCTGGCACGAAGCCTTTGGTTTTGAAGAGAGCATAGAGGCGCTAATCAGCCCATCTCACCTCTTCCTCGCCTTGACCGGCTTGCTCATCATGACCGGTCCCATACGCGCCATTTGGCAGCGGGAAAGCGACGGCAGTTGGGCCAGCCTCGCTCCCGCGATACTCTGCTTCATCTGCATCACTTCGGTTTTTACTTTCTTTAATGCCTTCGCGGCGATCGGCGGCGACATGACTATCTTGACCGGACCGCGGCCCGACTCGCACAGTCTGCAAGACGTCGCCGGCATCGTCGCCTTCGTCATCCAAAGCAATATCCTGCTCGGCGCCGTCCTTTTCATGACCCGCCGCTGGCGCCTGCCCTTCGGCGCGATCACCCTGCTCTTCATCCTCAATTCGCTCTTGATGACCTGGTACCGCGTCGGCGAGGCGGGCGAATTCATCTTCGCCATCAGCGCCGCGCTCGTTGGCCTGCTGGCCGATTATCTGCTCGGCGGATCAAAACCGATTGAAACGGGTCGACTGCGGCTCGCCGCTTTTCTGATTCCCTTCGCCCATAGTCTTGGCGCGATGGTGGTGCTGCATATTCTGGGCAATTCCGTTTGGAATACCGGCGGACTCTGGTGGCTGATCCACATGTGGCTCGGCGTCCCGATTCTGGCCGGCGCCTTCGGCTATGGCTTGAGCATGATCATGAGGCAGCCCGCGCTCCCCGCCAGCAAAACGACATAAGCGCCAGAAGATCCACTTTGACGTTTGCCAATCTGCGGCTGCCAACCTTCCTCATCGTCCTCCTGTTTGCCTCCGCCTGCCGACAGCAGCAAGTCGCCCCGGCCGACGTTCTGCTGGAGTTGACGACGACCAATACGCTCATCGGCGAAACCACCTTGCTGCTTGCCGTCAAAGACAAGGACGGTAAGGCCATCAGTGATCCCGGCGCCCTGCGCGTCCGCGGCGATATGAGCCACGCCGGCATGGTCCCCGTCTTCGCCGAAACCGACCAGTCAAGCAATGGCGTCTTTAGCCTGCCCTTCACTTGGACGATGGCTGGCGGCTGGATCGTCGAAGCCAGCCTCACGCTGCCGAATGGCGAAATCGCCTCGGAGACCTTCAGCTTCGAGATCCTCTCCGAGTCCAGCGAGGACGAGATGAACAAGATGGATCATAGCGGCATGAAACAACCGGCGGGCGAAACGAGCGCCGTCTACCTGCGCATTACCAACCGCGGCGCAACGGACCAAGTCATCGTCTCCGCCGAAAGCGCCGCCGCCGCGCATATCGCCTTTCACCGAACGGTGGTGGAAAACGAGATCGCCCGCATGGAAGCCCTCGATTCCCTGGTCATCCCCGCCGGCGAAACGCTCGAGCTGCGCCCGGGCGGCACGCACATCATGCTTTCGGGGCTCAACCAAGACTTGGCGCCGGAAAGCAATTTCTCGCTCCAGCTCAAATGCGGCAGCGGCGAGGTGTACGACCTGGATTTCCACGTCGCCGACATGGTCATGAGCGACCTTGATGACGCCGTCGAATTCGGCGACCTCGTCTTCAGCAATCGCTGGGCGCGGCCAGCAAGAGCCGGCGGCACGGCTCATGCCGACATGCCGATGAACGCCGAAGCAGAGGCCGCATCCGGCTGATAGCCCGTCTCGGGAACATTGCCAGCGCGCGCTAGAACGTCGCCCGCCCTCGCGCAATCTGTAGGGGCGAGCGACCCGCAGTGTCTACGCGCGGCATTGGGTCGCCCTCCCTCACGAAATCTGTAGGGCTTGTCCGATAATTCGTCATGCCAGCGGGTTTTTCTACCCCTTCCCCGAAGCAGCAGGGAAGGGGAGCTCTTGCCAAACGAGCTCGCCCTGAAATGCCTGACAACGGCAGAAACTTCATCGAAATACTCGAGCCAATACACCTCGAAACTAGCCTCCCCCCAATGCTTTGGGGGGATTGAGGGGGGTTAAAACAGTGGTAGACACCTAGAAGTCAGTATCGGAAAAGCCTCGATGCGGCGCGCTATCAGGTCGCCCGCGCGCAAACTCCTAACCAGCTTCACCTTTCACGCCCGCCACCCAGCGCAAAACCCGCTTCCCCCGCAGCCCCGCCGGCAACAGACGCAGCAGCGCCCCGCCCTCAGCCGCATCCAGCGGACGCAGCAGCAGCAGCACCGCCGCATAAACCGCGCCACTGACAATCAGCGCCAGCAAGGACCCGCCCAACGCGAACAAGACCAAGAGCATCGCCGCCAGCGCCACCAGCGGCCGCCAAAGCAAACTCAATACCCGCACATCTTCCAGCTTGCCCCGCGCGAGAACGATGAAGGGCAGGAACAGAATCACCTCCGAAGCGATTGTCGCCAGCGCCGCCGCCTGGAAGCCGTACTCGGGAATGAAGAGGGAGTTGGCCGCGATGTTGAAGACGACCGCGGCCGTGAAGGCTCGCGTGACCAGGCGCTGCTGCCCCAGGCTGACCAACGCGTATTGCGTCAGGCTGTTCATCCAGCCGATCGGGATGCTCCAGATCATCAGCCGCAGGGCGATGGCGCCATCCGGGATATAACGCGCCCCGCCCAGAATCAGCGTCAGCGGCTCCGCCAAAACGGTGAAGGCCACCGCCAGCGGCAGCGTCGCCGCGAAGAGCAGCTTGATGCCGAATCGATAAGTGCGGCTCAGCGCGGCGCGATCATCCTGCGCCTGCCGAGACATCACCGGGAAGAGCGCCTGCGTGAAAAACGACGGCACGATATTGATCGCCAGCAGCCATTTGTAACCAGTGCTGTACTGCGCCACCGTCTCCGCCCCCTTCAGCGCCTGCAAAATCAAGATGTCGACCTGAAAGAACACCGTCGCCAGAAAATGATTGAGCATCAACGGCAGGCTTTCGCTCACCATCGCGCCGATGAGCCGCCTGTCGGGGAGGCGCGGGCCAATGCGACCGATGAGCTTGCGCCCCGCCCAGAGCAGCACCAGCAAGGTCAGCACATTGTTGAAGATGCTGATCGCCGCCAAGCCCACGATCCCGTAACCAAGCAGCAAGGCGATGACGCCGAAGACAGCTTTGTTCATCGTCGTAATCGTCGCGATCGCCGCCGGGCGCTCCGCCTGCTCGTTCGCGTAGAACAGCGACGTCATGCCCTTCGACAAGCTCGCCGGGAACAAGCCGATATAGAGCAAGCCGATGGCCGCCAGCCCCTCGCTGCTGATCGCTTCCGCGCCCGAGCTCTGCCAGAGCAGCATGACGCCGGCCAACAATGGGACGCCCGCCAGGCTCAGCGCCAGCCTAAAGAAAGACGTGTTGTAGAGGTAATAGCCGGCTCGCGCGCGCTGCTGAGACGCCTCGCGGATGAGAAACAGGTCCAAGCCGAAGTTGGTGAAAATGTCGAAAGCGACGAATAGCACAATGGCGAAATTGTAAATGCCCACGTCGACAGGCAGCAGCAGCCGATACATCACGATCGCGAAGGCCAAATCAATGCCGCGGTTGAACAAGTTAAGGATGATCGGCGCGATGCTGTTGCGCGCCACTTTGGCCAGCCCGGACGAATCCTCCGTATTCAAGCCGACAGTCACCCGCCAGAACCAGGCGCCCAGCAGGAACACGATGACCGCGACGCTGATCGACGAGCTGAACATGCCCAGCTGCATGCTCGCCGGGCTATAAACCAGCCGCACCGTCCAATCGCCCGCCGGCAATTCAACGCCTTGCAAGTTCGCCAGCACCAGCCGTACACCCAGCCCAAATTCGGCATCTTCGCCGCTGCCGAAGGGACGGGCGAAGGCGCGCCAGCCGGGCATATAACTCTCGCTGACGACTAGCCAGCTTTCGTTTGCGACGTTGACATCGATGAACTTCTCCCGCCCGCTGTCTCGGCTGATCTCCGCCTCTTGATAGCGGGGAATGCGCAAGCCGCCGCCAAATATGTCCAGCTCAGCGAAGCGGAATCCGCCCCCCGCTTCCGCCAGCCAGCGCGGATCCCAATCGGCTTTGTCCACCGTGAAGGCGCGCGGCATGACCGTCAGGTTCTCCCAAATCGCCACTTCCTGCCGATAGACATCCTCCCAGCCCGGCAAATACATCTCGAAATCGGGCGCCGTCAATACGTAGCGAACATTCAGCAGGCTCAACAAGTCGGATTGCAGAACGCGCTGATAGCCGACCGGGCTTCGGCCTTCATCCGTATAGAGCGGCGCAATCTGATTGTGATCCAATAGATGCTGCGGCTGCAGCGCTCGCATCGTCGCGACATAGCCGGCCGGTATGATGCTGTCATAGCCACGGATGTCATCCAATCCGTAGCGCGTGCCCGCGTTTGGATGCAGAATCCGCGGGTCGCCGGGCCGCTCCAGGCTCGTCACTCGAAAGCGCCCCGCCTGCCCCTGCAAGAATTCCGCCGAGGGCGGCTTGAAATCCAGCAGCAAGGGATCGCTCGCCGGATTGAAACCATAAGACGCAATCAGCAGATCGACCGCCGTCACCGCCAGCGCCAGCGCCCCCCAGCGCCACGATCGACGCCGCGCCGCCCAGAGGAACAGGACGCCACTCGCCATCAGCAGCGCGCCCAGCATCAGCAGCTGCGGCAGCTGATAACTAAAGAACATCCGCCCGCCAGCGAAAGCGGCATCCGCCCCCGCCAGCTCGGCCACGAGCCGGTTCAGCATGGGTTCGAAACGAGCGAAATCGGCTTGGACCGCCGCCAGACCAATGATCAGCGCGAGACCCCCCAACAGGCTGAGCAGCCCCAAGAGCGTCGCCGACGCCTGGCTTAGCCCGCGACCATCGCACAAGATATGCAGCCCCATGCCCGCCAGCGCCGCGACCGAAAGCGTCAAAGCGAATACCCAGCGGAAGGGCGAATTCAACTGATTCATCCCCGGCAGCTGAAAGATCAGCGCATAAGCGCCCGTGCCAAACATGAATGCCAGCGCCGCCAATGCCAGGATGGCGAACAGAATGAGATAGGGCGCCAGCGCTCGCCGCCGGAGACCGCGCGCCAATCCATATAGCGCAAGCAGCAGCGGCAAGAGGCCCACATATAGCGCGCCCTCCACATAATTCTTGACGCCCCAATAAATGAAATCTCGCCGGCTGCCCGCCGCGTCGCGCAAGTCGCTGATCAGCTCGCCGCTGAAGGCGTCCACATAGCTGTGATGCGCCGGGCTGCCATAGAAGTTAGGCAGCAGAAACTGCAATAGGTCGCGCGCCGGATGCGCATAACCCAGCACCATCTCCAGGCTCGAACGCTCCGCCCGCCAGTTGCTACCCACAAATTCGTACAGTGGAATCAGCTGCAGCGCCGCCAATCCGATGCCCAGAGCGACCAGCGCAATCAGCCACAGCATTGTCGACAGCGCCCAGCGCAATGGCGGTCGCCCGGTTTCGCGCCAGCGCCGCGCAAAAGCCCAGACCAGCCGAAAGGCCGCGTAATAGCCGGCGATTAAGAGCGTGTAAATCGTCAGCTCGATGTGCCCGGCCAGTATGTTGCAGCCGAGCGCCAGCGCGCCGATGACCACCCACAGCAATGCCGTGCCGCGGAAGATCCACAAGCTGCGCCCGCGCAGGATATTCTCGATCATCCATAAGATGAGCGGCAGCCAGACCGCCGCCGCCACGATCATCGGGAAAACCGCGCTGGCGATCAAGAAGCCAGACAGCTGATAGACAATTCCCGCCAGCCCCGCCCCCCGCCGGTTGACGCCCAAGGCGCGCAGGAAACCAGCCATGAAGACGCCCGCCAGCCACAGGTTGAGCAGGATGAACCAGCCATAAGCCGCGCTCAAGGGCAGGACGTAATAGACGACGCTCAACGGATACAGCGCCGAGTGCTGCCCGGCGGCGAAAAATGGAATGCCGGCGAATTGGTGCGGATTCCACAGCGGGATCTCGCCTCGCGCGATCTGCGCCCGAATGAATCGCTTCCAGGGCAAGTTCTGCAAGACCATATCCGAAAGCAGATGATTATGCGGAACCTTCGGCGCCCGAACCACGTCCCGGTACGCCGAATAGGGCAAATGCTGGTACAGGTTCTCGCTCGGCAGCAGCGTGCGACCGCCAAGCGTCTGCTGATGGAACATCACCAGCGGCGCAATCAGCAGCATCAATATCAGGGCAAGGTCAGGCGCGACCCGGCTGCGCATGGGCATCTGCATCGCTATTCACCAGTTCTTTTAATGGACCGGTGTCTTGTTTCAGGAAGCTGCTTCTTTTATACACAGACGGCGAAATTTTGCCTAGCCGAACGGAAGCCTCTGAATTATCCCAAGTCCTCTCGCCTTTATCCCAAGAATTTTGCGATATATCCCTTGCGCAGCCGTCGATTCGGTCTAGAATGGACAGTATCCGAGCGCCCGATCTAGCTCGCGGCGACTTGAAAATGCGATATCGAGCGTGCCAAGCGAGTCTTGCAGAAGGCATCCTCGCCAGGAACAGGCCCCTTCCGTCGCGCCCTGTCTAGGCGCTGCCAGAAAAGGCGGGAAGGGTGAGCGAAGCGCCGGCGGTCGGTATCGAATGAGAACGGAAATGAACATGTTAAGGCTTGCGGGAGGGGACTCATCATTACTACCAAGCTGGCAGAACTCAAGCAGCATCCCCTAAGGGAAACGACCATGGCAAATAGCTTGTTCGACAACCGCTACCGCTACGACTACATCTACCCGCGCGGCCGCTCGGGCGAGACATTGCGCGCAGTCGATACCGCCGCCGATGACCGCCCCGTCGTCATCAAGCGCCCCAACCCAAACGACGCGCCGCCCATCCGCGCGGGCCAGGAAGTCAGCATCATCAACGAACGCGAAGCGCTCAAGCGGCTCGCCGGGCATCCCGTTTTGACCGAACTGCTCGGCAGCGGCCAATTCTTCGTCGGCGGCATCCCCCAGCAATACATCGTCATGGAACGCGCCGAAGGACATGTCATTGCAGATGAAATCGTCCGCCTCGCCGGGCAGCATCAACGCCTGCCCGAGCTCGAAATGCTGGAAATCCTCGAGCGTCTGATCGACCTTCTGCGAGCCGCGCACGACCTGGACATAGTCTACAACGATGTCGATGCCAAGCACCTCTTTTGGAACCGTGAGCGCTACGAACTTAAGGTGATCGACTGGGGCAACGCCGTCTTCCTCGAAGGCGATGAAGCCACCCTGGCTGGCATCAGCCGCCAAAGCGATATCTACCAAATGGGCGAGCTGATTTACTTCATTCTTTCCGGCGGCTATCGCGTCGAGGTCCCGCGCGATGCCGACGCCGATTTCCGCGTCGACTTCCATCAAGACAGCGATTCCATCGACCCGCGCCTGCAAGCGATCGTCACCCGCGCCGTGCACCCCAATCTGCGTTACCGCTACGCCTCGCTCAGCGAATTGAATGCCGACCTGCTGCGTTATCGCAGCCCGCTGGAACAAGACCGCAACTCCATCGTCTCCCGCACCATTGACAAGCTCCGCAAGCCCGATCTCAGCCGCAACGATTTGCAGGCGCTGCAAACCAATCTGAAAATCGCCCTGCGCCAGAACCCCGCCTATCCCGCCGCGCGCAACGCCCACCAGGAAATCATCGACCGCATGCGCGATCTCGAAGTCGCGGCCGATCTCGACGCCGTCCGCATCTATATGCGGAACCACAACTGGGCGAGCGCCGCCGATCTTCTAGCGGAACTTCGTGGACGCGCCGGCAGCAAAACCGGCGGCTTGGTGCACCTCCTGCTGGATTGGTGCCTGATGCTGACGGACAGCCAACTCAGCGTCGCGCCCGCCTCCGTGTCAGACGCGGCCGAATTGCTCTTCAAATACAAAGCGGATAAAGCCGCCAACACGCTCCTGTCGGGTCCGGCGCTGGACGAAAACCACCGGCTGTTGAACTGGCGCCTGGCCGAGCGCGTCTCGTCGCATTTCCCCGATGTGCTGCTGCTTCGGCCCAACCTCTATCGGCTCGATAGCGCCATACAGCAGTTGGCGGCGGAAGACATCCCAATTGACGAGCCACTGAGCATTCTGGCTGGCATTAACCGTGCGCTGGACCAGACCACCGGCATCGAAGCGCCCGGGGCCGGGCAACTGCGTGATGTCTTTCGCGAAGTGGTCGAAAGCCTTTCCGCCCTCAACGCCAATCTGCAGACGCTCAGCCTGCAGCATGAATTCTCCGAAGGGCGCTTGCCGCTCAACGCCCTCACGCGCGCGCTCAACGCCGCCATGGCGCTGGCGGACAATATGCATGTCGTTGGCAAAGCGGCCGCCAACAACCCGCGCGACGCCCTCTCCGCCCTCGACGCCAGCAACGCCATTGATCCGGCCAACCCGGCTTGGGTTAAAATCGAGGATTTCCTCAGCCTGCTCTACGAAATCTTGCAGAACAGCCAGACCTTTGTGCCCGCCGCCGATGGCTCCGATCTCGAGCGCTGGCTGACGGCTACGCACGACGAGCTCGAGCCATTCGCCAGCCAACTATTTGACGAGATGCTGACAGAGATGCTCGCTGGCATATCGACCGCGCAAGTCGCCTGGAAGCGCTATCGTGATGTGATCGTCGCCGGCGACAAAACCGAAGCAACCGGCGTGTTGACGCGCGCCGCCGAAACCGTCAGCACCATCAGCCCCACCCTCTCGAGCTGGTTTAACCAACTGGCCAGCGTGGTGGAAAACGCCAGCTATGTCGAACGCCACTCGGTTCCGGGCCACTTGGGAAGGACGCTGGCTGACGGCTGGGCTGCCTTTGATCAGGGGCAACTGGCCGACGCGCAGCGGCTTGGCCAGCAAGCGATGGAAATCGCCCGCAGCGACAGCGAGCAATTCATCGCCGAACGCCTCTGGCGCGTTTCACGCGTCTTGCGCGATTGGGTCGAGCGCAACGGCGTCGAAAGCGAAAGCCGTACGCAGCAGGCGCTAATCGATGTGGAAGACCTGTTTACCGAGCACGAAAACCGCGTCATTAACAGCTTCGCTACCCAGATGCCCAGCACCGAGACTTACCTCAAAGCGATGGCGCAAGGCTTGGTGCAAGGTTTCGCCACCACGAACACCGCGGCGCTGCGCATTCTCTTCGCCCATTACATCTTCTCCGGCGTCCTCGACGCCCACGACGGCGCCATTGATGACGCCCGCTTTTGGCATGCCGCCTGCCTGCGCGCCCTCCCCGAATTCGCCGAACGGCATATCGCCCTGCGCAAGCTCGACGAGTTCATCGAACGCCGCGACAGCTTGATCGCCGCCCAGAACATCTTCGCCGAACTCACCGGACCCCACATCACCGACAGCCTCGGCGAGCTCCTGCGCCAGCTCGAGAACAATCCGCAGTCGCGCCTGTTGACGCCGGGCATCCAAAGCCTGAAGGCATTGGAATCGGCGCTGCAAGATTGGGCTGACGCCGAGTTTCGCGCCGCTGGCAACAAAATCGAACAAGTGCTGCGCAGCATCACCGAAGCCGAATCCAACGCCAATATCAGCATGCAGGCTTACCGCGCCTGGATGATGGAGCTGCAAGCGGCGCTGGCCGAATTGAGCGTCAAACGGCGCAACCTGCTAAGTGAAATTGACCGCCAGCATGACGAGCCACAGCCGAGCATTCGCGAAGCCATCCACCTGCAAGCCGATGTCACCGAAGACTTGCTGGGTTACAAGCACGCGCAGATGATGCTGGGCTGGCGCGATACTTACGAAGCCTTCGTCTCGATCTATTCCGGCGACAAAAGCCGCAAAGAGAAACTCGAGGCGATGGACGAGCTCTTCAAAGCGATGTTTATCGACCGCAACCCGGCCTATCCCCTCTTCCGCCATTGGTATCGTCAAGTCGAAGCCCTGCCGGAAGAAGCGCCGGAAACGCCAGAAATCGAGCCGGAAGACCAACCGACCGCCCCGGCGCCGGCGCCCGTTGAGCAGGCGCAATTGACCGAGCCAGCGCCCCCGCCGGAAACGGAAGCGCAGCCAGCCGGGGTCAACCGCTGGGCTTTTAATGCCGCCCTCCTGATTGGCATCGTTCTCGTCATTGGCGGGCTGCTCTCGCTAGCTGGCAACGGCCGCCTCGGGGACCTCCTGGCTGCGATCATTCCCGCCTCTTCTCCCACCGTCTCCGCTGCGGAAACAGCGCCCGACCCGTCGGCCAGCGGCGAGGCTCGTGAATCCGAAGCGCCGGCGGTCAATCCCGCGCCAGCAGCCGACGAATCCGCGGAGCTCAGCGAGAACGCCCCCGCCCCGACATCCGCCCCCGCCGCGATCGCTCTTGCCGAGCCAACCGCCATCCCCAGCGAGATCCCGACGCTGGCTCGCAGCGAAGCGCCGACGCCCTTGCCCACCGCCATTCTGCCGCCGGAGGGATTGAAAGGCGCGCAGAATTTGCTCGATCTTTTCGCCGAAGCAACTTCGACGCCTTTCTGGGATGAGGAAGTATTCAGCGGCGTCGGCAGCTCCTGGCGCCTGGGACGCAGCGCCGCCGCCGACGGCGACACGATCTACCACGCCCTGCCGGCCGACCTGCTGGACAGCCGCTTTGGCAATGACGCGCCCGCCCGCATCAATCGGGTTCAAGCCGAGCTCGCCTTGCACAGCACCGATCCGGCGCTCGCCGCTGAGGACGTTTATTTCGGCATTTTGCTGCAAAACGCCGCTGGCGAGGGCAGTTCCGGCATTCAGATTCAGCAAGTCAGCCCAGACGTCATCAGCCTCGCGCTAATCAAAAACGGAGAAGCCGACTTCATCAGCCAGCGTTCGGTCAACAATCTGATCACGCGCCTGCGCCTGGATCGCGACCCGTCTTCCGGCGCCGTCCACGCCTACTTCAATGATTCGCGCATCGGCGAGCCTATGGAGCTTTTGCCCCCCGATGCCCCGCTCGAACCGGTCATCTTCGTCAAAGACGGCGTCGTCATCGGTGTCTCCGCCTGGGAAATCACGCTGGAATAAATCACCCGCCACGCCCATAAGGACGCTGTTGGGGCAACCCTTGTGTCGCCCAAAGCCCGCCCATTCTGTAGCAGGCCAAGGAAGGTTCGCGTCGCCTTGCGCGAAAGGTCGCACGCCCATAAACGAATCTGTAGGGGCGACATTGTATGTCGCCCAAAAGCCCGCCCTTTTCCCAAGACAGGCGACTCACAGAGTCGCCCCTACAACATTCGATTGTGACGGGCTGTGTCGGCGGCCGATGCATGCGCGACCTGCGCGACCCTTGCGTCGCCCTCTCGGTGACCTCACTTTTACTCGGTGTACTCGGTGGTAAAAAAATCTACGACGCCCGCCACAGGCGAATACCCGCCATGTCTCCATGACGGGCGATGCTTGTTTCCGCGGATTCGTTATTCCGCGCGCGCCGTGTCCTTACGCGCGAACCTACTCCGCCAGCTTGTCCGCCTCGCGCGCATCGACGCCGTTCCCGCCATTCGACAGCGCCGCGCCCGCGCCCATCGTGCTGACGAAACTCTGGGCGATGCTCGTCAATTCCATCGGCAGCACGAACTTGGTCGACGGGCTGCTGCCGACCTTTTCCAGCATGTCCATATATTGCAGCGCCATCGTCTTGCCATCGACATCGCGCGCCTGCTCATAGATCGCCTTCAACGCCATGGCAAAGCCTTCGGCCGTCAGCAATTGCGCTTCTCGCTCGCCTTCCGCTTTTAAGATCTGCGATTGCTTCTGCCCCTCCGCCTCCAGGATCGCCGACTGCTTGCTGCCTTCGGCGCGGGCGATGGCCGCCTGCCGCTCGCCTTCCGCCAGCGTTACCTCAGCGCGGCGCTCGCGTTCGGCGCTCATCTGCCGATTCATCGATTCCTGAATCGCCCGCGGCGGCTCAATCTCGCGGATTTCAACGGTCGTGATCTTCATGCCCCAGCGCTCGGTCGTCTCGTCCAGCTTGACCCGCAGCACATCGTTGATCTGGTCGCGGCGGGAAAGCACATCATCCAGCACGATATCGCCGATCACGGCGCGCAATGTCGTGGTCGCGATCTTGCCGGTCGCTTCCACCACATCTTCGACCTTGGTTACCGACAGCTCCGGATCGGTGATGCGGTAGTAGACCAGAAAATCGATGCCGATCGAGGCGTTGTCCTTGGTGATGGCGGTCTGCGACGGGATGTCGATGATCGTCTCCCGCATGTCCACTTTGGTCGCCGATTCCACAAAAGGGATGACGAAGGTCAAGCCCGGGCCGCGCACAGTCTTGAAGCGCCCGATGAAAAAGATGACCAGCCGATCATATTCCTTGACCGCGCGAATCGAACTCCGCAACAGCATGAAAATCGCCAATACTACGATGACGAGCAATATGCCGCTAAAGCCCGCGCCCAATGCCTGTGTTAATTCCCCATTCATATCTCACTCCTCTTTGTTTAACCGCTTACGAATCTTGCCTATCCTTCTGCGAAGCTACTCGTCTTCCAGCCGCTTCGCCTTCTTGACTTGCAGCTCCAAACCATCCTGGCCGGTCACAACGATCTCGGCGCCGCTCTCCAGCCGCGAGCGACTGCGCGCCGTCCATAGCTCGCCATGCACCTGGACTGTGCCGCGATCTTCAATCTCCGCCACCACCCGGCCGCGCTCCCCGACCAGGAAGGCGTCCTTCTGCGTCGATGAAAGCGTTCGCTGCTGCATCAGCACCGAGCGCAGAATCGTCCGATGATATGCCCAAGCCACAATCAAGCCCAGCACAATCCATATCGGCGAAACCGCCCCCTCGGCGAATAGGAATAAGCTGGCGACCGCCTGTATCGCCAAGCCGCCGATGGCAAAACGCTCCCACTCCGACTTGAGCAGCGGCAGCAAAAAGAAGAGCGACGCGCCAATCACCAGCGCGATCACGGCGATCCAGTTGGCGGCCGCCTGGCTCAGCAAGAACAGCGTGCCGATAATCAGCGCCGCGCCGCCGACCTCGGCCACGCCCGTTCCCGGAATATAGGTGCCGGTCGCGCTGATCCACAATCCAGCCATCAGCAGCAGATAAATCACGTTAGGATCTGTGAGGAATTCCATGATGACGCCCCTACCCCGCAGCTGCCGCAAGCGCGCACAGCACCAGGATAATGATGATTGCCCAGAAACCCAAACTAAGCAGGAAGGACAGCACGGCGATCACCGCCCCAATCAGCCCGGCAAGCAAGCCAAGAATAGCGCCCCGAAAGACAAAAGCCAGAATCAGCAACACCAGACAACCCATCTGTACCTCCGCGCATCGCTTTAATTCTCAGTATACGGCATAAGTCGGCGCGTTCACCCCCAATTCCTGGGGTTCTAGTCGCCCGGAACAGTCAGACGATAAGCGATGAAGCGATCGCGCGCATAATCCACCGCGACGCCAAATCCAGCCGCGTCCAGCGCCGCCAGCCATTCATCATGCGGCTGCTCAACCGGCGCGACCAGGTAGCGGTCTCCGATCTCTTCCAGCGCCAGCGCGCCAGCAACCAGCGCCGCGGCTGTCGGATAATGCACCATTCGCTTGTCGTGCCACTCGCCCAGATAATAGCCCAGCTCCCAGCCCAGCCAGGGATCGTAAATGACGGTCGCCACCGGTTTCGCCTTGAGATGACCCGCCAGCGCGTCAATACCATCGTAAGTGCTGGGGTCGCCGCCGATGGCCGAGCCCGCATTCAAGCTCCATAGCCCGCCCGCCCCAATCAACGCCGCCAGTCCAAGACGCAGACCTTGTCGTCGCGCGCCGAATTCCGTCAAGCGGGCCATCTGACCGGCGACCAGCACAAAGAGCGGCGGCAAAATCAACAGTAGGTAGCGATCATAAAGATTGAATGACAAAATCACCTGCGCGCCCAGGAAGCAAACGATATAGAGCAGCAGCGCCCGCTCGACCTTGAGCGCCCGATTGCCTGCCACAGCCTCGCGCAATCGACCCGCGCCGATCAATACCGCCCCCAGGAGCAGCGTGCCCGTCACCAGCGGCGGACCCAGCAGCCACAGGCCGCGCCCAAGCCAGTGCTCCAGACGCCCCAGCCACAGCGCTGGCTCAACCAGCCAGGTCTCCGGCGAATTATTGACCGCCGCCTGCGCGAAGATGCTCGCCTCAGGCCGCGCGCCATCCCAGATCAGCAGCGCCGCGCTCAAGATTAGCAGGGGTAGCCACAAGCGCAGCCAATCTTGACGTTTCCCGCCGCGCGCCAGCAGGATCATGACCAGCAGCGGGGCAAAGAGCGCCGCCTGCTGCTTGCTCCACAAAGCCAGGCCCAGTGCCAAGCCACCCAGCCCCCAGCGACCGGCAAGCGCCATATACAGCGCCGCCGCCGACCAAAACAGCAGGCTCATGTCAGTCAAGCCGCTGGCGCCATAAACGAGCGTGTAGGGAGAAGCAGCCGCGATCAAACCAGCGAACAGCGCTGCCCAGCGGTCGCGATGAATCCGCCAGGCCAGCCGCATTAGCAGCGCCGTCAGCAGGATTGCCAGGAAGACATTCGACAGCCGGCCCGCGAACTCGCCCAAGCCCGTATCAAGATGCAGCACGCCATCTTCGTCCGCCGAGATCCCGACCGCAACCATGCTCAAGGCGCTGGAATAAATGGAGAGCGGCGGCTTGTCCAGCGGTCCCGGCAGCAGCCAATCACCGTTCACTGCGGCGCCGCGCGCGAAGGTCATGAAGAAGGCTTCATCGGGGAGGAAACGCAAGTCACGCGCAAGATGATGAAACTGGGCGCAGCTCGTCAACAAGAGGAGCAGAATTGGCGCAAGCAAGCGCCCGCCCGGCCTGAAACGTCTCTCAGCCAAAGCGCTGCCGAAGATACTCCAGAACGACGCGATCGATGGAATGTCGGTTCTTCTCGGGCGTCCAGCGCATTTCCAGATTCTCGTTGCCGATCAGCATCCGGAAAACTTGCAGGCACACTTCGTCCCAGACGCCGTTGATCTCGCCGGTCATATAGCCCTGCTCAATCATGATCGCCTGCAATTCGCGCGCGATGTCTTCATCAATCGGGATCGCGTCATCGGACCGCGGCGGCTGGAAATAGAGATGATGCAGCTTGACCAGCGCTATGAGGTCAGCCACCGGCTCCGCGGCATCATCAACCCGCAAATCGAGATAGCGATCGTTGTCGCCGCCATAACCCCCATTCTGGCGCACCACTTGAACCGCCGCCGATTGCTTGCCGCGCTTGTCGCCGCCAGCGCTTTCACCGGCGCGCAAGGCGGCCGCCAAACGATCAGCCAATTCGCCTTCGGCCCGCTGGAAGCCGGCCGCCATCGCCTCGATGACCGCTTCTCCCGTCAACAGATTGCCCTGAACCGAGAAGCCATCCCCAGTCTGATGCCCAGCCCATTCATGACACTCGCCGCCGGTGTGCGCGGCAACCCCGCCACGCGCGTCCACCAGCGCCACCTGACGCGTCTCCCGCCCCTCATCCGCCTCCAGCAGCTGGCGCAATGCCTCCGCCGCCGAGAGCCCCTCGCCCATCAGCGCCAAACCATCGGGTCCGAATCCGAGTTTGGCGTAGGACTGCGTCGCCACCGCGCCGGCGCCCGTCCGCGCCCAAGGCACCACCGCCCCAACCGCCGGAAACTTGCTCGCCACCGCCACGCCCCAAGCCTCTTCTTCCGCGCAATAGGCGACGATGGAAAAGGTATGCACGCTCATCGTGATTCCGCCTCTGCCATTCGTCGCTGGATTATAACAGCCCCGCAGCGGTGGCGGTAAGGTTCGGCGGTTTCCTGATCACCTGCCGACGATGAATGTAGGGCTGGTCCGATACTGTGCCCAATGACCCTGTACACACGAAATAGACTCCATATAGCGAATTCATGCTGGGAATTACGCCTACGCATCACGATCTCGCTACTAGCGACGCCCCCCCCCCCCGAAGCGCAGTGTCTACGCGCCCTGATGCTTCGGCTGAGGACAGGACAGATCTAATACGTATGGCTAACAAAGCGGCGGCCAACAATCACAAGCGTCATAATTGACGAGAACTGTAGGGGCGACCCATTGGGTCGCCCGTAGAACTGCGCATGATGTGCCGATTTGAACCTGCAATCCAGCCCAACGAAAAACTGTCGTGTCCTCAGGATGCTTCGGGGTGGGGTCGATTTACCGGCAACAGCATCACACTACCGGACAAGCCCTACACGTTTTCGCTTCTGCGAGTTGCCCCTTCTGAGCGAGCCTGACCGTTACTTGAGGGCGGCTTCGGCGATATAATCTTCGGCAAGGCAATCCGTCCAGGAGGCCACATGCAATATCGAAGACTAGGACGCACCGGCCTGCGCGCCTCCGTCATGGGCATCGGCGCCGGCGGACCCAGCCGGCTCGGCCAACGCGACAGCGTCAGAACGGAAGCGGAATCGGTCGCGCTCGTCCTGCGCGGCTTGGACGCCGGCGTCAACTTCATCGACACCGCCGAAGCCTATCGCACCGAAGAAATCGTCGGCGCCGCCATCGCCCAGCGCGACCGCCGCAAGATCATCATCTCAACCAAGAAACGGCTGCGCGGCGAAAACATCACGCGGACGGAACTGCGCGCGGGCTTGCACGACAGCCTGCGCCGCCTCAGAACCGACTATATCGATGTCTACCACTTGCATGGGCTCAAACCCGATCAGTACGACTACTACCAACAAGAAATCCTCCCGGCTCTGGAAGACCTGCGCCAAGAGGGGAAGATCCGCTTCACCGGCGTCACCGAAAATTGGAGCGGCGACCTGTCGCACAAAATGCTCGCGCGCGCCGTGCAGGACGGCCTCTGGGATGTCATCATGGTCGGCTTCAACCTGCTCAATCAGACCGCCCGCGAGTCCGTCCTTGCCGCCGCCATCGATAAGGACATCGGCGTCCTGATTATGTTCGCCATCCGCCGCGCCCTCAGCCAACCGGCGAAACTGAAGACGACCATTCAAAACTTGATTGAAAGCGGCGAAATTGATGCGGAAGACATCAATCGCGAGAATCCGCTCAGCTTCCTGGTCGAGAGCGGCGCCGCGCCCAGCATCGCCGATGCCGCCTACCGCTTCTGCCGCGATGAACCCGGCGCCCATGTCATCCTCTCCGGCACGGGCAACCCGCAGCACCTTGACGCCAACCTCGCTACATTCGCCCGCCCGCCCCTGCCAGCGGAAGCCACCGCTCGCCTCAAACGAATCTTCCGCCGCGCCCATTCCGTCACCGGCGGCTGACAATCCCGCTCTTGCAGCGCGTCCAATTGTAGGGGCGACTCTGTGAGTCGCCCGTAAACGGCAGGTCCAATTGTAGGGGCGACCTACCAGGTCGCCCGCCTCATCGCCTATGAATACAACAAAAAAGAGGCAAGCCTCTCGACTCGCCCCTTAGGGTATTCCTGGATTCTGCGACCTAGTGACCGCAGCCGTAACCGTCGAATTTGGCCACCGACATCGGCGCCGGTTGCGTCACATCGATATCGACATTGAGCGTCCCGTTAGAGCCGCCCTCGGCGTGGCTGATCACCAGCGTGTACTGTCCGCTCTTGGCGATCTCGAAGTCGTTGATGACCGCATCATACTCGCTGCGCGAAATATCATCGTCGCCGATCAGCGCTTGACCCTCGGGACCGATCAATATGATCAGCGGATCGACGAAACCCGGCTCAACCGTGTCCACTGCAATATCCAGCCTTTGACCGTGTTTCGCCTCAAAGGGCACACTGTAAACCCAGCCTTCGCGCATCGGCAATTCAAAGCTGCTGTCGCCCTCCAGCTCGGCGTGGAACAGCGTCCGATTCCGATTCATCATCGCATAGCGATAATAGTCAGCCGCGCTCGCTTCCGGCTGCCCCATCTCTTCATAGGTGATGCCCCGCGAGAGATACGGCAGCGAGTAGCTTTCGTCCAACTGCATCGCCGTGCTGATATGGCTGATCGAGGCGTCGTACTCACCCATGTAGCGGTAAGTGACGCCCATCCAGTTCATCGCTTCCGCGTCATGGCGATTGATGTTCAGGGCGCGGCGGAAATTCTCCAGCGCCACCGTATAATCGCCGGACATCAAGGCGCGATAAGCATCGGCTTTGAAGCGGGCGCCGTCATTGCCCAAGGTGAACATGCCCGAGACATCGAGGGACACTTCCACGCGGCCCTCGGTGCTGCCGCCCGCATGCGTCATGACCACGGCGTATTCGCCGCTCACCGGCGCGCGGAACTGCAAATAGCTGTCCCACCATTCGCCCGTGTCATCATTCGCTGTCAGCGGCAGTCCATCCGGATCCAAGATCAGGACCAGGGGGTCGGCATCCAGGTCGCGCTGGCTGCTGATGGCGCTGACCACGATCTCTTGATCGGCGCTGGCGGTGAAGGGGAAGACATAGACGATGCCTTCAGACATCGGCACATCCAGGCTGCCCTCCCAGGCCAGATTGTCATTGCGAATCACGTTCGTCTTGATTCGCTTGATCCACTCGACATAATCCTGCATCGCGGCGCCCATATCGCCCATCTTCTCATAGACGATGCCACGATTCAGATAAGGATAATCGGCGTCCGGCGCCAGCGACATCAACTTGTTGCAGTCGGCCAGCGCGCGATCGAATTGGCCGATCTCGCTGAAAGCCCAGCAACGGTTGTTCAAGGAGGCCAAGTCATCGGCGTCCTGCTGCAACACAACCGAATAATCCTGAGCCGCCAGCGCATGCTCATCAATCATGCTGTAGGCATATCCGCGCGCGAAGATCGTATGCAAATCCGCTTCGCCTTCCGCGATCAGCGCATCGTAAAGCGCAATCGCCGAGCGGTATTCCTCGTTCGACAAGCTCGACCAAGCCATATTCTTGGCCGCGCTAGCGCTCAAGAAGGCTTGCGGCACAGACGCCGCTTCCGCCGCTTGCGCGATGGCTTCCGCCGCTTCCTGCAAAGCCGCTTCCTGCGCCGCAATGATGGCTTCCAACTCGGCAATCACATCGCTCTTGTCGTCGACTGGCGTCGCCGGAGTCAGGAATCCGATGGTGACCACGACGGCAACCAGCACCAGCAAACCCTCAATGATCAGAGCGCTTGGGCGCTGGCTGAGAACGCGGTCTTTGATTGAACGCTTGGGAATATCATATTCCGGGTACGGTTTCTTCATAATTTACCCCCCGCTCTTTCAGCTACCGACCGTTGAACAAAACTACTTGACGCTTAGTATACCACATCTGGCGCTACCGTCGTCAAGCGGCATCGCCAGCCCGCTGCCATCCTTAACCATCCGCCAGCCCTACGGCTTCGCCACGCGCCGCATCGCCCCCAAGCAACTCGCGATACTGCGTATAACTCGACCGCGCTGCCGATTGATAACCGAGTGTATCGTATATCGCGCCGATTTCCAAATACATCTTCGGATAATACGATCCAATCCGTAAAGCCTCCTGAAAATGCGGCAATGCCTTATGGATTTTCCCCTGCGCCACATAGACGCGGCCCATGTTGAAGTTGGCCAGCGCATGCGCTTCCTTATATTCCGGCGCGTACTCCAGCGCAAAGCGGCAATACTGCGCCGCCTGCTCATATTCGCCCATTTCCACCTGCAGCCAGCACCAATTCTCGATCGCTCTCGCGTAATTCGCGCGGTTGCCGGCTCTGCGCAATGCTTGCTCGCAATGCGCCCTCGCCTCGGCGAAGTCCTTGGTTTCGCCATAAGCCCAACACAAGGCATTGTGCCCATCGAACTCCGCCGGCCGCAGCTCGAGCAGCTTTAGATAATCCGCCTGCGCGCCAGCATAATCGCCGGACTGCATCTTCACATAGCCCCGCCAGGAATAGCTATCGGCGTCTTCCGGCGCCAGCGCGATCGCCCAAGCGAACATCGCCTCCGCCGCGGCAAAGCGTCGATCGCGAACATGGTCCTTGCCGCGCTGCTTGATGAATGCCAGCGGTTCCCGGCCGCCCAATCCCTCAACCTCTACGACCGCCGCTTCCGTTGCCGCCCCTTCACCATCCAAGGGATCAAAAAAGTCAAAGGCCGCGCCAGCCGCAATCGTTATGACAATCGTCATGACGATCTCAAGCGCAATCGCGCTCCAACGCTGAGAGAAGAAGCGCTGGATCAGATTGTTCTGCGGCACGTCATGAACCGGATATTGATCGTACATAATCACCCTAAGGAATCGCTACCTATAGTGTAACGCAAATCTGCGCTTCGTCGCCAATATCTAAACTACGCTTGTCTGACGCTATTTGCTCAATTTATACCGGAATTGTCAAAGCCTACCGCGAAATCCTTAGCCGTTCATTACAGGATTCGCCAATTCATTGCCTTCCCAGTTTGTGAAATTTCACCAATCTTCGTTCCATCGATTTGCCGACCCAATGGCAAACCGATCCTGAGACATCAAGATTATAATGGGAACGTCGCCATTTGCCAAAGAAACTTGTATTTTGGGCTTGGTGCAATCTGCGAATGTGGCTCTTAGCCCCCTCCCCGACCACCTGTGGCTACGCGTCGCGGCGCCTTTTCGAAGGTCATATTCCGTGAAGCTGTAAAGAGGGAAGTGCCGGCATACACCTATTGGCACAACCCAGTTTAAGTCCCTCCCTCTTTATGGGGATGGGGGAGGGATTTAGGGTGGGGAAAATAGCGCCATGTTACAATCGCGCCATCACAAAATAGACATTCTGAGGAGAATCCAACTTGAACGACCGGCACGTTCGTCAGCAGCTAGTCAATGCCCTGATCAAACGCCAGGCGCATCAGTCCTTTGAAACGGTGCTCGACGGCTTCCCAGCGTCGCATTTCAATACGAAGCCGCCCAACACGCCCTATTCCTTCTGGCATCTGCTCGAACACATGCGCATCGCTCAAGCCGACATCCTCGATTACATCGTGAATCCGTCATACCAATATCTCGATTTCCCCGCTGATTATTGGCCCCCGGCCGATGCGCAAGGGGACCAGGCGGAATGGCAACGTACCATCGACCGTTTCCTCGCCGACCGGACTGCGCTCGTAGCCATCATTCAGGACCCAACGCGCGATCTGACCGCGCAGATTCTCCACGGCCAGGCGGGCCACAGCATCCTGCGCGAGATCCTGGTCATCGCCGCCCACAACGCCTATCACATCGGCGAGTTCGGCATCCTGCGCGGCGTGATGGGCCTGTGGTGAAGTTTCCAGCGCGTTCAGGCGTGGATTCTGCCCTTGCCTGTCAAAGCCATCGCATAGGCGATATAATTGAAACGCGATGAGTTGATGCGAGGAACATCATGGCAATTGAAATTCCAGTGCGCCTCACCGTCGAGGAGTATCTCGCTTGGGAAGAAACGAACTTCGAAAAACATGAATACATCGATGGCGAGGTACGCTGCATGGCTGGAGCTAAAGGACCGCATAATCGTATCATGACAAATACCAATACAGCAATCGGACGACAGCTTGACGATTCCGACTGCTTTCTTCTCAGCAGCGAGATGCGTGTCAAAGCGGCGGAAACTCGCTACGTCTATCCCGATTTGTCCGCCGTATGTGGCGAGGAAGAGTACGCGCGTGAAAACGAGATGGAGCTTGTCAATCCCGTTCTCGTGATTGAAGTCACATCGCCATCGACAATCGACATTGACCGCGGCGAGAAGATGGACTTTTACTTAGAAGTGCCGTCAATCCAGTCCTACCTGATCATCGACCAGCATCGCGTCTGCGCCGAGCTTTCCATTCGCGCTGGCGCCGGCTGGCGGACGAAATCATTCGAGAAGCTGGATGATGTCGTTCCACTAGACGTCTTGAATTGCAAGCTGCCCCTGGCGCAAGTTTACCGCGGCATCAATTTCGACAGCGGGACGGATTAGTCCTGCAGCGCCCCCAACAGCATCCCCAGAGCCGCCTCGACGCTCGCCTCTTTATTTCCAATTCGATCTCGGCCCCAAACATGCCGCTCGGCACGCAGCAGCCCCTGCGGTCCCGCCAAGCCGATATACGTCAAGCCGACCCGCTTCTCGGCGCTGCCGCCGCCAGGTCCAGCGATGCCGGTCACGCTCAGAGCATAATCCGCGCTGAATAAGGCCAGCGCCCCGCGCGCCATCTCCGCCGCCGTTTCTTCACTGACCGCCCCATGCGCTGTCAGCGTCTCCTCGCCCACGCCCAACAGGCGCATCTTGGCTTCATTGGAGTAAGTGACCACGCCGCCCGCCACATAAGCCGAGCTGCCGGCGCAGTCGGTCAGTGTGCTCAGGATCAGCCCGCCCGTGCAGGACTCGGCCGCGCAGACCGTGTCGCCCCGCTCAATCAGCGCCGCGCCGACCCGCTGCGACAGCGCCAACAATTCACAAACCATTACACCTGAACCAGAATCAGCGTATTGCCTTCCGAGTCCTTCATCATCACGAAGCGGCCCCAGAACTGCGTCTCCGGCTCGCCCAGAAACTCGACGCCTCTTTCCTTATAGACGCGATAGGTTTCGTCGATGTTCTCGCATTGCAGCGTCAACGATTGCGACTGCTGAAAGGTCGAGCGGTAGTGCTCCCAGTTTTCATCGAATTTGTAGAGGACAATCTCCGTCTCCGCGCCCGCCGGTTTCACCGACAGCCAGCGCGAATCTGCGCCGGGCCAAAGCTCATTATCAGCCGTGCAGTCCATCCCCAGCTTCTCGGTATAGAATGCCTTCGCCCGATCCTGGTCTTCCACAAATATCGATACCGTCCCCACCCGGCTAATCATCTTCTGTCTCCTTCGCTTTATACACTGTAGGGGCTAGCCATTGGGTCGCCCGCTTCCTATTGCCAAAATACCTGTAGGGGCGAGCCATTGGGTCGCCCGCTTCCCATTGCCTAGATGCCTGTAGGAGCGACACTTGTGTCGCCCGCTTCCTATTACCAAAACGCCCGTAGGGGCAACGCTTTTGTTGCCCGCTTCCAGCGCCGCCCTAAGCCCGCTGCCCCAATACAATCTGATTGCCCTCGGAATCCACCAGCATGGCGAAGCTGCCCCAATCCTGCACCTGCGGCTCGCCCAGGAATTGCACACCCTTTGCATTCAGCTCGCGATAAGTCTCCATGAGGTCATCGCAATGCAGGGTAAAGCACTGCGGCTTGCCCATCGCCTCCCGATAATGCTCCCATTGCCCGCCCATCGGGAAGAGCGTCAGTTCAGTCGGGCAGCCCTTTGGCGCCACCGTCAGCCAGCGAATATCAGCGCCGGGGAACATCTCCGAGTCGTTGATCAACTCGAAGCCCAGCTTCTGCGTATAAAAAGCCTTCGCCCGTTCCTGGTCTTCGACGAAAACGGTTATTGTCGCGATTGTGGTGATCATATGCCTTCTCTGTGCCCTCTGCGCCTCTGTGGTGAATTGACCACGGCGACGCAATCACCCTACTTATTCTCCACGCTCTCGCTCAGGAAAGCGCTGTAGCCATTCTCCGGATCATTCCGCACCACCAGCATGCGTTTGCCGCCCACATGCGAGATGCCCGGCACCTCGTAAGCCTTGGCCGGATTGCCCTGGCTGTCCAGCCGATTGCACCAATAAATATGATCATCGCGCTGCCAAAGATAAATCACCGGCACATCATCCACCACGATCTCCATGCGCTTGCGGTTGAAGGGGGCGAAGCGCGGCGGATGAAACCAGGGCACCCAGGCGCCGTCCGTCTTCGGCGTCTTCATCGAAACCGCGCTCTGCGGCAGGATCTCCTTGCTGTCCCGCGGCGATTCCTGATTGATGAACTTGATCGTTTCATCCGTCGTATTGAACACCGACGTCAATTCTGTAACTGGCATGGCCGTCCTCACTGCTACTGAGCCGTCATTAAGCGCTTGTCCGGTCAATCCAATGCCCTTGCCAACCAATTCAACGCTCTTGGCAAGTCCCTTGACCATTTGACCGAGTAACTTCAATCCATCCATCGCATCAGAACCGGCGGTTCCCATGTCTCTATTTCTCGTATTATACACAAAGTAGCCCCGCTCAAAGATGCGCCTATCAATCTATACGCAGCCGCGCTTGAGTCCGTTGCCCGACGGCCAACTTGGGCGTAGAAAACGCCGGCCATATCAATCATATCGTTGTAGGGGCGAGACGGTGGCTCGCCCTCTCGCGCAGGAAACTTCTAAAACGCTTTCGCAATAATCTCTGTGCCCTCTGTGTTTCCTCGTTTTCCTCTGTGGTGAAAACCTGCACAAAGCTGGCTGAAGGCAATACATCCGCGATGCTTGCCAAGCCCCAGCAGATCAGTCGCCGGCGATATGATTCGCGCCGCGCATGTAGTCCACCGATTCCGCAATCAATTCCCGCAGCACATCCAAATCCACATCCGCCAGCTTGTTGATATAAACGCAAGAACTGCCCGTCCGATGCTTGCCCAGCTTCGCCATCAATTCGTCGTAGCGCTCGTGCCCGCCCATGATATATAGCGTCAGAGCCGCCTTGCGCGGCGCGAAGCCGGTCAGCATGAAGTCCCCTTCCCGCCCGCTCGCGTAGCGATAGTGATAACTGCCGAAGCCAACGATGCTCGTCCCCCACATCTCGGCTGGCTCGCCCGTGACCTCTTCCATCATCTTCAGCACGACCAGCGAATCTTCCCGCCGGCGCTTGTTCGCTACCGATTCGAGATAAGCCAGCACATCGCCATCATTGCGCTGCGTCTTGTTCTCCGCCATATCTCGTCCTTCCAACTCATTCTCATACAAGCGCGCGCTGTAGGGGCGAGCCATTGGGTCGCCCGCTGAGAATTGATTGCGGTTGGCGGGCGACTTGATAGTGCGCGTAGACACAGCACGTCAGTCACCCCTACAGATTGTCAGGGGCGGTCGCATCCCCAACATCCAAATCGCCCAAATCGATCTGCGGCGTCTCCGCTTCCGCCGGCTCGCTGATCACCGTCTTCGCCTCAGCGAAATCCAATTCCGCGCCTGCCGACCCGGTCGCCGCCTGCATCAACAGTGTCAGCCTGTCGGCCATGCTCGACGGATCCGGATGAATCCCATCCTGCAGCAGCGCCGTCTCAAAGACCTGCTCAACGACCGCGTCAATCAAGTCGTCGGCGCCGCCCGTCGCAATCATCCCGCTTAGATTGTGCATCAGCGCATGCCGCGGATTCAGCTCCAGCGCCTTGACCGGCAGCTCGTAATCCTGATCCAGCAAGCGATTGATGCGGAACATATAGCGGTTGCTGCTGTCGTCCTCGCTGACCAGCCGCGCCGGACTGCCCACCAGCGTCTTGCTCTCGCGCACATCGCTCACGCGACCGCCCAGCGTCGCCTTGACCCGCTCCAGCAGCGCCCCAAACGAATCCGCCGCCAGCGCCGCGTCCGCCGCCTCCGTCTCAGCCGCCTCGCCCACCTCAGCCAAATCCAACTCGGCCGAATCGACGCTGACCAGCTTGTGCCCCTTGAAATCGACCAAGCCCATCGGCAGCATGGCGTCCACCGGCTGCGTGAAGTAAAGCACTTCAATTCCCCGCTGCCGAAAAGCGTCCAAATGCGGGCTGCGCGAGCCACTTGGATAATCATCAGCCACCACATAATAGATGTCGTCCTGCTTCTCAGACATCCGCTCGACATACTCATCCAGCGTATGAAAGGCGCTCGGGTCATCATCATGCGTCGTCTGGAAGAACATCAGCGGCTCCAGGTCACTGCGATCCTCCGCCTCTATCACCAGCCCCTGCTTCAAATAGGCGCCGAACTCCTGAAAGATCGTCAGATACTTGTCGCGATCATTCTTCGCCATCCGCTTCAACTCCGACAAGACGCGCCGCGTGATCGTCTTCTTCAAGCTCGCCATCACTCGCGTCGCCTGGATGCTCTCCCGCGTGACGCTCAGCGGCAAGTCCTCGCTATCGACCACACCCTGCACAAAGCTCAAATACTCCGGCAGCAATTCGCGATTGTATTCTTCAATCAGCACCTTGCGCGCATACAGCTTCAAACCCGGCTCCTTGCGCGGACTGAACATGTTCTGCTGCCCGCTCCCCGGCAGGAAGAGCAAGGCGTAAAACTGCATCGGCACATCGGCGCGCATGTGGATATGATGGCTCGCGCCAGCGAAATCCATCGTCAGCATCTTGTAGAAGCTGTCGTATTCCTCGTCCTCCAACTCAGATGGCGCCCGCCGCCAGATCGCCTGCTGCTTGTTGGTCGGCTCTTCGTCATCATCCACATAAATCGGGAAGGCGACATAATCCGAATGCCGCCGGATGATGTCCTTGATGCGGAAGCCGCGCGTGAACTCCTCCTCCTCGTCCTTGAGGTGAATCATCACTTCGGTGCCCCGGACGTCCTTCGCAACCGTCTCCAGCGTATAACTTGTGCCGCCGGTCGCCGACCACTTGACCGCCTCGTCTTCGGGCCGGAAGGAGCGCGATATCACATCCACCTGCTTCGCCACCATAAAAGCCGAGTAGAAGCCGACGCCGAACTGCCCGATGATGGCGGCCGCGTCATCCGGCTTGTCCGCCATCGCCTCGATGAAAGCCTTCGCGCCCGACTTGGCGATCGTGCCCAAGCCAGCGATGATCTCATCGCGATTCATGCCGATGCCAGTATCAACGACCGTCAGCGTCTTCGCCTCTTCATCCAGATCGATGTGAATCTCCAACTCGGCTTGCGCGTCGGCCACATCGTCATTGGTCAACATCTCAAACTGCAGCCGATTCAGCGCGTCCGACGCATTCGAAATCAACTCGCGCAGGAAGATCTCCTTCTCGGTATACAGCGAGTGAATCAGAATGTTCAGCAGCTGCTGCGTTTCCGCCTGAAAACTATGTTGTTCGCTCATTGTCCTTCCTTGCCAAATGACCGTATCGCCCCTGTTTTATCACAGCTTCATTAGATGTAAATGAAAACTTGCTCCACGCCGACCAGATTGTAGGGGCGAGCCATTGGGTCGCCCGCAAACCAACCCACCGCCCCGTCCAACAGCAGCATAGCCAATCATCGTGAAACTGCTATACTCCACGCCAGTTTGCCGACAGCCAGCCGGAGTCAAAAGCCCATGAAAGCCGTCCAGATCATCGCCCGCGGTCAATGCGCCTTCGTTGAAGCGCCCAAGCCAACCCTGCAACCGGGCAGCGCCATCGTCAAAACCCTGCGCCTGGCCCTCTGCGGCAGCGACGTCCGTCATATCCATTACCTGCCCGATGATCGCTATCCCTCGCCAATCGGCGAAACCGGCCACGAAATGGTCGGCCTGGTCGAAGCCATCAATCCCCTCAACGGCAGCGTCAAGCCGGGCGATATCGTGCTTTGCCTCGCGCCCGACCACCGCGCCATGCAAGAATACTACCGCGCCCCCATCGACCGCCTGCTGCCCTTCGCCCCCGGCACGCCGCTCGAAAACGCCGTGCAAGCCCAGCAATTCGGCACCGTGCTCTACGCCGCCAAATCCCTGCCCGACCTGCGCGGCAAGACCGCCGCCGTCATCGGCCAGGGATCAGCGGGCTTGTGGTTCAACTTCGCCCTCAAGCAGCGCGGCGCCGCCAAGATCATCGCCCTGGACCTCAAAGCCTACCGCCTCGCCTATAGCAAACGCTTCGGCGCCACCGACACCCTGCACAATGTCGACATCCCCATCGCCGACGCCCTGCGCGACCTCAACGGCGGCCACCTGCCCGATGTCGTCATCGAAGCCGCCGGCGAAGAAGCGTCCATCCGCCTCGCCATCGAGATCGTGCGCGAAAACGGCTTCATCCTCTACTTCGGCGTGCCCCGCTTCGAGACGATGGACTTCCCCATCTTCGACTTCTTCTGGAAATCGCTCACCGCCCGCTCCAATGTCGGCACCATCAACGAGCCCAACCACGCCAGTACGCGCCAGGCGCTGCAATGGATCAGCGATGGCACGGTCCCGGTCGCCGACATGATCACCCACACATTCAAGTTCGCGGATGTCATCGAAGCCTACGAGCTCCACCGCCTCCAGGACGAAGGCGCGGTCAAAATCGTGATTGATATGGAGTGATCGCGTAGAAGATTGTTAGGCTTGTCCGGTACTGACAGAATGGCGCTCAAATCTGCCCCCCATCCCCCGGCCCCTTCCCCCACAAGGAGGGAAGGGGAGCTAGCTATTCCGAGATTCGCACGTAAGCCCCTCCCTCTTTATGGGGGAGGGGTTTGGGGTGGGGGTTTGTTCCGTACATGTCCTTAAAATCTGCACTTTTTGCGCACTACCCGACAAGCCTTGTAGGGGCGACACTTGTCTCGCCCGCCACCGAGGAGTGACGATGACCGCGCCCGACAGCATCTGCCAACTAATCGAGAAGTTCCACCGCCACAAGCCCGGCAGCGAAACCGAAGTGCGCGTCCAGTTTGTCGATGAGCTGTTTACGGCGCTGGGCTGGAACATGCGCGACAAGCGGCAGGTGCGCCATGAGCCGCGAGTCATGGTTGTGGACGACGGCATCGAACGTTCCAAACGCCCGGATTACAGCTTCCACATCGGCAGCACGGCCGATTTCTTCGTCGAAACCAAAATGCCGCATGTGAATCTGGAGCGGAATCCCATCCCCGCTTTTCAACTGCGGCGCTATGGCTGGTCGGGCAATGCCCCCGTCAGCGTCTTGACCGACTTCGAAGAATTCAGCGTCTACGACTGCCGCATCCAGCCCCAGCGCAGCGACCCCGCAGCAACGGCCCGCCTGCGCTATTTCCAATATGGCGACTACATCGACCGATGGGACGAGCTCGAATCGCGTTTCAGCCGCGAAGCGGTCGCCAATGGCGCATTGCGCGAATGGGTCGAAGGCGAGCGCGTCCGCGGCTTATTCAGCGTCGACCAGGCTTTCCTGCGCGAGATGGAAAGCTGGCGCGACATGCTGGCGAAAGACATCGCCCTGCACAACCGCGATCTCAGCCAGCGCAAGTTGAATCTGCTCGTGCAGCGGACCATCGACCGCATCGTCTTCCTGCGCATCGCCGAAGACCGCAACATCGAGCTATACGGACGCCTGCGCAGCGCCGCCGCTGACGGCAAGCAAGTTTATGAACAACTGAAAATCCTCTTCAACGAAGCCGATGACAAATACAATTCCGGCTTGTTCCACTTTGGCAAAGAAGAGCGCGCCAGCGAGCCCGACCGCGATTCGCTCAACATCCACATCCCCGACGAGCCCCTGCGCCGCATCATCAAAAACTTGTACTTTCCCGACAGCCCCTACGAATTCTCCGTCCTGCCCGCCGATATCCTGGGCCAAGTCTACGAGCAATTCCTCGGCAAAGTCATCGAGCTCAGCGCGGGCGGCGCGGTGCGCGTCGATGAAAAACCCGAAGTGCGCAAAGCCGGCGGCGTCTATTACACCCCGGCCTACATCGTCGACTACATCGTCGAAAACACCGTCGGCGCCCTGCTCAAAGAGGTGACGCCCGAAGAAGCCGCCAAGCTGCGCATCCTCGACCCCGCTTGCGGCAGCGGCTCCTTCCTCACCGGCGCCTATCAAAAGCTGCTCGATTGGCATCTGAAATACTACAGCGAGCATCAATCGCGCTACCGCAATCGCGTCCGCCAAATCGCGGGCCAGGGCTTGATCCTCACGGCAGCCGAAAAACGCCGCATCCTGCTCAACAACATCTACGGCGTCGACCTCGACCAGAACGCCGTCGAAGTCAGCAAGCTCTCCCTGCTGCTCAAGATGCTGGAGAACGATGCCGCCGCAGCCGGCACGCAGACCATCATGTTCAGCGCCGGCGGACGCATCCTGCCCGACCTCAGCGACAATATCAAATGGGGCAACTCCCTCATCGGCAGCGACTTCTACAGCGGCGAGCAGATGACCCTCTTTGACAACGAGGCCCTGCTCAAGGTCAAGCCCTTCGATTGGGATAGCGCTGACGGCTTCGGCGAGATTATGGCGGCCGGCGGCTTTGATGCCGTGATTGGCAATCCGCCCTACATCCGCATTCAGACGATGAAAGAAACCGCGCCCGAAACAGTGCCTTTCTACAAGAAGAACTACGTTTCCGCCTCAAAGGGCAATTACGATATTTATGTGCTGTTTATCGAAAAAGGTGTCGAATTGCTTAATTCACAAGGCAGATTGGGCTATATCGTACCAAGCAAGTTTTTTGCAACTGACTACGGTATTGCTCTACGAGGCAAATTGGCTGAGGAAAAGCTTATCGACCAGATTGTAGATTTTGCGCATCATCAAGTATTTGAAAGTGTCACAACTTACACCTGCCTCCTGTTCCTGTCCGCCGCTCTAAAAGAGACATTTACGTATCTCAAAACTGAACCAGAACATGTCACGCAAAATAGACATAATGTGCGAACAATAAGCAAGAATTCATTGAGTGCCAAATCCTGGATGTTTTTGACAGACCTTGAGCATAGGTTACTTTCAAAACTATCTGAAAACGCAGATAAGTTGCTCGGCCTTCCAGCCGATATGTCAAGGGGATCAAGTAGCGGTGCAGACAAAATCATGTGTCTGAAATATAGAGACAGCAGCTATTTTACCCGTGAAGGCGAACCAGTCGAAATTGAATCAGAAATGCTGCGGCAACCAATATACGCGACCGACTTCAATAGGTACTCATTCGGTCCTGGAAATGATGAGCGCATCATATTCCCGTATGAAGTTTCACACAATCAATATTCGCTTATTGCCGAAGACGACTTACGGGATAGATTCCCAAATACATACGCTTATCTGCTTTCCAATCGAGAACGCCTGCTGAAACGTAAACAGTACAAAGATTGGTATGCGTTTAGCGCGCCGCGTAATCTCAATCTGCACGACAATGCCCAGATTCTTGTGCCGCTTCTTGCAAACAAAGGACTCTTTTCGTTGTATCCTGCTGACGGCGAAAGGTATTGCTTAATGGCTAGTGGTGGCTTTAGCGTTTCCGTATCAAATAACGACTGTAACCTTTCTGCCAAATATCTTCTCGGTTTAGTAAATTCACGTCTCTTATATTGGAATCTGAAACTCATTAGCAACAAGTTCAGAGGCGGATGGATAACTTGTACGAAGCAGTATTTTGGTCAACTCCCAATCCGCACAATCGACTTCGACAACCCGGCCGATGTCGACCTGCACGATAAGATGGTCGCCCTCGTCGACCGAATGCTGGACTGGCATAAGCAGCTTCCCGACTTGACCGGCGAGGCGCTTCGGATTGTGAATGCACGGATTGCGGCGACAGATCGCGAGATTGATGAGTTGGTGTATGTGCTGTATGGGCTGAGCGAGGACGAGATCAAGATTGTGGAGGGTGGGTGATACTTGTTAGCGAAGATTCTCCGCCTCTTCCTTAATCGCATCAATTAGCTCGTCAATTTTACTCATATCGATATTCTCAAGTTTCACTCGCTCTATCGCAATGTCCATAACTTCGGCTTTTTCCATGTCGTAGTCGAACAGCTCCTTATACCACTTCGACACGCGCTTGCTAAAGAGCATCCTTCCAGCGAGCTTCTGGCTCGTTACCCATTCCATATACGCCTGTTCCGTTACCTTTGTAGCATCCATTCCGTTCGACCTAGCGTATTCGGCAAGAGCCGCAAAGTAGGTCTCGCGCGGAACGATATCCTCGAACTCGTTTGTCTCGGGAAAGTGAATTAGCGGAATGTCGGGAAAGTCCTTCTGCAACTTCTTCGCTCTGCTGATTTGGTCACCATCAACGAAGACAATAACACGATTGTCTTGGGACGTCGCCATTCTTGCCCAGCGGTCAAAGCTGGAACCGCCAGCAGGTAGAAGATGAATAAGGTTTACCAGCGTCTCAAGTACTTCGTAATTCTCATCTTCTGACTCATTGATCAGAAGTCTGAAGAGACGATTCAAGCCCAGCGACTCAGTAGCGCCTTCAACAATCACAGTGATAGGGGCGTAAAGAAGCGAATCCGCCGGCGAGATGCCCAGGTTCGAGCGAATCAATTGGAAGTTGTCATCAGCGTAAGGCTTGTTGTTGATTCTAGTAGTGGCTATGCCAACGTCGGTCGTTTCACGGGTCAGCAGCCGAAAGCTCCGTGGGCGGCTAGAGTTGATCATCGCTGGCGAGTGAGTGGCATATATGACCTGAAGCTTCGGGTGAGTAGCAACAGACTCCAGCACATGGCGAAAGGAATGCTGTGCATCTGCATGTAATGAGTTTTCGGGTTCGTCATACAAAAGCACTACGTGGCTATAGATAACCTGTATCTCCAGCAATATGAACATCAAGCTAATCAGCTTCTGAAAGCCTTCCCCCCGTAGATGAGGCCAAGCGCGTCCGCCGTGCTGGTCCTTCAAACCGACAGATATCACTAAGGGATTGTGCGATTCGAAATCCACATGAAAGTCAAGACATAGTGAAGATGGCCTAACCGAATTCAACCTTTCATTGATCCTCTCGTTTGCCACATTTCGATGCAGATTTCGGTTGCGAACATTCAGGCTCTCTAACGTTTCCCAATAGTTGTCCCCAAACGCGAGTGCAAGAAATCGGTTTTCAACGGCATTTTGCGATCCACTAGAAATTGAGGGTCCAAGGCGCTGCTGGTCTGCAAGATTGATCACCATCGGGCGACTGTTCACAGTTTGATCTGAAACTGAAAGGTCTTGGCCATTCTCGTCACGGAGTCCGACTAATCTGAGTTCATTCATAGTTGGAGTAAGTTCTAAGTCCGCTTCCCAGCCCCTAGAAACACTGTGTCGGAACCAACCGCCAGCCGACAGAAGTGAACATGTCGCCACTGCCCTAATGCCTCTATTTTGATTCCATGGAGTAGAGTGCTCAATTAGAAAATCTATGTTAGCGTCGTCTTCGCTACCATCCTTTCCGATTGCGAACCGATGGATTATGTCTAAGATCGCCGACTTACCCACGTCATTTGCGCCCGTGAGCACAGTCACATCCGGTTCAATCTTTAGCGTCTGTTGTTCGTAAAACGGACGGAATCCGCAAATCTTGAGTTCCTTGAGTATCACAGCGCGCTCCTGCTCGGTCTTTTCAGCCAACGCAATGGTAAGCTAACGCTCGATTACAATCAAGACCTGCACACTTGCTCGCCCCCTGCCCTCTGTGCCTCTGCGGTGAATCCAACCCACGCGACCATCCACTCACCCCTTCCCCGCCATTCCCCGCTACCCTCAGCGCATGACCGCCCTATCCCATCGCCCAATCCCAGCCGCGCGCCAAACCGAACCACCCCCTCCATATCCATACCCTGTCTATACACTCGCCCAAATCATGGGCAATTTCCGGGGCGTTTCAGGGCGTCTTCGAGCCCAATCCTCGGTGTACTCATAACCCTCGGTGCACTCGGTGGTAAAATTGAAAGACTCCTATGGTAAACTACCCTCCATGAACCTCATCGACTACGCCAGCATCCTCATCCGCCGCGGCTGGATCATGCTCCTGCTCGCCTTCATCGCCGCCGCCGCCGCCTACGCCTTCAGCAAGACCATGGCCCCGGTCTACCGCGCCACCCAGAAGGTGCTCATCGTGCCCAGCCGCAGCGACTTCGGCTTGACCCAAGCGGCCAAGCAAACCCTTAACAGCCACGTGGCTTATCTCAACAGCTCCCTGCGCGCCGCCGAAGTCATCGACCGCTTGCAAATGGACATGACGCCGGAGCAGCTGCGCGCCGATGTCCGCATCGCGCCCGATCTCGACAGCCTCATCATCCAGATTGACGCCGAGCACAAGAATCCCGCCCAAGCCGAAAGCATCGCCGCCAACTGGGCGGAGCTGCTCGTCATCTATCGCAACGACGAAAACCAGCAGGGCCGCCGCGAAGACCGCATCGTCGCCCGCCTGCAAGACCGCCCGGTCACGGCGCTCGCCCGCCCCAACCTGCGCATCAACACGCTGGTCGGCTTCATCGCGGGCCTCTTTGTCGGCGGCCTCATCGTCTTCCTGCTGGAATACCTGGAAAGCGCCATCGTCCGCCGCCGCGAAGACCTCGAAGCCCACGCCGGAATACCCGTCCTCGCCGCCGTCCCGCCGAGTGATTAGCGTTCATATGGAATCCGTAGGGGCGAGCTAACAGAGTCTGTTGAAATACTGCCCCCCATCCCCCCAGCCCCTTCCCCCACAAGGAGGGAAGGGGAGCTAAAATGCGCGATTTTCGCAGAAAAAAGTCCCTCCCTCTTTATGGGGGAGGGATTTAGGGTGGGGGTGAAAACGGTTTTTCAACACCGTCTATCAGGTCGCCCACCCAACAATTACCCCGACGACAGTATCCCCGCCAACACCCCGCGATCAATATTCCCGCCCGATACCACGCAAACGACCTTCCCGCCGCCCGCCCGTCCTGCCAGCGCCGCCGCCACCGGAGCCGCGCCCGCGCCCTCCGCGATCACCCGACCCCGCTCGGCCAGCAGCCGAATCGCCGCTCGCACCTCGTCCAGCGAGGCAACCAGCGAGCCATCCAGCAGCGCCCGCGCCAGCGTCCACATCTCAGGCAGCACGCTCTTCCCGCCGATGCCATCGACGAAGCTCGGCTCATAGTCGACCTCGACTGGCTCACCCGCCCGCAGCGAAGCCGCCAGCGGCGCCGCCGTCTCCACCTCAGCCGCATAGACACGCGTCTCCGGTTTCAGCGCTCGCAGCGCCGAGGCGATGCCACAGCTCAGCCCGCCGCCGCCATAAGGGATCACAACCGCAGCGACATCCGGCAGGTCCTCCAGGATTTCCAGCCCAATCGTGCCGTTGCCCGCCATGACATCGGCGTCGCTGACCGGGTGGATGAACAGCCCGTCCAGCCCGTCGTACGCGCCGCTGAGGATCACATCCCACCAGCGCTCGAAGGGCAGCTTGATGACGCGCCCGCCCAAGCGCTCAATCGCCGCCAGTTTGGTCGCCGGCGCATGATCGGGCACAACTACGCTGCATGGGATGCCAAGCCGCCGCGCGTTCCAGGCCACGCCCTGCGCCATATTGCCCGCGCTCGCTGTGTAGACGCCCTTGGCCAGCGCCTCACGCGGAGCCAGCGCCAGCGCGTTGCCCGCCCCGCGCAGCTTGAACGAGCCAATCGGTTGCAAGTTTTCCAGCTTGAGATAGATCTCCGCCGGCGCGTCATCCAGCGGCAGGCGCAGCAGTGGCGTCCGCAGAGCCGAATCGCCGATCCGTTCCCGGGCCGCCTGAATCGCTTCGAGGGCTATCACTCAGTCCGCTCGCGCATACTGCGCCAGATAATCCGGATCGACATCGACGCCCAAACCCGGCGCAGCGGGCACCCGCACTCGCCCGTCTTCAAGGGCGAACTTCGGCGCCGTCAGGTTCTCGCGCAACGCGCTCTCCGAGCGATCCATCTCCAGCATCGCCTCGGGCATGCGCAAGCGTCCCGGCACGATATCCAGCGTGCTGACCAAATGCAGCCCAGCGGCGAATGCGATGCCGGTGCCCCAGCTATGCGGGATCACATTTGTCTGAAAAGCGTATGCCAGCGCCGCGATCCGTTTCGTTTCGGTCAAGCCGCCAGCGCCGCAGATGTCCGGCTGCGCGATGTCGACGCAGCGCTCGCTCAGCAAATGCCGGAATCCCGCCAGCAAGTATTCGCATTCGCCGCCCGCGACCGGAATCGATATCCGCTGCCGCAGTTCGCGATAGCCTTCATAATCTTCCGGCGAAACCGGCTCCTCGAAGAAACTGATGTCCAGCTCCTCAATCTGCCGCGCGAAGCTCAGCGCCTCACTCAGCGAATAAGCGTGGTTGGCGTCCACCATCAGTTGCGCATCAGCCCCTATCGCCTGCCGCACCGCCCGCACATGCTTGACATCGGTCTCGACGCCCAGCCCCACTTTCATCTTCAAGGCGCGGAAGCCCTGCGAAGCATAAAGCCGCGCCTCATCAACCAACTTGCTGGTCAGATCGTCGGTCGCCGTGAAGTACATGCCGGTGGCGTAGACCTTCACTTGATCGCGCCGGCGCCCGCCCAGCAAGGTCGAAACCGGCTGACCCAGCAGCTTGCCGCGCAAATCCCACAAAGCGATGTCGATGGCGCTGATCGCCGCCACCAGCACGCCCCGCCGCGCATAATCCAGGGTGCGCAGATGCATCTTGCTCCAAATCGCTTCCACTTGCAGCGGATCCTCGCCGACAACAAGCGGCGCCAGGAACTCGACGCCTGCTTTCACAACGGTCGCGGGACCATAACCTTCGCCCCAGCCATAGCTTTCATCAGCGGCGATGACCTTGACCATACAAATCTGCCGCCTGCGAAATGCAAACTGCGAGAAATAAAAGGGCGTATCGAGTTCTTGCTCGACCACGTAGGTTTCGATGCCTTCGATCTTCATGCGTCCGCACTTTTCCTGCGTCAACCAATTCGCTATAGTCTAGCCGATTCTTCGCCAATTCGCGCGAGGCATATATCGAGCGATCAAAAGGCTAGAACCTACGAAACGGACTCGTGAACCAAAAGGCGTCCTTCTCCATCGACGACACCGCCAGTCCCATTCTCGCGCAGCTGACGGACGGACTGAAATCCATCCTGTGCGAACAGCTTATCGGCATCTATCTATACGGCTCGCTGATCACCGGCGATTTCGCGCCCGGCATCAGCGATATCGATCTCGTCGTCGTCATGACCGCCGAGCTGGATTCGACCAAGTTCAAGGCTCTGCACCGGCTGCACCAAGGCGTCGTCAAGCGCCAGCCGGAATGGCATGATCGCCTCGAGCTCGCCTATATCTCAGCGGCAGCGCTGCGGACATTCCGCCGCCAAAGCAGCATTATCGGCATCATCAGCCCGGGCGAGCCCTTCCATTTGCTTGAGGCCGGCGATGACTGGCTCATCAGTTGGTATGCGCTGCGCAAGGACGGGCTTGCCGTAGTCGGTCCGCCGATAAACTCCCTCATTGATGACATCCCGAACCAGACCTACTTGCAAGCTGTCGCCGAGCACATTTGCCGCTATCGCGACTCCGTCATGAAACCGCAGAATAAGCAAGCGCTCTCCTACATAGTGTTGACCGTCGCGCGCGGCCTCTACACCCTTGCACATCGCCGGGCCCCCTCAAAGATCAAAGCGGCCGCCTGGGCGATGCAGCGCTATCCACATTGGGCGAAGCTGATAGAGCATTCGCTTGCATGGCGCGCCAACCCGCTTAGCGACAGCCTGACCCCCGAGCAAATCCGCCCCGAAGTCGCAGCTTACGTGGACGATATGCTCACACAGCTTTCGCAGTTGGAATGCCGCCCGCATGAGACTTAAACACAGCCGCTCGCAAGTCTCAACTTGGCTCTCACAAAAAAAGCAAACCGTGAAAACACGAAACTGTAGGGGCGAGCCATTGGGTCGCCCGTTAAATTCAGAATTGTCGGGCGCGGATGATTTGATGAGTCGCCCCAACAGTTTTCGACATGATGGCGACTGGGGATCGGGCGGGTTTCACTAAAAAGAGGATACAGAGGCCACACAGAAAACACAGAGAATATGCCTGCCAGTAGCAGACATCGTCGCATTTGTCGCGCTAATTTGTGTCCTTTGCCTTTTTGTAGTGAATAATAGATTCAAGCGTCCGCAAGCTGCAATCACAGGTGACCCAGGCATATGCCCCGGCTAGTATCTTCGTTGCGAATCCTCTTGCCGTTCGCTTTCGCCATCGCCGGCCTCGCCGCCTGCAATCTGGTGACGCCAACGCCCCTGCAGCCGCCCGTTCCGACGCCGTCGATCCCGCAAGCGCAGATCCTCTTTCCCGCCCATAACCAGCAGGTGGTGCAAGGCGTCATCTTTGACATCGAGATTCTCGCCTCCGACCCGGCCGGCGGCCTCCAGCGCGTCGAGCTCTATGTCGACGAGCAACTGCAACAGACCAGCGAAAGCGACGCCGAAGACCTGCGCGACTATCGCGTCACCATGAACTGGTTCGCCAAAGAAACAGGCTGGCACAAATTCGCCGTGTTCGCCTATCGCGCCGATGGCGCCGCCAGCCACCCGCACATCATCGCGCTGGAAGTCATTCCAACAAGTTGATGCCACGTCCCCGACCAAATTGGTCAATTATGGTTACTGCGCTACAATTAGGCATTGCCTTGCCGGACGAGCACCGCCCAATTACAGCGATGGACATTGAACTGCGCAACATCCATAAGCGCTTTGGACCCATCCACGCCAACAACGACATCAACGTCCGCTTCAGCCACGGGCGCATCGTCGGCATCCTGGGCGAAAATGGCGCCGGCAAATCCACCCTGATGAAGATCCTCTCCGGTTTTCAGCCGGCCGACCAAGGCGATATCCTGATCGACGACCGCCGAATCGATTACACCGGTCCGGCAGCCGCCATCGACAACGGCATCGGCATGCTGCAGCAAGACCCGCTGGATGTGGGCGCTTTCACCGTTTTGGAAAACTTCATCTACGGCGGCGCCGAGGGGCTTACCCTGAAGCGCGCCCACGCCGAAGCGCAATTGAGCGATTTAACCGCCCGCTTCGGCTTTGAGCTCGACCCGCACCAGCCAATCGACAACCTCTTGATCGCACAGCGCCAGCAACTGGAAATCATCCGTCTGCTGGCATTGGGCGTCGAGACGCTGATTCTCGATGAACCGACCACCGGCATCTCCGCCGAGCAGAAGGACATCCTTTTCGACGCCTTGCGCCAGCTGGCGCGGGACGAGGGCATGATTATCCTGCTGGTCTCGCACAAGCTCGAAGATGTGATTGACCTCTGTGATGAGGTCGTCGTGCTGCGCGCCGGGCTCATGGTGGGCGAGATGGACATGCCGGTCAGCGATAAGAGCCTGACTAGCGCGCTGATCGCGGAAACCAAACAGCATCTGGTCACCATGATGTTCGGCGAAGAGTTGGAAGCGCAGAGCCGCCCGCATTATGAGATTGGCGCGCCCGTCTTCATCGCCGATAAGCTCATCGTTCACGACCTGCGCCTCGATATGCAGCCCATTTCGCTGACGGCGCATGCCGGCGAAGTGATCGGTCTGGCCGGCTTGGGCGGCAGCGGACAAGAGCTGTTCATGCGCGCCTGCGTCCGCTTGGGGCGCGTCAACAGCGGGGCGCTACACTTCGACGGCGAGGAAATCACCAACGCGAGCTACCGGCGGCTTTTCCGCCGCGGCTGCGTCTTTGGCGCCGCGGGCCGGCTGGAAGAAGGCTTGATCGCCGGCTTGACCCTGACCGAGCACACAGCGCTGGTGGCCGACGACAAGCTGCAGATCGACTGGAAGTCAGTCGCGGAGCGCGCCGACGCCCGCATCGACCACTACCGCATCAAGGGCGCCGCCGCCGACAACATTGAACAGCTTTCCGGCGGCAACCAGCAGCGCGTGCTGATCGGCTTGCTGCCCGATGATCCCAAGATGCTCATCCTGGAACAGCCGACGCGCGGCTTGGATGTCGATTCCGCGCGCTGGATCTGGACGCAGCTGCTGGAACGCTGCGGACGGGGCGCAGCCATCATCTTCAATTCTTCCGATCTGGAAGAACTGGTCACCTACAGCGACCGCATTTTCGTCTTCTACGCCGGCCGCGTGCACGAGGTGCCGGACGTTAGCCAAACCAGCATCGACGAACTGGGACATCTAATTGGTGGTGAGTTCTAACTGCCCCGTGCCCTTCAACGCCTATGCGCGAATCTGCCAACGCGCGAAACTGTAGGGGCGAGACTTGTCTCGCCCACGAAACCAAGGTGAATACATACGGGAAATTCCATGCCCCTAAGCGAAAAGCACGACGAAACCAAAACCTATGACGACATCCTCAACGCCGGTCCGCCGCTCAATCAACTGGCGAAGGAATTCGTGACGCCGACCGAACTCTTCTTCGTGCGCAATCACACGCAAATCCCCCACCTGCAGCTGGACAGCTACCGTCTGCGCGTCGGCGGACTGGTCACGCGCGAACTGTCGCTGAGCCTCGAAGAAATCAAGAACAACTTCGAGCGCCGCTCGCTGATCGCCACGCTGCAATGCGCGGGCAACCGCCGCAAAGAAATGGTCAGCTACAAACCGATCGACGACGGCCTCGCTTGGGGCATCGAAGCGATCGGCACCGCCGAATGGACCGGCGTTCGCCTGGGCGATGTGCTCGCCTCAGCCGGCATCAGTTGCGCGGAAGCGGCTCATGTCGCCTTCCTCGGGCTGGACACCCTCATGAGCGATGGCAAGCGCGAAGCCTTCGGCAGTTCCATCCCGCTCGATAAAGCCCTCGCCAGCGAAGTCCTGCTGGCTTACGAGATGAACGGCGAAGACCTGCCGCTGGTGCATGGCTGCCCCTTGCGCGTCATCGTGCCCGGTTATATCGGCGCCCGCAGCGTCAAGTGGCTCAGCGAAATCCGCATTCAGAGCGAGCCTTCGGACAATCACTATCAGCAGGTCGGTTATAAGCTCTTCCCGCCCCATATCAATATGTACAATGTCGATTATCATGAGGGCATGCAGCTGACCAAGCTGCCGGTCAACTCGGTCATCGTGCGCCCGGAAGATCGCAGCCTGATGACAGCGGGAAAGGTCGAAGTCGAGGGTTACGCCATGAGCGATGGCGAGCACGAGATCACCTGGGTGACCGTCTCGCCCGATGGCGGACGAAGCTGGCAGCGCGCTGAATTCCTCAACGAGCCGCAGCTATGGACCTGGCAGCTCTGGCGCGCCGAGTTCGACCTGCCGCAGGGCCAGCATGAAATCGTCGTGCGCGCCTGGGATAGCGCTGCCAACTCCCAACCGGAGACCATCGCCAGCGTCTGGAATTTCAAGGGCTATGTCAACAACGCCTGGCATCGGGTGAAGATTACGTTGAAGTGAGGTATTGGCGCCATGTGTGGCGCCGCTATCATCGTTCTCGTCAATGATGATGGGGGCTGTGACATGGCGATTACGGATGAGTTAGGACTAACGGTCAAACCGGGCGACTTGCAGCTTGTATTTCAGCGCAAACCGCGCCACAAGCATAGCTTCACTGAAGCTATCGGGCTTGCAAACATACTTAGCAATCTGGCAGCGCAAACGGAAGGCGAATTCATACGCAGAGAGCATGTCGATGATGTGCTTGCGAGCGACGGCGGAATGCAAGCGATACTTGCGCTCAATGGGTTTTCCATGGCAACGCTTGCTAAAATCGTACACATGGCGCGAACCAGCGACGACGAGAACTTGCGCAAACTGCTACGATTCAAGGACTGGAATATCCGCAAGTTCAAGTCTACAAAATTCGTCTGGGATGCCGATAGAATTGAAGAACAGACAATGAAAGATGCCGCCTTCCGAGCAGGAATCGTCAGTCTTTTCTATGAGGGCGTCACGATTTCAACACTGCATGACCACTTCTCCCCGCGTGAAATGAAGAAGCTGTCTATAGCCAGAATGAGCTTCGAACCATTTTCAGTCATTGAAACGCTGGTGGACTACGGGCTATATTATGAGCAAGCGCGATCTGCAGGCGAGGCGCTGACAATTCTCGGCAAGCAACTGGAAAGTTGAACTATGTCACCGAAACACGACATTATCACGCTCGACCAGATTATCAGAAGGTTGCATGCTGAAAGATTTCCAGACATGAGAGAAGAACGATTTTTCGAGCATTTTGTCGCCGAACAAATCTTGAAAGAACGCGACCTTACCGATGACCAACACTTGGCCGGCAATGTTGGCGGTCCCTACGACGGCGGGATAGACGCGATCCACTTGTTCGTTAATGGCGATCGCATAGATGACACAAATGTTGAGCGATACAAGAACATGAAGGAAGGCGTGAAAATCGACCTGCATTTGATTCAGGCAAAAGACAAGAATCGCATGGAAGTAGGCGTGGTAAACGCTTTTTCTGCACTGGCTGACGACTTCTTCCAAATAAACGGCGACTTGTCTGCACTCAAGGGCCAATATAATTCAGGCGTTTTGCAGGCATTTGCGTGGTTCTGGGACATCTATAACGAGCTTCGGATTACCGCTGCGCCCGAAATCAACATAATCTTCTCATACGCGACAAAGGCTGGCGGACCAACCAAGAGGATGCGAGGAAAAGCCAAGCAGTTGGTCACAAAGGTGGAACGCCTTATCAGTGGCTGCAATTGTCAATTCGAGTTTCTTGGCGCAACAGAACTATTGGACCTTTCACGCGCGAAACCCCCACAGCACTTTGAACTAATCGCTGCAGGTCAACCACTGTCAGCAGATGCCACCGGCGGAAGCTATGTCGCATTGGTTCAACTTGACAGCTACTTTGACTTTATCACCTCCGAAGCCGGCGATTTGCATTGGCGTCTATTCGAAGCCAACGTTCGCGATTGGCAGGGAGACAACAAGGTCAACAAGCAAATACAGGACTCTTTGCGAGAAAGGGATTCGAACGACTTTTGGTGGCTGAACAATGGCGTAACGATCTTGGTGAAATCACTTGTGCCGAGCGGATATAATTTGCGCTTGGAGAACCCTGAAATTGTAAATGGCCTGCAAACAACACGCGCCATCTGGCATCACTTTCGCGCACAGCCGGCCGGAACGAGCGATGATCGACGTCTGTTGACGCGGATAATCGTTATCGGCGACGGCAACGAAAATCGAGAAACGATCATCCGCGCAACCAATAGCCAGACAACAGTGCCGACTTATGCTCTACGTTCCCTCGACCGCGTTCACCGCAACATTGAAGAGTATTTCCTGGCCAAGACGGAACATCAACTGTTTTACGACCGCAGAAAGAACTTTTACAAGAATCAAGGAAAGCCGGCCAAGAGCATCATAGATCTGAGAACGCTCGCGCAAGCCGTTATCGCAATCGGACTTGGCAGACCTGACGACGCCAGAGGCAGGCCCTCCGACTACTTGGGCGCAAGCGACGACGAAAAGTACCGCGCGGTATTCGACGACGACACCCATCCCGCTTTCTATCTTTTCTGCGCTCGATTCTATAAACTAATTGAAGCTTTGCTGAGGCACGACAAAGTCAATAGAGAGTTCGATCCCGCACAGAGGCGCTCCGTCCGCTTTCACATCCTGACTCATGTTATCTCGCTGCACCTGTCGCTAGCGCCCTCTCAACTTCCAAAAGCAATTAACTCAATCGCCAATCTAAACATCGACGATATTGATGAAAACGTGGTTGTCGACAGTATCAACCGTGTTCTTCGCCTGTTCAACAATTTCCGACGGCAGGATGAGTCCAGCAGAATCAAATGGAGCGACTTTGAAACAGTGTTTTTTGACGACCTAGAGAAACTGCTTTCGCAATCAAAGATCCCATGAAATCCCCACGCGCCATCGCCATCCAAATCGCCTTCCTCCTCCTGCCCATCGCCATCTCCCTGGCCATCGGCGCGGCTCTCGTCATCGCCGTGGGACGCGACCCGCTCGAAGTCGTCGACGCTCTCTGGAAAGGCGCTTTCAAAGACACGCGCAAGCTCGGCGGCGTGGTCAATTTCTGGATTCCGCTCACCCTGGTCAGCATCGGCTTGGTCGTCACCTTTCGCGCCGGCTTATGGAATATCGGCGTCGAAGGCCAGATGATGATGGGCGCGCTCTTCGCCAGTTGGGGCGCCCAATACATCCCGCTGGGCGAGAACCTGTCGCCCCTGCTCCATCTGATCCTGATCGCGCTCGCGGCGCTGGGCGGCATGTTCTGGGCTTTTATAGTCGGCATTCTCAAGATCCGCCTCGGCGTCAACGAAATCTTCGGCGGCGTCGCCCTGAACGCCCTGGTCAATGTCATCTCGATCTACCTGATCTCCGGACCCTGGCAGCCGCGCATCGGCGGCTCGGCCCAAGGCACAGAGCCCTTCCCGACGCCCGCCCTGCTGCCCGAGTTCTCGTCCAGATTTCCCACCAACATCTTCATGATCGCCCTGGTCATCGCCGCCTTCCTCATCGTTATGGTCATGCTCAACGCCACGCGCTGGGGGCTGAACCTCAAGGCAGTGGGCAAGAATATGCGCTCGGCGCTGCTGCTCGGCGTCGCCACCGAACGCACATCGATGAGCGCCTTCCTCGTCTGCGGCGCGCTGGCCGGTATCGCCGGCTCTTATCGCGTCCTTTTCACCTTCGATAATCTGCGCCCGCTGGCCTCCGGCGGCATCGGCTTTCTCGGCTTGCTGGTCGTGCTGCTGTTGAGCATTCGCCTGCTTTGGGTGCCGCTGATCGCCTTCGCCTTCGCCGCTATCCTGACCGGCAGCACCCGCCTGCAAATCGCCCTCAAGCTGGATTCGTCGCTGGCTGGCGTGCTGCAAGGCTTGCTGGTCTTGTTCGTGATTCTCTTTCACGGCGTGCAAGAGGTCTTCTTCCCACAAACGCTGGAGGATGAGGCTGATGGGCATGATACCCAGGCTACATCCGCGTCAACTGAATTGTGAAGATTGCCTATGATGTCGATCTCAATTGCATGTCAAGCTGTAGGGGCGAGCCGGTGGCTCGTCCGCAAATCACAGGACAATGTCGAAAACGGGCGACTCACCGAGTAGCCCTTACAGAAACCGACCTTGGCTAAAGAAAAATCATGAACGAAGAATTCCTCAACACACTCGGCAGCATCGTCGGCACCGCCACGCCCCTGGTGATCGCCAGCCTCGGCGAGACCATCACCGAGCGCGCCGGTGTCGTCAATCTCTCGCTGGATGGCAGTTTGGCGCTGGCCGCCGTCATGGGCTTCGCCGCCGCCTGGACCGCGCAGGCTGCCGGTGTGCTTGACCTGCCCGTGCAGATCGCCCTCGGCATCGCCGTCGCCATGCTCGTCGGCGCATTGATCGCCCTGCTGGTCGGCTTCTCCAGCATCAAGCTGCGCCGCGATCAGGTGGCCGTCGGCTTCGTGCTCACCCTGCTGGCGGCGGAACTGGCGCGCTTCCTCGGCGCCGACTTCACCCGCATCCCCGGTCCGCAAATCACCCGCTTCAACATCCCGCTTCTCGAGCATCTGCCCATCCTCGGTCCGGTATTCTTCCAGCAGAACCTGCTCGTTTACTTCAGCTATGTGTTGATGTTCGGCATCTGGTTCTGGCTCTTCCGCAGCAGCGGCGGCTTAACCCTGCGCGCCATCGGCGAACGGCCCGAAGCGGCTTATGCCCGCGGCGCCCGCGTGCAGCGGCTGCGCTACTGGTATACCTTCCTCGGCGGCACCCTGGTCGGCTTGGCTGGCGCGGCCTATTCGCTTAATGTCAAGCCCGGCTGGTCGAGCCCGCCATCCATGCAAGGCGACGGCTGGATCGCGCTCGCCATTGTGATCTTCGGCGGCTGGCATCCCTTCCGCGTCGTGCTGGGCGCCTATCTCTTCGCCGCCCTGCGCGCCGTGTCCAGCAATATTCAAACCAATGGCTTGTTCATCTTCGGTCAGGAGATTAGTTTTCCCTTCGTCCTGCTGAATGCCCTGCCCTGGCTGCTGATGATCGTGACCCTGCTCATCGTCAGCGGCGGTCTCACCGAGCGCCTGCTGCAATATATGCCGCGCGCGGTGCAGCATCGCCTGCGCGCCTTCCTCCGCTCCGACCCGCCAAAGGCGCTTGGCACACGCTTCGAAATGGAATGAGCCGCAACCCGCATATAAGGACTCTGTAGGGGCGAGACTTGTCTCGCCCTCCGGTACAAAAACCATGCAGGGGCGTTTCGTGAATCGCCCGCTTGATGCAAAATGTAGGGGCTACGTATCAGGTCGCCCATCATAATGCAAAATTGTAGGGGCGACTCTGTGAGTCGCCCACTTAATCGCAAATGGCGTAGGCGCGCCCCTTGGGTCGCCCGCTCGTTCGCAAACCAACATGGCCAAGAAAAAGAAAAAACGCCGCATCAGACCGCTCGCCCTCTGCGTCTTCCAGCGCGAGGACCAGATCTTCGTGGCGCGCGGTTTCGATTCTCATAAGGGCGAAACCTTCTACCGGCCCATCGGCGGGCGCATCGAATTCGGCGAACGGGCCAGCGACGCCGTCGCGCGCGAAGTCCGCGAAGAAATCGACGCCGAAGTCGCCGATCTCACTTACCTCGGCGCGCTGGAGAACATATTCACCTACGAAGGGGCGCCACATCATGAAATCTACTTGATCTTCGACGGCCGCTTCACCGACCCCGCCCTGAATCGAGACGATGCTGCCGTCACCGGCATTGATGATGGAGATGTCCTCTACCAAGGATCATGGAAGCGCCTGGATTTCTTCCGCGGCGATGGCGCGCCACCGCTTTACCCGGCGGGATTGCTCGACCTGTTGGATTCCCTCGTTGCCAGCGGTCCCTAAGGGCTTCATAAGGAGCCCCCATAGACGCAACGCAACTTCCCGTTTCACACGACCACTCGAGGTTTATGACCATTCTCGCCGATTGACTGCTATAATGGTCGTCTGGATTCGTCGCACGAGTTTGATCCATGCACATCCGTCTACCCCTGCCCGCCGCGCTCCGCCATCGAGTCGAATCGGAAGAACACCTTTGGGCTTTTGTCGCCTCGCTCTTGCTCAGTCCGCCGGTAGTATGGGCGGTTTGGGTCTTCGCCATCGCCTGGACATCCAGCGCCGATCGCGACCTAAACCTGCGCTTCGCCTTGCTGTTCGCCTTCGCCGTCTGCGCCGCGCCAATTCTCTTCGTCACCTTCATGGTCCGCAACGGACGCATCAGCGACCTGCACATGCGCGAAAGCCGCGAGCGTTACATCCCCTATTCCATCGCCATCATCGGCGGTTTGCTCTGCGCCTTCATCTTCCGGCGCTATGACGCCGACCCCGTTCTCTATCTGCTGACGCTGGTCACCATCCTCGAATTAGCGCTCATGCTGGTCGGCACGCTTTTCATACATATCAGCTTCCACGCCGCGGGCATGGCAAGCGTCATCTCAGCCACAACACTACTGTTTGGCATTAGCAAAGGGTTGCTGTTTCTACCGCTGCTCTTGCTGATTGTGTTGGCTCGCCTGGTGCTACAGCGTCACACGCCGGCGCAGATCATCCTCGGCGCCTTGATTGGCGTCCTGACCCCCTTAGCGGGCGTCGCCGCAATCGGATTGATGATCTAGCGCCCGCTCACACGCGCCAGATCCGCGCCGTCCCATCCCAGGACCAGGACAAGATTCGACTGCCATCGCTATTCCAGGCGGCGCCATTGATCAGGTTGCGGTGCCGCAAGCGCCGCGGCGACTCATCGTCCCAAAGATAGACATATATGTGCGACCAGGACAGCACGCGTTCTTCAAGGTCATCCCAGCGCGCGCCGATCACCCAGTCATCGTGCCGGAAGACGCGCTGCGAATTCCCGCCGTCCACCGACCAAATGTGCACCGTGTCGTCGCCAGCCCAGGACATCACCATGGATTCATCGCGCGACCAGATCGCCCGCTTCACGAAGCTGCGATGACGCAAGCCGCTGAGCGCCCGCCCGCCAACGCTAAAGCCGTCCGTCTCATACACCTGCACCGCGCCATTGGTGAACCAAGCCAACAGGCGCGTACCATCCGCGTTCCATTGGAGCCCGAGCAGCATGCTCCGCTGCGGCAGCGAATAATTGCGCTCCTCGCCTGTTTCGACGTCCCAAACGTAGATTCTTCCAGCTTCTGACCAAGCGCGGATTTCGGCCTCATCCGCGCTCCAGACCGCGCCGCTTATTTCCGCCGGCGCCTCGAAACCCCGCAGAAGCGCGCCATCTTCAAGCGACAAAAGCGCGCCGGCGCCCGCCCGCGTGAAAGCCAGAGCCGCGCTTCCCTCCGCGTTTAGCTCCAGCGCCAAGGGCAAGCCAACGAGCTCCCAGCTATGAATGATCGTTCCGTCGCCGGCATCGCTCAATAGCACGGCGCCGGATTCCTCCGCCGAGAGAATCGCCGCATCATCAAGAACCCAGCGCGCCTGCGTCACTGCGCTCCCGCCTTCATGAAATGTCAGCAGACGCTCGCCGTCTTCCGCCGACCAAATGTGTATCGACCCGTTCCCCTCCGCCGTGAGAATGCGAGACTCATCGGCGTTCCAGGAGGCGATGCGTACGCTGGTGCTATGTTCAAGCGCCAGCTCAGCCTCGCTAGACTGCGCGGCAACGGGCGCGATAAGCAAGGCAACGGCGAGCAGCGCCATTATGCGTCTAAACATTGGGGTCACCTGTATGCTATGTCCGGTATTCATGCGCCAAGCATAGCACAGAGTTCTTAAATTCTAATGACAAGGTGAGCGAGGCAGCGGATAAACTCCTGACTTCAGCTGCGCAGTAGTTCCAAGTTGGTCACGTGGATACCTGCCCCGCTTGTTAAGCTCCCCTTCCCTAGCTGCTGAGGACAGGACAGTTTTGAACAGACGGCTAATGATAGCGCTGCGGAAGCCAACACAAGCATCAAATCTGACGAAAGTTGTAGGGGCGAACTATCAGGTCGCCCGAAAAAGCCTAGAAAAGTGCAGGATATTCGACGATATATTGCTCGCAGATAAACTGTCCGGTCATCAGTAATTCATTGGGGAAGGGCCAAGGGATGGGGTGGAAAAAGCTCGCAAGAGTACCGGACTTCCAACGCCATTCTGCTCGCCAGCGAAACTGTCAGGCGCTTAACTCTCAACAGGGATGCAGCCACTGACCTGCCGGTCCAGATACGGCCGCCTCCCCGCAAAACCTTGCCAGCGCATACCGCAAACAGTATCATGGACATTAGAGACTTACGCCAAAAGGCATAGAGAATGACCAGACCCAATTTCCTTTTCATGATCGCTGACGACCATCGCCATTCCGCCCTCGGCGCGCTGGGAACCGAAGCAGTCAGCACGCCGACATTCGACCAACTGATCGCGGACGGGACTTGCTTTACACAGGCGCATATCATGGGCTCGACCTCGGGCGCGGTCTGCATGCCCAGCCGCGGCATGTTGATGTCCGGCTGCGGCCTCTTTGATACGCCCGATCCGCTGCCCGATGACGTCCCGCTGCTGCCGGAGCTGCTCCAGCAAAACGGCTACACCACCTTCGGCGCCGGCAAATGGCACAACCGCCGCGGCAGCTACGCGCGCTGCTTCGGCCAGAGCGGCAAGGTCTTCTTCGGCGGCATGTCCGACCAGTACGCCATGCCCGTCAACGACTTTGATCCCGCTGGCGAATACCCGCCCGAAGAGACCTATATCGCCGATGGATTCGCCACGACGGTCTTCAGCGACGAGATGATCGAATTCTTGAACACTCGCGGCCCCGATGACGACGAGCCATTCTTCGCCTACATCGCCTACACCTCGCCCCATGATCCGCGAACGCCGCCGCCGCCCTTCGATACGATGTACGATCCCGCCGACATCGAATTGCCGCCCAACTTCCGGCCCGAGCATCCCTTTGACATCGGCGTGCGAGACATCCGCGACGAAGTCCTCGCCGGTTACCCGCGCGGAGAAGACGAAATCAAGCGCCACATCGCCGACTACTACGGCATGATCTCGCACATGGATGACGATATCGGCCGCATCCTCGAGGCGCTGGACGCGCGCGGACTGAGCGAGAACACCATCGTCGTCTATACCTCGGATCATGGCTTGGGCGTCGGGCAGCACGGGCTCATGGGCAAGCAGAACCTCTACGACCACAGCATGCGCATTCCGCTCATCATGCGCGGACCGGGCGTGCCGGCTGGCTTGCGGAGCCAGGCGCTGCTCTATCTGCTCGACCTTTACCCCACCCTGCTTGAACTGGCGGGCGTCCCCGTGCCGGAAAGCACAGCGGGCCATAGCCTGACCGCCCTGCTCAACGAGGTCACCTACAAGCACCGCAAGCAGATTTTCTCCGCCTATCAAGGTGTTTTTGGTCATCCAGCGGGCGCGCCTTATCAGCGCAGCATCAAAGACGAACGCCATAAGCTGATTCAAACCGTGGTCGACGGCGTAATGACCTGGCAGCTCTTCGACCTCGACGCCGATCCGCAGGAAACGCAAAATCTGATAAGCGATCCAGCCCATGCCGCGCGGATCGAAAGCCTCAAAGCGGACTTGCGAAAACGGGGGGCGCGCTTCAACGATCCAACTCTATAAAGGGAATTTGTAGGGGCGAGCCATTGGGTCGCCCGCCAATGCACAATCTGTAGGGGCGAGCCGTTGGGTCGCCCGCCAATGCGAAATCTGTAGGGGCGGCCTATCAGGTCGCCCGCCAATGCGAAATCTGTAGGGGCGAGCCATTGGGTCGCCCACCAATGCGAAATCTGTAGGGGCGGCCTATCAGGTCGCCCGCCAATGCGAAATCTGTAGGGGCGACTCTTGAGTCGCCCGCCAATGCAAAATCTGTAGGGGCGAGCGAAGGTTAGTGTCGGCGGTCAGTGTCTACGCGACCTACGCTACCCTCGGCTCGCCCGCCGGAGGACAGCAATGACAAACCAAATCCGCGTCAATGGCGAGCGCCTCTGGAACAGCATCATGGAAATGGCGAAAATTGGCGCGACGGCAAATGGCGGCAGCCACCGCCTCACCCTCAGCGACGAAGATAAAGCCGCTCGCGACCTCTTCGCCGCTTGGTGCGCCGAAGCCGGTTTGAGCATGACCATCGACGAAATGGGTGATATGTTCGCGCGCCGCGCCGGCCGGGATGAGCGCATCGCGCCGGTCGGCATGGGCAGCCACCTCGATACCCAGCCCTTCGGCGGGCGCTTCGACGGCGTCTTTGGCGTGCTCGCCGGCTTGGAAGTCATCCGCACCCTGAACGAATGCAATATCACCACGGTCGCGCCGCTTGAAGTCGTCAACTGGACCAACGAGGAAGGCGCGCGCTTCGCCCCGGCAATGCTGGCTTCCGGCGTCTACGGCGGCGTCTTCGAGCTGGATTGGGCGCAATCTCGCCAGGCGGTCGATACCGGCGCGGCACTGCTCAGCGAACTCCAGCGCATCGGCTATCACGGCGATCAGCCCGTTCATGACCACGATTTCGCCGCCTTCTTCGAATGCCATATCGAGCAGGGTCCCATCCTTGATTCCGAAGGCATCGCTGTCGGCGTCGTCAATGCGGCGCAGGGCTTCCGCTGGTACGACATCACGCTGGAAGGCTTCGCTTCGCATACCGGCTCGACGCCAATGGTAGGAAGACGCAACGCGCTTCTCGGCACAGCCAAAGTTGTCCAAGCGGTCGATGACATCGCGCAGAAGCATGCCCCGCTTGCCCGCGGCACCGTCGGCAGCCAGATCGAAGTGGGGCCCGGCTCGCGCAACGTCATCCCCGGTCTGGTCAATTTCACCATCGATATGCGCCATCCCGCGGCCGATACCCTCGCGGCGATGGACGCTCAGTTGCGCGCAGTCTGCCGCGAAGTCGCCGCCGATATCGGCTTGGATCTGTCGCTGGAGCAAATCTCATACACCGAGCCGGTCGCTTTCGATGAGAGCTGCGTCGCCGCCGTCAAGCGCGCCTGCGAAGCGCTCGACCTGTCCCACACCATCATCACCTCCGGCGCCGGACACGATGCCTGCTACATCGCCGAGCGCTGCCCGGCAGCCATGCTCTTCGCGCCTTGCAAAGACGGCATCAGCCACCACGAATCCGAGAGCGCCGAAAAGTAAGACCTCGAAGCCGTCTGCAACGCCTTGCTGCATGCCGTACTCGATGTCGCCGGCCCGGTTTAGCGCTTCAACGAACAGGCGACAAATGGACAACTGGACATGAACTGGCGCGTCCTCATACTTCTGACCCTGATTGGGCTGACGCTGCTCTTCGGCATCAGCTTGTATGAACCCGCGAACGGCGGCAGGCTCAGCGCCCATACGCGACTCGAAGCGCCGCCACAGGACATCAGCGGATTCGCCCGCGCCATCGAACCCTGGGATTGGCGCTTCCCGCGCGACCATGGCGCCCATCCGGAATTCCAAACCGAGTGGTGGTATTACACCGGCAATTTGGCAACAGCAGCCGGAAGGCGTTTCGGCTTCCAGTTCACCATCTTCCGCCGCGCGATAACGCCGCTCGCCCAACCCTCCGGCTCTGAATTTCGCGCCAGCGACATCTACCTGGCGCACTTCACCGTCAGCGACATCAAATTTGGCGACTTCTACCACGACCTCAGGTACGCGCGTGGCGGAGCTGGACTGGCCGGCGCGGCAGTCGAACCCTTTTACCGCGTCTGGCTCGAAGACTGGGGGGTCAGCGCGCTGGACGACAACGCGAACAAGACGCATATATCCGCCGCCAGCGAAGACTACAAGATCGACCTGCACCTCTATCAGATGAAACAGCCCGCGCTGCAAGGCAAAGGCGGTCTCAGCCCCAAAAGCGCCGAGATCGGCAACGCCAGCTACTACTACAGCTTGACCCGGCTGCTCACCGATGGCACCCTCACCATCGGCGACGAGACCTTCATCGTCAGCGGGGTCAGTTGGATGGATCACGAATTCAGCACATCCGCCCTGGGCGACGACGCGCAGGGTTGGGATTGGTTCGGTCTGATCTTTGACGACAACACCGAGCTGATGGTCGGGCAGATCCGCCAGGTCGACGGCGGCGTCGAACCCAGCTTCGGCGGCCTTTTCGTTGACACGGGCGGAGAGACCCGCTACCTAGACGCGGCCGACTTCTCCATCGCCGTCACCGATACCTGGCGCAGCCCCCATAGCAATGCCGAGTATCCCGCCGGTTGGGAGATTTCTGTCAACGGCGACCAGGGCTTTCAGATTCGAGTGGCGCCTTTGCAAGCCGACCAAGAATTGCATAGCGCCGATATCGTCTATTGGGAAGGCGCCGTCGAAATTAGCGGCGACAAGACCGGCTACGGTTACGCCGAGCTCACCGGCTACGTCGGCTCCATGCGGAATCGCTTCTGAGCGCCGCCATGCGCGAAATCCAGCGACCGTCCCTCATCCACGATCAAGTGGCGCAGCTTTACCATCGCGCACGCCCCGGATATCCCGCCGCCCTCTTCGACGACATTATCGCCTACGCGGCGCTGTCTGCCGACGCGCGCATCCTCGAAGTCGGCTGCGGCACCGGGCAGGCGACGCTCCCCCTGGCGCAGCGCGGCTATACGATCGACTGCCTTGAGCCAGGCGCGCGAATGGCGGCGATCGCCCGCGCCAATCTCGTCGAATTCCCCGCAGTTACCGTATCACGCACTGACTTCGAGCGCTTTTCCAGCCCGCCCGCCAGCTACGATTTGCTGCTCTCCGCCACCGCCTTCCATTGGGTCGATCCCAAGATTCGTTTCCGCAAAGCCCGTGAACTGCTCAAACACCGCGGGACGCTCGCGCTCTTCTGGCATCGACCGGTCCAGACCGAAGCGAGCCGCGAATTTATGGACGCCGTCCAGCTTGTCTATAAGACCGTTGCGCCCGAGCTCACCAGCGACTATGTCCCCCCGCCCAGGCCCGATCAAGCGACCACCGAATACGAAGAATTGATTCCGGCCAGCGGCTGTTTTTCCGAGCTCGAGATCAGCAAGCGCTACCAGGCGACGACATACAGCGCGTGCGCATACGTTGACCTGCTCGCCACCTTCTCCGACCACCAAATGCTGGAAGCGTCCAAACGAGATCGCCTCCTCGCCGAAATTGAACAACTGATTGCCGACCAGTTCGCCGGGTCGATCATCCGTGAGACCGTCGCCTTGCTCTACCTCGCCCGCCGCAAATGACACTGCCGCACCGCCAGCAAGTAACGAATGCCTTTCGCGTGTAGAATCCTCGTAGCGTCAAACCGACTATGCGACCCAGGAGGTTGAATGATCCGCGCCTTGATCACCGGCGGCGCCGGTTTCGTCGGCAGCCATCTAGCCGAGCGGCTGCTTTCCAGCGGCTACCAGGTCACCGTCATCGACAATCTCTCCACCGGTCAGCTGCGAAACATCCAATTCCTGATGCCTGATCCCAAATTCAGTTACGCTGTCGAAGACATTCGCAACATCCATGTCATCGACCGCCTCGTCAGCGAATGCGATATCATCTTCCACCTGGCGGCCGCCGTCGGCGTGCGCAACATCATCGACCGACCGATCAATACCATTGAAGTGAACATCGGCGGAACCGAGATGATCCTCAAAACAGCCAGCCGCTATCGCCGCCGCATCCTCATCGCCTCGACATCCGAGGTTTACGGCAAAGGCGTTAAGTTCCCCTTTCGCGAAGACGATGACACCTTGTCCGGCCCAACCGCGCGCAGCCGCTGGAGCTATGCCGCCTCCAAAGCCATCGACGAGTTTTTGGCTTTCGCCTATCACGAAGAAGTCGGTCTGCCCGTTACCCTGTTCCGACTCTTCAACACCGTCGGTCCGCGTCAGGTCGGTCAATATGGCATGGTCGTGCCGCGCTTCGTGCGTTGGGCGCTGGCCAACGAAACGATCCAGGTCTACGGCGACGGACAGCAGCAGCGCTGCTTCGCCAATGTTCACGATGTCGTCCGCGCGATCCATGACCTGGCCGAATGCGACGCGGCAATTGGCGAGCTCTACAATATCGGCAGCAACACCGAGATCAGTATCATGGAGCTGGCAGAACTCATCCGCGATCGCGCCGATAGCGCCTCCGATATCGAACTGGTGCCCTATGAAAAAGCATTCCTGCAGGCCGGCTTTGAGGACTTCCGCCGCCGCGTCCCCTCCATCGACAAGATTCAATCCGCCATCGGCTGGGCGCCTGCAACGCCGCTGCACGAAACCATCGATCAGATCATCGCCTACCATCAGGCTGAGATGCGCCAAGATTGATAGCGCCCGTTACGCTCGCCCGCCAGAACGGGAAAACTGTAGGGGCGACCGGCGGTCAGTGTCTACGGGACCTATCAGGTCGCCCGCCGTACCGCAGATAGCGCCGTGGGAAAGGACGCTGAACGGTGCACATCGCCATAAACGGCTGGTTCTATGACCAGCAATCGACTGGCAGCGGACAATACCTGCGCCACCTGCTGGCGAACCTGCGGCTGACCGCGCCGGAACTCGAATTGTCGCTCATCCTGCCGCCTCACATTCAGCCACCACGCGATCTCTCGCCAGCCATTAATGTCGTCAGCGCAAGCAGTTCTCGCCTTCTCCCCAGTGCATTAGGGCGACCGAGCGGGCTGCGCAAGGTCTTCTTTGAGCAGCGAGCCTTTCCGCGTATAGCTCGCCAGATCGACGCCGATATCGCCCACGTTCCCTACTGGGGTACGCCGATGGCTTGCCCGGTTAAGCTAGTCACCACCGTTCTTGATGTCATTCCCCTGCTTTACCCCATATACAACCGCGGTCCCCTCGCCAGCCTCTACACCGCCCTCGTCAGTTCGGCGGCGCGCGGCAGCAATCACATCATCACCATCAGCGAAACAGCCAAAGTCGATATCGAAGAACAGCTGCGCATCCCGGAGGACCAAATCACCGTCGCCTACCTGGCGCCCGCGGAGCGCTACCATCCACGGATTGGCGCCGAAGACGATGAAGTAGTCCGCGAAAAATACGACCTGCCCGAGCGCTTCGTGCTTTACCTCGGCGGCTTCGATTGGCGCAAGCAAGTGAATCAACTGCTGCTGGCTTATACCTATGTCGGCGAGGCCGATGGCGATGCCTTTCCCCTGGTCATCGCCGGACGCGAGCCGTCTTACGACGACCGGCTTTTTCCCAACCTGCGCGAATACTGCCGGCGGCTCAACATCGAAGATTATGTACGCTGGATCGGTTTCGTCGACGAAGAAGACAAGCCGGCTCTCTATCGCCTGGCCGATGTCTTCGTTTTTCCCAGCGTCTACGAAGGCTTCGGTCTGATGGCGCTGGAAGCGATGGCGTCGGGCGCCCCCGTCGTCGCATCGGACGCCATCGTCTTTGAAGAAATACTGGAAGACGCCGCCTTTATCGTAAATAATGCCCGTGAGATGGCCGGCGCGATTCTCGCTTTGCTGATTCAACAGCCCCTGCGCGATACCATGATCAATCAGGGCTTGGCGCTGGCGAGCAACTATTCCTGGCGCAAAACCGCCGAAGAGACGCTCGAAGTCTACAAACGCGTCATGCGCCAATAGACAGGACGCCGCTGTGAACGCTAAACCGAACGACCGGCGCGAAATGAAACTGATGGCCAAGCTCTCTCTGCCAGAAGAGCGCGAGCCGCCCTGGAGCCTGCTTAGCGCAGGACTAACCCTTTTCGCCATGTTCGTCTGCTTGACGATTATTGGACCGGCTCTGGTCGCGATAATGTCCGGCGGCGATGAATTGCTGCCGTCAGAATTCACCTTGAGCTGGGCAATTGGCATGGCGCTTACGGCGGTCTTCGTGCTGGTCAACCGCCGCAGCAGCGAGGAAAGCTGGCGCGCACTGCGTCTGTCGCGGGGCGAGCTGCCGTTGCCGCTGGCTCTCTTGGTCGGGATAGCGCTGGCGCTGGCGCTTGATGTAGCGGTCAGCCTGGCGAGCGGCGGGTTCTGGCCCGTACCGCAAATCTGGTATTTCCAGGCGCGCGGCGTCCAGGGCTTGCTCCTAGCGCTGCTCTTGTTGGTCGTCCTGCAGCCACTGGCGGAGACGCTGGTGTTGCAGGCAGTGCTGCTGCCGCGGCTCCGCTGGACCTTCGGCGCCTGGCGCGGCATGATCGGCGCTGTAGCCGTCTATACTCTTCTGTACATTCTCGTATTCATCCCGCCGTATTCATTCTATGATGGCTTTTGGCATGGCATTATATTCCCTACGGGCATCGGCATATTCTTCTGTCTGCTCAAGGTTTACAGCCGATCAACCGTCGCCGTGCTGGTCGCGCGGATGGGCGCGGGCTTAATCTTCACGCTGACAGCGCTGGCATTGGTCGGCAGCTAAAGGTTCACCACCGGAAAGGACATCCAAGATGAATGCGCACCCACTGACAATCGGCGACATTGATGTCGCGATATTGCATGAAGGCGAATCCGATCTCATCGCCGCCAATCTCACCCAGCGCTATCCCGGCGTCCCGCAAGCGCAAATCGAGGGGGCGCTCGCCGGGCAAAAGCCAGCCGGCAGTCTCAACCTTCCCTACATCAGAAGCGGCTCGATGCGTGTCATCGCCGATGTGGGTTTCGGTGAAGCGGGTCGCCCCTCCGCCGGCGGAACCGAAGCCGCTCTCAAGTCGCTGGGCCTTTCGCCCGCCGATATCGACATCGTCTATCTGACGCACTTCCACGGCGACCACATCGCCGGCTTGGCTGATGCCGATGGCAATCTCGCCTTTCCGGGCGCAAGCTACATCACCACACGAGCCGAGTGGGACGAATGGACCGCGCGCTGGTCCGCCTCCGACGCGCCGCAGGATCAGCATAGCCTGGACCTTTTCACATCCCTGCAAGACCGATTCAGCTTCGCCAGCCCCGGCGACGAAATCGCGCCCGGCCTCAGCGTGGTCGATCTCAAAGGGCATACCCTCGGGCACTCGGGCTTGCTGATAGAATCGGGCGGCGATCGGCTGCTCCATGTCGTCGACCTCCTCCACCAGCCCTTCCAATTCGCCAACACCGGCTGGCATTTCTCTTTCGACTCCGATCCCGAGCTCGCTGTCGATACCCGCCGCCGCGTCCTGCAGCATTGCGCCGACGAAGGCATCCTAACCCTTTTCTACCACATGCCCTTCCCCGGCTTGGGCACGGTCAGCAAAGAAGACGACGCTTTCATCTGGAATCCGCTGGCTTAAGACCGCCCGCAACCAACGAAAACTGTAGGGGCGAACCTTGGCTTACCCGCAACAACCCGAGCATGTAGGGGCGAGCCACCGGGTCGCCCGCGAAAATCCCGACATGCAGGGGCGAACCTCGGCCCGCCGCAGCAAAGTTTTCAAAATCTTCTGAAATGTGTTAAACTCGCGCAAAGCACCACCGAAGCCACGCGCTACACTTTTCATTTCAGTCCGATCTTCTAGCAAGGAGAAGTCTTCCAATGGCTCTGACTCGCAAGTTTCTATGTCTACTGACACTCGTCCTTTTCCTGGCGCTGCCATTCGCCGCCGTCAACGCCCAGGACATCATGGATCCAGCCACCTTCGGCTTGGATGCCAGCAAACCCTACGACGGCACGCAACTTAGTTTCCTGATCTGCTGTAGCGCGGCGCCGCAATTCGCTTCCGCCGCCGTCAAAGGCGACGCCGAATTCACTGCCATGACCGGCATTTCTGTGTCTTGGGGCGACCTGCCCTTCGGCTCATTCCAGGAACAGCTCTATCTGGAAGCGACCAATCCCAATACCGAATTTGACGTTGTGGCTTTCGTAGACGCCTGGGGCACCAACATCTACGACTTCCTGCACCCGCTGAATGATTTCGTCGCCGATGCCGGCATTGACTGGGACGACTACGGTCCAGCTTATCAATCGGCGTCGACTGGCAATAGCGATACGATCTATGGCTTGCCCTTCCGCGGTCACCCCTTGCTGCTCCACTATCGCGCTGATGTCCTGGAAGCGGTCGGCATGGACGTGCCCGCCACCTGGCAGGATGTGTCCGCCATTGGGCAGGCGATCAGCGACAGCGGCATGGATATCGCCCCCGTCGCCATGTACTACGGACTCAACGTCGATCAGAATCTGTTCAACTGGTACAGCCACCTCTGGGGAGCCGGCACCGATATCTTTGACGAAAACTGGGAACCCATTTTCAACAATGAAATCGGCGTGGCCGCAACCGACCAGTACATCAGCTACGTCCGCGACGGCAACAGCCCTGACGCCTCGGTCGCCTGGAATGAGCAGGAAGCCAATACCGAGCTGGTTCAGGGACGCGCCGCCATGTTCGTCGGCTGGTGGTGGATGGCCAGCAACATGATTAACTCGGAAGTCGCCGAAGTGGCGGATAATGCTTCTTTCGCCCCCGCGCCCGGCTGGGAAGGCGGCGAAACCTCGTCCTACGGCTACCTCTGGGCCGTCGGTATTCTCGATCAATCCGATGACCGCGACGCCGCGCTGGAATACTTGAAGTGGCTGACGCATCCCATCACCGAGCGCCGCATCGTTCTCGATGACACGCCCGGCCTGGACACCAACGTCGCCGTTCGGCTGTCCGTCCTCGCCGATGAAGAAGTCAACGAGGTCCACAATGGCTTGCAGGGCGTCGCCTCAGCCGTACTCGCCGACGCGCGCACCATCCCGCTGATCCCGGAATACACCGATATCGTGCCGTTCCTGGCTGAAGCGATCAATGAACTAGCCACCGATCCAATGGCTGATACGCAGGAAGTCCTTGACCGGACGGCCGAAGACGTACGCTTTGTCATGCAGGCGGCCGGCTACTACGACGGCTAAGCTTGTATGCCTATACCCCACATGTATTCCCCTTCCCTCCTTGTGGGGGAAGGGGTTAGGGGATGGGGGATTAACAAGTTATGCGCAAAAAACGCTGGGTCCCCTGGGTTCTCGTGGGTCCCGCGCTGCTAATCATTGTTTTGACTACAATATATCCCTTATTGGCAGCTCTCTATTTCAGCTTTCACAAATACAACCTGCGCAGGCCATCCCAATTCGCCATTCAAATCGGCGAGAACGGCATCCACATCGACTGGAGCCTGCTCTCGCTCAACAACTACGCCCTGGCTTTCAGCGACTCGCGCTTCATCAATAGCTTGAATGTGACCTTCTGGTTCACCGTCATCAGCGTCGCCCTCTCCGTCATCATCGGCTTGTTCATCGCCGTCATCGTGCAAAAGGGCGGGCGCCTCCACACCCTGACCAAAGTGCTGCTGATCTTCCCCTTCGCCGTCAGCCCCGCCCTCAAGGGCTACAGTTGGCGCTTCATGCTCAACGAAGAATACGGCGTCTACGACCTGCTCATCGACCAGTTGATCGTCGTTCCGATCAATGCCCTGCTATCCATTGTCAACGCCCTGCCTCTCGTCGAGATCCCGCTGATCAGCGAGTCGATCGTCTGGCTGGGCGACAAATTCTGGGCGCTCTTCATGCTGGCGATGAGCGAAACCTGGGGCTGGGCGCCCTTAATCGCCTTGATGTTTGTCGGCGCCCTCGGTTCAATCGATGAACAGATTTATGAAGCCGCCCGCATCGACGGAGCGAATCGCCTGCAAATCTTCTTCCGCGTCACCCTGCCGCTGCTGCGATCCGTCATCCTCATCGTCACCATGCTCAAGACGATCTTCTCGCTGAAAATGTTCGATCAAGTCGTGACCATGACCGGCGGCGGTCCCGTCCGCGCCACCCAGACCATCAACTACTACATCCATCAAATTGGCTTCGTGCGCAGCCTTGATATCGGCTATGCCTCCGCCATGTCCTATATTCTGGTCGTCGTGCTGACCGTTTGCGCCGCGCTTTACGTGTCGCTCGTGCTGAATCGCGATTGAGCCAAGCTGATGACTGCGAATACGATCGGCCAATACCCTAGCAACTTCCGCCTCCAGAGCCTCAAAGCCCTTGAGACGCTAGCGCTGCTGCTCATCATCGCCTTCATCATGCTGCCGATCGTCTGGCTGGCGCTGACGTCCATCAAGCCGCGAGAAAAAGCTTATACGACCGATATCGTATTCCAGCCGACGCTCGACAATTTCCGCGTCATCTTCGCCGACTATACCGTGCTTATGAATGAAGGCGCCGATCGCGAACGTGGCGAACTGGGCCGCGATATGTTCCCCAGCGTCGTCAACAGCGTCGTCGTCTCCGGCGCCACTATCCTGATCGCCATTCCCCTGGCGACTCTCGCCGCCTATGCCTTCAGCCGTTACCGCTTCTTTGGCAATGGCGTCCTCCTGATCTGGATACTCACGACCCAGTTCATTCCCGCCATCGTCGTCGCCATCCCCTTCTTCACCCTCTTCCGAACTTTGGAGCTCTTTGGCGAACCGCTTCTCGGAACGCGGCTCGGCTTGATCATCGTCAATATGTCGATCGTCCTGCCTTACGCCATCTGGATGATCAAGGGCTTCGTCGACGCCTTGCCCGGCGAAATCGAAGAAGCCGCCTTCGTCGATGGCTGCAATGACTTTCAGATTCTATTTTTCATCTCCCTGCCGCTGATCCGGCCCGGCGTTCTGGTCGCGTCGGTCTTTGCTTTCATCATGTCCTGGAACGAGTTTCTCTTCGCCCTCATCATCGGGCGCGAGATGCGCACCATGCAGGTAGCGCTCATGACCACACGAGGCGCGCTCGGCATTATGTGGGAGTTGATGGCCGCCGCCGGCCTGGTTGTCATGGTGCCGATATTCTTCCTGGCGATGTTCATCCGCAAGAACGTGGTCGACGGCTTAACCATGGGCGCCGTGAAATAATCCCGCCGCATTCCAGCGGAACTTATAGACTGCAAATATGTTGTAGGGACGCAGGCGCTAGCTAGGTGAGGATTCTTTCTGGCTGGGCTGCTGCTCGGGAGCAATGCCGTTCTCTTTGAGATAAGCAGCGACGTCTTGCGCCGTGGGCATCTGTCCGGTGGCGATGAGATGTTCCCGACGCATTCTGCCCAGTTTTTCGAGCTCACGCTTTACTACAGCCTGCTGGTCGCGAATCTCTTGTGTATATTCGTACGCCATAAATCATTCCATTTCAGCTATTGAACTTGCAAAATCTCCAATAGAATTTCATCTTCGGCGGTCAAACAAACGTAAACAATTAGGTAAGAGCGACCGTCATGGACAACATGATCCGAACGAATTTGACCTTCCTTGAGGCTTGTCCAAAACGGAGGAGAATTCAACATGGTATTGGCAACAGCGAGCATTTGAACACTATCAAGCTGAGACGTTTCACGAGTCCATTGAATTGTTCGCAATTGTGAAACGCTGAGCATTGGACTGTTGCTTTTCGCACGAAAAGCCTCTACCGATCAAAATCAATCTTACGCGCTACCTCGTCAGCAAAATTAGCACATTACCGATGCAAAGTCAAACGATAGCGCCTAATTCTAGTATATCGCACAGTGTTGAAAATCTATTGAACTGTAAGCAGTTTCATCAAAGACGCGCCAGCAAATCTAGCGCTAAGCATCCACCCCCGCCAGCCAGTTCTCCGGAATCGCCACCGGGCCCTCCTGCCCAGTCACCGCCGCGTACCAGCGCAGCATGTTCACCGCGCGCTCGGTCATCGTCGCCGCCGACGCCTGCGCGCCCAGCCTCGCATCAATCAAGACGCCGCCGCGCCCGCCCGCAAGCTTCAGCCGCAGACGCCGCTTTCCGCCAATCGATAATCCACGCCGCGCCTGTATGCGCAATTCGACCGTCCTGGAATTCGCCACCGGCAAGTGCCAAACATCGCCCGCGTTCACTTCTCGCTCTATGATTTCACCGCTGTCTCGCCGCGCCTTCACCTTTAGCGCGCTCATCCCTGAAGCGGCCTGCCCAGACAAACGCAGCAGCGCGCCAACGTTTTCCAGCGCATTCCCATTTGCCAACTGCACAACCGCCGTCGGCTCAACCGGCGCCAACGCGCCCAATGCCGCCAGCGCGCCATGCGCATCGGACTTCACCTCGACAAGGCCTTCGAGCTCAAGCGCATCGGCCAGCAGCATCATATCGAGAGCGCCCTGACCGCTGCCGCCAAAAGCGCCGCCCGCTACAATGACCAGGCGCACCCGCATCCGGTCCAGTTGACCCAACTCGCCCGCCATCGCTCGGATGCAAGCGCGCAGCAAAGCGTATTCAATGTACCGGTCACGCATATCCAGCGGGGCGCTCGCCGGGCGCAAGCCTTTGTTCAGCGCATACTGCGCCAGTTCACCCTTGCGCGGATGGAATGGCAGCCAGCGCCCGATTTCCTCTTCCCCGATCAACTCCAGCGCCGCGGCCGCGCTGTGACCGACGCCAACATCGTTGCGAATGGCGGACTGAACCAAGCCCCTCTGCCCCAGCGACAGCATCGTTCGCGCGCTGCCGACGTCTATCGTCACTACATCTTGGTCCTGCAAGCGCGAGAAGAAAGCGGTCATCGTTTCGACCGGACGCGCCGACGGCACGATGCCGGAATTAGACGCCAGCGCGATCCGCTGGAAGCCTCTGCTATGCCGCTTGACGCCGTCATAGTAGCGCCCCAGCACGGATTGCACGGGCTCCAGCGTTTCTCGATCTCCCTGCCGGATATTGGGCGCAAGCAAGACTTCAACCTGCTGACTCAGCATCTCGCGGACGGACGCCGCCAGGCTGCTGTTGCCGGCGTACAAAACGGCCGGCTTGCTGCCCTGCGGCATCAGCGAAGCCGCTTCACGCACCACGGCGAGCATCTCCAGCAGCATCGTTCGCGCCCCGCCATCGGCGCCGCCCGTGATGACAATGATCTGCGGCCGGCTGTGGATGATGCGGTTCAGCCGCCCCCGCGCGCCCAAGCCGTCCTCCAGATGCACCTCAGCGACTGCATCAATGTAAAACGGGGCGATCGCCCTTCGCGCCGCCGCGATGCTGACCTGCGGATACAGCCCGACCAGCACCGCCCGCAGCGCTGGGCCCGCGCTGGTCGTCGTGAGGAAATAATCGACGCCCACCCCATCCGCTTGCTCCGGCCCGATGATGCGGCCGGCCTTATCAAAGAAGCGACGCCCAGTCGCCTCGCTCATCGCTTGCAGAATCGTCGCCAGGCCGACCTGCGCATCATCGCCGGGCGAGCCAACCGTCGTAAGCCCCGATCCACTGCCGACCAGTTGATACCGGCCATCGACCCGGTCAAACAGCAGCGCGCGCGTATTCACGCTGCCGAAATCAGCGGCCAAAATGGAATGAATCCGTCCGTCGCTCATGTGGCGCCAAATTGAAACAGAAAGCTGACGCGCTCGCTGAGGATCGTCAGGCTGGTCAAGATGGTCGAGGCGTAGATGGCGGCCAAAGCCGTTACGATGAATGCCTTGCCCACATGGCGGAACCCACGACCGAGCCGGCTCTGCACCGCGCCAGCGCCGCTGTTCGCCCGCGTTTGATAATGGAAGTAGAACAAGGCGGTCATCGTGCCAACGAATATGATCAGCGTATCCACCAGCGCGCTGAAGTCTGAGCTGAGGTCACCGGGGATAGATACGGTCGCGTGCAGCAGTGGAAACAGTGTGCCGGTCAGCGCGCCAACCACCGCCACCGAGGCGCCGACGACAATCACCACCGCATAGACGCTATTGGTCAGCCAGGTCAAGGATCGAATCGGTTTCAGCAGCAGCAGCAAGCCAAACAATAATGCCGTGAAGAATATGGTGACATCAGCCGAATTGCCCAGCGCCGTCCAGCCCGTCTCCGTATTCTGAATATCTTGCAAATAAGGCAGGATCAGCCCTTCATAACTCACGACCAGCGTGAAAGCGGCTGTCATGCCGACGAAGACATAGACGGCGCTGCGATACAAGACCCGGATCAGCGGCAAATCTCCCAGCAGATAGCTGAAGACCATGAGGGTCAAAACGAAACTGAGGAGCGCAATCGCATTCTCGGTCATTGATCCCGCCGCATCAGGCCTTGTCCGCCGCGCGCCGCCGCCCCAGCGCCCCAAGAGCATAGTAGACATTGCCAAGGGCGATCACCAACACAGCCGCCAGCGTCCCAAAAGTCATGGCATTCAGACGCGGGACTTCCTGCGAGCGATCGCGCAGCAGTACATATTCCGGAATATCGCCGCTTATTGGAGTGTTGACCTGGTAATAGCGCGGGCGATTCTTGCCCAGGCTCACATTGAATTCCCGCCGCAAAAAGACGCGCTCGTCGGAGATTCGCGCCGACGCGCTCGCCTGAGCCGCCTGTAAAGCCGCCCTTGTCGCCTCCTTCACTTCCACCAGAAATTCGGCGATCCAGCCTTCCAAGCCAGCCGATAGCGCAATCCGATACCAGCTATCATCGCCGTTCGCGCCGATGAGTTCAAACATATCGCCCGCCAGCGCCAATTGCAGAATGTCAGAAGCTGTGCTCGGTCCGCGCCGAATCCGCACTTGCTGCGGCGAGACGATCTCCACCACGCGTACGGTTTCCTGAGTGGCGGTCGCGGTCGGCGGGTCAGTCGCCGTCGGGGGCGCCGTATTGCTCGGGCGCGGCGTTGTCGTCGGCAGCGATCTCACCGTCGGGCTCGGCATTTCGGTTGCGGGTGGCTTCTCAGTCGCAGTCGCTTGCGCTAGCTCCAGCTGCGCGTCGGCTTCGCTCGTCTGCTCTTCTTGCGCTGCCGGCTCGACGGCTGCTTCCACTTCAGGCGCATCGGTACGCGCGTCAGGCTCAAGCGCTGCCGGCAGCGGATCACCGTAATTGTTCTCCAGCTTCTCGCCGTAGGTGTAGGCATCGCGGTAGCCCACCACCAAGCCCACTATCTCCTCCATGCTGTCGGCATAGACTTGCGCCAGAGGCGCGGCCGCATAGCCGCTGGCAGCGAGCAGACGCGTATCCGCAACTTCCGCTACAACCTGCTCCGCCCAATTGCGCATGTCTTCAGCGCGCTCGGCAACCAACACAATAGCAGCTAGATCCTCCAGCGAGTCGAAATCCAGACCGGTCAGCTCGCCCTTATGCGATACCCGCGCGACGTCCGCGAAATTTTCGCTCAATTCGCGCAATCCCAACGAGCCGCCGGGCAAGTAACGCAGGATGAAGTAGTCACGCCCGCGCTGCAAGTCATTGCCGCTGGAAGCGACCGAGCGATTAATCCCGCGGATAATGTTCTGCGCATGCACGATGGCGATGGGATTGCTGCTGACGATAAGCGGTTTGGCGCGCTGCGCGACAATATGGCGCAGGAAGAGATCGGCGATGGCATCCAACTCGCCAGCCGCCGCCGGCCCATATTCAAATGCCACCAGCACATAATCATCAACTGTCAAATTATCCAGCAAGTCGTAGACGGTCGTCGCGCCGGGTCTATCCTCGTGAAATTCAGAAGGCGGCAGTTGCCCCTCGGAGAAATCGGACGAGACAAAGGGCAATGACACCATCAGGCACAGAACGGCGCTGCCAAGCAACCGCGGCGCCGCGCTCAGCGAAAAGGCCGCGCTCGGCAGGAAACGGCGACCGCCCGTCTCCTCCGCTTGCCCCGCGCCGCCGACGATGTCCTTGAGCATCTCAACCTGCTGCTCCTGCGCCTTGGAAAGCGCCGCCGCGCTGATCACGCCGCCCGGCTTTTGCAAGACCTCGGGGCTAACCAGGACCTCATCAACATCGTAGAGCGCCTGCCTCGATTCCACTTCAAATTGCGCGCCGGCAGCCGACCGCTCGCGCAATGAGCGAAGGCCTTCGTCCAATTCTTCCAGCGGGCGTTCATCCTGCAAACCCAGGAGATCGGGCGCCGACGGCGTTTCGAGTGAAGAATCTTCGCTCCCCCTGCGCGGAAGAGACAGGCGCGGCAATCGCGGCAAACGCGGCATTCCGGGCAATCCCGGCAAACGCGGTCGACCAGGCAGCCGTGGCAAACGCGGCCGGCGCGGCAGAAATCGGCGAAGACCCCGCCGCGGGCTAGGCGCCGGGGCGCTCTCTTCCGGCTCCGCATAATCCAGCCAGTTGAATTCTTCGCTCATACTCCGTCCATTGCCCGGCTGCGCCACTTAGCCGCGGTAAGCGCGATCCTGCCCCAGCAGCGCGCGCACACCCGCGACGACGCTGCCCAGCGCGATGCCCAGCAGAATCGCCCGCGCGCCGGCGCTGACCGGAATCGCCATCAGCCAGTCGCTCCAGGCTTTGACCGGCGCCAGCTCTGCCAGCGGGATGCTGCCGAGCAGCACAATCAACACGACCGCCACGAAGAGCAGCCCCCATACGTCCGCCCGCTTCTGCATCACGCGCGAACCGCCATGCGCCAGCGAGACGAAGAGCAGCGCCGCCAATGCCGATTCAATCGGAACCTGCACCGCTTCCAAAAGCGATGCGTCGCCCTTATTCGCGATGGTCCAATAAATCGTGAATGCGAAACTTGCCAGCAAAACGGCGCTGTAGAACTTCCCCCGAGCCAAGCGCCCGATATGTACAAAGAGCAAATTGGCGATGCCAATGACGATGCTGACGGCGATGACAATGGCGACCAGCCGCAGCAGCACATCGCCCGGCAGCGCCAGCCGTCGCGCCAACTCGTCGCTGCCCGCCCCCCTGCCAAAGAGCGCCGGATTATCGCCCAGGAGCAAACTGAGAATGGTCGTGACGCCAACGACAAAGGCGACAAACGCGGCCATGCCCGCCGAGCCCATCGCTTAGCGCCTCCGATAAGCAAAGGCGCCCAGCACAATGAGGATCGCCGCGATCGCCGCTGCCACCTGCCAACTCAACAGCGGCAGTTGTTTGCTGAACTCCAGCATGAGCAAGACTGTCGCGCCCAAGATAATGAGACCGCGCCACACATCCAGAATCGCGGCGTCGGCGCGCCCGCCCCCATCTTCAGAGACCGCGCTCGGCGCCGCAAACAATTCTTCGCCAATCAGGGCATGATCGGCCATCGCATAAGCGACCGCCTGCCCATCCAGCCGCTCGCTGACGGCCAGGCTCGGCTGACCGCGCCGATCCGCGCTATCGAGCATCAGCGCCAGCTCGGCGCCGAAACGCCCGGCCATGATATGCGCCGCCGGCTCCTCAGCAACAGCCGAAGCGGCCACCGCGCCGGCGTAAGCCAGGTCCGGCGGATACCACTGCGCCCGCGAAAGCGACTTGCCCGGCGTCCAGGCGCGCCGCAGAACATCCTGCCCCAGCGGAACCGTCGCCGGCGCCGACATCGTCACAGTCGGCGACAAGTCGCTGGCCTGCGCCCGCCTGATGACATGATGAAAGAACTCGGCTTCCGCCAGCGCCGCCGGTGTACTATCCCCGCCGACGCCCGCCGCGCCAAATGACAAGTGCAAAGGCATATTCGATTCAATGCCCTGCGTGATCCACTGCGGAATCTGATCCATGCCCGCCAACTGCCGCTGCAGCCGCCGCCGAGCGCGCCGCCGCTGGAAAAAGCGCGCCGTATACACGAGCACAACGGTGATGGCGACAAAGACCACGCTATAAACCTGAACCGTCGTTTCGTCCAATCCGCTCACTCCGCCCCGTCGTCCGCCAGCAGCGCCCGCAACTCGCTTAAGCCATCCGGCTCTTCCAGCAGGTCGGCCAGCTCGCGCAGCGCCGCCCCGCCGGGCCACAGATTCGCCAGCGGCTGCGCCACCAGCAGACCCTGCGCCAAAGCCGGCGCCAGCGGCTCAAACGCCTCCAGCGCAAGCAGCAGAAAAGGCGCGCCACCACGCCGCTTGGCACGCTCAACCCAGCCGGCAATCTCGCTCTGACTGTTCATAAGAGGCAGTATAGCATCGTTCAGACTTGCTCATCGCGCAGGCGGGGCTGGATTTGCCGCCGCCCTGCGTCGCTGAGCGCGAAAATGGTAGAATGCCTCTAGCGCAAGGAGGGATGATGCAGCCGCAAGAATTCGTCAACAAATGGGCAAACACAATGTTAAACGAGACTCAGGTCGCCCACCTCCATTTCGTCGATGTCTGCCGTTTGGTCGGCGTCGAGATGCCCGGCGGCGATGGCAAGACCGAGGCGGGCAAAACATTCGTCTTTGAACAGCGAGCAGATAAGGTTGATGGTAGCGGTCGCGCCGATGTCTATTATGAAGGTCGCTTTGCAATCGAGTACAAGACGCCAGACAAATACCCTGACCTCAAAGCAGCCTACCAACAATTATTGCAATACCGCGAAAACTTGAAAAATCCGCCGCTCTTGGTCGTCACAGATATAAACCGCTGGGAGATCCACACCAATTTTCCTGACACAGAAAAGCGCGTCTACGCCTTCGATCACGGCGAAATCGCTAGCGATCCCAAAGTCCGAGCCTGGCTCGACGCGATGTTTCACGATCCAGAACGCCTGAATCCCGGTCGCAACACTGAGCAAGTCACAAAAGAAGCCGCGCAGTCGTTTGAGGTCATCGCCGACAACATGCGCGATTGGGATGCCGAGCCGACGCGCATCGCCTATTTCTTGACCAAACTGGTCTTTTGCCTTTTCGCGGAAGATATCGGCTTGCTACCCAGAGTTCGAGATACGCCTGCCGGGATATTCCGTGACATCATCAAGCTATCGACGGGCAAACCCAGAGCTTTCCAAAGGCATTTGCAGAATCTGTTCAATGAAATGAATAGAGGCGGCGAGTACTTTGGCGAAGACATCAAATACTTCAATGGCACGCTATTCAGTGTCGTTACAGTTGAAGAGTTGTCGCTTGAAGCAATGGACGCCCTGGCGGAAGCGGCAAAATTAAGATGGGAATCCATTGAACCGTCTATCTTCGGCACCCTATTTGAACGCAGTCTCGACCCGGACAAGCGCGCCCAACTCGGCGCCCACTACACCTCGCGCGAGGACATCCTGCTCATCGTTGAACCCGTGCTGATGCAGCCGCTTCGCTACGAATGGGACACGGTGCAGCTAGAAGCCGCGCCCGTCCGCGAACGCCTCGACAATGCGCAAACAGGGCGTGGACGCGCGAACGCCAGAACCAAACTGCTGGAGTTGCGCGAGCGCATACTAAGCCGAATCCGCGAGACCACCGTACTTGATCCCGCCTGCGGCAGCGGCAATTTTTTGTATGTTGCGCTGCAAGAGCTAATGGATTTGGAGAAGCGCGTAATCCAGCATCCGCTTTGGTCGGGACTGCAAATGCCGACGCCCGCAGTCCACCCGCGCCAAATGTTTGGAATCGAGAAGGCTCCGATCGCCCACGCCCTCGCCAGCATCGTCGTCTGGATTGGTTACATTCAATGGCGGATTAACAACGGCTACGGTCAATCATTCGGCGATCCGATATTGGAGAAGCTTCAAGGCAACATCGTCTGCAAAGACGCGATTCTCGCTTTTGATGACGAGGGGAATCCTACCGAACCGGAGTGGCCAAAGGTCGACGTTATTGTCGGCAACCCACCTTTTCTCGGTGGACAGAAGATGCGAGGAGAATTGGGAGACGAATATTTTGAGAACTTGACAGAATTCTATGATCGAAAGCTATCAAATGGCGTCGACCTGGTCTGTTACTGGTTTGAACGTGCCCGGAATCATATTGCGGATGGATTGTCAAATAGAGCAGGACTGTTGGCAACTAATTCAATTCGAGGTGGAACAAACAGGAATGTTTTGAAACGCATCAAATCGACCGGCGATATCTTTATGGCTTGGTCTAATAGGCCGTGGATATTGGAGGGTGCGGCAGTTCGTGTCTCAATGATTGGATTTGATAAGGGGGTGCAAGGCGAAAAGACTTTAGACGGATTGCCAGCACACGCAATCAATCCTGATTTGACAGCAACAGTTGACATTTCTGTAGCCGGACGTATTCCTGAAAATAGCGGCTATTGCATGTTAGGAGATCAGAAAGGCGGCCCCTTCGATATTCCAAGTGAAAAAGCTAGAGAAATGCTGGAAGCTCAAAATTCGAGCGGCCACTCAAATGCCGATGTTCTGTATCCAAGACCTAACGGTTTAGACCTTACACGTCGTCCTAGAGGCTATTGGATTATCGATTTTGGAGTGAGTCCGACACTTGAAGACGCGAAGCGTTATGAACTTCCATTCAAGTACGTTCTCGAAACCGTAAAACCAGTTAGAGATAAGAATAGGATGGCTAGCCGTCGCGAGAAATGGTGGATACACATCGTGCCGGGTCCGGAAATGCGCAAAGCGATAAGCGGCATGCATAGATACATTGCTACACCAGCGACGGCCAAATACAGGCTCTTTGTTTGGTTAAGTTGGCCCGCTCTTCCTGATCACGCATTATTTGTTTTCCCGCGCGACGACGACTACTTCTTCGGCGTCCTCCACTCCAAACTCCACGAAACCTGGTCCCTGCGCATGGGCACATCGCTCGAAGACCGCCCCCGCTACACGCCCACCACCACCTTCGAGACCTTCCCCTTCCCCTGGTCGCCCGGCCACGAAGACAAGTCCCACCCCGCCCATGCCCGCATCAGCGCCGCCGCAGCGCAACTGCACGAAGAGCGCCATGCCTGGCTGAATCCCGAAGACGCAAGCGCGAAGGAACTCAAAGATCGCACGCTGACGAATCTCTACAACGCCCTGCAAGTCTTTCGCGGACGCGACCGCATCAAGACCAAACCCGCCGCCGCCGACTTCGCGCCCCGCTTGGATGAACTGCACCGGGCGCTGGATGAAGCCGTCTGCGATGCCTACGGCTGGATGTATGCCGTGCTAGATGACGAGGAAGAAATCCTGCGGCGTCTGCTGGCGCTGAATTTGGAACGGGCGGGTTGATTTTGGATTCACCACAGAGGCACAGAGGGCACAGAGAAATGACGGGAGAAACTCTGCGGGAAGAGATACGCGCGATTCATAAGAAATATCCCTGGTTCTATGCGCTAATCATAATGGCTATCGCGCTTGGAATCGGCGTGGGAATCGCCGCGTCTGAGTTCGCCGACGAGAGCCGTGGCTTCTGGATGAATGTGGTGACTGAAGGGCTTGGCGTGGCAGCAAGTGTCGTCATCACTGTATTCGTCATAGATCGCGTTTACGAGCGGCGCGATGAAAGGCGACGGACGGATGAGTTAAAACGCCGCTTGGTTCGAGATGCGGGTAGCCGGTCAAATGGCCATGCGCTTGCGGCGATTAAGGAGCTTTACGATGAAGGTCGGCTTTTGGGCGATGACGGCTGGCTGAAAGGTGAACGACTTGCAGAAGCTGACCTAACAAATGCAGACTTGCGGTCGGCGAATCTGCGAGAAACAGACTTATGGAAAACCAAGCTAAAATATGCGGACATGTGGGGAACACAACTGCATGACGCGTTCTTAGTACATGCAAATCTGCAAGAAGCAAATTCATCAGGCGCTATTTTTGAAGGTGCGGACCTGAGAGAAGCAGATCTGAGAGGGTCAGACTTATCGTACGCTGATCTGCGGCATGCCGACTTGCGCGGCGCGAAATTGCAGGGAGCGAATATAATGGGCGCGAAATTCTACAAGTCGAAATTTCATACGACAATCTTCCCTGACGGATATAGTTATCTTCATTACTCAGAGTTGCGAAAATTCACAAATCCGCTAGACCACGATTTTAAGGAAACACTAAAAGGAATCAACGAGGTTCGCCGTGAAATGAATCTGGATCCAATCGAAGTGCCACCAGAATGAGACACCCTCGGTACACTCGGCGCACTCGGTGGTAAAACAAAATCCCTCTGCGTCCTCTGTGTTCCCTCCTTTCCTCTGTGGTGAAAAAATGTGGTGAAGAAATCGCCCCCTGCTAAAATGAACCCATCCACTATTCACGGAGAACTGCCATGTTCCAGGGACTCAGAAACAGCGCCCACGGCGTCGCCGAAGAATTCAAGAAATTCGTCATGCGCGGCAATGTCGTCGATCTCGCCGTCGGCATCATCATCGGCACCGCCTTCAAAGGCATCACCACCTCGCTGGTCAAAGATGTCGTCACGCCTCCCATCGGGCAGCTCACCGGCGGGCTCGACTTTTCCCATTGGGTCATCCCGCTCGATCTGCTCAACTTCGGCCGCGAGGTTGAAGCGGCGGCCGCCACCATCAATATCGGCAACTTCGTCAATGTCGTCATCGACTTCCTCATCACCGCCATCGCCATCTTCCTGCTCATCAAAGTCGTCAACAAGCTCGACGAAGCCGTCGATGATATCGGCGATATGCTCGATGGCGAAGAAGAAGAAGTCACCCCCGAGCCCGATCCCGAGCCGGAACCCGAGCCCGATCCCGAGCCGGAACCCGAGCCCGATCCCGAGCCGGAACCCGAGCCCGATCCCGAACCGACAACAGACGAAAAAATCCTCGAAGTGCTGGAACGCATCTCCGCCCAACTGGACGAAAGGTCAAATGACTCGCCGCGAAACAGCGCGCAATGACCCGGTGACTGCCCATTACCATACTCGCCATATCAATAACTGTAGGGGCTACCCATTGGGTCGCCCGCCGAACAAACCATGACAGCCCCGCCCGATTGCGTTATAGTGAATCCGTAATCCGTGACTGACCAGGAGAAACCAAATATGTCCGATGACAAAATCAAAGACGCCCTGCGCATGATGCCCTATGGCTTTTACGCCTTCACCACCAATAACGGCGATGAAGTCAACGCCATGGTCGTCAACTGGGTCTCGCAGATGTCCTACGCCCCGCGCCTGCTCGCGGTCGGCATTCAGAAATCCTGCTATTCGCGCGGCTTGCTCGAGGTCGGCGGGGGCTTCGGCTTGAACCTCTTCCTGCAAGCCGATTCCGATGCCATCATGGGCGTCACCAGCGGACGCGTCAAGAAGCCGGAAAAGATGGAAGAAGCCAATTACAGCCCCGCGCCCGAGACTGGCGTGCCCGTGTTGGCTGGCGCGGCCGCCTACATCGAGTGCAAAGTGACGCAAATCGACGATGTCGGCGGCGACCACGACATCGTCGTCGGCGAAGCGATCAACGCCGACGTCATGAAAGAGGGCGGTCCTCCCGATGTCCTCTCGCTCACCCAACTCGGCTGGTCCTACGCCGGCTAGTGCGATTGCTCCCCTTCTCTAGCTTGCTGGGGAAGGGGCCGGGTCACGTAGACATAGACCTTCGGGGATGGGGTGAATCCGGCAACTCCCCCGTCCGCAGCACCTCTATCAACCGCCCGACCAACCGGTCCAGGCTGTGCTCGCGCCGAACATTCTCGCGCAGTTGCCGGCCGATTGCGGCGCGTTCTTCATCCGAGAGCGCGAAGAGCCGCTCGAGCCGCTCGCGCAAGCCAGCGACATCTTCCGGTCCCGCCGTCAGCAAGAGATCGGCATGGTCTCCCAGCAGCGGCGCAAACGCGCTATTGCACACGACTGTCGGCACGCCGCAAGCCATGCTCTCCAGCGCCGCCTTGTCAAACAGCCCGACCGGACTCATATTGACCGCGACCGTCGCCCGCCGATACCAATAGCGAACGTCCGCCGCCGGCAAGTCGCCCATGAAGCGGCAGCGCTCCGCCAGCCCAAGCTCGCGCGCCATGTCACGCAGGCGGAGCTGGTAATCGCTGCTGGCGCCCGCTTGCAGGCCACCGATCAGCGCCAGCCGCGCTTCCGTCCCAGCCACCGCCGCCAAGGTCGTCGCCTGATGCTTGATCGCCGCCAGCCGCCCCACCTGCGCCACCAACGAACCTAGGTCATCTCGCGTGACACCCCCTCCCTCATCTTGGGACTCAGGGGGTGGGGGTGAATAATAGTCGCAGTCGATCCCGTGCCCGATCACACGCAGCTTGTCCGTCTGAATTGGAAAACTGGTGGCATCAGCGCTGACGGCTCTCCAAGACATCGCCAGGGCCAGCCGCAACTGCGCCGACCGCTGACGATGCGTATACCAGAGCACAGTCCGAATACCGCGCGCGCTGAGAAATGGCCCCGCCAAGCCAGCGAAGAGCGGCATCATATGCGCGAAACAGGCGTCGTACTGATGCGCCGCCAACAGTCGCAGCAAGTGGCGATAGAACTGGACGACCCGCGCCGCCTTGCTCAATCCGCGCTCCCGCCCAGCCGAATACACGCGGACGTTCGCCGGCAGGTCATATGTGCCGCGATACATCGTGATGACGTCAACAAGCTCGCACTGCGCCGCCAACTGGCGAATCCAATTGACCGCGAATCCCAGCACGCTATCGCTCTCATCGGTCATCAGATTGAAAAGCAAAAGGCGCAATGTGGTCGCTATCGCGGATAACCCAGCCCGTCAATCGCTTCCGCCGCGGCGAAGTCCTTCGCAGTGATCTTGCTGCCCGCGTCATGCGTCGTGAACGACACCTTCACGCGCCGCCAGCCGATGAAGAGATCAGGGTGATGATTTATGCCCTCGGCGATCACCCCCACGCCCGCTGCAAAAGCCAGACCCGCCAGATAATTGTCAAATTGGAATTCCTTCACCAATTCGTCGCCAGCCCGCTCCCAGCCGTTCAGCTTGGCCAGACCCGTCTTAATTTCCGCATCGCTCAGCGCACTACTCATGATTCATTGCCCCTCTCCTTATTTCAGCGCAAATCTAACACATCAAGTCGCCGCCTGCGCGGGCGAATGCCTTTTGTCACCAGCGCGCCTAAAGCACCGCGTCGCAGCAGCAGCGACAGCCATCCCCCGCATGCGCTGTCGGCACATAGCCTGCCGTGCCATATTCTAGGCTTAGCCAGGAAGCCATCTCCGGCAACCGCGCCAACAAGGCGCCGCCCGGACAAAGCGTCGACTCATTGAATTGACGATGACCGGCCAAATGGCTCAGGGCAAGCTCGGCGACGAGCCAGCTCCCCAGCGCCACCATCCCTTCCCACTGCGCGGCCGCGGGCGGCACAAACCGAAAGTCGCCCAACAAGCAGACACCAGCGCTGCCCGTGTTATAGCCCATTGTATGCACGCCGCGCGCGGCCAGGTCCCGCCCTTCGTAAATCCGGCCATCCACATCCACCAGGAAATGATAACCGATATCGGCCCACATCCGGTCATCGCGGTGCAATCGCTCCACTTCTCTTATGGTCGCCAGTCCGTCCGCCTCATAAAAGGAACTGTGATGCACAATCAGCGTCTGGTAACTTTCGCGCAAGCTGCCTTCGTATACATACCAGCCTTCGCTATTGCTGCCCGGCTGATACAAACCATACTCGTTGCGCGCCTGATGATTGATCGGCAGCGCCCCCCATTCTGCCCGGCTGACCACCGGCGGACGGACGATCACGGGCGAAGCCACCGGCATATCATCCTCATGCGGCAGGACCACCACCCGCGGCCGGTTCCGCAGCAAAGCCGTCGCCGCGGCGCCACCGCAGAGCCCGCCCACCAGCGTCAACCCCTGAATCACCTGCCGTCTGGTCAATCCACGGCGCTTGTGCTGGCTTCGCCGGGTCATTCGATCACTCGCTTTCGGAATCGGTCGCGCTTCCCAAATCAGTATAGCCGACTTGACGCTTGCCGCTCACGTCCCCCGCAACTCTTCATCATATTCCGGCTGCCATCCGAGGATGCTTGTAAACTACCCTTACTGAAGTTATGCTATCTGTCCGATCTCAAAGAATGGAAAATAGCAGCCAGTGGCGGATGACAGCTTCTTCGTCGTTATTGAAGGTATCGATGGCGCGGGCAAGACCAGTATCGCGCGGGCGCTCAACAACATTCTGCGTCAGACGCTCGGTGAGAACGTCCTGCTAACTGAAGAGCCTCACAATGAATCGTTCATGGGCGCGGAGATACGTCGCGCGCTAAGACGAGAGCGTGAGCTTAGACCGGTCGAATTGGCGCAGGCATTTGCCCTAAATCGAAGCAATCACCTCAAAACCGTTATCGACTGCCATTTGCAAAAAGAACAGGCCGTCGTAATTTGCGACCGCTACCTGCTTTCGTCGCTTGTGTATCAGACGCGCGATGACATTACGATGGCGGACGTCTACCAACTCAACCGCTGGGCGCGTGTGCCGGACTTGACCATCGTGCTGCAGGTGTCCGCCCACATCGCCTACCAGCGAATGGATGAGCGCAGCAAGAGCGCGCGCGAGCTGTTTGAGAATGACTTGCCGACGCGTCTCCAGAAATACTGCGCGGGCGTCGAGTTGCTTCGCGGCATGGGTCAACACATCATCACAGTGGATGGCGACGGCGAGCTGCCGGAGGTTGTCAATGACGTCCTCGGCGCGCTCGAAGAAGGAGCGCCGCCCTGGCTCCGCATCCAGCAGCCGCTGCTACTAGAATAATCCCACGTCGAATCCGCGTAACTCTCGCTTGACAATCGCACACATGTTCTATACACTGGGAGCATGGCCGGCCGTCTCGTCTCCCAAACCCTGACCAAGCTCTCGCAAATGGGCGATGTCACCCTGCACGAACCCGCCGGCGACAGCCCCCAATCCGAGCGCAAACGCCGCTCGCGCAAACAAGAGTTCAACCTCAACGACTGCATCGCCCACCTCAGCACGCCCCGCGGCCCCAAACCGGTGATGAAGTCGATGATGACCACCGCCTGCGAACGCAACTGCAACTACTGCGTCTTCCGCGCCGGGCGAGCGAAAACCAAGCGCGTCACCTTTTCCCCCGATGAAATGGCGTCGGCTTTCGAGACCCTGGAATCCAGCAAGAAAGTCGATGGCCTCTTCCTCTCTTCCGGCATCATTAAGGGCTCGGTGACCACTCAGGACAAGATCATCGATACCGCGGACATCATCCGCAATAAGCAGCGCTATCGCGGTTATATCCACCTCAAAATCATGCCCGGCATCGAATACGATCAACTCTATCGCTCCATGCAATTGGCCGACCGCGTCTCCGTCAACCTGGAAGCGCCGACCAGCGAGCGCCTGGCCGCCCTGGCGCCCAAGAAGATCTTCGTCCAAGAGTTGGTGCAGATGCTGCAATGGGCGGAACAGATTCGCCAAGATAACCGACACGAAAAACTGGCCAGCAGCGTCACCCAGTTTGTCGTCGGCGCCGTCGGTGATACCGACTTGGAGTTGCTGTCCATGAGCGACAAGCTCTACAGCCAGGCGAAATTAGCGCGCGTCTATTACTCCGCTTTCAGCCCCGTGCCCGGCACGCCCTTCGAAAACCTGCCCGCGGCAGAAGCCATAAGGGAATTCCGCCTCTATCAGTCCAGCTTTCTGTTGCGCGACTACCAGTGGGACGTCGAAGAACTGCCCTTCCTGGGCAGTGGCAACCTGCGCACAGACGTTGACCCCAAACAAGCCTGGGCGGATGAACACCTGCTGCATCAACCCGTAGAGGTCATGTCCGCAGAGCGCGAACAGCTCCTGCGCATTCCGGGCGTCGGTCCTGTCGGCGCCAATGCCATCATTCGCGCGCGCCGCCGCGGCACACTCTCGGAGTTACTGCATCTCAAGCAAATCGGCATCCGCAGTCCGCAAAAGGTCGCCAAATATGTTTTGCTGAATGGCCGCCAGCCAGCGCGTCAACTCCGCCTTTTCTAATCCCAATTGCGCCAAGCCAGCCAAGCGACTGAACGTCGATAGTTTCTTCATTCTGAACACGATGCGAAATCTTCACCAAAGAAATTACAAAGGGCGCAGTTTCATGGACAAAAACTGAAACGTCGCACAGCGAACAATATGAGCGTCCTCTGTGTTCTCTGTGTTTCCTCCTTTCCTCAATGTGGTGAAAAAAATAGCGGGTGCTCCGCAAAGCGCGCGCCGCAACGAATTCACCCCTCCCATCGACAAGACCTGTTGTCAAGCCACCCTCAGTTCGCTAAAATCAGAGTTCGATGATAGCCGTCTGGCTATTGAAACTGCCTTGGATAAATAAAGGAGACAATTTCATGAATCGCGCAATTCGTATTCTGCTATTGCTTAGCCTGCTCGCGCTGCTTGGCATTGGCGCCACCGCCCAAGGCGACTACGCCGAAGGCACCGAAATCAGCCTGCTCCAGTGGAGCCACTTCGTACCTCGCTACGATGAATGGTTTGATGCCTACGCTGCCGAATGGGGCGAGGCAAACGGCGTCGGCGTAACCGTCGACCACGTCAATTTCACCGAGTTATTCTCCACCCTCGCCGCCGAGATTGACGCCGGCGACGGCCATACTATCGTTGAGGTGCTATTCTCGCCCGCCTCCTTCATTGACGGTCTGCATGACCTCGGCGATATCAACGCGGCCGCGGCCGAAGCGCACGGCGAGCGCGCCTCCACCTGCCAAGCCGCCTCCTACCTGCCTGTCGTCGATACCTATTACGCCTACACCCACGGCTATGTCCCCGATCCCGGCGACTATGACATCGCCCTCTGGACCGACGCCGGCTATCCCGAAGGTCCCAAGACCTGGGACGATCTGCTCGAAGGCGGGCGCGCCATCTTTGAAGCGACCGGCATCCCAGTGGGCATCGGCATGAGCCCCGAGCTCGACAGCCGTATGGCCAACCGCGCTGCGATCTGGAGCTTCGGCGGCAGCGTCCAGGACGAAGACGAAAATGTCGTGCTCAATAGCGAAGAGACCATCGCCGCCGTCAAATACCTGGCGCAGCTGCAAAACGAAGCGATGACCGACGAGGTCTTCGGCTGGACCGCCGCCAGCAACAACCAGGGCTTAATCGCCGGCGAGCTCAGCTATATCCTCAATTCCAACTCCGCCTATCGCAGCCTGCAAAAGATCGACGAAGCGGCCGCCGCCAACATCGGCTTCACCAGCGCCCTTGCCGGTCCCGCCGGCGCCTGGGCTTCCTCACACGTCTGGCAAATCTACGTCATTCCAGAATACGTCGAGGGCGATGAGCTGGCCGCCGCCAAACAATTCATCCTCGATCACACCGCCAACTACAGCGACTCCACCTATCACAGCGAGCTCTACAACTTCCCCTGCTACGCCAGCACCGTGCCCGAGCTGGATGGCTGGCTGGAAGAGGATCCCTGGGGTTCCATGCCGCCCAACAAATTCGAAGTGCTGAAGACCGTCAACGATTGGTCGGTCCACCTCGGCTTCCCGGGCGTCACCAACCCCGCCATCAGCCAGGTCTTCGCCGAAAGCGTCATTCCCAATATGACAGCCAAGGTCGCCCTGGGTGAGCTGAGCGCGGAAGAAGCGGTCGCCCAAGCCCACGAACGCGTCGAAGAAATCTTCAACGAATGGCGCGCCCGCGGCATGGTCGGCGGCGGGATGTAGTTTCGCACTGCCGCGATTCGTTGTAGGGGCGACCGACCTGCGGTGTCTACGCGCAGTATCAGGTCGCCCGCAAGTCACAGAAATCTGTAGGGGCGACTCTGTGAGTCGCCCGCTCGCACCTTTACGGCTTGCTATGTCCATCGTCGAAATCAAGGGCTTGAAAAAATACTTCGATGCCGTGCGCGCCGTCGATGGCGTCGACCTCGCCATTGATCAAGGCGAATTCCTCGTCATCCTCGGCCCATCCGGCTGCGGCAAAACAACGCTGATGCGCATGATCGCCGGCTTGGAAAAGCCCACCGCGGGCCATATCGAAATCGGCGGCGAAGATGTCACCGAGCTCCCCCCGAGAAAACGGGGCGTCTCAATGGTCTTCCAAAGCTACGCCCTTTACCCCCACATGAATGTCTTCAACAATATCGCTTTCCCCCTGCGGGCGCAGCGCCGCCAGCTGAAGTTCGACAAGCGCGCCATTCGTGAAAAAGTGGAGAACACCGCCCGCCTGCTGGAAATCGATATGCTGCTGGACCGGCGCCCGCGGCAGCTCTCCGGCGGCCAGCGGCAGCGCGTCGCCATCGCCCGCGCCATGGTCACGCAGCCGGCCGTCCTCCTGCTTGATGAGCCGCTCTCGAACCTTGACGCCAAGCTGCGCGCCAACGCCCGCGACGAACTCAGGGACTTTCAGCGCTCGTCGAATATCACCGCCGTCTTCGTCACGCATGATCAGATCGAAGCCATGGGCTTAGGCGATCGCATCGTCGTCATGTCCGAAGGCACGATCCAGCAGATCGGCAGTCCGCAGCGCATCTATGACGACCCGGCAAACGAATTCGTCGCCACCTTTCTCGGCTCGCCCAGCATGAACATCCTCAACGCCGATCGCTTTCGATTCGGCTTCCGCCCGGAGCACTTCCTGCCCAAAACGCTGCGCGACAATCCGGAAAACTCGCGCATTTTTCAATACTATGTCAAACGCGTCGAATACCTCGGCTCCGACCGCCTGGTCTACGGCTACGTTCACGGGCATGACAACGACCTGACCCTGGCCAAAGTGCCGTCCAACGTGCGCGTCTCCCTCGATATTGAAGGCGACTATGAATTCGCCGTTCACTACAGCGACATCAAGTTCTTTGACCAGGCGTCAGGACGGCGCATCGAGCAGCAGAACCTGGCGAAGGCTCTCTGATGTTCCGCCTCGCCTATCCGCTGGACAACCGGCGCTTCGTCGGCTTGATCTTCCTGGCGCCGGCGCTGCTATACATCCTGCTGCTCGTGGGCTTCCCCTTCTTGCTGGCGATCGCTTTCGGCTTCTCCGATGTCACCGTCGGGGACACCGATCTCAATTTCGTCGGCTTGCGAAACTATCTGGCGGTCTGGGAAAACGACATCTTCCGCCAAGTCTTCGAAACCACCATCCGTTTCACGCTCGTCTCGCAAGTCTTCATCCTGATCTTCGCCAATATCCTCGCCATCATCTTCACCCAGAACTTCACCGGCAAATGGTTCGCGCGCTTCATTTTCATCTTGCCTTGGGCGACGCCGGTCTCGCTGGCGATGATCGGCTGGCTCTGGATGCTCGATACCAAATACAGTCCCATCGACTATCTCCTGCTGCAAACGGGCTTCCTCGGTCCCAACGGCATCCTCAGCAACAACCGCAACTTGTTCTGGCTGGCGACCCCCGATCTATCGCAAATCAGCGTCATCTTTGTGCAAGTCTGGCGCATGACCCCGCTGGCGACGGTGATTCTGATGGCGGGCCTGTCCTCGATTCCAACCGACATCCTTGATCAAGCCGAGGTCGATGGCTCGCGCTTCATGCGCACGCTGCTGCAGATCAAGCTGCCGCTGATCCTGCCCATCATGGTCATCGCCCTGCTCTTCAGCATGATTACCATGTTCGGCGATATGACCGTCGTCTACGTCCTGACCCGCGGCGGACCCGTGGATTACACCCGCGTATTGGGTCTGTACTCATTTCAAGTCGGCATCGAAGGCGGCAACCTGGCGCAGGGCGCGGCCATCTCGCTCTTCGCCTTCCCCCTGCTGCTGGCGATGGCTATCTTCATGCTGCGCACCGCCAGCCGCGCCGAGGTGCAGTGATGGGCGCCCTCGTCTGGATACTGCACAACTTCTGGTCGCTGCTAGCCGCGCTCGTCCTGGCATTGGTCGGGCTGCGCATCGCCTGGCGCATCCGCAAATATGGCGCCACCCGCGCCGAACTCTCATATATCCTCCGGCGCAGTCCCTTCTATCTCGTCGTGCTGACCTTCTGTTTCTTCGCCGCCGCCCCCTTCCTGATCATGTTCATGCACACCTTCAAAACCGATGGCGATCTCTATCGCCGTCCTCAGCCCTTCATCTTCCGCCAAGACCCAACCCTCGAACATCTGGACGCCCTGTTCAACAACACCGCCTACCTCGATTTCATCCGCAACTCGGTCCTGGTTGGCATCGCCGTGGTCGTCATCACCCTGGTTCTTTCGCTGCCGGCCGCTTATGCCCTCGCCCGCTTGACCGGCAACTGGGGCGAACGCGCGGGCATCCTGATGTTCCTGGTCTATCTGGTGCCGCCCACCCTGCTCTTCATCCCCATGTTCCGCATCGTCGTCCTGCTCGGCCTGAAGGACGATCCGATGTCGCTGATTGTCGTCTACCCCTCATTCACCGTGCCCTTTAGCATGTGGCTGCTGAGCGGCTTCTTCAAAGCGGTGCCGCCGGAATTGGAGGAAGCCGCCCTGGTCGACGGCTACAATCGCGTCGAAGCCTTCCTGCGCGTCGTCCTGCCATTGTCGCTGCCCGGCATCATCTCGACCATCGTCTTCACCTTCACCCTCACCCTGCACGAGTTCATCTACGGGCTGGTATTCATCGCCGATACCTCCCAGCGCACCCTCAGCGTCGGCGTGCCCACCGAGCTCATCCTGGGCGATGTCTATTTCTGGCAGCCGCTGCTGGCCGCCGCCCTGATCATCGCCATACCCGTAGGCTTGGCTTACAACCTCTTCCTTGACAGCCTCGTGCAAGGCTTTACCATGGGCGCCGTCAAAGGCTAGCTCAACAAATGCCGATTGATTTGTAGGGGCGAGCCACCAAGTCGCCCACAAGGACAACTGTAGGGACGATCCTTGGATCGCCCACCCAACGACGAATCTGTAGGGGCGAGCCATTGGGTCGCCCGCCTAGAAAGAGGAACACATGCCCACAATCACCGTAAACCTCAATCAAGTCAACGACGCCACCACCGCCGCGCAAATCCGCAGTCACGCCATCGATATCGACCGCCCGGCAGCCAAAGGCGGCCGCGACCAAGGCGCCATGGGCGGCGAACTGCTGCTGGCTTCGCTCGGCGGCTGCTTCAACAGCAACCTGCTCGCCGCTATCCGCGCCCGCGACTTGGACATCGACGACATTTCCATCGAAGTCAGCGGTGAACTGGCGGAAGCGCCCGCCCGTTTCGCATCCATCGACATGGTGGTCAAATCCGCCTACGACGATCGCGCTGAATTCGAGAAGCTGGTGCTCATGTCGGAGCGCGCTTGCATCGTCGCCAACACGCTAAAAGACGCGGTTGATCTCACCGTCTCCGTCGGCTGATGCCGATTTCGGAATACATCCGGAATATCCGCGCCAAGATCAGCAGCGATCTGCTGCTCCTGCCCGGCGTGACCGCCGTCGTCATCAACGCGCGCGCCGAAATTCTGCTCCAACTACGCCGCGATACCAATACCTGGGCGCCACCGAGCGGCGGCGTCGAACCGGGCGAAACCGTCGCGCAATGCGCCATGCGCGAAGTTCTCGAAGAGACCGGAGTCGAAATCATGCCCGAAGCCATCGTCGCCGTGCTCTCCGGCGAAGAATACAATGTGACCTACCCCAACGGCGACAAATTGGCGACCGTGACCACTGTCTTTCGCTGCCGCCCGCTGAACGCCACGACGCCGCGCGTCAATGACGACGAGTCACAAGATATCCGCTATTTCCCTTGCGATGCGCTGCCAGCAAACATGCTGCCCCGCCACAGATGCATAATCAGCCTCGCCCTGAAACGCGATGCGCAGGCCTACTTCGACTCGCCATTCGCCTAGGTTAAGGTACAATCCGCGCGATTCAAAACGATAGAGACGGACAACAGAAGGAAAACTCCATGCCCACAGTCGAACTCGATGTTCACAACAAAGGCCTACGCGACATTATCCCAGCCGATGCCGTTCTGGAAACAGTCTCCGCCGGGCACAGATTCCTCGAAGGACCAGCCTGGCATCCCTACGAAAAGCACCTGCGCTTCAGCGACATCCTCGGCAACGCCACCCTGCAATGGTCGGAAGCAGCTGGTTTAAGCATCTACCGCGCCAACAGCCACATGGCCAACGGCAACACCTATGATCGCCGGGGCCGCTTGCTCAGCGCTCACCACGCCAGCAGTCGGGTCACGCGCATGGATGATGACGAGACGATGACCGTGCTCGCCTCGCATTATCAGGGCAGAGAATTAAACAGCCCCAACGACATTGTGGTCAAGAGCGATGGCGCGATCTACTTCACCGACCCGCCCTACGGACGCGAAAGCAAGGTTGGCATCCCGCGCGAACTCCAGCTGGATTTCCACGGCGTCTACCGTCTGGAACCCGGCGGCAATGCCTTGACGCTGCTGACTAATGACTTCAATCGTCCCAACGGCTTGTGCTTTTCTCCCGACGAATCGCTGCTCTACATAAATGACACGCCGGAAAGCCGGATACGCGTCTATGACGTTGATGCGGACGGCGGGCTCGCCAACGGTCGGCTCTTCGCCGAAACCGGTGGCGATGGACCCGGCGGACCAGATGGTATGAAAGTAGACAGCGAGGGCAATCTCTACTGCTGCGCCGCCGGCGGATTGCATGTCTTCCGGGCGGATGGAGAACTGCTCGGCCGGATTCGGACGCCGATGCAGGTGACTAATTTCACTTTTGGCGATGAGGACCTCCGCGGCATCTTCCTCACTGGCATCACAACGCTTTATCGTGTGCGCGCGCGCATCCCTGGCATCCCGCTCTTTTAGTCCGCAAAATCCAAATCTGTAGGGGCGACCCTGTGAATCGCCCGCTGAAACGCTCTAAATCAAATGCTTGGTAGCGCAACATCCGCGCGCGGCAGCCAGTAATACATCCGCCCGTGCGCCAGATCGCAGCTCTCCATGATCCAGCACTGCTGCCTCTCGTCCGCCTCATAGTTGCCAATATGAACCACCCGCTCGCCACGCAGCGCCCGGTCAGCCATCCGGCGCTCCCCTTCGTCGGGCGAACGCGCGAATTCCTCCAGAATCGCTTCGACTCGTTGCCCCAAGTCCAGCCGACTCAAGCCAAACACAATGGCAAAACGAAATTCCAATTCCGCCATCATGCGCCAAAGCGATGCGTTCACCGCCGGCGTCAGATCGCCCGGCATGCGTCCTTCGTCTCCGGCTAGCATGCTTAGGGCGCGGCGGCGCAATTTTCTTTTCAGTCCCGTGTCCCGCGCAATCTCTTCCAAGCGCGCGACGACTTCTTCATAAGCCAGATAACGGGAAGCAGCTTGAATCGCAACCGCGCAAACGCGTCGCTTTTCATCGCGCAGCCCAGCCAGGACGCCGCTCATCGCCTCTTCGCCCTGCTGATTTTCCAGCACGCGCAGCGCCAAGACGCGAACATTCCGATCAGAATGGGACATCGCGTTCACCGCGGCGTCCACAATCGACTGCTGCGATGGATCGCCAAGCTCGCGCAGCGCGTCGCTTAGCGACAGCCCACTGTATGCGCTGTATCCCTCACGCAGCTTCTCCAGATCGCTGATGTTGAGCATGCCTAGAGCCTCGCGGATTTAGCAGGCGGGCGGTCTGTTCTATGCTCGACACATTTCAGAATCTTTAGCAATGATCCCCCGCCGCTAGCCAAAATTAGCACAGCCCAACGTCATCAGGCAAGTGCCATCCGCTTGCAGAATTTTACTTCGGTATTGACCAGAGTTGAGGCGCGCTTATGCTAGACGCAGAATTCGATATTCAGAACGACAGATCAAACAAGGAGAACTCACCGTGCCACAATTTGGATTGCTTTACGTCGGAGAACCTCAATTCAGCAGCCCGGAAGAGGGGCAGGCTCACTTCAAAGAATACATGGCTTGGCTAAACGGTCTTGGCGACGCCATCGTCAACAGAGGCATCCCCATGGGACCGCCGACCCGCGTCGACGCCAACGGCGTATCCACCGACCCGCGCGAGAATCGTCTGACCGGCCTGACAATCGTCGAAGCCGACGACATGGACGCCGCCATCGAGATCGCAAAGCGCTGCCCCTACGTTGAAGTCGCCGCGCTGGATGTCGTGCAAATCTTTGAAATGAACATGTAGTCCTTTCTCGCGCCTGCTCAATCCAATGCGGCGAGCAGGCGCCAATCCCCGCTTCGCCACGCCTACACCTCCCGGCCATTCAGACCCATATTTGTACAGCCGTTCAATCAAAGATAAACTTTGCGCTATTGGCCCTTAGTCCATTTGCCTGCCATGCCCCTTACCCTGCGCTACATGCAGCTGCCAGATATCAAGCAAGTCGCGGCAATCGACCAGTCCTGCTTTCAGCCGCCCTGGGCGCGTGATTCATACATCTTTGAAATCAGCGAGTCCCGCGTCAGCCACATGGTCGTGCTCGACCGCCACTTGGATCAACCGCCCCAAATGAAGCAGCGGCAGAAAGGCTGGCTGGCAAATCTCAGCGACAAGCTGCGCGGGAACCCGCCCGCTCTCAATGGAAGCGGCGCCATCGTCGGCTACGGCGGCTTGTGGAAGATCGAAGGCGAAGCCCATATCAGCACCATCGCCACCCACCCGAGCCAGCGCGGCAACGGCTATGGCGAGATCCTGCTCGCGGGCATGTTCGGCAAAGCCTTGCGCCTCAACGCCGACTTCATCGTGCTGGAAGTGCGCGTCAGCAATGCCGTCGCGCAAAGCCTATATCAGAAATACGGCTTCAGCCGCTGCGGGCGCCGGCGAAACTATTACCGCAACAACAAAGAAGATGCCTGGGACATGCGGGTGACCCTGGATAAAGCGACGCGCCGCCGCTTCAACCAGCTATACGATGAGCTGCTAGACAAACACGAATTCCGCGATACCTACAGCTGGAAATCCCGCCCGCGGCGCTGACCACGGAGTATCGATATGGCCGTGCTTAAAACTGTCTATGGCAAGCCATTCCATGTTGATAGGTCGATTCTTCCCCGTCTGCGCGCTTTGGATGAGGATATCAAGAGCCGCTGGGCAGACAACCGGCTCAACTTGGAGATTCAGCGCACACTCTTCTACGGATCGAAAATTGAAGCGGTATATCACTCAAACTTGATAGAAGGAAATAGGCTGACATATGGTGAGACCCTGAAGGTAGTCCAGGAAAATCAGGTTATCCCGGGCAAACCAGCCAGAGACCAGCGGGAAGCACGTAATCTATGGGCGGCAATCGGCTTCGCTTGGGAAACCGCATATGACCCATCCAAGGTCATAACTCAGCATTTCTTGCGCCAATTCCACGCAATCCTGTTGAATGGCATTCAGGAAGATGCCGGACAATACCGACTAACGCCCAATAAGATTTCAGGTTCGCAACAAGATACGCCGGAGGCATTTCGTGTGCCTTCGCTTATGGAGAGTCTGAGCGACTATCTAAAACAAGCAACATCTCGAAATGTGGACAACGCAAATTCTCCGGTGTATTCCGCGGCCGCTGCCCATGCATTATTTGGGCAAATCCATCCCTTCACTGACGGCAATGGCAGGACCGCCCGCCACGCGATTGTGGACACGATTTTGATACGACACGGCTACGCGCCTTGCATCATTACCGACTACGACAAACCGCGTTACATTGACGCGCTTGAAGAAGCTTGGGGCAGCCCTGACGAAGCCGGTGACTTGACCGCGCTGGTTGAGTTGATGCACGACATCGTCGAGGCGCAACTGCAGTTTCCTGGCTGGCTGGCTTCATTGCGTAATGCTCTTGAGTCGGTTGAGACGAGATACATTCGTCAGGAATACGACACTTTTCTCATAAACATACAGTACCTTCGAGCGCACTTTGTTCACAATGTTCATCTCTTGAACGCTAGCAGCTCACCTATTCACGGCAAGCTGATCGGATACCCCTTGCCAACCATAGAGAAGTATGCGGCGGTTCGAGACGGCATTATGGTGAGACAGAGAAGGCACTTCGGACTAGAGTTTCGAGGAATGGGAAAGAAATCGCGCTATATGTTGTTCTTCATTTCACCAAAAGGCGCGCTTGGAGAACGGACTCCTGTTGTGCTGAATCTAATGAAGGACACCGTCTACGGATACACGGGACTTGGAGCTTTGTATAATCACGGAATCGACGTGCCCGACATCTTCCAGATCGGCTACGACATTAAGAAGCGGCGCTTTATCGCAAATGGAACGGCCGGTATCCGCGAGCGAAATCCGCAAAGACTGGCTGAAAGCTTCGTGAAGCAAGTCATAGAACGAGACTTCACCACCTAACCTACTCCCGCAGCGCCCGCATCCCATTCAACGTCACCGCCAGCGACATGCCCATATCGGCGAACACCGCCGCCAGCATCGTCACGTTGCCCGTCACCGCCAAGAGCAAAAAGACCGCCTTCAAGCCGAAGGACAAGGCGATATTCTCGCGAATCAACCGATGAGCGAAACGCGCCCGCCGAACCGTCGCCGGCAACTGCCGCAGCCCTTGCGCCAACAAGACAATATCAGCCGTCTCCATCGCCTGCGCGCTGGCGGCGCCCCCCATAGCGATACCCACCGAAGCCCGCGCCAAAGCCGGGCTGTCATTGATGCCATCGCCGACCATCGCCGCCTGACCATGCTGCGCCGTCAGCTTCTCCACCGCGGCCACCTTATCCTCCGGCAGCAGCTCGCCATAATAACGGTTGACGCCTACCTGCTTGGCAATCGACTCAGCCACATGTCTGTTGTCGCCGCTCAGCATGACCGACTCGATCCCCATCTCGCCCAGCGCCGCAATCACCCCTGCACTTTCTTCACGCGCTTCATCGGCCAAGGCAATGACGCCGCGCACCGCTTCCCCATCGTGCACCATCACCGCGCTCTTCCCCGCTTCTTCAATGGCTGCCGCCACGTCGCAAAGATCAGACGCGTGTTCAAATTCCCGGTCAAAAAAGCGGTGGCTGCCGATAGTCACCTGCCTGCCATTCACCTTGCCGCGAACGCCATGACCGGCGAGCGTCTCCACCCTAGTCGCGCTCCCAAAAGCCAAGCCGGTTTCCGCCGCCCGACTTAAGATAGCCCCGGCGAAGGGATGTGTGCTCTGCGCCTCCACCGACGCCGCCAAGGAAATCAATTCGGAGCAAGGCGCGCAATCCGGTCCATCCTCACAGTTTTGCGTATATGTCGCTTCAACGCCGAGCAGGCCGCGAGTCAAGGTGCCCGTTTTGTCGAAAGCGAAGACCTTGCTCCGCGCGAGTGTTTCCAGCGGCGCGCCACCCTTAATCAACACCCCGCGCCTCGCCGCCGCCGTAATCGCGCTGAAGACCGTCACCGGCGTACTGATCACCAAGGCGCAGGGACAGGCGACCACCAGCATCGACAACGCGCGATAGAGCCAACCCGTGCTTTCAGCGCTGCTCCAGAAGCTCCCGCCCAGAAACAGCGGCGGAACCAAGGCGACGGCAACGGCGGACAAAGCCACCGCCGGCGTGTAGCGATGGGCGAAGCGATCGATCAGCCGTTGACTCGGCGCCCGCCGCGATTGCGCGTTCTGCAGCATGTCGATAATACGGCTGATCGTGCTGTCAGCTGAGCGGCGGCTGACGCGCAACTCAAGCGCCGCCGCGCCATTAATCGATCCAGCGTAGACTTCGTCGCTCGGGCTCTTGTCCACCGGCAGGCTTTCGCCGGTGATATGCGCTTGATCAACCGTGCTATGCCCCGCCGTCACGCTCCCATCCACCGGAATCCCTTCGCCCGGCAGCACGCGAATGAAGTCGCCCGCTTGTAGCGCCTCAACCGGAACGACCTCAGCCTCATCGCCAACGATTCGATTTGCCGTCGCGGGCTTCAGCGCCATCAGCGAGCGCAGGCTGTCCCGCGCCCGGTCGCCTGTATAGCCTTCCAGCGCCTCGCCGATAGCGAAGAGGAAGATGACAGACGCCGCCTCCAGAAATTCCCCCAGAAATAAGGCGCCGACGGCGGCCACAGTCATCAGCATATTGATATTGAATTCACGGTTGACGCGCAGCGCCTTGATGCCGCTTTCGGCGATCGGCTTCATCGCCACCAGCATCGCCAGCACGTATAGCGGATTGCCCACATCGGAAGGCAGCAACCGCAGCGCATCAGCCGCGATCGCGAACAACAACAGTATCCCGCCCACTACCGCCAGCCGGCTCGAGGGCCGCGACAGAAGATAATCCCAGAAGCCAAATACCCCGGAGCGCTTTGCCGCGTCCGCCATGCGCTCCGCCGCCACGTCGCCAGCCGAAATCGTCTTGCCCACCGCCTCGACCTGCGCCCGCAATCGCTCGAACTCCACATCGCCGATCAATTGCAGCTTATTACTGAGGAAATCTACGCGAGCGAAATGCACGCCGTCGAGTTTCTCCACAGCGTTCTCCACTTCGCGCGCGCAGCCGGCGCAGTCCATTTTGCCGATTTTGAATTGACGCCTTTCCATCACATCATCCCGATAAATGATAGTTCGTATCATTAGCAACTGACTTACATCAGTCAAAATGATTGTACGTTGTCCGCCTCCGGCTGTCAACAAGTTGCCAGGACCTGGGGGAAGGCGAATTCTGTGAAAGCGGCAACTTCGTCGCAACCAGCAGATTAATCTCTGTGTCCTCGGTGTCCTCAGTTAGGCACGCAAAAAAGGACGGTGATTCTCATTTTCGGAATCTGTAGGAGCGAGACTTGTCTCGGCAGCCCCCCGCCTAAGCGCGAGTATGTAGGGGCGACCGTAGGTCTATATCTACGTGACCTTTGGGTCGCCCGAAAAGCCCAAGAAGATGCAGAATTTGCAACGATATTCAACTCTCTGAAAAAAGCTCTACCAGCCCGACCTTATGCGCAGCGCCAGCCTCAGTCGAACTCCGTCGGCAAATCGGGCTGGCGCCAATGCCTGTACCAGCGCTTGATCTGCTCCCGCGTCACCCGGCCCTCCGATAAGGGCGGCAATTCCTCCTCGCCGTACCAACCGACAGCCGTGGTTTCCGCGCTCGTTCGCGCCGCGCCGCCGACCAATTCGCACAGGAAGGCCAGCTTGTAAACTTCGTTCAGCGAGGGTGGATGCCGGCGCTTTCGATCCTCCAGCGCCAGCAGTTTGACCGCCTTCGCCTCGTAGCCGCTTTCCTCTCGTATCTCGCGCTCGACCGCTTCCGATGGCGCATCGCCGACATCGGCCCAGCCGCCCGGCAGCGTCCAGCGCCCGTCTGCCGCTTCGCGCACCAGCAATATCTTGCCCTCTCGAAATACCGCCCCGCGCACATCCACCTTGGGCGTGATGTAACCATCATCCGCCGCCAGCGTCAATTTCACCCGCGCGATATCGGACTCGGACGCGTCAGCAAGCATTTCCGCCGCCATATCCAGCAACTGTTGATAACGCTCTTCGTCGTAATAGTTCTGCGCATAATGAAGCCCGGTCTTTGCCAAAGCCGCGATCCGCTTCGCCCATTCCACTTGATTGCTCATATCCCGCCATTCGCCTTATCGTTTCCCCCGTGCCATTATACCTTTCGGCTAAATTCAGTTCCCTATTTACGTACCATGATGTACGGACGACAAAGGGGATCGCCCGCCAACACGCAAAAAGTGTAGGGGCGAGCCTCGGCTCCCCCGCCGCAGCCGAATCCAAGCTTGACAGACCGTTGTGGTAAAATGGGCTGTGCCAGCTGATACACCACTTGCAATGAGACCGAACCGCAAAATAAGGCGCAACTACAAAAAGCCGTTCTTCAGCAGCCGACGGCGCGGCTTGTCCGGCATCCCGCTCCTTTTGTTCACGCTCGCCATTGTTAGCGCGACCGCCGGCTTGCTCGCGCTCGCATACGCCTCCATTGACGACATCGACTACGCCGCTCGCGGACTTATGGGCTTGCCGCGCGCCACGCCGACGCTCTTCCCCAGCCAGCACGCCCAGCGTGGCATCGAATTCTATACCGAAGGCAATGTGCAGGATGCGCTGGCTCAGTTCGATATCGCGGTCGAGCAGCGCCCCAACAAAATCGATTACCTCTACGAATACGGCCGCATCCTGATCGAGCTGGACAACTTCGCCAAGGCGGTGGAAATCGGCGATCGCGCCATCGCCGCCGCCCCCGACGACCCGCGCGGCTACGCCCTGAAAGCGCGCGCCCTCATGTGGAGCGACCCCGGCGCCGCCATCCCCCTCGCCGTTTCCGGATTAGAAAAAGATGCCGAGTTCGCCCCTTTGCACGCCGCCCTGGCCATCGCCTATACCAACATTGGGCGTTATAGCGAAGGCTATCAACGAGGCTTGCTCGCCACCCAGCTCGACCCGCTCGACGCCTTCAGCCATCGCGCCTTCGCCATTCCCCTCATCTATACCGACCGCCGCAACGAAGCTATCGCCGCCCTCGAAAAAGCCGTCGCCATCAATCCCGATCTGACCGCGCCCTATTTTGAACTCGCCCTCCAATACCGGCAGGGCGATTATCAGGAGATGGCGGTCGGCATTTATCGGCGCATCCTTGAACTGGAGCCGAGCAGCGCCAAAGCCTACCTCCGCATCTGCCAGACCTACGCCGAAGTGGGCGAATTCCTGGCGGCGACTCCCTTCTGCGAGACCGCGACCGAGCTCGACGAAAATTACGCCGACGCCTGGCAGTGGCTGGGGCAAATGCGCTATACCCGCCGCAACTACGAAGGCACGCTCGAGGCGATGGAGAAATGCGTCGCCCTGGGCTCCACCGCGGTCGAGTGCTATTACATGCGCGGCTGGTCCTATTACGTGCTGGACCAGTGCCCCAAAGCCTGGGACGTGCTTCAGGAAGCGCTGCGCTATACGCGCGAGCCGCATATCATCGGCATCATCAACGAGGGCTTGGCCAGCGTTCGCGCCAACTGCCCCGGCTTCGAAGACGCCCGCCTGCCAACGCCGATACCGCCGACCCCGATACCGCCGACGCCTATCGGAGGCATCTAGGCGATGAAGATCCGGCGCGACTATACGCAGCCATTCTTCCGCCAGCCCAAGCGTCATCCCGTTCGCAACATGTTCATCGCCGCCGTCCTCGGGCTGCTGCTGGGCTTGGGCATCGTCTGGCAGCGGGACGCGGTCGAAGGCATCATCGAGACAGTCGCCGGGCTATCGGCCACGCCGACGCCATCGCCGAGCGAACTGGCGGCGCGCGCCTCGGCGCTCTTGCAGGCCGGCGACATCGCTGGAGCGGAGGCGCTATTAGCGCGTGCGGTCGCCGAACGGCCCCGCGACATCGCCTACCTCTATGCGCACGGACGCGTCCTGATCGAGTTGGACCGCGCCGACGAAGCCCTTGAGCTGGGCACCGCCATCACCAACATCGACGCGCGCGCCGTGCAAGGCTACGCGCTGAGGGCGGCCGCCCTCGCCTGGAACGGACAGTCAGGCGAAGCCATCCCGATCGCGCTTTCGGGCTTGGAGCTGAACTCGCGCTTCGTCCCGCTATACGCGACCTTGGCACGCGCCTACGTCGACGCCCAGCGCTGGGCTGATGGCTTGGAAGCGGGCGAGCAAGGTCTGTCCATCAGCGGCGACGACGCCGAACTGAACCGCGCCTACGCCTACGCCCTGTCCTCCGTCGGCTCCTACAGCGACGCCATCGCCTATCTTCAGCGCGCCATCGAGCTGCGCCCAACTTACCTGCCGGCGCAATTTGAATTGGCCGGCATGTACCTGGCGCAAGATGAAGATCAGAGCGCGATCGACCTCTACGACCACATCCTCGCCATCGACCCGCGCAACGCCCGCGCCATGCTGCGGCTCTGCCTGGCTTACCGCAAGGTCGGCGAGTTCGCCCGCGCGCTCGGCTTTTGCGAAGACTCGGCAGCCAACGACGCAACCGCCCCCGACGCGCAATTCCAGCTAGGCATGCTCTATTACCGCGAGCGCCGCTTCGAGGGTTCCCGCGCCGCCTTTCAGCAATGCCTTGAGCACGATGACGGCTTCTACGATCTGTCCTGCCGCTATCGCCTGGGGCTTTCCCACTATTACACCGGCGAATGCGCCATCGGCTGGACGCTGCTGCGCGATTCGCTAGACTTGGCGCGGGCGGAGGCTGCCGACGAGACCACGGTGAGCAATATCCTGCAGGGGTTGGACGCGATTGAATCCGACCCCGATTGCATCGAACAAGCCGCCCAGCCGGTCTCGTTTCAGGATTGACCGCCGCGTCGCGCTCGATTAGCCTACTCGCGTTTGACCACCTCAAGCGATAAACATGCGCGCACTCGATGCCAGCCTCAGGCTCTACCGCAAGACGCTGAAACGGATCCGCCCTGCCCACCTCGCCATGCACAGGCTGATGGCGGGCTTGGTCCTGCCCGGGCTGGAGCGCGCGCTGGACTTCAAGACCATCGCCGAAGACCCCTTCTGGTTCCGCCTTGAGCTGCTGACCGGGCAGCACGAAACGGAGACGCGGCGCGCCCTCGAGCGGCTGGCGCGCCCGGGCCTGGTCGCCCTCGATATTGGCGCCCACATCGGCTACCACACGCGGCTGCTCGCCCGGCGGGTCGGCGCGGAGGGGCGCGTCATCGCTCTGGAGCCACATCCGGGCACCTTCGAAACCCTGCGCCAGAACACCCGCGACCTGCCGAATGTAACGGCGCTGCAAGCGGCAGCATCCGAGGCGGCCGGCAGCGCCGAGCTCCACGACTATCTGATGATGTCGGCCAGCGGCTCGCTGCATTATGACCAAGCGCTGGCGCATCAACAGCGGGCGCGGATGGGCGCGGGCGATGTGGCGCCGCGGGGCGCCGGGGACTTCGAAGCGCAGCGATACCGCGTAGAGACGGTGGCGATTGACGATTGCCTGGAACAGCTCGGCATCGCGCGCGTCGACATCGTGAAGATGGACATTGAAGGCGCCGAACTGGCCGCCCTTCGCGGGATGCGCCGGGCAATCGCCGGCTCGCCCGGGCTGGCGCTGGTGATGGAATACAACCCTGCCGCGCTGAAAGCCTTCGGTCATGAACCGGTCGCGGCGCTGGATGAGGCGCGGGGGCTGGGCTTTGGGCGCGTCGAGGCGATTGAAGCCGACGGCTCGCTGACCGACTGGGGAGACGCTGCGCTGGTCCAGCGGGAGACGGCGCGGCTGCAGGGGGACCTGGGCGTGGTGAATTTGCTGCTGCGGAAGTAAGATATTTGCAGTAGAGGCCCTGAGAGACGGTCTCAGACCTGTAGTATGTTACAATATCTTGAAAGTGGTAGCTTCTATGAAATCTCCCGGTAGCAGACTAGAGCAGAATCATAGGCACACCGTTGACTTGGGTCTCTACTTGCCGACCGCGTTAAGTCAACTGGAGAATCCTCAAACCGACCTTCCGAAAGTCGCGAAGGATTCAGAGCTTACTCATGCTATCGATCAGGCGGTTCAGAGTATTCCAACTAATCACATGATCTGGCTTGGCGACGCGCGACACGCCGCCGCAATCGAAGACAGCAGCGTCCATCTCGTAGTGACTTCTCCGCCTTATTGGACTCTTAAAAGGTATCCGGATGTTGAGGGTCAGCTTGGCAACATGTCCGATTATGAACTATTCCTGGCGGAATTGGATCAAGTCTGGCATGAGTGTTTTCGCGTCTTGGTTCCTGGCGGTCGCCTCGTATGTGTTGTGGGAGACGTTTGCCTCTCACGACGGGAAAACCGCGGACGTCACACCGTCGTGCCACTCCACGCGGCCATTCAAGAGCGATGTCGAAAGATTGGCTTTGACAATCTCGCGCCAATCATCTGGCACAAGATCGCAAATGCGTCTTATGAAGTGGAAAATGGATCGGGCTTCCTCGGCAAACCTTATGAGCCAAATGCCGTTATCAAGAATGACATTGAGTTCATACTCATGGAGCGCAAGCCAGGTGGATACCGTTCCCCAAGTGTTGCAGCCCGAATTCTCAGCGTAATATCTTCCGATAATCACGCGAAGTGGTTTCAGCAAATCTGGACAGGATTAACCGGTGCTTCGACGCGCGATCATCCCGCTCCGTATCCTTTAGAGCTTGCAGAGCGGTTGATTCGCATGTTCAGTTTCGTAGGCGACACGGTTTTAGACCCCTTCTTGGGCACGGGAACGACATCAGTCGCTGCCGCTAAGTGGGGTCGGAATAGCATTGGCTTTGAGATTGACCAAGACTACCATGAGTATTCACGGCAACGATTGACAAAAGCCACGCTGCCTCCATTTGGCGGAGTAACAATTCACGCCAAGCGCAGTGCCATACAAGCATGACCTTCAATTCCCTCGCAATTGATTCAAAGGTGCGAAGTGCTGTCAAACAGTTCTGGCTCACCCGCGCATCGCAAGCTCGCAAGCAGGGCGGATCCACAGGAGCTAGGGATGCAGGCGCCCGAGTTGCAGTCACCGGTGGCGCTCAAATGGACGGATTCGTAAATCTTATCACGGAAGCGCTTTCCGATGCTGGGGTGAGCGAATCAAGCGTTTTCCGTAACAAAAAGTTGGAACTACCGGGCTGGTACAGAGCGGAGAAGAGGTGGGATCTACTGGTTGTCGCCGACGGCAAACTCGCTGCCGGCATTGAATTGAAATCCCAAGTGGGATCGTTTGGCAACAATTTCAATAACCGGACAGAGGAAGCTATAGGTAGCGCAACCGACTTGTGGGCAGCATATCGTGAAGGTGCTTTTGAACCTTCGCCGCGCCCTTGGCTCGGATATCTAATGCTGCTAGAGGAAGCGCCGAAGGCCTTGTCTGCAGTGAAAGTAAAACAGCCGCACTTCAAGGTCTTCCCGGAGTTCAATGGAGCTTCATATGCCCAACGCTACGAAGTACTATTGACAAAGCTAGTCCGTGACCGACTTTATGATTCAGCAAGTTTGCTGCTTTCAAGTCAATCTGGCGTAGAAACCGGAGAGTACCGCGAAACGTCGAGGGAGCTTTCTTTTCATCGACTACTGCGATCACTCATTTCTCACTCGGTAGCAATTGCGGCTATGTAATGACAACGATGCGAAACTACAACACACAGCTGAGATGCCGCGACCGCAAAATCGACAGCCTCGTCTACAAACTCTACGACCTAACGCCCGCCGAAATCGCAATCGTCATAGGCCGAGACTCCTAAGCTCTTTGCCCCTGTTGCACATCAACTCCCTCCCTTATTTCGGGGTCGCGTAGACACTGACCCGCCGGGGAAGGATTTGGGGTGGGGGTTACGCAAAAGTCAGTACACAAAGGGCATAGAGACTTCTGCTTAGACTGCATTGCCATATTATGACTGCGCGATTCTCCAATCCCGTATACAATTCGCTCGAAAATAAGGGAGGTTATCGTATGACCAACTCCCCCGCGCAACCCTTCCCGACAATCCACGGCGTCATGACCGTGCCGCTAGACGCTTTCGGCGATGACCGGGGCCGCTTCATGGAGACCTTTCGCAAAGAGTGGTTCCCGGGTGTCAACTGGGATCGCCTCCAGAGCAACCGCAGCGACAGCAGCGCCGGCGTCTTGCGCGGCTTGCATTATCACTTCAAGCAGGTCGATTACTGGCTCGCCGTCCGCGGGCGCATCCGCGTGGGCTTGGTGGATTTGCGCCGCTCTTCGCCGACCTATCTGGCATCGGCTTCGCTGGACATGGGCGAGGACAATCTGCTCGGTCTCTTTATTCCCGAGGGCGTCGCCCATGGCTTCGCCGCGCTGACCGACTGCACGCTGATGTATATCGTCAACAATTATTATGACGGCGGCGCCGATGAATTCGGCATCGCTTGGGATGACCCGCAGGCGGCAATCGACTGGGGCGTCTCGAATCCGGCGCTCTCCCAACGCGACCAGAACAATCCCCTAATCGCCGAGATTCCGCCCGCCGACCAACCGGCGTAGCAGCGTAGGTCTCCCCCCTCCCTGATGCTTCGGGGAGGGGGCCAGGGGGTGGGGTTGTAGTGGTCCCGAAAAACTGGACACCTAGTTGAGAGAGTATACTAGTGTTTCAGCAAGAGGGGAAACCACCATGGGAAGGGCGCGTAAGTTTAGTCCGGAGTTCAAAGCGCAGGTTGTATTGGAGATCGTGTCAGGCCGGAAGAGTTTGGCACAGGCGAGTCGCGAATATCAGATCAAGGACACGGTATTGTCTCGTTGGAAGGCGCAGTTTCTGGATGGCGCGCCGGGGATATTCGAAGCGGGACGTCCGGCGGAGGAGAAGCGGCTGCGTGAGCGCATCGCGGATTTGGAGCGATTGGCGGGGAAACAAGCCCTGCACCTGGAAATTGCAAAAAAAGCCAGTCGCTACTTGAAGTCTCTACCGCCCGAAAGCGAGAACTAGTGCAAGAGTTGAGCCAGGAGTATACAGTGACAGATTGTTGCGCAGTCGTGGATTTGGCTCGCAGCAGCTATTATCATCGCGGCAATCAGCCGGACAGCGCTGCGCTTCGGGACGCGATAGCGGATATCGCCAGGCGGCATCCTACCTACGGCAGCCGGAAGATCAAGAAGCAGTTGGAGCGCGCGCCCTATCGGATGGAGGTGGGTCGACATCTGGTCCGCCGGTTGATGCGCGAGATGAATCTTCTGGTGAATCCCAAGCGACGCCAGGTCATAACAACGGACAGCCGGCACGGTCTTCGCCGCTTTCCTAATCTGGTACGGGGCGTCAAGGCGAGCCGGCCGGATCAGATCTGGGTAGCCGACATCACCTATATTCGCTTGCGTACGGACGAGATCTACCTGGCCATCCTCATGGATCAGTTCAGCCGGGCGATTCGCGGCTGGAACCTGAGTTCGTCCTTGGGTCAGGAATTAGCGCTCATACCCTTGCGGTATGCCTTGCGTCACTACCCGGCGCCGGAAATCCATCACTCCGACCAAGGGACACAATACGCGGCAAAAGCCTATGTCCAGCAACTGCAGGATGTTGGTACGCAGATCAGCATGGCGGCCGTTGGCAAGCCGAGCGAGAATGGCTATGCCGAGCGGGTGATTCGCACCATCAAGGAGGAGGAAGTGTACCTGAGCGACTACAACAACGTGGCAGACGCTCGCCAGCAAATCGGACACTTCATTGATGTGGTCTATCGGCACAAGCGCATCCACAGTGCCTTGGACTACCTGACGCCGGCGGAATTCGAGGCAGGGTGGCGGCATAACCCTCCCTCAACATCCTGATTTTCGTGTCCAATAATTTAGGACCACTACAGGTAGAAGAAAATGTCCTAACACGATCCAGTTCCGGACAAGCCCTACAGATCCTAAACCGATGCGGATCGCCTAATCGCCCGCGTGAACCTGCTGCGCCAGCGCAGTGTAGCGCTCGATCATATCATTGATGGCGAATGCGTCTATGCCGATGATGTAGGAATGCGCCTTGTTGTCGAAGTTGCGCGTCCAGTGCGCCGGGATGGCGTCTACCCCGTAGGCGGCGCCGAAGATGCTGCCGGCGGTGGCGGCGGTGCAGTCGTTGTCCAAGCCCATGGCCACCGTCTCGCCGATGACTTTGGTGAAATCATCGCCCCCGATGGCCAGCCCCCAAACGGTCAGCGCGGCATTGTTGATCGTATGTACCGGGTGCATGCCGGCATAGCGCTGATCGGCAGCCGCGCGCGCGGCGCGGTAATCTTGAATGTCATCGGCGATCGCCAATGCCCAACGTACTTCCCGCGCCAAGACGCAATCCGCGGGGATTTCGCTCAAGCCCGCTTCCAACGCAGCCAGCGGATCACCCAAGGCGAAGGCGGCCGCGATGACAGCGGCAAAGTACATGCCGCCATAAATGCCGTTGCGCCGATTGCTGACATAAGCATTGCGCCAGGACAATTCAGCGGCCAGCTCGGGATAGCCAGGCGCAGCGTAGCCCCAAGGGTCGGAGCGGATGCCAGCGCCAATCCAGAACATCGTCGGATTATCGACATCAGCCGCCTCCAGCGGGGGTACGCCGGTTTGCAGATTCTCGAATACGGCGGTCGCGTATGAGAATGGCAGGTATTTCATCCAGGCTGCGCCGACATCGTCCACCGTGAAGCCGGGACCATAATCTTCCAGGATCAGCATCCCCAACTGCTGTAAATGAGATCGTCATCGGCGGGCACGCCATCCATTTTTGAGCGGGTAAATGCCGCGCGGGGGCTCGTCTTGTACTGCAGCGCATTTGGCCGTTCGGCCTCGCTCCAATAATCGACGGGCGGGAAAGCATCGCCGAGATGCTCCGCCCAACCTTCCATCTTGTCGATATCCCAAAGTTCAACGATTGCGCCAAGAACGTTGCCGGCGCAGCGCCCCAGCCAGGCGCCTGCGAGCCGATCGCGGTAGGTCGCTTCGGGCAGTTCGGTCCAGTAACGGCGTTCGCCATCCGGACGGAGCGCGCGAATCGCGTCCAGGTCGTCCGGCTCAGCGGCGCGCAGGGCGGGATCGTCGGGCAATGCGCGCAACTCCGCCAGCTTATCGGCGAGCAACGCCTCAATCTCCGCCAGCTTCTCGTCCAAGCCGGCAGCCCCCGTTTCCGCTTTCAGCAGCGCCCAGTGGTTGATGCTTCGCTCGATGCCTTGCAGAAGCTCGGGATAGTTGTAGGGTTGCATGGGCGAATCCTTTAACCAGATCGCGGGCGACCCAATGCCGCGCGTAGACACAGCGGGTCGCTCGCCCCTACAAGGCTTGTCCGCTACCGACAATCTTACGTTTAGACAAATTCAACAATACCGTATGCATACAAGGCAGAGGATCGATTTTTGCCAAAGGCAACAAATTTCTACGGAATCCGCCAAGTTTTGCTCCCCTTCCCTCGTCCTGGGGGAAGGGGCCGGGGGATGGGGGCTCGCTCGGCTGTATGCCCCTAATCCCCCGCGTGAACCCGCTGCGCCAGCGCGGTGTAGCGGTCGTACATATCGTCGAGGGCGAAGGTCTCGATGCCGATGATGTAGGAATAGACCTTGTTGTTGAAGTCCCGCGTCCAGTGTTCGGGGATGGCGTCTTTTCCGTAAGCGGCGCCGAAGATGCTGCCGGCGGTGGCGGCGGTGCAGTCGTTGTCCAAGCCCATTGCGACCGTCTCGCTGATGACTTTGGTGAAATCATCGCCGCCAATGGTCAAGCCCCAAACCGTCAGCGCGGCATTGTTGATGGTGTGGATTCGGTGCATGCCAGCGAAGCGGCTGTCGACGGCGGCGCGCGCCTCGCGGTAGTCTTTGATGTCGCCGGCGGCGTCCAATGCCCAGCGCAGTTCACGCGCCAGCAGGCAATCGGCCGGTATCTCCGCCAAGCCAATCTCCAGCGCCTCGACCGGATCGCCAGTGGCGAAGGCGGCTGCGATCACAGCGGAAAAGTACATCGCGCCGTAGATGCCATTCCGCCGATGGCTGATCGCCGCGTCGCGCCAGGCGAATTCGGCGGCTTTTTCGGGATATCCGGGCGCGGCGTAGCCCCAGGGGTCGGAGCGGATATCGGCGCCGATCCAGAACATAAAGGGATTGTCGACGGTCGCTGCCTGCATGGGCGGGACGCCGGCATGCAGATTGCGCAGCGCGACCCCTTCTGCCGTGGCCGCGTGGGGCAGGTATTTCATCCAGGCCGCGCCGACATCGTCGACGGTGAAGTCGGGACCATAATCTTCCAGGATGAGCATGCCCAGCTGCGTGTAGATGATGTCGTCATCGGTGGGCACGCCGTCCATTTTGGAGCGCGTGAATGTATCGCGCAGGCGCGTCCTATATTTGAGCTCGTTGGGGCGCTCGGCTTGCTTCCAATAATCCACCGGCGGGAAAGCTTCGCCATTGTAAGCGGCCCAGCTCTCCATCTTGTCAATCTCCCAGCATTCGACAATTGAGCCCAGTATGCAGCCGGCGAAACGCCCCAGAATCGCGCCTTCGATCCGATCGCGATAGGTCGCCTCCGGCAGGCTCGCCCATTGGCGGCGCGGTCCGTCCGGGCGCCTGGCGCGGATCCCCGCCAGGTCATCCGGCTCCTTCTGCTGCAGGTCCGCGTCATCGGGCAGGGCGCGCAGCTCGGCCAGCTTCTCGGCGAGCAGATCGCTGATCTCGGCGACTTTCTCCGCGACGCCGGGCGCGCCGGTTTCCGTCTTCAGCTGCGCCCAGAGATTGATTTCACAGTCGATGTTTTCCACGGTTTCGGGGTATTCGTAATTGGACATGGATTACTCCTGATTGGCAGACAATAATCGCGTTTGCGCGGGCGATTCACAAAATCGCCCCTACGGTTTTCGCGTATTAGCGGGCGAGCCAAGGCTCGCCCCTTCAGTTTCGCTTGGTCGTGGGCGACGACTAGCTGCCGGCGTGCACTTGCTCCGCCAAGGCGATGAAGCGGTCGATGGTGTCGTCGATGGCGAACGGCGTTTGGTGATACAAGAAGGTATGCACCTTGTTGTTGAAATTCTTGTACCAATGTTTGGGGATGGCGCTCTTGCCATAGACGGCGCCCCAGATGCTGCCGGCGGTGGCGGCGGTGCAATCGTTATCCTTGCCCATGGCCACCGTTTCGCCGATGACTTTGCTGTAGTCGTCGCCGCCCACGGTCAAGCCCCAGACGGTAAGCACCGTGTTGTTGATGGCATGCGCGCCGCCCATGACCGTGTAGCGCTCTTCGATGGCGGCGGCGGCATCGCGATAATTGGCGATCTGCGGCGCGACCTCCAGCGCCCAGCGGGTCTCGCGCGCCAGGGTGCAATCGGCTGGAATCTCTTGCAGGCCGATCTCCAGCGCCTCGACCGTGCTATCGACGGCGAAGGCGGCTGATATCGCCGCTGAAAAGAACATGGCGGCATAGATGCCGTTGCGCCGGTGGCTGACGTAGGCGTCGCGATAGGCAATCTCCGCCGCCTTCTCCGGATAGCCGGGCGCGGCATAACCCCAGGGGTCGGAGCGAATATCAGCGCCGATCCAGTTCAGGAAGCAGTTGTCTACTTCAGCCGCTTGCATCGGCGGCACGCCCTTGCGCAGATTGTCCAGCGCGATGCCCTCGGCGGTGAAAGCGAAGGGCAGGTATTTGATCCAAGCTTCGCCCAGTTGATCAGTCGTGAAATCAAGCCCGTATTCTTCCATGATCATCAAACCGAGCAGCGTATAGTTGAGATCGTCATCGGTGGGCACGCCATCCATTTTCGAGGGCGTGAAATCTTCGCGCAGGCTGGTCTGGTATTTCTTCATGTGGGGCTGTTCGGCGACGCTCCAATAATCGACCAGCGGATATTCATCGCCGAGGTATTCCGCCCACTGCTCCATCCGCTCGACCGTCCAACCTTCGACGATGGAGCCGAGCGTACAGCCGGCGCAGCGCCCCAGCCAGGAGCCCTCCAGGCGCTCGCGGAAATCGTCCGGGAGCGACGTCCATTGGCGGCGCACGCCGTCCGGGCGCAGGCTGAGGATCGTCTCCAAGTCGTCCGGCTCCGCTTGCTCCAGCGCGGCGTTATTGGGCAACGCGTCCAACTCGGCCACCTTCTCGGCGATCAGCGCTTCAATCTCAGCCACCTTCTCGGCGACGCCCTCAGCGCCGAATTCGACCTTCTGCTGGGCGTAGGCGTTGATCTTGCGCTCCCACATCCCGATCTTTTCTGGATACTCATATAAACGCATGGTTCTCTCCTGTCCTTTATTTGATTGCAGATCGAATCAATGGATCACGTCGGAAATATTGCAGGCAATTCATTTTCTCGCTTCGCTGCTTGGCGACTTGTGGCGCGGACGAAGACTTGCCATGGCGACCTTTCTTGCGATAATATATGGGAATGTTATCGGTCATCAGTCGAGGACGGATGATCAATGGAAAACATTGTGGCTGAATCATTGTCGCCCGTAGACAATTCTAGCACGGTGCAAGAGTCTCTCCGAGAACGCATGAAAGGCATGGAAAAAGATATTGAATGGATCAAGAGACTCTTGTTCATCATGATCGCCGGTATGCTAGCCGTGATTGTAATGATTTACGAACTGCGAGCAACTGTTGAAGCTATTCAGAACAGCCTGCTCAACTGAACTGTAGCCATCGCAACTGCCAGCAAGTGAATTGAAGCATACGCTTCTGTTTACATCCAAGACCGACCTAAGTTCGCTGGCCTCCCTTCTTCAATCTAGAAAGTGAATGCAGCTAGCGCGAAACCGCACTACAGCGTCGACGGGCAACGCGCAGAGCCGCCCTTACAATACTTCATATAAATTGATACCTGTAGGGGGCAGCCGGTGGCTGACCCGCCGCCCAAAGACACCATAATCCCATACATGTCTGCTCCGCGTTTCTATATGGCGAGGGGCTTGTTTTCTCTAACCAGCCAGCACCCGTTCCGCCTGCGCGACGTAGCGATCAACCACATCGTCGAGGGCGAATGTCGGATGCCCGTTCAGGTAGCAATGAATCTTGTTGTTGAAATTGCGCGTCCAGTGCTCGGGGATGGCGCTCGCCCCGTAGACCGCGCCGAAGATGCTGCCGGCGGTAGCGGCCGTGCAATCGTTATCCTGGCCCATGGAGACGGTTTCGCCGATGACCTTGGTGCAGTCATCGCCGCCAACAGCCAAGCCCCAAACCGTCAGCGCGTTATTCTGGAAAGAATGCGACTTCCACATGCCGGGGTAGCGCTCCTGGACTAAAGCGTCGGCGTCTTTGTAGCCCGAAACAGACGGCGCTTTGTCGAGCGCCCAGCGGATTTCCCGCGCGGTAATGCTGTCCGCCGGAATCTCTTCCAGCGCGATTCGCAGCGCGTCCATCGGATCATCGACGGCGAAGGCGGCTGAAATTGCGGCCGACCAATACATCGCGGCATAGACGCCATTGCGCCGGTGGCTAATCATGGCGTCGCGCCAAGCCATCTCAGCCGCTTTCTCGGGCCAGCCGGGCGCGGCGTAGCCCCAGGGGTCGGAGCGGATATCAGCGCCGATCCAATTCTGGCAGGGATTATTGAGCGCGCCCGCCTGCATCGCCGGCACGCCCTGGCGCAGGTTCTCCAACGCGATGCCCTCGGCCGTGAAAGCGAAAGGCAGGTATTTCACCCAGGCTGCGCCCATGTCCTCGACGGTGAAGTCGGGTCCATATTCTTCCAAGATCAGCAGACCCAGCAACGTATAATTCAAGTCGTCATCGGAGGGGACGCCATTCATCTTCGAGGGCGTATAATCGTGACGCACGCTCATTTTCAAACGGGGCAGATGCGGCTGTTCCGCCTGGCTCCAATAATCGACCAGCGGAAATGGATCGCCCAGATATTCCGCCCAAGCCTCCATGCGGTCGACCTTCCAGCCTTCGACGATGGAGCCGAGCGTGCAGCCGCTGCAGCGCGTCAGCCAGGCGCCTTCCAGCCGATCGCGGAAGTTGTCGAGCAGCTCAGTCAACAGGCGGCGCGCCCCCGGAGGACGCAGCGCCTTGATCGCTTTCAGGTCGTCGGGTTCCGCCTTTTCCAGCTCCGGGTCATTGGGCAGCGCGTCCAGCTCGGCTATCTTTTGCTTGAGCAGCGCTTCAATTTCGGCGACCTTTTCCGCCACGCCCGACGCGCCGAATTCGACCTTTTGCGTGGCGTAGCGGTTGATCGTCAGATCCCAGTTCTCCACCGGTTCGGGGTAATCAAAGAGTTTCATCGTGCTCTCCTATTTCACTTCCCGCAAATACAGCGCATATAATCGGACGTCTTCAGGGCGGATACCGACGAAATCGACACGGACGCGTATACGACCCGACGAGTGCGAAATGGCGTCGCGGCCGCCCCAAGTCACCAGTTGATTGTAACCATTTTCAGCGCGCGAGTCACAATTTTTCCGTGAATAGCCTGGCAGCGGATTCAATCGTTCATCGAGAATCTCGACCCGGAGGCCGCTGTATTGGCTGAGGCGATCTACATTCAGGAAAAGTTGCGCGGCGCTGCCCTCGAGATCAATCGGCGCCGAGATGATGTGCGGATCACGCTCGGCCTCGCTCGCCAGCGGTCCGCCGAGATAAGCCCGGAAGTATCCGAGGCGGTCGCGCTCCCAACTGGCTATACGGACGCCGTCGCTCTTTTGCTCGGGCCAGGGTCCGTACCAGAAGAGCGTCTCCCCGCCGATGTTCTCGAAGCCCTGCCCTTGTATCAGAGTCGGGAAGTTCAGCAATTGATCGCCATGAGGCGGCTTGGCCCAGCCGTCCTCGGCCGCCGAAACGATAGGGAAATTGGGAATCGGCTCGCGATAATGCAAGCCATCGTTGCTGACCGCCAGACCCAGGTCCATGGTGGTCATACGGCGGTCGTTGGACGGGTGCCCGTTCCACATGCCATAGAAGCCGATGATAAGATTGCCGCGATTCCAGAGCCCGGCGCCGAGATGGATCTGCTCGCCGGCGTCGCGGCCAAAGACGCGGGGCCGTGGCGCGACATCGGCACGCTGCAAGCCGAGGCAAGAAGCCAGGCTCCAGTTTTCGAAGTCGTAAGAGATATGCGTGGCGAATTGGCGAAAGAGCCCGGGGATATGCTTCCCGCCCTGCCCGGCGATGACGTACATGTCATCAATTTTGCATCCGCCCGCCATCTCGAACCAGGGACCGACCGGATTGCTCGGCGCTTCGCTCCAGCGCAGGCCGTTCGGGCTGAAGGCGACGGCGAAACGATTGCCGTAGCGCTGGTCTTCAAAGACCATCTTGAAGCGGCGAGACGCGTCCGGGTCCTCTGGATCATGGAAGACGACACAGGCGGCAATATGCCCAGCAGCGCCTATGTCAACCAGGTTGTTGTCGCGGCTGCCCTCGTATTCGACCAAGCCCAGGTTCGGCTTCTCCCAGTGGTAGCCGTCTCGGCTCCGCGCCAGGTGCACGCGCTGAAACCAAGATTCGCCGGCGCCTTGACCGAGATACCACATCCACAGTTCGTCGCCGATGCGGATGACCGTGCCGTAGTAAGCGACATGCTCGCAGTCGGGCTCGCCGTCTTCGCCGGGCGCCAGCACGATGCGCGTTCGTCCGCAGCTGGCGCGGTAGCCCTCCAGGTGAAGCTGTACGCCGCGCTGCAGGGGAATGGCGCCGTCGTCAAAGGGGAATAGGACGACCTCATCGAGATTGCGCGTCGAAGCGCTGCTCTGGATTTTCACCGATTGGGATTCCCGCCGCATTGGATAATGCGGGAGAGCATAACATTTCGGCGAGTACCCGTCAAAGCGCCGAGGCTTAGGGATGAGCATGGCGACTGGTCTTCAAGCTGTGCCATAATACGCCCGTTCCAAAACTCGCGGTAAAATGCCAACCGCTTCAGAAGGACACGATGTCCCACGATCGATATCCCAGCGCCAGCGCGCCGAAAGACGCCGAACACATCACCGTCTATTGCGACAGCGATTATTTCGCCGGCTGGCCCTTCAATCACGGCTTCAAAGCCTTCTCCCATGACGAGCTGCTGATCAGCTTTTCGCGCGGGCGCTGTCATTATACGGCGCGCCATGACCTAAGGCATGATGTGGTGGACGCGCGCGGCGGCGAATACGTCGCGCTGCGCTCGACCGATGGCGGGCGAACCTGGCCCCGCGAAGGGCTGCGATCCTTGGGCTCGCGGCAAGATATCGAGCGCCCGCTCTATCAACAGCCGGCGGCAGGCCCGTCAGAACCTTGCGATTGGGCTTCGCCCGATTTCTTCCTGACGGCCGGCTTCGGCATCCCGCCCGATCGCGACCAGGACATGGGCTATATTCAGTTCTCTCCTGACCGCGGACGGACTTGGCAAGGTCCTTATCGCATGCCCGCGTTCGGCTTTGCCTGGGTGCAGGTCAAGCCGGATTACATCGTGAGACCGGACGGGGTGGTGCTGCTCTTCGTCACCGTCGGCTTGGGAGACGGCGCCGCGAGCAATCGGATTGTGGCCGTCTACGCCTCGCCCGATGCCGGTTTGAGCTGGCATTACCTGGCGCCGATCATGGCGACATCGCCCGATGCCCGCTTCACCAAGCGCTATTACGCCAGCCCGGTCCTGCTCGACGATGGGCGGATTTTGGTCGCGCTGCGCTGCCAGATGGATGCGCGCAACGCCTGGCCCGAGATCTTCGAATCGGACGACGGCGGGCGCAGTTGGCGCTTCCGTTCGCGAGTGAGCGACTGGGGCGGTCCCACAGATTTGACCTTGCTCGAAGACGGTCGTCTGCTGGCGGTCTATGGTTATCGCGTCCCCCCTTATGGCATCCGCGCGCGAATCTCAGAAGACGATGGCGCGAACTGGGGACCGGAACTCATCCTGCGTGATGACGGCGGCTCCTGGGATTTAGGTTATCCGCGCACGGCGCTGTTGGCTGGCGGCAAAGTCATCAGCGTTTATTATTTCAACCGGGCAGACGATAAGATTCAGCTAGACGGCGGCGTCCGCCATATCGCCGCTACCATATTCGAGCCTTAGGAGATTCATGCGGTGAAAATCACAGATGTCGAACTGCGTCAATATCGCTGGGAGCGCGGCACGCCCATCCGCAATGGCATGCACACCTACACGCACAGCGGCTTGAATCTGATCCATATTCATAGCGACGAAGGAATCACGGGCATCGGCTGGGCGCATAAGCCGCAGACGCTCGGCATGGCGAAGGTGGTGGAAGGTCTGCTGGAGCACTTCAAGCCCCTGCTCATCGGCGAGGATCCCTTCAATTATCGCCGTATTTGGCATGCGCTCTGGGTGCCGAAGCTGGTCGGAAGACGGGGCATCACGACCCGCTTCATCAGCGCCATCGATATCGCGCTCTGGGATCTGATGGGAAAGGCGACCGGCCTATCGGTGCATAAGCTGCTGGGCGCGGCGCACGACCGCGTGCCCGCCTACATCGCCGGCGGCTATTATGAAGCAGGCAAAGGGCTGGCCGGTTTGGCGGCGGAAATGGAAGAAAACCTGGAACTGGGCGCCAAAGCGGTCAAGATGAAGATCGGCGGCGCGCCGATCGCTGAGGATGTCGAGCGCGTCCGCGTCGCCCGCGAAACGGTCGGACCCGATGTCAAGCTGATGGTGGACGCCAATTGCGCCTACAGCCTGCGCGAGGCGATCCAAATCGCGCGCAAGATGGAGCCCTACGACATTTTCTGGTTCGAGGAGCCGCTGCCGCCCGATGATTATCGCGGCCACACGCGGCTGGCGCAGGCGACCGCTATCCCAATCGCCACCGGCGAAAACGAATATACCCGCTACGGCTTCCGCGATCTCATCGCCCACGACGCCGCCACCATCTACAACGCCGACGCGCAGGTCCTCGGTGGCATAACCGAATTCATGAACGTCGCCGCCTTGGCCGCGGCTCATGATCTGCATATCGCGCCCCACGGCGACCAGGAGATTCACCTGCATCTCGTCGGGGCGATTCCCAACGGACTCATCGTCGAATTCTATCGCGAAACTGTCGATGCCAATCGCGGGCGCATCTTCGAAGAGAAGCTGCAATTGGATGAAGACGGCTGGCTGACGGTTCCGCAACGGCCGGGCTTGGGCGTCACGCCGAATTACGAATTTCTGGAGCGGTTTCGGGTGAACTGAAATTTTAGGCACATTGCGAATATACCGTATGTCGACTTCCGAACACCCTGAACGCTCGCGCGACAAAGGATCCCCGTTCCTTTACCGTAGAACGTCATTCATCGCCTATGGCGCGGATCCTAGGTTCTCGTATTGCTTATACGTGCCGGATGAGATTCGGCAGATATGCGTCTACGTGCACGGGACCTACCGCGATGCCGCCACCTATCGCGATCAACTCACGGACTTCGCCGTCCGCAATCAAGCTCTGCTGGTCTGCCCGCTATTCCCCGCCGGTCTCATTGACCCGCAGGATGTCGAAAACTACAAAACCTTGCTCTACCGCGGCATTCGCTTCGATCGGATTCTGCTGGGCATGATTGATGAGATATGCCAGCGCTACGCGGTCTCTTTCAAGCGATTCATGCTGGGTGGGTTTTCCGGCGGCGCGCAATTCGCCCATCGCTTCGCTTATTTTTACGCGGAGCGCCTTACCGCGCTCTCGCTGGCGGCGCCGGGCCGCGTGACCCTGCTCGATGAATCGCTTAACTGGTGGAGCGGCACAGGCGACGCCGAGCAGCTCTTCGGCCGCGCCATTGATATCCCCGCTCTGCGCGCGCTGCCGATCCAGCTCTTGGTCGGCGAGAATGATGATGACGATATCACCATTGCCAAGGGCGATCCCTGGTGGGCGCCTGGCGCCAATCGCGCGGGCGTCAACCGCCGCGAACGACTCGATTCGCTCTACCGGCAATTTCAGCAGATCGGCTGTGACGCGCAACTGGAAGTGATCGCGAACTGCGGGCACGAATGGACCCCGCTGCGAGAAGCGACGGTTCGCTTTCTTGAAGCGTCATCGCTGGCTGCGGGATGAATCCAGGCCTTGCGGAACTTGCAATCGCTCGTCAATCGTGTTATTATGTTTCCACAATGTCGAAATCGATTTCGTAAACGCGCGCGTTTGCGTGGGACGAATCGCGAATAGATATGCCCGTTACCATTGAAGACCTGTCCAACAAGCTAGGCGTCTCGCGCTCCACCGTGTCCAAAGCGCTGAACGACCGCGGCGATGTCTCCTCGCAGACCAAAGAACGCGTGACGCAAACGGCGCGAGAACTTGGCTACCAACCGTCGGCGGCCGCGCGCAGTCTTCGCCGCCAACGTACAGACAAGATCGGTCTGGTCGTAAACTATCCCATCTACCGCGTATCCGACTTCCTGGCCGAGTTGATCCCGGGCATGGGGACGGTCGCTGAAGAAGCCGCCTACAATCTCATCCTCTATACATCACTGGCCGGCAAAACCCAAAGGATCAAGAGCCTCTGCCGCTCGCGCGAAGTCGACGGCGTCATCATCGCCTGGCCGCCGCGTTTGAGTGAGACCGTAGTGCTTTCGCAGCTTCTGACGGATGAAGATATGCCGCATATCTTTCTGCCGCGCCGCGTGCCTCACGACGATATCTCCTACGTGGCGGCCGATCATGTGCAGGGCGCTCGGCTATTGACCCAACATCTCATCGCTCTGGGACACTGGCATATCGGCTTTGAACGATTGCCGGAAGTCTTTGAGACCGACCACGATCGTCATGCGGGATATGCCCAGGCGCTGCAAGAAGCTGGTATCCCCTACGATCCCCAGCTGGTGATTTCGGCGGATTCCGCGGCCGCGGATTATGATACGAAATCTTTCCAGCACTTCATGGCCCTCCGCAAGCCGCCGAGCGCAATCCTCTTCTTCACCGATCCCAGCGCAATCAGAGCGCTCTCACTGGCCCGGGAAAGCGGCATCCGCATCCCGCAAGAGCTTTCTGTCGCCGGTTACGATGGCGTTTTGTCCTCCGGCGTGACGGAACCCGCCCTGACAACCGTGCGGCAGTCGGCATCCGCGCTGGGGGCGCTGGCGGTCGAAAGTCTCTTAAAGCTGATTGCCAATGACGGCCTGGAAGCGCAGCAGCACATCTTGCCGGTGGAGCTGATCGCGCGGCAGTCAACCGCCGCACCCGCGCAGGGAGGCGCATGACCGACCGTTGCAGCGGTCCTGAGGATTTGGAAAAGGTGGCGATCGCGAAAGCGCGCCTTTTTGTATCGCAAGCGGAGTATAAGCCCAACTATATGAGGAGAAAGCAATGCGCAAGTTACTAATTGTCCTGTCCTTGCTGGGGTTGCTTATCGGCGTCCCGGCGTTCGCCCAAAGCGGAGACGCCTGCAATATCGATCCCCCGGCCGAGCCGGTGACGATCGAGATGATCAGCTGGCCCTTCGCCATTACCGAGTTCTACGCTGCCGAAATGGAAGCCTGCAGCGAAGTAGACAATCTCACCATCAATACCAACCTGCTCGATTCGGCTTCGCTGCGGGAGCAGGTCGCCCTGGCCCTGTCCGGCGGCGGCGATTCGCCTTATGACATCTTGCATGGCGCCAACGGCCAAATCGCCGACTGGGGCGCGCCTGGCTGGGTCATGCCACTCAATGATCTGATCGAGAAGTACTGGGATGAGTACGACCTTGGCGATATTCCGCAAGGCTATTGGGATAGCGCCAGCTACAACGGCAATATTTATGGGGTGCCCGTGGTCGGCAACACGCTACACCTGGTCTACCGCAGCGATGTCTTTGAAGAGATGGGCTGGGCCGTGCCTGATACCTACGACGATCTCATCGCGCTCTGCGACGAGATGGGCTTGGGCAACCCGGATTGGGAATTGATTTACGCCATGGATGTATCGCGCTCGCGCGCTTGGGAGCTGGAATTCTTCATGCTGCTGCGCGCTATGGGCGGTGATTATCTCGATGAAAACAATATGCCCGCCTTCAACAGCGACGAGGGTATCGCCGCAGTCGATCTGATGATCGAGACCGTCAACCGCTGCGTCGGCGCTGATGGCGTCGCCTATGGACTGAACGAGATTCAGGTGGCGATGGGCAACGGCGGCTTGCCGCTGACCAAGATCTGGGCGAGCCGCGCCGCCACTATGGCTGATCCCGAACGCACTGATCTGGGCGATGTCATCGGTTACGCGCCCGCGCCGAGCGCCGTCGAAGGCGGCCCGCGCGCTGGTTCCGCCTGGCTCGATTTCTACTTCATCCCGACCAACACGACCAACGATCCGGACCTGGTCTTCCAGGTGATCATGGAAACGGCAGACGCTGCCAGCCAGCAAGCGGCCGCCGCCGTCGGCTCGACCACGCGCAATTCAGCCGCCGCCTATGGTGGGCCTTACCTGCCCGCCGCCAACGAAACCATCGGCAACGGCATCGGCAATTACGCCGTCAATCCAGCAGTCAGCATCGCCATCGCCAAACTTGAGCAGTACCTGCCGCTGGTCTGGCCGGGCGACATGACCGCCGAAGAAGCGCTTGAAGCGGCCGCCGCCGACTACATCACCGAAGCGACGGCTCAGGGATATATTGAGGGTTAGGCTCGGCTCGGCGCAAACTTTGTAAGGGCGGCTTTCGGGTCGCCCGACAGCTGCTACGAATTACAATATGGGCGATCCGCAAGGTCGCCCATACAGTAACATGGTCGCAACCAGCAGCATGCATCATTGGCATATTTGAATGAAACGCAATTCGTTTTTCGCCTTCGCCTCGCCCAGCATCCTCGTCATGCTGCTGCTGATGGTTGTGCCCCTCCTGATGGCTTTGTGGCTCGCCATGCAGTACATGACCTTCCGCAACATCACCGCGCCGGAATTCGTCGGCTTGCGCAATTACATCGAAATCCTGGACGATCCCCTCTTCTGGCGCTCCTTCAATTTCACCGCGCTCTACATCGCCATTGTCGTGCCGAGTTGGGTCGTGATTGGCTTCATCATCGCGCTATTCCTTGACCAGGTCTCGGGCCTGGTGCGCGGCGTGTACCTCTCGATCTTCCTGCTGCCCTTCATCATCGTGCCTGTCATCGGCACAATCATGTTCAAGCAACTTTGGGAACCGTCCGGCTTGTTGACCTGGATTTATCAGCAACTGACTGGCACGCGCTTCCGCGTCAATGAGACCTCGGTCAAGACGCTGATCATCATCTTCGGCATCTGGTATGTCACGCCCTTTACCATCGTCGTTTATTTCGCCGGTTTGCAAACCCTGCCCGCGGAAATGATTGAAGCGGCCTCCATCGATGGCGCCAGCCGCCTGCAAAAGATCCGCCACATTGTAATCCCTTACGTCAGCTCGCTCACCGTCTTCATCCTGCTCTTTTCGGTCATGGATTCCTACCGCGTCTTTGACAGCGTCTTTGTCTTATCCGAACTGAATCCGCAATTCAAAGCCGATACGGTCATGACCTATACCTTCCTGACCGCGATGCAGTTTCAGCGACTAGGCAAATCCAATGCCATGGCGATATTGACCGTCATCGGAATCATGGTCGTGCTGGTGCCTTTCCTCCGCCTCATGTATCGGGAACAGATCGCGGAGCGCTAGCATGGATAGAGTCCAAAAACCGGCGGGACGCCTGCTCATTCACGCTGTCTTAGTCGCCTTCGCCATCTACAGTTTGGTACCGTTCTTCTGGACCACCTTGCAGTCTTTCAAGACATTCAAAGATGCCTTTTCGCGCGTGCCAGTATTCATATTCCAGCCCACTTGGAAGAATTACCAGGAAGTCTGGATTCGCTCGCTGCCTGAGGCCGGCTCGTCTGTTGGCTACTTCATCTTGCTGGCGGCGGTTATCATCACCTGCCTCATGCTCTTCGCCCGCCACATCCCGGTCAAGTCGACCTGGATTTACATCGGCGGCTTGATCGGTTATGGCCTTTTGCTTTGGGCGATTCCGCAAATGGTCTATATGCAGAAGTACTACAAGTATTTCATCAACACCATCATCGTCACTGTATTCACCATCCTCACTTCGATCAGCATCGGCTGTCTGGCTGGTTACGCCTTGGCGCGCTACGCCGGCATGGCGGCTGTAGTCATACTGATCGCGGCGCTGGCTTTCCGCGCGCTGCCCCGGCTGGCTTTCGTGCTGCCCTATTTCTGGATCGGCTCGCTGACCAATCTGCTCGATACGCATATCCTGGTCATCATCGCCCTGGTCGCGGTTAATCAGCCTTTTACGATCTGGATGCTGCGAAGCTTCTTCATGGACGTACCCAAAGATCTCGAAGAATCTGCGATGGTCGATGGCGCCAACCGCCTGATCTCCTTTCTGCATGTAATTGTGCCAGTAGCCTGGCCCGGCATCATCTCGACCGCGCTCTTTACCTTGCTCCTGGCATATAATGAGTTCTTGCTCGTGCGCGTCTTGACGCAGACCAACTGGACGCTGCCGGTCGCCATCTCGCGCTACACGGGCGCGGAGGATCCGGCGCAGTTGACGCTGGCGGCGGCCGCTTCGGTCTCGGCAACCATCCCAATTATCGTGGTGATCCTGTTTTTTCAGAAACACCTGGTCAAAGGTCTGGCCGCTGGCGCGGTGAAAGGCTAGCGAGCGGCCTAAGCAGCAACCAGCCCTTGCAAGCGCGACCTGCCTGGTCGCCCGCAACTACAAAGAGAATATACAGGCATTCGGAAAACGATCGGGAGAAGCAAATGACAATGTCGCAGGCGCAGCAAAACCGGGGAAAAATCAGCGCATATTGGAAGGCGCTGAACGACTCGGATCCGAGTCAGATTCCGGATATCGTCAAGGCCCACACCCACGCGGGCATCGCATGGCACGGCCCCGAACCCTACAATGACATCGCGGGCGCGGACGCGCTCGTTGATGGTTTCTGGCGGCCGCTATTGCGATCGTTTCCCGACTTAAAGCGCCGCTGCGATGTGCTGCTGGCGGGACGCTACCGCGATCGCGACTGGGTAAGCGGCTCGGGCTACTTCAGCGGCCGCTTCGTCGAAGATTGGAACGGCATTCGCGCCACCGGCAAAGAGACGCAGATCCGCTTCGGCGAAATCATGCAGTTGGAGGCGGGCAAGGTCGTCAAGACATACTTGCTGCTCGACCTCCTTGACGTGATGCAGCAAGGCGGCTTTCGGCTGGGCTGGGACGCGCCGGCGACCGAAGGGCTGCGACCGAAGGTGAAATGCGGCAGCGGCGTTCTGAAGACTCCGCAGGATCCGACCGAGACTCGCCGAACACTGCTCCTGGTCGAGGCGATGCTTTTCGGGCTGGTGCGCAAGGACCAGCCGATGTCACACTATTGGCATCCGGAGATGACCTGGAATAGCCCCAGCGGCGTCGGCACCGCCCGCAGCCTCGCCGAATTCCTTGATAAAGTTCACACCGTTTTTCTCCATGGCTTATCCGGCACTTGGGAGGGTTCGCATAATGCACGTTATGCCGAAGGCCGTTTCGCGGTTTCGACCGGCTGGCCAAGTCTGGTTGCCGTGCATGCCGGCGAGTTTCTGAATGTGCCCGCCAGCGGCAATTCCCTGCGTTGGCGCATCATGGACTTCTGGGAGAGGGCCGACGATCTGCTCATCACAAACTGGGTGCATATTGATATGATTGATATCTTCAAGCAAATGGGCGTTGATGTCTTTGAAATGTACCAAGACTATCAGCGCGAAAAGCGGCCGGAGGGGAAGTAAAGCCTAGTGGACGGTGAAGGCACAATCGGGGCGGCCGGCAGCAGCGCCGCCGAACCGAAGGCGATCGCCTGCGGCGCCGGCATCATGCCGCGCGACTTCTCCATATCGCTGGCGGCAAAGGGCGGGACCGACAGCCTCCTGCGCCACCCCGGTGGAGAACGCGCCCAACGCATGCGCGGCTTTGAAGACCAATACGTCGACATCATCGATTACATCGTGCGCATCACCCATCGCATCTGGGAAGAGAAAGACATCGGCTATATCTACGACACCTATCGCCACAACTCGCGCGTCTATGATGACTTCGGGCTGCAATACGGCAACGAGAAAATCGTCGCCGATACCGCCCACACCATCAACGCTTTCCCCGATATCCGCTTGTACGCCGACGAGATCATCTGGGCGGGCGATGACGAAATAGGCTTCCACACCTCCCATCGCACGGTGATCAGCGGGCACAACACCGGCTTCAGCAAATTTGGGCCGCCCACCCGCAACAAGGTCACCCTCTGGTGCATCGCCAATTGCGTCTCGCTGGAGAATGAAATCTTCGCCGAATGGGTGATTTACGACACCGCCAATCTGATTCGGCAACTGGGCCACAAACTGCCGAAAATGGCGCGCAAACTGGGCAACGAAATGGGCGACGCCGATAGCGAGGATCCGCGCTTTGGCGAGGCGGAGCGCCTGCCGGGCCAGGGCAAGCCAGCGCGCCTGCTGCCGAGCAATGAAAGCGGCTTTGATGTCGAAGAGTTCATTCGCCGCAACTGGCACAATATCTGGAATCGCCGCAGCCTGCGCGATGTGACCCGCGCCTATGATCCATCGCTGGTCTGCCGCGCCAGCACCGGACGCGTCGTCTACGGGCGTGGCGAATACCAGTCTTTCATCCTGGGCATGCTGGCGATGTTCCCCGACGCCATGCTGCAAATCGACGACATCTACTGGATGGGCAACGACAACGATGGCTATCTGGTTTCCGTGCGCTGGAGCCTGGTCGGCACCCACCGCGGGCATGGCATTTATGGCGCGCCGACGGGCCGCCGCGTCAATATGTGGGGCATCACGCAGCAACAAATCAAGGATGGCGCGATTCAAAAGGAGTGGATGCTCTTCAACGAATTCGCCGTCATGATGCAGATTTACCGCGACTGATCAATCGAGTAAGTAGCGGACAAGCCTTGTAGGGGCGACCTATTAGGTCGCCCGCGCCCAACTCCCTATGAAATCAACGGGCGACCGGCGGTCAGTGTCGGCGGTCAGTGTCTACGCGACCTACGCGACCCACCAGTTCGCCCCTACATTGTCACTCAGCTGCGGGGTTGGGCATCACGCCCCGCGCAGCCGCTCCGCTGCCAGCTCGACCAGGCGCTCGCCCTCGACGCCGACGCAGACATTCACCAGCGGGCGCCCTTCCCAGGCTGGCAGGATGTGACCGCCGGTGGCGGGCCAGGTCTTGCCCCGTCCCAATCCCTGTGTGCCGACGCGGATGGCCCAGCGCCGCACCTTGAATAGCCCGGGATCAATCAAATAGGCGATGGCGCTAGAGTCGTGCACGAAGATACCTTCGGCTTCATAATTCGATTCGAAATAATTGCGATAGTGGGGCAGAATGCGAGTGATGTGATCTGACATCGGATTGCCGTGCGTCGCGTAGTCGGCTATGTGTTCCGGCGTCATGTGTACGCGCAGGGTCACGTCCAGCCCGACCATGGTCACTTGCCAATCGGCGCCGAAGACCAGATCGGCCGCTTCGGGATCGTTGCGTATATTCGCCTCGCCCGCCGGGCTGGCATTGCCGGGCGTCAGCGCGTTCCCGCCCATCAGCACCACCTCGTCAGCCCATTCGGCGACCCGCGGCTCCAGGCGCAGGGCAAGGGCGATATTGGTCAGTGGACCGACCGGGACCAGCGTGATCTCGCCGGGATGGGCGCGCAGCTGCTCGATGATGAAATGGGCGGCGCTGAGATCGATTGGCGCGCCAGCCGGGTCGGGCGGGAAGATCTCGCCTTGGCCATCCGCTCCATGCACAAAGGGCACCGGTCCCTCGAAGGGTCGCGTCAGCGCGTCATCAGCCCCATGCGCCACCGGGATATCCGGGCGTCCAGCGATTTCGAGCAGCCGCAGCGCGTTCTTGGTCGCCAGCTCGGTATGCACATTGCCGAAGATCGTGGTCAGCCCGATCAGCTCCAGCTCCGGCGAGCAGAGGGCGAAGAAGATCGCCATGCTATCGTCGACGCCGGGGTCGGTATCAATGATGATTTTTCGCGGCATCTAAGCACGCTCCTGACCAGTTACAGCATGATAAGCAAATTCGCCGCGCTATGTTGACAGCACGTCGGTACGCCGAATCGCGAATTGCGCCAAGGCAAAGACATAGAAGGGCGCCATGAGGCCACCGGTGAAGCCAACAAGTATCGCCCAGATGACCCCATGACCGGTCTGTTCAGCCCAACCCATATTACATTGGAGCTTTGCCGATGGACGACCAAACTCGTCGGTGATAACGATCGAGTTCAGGATTAGCCTTGCCACCGCATAGGGAAAAAAGATCAGCCCGATTCCGGCGGTAACGACTGCGATTAGAAGCAATATCACTACATGTCCGATTACCGTGAATGCATCCAGGTCCGAGCGCAAGCGGCCGAGGCTCGTTACGATCTCAGCGCTCGGGATTTGCCGATGGTCAACTTTCTGCTTGATCATTTATTGTCTCCGCATCTTGTCCGCTGATACCTTATACTCAACCAGCGAGGATTTTCACCTGAATCTCGCGTTTGCGCGGTCCGTCGAACTCGCAGAACAAGACGCTCTGCGACCAGCCTACCAGCAGTTCGCCGCCGTCGATCGCCAGGGTGATGCTGTTGCCGACCAGGGTGGCTTTGATATGGGCGGCGGCATCGGCCGGCGTATCATATTGGTGGATGAAGTCGACTCGCGTCGGCACCAAGCGCTTGATATCGGCGACAATATCGGCCGGCGTGGCCGGATCCAAGCCCGAATTGAGCGTGATGGCGGCGGTGGTATGGGGCACGATCAAAGCGCAGAGGCCCGCTTGGACGCCGCTCTCCGCCACCAGCTCCTTCGCTTCCGCGGTAATGTCTATCAACGCGTCGCCTGCCGGTGTTTCGATTGTGATGGTTTTCAGCATGAGACTTGAATTCCCGTCTTGTAATCGTCGAGCAAAGATTGCACATCGGCGCATGAGGGCACGTTGCGGCCCCCGCCCGCCCTTGTCACGCTCGCCGCGCCCATCGCATTGGCGATTGTGCCACATTCCAGCGGCGAATACCCGTTCAGATCCGCCCAGATATAAGCGCCGGCGAAGGCGTCGCCCGCGCCGACCGCGTCGATGACCTCAACCGCGAAACCCGGGCAAGCCTCATCGACCGCGCGCGACAAGATGTGGCAGCCCGCCTCCCCCAACTTCAGCGCGATCGTCAGCTGCGGATATCGCCGGCAAAGGCGGCGGCAAGCATCCAACCCGCGCTCGCCCGCGGCGACGGTGGGAATCTCGTCTTCGGTCAGCAGCAGCGTATGGCTCAGCGTCAACACTTGATCCACCTGCGCCGGAGTCAATTGGCGCGAGAAGGGACCAACATCGAAGTAGAGCGGTCCGCCATTTGCCGCCAGCCAATCGAAGACGCCGGCGACCAAGCCTGACAGACGCTCTTCGGCAAGCGTATAGCCGGGGATGAAGACGGCGTCAGACCCCGCCAGACGCGCTTCCGCCGCCTCGGTAAATTCGATCGGGGCGCCCGCGCCGTAGCTGCCGAGAAAAACGTGCTCGCCCCGCGCCGAATCAGTGAGCGCCAAGACGGTGGTTGTCCTGCTCTCAGGCGGGATCAACAAGGCGTCCGTATCCACAGCAGAGTCGGTGAGGATATCCAGCAGCATCCGCCCTTGCAGGTCGTCACCGACCGTTCCCAGCGCATTCACATCCAGCCCCATCCGCCGCGCCGCCAAGATAGTCGTGCAAGCGCCACCCGCTTCAAATTGCAGCGTTTTCGCCGTTTGATGTTCCTCGGCTTGTACCGGCAGCCGCGCATCGACTACCAGATCCAGGACGAGATCGCCGACGCTGACGAGGCCTTTAGGCATGGCTACCGGACGCGCGCCGACGCTTCAATCATTCGCTGCAATCCCGCCGCAATCGCCCGCACCTGATAAGTCTGGAACACCTCATCGTTTTCCAGCACGGCGACATCGTCCGCCGGAATGGCATCAAAGCCGGCGTAAGCACCAGCCATGGCGCAAGCGATCGCGCCGATGGTATCGGCATCGCCCGAGAGATTCGCCGCCAGGATCGCCGTCTGTTTGGGATCGCCCCGCGCCAGCGCCAAAATGCCAAAGGCCGCGCCGACCGTCTCCGGCACGTTTAAGGTCGCGCCGACTTCGTCAAAAATCCGCCGCAGTATAAGCCGCGTCTCCCCGCCGCTCTTTGCGATGGCCAGCGCCTGCTCGATTTTGAAAACAACCGAACAGCCGAACCAGCGCCGCCCATGCTCCGCTCCAAGCTCTGCGCCGCGCAGCCCGGCCGCGATCAGCGATTCGAGCGAAATGCCTTCCACCATCGCCATCGCTACCGCCGCCGCCACTGACGCCGCGCCCGAGACCGCCGGCTGGGTGAAATGCGTCGGCATGCAGACGGTGGTTGCAGCGGCCACAGCACCTTCGATATCGCCCGGATGCAGCAGACCGATGGGCGCGATGCGCATGGGCGCGCCGTTGGTATCGCCCCATAAGCCCGTCGTCCGCGGGTCTTCGCCCCGTTTGAGCGCGTTGACGCCGCGCCGCGTGCTGGGACCGATATAAGGCGATTGGTCGCCATCGACGCGGTCGTACCAGGCGACCAAACCCTTAACCGCCGCCTCGAGCGTGACGCCGCCCTCGTCAATCACCGCCTGCGCGATCGAGAAAGCCTGCTCCGAATCGTCGGTGATGCGCCCGGCGGGCAAACCGGCGTGCACGATGTGGTCGGCCGGAGCGGCCTGCCAGCTGTCCAGCCAGCCGAAACAGCGCTCGGTGTCAGCGGGATGGACCTGCGCCGGCATGGCGAAGGCGTCGCCGAGGGCTTGGCCGTAGAGGCAACCGAGGATTTTGTTGAGCATGTTACTCTGCTCACCTCCGACAGGTATGAGTTGCAATTCTATGGTTCTATTCGGTAGTATAATGCCTTACATGCAATAGTGATATATGATGCACTTGTCCCGACCGCGCTGAACTGAACAAGAGGCACAAGCATGAACAGGTTCGATCCAAAGCGAATTCTGCCGCCACAACCACTCATCACAGGTATGGCAACTGCCTTGGACATTTACGGAGCGAGCGGAATCAGAATATACGGCCGAATTCATCATCAATGGATAACGGTGACGTCGCAGCCTAAGCCCAGTGCTGAAGAATCCATACGAGAGAGCATCGCTACAATAAATGGAGAATACTTGAGACTGCTTGCGGAGCACAAGGACTAATGCAGTCGGAACGAGGCATGATTCAAGACGCTTCAAGTTCCGATGATACGCCCCAGTTACACGCTGAGATTTCGGCTGTGCAGTTTGATGAGCGTCTCCTGCCGATATATGAAGAGCACCAGCGCCACAAAATGGGGTTGGAAAAGCAGGAGCAAGAGGACAACACAAAAATAGCTCTCCAACTCATGGCAGATACATCCGAAATCACTAGACGAGGCCAGCTACTAGGCGGCAGCATCGCGCTTGCTGCCTTGATTGGAGGACTTTTGCTGGTGGCCATAGATAAGGACACAGTTGGTTCAGCCGTACTGATACTGGACGCCGTATTTGTCTTCTCGCAGAAACTCGTTAAGCCTGGTGAAACAATTAGTCCGCCGAACTCAAAGGATTAATGGCGCTACGCGAGCTTAGCCGCTATTACCAATTGTTACTCCGCCCGCATCAACACCCGCCCGCCGATCATGAACCAGACCAGCGCGCTCAGCACGAGCCCGATAATCAGCGCCAAAAGCGGCTCGAAGAAGAGCGCCATGAAGAGCGTCAGGTAAATGCCCAGCGAGACGATCGTCACCAGCGCGCTCGCCAGCCAATGTCGCTGGATGCTGAAGATATCGCGCACGAAGGGGGTGCCGATGACGAAGAGCGCAATCGAGGCGACGCCGATGAGCAGACCGGCCGGCACCGCCGTTTCCGCGCCGCCAAAGCCATTGGGCGCGGCCAGCATGGAGCCGCTGGTCACGACACCGATGACGGCTATCATCATCAACAGCATGTGCAAAATGCTGATGCGTTGGATCGAGCCCCAGAAGGCGGCGTCAAAAGCGGCGCCGGAAGCCGTCCGCATCTCGGTGACGCGCTGGGAAATCCGCCGCTGCAGCGCATAGATCACCAGCGCCAGCACGGTGGCGAAGTAGGGAATCGACTGCGGCAGTTGCGCCGGTATCTCCAGCGAGCCGATTCGGATGCCCAGCGCGTCGAAGAAACCAAACACCGAAGACGCCACCATGGTGCCGACCGGTGTGCCGCCGCCGAGCGATGGCGTGACCAGGGCGATGAAACCGCGATTATTGGTCATATCGCGTTGGAAGAGCTGCAAGTAACCCATGCTCATGTGGATGCCACCCAAGCCGGCGAAGAAACCGCTGATCAGCAGGGCAAAGTAGCGAATGCGCTTAACCTTAATGCCAACCGACGCCGCCGCTTCCGGATTCTCGCCGACGGCGCGCAGGTGCATGCCGAAGGGCGTCCGATACAATACGAAAGCGACGATGAATACGGCGATGAAGGCGATCCAGGTCATCACGCTTTGATTGTCAAATACGCCAAAAATGAAGCCGCCGATGAAGGGAATGTCGTTGATGAACTCTGGCAGCTGAATAAAAGGCATCTGCAAGCTGGCCAGGGTGCTGGTGTTGCCGCGGTCGCCGGTCAATTCGAACATGATGGCGACGGTTGCCGACGAGCCGAGTATATTGAGCGCGATGCCGGAGAGGAAGAGATCGCCCTTCAAATCGAGATGAAACAGCGCCAGCACGAATGAGAGCAAGACCGAGACGCTGACGCCCAGAACCAGCCCCAGCCAGGGACCGATGCTGACGCCGGTTTCGAAGCCGAACCAGTCTTGCGCGTAGGCGCTGACGACCACGCCAGTAAACGCCGAGGAGAGCATCATGCCCTCCAAGCCGATATTGAGAACGCCGGCTTTTTCCGAAATCAGCGCGCCCAGCGAGGGCAGCAGGATCGGCGTGGTGACGCGCAGGATGGCGGCGACAAAAAGGGCGCTGAAAATCCCGTCAATGACATTCTCAAACATTGTCACCTCCGGGCGCCGCGGCGGCTGCATCGGGGTCTATCACGAGGCTATGACCTTCCTCGTCGATATCAGCCCGTTTCTGCCGCGCCTGGAAAAAGGTCACCAGCGCCTCGGCCGTGATCAGCAAGATGATGATCGCCTGGATCATGCGCACGACTTCGAAGCTGACGTTGGCGTCGCGCTCCATAAACTGCGCGCCCGCCCGCAAGTAGGCGTAGAGCAAGCCGGTGAAAGGCACGACGAGCACATTCAAGCGCGCCAGCAAGGCGACCACCACCCCTTCAAAAGCCAGCGCGAAGGAAATATTGAGGATCAACTGTCGGTGGATGCCATTGGCCAGGTGCATGCCCGCCAAGCCAGCGACGATGCCGCCGATCGCCATCACTAGCATGATCGTGCGCTTGGAGTTGACGCCGCCATAATCGGCGAAGCGCAAATTGGAGCCAATGATGCGAATCTCGTAGCCCAGCGGCGTCCGGCGGATCAGGAGCCAGGACAGAAATACGACAATCACCAGCAGCAGAACGGCGATGGTCACTTGGGTTTTGTCCACGATCACCGGCAGGACGGCGTTGCTCGTGAATTTCGCCGAGGCGACATAACCGGCGTCCGGCGGCTTTAACTGGAAGTTGAGAACCATCTCGAAAAAGCGAGTGGCGACCACATTGAGCATCAAGGTCGACACCAGTTCATTGGCGCCCAGGTAGGCTTTCAGAGCGCCCGGTATCAATCCGTAAAGGAAACCGGCTGTGCCCGAAGCCAGAATGATGAAGGGGATCAGAATGATGCCCGGCACATGCGGCGAGTTAAGCGCGATGATGCCGCTGACGAGCGCGCCGAAATAAAGCTGTCCCTCAGCGCCGAGGCTGAATTGCTGGGCGCGAAAGACAATCGCGAAAGACATGCCGAGCAGGATAAGCGTGATGGCGTCTTGAATCCAGACGCCCCAGCGATTCACGCGCTCGATGGGACCGAGCAGCAGCGCTTCAAAAGCCAGGCGTGACTGGCTCAGTGCTTCGGACAACACCGTTTCGGTGGCGATATCTTCGGGACGCGAATAAAGCGTATACACCCCGTCGGCGGGCAATTCGAAGCCTTCGATGACGGCGTCCTTGACGCTCACCAGATCGTCGAAAGTCTCGTCAACCTGCGTTTCCGTCGCCGATGTCGCCGCTGCCAGGACGGCGCCCGCTTCATCGCGCAGCTCAACCAGCAAGTCGACTTCGGAGCGGCGGTTCTTGGCGTAAGCAAGCAGCGAGACCGTATCGCCCGCGCGTCCGGCGAAGGTCCAGGCTATCTCAGTAACCGGCGCCACCACATTCGGCTTGTTGAATTCGCCGCCGCGCCGCTTGTTGTACTCCAGATCTACATCGTCGTTCTCAGCCGGCTCGGCATCCGATACCACCTGAACGCGAAACTCGCCAGCGCCGAAGCGCTCGGCTGAATCGAGGTTGAAGATGAAGGTCACCAGGAAGCCGAGCAGCAGCGCCACAATCACCGTCAGCAAGACGCGAATCGCCTGCCGTCGTAGCTCGACCACGAAGAGAAAGATGCAAGCGCCGACCAGCGCGTTCACCAGCAGGATGTTCTGCCAGTCGGTCGTGCCGGTCATCTTTTCCATCGAGCCATCAAAGAGCGTGTTCATGACAAACAGCGTGACGATGATGCCGGCCGCCCCGCCTACAATCAGCAGCAAATGCTTCCTCATGAAGGACATGCCCGCATTGGATTCTGAGGGAGAGCCCGTGGTCTTGGCGGTCATGCGTAACGCTCCATTTCTTCCGCCGGCTGGACTTCGGCGCCGAGCATGAAGTAGCCGATCCGCTCTTCGGTCAGGCTCTCGTCATTAGGGAAGATGCCGACGATCGCGCCCTCGTACATCACCATGATGCGATCCGAGAGCTTCATCACTTCCTGCAAGTCGGCCGAGATCAGCAGAATCGCCAACCCCTGCGTCCGCTGGTCGACGAGTTCCTGATGAATGAACTCGATCGCGCCGATATCGACCCCGCGTGTCGGCTGAGCGGCGATCAGCAGCTTGGGCGAAGACGACAGCTCGCGCGCAACCACCACTTTCTGCATGTTGCCGCCGGAGAGCGCGTTGACTGGAATCGCGCCATTAGGAGCGATGATGTTGAATTCACGAATCAGACTCGCGCCGTTGTCGACGATGGAATTGATATCAAGCAAGCCGCGGCGGGTGAAGGGCTCGCGATAATAACGATCGATGATGAGATTGTCATCAATAGACGACCACAAGGCGACGCCGTTGGTCAGGCGGTCTTCCGGGATATGCGCCACCTGATGCTCGCGCACCGAGCGTGGACCGCGCCCCAGAATCTGCTCGTTGTTGATGAAGGCTTCGCCGGTGGTCGGGGGCCGCAAGCCGGTCAGCACCTCGGCCAGCTCGGTCTGGCCATTGCCTTCGACGCCGGCGATGCCGAGGATCTCGCGCTCGTAAACATGGAAGCTGACCTGCTTCAATAGCTGATGTCCGCTGGAATCGGCATAGGTCAGGCCGGCGACTTGCAGCACCGATGCGCCGCGCGCGACCTCGGGTCGATCGACTTGCATAAAGACTTCACGCCCGACCATCATGCGCGCCAATTCCCGCTCGCTAGTCTGTGCCGTCTCCACCGTGCCGATCTTGCGCGCGTCGCGCATGACGGTGACGCGGTCGGAGATTTCGATGACTTCTTTCAGTTTGTGCGTGATGAAGATGACCGTTTTGCCGCCCTCGACCAGATTGCGGATCGCAGCGAAGAGGTCTTGCGTCTCGCTCGGCGTCAAGACGGCGGTCGGCTCATCGAGGATGAGAATCTCGGCGCCGCGATAAAGTGCTTTCAGGATTTCGACGCGCTGCCGCATGCCCACCGGGATGTCTTCGATTCTGGCGTTGGGATTGACCGCCAAGCCGTACTCTTTCGAAAGCGATTCGGTATCGGCGACTGCCTGCTGAAAATCGATCTGCATGCCCTGCTTGGTCTCGCGGTTGAGGATGATGTTCTGCGCCACGGTGAAGGAATCGACCAGCATGAAATTCTGATGCACCATGCCGATGCCCTGCTCAATGGCGTCTTGCGGGTTGCCAATTTGCACTTCTTGATCGCGGATGAAAATCTGCCCCGACGTGGCCTGCTCGAGACCGTAGATCATCTTCATTAAGGTGGATTTGCCGGCGCCGTTCTCGCCGACGAGGGCGTGGATCTCGCCCTGCTCGACGGCGAAATCGATGTCGTCGTTGGCGTGCACGCCGTTGGGATAAATCTTGTGAATGCTGCGGGTTTCGATGATGGGCATTGGGTTTCACCAAAGAGAACAAAGAGGCTCGAAACTTATAGGCTGTCTTCCGCTGCGAAGTCGAAGTCTTTAATCGACGGGACACGAAAAGAAAACGAGGTCGCGCCATTTCTGTTCGAAACAGCGAAGTCGCCTCGATTGATGATGTCCATGCCGATTATCACATCAGAACCCGGGAATCGGCCGTGTACGACTTGCAAATTTGGAAAATGAAAGCCAGTCAGAACGACAAGATTTATGTAGTATTGCGGGACATCTATGGAGCTGCCACCGACATGGAATACCTTCGTAAAACCCTCAGCCGGTAATCCGAGATCGTCCACGACCCGCTGCGTCACCATGCTTTGCATCGCGCCCGTATCCCAAAGCGCGTCATACTTCATTCTTGGAGGTTGAGGCGAATTGTCTTCTGGAGTCCACGATTCATATATCCAGCACTTGGAAACCAGCTGATTACGAATTCCACTCGACTTTACAGTTAAGCTATGCCGACTCGAATTCATTCGGTCTCAACAACAACGAAAGAGGGCAAGTAAATGATGTTCGCATCCGGGTCGCTGCTAATCGTTTGCATGAGCACAGTACCGCGTTCATGCTCAACGTATACAGCATTAGCCGCCGCCAGGTAGTCCTCGAATATGCCGAGCACTTTCCTGTCCTTTATCGCGACGAACTTGCCGTCATGCTCCCGCGCCAATTCCGCCTGGATTTCAAGAAAGTACTCGTAATCTTTCAACGATGGCTTCAGCATCAGATTACCCTCGGCGCTACCTGTACACTTCATACTTTAGCATATCGCCAACCACGCCGTAGCACTTCGATGATGAGAGTACGGGCGAGCCACCGGCAGTGTCGGAGGTCAGTGTCTACGCGACCAACGCGCCGCGGTGGCTCGCCCACTATTGCTGGAGTCATACTTTTGGGGCGACGCAACTAGTCGCCCCTACAATACGCTCGCAGAGAGAGTGAAACCCTCCCTACATATCGTCCATCATCAGGTCGTCGATGCTCATGCCCGCCGTCGGCATATCGGCGCAAGCCGTGCCCACCGCAGCCATCATGTCCTCGCTGGTGAAGACCGTCTGGACCTCAATGTCGCCGGCGACGACAGCCGCCTCAGCCGCTTCCACCATCGCCTTGATGTCATCGGAAGTCGCCATATCGTAGAACTCGTTCTTGGCCAAGCCGACGCCGCCCTCGGGGATGCCCAGGCTCTCGGAGGAGCCGTAGGGCAATTCGCCTTCGAGGTGCAGGGTGATGGCGCGGAAGATCGAGTTGTCGACATTCTTCAGCATGGAGGTCAAAATGCGCTCGGCTTGATCGGGATCGGTCTCGGCGACGATGGTCGCCTGATCCGAGTCGACGCCGATGGCGAAGCGCCCCTGTTCCTGCGCCGCTTCAAAGACGCCGACGCCGGTGCCGCCCGCGACCTGGAAGACTATATCCGCGCCCTGCTCATACATCGCCAGGGTGATCTCCTTGCCGCGCGCCGGATCGTTCCAGCTGCCCGCGTACTGGACAATACTCTGCGACTCCGGATTGACCAGGCAGGCGCCTTGCTCGTAACCGACGATGAAGTCATCGATGACCGGAATCTGCTGCCCGCCGACCGCGCCGATGATCGGGTCGTCATTGGTGCCTTCCATCATGCTGGTGGTGATCGCCGCGGCATAAACGCCAGCCAGGAAGCTGCCCTGGTTCTGGGCGTAGGTCATCGAATAGACATTGGCGCAAGCGTCAACGCATGTTTCAGCATCATCGTAGGGCATGCCGGCATCATAGAACATGAAATACTTGTCGGGATAGTTATGCGCGTTGGCCGCCACGAAACCCACCATCTGCCAGGTGCCAGCGATCAGGACGTCGTAGGATTCGGTATCTGCCATCACATCAAGCAAGCCCGATTCCCAGTTGGCGGGGTCGATGCCGAGTTCGACCGTGTCAATTTCAATATCGTATTCATCGGCGATGGCGTCCATGCCGCGCTGGGCGCTATCAAAAAATGACTTGTCGCCGAGCGTGCCGTTGATCACCGACACGACCTTGAGCGGCTCGTCCTGGGCGACAGCGGTGAAAGCCAGCAAGAATACAAGCATCACCGCGAGCGCTAATCTTAGCTTTTTCATTTCCGTTCCTCCGCTAAAAACTTGGTTGAATCAGATTGAATTCTGATGCCGCTATTATACCCAGCTTTTCGCTGTTCTTACAAAGTACTGCCGAGAATGCAGACATTCCCTCTCGAATGGGGCTGCCGCCGCCACAAAGAATTCTTGTCTCCGCACGGTTTGATTCATAAGAAGTTTCGTTCAGGCATACTAGGTAGTTGTGCATAATATACTATTTTATTTGTGATAAATTGTGCAATATTGACAGGAACGCAGAGTCTGATAACATTCAAATAGGCTTCAAACAATAGTTGAAGTCTAAAGGAGAATAGATATGAAAGGCAAAGTATTAGAGAAGCTAGTCGTCCTGTGTGCAATGATGTTTTTCGGGATTGCGCCCTTAGCAATCGTCGCCCAATCTTCCCCGCCAGCATTTGATCCCAACTTGTATTATGTTGATGGCAGACTCGTCAGACTCTCGGCAACAAACGCGGACGGCACTGTTACATTTTCTACCGTCGCCGGGATTCCGCCGGTCACCTTTGAGGCTGGCAGCCACTTTTATCCACATGGTCATCGCACTCACTACCGCAATCCAAGCGCAGTCACGGAGAACAAGTGCGGTGGGGGCGACGATGATTGGGTTTACTTCCACTCTATTCCGGAATTCGAGTTTTCGCCCAACGATCTCCGGATAGGTTCTTGGCATCGTGGAAATGATGTCTACATCAAGCTGCGCCATGGCGGTCTACATGGCGGATTCATTTGCGAGGGCGCTCTCTGCAACATTAGCGTCTGTTCGCCCGGGAATCTCAAAACATGGCGACTCAAACTTTCCTGGAATTAGCGAAGTGTAAATACCTGGAGGCGGCTCGCGCGGGTCGTCTCCTTTCTCCTGTGACACACATTTGAGTTGACCCGGAGGCTCAAGATGAAAACCAAACCTGTTGCCCTAGCTGATCGCTTATGCTTCGTTTCCATCTTCGTAGTCGGCTGGTCGCTACTAGGCTTCTTGCTCTATCTCGCTTTCGATACAACAATTGGCATCTATATGTCAAGCAATCCGCTACACCGTCCCCTAATGTACGCCACAATGATCATCGCGTTCGCCTTCCTGCAGCGGCATCTGATCACAGGCTACCTTCGCAGCGACTTCCGACATTGGCTACGCTGGAGCATCGCCGGCGTGATCTTCAGCGCCATCTGCTATCAAGTATTCACCGCCCTCGTCCCGCCGCCATCCGAATTCTGGTGGTATGCCCGCGTCGATCCACCACCGCCCGCGCCGGCTCTCTTCGTCGAAGATCTCTACCATGCCATTCGCTGGTTCTTTCGCTTCGGCTTGGTCGCATTCTTTCAGTACTTCGCCTTGCCTCGTCATTCGCCGGGCCGCCGAATTTGGTTGCTAACGGCGGTGGCAGCTGCACCATTGTGGTTTCATCATGCTCTGCTCGCGGTCCTGATTCAAGCGCTTGTCCTGATTCAAATCACGACCGGCATCCCGCCGATTCCGGGCTCGAACGCAAAAGCAAAAGAACGCCCGCATTTGCCAAAGCCCACGTTCATTGCCTAAGTGAATGAAAAGCCCGCCGCGTATTATTCTCGCTGCCCTTCCTTAACTTGGCGTCCTAGGTGGCGTAAGCGATTGAGCAGATCAGCAAATATGCTACGATTCAGAGAAACTCACAGGAACCGTCGGCTTTGCGAAGCGAATCATGGCAACAATCGAGAGTACTCCGACAATGCAGAACAGCGATCCAGCTAATAGGCCAACTTCAAATGAGAGAATAGCCCGGCTGGAAGAACGGTCGCAACACGCGGCGACCGTGGCGCAGTTGTATCGCGTCGCCCTGACCATCATCATTGGCATCGTCGGAACGCTGGGCGGCTTGACTATCCACCTGCATAATCAGCAGATCGCCTTGATTGAGAAGCTCTTGGCCAACTAGAATCATCTCGGCGCCCTCTCTAATTCTCGGTGTCCTCGGTGGTCAGGGATTCAAAGTCCCCAGCCCCAGCCGCAACGCATCCGCCATCTCACCAGTCTCCAACTCCGCCTCCAATTCCGGACCATCGGGGAAGACATACCAGCGAAGCGCAAGCGTCAGCGCGCCCGTCCCCGCCGCCTCCGCCGGAATCTCCATGATGTAATCATCGCGGTAATCTGTCCCCAAGTTCATCCAGGGATGCGGCATCGTGCCCCAACCGGGCCAGGTCTCGATGCTGCTGATTGCATCGCCGGATTCATCGACCAGGCTGAGCGTGAGCGCGTAAGCCAATGGCGATTGCGCTTCCGCCCGCCAATAAAACGTCAGCGGAATCTCATCGCCGCCTCGCCAGGTCTGCTGCGCCGGGATCTCGTAGCCGCTCAAGCGCAGGTCACCCCAGACCACATCGTCGCGCTCGGCCGATTCCGGCAGCCGCTCCACCGCCGGCGGATGATCATAATTGGGCATGATGTAAACAATAGGCGCGACCAGGCTGAAGGCAAACAGCGGCGCGATGAGCAGCGCCTTGGGAATGCGCAAAGCCTGCATGCCCAGCGCCAGCAGCAGGCTCGCCGATGTGATGTAGGGGAAGAGCAGGCGCCCGGTGCTCGCCCAGGTCTGCAGGCTCCAGGCGATGAGCGCCAGCCCGCCCAAAGCCAGCAATAGGGCGAGAAAGCCGACGGCGGTGACCACCTGCTGCGATCGGCCTTGTCGCGCCAGAAAGACAACTAGCCCAAGCCCGCCAATCAAGGCAAAGGCATCCATAAGAAGATAGAAAATCTCGTGCACGACGATATTAAAAGCGCCGAAAACCGCCCAATAGCTGACGCGCAATCCCTCAAACTCCTCGGCAATCAACTGCCCAACGGAGGTTGACCGCCGTCCAAAATAATCCAGCATGGTTGAGGTGCCAAACAGCTCGCCATACAACGTCAGGTTGCGCGCGTACCACCACAGGGCGATGAGCAGCCAGGCGATCAGCGCCATGCCAGCGAACTGGGCAAATCCGCGCCGGTCCCGCCTTTGCAGCAAGAGCCACAAGGCAGCCAATGCGACGACCGCGCCCAATACCAGACCGCTCAGTTTGGTCAAGGAGGCCAACGCGATCAACAGCGCCATAATCAGGCTGGCCCGCGTGTCAAAGCCATCGCGCAGCATTAAAAGCAGCCGCCAGCAGATCAGCGCCGCCAACATATTCACCAGCGTATCATTGCTGACGGAAGCGCTGATGAAGAGGAATTGCGGATTGAAAGCGGTAAGCGCGCCCGCCAGCAGCGCGATGCCCGCCTCGCCCGGCATCACGACCCGCGCTGACTGAATGACCGCCCAGACCGTCGCCGCGCCCAGGCCCAAGCTCAACAGGCGAATGGCATAGAGCGCCAGCGAGGCGCCGTTTAAGTCCGGCGGGTAAGGCTGCTTGTAGATGACCAGATTGCGATTGCCCCGCCCGGAAGGGTCGCCAATAACGGTGAAGGGGCTCGGCAGGTAGCGCTCATCGAAACCGGAGGTGTCGAAGGCATTCCATACCGCCGCCATGATGAGATAGTAGAGCGGCGGCTGGCTGGCTTCCTGGCCGTAGAGCTCGTCGTGGTCGCCCGCTTGGACCGGCAGCGTTCCGGTCTCGGCGATGAATTTGATCATGCCGATGTGCTGGACCGTGTCCGACGCTTCAAAGTTGGGCGCGGCATAGATATAGACCAGCCCGACCAGAACGAACAGAGCCGGCAAGAGCCAACTAAGCGGCAGCGCTCGCCAATCGCGTGGCGGATTCAATTCCACAGCCTTTCAGAATCATACGCGCCAGTCATTCTAGCACTTTCTTCATAGCGGTCGAAATCCGTAGGGGCGACCTAGCAGGTCGACCGCGCCTGACAACTTGCGCAATCAACAGGCGACCCAATGGGTCGCGTAGGTCGCGTAGACACTGACCGCCGACACTGACCGCCGCTCGCCCCTACAGTCCACAGATTGGCGAGGAGCATGTATCGAAGCAAAGGTGTTATACTACGCTTTATCTAATTTCTATTCAATAAATCGTCAAGCGAAAGCGCTGCTGCCATGAAGCTGATTATTGATACCGACGCTGGCGTCGACGACGCGCAAGCGATCATGCTCGCGCTGACGCATCCCGGCGTCGATATGCTGGCCATCACTACGCTCACCGGCAATGTGCATATCCGTCAGGTCAATCCCAACGTCTTGACCATCCTCGAAATCATGCGGCGCGATGTGCCGGTTTACGCCGGCATCGACCGGCCATTGATCTCGGAGTGGGAAGACGCCGCCGAATTCCACGGGGGCGATGGGCTGGGCAATTTCCGCGACCGCCCCGCCCTAACCCGCGCCATCCAAGACGAACACGCTGTGTTAGCGCTGCTGCGGCTCTCGCGCGAGCACGAAGGCGAGCTGACCCTGATCGCGCTCGGTCCGCTGACGAACATCGCCGCCGCCGTCCGCCTCGATCCCGCTTTCCCGGCGCGCATCAAACAATTCGTCTTCATGGGCGGCACGATCGCGGCCCACGGCAACACGCCCATCGTCACCGCCGAATACAATATCTGGACCGACCCGGAAGCAGCCGCCATCACGCTGGCCGCCTTTGATGACGCCACCATGCTCAGTTGGGAGACGACCCTGGCGCACGGCTTCCCCTGGGACCAGTTCAACGCGCTCTGCGCTATCGACACGGTCAAGGGGCGTTTCTTCAAAGGGATATCGCAAGAGACGGCGGAGCGGCTGCAAACGACATACGGGCGGCCCGCCTACCTGCTGCCTGATCCGCTGGCGATGGCGATCACGCTGCGCCCGGACTTGATCCGTCAAAGCGGCAAGTTCTACACCACGGTGGAGCTAAACGGGCAACATACGCGTGGACAGACGGTCATCGATTACACCGGCATCAGCGGGCAGGCGCCGAACGTCAATGTGATTCAAGCGCTGGATACGGCTGGCGTTTATGAGTTGTTTGTCGATGCGCTTTCATCTGACGGCAAATTAAATCTGTAGGGTCGACCTATCTGGTCGCCCGAAACAGCACTCTTATGAATCGGCGGGCGACCCAATGGGTCGCGTAGACACTGACCGCCGCTCGCCCGTACACACGACAGTTAGGGCGTCAAGATTTGTGTGAGCCAAGTGGTGGCACACACGTAAAACGGGCGACTCACAGAGTCGCCCCTACAACACCTTAGTGAATCCAAGCAATTGATACGAATGACCGCCAATTGATTGAAATTCCGAATATAATGCGTAGTGTGTACCCACTCTTGTTTTCGATTTCCAATGTATTTGCTCATGACAAACGTTGAACAACTTCTGTGGTGAAATAACCTGTGACGACTCTGCTAATCCATAACCTGCTTGAATCCATCTCCGCCGACCCGGCGGCCGCGCCTGAAGCCATCTTCGCCAACCTGTCCCGCCTGCTGGCCGCGCCCGCGGCGGCGAACAGCTGCGCGCTGCCCGGGGCAGTCGGCGAAGTGATCCAGCAAATCGCCCACGAGCTCGGCTTGACCTGCGCGCCCGTCGCCTCGACCGGGAACCTCGCCATTGAAATCGGCGACCCGGAGGCGCGGCTTGACCTGCTGGCGACCGCGCACATGGATCGCCCCTGCTTCCGCGTCCGCAATCTGGCGGAAGGGACGCTGTACCCGCTCTGCGCTATCCGCGTGCCGGGCGATGGCTACAGTTGCGGAGCGATTGCGCTGCGTTATATCGACGGGCGCGTGACTATCGCGGCGCGCGGCTCCATGCGCTTTGACTTGCGCGATGGCGACTACCGCATCCGTTTTCAGTCCAGCAGCGGCCAGCTCCAAGCGGGCGACACAGTGATGATGCACACAGCGCCCCAACTGCGCGCCGGGCAGATCAGCGGGACTGGACTGGACAACGCCATTGGCGTTCTTCTCGGCCTGCTGAGCGCGCGCGCCCTGCAGGAATACGCCGCCGACGCCATCGGAAAGCGCAAAATCGTCTTCGCCTTTACCGATCAGGAAGAGGGACCGCCAGTTGGTCTTTTCGGTCAGGGCGCCGCTCGCCTGGCTCATGCGCTTGAGCCGCCCCGCCTCGGCTTCATCAATATCGATGGGCACAACCTCGACGAAGCGGCCCGTCACCTGCCGGGCGTCGGCGCGTCGCATGCATTCGTGTCCGGCGATGGACGCGGCTCAGTCGTGCCGATGAATTATCAGGCGCTGGCGGAGTCGCTGGCGGCGCAGGTCAATCAGGCGCGTCCGGGCGCCGTGCGGCTGAACCACAGTTACGTCTCGCGCAGCGATGACATGTTGCTGAGCCTCTGGTCGCGCCCCCTGGGTTTGACCGGCGTCATCGTCGCCAACGCGCATACGACCGAAGAGACGGCGGCGCTGGACGATGTGGCGTCGGCGGCGCATTGGATCCCGGCGTTTATTTCGCAGATCTGTGCCGCTCAATCCCCCTTCCCCCGGCCCCTTCCCCCAAAATGAGGGAAGGGGAGTATTTCTGCGGACACGTTGCTTTGAAGCCCCTCCCTCTTTAATGCGCCGCGTAGACACTGGCGGTCGGGGAGGGGTTTGGGGTGGGGGGCGAATCCCCCTGTACAGCCCCGCCAGCAGCAATTACAGTCTCGATATGACAGCGCCAAACTTCAGCAACCGCACCGTCTGGGTGGGCGACAACCTACACGTCATGCGCGGCATCAACTCCGCCTGCATCGACCTCATCTACCTTGACCCGCCCTTCAATTCCAATCAGGATTACGCCGCGCCCATCGGATCAATCGCCGCCGGCGCCGCCTTCAAAGACACCTGGACGCTCTCCGATATCGATGTGCACGAGCACGGCGAATTGGCCGACCGCAATCCGGCCGCCTACAGCGTCATCGAAGCGGCGCGCAACGCCTCCGGCAAAAGCATGATGAGCTATCTGATTATGATGGCGGTGCGCCTCATCGAGATGGAGCGCATCCTCAAATCCACCGGCAGCATCTATCTGCACTGCGACGATACTGCTGTGCATTATTTGAAATTGCTGATGGATGCTGTCATTGGTCCAAAGAACTATCGAAACCGGTTAATCTGGAAACGTACAAGTTCTCATAATCGCGCAAGGTTTTGGGGACGAAACTCTGACTCAATTCTCTTTTATTCTAAAGGTGAAAGCTATGTATGGAATAAGGTAAATCAGCCTTATGACCAAGAATATATCGACAGGTTTTACCGATTTGAAGATGAACAAGGACGATTCAGAATAAGCGACTTGACTGGCGGCGGGACAAGTGAAGGGGATTCCAGCAAGCCATGGCGCGGAGTTGCTCCCAGCCCCGGGCGGCATTGGGCTGTTCCGATGAAATACCTGACAGAAGCATTTCCCGGTCGTGATATTGAGACGCTCACTACTCAGCAGCGACTTGATCTGTTAGACGAAGCTAATCTTGTCTACTGGCCGACAAAGGGGAAAATGCCAGGATTCAAACGTTACCTGGATATGGGAAAAGGAGTTCCGATTCAAGAAATCATTGAGGACATAAAGCCCGTAGGCTCACGAGCAAAGGAGCGCACTGGCTACCCCACGCAAAAGCCTATCGCCCTGCTCGATCGCATCATAGAAGCCTCAAGCAACGAAGGCGATATCGTCTTCGATCCATTCTGCGGCTGCGCTACCACCCTCGTCGCCGCTGACCGCCTGGAGCGTCAATGGGCCGGCATCGACCTGTCGCCGCTGGCGGTCAAACTGGTCAACGAGCGCATCAGCGAAGATCGAGGCGCGCTCTGGGGCGGCGCCAATGTCGTCGAGTCGCTGCCCCTGCGCACCGACCTGGGCGAGCTGCCCAATTATCGCACGCATCGCCACCGGCTCTACGGCGAGCAGGAAGGCATCTGCATAGGCTGCGATACGCACTTCCCCTTCAAGGTGATGGAAGTCGACCACATCCTGCCCCAGTCGCGCGGCGGGACGGATCATTTTGAGAACTTGCAGTTGCTATGCACGCACTGCAACAAGAGCAAGGGGAATAAGACGATGGCGGAGTGGCGGGCGAGTCAAACTGCCTAAAGTCTGCATTTCTCAATCCAAGGTCCTCCCGCCCGTAGATACGGGAATCACAATAAGTACGAAACACAGTCAATGTCAAGTAATCATTAGAATTACGTATAAATTCATTGCTAGGCATATGCCTGAGCGAAAAGTACGTGTATCATTTGCAATATAGCAAAATAGACAAGGAGTGGGTTAGTGGCGCAGAATACCGACTATCACGTATGGGAAGACGGTGGGCGATGGCTTGTAAAGCGAGAAAATGCCTCAAGAATCGATTCGTCTCACGCGACGCAAGGTCAGGCGCTCAGCCGGGCATGCGAGCTTGCGAAAAAGTCAGGTGGGGCCGTAAGACTCCATAATTCTCGGACAGGACGCTTTGAACCGTATACCTGTCCCTAGAGAAAGACGAAGCCCCTGCATAAGGGGCTTTTCGCTGCGCGTCGGTGGCGTTCTGCCTAGCCAACAAAAAAGAGGCTCGCAGCCCCTTTGCTTGGTCTCACATCAGACGAATTGTTAGCTGATTGCGGGTTGCAGCCACCCAAGATTGACTGCAAGATTTCCAAAGCCTATGACAAGGGACAAAACAAATCCGATACCAACTGCTACGCCGATTACTTTGGTCTGGGTACTCTTAATGCCTTTAATTTCGGCAGTCAGTTGTCGGGTTTGTTCGTCGATTTTTTCAGCTACATATTCTTTGGTCGCCAGCCCTTCCAAGCGTCCTTCTATGTAGCCTAAGGATCGTTGTTCGTTGTCTGTGTTTTCTGGCATTGTACGCGATTCCTCTACACTATATGGATTCTACCAGAAACTCGCTCAAATTCCAGTCTTGACGCCCGCTCCTTCTACCCACCGTATTGGCTGATCCTGCTAAGCCAATGACCCACAATGTCTCCGCTTTTCTTTACTTATTGAGCAGTATAACCAACAAGACATCATTGCCGCAACGATACCATACACCAATGCATTGAGAATTCCCTTAGACGCATCGTTGATTTTCGAAAGAATCTCTGTGCCCTCTGCGCCGGCGGTCAGTGTCTACCCGACCTCTGCGGTGTAAAAAACATCAACACGTGCGCGCCTATCCAATCTGCGCTACATTTGTACCGTTACGCCGCTAATCACAAAGGACAACCCCCCATGCCCACCCGCTCGCCCATGCACCAGCAGATCGACACCCTGCCCGCGCTCGTCCGCGATATCATCAAGCCCTTCGATGCCTCCGCCCGCCGCGCCTTCGACTTCGAGACCTGCACATCGGTCAAGCGCATCTACCTGGTCGGCTGCGGCGACAGCCACCACGCCCCGGTCGGCGCCGAGCTGGCGTTTCATCAGTTGACCGGCGTACCGACGCAGGCGCTGAGTTCGCTGCCCTTCAGCCGCTACACCGCTGGCTACCTGCCCGATACCGGACCCAAGACTAATCTCGTCGTCGGCGTCTCGGTCTCCGGCGAGGTCAGCCGCACGATTGAAGCGCTGGATATGGCGCGTCTGGCCGGCGCGACCACGGTGGCTTTGACCGGCAATCCCGGCGGACCGCTGAACGGGGTGGCTGAGAAGCTCTTCGAGACGGCGGTGCCGCCCCTGCCCGATGAGTTGGCTGGTATGGTCGTGCCGGGCATCCGCTCTTACCTGGCTTCGCAGATCGCGCTGCTGCTCGCTGCACTGCGCATCGCCGAGGTGCGCGGCAGTTTGACCACGCGCGCAGCCGATGCCGAGCGCGCCGCCATCGCTGAACTGGCCGATGTCATCGAAGAGACGATTCAAGTCTGCGAGCCGCTCGTGGATGAGCTGGTCGATGCCTGGAGCGACGCCCCGCTCTTCGAATTCGTCGGCGCTGGTCCACTTTACGGCGTCGCCATGTTCAGCGCCGCCAAAGTGCTCGAAGCCAGCGGCGACAGCGCCCTCGCCCAAGAAACGGAAGAATGGTCGCATTTGCAGTATTTCATTGAAGCGACCAATATCCCGACGATTCTGCTATCGGCGAACGGATTCGATGCCGACCGCATGGCTGAGGTGGCGCGCGCCGCCCAAAGCATCGGCCGGCCGCTGGCGCTGGTCTCGACGGAAGACGCGACCGAAATCCGCGGCTACGTCAAGACGCTGCTGCCGATTCCGCGCGCTGTGCCGGAGCGCTATGCCTCGGTCGTCTACAGCATCCCGGGCGAATTGCTAGCCGCCGCCCGCGCCAAAGCGATTGGGGCGCCCTACTTCCGCAATTTTGAAGGCGGTCGCCGGCCTGACTGGGCTGACGGCGCCAGCCAAATCCGCTCCAGCCACATGATCGCGGCGTTGAAGCGATAGAATACAGGAAATGGAGCATGATTTAACCTTTTCACAGGCGAAGACCCAGCCGATTCGGACAGTCCAAACAGGGCGGTCCAGAATCAGACGTATTGCCCTGTTCCTGTTAATCGTCGTCTCCCCTCTTGCCGTGTTCGTTTCAGGATTCGCCTTTGGCAGGGGTATGCGAATCCAACCCGCCGCCCGAGCAATCGTGGCCACAGCTATCGCGGGGTTGCCGACATCCATTCCTTCTCCCAAAGTCCCCGCCCCCATTCGCCTGACGCCAAATCTGTCGCCAATCCCGCCAACGGCAACCGCCATCCCATCGGCTTCGCCCGTTCCGCCGACTTCGACGCCGATGCCAACAGCGACGAAAGCGCCGCCCACGTCAACGCCAATTCCTACAGCAACGAACCTGCCGCCCAGTTCTACACCCGTTCCAAAAGTAGACATCAGGGCATGCTACGTTGAGAAACAGGCATGGGTCACCGGAGAAATGAACATACGCGAGAATCCGACGGTTCATTCCATTAAAGCAGGGACTGCGCTAGCCGGTGAAAGCTTTGATGTATTGGAATCGCGCCAAGGTGAGACCTATTGTTGGTTAAGAATCAGCAGAGGCTGGATGGCGAAGACGGCATACGTCAGCGCGGCAAACCCGCAACAGCGGGAAGCGAGTGCAGCAGGAAGCGGAGTACGCCAGGCTTTGATCACCTTGAGCGCGCTAGTTGTTGCGCCAGAAAATCGCTGCTCGCCTTACGACTCAGACAGTTATCCATATTCGCAGTCTGTAGAGGCGCAAATTGTGTCCAAAATGGGCGGGCGCGTTTATGGACCCTACACCGGGAAAACTTTCAGCAGCACTAGGGAAACGGACATCGAACATATTGTGGCGAAGTCGGAAGCGCATGACAGTGGATTATGCGGCGCAGGCACGGGAACGCGCAGAACATTCTCCAATGACCTCTTGAATCTGACGCTTGCGTCTCCAAGTGTGAACCGCCATCAGAAGAGCGGCAAGGACTTTGCGGAATGGACACCAGCGCTGAATAGGTGCTGGTTTGCGGATACGACAATTAAAGTCAAGTTCAAATACGGACTGACTGTAGATAGTCGTGAAAAAGCGGCGCTTGAAAGCACGTTGCTTGGGTGCGCCTCTGTTAGCATGGTTTTCGCCGGCGCGGCAGGCCAGCAAGCCCAGCCAGTTCAGCAGCAGCCAAGACCACAGCAACATGCGCAGCCAGCGACTACAAATTGGCAGCAATGGGATACGAACGGCAACGGACGAATTACCTGCGCTGAAGCGCGCGAGGCGGGAATTGCTCCAGTGCGCCGGGGGCATCCCGCATATCCACGCATGGACGATAGAGACAACGACGGCGTCGTCTGTGAATAAAGAACAAGGGTTAACGCGTTTGTAGGGGGCGTCCACGCGGAGTCCGCGATATACTCGCTGTGCTCGGTGGTAGAATCTCTCCATGTACTCGCTGGTAAAATCAACCCATGCCCACGCCCGAATTCCTCGCCATCGGCAGCATCATCATCGACGACATCGTCTATCCCGATGGGCGCACGAGCATGGGCGTGCTCGGCGGCGGCGGCACGCACGCAGCCTACGGCATCGCCTTCAGCGGCGAGAAACCGGGGCTGGTCGGCTTGGTCGGCGAGGGCTTGCCGGGCGATATCCGCGCCCGCCTCGAAGCGGATTTTGATTGCGCCAGCCTGGTCTGGACGCATCACCCGCAGGTGCGCGGCTGGCAGATCTTCGAGTGGAATGGCGTCCGCAACGAGATTTTCCGCGTCGAAGTCATCGAGCCTTTCATGTATGGTCCCGCCCCCGACGAGGTCTCCATCCCCTTCGCCAATCTGCGCGGATTCACGCTGCTGCGCGGTCCACAGCATGTCGCTGGTTGGCGCGCGCGTTTTCCCGATGCGGCGCTGCTTTGGGAGCCAGTGCGCATCTTCATGCTCAGCGCCGACCATGAAGCTTTCTTGGCGGGCATCGCCCAGTCCGATATCGTCTCGCCCAATCTGCATGAAGCGCAGACGATGTACGGCATCGAAGACGAGCGAGAAATCATGCGGCGCATGCTGGCTGATGGCGTCAAGGTTGCCGCCCTGCGCATGGGTGAGCTTGGCTCGCTGGTGGCGCGGCAGGGAGACGGGCGCGCTCACTATATCCCCGCCGTCGAGGTCGACGAGATCGTCGATCAAACCGGCGCCGGCAATACCTATTGCGGCGGCTTCCTGGTCGGCTGGCGACGTGAGGGCGATGTCATCGAGGCGGGCTGTTATGGCGCGGCCTCGGCCTCTTTCACGCTGGAATATGTCGGCTGCGCGCAGATCCCGGCGAATCTCGAAACCGAGTGGAGCCGGCGCTTGGCAGAAGCGCGGGCCGGCGTCCAGACGGTTTTGCTTTGAAGATTCGAGCCGAGAAACGTACTGAAGTCTGATTTCTGACAGTCCAGCTCATTGTGTATCCGAGAGCCGCTTGACATTGCTTTGAGCCGACTCTTCTGTAGACCCGGACTGCTCTTCGCGATCTGTGCGATCTCGCCGCTTGTCATCGCTAGAAGCTTCAAGCAGTTCCTTATACAGTTCCGCTCGCAATTCGGCGGAGAGTTCACGTCGCAGTTGCTCATAGATCTCACCGCGAGCGATGCGCAGTTCATCCCGGTTGTCCTGACGCACCGCATCGACTTGCTGGCGCACCCAAACCAAGAACGCCAAAACACCACTTGCCACGCCTACCAAGGCCGCAATTGACGTGAGTACTACGAGATCCACGTATACCCGCTCAAGAGAAGAACGCTCAAGGCAGCAAAGAATATCGCAATGTAAAACGATATGATGATTACCACAGCGAAGATCACTGTTGGTATCTGTCGGCGACCCCTCGCGACATGATTTTCAATATCGTTCATCAGATGTCCCTCTGTAGTGTCCCTTCGATAATACCATATTCATCAAGCCGAATTCAACAGACCGCTCGCGCTCAGCGGCATGACTGTCACTCTACCCTTGCGGGAGCGGGGTTTGGGGCGAGGGGTCAGTCACCACCCATCCACAAACTGCCGATGCCACTCTTCCAGCGTTAGCAGCGCCCAAAGCTGCCGGTTATGATCGCGCGCGCCCGATGAATGTTCCTCGATCAGCCGCTCCACAACGGACATCCTCAGCAAGCCCCGCCCCCGCGCCCGCCGGCTGAGAAGGAGCTCGCGCGCCGGTTCCATATCCCGCCGCAGCCAGGCGCCCAGCGGCACGCCAAAGCCGTGCTTTTTCCGCTCGATGATATCGTCCGGCAGCAATCCACGCGCCGCCTCCTTGAGTATGTGCTTCGTCCGCGAGCCCTTCAGTTTGAGATTGAAAGGAATGGCCGCGGCGTATTCAGCCAGTTCGTGATCGAGGAAGGGCGCGCGCGCCTCCAGCGACGCCTGCATGGAAGAACGATCGGCTTTGATAAGCAGGTCATCCGGCAGGTAGGACCGCATATTGGCTTCGACCAGACGCGCGACCGGATGCGGCTGTCCAGCGTCCAGATAGCGGCCCATCAGTGGCGTAGAGATGACGGCGCCCGGGCAGAGATCCGCCAGCAGCTCGCTGTCAAAGACGCGAACAAGGTCAAAGTAGGCTTCCTCAAGGGGCAGGCTGGCCGCACGAGCGAAGCGCCGCGCCCGCTTGACCGGGTCGTAATAGCCCGTGCCTTCCGGCAAGCGGCGCAGCAAACCAGCCGCCCCGCGCAAAATCGGCGCCGGCACAAAGCCCAGCCTGCGCATCAATTCAGCGGCGTAGAAGCGCTCGTAGCCGGCGAAGAGCTCATCGCCGCCATCGCCGGTCAAAGCCACCGTGACCTGCTCGCGCGTCAGCTTGCTAACCAGATAAGTCGGGATCGCGCTGCTGTCGGCGAAGGGCTGATCATGATGCCAGACCAGCTCGGGGAGCAGGCTCAGCGCCGCCGGCTGCACGCGGAAGGCGGTGTGCTCAGTCTCAAGATGGCGCGCCACCCGCTCGGCATGTGGCGTCTCGTCGAAGCTGTCATCGCCCTCAAAGCCGATGCTGAAAGTCGATACCGCCGCGTTGCTGTGTTTGCGCATCAGCGCGACGATGAGGCTGCTGTCGAGGCCGCCGCTTAGAAAGGCGCCCAGCGGCACATCGCTGACCAGCCGCAGCTTGACCGCCTCATCAAGCTGTTCGCGCAGGCCGCCAATGCAATTCGCCGCATTCGCTGATGGGTCGGGCAGCGCGAGGCGGGGCAATTGCCAGTAGCGCTCCTCTTGAACAGCGCCGGAAAGATCGACCTGCAAGGTCGCCGCCGGTTCCAGCATCTTGATGCCGGCGAAGGCGGTTTCGGGCGCCGGCACATAACCGAAGCTCAGATACTGCGAGAGCGCGCGCCGATCCTCAGACTCAAAGCGCGAAACCACTGGCACATCTGGATACGCCAATATCGCCTTGATCTCGCTGGCGAAGACGAAGACCTTGCTGTCCGTGTAATAGTAAAGCGGCTTCTGCCCGAAGCGGTCCCTTGCCAGCAAAAGCCGGCGTCGCTTGGCATCCCAAAGCGCCAGGGCAAACATCCCGCGCAAATGCTTCAGCGCGTCGCCGCCGTACTCCTCGTAGAGATGGACGAAGGTCTCGCCATCGCCGGCAGTCTTGAAGCGATGCCCGCGCGCTTCCAGCCCCCGCCGCAGCTCGCGAAAATTATAGATTTCGCCGTTGAAGATCAGCGCCAGCGAGCCGTCTTCGTTGAAGAGCGGCTGATCGCTGCCGGCGACGTCGATGATCTTGAGCCGCCGCATCGCCAGCCCGACATGCCCGTCGATGAAGTAGCCCTCGCCGTCGGGACCACGATGGCGCAGCCGCTCGTTCATGCCGGCCAGCAACTCGCGAGCGACCGGCTTGCCGTCAAAATGGATGACGCCGCAGATTCCGCACATGCGTTTATTCTAGCACTTGGATAGGTCTGACATTGATACACGGCGCAGCGATTTTGCCGCGCTTTTCGCCTTATTGCCGAGTCGCCAGTATTGTTTCACCACAGAGGAAATCAAGCCAATTCCGGCGCCCGCAAATGCCAGTCCGTCTCCCGCTGATAAGCCGCGCCCACTTGCAGCAGCCGCTCCTCGGTGAAGGGCGCGCCCAGGATCTGCATGCCGATGGGCAAGCCGGACCGGTCAAAGCCGCAGGGCACGCTCAATCCGCAGATGCCGGCCAGATTAGCCGATATCGTCAGCACATCAGCCAGGATCATGCGCAAGGGATCATCGGTCACCTCGCCGAATTGGAAGGCGGTCGTCGGCGCGACCGGCGCGATCAAGACATCGACCTCGCCAAACAAGGCATCGAAGTCCCGGCGGATCAGGGTGCGCACCGCCTGCGCCTTGCCGTAATAGGCATCGTAATAGCCGGCTGATAGCGTGTAAGTGCCGAGCATGATGCGGCGCTTGACCTCCTCGCCGAAGCCGGCGCCGCGCGTCTTCTTGTAGCTGTCGATCAGGTCGGCGCCATCGACCCGCGCGCCAAATCGCAAGCCATCGAAGCGCGCCAGGTTGGCGCTCGCTTCAGCCATGGCGATGATGTAGTAGGCGGGCAGGCAGTAATCGGCGTGCTGAAAGCTGAGCTCGCGCACATCGGCGCCCATATCCTCGAGATGTCTCACCGCCGCGCGCACCGCCGTCTCCACATCGGGCTGCAAGCCTTCAGCGAAGTATTCAACCGGCAGTCCAATCTTCAAGCCGCGGATATCGCCAGGCAGCGCCGCCAGGTAATCGGGCACGGCGGCCGGCATGCTGGTCGAATCCAGCGGGTCCTGCCCGGCAATCACCTGAAGGACGCGCGCCACATCTTCGGCAGTACGCGCGAAAGGTCCGGCTTGGTCAAACGACGAGCCATAGGCGATCAGACCATAGCGCGAGACACGCCCGTAACTCGGCTTGATCGCGCTGACGCCACAGAACGAGGCTGGCTGACGGATGCTGCCGCCGGTGTCCGTGCCCAGCGTCGCCAGCGCCATATTCGCGGCCACGGCGGCCGCGCTGCCGCCACTGCTGCCCCCTGGCACATGCGCGAGATTCCAGGGGTTGGCGGTGGGGAAGAAGCCGCTGTTCTCGGTGGACGAGCCCATCGCGAACTCGTCCATGTTCAGCTTGCCCAGCATGACCGCGCCTGCCTGGTAAAGCCGCGCGACTGAGGTGGCGTCAAAGACGGGATGATAGCCCTTGAGAATCTTCGAGCCGCAGGTGGTCTCGATGCCCTTGGTCGAGAGCACGTCTTTCAGCGCAATCGGGATGCCAAGCAGCGGACGCTCATCGCCGGCCGCCCGCGCCGCGTCAGCCGCTTTTGCCTGCCCCAGCGCCACTTCATCGGTCACCGTCAGGAAGGCGCGGATATCGGGATCGAGCCGCTCGATCCGCGTCAGGTGCGCCTCGGTCAATTCCAACGCGGAGATCTCGCGGGCGCGCATCTTCTCCAGCGCCCCGGCGATGGTCAGGCTCGTCAGTTCCGTCATTCATACCACCTAATGCTGTCCTTAGTTCGGATGTAATCTGCCGGGCTCTTGCTATAGCCGCTAGCTCGCATTCGCAATCGGTCTGCCTTCTCAATCCCTCAACGTCAATGGGTAGAGAAACGAATGGTGTCGCTTCAGACGAATCATGTGTTAAAGTACTTTTGTCTCTATCCACCTTGCCTGAAGGAGACTAGCCTTGCTCAATGATGAACCGCAAAATGATAACAGCCAACTAGGTGAATCAGTAGAATTTATACCATTGGCGCCCTTGCTCGAAAATCCCGACCCGGACTTTGACGTGGTAGTCAAAAGGCCTGTCAAAGACAAACCCGGTTGGCTAGAGCGAGTCAAGGAAGTAATCCGCCCGTCGCCCCCCAACGGCGAGAACAAGCAAGCCTAGCGGGACCAAGTACTGGCCAGATCACTGGTCGTCAGTCGTCCGCGACAGACCTCTATGCAATTGACGGGCGTCCCCGCCAACTACTCCCCCTCCGCCATGCCCGCTGTCCAGACGACCGGCGGCGGCCAGTTGCCCTCATGCACCTCAGCCGCGCCCAGTTGAAATATCGCCAGCGCCTCGCCCGTGGCGCAGTCGCCCACATGAGGCGATTCGTCCTGGCAGGTCAGCGAGCCGGTCAAGCCCGGGTAATCTTCAACGGCGGAAAGCGCCTCGCGCAGCGCCCCGCGGCCGATCTGCAGCGCGCCGTCTTCACGCTCCAAGGCCACCGCCTCGACCGCGTCCAGCAGCAGGTTGGCGGCGTCGTAACCATGCGCGTGGAAGCCCCCGCTGGGGCCAGCCTCGTCGATCTCGCGCCGCCAGGTCTCAATAAATGCCTCATAAGCCTCGCCGGAGATATGCGGCGCCGCCACATATATCCCGATACCGGCCTCGCCCACGCCTTGCGCGAAAGACTTGGCGAAGGCGCCATCAGCCGCCATCATGATGATCTCTTCCAGCCCCGGCGCATCGCTCAACTGTTGCGCGATGAGACTCGCCTCGGTCATGAAGACGGGAAAATAGACAAGCTCGGCGCCGCTTTCAGCGATCGCGCTTATGACTTCGCTCATGTCGATTTCGCCCCGGTTGATCACCCCCTGGAAGACGACTTCGCCACCCAGGTCCGTGAAGGTATTCGCCATCGCGCCCGCCAGACCGCGGGTATAGGGGTCGCCGTCATCGATCGTGGCCACTGTGGAAACCCCCAGCGACATCGCCGCAAACTGCGCGCTCAACGCCCCCTGAAACAGGTCGTTATGCGAGGCGCGGTAATAACCCGGCTGGTAAAGCCCGCCGGCGTCACGGTCGGCATCGGTCAAGAAGGGCGAAGAATTCGATGGCGAGATCATGAGCCAGCCCGCCTCGCTGATGATCGGCAAGGCGCCTTTCGCCGCCAGCGAGCAATTGGTGCCGATGATGCCGACGATCGACGGATTCGCCACCATCCGCCGCGCCGCGTCCCGCCCGCCTTCCTCGGAACAGCCGGTGTCCTCCGCCACGAGCTCGATTTCGCGCCCCAATAACCGGCCATCGCGCGCCATCGTCGCCAGTTGAAAAGCGCTGATCGCGACATTTCCCGTCCAAGGTTTGGGCCCCGAAAGTCGCAAAATGCCGCCGAACACGATTTTCTCGTCCGCTGCGATCTCAACGCAGCCCAAGGCATCGGCGCAGCCGTCATCGGCGAACGTCGCCGCCGCAAACGCGACCATCATGAATACAAGAATGGATACGAAGGCAAGCCGTTTCATGGCGGCGGGTCTCCAATCATTTGACTAATGTGTCCTGACAATTTGCGGGCTGCATTATGCCCGAAGACCGCCGATATGACCACAGGATTTAATTGGTCGCGCGGGGCGTAGGCGCTTATTTCTGCCCCCTCGGTCCCCCCATTGCATTGGGACGCGTAGACACTGACCAACAGTCGCCCGCGCCCAACAATTTATGAACCGGCGGGCGACTCGCCGAGTCGCCCCTACAGGTTCTGCTGTGCTGTCGCGTGGGGATTGGCGGGCGACCCAATGGCTCGCCCCTACAGGCAGTGTGCGATTGGCAGCTTCATCCAAGCCCGCGCCACCTGTGCCCGAGTCTCCTGCTCGTCGCCGTCATTTCGGATGACGACATTCGCCTGCCGCAGCTTGTCGGCTTGGCTGTTCTGCAGGGCGATGCGCCGGTCCGCTTCCTCCTGCGACATGCCCCGCGCCGACATCAAACGCTGCCGCTGCGTCCGCGGCGAGGCGTCCACCACCCAGACCGAATCGACCGCGTTTTTCAGCTCGCCCTCGAGCAGCTTGATCGCTTCAATGACCACCACGCGCGCTTCGGCGTCGCGTATTCGCTGGTCAATGCGGCGGCGGATGGCGGGATGGGTGATGCCTTCGAGCTGCCTGAGGCGCGCCGGGTCGGCGAAGACGATATCGCCCAAAGCGGCGCGTACGATTTCACCATCGCCATCAAGGATGCCGTCGCCGAACTCGGCGATGATGCGCTCGTAAGCCGCCTCCCCCCGGCGTATGACCTGATGAGCGATGTGATCGGCATCTATGGTGGCGGCGCCGAACTCCGACAGAATCTCGCGGACAAGGCTCTTGCCAACGGCGATATTGCCAGTCAAGCCGATCAAGTATTTGTCCGAATAGCGCTCGCTCAAGCCGCCCGCTCCAAATTGGAAACCTTCGCGAGATTATAGCATCTCGCCGCGATTCCCAATTGTCTAAGCGAACCGACGCGTCGCCCGCGGGTCCAGAGGCGCTGAACTGGACGGCTTTTGCTCCGTCTCACCAAAAGCGCCAGCGCCGCTTCTTCGCCGGCGCCAGCCCATGCGTCAAGGTCGTCAAGCCGCCGCCGTAGGGGCAGAAGAGCGGGCGCTGTTCGGCGAGGAACTCTTCAATCCCCGCGGGCGGACCGCGCCGGTTGACCAACTCCATGAAGGCGCCTTCGCGGCCCATAATCGCCTTCGTTCGCTCGCGCGTCAGGTCAGCTTCCCAGCGCCACTTTTCCGGGAAGAAATAGTAGAAGTGGGTATAGGTCACGGCGGTGAATACGCTGACTGCGCGACTGTCGTAAGACCACAGGTCCAAGCCGATCAGCGCCGCCATCTCCGCCAGCAAGACCAGCGCGCAGCTGCCGGAAACTTGCGCTTCGTATCGCCCCGGGGCGTCGTCCATATCGGCGATGCCCTTGAGGAAACCTTCGGGATGAATCTGTTGATCGACAGTCCGGCGGTAGACAGCAGCGCCGCGCTGTATGGCTTCGTCGTTATCCAGCAGGATGCCGGCCGCCATTGTGACCGCGCCCAGCCAGAGACCGCGCAGCCTCTCGTCCGTCTCGCTGAAGCGGTCTAGCCCGTCAGCGATGACATCGCGCCAGGATGCCTCCCAGGCTCCGTGCCCGCGCAGCATGGCGGCGACCGAGAGCCAGGCGAGCGCGCGCTTAATGTCGCCAATCTCGTCCGCGGATTTCAGGTCTAGCTGGTTCAGGGCGGCGGCGGCGCGGTAGCCCGCTTCGAAGTCATCAAACAGCTGGCTGCGCAAAGCCAACTGATAAGCCTCGGCGAGCGGATCGGCTTCAGGCCTCTCCAGGCGAGCCAATGCCCCCCGGATCGGCTCGCGCTCCCGGTTATCCCGGGCGAGCGCCAGGTCCGCTTCACTGTGGAAAAGCCCTGCAGGGCGACTGTTATGCTGCACGGGTTGAATGATCCCTTTCGAACATCGTCAATCAGATTGCCGCGGACGCATCGGTCTCATCATTTTCAAATAGCGGCTGCAATCCACCGGCCGGCGCAGGCCTGTGCAGCGCATCTCCGCTCAGGGGCGCGCGATAGGGCTTGGCAGGGGCGCGCATCAATCGGCGGCGGAAGAAGGCAAAGTATAACAGCAGGCCGATGAAGCTCATGATGACGACCACGATCAAACTGCCAGCCAAAGCGCGCAGGACGGCATCAACAAGCGCGGCATCAATGGCGATCCGCGAGGCGCCGCCGCTCGGCTCCGCCACCTGCAAGGGCTGCAGGCCAAGCTCGACGAGAGCTGGCGCCTCGCCGGGGCTCACCGTCGCGTTGAAAACGGCAGCGGTCGTGATGTTGAATTCGGCGCTGCGCAAGGCGATCTGATAGTCGCCGGCCGGCAGAAGATCAAAACAGAGCAGACCGTCGGCGGCGAAGGGCGAGTCTTCCAGCAGCCGGGAGGCGATGGTGACTCCCGCCCGGTTCAACAAGCCCGCCGAGACGCCGCGCGCGATTGTCCTCTCGTCGGGGTCTCGCAAACTGTCGCCATCCCGATCTTCGAAGCTCCGGACGCAGACCTGGCCCGTTTCCTGCGCCAGCAACTGCGGAACCATCACAAGCGGCAGGCAAATCAAAAGCAGCCTGCGGATTGCGCCTCGCATCAGCGCCACCGAATGATTAGCGAAACCGCCATGCCGCTGAAGAAGACGACCGCGGCCAAGCCGAGCGCGAATAATCCGCTGAGCTCGCGCAAGAGGCTGCGCGGACTTTCGCTCGCGCCGTCATCGCCATCAATATAGGCGGCCGGCGGTGGCGCGGCGGCACTCTCCAAACCCGTCTTGGCACCGAACTCGAGCTTGACCAGCCCCCCGTTGCGCAGATCAATGCGCAGGCGCGCGGCGCTCGTCAAGCCGAAGCCGGGCGGCGGGCTGCCCTCAATCGTATAGAGCTCTCGCTCCAGGCGGCGCGTGCAAAATGCTTCGGCGGCGCCATCAGTCCTATGTCTCAGCTGCTCGACATCGTCCGCGTCGAGCAAGCGGATGGCGGCATTCGTCAGCGGACGCTCATGCTGCTCCATCATGCCATTCTGGTTTTCGTCTTCAAAGACAGCGAAACAAAGCTGCGGGCGAATGTCGGCCGGGTCACGCATCGGCGCGTCCGCTTCGGCCACGGGCGCCGGCGGCAAGTCGTCGCTTTCCATATCCCCGCCGAGGGGCTTCTCGGTTTCGCTCATATCGGCGGATTCGCCCGATTCGGGGGCGGGCTCGCCATCGTCTTCCGCGAACTCAGGCGCGCGAATGACCAGCACGCGCTGACCAATCTGCAGGAGCGCTTCGGGATCAAGCGCATTCAGGCTCAAGAGTTGGTCAAGTGTGACGCCATAGGCATGGGCGATCGAAATCAAGGTGTCGCCCGTGTCAACCGTATGGACGATATCCCGATCATCTTCGGGCTGCGCCTGAAGCAATAGGGCGCCAATCGCCAATGCCAATATCCCGCCTAGAAGCCTTCGCAAAGCGAATCCCTGTCCGCACGGTATAGGCTCAGAATCCGCTGAAATTATAGCATGAGGCGGGGCGCGATACAGGGCGGGCTGGATAGACGGCGGACCGGCAAATATAGCTGCGATGTAGGGGCGAGCCATCGGGTCGCCCGCCGTAAATTCCGTTCCTATCCGACGGGCGACCCGGCAACTCGCCCCTACCGAACCGCCTAATTTGCCACGCCCACCGGAAACTCGGCTAAAATAATGGTATGAAACTGCTTTGCTGCTGGCTAATGCTTGCCCTGCTCGCCTTGCCGCCGGCGGTCATTTCACAGCCGCGCGAGATCGAAGCGGGAGCGCCTGATACCCGGCAGGACGGCTTGATCAGCGGACGGCTGGACGGGGCGAATCCGCGCGATGTATACACCGTGGAGGGCTTGCGCGGCGAGGTCATTCGCTTCGAGCTTGATGTGACCGACGGCGATCTCGATCCCGTGCTCAGCGTCTTCGACAACAGCGGACGACTGGCGCTGCGTCGCGACGATTCCGCCGCCGGGCTGGGCGTCCAGCATGACCTGACGATGGAAAATTCGGGGCGCTACTTCGTGGTGGTCGCGCGCTTCGGCTATGGCTTGGGGACCACAGCCGGCGGCTACCAGCTGCGCATGACCCGCAAGGGCGTCTTATCCGAGGGCGGCAGCACCCTGCGTTATAACGACTCGGTCATCGGCACCATCAGCGACGCCAATGCCGAGGTCTTCTACACCTTTCAGGCGGAGCAAGGCGATATCCTCACGATCTCGATGCGGCGTTCTTCGGGCACGCTGGACCCCTACTTGCAGGTGGTCGACAGCGAGCGCTTCGAGATCGCCAAGAATGACGACCATAGCCGGGACACGCGCAACGCCCGCATCGAGGGCTTGATTATCGAGCGCAGCGGTCCCTACATCATTGTGGCGACGCGTTACGATGACAGCGCCGGCAGCTTTGTGCTGAGCATTGAAGAGGCGGCCAACAGCGGCATGGGCAGCTCGCGCCTGGCGCCACTCCCGCTTCGCTATGGCGAGAGCCGATCGGGCACGCTCAGCCACGCGCAATACGAGCGCTTCTATTCCTTTGAGGCCGAAGCGGGCGATCTGATCACGATCAGCATGGATCGCGGCGCGAGCGGCGATCTGGACAGTTACCTCATCCTGGCTGATGACGCCTTCACATCGATCCAGGAAGATGACGACAGCGGCGCTGAATTTCAGGATGCGCTGATCACCGATTATCGCATCCCGGCCGACGGGCGCTATCACATCATCGCCACGCGTTTCGATCGCGAGCGGGGGTCGACCAGCGGCGATTACCGCCTCAGCCTCGACATCCTGGACGAGCCCTTCGCCGGCGCGCCGGTCGACGCGGTCAGCCTGAGCTACGGCACCAGCGTCAGCGGCAAAATCAGCGCCGACAACGAAGACGACCTCTACGCCTTTTACGGCCGCCGGGGGGAGGTCGTCTCCATTTCCATGACCCGCGTCGATGGCAATCTGGACGCCTACCTGGAATTGCTGAACGCCGCCCAAGAAGTCGTGACCCGCAATGACGACAGCGGCGGGGGGCAGAACTCGCTGATCGACAACTTCAACATCCCCGCCACCGGCATGTATTATATTCGGGCGCGGCGTTACTCGGGCACGGATGGCAATCCCGACAGCGCCGGCTCCTACGTGCTGGTGCTGGCTGAGCGGCCCGGCTGAAGGCGCTCACCCGCCGATTACATCTTCCCGCCCGCTGAATTCAAATGTAGGGGCTACCCATTGGGTCGCCCGCCTTTCCGCCAATGAAAACCTTCCACAGCACCTTCAAACCTGAACAAGTCCACCCCACCGCCTTCATCGCTGCCGGGGCGGTTGATTCGGCCGGTGACGGCTGAAGAGATCGCCATGATGCGACGGACGGCGGCGAACTATGGGGAGAAGGGGCGCTACTTCCGCAAGACGACCAATTCGCGCGCGTGACCGCCTCTCAGCATCGAAGTTAATATACATACCTTTCAATTCTAAATCATTTCCTGCGGAATACTTGCATTGCCTCATTACCGTCTGTTATAAGATTCAAGGTCTGGTAATAGGTCTTAAGCAGTGGAGGCAATGCTCAGATGAGCAGAAGTGTTCGCCCCAGCAGAATTAATTCCTCACCCCCCCCCCCCCCCGAAAATTAATTGATCGCCAACAGAAGTCCGGTCGTATTTCGGCGCTCGCGAAACGATTTCGTTTTCTTTATCCACTCGTCATCATAGCGTTTTTCTTGTATTGGCAGCCGCCGCAGTTCGTCGTCAACGCGGCGACATTCACCGCCAACAGCACAACCACCCTGACATCCGCCATCAACTCCGCCAACGGCAACAGCGAAGCCGACACGATAACCATCACCGGCAATATCACGCTGTCCGCCCAGCTGCCCGCGATAACATCGGACATCACCATTGAGGGTGGCGGCAACCGCATCAGCGGCGCCAGCGTCTATGGCATTTTCTTCATTAACGGCGGCACGGTCGTTATTAACAACCTGACGATGACAAACGGCCGGGGGATTGGCGATACGAACTTCGCCGGTTTCCAAAATCCCAGTGGCGGCGCGATTCGCGTCCACGATGGCTCGCTGACAGTCAGCGGCAGCACCTTCCGAAATAACAGAGCGGCGCAAGGACAGGGCGGGGCAATTTTCTTTCTTTTCGACGGAGATTCGCTAACAATAACAGACAGTCACTTCGCCGACAACTACGCGCATGGACACGGTGGCGCGGTTGCGGGTTATCCTCCTTTAGCTTCACCCCCCATACCCGTCCGCATCACTAACAGCACTTTTCGAAATAACACTGCCGATACCGGGGGCGCGCTGCTCTTTGAACATGTCGCTGTGACCATACGGGGCAGCGAATTTACCGGCAATAGCGCAAGAATTGGCGGCGGGCTTTCTCTGAATGTCCCCAGTCTCACCGTAACTGGCGACACCGTATTCCGGAGTAACACGCCGCAAAATTGCGTTATTCAGCAAGACACTTACACCGTGTCCGTGCCAGCTGCCTGCGAAGGGGGACAAATACACCGTCCGCGTTCGCAGCCCAGGCGCGATCCCGAGCCCCCGCCCAAGCCCAAGCCCAAGGTAAACACGCACGATCAGAACGTCTCCACCGCCCAGCGTACGCGCCAGGAAGTGAAAGACAAGCATGACATCGACGTCTGCCCCACAGGAGGGCACGAACCGGTCAACGCCCAATACATGGAACGGGGTCATATCCATCATCCGAGCCTGCGCCAAGTCGGCAATGTCGGCGGCGTCAAACTCACCGGCTGGGTCGATGAGCATAACACGGCCGGCGTCTGCTTCCCGGAGCGCGGCGGCTTGCTCGTCATCATCAAGAACGGCAACCCCGAGACCCTAAGCCCGCTGCGCACTTTCCAGACCAACGACGGCAAGACCTGCGCCGAAGCCAGCAGCCTGGGCACGGTCGTGCTGGTGCCCGGCACGCCGGATGCGCTCAAATGGCACCGCGATACGCTGGGCGGCTATAGCACCGGTACGTCCAGTCATTACTGCCACAGCGAGGGGCCCCCGCCCGAACAAGAGACGACCCCGCCCGAGCCGGAGCCAGCATGGCAGGAAGTGCCCGTAGAACAATGCGGGCATAAGACGCGTGCGGACGGCGCTCTCGTGCAAATCGTCCAGCCGGGCCATCACTGCTGGGCGATCGCCGAAGCCTGCGGCATTTGGATGGAGGACATTCAACGGCTCAACCCGGAATTTGGCGATTGCAGAATGCTCCGTCCGGGCGACGAACTCGTGGTTAAGGCGCCGCCAAGCCGGCCCGACGCGGTCAAACCGAGCGTGAAACTTCCGGATCCGGTGCCGTCAGATGTAATCGAAGGGCTGGAAACGTTCTCGGAAGACCGCCCCGAAGGCGTGCCAGCGCATGAGAAGAGATCCTACGAAAGCCTGGTGGCAACCGCCTGCACCGCATGGATGCTCGGTCCCTCAGCGCTTCAACTCGGCTATGCCGCTCAATCGTGGACGCAATTGGCTCAAGCGCCGGAGGTGACCGCAATAGCGACAGACGCCGCAGCGCCAGACGCAGTCATCTACACAAACGACATGATGGCAGAATTATGGCATGGCGTCGCGGAAAAGACAGAGGGCGTCGACGAAGCGGAAATAGACGATGAGGAAGTGGGGGAAGCACTTCTTGAGGGTATAACAGCCCTTAACAAACGCAATAAGGTTTCTTCTTCTGAGGGCCAAGGCATTTGCGGTCAACTGACGGCAGCATGGCGCGAATATGAGAATGTTCAAGGCGGCAACCTGTTGGGCACTACAATCTACAAGGACCTGTATGAGGATGCCGGGTTGGAAGAATATCTTGTCGATCTTGACACATTGGAGCGGGCGCCGCTGCCAGTAAAATGCAGCATCAGTTCCGATGAGGCCCTGGGCGTAAAGAACGCCGACGGCGACCCGGTGTCGCAGATTAAGGCGGGAACCTCGGTCGCAACCTACGGTGTCAGCAATCTAAATGGCGAGCGGCATCTTGTCGTCTACGGCGGCGGAACGAGCGGCGTGCTCGGCACCGGCTTGGGCGGGCAGCGATCCTCCTTCAAATTCGTGCCTTTGACGAAGAAAGTGAAAGGCAAAGGCTGCGGCTACCTGCCGGAATTGCACATTGCCCCGCCTACTAGCGTGACCAAAGCGTCGGAAGAGGCTAGCTGGCCCAAGCCCTCCGGCCCCTTTGGCGGCTGGCGACAGGACGTTCAGATCGTAGAAGTGCCTGAAGGCAAACAGGAGTGTGGTGTAAAAGTTGAAACGCCTCATGGTGGCGATATAGCATTCAACCGACGCTTGGCAAATGGGAGGTCCGAGTGCAGATTCCAAGGTTGTTCATTGATTCCGAGGAATGTCCGTTCCCGGGACCGTGCAAACTTTTTCACGATTTTGCGGGTGAAGAAAGTGTCGACCGACGGAAGGCTGTACGTGGTTGTTCAACGAGAGGATAGCACAATCGAGGTTGAAGGCTGGTGGGACGACTTTGTATTAGACCGGCCTGACAAAAACGAAGGTACAGTCAAACCCGAAATATACGGCAGTTTGGTTGTGCCCGACAGTATCTCAAGGTGCGTACCGCAATTCCTGGTTCCTCAGGGTTAGCGACAATCTTCCTCGCCGCGCGAAAATTTGCCGGTAAGACTTCCACAGCCGACGCGCTGGCCGACCAAGTCAGTGCGTCGCTTTTATGAGTGAGTGCGCCACGCCCGCAGCGAACGGCGGCGCAGTATGTGGAAAAGGGGCGCGCTTTCAAAACGGCGGCCCATTAACGCGCCCGCCGCTCCTCTTCCTCGTCCTCGCCTTGATACGCGAGCAGGTCATCAAGCGACATCTTGGGCACGCGGTTCTCAGCAGTCATTGACTATCCCACTGGAGTTGTTACACTGAGGATGATCATCGTATTAGGGTATGAAAGATGGAAACCTACACCGTCAAAAGCGCGCAAAATAGCCTGAGCGAACTGCTTTCCTCTGCGCACAAAGGCAAGACGGTTGTCATCACCGCCGAAAATGGCTGGGCGGTGCAGCTCGTTCCGACGCCGATAAAGGCAAAAAAGCCGCGCAAAGCCGGAAGCGCCCGCGGACAAGTATGGATGTCCGACGATTTTGATGATCCCCTGGAAGACTTCGCCGACTATATGGAATGAGTTTCCTGCTCCACACCCTTCGGGAAACATGGCAAAGCCGGCAAAAGAGCTTGCCACAGGCCACTAACGCGCGCGGCTCTCTTCTTCCTCATCCTCGCCCTGGTAAGCAAGCAAATCATCCAGCGACATCTTGGGCACGCGGTTCTCCGCCATGACGGCGCGCATCTCGGTGTTGATTTCGCCGTCTTCGCCGATATGCCGGCGGATGTTGGCGCCAGTCGCTTCCGAATATTCAAAGCGGTGATCGGCAATGGTGACCCCATCGGCTATCACCCGCAGCGACCATTTGCCGTCCAACTCCATTTGATCGTGCAGGGGCATGCGCGTATTGGGCGTCAGAAAATTGCGGCCCCGCGTCAGCTTGAAGCTGTCTTCGTGGATGTATACCGCGTCGCCCACGGCGTCAATGATCTCGAAACGAATCTCGCCATTGGCTTCGGTGGGCACGCGCAGCTGCACAAAGGGCTGGATATAGTCGATATCATCGGGCAGCGTCCAGGTGCGGTAAATCTGCGGCTCGCCTTCTTCTTTGGTCGTCAAAAGGCCGATGTCAACCGCCAGCACCTGCACCTCGTCGGGGTCAAGCCCGGCGCGCGTCACCGATTCGAGCGCGTGACGGTAGACGCGCTGCTCGGCGCTGGCCGGCTGCTGATGGAAGATCTCGTATTCGTAATCCTCTTCCTCTTCTTCCAGTTGCTGCTCGTATTCGTAGCCGTAATCATACGATTCCCGGCTTACATTGGTGCTGGAGCTGTCGTTGTCGAATTGACGGACGAGGAAGAGCAGACCGAGCAAAACCAGAATGACCGGGAAGCTATTGCCCAGCAGAGCCACCGCGCCCAAAGCCAGCAGAATAAAGGCGAGAAACCAGGTGTTGCGATTTTCCATGGATTCGTCCTTCGTTACTTGCGGCTCCGCGAGCCAGTCTGCTGGAGCAAGTCCTTGAGCTGCGTCGACTGCGGCTGATCCACCTCGTCGACAATGACGGCGTCTTGCAAGTTGCGGCGGCGTTCGTTCATCGAGGCGTCAATTTCGCTTTCGCCGCTCAGCCGGCGGTGGCGTTCGCGCGTCGATGGCGCCAGCATCAGATTGTGCATGCCGATCAAGCTGTTGTCGACATACACGCGCAGGTCCCAATCACCGTTGCCGTCGACATTGGTATTGCCGGCCAGCGGCAGATGATGATCGGCCAGCAAGCTGAGCTCGCCTTCGCGCAGGAATGTCTTCATCTCGTGCACATATTGTTCTTCGCCGAGATGATTGTAGATCTCGTAGCGGATCAGCGCTTGCCGCTCGGCCTCTTCCGGCGTGACGTGCAAAGTGATGAAGGGGCGCACGCCGTCGTCGTCTTTGGAAATGCTGCGCGTTCGGCGCATCGCCAAGCCTTCGACGCCGGATTGCATGGCGATCAAGCCGATATCGAGCATGACGATGCCGCTGCGGTTGAAGTAGCCGGCGCGGGCGGCCGCCCTCTCCGAGGCTTCGCGCGCCTGTGGCGTGATGCGGCGCTGCACCGGCGCCCGATGCAGCACATCAAGCAAGCTGGCTCGTTCCGGACCCAGCTCAATCATCGAAGCGATGACCGCGACCGCCAGCGCGCCGATCAGCGACAATTGCACCGCCGCGGATACCGGCGCCGCCAGCAGCGCGAAGCCAATCAGCAGCGCCATCGCGACCAGCCAGGCGGTGTTGCGTCTTTTCAAGCGAATCATCTTTTGCAGCGTTCCAACTTCTTCAGGACGTCCGGCAGCTTCAAGCCGCCACCCTCCCCTATTCTAACACCATCATTGCCCGTCTCAAGGCAAAGTCAGGCGGGCGCTGATGACATAAGGGGAAACATCGCCGGACCAGGCGCCGTCGATCCCTATCAATTCCGCCGCTGCTCCAGTTCATCGCCTTCATCCAATGGCTCATAATCCGTCAACTCGCCGTCGTCCGACAGCCGCAGGTGGCGCAATTCCACATCATCCAGGGCGTAGACGTCGGCCTCTCCCATTGCCTCTTCGTCATAGATGCCGCGTTCCCGCTCCTCCAGCCGGTCGAGATGTCGCTGGACTTCTTCCTGGATGCGCTCTTCCCGCTTTTGCGCGCCGCCTCCGTGTTTGTTGTAGTAATCCAGAAAATGCCCGGCCATGCCGATGCCCCAAAAAAAGGTGACAAACAGGGGCCAAGGGAAGCCGCCCGATTGAAACAGCCAAATCACCCAAACCAGGACGTTGACCGCGGCGTAACTGATGAAGTGAATCAAGAGGGCGTTGCGCTCGTCATACTTGGCTTCCACGCGCCGGCGGATTTCGATTTCAAGCTGCGTTGGGTTCTTGCGTTTCATCGCTACCGCTCCGATCGGGCATCGATCTGCTTGCCGACGCTTTCGATTTCCGCCATGCCAATGCCGCCGTCTTTGTCCACACTTCTTACCGCCTCGTCTGATCGGCGCCGTCGGTCGCGGCGCAGTTCGCGTTCGACCAGCTGATCAAGTTTGGCTTGTCGCTTCTCCCAGCTGCCGCCATGGGCAAAGAAATACCGCAACAGATGCGCGCCCAGCCCAATACTCCAGATGCCGGCCAGAGTCAGCGGACCCTGCCAGACTAACAGATCGGGCCGAAACCACGCTCTTACGTTCAATGGATGCACAAAGACCAGCAAAGACATGACTCCAAGATAGAGCGCCAGATGCCAGCATACGAGCCGGACGTTCTTGAGCTTGTCTGCCATCTGAAGGCGGACCAATGCTTCCTGTTCGTCAGTGTCTTCGGCTGCGGCGCCGCGCAGCTGCTCGTCGATGCGCCGGTCGGTTTCCGCCTCGTGCCGCTCGCGCCCGCGGCCGTGCCGAAAATAGTAGTGGATGAGGTGCAACGCGGCGGTCGTACTCAGTAAGCATAGCGCCGTGATGCTGTCTCGATAACTATACAGTGTGTTGAAAATACCTCGCGATTCGCCCCACATCACCCAATAATCAAAAGCATTGTAGAACAGGACCAGCATAGCGCCAAAGACAAGCAACAGATGGAAACGAAGGCTGCCGCGCGCGCGAAAGCGGGCTTCGACACGCGCGCGAATGTCGTGTTTGGCGGCAGGCTTGAACTTGTGCTTCATTGCGGTCTCCTCCCCCATCGTCGCTGTGTCGCCCCTAGAGCGAGCTCATCGCCGTTTTCGAATTCGCCTTCGGCATTCAAGCGCATTTGATGCCCGCGCAATTCGCCCAACTCAAGCAGGGGGAAATCGTCTTCGCCGCTTGCGTCCGCGTCCGCACGCGCCGAACGACCCTCGCGAGATTGAAACCACTGTCGTTCGACTTCCGCCTCTATCTTCAGCGCGCGTCCTGCCGAAGTCCGGCCATGTATAAGGAAGAAGCGGACAATATGCAGCGCCAGCGCGATGCCCCAGAATTGGCTGACCAGGCTCAGGTCCGCCAGATTAAACATCGGTCTGGTCCAGATAGCGGTCAGCAGCCAGAGCAATCCGAGGACGAGCGCCGCGGTGATGAGATGAGCGGCAGCGACGCGGCGCGCGTTTATGCGCTTGGACACGCGCTCCTCAATTAGCAATTCTTCCTCGTCATCCAGCGCCGTCCGGCCCAGCTGGTCTTCAAGCGCGCTTTCAATCTCGTCTGCGCGCGCCATTGCCCCTGGTCCGCAACGGTAATAGTAGCGCAAGCCATGCAGAATAAACGGAATCGTCCAAAGCCCGCCGAGCAAAATATAATGTTGCGGCAATTTCGGCACCGTATTAGCCAGATAAATGAGGGCGAGCGCAACGTATATCACCAAGTGAAGCAACAGATCGCGGCGACCCGCCATGCGTTTTTCAAGGCGGTGACGTATAAGTTCCCGTTCAATCGACCCCGGCGAATCACTCATGATGGCAATCTCCAATCAAGCGCTGCCACAGCGCGGCGCTTGCCTGATTCTACGCAAGGGCCGGCTTTCGGTTCTGTAAGCCGCTATTGCCTGCGCCGAACTCAACTCGTCCCGAAGCTCAAGCCCAGTTCATTCAGCCAGCGGCGGTAAGCTATCGCCGTCTTGTCGCTGCGCAGGTGCAGCTCCGCTTGCAGGTCGAGCGGCAGCAGCTCGGGCCGCTGTGACTGCACAATGGGCAAATCCTGATAGGCGATCTCATCCTGGAAGGCGCGCAGCGATTCGTCGCTGCTGTCATCCTGCGTCATCACCATCCACATCCACATCAGCGACTTGACTTCCTCGATGGGCGTGACCATCAACAGGATGGCGAATTTCTCTTCCGCTTCCTTGCGAAAATAAGCGACCAGCGGGCGATGCGCCTTATAAGTGTAGCTCACCCAATTGGCAATGTGGCTGCCATCGGGATTCGGCTGGAAGACGCGGATATCGGAGGCGGTTACGCCATGTTCGTCGGTGACGACCTCGTAGTCAGGTATCTCGGGACGTTCCTGCGTGCCGAGGATATTCTCGTGTACGAAGGGGAAATGGGCGACATCGAGGAAATTCTCCACCATGCGCGGACCCGCCGCCTGGAATTCATAAGCGCCGCAGAGGATCTTGCGATAATTGGGGTCGTCCCACTCTTCAAAGGGCGGGATTTCATTCGCCGGCTCGCCCAGGCAGACCCAGACGAAGTCATAGGCGACGGTCGCGTGATAGGTGATGGCGCGCGCTTTGGTCGGCGGCGTCTGTTCGGGATGCGCCGGGATGCGCACGCACTGACCATCCTCATCATAGGTCCAGCCGTGATACGGGCACTGCAGCGTGTCGTCTGCCAGCACCTCGCCTAGGGAGAGGCGCGTTCCCCGGTGAACGCAGAGGTCTTTCCAGGTGCGCAGGTGCTCGCCCGCTTTCCAAATGACGATGTCCTCGCCCAGCAGCCGCGCGCCGACCACGTTATTTCCCGCTTCCAGTTGGTCAAGCGGCAGCACCGCGTGCCAGTCGTTGAGCAGAACCGGATCGTCTATCATAGGGCTTTCTCCCCGGTGATGCGCTTGCGCGGATTATAGCATAGGTGAAAGCCAAAGCTCCCCTTACCTCTTTATGGGACGCCCCCCGACGAACGGGGGGGATTTACGGGGGGCGCCTGGGGTTGGGGGATGGGGGTGGGCTTGTGTACCATGACCTACGCCAAAATACAGGAGGACGACGACATGACGCAAATGGAAGGCAAAGTCGCGCTGGTTACCGGCGCGGCATCCGGCATCGGGCGGGCGAGCGCATTGGCGCTGGCGCGGGTGGGCGCCGCCGTCTGCGTTTCCGATATCAACGGCGCGGGCGTCGAGGAAACCGCGCGAGAAATTATCAGCGAGGGCGGCAAAGCCATCGCCATTGCTTGCGATGTGACCAAAGCGGATGACGTGCAAGCGATGGTCGCGGCGACGGTCGACGCCTTCGGTCGGCTCGACGCGGCGGTCAACAACGCGGGCATCGCCGGCTCCTTTACCGAGCGCCTGCACGAAGCCGATGACACGATGTTCGAGCAGGTGCTCGCGGTCAACCTGCGCGGCGTCTGGCTCTGCATGAAAGCGGAACTGGCGCAGATGCTCGCGGGAGGCGGCGGCTCAATCGTCAATATCGCCTCGGTGGCCGGATTGATCGGCGCGCCCAAGGCGGCCGCCTACACCGCCAGCAAACACGCCGTCGTGGGCTTGACCAAGTCAGCGGCGGTCGATTACGCCAAGTTGGGCATCCGCGTAAACGCCATCTGCCCCGCATATACCGACACGGCTATGGTGCAGAGCGCGATCGCAGGCAATCCGCTTATGGCGGATATCATGGAGCGGGCGATCCCGATGGGGCGCCTCGGGGGTGCGAGCGAGATCGGCGAGGCGGCCCTCTGGCTCTGCTCGAACGCGTCGTCCTTCGTCACCGGGCATGCGCTGGCGCTGGATGGCGGCTTGGTGGCGATGTAGGTTTCTGCTATCGTTGACAGCGTTTGGCCAGCTTGTATACTTGGATAGTAAAGATACATGGTAACTGTCTTATACAGGCAGCGGCATGGCTACGATGTCAGGATATACCCGGACGATCATGATCCACCACATGTACATGTCTGGAAGGGTGGAAGACAAGTAAAGATCGACCTGGAGACAATGGAGGTCATTTCGACGAGCCACAAATTTAACAGCCGGGAATTAAGACAGATAGTAAATCTGCTTCGAGAACACGAAAGCCTGCTGATTAGCGTCTGGGAAAGGCTGCAAGATTCATAATTGCCAGCACCGAATGATGCGAAGGATCCACACCGATGAATAAGATACCCTTTGTGCATGATGACCGCTGCGCCCCACAGGAGTTGCGCTTTACGGACACGCATGTTTTCATTGAAATGACGGACGGCCGTATCCTCGGCTTGCCGCTTTACTATTTCCCCTGGTTGCAGAATGCCAGCGATTCTCAGCGTCAGAACTATCAACTCAATTACTTCACCGTCGATTGGGAAGAGATGGACGAAGGCATTGACATGGTCGCCATGCTCACCGGCTTGTACATCAAAGACAAACCGCGTCCGAAAGAGGCGGTTGAGCAAGCCCCCGCATCACCTACTTAACCAGCCCAACCCGCCGATCCGCTTGTCACCTGAAAACAATTCATATAACTTTGACACCGTCACGCTCGCCCGACTATACTAAGGATGTTTGCAGCGTTGGTCACCATATTGCATAGACGTCAACATGGATATGATGTGCGAATCCATACTGACGACCATGAGCCCGCGCATGTCCATGTTCATCGAGAAAGAAAGCGTGTGCGTGTGTACCTAGATCCTATAGAATTCGAAGACAATCGTGGTTTCAATGGCGGAGAGCTCCGACAAATCCGCAAGCTGATTGGACAGCACGTCAACTTGCTGCGTAACAATTGGGATCGCCTGCATCGTTCCGGCAGAAGTGGCGAAATATTGCCATAGGGAGGCTTATCAATGGCACGGAAACCATTCATTCACTCCACGCGTAACGACGCGCAGAGATTGCAGTTCGCAGATGACTATATCTGGATCACCCTCGCGGACGGCAGGGTCATGGGTTTGCCGCTAAACTGGTTCCCTTGGCTGCAATCGGCGACAGAGGCGCAACGGCAAAACTACGACTTGTTAGGAGACAGCATCTACTGGGAAGAGTTGGACGAAGGAATCGACCTGGTCGCTATGCTCACAGCCCTGTATACGAAACCCAAGCCGATGCCCGTGATCGCCGCCGCATCACCTACTTAACCAGCCCGGCACGCCGCATATCGGAAAGCAAGCGTGGTTACAGTATTGTATAGGCAGCGGCATGGATACGATGTAGTAATCCACACCGAAGACCACGGACCCCCGCACGTGCATGTATTCAAGGGTGGCAATGAAGTTCTCATTGAGTTAGTCACTTGGAGAATCATCGAAAACCGCCACTTCAATTCAGGAGAACTTCGCCGAATTCGCAGATTGCTCAGCGAAAATGAATCGCTGCTCGTGGCAACTTGGTCGCGGATGCATGAGACTTAAACCGTTTGAGCGGGATAGAACAGGGGACCTGATAGCATGAACGATTTTCCAAAAATTCACGAAACGCGTAACCGCCCCACACGAGTCCATTTCAGCGACGAGTTCCTGTTCATTGACTTGGCAGACGGCCGCGCTTTCGGCTTGCCGCTATACTTCTTCCCCTGGCTGCGAGACGCGTCTGATGACGAACGGAACGACTGTCAGCTGTATCCATTCAGCATCTATTGGCACGATTTGGATGAAGGGATCGACTTAATTGCTATGATCTCTGGCATGTATTTGAGAGACATGCCCCATCCCGAAGCGGCCATTAAAGACGCCCAAGCCGCTACTACTTAACCAGCCCGGCACGCCGCATGTCCGCCAGAATCAAGCGCTCCCAGGGGCTATCCGTCACCAGCGGAAAATAATGCGCGCCGCGCCGCATGCACTCGTCGCGGATCTCGTCGCGCCAGGCATTCACCCGCTGCTGATAAATGCCGAGCATGACCCCATCCAGCGTCACCTCTTGCTTCATCTCCGTCTCCACATCGATCAGGCTCAGGTCGCCAGTGACCGGCGGCCGCACCTCCGCCGGCGCCAGCACATGGATGAAAGCCACTTCATGCCCGCGGCTGAGCAAGGCGTTCAGCCCGTCCAGATAGCGCCCTTCGTAGGAGAACATGTCGCTGATGACCAGCGTCAAGCCGGGGCGGCGCGCCCGCAGCGCATAGTCGGCCAGCGCGGCGTCCAGGTCGGTGATGCCGGCGGCGGCGATCTCCTGTATGAAGCGCAGCGCGGCGATGCCACGCGCCCGTCCGCGCGTCGGACCGAAGGTGGCGGCGCCCCCATCTCGCACAGCGGTCAAGACGAGCCGGTCGTTGCTGGTCAGCGAGACGTAGGCTAAACCAGCGAGGATGCGCTTGGCGTAGAGCAGCTTGCGCTGGTCCGCCTCGCCCTCGGGCGGGAAGTCCATGCTGGCTGAGGCATCGAGGATCAGATGGACCGCCAGGTCTTCTTCGTCTTCCAGCAACTTGATATAAGGCCGTTCGAGGCGGGCGTAGATGTTCCAATCGAGCTGGCGCAGATCGTCGCCGGCGACATAATTGCGATAATCGGCGAATTCAATGCTGGAGCCGCGCTTGATCGAGCGGCGATCGCCTTTGATAGCGCCAGCCCGCACCTTGCGCGCGACCAGCATCAGAGGCTCCAGCCGGCGGCGGATGGCTTCCGGCAAGAGCGCGGGGGCGGAGGAACCTTCTTGCGCCACGGCTAGTCGTCTTCCTCCTCATTGTCGTCATCAGCGGAGGCTTCGCCGCGGTCTTCCTCGTCGGCGATGTCTTCTCCATCATCGTCAAGGGCGGCCGCTACGTCGTCCTCGTCGCCCTCTTCGTCTTCCTCGAATTCAAACTTGAGCACGGCCACATGGCGATCGCGGAAGAGTTCATCTTGCACCTTGAATTCAAGTCTGTCAAACAACTTGCGCGCAGCCAGGTTTTCCGGTTCATAGCGCGCGATCACCATTTCGCTGTTCTCGAAGCCGTGTATCATGTCGATTAGTTGATCGGCAACCGCGTATCCCAATCCCTGCCGCTGGAATTCCTGATCTATCGTCAGCCGCTCGATGATCCACTGCGTCGGCTGCGACGCGTGGATGAGCATGACGTAACCGATGAGCTGCCCCTGCCAATCGATGCGGTAGAAGCTGACGGCCGGATGCCGCGACTGCATCCAACTGAGCACGACATTCTTGGTGAAGCGCCGCTGCCTCGGTTTTACGCGAATCACGTTCAGCGCCAGAAAATCACGCAGGCCGCTTATTTCGGTGAGTTTGAGATCTATCTTTGACATACGATATTCCCGCCTTAGCGCAAGGCCGCCAGAACGACTTCAACCGGATGCCGCGCTTTGAAACCGGCATCGTCAATCTGGGCGCGGCAGGATGTACCCGGCGCCGCGATTGCCGCGTCCGGATTCTCGCGAATGGTCGGCAGCAGGCGATCCTCGGCGATCTTCATGCTCAGCTCGTAATGCTCATAGCCGAAGCTGCCGGCGACGCCGCAACAGCCGGTGTTCATCTCGGCGACATCCGCGCCCGGGATCGCCCGCAGCAGCTTGAGCGTATCGGCACTGCCCCAAAGCGCCTTCTGATGGCAGTGTCCGTGCAATAGTATCCGGGGCGAATCCGCAAGCCAGGCGAGGGATTCTGCCCGCTCCGCCAGCTTCTCGGCAAAGAATGCTTCAACGCTGAGACAGCGCCGCGCCAGCGACCGAGCCGCTTCTTGAATGCCGGGGTCAACCAGGGTCAAGTAGTCGTCGGTGAAAGCGCTGAGGCAGCTCGGCTCGAGGAAGATATAGGGCAGCCTAGGGTTCGCGCGGTACAAGCCGAGCACGTTGTCATGCGCCATCGCCTTGGCGCTATCGAGCAGACCCTTGCTGATCGCCGGGCGTCCGCAGCAGGCGCCACCCGGCAAGCGCAGGACGTTCAGGCGCAATCCGAGGCGCTCCGCCAGCTGCATAGCCGCCCGCCCCACTTCGGGATGATTCCATTCGGTGAAGGTATCGACAATCAGAATGGCGTCGGGCGCGTCATGCCGCGGGTAGCGGTCGGCAGTGAAGCGGCGATCGGCGAACTTCGGCAGGGCGCGCTCGGTTGGCAGCCCCAGCAGACCGGCGCCTGCCCTTCCCAGCGGACTGTTCAGCGCGAGATTGCTGAGCTTGGGCAGCGCCCCCGCCAACTGATTCACGCGATGGATATTGCCGAAGACGCGCGTAGCCAGGTCGATGCCATGCCGGTCATGCCAGGTCGCCAGGAACTCCGACTTGAGCTTGGCGACATCGACCGATGAGGGGCATTCGGCCGCGCAGGCTTTGCAGCCCAAACAGAGATCCAAAACCGACTTGACGGCCGGATCGCCCAGGTCCTCCGGCAGAACGCCACTGATAGCGGCGCGCAGGGCATTGGCGCGCCCCCGCGTCGAATGGGCTTCGTCCAGCGTCGCCTGATACGACGGGCACATCGTGCCGACGCCTTCTTTGCGGCAGACGCCAGCGCCATTGCACATCTCGACCGCGCCAGCAAAGCCATTGTCAGCCGACCAGTCGTAGCGCGCCTCCAACTGGATCACTTCATAATCCGGCGAATAGCGCAGCATCTCCGCGCTGTCCATCGGCGGCGAATCGATGATCTTGCCCGGGTTCATCCTATTGTCGGGATCGAAGGCGCGCTTGACCGACCGGAAAGCGTCCATCAGTTCGCTACCAAATAGGTATTCGCTAAACTCGCCGCGCACCAAGCCTTGACCGTGCTCGCCCGTAATCGTGCCCTGATACTTCTTGACCGTCCCCACCACGGCATCGGCGATACTGCGATACTGATCGCGTCCCTTCAGCGTCTTCAGATTGATCAGCGGGCGAATGTGCAGGCAGCCGGCGCTGGCATGGGCGTAGATAGCGTAAGTGGTGTCGTTGTCGTGGATGATGCGCTCGACATCGCTGATGTAATCGGCCAGACTCTCGACCGGCACGGCACCGTCTTCAATGAAGGAGACTGGCTTGGCTTCGCTGCGTTCGCTCATCATCAAGCCCAGCCCGGCTTTGCGCACGGTCCAGACATCGTCTTGCTGCGCTGGCGTCTCGGCGATCGTCACCGCGCCATGGAATCCCAGCCGCGCCAGATGAACCTTCAAGTCCTTGATTTTGGCATCTAGTTCGCGTTCCGAGCCGACGAACTCGACCACGAGAATCGCCTCCGGATCGCCTTCGACAAAGGTCAGGCGGTCGCGGTAGCCGGCGGCTGCGCGCGTCTTGTCCAGCAGGAACTTGTCCATCAGTTCGATGGCGGCCGGCGCCAGCTCAAGGATGCGCGGCGTCGCCTCAAGCGAAGCCCGCAACGTGTCGAAATGCACCAGCGCCAGCCTTTTGTGCTCAATCTTCGGGCGCTCAACCAAACGCAGTTCAGCGCGAACCACCGTCGCCAGCGTGCCTTCCGAGCCGCAGAGCAGCCAATTCAGATTCACATCATCGGGGTCGATCTTGTCCAGCGCGTAACCGGCGACCGTGCGCCAGGTTTTCGGATAGCGCGCTTCAATCTGGGGTTTGTGCTCGGCGACCAGATCGCTGACGGTCGCGCGGATGCGATTGAGTTCGGCATTCGATGCATCCAGCCAGACCAGGTCGCCGCCAGCCGTCACCACTTGCAGGCGCGCGATATGATCCGCCGTCATGCCGTAGCGGATGCTGTGGGCGCCGGTGGCGTTATTGCCGATGACCCCGCCGATAGCCGCTCGCTCAGCGCTGGCCGGGTCGGGACCGAACATCAGATTCAGCGGCGCCAACCCCGCGTTGAGCGTTCCGAGGATCAAGCCCGGCTCGACATCGACCGTGCCCGCCTCGGCATTGACGCCCCGGACGCGGCGCATGTGGCGGGTGAAATCCATGATGACCGCTTCGCCCACCGCTTGGCCCGCGAGCGCGCTGCCGCCCCCGCGCGGCAGCACCGGCGCGCCATATTTGCGCGCGATCTCGTGCACAGCGACCACATCGTCAGCATCGCGCGGGAAGGTCACCGCCAGCGGCATGATCTGATAATTGCTGGCATCGGTGCTGTAGAGCACGCGGGTCATGCGGTCGGCAGCGGCTTGGTCATGTCCAATGGCGCCGCGCAGATCGTGCAGCATCTCGTCAATTTGCATGGATGAGCCTTAGCAGCGCATTCATAATTACAAGATAGATTGTAGCGGTTTTGAGTAACGAAATACACCGAGCAGCGAAACTGGGAGTGGTGAATAGGCGGTTATGATAGACTGCGGTTATGAATACTTGTCCAGAATGTCACGATACACAAAGGCAAGTCAAAGCTGGCTTCAATCGTTCTGGCAGCCAGCGTTATCGTTGTAACATCTGCAAGCGCCGTTATACTCCACAGCCGGCGCGTCTCTACGGCGATGCCATGCGGCAGCAAGCTCTGCGATGGTATGTTGATGGCGCCAGTTATCGCTGGATAGCGCGTCATTTGGGTGTTCATCATGTCACCGTGATGAATTGGGTTAAAGCGCATGCCGATCAACTGGCGCCTGCACCAACACCGCAAGAAACTCCGTTGCATATTGTTGAAATGGATGAGTTGCATACCTTTGTCCAACGAAAAAAAACAGATGGTACATAAGTACTTTCGTTGACCGGGCTAGCAGTTGTATTGTCGGTTTTCTGGTGAGCCAGCGACGGGACGAGGATACATTGCAAAAACTGGTGGATCAAAGTCCGCGAGCGCATTGGTACTACAGCGACTTGATGGCTTCCTATAAGAAATTGCTCTATTACCCCGGAAAGCATACTCCGATGCCAAATAAGAGCGAAACCTACCGAGTGGAGGGTATGAATGCGGAGTTGCGTCATTATTTGGCGCGCTTGCATCGGCGTTCCCGTTGCTTTTCTCGTTGTGCCGAGGCGCTTCGACGGAACGTGAAACTTTTTGTCTATGCCTGGAATCGGCGGCAGTTATATCTTCAGCAGTATCCCAAGTACAAGGCTTTCCCCATGCAATTCATACATCCTTGAAATTCACCACTCCCGCGAAACTCGCCAAACTGCGTCTAATGTAGGGGCGACCTATCAGGTCGCCCGAACGCACATTGCAAAAATACGGGCGACCCAATGGCTCGCCCCTACAGTTTCCGCCTGAATGGGGTTGGATTTCGTATCACGCCCGCGACAAATCCACCTTCAGCGCGCGCAACTGGGCGACGCAAGCGCGGATCGCTTCATCCGAGGCGCGCAGCATGGGCGCGCGCACGCCGCCAACCGGCAAGCCGCGCTCAGCCAATACGCCTTTGACCGCTGTCAGCCAGCCGGCGCTGCCGATCACATCGCTCGCCGCCCGGAGCTGCTTTTGCAGTCTTCGCGCCGCCGCCAACTCGCCGGCGTGGAAAGCATCGTGGATGCCCGCAACGATCTCGGGAAAATGATTGCTGTTGCCGGAGACGCTGCAATCCAGCCCCAGCGCCAGCCCAGCAAGAATCAGATTGTCGGGACCAATAGCCGTGTTGAAGCGCCCACCCTGCAAGTGATTCACCGCGCACATGGTCAGCAGATCGCCGCTGCTGTCCTTCAGCCCGACGCAATTGTCGTAAGTTCGCGCCAGCCGCGTCACCAGCGCCGCCGACAAATTGTTGTTGGCGAACTTCGGCAGGTTGTAAAGCCAGACGGGAAAACCTGCGACCGCCTCGAGGATCGCGCGATAGTGGGCTTCCAGCGCTTCTTCGCCGTGCAGGAAATACCAGGGCGTGATGACCGAAGCCGCGTCCGCGCCTATGCTCTGGGCGTGGCGGGTGAGCGCGATGGTTTCGCCGGTGGTCATGGCGCCGGTATGCACGATGACCGGCAGACGCCCCGCGACCGTTTCCACTGTGGCGGCGGCGACCAGCTTGCGCTCCTCAGTCGTGAAGAGCGGACCCTCGCCCGTGCTGCCCAGCGGGTAGATGCCGGCCACGCCTCGGTCGATGAGGAAGTCGACCAGCGGGCGGATCATGTCCGGGTTGATGTCGCCGTTGGGCTTGAGCGGCGTGACGGTCGGGCAGATGACGCCGCGCTTGATGGGTTGGTAGGTCATGGTTGGGGTCAGCTTTGCGCCGATGGTTCTTCGGCGGGTGCATCAAGCGGTGGCGAAACGCCGCTCATTCGGGGCGTTGGCGCGCCAAGTCTTCCTTCGATATTGGCGAGCCGCTCGCGCACGTCAATGAGGTGGAGCATGATGTCCTTCATTTCCTGCCGCGTTTCTTGATGCGATTGCTCTGAATAGGTTCTGGCCGCGCTGAATTCTTGCCGCGATTCCGTCCTGACTGCGGCTATTTCCTGCCGAAGTTCTTGATGTAATTGCTCTGAATAGGTCCTTGCAGCGTTGAAATCTTGCCGCGATTCTGTCCTGGTTGCGATGATTTCTTGCCGTACCTCTTGGAATGATTGCTGAACCTCTATCTTGAATGCGCCAATTTTGTCGTCAATCTCTTTGCTGATTTCGCGGCGCAATTCGCTAAGCCAATAACGCACCGCCAACAGAATGACGCCGACGAATACAAAGTCGGAGATACCGCTGCTTGTCACTTCCTTGATCAATCCAATCAAATCCAACGAACATCTCCTAAATGCGTCTACTGGCCGCTTGTACCGTGATTATACCACTTCACAGAGCCCTGTCGCTAGAATTGCGCGTTGAGGCAATCGAGCGGGGACGATGATATGTCAGTATCGCCGACGGCGTCGGCGGGATTGTGGTACAAGTGTTGAATAAGCCGCCGGGTTAGCCCTACCGGCCCACCTCCTGATTAAAAGTGGGCTTTGCATTTGCCTTACGCTGCGCTGTCCCAGATTGATTCTGGAACCTAGTTTTCCAAGTCTCTAAGCCAAGTTCCAACCAAAGCCGTCCGCGAAGAGATATTGCATGACTTGTCGAACACCCATGCTGTAGTAACGTTGGATAGCGCGACTTCGATCGAGTCTCGGCGTTCAAGTTCAAAATCAGTGGCCTCAATGACTGGAGAGCCATTCACGAACACGTGATTTAGTACCAATGTTTGTGGCTCGCGCAGGTCGTTTGTGATAGTGATTTTAGGGGACGTCTCGCTGAAATCTACCGATTGGTAGAATTCATCTCGAATCAGTTTGTCGAGATTGCAGAGCGCGCTCGGTTTGGATCGCAAGTAAATATGCGCCCATCGCTGAGTCGCAACGTCGTGTCGGATGACTTCAAACGTGCCTTTCATGGAAGTTGTAGCGGGATCAACCATTCGCATAGGTACTTTTAGTTCATATTCGGCGAAATGATCTGAACCCTCAGAGTAGCAGCGCACGTATTCCATGTCGCGGAAGCCACTACTCTGACGAAACACACTTTGATATCGCCCTCTATACTCGGTGCATTCATCTTGGGACGGTATGTAAAGTCCAATAACCACATCGGTGGTTAGCTCCCGAGTATCTTCCAATTCATCTAGATCTGCCAAGTACACATCGGTAGAAATACGAGCATTGCAGCCGGTAATCAGAATCATGATACCCAGCAGAATTGCGATCTTGGTCTTCACAAGTTACCTCCCAATTTTAGTGGACAACATCTCAAAACTCGGTAAAACAGCATAAATGTAACGTAATTGTCAACTTCGTGCAAGCATCCTGAGCAGTACTATTACGACACATTTACATCTGCCTTGAAAACTCGGTATAGGCAGAACAAAAGAAGATTTTCGGTGCACTCTTAGACCTCGGCGCACTCGGTGGTTATACCCGCGACCATCCACTCACCCGTTCCTGCCACACCCCTGCTACCCTGTCCACAGACCGCTTAACAACCGCATACCTCATCCATTGGAATTCCAAATCTTTTTGGACAAAAAAATATTCCGCGTCCAATTGGAATTCCAATAAAACGCCTCGTTCGCCGCCTCGCGCCTGCCATTCTGAACTGCTTACGCTACAATACGCCCAATCACCATCCACCGGCACAAGGAGACCCCCATGTCCACGACCAACGGCGTCCGCGCCGCCATCAACCAGCGCAGCCGCACCCTCGTTCATGGCGCCGAACGCGCCGGCGCCCGCGCCATGCTCAAAGCGGTCGGCTTCAGCGATGACGACCTGGCCAAACCCCTCATCGGCGTCGCCAATACCTGGACCGAGATCGGACCCTGCAACTTCCACCTGCGCAAGCTGGCCCTCGATGTCAAACGCGGCATCCGCGAAGCCGGCGGCACCCCCTTCGAGTTCAACACCGTCAGCATCTCGGACGGCATCACCATGGGCACCGAAGGCATGAAGGGCTCGTTGATCAGCCGCGAGGTCATCGCCGATAGCATCGAGCTGGTGGCGATGTCGAATATGCTTGATGGCGTGGTCGCGCTCTCGGCTTGCGACAAGACCATCCCCGGCACCATCATGGCGCTCATCCGCCTCGACCTGCCCTCGCTGATGCTCTATGGCGGCACGATCTACCCGGGTAATCTCAACGGGCGCGATATTGATCTGGTCAATGTCTTCGAGGCGCTGGGGCAATTCCAAGCCGGGCAGATCAGCTATGACGAACTGATGGATGTGGAGAATGTGGCTTGTCCCGGTCCGGGCGCTTGCGGCGGCCAGTTCACCGCCAATACGATGGCGATGATCAGCGAAATCATCGGCATCTGCCCGATGGGCATGGGCGACGTCCCGGCCGAAGATCCGGACAAGGAGACGGTCGCCTATCAAGCCGGCGAGATGATGCTGGACATCCTCGAGCGCGATATCCGCCCGTCGGATCTGGTGACGCGGCGCTCGCTGGAGAATTCGTTAGCCGCCTCCGCCGCCACCGCCGGCAGCACCAACAGCATCCTGCATTGCCTTGCATTCGCCCGTGAGGCGGGCATCGATTTCACGCTGGACGATATCGAGGCGATCAGCCGCCGCACGCCCATCATCGGCGACATGCGCCCGACCGGCAAATACGTCGCCCTCGATCTCTTCAAAGCCGGCGGCGTGCCCATCCTCATCAACCGGCTGATTGACGGCGGCTACATGGTCGGCGATACGCCAACGGTCACCGGCAAGAGCCTGGCGGAAGCCTGCGCCGACGCGGTTGAGACGCCGGGCCAGGATGTCATCCGCGACCTCGATGAGGCCATCAAGCCCAGCGGCGGCTTGGTCGTGCTGCGCGGCAACCTGGCGCCGAGCGGCGCGGTGGTCAAACTCAAGGATACGCCCGCCCCGCTGACGGGTCCGGCGCGCGTCTTTGATACCGAGGAGGACGCTTTCGAAGCCGTCTCCAACCGCCAGATCGTCGAGGGCGATGTGCTCGTCATACGCTATGAAGGACCGGTCGGCGGACCCGGCATGCGCGAGATGCTGCAGATCACGGCGGCGCTCTTCGGTCAAGGGCTGGGCGGCAAGGTCGGCTTGGTCACCGATGGTCGCTTCAGCGGCGGCACGCGCGGCTTGATGATCGGGCATACCGCGCCGGAAGCGGCGGTCGGCGGACCAATCGCGCTGCTGGAAGAGGGCGATATGATTTCGATCGATGTCTCGCAGCGCCTGCTGCAAGTGGATGTCAGCGCTGCCGAGCTGGACGCGCGGCGGTTGAAGTGGGTCGCGCCCGCGCCGAATTACAGCAAGGGCGTGATGGCCAAGTACGCGCGGCAGGTCTCGCAAGCGGACGATGGCGCGGTGACGGGGGCTTAATGCGGCGGGGACGCGTTATCAGGCTGGCGGCAATTTACCTGGACAGGTATGCATGAAGCGACAACCCACTCATCATCAAGCTTGTAGGCAATTTCGAATTCGTATGTGCCGTCCAAAGTATAACTGAAGAAATCGGTATTCACGTTAGTCCGGTAGTGTTCGTGTTGTTTCAAATCTACCGTCACTTCCACAGACATCAATTCTTCAGTCTGTGGTGACAAAAGACGCACTCGGACAAGTTCTTCAATCTTACTGTCGTCTTCGTCACGATACCATAGTGACACAACGTGGCAGGGGAAAGGCAAATTTAGCGGACGCTCAGTAGGCAAATCCGCTTCAATCTCGATCGAACCAAATGTCTCGACAAGACTAAAATTCCCGGTTCCGCCGTTTTGTAACGCAAATCGACAAAGGACAGACCAAATATGCCTCATCAGGAGCCTCTAACTTGCTAGAGTAAGGGCAGCGGGATAAGCCGGGTAATATGAATTGACGTTTCGGCTGGACAGAACATGATTTGACTGTTTGGCTCTGCTGTACGAATTTACGACAGGTACGTTCACATCATGGGTAACGACTCGATATGCGCTGACGCTCGATGAAACGTGAATACTACACTCCATCCGTTGAAGCCGTTCTTCACTATGGAGTACCAGCCAACGACTCCACATCAAGCCTTGGTCTTTTGGAACATGAAAACCAGCCTTGTGTGCCAGTCGGATATCCACCTCTGCAAGACAAACAAGATATGCGAAGAAGGTCTCATCGTCAAATAACTGTATCTCCGGGTCAAATTCTGATAGTCGCTGAAGTAAGCGATTATAGATCTGCTGCAAGATTTCGGATTTTCCAGCAGCGTACGCAATCAAATGTCCGACCGCTGGATGTTGACGCATGGACTCATACAATAAGAAAAAGTCACTCGCGCCGACAAACTGGACCTGAAAGTCAAGACTTTCAATCTTAGAAAAGCCATCCAGCATTTTCATGGAACTCTCTCACTAAAATACGCCGTCGGGCTGCCACACCACATTGGGACATCATCAAGACCATGTTCAACTTCTCCTTCAAAGCCCCATTTGCTGAGCACCCTTACATTATCAAGTGTTCCGAGGCTCGGATACACGTGAGTAACCAACCCTACATGCTTTGGTTCATTGCCCATAGTATAAACAACAATATCTGCCACATGCAATTGGGCCCTGGAAATCTCATAATAACCGTCTTCGTCAAGAATTTTATATATTCGGGTGACATTGATCCACGTGCGACGATTGGCGAAAATCATACCTACGCAGTCATACATTCGCGAAGACACTGAACGCACGATAAGGTTGGACTTGCCATTTTTGCGCATTTCTTCAATTAATGCATATGTCCGATTTCTAACCAAGTCGGTCGTACGTCGTTTCTCCTTTATCAGCAAGGGATTCTCTTGAGGAATCTCCCAACCTGATCTGGCAAACACCGGTTTCTGCAATCCAAAATAATGGAGTGACGCGTCGAAGGTCATACAGACTGCCCAATTTGTGACATCGATAATAGATTCTATGATAACAACTACGTTTGATTGTAGCCACGCGCCCGCCACCCGCGCTAAACTCCGCCCATGAAACCCCTCCACAGCACCCGCATCCTCGACCTGACGCGCCTCCTGCCCGGCGCTGTCTGCACTATGCTCCTGCGCGATTTTGGCGCGGAAATCATCAAGATCGAAGACCCCAACGGCGGCGACTACGCCCGCTGGATGCCGCCGCTGATGGACGGGCTGGGCATCTTTTTCCGCAGCAGCAACCGCGGGGTGAAGAGCGTCGTCATCGACCTGAAAGCCGTCGCGGGCCAAGCCGTCCTGCAGCGGCTGGTCGAAAGCGCCGATGTCCTGATCGAAGGCTTCCGACCGGGCGTGACGGCACGGTTGGGCGCCGATTACAAGACGCTACGCGCCATCAATCCGCGGCTGGTCTATTGCTCGCTCTCGGGCTGGGGGCAGAGCGGACTGTACGCGCAGGTCAGCGGACATGACCTGAATTACATCGCGAGCAACGGACTGCTCGGCGCGGAGCAGAACCCGCGGACGCCTGGCGCGCAGGTCGCTGATGTCGGCGGCTCTTATGTGGCGGTCATGGGCATATTGGCGGCGCTGCTCCAGCGGCAGCAGACGGGGGCGGGCGCATATATTGATGTGGCGCTCTCGGAGGCGGCGATGCCCCTGGCGCTGGCGGCTTGGGTCGAAGCGCAGTCGCCAAGCTCAGACGACGACTTCATCAGTCTGCGCGGCGAGAGCGCCTGTTACCACGTCTATCACAGCGCTGACGGGCAACCGCTGGCGCTGGGCGCGATTGAGCCGAAGTTCTGGGCGAATTTCTGCAAGGCGGTCGAGATGCCCGAATGGATTGAGCAGCAGCGGGACAGGGAGCGCCAGCCTGCTTTGATCGATTCAGTCGCGACGCTCTTCAAGAAGAGAAGGGCTGACGAGTGGGCAGCCGCCCTCGAAGACGCCGACTGCTGCTTCACGCTCGTCACCAAGCCCGAGCAGCTGCTCCATGATCCGCAGATTCAGGCGCGCGGCATGGTTGGCACCGCCGCGGATGGCACGCCCTGGATGCGAAGCCCGATTCGACTGGGCGATGATGCCTTAGACATTGAAGAAGCGCCCGCTTATGGCGAGCATACGCGGACGACGCTGGCTGAAATCGGCTATGCGGACGACCAAATCAAAGATATGATTGCCGCGGGAGTCATTCGTCAAGCGCTTTGAAGCCGTCGGCGTCCGCCAGGATCTTCTTCAGACCGTGCTCGTCAAAGAGAACGCTCACGATGCCGCCGTCGCCATCGACGCCGATGACCTTGCCCAAGCCGAATTGCGGATGTGATACGGGTCCGTTGACTTTGAAGCCGGAGCCCTCGTCAGCCGATTTCGAAGGACCCGGAAAGGGAATGATTTTCTTGCGCAGTTCGCTATTCGCCGAAGAAACGACGCCCGCCTTTAGGTCGCGCTCGAGCCGGCTTAGCGGACGGGGCCCGCTGGCCCATTGCGTCTGCGCTTCCACGCTTTGGGCGCGGCGCAGGCTGGCCAGCGTCGTCGGCGAGCCATCCAGCAGGTGCGGCGGCAAGTCGGCGAGGAATTCCGACGGGCTCGAAACGCCGCCAGTTCCACTGTAAAGCGCGCGGCGGAAGGCGTAACTGAGGTAGAGGCTCTCTTTGGCGCGCGTTACGCCGACGTAAAACAGCCGGCGCTCTTCTTCAATCCCGCCGACCTCTTCCAGCGAGCGGTAATGCGGCAGGATGCCGGTCTCGAGCCCGGTGATGAAGACGACGGGATACTCCAGCCCTTTGGCCGCGTGCAGCGTCATCAAGGTCACCGCGTCGTTGTCGGCCGACAGACTGTCCACATCGGCGACCAGCGATTGCTCGGCGAGGAATTCGTGCAGCGGCTGCTCGTCTTCGAGCGCGTATTGGAGCAAGCCGCGCAGCTCCCTGACATTGTCGGCGCGCTGCGCGCCCTCTTCCGGCAGCTTGCTGATATCGTCCAGGTGGAGGTAATAGCGCGTCTGCGCAGTGATCTGGTCGAACATCGTCAGCAGGTCGCCGCGCTTGGCCAGCTCTTGCCATTCGGAGAGCATCTGAGCAAAGCGCGCGAACTTCTTCTTGGCGGCGGGCGAAAGCGGAACCGGATCGTCATAGAACAGCCAGTTGAGCGCGTCGCCGATGGTCAGCCCATCACGCGCCACCCAGTGGAGGAATGCTTCCAGCGACTTCTTGCCGATGCCGCGCGCCGGCACATTGATGATTCGTTCAAAGCTGACGCGGTCATCGGGATTGTGGATCAGGCGCAGGTAAGCGAGCAAGTCTTTGACCTCGCGCCGCTTGTAAAAGCCGACGCCGCCGATGAGCATATAGGGCACGGTGGCGTTGACGAATGCCTGCTCCATCGCGCGCGATTGGGCATTGGTGCGGTACATGACGGCGAAGTCCTTGAAAGCCAAGCTCTGTTGAGCGCGCAGCCGATGAATCTGCTCCAGCACGCTTTCCGCCTCATAGCGTTCGTCGTATGCCTCGAAGACCAGGACCGATTCGCCCCGCCCCAGTTCAGTATGCAGCGCTTTTGGGGTGCGATGGCGGTTGCGGTCGATGACGGCGCGGGCGACATCAAGGATATTCTGCGTGCTGCGGTAATTCTGTTCGAGCAAGATCACAGCCGCATCGCTGAAGCTCTCCTGAAAGCGCAGCACATTGCGGTAATCGGCGCCGCGAAAGGCATAGATGGCTTGGTCCTCATCGCCGACGACGAAAACGTTGTTTTGGGGCGCGGCCAGCAGCTTCACCAGTTCGTATTGCACGCGGTTGGTATCCTGGAATTCGTCCACCAGCACATATTCGAAGCGCTCCTGATAGGCTCGGCGCAAGTGCTCATTGCCGCGCAGCAGCAGCACCATATTCAGCAGCAAGTCATCGAAGTCCATGGCGTTGGCTGCGCGCAGCGCTTCCTGGTAAGCGGCGTAAACTTGCTTGACGATCTCGCCGAAATAATCGCGAGAGCGAAATTCAGTTGGCAGGATGATCTCGTTCTTGGCGCTCGATATCTTCGCCAGGATGGCGCGGGGATTGTACTTCTTTGGGTCAATGCCGAGATTCTTGACGACGGTTTTGATCAGCGCCACCTGGTCATCGCTGTCGTAGATGACGTAGTCGGGACGATAACCGGCGCTTTCAGCCTCGCGGCGCAAGAAGCGAGCGCAGGCGGAATGAAACGTGCTGACTTGCAGGCCGCGCAGGTGCTCGCCCAAGAGCGCTTCGACGCGGCTGCGCATCTCGCCGGCCGCCTTGTTGGTGAAGGTCACCGCCATGATGCGATGGTGCGGCACGCGATGCTCGCGGATCAGCCAGGCGATGCGCCGCGTCAGCACCGCGGTTTTGCCGCTGCCGGGACCAGCGAGCACCAAGACCGGACCATCGCCGGCGGTGATCGCGCGCGCCTGCTGCCGGTTCATGCCTTCGGTGAGTGGGTGGCTGGTCATGTGGGAAAGAACTCATACCTCAAGGTGATTAAGTTGACCCAAGCGCTTTCTACTTCCGAAGTCTAGTGTAAGTCGATTAGGTGGTCAGGCAATTCTTCCAGAAACTGAGAAGGCGCTTGAAATTCGTTGCTGAGACCTTTTTGGCGAGTATAAGTCAGGTAGAGATTTCGCTCGGCGCGAGTAATACCTACGTAAAACAAGCGTCGTTCTTCAGATTCGTCGTTTGGGCCGTCCTTTTCGTGGACGTGCGGCAAAATGTCCTGATTAAGCCCAATGATAAAGACGATGGGGAACTCTAACCCTTTGGCGGAGTGCAGCGTTGTCAGGGCGACTTTGTTCGGGTCGTTATCGGCATCTGCCTTCACCAATGAAACCATGCCCACGAATCGCTCAAATGGCTCTGGAAAGCGCGCTGCGGCGCTAGCAAGATTGCGCAGCTTTTCCACGCTGATTCTGCGTTCAGCGAGTTCCCAATCTTCCTTGCAAGTTCGCTCAAGGTGCTGATGATAATCCGCATGTTGAATAATCTGGTCGACGAGATTGACAAGATTCCCCCGAGCAGCTGTCCTGCGCCAGGATTTCAGCACGTCGGTAAGGCGAGCAAACGCTCTTGCTTGGCGTCGGTTTAGCGGCGACGCGCCTGAACTCACTTTTTCAAGCGCTTGAGCCAGATTTATTGTATCGCCTGCAAACCAATCGAGGAATGACTTCATACCTGATTTGCTAATGCCAAAGGACTTAAATTCAGCAAGGCGCTTGAAATACTCTTCGAAATCTGAATGGTGCGCAAGATGTATCATGGCCATGATATCTTTGACTTCTCGACGCTGATCAAAGTCAATTGTGTTTACGACTCTGAACGGCACCTCGTGGCGATGTAAGACATTCTTAAGCGGGAGAGACTGAGAATTCTTGCGATACATAATGGCAAAATCGTTGTATTGTAGGCGCATGTTATCTCGCAGAAAGTGAATCTGCTCTTGCACGTAGTCAGCCTCGTCCAAATCCGAAGACGCCTCATAAACTTGAATACGGTTGCCGATGCCATTGTTGGTGAATAATGCCTTCGGCGTACGATGTGGATTATGGCTAATCACTGCACGGGCGACATCAAGAATGGTCTGTGTACTACGGTAATTTTGTTCGAGTAGGAACTGCGTCAATCCGGGGAAGTCCGTACGTATGCGTTCCAGATTGCGGTAGTTTGCACCGCGGAAAGCGTAAATGGACTGATCTTCGTCTCCAACGACAAAGATGTTATTCTGCGGCGGCGCCAGCATTTTAACGATTTCATACTGCACCAAGTTGGTATCTTGGAATTCGTCGATCAACAAGCACTCGAATTCCTGCTGAAACATTCTACGCACCGAAAGAAACTCGCGGAGCAGGATGGCCAATTGCATCAACAAGTCGTCAACATCCATGAGGTTTTCGTCGAGCAACTCCGTTTGATAAGTCTGATAAACCTGCCGCACCGTCTCACCGAAGTTATCTGTCACCTCATACGTATCGGGCAAGACCATATTATTCTTGGCCAGAGAAATTGCCTTGCGCACGTTGGTAGGGCTGAATGACTTGTCTTTGTGCGCAATCTGCTCCAGGATTCGCCGAATGACCCAATATTGCTTAGTTGTAGCAAGGATTTTCCAGTCGGGACGAAAGCCCAACAATTCAGCTTTACGCCGCAACATACGGGCAGAGATGCGGTGGAAAGTGCCGATTTGCATGGCACCAAGATATCCGTCCAGCATTTGCTCAAGTCGCGAACGCATTTCATCAGCCGCCTTGTTCGTGAAGGTCACCGCCATGATGCGATGGTGCGGCACGCGATGCTCGCGGATCAGCCAGGCGATGCGCCGCGTCAGCACGGCCGTTTTGCCGCTGCCGGGACCAGCGAGCACCAAGACCGGACCATCGCCGGCGGTGATCGCCCGCGCCTGCTGTCGATTCATGCCTTCGGTGAGAGGGTGGGTGGCCATTCTTCTCTTGGGGAGCCGCCAACGGTCTCCGACATCCGCGAATACAGTTTCACTATTTTATCAGAATCTTTGAGCCAGGCATGTTCAGTTACGGAAGATGTCGCTGCAATGTTTGCAACGAACAAGCCTGGCAGCCTACGTCAAGAGAGAAGCGCATTGACGCCAACTGACGACCTGATCCGCGCCCGGTCTGTCGAGCCTAATTTATAATGGACCCTGTATCCGCCAGCCCGTAGCGAGCCTCGGATGATCGCTAACACGCAGTACAAATTCCTCTTCAACCCATACGACAAAGAACTCATTCTGTCGATTGACGGTGGCGGCATGCGCGGCGTGATCGCCTTGGCTATGCTCTGCTGGCTGGAGGAGCGGACGGGCAAACCGGCCTATGAACTCTTCAAGATGGTAGGCGGCACCAGCACGGGCGCGCTGATCTGCGCCGGTTTGGGCTTGCGCATGAGCGCCCGCGAAATCATGGATGAAGTCTATAAGCAGCGCCTGCCGAAAGCCTTCAATCGCGCCAGGCGCTTTCGCGGGCTGCGCTTCCTGCTCAACGGCCTGCGCCACCTTTATCCCTACGGACCCTTCCTCAAGTCGCTTGGTCCGCTCGGCGCGGGGGTACGCGTCGGCGATATTGAGAAGCCGGTGATCCTGCTGACGACCAAAGACCTGCGCACCAGCTCGACTTACTACATCATCAATGAGGGGCCGGGCGCGCCGCTCTTCGCGCACTGGCCGCTGGCTGGCGCCGTCGCCGCCAGTGTAGCCGCGCCCCTCTTCTTCCCGCCGGTGGATGGCAACCTGGTTGATGGCGGCGTCGGCTCCTTTGGCAATCCCTGCCTGGCGACCTCGGTCGAAGCGGTGCAGTACCTCGATATGAAAGCGGAGAACCTGATCCACATCTCGCTCGGCAACGGCTACCAGTCGAATGTGCAGGAGGAAGGCGCCGGTCGCGGCTTCTGGCTGAAGTCCTGGATCGAATATCTCATCCACGAAGGGCTGGACGATGCCGCCCTGCAGCAGGTCTTCATGACGCGCGCCATCTATCGCGGCATGGACTTCCGCCGTTACAACCCGGCGCTTGACCGGGAGAGCATTGAGCACAATCTCGACTTGGATTGCGGCGATATCGACCCGGCGGCGCTGGCGCTGGACAGCAGTTCGCGCGCGGAGATCGAACTGATGGAGCGGATCGGTTATGCCTACGCTTCCAAGATCGACTGGATGAAAGAGCGGGCGCTGCCCTGGAATACCAGCGGCGGCCATGCCGAGCCAGGCTATGAGCACAGCGACTGGACCAACTCGCCCTTCGCCGCGCAGAAGTTTTAGCCGCGCGACATTCCAACAACGCCGACTCTACAAAATGTAGGGGCGACCCATTGGGTCGCCCGTAAATCTGTTTCTGTTCTAGTGTCGGCTGCTGGAGTGAGATCGATTAGATACTAAAGTACAACTCGAACTCGTAGGGATGCGGGCGCATCGCCACCGCGTCCTGATCCTCGACCTGCTTGTAGTCGATGTAGTTCTCTATGAAAGCCTCGTTGAAGACGCCGCCTTCCAGCAAGAAGTCGTGATTGGCTTCCAGCTCGCGCAGGGCGTCGCCCAGCGTGCCCGGCATCACCGGCGTATCATGATCACCCTCGTAGAGGTCGGCGCTGGCGGCTTCGCCCGGATCAATCTGATTCTTGATGCCGTCAATGCCCGCCATCAGCAGCGCCGCCATACACAGGTAGGGATTGGCTGCCGGATCGGGCCAGCGCGCCTCGACGCGTTTGGCTTTGGGATTGTTGCTGTACATCGGGATGCGGATGCCTGCCGAGCGGTTGCGCGCCGAATAGATCAAGTTGACCGGAGCTTCGTAACCCGGCACCAGGCGGCGATAGCTATTGGTGATCGGATTGGTGAAGGCCGCCGTCGACCCGGCGTGCTTGATCAGACCGCCGATATACCAGAGCGCCATCTGGCTCAAGCCGGCGTACATATCGCCACCGAAGAGCGGCGTCCCGTCTTTCCACAGCGACTGATGCACGTGCATGCCGGAGCCGTTTTCTTCAAACAACGGCTTGGGCATGAAGGTGGCGTGCAAGCCGTTTGCCAGCGCCACATTCTTGACGATGTATTTGAAGGTCACCATCGTGTCAGACATCTGCAGCAGCGGCGCGTATTTCAAATCAATCTCGGCTTGGCCGGCACCGCCCACCTCATGGTGATGCACCTCGACCTCCATGCCGACATCAATCATCGTCTGCACCATTTCAGCGCGGACGTCTTGCGTCTTGTCCAGCGGCGACAGCGGGAAGTAACCCATCTTGATGCGGTTCATGTGACCCTGCGCCGGGTCTTCATTGCCGCTGTTCCAGTCGCCTTCGAAGGAATCGACGCGGTAGAAGCTGCTGTTCTCGGAAGTGCTGTACTGCACATTGTCGAACATGAAGAACTCGGCTTCCGGACCGAAGTAGGCGATATCGGCCAGATCGGAGCCGTTCAGATAAGCTTCGGCGCGTTTGGCGACGCCGCGCGAATCAAGCGCGTAAGGTTCGCGGCTGATGGGGTCATGCACATCGCAGTACATCGCCAGTGTGTTGTAGCTGAAGAATGGATCGATATAAGCCGTGCTCAGGTCCGCCAGCAGAATCATGTCCGATTCATTGATCGCCTGGAAACCCTGGATGCTCGAGCCATCGAAGCCGAAGCCGTCTTCAAAGGCGTCCTCGTCGACTGACTGAATCGGCATGCTGAAGTGCTGTGGCACGCCACGAATATCGACAAAGCGCAGATCAATCTCGACTACGTCGTTTTCATTTGCCCAATTCAGCAGGGCGGCGGGAGATTCCATTGCCGAAGCGGGCGGGACATACCTTGCCATCTCGTTTCTTCCTTCTGCTATTCGCGTCTAAATCAACAAACAGCGCCATTGTAATGGACATTTCATACAACAAATACGGCGAATCGACTGGCAATCGCTCGACGTTTATTGTGAGTTTTCACTAAAGCTGGCGGCGCTCACGTCGATTGGCGCCCCAGTCGCCAGTTTTGCGCGCCCGCTGCCGCTTCCATAAACGGGGCTAGCCGCGACTTGTGGCGCGCTGCTACGATTCTCGAAACGCCCTTGCATAAGCAGTCGCCGAGGACGCGAAAACATGAAGCGAATCGTCGTTACGCTAATCCTGTTTCTTTCCCTGCATCCCCTGCAAGCGCAGTCTGAGCCGGTTGCGCGTCTCATTCCTAAAGTTCTGCGCGTATTGCCGCACGATGGCGACGCCTTCACCCAAGGGCTGCTCTGGCATGAAGGCTATCTCTACGAATCGACCGGTCTCTACGGCGAATCGACGCTGCGGCGCGTCGATATCGAAAGCGGCGAGCCCTTGGAATCAATGTCGATTGAAGAAGCCTACTTCGCCGAAGGGCTGGAGCTTGTTGACGGCAAGCTGATTCAATTGACCTGGCAAGCGGGCGTCGCTTTCATCTACGACCTGGCAAGCTTCGAGCTGCTGGACACCATCAAATACGAGGGCGAAGGCTGGGGACTTTGTTATGATGGGCGCTACCTGTTTATGAGCGACAGCAGCCCCTACCTCTCCGTTCGCGATGCCGCAACCTTTGAACTCATCGTGCGCGCCGCCGTTACCTATCAGGAGCAGCTTGTGCCGGCGCAATTGCTCAATGAACTGGAATGCGTCGGCGAGCACATTTACGCCAACGCCTGGAATACTGATTTCATCTTTCGCATCGACAAGTGGACGGGCGTCGTCAACGCGGTGATTGACGCCTCGACGCTGCTGACCGATGCCGAGCGCGCCGACCTGCCCCCCGGCAGCGTGCTCAATGGAATCGCCTGGAATCCAGAAAGCGAAACCTTCTACATCACCGGCAAGAAATGGAACAAGATCTTTGAAGTGACCTTCGTTTCACCTTAGCATTTTGCCTAGGCGCCGGCGCGGGCAATCTCTAACAGAACTCTTATAGACAATCGCGCAAAGTCCGTATATGGTTCATATATGGATAATTCATCTATGAATCAATCTTGCGCCGCTGGTGAAGCGCCCGATGAGTCGTTTGAACAGCAATTCTTCACGCTGTTAACGCGGATTTGCCGTCAGTTGGTATTGCATGCCGAGCAAATCAAAGCCGCCGGCATGTTGTCGCCGCCGCAGTTGTGGTTTCTGAAACGGCTCTACGATGCCGGCGCGCCGCAGCCGATCAGCTTCTTCGCCGACGGCGTCTTCTCGAATCTTTCCAACGCGTCGCAAATGATCGACCGGCTCGAGGCGGAAGGACTGGTCTACCGCATCGATAACCCGCGCGACCGCCGCAGCAAGCTGGTTGAGCTGACGGAACAGGGCGTCCAGCGCATGAGCCACGCCCACGAGCGCCACCATCTGCTGGCGCGAGAACTGCTGGCGCCCCTGCCCGAAGAAGAGCGCCGCGCCGCGCTTGCGACCTTGGAGCGTGTGCTGTCACTATTCGAAGACGAGACGGACGACGCGGGACCCTGCGGTTTCTGATACCACATCGCGTCAGTTTCAGTTTAGATAAGCCAAGCTATCGAAGGAGTGAATTTGCATGAAAAACAAGCACGCGATCATCGCAGAAAATGTCGTCAAGCACTTCGGCGATGTCAAAGCGCTGGACGGCGTATCTATCGCCGGGGAGACAGGCAAAGTGCTTGGGCTGCTCGGTCCCAACGGCGCCGGCAAAACCACCCTGGTTCGCATCCTGGCAACCTTGCTCAAGCCTGACAGCGGGGCGGTGACAGTCGGCGGGCTGGATGTTCTGCGCCAAAAGCAGCGAGTGCGCGAGATCATCGGCTTGGCGGGCCAAAACGCCGCCGTCGACGAAATACTAACCGGGCGCGAAAACCTGTTTATGGTCGGGCGCCTCTACCACATGTCGCGACGCGATGCCAAAAAGCGCGCCAGAGAACTTCTCGCGCAATTCGCCTTGACCGATGCCGCCGATCGTCCGGTGAAGACCTATTCCGGTGGCATGCGCCGCCGCCTAGATCTCGCCGCCAGCATCGTCGCCCGTCCCAGCGTACTCTTCCTTGATGAACCGACCACGGGCCTGGACGCCCGCGCCCGCATCGCCATGTGGGAGACGATTCGCGAGCTCGTCTCGGATGGCGCCACCCTGCTATTGACGACCCAATACCTGGAAGAAGCCGACGAGCTCGCCGACCGCATCGTGGTCATCGACCATGGGCATGTCATCGCCGAAGGCACAGCCGACGAACTGAAAGCGAATATGGCCGCCGACTTCATCGATATTACCGTTGCCGACCCGGCGCAAACGGCATCGGCATCGGACCTCCTCGGCCGGCTATCTACTGAGACGCCGCAGATCGACGACAGGCGCGGCCACGTCGTGCTCGCCGTGGACAGCGGCGCTCAACGCATCGCCGAGGTCGTGCGCTTGCTTGACAGCCAGGATATTCATATCTCCGAATTGAACTTGCGCCGCCCCACCCTCAACGATGTCTTCCTCAGCATCACTGGCGAGGCGATTGTGGAGGAAGAAGCCAAACCCAAGCGTCGCGGACCCTTCCGCCGTCGAAGCGCCTAGCCAAGCTATTGACAGCCTAAACCTGTAAGGATGATCAACATGACCCAGAATAGCTTCACCGCCGCGTTCAGTTCTGGCGACCGCGAATCCAGCGCTCTGCGGCGTTTCCTGTGGAATTTCACCGACACGCTCGTGGTGATGCGGCGCAATTTGTATGCTTACCAAAGGCAGCCGGAATTGATTGTATTCGCCACCATACAGCCAGTGATATTTCTGCTGCTTTTCACCTATGTCTTCGGTGGCGCCATTCGCTTCGCCACCGGCGGTGATTACATCAGCTTCCTGCTGCCCGGCATCATCATCCAGACGATTCTCTTCGCCTCGACCAATACCACCGTCGGCTTGTCGGTTGATCTGTCGCGCGGCATCATCGATCGCTTCCGCTCGCTGCCGATGTCGCGGGCGGCCGTGCTCGCGGGGCGTACCAGCGCCGATACCTTGCGCGGCCTCTTTACGGTGCTCATCATGATCGCCGCCGGCACGGCCATCGGCTTTCGCTTTGAAGATTTAGGCAGCGGACTGGCTGGGCTCGCGCTGGCAGTGGCTTTTGGTTTCGCTGTCACCTGGATTTCCGCCACCATCGGCTTATTTGTCAAGGATCCGGAAGCGGCGCAGGTGGCCGGCTTCATCTGGCTTTTTCCCTTGACTTTCGCCAGTTCCATTTTCGTGCCGACTCAGACCATGACCGAGCAATGGTTGCGCACTTTCGCCGAAAATCAACCGGTCAGCGTCATCGCCAACACCGTGCGCGACTTGATGACCGGCGCCGTCAATACGGATGAAATTGTCATTTCCCTGCTTTGGATCGCCGGGATCGTAGCGATTTTCCTGCCGATCGCAGTCTGGCGTTATGCTAGAGTCGCCTCACGTTAGCCAATCCAATCGACCGCATGCAGGGGCGACCGGCGGTCAGTGTCGGCGGTCGGTGTCTACGCGACCTACGTGACCAACCTGGTCGCCCGCGCCCGCTCGCAGGCCCGTCGCTACGCGAAGCCACGCGCGACCATTCAGTCGCCTGCTCCAGCAGGAAACCGGCTAACCTCACCGACATGGAAACCATACCTGCCGCCTTAACCTCGATTCAGCGCGGCCATAAACTGGCTTTTATTGCCGAAAAACATATTGCGTCGGCAAATAAACGGCAACAAAAGCGTGACATGGCTGGCTCAGCAGGGGGTATACCCCCACCTATATCCATACTGTCTCTATACATTGCGACATTTTTTGGGGGAATTTAGGGCTTATTGCGGTCGAATCTTGCCGAAAAGCCAGCACAGCGCCGTTGCCAAAGGTCACATTCCGGGGCTAAACTTGTCCAAATTGTTGGAAGACATCAAGGAATCGACATGACCCCCAATCTCGTCTACATCGCCAACGGCGGCGACGGACCAAACGGCATCACCGTCGCCGAGCTGGATTACGAGAAGGCCACGCTGAATGTCGTCCAGCGGGTCACGGAAATCAGCGAATGCCACTATCTCAATCTTCATCCCAACGGGCGCCTGCTGGTGGCGACGACAATGGACGCGGGCGTACAGGTCGTCTCATTCGCCATCGACGCAGATGGTCTGCTGTCCCTCATTAGCCGTCAGCCGGCCGCCGGCGCCTCGCCCGCCTACGTCTGCGTAGAGGGGGACGGGCGCCATGTCTTGCTGGTCAATTACGTCGTTGGCGAAGCGCGCGGCAATATCCGCGTCTACCCGATCAACAGCGACGGCGAACTGGGTGAACACAGCGAGCATATCGAGCACGATGGCGGCGGACCCAATCCCGACCGGCAAGAGGTATCTCATCCGCATATGATCGTCGCGACGCCGGACAATCGCTTTGCGGTCGTGCCCGACCTGGGCACCGATATGGTCTACTTATATGCGCTGGATACGGACGCGGGCACGCTGAGCTTAGCGCAGACGCTTGAGCTGCCGCCGGGCGCCGGACCGCGCCACGTGGCTTTTCATCCGCGGCTGCCGCGCATGTACGTCATCAATGAGCTGGATTCGACGATGGCGACCTTCGCCTACGATGAAGATGACAACTGGACGCGCCTCTCAATCGAATCGACGATGCCGAGATACTACGTCCAGCCAGCCGGCAGACCCAATACCTGCGCTGATGTGCACGTGCATCCGAACGGCAAATTCCTTTACGGCAGCAATCGCGGGCACGATTCCATTGTGATCTACGCCCTGGACGATGATGGCTTGCCGCGGCAGCTGGGTTACGAAGCGACGCGAGGCGCCTGGCCCCGCGCCTTCATGATTGATCCGCGCGGGGAGTTCCTGGTGGTCGGCAATCGCCACACCGACAGCGCCGCCATCTTCTCTATCGACGCCGATTCCGGCTCGCTCACTTATCGGTCTTCGGTCGCCATGTCCGCGCCGATCGCCTTCAAAATGGTTGTCTAGCCGATCATGCGCATACTCATCACCGGCGGCCTTGGGCACGTCGGGACACCGATTTGCGAGCGATTCCTTCGCAATGGCTGGGACGTCCATGTCATCGACCTGGCGCCGGACCCGCACCTGGACGGCGTCAGCTACGCAAAATGCGACATCCTTGATTTCGCCGCCCTTTCGCGGCAGGTCGAAGGCTGCGACGCCATCGTGCACCTCGCCGCGATACCGTCGACGATGACCCATCCTGATCCGACCCTGTTCCGCATCAATGTCGCCGGCGCCTACAATGTCTTTGAAGCGGCTGAGCGCGCCGGCGTCAAGCGCATCGCCCAAGCCAGTTCGATCAACGCCTTCGGCAGTTACTGGGGCTGCGATGATCGCCAGCATGACTATTTCCCGCTGGATGAAGAACATCGGCCGCATACCACCGACGCCTATTCTTTCTCCAAGCAGTTAGTCGAAGAAATCGCCGCCTATTACCAGCGCCGCAGCGGCATCGACAGCGTCTCCTTTCGCATGCCCGCCGTCTGGAGCGACGCGAATATCGCCGAGCAGAAGCTCCGCGAGAGCCTATTGCAGCGGCGGCAACTGCTGGGCGACTTCATCGCGGGACCGCCAAGGGAGCGGGAAGAGCGGCTGGCGGATGCGCGCGCCCGAGCGCTTGACCTGCGCGCGCGTCGCGTTCAAGAATACGATTCTGTCAGAGCCGGTCAATTCGACCGCGACGCCATAGAAGACTGGCTCCTGCGCGCCTACTTCTTCGATCGCTTCAATTACTGGGCATTCATCCACACCGACGACTCGACCCAAGCTTTCGAAAAGGCGCTCAAGGCCGACTTCCAAGGCGCCCACGCCCTCTTCATCAATAGCGATTTGAACTATTTGAATTTCGATTCAGAAGCCCTGCTCGCCACCTTTTTCCCCGAGGTGAGGCGCCGCTCGCAAGCGATTCAAGGCGCGGAGGCTTTGGTCAGCATCGACCGCGCCCGCGAACTGATCGGCTTCGAGCCGACCGTGCGTTCGTTGATTTAGAATTCCGCGTTGTGGAGAGTTCGTTGGGGCGAGCGTAGGTTTGTGTCTTCGCTACCCATTGGGTGGCCCGCCAGTGCGTTAAGTAATGTCGTAGACGCCAGAACTGAAGACATAAACATAGTTTACGATCTCGCCGTCGTCGTTTGGCTCGGCGTCCAGCATCCAGTCATATATCCAGCGCGCGTCGCTGACGCTCAAATTGACGCAGCCGGAACTGCGCCGATAGCCAAAGCTGTCGTGCCAATAGGTCCCGTGCAGGCTCTGGCCGCGATTGAAGTACATCACCCAAGGCACATCCTGCAGCGCATAGGCATCTTCCTCGCCATAGTTGCCGCTCATCGTGTCGCTGATCAGCCGCGCCCACACTTCAAATACGCCCTTGTCGGTCTGAAGTTCCTCCCGGCCGCTTGAGATGACGGTGGCGAAAACGGGCGTTTCGTCTTCATAGGCGATCAAAGTCTGCTCAAAGAGATCAACCGCCACCCAGCGTCCTGAGGCTTCGCCAGGTTTCTCAGCCGGCGCGAATTTGGCGACCAGCTCCTGACGAATCCACTGCCGCGGACCTATCAGATACCAGACCTTGCCGCTGTCGTCTTCCGTCCGCGCGAAGATATTGACTAAGCGGTAGCGGCGCGCGACATAGCCGCTATCGGCGCTGCCTGGCTCGCCGGGCCGCAGCGAGGCGCGCGTTCCGGCTTTATCCAGGATGATCGCGTAGGGATGCCGCCAGTCCTCCGGCAGCAGCATGCCAGTGAAGGCCGACATATTGGACTGCTTGACATCTTCTCGCCGCATCCATTTGCCGCTCGCCTCTTGGATCCAGCCATCGACCTGCGTATTTATCGCTCGTACGAAACTGGAGCCAGCTGGAATCATGTCGATCGGATTGCCGCCCGGCGCATCGTAGCGGTTGGCGCCGCTCCGTTTGACGCGCCAGAAACTGTACTGGCTGAAGGTGAAGTGATCGCGGTTGACGCGCTCCAGCTCCGGCCGCGGAAAAGCTTCCATCATGGCCAGGCAATCAGCGCTTTCAGCAGCCGCTACCGCCCGCTCGACGCGCGTTTCCGCCGCGCCATTTTCTGCCGCGCAGGCGCTGGGGTCGTATTCGAGAATCGTCAGAGAGTCATCCGCCAGCGCGATTGGCAGGCAAAGGCAGACCGCCAGCAGAATAGAGAGAATAGAGCTTACCATTCGAAACATTTGTCTCGCTCCTTCCCGGAAAGGGCAGCGCCGCAGGCGAACAACTGCTCGCCTGTCCTGAACGTACCATGCGACGGGGAACGCATACTGAACGCGATCTCTACGCCTGCCATACGACTGCCCGACGCAAGGTATAATTGCTTGAGATACGAGACTGAAGATTGGCGACAAGAATATGAAGAAGATCGTTCGATTGGGGACGCGCCGTTCCAGATTATCGCTTTGGCAAGCCAATCACATCGCGGATTTGATCCGGCAGCACCATGCGAGCGTTGACGTGGAAATCCGAGAATACCGGACGCGAAGCGATCTGAATCCCTCCGCGCCTTTGCGCGCCCTGAGCGGTACTGGCCTCTTCACCGACGCCCTTGAAGCGGCGCTAGAGACGCGGGAAATTGATGGCGCCGTTCACAGCCTGAAAGACCTGCCGGTGGAGATGGCGGCGGGATTGGCGCTGGCGGTGGTTCCCAAACGCGGGGATCATCGCGATGTACTAGTCAGCCGTTCCGGGGCCGGGTTTGCTCAACTTCGCCAAGGCGCGCGGATCGGGACGGGCAGCCTGCGCCGGCGCGCCCAGTTGCTAGCGCTGCGCCCCGATCTCAAGATGATGCACATCCGCGGCAACCTGCCGACGCGCCTGGAGAAACTGCGGGCGGAGGACGGGCAGTTTGATGCCATTGTCCTGGCGGCGGCGGGCTTGATTCGCCTGGGACTCGCGGGGCAGATCAGCGAGATCTTCGACGAGGGGCAGATGCTCTGCGCGGCTGGCCAGGGGGCGCTGGCCGTCCAATGCCGCGACGACAGCGATGACCTGGCTTTCTTCAGACCGCTTGCCGACTGGCGGACGATGCAATCCACGGTGGCCGAGCGCGCTTTCCTCAGCGTTCTCGATGCCGGCTGTTCGCTGCCCGTCGCCGCTTATGCGCATATCGAGGGCGATCGGCTACTGCTTCAGGGTCGCGTGATTGCGCTGGACGGGAGCGGGCAGATGGATGTCGCCGGCGAAACCGACGCGATTGAGGGCGCCACCGGCCTCACTATGGCGCAAGAGCTCGGCGCCGAGCTGGCGGCCAAGGCGCTGGAGCAGGGAGCGCGGCGGATTCTGGCAGCCAGCGAAATCGGAGACGACCCATGAATGAGTTGAAACCGCTGGCGGGGAAACGCATCGCCGTCACCCGCGCTCGACATCAGGCGCCGCCGCTTGAGGCGCTAATCCTTGAATTTGGCGGCGCGCCCGTCGCTTATCCCTGCATCGCCATTGCGCCGCCGACCGACCGGCGACCGCTCGATAACTGCCTGCGACAGTTGGAAGCATTCGACTGGCTGCTGCTGACCAGCGGCAACACGGTCAGCGCCATCGCCGAAAGTCTGTCCGCGCTGGGTGTTCGGCTGGCTGACACCGGGATCAAAGTCGCCGCCGCCGGTCCGGCGACCGCTGCTGAAGCGCAAGAACAGCTTGCGCGCCGCGTTCAGCATGTGCCGGTCGAATATGGCGCGGGCCAGCTGGCGCGGAGCCTGCCTCTCAGCGAGCCATGCCGCATCTTGCTGCCGCAATCAGACTTGGCGAACGCGTCAACGGCGGAGCTCCTGCGGGCGCGTGGCGCTCAAGTGACGACCGTCATCGCCTACCGAACAGTGATGGAGAAAGGCGGAGCCGATCTGGCGGCGATGATCAAAGGGCGCGAGCTTGACGCGCTCACTTTCACCAGCCCGTCCGCAGTCGCTTTTTTTCGCCGGCGCTGCCTATCGCCGGAGGCGCTGCTGCTGCCCGCTGCTTGCATTGGCAGGTCGACATCGGCGGCCGCTCGTGAACATGGCTTCGGCCGATTGATCAAGCCCGACCAACCGACGCTGCACGACATGATCGCCGCTCTTGCAGCTTACTGGGCGCCCTCGCCCGCGGAATGATTCGCAATCAATCATCAAATAGCCGGTGGCGCCGATCACGATAACCTTGTGCGGGTCATAATTGAATTGAGACGCATCAATTCCAATTTTGTTCTCGCGCGCAGCCGATTCCACTATAATGAAAGTAGCGGAAGCGAGGCGCTCATCCGCTGGAAGAGACGGCAGTTAGCCGTCGCCAGCGCCGAATCTTCCGCCTAGCGCTCCACTTGAGCTTGCCGCCTGGCAGCCCACGTCACAGCGATGAGGCGACATTGGAGACGAATCTGATGGAACTGAGCCAGACCATTTATACCCACGAGAAGTACACCGAGGGCGATCAGTACTGGAGTCCGGATTCCGAAGACTACGCCGCCGCCAGCCAGTTGATCTCCATCATGCGCGAGGGCTGGATCCTGGCTCTGCCCCGTGTCAGCGCGCGGCAAGTGTGGAATAGCGGAAGCCGCCCGCGCACCGTTTACGACTTCACCTTGATGCGCGGCAGCCAATTGATGATCATGCCCGTTTTGAGCAATCCTTATATTGAGCGATACATCATCCAAAACGACTTGCGCATCATCTTCGATGCCGCGCAGGATAGCGCGGTCATCCCCGACTAAGTCCGCGCGCGCGCCAATTTATGCGCAGATGGCTGTCTTGAAGGGGGCGAAGATGACGCCTATAATCTTCGCCGATATTCGCATTCTCAGGGAAAGACGGAGAAAATGACGGCAGAGCGGCGGCACAATCTCGAAAATCAAGATCAAGACGTCACCTCGCAGCATTGGAGCTATTCTTCCGAACGATACGCCGGTGGCGACAATCTGCTGACGGCGATCGCCCGCGGCTGGGAAATTGACAAGGTAGTTACCCTGCGCCGGCACTGGTTCGCCGGCATGCGCTGCATCGAGATATTCCATTTCACCATTCGCCGCGATGATGTCGTCGCCGATATGGCTGTCCTGGGCAACCCCTACGTCTACCGCTACCTCGCTGGCGGTTCTCACGAGCTGGTAGAGGAAGAGGACGGGGCGGTGGCTTAGGGCGCGTTTGGCATCGCCGTCCGTATTGCGTTGGCGCCAGCGCAAAGTCAGTCGCGCTGGAATGGGACCAGCCGGCGAATTCCGCAGCGCTGGCAAGGCCAATGCTGGCTGCGGTCCAATGCAGGATGGCCCGGCGCCGCTTCTGTTCGTTCCCCCAACCGGCCAAAGAGCGCTTCCAATCGCCGATGTCAACTTGCCTTTCGCCAGCAGCCGAATGATACTTCATCGCGAATCCCTAGCTGGAGATTGCGGAATTGATGCGGCGCAACCACGAGCAGGTCGACCAAGCTTGTCGCCTTTGACGATTGAGGAATAGCTGAAAAATGTCTCGATCGCTGAACCTCACCGTCGTCTTGGGATATGATTCGACCCTGGCAAAGCTGGACGAACTTGGCATGTTCGACCGCGAAATGGCGCTGCTTCGCCGCCTGCAGGACAAAGGGGTTAAAATCCGCATCCTCTCCTACGGCGGCAAGGAAGAGCTCGACTACGCAAACAGAATCGAGGGAATGGGGATCCTCTGCAATCGCGCCAATTTGCCACAGCGGACTTACATCAGGCGCATTCACCAGCTACACGCGCTGCCTCTGCTGCGAAGCGATGTGCTGCGAAACTGGCAATCGTCTGGGCTATTTTCCGCGCACCGGGCGAGCTGGGCTTGGCAGGTGCCGATGATTCTGCGAATGGATTATTATTGGTCAGAGCTTACGCGGCTGCGGCAAGAGGCAGGTTCGCCCAATGCCGACCGCATTCGGGGTATTGAAAGGAAAGCGCTGGCAAGCGCCGCTCACATTATTGTTACCACAGAAGAAATGGCCGAGTATATCAGCGAGATTTCGCCGGCGGCGGCGTCAAAGATAGCGATGATTCCGAACTTCGTTGATGTGGATATGTTTCAGCCTGCCCCATCGGCAAAACGATATGATCTGGTATACATTGGTCGCTTGTCGCCTGAAAAGAACTTGGACGCGCTTCTTCAAGCCATCAATGAGTTAAACCTGTCGATCGCTGTGATTGGCGGGCGAAACCTGTCGATTCACAATGCCGCGCAAGTTGATGACGAGGAAGATAATCTCAAGCGGAGATACGGCACCTTGGACGGGCGCATTCACTGGCTGGGCCGCCTGAAAAACGAAGAATTGCCCGCCATTATGAATCAGAGTCGAGCTTTTGTTCTTTGCTCATTCATTGAAGGGCAGCCGCGGGTTCTCATCGAGGCGATGGCTTGCGGCATGCCAATCATCGGCAGCAACGTACGCGGCATCGGCAGCGTCATTGAACACAACGTGACCGGCTACCTTTGTGAAACCGATGCCGAAAGCATCGCCGACGCCATGCGCACGGTTTTGTCGAATCCCGATCTCATGCGGAAGCTGGGCGCCAACGCCAGACAGCACGCGCTCGAGCAGTACGCGTTGGAACAGCAGACACAACATGAGTACGAGCTACTTTGCGATGTCGTCCACCGTTTTCCTTTGCGCAACGCGGCCATGCGGCTAGCGGAATATTTGCTGCGGCGAAACCCCCCATACGATTTAACCGCATCGTCTGCGCCGAATTGAGAATAGGACCAAAAGGCGACTCCGGTTTTCACTAGGTTTGCTTGGTCTGGTGCTATACTACTGGCGATAGCGAGCTCAGAGAGGCGGAGCGATGCAGCTTTGGCGCAAACGGTACAAGTACCGCACCATGCTTTGGCACCGGCTGTTGAGAGACGCCGTGGTCCCGCAGGATTTTCCGATCATGCGGTATGGGAGCGAGACCGGCGGCTGGCATCTGCCCAACGGGATGATAAGATCGGATTGGCTCGTATACGACTTTGGCGTCGGCGACGACATATCCTTCGACATCGCCCTGATTGAACGTCATGGCTGCGCCATTCATGCCTTTGACCCGACGCCGGAATCCGTCGCCTATATGGAGGGCAAGAGCCTGCCCGGCTTTCAATTTCATCCGGTCGGCGTCTGGGACGAAGATGCGACCATCAAGTTTTGGAAGCCCAGCTCTGACCAACTGATTTCCTATTCCGCCGACAACTTGCGCCGAACAGCGGAATACGTCGAGGGAGAGGTGCGGACGATCAAGTCCCTCGCCGCTGAATTGGGACACAAGCATATTGATTTCATCAAGATGGACGTGAAAGGCGCGGAACAGCGCGTCGTGCCCAACTTGCTCGGCGACGGTTTCCGTCCGACGCTGCTATGCCTGGAATATGATCGGCCCTACGAAGTTTACTCGTGGCTTTCTATCAAGTGGTTCGTGGCTGGGCTGCGCCTGCATCGAAGCATTCAGAAGGCCGGCTATGACCTGATCAGCAAGGATGGCTGGAACGCCACCTACCGCCTGCGCCCGGGCGCTTAAGGCCGCTACTGGCGCGAATCGTGACTTGGCGGCTAAATCCAAAAGGCAGTGCCATGCTGTGGAAGCGACGCTACAAACACCGGCACAAGCTCTGGCACTGGCTGCTGCGAGACGATGTTGTCCCGGTAGAGTCTTCGATCGACCTCTACGGCAGCAAAGGCGGCGGATGGTATCTGCCCAGCGAATTGATCCAGTCCGATTGGCTGGTCTACGACTTTGGCGTTGGCAAAGATATTTCCCTGGACATCGCCCTGATAGAGCGACACGGCTGTACGATTCATGCATTTGACCCGACGCCCCAAGCGGTCGCTTACATGGAGAATCGGCGTTTGCCCGGCTTTCACTTTCACCCAGTCGGCGTCTGGAATGAGAATACGATTCTAAGATTTTGGGAGCCGCGTCATGCGAATTACGCCTCCTATTCCGCCTTGAATTTGCACGGCACGTCGGACTATGTCGAATGCGAGGTGAAAACGATTCCTACGCTGGCGGCCGAATTGGGGCACGAGCAAATCGACATGATTAAGATGGACATTGAAGGGGCGGAACAGCGAGTCATACCGGACATGATCGCCGAAGGCATCCAGCCAAAGTTGCTCTGCGTCGAGTTTGACCAGGCTGATAACGTCGTTTCGCTCCTGTCTTTGAGGACGTTCTTGACTTCGCTTCGACTGCATCGAGAGCTGCTGAAAGTGGGCTACCAGCTCATCTTCAAGACCGGGGCGAATGTCATTTACGTGCACAAGTCGCATTCATAACGCTTGCAGCCTTGCAGCTTAGAGCGATTTCCCCGATTCCGCGCCCTACACTATAATGAACGCGTCACGATACTTTGCCAGACGGGAATCGACCTATGCCCGACGACCCGACCCGGGAAAAGCCGCCCGCCGAGGAAGGCGCGGAGCCGAAGCCGAAGTCGCCCGAAGAGATGATGGTGCGGTGGTGAAGGCACTGGGATTGAATTCCGGCAGCCGCAAAACATCGCCGCATGCCAGAACGCACTTGGATCTGGCTGGCGGCCTTGGGATCCGCGAAGGCTGAATAGTGGAAATCGATTGGTGCCCCTCTGAAAAAAACGTATGCCGGGTGAATCGTCAATGGTCTGTCGCTGAATTGAAGCGGACGATGGGCAACTTGAATTGGCGAACATGGCAAGAATTCGATCAGCTAGTGTTCGCTTATCGTGGTCGCAGTTCTCAACTCCATTTGAGTGGCGCGATTCAGACTAGCTTGACGCCGGTCGAGGACAGCGACTATTGGGTGGCGACAATTCGCATTCGCGATATCGAATGCGCCGTCATAAGACACTGGCTCTATCGTCACAGTCATGGAGGACAAGATTACCTCCCAGAGACTCTGGGAGTCTGGCGCGGCAAATCAGCACCGGCGGCGCCGGCGTTTGCCGAGCCCTTGCGTGGTTCAGTCCGCGAAACTGAAATCTACAGCGACCTACTGAATACAACCCGCCGCATCACCTATTACCTGCCGCCAACTTACTCAGAGGAACGGTGCTACCCGGTGGTCTATATGACCGATGGCGACCAGTTACGCGACTTTGGATTTCCGCACGTGGTCGAACCGTTAATTGACCAAGCTCTTATTCCCCCGCTTGTCTTGGTCGCTGTCCATGCCGCGCCATTTCTGCCTCACCACGACCGCAGGGCGGAGGAGTACGTCCTCGGCATCAACGACAGAGTGTATCAGAAGCACGAGCGGTTCTTCACCGAGACCGCGCGCGTTTGGGCGGAAGCGACGCTGAATGCCTCGCGTGATAGGAAAGAGCGCGCGCTGATGGGCTATTCGCGGGGCGCTGTCTTTGCCGGCAACACAGGAATACGCAAGCCGGACGTATACGGTCATGTGATGGCGTTTTCGCCTGGCGCTGAACTGCAAATAGATCGATCCTACGTGACAAGCGCTCGTTACTATCTGCTCGCTGGCACGCTGGAAGAACACTTCTATCAGGCTACCGAACGAATCTATCGCGCCTTAGAGACGGAGGGCATAGATGTGGCGCTCAAGACCCGCGTCGCTGGTCATGCGTCAACCCTGTGGGTGGAGGAGTTCCCACGCGCCCTGATGTGGATGTTCAACGTGGATTAGACCGGAACCCTCAGCTTACTACCGAGATGATTCGTACTGCAACGCCGATTTCCCCGAATCTGCGCTCTCCACTATAATGAACGCGTCACGATACGTTGCCAGACGGGAATCGACCCATGCCCGACGACCCGACCCGGGAAAAGCCGCCCGCCGAGGAAGGCGCGGAGCCGACGCCGAAGTCGCCCGAAGAGATGATGGGGGCGCTGCTCAAGCCGGCGCCAAGGGCTGGCGAGCCCACCCCGCCGGAAGACTACGACTCGCACCTCGGCGAGCGCGAAGTCAAGCGCAATGCCCGCCCGGAAGACCTGCCCGTCGACGAGCCGGCGCCGCTTGAGCCCCGCGATCAAGCTGTCAGCGAAGTCGCACAGCGCTTCATAGACATGCGCAATCAGGCGGCTACGCTGGCGGACTTGCTCAGCAAAGAAGAGATCAGCTTTGAGGATTATCAGCGTCTGCTCTACGAAGCCATGGTGCAGGACGAGGCCGGCGTTTGGTGGATGATTGACGCCGAAAACGAAGACTGGTATCGCCACGACCCGGACCGCAATCAATGGAAAGTCGATTACCCGCCGGCCCTGCGCGAGGCCGAGCGTCAACAGGGCGACAGCTTCGATGGCGACGAGACCCTAACTGAATATGATCTGCCGGCGACCCTGGGCGCGCCCGTCGCTGGCGATCCCGTCTATGATGAACGCGGCGTCAAAATCGGCGCCGTGCCGCCCACAAAAGACGAGCTCTATACCGTACCGGGCGCGGCCGCCCTCGCCGATGAAATTCCCGGGCAGCAGCCGACCCTGGCATCTGACGCGCCACTTTCCGACACGATAGCCATTCCGTCGCCGGCTGATCCGGATGCGGTCATTCCGCGCGCCATCAACGCAGACTATAACCTGGGGGCGTCGCCGGTGGTGCAGGAAGTGCTGGCTTCACGGCGGAGCAGACGGGGGCGCCTGTTGATGACCCTGCTGGCCGCGCTTCTGATGGCTGCGCTGGCCGCGGGTATCATCGCCGCCGGCGTCATCATGTTGTGGTATCGCGATACAGTCGAGCCATTCGCCCAGGGCATTGCCGCCTTGGAAGACTATAGCGGCGCCTACCAGACCGCCCGCATTTTCGACTCCGAAGGCAACCTGCTCGCCGCGCTGAATAGCCAGGAGACGGGCGCGCGCACCGCCATCCCGCTTGAGCAAGTCAGCCCCTTCATGATCCACGCCATCGTATCACAGGAGAATGAACGGTTTTTCGATGATCCGGGCTTTGACCCAATCGCCATCGCCCGCGCCTTCATCCAAAACGTCAGCGGCGGCGGCATCGAATCCGGCGCCAGCACCATCACGCAGCAGATCGCGCGCAATCTGGTTTTGAAAGACCGCGATGTCAGCGTCCAGCGCAAGCTCAAGGAGATCCTGGTCGCGCTGGAAATCGCCAATCGCTACGAGAAGGACTTCATCCTTGAGTTGTATCTCAACGAGATTTTCTTCGCCAATCAGAATTACGGCGTCGAGGCGGCCGCCAATTTCTATTTCAACCACAGCGCCGATCAGCTCAACTTTGCCGAGGCGGCGCTGCTGGCGAGCATCGTTCCTTCGCCGGTTCAGCATGATCCGGTCGCCAAGCGAGCGGCCGCCGTCGCCGGGATGCGCTCGACCATGCGCAAGATGATCAAGGTCGGATGCCTGCAATTCCAACATGGCGACTGGCTGGAGCGCGGTCCATTCTGCATCGTTGCCGGCGCCGCCGACGATCTGGTGCGAACCAACGCCGAGGGCGAGATTGCCGGCGGGCGGGCGATCCTGCAAATCGCCGAGATAGAGACCACGCAATTCCAGCCCGGCGAGTATCGCGCGCGCTTTCCGCATTTTGTCGATTTCGTTCGCGCGGCGGTAGTGGCGGAGCTTGGCGAGGAGGCGCTCTTCCAGCGCGGGCTCAGCATCCACACCACTTTGAATCCGGCTCTGCAAGAAGCGGCGCAAGCGGCATTGAGCGATCAGGTGCGGGGGCTGAAAGCGACGGCGACCGGCGTGCATACTGGGGCTGTCATGGTGACCGATCCCATTAGCGGCGCCATCCGCGCTATGGTGGGAAGCCACGACTATTACGACTCCCAAGCGGGCCAGGTCAATAATGCGCTGACCTACCAGCAGCCCGGTTCCGCCATCAAACCATTCGTGTACTTGGCCGCTCTTCAAGACAACGACGGCAGCTACCTGACGCCAGCCAGCATCATCTGGGATGTGCCCCTGGTCGAAGATCTGGGCGCTGGCGGGATATACGAGCCGCAGAATGTCGACCGCGAATTTCATGGACCGGTGTCGGCGCGGGCCGCGCTGCAAAACAGCTACAATGTGCCTACGGTCAAGGTCTTTCGCGATTACGTCAGCGCCGGGCGCTTCGAGAATACCGCCGACGCGCTGGGATTGCAGTTCCCCGACGAGTCATTCGTTTCCCTCGCCAGCGCGCTGGGATCCAACGAGGTCAGGCTATTCGATATGATGGGCGCTTACGGCGTCATTGCCAATGGCGGGCGGCGCGTGCCGCTCTATGTCATTGAGCGCATCACCGAATCGGTCGATGGCGAGCAGGTCGCGATCGCGCGCGGCGGTCCCGCCGGCGAACAGGTGATCGACCCGTCGCTGGCCTATCTCATGCAGAACATCCTCAGCGATGATGCCGCCCGCGCGCCCAGCTTCCCGCTTGGCTCGAACTTGACCTTGGCGCGCCTCGGCATCCCGGCGCAGAACACCGTCGCCGCCAAAACCGGCACCACCAACGGCGGCCGCGATCTCTGGACGATAGGATTCACCAGTGAGGCCGTCGTCGGCGTCTGGCTGGGCACATCGGATAATTCTCCTACCTACAACACCAGCGGTTATCGCAGCGCCGCCCCCCTTTGGAACCGGGTGATGGCGGCAGCGACTGACTGGTACCCGCCCGCCCCGTTCGAGAATCCCGGCGCTGTGGTCGTGCGCGAGATCTGCCGGACGACAGGTACGCTTAACTTCCCCTCCTGCCCGGCGCCGACAACCGACCTGTTCTTGCACGAACAGTATCCGCCGGCGCCCGAAGCAAGTTTCCTTCAGCGCGTCACCGTTGACAGCTGGACCCTGCAGCGCGCCAACGCGTTTTGCACCGGACATGTCATCGAGCAGAATTTCGCCTCGGTCAGCGATGTCGCCGCCCTTGATTGGCTGAACAATGCCGAAGAAGGACGGGCTTACGCCGAGTCGCTTGGTTTGCGCCTGCCGGTCCAGCCCGCGCCGGATAGCGGCTGCGCCCAAGGGCAGCAACTGCCATTGATCAGTCTCAGCTATCCCAACGATGGAGCGGTGATCCGTGGCGCGGTTGAGTTGCGCGGGCAGGTGAGCGCGCCCGAATTCGACAAGTTCGAGTTGCTCTACGCCAGTGCCGATGATCCGGAGACCTTCTATCCAATCAGCGCCTCGCTGGTGCAGATGCCGCAATACGGTAGTTCCCTGGGCATCTGGGACACAGTCGCGGCGCAGACGCCAAACGGCGATTATATCTTGCGGCTGGCCGCGGATTCGCTCAGCGGCGGCTTCATCCACTTCGATCTGAATGTCAGCGTCGATAACAGCGCCGTCGAGGCGGGCGAGCCGGCTTTTGGTCCCACGGTCGAAGAAATCATCATCCCGACGCCCACCAGCGGCTGAGGTTTTCTGGGTCACAGTCCCACGCAAATCGTGACGTGGGTCACACAGAATAACGAAACTGCTTGAAAGAGCATCTGTAGGGGCGAGCCATTGGGTCGCGTAGACACTGACCGCCGGTCGCCCGTAGATTTCCAGGTTGTTGGGCGCGGACGACTTGATAAGTCGCCCCTACAGTTTTCGACATGAAGGCGACTGGGAATCTAGTGGGCTTCACAAATGAGAGGATGGCGATAATCTGCGTTCGCTTAATCGAAACGATCTCTAGCGATTGCCCCAATTAAGTCGGTCTTGCGAATCGCGACACGCTTGGTTATACTACCGGACACGATGCGGGCATAGTTCAGCGGTAGAACATTTCCTTGCCAAGGAAAAGGTCACGGGTTCGAATCCCGTTGCCCGCTAAGGCGAGCCAATCACCGCGATTGGTTTTTCTTTGGCGATTTCGCCGATTGCCTGTGTTGACAAGTAAGATGCGTTGACGCGGTAGCGTCCGTAGCTTCGTGCGCTATTGAGTATGCGCTGGCGGCATCCAAGACTTTGTGTAGGAGTGTGCGCGTTGAATCAAGTTGCTGAATCAGCGGAATTGCTGGAAGACGCCGAATTGGTGATTGAAGTAATGAGCGAGAAAGAAGACGTTCAACTGGATTACTCGGCGGATTCGATTTCCTGGCTGGACGATTATATTGACGAGCATCGCGCGAAGCTCGACGATGGCGACAAATCGGTGCTGCGCGAAAAGCTGGGCGCTTACTTGGGCGAATCCATCCGGCACAATTTTGGCGGGCGCTGGGTCAAAGCGGTCGACGGCAGTTGGATGATCCTGTTCGACGAAGAACGTCAGGCATCGCCCTTCGATATCGTCGGCGAGCATTTGGAGCACCACGCTTCGCTGTCCCAAGCGATGGAGCACCTGCCCGATCTCATGGTGCAGCGCCAAAACTGAGCGGCGCGCATAGACGAGAAACCCTTGGGGCGATGTGAAGACGTCGCCCTTTTTTCTTTGTCTTTACAGGCGCAATCTATCCATATTCGGGCGACCCAATGGCTCGCCCCTACAGATGGAATAGGGTACGGTCCGCGCAGGTGATAGCCGCTAGCTGTAGTTGTAGGCGTTGGCGGCGTAATCGCGGGCGCTGCCGGCCACCACAGCGAGGGCGATGCCGCGGGCGGCGGCGCGTTCCTTGGCGCCGGCCACTTCCTTTTTGAGCAGCTGCAATTCGCGGTTTTCCGGGTCATAGGTCAAGCCGTCGTTGATGAGCAATTCGGCGATGGAGGAGAGAAATAGGTTGCGCATCATCAGGCTGACCAGGTCGGCGATGACGCCAACAATGTCGTCGCGGTTCTGCTCTTCATAGGCGACATGCAGCGCCTGCCGCAAGCGGGTCAAGGCTTCGGGCAGTTTATCCGCACGGATAAGGATTTGGCCCAGGTGACGCAGTTGCCGCCCTTCCAATGCGCGGTCGTCGATCTCGCGCGCGATGTAAAGCGCTGAGGTGTGGAAGTTGACCGCTTCGCTCCAGCGCTCCAGCTTGACATTGACTTCGCCCAAGCCGCGCAGCACCTGCCCTTCCATATCGCGCTTGCCCTGCTGTTTGAAGCGGTCGTTGGCATCTTCCAGCATTTCAATTGCCCGGCGCGATTCGTTGCTCTCGAGGTAGGCCATGCCCAGCTTGTAAAGAATCAGCGCTTCGTTCTGCAAATCGTCGCGATGGCGCGCGTTGCCAAGGGCGCCTTCATAGGCTTCAACGGCGATTGCGGCTTCGCCCAGCTCCTTATGGGCGTCGCCGCGGGTGATTTGCAGGAACATCTCGGCTTCATAGTCCCCAAGTTCCTCCGCCAGATGCAAGCCGCGCTGGACATGCGCCAGGGCGGATACAGCGGAATCACAGCGGACGAGCAGTCCGGCCAGCATGTCGAGCGCTTCCAGGATGCCTTTATTGTCTTCCTGCTTTTCATGAATGGCCAGGATCTCGTTGTAAGTTGAGACGGCTTCCTGCTCCCGTTTCTGGTCGATCTGCACCTTGCCGACCGCTTCCAGGATTTGCAGGACGCGCGGCGTATCTTCGTGCTGGCGGGCGAAGGACAGCGCCGTGCGCAGCTTGACCTGCTCGATGGCGGCTGGCGCGCTCTGATTGCTGACCAGCAAGCCGGCGAGCATATCCAGCGTCTCCAGCACGCCGTCTTTGTCTTCGCTGTTTTCGTAGATTTCCAGCACGTCGCCGTAAGTGGCGATGGCTTCTTTTTCGCGGCCCTGGTTGATCTGCATGCGGGCGATCGCCTTGAGAATCTGCAGTTGCCGCGCGGTTTCATTGTTCTGGCTGGCGACATTCAAAGCGGTGCGCAGCTGGTCGATATTGACCGATTGCAAGTCTCTGTCGTCGATGGCGACGAAGGTCGAGTCGTCGGCGGCGATCGGCTGCGGCGCCATGTCCTCATCCGCACCATCAGCCGTGGCCAGCTCGGCCTCGCTGTCTTCCCAGGGCGGCTCGTCGTCATCGTCCAGCAGCGTCAAGTCGTCGCCCTCTGCGGCGGCGTCTCCCGCTTCCGCCTCGACGACCATCTCCGATTCAGGGATTTCTTCCGGCAGATCTTCAAATTCGAGGGCGTCGCCGTCGCGGATGGCGCGCAGCCGCATCAACTCGTAACCGTAACCAGCTTCTTTGAGCTGGCCTTCGACGGGAGCGAGCCTTTCGGCGATATCACCCGCCAGCTCGACGTCTTCGTTCTGCGCCGCCCATTCGGCGCTGGCGATGAGATTCTCCATCTCAAGCACGAGGCGCACGATGAAGTCGTCGGTCCCCCCGTGGACATCGAGATAATCGCGCGTTGTATCCACGATATCGGCGCGGAGCGCGTCAAACCGGTCGCGTTCCAGCGCCCAGTCGCGCAGAAAATCTCGCGTCAGCGGATGCAAGCGATAGTAGGCTTCACCGAGGACTTGGAAGCGCTCCACCAGGAAAAGGCGTGAGAGGATGGTCATCGACATATCGATTGACTCGGTGGCGATACCGCTCAGCAGGTTGAGGAAAGCGACTGAAGCCTCGCCCCGCGTGGTCGCCCAGAGGAAAAGCAGCAGGTCGCGCAGGCGCTCGTTCAAGCCGGCGAAGCTGATGCTCAGCGCCGCCATCGCCGTTTGATCATCATGGCTTTCCAGCGCTTCCGCCAAGGTATCGCTGAAGTCGGCCGTTGATTGCCGCGCGATGATCATGCTGCGCGCGGTCAGCGCCAAGGGGAAGGCGGCATGCTTCAGTTGGGCGGCGATGACTTGAATGGCGACATCGTCTTTATCATCCTTGATGCCGGCTTTCTGCTTGAACAGGCGGACGGCGTCGTTCTCCGCCAGATTGCCGATGGGTTGGTTGCGCCAATCGCCATCGGCCAGCGGCGCCGGGCTGGTGACCACCAAGGGGATATCGGCGGCGCAGCGCTTGACAAATGGCGCGAGAACCAGCGAGTCAATCTCGCCGTCCAGCACCAGCAGCGGCTGCTTTTCGCTCAAGAGCGCTTTCACGGCGGCCGCGCCCGTCAGCGGGTTGTCCGCGTTGCTGATATCGTTCTCGCCGTAAGCGCGGGCAATGCGGACGATCAACTCGACCAGAGGCGGCTTATCGATATTCAGCCACAAGACCGGACGGTTGTGCTGCTGCAAGTAGACATTGGCGATGGTGGCGGCGACGGTGGTCACCCCGGTACCGACGGCGCCATGCAGGACCAGCTGCTGGCTCTGGCGCAGGCGCAGCAGGAGCGCTCGAAGCAACTCGTCGCGGCCGATCGGTCTTCCGAGACGGCGCAGCGGCAAGTCCGTCACCGATGTGACCGCCGCTTCAAGGGGTGGGAATTCCGCCATAAGTCCCCCGCGAATGCGATTGTTCGCAAAGTCCGGTAAATCAAGATTCAGTATATAGGGACATTCCGATTCGGACAATCAAACTGGGCGCGATAACGGGGCGGGATTGCGCCGCATCCGCGCAGGCTGGCAAGGGGCGAGCCGGCGTCGCGAGAATGTTGGGTATCGTTCTATGTTGAGGATTGCGAATATTTTTTCACCACAGGGGAAAGCGAGGCAACACAGAGAACACAGAGACAAGGAATTCGGTATAGCGCTACGGCGGACGCCACAGATTTCAGGGCGTTCAAGAGAGCTGGCGCTTGAATTTAGCCGGGCGCGACACTATAATTATTGGCTGTTTGGGCGCGTGGCGCAATGGCAGCGCAGTTGACTTTTAATCAATTGGTTGCAGGTTCGAGTCCTGCCGCGCTCACTTTTTGTCTCATCTCCAAATCTCGCTCGAAGGATTCCACGATCGAAATCCCGCCGCCTGCATGCGGGCGACCCAATGGCTCGCCCCTACATTTTGCCATTTGAAGCGGTGCCCAAGTGAGAGGGCGTCACACCAGGATTATTCTAGATAGCCGGGGTACTTCGCATTAAACGCATCCAAGAGGCGTCGAATGTCGTGTGAATTGGAATCAATCTGCGAGATTTTCAGCGAAAACTTGCCCTCGACGCGCTGAATCGCTTTGCTGTTGGCTTCTACAAGCTCACGGAGCGCCTGAATCTGATCACGGTTTGCCATAATATCCTCATTGTTAGCCTCAACCATCACCAGCAGTTGATTCAGCGTTCTGTCAATGGCGTCGAGTCGCTCATTTATGTGAGCTTCAAATGCTTCAAAGCGAGCATTCAACGCGCGCAATTCCTGAAGAACTTCGTCCACTTGTGGATTTCCTCTCTTGCTCTGTACGGGCTGCTAGAGGCTTTACCCGTCTCCACAGAATATGCACATGAACATCATATGTTAACATTATATCATCATCATACCACTATGGCATGACAACTTCTAGCTATTACACTTCAAGTCTGATTTCTCGCGTTGACGGTATTGCGTTCAATCTCCATGCCAACTGACGGCGAATCAAGAGATTGTACCTAAAATTACCGAGAGACCGAATCCTATCATACAAGTTGGATTGGTCTTCAAACCTAATCAACCCGGCGTCCAAGCCCGCGGCGCGATCCCGTCGACAGCCGTCTTCACATCGATCACAACCGGGCGATCGGCAGCGAAAGCCCGCTCCAGCGCCCCGCCGATCTTGCTCGGCTCGCTCACGGTGATGCCCAGGCAGCCGAAGGATTCGGCGATTGCGGCGAAGTCCACATCATCGAAAAGCCAGAGCTCGTCAGAGCCGGTCGTCGTCCCGCCATAAATCGCTTCGACGCCATCGCGCTCCTGATTCAACGAGTGATTGTTGTTGACGACGGTGACAGTGTTGATGCCGCAGCGGACGGCCGTCTCCAGCTCGGCGATGTGATACCAGATGCCGCCATCGCCGGTGAAGCAGAGCACCGGGCGATCGGGCGCGGCGCACTTGGCGCCCATGGCCGCCGGCAAGCCCCAACCCAGCGAGCCGGAGCAGCGGATGAACGACTGCGTGGGATGGCGCAGGTCGAGCATCGTGCCGGTCCAGACGCCGGAATGCCCGGTATCGGAAACGAGGATGGCATCGGCGGGCAGATTCTCACTCAGTTCCTTGCAGAGCCGCTCGGGACGCATGGGCAAGCTATTCGAGCTATAGTGCTCATCGACTTCTCGCCACCAGTCGGCGACGCGCTCCTGAACCCAGGCGATCCATGACTGGCGCGGCGGGGCCGCTTCAGCGCTCGCCAGCATCTGACGCAGGGTGGCGCGGACGTCGCCCTGCAAGCCGGCCGATATGGCGTAGTTGCGGCCGATCTCTTCCGGATTGATATCGAGTTGGATGACGGCGACGCCGGGCGGTGGGATGGTGTAATTGTTGGTGAGCTGCCCGCCGGTGTGGCTGCCGATGTAGAAGATCAGATCGGCTTCGCAGACGATTTGATTGGAGCTGGCGCGCGAGTAGGAGCCGGGCAAGCCGACCGCCAGCGGATGATCGGCCGGAAACATCGCTTTGGCGTTGAGCGCAGTGGCGACCGGTATCGAAAGCTTCTCAGCCAGGGCGATGAGTTCAGCGCGGGCGTCCGATGCGGTTACGCCGCCGCCGGCGACAATCACCGGGCGCTCAGCCGCGGCGAGCAGCTTTAGCGCTTCGTCAATCGACTCTTGGTCGGCGACGGGTCGGAACGGGGGCAGCGCCCCGAATTGCTCTTCGATGACGACTTCAAGCTCGGCTTCGACATTGACGACGCCACCACCGTCAATACCTTGCAGGTCCAGGTGCGTCGGGCGGGGTGTGCCACTGGTCGCCGAGCGAAAAGCCTGCCGCAGATGATGGGAAAGTTCCTCCGGCTTGGCAACGTAGGCGCTGTAATCGGTGACGGCGGAGAAGGGCGCCATGTGGTCGACTTCTTGATAAGCGTGGCGCAGTTGATGCCCCTGCCACTCCCGGCCCGTGATGGCGACCACCGGCGAGCAAGAGAGCCAGGCGTCCTGCAAGCCGGCCGCCAGATTGACCGCCCCGACCGACTGCGCCATGCAGAGCGCCGGCGCTCGTTTGACGCGAGCGTAGGCGTCAGCCATGTAAGCAGCGGCTTTCTCTCCGTGGGTCTGCACCCGCTTGATGCCCAGATATTCCATCTCCATCAGCGCGCGTGGCGCGATATAGGGCATGAAAAAGACGTGCGTGACGCCATAACCGTGCACAGTATCCGCCAGCAATTTGCCGCCTGTCATTCTGGGCATGTTGTTTTCACCTCCGCGCGAAACGATAATCATGGAGAATAACGCCTAAGCCGCCCGCGCGTCAATCGCGGCTGCTGTTGGCGAGCGCGCCGCTCACGCGTTATCATTTGCTGGGCATGCAATGACGCGATGACCGCGACGATTCTTGCCTACTTGCAGTTGTCGTCGAAGACTTCTTAAACAATTTAGCGATTGCATTTGACAGACACGGATTTTATCGTTAGACTGTGCCAATAGGTTAATCGGTTTAACAAGTCACTCGATTGAACGCTGTTTCGTCATCAAGATAAGAAGTGAGCCCTTTTGTGGACAGAAGGAGGCGCGGTGAGGAGATGCAGCAGGTGTAGGCTAGTATTCAGCACTTCTATTATGAGGAGAAAGACATGACGGAAAGAAACGAAAAGCAGATCAGCCGGCGCGATATGCTGAAGATGCTGGGTGGCAGCGCGGCCGGCGTGAGCCTGGCGAAGATCGCCGGTCTCGGTGGCAGCGCCGCCGTTTTGATGCGTGGCATGCCAGCCGGCGCGCAGGCGAAGGTCGAAATCTGGACCGGTTTCGGTCAGGGCCGTATGGCGGATGCCATGACCGGCGCCATTGAGCAATTCGCCGCGGAGAATCCGGAATTCGCGCCCGAGCATATCATCGTGCCCTGGGGCGAGATCACCGATCGTGTGATCGCCGCCACCGCCGCCGGCTCGCCGCCCGATGTGCATCGCGGCTGGTCGGGGACCGTTGGCAATGCCGCCATCGGCGCGCTGACCAATTTGCAGCCCTACGTTGACGCGGCCAACGTCGACCTGGATGATTTCTGGCCCGCCACGCTCAACCAAATGAAATACCAGGGCGATGTCCATGCCATGAGCATCTCGACGATCGTGCAGTTCTTGTATCACAACAAGGATCGCATGAGAGAGGCCGGTTTGGATCCTGACAGCCCGCCGACGACCATCGCCGAATTGGATGAGCAAGGCGCGGCGCTCAACGATGTGTCTGATGATGGCACGATCAATCGGCTTGGGTTCTCCCCGACGGTGCCGGGTCTTCAGATCTGGGACTGGGGCGCTGCTTTCGGCAGCCAATACTGGGACGAATCCGAAGGCAATATCGCTATCGACGAAGAAGCCATGATCGCCTTGTTCGAGTGGTACAAATCCTACTCCGATGAGTTTGGCGCCGAGAATCTGCAAGCTTACGCCAGCACTTACGGCGGCAACAACTTCGGTCGCAATACGCCACAGGGCATCTACTACACGGGGTTGATTACGTTCTGGGTGCTGGGCAGTTGGTCCTACAACGATATGGGCGAATATGGTCCCGATGTCGATTTTGATGTCGTTCCGATCCCGCAACTGGAGAGCGCTGACGACTCGGCGCCGGGCACATCCAATGGCAATATGTATCTGGTGCCAGCCAATTGCGCCAATCCGGATGGCGGTTTTGCCTTCGCCAACTTCATGAGCTCGTCGCCATACGTGGCGATCAACAAGGCGCTGCCCGACAGCGTGATGCCTTCGAGACGCTCCCTGGCGAACCTGCCGGAAGTTGACGAAAAAGAAGGCGGCTGGACGATCCTGGCGCGCGACGAGATCCTGCCCAATACCTTGCAGCGTCCCAGCTTCGGCGGCAACGGCTTCTTCGGCGGCGCGCTGACCGATGCGGCGGAAAACGTCATGTTCCACGGCGCCGACCCGGCGGAAGTGCTTGCCGATGCGGTCGCGCGTTCACGCCGCGAGGTGGAACGCTTGAGGGGTTAGTCCCCAGAACTGTATGTATAGGGGCGGTTCGCTGAGCCGCCCAACGAAGCGATCTGTAGGGGCGACTCTGTGAGTCGCCCGCAACAACCAGCGCTGCACATAGGCGATTCATGTTCAAGCTAAAACGAGACCCCGCCAGCCAACCCAATAGCTGGCGCACCGACAATCTGCCGGCTTGGGGCTTGTTCTTTGTGACACCCTGGATCATCGGTTTCCTGGCATTCACCGTTTATCCCTTCTTCGCCTCGCTCTATTTCAGCTTCACCAACTTCAATATCATCAACTTCACGCCGCGCTGGGTCGGTCTCGACAACTATGTCGAGCTTTTCACAGCTGATCCGCTTTTCTGGATTTCGATCGGCAACTCAATCAAATACGCCGCGCTGCTGCTTGTCTTCGCCACCGTCTTTGACATCTTCATTGCTTATCTACTGAGCTTGAACGTCAAGTTCTTGTCGATTTATCGCACGGTTTTTTTCTTTCCGGTCTTGGTGCCGGTGGTTGCCGCCAGCTTGACTTGGATCTGGATCCTGAATCCACGCTTTGGGCTTATCAACGGCTTGCTGGATTTAATTGGCGTCAAGGGGCCGAATTGGCTGGCATCGCCGGACACCGCGATGTTATCGATCATATTGATCGCCGTCTGGGGCAGCGGCCGCCAAGTGATCGTATATCTATCGGGCTTTAACGATATTCCGCGATCGCTTTACGAGGCGGCCGATATTGATGGCGCCTCCGGTACGCAGAAGTTTTGGCGGATCACGCTTCCGCTCTTATCACCGCAGATTTTCTTCAACGTCGTTACGCTAATCATCTTTTCCCTGCAATCATTCTCCGAAGTCTACATCATGACGCAAGGCGGTCCGGCAAATTCGACTTTGCTCTACGCCGTAAACTTGTACAACCGCGCCTTTCGCGATTTCGCCATGGGCTATGCCTCGGCATTGGCTTGGATCATGTTCCTACTGATATTGGGTTTGACCCTGATCATCTTCAAGTTTTTGAGCGGGAAAGTCATCTATGAACGGTAGGAACGGCAATTAGTATGGCAATCCTACAACCGACCGTTAACGGTCGCCGTGCGATGACGGACGAAGAGCGCAGGTATTTTCTGCGTCAGCGTCTGAAAACCGTCATCACCCATGCCGTTTTGATCATATTCGGCATCGCGTTCATGCTGCCTTTTGTCTGGATGGTCAGCTCTTCGCTGAAACCAAATGTTGATATCTTTGAATTACCAGTGCGTCTGATCCCCAAGGCCTATCGCCTCGAAAACTACATCGACGCCACCGAAGCCATCCCTTTCTGGCAATACTTGTGGAACTCGACCTACTACACCATCTTCGCCACCATCGGCTCGGTGCTGTCCAACACCTTCATCGCTTACGGTTTCGCCCGTGTGCGCTGGCGGGGGCGCAATGTGCTCTTCATCATCGTCATCGCCACCATGATGCTGCCCTTCCAGGTGCGCATGATTCCGCTTTACATTCTCTTCGCCAAAATCGGCTGGCTGAATACCTTCTTGCCGCTCATCGTGCCCAACTTCTTCGGCAACGCTTTCTACATTTTCCTGATGCGCCAATTTATGATGACGCTGCCGCGCGAACTCGACGACGCCGCGCGCATTGACGGCGCCAGCGAATGGGGCATCTTCTGGCGGATTGCGGTGCCGCTGTCCAAGCCGGCGATTCTGACCGTCGCCATCTTTGAAATCATCCACACCTGGCATGATTTCATCGGTCCGCTGGTCTATCTGCGGCATCCGACCAAGTACACGCTGTCCATTGGCTTGCGGCTTTATTTCACCCAGTACGGCGCCGAATGGGGCTTGCTGATGGCGGCGGCGGCCATGTTTACCATCCCGATGGTCATATTTTTCTTCCTCGCCCAGCGCTCCTTCATTGAAGGCATCACCTTGACCGGGCTCAAAGGTTAGCCGCATGACGCGCGTCCTATCGCAGCAAGATACACGAGAAGCGCTCAAAGCCGGCATTGACACACTGGCGGGCGCGGTCATCCCGACCATGGGACCGCTCACCGGTCCGGTCGCCCTCGACGACAAGAATCGCGGCGGTTCGCCCGAGCTGCTTGACGATGGCGGGACGATTGCCCGGCGCATTCTGCAATTGGAAGACCGCGGCGCGGATGTGGGCGCTATGCTGCTGCGGGAGACGCTTTGGCGGCAAAGAGAGGCATTCGGCGATGGCGCGGCGACAGCGGCGGCGCTCTATCAGACAGTATTCGCCGAAGGCCAGCGTTTCATCAGCGCCGGCGGGAACGCCATGCTGCTGCGTCAAGCGCTGGAAGCGGGCTTAAGAGACTTGCTGCACGACTTGCGGCGGCAGGTTCAAGCGGTAAGTACGATTGATGATATGGAGCGGCTCGCCCTTTCCGTCTGCGGCGAAAGGGATATCGCGGCGGCGCTGGCTGATATCTTTGATGTGCTGGGCGCGCATGGGCCAATTGAAGTGCGCGATGGCGGGCGCCAGCTGGGGCATGAATTCTTCCTCGGCTCGCATTGGGAGAGCCAAGTCCCGTCCCATCTCGTCTTTGAAGGCCTCATCGGCGAACGCATCGAACTAAAGAATAGCGCCTGGCTTATCAGTGACTTTGAGTTGGATGACTTACAGGCCTTGGTCAAGCTGGTGACCGATGTTTATCAGGCGGGCTACGCCTCGCTGGTTATCCTGGCGAAGTCCTTCTCCGAGCAGATTATCGCCGCGCAGGGCGCCAACAGCCGCATGGAAGACTTTCGGCTGGTCTATCTCGAGCCGACCGGGCTGGTCGACGAGCAGGAAGCGGCGCTGGAAGACTTGGCGCTGATCACTGGCGGTCAGGTCCTGCGGGCGATTACCGGTCATAGCTTGGATGCGGTCGCGCCAGACACCCTAGGCGAGACTGAGCTAGCTTGGGTCGATCGCAACCGCTTCGGCATCATCGCTGGCGGCGCGGGCGACGAGGCGGGGGTCAAGCGCGAGATCGCGGCGCTGGAAACCCGCTACGAGAAGAGCGATGACGAACGGCGGCGGCAGGTGCTGCGGGCGCGCATCGGGCGTCTGCGTGGCGGCAGCGCGGTGGTCTACGCCGGCGGCAGCAGCGAGAGCGAACTGCGTTACCAGACCGAATTAATCACGCGGACGATCGCGGCGCTGCGGTCGGCATTGCTGGAGGGGAGTTTGCCCGGCGGCGGGACGGCGCTGCTGCGCTGCGTAAAGGGCTTGCGCGCGCGTTATGAGGAATGTGCTGACCTGCACGAGAAAGCCGCTTGGCAGATCCTGATGAAAGCGGCCGAGGCCCCTTGCCGGACGCTGCTGGCGAACGCTGGACATGAAGCGCCCGGGCTCGTTGTTGACGCGGTCGCTGGCGCGGCCAATGGCGCTGGTTATGACCTGCGCGCTGGGCGAATCGTCGATATGCAGGAAGAAGGCGTCGTGGATTCAGCGGCGGCAGTGTTGGCGGCTGCCCGCAACGGAATCGGCGGGGCGGCGCTGGCGTTGACGGTGGAAAGAATCGTGCACCGCGTCAATCCGCCCCTGGCGATTGAGCCGGGCGGTTTGCCTGCGGACGCGGACTTCGGGAATATCGAATTGAAATAAGACGAGAGCGCAGACTGAATTAGCTCGAGGAGCAGCGAAGAACATGGCTTGGGAACCTACGGCGGAACAAAAGCGGAATTATGAAGAGCGCGGCTACTTCACGGTGGAAAATGTCGTCCCGCGGCAGACGGCGGCGGAAATGCTGGGCGTAATCAAGAACGCGATCTTGACACCGGAGACGGACGACATCATGACCGATGCCGACCCGATGGACCCGATGAATGATGATACGCCTGATGCGCGCGCCGTCCGCTATCGCAAGCTCAGCAAGTTTAATCAGCGCAATCCGCTGATTTGGCATAACGCCCACTGCGGCAAGCCGGTGCTCGAAATCGCGCGCTACTTCCTCGGCGATGACATTCTGCTGAAATATGACAGCTGCTTCCTCAAGCCGGCGCGCAGCGGCAGCGCCACGCCCTGGCATCAGGACAACGGCTTGTGGCTCGATGGCGACATCGAACCCTTCAATTTCTGGATGGCGCTGGACCCGTCCACCATCGAGAACGGCTGCCTGCAGATGATCCCCGGCAGTTATCAGACTGAAATCGTCGAGCACGTCTTTTACGAAGACAGCATCCACCGGCAACTGCCCAATGAGCGCGTCGAAGAGATGATCGATACCTACGGCGTCGAGCATATCGAGGTGGCGCCGGGCAGCATCGTCGTTTGGCATAGCAGCGCCTGGCATTACAGCCCGCCCAACACCAGCGAAAAGGGGCGCATCGCCATCGCCGGCGTGATGAGCAGCCCGGCGATTGTGGAGAATGGCCGCAGCGGCCACAAAATTGACTACAAGTGGCTGATGCGAGGCGGCAAGGTGGTCGCCGCTTTCCCTGCCCTGAGCTACGAGCGGCGAAACTTCAACGTTTGAGATACTGGCGGGGTGTCAGCGCGGCTCATTGAGCAGCGCCGCGGTTGAGTCTCGTTGGATCAACTTTGATGGCATGATGATCCGCTTTACGGGCAAACCCGGTTCCGCTATCCGCCGAAGCATCAGTCGAGCGGCATTCTCGCCCAACCCGCGTGGATCGGCGGAAACGGTCGTCAGGCTGGGATGCCACAGCGACGCCTCGGGAACATCATCAAAGCCGATGACGGCGAGGTCTCGGCCGGCTTCCAAACCGGCGGCGCGCAGACCCAGCATCACGCCAAAGGCGATCACATCACTGTAGCAATAGGCTGCTGAGGGTGGCTTGTCCAAGTTCAAGAGTTGATGCACGGCGTCATAACCGCCGCGGCGAGTGACCGGGCTGTCGATACAAAGCGCCGGGTCGACAGGGATGCCGTGCCCGCGCATGCTGTCGCGGTAGCTGTGCAGACGTCTCTGACGCGTGGAACTGGTTGCGTAGCCGCCGACAAAGGCGATGCGGCGGTGGCCCTGCTGAATCAAGTGCCGCACCGCCCAAACGGTGCCGTTTTCGTCATCCATGCCGACGCAGTCTATTGCCAGATTTTCATAATACGGGTTCAAAAGCACCAGCGCGCAATGCCGCATGATGTTTCGCAGCGCATCCGTCGACGTCCCCGCGACCGGCCCCAGTATCAAGCCGTCAACATCGCGCTCCAGCATGGTTCGTATGCTGCGGGTTTGCTTCTCCAAAGTATCATCTGTCGTAGCGAGCACCAGACTGTAGTCCTGATCAGCCAGCGCCGCTTCGGCGCCCGAAGTGAGTTCGGCGCTGTAAGGATTCAACACGTCCGTGACAATCAAGCCGATGGTGTAGGAGCGCTGCGTGCGCAGGCTGGCGGCATGTCGGTTGTAGACGTAGCCGAGCGCTTCGACAGCCTCCAGGACGCGCTGCCGCGTCGGCTCGGAGATGCGCGGATTGCTGTTCAGCGCCAGCGAGGCGGTCGCTTTGGACACCTTTGCCGCGTCGGCGACATGCTGCAGCGTGACCTTCTGGCGCCGCCGTCCGCGTGAGCTCGTCATATCAGCTTCAACAGCTTGGCGGCCGATTCCAGGAAGAAATAGTCGCCGAACATGGTGCTCTCGTCGACGCCCAAGCCCAGACGCTCATGATAGGCGGCTTGCTTCAGCAGCCCCTCCCACTCGCTATCGTCGCTGGCGAGGAAGGCTGGCGCGGCGAGGCTCTCCATAATGCGACAGGCGTAGTCGCGATAGCTTCGCGCGCGCAGCGGATCGCCGACCAGGTCGGCCAGATCTTGCAAACCGCTGGAAGTGATCGCCGCAGCTGAGGCTTCAAAGGGACGAGCTGGATTCGGCTCCCGCCAATCGTTGGGGCAGATGCCGTGCGCCGGGCTGTTGAGGATGTAGTAATCGGCGCAGTGGCTGGCCGTCTGCAGGAAGCGCGGATCTTGCGTGAAGGAATAGGCGGTGGAGAAGCCGTAGATCGCCCAGGACAAGCCGCGGGCCCAGGAGGAATCATGACGCCAGCCCTGGTGCGTACTCTCGCGCAGGAAGGCGCCCGTTTCCAAATCGAAGATGCCTTCGTGCACGGCGCTGCCATCGCCGCGAACCAGATAGCGCCGGCTGGTGAGGCAATTCTGCAGGGCGCTTTGGTAGAGGGCGGCGTCATCGGTTTCGCGCGCCGCATAGAACATGATGCCCACATTCATCATGATATCGATGAAGGCGCTCTCAGGCGCGACGAAGGAAGACAGATAAGCGCCCTTCTCTTTATAACGCAAGCCCATCGTCCGCCCCGCCCGAATGACGACATCGCGCTGCCGAGCTTCGCCATCGAGGTCGTGCCAGCGCTTCCAGCTATGCCAGAAGAGGAAACCGAGATCATGCGTTTCGCGGTCGTCTTTACGCGCTTCGATCAACTCGCAGTAGCGCTCGGCTTTGCCCCGCCAGAATGCATCGCCGGAATATAAATAGAGCAGCCAAAGCTGCCCGGGGAGGAAGCCTTGGCACCAGTTGGTCCAGGGCGCGCCGTCATGCTTCCATTTGCCGCCGCGCGTGTATTGCGGCAAGTAGTCGGGATGGCTCGTGACGAGCTGGCGCAGCTTGGAATCGGCGGTGGTGAAGACGCGCTCGCAATGCTCAGCAATCCGCGAATCGGTTTGCACAGCGCCTCCGGAGTCAATCGATTCAACAGTCATTGTCACCATGCTAGCACAATCGCAGTCATTCGTCACCGCTGGAGGGGGATCGCCAAGGCAATCGCGGCCGAAATGCGCTGGCGCCGCACGACACATAAATCTCACGAACTGTAGGGGCGACACTTGTGTCGCCCAAGTGTATCGGAACAATAGATTCGGGCGATTCAAGAATCGCCCCTACATTGCCTCCTTTTCTGCGGACACCGGCAAGATTTCGCTGGCCTCGGCGTCGCGGCTCTGTAAATACGCGGCCCTCGGCGGTAAATGAATCTGTGTTGCACTTGCTCTGTACACCCTACCAGCGCCCAAATTGGAATCAGCGTTTGAATCGACTATACTTGGCGCAGTTTCGCGGGAGACGCAGGAAAGGAAATTGACGATGGCGAGCAAACTGATTTCGCTGGGCGAGGCGGCGCAGCTCATCCCCGATGGCGCTGTGGTCTCGGTCAGTTCTTCCAGCGGCGTCGCCTGCCCCGATGCGACCTTGCGCTCCATCGGCGATCGTTTCCGCCGGACCGGTTCCCCGCGCAATTTGACCACCATCCACCCGATCGCCGCTGGCGACATGTATGGCATAGATGGCGTGAACCACCTGGCGCAGACCGGCCTCTTGAAACGCGTGATCGTCGGTTCGCTGCCCAGCGGGACGTCTTCGATGGAGTCGCCGCCGATTTGGCGTATGATCATCAACGACGAAATCGAGGCCTACAACTTGCCCAGCGGCGTACTCTATCACATGCACCGCGAGGCGGCCGCCGGGCGCCCGGGACTGCTCACGAAAGTCGGCTGGGATACGGTGGTCGACCCCATTCACCGCGGCGCCAAGATGAACGAGCGCGACTGCGAAGATATAGTGAGGCGCGTCGAGTTTGACGGCGAGAACTGGCTCTACTACAAGTCGATTCCCATTGACGTGGCGATAATCCGCGCCACCACCGCTGATGAGCGGGGCAACCTGAGCATGGAGCACGAAGGCTCGTATCTGGGCACGGTCGATCAGGCGCTGGCGGCGCACAACAACGGCGGCATCGTCATCGCCCAGGTCAAGCGCATGGCGCAGGCGGGCGGTCTGCCGGCGCAGTCGATTCGCGTACCCGGCACCCTGGTCGATTATATCGTCCTGGACCCGGACCAGCTTCAGGCGTCGCAAACGCGCTACGATCCGGCGATCAGCGGCGAAGTCGCCTCGCCCTTGAGCGAATTCGAGACGGTGGAATGGGGCGTCGGCAAAGTCATCGCGCGGCGCGCAGCCATGACCTTGCGCGAGGGGGAAACGGTCAATCTCGGTTTCGGCATATCGGCGCTTGTCCCCTACGTTTTTCTGGAGGAGGGCTTGCACGGCGCAACGACCTGGGTGATTGAGCAGGGCGCGGTCGGCGGCTTGCCTCTGCGCGATTTCGCCTTTGGCTGCGCCTTCAACCCGGAAGCGATCCTGCCATCGCCGGACCAGTTCACCTTCTTTCAGGGCGGCGGCTTCGACCGCTCGCTGCTGTCTTTCGTCGAGGTGAACGGCGCGGGCAGCGTTAATGTGAGCCGCCTCAGCGCCATACCGCATATCACTTCGGGAATCGGCGGCTTCATCGATATTACCACGGGCGCGCGCAATATCGTCTTCAGCGGCAACTTCACCGCCGGCGGGCTGCAAGCGACGGTGGAAAACGGACAGCTGCAAATCCAGCGCGAAGGGCGCTTCAAGAAGTTCGTGCCACAGATTGAAGCGCAGACCTTCAGCGGCGAGATGGCTTTGAAGCGGGGACAGACGGTCATGTACATCACCGAGCGCTGCGTGATGGAGTTGGACGAGAAGGGCTTGACCGTCACGGAAATCGCGCCTGGCGCGCGGCTGCAAGAAGATGTACTGGACCAAGCCGATGTCGCCCTGCGCGTCAGCCCAAATCTGCGGCAAATGCCGGCCGCCATCTTCCGACCGGAACCCATGGGCTTGCAATTGCCGCCCAAAGCCCGCGCCAGGCTGTGAGCAAAACTCGCCTCCAGCCGAATCGACAAGCCTTGTAGGGGCGAGCTATTAGGTCGCCCAAGTCCAGATGATGGCGCAATCGGGCGACCCGGTGGCTCGCCCCTACATCCAGTCAGTAAGCGCGGGGACCAGTTATCGCAGCCTGCCAAACAACCTCGCTACTGATACAATGTGACAAGGGGCCGGCCGGCAGAGTCGGCACGTGTCGAGAGATCGCGGTGAAAGGGAATCGGAATGGGCAATCAGGCGGACATCGGACTTATCGGCTTGGCGGTGATGGGCCAGAACCTCGCCCTGAACATAAACGACCACGGCTTTCGCGTCGCCGTCTTTAACCGCACCACTTTGAAGATCACGCGCTTCCTGGAGAACGAAGCGGCGGACACCGACATCATCGGCGCTTATACGCCGGAAGAATTCGTCGCCAGCATCCAGCGGCCGCGCAAGATCATCCTGATGATTCAAGCGGGCGCGGCGGTGGACAAGTCCATCGCGCAACTGGCGCCCCTGCTCGACGAAGGCGATATCCTCATCGACGGCGGCAATTCCAACTTTAACGACAGCATCCGGCGCACGCAAGAAGTCGAGGCGATGGGGCTGCTCTTCGTTGGCGCGGGCATCAGCGGCGGCGAGGAGGGCGCGCGCTATGGACCGTCGATCATGCCGGGCGGCTCGGCAGCGGCTTGGGACTCGGTCAAGCCGATCTTGCAGGCGGTGGCGGCCAAGGTGCCCGATGGCAGCCCTTGCTGCGATTGGGTGGGCGAAGATGGCGCCGGGCATTTCGTCAAGATGGTGCACAACGGCATCGAATACGGCGATATGCAACTGATTTGCGAGGCCTATCACCTGATGTCGCAGGTGCTGGGTATGGACGAAGCCGAAATCAGCGGCGTCTTCCAGCGCTGGAACAAGGGGTTGCTGGAGTCCTTCCTCATCGAAATCACCGGCGAGATCCTGGCGTATCAAGATGAAGACGGCGCGCCGCTGCTGCGCAAGATCCTCGATGTCGCCAGCCAGAAAGGCACGGGCAAATGGACGGCGATCACGGCGCTGGAAGAAGGCACGCCCCTGACGCTGATCGGCGAGGCGGTCTTCGCGCGCTTTCTCTCGGCGATCAAAGAGCAGCGCGTCGCGGCGTCGAAGGTGCTGCCCGGTCCAAAAGTCGAATTCAGCGGCGACACGGCGCAGTTCATCGCTGACCTGGAACAGGCGGTATACGCCGCCAAGATCATCAGCTACACGCAAGGTTATATGCTGATGCAGGACGCGGCGCGGACATACGACTGGAATCTGAATTACGGCGGGGTGGCGCTGATGTGGCGCGAAGGCTGCATCATCCGCTCGGCTTTCCTAAGCAAGATTCAGAAAGCTTACGCGGCGAACCCGCCCCCCGCGAATCTGCTGCTGGACGACTATTTCAGCGAGGCCGTCATCAGGGCGCAATCGGCCTGGCGCGGCGCGGTGACCACCGGCATTCGGCACGGCATTCCGCTGCCGATCATGAGCGGGGCGCTGGCTTTCTATGACGGCTATCGCTCGGCGAAGCTGCCGGCTAATCTGTTGCAGGCGCAGCGCGATTACTTCGGCGCGCATACCTACGAGCGGGTCGATCGTCCGCGCGGCGAGTATTTTCACACCAACTGGACGGGCACGGGCGGGAATGTGACGGCCGGGAGTTATGATGCGTGAGGCGACACTACCCTATTGACTAATCAGGTGAATTCTCGGCGCTAAGGCGTCCTATACGGTCAAGTGCTTCTTCATCAATCACAATCACATAATCGTCATGATCAGCTAATCGCTTTGCGGCTTCTTCGGACAGCGCTTCCAAGTCTCTATCGGGTCTCTCCGAAGAATTCATCTGTAAGGCGAAGCTCTCAAAACGCTGGAAACTTTCAATGAGCAATTCTGCTCGCGGTATCGCCCTTTTGTAAAAGGGTTTCTTACGCAACTTCGGCCACGTGTAGAGAAACCTACGAGCGACGCGAAAGAGACGCTTTATCGCTTTCTCGTTCCAAAAGCCTTTGCGAGCTCTTTTGACCACTCTTTCCCATACATCCTCGTCGCCGTATAACCACGCTTCAATTTGAATGTAACGGTCTAGATAGTCGTCACTGACGGACTTGTAGAAATAAAGTGCAGGCTGTTTTCCTACAAGGCTCAGTACCAGTCGGTTTACGCGCGGCCTTAACTCGACCAGATTCTTGTCAAGGCGGGAGATGGCGATATTCTCTTGACCGGCGTCGAATGAACAGCGCGCCGCCAGCATATTGACGGAAATCACGGTATCTATCAACACACGAGCTCTGCGGCGCCTGTTTCCGTTAAGCGCGTCATCCAAATCCATAAGAAGCAACTTTTCTGCATTCACAAGCCGCGCGATAACATCGTTTACCTTTTCGCGCCGGGAAGCCACGTCTTCAGTTTCAAGAAGTTCATTAGCAATTTGCAAGGCAGTCTGCAATGCGGCCGATTCTGCTCTGGCAAAGTGACGGTCAATCCTATCGTAGATTTCTTCAATCTCTTTCTTTAACGCCTCAATCCGCTGGGTCAAATGATGAATCGTATAGGCTGTGATCGCTATATCCAGCAAGGGTCCTGCAATCGTTACGGCGCTGGCTACGACTGCCACCGTTCGCGCGTTCATTCCTGTTGCTCGGAGCAAGGTAGGCAGAAGGGTCAAACCCGACGATGGAGAACGGGATCTACTGCCGCCCTCTCGCAGGAAAGCAACAATCTGCTTAGAATCACTGGCCCGTATGACTCCGCCGAAACGCTCGAGCGTCCTGTTGCGTAAGCCCTTCTTGATGTCATCGGGCACTTCAAATTCAACACGAATCTTCATCGGGCAAACCATTCCTAAAGCTCTATTACAGGTTACCACGCCCCTAATCAAATCTCAACATCGCCTTGATCACCCCCGTCGCCGGATCCACCCAGCGCGGAAACTCCTGCACGATGCTATCCGGCGTCGCCTCATGCGTGATCCAAGGACCCAGGTTGATCGCGCCCTTGCGCAGGCTCTCGATGACCCAGGTGAAGTCGGCCGGGGTGGCGTTGCGGCTGGCCAGCAGCGTCAGTTCATGCGAATGAAAATGGGGATCGCTGAAGGTGATATCGCCGGTGATATGCCCGACCAGCACCAGCGAACCGCCGTGCGCCACATAGTCAAAGGCGGCATGCATCGAATTTGAGTTGCCGGTGCAATCGAAGACGAGCGTCGGCAATTCGCCGCCGAGCAAGTCTTTCACCTGCCCCATCGCATCGCCGCGGGCGTCGATCAGCTTGTCGATGCCTAGGACTTCTTCGCAGAAGTCGAGCCGCCTTTGGTTGACCTCCATCATCATCACATCAGCGCCGGCGATTTTGGCGAATTGCGCTGTCGCCAAGCCGATGGGTCCAGCGCCGATCACGAGCGCCTTTTCGCCGGGGCGGATGCGAGCGCGCTTGGCTGCGTGGGCGCCGATGCAGAGCATTTCCACCAGCGCCAGTTGCTCAAGCGGGATGCCGTCGGCTTTGAGCAGCTTGTCGACCGGCAGGCTGAATTGCTCGCGCATGCCGCCATCGATATGCACGCCCAGGACCCGCATGCCGGTGCAGCAATTGCTCTTGCCGCGGCGGCAGGCGATGCAGTGGCCGCAATTCAGGTAAGGGATGACGCAGCACAAGTCGCCGACTGCATAATCCGGCACGGCATCAGTCGCGCCGATGCCGATGATCTCGACCGCCAGTTCATGCCCCATGACGCGCGGATAACTGAAAAAGTTCTGGTTGCCGCCAAAAGCATGCAGATCGGTGCCGCAGATGCCGACCCGCTTGACGCGCACCAGCGCTTCGCCGGGCCCAGCGGCAGTTGGCGCTTCGACTTCACACAGCCTCAATTGTCCCGGCTGCTCCAGCACAATCGCTTTCACGCTAGTCGCTCCATTTCACATCAAGCAAGCCCATAAAAGGCAGTCGCATTCCCGCCCATGACCGCCGCCTGTTCATCCGCCGAAAGCGCGCTGATGTAATTCTCTATAATGCCGACCACCTCGCCGTAGCTGCCGGACAGGGTGCAGACGGGCCAGTCGCTGCCGAACATCAGCCGGCCGACGCCGAAACTGTCGAAGACGATATCCAGATAGGGCTTGAAGTCCTCGCCCGTCCAGGCGCCCCAAGCCGCTTCCGTGACCATGCCGGAGACTTTGCACCAGACGTTGTCGAAGGATGCCAGGGTTCGAATGTCATCCTCCCAAGCGCCGATGATGCCGTCTTTGATGAAAGGCTTGGCGATGTGATCGAGCACGAAGGGCTGCTCGGGGAAGCGCTTGACGACATCGATGGCGATGGGAATATGCTTGGGGTAGAGCAGCAAATCATAGCGCAGGTCGTAGGCTTTGAGCGCCGCCATGCCGCGCAGGAAGTTGCCGCCGAGCATGAAACGGTCGTCCGCTTCATCGTGCACGATATGGCGAACCCCGACCATACGCGGATGCGGGGCGAAGCGTTCGAGTTGGGCTTCGACGTCCTCGGCGCGCATATCCACCCAGCCGACCACGCCGCGTATCAAGTCGTACTGGTCGGCGAGCGCAAGCAAGAATTCGGTCTCGCGGGGGACTTGCCGCGCTTGCACAGCGACCGTACCATCAATGGCGCTGGCCGCCAGCAGCGGCTGTATATCGGGCGGCATGTAATCGACTTGCAGCGGGCTGCGGTCCCCCGCCATCCAGCCGTAGTCTTCGGCGTTGTAAAGCCAAAAATGCTGATGCGAATCTATCCTCGCGGTCATGCGCTGCTCCTGAATATGTCTGAATTATTTCTCGATTGTACCGCAAGCGACGTTCAAACGGGCGACCAATGGCTCGCCCCTACAAGGCTTGTCCGCAACTGTGGCATCCCTCCGCGTTATTTCTACCCCATCCCTGAAGGTCTATGTCTACGTGACCCGGCCCCTTCCCCAATGCATTAGGGAAGGGGAGCGCCATCGGCGAGACTACCTTACAAATGGGAAATTCGCACTCGGAGACAAGTCTCCCCCGACGGTCGGTGTCTACGCGACCTGATACGTCGGGGGGAGATTTAGAGGGGGGTTAGCTTAATCGCTCACAGGCTCATGTTGCGCGTGATTTTGAAGGCGTAGACGTGGTCGCAGGGTTTCTGATCGGGTCGCTCGATCTTGATGCCGCCGCGCGTCATCTCCCATTTCAATTCGCCTTTGGCGCCCAGCAATTCGACCGAGCGCACTTCGCCGGGATAGAGCGCGCGCGTGGACTCGATGACGAATTCTTTCTCGGGCCAGTCGAAGGTCATGGCGTAGAGAATATTGTCGCGCACAGTGAAGCGAATGTCCCGCGCCGTGTATGCCAGCTTCTCCTTGGTATCGCTGAAAGCGCCGACGTGGGTCATCCGCGTTGGTCCCTCGCCGTAAGTATTCCAGGGCACGGTATCGTAGATCGCCTCGCCGTTCACTCGCAGCCATTCGCCGATGCCTTCGAGGATCGCTTTGGACTCGTCCGGAATCGTGCCATCGGGCTTGGGACCGACATTGAGCAGCATGAAGCCGTTTTTGCTGACGTTGTCGGCCAGGTACTGCACCATCTCTGCCACCGACTTGTACTCAGTTTCCTTGATGTAGCCCCAACCCTGCCCGTCATCGACGGTGGTGTCGGTGATCCACTCGTAGTGGGTCAGCTCGGCGGTTTTGCCCAGCTCGAAATCCAGCAGCGCAGCGCCCGGCGGGATATCGTGCCATTTGTAGGTGGCGACCACCTCTCGCCCCCACTCGGCTTCTTTGTTGTAATAGTAGGCGAGGAAGTCTTGCTTGTACTGGTCATGCACGAAGCGCAGGCCAAAATCGAACCAGATGTAATCTGGCTCATAGCGCTCGACCACTTCGACCAATCGATTGTACCAGCGGCAGAGGAAGGCTTTGCTCGGCTTGTCCTGCGCCAGCCATTCGGCCTGATTATGCCCCTGCCCATGGGCGTCGAAGTCGAAGTCGAGATTGTGCGGCTCGCCATAAAGCCCGGCGTAACGGGGATCGGATGTGTCGTATTCTTTCTTCCAATGGGGGAAGAACCACCAGTTTTCGGCGTGGTGCATGGCGACCATGTAGCGCAGGCCCTGGGCGCGGATCGCTTTCTCGAGCTCGCCAACGACATCGCGCTGCGGTCCCATTTTGCCGGCGCACCATTCGGTGTCGCTGGCATCCCACATGGGGAAGCCGTCGTGATGCTCGGCGACCGGTCCAGCGAATTTGGCGCCGGCGCGCTGGAAGAGCTCCGCCCATTCGTCGGGGTCGAAGTTCGCGGCGGTGAACATGGGGATGAAGTCTTTGTAGCCGAACTGCGAGGGATGGCCATAGGTCTTGCAGTGATACTCGAATTGGGGCGTTCCTTCGCGGTACATATTGTAGGGATACCAGGTGACATTGGGTCCCGTCGCGGGCACGCAGTAGATGCCCCAATGGGTGTAGATGCCGAATTTGGCTGCTCGCATCCATTCGGCGGTGGGATGGGTCTTCAGCGAGGACCAGGTCGGTTGGTAGCGATTGGTCATGGTTGCGCTCCGATTGCCATTTCAATTGTGGTTCTGTGCGACTTCATCCGTATTGTTCTGCGACTTCATCGATAATACTGTGCAAATTCATCCATGATATTGTGCGTACTCGACCCTACATTATGTTCTACTTCAGAGGCGACGCGGCGAATCGCCCCCGCACATTACCGCAAGATCTGTCCTTCAAACTTTCGAGCTGATGCCTCAACAGGACTGGCGGACGACTAGCTGACAACTAAAGAGCGCCGACGGGATGATGGCGTCGCCGTCATTGAGCGCTTTAAGCACCTTGTGGGCGGCGGTCTCGCCGATGGCGTAAGTCGGCTGGCGCACGACTGTCAGCGGCGGATCCGAGACCTGCGCCCAGGGGTGGTCGTCAAAGCCAACGATGGCGACATCGGCCGGGCAGCTCAGCGCCAGCTCGCGCAAACCCATCAAGGCGCCCAGGCTCAACAGATTGTTGGAGATGAAGACGGCGCGGGGCCGCTCCGCCTGTGACATCAATTGCTGCATGGCGCTCTTGCCGTCATCAATGGTCAAGGGACTGTCGATGCACCAGTTGTGGCGCAAGGGCAGATTCGCTTCCGCCAAGGCTTGTTCAAAGCCCGCGAGCCGTTCGCGCATCGTCGACAAGCGCTGAAAGCCGGACAGGATGCCGATATCGCGATAACCCTTCTCAATCAGATGGCGCGTTCCGAGATAGGCGCCATGGCTGTTATTGACGCCGACGTAGGGCGAGTCGGCGTTTTCGAAGGTGCGATCAAGCATGACGATGGGGATTTGCAGTTTGGCCGCTTCGTTAAGCGCGTCCCAATCCTGGCTGGTGGCGGCGGCGATGATCCCATCCACACCCTGGCGCAGCAGGATATCGATGTAATACTCTTCCCGCTCGAGGACTTCGTTGGTGTTGCAGAGCATCAGGCTGTAGTTGTTGGCGACGAGCACATCTTCTATGCCGCGCATCATCTCGGCGAAGAAGGTATTGGTGATGTCGGAGACGATCAAGCCGATGATGCGCGTGCGCTGCGTGGTCAGGCTGCGCGCGGCGGTATTGGGGCGGTAGCCGAGGGCGCGAATCGCATCGCGCACGCGTTCTTTGGTCGCCTCTTCCACAAAGCGCGTCTCGTTAATCACATGCGAGACCGTCGCCTTGGAGACGCCGGCGCGCCCGGCGACATCGGCCATCGTGATGCGTTTCATCGGCCCAATGCCCTCCTTGTTTAACCTGTTGCGCAACCGATTTGTTGAATGGTATCCCATCGACGCGGCTTCGTCAATTTCATCGAATTACAGAGGACGCAGAGGGCGCAGAGGGCGCAGAGGATGCAATTCTGTATTGTCTGTGTTTCCTCTTGTCTTCTTTTCTTGTGAAACCCCATCTGGGAAGACGTCTGCAGGGGAGACTGACGGTCAGTGTCTACGCGACCTACGCGATCCGATGAGTCGCCCGAATGCTAAACAGTTCCGCTGCGGGCGAGCCAAGAATCGCCCCTATAGATCCTTGTTCTCGCGGGTTCATATTTCGTGTGAGCCAAGTCCTGACTTGCGAGCGGCTGTCGCGAATGCATTTGCGGCGCCTTGCCGCCTATGTTATAGTCCTAGCCGTCGTCAGAAAACCGATTGCCTGCTGTCCCCGAGAGGCTGGGCCGGCGGCATGAGGGAGCGGAAATGAAACAAGTCGCGGTCATTGGCAAAGAGCAAGCGGATGTGACTGTCGTAGGGGTGCCAAAGGCGGCCGGCAACTGGGTCGTCGTCAAAGTGTACGCGGCGCCGATGTGCACCGAATACAAGGCTTTCGCCGCTGGCGCGAGCCACCCCATGTGGGGGCATGAAGCGGCGGGCGAAGTGGTCGAAGTGGCGCAGCCCGGTCGGGTGAAAGTGGGCGACCGCGTGGTGGTCATGCCTATGAACGCCTGCGGCTGCTGCGCCCTCTGCCTGGACGGGGATTATATTCATTGCCAAAACGCCATAGATTTTGCCGCGCTCCATGGCAGCGCCGACGGCTTGGGCACGATGGCGCAGTATTTGCTTAAGCAGGACTGGCAGCTCCTGCCAATCCCCGATGGCATGTCCTACGACCACGCGGCGATGGCCTGCTGCGGCTTGGGACCAACCTTCGGCGCCATGCAGCTGATGAATGTCGACCGTCATGACACGCTGCTGATTACCGGCTTGGGACCAGTGGGCTTGGGCGGCGTCGTTAACGGCGTCTATCGCGGAGCGCGCGTAATCGCTGTGGACAGCATCGACTATCGCGCGGAGAAGGCGCTGGACCTGGGAGCGGCTGCGGTGGTGAATCCGCTGGAAGACGACGCCTTGCGGCAAATCCTCGACCTGACCAGCGATGGCCGCGGCGTAGACAAAGCCATCGACTGCTCCGGCGCGGTGGCGGCGCATCGCCTGTGCATCGACGCGGCGCGGCGCAAGGGCGCAGTAGCTTTCGTCGGCGAGTGCAGCGATGATACGCCGTTGCGGATCAGCGCCGATATGATCCGCAAGGGTCTGCGGCTGATCGGTTCCTGGCATTTCAATATGGCGGATACGCCGCGAATGATGCAAATGATCGGCGAGATTGGCGACCAACTGGACAAGTTGATCACGCATCGATTTTCGATTGATGATATTCAGAGCGCCTGGGAGACTCAACTTTCCGGGCAATGCGGCAAAGTGATCTTACAGCCTTGGGAGGGCAGCGATGTATAAATCGGTCATCATCGGCGTCGGCGGCGGACGGGCGCACGGGCATGCGGATGCCTACCAGTATGTGAAGCGCGGTCGAGTCGTGGCGGTATGCGACTTGCTGCCGGGACCGATGGACGAATTCGGCGACAAGTTCGACGTCTCCGCGCGCTATACCGATTACCGCGAGATGTTCGAGAAAGAAAAGCCGGAGCTGGTCCAGGTCAGCACAGCGCCGAATGTGCGGCTGGAAATCCTCGAAGCGGCTGAGGCAGCCGGCGTGCCTTTGGCGATTGTGGAGAAGCCACTGGCGATTCAAGGCGAGGATTATCTGGCGCTGCGGGATTTTGTCGCGCGCAAGCCGAAGATCAAGGTCGCCATCAATCATCAACTGCAATTTCACCCGCGGAGGCAGCATCTGCAGAAGCTCGTGGCTGACGGCGCCATCGGCGATCTGCGCTTCGTCGAAGCCAGCTCGGGCATGAATCTGGCATATCAAGGCACCCATTCACTGCAGGCGATCGGCGCCTTTAACCCGGCGAACCCGACCACGGTCTTTGGGCAGGTCTCCGGCGCGGATGGCTTGCAGCCGAATGTCAAGGAGCACTACGCGCCCGATCAAAGTTTGGCGGCGGTGGAGTACGACAATGGCGTGCAAGCCACCTTGCGCTGTGGCGAAAACGCGCCGCGTGTGCCGCGAGGCGACGCCATTTACCAACACAAGCGCATCGCCGTCTACGGCATGAAGGGTTATGTGCATTGGACGATGTGGGGTTGGGAGACTTTCATCGACGGCGTCTACGAGAGCGGCGAGCACGAATACCCGGATGAAGATGTGCTGGGGCAGGCGGCCATGTGCGAGGCGATGTTTGACTGGCTGGAAGATGACCGCGCCCGGCATCCACTCAATCTGGAGCGCGCCCTGGTCGATTTCAACGTGATCCTGGCGCTCTACGCCAGCTCGCTCAACCACGAGGTCGTCGCGATACCATACGAGCCGGAAGCGGACCTGGTCCCGAAGTTGAGGCGCGCGCTAGCCTGACTTACCAGGGGGACGAGCCCTGCAATACATGACAAACGCGGGCAAAGCCTTTAGACCGATGCGAAAGCCGGCATGAACTCGGTGAGATAAACCGCCAGTTGATCGCGCGTGAAGGCGTAGGCTTGCCGCTCGACGAGCGCCAGCTCCTCACGCGGCACCTGACGCCAGAGATAGCGCTCCATCAGCGCCGGATCATCCAGAACAGCGCGAATCTCGGCCGGATCGCGTTTCAGGCGGCGCCCGAAGATCGCCAGCGTTTCGCTGTCGCCGCCGGGGGTTATCTGTCGCGCCACCAAATCACGCCAGCCGCGCAGAACATCATCGCTCATGAAGGGCAGCCAGCCGGCCGGTTCGCTGCGAGCCAGCGACTCCGCTTGCCAGGCTGCCAGCTCAACTTCGTCGCGCTCATCCATCGCAGTCAGGATGAGGTGCAGGGCGAGGAATTTATCGCGCCGCTCGACGCCTGGCCAGTCCCGTTCCCAGAATTGGGGACGTACCATTTTCAGCGCCCAGGCTTCATCGGTCGCCAAATGGGCGACATAGCCAGCCAGGAAAGCCAGGTGCGCCTCGTCATGCGCGCGGGAAATCGACGGGTGTTCGCGCAGCATCAACCGCCAGGGACGCGCGCTGATGGGGCGGCCATACGCGTAGAAATGCGTAACTTCGCGTCCGACGCCGCTGGCGACGCGGGCATCAGCGACAATCCCCCCCAGCTGAAAGGCGGGCGCCTGGCGCGTCAGCAACTCGCGATAATCGGGCGCGAGGCGCTCGTCTTCTAGGAGGTCTTGGGCGATTCTTAAGTGTGTGAAAGGCGTAGGCATTCGGTCGATTGTAGAGCTTCTTGTTAGTCAGTTGTAGGGGCGACCTGCCGCGTCGCCCGCAAGACGCGAATCTTGCAGGGGCGACCGGCGGTCGGTGTCTACGCGACCTAGTAGGTCGCCCGAAAACCGACAAGCGCTAGCCCCTAAGAATGCGGGCGATCTGCTCGGTGTGGTCGGCATCGTGCAGCAAAGTATGCACGACCGGCATGGTCAAGTCGACGATGTCATCGGCGGCGAAGCGCCCCTCGCGTTCCCACTGTGCATCGTCGAGAGACGCCAGACAATCGATGATCGCCCGGCGGGTCGACAGGTAGTCCTCCAGTACGGCGCGCAGGTCTTGCTTGGCGTACTCGTTTTCCACCACCATTGCCAGCCGCGCCCCTTCGTCATAGAGCCTGAAAGTTGGGCCCTCTTCTTCGAGAATGCGCCGGATGCGATCGGCGAAAATCGCTTGATAATCGCGCAGGTGGCACAAGATCTCCAGCACGCTCCAGCCATCGGCGCCATCGCGGATCGCGCCCGCCTGCGCCTGGCTGAGGTCGGCCAGGATATGCGCCAGGGTTTGGGCGGACTGCTCCAAGCCCTCCAGCAGCCACTCCTTAGGAAGTCCTTTCAATTTGACGCCTCCTTATTTCTTGTGTCGCTCACTCGCTGCGCAGGGCGTCGGCCGGATTGAGCCTTCCGAGCAGCAACGCCGGGTAAGCCCCGGCCAGCAGCGCCGCCACCAGCGCCACCAGCAGCGCTTCGGCGAAGTACGACGGCTGCAACGCGACCTGCATCGACCAGCCGAATGATCGCAGGTTGATCACGTGAGTCAAGACCAGCGCTGTCGCGACGCCGATTGGCAAAGCCAGCAAACCGGCGACCAGCCCCATTAGCCCGGTCTGAATCACGGCGTAACCTGCCAGCTGACGCGCGGTCATGCCGGTCGCGCGCATCAGGCCGTATTCGCGCGCCCGCTCAAGCTGCAGTGACATCAGCGCCGACAGAATGCCGATGAATGCGACCAGCGTAGTCAACAGGCGCAAGGCGACCGTGATAGCGAAGGTGCGGTCGAAGACCTCCAGCGCGCCCGCCCGCAAGCCGGCGTTGTCTTGCACCAATAGATCATAATCCGCCAGCCGCGCCCGCAACTCAGCAATGACCGCGGCGATATCAGCATCGTCTTCGATGAAGATGCCGAGCGAACTGATGAATGGATCGGCGAAATAACGATCATAAACCGAGCGCGCGATATAAACCGCGCCCTGATCGGTGCTGTAGTCATAATAGACGCCGAAAACTTCGAAAGCCACTGGTCCGCGGTCGGTGTTCAAGGTGATGCGATTATGAATTTCATCGATGCTGCGACGGAAAGCGAAGGGCTCGCTTACCATCACCCGCCCGCCCTCAAGCGCCGCCTGGTGTTCTTCTATGGAGACAGTCGACCATAAGAAGCGCCGCTGGTCTCCGGCGATATCAAAGTCGCTCGCCAGCAGATTCACCGGCGGCAGATCGGGATAATCGGGCGCGCCCACGCTGACGTGCCGCGCAGAAGAAACGGCGCTCACGCCAGGCGCGGCGAGGGCTATATCTTGCACAGTCCGCTCGACATCGACGCTGGCGTTGTTGGAGGCGAAGAGGGGCGGCGAAACGTAAATCTGCGCCCCCAGCGATGTGCGCAGCCAATCGGCGACCGTGCCGCGGAAGCTGCCGATCATGACGCTGACGCCGACGATTACGCTGACAGCGATGGTCAAGGCCGCCACCGCCACCGATGCGCGGCTCAAGGACCGCGTAATGGAGCGCGCCGCCAGCCTTCCCAAGACGCCGAAGAGCGCCGCCGCAACGGGCAGCAGCAATCGCATCAGCGCAATCAGCGCCGCCGGCGTGAACATCGCGCCGCCGATGATGATGCACAGCGAAGCGGCGAAGCTCAGCGCCAACCCGCCCGGCACGGCCAACAGAAGCAAGCCCAGCAGATTCATCAAGACGGCGCCAGCGGTGATCGTGGGCAGCAGTCGGCGCGTTTGCGCTTCTTCATCCGAGCGGCGCATTACACCGGCCGGCGGACTGCGCGTCGCATCCCAGGACGGGATGGCAGCTGCCAGCAGGCTCGCGCCCAGGCCAATCGCGGCGCCCTTCAGAAGCGTCAGCGGCGGCACCGAGATGCGCTGCACGTCCACAGTGAAATAGAGATCTCTGATCGTCTGCGAGACCAGCGCGACCGCCCCGCGCCCAAAGATGATTCCCAGCGCCAATCCGAGCAGGGCGCCAATCACGCCCAAGATGAAGGCTTCCAGCAATATGAAACGGAAGATCTGCCGGCGGGTTGTGCCCAGCGCGCGCATAATGCCGAGCGCGCCGCGCCGCTGCACCACGCTGAAGGTCACCGTGTTGTAAATGAGGAACAAGCCCACGACCAGCGCCAAGGTGCTCATCGCCTGCAGGTTGAATTCGAAAGCCGCGATCATCTGGTCGAGCGCGTTTTCTTCTTTGACAGCCACCAGTTGGATGCCGAGGGGCAGGGCGGCGCGCAGCGATTCCGCTTCGTCTTCATCGAGGATGAGATCAATGCGGCTGAGCCGCCCGCTCATGCCGGCGATCTCTTGCGCGCTGGCGATATCGCAGATGATCAGATCATCCAGCGCTTGGCGGCTGGCGCTATCCGCCGGCTGCAAGATGCCGACCAGGCGCGCCGAGCTGAAGCGACCGCCAACGCTGATTTGCAACTCGTCCTCCAGCTCCAGCCCGAGCCGCCCCGCCAGCGCCTCACTGATGACAACCGCGCCGGGCTCGGCGATGAGACGGTTGAGCGCGGCGTAGTCGGTCTGTTCCGCTTCGTCGGCCAAATAGCTGCGGAAGGGCGCCTCGGACAAGGGATCGACGCCCAGCAGCCGCAGCGCCTGATCGCTCCCGGCGATGCGCGCGAACTCGGTCACAACCGGCGCGCTGACCTTGTAACCCAATTCCAGCCGCAGGCGCGTATACAGTTCGGAGTTGAAGCCGTTGGGCCCGCCGACGATCTGATGGGTGGCGCGCCCGACCAGGCTTTCGCTGCTGAGCCTGAAGGCGCGGCTGGCTGACCCGTTGGCGATATCGATGGCGACCACCACGGCGACGCCCAGCGCCACGCCCAGCACAAACATGCCGCTCTGGAACAGACGCCGGCTGATATAATGCAAAGCGAGGCGAAATATGATTGAGGGAATGTTGGGCCAACCCCTCCCCCAGCCCCCTCCCCGAAGCATCAGAGAGGGAGAGAGGCTTCAGCCAAAGCGGCGACGCAATCTCTAGACGCCGAAGATGTCCTTAAAGCGCTGCAGGCGGGCGAGATAATCGTCCAGCGCCTCGCCATGCGGGTAGACTGCCAGTTCGGTTGCGCCAATTGCTTGCCAGCCTGCGACAAGCGCTTCCCACTCGCTCTCGGGCGTATGTTCAGTCCTCAGACGCGTATGCAAGCCCACCTGCCCGGCTCGGCCTGCTGCTTCGGCATAAGCAAAGAAAGCCTCGGTCATCGGTTTGGCATCTTCCGCCGGACCCTCCTGCGCCAGATAGCCATCGCTCAAGCGCCCGGCTCTCTGCAAGACGACATCGGCATAGCCGCCGATCCAGATCGGGATCGGTTGCTTCGGCAAGGGGTTGATGCCGGCGTCATCAATGCGCTCGAACTGTCCTTCGATATCGACGAGCTCGCGGGTCCAGAGCTCGCGCAGGATAGCAATCTGTTCTTCGCAGCGGGCGCCGCGAGTGCTGAAATCATAGCCGAGCGAATTGTACTCGACTTCGTTCCAGCCAATGCCAATGCCCATGCGAAAGCGCCCGCCGGAAAGCAAATCGACCTGGGTCGCTTGTTTCGCCACCAGCGCCGTCTGCCGCTGCGGCAGGATCAAGACGCCGGTCATGAAGCCGATCGTCTCAGTGAAGCCCGCCATCCAAGAGAAGAGCGTGAATGGCTCATGGAACATGTCTTTATAGTTGTAGGGGCGGCCGCTATCCCAGCCGGGCCGGTCGGGATTGGCGCCCAGCACATGGTCATAAGCCAAGATATGATGATAGCCCATGCCCTCGGCTGCTTGCGCGAAATCACGCAGCACGGTCGGGTCGGCGCCGATCTGCGTCTGTGGAAATACGACTCCGAATTTCATCGCTGTTCTCCCGGTATCCTCTGCCAAGTCTGGGCAAATGCTAGCGGAGTTGCGGCGATAAAGCCAGATGACGCCAAGCGCCTATTCTCAGGCAAGGTCGCGGACTGTAGGCGCGTCTCGCCTAAACGCCCGAACCTGCGCAAAGTTGTAGGGGCGAGCCAGTGGGTCGCCCGCTGGTGCGCAAATGATTGTAGTCGAGACTCTGTGGGTCGCCCGAAAGTCGCTCAAATAGCGCGCGGGCGACTTGATAAGTCGCCCCTACAAGACTCTACGTGATTGTGCCGACATGCGCTGGCTTGCATCCAGCGCGCTTTATGCTAAGTTGACGACAGAAGCCACGAGGAACAAGCAGCCATGCCCGATCTCTCCGTCGTCATCGTCAGCTACAACACGCGCGACTTGCTGCGGAATTGCCTGCTGTCGCTGCGGGAAAGCGTCGGGCTGGACCTCGAAATCATCGTGGTCGACAACGCCTCCGCCGATGGCAGCGCCGAGATGATACGCGCTGAATTTCCCGAGGCAAGGCTGCTGGCGCAGTCGCTGAACGCGTGGTACTGTGGCGGCAACAACATCGGCATCGACGCGGCCAGCGCCGAGGCCGTGCTGCTGCTCAACCCCGATACCGAGGTCGCCCCCGATGCCCTGGCGCTGATGCACCGCTTCTTGCTGGACCATCCCGAATATGTCGGCGTGACCGCTCAGTTGGTCTATCCCAATGGCGAGCTCCAGCGAACCTGCGCGCGCATACCGGAATTCCACCACTTGCTCATGGCATACAGTGCCCTGGGTTTTCTACTGCCGGCGCTCAAACGCGAATTCCACAGTAAATTGACCTACGGCGATTGGGATCGGCGCGGCGATCGCGATGTCGAGGCCATCCCGGGCGCCTGCACGATGATGCGGCGCGCCGACATCCGACTGGACGAGGATCTGCTGCTCTACTTCCCCGAAGAGACATTGGCGCGGCGCCATCGCAAGCCGATGCGTTTTCTGGCGGCGGCGCGGATCAAGCACCACGAGAAGTCATCGACGCGAAGCTGGCTCGCCACCAGCATCTTCTTCCGCGATATGCTGGTCTACTGCCGCAAGCATCACGGCTTGCCGAAGATGCTGCTGCTCTGGGTCTTGAGCCGGCCAGTATACTGGCTGATGTGGCTGAAGAATCGGTGACCATCCCGCCATTACTGAAGAAGGATGTAGGGGCGACCTACCAGGTCGCCCGAACTACAGTAGCGGGGCAGCCAGCTACTCAACATACAGCTCATCGTCGTGCCACCTGGCGGGATTCTCAACAATATAGTTGCGGATGTCATTCAGAGAGTTTTCATTGCGGATTATGCGCTCGTAATAATTTCGTTGCCAAATAGTTTGTTCAGGAGGACTATTGAGGAGCTTGCTGCGTATCGTAACCGCGCGTTTGAATTGGCCAATTATGACACCAAATGAACTGCTCGCCGACCTACTTTCTGATACATTAGCTGTCCGCTTTGTCCCTGTGCTAACGTCGGCCAGATTTCCATTGTAGATGAAGAGGATTCCATGGAGATGATTCGGCATTAAAGAGAAGGCATCCAATTCGATATTCGGACGCACCTGAGTTATCTGACTCCAGCAGTCTGTAACAATTAGACCCAAATCATTGGGCATCATTTTTGCGTCGCGAATCACTCCAAACAGGCACGCATTCTGGTACGTGCAGATCGTTACGAAATATGCTCCGCTCCGGCGGTAGTCGTAGCCTTGCAAGCGCAATGAGCGGCGCGAGGGTAGCGAGGGATTACCTAATGACACGGTTCCAATCCATAGGAAATGGAGTGCGGGCGACCTGATAGGTCGCCCCTACACGTTCTTTCCCAAATGTAAATCCATGACAGTCTTGGGATGGCCCTAGCCCGCAAATACCGCCAGCGGCATGTGGAATGACACCACCCAGTTCGGCGCGGCGACTATCGAGCTGATTTTCAAGTCGCCGGCGACGCTGCAAAGGATATAAGCCTGGCTGCGGTTCATGCGGTGATTCGCTTCCAGCCAGTCGATCATATAGCGGACGCTGTTCTTGGCGTTCTCCATCAGGTCGGGTCCCTGCGCGGTTGTGATGTGATAGCCGCGCGTATCGAGCTTGCTCATGGGGCTGCGGCGGCGCAGTTGAACCTCCGGCAAATTAGCGCCCTTGAGCAGCTTGAAGCGCATCGTGACGATCATCGGCGCTTCAATGCCGGTGACGCAGACCTCGCCCTGCCCTTGCGCCGCGTGGCAGTCGCCGGTGGCGAACAACGCGCCCTCCACCAGCACCGGCAGCCAAATCGTCGAGCCGATTGTCATATCGCGCACATCCAGGTTGCCGCCATTTGCCCGCGGCGGGAAGGTGCTGAAGCGCCCCGCTTCCCGCGGCGCCACGCCCACCACGCCCGTATGCGGCTCATATGGCAGGCCGATATGGTCGAGCTCCGTCGAACTAATGGTCGCTTCATCGATGCGCCACTGATGAAAGTAAGAGTATTCAAAGTCTTCCGCTAGCAAGCCGAGCCCCGGTCGGTGCGCCGACCAGCCCCAGCCCTTGTGCTGCAGATCGAGGATGTCGATCTCGAGGGCGTCGCCCGGTTCGGCGCCCTTGACCCAGACCGAGCCGTTCAGCGCATGAACTCTGCTGCGGTCGACGTTGTCATATTCGGCGACGGTCCAGTCGGGCTGGACTTGCCCGTTGGGTTCCTGGCAATCGAAGACGACCACGTCTCCGCTTTCGATCTCCAGGCGCGGCTCAATGGAATTGTCCCAGAAGGGTTGGATGACGCTGTCGTCGAGAAAGTGTTCGCGCATGGTCGCCCCCCGAATCTTGTCTGGCGCGCAAATCAGCACTCTTTCCCTTGATTATAAGCTGGGTCAGCCTTCTTCGCTCTCTTGCGGGATTTTCCTGACAGGGCCATCCGCGATTTCTTGCATTCCGATCAAGTTTCCAGTAGTGTATAGTGTATAATATTGACACACGTATAAAGTAGTTTGCAGCATAGGAGCGCTTCACAATGAAACTCAGCGATACTGTCACCCGCGAGGCAGCAAGGTTAATGTTTTTGCGTCGTTCTCCTAGCACATCAGTTCTCAGCCCCCCCCCCCGTAATATCTTGCGCTAATATCCATGCCGCTTCATTTTCTCTTCATTCTTCTCTTTTCACAAAATTCACCTTCCTCGCCCTCATTCTCCTGCTGCTGCCGGCCTCGCAAGCCGCAGCCCAAGCCAGGATCACCACCAGCGCGACTTGCACCCTTGAAAACGCCTGGGCTTCCGCCGTAGCCAACAGCAACACCGGCGGATGCGTCGCCAGTGGCGCTTACGGCGACGACACGATCGAACTGCACGCCAACGCAGTAATCGCCGCCGCCGCCGATCTGACCCTTACGAACGCCAGCACGATCACTGTCGAAGGACACGGCTACACCATCAACGCCAACAACAACGACCAACACTTCGCCTTGAACAACGGATCAACATTGACCCTGAACAATGTCAAACTCACTGGCGGGCAGAATGCTTTCCCCAGCGTACTCAACATTGCTGACGTTGGAAGTCCTGCCACAGTCAACATCAACAACAGCGTCATCTGCGGCAATATGAGCACCTCGAACAACACTCTTGCATCCGGCGCAATCCGTGTAGAAGCTGGCCAGATCCTTGTTATAAGAAACAGCGTCATCTGCAACAATACCGGCAGCGCCAAAGGCGGCGGAGTGAATACTAGCGGCAACGCGACCATCATCAACAGCGTCTTCTACGACAACACCGCGAGCGCAGACGGCGGCGCGATATACATGCAAGGCAACGTGCAAGGGACAGGAGGAGGCAGGACAATCCTTCGACACGTGACCATCACGAACAACACAGCCGCGCACGGCTCAGGCATTTTCCTCCAGTCAGGACCCCTCGAAATACGCAACAGCATCATCTACGGCAACAAAAGCGGCCCCGATTGTCGATCGCACCCCCAGTTCAGCGGCACTGTCACAGCGTCCGGCGTTATCCTCGGCACTTCCGTCGACTGCGGCAACCACTTCACGCCCACCAGCACCGCCGACCCCCTGCTTGTAGACCGCACCAGCGCCGCCACCCCGCATTTTGCCCTGAGCGCGGACAGCCCGGCGAGAGCCGCCAGAGCCGCCGCCCCCTGTCTTACAGGCAACGACGCCGTCCCGACCGACTTGCTTGGCAGATCGCGCCCCACTAGCGGCAACTGCGATCTTGGAGCAGTTGTCTATGTCCCGCCAGCGCCACCCCAGACGCCGCCAGACGAGCCAGCACAGCAGCCAGGCGGGAATGGAGGCGGTGGACGCGGCAGTGGCGATAGCTCTCGCGCCAGCACCGAGCCCGAGCCCGTCAGGATCTCTCCCGCCCAGACCTGCATGAATCTGGCGCCCGGCATCATGGTCAGCAATGCCAGCCCCGGCACCGCTTGTCAGCGCGTCCAGCCGTCGGGTTACGGCCATCACGACTTGATCGCGGCCATGCCTGTCAGCGTCGTCGACCTCTGGGGATGGGTCACGCCGGATACCAAAGTCTGCTTCAAGGCTTCCAGCGGCAGCATCCGCTTCATCGACACGACCGCCATGCCACGGACAGTCGCGACTTTGCCCGCTTTCAGCGAGGCGGGCATGATCTGCGGCATGATCGACCGCGCGGGCCAGGTCGCGCTGGTGCCGGGTCCGCCCGCTCCGCCGGCAGCATCCGACGCCGCGCCAACACCCGAACACGGCGCCAAGCCACTGTCCGATTGCATGGTCCGCGCCAAATACAGCCTCAACTTCCGCGACGCCCCCGCCGGCGCGAAGATTGGCGGCGTGCCTCATAATGCGGTGCTGACGGCGCTGGCGCGCACGCCCGGCTGGTTCAAGGTGGATCTGCATGGGGCGCAGGGCTGGATCAGCGCGCATTATGTCGAGCCGAAAGGGAACTGCGGCTAGCGTTGCGGGCGCCCCGAAAGTTGCGCGCCGGCCGCCCCTACTGCATATAGGAGCGCGGCGTCGCATTGAGAACGGTGACTTTTAATCCGTCAACATCCATCAGCGCGGGCAGCTTCGGCGCGATTTCATCCCGCCAGAAGTCGTTGTTGTACACCGCGTCATAGAGCGCTTCCCTTTCCTCTTCGTCCTTGAAACGGCGGATCCAGACGTAGGTGTCTTCCGCGTCGTTCAGAAAGGAAGCCAGAATGGTCATGCCTTTGGACCGCTGATAAGGAATGATCTCATCGTCCATGTATCTTACAAACTCCGGGCCTTTTCCCGGCTGCATCCCATAAACGCGCAATTCGAAAAACATCATCTTGCTCCTTCGCTCATCGCAATGCGCCCATGATAACACGTTCCTACAGGCAATAGGCAAATGTAGGGGCGGCCACCGACTCGCCCGTACGCGCAACAGATAAATTTGGCCTGCGCTTGATAGAAAAATGTAGGGGCGACTTAGTAAGTCGCCCGAATATGCATCTTCATGAACGCGGGCGACCTGATAGGTCGCCCCTACAGTCAAAACTGCAAGGCTTATCGGCGACCAAGCGCAAGCCAATCGACGCCCAGCCGTCAGGTGCGACCGCCCCTAAAGCATGGTAAGATGCAGGCTATCGTATAGAGCGAAAAGGGCATCCATGCGCATTCTGGTCATCTCCGACATTCACGCCAATTTCACCGCCTTTGAAGCCGTGCTAGCCCATTGCGACGGCGAATGGGATTTCGTCTGGTGCCTGGGCGACGTGGTCGGCTATGGACCCGATCCCAACGAATGCGTCGATCGCCTGAAAGAGTTGCCACAGCTCTGTTTGGCCGGCAACCACGATTGGGCGGCGCTGAACCGACTGGACGTCCGCACCTTCAATCCCGACGCGCGGCGCGCCGTCGAATGGACCCAGGCGACGCTCACCGACGAGAATACGCGCTGGCTCGAAGCGCTGCCGGTAACCTTCGTCATCGGTGAATTCACGCTGGTGCACGCCAGCCCGCGCGAACCGATCTGGGAGTACATCCTCGAGCCGAGCATCGCCGCGCTGAATTTCCCGCATTTTGAGACGCCCTACTGTTTCGTGGGCCATACACACCAGCCGGTGATTTACACCGTTTCCGACGAGAGCGGCGACGCGACATCGGCATTGCCCCTTTACAACGAGCCGCGCACGCTGAATGGCCAGCGGCAGATCATCAATCCCGGCAGCATCGGCCAACCGCGCGACCAAAATCCGGACGCCGCCTACGGCCTGCTGGATATGAGCACCGGCGTCTTCGAGCACCGCCGCATCCCTTACAACATCAGGGCGGTGCAGCGTCGCATGCACGATTTCAATATGCCGGAACGTCTCATAACGCGCCTTGAACACGGCTTGTAAGTCGCTGCTGCGGCCGGTATAGCGAATCCAATGTCAAGCGAACTCAGCGGCAAGATGCGCGCCTACATGGCGGAGATTTATCGGCTCGTCGACCGGCAGCCGAAGGAATCGGATAATGTCACCAGCTCGCAGCTGGCGGATTGGCTATTCGTGAGCCCGCCGGCCGTCAACCGCATGGTCAACCGGCTGAGCGACCTTGGTTTGCTCGTGCATCAGCCTTATCAAGGCATCAGCATCACCGATGAGGGACGGCGTGAAGCGCTGAAACACATCCGCCGACAGCGCATCGCCGAGACCTTCCTCGTGAGAGTGATGGACATCAATTGGCTGACCGTGCACGAAGAGGCGCTGCGCCTGAGCGACGGGCTGAGCGAGGCGGTCATCCAGCGTATGTTTGAGATGACGGGCGGACCCACAACCTGCCCCCACGGCGAACCGATACCGGATGCGAAGGGGACGCTCCCGCCGGCAAATGACGTCTTTCTGTCACAGATCGGCGCTGGCAACCGGATCCGCATCAGCCGGCTGATCACGCGCGAATCCGACCGGCTGCAATACATCGAGGCGCTCGGGCTGGTCCCCGATCAAGTCGGGGAGGTCATCCACGTCGCGCCATTTGACGGTCCAATGCAACTCAAGCTGGGGCGGGAATTCCGCATCATCGGCAACAGCCTGGCGCAGCTGATCCGGGCGGAGGTGCTGCACAAGTGATGTCATCGCAGCGCTTTGCTGGTCGCGATACAACTCATATAAAGAAATGAACTCGCTCAAATAACCATTTGTAGGGGCGAGCCACTGGGTCGCCCGATACGAATATCTACAGGATACGGGCGACCTGATAGGTCGCCCCTACAGATTTGATTGCAATGCGCCCATAATGATATTCGCGAGACAACTAATAGCGGCTTTAGAGATAGCCATGAGAATCGGCGTGCTGGCGCTGCAAGGCGCCTTCATCGAGCATATCAAGATGCTGCGGCGGCTGGGCGTTGAGGCGGTCGAAGTGCGCCTGCCGCATCAACTCGACCGGCTGGATGGCCTGATCATACCCGGCGGCGAAAGCACCACCATCGGCAAGCTGGCGAGCGAGTACGGCTTGATCGCGCCTTTGCGCCGCTTCGCCCAGACGACGCCGACCTGGGGCACCTGCGCCGGCATGATTTTTCTGGCGAAGGACATCGGCATTGATGAGCAGCCGATCCTGGGCGCGATGGATATTACCGTCGACCGCAATGCCTTCGGCCGGCAGATCGACAGCTTTGAAACCGACCTCCAGATCGCGGGCTTGGCGGGCGCGCCCTTTCACGCCGTCTTCATTCGCGCGCCGGTCGTCACCGCCGTCGAGCCCGGTGTGGATGTGCTGGCGCGGCTGGACGACGGGCGCATCGTCGCCGTCCGCCAGGGGCGCTTGCTGGCGACCGCCTTCCACCCCGAATTAACTGACGATTTGCGGCTGCATTCGTCTTTTTGCGCTATAGTAAAAGGGACGCTGGCTTGAACCGCTGAAGGAAGTGAAAGCGCATGTCAGGCAATCCGCCAGGCGCCGATGCCGTTCCCGACGAGGGCGCTGACGACGCGAAAATCGCGTCTCTCATCGATATGATGATGCGTGGCGCCCAAGCCAAATTGGACGACATTGACGAACCCACGCCGGCCGACCTGGCGGCCTTGGAAGACATCGACGAGCTGCCCGAAATCGAGGCGCCACCCGCAGCCGCCATTGACTTGGGGTCTCTGCTGGCCGAGCCCGAAGAGCCGGAATTGGTTTCGCTCGAAACGCTGGACGATATCGACGAGGCGCCAGCCAGCGCTGACGACCTGGACGACATCGAAGAACTGCTGGAAGATGTGGAGACCCTGATCGAAGATTACATTGATGTCGAGCTCGAGGATGACGAACTCGAAGACGAAGGCTACGACCTGGACGACGAAGACATTAGCAGCTACCACGATCTATACGGCGATGACGATACGATCATCCCCTCCTTCCGCGAGGGCGAATTCGCCGAAGAGGAAGACGGCGATACCGACTATTACAATGAACTGCGCTGATCGCTCTGGTCGATGGATGGCATAATCCTCGCTGGCGGCGCTGGCACGCGCATGCGCCCGCTGACGCTTGATAAGCCCAAACCCCTGCTCGAACTGGGTGACAGACCGATTCTCGCCTGGTCGCTGCTGAGCCTGCGCGGCGCCGTCGATCGCGTCCTGGTCGTCGTGCATCACCTGAAGGAACAGATCGCCGAATTCATGGCGGCGCAGGATATCTTCGCCGACTATCAGTTGATCGAGCAGCTGCCCGAACCGCTGGGCACCGGCCACGCCCTGCTCTGCTGTCGCGATCAACTCGCCAGCGACGGCTTTCTGGTGATCAACGGCGACGATCTCTATTCGGCGGCCGCCCTGCGCGAGCTGAGCCGGCAGGACTTCGGCATTCTGTCGACGCCGCGCGCCGATTACGAACGCTTTGGAGTCGTTCTGCGCAATGCGGCCGGCGCCTTGCTGCGCATCGACGAGAAACCGCCGCCGGGCGCCTATTCCGCGCCAGCCCCCTGCAACAGCGGCGCCTACAAGTTCACCCAGGCTGTCTTCGATTACGAGCTCTCGATGTCCGAACGGGGCGAGTTTGAGATTACCGACTGCATTTCGGCAGCGGCGCGCGATCACGCGGTTGCGGTGGTGGAGTCGCCCTTCTGGCTGCCCATTGGAAATCCGGCGGCGCTGGCGGCGGCGCAGTCCGTCGATGTGGGGAGATGGATACCGACGGCTAACCGCAGTTAATCAATCACGTCAGATTTTTGTAGAGGCGAGCCATTGGGTCGCCCGAATTATACCCAGCCAATCAACGGCCGGCGCGCCGTTGATTGTCATTCCGCATAATGCGATACTTGGAAGCTATTGACACTTGTGAGAAAATAGTTTGTACTATTTTTCACAAAAGCGAAAGTAGCCTGCGCCGATGATGCGCATCACCTACTCGCAGGACCAGCAACAGCTGGCCGAGCGAATCCGCGACGACTTGTCCCACATGGTTCGGCAGTCAAGGCCGCTCTTAATCGTCCTGGTGTCGCGCCAATCTAATGCCGACCCCCATGTACAAGCCGAAATCGAAAAGGCGCTTTCGAATAGCCTGCGCATCTTGCCAATCCTCTGCGAAGACATCGCCCCGCCCGCCTCGCTTGAAGGCCAGCTCTTTCTGGATTTCAGCCGCGGTTATGATCGCGCGCAACTCCTGCGTCGTCTTGAGCAGGCGACCAGGACGGCAGACGATGTTCGCCGCGCCAATCGACGCGCCTTGACCATCATTGGCGGCATCGCCGCGCTCATGTTCGGCGTCGCGGTAATCGCCATGGCTGCCGGCTTGGTCGCCTTTCCCGTTGCTGAATACAACGAAGAAGCCACTTTTCAGGCGCAGTGGATTGGCGGTTTGATCGGCCAAACGCTGGAATACGTCCAGCCGCGCACGACTGAAGACGCGCTCCACTTCCCGGCGACGCACGAAGCGGCGCCAACGCGGCTCTACTTTTACATCCGCGAGACGGCCACCGCGCTGCCTAATGCCGGGGGAAGCTGATGCCCACTGCGGATGTGCTGGTCATTGGCTCCGGACCCGCCGGCGTCAACGCCGCCTACGCGCTGCGCCAAGCCGGGCTCGAGTATCGCGTCATCGACCGATCGCATACGCTGGCGGTGACCTGGAACAGCCTCTATCCGTCGCTGCGCCTGAATACATCGCGCTTTTTCAGTGAATTGCCGGGCCGTAAATTCCCCCTGCATTGGGGCATCCATCCATGGGCCAAACAATACTACCGCTATCTGGTGGATTGGGTGGTGGATCAGCGGCTGCCCATCGAGGGCGGCATCGAGGTCTATCGCGTCGCCCCCCGCCAGGACGGACTGTGGCAAGTCGAAACCAGCCAAGGCAGCGAAACTTACCGCGCCGTCATCCCGGCCACCGGCGTCTTCAACAATCCGCAGCTGCCCGATATCCCCGGCATGGAGCGCTTCGACGGCGAGATCCTGCACTCGCGCGATTTTCGCCATCCGGATCAGGCGCGCGGGAAGCGGACGCTGGTGGTGGGCAACGGACCCAGCGGTACCGATATCGCGGTGGCGGCGGGGAAAGTGGCGGCTGACGGCTTCACCTGGCTCTCCATCCGCAGCGGCGTCGACCTGCGCCCGCGCTATCCCTATGGGCTGCCCCGCCACGCCTGGATGATGCTGGGCGAGCGCCTGCCGGAGCGCGCCTGCGTCTGGCTGCAGCGGAAGACGGGGGCGGTCAAGTACAATGCGGGTGACTTCGGCGTATGGGAAGCGCCACCCCGAACCGGCGCCGGCACTGGCTATCGCGGACCCGAGCTGCTGAATGCGCTGCGGCAGGGGCAGGTCGTGCCGGCGAGGCATCCGGTCCAATTTGACGCTCGCGGCGCGACGCTGGCGGATGGGACAACCATCGAGCTGGATCTGGTGATCATGGCCACCGGTTTCCTGCCCGTGCTGCACCAATATCTCGATATTGATATGCAGTACAGCACCGAGATGTTTTATCCGGAAACGAGCTGCGAATGGGATATCGGACCCAACGGCATCCGCGGCTGGCCCCTGCGCGATGTCAGCGAGCATCCCAACGGACGAGGCGTGCTGGGGCACGAGGGGCTGTATCTGGTAGGCGTATTCTACAAGGGGCGCGGCGCCTTCTACAATATGCGGGTGGAAGCTGCCATCGCCGCCGAGCAGATCAAAGCCTTTTTGACGCAGCGCCGATATCTGGCTCGCGCCGCCTGATACCGCGCCATGCGCCGCAGCCTGCTCCGCCTGACCGCGCTGATTCTCATTTTGACACTGATATTGATGCTGCTGCGCTACTTGCTGGCGGTTATGCTGCCCGCGCCGGTCGTCGCATACATGTCGCTGGAGACGGGCTTGCCCGTCGTAATCGTGCAAGATCTTCATCACCGGCTGAAAGAGCGGCTGGATTTCGATTTCTTCACCGATCCCTCGTTTTCGCCCGATGGCGCGCGCCTGGCGCTGACCTCGTATCTGAATTTCGGCAGCGATATCGTCACCTATGACCTAATCAGCGGCCACACGCGCCGGCTGACCGTTTCGGGCGCCATCGCCGAGTCCCCCGCTTGGTCGCCCGATGGCGCCTGGATCGCCTTCGCCAGCAATCGCGAGGGCGACAACAATATCTATATCATCAAGCCCGATGGGGGAGATCTGCGGCGCGTAACGGCACATCAGGCCGGCGATCGGCAGCCGGCCTGGTCGCCAGATAGCGCGTCGATCGCCTTCACCTCGAATCGCGACGGCGGCTGGAACCTTTATAGCATCGACATGGCTTCCAGCGAGGCCCGACAATTGACCGACCATCGCGCGCCCGATACCTCGCCCGATTGGTCGCCGGACGGGCAGCGGATCGTCTTCGCTTCCGGGCGGGACGGCGCTTCGGCTATCTATCTGCTGGATCTGGAGACGCTCAAGGTTGAGCCGCTGGTGGTGGAATCGCGCTATGACAGCTTGCCCAAGTGGAGGCCCGATGGCGCCGCGGTCACCTTTGCGCGCTCGGTTGATGGAGTCTCACGCATCATGCGCGTCGATGTGGCCACCGGTGCATTGAGCCGGCTGGACCTGGGCGAGGTCAGCGCCGATTCGCTGGCTTGGGCGCGGGGGTAGTAGCACTTACTTTCACTATATACGGCCTAGGCGATTCACAAGAAAATTCTCTATTCCAGACAACATTTGTTTGACATCATGCCTTGTAAATCTTTCGAATTCGCCTTGTGCGGCATGATTACGAATATCTGCCCAAGCTTGCAACTGCCTGAGAACTAGCTTATCAAACCTTTTGTACAGATTTTCATGCCTGATGTTCAATTCAGAATGTTGCAGTATCTCCGGCGTTCATACAAGCCTTTTGCTCTTCCGTAGATCGTGTGCAATCATTAGCACATTTGAACTATATTTGATACAATTGCGATATAATAGCGTTTTCAACGCATCGCAGTTTGCTGTAGAAAGTGAATCTTGTATTGGTAAACTCGCTAATGCGGATATAGTTCCATAATCTCGTGGATACAAAGGCGATTAACATGACATCAGAAACCGCGGTTAGATTAGGTCAAGAGACAAATGGCGTATTCTCGAACGTGCGTACTGTGGAATGCCCGCCTCTCGCATTGCCTGCCAGCTTGCCGCTCAACGAACGCATCAAAATGGACGGCTTGGAACTTCTAGGCATGCTTGACGACAACACTATACCGGCCGCATTTTTCGACCCGCAGTTTCGTGGGGTTTACGACAAGATGAAGTATGGCAACGAGGACACGAGCCGAAACCATGTCCGAGTGAAACTTCCTCAAATGTCCGAAGAGATCATCACGAAGTTTACGAATGAGATTGGGCGTGTCTTGATTCCGTCGGGCCACCTCTTTCTATGGATGGACAAGTTTCACCTTTGTACGGATTTCCGCAACTGGATCAACGGTACGACTCTAAGCGTTGTTGACATGCTGACATGGGACAAGGGACGGATGGGCTTAGGATATCGTACGCGGCACCAAACAGAGTTCTGTGTGATTATCCAGAAGGAGCCGCGTCGAGCTAAGGGAGTGTGGACAATTCGCAACATTCCCGACGTATGGCGAGAAAAGATTAAGAAAACGCATCCGCACAATAAGCCCATTCGACTGCAAGGCGAGCTCATTGCAGCGACAACATCTCCTGGCGACTTGGTAATAGACCCCGCGGCCGGTTCGTTCTCTGTAATGCATGCTTGTCGAGAGCAGGGGCGAAACTTCCTTGGATGTGACATTGAGGCCTATGATGGCGCGACTAAGTGAAATTGAAGGCAAACCTATCGAAGAGGTGCGTAAGGGCGCATACGCGCGCTGTTTCGGAGATGCGGAGTTGAGCCGCCTGCTGAGTAGAGTTCAGAGTCTTATTATCAGGAATGGAAACGAACTGGAAAAACTCGTCACAAATCTAGTATCGGACAAACTGATCGGAGATGTCGATGAGTTTCTTAGCGCGCAAATCATGGACCTCGGCGTTAGAGTCGCAACGAAGAAGGCAGTCAAGAAGTGTATTTCTTTAAAGGGCGATGGGATCGAACCCGACTTTATTGTCTTTGATCGCAAACGGCACTCTCAGCACTGTTACGTTGTAGAACTCAAGGATGGCCACGAATTCGATACTAAATCCTCAGAGAAAGAACAGCAAAATCTTGTTGATTTTCTCGCCACAAACGAGTTGACATTACACTATTACAGTTGCCACGGGAAGATTTGCGGGTTTAATGCTAACACTCGAGAAGAAATTCGAATCGGATTCAAGCGGAAAATAAGTGTTGATGAAGCCATGACTGGTAGAGAATTCTGTGATCTGGTCGGCATTAACTATGATTCTATTCTGGCACTCAGGGCGGCCGATAGAGAAGCCAACTACAATGCGTTCCTGGAAGAACTACTACAGATACCTTCTGTTAGAGAGGGTATTCTCGATAGACTAACCGACTAACTTCCAACGCCCCTTGACCAGAGAAGCCCCGTCTAGCCGTCCTTTGAACGCGCGAATGACGGCGGGTCGGTATGACGGATTTCCGCGATATGGATCCAGTCTTCCGAATGCTCCTCGACCAGGTAGATGCCCGGAATCGAGATGATGCCGAAGACGAGCCGCACGATCGTCGTGCCGACGAATGCGGCAACAAATTCATCACCCGACCAGGCGCCGAGAAAGGCGATCGCCAGGAAAATGATGCGGTCAAGCGGGATGCCGATCAAGTTGCTGACCAGCACGCGCCCCCACTGATGCTGCCCGCCGAAGCGATCGACCCAGCGCGTATACACCTCGGTGTCCACCAGCTGCGACAAGACCGAGGCGACCACCGCCGCCAGCAGGAAGCGCCATTCGGGCGAAAGCAACTGGCCGATCGCCACGCTTTCCTCCGACGTCATTTCCGGCGGCAGGCTCGAGATGATGGCGAAGAAGGCTTGCGCGATGAGGTAGATGACGGCGGCCGCGATGATTAGCGTGCGCGCCACCTGGGGTCCAGCGAGCTTGTGCGCCATATCGCGCAGTGTGAAGGTCAGCGGATAGGCGATGGAAAAAGCGCTGACGCCGTATCCGAAGAGGACCAGGTCGCGCAGATTGGAAATATCGGCGACCATCTGCGCCGCGACGTAAGCGACGCTGACGAGAATCAAAACATGTAGATTTCGGATGGACATCGTTTCCCCCATTAAGTCCTGGGCATATTCTTCATCTTACAGGAATTCTGACATAAGACGCAAGCAATTGTCTCGCAAGACAGACGCTGGTTTATTTTGAAAATCTCAGTGCTTTCTTTGTGTTCTCTGTGTTTCCTTCTCTCCTCTTTTTTAGCAAACCCCCTTGCTCGTGAATGGAAGAGGCGTGCTATTTTGTGTGAGCGCGGCAGACCTTATCGCCGCCGCCGGACGACTGTGGTGAATTAACTGGGGCTCTTGGCATTGGGCGGCGCCTGCTCCTTCCGGCGATATTGCCGCTCCCGCTCGAGGATGGCGCGCTTGCGCTCGATTCCCCAGCGGTAGCCGCCGAGGCGCTTGTCCGCGCGGATGATGCGATGGCAGGGTATGACGAGGGCGACCGGATTCTTGGCGCAGGCATTGGCGACGGCGCGGCTGGCAGTCGGTTGGCCGATGGCGGCGGCGACCTCACTGTAGCTGCGCGTCTCGCCCACGGGGATCGCCTGCAGTTCCGCCCAGACTTTCAGTTGGAAGGCGGTCGCGCGCAGATCCAGCGGCAGTTCCAGATTGGGCTGCCAGCCTTCGAGATAAGCGATGATCCGCTCTACCCAATAGCCGACGCCCTCATCATCCGCGATGCGCTCGGCGCGGTCGAATTCAGCCTCGAGGTCAGCGATAAGCGGCGCGGGGGCATCGCCCAGGCTCAGCTTGCAGATGCCGCGTTCGGTCACCGCGACCAGCAGAAAGCCGAGCGGACAAGGCACAGCGCTGTAGAAAATTGTCATGCCGGCGCCGCCTTTCCGATAAGCCGATGGTGTCATGCCGAGCTTGGCATTGCTCTGTTCATAGAGCCGGCTCGATGAGCTGTATCCGGCGTCGAAGATGGCATCGGTGATGCGCTCGCCTTGACGAATATGCGCCTTGAAATCCTCCAGCCGCAGATTGGCGCCGTACTCGCGGGGGGATATGCCGGTCGCTCGCTTGAAGATTCGCTGCAAATGATAAGGACTGATATGGAAGCGCAGGCCCAACTCTTGCAGGCTAACCGATTGCGGATGGCGCTCCCGCAGGTATCGGCAGACGTCCGCTACCAAATCCGTCTGGTACTCGCTCGAGTTTCCCCTGATCATGCCCAATCCTTCAGTTCTTATGCGCTATCCAAATCATAAGCGCAATGGCGGCTCTCAACTCTCTGATTCTTGCGGAAACGGAAAGCCAAGAGCTGGGCGGGATATCAAGAGAACATTACCGGCCACGGAGAGGGAGTCTGCGACAAACTAAATCTCAACGGAAAAAGAACGCGCAATAGTTGCATCCGCTTGGAGCGAGGGCGGAAGGCGCCGTCTACTCGGGCTGGAAGACGCGCTCGATGGAATCCACCAGGACCACAGTCTTGCCCGGATCCGCGACGCCGTCAAAGAGGTGCTTGGACAATTTCTCGTAGGTCCCGTTCAATCCCAGAACGTAAATGTGACCTTGACGCGGGTGTGGGCTGCGGTGGATGGCGCTGAACTGCCGCAGCGCGCCTTTTGGCGCCGTATGCGATTCGCGCAAATCCAGCAGTATTGGCACCGCATAGTCGACTGATTTGATCATCCGATACCAAGCCTTGCGCGCTTCAATGAACTCTTCCAATGTCCACGGGTCCTGAAAGCGACTCTCGATGAATACTTTAGACCTGTCATTCCACTTGGCGGTGATGGGCATTTTGATTCTCGACAGTCAATCTTCAGGTTTATGTCAAGAGGGGCCAATCCCCTCAGGTATATCTATAGCATATCACGGAATAGAGAATTTCAAATGACATACAAATGATTATCAAACGCTGGCGAGGTCCAGGGAAGGTCTGGTCTATGTTGGACAGCAGATCCTGATGCGGGAATCCAATAGCCGCCGCTATCGAGAGCCAGGTTGCCGGCCGAATATGCAAGCGAAATGAATCGGAATCATGTATGTGCGGAGGGGAAAGCCGCCAATTGCTATTCTGCGCGGCGGCTGGCGGCGCTGATGTTTCCGTCTTCGCCCCAGGGGCGGACGAATTGCTCCGGCTCGACGCCTAAGGCGTCGGCGACCCGATTGATGTAATTGAAGAAGCCGATAATCTGGGTCGCGTCATGAATGGCGACATCATCCAACCCGGCCGCTCGCAGCCGCGCCACATCGGGCTCGCCCATCTCGGACGGCACGCGAGTCAGCTTCTCGGCGTAGGCGCACAAGGCGTGATCGACATCGTTCAAAGGCGCCGTCCGCCAGTCACGAGCAATGGCGTCGACGTAGGTGTCAGCCGCCTCTGCATCGGCAAAATCAGCGACCTCGGCACGGAGGTCGTGGGCATGCGAGCGAATTCAGTAAACGCAATGGTTGGCTTTGCTGACCACGACCGCGAGCATCTCGCGCTGCGCCCGCGTCAGGGGCGAGTCGGCGAACATGGTCGCGCCATACATTTCCATTGCCGACTTCATCACGCGCCCGTTGAGCGACATGATCTGCACGATATTCCAGACGCGTCCGGCGCGGGCGATCGCCTTCTCCAACTCTTTCTTGACCAGCCCGCTGGCTTGGTCGATGGTGATCTGTCTGATGTAGGGCATGGCTTGGTACCTCGTTAGATCAGGTCGGGCGGTTGGATGCAGCCGTCGCTGACGAGTTCGGCCGGATTGGGATAATCGGGCGGGATGCCTGGCGCGGTGACGTCTTCGCCGGCGTCGATCTTGGCGGCGACTTCGAGATTGAGCGCGAGCAATTGTTCCAGGATGTCGCCGTCGGGGTTGAAGCCGTAAGCAGCGAGGACGGCGTGATCGAGGGCGTCGTGGAGGTCGCGGAGGGGATTGTCTCCCGGGTCTTCCAAAGAGCGGTAGATGGAGCGGAGTGTCAATGTATCGTTGAGCGCCATGTGATCTCGGCGGAATTCATGCAAGTCGCGCCCGGCATCGGCAACGGCTTTGACTTTTTCTGACGCGGGATGCTGTGGGAAAGGAAAGGTATCGAACACACTGTGCGGCGTGTAACGCCAATCCGATTTCAAAGTGGAAGACTTTTCAACAAACCACTGCCAATGCGCGTTGGACTGCAATATGCCGAACACGTAATCATCGTTGAATGCAAAGACTTGGAGCGAAGAGTCTGGTCGAACAGCGTTTGAAACAAACTCAAAAATCGGACGTTTGGTTACACGCGAACAGCAAATATAGCGACTGACAAATGCCATTCTCTCTGTCATCGCCAGTCGGCTCGCGGTATGTAGCCACCATTTGCCGAGCCGATTCTGATGATAGTTGCTTGTCTTTGAGCCCGGATTGGTCAAAAGTGCAGCTTCATTGTCTTTGATTTCGTCGGCCGCATTCTTGCGTCTAACGGGCAATACGCTTTCGGCGACAATCTTGTATGGACCTGAATATTGCCGAATTTCTATGATGTCGTACATGAAAAAATCTATTATCCAGCGTCGCGGCATGCCTTTTGGTTCACCCAGAAGGTCATCGCCAATTAAGTATGGCAACAGCACCTGCCTGTTTTCTGGGTCATCTTTTAACAGATATTCTGCAGTCGCGGCATCCACAATAAATCCTTCACTCCCGGGAATCACTCCTTGAAAGACTCGCTTTGGTTTCGTATTCGTTCTCAGTTTGAGTGCGCTGCTAACATCGATTTGTTCGGACAAAGAGGAGCTAATTCTGCCGGATCCCACCGTTCGAAAGGCATACTCGCCCGCTTCGTTTTGACCTTTGAAGATATGCAAGCGCCTCGGTTCAAACGGCGACTCGCCTTTTGTCCAATTGGCAATAGAAACATGCACTTTTGCTTCGCCAGACCAGGGCATGGACGAAACGGCGTCATAGACTACACCACCATTGGCGACGATGTAGTCTAGGCTGCCTATTCGCGAATAGTTTTGGCGTACTGTATTTGTTCCGACCAACCCAGCACGAGCGCCTTCCTTCATTTGGTCATGAGTTTTGCGAAACCAGTAGACGCAGTAATCGGCGCGTCCGGGCACATCACTGTATCTCTCCCGTACTTCACTCATATAGGCGAGACCCCGCTCTTTACCAATCGTGGAGCCACCCAAATAAGGCGGGTTGCCAATGCAAGCGTCGAACTCGATCCACTCGTTGAAAAGCGCGTCCTCTGCCTTGATGTTGTCGTCGAGGTTGTCCAGGGGCAGCGGATTCTCGTCGGTGTCGAATTCGTCAACCGCCAGCTTCTTGGCGATCATCAGCGAGACCTTCGCCAGCTCCACCGCGAATTCGTTAATGTCGTAACCGTGGAACTGCTTCGCCGTCACGCGCCGATTCAACTGCGAGAGGTCGCCTCCTAGTTCGGCGATTCTTTCACGCAGGTCGGATTCCAGCGCTTTCATCTCCCGGTAAGCCACAAATAGAAAATTTCCCGAGCCACATGCCGGGTCCAAGACGACATAATCGCACAATTCGTCATACAGGTTTAAGGCATCGGGCAAGACATTGACCGAATCAATGTCGTTGCGCCAGGGTTCGGCTATGACGGGGTCGACGATGCGCTTGATGTCAAGCTCGGTTGTATAATGCGCGCCTTCGCGGTGGCGTTCTTCCTTGTCCAGACTATATTCAAAGATGTTGCCAAAGATTGAGGGTCGAATCTTCGACCAGTCTTGGCTGGCGGCAAACTCCAGCATCTGGATCTCAGTACCGCCCAACGATATGGGATGAATCTGCGTAAAGATTCCGCCGTTGAAGTAGTCAACATCGTGGAATCGCCCACCGCGGCGTTTGTGCTTTGGGTAATTCATCATGGTAAATAGCAATGCCATGAGATCGTGCGCATTGTCTGTCCTGCTGACAGGCGCTTTGCTGGACTTGATGATGCCGGCCAAGGTCGCATTAGGCAGCAGGCCAGCATGTTCGGCGAATAACGCTACCATGCATTGAAGGGCAAACCGCTGCGCGATGTCCCGGTCAAGCTCGCGCGCAAGAACACGAAACAGCCTCGACAACTGGTACGCGGCGTTCCTGGTAACTTCGACGCGATTGTTGCGAAAGACAGGCGCCTTCCTTGAGCGCGCCACCAAGAATTCCAGCGCGGCACGGCGCTCGAAGATCTCATCAATTCCCAGCGCATCGATGGGATCGTAAAACTGCGTGTGAAAGTCGAAAATCCATATCTCATCAAAATTGCACAGCAGGGCATAACGGGGACGGACCTGACTGTCGAGGCTTTTCCAGTACTCCTCAAGTTGCGTATAGTGTTTCTTGAGGTCTTCGCCGCGCTTTTTCATTTCGATGAGGGCTCGCTTGGGAATCAAGTAATCGGCGAAGGAGACGGTAGTTCGCCCGTTGCGGCGGCGAATGCGCTCCTCGTAGCGGCCGACTTCCAAAGCGCCTGCGTGACCGAAGGCGCGCATTAGATGGTCGAGGAAGATTTGCGCTTCGCCCTTCTCATCGCCCGTGATGTTTTCCCGCCACCAAGAAACGAAGTCGCGCAGTCTCTGTTCTATCGACATCGACACTCCTTCTGATAGAACAATTGTATCGCAATCGTTGTATTACTGAAACAGAAAAAGAGCGCGCCATCGTGACGCGCCCGCAACAGAACCGCATTACCCGAACTTATTTCCGCAGGCGCGGATCCAGCGCATCGCGCAAGCCATCGCCGATGAAGTTGACGCAGAGCACCGTCAGCGAAATCAGCAAGCCGGGCCAGAAGACCAGCGTCCAGGTGATCGTCAGGTAATCCTTGCCGTCAAAGAGCAGGCGCCCCCAAGTGGGAAAATCGGGCGGGAAGCCCAAACCGAGAAAGGATAGCGCCGACTCGGTAATGATGGCGGCGGCCACGCTGAAGGTCGCGGCGACGATGACCGGGCTCATCACATTCGGCAAGATGTGGCTGCTCAGAATCCGACCGTCCTGCGAGCCGACGGCGGTGGCCGCGGTGATGAACTCGCGCGATTTCACCGTCAGCACTTCGCCGCGCACCAGCCTCGCAGTGGGCATCCATTGCAAGCCGCCAATAACGGAAACCATTAGGATGAAGACGCCGCCCTCAACGCCAAAGGCGCTTTTCAGCGGTTCGCGGAAGAGCATCATCAGCACCAGCAATAGCGGCAGCTGCGGCAGAGCGATAAAGATATCGGTCATGCGCATCAGCGGATTGTCCAGCCGGCGGAAATAACCGGAAGCCAAGCCAATGACCGTGCCGATGGTGATCGACACCAGCATGGCGGAAATCCCGATCATGAGCGAGACGCGCCCGCCCTGCAGCGCGCGCGCCAGCGTGTCACGACCGAGGCTGTCGGTGCCCCAGGGATGTTCGGGCGATGCCACCTGATAAGACGCGGCGATATCGATATATTCCGGGTCGAGCGTCCAAAACAGCGGTCCAAACAAGACGCCGCCAATAATCACCGCCAGCACACCTATGGCGATCATGGCCAGCTTGTGTTTGCGGAATTGATTCCAGGCATCGCCGACGAAGGTGCGCGCCTGCACCATTTCGGCCGCTTCGAGTTGCGCTGGCTTCGTCTTCGCATTCGCGGTCATAGTCTCAGCCCCTCATTCCGTTTAGGTGTAGGTGACGCGGGGATCAAGAATGCCATAGAGGACATCGGCGACGATATTGAAGAACACCACCAGCACCGCGAAGATGAAGGTCACCGTCTGCACGGTGGGCAAGTCGCCGCCCTGGATCGCGATGATCAGATACTGGCCGATGCCGTTGACGCGGAAAATCTGCTCGGTGATGAGCGCGCCGCCGAAGATGCCGGGGATGCCCAGCGCAATCAGCGTGACCACCGGGATCAAACTGTTGCGCACCACATGGCGACCCACGACTACGCGTTCGGTCAAGCCTTTGGAACGGGCTGTGCGGATAAAATCCTGCTGCAGGTTCTCCAGCGTCGAAGCGCGGGTATAACGGCTCATCTGCGCCGTCGTATACAGCGCCAGCACCGTTACCGGCATGATCATCTGCCCCAGCTGCTTCTTCAGCGATGCGATATCGGTGACCACGAGCGTGGTGTCGTAGACCGAGGGGAACCATTTCAGGTTGACGCTGAAGACGATGATGAACATCAAACCGGTAAAGAATGTCGGCACCGAGAAACCCACCATCATCAGGAAAGTGCCCACCTGATCAAATACGGAATACTGCCGATAAGCCGAATAGATGCCGACTGGCACAGCGATCATGACGCCGAGAATGTAGGACGAGCCGACCACCCAGAGCGTCTGCGGCAGGCGCTCGGCGATGATGTCGATCACCGGTCCGCGCGTCGCCCAGGAGATGACGCGCGTTCGTTCTTCTGAGCCGGGGAAGCGAATGTCCGTGATTGATTCGATGAAATTCAAGGGTTCGGCGATGAAGAATTGATTCAGCCACTTGACGTATTTGACGACGAAGGGGTCGTCAGCGCCGAGGGCTTCGCGGATCTTGGCCCGCACCTCGGGCGGAATGGTCAAGGGGAGGTTGCCTGTCGGGTCGCTGGGGGATAAGTCCACAATCGCAAAAATAATAAAACTAATAACGAGTATCGTTGGTATGGCGGTCAGGAGCCTTCGAACGATGTATTTGCCCATGGGATTGCCTCGTCCAGCTCTTCGTCAATTATTGAACTACAGACTACGCAGAGAACACAGAGACCATTCAAGATTTATGAAGCGCTTGATGCCGCCCTTCGTCAGTTGCCTGACATTGAAATTGATTAACAGTCCCCGCGTCAAACCCGTAATCTTCAAGTATGAAATAATCTGTGTGGAGTGTATGGGAGCGAGTTCATTTACAGACTTCAATTCTATAATGACCTCATTCTCTACGACGACGTCAACCCTCAATATGCCTATAATTCGTCCGCGATAGTGGACTTCAAGCGATTTCTGCCTTTCGTAATGCGGATCCTGGCGTTCGAGTTAGACACAGAAAGCCTCTTCATGCAAACTCTCCAAAAGACCGGCTCCCGTCCGTTTATGCACTGCAATGGCGCGGCGCCGATAATTCTGTAAGTAAGCGTATCATGATCCTCAGACGCGCTCGCTTCCTTCAAGTCTCTGCGCTCTCTGCGTACCCTGTAGTTCAAAAGAAAAGGGTCGCCCTTCCCCCGTACTAAGGAGAAAGGCGACACCAGTTGCGAATTATGCTACATGCGCGTCCAGTCAGCGACATTCCAGAGTTCGGAATCCCAGGCGTTCATGGCGACGCCGTGGATGCTATTGTGATACGCGGAAACGCTGCCGCGGTAGACCAAGGGAATCACGGCGCCGGTCTGTACCAGCATGTCGTTCATCTGGATGGCCAGGGCGGCGCGCTCTTCCAGGACAGCAGTCTCTGCCAACTGGTCGAGCAGGACGTCATAGTCCGTGTTGTACCAGCGTACGACGTTGTTGCCGTTCCAGCTGTTGTCCGGGTGCGTGATCTGGTCGGAGCGCCAGCCGCCCATGTAGGTCTCGGGATCAGTGCCGCTTGAGCCGTTGGTATACATCTCGATGTCGGTATAGAACTTCGAGTAAGTGTCCGGGCTGGCGATATCGCCGCCGAAGAAGACGGCCGCGTCGATATTGCGCAGTTCGGTCTCGATGCCGATTTCCGACCACCACTGCTTGATCAGCGCTTGCGTGTTCTGGCGCACGGCGTTGGTCGAGGTTTGGTAAGAGACCTTAAGCGGAACCCCTTCGTATTCGCGTATCCCATCGCCATCGCTGTCCATGATGCCGGCTTCGTCCAGCATGGCATTGGCTGCGTCAATATCGGGACCGCAGAAGGCATTGTTGGGCGAAGCGTAGATCGGCGGACCAGGCAGGATGTTGCAAGTGGCGACGCCGCCCGCGCCATAGAGCTGGCCGGCGATCACTTCACGGTCGATCGCGATTGACATGGCTTTCCAAACCGCCTCGACCTGCAGGAAGGGGTGGCCGTTGCTGCCATCGGCCATCCAGACCGAGCGATTCTCGCCCAGCGCCGGATCCGGGTTGGTGTGGTTCAGCAGAAGACGCTCGACGCTGGTGGCGAAACCAACGATGACCGTGCCTTGACCGGCCGCTTCCATCGCCGACAAAACAGCCGGCGAAATCTGCAAGTTCCAGGCGTAATCGGCTTCGCCCGTTTCCAGCACGGCGCGCGCGGCTGATTCGGCATCGCCGCCACCCTTGAAGACGGCGCGGTCGAAGGCCGGCTGCCCCTCAACGCGGAAGTTGGGGTTGGCCGCGTAAGTGATGACGTCGTTGGTGCGGAAGTCGGTGACCATGAAAGGACCCGTGCCAATAGGACCGAAGCTCTCCTGGCATTCCAGCGCCCCGGCGCCGATGCAGTCTTCGAACTGCGCTTTCTGGATAATGGGCGTCAGATAGCCGACGAAGGGACCGTAGGGGAAGGGCTTGGCGACATCGAAGTTGATGCGAATGGTCATGTCATCGACCGCTTCGATGGATTCGACATTAGCGAACTGATCCAGCACGGTGCAGCCGGTCTCCGGGTGCATGCAGAAATCGCCGCTGAATTTGACATCAGCCGAGGTCAAGGGACTGCCATCCGACCAGAGGATGCCTTCGCTCAGCGTCCAGGTGATGGAAGTCAGGTCTGCGGAAACGCCGCCGTTTGCGACCGTGGGAATCTCATCCACCAGCCAGGGCACCATGACGCCGTCGGGGTCGTAGCGCGCTAGTGGCTCGAGAACGAGCGCGGCCGCTTCAAATTCCTTGGTGCCGTTGCCGAGATAGGGGTTCATGTGAGACGCCGCCTGCCAGAACAGGATATTCACGGTGTCTTCACCTTGGGCGATGGCTGCGCCGCCGAAGGACGACAGCGCCATCACGATGAGCAATAGAATTGTTAGCTTGCTTTTCATGCTTTCCTCCACGATTCAAATGATTGTCCGAAACTGTGCACAGCGATTATACCGAATAATGATTCATTTTCGCAAATCACGGCTGCCAGCGATGGGCTGCGCCTTCGATAAAGCAAAAGAGGCGCGCCGAAGCGCACCTCTGAAACTTGCTCAAAGACTAGAGCGGCCTACATGTCCACCCGATGCCAGTCCTCGATGTTCCACATTTCCGAATCCCAGCCGTTGATGTCCACGCCGCCAAGTGAATTGGCATAGGCTGACGAGGCCGAGGAACGGTAAACCAATGGAATCAGCGCATACTCCTGGACCAGGATGTCATTCAAGCGAATGATGACAGCCGCGCGCGCGTCTTGGCCGGCGGTCTGGCTCAGTTCGTCAAGAGCGGCATCGTAGTCAGCATTGCAGAAGCGAATGATGTTGGAGCCGGTCCAGTTGTTGTCGGGGCCCGGGGCTTGTCCGCAGCGATTGTTGGAAAGCAGACTTTCCATATCCGGGGATGACGAACCGGTGGTGTACATCTCCACATCAGAGTAGAACTTCTGGTAGGTATCGGGGCTGGCCGGATCGCCACCAAAGAAGACACCAGCGTCGATATTGCGCAGTTCGGTCTCAATGCCGATTTCGCCCCACCACTGCTTGATTAGCGCCTGCGTGTTTTGGCGAACGGCATTGGTGCTGGTCTGGTATTGCACGCGAAGGGGATGCCCCATGTATTCGCGAATGCCATCACCGTCGCTATCTACCACGCCGGCTTCGTCCAGAAGCGCGTTGGCGCCGTCAATGTCCTGATCGCAAGAAGTGTTCGGCGAGACATTGGATGCCGGTGAGTTGATGAAATTGCAGGTCGCTCTACCCGAGCGGCCATACAACTGCTCGGCGATGACGTTGGTGTCAATTGCCATGGACATCGCCTGGCGGACAGCCTTGTTGCTGAGGAAGGGATGAGCGTTGCTGCCATCTGCCATATAGACCGAACGATCGGGGTTATCCGGGCTGACGTCGGTGCCGTTGATCCAGATAGTTTCGATCGCTTGCCCGTAGGCCACAACCACTTGCCCGTTTCCAGCCGCTTCCATCGAGTCCAAGACGGCCGGTGAAATCTGCAAGTTCCAAGCGTAATCGGCTTCGCCCGTTTCCAGGACTGCACGCGCGGCCGATTCGGCGTCGCCGCCGCCCTTGAAAATAACGCGATCAAAGCCTGGCTTGCCCATATCGGCGTCGCGATAGTTGGGGTTGCGGACGTAGGTAACGACATCGTTGGGGCGGAATTCCTCAACAATGAAAGGTCCAGTGCCTATCGGCGCGAAATTCTGGTCGCTGCAAGCGGCCATCTCGGCGCCGATGCAGTCGCCAAATTGGGCTTTCTGCAAGATGGGCTGGATGTGAGAGACAAAGGGACGGAATGGGTTCGGCTTGGGAGCGTCAAAGGTAACCGTTACCGAGTGCATTCCCATCGCTTCCACACTGACCACACCGACGAACTCATCGGCTTGGACACAGCCAGCATCGGGATGGGTGCAGTATTCCCAAGTGAAGACGACATCTTCGGCTGTGAAGGGCGAGCCATCCGACCATACAATGTCATCGCGCAGGTTCCAGGTGATGGATGTAAGGTCTTCACTGATGCCGCCGTTTTCCAGCGTCGGGATTTCGGCCGCCAAATTAAGATTCAGCGAGCCGTCCGGCGCCCAATTTGCAAGCGGCTCCAGTACGATAGCCGAGGCGTCGATATCTTTGGTGCCGCCGGAGAGATAGGGATTCAGGATCGAACTGGCTTGCCAATACAAAATCGAGACTTCATTCATGTCTTGGGCGATAGCGGGCGCCCCGAAAGACGACAGCACCATAACCACGATGAATAATATGGTAAGTTTGCTCTTCATGCGTTTCCTCGCTTATAGATTGAACAGCTTACAATAGTATGGCAAGCAGATTATAGTCATAAACGTGGTTGAATCACAAGTCGAATTTGCATTTCGCCGGAGTAATTCATCGTTAGGCATTTCGACATTGGACTTGACCATCCGAGATTCCGTGCTAGAGTGCCGTCCTCATGAGCGAGCCCCACTTTATCCACTCACCCTCGCACACTGGAGAATCTCATCATGCGCAAATTCCTGTTCCTTCTGCTGCTGCTGGCTATCGTCATGCCAACCGCCCAAGCCCAACGCCGCTTGCTCCGCCCCATCCTGCAGGGCAGTGGCGATACCATCACCTGGTCCCAGATATCCAACGTCAAGGGCTACCAAATCCGCTATCGCATTGGCCGCGGGAGAATTCAGCGCCTCAGCTTCACCCCTCAGCAGCTCAGCCACACCTTCCGCAACATGAGATTTGATGCCGACTACCGCATCGAGGTCCGCGCCCTCAGCCTCGATACCGGCGTTCGCCGACACAGTGCTTGGAGTAACCGCGTTACCTTGCGCCGCGCCAAGCCTCAAGCCGTCCCCACCAACACGCCCGTCCCGCCAACCTATACGCCCGTCCCGCCAACCAGTACCCCGATACCTAGCCCGACGCCACTGCCCCGAGACCTGGCCGCCCCCAGCAACCTGCGCCCCCTCAATATGAATTCGGTCGCATGGAACGCCGTCGCCGGCGCGGTTAACTACAATCTTAACTACCGACCCAGCGGCGAAGACTGGAAAAACATCAAGCGCGTGAGCCAAACCAGCTTCCAGCTTAAAGACCCGATCCCGCATCGTGATTATCAAGTGCGCGTCAGAGCCCTTGGCGATGGCGTCGACTACCAATGGACTGGACTCTGGAGCGATATCGTGACGCTTCACCGCCGACCGACCAACACGCCCCTTCCCCCGCCGCCGACCAGCACCCCGGCCCCGCGCCAGCTTCAAGCGCCTACCCTGCGTTATGTCTCCGATACCACTTTCGCCTGGTCAAGCGTAGAAGGCGCGATCGACTATCTAGTGAGCATCATCGGCGGCCAAAGCGCTGTGGTCGGAAGCACGCAATACACTATTCGCAATGCCCCCGCCGGCGCGTCCCTCCGAATCCAGGTGCAAGCCCTCGGCGATGGCGTCAACTACGTAAGCTTTGGCCCCCGCAGCAACCAACTCAGCTTTACCATACCCCAGCCAACCGACCCGCCGCCGCCCCCTACCGATCCGCCGCCTACCGACCCGCCGCCGCCAACGCCCATCCCAGCAACGCCGATTCAGGACTGGCGCACCTGGAAAGAGACCAAGACCGAAGCCTGCGGCCCCCTCAAAAATTGCAGCTACGTCAAAGATTGCTCGGTCATCTGCTATCGCGCCGTGCCGGGCGCCGCCTGCGTCGATGTGCCAGATGAACAGCGCTGCGACCTCGACTGGACGAAAATCAGCGAGGAATATCACACCACGCCCACGCCCGCGCCGCCGACGAAGAAGCCAAAGAAGAAAAAGCCTAATCCGACAGATACGCCAGACTGCAGGCCCGGTACGCAATGGGAATATCGTGAAGATCATTTTCGACCGGAAGGAAAGCAATGTCCCGTTAGAGTTGTAAAGTACAAGCGCCTGGTGCACACGGGATGTCATGGCTGGAGATATGATGAATGGACCAAAACGGATGAGTATACTGACCACTGCTAAATCTGGATGAGTACGTTGTCTATTACCAAATCTGGCTGATAGCTGTTTTGCGCGTTGCCTTTGGCGATTATCTTTATGATTCACGCGTAGATCTTGCAGGATCCGCGCTGGTTGGCGGCGGACGCAAGTTGGCGCGCGCCTAGACGGCCTCCTGCCGCCGCAGCAGGTTGATGAGGATGGCCAGGATGACCTTGATCATGTAATAAACCGAGCGCAGCGGGGTAATCGACGAGTCGCCGTGCTGGCGCGGGATCATCTTGACGGGCGCCTCCACCTGGCGCAGGCCGCTGCGATGCAGCATCACGATCGCTTCCGGTTCGGGATAATCATGGGGATAGGCGCCGGCGAAGAGCTTGATAGCGTCCCGATTGAAAGCGGCGCAGCCCGAGGTGGGGTCGGTGACGCGCTGGCCAATGATCGCGGAAAGCAATCGCGCCAGAATCGCGCTCCCCAACCGCCGCAAGAGTGGCGTGCCATAATCGCCCTGTACGTCAATAAAGCGCGAGCCGATCACGACATCGGCCTCTTCCGAAGCCAGGCGAGCGAGCAGGACGGCGTTGTTTTGGGGCGCGTGCTGGCCATCGCCATCGTTGCGCAGTACGATGTCGTAGTCATTTGCCCGCGCGAATTGAAAACCAGCCTGCACCGCCGCGCCAATGCCGAGGTTGTAGGGCAGCTCCAGCACGAGCGCGCCCGCCTTCCGCGCTTCGGCTGTCGTGTCGTCGCTCGAGCCGTCGTTGACGACAAGCATATCCGCCGCGGGCAGCCCTTCGCGGATTCCCCGTACAGTTTGCGCGATGCTGCGCCCTTCATTTAGCGCTGGCAGTATCACCAGGATGCGCGCTGCGCTCATCAGCCAGCCCTCCCCTGCGGGCGATGTTAATCGAGTCTGCGTAGCGTGAGTAGGTCAGGCTGCCCGGGTCCGCCGGCTTGCGAGCGCGGCAACATGACAGGCGGCGCCCTCATTGCCCCAAACAGTTGCGACGCCAACAAAACCTGATGTAAGCTGAAATTAGACACAAGACTAACAAGGCATACCCTGCAATCGGGCTCGACATTCACTTACCGCCCTACGGACAATACCTATGCGAGATCAGGTTTCACTCAGCGCCGGTATCGGCAACTTTTATGAATGCGTGGAACTGGCCTGTGAACAAGGCCTTGGCATTGAGTTGTTCGCCTTTTCGCTGCCAAGCGTACTCGATGGCGAATGGCGCGCGCTGGTCAAGGAATACCGGGCGGCTCTGGCAGCCGTGCCGGGACCGGTGACGATGCACGGACCCTTCATGGACCTGGTGTCGGGCAGTCCCGATGAGCGCATCAATATGGTGTCTTACGGTCGATACGAGCAGGTCATACGCATCGCCGACCGCCTCGGCGCGCGGCAAGTGGTTTTTCATGCCAATTACATCGGCTTGCTGCATAATGATTTCTACCGCCAAGGCTGGCATCAGCGCAATGTTGATTTCTGGGGTCCTCTCGGCGATTACGCCCGCGCCTACGGTGTGGTGGTCGCCATCGAGAATATGTGGGAGTTCGACCCGACGATCATTGGCAACCTGCTTCGAGAACTCGATCATCCCTATCTGCAAGCCTGCATCGATGTCGGGCATGCCACCTTGTTTTCCGACCCCGATGTGACCTTCGCTTATTGGCTGGAAACGCTGGCGCCCTGGGTGATTGAATTGCACATGAACAACAATAACGGCGTCATGGATGAGCATCACGGCTTCGATTGGGATCAGGGCGTGCTGGATTATGCCCAGCTCCTTCCCGAACTGCGACAGCTGCCGAACAAGCCCTTGATGGTACTGGAGATGGACCAGGTCGAAGACATGCGAGACAGCTTGCGCTATTTTGATCTGTAAGGCCGATCGTCTGAAGCGCCGGTAGATCTTCGCTGCGGCATCAGGGCGAGACCGGACTTGCTACTAAAGTCTTAACCGTCGGTCCCGTCTCCTTCGAGGGCGGCGCGCCCAAAGAAGGTCGGATCGCAGTTCGGGATAATCGCTTCGATATCGGCGGCGAATCTTTGCGTCGCGCTCTGCAAGGCGAGGCGCAGGCCGGGCTCCAGGTAAGCCATGGCGCGACTGCAATTGCCCAGGTCGATCTGCGCGCTGCCCGCCCAGAAGTAATGTTGGGCATTATCGCTGCCCAATTCGATCGCCGTTTCAAACGAGGCGGCCGCGTCTTCGATCAAACCGAGCTTTTCCTGCGCCCGGCCCAGCATGAAATGGCAGTAGAGATAGCCCGGGTTCAGGTCGACGCAGTCCTGAAGATAGCGCATCGCCTGCGCCGGATTTCCTTCGAAACTCACGGCGATTTCGCCCAGGCGAAAGAGGGCGCGCGGATTGTAGGGATCCGCGTCAACAACCTGTTGCAAGAACTCTTTTGCCGTTTCGTAATTGCGGAGATCCTTCTCGATTATCGCGATTTCGACGGCGATGAAAACCATGTTATCGGCCAAGCCGTAAGCGGTCTTGAAGTCGTCCAGCGCGCCGGCGAAATCGTTGCGGTTCCATTTGATCAGGCCGCGCGCGCGAAGGCCTTCGGCGCTGTCGGGCTCAGCGTCCAACAGGTCCGCCAGCAGCAGTTCGGCCCGCTCCGCCTGCCCCAGGCTGCTGTAGATTTCGGCCAGATAAGCGTTTGCGCGGCTGCTCGCCGGGTCCAGCTCGAGCGCGTGCAGCGCCTTGCCCAGCGCCTCGGTCGCCCGTTTGTCCCAATCCAGCGCCCAGGCGTAAATCGCCCAGGCGTCGGCGGCAAATGGATCGGCATTGACGGCGCGCTTGCCATAATCAACTGCCTCGCTGTAGCGGCTCGCGTTGATCAAGCCCAGGGCGATGCGGCGATAGACTTCGACCGAATTCGGCATGGTCTCGGCAATATCAATGTAGAGGTCGGTGGCTTCGTCGAGCGCGCCGCCGAGCCAATAATTGTTGGCTTCCACCAGGCTGTTGCGCGGGTCAATCGTCGGCGTCGGCGCCGGAACGGCCATGGTCGCCGCGGTATCCTCGATCTGGCCGATGAAGTCGTAGACCGCGTTCTGCACGATAGGCGCCAGGGTGCTTCGATTGAGGACGATGCCGATCCCGCTGGCGATCAATGCCAGCATCAGCAGATAAAAGCTGAGCCGGCGGCAGCCGATGATGCTGCGCCGCTGCACCCCTTGATACTTTTTCGGCGTCCGGATTTGCATGCGTCGAGAGCCTCGCCCTACGCCGCTACATGGTATGCGCTTCGGCGGGCGACCTGATAGGTCGCCCCTACAGTCTTCGCCTTACTATATGCGTTTGATCTCCGCCCCTACTCACATTGGGACCAGATCGAGAAAGGCGCTCAAATCAGCGAGCAGGAAGTCCGGATCGGCGTCGTTCAGTTGGTCGCGCGGCACGTAGCCGGTGCAGACAGCGACGGCAATGGCGTCGATGGCGCGCGCCGCCTGAATATCGTCGGGCGTATCGCCAATTACAACCACATCGTCCCCCTTGATCGGGCTATCCGCCAGGTCCCGCGCCCGCTGCAGCGCCAGCCGCGTCAGATCTTCACGCTCGGCCGATTCATTGCCGAAAGCGCCGATCGGGAACCAGGTCGGGTCAAAGCCGGCCATCTCCAGTTTGATCGCCGCCGTCTTCGACGTATTGCCCGTGACCAAGCCGACGAGCGTGTCGTCGCGTTCGCGCAGCGCGCCGACCAGCGCCATGGCGTCGGGGATGGCCTCGGCCTGGTAGCGGCCGCGGATCGCGCGCATATGCCGCGCCATGACCTGCTCATAAGCCGGCATCGCCCGCCCGACATCAGCCGAAGAAACACCGTAGGGCGCGAGCAATTCGGCGACGATGCGCCAATCGGTCTTGCCGCCGAAGGCATGATTGTCGAGGTCGCCGGTCCTGCCGAAGCATTCCAGCATGGCTTGGCGCTTGGCTTGGCGCCCGATGCCTCGGCTGATGAGCAGCGTGCCGTCTATGTCAAAGAGGACGAGTTTCATGCTTCCCTCACCCTACACTCCCATTCCGGCGGGCGACCCAATGGCTCGCCCCTACAGCATTGGCCATCATTGCTATTCCGCACCCTCGATGACGACGAAGGAGGCCTCAGCCGCGCCTTCGCGCACTTTGATCGCCGCCTGGTATTCATCGGAGTTGTACATGCGCTGCGCCGCCTCGATGCTGTCGAATTTGAGCAGGACGATGCGTTCGGGCCGGTCGGGACCTTCAAGGATGACTTTGTCGCCGCCGCGGATGAGGAATGTGGCGCCGTATTTCTCGGCGATGGCGGGCGTCAGCTTCATGTATTCCCCGTACTGCTGCATGTCGGTGATGTTGGCTTGCACCAAGAGGTAGGCGGGCATCGTTCACTCCTTCGCTGGGCATGCTTTCGCCTTCATGATAACGCTTATCGCCGTATTGAAGTAGGGGCGGCGCTCGGTATAATGGCGTGACGCGAGGGGGTGGATGTGTCCCGGTGGATGCCCCGGTCTTCAAAACCGGTGAGCGGTTGCGCAGAGCAGGCGCTGGTGGGTTCGACTCCCATGCACTCCCGCTTCCTTGACATATCTTAATGTGTTTGATCGAATATGGTGAGATGAGCGCGGGAACGTGGTCTCGCGCTTTTGGATCCATTGTGTGAGGATGTCGCGATGTCGGGATATCGAAATGCGGTTGATATTGAAATCTGGCCAGTTAGCAAACTCATGGATGCGGTGTCGAGCAGTCCTGCAGGAAACAGCAGAGTGACCATTCCCGAGTTTCAGCGCCGTTTGGTGTGGAATCAGGCAACGCGGAAAAAGCTGATAGAGTCCATCAAGAAAGGCTATCCCTTTGGCTCGATTCTCATTTATGAGGATATCGCTCGAGGACAAACTGCCAAAGACGGCAACCGGTACTACAGCCTAATTGACGGTTTACAGCGCACTCAAGCGCTTATGAGCTACATTGAGCATCAGAACGGTTACTTTACTCGCGCGGATCTGGACGAAGAATTCATTGATACGGTCGCTGCCCACTTGGGCAAATATTCCGATGACTTTAAGGACAGAATCCGTCAAACAGTCGTTGAATGGGTCAAGGGAAAGCGGAGCTACGAAGCGCAAGACGGCTGGGGAACGGGCAATCTGATCGAGACGCTCATCGAAAAAGCGCTCAAGTATCCGCCGGATTCCAGCCTGTTTCGGGACATGTATTTTGATTTCAACCGAAATGACGATCTGACTCGTCGATTGGGCGGTTTTCTTGATGCGGTCAGCAGTGAAGTGAAGACGGTGCTGGACGCGAAAATTCCAGTCCTCACTTACAGTGGACCTTCTTCCGAGCTTCCTAGCGTCTTCGAGCTGCTCAATTCCAAAGGAACAGTCCTGAGCCGCTACGAGATCTATGCGGCGAGATGGATCGACTGTCGCCAGCAGATCTCGAATACTGAAGTCATTGACAACATATGGAAGAAGTACGAAACACTAGAAGATGAAGGCTTCACGTTGGAAGTCTCACAGGAAGCGTCTGATGACGAATCTCGGCGCAATCGACCCTATTCGCTCTTTGACTATTTATTTGGGCTGGGTCAATATCTAGCGGACAAGTTTCCGCGCTTGTTCAAACCCGTCAAGGACGACCGACCCAGCTCTGTCGGCTTCAACCTATTGACCGCCTGCATGGGAATGCGCCTGCAAGACATGGCGGACTTGCCCGAGGAAATCAACGCACTGTCCTGGGCGGATGTGGAACGCTGTCTGCTCGAATCCACGCGCTTCGTTGACAACATTCTTAAGCCGGCGCTCTCCAAGCCTCAGTACGGAAGAAAGCTGGGACCCATATACCACAGCGAACTGATGATTGTTTCGATGATCGCAACCGCGTTTCAAGTGAAATATGGCAAACGCGATCTCTCTGAAAACGACGACTGGAGAGTTTACCGCCGCAAGCTAAAGCGGAATCTGTCCATGTTTTACCTCTATGAGATTCTCCACGACGACTGGCGCGGCTCAGGCGACAGCAAGTTGCACGATGCCGTCAGGAGCCTTCGATATGTCGATTCCACGCCGCCCAGCAAACAGCGCTGGGAGCAAGTGTTTGACGACTGGTACTATGACAATCAGGTGAGCCTCGTACATACTAAAGACGCGAAACGGCACGTCCGAGATTCCCGCCCTGAATACCTGCTATTGAAATTTGTCTTTGCAAACCGGCTTGCGAAAGCCAAGTCCTACCATGTTGAGCACATCATTCCGGTTGCGCTTCTGCAGTCCAACATGGTCGAAGGCGATGAGTGGCCGATGAACACGATTGGTAATCTCGCCTTGCTGGAGAAAGCTGGCGAGTTGAGGCACAACGTGCAGACTTTTGACGTACTTCTGCAAGACAAGAGGCGTCGCGGCGAGATTTCCGCACAAGAGCAGACGCGCCAGCTACTCAACTACGAACAGCAGTTGCAGTGTCCAGCCCGTCTTCTGCCGGAACCGCTGAATAAGAACACCTTCGAAACATTCCTGCTGGAACGATTCGACCTGCTCAAGGCGGAATTCTTCAAAGTCTGGCGCGACCACATCCCGCCCGACCCACAAGCCTAGAGCGCCCTAGCTAAATCAAAGCGAGTTCTCTCAGGATGCGCCGAATTTGCTGCGGCCGAACGTCATCGCACTTGGGCTTCAGGCAAACAGCGAGCAATGTAATCTGCTCGGACCCAACATGATAGGCAACGCGAAAGCCGCCGGACTTCCCTCTCTGCCCCGAAGGATTCGCAAGGCGAATTTTGTAGACTTCAGCACCCACGCCCCTCAGTCGGGCTCCCGGCTTTTCTCCCCGCGTAAGCTGTCCTTGAAGAACGCGAAGATCGCTTGGTAATGAGGGATGTTTGCGAGCGAGTCGATTTGCTTTGCGCGTAAACCTATTGGGGAAGACGACTTTCAAGTTCATCGTCGTCCAAGCCCAACTCAATTAGTTTCAACGCATCTTCGGCCGGCAGGACTTTGCCTTCTTGCATCTCTTGCAAGCTGGCTCGGATATCGTCAAGAAACTCCGCTTGGGCGGAATCATCCTCGGCGGATTCCTTCGCCAGCGTCTTGGTTCGCGGATTCGCTTCCATCGCGTCGCACTCCAAACTTGCTGTTTGCGGCCAACTGAAATTGGGCTTCAATTACACGATACTCCACTGGCATAACAATTGCAACGTAATCTTATTCACTGTCCCCGCCGCCCCCAGCGCGGAATCAACCGCAAGAGCAGGCGCTGCGCCCGCAGGATGAGCAGGTAGCCCTGCGTCTCGCTGTGGTTGTCGAACTGTTTACCGCCGCCGCGGCGCAGGTAGGCGCTCAAATCGGCGATCGCCCCGTCGAATTTGAACTGAGCCGCCCGCATCCGCCCGCGCGCTTCATAAGCTGCCAGCAAATTCGGGTTCAAGTCCAGCGTCCGCGTCAGATCGGCTTCGGCCTCGGCGTAGCGTTTGCGCTCTTCGTAAGCGAGCGCCCGACTGAAATAGGCTTCCTCGAATTCGGGCTCGATATGGATCGCCATCGTGTAATCGTTGATCGCTGCATCGTATTCGCGCTGCTGCCCGCGGATATTGCCGCGCTCCAGGTATGCCGCCGCCAGATAAGGTTCGATCTCCAGGGCGGCGTTGATGCTCTTCAGCGCTTCGTCCCCGCGCCCGAGCGCCGCCAGCGCCTCGCCGCGACAGACATAAGTCTCGGCGATATCGCCCAAGCCGAGCTTGGTGGCGCTGTCGAACAGGGCGATTGCGCCTTCGAAGTCGCCCGCCTCCAGCTGCCGCAAGCCTTTATGGAAATAGCTGTCTTCGTACATTAACCCTCGTCCCCGAAGGTCGGTGTCCGCGCGACCCGAGCCACGCTGCTCATCTACATGGAGAACGTCCCCAGAATGAGTTAGGGGAGCCTTAGGAGCATTGTAGCCTCTCCCTCATTTTGGGGGAGGGGTTTGGGGTGGGGGTATTTGTAGTGGTCCTAAATTATTGGACACGAAAATCAGGATGTTGAGGGAGGGTTATGCCGCCACCCTGCCTCGAATTCCGCCGGCGTCAGGTAGTCCAAGGCACTGTGGATGCGCTTGTGCCGATAGACCACATCAATGAAGTGTCCGATTTGCTGGCGAGCGTCTGCCACGTTGTTGTAGTCGCTCAGGTACACTTCCTCCTCCTTGATGGTGCGAATCACCCGCTCGGCATAGCCATTCTCGCTCGGCTTGCCAACGGCCGCCATGCTGATCTGCGTACCAACATCCTGCAGTTGCTGGACATAGGCTTTTGCCGCGTATTGTGTCCCTTGGTCGGAGTGATGGATTTCCGGCGCCGGGTAGTGACGTAAGGCATACCGCAAGGGTATGAGCGCTAATTCCTGACCCAAGGACGAACTCAGGTTCCAGCCGCGAATCGCCCGGCTGAACTGATCCATGAGGATGGCCAGGTAGATCTCGTCCGTACGCAAGCGAATATAGGTGATGTCGGCTACCCAGATCTGATCCGGCCGGCTCGCCTTGACGCCCCGTACCAGATTAGGAAAGCGGCGAAGACCGTGCCGGCTGTCCGTTGTTATGACCTGGCGTCGCTTGGGATTCACCAGAAGATTCATCTCGCGCATCAACCGGCGGACCAGATGTCGACCCACCTCCATCCGATAGGGCGCGCGCTCCAACTGCTTCTTGATCTTCCGGCTGCCGTAGGTAGGATGCCGCCTGGCGATATCCGCTATCGCGTCCCGAAGCGCAGCGCTGTCCGGCTGATTGCCGCGATGATAATAGCTGCTGCGAGCCAAATCCACGACTGCGCAACAATCTGTCACTGTATACTCCTGGCTCAACTCTTGCACTAGTTCTCGCTTTCGGGCGGTAGAGACTTCAAGTAGCGACTGGCTTTTTTTGCAATTTCCAGGTGCAGGGCTTGTTTCCCCGCCAATCGCTCCAAATCCGCGATGCGCTCACGCAGCCGCTTCTCCTCCGCCGGACGTCCCGCTTCGAATATCCCCGGCGCGCCATCCAGAAACTGCGCCTTCCAACGAGACAATACCGTGTCCTTGATCTGATATTCGCGACTCGCCTGTGCCAAACTCTTCCGGCCTGACACGATCTCCAATACAACCTGCGCTTTGAACTCCGGACTAAACTTACGCGCCCTTCCCATGGTGGTTTCCCCTCTTGCTGAAACACTAGTATACTCTCTCAACTAGGTGTCCAGTTTTTCGGGACCACTACAATTATAAATCAGGGCGCAAGCAAGCGATGGCGCTTACCCTATAATAGAGACTGTTCGAGACTGCGCCGGAATTCAGGAGACCGCCTTGCCACGCCGCCTGCTTTATCTCTTGCTCGTCCTGCAAGCGCTCACCCACCTCTTCTGGCTTTCGCCGGCGGCGCATTCCGGGCAAGTGGCGATCCCCTGGATGATGAATCGGGGCTTGACGCTCTTCGGCGATATCTGGGAGCAGCACGCGCCGGGCAGTTCCGTGCTGGCCGCGGCCGCGCAATCGCTGATCCCCATCGACCCCGGTCTGCTGATCAAGCTGCTCAATATCGGGCTGGTAGTGGCGCTGACCGTCCTGGTCTATTTGCTGGCGAGGCAGCTCGCGGGCGACGACCGGGCGGGAATACTGGGCGCAGCCGCCTTCGCCTGGTGGGAGCCGGTCTACGGCAACGTCCTGCTCTATTTCGATACTTTGGTGGCGCTTAGCGTCGGCGCCGCGCTGCTTGTATTTCTTCGCGCTGGCGAGCGTCCATCTTTGCGGCATATCGCAGCGGCGGGCTTGTTGATGGGCGCTGCGACGCTCTTCAAGCAGCATGCCTGGCTGGCTGTCGGTGTCCTGGGTCTTTGGCTGCTGCTGATCGAAAGACGCCGGCGAGACGCGCTGGTCTACGCGGGCGCGGCGCTTACCCTCCCGCTTCTGCAATGGATCGCTGTGTTTAGCGCCGGTCTGTTTGAGGGCTATCTCTTCTGGAATTGGACCTTCAACCTCAGTGGCGCGATGGATGGCGTGCCGCTTGATGGCGATCTCTTCCGCAAGCTGCTTTTGACCAACGCGCTCGTCTTTCCCTTCATCGTGCTGGCTTGGCGCGATAATCGGAGACAGCTCGTTCTGGTGGCGCTGTGGCTGGCGGGCTTGACCCTGCTTTATCCACGCGCCGGGGAGAACCACGCGATGGCGCATCTGCCGCTGGCGGCGGTGATGTCCGGCGTCGTGCTGGCGAAGCTGCCAGCGCATCTCGGCGACAGGCGGCTTTGGGACGGCGCGCGCGCCATCCTGGCGGGTTTGCTCGTCGCTGGCGGCATCGGCTGGCTCTGGACTGGCGCGGTCGGTTATATCCCGACGCCGCTGGGAGCGGGCGCCATCCTCGCCTACGACGAATTCCGCAAATTGGCGTCTCAGATCAGCGTGCGCGCCGAGCCTCAGGACACGCTATTTGTACTGCCGGAAACCGATAGCAGTCCGCAGTTGCACCCGCTAACGGGCCTGCTCCCGCCCGGCGCCTGGGTCAAGGGCTGGCACTGGTATTTCAAGCCGACCTTCGTCCTGGAGCGGCTGGTCCGCGACTGGGAGACAGATCCGCCAACCTGGATTGTGGTCTTCCCCAGCCTGACCGCTTCCGGCGAGCCCGGCATCACGGCATTGCTCGATATCGTCGCCGCGCGTTACAAGCTCGCTTTTGAATCGGCCGAGATCTTCGACCATGGACGGGCTGTCGTTTACCGGCTGAATGACGCGAGCGAATGACGGGCGCAGTGATTCAGCTTTCGCCGCGCGGTAAGACGATCTACCAGCTCCTGAGCCTCACCGTGGCGCTGCTGCCGCTCTACGGCGCTGGCTTCTTCGCCTCCGCGCTGTACGAGCTGCCGTCTCAGCCGCTTGACGGTTTCTTCGAGCTCGGCGTCATCGAGCGCGTCGCCAGTCGCGCCTTCCAGCTCGTGATTCTCAGCGGGATCGTCAGCGCCGGCATCATGATAGCGGGCGGCGGCATCAGCGTCCGCTCGGTCATCTGGCTGCGGCGGCTTTGGACGACGCTCGTGATCGCCTCTGTCGGCGCCAGTCCTTTCGAATTCGGCGCGGCGCTGGACCTTGCGGCCGCAATCGCCCTGTTGCTGTTTCTGGCGGCGAGCTATCGCGAAGGCGGTTCATCCGTCTACCTGCGCGTCTGGCAAGCGGGCCTGCTGCTGATCGTCGTCAGCCTGGTCGCGGCGCAGCTTTTCGACAGTCGCGCGCTGGACGCCGTCCGCGCCTTTCGTCTCCAAGTCGCCTATCCAATCGCCGGGCTGAGCACCATGTTTTGGCTGATGCGCCGTTACAGCCAGGTCGAAGCAGACTGGGCGGCCGACGGCCTGCGCACCGTTACGCTGCTGGTCACCCTCGGCGGAGGATTGATCAGCCTTGGCCGCCTGGGGCTGCCCGTGCTGGTAAGCCTCGGCGCGACGCCGCTGATCCCGCTCTGCTTCATCCTCCTCGCCGGGCACAGCTACCGCGCCCTGAGCAGCCGCAACGAGAACGCCACACTGGCGCCGCATTGGATCGCCACGGCGACGCTTTTTTGGCTGGTCGGCGGCGGCTTCGTCGGCACGCTCAGCATCCAGCCGGCGATCAGCGAGGCAATACGCGGGACCGACCTTGCTCGGGCGCAAGATTGGCTGGCGGGCTGGGTAGTTCTGGCGATCGTGCTGGCTTTTGTCAACGAGAGCGCGTCATCGCTGCGGGGGGACAACCGGCGCGTGACCGGCTACGTGCCGCTCTGGCTCATTACCTTCGGCGTCGCGCTAGCGAGCATCGTCATGGCTTGCCGCGGCGTCGCGCAGATCACACTGCGGGATGTCGCCGCCGTCGAGGCATCGGCCATGCCCGAAGTGTTGCTGCCGCTGACGGTCGTCTGGATCATCTGTCTGCTCGCCGTCGCCGCCGGGATCGTTACCTTCGGGCTGGGCTTTTGGCTGCGGCGGCCGCGGATTCGGGTGGTCAAAGACTAGCCCTGCGAAAAAGCTTTACCACAGAGGAAAAGAGGAAACACCGAGAACACAGAGGGAAAGACGCACAGACCAGGGGAGTATTGAATTAGGCCGCAGGTCAGCCAATCTTGCTCAGCCAGGCGCATCACCTATGCCGTTTTCTCTGTGCCCTCTACGCAGCCTCCTTTCCTCTGTGGTGAACCAGCCGTCAGTTTCGGGCGAATCCAATCCATTTCGGGATAGCCCAAGCCTTCCCACTCGCTCAGCGTCGCCTGCACATCATAGGGCACGCGCCGCAAATCGACATTCAGCGCGCCCTCCTTCCACTGCAGAATCGCCCATTCGGCGACGCCCGGAACCCCAAAAGACAGACCGACGCTGCCCGGGTTGAGGACGCGCCAGCCATCCACCTGCCGATCCATCGCCAAGTGCGTATGACCGCAGAGCGCCAGCTTTCCGCCGCGGTCCAGCAGCGCGTCAGCCGCCTCTTCATCGGCGCTATCCGGGCGCAGCGCGACCGATTCATCATCGCCCGGAATGGCGTGAAAGCCGATCACGCGGCCGAATCCTTCGACGTCCAGCTTCAACTCGCGGCCCAGGATATCGCGCAGCAAGGCGAAATCTGCCCAGCTGAGCCGCTCCATGTTCCAGTGATAGATGGCGCTCATGCTCAGGATGTTGTTGCGATAGGCGGGGAAGTCGTCTTCTTCTTTCGGCGGCGGGAAGGCGATGCGGGCGCCGGTCGCCAGATAGCGGTCGGTATTGCCGCCGATGATTTTGACGGCATCTTCGCCATGCTGCTCGCGCAGGCTGATTAGCGCTTGAACGCACTCATGTGGATTTCCGCCCAGCGCGGCCAAATCGCCCAGGCACCAGATCTGGTCGAAGTCGCCGTTTCGATTGAGGTCGGCGAGGGCCGCTTGCAATGCGGGGAAGTTGCCGTGAATGTCAGAGATTAGCGCCAGACGCATGATTCATCCCGTATCATTAGCGAGTCAAGTGGATAAAGTGTAACATGAATAGGCGTCTACGGCAGTCTTGCGCCGCAATAGCGCGTGGCGAAATGGTTGAGAATCGCCCTTAGTCGAGAATTACCTATGTTTTCACCACAGAGGGAACTGAGGCAACACAGAGGGCGGAACGAGAATACAGGAGCGCGCATGCAGCATCGAATTGCCCCGGGAAAGCTCCCCTATCACTGGCTGCTGCCGCTGGCTTTCTTTTGCGTTGGCCTTATCTACTTGTATGCCGCGCCTCATTTCGAGGCTTCCGACACTGACGCGCATATTGGTGTCATCAAGTGGATCGCGGAGAACGGCGAATTGCCGGTGCAATCCGCTGAACATGAAGAGCATTACGGACATGAAGCCAGCCAGCCACCCCTGTACTACCTGCTGATGTCGCTCTTTTGGTCCGCTTTGCAACCTTCGGATTTCGATGACATTTTTCAGCGGAACCCGCTCGTGCTGGCTGGTGATCCCGAACGATTGGGCAACAGAAATATGATGTTTTACCGGCAGCCCTACCCGCCCGATCTGGGTGGCACATCATTGACGCTTTATGTCATCCGCTTGCTGACGCTGGGCTTGGCGACCGTGACCGTGGTTGCCATCTATCAGTCGGCGCGGACGGTGATGCCAGAGCAGCCGGGCTTCGCTCTGCTGGCGACCTCGCTTACCGCCTTCAACCCGATGTTCCTCTTTATCTCGACATCGGTCAGCAATGATGTGCTGGTGACGACATTCGCGTCGCTGGCTTGCTGGCAGGCATTGCTGATGCTGCGGCAAGGCTTCCAAACGCGGCGCAGCGTCATGCTCGCGGTCTGCATCGCGCTGGCGGCCTTGTCCAAACTGAGCGGTATGGTCTTGGCGCCGGTCGTCGCATTGGCCGGCTTTTGGCTGCTATGGCGAACGGGGGATCGACGCGGCTTCATCATACTAATCGTTGCTATCGGTGTCGCATTGTTACTACTGACGGGCTGGTGGTTCTTGCGCAACATCAGCCTCTACGGCGAGCTCACCGGCACCGGCGCCATGCTCGATCACTTTGGCCGGCGGACGATGAGCCTACCGCGGCTTCTGCTGGATGAGTTCGAAGGCTTGCGCATCAGCTATTGGGGTCTGTTCGGCGCCTTCAGTATCTTGACTCATCGGGTGCATTATCTGCTGATGGACGCTCTTTCGCTGCTTGGCGTCATCGGGCTGTTGGTCTTTCTGGCGAAGAACCGCCGGAATGCATTCTTGCTATCAGTCGTCGGCTTCCTCGCCGTCTATCTCGCTATCGGCGGCGCGATGCTCATCTGGTGGACGCTGCAAGTTACCGCCAGCACCGGACGCTTGCTCTTCCCCTACGTGACTTCGATCAGTCTCTTGCTGGCGCTTGGCCTGCGCGCCCTGCGCATCCCCGCCCCCCTTGTCGCCGCGCCCATGTTCGCATTCTGCATCGCTGCGCCCTTCCTGTATATCATCCCGCAATACGATCACCCGCCGCAGCTGGAGCGCCTCCCCGCAAGCGCCGCCAGCGCTTCCGTCCGCTGGGGCGATATATCGCTTGTGGGCGCTGAGTTTCCGGCGCCAGCGCGTTGGGCGCCCGGCGACGAGATTCCGCTCTCCCTATATTGGAAGCCGCTGCAAGCCACCGAAGCGCCGCATGCCCTCTTCATCAGCTTGATTACAGCGGATGGCGAAGCGCTGGCGACCATCGACAGCTTTCCCGGCTGGGGCAGTTTGCCGACTACCTGGTGGGAAGCGGGCGCCATCTACCAGGATGATTACATCTTGCAGATCCCGAAGGACGCGGAAGGCTTGTCAGATGTGCGGCTGCATATCGGCTGGTATCCGTATCCGGACGGCGCCGATATTCCGCCACTGCTGGAATCGGGCGAGCGCGTCGAGGCTTATACCATACCTGCAGGCGCCTTCGTCGATGTGAACTCGCCACAGACGCTCCCCGCTGACGCGACAGAAGACGGCACGCTTTTTGGCGATGCTATTCGACTCGAAGCCTGGCGCTTCCGAGACGGACATATATTGGAACTGGAATGGCAACTGACGCGGGAAATCGCGGGCGATCTGCGCGTCTTCGCCATCGCGCTCCATGAACGATACCAGCCCGATACGCCCTTCGAAATCGTCGCGCAAGCCGATGACAGCCCGCCAGCGCGTCTCGATTTTCTCAAAGCGGGCGAGACTTTCGTCACGCGCCACGAGTTTCCGTTGCCAGCGGGCTATGCCGGTGAACACAGCATCTATGTCGGCTGGTACGACGAAGGCATCAGCCAACGCCTCAGCGCCCCCTATCCGGCAAATATGCTTGAGGTGCCGGCTATAAGCTTCTTCGCGCCCGGGCGGTAGCCTTCTGTGAGACCCGTCTTTTCATCACGATTGCGCGCAGGTCACGACTTAGCTCACACAAAATAGCTAAACCACGAAAACAAGAAACTGTAGGGGCGAGCCATTGGGTCGCCCGAAAATTCACGATTACAGCGTTGGGCGATTCACAGAATCGCCCCTACAATGTCCCATTATTTGTTGCATGACTTATCTGCGCTTAGCTCTGCGCACTCTGTGCCCTCGGTAAGTCAAAGACATTTTGCAGCCGACAGCAATAAGTTGCATCGGCAGAACTAGACTACCCACTAGGAAGCGAAGTTGACAGCTTGCCGGATTGTCGCTATCCTCATCCGGAGCGGCAAGTGTATTTGGAAAAGCACATGCGATTACCGAATGGCTGTTGCTGTTGTTGCCCATGGACGGGAGCGGAGACCGCCTGAGATAGCAGCCGACAGCATCCAAGACTGAGTTTCGAAGTCAACTGGCAAGAAGGCGCGGCGCCCTGAAACGGAAGCCCTTGTGGCGCGCGCAATTGCAAGTTGGCTTTTTTCTTGAAGCGAGCGAAGCCGGAAAAAGAGAGCCGAATGACAATCACAGCCGAACGGGAAGCGGACAGGCTGAACGACGGCGCCGACTATTCGGGGGATATCGAGCGGCAGATCGGCAATACGCCACTGCTGAGCTTCCGCCGCGTGAGCCAGCATCTGCCGGCTGATGTCCGCGTCCTGGCAAAAGCCGAATGGCAGAACCCGGGCGGCAGCGTCAAGGACCGCGCCGCTTACGGCATTATCCGCGACGCCGAAACGAAAGGCGACTTGCGACCGGGCAAGACCATCCTCGACAGCACCAGCGGCAACACCGGCATCGCCTACGCCATGATCGGCGCGGCCAAGGGCTATCGCGTCAAGCTCTTCCTGCCCGAGAACGTCAGCCCCGAGCGCGTCGCTATTCTGCGCGCTTATGATGTCGACCTCGTCTTCACCGACCCGCTTGAGGGCTCGGACGGCGCGATTCAGGCGGTGCAGGCGCTGGCCGCGCGTGAGCCCGAGCGCTACTTCTATGCCGATCAGTACAGCAATCCGGCCAATTGGCAGGCGCATTACCAGGGCACCGGCGCTGAAATTTGGCGGCAGACCGGCGGGGCGGTCACGCATTTTGTCGCGGGCTTGGGCACCAGCGGCACGCTGATGGGCGCGGGACGCCGCTTAAAGGAATACAAGGCCAATGTACAAATTGTGTCCGTCGAGCCGGATTCGCCCTTTCATGGCTTGGAAGGACTGAAGCACATGGATTCGGCTTTGCGCCCGGGCATCTTCGACGCCGACTTCGCCGATGCGGCGCTGTCGGTTCGCACGGAGGACGCGCACGCGATGGCGCTGCGGCTGGCGCGGGAAGAGGGCTACCTGGTGGGCATCAGTTCGGCGGCGGCGATGATCGGCGCCTTGCGGGTGGCGGAGGGGCTGGCCGAGCGCGAACAAAGCGGCACGGTGGTCACGCTCTTTCCCGATAATGCCTACAAGTATCTGAGCGAGGCGTTCTGGCGGGGATAGCGAGAGAGATGAAAAGCAAAATGTAGGGGCGACGGACGGTCAGTGTCTACGCGACCTACCATGTCGACCGATTAGCTTTGCACAGCCGCCCGGTCATAGGGAATAATCTTATCCCACTCGTCGGCGGTTGAGCGGGCGACGAATGCCACCACCGGCTCGCTGTCGCTCAGATTGAAGACCTCGTGCGGGATGCCCGGCTCGATGAAGATGAAGTCGCCGGCGCTGTTGTCCACCACTTGCTTGCAGCCATCGCCGTATTCATGGCGCACCTCGCCTTCGAGGATGTAGAGCATCACCTCGAAATCGACATGGATATGGGCGTAGGCGACGCCGCCGGGCGGGATGGTGGCGACATTGATCGACAGTTCCTTTGCCTTGACATTCTTGCTCGACAAGCCGGTTTTGTAATGGATGCCGTTCCAATCGCGTTTTTTTCCGCCGCCGCGCAAGACGCTGATGCCGTCATCGCCTTCGACAAGCGCTCGCAGATCATGTTTTTCGCTCATTGCCCTCGCGCTCCTACTGTCTAAACCGCGCCAGTATAGCTAAGATAGGGCATTCATTCCAGCCGAAAGGAAGGCGACATGATCGCAAAAATCGGCATACTGACCGTCTCCGACCGCGCCTACCGCGGCGTCTACGAAGACCTCGGCGGACCGGCGATACAAGAGTATATGAGCGAGGTGCTGACCAACGAATGGGCACCGGTCGCCCGGGTCGTGCCCGATGAGCTGGATGCGATTCAGTCGGCGCTGATTGAACTGGTCGATGAGGGCGCCTGCAGCCTGGTGGTGACCACCGGCGGCACTGGACCGGCCGTCCGCGATATTACGCCGGAAGCGACCGAGGCGGTCTGCGAGAAGATGCTGCCGGGTTTCGGCGAGCTGATGCGGCAGGTCTCGTTGAATTTTGTGCCCACGGCGATCTTGTCACGGCAAACGGCGGGGGTGCGCGGCAAGGCGCTGATCGTCAATCTGCCCGGCAAGCCGAGCGCCATCCGCGATTGCCTGGACGCGGTCATGCCGGCGATCCCTTACTGCATCGACCTGATCGACGGCGCCTATCTGACGACGGACGAGAGCCGGATTGTGGCGTTTCGGCCGAAGGGGAAGTAGCTCACGTTCCGATTCCCAGACGGTGAAATATATGTAGGGACGACCCAGTGGGTCGCCCGCAAATGGATTGCTATTCGAGAGTTGGGCGACCTAATAGGTCGCCCCTACACCAAATAGATCCTCTCTTTGCTATGCGCTGAACTGCGGCAGCACATCGCGTGCAAGCAGCTCCAGATTTGCCATGTCATCCAGTTCCAGCCAGCGCAGCATGATGCGTTCGACGCCCGCTTCGAACCGCGCGCCGATCTGATCAGCGACTTCCGCCGCTGTGCCGACGATCATCTTGCCCGCCTCCAATCCCTCGCTGCTGATGCCGCTTTCATGCAGAAAGGCGTCCAGTTGCGCTTGCGTCTGGCGGTAGATGACGCGGGTCATCAGCGAGTACTTGATTTCGTCAATCGCGCGTCCTTCCGCGCTCAGGCAATCGCCAAGCGCCGCGCGGCGCGCTCGGTAGGTATCCAGGTCGAGGGCGTCGGCGTTCCATTCATCGGCGTATTTGGCGACCAGGGGCAAGGTCCGCCGCGGTCCGTTGCCGCCGATCAAGATTGGTGGGCCGCCGGGGCGCGCCGGACGCGGCAGCAGGATGGCTTCTTCCAATTGGAAGTGCTGTCCCTGGAAGCTGCTCGGCGCATCGCTCCGCAGCAGCAGCTTCGTCGCTTGCAGCGCCTCTTCCAGCATCTGATAGCGCACGGCGAAATCGTAGAATGGCAGGCCGAATCTTTGATGCTCGCGCTCTTGCCAGCCGGCGCCCAGGCCGAGCACGAGCCGTCCGCCGCTGAGGTCGTCAATGGCGGCGGCATAGCGCGCTTGCATGCTGGGATGGCGGAAAGTGACCGGCGCCACCAGCGAGCCGAACTCTATCGACCGGGTGTGGCTGGCGGCATAGGCGAGCGACATCCACAGTTCAAGCGAGTCCTGATCTTCGCCGGCGGGATTGGTGAAGTGGTCGGAGCGGAAGACGGATTGATAGCCGCAATCCTCAGCCGTCTGCAGCAGGCGTTTCCAACGCGCCCAATTCAAGCCGCGCGAGCCCTCGATCATGATGCCGATTTGCGTCATGGCGCGTCTCCCCTGAATGAATCGTCTCAGGACAGATGTTATCAGATGGGGTTAGCGCTTAGCTACCGGCTGTGCGCGATACTACATCTGCAGCGACCGAGGCGGTCTGCCCGGCAAGCCGAGCGCCATCCGCGATTGCCTGGATGCGGTGATGCCGGCGATTCCTTATTGCATCGACCTGATCGAAGGCGCTTATCTGACGACGGACGAGAGCGGGTCAAAGCTTTCCGGCCGAAGGGAAAGTGATGACGTAGCATAGAGACGAACGGAATTCGCGTCGTCGTAGATGACATGACCCGCAAAGAGGAGCACGAATAGCAGAGGAGAAAAAAGGGGCAAGACGATGAGAGTGATGCCGATCGCCGAAATCCGCCTATGCCCTTTGTTCTTATTCATTGTCAGCTTCACTGATAACCAGTATTCCTAATACTGCCTGACCTTGAGTTTCCTGCCAATGTAATTGTGTCCCCAAATCGTCTCATTACTGAAGATATTGACCACGGTATCGCCAATGCAGACATGGAGTTCTGAACCGCTCAGAATCCCCTTAATACCTGGTTTCCCACCGGTGTGGTACGCAAGTATCAAAACAGCGGTCAAATAGCCAGCGCGTGGAGCTGTCCAGCGAAAGTTACGCGAACCGGAGGAGTTTATTCCGTAGACAAATAGCCTGTCCACATCGCTGCTGTCTCCATCACATTTTGTCGCATTATCATACCAACGGCTGGAACTGATAAGGTTGTGAGTATGCACGTCGTGCCCAAGAAATACTGTGTTGCTGGAGAATAGTTGAGGGGTGGATTGAGATGTAGCGCTGAGCATCCGATTCCACTGTTGGGTGGGTATTTGAAGAGCGCTGGCCAATAGCAGCCCAAAGGACTCTCTTTCACTGACAGAAAGACCAACAATGAAGCTTTCTATTTCTTGCGACGTTGCAAGATTAGCGCCAATGCGGTCGACGAAATTTTCCAGTCTGCTTCCTCCGCTGTTAGCAAAAGCAACCGACTGAAAACACAGAATTACAAGAACAAATGAAACAGATACAAGAATAAGCCGGACGGTCCTGCGCATGATATCGCCTCCGTTCTATTTGTATCTCCACTCCTACTATAAGATAATTCGCCGACAAGTTCAAATAGATTTGTATATTTTACCCAATATAAAGCGTGAATTATAGCAGTATCACACAAATGATGAGGGAAAATTCAGATGCAATAGGGTATAGAATCGGCTTACGCAGTTTGATGCCCCCAGCTGCCGTCCGCCAGGATTTCGCCGATCGCCAGCATCGCCGACCGGATCTCGTCGTCAGTGTTGTAGAAATGCGGCGCGATGCGGATGCCAGCTTGGGGACGGAAGTCGATCTTGATATCGCGTTTGAGTAACTCGTTAGACACTTCATAAGCATGCGGCGGATTCACCGTCACCGTGCCGGCGCGTTGTTCTGGATCGCGCGGCGAGACCACCTCATAGCCCAGCTCGTCGGCGAGTTCGATGATCAGCGCTGTCTGCCGCATCGATTTCTGGCGGATTGCCGGAACACCGACCGCGGCGATGATATCGACGCCGGGCTGGATGGCGTGAAGGGAGGCGATGCCCGGCGTGCCATTCATCAGCCGGTAAGCGTCTTCGCGCAATTCCAGCTTCTCGACATCAAAGGAGAAAGGCGAGGCGCTGGCGAACCAACCGGTCACTTTTGGATTGAGCGTCGGCAGCAGGTCGGGCCGCACATACATGAAGACGCCGCCCGGTCCGCCGCAGAGCCACTTAAGCACGCCGCCAATGTAATAATCGACATCCCAGGCGCCCACATCAACCGGAATCACGCCGACGCTGTGATAGCCATTGAGGAGGACTTGCGCGCCGACGCTATGCGCCTTCGCCGTGATCGCCCGCGCTGGCATGATGGTGGCGCTGCGGAAGAGCACATGCGAGATACTGACCAGGCGCGTCGTTTCGTCGATGGCGTCCAGCAATTCGTCGATATCGATGTGGATGCCGTCGCGCGACGGGATCATCTGTATCCGCATGTGATCCGGCAGCCAAATGCGCAGCGCGTAGACATCGCTGGGGAAATCCAGCTCGGTGATGACGACCTTGTCGCGCCGCGGATCGCTGAAGTCCAGCGCGCCGAAGAGGATGCTGTTGGCGATGCTGGCGTTTTGATGGACCAGCACCGTATTTTCGCCTGCGCCCATCAGCGGGGCGATCTTGTTCCCAACCGTCTGCGGCAGCTCGAACCAGCCATTGCCCCAGGCGGACACGCCCTGCTCCGCCCAGGTATCGGCGTAATATCGCAGGCTCTCGTAAACGCCGCGCGGCATGGCGCCGAGGGAGTTGCTGATGAGATAGTTGCATGCGCTGAGGATGGGAAACTCGTCGCGCCATTGCAAAAGCGGGTCTTTGATCATGAAGATGCCTTCGGCTGATTGATTGCGCTCAGCGAAACATTGTAACGCAATTGCGGGAGAATCAGCGGCCGAAATGATGCCGCCGCCAATGCAGGAACATCTGCCAGCGGCGCGGCATTGTCGATTCCAGGCGTCTATTCATCAAGGCAATCAGATGCGGCCTGTCATTGACGTCAACCCAGTCGGCATCAATCATTGTGTCGATGAGACGCTTGATGTCGCTTTTCGCGGCGCGTCTTTCTCTCCGGCTTAAGCTAAACCAGGGCCTGATCCGGGCGAGTCGATCCACTGCATCCATTGGCGCCTCGCCATATAAGCGCTCCAGTCGGCGTATGCGCGTCAAGAGCCCGTCTTCCGCGCGTCTGGGGTTGTCATGAGATGTAAGCTGGCCCTCGCGCCGGCGATGAATATACAGAATCTCGGGGATGTTCGCGAGCTGGGTGCGCCCCATTAGACGCGTCATCAGATCGCGGTCGGAACTATATTGGAGCGCCGTGTCATAGCCGCCGACTTCCAGGACCAGATCGCGTCTCATCATCAGCGCGGCGTGTTGGAAAGAGACGCCGATAAAGCTGTCCAGCATGATTAGAGCGTGAAACTGCGCCGGCTCCCGCTTGTAACTGGGCCGCATGTCTTCAAACACGACGCGAGAGTGAACGCCGACGGCGCCAACCTGGGCATTAGACTCCATGAACAGCGCTTGTTTCCGCAATCTTTCGGGAAGGCTGATATCATCGCAATCCATACCGGCGGCGTAACGGCCCCTGGCGGCAGCGAAACCTCTATTGCGCGCGGCCGCAACGCCGCCATTCTCAGCCAGCGACAGCAACTGAATGCGTTCATCGAGCTCGGCGTACGACCGGATAATCTCAGCCGAGCCATCTTGCGAGCCATCGTCTACTATCACAAACTCAAAGTCGGTGAATGTCTGCCCAAGAATGCTTTCGATTGCTTCAGCCAAGTACCGTTCGCCGTTGTATACGGGCATGACGACTGACACCAAGGGGGCGCGATTTTGGGGCAAACTAATTCGCTTTCTTGCTGTTGCCCGGCCCGAAATGGCGCCGCCGCCAATGGAGGAACTGCTGCCACAGGCGCGGGGTCGTCCACTCCAGGCGCCGGCTGATCTCGGCCGCGAGCAGGGGCTGATCGCCTGGCTCCACCCAGCCACGAGCGACGATTGCCTCAATCAGCCGCTGCAGGTCGCGCCGCGCCAAGCGTCTTTCCCGCCAGCCCAGTTTGCAGCCAGGGCGCAACTTCAGGAGCAGATCCAAGGTCTCCCCCGGCGCCTCGCCCCAAAGCCGTTCAAGCGCCTCGCGCCGCGCATGTGTCTTTGCCCGCAGATTCCGCGTATTTGCTCGAGCCATTATGGAGGCTTCATGACGGCGATAAAGGTAGAGTATTGTCTCCAAGCTGGCGTATCGCATCCGCGTTTGCCATACGAGCCGCAGGAAGAATTCATAATCGGTCGCCACCTTGAATTCAGTTCTGTATCCCCCTGAAGCGACGAGCGATTCGCGCCGCGCCATGATCGAAGCTCTCGCTATCGCCGTTTCGCCGAAGATCATCGACAGCAGAATCAAGGCGTGGCACTGCGGCAGCCGGTAAGCGAAAAGTGGCGACAAGTCTTCGTCGGCTATCTGAATGCCGACGCCGACGGCGCCAATATCACGATTCGCGTCCAGAAAGTCGACCTGAAATTGAAGGCGCTCGGGCAAGCTTACATCGTCGCAGTCCATCATAGCGACGAACTTTCCGCCCGCCTCGGCAATTCCCGCATTGCGAGCGCCGGCTTCACCCTGGTTCTCCCCCATTTGAATATAGCGAATGCGCTTGTCGCGTTCCGCGTAGGTTCTGCTGATCGCCGCCGAGCCGTCTTGCGAACCATCATCCACGATAATAAATTCGAAATCGGTGAAAGTCTGCTTCAGGATGCTTTCAATCGCTTCGGCAATGTACTTCTCGCCGTTGTACACCGGCATGACGACTGACACCAATGGGGCGGCTTTTGCGTTCAAACTAACTCGCTCTTGGGTTATTCTCTGAACCAAATCGATGCCGCCGCCAGTGGAGGAACATCTGCCACAGGCGCGGGGTCGCGCCTTCAACAAGGCGTCGAATATGCGCGGAGACCAGAGCTCTGTCTCCGGGATCGATGATGCCGGCGCTGATCATTGAGTCCAGCAGCCGCGCCATGTCTTGGCTTGCCGCTCGCCGTTCCCGCCAGCCAAGCTTCATGTCCATTCGCATCCGTTCGAATCGCGCCAGGGTCGCATGTGGCGCCACTCCCCAGAGCCGCTTGAGCAGGCGCGCCCGCACTTCCCAAGCCTGCGCCTTAAGAGCCGCGTCCCGCGATGTATGATGCTGTGCCTCATGCCGGCGATAGAGCAGCAGTGGCTCGGGCAAATTGGCGAAACGCGTCCGCCACATCAAACGCGTCCACAGCTCGGTATCAATAGCGGTCCGCTGCGACGGCGCATAACCGCCGACGCTTTCGAGCAATTGGCGCCGCATCATCACCGTCGAATGCACAAAAAACGAAGCGACAAACACATTGAACGCGATTAGCGCATGGCGCTCCGGCAAGTCAAAACGATAGAGCGGCAGCAAATCTACGCTCACAGCCTGCGCGCCGGCGCCCAGCACACCGATGGCAGGGTTGGCTCCCATGTGCTCAACCTGCCGTTCCAGTCGCTCCGGCAAGCTAATATCATCGCAATCCATAGCCGCCACAAATTTACCGCGAGACGCGCCCATGCCGCTGTTCCTCGCTGATGACATTCCCAGATTGCGCTCGTGCCGAATCACTCGGATCCGTTCATCTTGTCTGGCAAAATCGCCTATGATTGCCGCCGAGCCATCTTGCGAGCCATCATCGACGATGATGAGTTCGAAATCGACGAATGTCTGCCCGAGGATGCTTTCTATTGCTTCGGCGACGAACATTTCGCGGTTGTAAACGGGCATGACGACTGAAACAAGGGGCATTTTGACTCGCTGGCGTTTTGGTAATCAACTCCGTTTGAATTGTATCACTTGTAGGCGAAAAGGTGAGTTTTCAGAAGCTTCGCGATTGTCGCCGGTCGTTGACGGAGCCGTTCGGGCCGCGTTAAACTTGAAGTCAGCGCCAACATCAGAAGGGCTCACATGGCTGATCTCAACATCAAGACGGTCGGTGGCAACGGCAGCTTCGCCGAAGTCATCGCCGCCGCCCCGCCGGAGATTCAAGGCCTCGCCCACGGCGCCCGCGCGCTGCTGGCCGATGTCATGCCTGGCATCACCGAAGTGCCTTGGGCGCGGCAAAAGATCGCCGGTTACGGCGTCGGACCGAAGAAGATGTCCCAGCATTTCTGTTATATCGCGCCCTTCAAGAAGCATCTCAACCTCGGCTTCATGTACGGCGCGCACCTGCCCGATCCACAAGACTTGCTCGAAGGGCAGGGCGCTGATCTGCGACATATCAAGATCCGTTCCGCCGCCGATCTGGAGCGACCAGCCTTGCGCGACTTGATCGAAAGCGCCAGTGCTTATCTGCCAAAGTTGAAATGACCGCGCCCTGGTCAGACGCGTTGACGCAGGCGCTGCTGGATTTTGACGGAAAGAGCACCGTAGCGCTGGAACGCTTTGCCGCCGCTCACCAGCCAGAGCCAAGCCTGATCGCGGAACTCTGCGAATTTGCCGGGGGCGCTGATCGCGACGTTCAAGCAGCCGCCACCTGGCTGCTCAAGCGATTCGGCGTGAATGGCGAGGAGCTGTCTCCGGCGCAAACTGAAGCGCTGCTGCGCCTGCTGCTCATCGACAGCAGTTGGCTCTCCCGCATCCATGTCTTGCAAATGATGGATACGCTGGTGGTGTCATCTTCGCTGGCGGCGCCCTTGATGGTGGCGCTGGCCGCCCAAGCCAGCGGCGCCAACACCTTCATCCGCGCCTGGAGCGTTCACGGCGCTGCTGCCCTGGCCGACCAGCATCCCGCGTACCGCGATAGCGCATTGGACCTGCTCGCCGCGGCCGCGCAAGATGCGGCGCCTTCGGTGCAAGCGCGCCTGCGCCGAACCCGGGGGGCATTTGAATGGATTTAATTGCCGCCGTAAGCGCGGATCTTGCTGAATAGATCACGGAAGATCGGGTCGCGATGAACGAAATTGGCGACCCGCGCCAAATGCCGCGACCGGTCGACGCTCCAGGTGACCTGGTCCGTCAGCAAGGGACTGTGCACCAGATCGCTCGGCGCCCAATCGGGGTTGATCAACCAGGCGATGGTCGAGATATCCCAGATGACGCTGGAAGCGCCGAAGGAATCGGGCCGATATTCCTGGAAGATCTGACAGAGATAATCGCCGATCCGGCTCGTCCCGCCGATGAATTCGCGCAGTTCCGCCAGCGTCGTCAACAGGTGTGAAGTCACGCCATAACAGGGCACGATGACAAAAGGCACACCGCTGTCGAGCGCCACCTGCGCCGCCGGCACATCCTGTACCAGGTTGAATTCGCGCGTGTGGGACCAATTCAGATTATGCCCGCCCAGCCAGACGACCACGATCTTCTTGATGATTTCCGGCTCCAGCAGCAGCGCCGAAGCCACATTGGTGATCGCGCCAATGGCGACTACATAGAGGGGATCGTCATCCGCGCTCGCCATCGCTTTGTCGATCAGGTCGTGGACGGCGGCGTTCTCCTGTGGCTTGCGATCGGCGCCGATGTATTCTGTTGAGCCGCGAAAGGCGAAGCCTTCGGCAGGCCAGCCAAGAAAGTCCAGCAAGCGCAGGATCTCTTCATAACTCTTTTCCATGCCGTCGCCCGGACCTTCGGAGCGCGTATTGTGAAAGGGCGCGGCGTAAATCGCTTCCACCGCCAGCTGTTCGGGCGAGAGCAGCGCATAGGTCAAGGCGAACTGGTCGTCAATTTCGTTGTAGGTATCGGTGTCGAGCACCATGCGCGCCTTGCGTCCGGGATGCTGCAAGCGGCTGATGCGAAAGGCGTCGTCAAGCGCGGGGAAAGTCATCCGCTAGTCCTCCGAAATCCCGTTCACCCTATATCTTAAGTTATCTGCGAGGGACTTGATAAGTCGCCCCTACATAATCTCCATTATAGCGATACCTGTAGGGGCGACTGAACCGCAGTGTCTACGCGCGGCGGTGAGTCGGCCTCTGTGACAAGATTACGGAGTGGCGGGCGACCCGGCGAGTCGCCCGTTTGCCACCGCGCCGGGGGCAAAGTCAGGGCGTCGTGCCCGGCATGATATACGATGTTCCGTGTGTCTGATAGACAGGCGGGTAAATCACCGCGGCGTCCAGCGCGTCCTGATCCTGCTCGAAGTATTGCATCACCACCACGATCGGGTCGGGCCATTGGTGCCACATGAAGGTCGGCGTGCCTTCGGGCAGATCTGGATTGTGGCTGCCATAAGCGAAGTGATAACGCCCCTGCGACAGTACGGTATCGATGGTTTCCAGCGCGGCGACGATGGCGGCGCCATCCGTGTAGCTATCGGCGAGGTCCATGGCTTGCGCCAGCAAATGCACGCTGTCGTAGGGCTCCATCGCGAAGGGCGGCACGACCGCGATATCGCCCCAAGCGTCGTGGTAGCTCGCGGTCAGGCTATGGGCCATGTCATTGAAGATGGCGGGGATGGCGCCATAGCGGACGAAGGCGCAGAAATTGCCATCGGGCACAGCGGGCCAAAATTGCGCCGAATCGCTGGCGAAGGTTTCCGCGACGCAAATCGTATCCTTGCTGGGCGCAATGCCGAGCTCGGCCATCTGCTGGTTGAGATTGAAACCCGTTTCGCCGGTGATCAGAACTTGGATGGCATCGGCTGGTTCGGGGCGGGCTTGCACGCGGCTGAGGAGGGGGACAAAGTCTTCCGTGCCTAGTTCCACACTGTAGACTTCGGTCGCGATGCCGGCCGCTTCCAGCAGCGCGACCGCGTCATCGGCCGCCGGGATGCCATAGTCGGTGTTTTCGGTCATGATGATCACATCTTTTAAGCCGAGCTCAATCATCCATTGCGACGCGACAGCCGCCACCATGGAGTTCGCTGGCGACGTTCGGAAGATATAGTCGACGCCGTCGTTGATGCGCGGCGGTCTGCCCTCGTATTCGATGATGCCGTTAGCGGTGATGTTGTCGTTCCAAGGACCGGCGAAGACAGTCGGGATTTGATTCTCTTGCGTGATCTTCATCATCGCCAAAGCGACCGCGCTGTGATAACCGCCTACCACGCCATGCACCTCGTCTTCGAAAATCCAGCGCTCGGCCACCGCCTGCCCACGCTCAGAGATCCCTTCGGAATCGCCCGTGATGACTTCGATGCGGTGGTTCACGCCGGCAATGTCGACGCCGCAATCGGCGTTGATATCGGCGGCCGCCTGCTGGTATGCCCAGTCGATAACGACGCCAGCCCCGGTCGCGCCCGGTGGCGAAAGCGGCGCGATGCCGCCTAGCTTGATCGTTTCGTCGGCGAAGTCGCAATGTCCATCGGCAAATGCCCCGCCGACGCCAAGCAGCAGCAATGAAAGCAAGCCTACTATCGTTCGCAATAACAGTTTTCCAAACATGATACTCTCCCCGCTCTTGAAGAAAGTCCAAGAGCCTAATGTTACCAACGACATTAAGTGTAACACGCAATTCAAATGATGAGTGAATCAGGCGGCGCAAGTCTCTGAGCCGGGCGCCGAGCTTGAAGCGTCCGCCTATCCGCCCGGCTTGAAGTACGACGTGCCGTGCGTCTGGTACTCCTCGGGATAGACAACAGCCGCGTCCAGCCCGCTCTGCCCTTGCTCGAAATACTGCATGACCGTCACCACCGGCACGGGCCATTGATGCCACATATAGGCGGGCGTTCCCGCCGGTATCACGGGATTATGACTGCCAAAATCGAAGTAATAGCGTCCCTGCGACAAGTCGATATCAGCCGTTTCCAGCGCGGCGACGATCGCGTCGGGGTCGGTGAAGCTGCCAGCCCGCTCCATCGCGTCCGCCATCAGCCAAACGCTGTCGTAGGCTTCCATGGCGAAGCTCACCAGAATATCGCCGAAGTCCTCTTGATAACGCGCGTCCAGGTCGGCCGCCAGCTCGTTGTAAAGGCTCGGAATCGTGCCCACGCGGTCAAAGGCGCAGTAGTTGCCATCGGGCACGGTCTTCCAGAATTGTTCCGATTGGAAGGCGAGATGATTGGTGACGCAGATGGTATCGGCGGTCGGCGCGATGCCGAGCTCCGCCATCTGCTGCGTCAGGTTGTACGACGTCTCGCCGCTGACCAGGATGCGAATGGCGTCGGGCAGCCGGGGACGCGCGAAGAGCCGCGTCAGAATCGGCACGAAGTCCTCGGTGCCCAATTCGACCTCCAGCTGATCAACCTGCACGCCCGCTCGCTCCAGATGCGCTCGTTCGGCGGCCGCCGCCGGATGCCCGTAGTCGGTATTCTCCAAGATGAGCACAACCTCTTCCACACCCTGCTCGACCAGCCAGTCGGTGACGATCTTGCCGACGATGGAGCTGGGCGGCGAAGTGCGGAAGACGTAATCAACCCCTTCGCTTTTCCGCGGCGGATCGCCCTCGTAGCCGACGTAACCGGCCGCGCTGATCAGGTCATTGCGCGGATGCGCGTAAATCGTCGGCATCTTGTAGCGCTGGACCATGCTCATTGTGGCCAAGCCAACCGCGCTATGGTAAAAGCCGACGATTCCATGCACTTCATCCTGCAAAATCAGGCGCTCAACCACCAGTTGACCGTATTCCGAGACGCCTTCCGAATCGACCGTGATGACTTCGACGCGGTGGTTGGCATCGCCGATCCGCAGTCCACAATCTGCGTTGATATCGGCGACCGCTTGCTGAAAGCCCCAGTCCATGCCGATGCCGCCGGCGACCGAGCCCGGCGCCGACAAAGGCACGACGCCGCCAATGCGAATGGTCTCGTCGGCGAAGCCGCAGTGGGAGTCGGCGTGGACAGGAGCCAACGCAAATGTCGCAATCAAGAACGCCATGAAAGCAGCGTGAATCCAAGGGCATTTCCGCATCGTATTACCCTCTCTGAGTTTGAGCGGAGATTCTATGTTAGAGTACAGTGCAGTTGCGTACAATGCCAAGATGCAGCGCGCCTCAAGCGCAGCAATTAGGGAGAATAAATGCCCCGCCTATTCGTCGCCATCGACCTGCCGGACGCCGCCAAAGACCAAATCCTCAGCCTGCGCGAGCGCGACTTGCCGCCCGGGCGCTGGCCCCGGCGCGAAGCATTGCACTTAACCCTGCACTTTATCGGCGATGTGCCCGAGGCGGTGGCGCGCGCCTATCAACGCGCCTTGGGAGATGTTGATACCGCCTCCTTCGACTTGCGGATTCAAGGCCTAGGACAATTCCCAATCAATGACCGTCCGCGCGTTATTTGGGCCGGTGTGCAGAATACGCCTCAGCTGCGCGCGCTGCATGAAGCGGTGGGCGCGGCGCTGGAGCGCGAGGGCTTCCGGCGGGAACGGCGGCGCTTCCAGCCTCACATCACTTTGATGCGCTTCCGAAAACCGATTCGCCGCGGCCTCGCCAGCAGATGGCTGAATGCGCATGTCGATTTCATCATCGAGCCTTTCCGCGTCGAGCACTTCACCCTCTACGAGAGCGATTTGCAGCCCAGCGGCGCCATATATAAGAAGCGCGGTGTTTACGACCTAGTGAAGCGCGAGATCATGTAGGGGCGAGCCACCGGGTCGACCGTACGCAATCATAGCGGGTGGCCCGCAGGCGCTGGTGGTGGGTCGCCCGCCCAGTTTAACCCGCCTCCGCCGCCGGCAGCCGATGAACGCGCAGCAGCAATGCCGCCGCCACAATCACCGCGCCCATGACAACAAAAGTGAGTTCGAGCGATTGCTCCGCCAGCGCTGCATAGACTGGCGCCCCCAAAGCCACGAATAAACTAACGAACATATTAATGAGTGAGAGCACGGTCGCGCGATTCTTGCTTTCAATAAGCGCATTCTGATAGGCGGAAAAGAGGGGACCTTTCATATTGCTGAAGCCATACATCAGGATCATGACCGAGGCGGCGGCGATAGGGCCGGCGGCCGCCGCCAGGATCCAGTACAGCAGACCCGGCAACAGAATCAGGAGCGCGATTGCCCGCCGCTGCCCGAGCCATGCTTCCACCTTGTAGGCGTAACGCTGTGTGAATGCCGCCAGCAGACTGCCGGCCGAGAGAACGGCGCCGATGGCAAAAGGCGAGACATCATTCCGCACCAGGTAGGGCGGACCCAGCGTCACCGCCAAGGCGTCGGTAAAAGGCAAGGTGAATACGACCAGCAGCACCAAGCGGCGCAAGCGCCGATTTCTATACAGCAGCGATAGACCGGCGCGCAGCAATGCCGCGCTGCTCTCTGTTTTTTCCGAGGCTGTGACGCTTGGCTCGCGTAGCGTCAAGCAGACGAGCAAGCCAACAAACAAGGCGACGACAGTCAAGGCAATGGCGGGGATGAAATTCTCGAGCGCCGCGTCGCCGATGATTAGCCCGCCGACAATGGGGGCGATGACGAAGGCAATCATGCTCCAGCTGTTCACCCGCCCCATCGCCCGTTTCATCGCCTCCTCGCGGTTCTTCGGCGGCAGGCTGTCGTAGACCAGCGCCTCGATGGCGCCGGATGCGAAGGCGTATCCCGCTCCAGCCAACACAGCCACCAGAACGTACCATGCGTAGTCGCGGGCGAATATGAATATGAATTCAGCGCACATGAGCAAAAATGTCGAGCAGAAGATTGACCACTTGCGCCCGACGCGATCGGCCAAGACGCCCGTCGGCACTTCCAGCAAGAAGATCGTCCCGATCAAAATCGATTCGATCAAGCTGATCTGCACCAGCGTCAAGCCGCGCCCCAGCAAGAGCAGCGCATAAGCGTGAATGTAAAGATGAAAGTGCTGGCAGAAGCTGATGATGATGATTTTGTTGATGTTGGCTGCGTACATCGCTTCAAAACGTCCCTTGCGCGAAAGCGGAGGTGATTATATCAGCAGCCCGCCGGCATTCTATATGTCCGCGTATGGGATTGGGACTAGAGCGACGCTATACTCATCGGGAATTCATTGCGGGTGGAGGAACAGACATGCGCGTAAATCGCGTGCGAGAACTTTGGGCGGAGGGGCAAGCAGCGCTCAACGGCTGGCTGCATATCCCCAGCACCTGGTCGGCCGAGGTGATGGCGAATCAGGGTTGGGACAGCCTCACCATCGATATGCAACACGGCATGATGGGCATGGAAACCGCCATCCAAATGCTGCAAGCGGTCTCTACAACCGACGCTGTGCCAATGGCGCGCGTGAACTGGAATACGCCCGGCGACATCATGAAGCTGCTGGACGCCGGCGCCTATGGCATCGTCTGCCCAATGATTGAAACTCGCCAAGAATGCGAGGCTTTCGTCGGCGCATGCCGCTTCCCGCCTCTAGGATACCGCAGCCTCGGCCCAACGCGAGCGCGCGTCTACGCAGGCGAGGATTACGCCGAGCATGCCAACGACACCGTCATCACGCTGGCGATGATCGAAACGCAAAAGGGCTATGACAATCGCGACGATATCATGAGCGTCGAGGGACTGGACGGCGTCTTCATCGGCATCGGCGACCTGCGCCTGACCATGACCGGCCGCGCCGGCTTGGACGCGTCAGATGCCGTTCTTGACGCTGCGCTTGATGAACTTCTGGCATCCGCACGGCGACACAGCCTGGTCGCTGGCGTGTTCGCCGCCGGCCCGGAACATGGTATCGAACTAATCCGTCGTGGCTACAAAATCGTCAGTGTCATGACCGATACGGCGATTCTAAGCAATGCCGCCGCGGGTATCGTAAACTCCGTGCGCGCGGGGATGGGTTAGGCTCGGTCAGTCAGCACGACGGCTGCGATAGAGTTGAAGGTCTTTACTGGATAATTCACTTTCAGGGACTAATCGGTAGTGGCGTTCAGCAATTTTGACCACTGCTCCGTCAGAGTCTCTTCCGAATTCAAAGAGCGCAATGCTATCTTCTTCCATGATTTGCGCTGCAATCGGGCGGGCGACTAGTTCGGGAAACTTCTCGTCGCACAACGCCAAGTCCTGTTCGATCTGAACGACTCCAATTTGGTCTGCCTTGCCCTTCGCTTGCACCGGCAAAATAAAGTGCGCCCCTCTTTTGTCGATTCCGACGTAGATTTCGTCGGTCTCGATCTGTCCAATAGCCTGCACCGTCGTGCGCAAGTGATTCTGAATGGAATAACAGGTTACACCAGTAAATATGTCGATGAGTCTGTTGTATCGGAGTTTCGCCAACAGAGCCTGTTCATCGGTGAGAGCATACCGAGATACGATTCCCGGTGTAGCGTCCGGCGCCTTGATGACCGGCAACATCGAATCAGGTTGAATCTTTGAAACCGACTTGAGTTCAAAGGCGTATTTCGCTTGCCCTTTGCCAACGATAACCCAAGATTGACCAACTGGAGCTCTTTGAATAATTGCATCCGGCAGGGGTCTCCTATGTCGAAATGAATAAACGACATCACCCAGATTCTTTGGCAGCGGAATGTCAAGTCGCTCGGCTGAACGTACAATGTCTTCGCGCGCGAAGTGAACGACGGAATCGCCGTCGCTATAGTAGCGAAAGAAGATTTCTTCAATAATCCGTGAATATTGCTGTCCTCTCGCCATCAAGTGATTCAACCATTCCAATGAAGCAGCAAGACTTCTTCCCGCAGGTGCTCTTTGGTAGCAGTCGAAAACCGTGTGCGGAACAAATCAATATCGAGAACTTCGTAACCCAAACGCTCGGCTACCTCCGCCAGAAGCTGGCCTGTACGAATCATTATGCGAAAATAAGACGCCTGGTCTCCTACGACGTAGGCCAACTTTGCGCCGGGACGAAGCAGCGCTCGAAGTTCTGACAGATGACGCGCCATTCCGCCAAAGTAGAGCCGAACGACTTTCGCGTATTGTTTCTCAAATCCAGAAGTTTTTCCTAATTCAAGTCGACGTTCTTCAATTGAATCCGCAAGCGCTTGGATACTTGGAATGTTCTCTACCCAACTATGGTCGGTATCAGACTTATAAACACCGCGAGTATTAGACCGTATGAATTGCTGCTTTTGTCTGCGCAAGTCCTCGCGGCTAGATATGAATCCAAGCAATACCGATTCAAGACGCGTCGTACGACTGTAATCTTTTTCATTGGGATAAGGTGGTGAAGTAATGACCGCGTCGACCGAACCGGGTGACAGGTGCCTGCGCATATCTCTTGCATCAGCCAAGAATACCTTTGCGGGCGTATGCGTCATGGCGTGGTGTTCCTGAAGGTCGCCTACCATATTGCCCAAAGCGCTAAGCCATGGCTCTAGCACCGGCGTATCAGTCTTTTGTTTGCCCACCCCAATCTCGGGACCGAAGCGAAGATTGCTTATCTCTTTCACTGTCTGCTTCGCTAAAGCCAGTTTGGCATGGCTTCGGAGTCCGTCTGCTTTGTGCCGTTCAATCTCATCGAGGAGAGTCAGCACTTTGTGTAATGGCAGTGGACTTATCGAATCCTTTATCAGCAGCCGTGATTGCTCGGCGCCAAATGCCCGAAGCTGATCCTTGTACACGCTAACGCCGAAGTGCTTAGCATCACGCGCAAGCAGGCTTTCCGGTACTGCGCCATTTACCCTTGCCGCGACTTCCTGCCCGAAACGGGCCAAAGCTCCGGGTTCAACATCCCAATCGGTTTTTACGCTTGCCGCGAAGTGCGCCATCGCGTTGGCTTCCACACCCACACTGCCGATGCCAAGCTTTTTCGCTTCCACAAGTGTCGTTCCTGTTCCACAGAACGGATCAAGAATAAGATGCCCCCTCGCAAGACCAAATTTCTCTACATAATGTCGTACTAAGTGCGGCGGAAAGGACAATACAAACCTGTACCATTCATGGACAGGGCGATCATTCTCATACAGCCGATTCAGTTCGTTGCCGTTTTGAAGCTGCGTAGTATATGTCATCAGCAGTCCGCAGTAGATTAGAACAATTGTACTGCAAGAGTGGAGAATGGGCAAGCGCCTTTGCGGACGTCTTCTATCAACATATCGCGTCGCCCAGGCAGATCTCCAGGTCTTGTGCGGATTGCAGCCAAGGGTGATCCAGCGGCACATTCTTGCGCAGGCCCACCACCTCTTTCAGCGGAACAGCGGCTGTGCCATCGCCGCAAAGGCCGACCATGATATTGCTCAATCCCTCATTGATGTAATTCGCCGCCGCCGTTCCGAGCTGCGTCGCCAGCAGACGATCCCGCGGGGACGGCACGCCACCGCGCTGAACATGCCCCAGGATGGTCACGCGTGATTCCAGACCGGTGCGTTTCTCCAATTCGTTCGTCAGCAGCTGTGTGCCGCCGCTGCGTTCTCTTTCAATCTCGTCGAGCTCGGCGCGCGCCTTTTTTCGCCGTCCGCGCGCGGCTTTCTGTTTCGCTTTGTCACCCTCGGCCGCGGCGATTTCGGCTTCCGCTTCCGCCACGCGCGCCCGCGCGTCGCGCAGCTTCGTGCCGACGCGCTGGGTCATTGCGCCTTCCGACACCGCTACGATGCTGAAGCGGGTGCCGCCGCGGCTGCGCGCCCGTATCGATTCAGCGACATACTCGATGTTGAAAGGAATCTCGGGGATGAGGATGACATCAGCGCCGCCGGCCAATCCCGCGCCCAAAGCCAGCCAGCCGGTGTTGTGCCCCATGATTTCGACCACGATAATGCGATGATGGCTGTGCGCCGTTGAATGCAGACGGTCAATCGCCTCCGAGGCGATATTGACAGCCGTATCAAAGCCGAAGGTGACATCCGTGCCGCTGACATCGTTGTCGATCGTTTTGGGCAGGCAAACGACGTTGATGCCCTGCTGTGAAAGACGCCAGGCGTTCTTCGCCGTGCCGCCGCCGCCCACGCAGATCAGCGCTTCGAGGTCGTGCCGGCGGTAATTTTCCACCATCACATCCATCATATTGCGCGTCTTGCCGCCTATCGGCATCTTGTGCGGCTTGTCGCGGCTGGTGCCGAGGATCGTGCCGCCGAGCGTGAGGATGCCGCTTAGCTCCTCTGGACCCAGCCACTCAATGCGGTTCTGCATGAGGCCCCGGAAGCCATCGCGGAAGCCTATCAAGCGCATGCCATATTTGTTGAGCGCCACTTTGCCCACGCCGCGGATCGCCGCGTTCAAGCCCGGGCTGTCGCCGCCAGCGGTGAGGATGCCTATCGTTTTGCCAATCATAGGAATAAGCCTCGACAATATTTCACGTCATTATAACGAAAACCGCCGCCGCTTGGCACAATGCCAGTCAGATGCGTCCTGAGACAGCCGGTTCAATCTATGTTATGCTCTGGGCATAGGCGCGGCGGAAGCGAGACTATCATGGAATTGAAACAGCGGCTCTACGATGTGGATGACGTGTGGGAGCTCTATTGCCAGCGGGAAAACGACCACCTGCGATTCGAATTGTTTGATGGAGAAATCATTGAGATGTCTGGTCCGGGCGGGGTACATGGGCGGATTGCAATTAGGCTAGGGCGTTATCTGGACATTTTTGCGGAAGAGAGCGAATTGGGCATCGTGACCGCGGAAACCGGCTATCACCCGTCGGCGGACCGCTATAACCTGCTACTGCCCGATGTCGCCTTCATCAGCTTCGACCGCGCCCCCGACCCCTTTCCCGATAAATTAGTGCCAGCCATGCCCGAGCTGGCAGTTGAAATCAAGTCGCCAAGCAATACGATGGCGGAACTGCGCGAGAAAGCGCAACGTTATTTCCGACTGGGCTCAAAGCTGGTCTGGATAATCTTGCCCGATGCGCAAAGCGTCGAAGTCTGCCGGATGCACGAAGTAGGCGAGATGGAAAGCGAAGTCATTGGTCCGGATGCCAGCCTATCCGGCGAAGATGTATTGCCCGGCTTTACGCTGGATGTCCGGCGCATCTTCGAATGAGGCAACCGAGATCTTCGGCGCAAGACGGCTTGCCATTCAATCTATGTTATGCTTTGAATATAGTTGCGGCGGAAGCGAGTTCATCATGGAATTGAAACAGCGGCTCTACGATGTCGATGACTTGTGGGACCTCGGATTACAGGAAGAACACCGGGATAAGGATTATGAACTGATTGATGGAGCAATCATTGAGATGACCAAGCCGGGTACACGACATGGACAGTTGGTTATTAGACTTGGGCGTCACCTAGATATATTCGTTGAAGATAACGAACTTGGCATAGTGACCACAGAGACCGGCTATTTTTCACAAGACTACCGATTCATAATGCTGGCGCCGGATGTCGCCTTTGTCAGTCGCGCGCGTCAGCCCGATTCCGATCCGGACAAATGGATGCCCGTCATGCCCGATCTCGCGGTTGAGATTCACTCTCCCACTAATACCTACAAGGAATTACGCGAAAAAGCTGAAATATATTTGCGTCACGGCTCGAAACTGGTCTGGATCATCATGCCGGCGAAACAAAGCGTCGAAATCCACCGGCCGCAGAGATCCGTTGAAACGCTCGGTTTTGGGGATTCCCTTTCGGGCGAAGACGTACTGCCGGGCTTTGAGCTAGCGTTGCGCCGGCTATTCCGCTGAGGCCATGCCAAGCGAGCAGCGCGTCAATAAACTGAAACGGGTCGCCAAGGCGCGTCAAGCTGGTTTCACCGTCGTCATTGAAGACGTCTATGATCCGCATAATCTGGGCGCGATCAGCCGCAGTTGCGACGCCTTCGGCATTCAGCAGATCAACGTCATCTTCGAGACGCATCCCGCGTATGACCCCAAAGAAGTCGGCAAGAATAGCTCGACGGCGACCAACAAATGGCTGGATTACCGCATTCATCGCGGCACTGAAAAAGCGCTGAACACCTTGAAGGACGAAGGCTGGACGCTAGTCGCGGCGGCGCTCGATCCCGCGGCGGAATCCATCTTCGAAGCTGACCTCTGCCTGCCCCGCATCGCGCTCCTTTTCGGCAACGAGAAGACCGGGCTGTCGGCGACGGCTTTGGCTCTGGCCGATCGCAAAATCATGATTCCCATGCGCGGCATCGCCCAAAGCATGAATGTATCGGTCTCGGCGGCGCTTTGCATCTACGAGGTCACGCGGCAGCGATTGACGCGTTGTCCGCAGTTTCTCAGTATGGCGTCGGAGGAGATCGCTCAGACGCTGGACTACTTTCTCGAAATGCACGAGCAGCTAGGCAAACGCAACAAGAAGCGGCGGGTGGAACGGGCGAAGGCGCGGCTTTCCGAGGCAGCCAACTCAACATCATTGTGGTGAGCCACCGGCTCGCCCGTTAGGCGTCTCTGCGCCGCTAGCTTCACTGGGCGCACGCAAGCAGGATTTTGGCATGTATAATGGAGCTTGTCCGCCTTTTGGTCGAGGAGCAAGTTGATGGCTGTACAGCAGGAGACTCAAGAATCTGAATGGCCGCCGCTCTTTGGGGACTGGCTGACAAAAGCGACCACAGATTTATCTCAGCAAGAGGACGAAGCATGGCAAGAGTTCGCTGGGAAAATCCCCCACGCGGCCGCTAAGTCAATCCAAAAATCTAACTCACCGATTCCAGTAATGGAAATGGTCACTCAGTTTGAGGGAAGAGTCACGGATTGCGAGGATTATATCAACATTGGACTCGGCGGCTTTGTCGATTTCGTGCGGCAGGCCGGGCTTGACGACGATGTGGCCCTCAAGTTTGATTATTGGACGGTGGATATGGACCTTGCGCAAACTTTCACAATGTTTGAGGAACAGTTGGCGCATAGCTTAAGAGCGCAAACTGCTTGCTTGCGCAGGATTGCGACGGACTGGAATCGGCGGGCCAAAGCGGGCGAAATCAAGCCGGATTTGCCGCAAGAACTTGCCAGACGAGTAAGACAACTGGATGCGCGTGTGAATAAACTAACGCGACTGATTACCAAAAGAGAAGACAACGAATTGATCGCGCGTCTGTTGATTCGTGTGGGCAACCTCCGCCCTCTGACCGCCGCCGAGAAGATTCTCCTTTCAGATGCTGTTAGGACGAAAATCAAGTACAGGATTGAGCCCTCTGCACGTCGTGAGGACTGGTACGGCGACAATGCCGGCTAGTGTTTTTGTCGATACCGGCGTTCTCCTAAGATTTACGCTTTCCGGGATGAAAGACCCAAGAGACGAAAGGAGATGCAAGGATCAAATAAATCGGTACTTCGAAGATGAAACCGAACTGTGGATCAGCAACCAGGTGATCCGAGAATTCTGCGTACGCGCGACTCATTCTAGGACATACGAAAAGCCTTTAAGCGGCAAACAGGTAGTCCTCACGGTAGAGTCATTCACTCCGCGGTTTCGCATTGCGGAGGAAACGCCGGCTGTGCGTCGAAAGCTCCTTGAGTTGATTGAATCATTTAATATGGAAGGCGCGCCGATCCACGATGCAAATTACGTCGCAACCATGCAGGAATATGACATCGATACAATTTGCACACTTAACGCAAGGCATTTCAGGCGCTTTCAAAGAAGAAAAATCATCCGAGTCGACGAACCGCGGGCCAACCCCGAGTGACCAAGCACAACTTGTCTTGACCCGCGCTGATGGTTACTGAATTGGCCTGTCCCTCCGCCTTCTCCAATTGCATGAGGCTGGCAAATCTATAGTGCCGTACAGCTAGGGAGGGAGTCGCGGTGACTTAAGCCAGCGCGAAGATGCCCACGGTCGGCCGGTGGTCGGTCAGGTCATCAAAAGGAATATTGCTCTGAATATGGCAGGAGATGACTTCGAATTGCTCGGCCGGGTCGTGCAGAAGAATGTGATCGATCAGGATGCGATGCGTATTATGCGTCCAAAACTCGTTGCGCTTGTTCTCCGGTCTCAGAAGCCGAAAATGCCGCTGCAGCATTTCCATCTCCGGTGAATCCGGCTGGGCGTTAAAGTCCCCGACCAGCACGATCGGGCGCTCGGGCAATTCATTGTATTCATCGGCCCGCTTCAACTCGTCAATCACATTCAGGATTTCGCTGACCTGCGCCTGACGGATTTGCGAGGCGCTGCGCGAACGCTCATAGCTCGCGTCTCGTCGGTCCTCGCCGATGAGCAGACCCAGATGGGTGTTGAGGCAATACACCGGAACGCCGCGATAATTCAGCGACGCCACCATCAAGTTGCGCGGCTGGGTATCGCGATTGCCGCTGCTGTAGAGCGTGGCTCGGCTGATGGTCGTGTGGCGCGCCCAGGCGCCGGTAGCGCCGCAGTCATCGTATTCGGGATAGCTGCCCCAAGGCCAGCTCTCCCGCGGCAAGTTGGTGACGATGGCGTTGCCTTCAGCCGCGCCCGTCATGTTCCGATAGGCGGGCCGATCCCACAAGTTCGGATGCGGATGATCGCACATCGTGACTTCGGGCGCGAAGGTATCGCAGTAATCCGTGCCCAGAAGCTGCGCCATCTTGCGCCCAACGTTGCGGTTATGCCCGTTGAACATGGCGACGCCCGATTCCTGCAAGGCGATCAAGGTTGGTTGGCTGGGCGTTATCACCTGCCGCAGCGTGCTGTAGGTATCCACAGCCAGTTTCTCATGATCGTGCGGCGCCGGGCGCATACTGCGAGCGCCACCGATGTTGAAACTTACAACCTGTAGCATCTTCCAATCCCAAACCTGCAAATCGCTTTGCATCATATCACAGGAATCGCAGAATTTTGAGTGCGAGCGCGGCATGAATTTCGCGGCGACGGAAGACCGTGACACGACCCTCTACAACTGGCGGCGGCAGGATTATCATGGCGTCGATTCATATCACCAGGGAGCCAAACATGCCGGCGATCAACGACGAAACCGCCCTGCTCATCATTGATGTGCAGGAGGGGCTGGACGAACCGCGACTTGGCGCGCGCAACAACCCGACCGCCGAAAGCAATATGGCGCGCCTGCTGGCCGAATGGCGGGCCCGGAATCGACCGATATTTCACGTGCAGCACATGTCCACCGAGCCGGATTCGCCCTTGCGACCCGAGCTGCCCGGCAACGCCATCAAGCGCGAAGTCGCCCCGATCGGCGACGAGCCGGTCATCCAGAAAACCGTCAACGCCGCCTTCATCGGCACTGACCTGCGCAAACGGCTAAGGGCGAAACGCATCGAGTCACTGGTCATCATCGGCTTGACCACCGATCATTGCGTCTCGAGCACGGCGCGGATGGCGGGCGATCTCGGCTTCCGCACAATCGTCGTGGCCGATGCCACCGCCGCGCACGAGCGCCTCAGCTACGATGGCGCGCGGCATTCAGCGGAGACCGTGCACGAGCTGGCGCTGGCCAATCTGCATCAGGAATTCGCGACAATCGCAACCACCGATGAAATCCTGGGCATGGATTGAGCATGGATTCGCTACGGTTCGAATTTCTCTGTGTATGATTTATGGCAGTGGTCAAGCCCGACAGCGGCGCAGAGACTGCGCTTGCCGGCGCGCGACGCCTATAATGAGAGTGGTTCAGAATTCACGGAGACCCGATGCCGATTGCGGTTATCTCTTCACTCTATCGCTGCGAGCGGCATTTGCCGGCTTTTTCCGCGGCCGTCTTCGGCTTCGCCAAGCGGGTCAGCGAAAGCGGCATCCCGCTCCACTTCTTGCCCATCGTCAACGATGCGACCCGCCGCGAGCGTGCGGGCATCGACCAGCTGGCGAGCGAAATCAACGCTCACTATTACGGACGCATGACCCCGCAATACGTGCCGCGCGAAACGCTCTACGCCTCCTGGAATCGTGCGCTCGCTTCAACGCAGGCGCCCTACTTCACCTTCTGGAATGCCGATGACTTCCGCAGCGCCGCCGCCTTGAGCGAAGGCTACCGCGCCCTACAACGTGGCGCGACCCTGGTCGACTTCGATTACACCCGCGTGACGCAAGCCAAACGCTACGGGCTCTTCCCGCGCGTGCAGCGTATTCCCGTGCCTTGCATGTTTGATGGCGAAAGCATCACGCGGCGTTCAGGCATTGGACCCTTCTTCATGGCCAGCCGATCCCTTTACGCGCAAGCCGGGCGCTTTGACGAAAACTTTCAGGTGGCCGGCGATACCGAGTGGGCGACCCGCGCGGCGCCCTATGCCCAATTTCACCGAGCCAGCGCGGACGGCGGCGACTTCATCGTGCACGGCGACAACCTGAGCAACACCGGCGGCGACCGCGAAGATATCGAAGTCAATATCATCTTCCTGCGGCTCGGCGCCTGGGGACAGCTGCGGCCCGCCAACCCGCTGGCGATGCGCGAGGCCTGGGAGACTTGGGGCAACCCCGGTCGAGTCGTCATTCCCGCGGAAGAAGCCGACTTCCTCTGGGGACCAGCGGCGAAATCGCGTTGGCGGCGATATCAACGCGAACGGCGGCAGGGACGGGCTCGGCGACGTTTGCGGCTGGCGCTGGCTTCGCGCGGATTGATACAAAGCGTCGAATGGACGATGGCGCAGCGGGGGCGCGAAAGCCCATGATCGCCCGCCGCTGGAAAAGCCTCGTCGCGCTCTGCCTGCTCATCGCGCTCAGCCTGCTATTCTTTCATCAGCTGGCTTTCAGCGGGAAGATCCTCGCGCGCGGCGATACCTACGAATACTTCTACCCCTATTGGGATGCGCGCAACGCCGCTTTCCGCGAAGGCAGGCTGCCGCTCTGGACGCCCGATCTCTTCGCGGGTCTTCCCCTGCTGGCGAACCCGCAGATTGGGACGTACTACCCGCCCAACTGGCTCACCGCGCCCTTTCGCGCGCCCGGGGCCATCAGCGTCAGCATCCTCCTGCATAGCGTCTTGGCCGCCGCCGGCGCCTGCTGGCTCTATCGCGAAGTAGTCAGCCAGCGCTGGATACCCGCAGTAGCGGCCGGCTTGATCTACGCCTTCAGCGGGCAGCTGGGCGCGCACGTCGAACAAGTCAATCAGTTCCAGGGGCTGGCATGGCTGCCGCTGCTCGTCGCTCTATTTCACCGCAGCTTGACGCGGGACAGACCAGCGCGCGACGGTCTCCTGCTGGCGCTGGCTTGGGCGCTGCAAATCTTCAGCGGCCACACGCAGACGGTCTTCATCAGCGGACTGGGACTTTGCCTCTATGCTCTTGGCGCCGCCTTCAGCGATGGGCAGTCCCCTTGGAGGGGCATGGCGCGCGCGCTGCTCATCTTGGCCGGCTGCTTCGGGATCGCGCTGTTGCTAGCGCTGCCGCAGTTGCTGCCAAGCCTGGAATTGCTGCGCTTGTCGAATCGGGGCGGCGGCTTTGATTTGGGAAGCGCAACCGCCTTCTCGCTCCCGCCCGATCTGCTGGGGCGCGCCCTGCTGCCGAGTTATGACGGGCAGCTCTTCGGCGAATACGTCTGCACGATTGGCGTCGTCGGCTTGGGGCTGGCGCTCTGGGCGCTGCTGGGGGACCGGCGGCCCGACCGACGCAAATGGATATGGTTGCTGATCGCCGCCGTCGGCTTGGCGCTGGCGCTGGGGCGATATAACCCGCTCTACTGGACCCTGGCGGAGCTGCCGCCCTTCAGTCTCTTTCGCGCCCCGGCGCGCTTCCTGGCGCTCTTCACGCTGGGCCTGTCCATGCTCGCGGGCATGGGCATCGAGTCCCTTGCGCCTGAAGGGGAGACCGGGACGGGACATGGACGCCGGATCGCCCTGGTTGCGCTTCTCATCGCGCTGCTGATCGCTCTGACCGCCTTCGTCTTGCGTCCGGATCCGGAGCACATTTTTGGCGACGCCGACATCAGCCTCTCCGCGGCCGCCTACTGGGTCGGCGCCTTCTTCATTCTCATCGCGCTGCTGTTTTTTCAGCGCCGCTGGACGGGGGCCGCCGCTCTCGCGCTGGCAACCGCCGAGCTCTTTCTGGCGTCGCTGCACATGCCTTACAACGATCTGGCGCCGCCGGAAGTTTATCTCGGCCAGCGCTTCACGATCAGCCAAATGCTGGCATATCAGGCGGACGAGCAGGTCCCGAGCCGGGCGCTGTCAATCAGCCAACTCTATTTCGATCCCGGCGATATCGCCGATCTGCGGGGGCGTTACGATCGGCTGGGGCTGGACGCCGAGGCCCAGTTCCACGCCCTCGACGCGGTCAAAAGGCAAGAGACGCTGATGCCGAATCTGCCGCTGACCTGGGGCATACCGACGCTGGATGGCTACGGCGGCGGCATCACCCCAACGCGGCATTTTGCGCTTTATAGTTCGCTGCTGCTGCCGGCTGGGGCGGAAATCGCGGTCGATGGCCGGCTTGGCGAGCGAATGGCTTTGCCGAACTGCCGCGGCGCCTGCATCCCCGATCTCCGCTGGCTGCGCGCGACCGATACACGGTACGTCATCACCGACAAGGTCTACGATATCTGGCATGACAATATCGCTTACGACACCGCTCTGGCGCGCTTCTGGACCGATGTCGCCGCGCTCGACCTGCCTGACGTAGAAACCGATCAGGCGCGCATCCTGCACAGCGCGCCACCAAGCGACGTGGCCGGCGCGACCGAGTTGCCGGGTCCCCTTTGGCTAACTATCGCCGAATTCAGCGGCGCGGACGACCTGCAAGACATCCTCCGAGACCGCGACGACATCATGGCGGTCACGCTGGTAAACAGCCGTCATCCGCAGATCTTTGTTCAGTTGCAGCCACCGCCCTTTGAGCGCGCCCTCTCAAGCGAAATCAAGATCTATCGGCTGCCGCCGGGCGAGCGCGCCTTCGTCGCCGGCACGGCGCAGATCCTGCCTGATGACGAAGTCGGCTACGGCGAAGCGTTAAATCTGCTGCTCGCGGACGAATCGCTCGTATTGCACGGTCCCGCAGAAGCGCGACAGCTTGATGGCGCGAGCGGCGGCCAGGTCGAAGTCGTCTCGTATGACAGCAGCCGCGTCGCCCTGCAGGTCAGCTCGCCCGCGCCCGCCTATTTGGTCTTGAAAGAGGCTTTTTACCCCGGCTGGGAGGCGACAGTGAATGACGCGCCCACTCCGATTTTCCGCGCCAATCTGCTCTTCCGCGCCGTGCCCGTGCCCGCCGGAGAAAGCGCCGTCGTCTTTCGCTTTGACCCGCCGCTTTGGCGAGCCGCCCTTTACATCGGCATCGCTCTGTGGATTATTGCAGTCCTAAGCTTGATTCGACTACGATCGAAGGAGACGGCGCCATGAAACTGGGCAGCTATGTTGAGATTCTGCATTATGTCGATGATACGGCCGCGGCTGGCGATTATTATCAGCGGCTCGGCTTGGCGCCGCTGGGCGATGATGTGTATACCGACGGCCGTTACCATCTGCACCTGCTGGCCGGCGCCGGACCCAACCCCAGCCTGCGCTACTACGGGGCGGATATAGAGGCGCTGAAAGCGGACGGGCTGGACATTATCGATGACCGCCTCGTCAGCCCGGCCGGCATCCACATCCTGCTCAGCGGGGACGCGCCGCCGCGGCAACTGCCGCACGACAACGTTGCGCGAGCGCCGGACATCACCCGCCTGGGCAAATTCGGCGAAGTCTCCGCCTTCATCCCCGATATCAATGTCGAGTGCGCCTTCTGGGAAACAGCCGGTTACCAGACCCTGGGCCGTTACGAGCAGCCCAGCCCCTGGGGCATCTGGCTGGACCAACTCATGCTCATCGGCTTGCATCAGGAAGATGTCGACGAGCCTTTTGCTATCTGCCATTTCAGCCCCGACATGAAAGAAGTGAACGGGCAACTGAAAGCCGAAGGTTTCGATTTGCAGCCATTCGATACCAGCAGCGACCCCGACGACCTCAGCTGGCAGAAGCTGATGACGCCTTACGGCTTGATGTTCTATCTGTTCACCGGCGATATTTCCGAGGCGCAGCCATAGCCGTCTTGCCCTCAGCAGGCCGCTCGCCAGGGCTTGGCTGCAAAATAAATGCGCGCAATAATACGACAAAATGTAGGGGCTACCCATTGGGTCGCCCGTCGCATGGAAATGGCGGCATTCAAACGTTGCCGGGCGTTGTAGAATTCTTCACCACAGAGGGTCGCGTAGACACAGACCGCCGAAAAGAGGAAACACAGAGGGGCGCGTGGACACAGCCCTACGTCACAGAGAGGGCGACTCAAGAGTCGCCCCTACGAGTCTTGCTAATAGAGAGTCCACCCCATGACCGAAGCCGCCATCACCCACATCACCGACGATATCGTCCAGGTGCAAATCCCCCTGCCCTACAAGCTGAACATCGTCAACTGCTACCTGCTCCGCGGGGCGGACGGCTGGACCTTGCTCGATACCGGATTGAACACGGCGCCGGCCCGCGCCCAGTGGAAGGCGGCGATGAAGGCGCTGAACATCAAGCCGGACGACATCGAGAAAATCGTGCTTACCCACATGCACCCCGATCACTTTGGCATGGCTGGCTGGTGGCAGCGGGCGGCGACGAGCCCCATGCCCGTCTACCTGCCCGAACGCGAGAAGCCGCAAGCGCAAGTCTTTTATCGCCGCGCCAACACCCCGCTTTACCATCAGTGGATGCTCGATTGCGGCGTCGACCAAGCCACGGTCGATTCGATTGAGAGCGCCCTGCAAAGCACGCGCGATTCGACCCAGCCCCATCCAGTTCAGCAAGATTACCTGCGCGAAGACGAGACGCTGCGCCTGGGCGCGCGCGACTTCCGCAGCATCCATGCGCCGGGCCACAGCGACGGCCAGCTGATCTTCTACCACGAAAGCGACCGGCTGATGCTCTGCGGCGATCATGTGCTGATGAGAATCACGCCAAATATCGGCAGCTGGCCCCACACCCAGCCCGATCCGCTGGGGCGTTTCCTGGCGTCGCTGACGGATTTGAAGAGGCTCGATGTGCGCTTGGCGCTGCCCGGCCACAAATGGCTGATCACCGATTGGCGCGGCCGCATTGAAGAACTGATCGCCCATCACCAGCAGCGCCTCCAGCATACGCTGGAAGCCGTTGAAGGCGGCGCCCATTCCGTATTCGAGGTCGCCGGGCGGCTCTTCCCGCTCGATCGCTTGACCGCGCACGAATGGCGCTTCGCCATGGCCGAGACGCTCGCGCACCTCAACTGCCTGCGCGAACGCGAGCGAGTTGTCTGTATCAGCAACGGCGTCATGCGCTGGGAGCTCGTCTAAACGCCCGCCCTGGGGAATCTTTGCGCGCGCGAGTGATGCACAATATGACCCAGCCCAAGACAATCGAATGCTGTAGGCACGGTCGCCCGTCGTATGGAAATGGCGGATATTCGCGTTTGGCGGGCGTTCTCAATTTTTTGCCTAAAACTAGAATTTGTAGGGGCGACCCATTGGGTCGCCCGTCGTGGGGAATGACCGGGTAGACGCATTTGGCGAGCGTTGTACATTTTATTCACCACAGAGGCAAAGAGAGCACAGAGAAAGGCGGGCGACATAATATGTCGCCCCTACAGTAGGGATTTGCGGCGGGAATGGGTTGAACGAGGCAACAGGCAAAGACCTTCAGTCACCCAAATCGTACTCTGCTGTTGAGACTAATACGGCGCGATCACTTCCGTCCGGCTATCGATGACGCCGTCGTCCACGATAACGAAGCGCGCCGAATCAGCCGGCTCAAGCGTCCAGGTCACGTTATGGCGCGTCCCGCCGGCGCTCACGTGATGTTCTTCGCCCACGATGAAATACTCGCGCGCGCTGTGCCCGGTCTGCGTCTCGCTGACGCGAATGCGGTCGAAAAGCGTCGCCGATAGCGCTGCTGGCAGATGATCGCGGGCATTGACGCCCAGCGTCCGAATGCTGCCCCTGGGATGCTTGCGCCGCGCCAGCTCGTAATCAGCGAATGCCTGCGCCGTCTCGAAATCGGAGAGCGCCGGCAAGTCAAAGTCCAGCCGCTTCAGCCCGTGGACATGCATGCCTTCGCCATCTTCCGCGCCGACCTCTAGCGGGGCGCTGCGATAAAGCGGCCGGCCATACAACTGAAGCAGCGTCAGATATAGGTCCTCGCGCGAATCATTGGAAACGCGTAGCTGAACGGAATTCGTACCCAGCTGCAAGACTTCGGCCGCGCCGCCGCCGTCTACTTGCCGACTCCCGTCTTCCGGCGTCGCTTGAAAGCGGGTCGCCAAGCGCTCGAACTCCAGCAGCCCCACCGGCCGATCGCGCTCATCAACCAGCCGCAGGGTCATCAGCAGTTCGCTTCGCCGCCGGATGCGCAGCGGGCTTCGCAATTGCCAAATCAGCGCGCCGCCTTCGCCAAGCTCGCGCGGGGTCATCAGCAGCGCGATCTGATTCAGCCGATTGTCGCCATAGCTGTAAGCCATGTCGCGCATGTCGTCCATGAATTCGGCGGCGATCTCTCGATGGATCAAGGTATGATGCCGATTGAGGAAAACCGCGTCGCCGCTGCGATCGACATAGAAGCGTCCGCGTTCGCTGGCGGCGATTTCACCGATCGCCTCGCGCGCCGATGTTGAATCCTGCCACCAATCGCCGACATAGGCAAAGCGCGACTTGCCGGCCTGCAGGCGCCGCCCGCCATTCTCCGGCGGGAAGATGCGCGCGCTGTCGATCAGATTGTAGCCGGCGATATCGATCAGACAGAAGCCCGCCAGCCGGGGCCGCCGCAAGGTCGCCGCGTCCAGCAGGCGCGCGATCACCTGATCGGCACGCACATTGATTTGCGGGCTCAGACGCGCCGGACTATCCGCCAGCCAGGGCTGAATATCCCGCAGATGAATCAGCGCCTGCTTGCGCCCGAAGTCGCCCTCGTCGGGTTCGATACGGCTGACGCTGCCGCTGAAATGCGTACGCGGGACGCCGGCGTATTCGCTATGAATGCGAACGCGCGCGCCAATCTCCAGCGGGCCGCGCTCGGGCGAGAAGGCGCCATCGGCATTCAGCACGGTGATCCGCGCCCAGCCAGCATCAGCCATGCTTTCGTAGGCTCCCCGCATGCCCAGCCGCCAGCGCAGTTCGATCACGCGCTCGTTGATCTCCTCGTCGGCATCGCTGAAGTCGCCATCATGGTTGCGGTCAACGCCGATGCGGTAATGTATGGTCATGGCTAAATCTCCAGCAGCCAAGCGTGACGGAAGGCGCAGCCATAGAATTCGCGTTCGCCATAGGGGAATAGGCCCGGCTCGACGCCGACCCGCGCTGGCGCCAGCAGTTGACCGCCCAAGGTCAGATCTGCCGACAGCGCGGACGTATAGCCGTCAATCAAGTCCACCAGGCTTGGCAGGTGACTGCGCAAACCGAGCCCCGCTGCAGCCGGCGCCACTAGCAGCAGATGCGTCACGCTGTAGGTGACTGACTTCGTTCCGCCACTGAAGGCGGCCGTCTGCAAGCTGTCCTTGCGCTCGCGGAATAGGCGCTCCGCGTCCAGCTCAACCGGCATGACCAGCAGCGCCGGCATCTGCGCGCTATGCAGCGAGTTCGGCAATTCGTCCAAGTCGTAATTGTTGCGCACGCCGTCGACGTTTAACGACGACAACTGCGTCAGTGCCGCGCGAAAACTCGCCATCGGCTTCTCCTTTCGGTTATTCGGTTGGGTTAAATTCTGGGTGAAATTGTGGGGGCGGGTTGTCTACCCCCTCGGTCCCCCGGCGGTCAGTGTCTACGCGACCCATTGCAATGGGGAGAGGCAAGGTCTAAGTAGACCGTATATGGAAGCGGCGCGTCAGCGACCACAAGCGCCATAACAGGCGAATGCTGTAGGGGCGAGCCATTGGGTCGCCCGATCTCTTGCCTCTGTGGTGAAATGCCTTTAGGGATTGCGCCCCTAGCCCGAAAGCCGCCCGCGCCGTTGCGCCAGCGCCTCGTCTTCGGCCAGCATCCGCTCCAACTCCGCCGTCTCGAGCTCGTCAACGTATTCCTCAATGACGCGCTCCAGATAGGCCGGCAGCTCCGGATGGATGTTCTGAAAATTGGCGATGAACTCGGGATGCGAATTGTAAAGCTGCCCTAAGCCGCGCAGCCGATCCAGGCTTGGCTCGTAGAAATGACGCAGATGCGCCTGCCAGCGCTCCAGGATCGCTCGCACTTTCTCGTCCGACGCGTCCAGATTCCGCGCCATCGCCTCGGCAAAGTCCTTGTAGACTTGATCGCCTTCGGCCAGGATCGCTTCCTGCTCCGCTTTGCTGTAGCTGTTCCAGCGCCCGATCGTCTCGTTGACCTCGGACGGACCGTATTGCAGCCGCGCCTCGCGTTCGTACTGCTTTTGCTCTTCGTCGCTATGCCGCTTCAAGCCGCGTTTCTTCTTGCTCACAGCCCGCTCCTCCCTCAGTGCGACAGCTTGCGTTTCAGGTCAGCGGCGTTATTGTAGCGCCTGATGGAAGGAAAACGCCAAGCCACCCAAAGCGCCAATAAGGCCGCCGCCAGTCCTCCGCTGAAAATCGCAAGCGGCGCGCCCACGATCGAAGCCACCAAGCCCGCGCGCACTTCGCCCAGCTGCGGACCGGTCATGAAAAACATCATATTGACCGAGACCATGCGTCCGCGCAATTTGTCCGGGGTCATCAATTGGCGGATCGTGCCGCGTATCACGCTCGAGACGATGTCGCCGGCGCCAGTCAGAGCGAAGACGATATAGGAAAATACGAAGCTGGTCGAGATGCCGAAAGCCGCCGTCGCCAAGCCATAAACCGCCACGCTCGTCAGAAAGATGATGCCCTGCCGTTTCAGTTCGCCGCGCAGTGACAAAACGAGGCCCCCCAGCAATCCGCCGACCGGCTGCGCTGTCGCCAGCAAGCCGTAACCGACCGCGCCCAAGCCGAGCACCTCGCCCGCCACAATCGGCAGCATCGTCCGCGAGGAGGCGAGCAACGTGGCAAAAAAGTCCAGCAGCATCGTGCCCATAATAATGCGTTTGCCGAAGGTGAAACGGATGCCCAGAGCCAAGGTTCGCCAGCTGATGCGCGCGCCTTTGACGATCGCCCCGCGATGGCGTATTCCCGTAATCGACAGCGCCGCGCTGAGAAAGGCGGCTGCGCTGATGCCATAGACGATGCCGATGTTGAACTGCGCGGCGAGCAAGCCCCCGATCGCCGGCGCCGCAATGGTGGCGATCTTCGTGACCAGCATGTTCAAGCTGATGGCATTGACGAGGTGACGAGCCGCGACCAGATTCGCCTCGATGGACTGCCGCGCCGGATAATCCAGCGCGATCGCGGCCGCCCCCAACGCCGTCAATAGATAGATCATCGCCACGCTGATCTGCCCGGAGAGGGTCAAGGCCGTCAACGTCAACGCCATCAACGTCGCCAGCAGGCGCATCGCAATCATGACGCGCCGCCGGTCGTAGCGATCCGCCAGCAAGCCCCCCGCCAGCGCAAAGAGCAATACCGGTATGACCCGCGTCAATCCCAGCATGCCCAAGCCAAAGGCTTCCGAGCCCAACTCAATCGCGTTGCCAAATAGACTCACGGTGAAGCTCTGCCCGCGCAGCAGCTCAAAAACATGCCAATTGATGGCGAATAGCTGCATCTGCATACCGGCGGTCGATACCATCTCGCCAAACCACAAGAAGCGGAAATCGCGATAGCTGAAGGCGACCATTCGGCTGAACGGAAGGGACATGGACGGGCTCTGAAACAGGCGGGCGACTCGTGCGGCAACCTTAGCCGAAAGCCCGCAGAGTCGCCAGATTCAATCGCCCGCCTCGAGGCTCATCACGCGGTCAAGCGCCGCATCCGCTCCAGCAAAGGCGACGAATCCAGGTTCAGCGGTCCGACCGACTTGAGCATCAGTTCGGCGTAGCGAACGCAGAGATCGCGCATCGCTGGCGCCGGCGCAAATGTCTCGATTTTCGCGCCGCGCAGATGCGCCGTCGCCCGCGTGCCAGCGACGCCGCGCAGCACCGTCATGCGGTTGGCGCTCCGGTCTATCGCCGTGACGCGCAGATACTCGCCGTCAATGCGCAGCAGATGCCCAACATGAAAACGCGGATTGCTTCCATCCTCGTCGGCGCCGTCACTGTCAACCACATCAAGCCGCGTCGCGCTCGCGCTCAGCGCATGGTCGCTGACCTGGTCTCCGCTATCCCGCCAAGCCTGCGACCAGCGGTCGTGCCAGCCCCAAACGCCATCAACGCTGACCAAAGCAGCCGGGCTGAGACCCGAGCGTAAAGCCGCGCCCGGCTTGAGCTGCAATATGCTCGCCGGCTCATCGCCCGGTCGCGGCAAGATGACAAGATCCGTCAAGTCAATCGCCCCGCCGGCGTCGTCGACCGCGCGCAGCTCCAGCAGATCGTCCGGCAGAATCAGCGCCGCCGGATTCGACCGATCGAGCTTCGCTTCCAGTGTGTCCACTCGCGGACAATACCGCCGCAGCGTCGCCGATTCGATAAGATGGCTCGCCTCCTGCAGCGCCCGCAGCAAAGCCTCGTCGCTTCCCCGGTCGCCATCTCCGAGATCCAGATGCCGCCGCAAATCTTCCAAAGTCGCAATCGTATACATGCCATTCCTTTCCGTTCATCGTTGCTCTTCGTTGACAAAAGCGCGCTGGGGCGCCTCCCGACTGTCGCGGAATGCGCGCCTGTGTTAACTTAGGTTGAACTAGCTGAAAGCTATGGGATATGAAAGCGCTCGCCATCGCACCCGACCAGTTCAATGCCGAGTTGCATCGCTTGCCGATCGCGGGCGAGTTGCTGCTGCCCGGCGTCCAGGTTTATGTGCGTTCGGACGGGGTGGCGCTGGCGCTCAGGCAGGCGCTGCTGCCGAGTGAAGTCTGCGGCACGGTGGTGGAGCTATGCCGCCGGGGCGAGGGGGTCGAGGTCGCGCTAAACGCGGAGCGGCAGGAGGATGGGGGGTTCTTCTTCGAGGCGCTATGGGTGTTGGTGGGGTGAGGTTTCTTCAGACGAATCTACTAGAAAAGATGTTTTTTCACACCACCATTTACGTCGTCCTCACGCAAGGATTCTTGGCTCAGACTCTCCAGTATGGCCGCCTTAACGTCATCCCTGTACAGACGCGTCATCGCACCCATATGATCACGAAAGATTAATACAAGAGTCATAAGGTCGGCGGCGGTCAAGCGTACAATATCTCGATGTAAGCCGTTTACTAACTCATCCGCTGTATTTCCCGGAGTTCGCAGGAAGTCAAAACTCGTTTCCATTTCATTCTCTGGTACGACTACGAAATCGAAGTTTTCAAGACTGCTTCGTTTACACGCTAATGCGGCGACTACACGTTGCAGGCTAGACTGTTCATCTTCAATCCTATACGTTGACAACGTTCCCTTAATTGTCTTTACGCCTTTGAATACGTCGCCCACTAGTTCTTCGTCGCCCAACCAACAGAACTCGTCGTGAGCTTTGTCCCACCAAGACTTGTTCCCTATTTCTCGGAATATCAGCGGCACGGTGGCTATGAATCCGAGGATACCTTCTTTAGCCGGTATAGTACCTGCCTGAGGTCTTTCTCAAGAGCCTGGCTAGGTTCCTGATCAATAGCCAGCTCAAGAACCCGAATGGACTTGGGATCGGCTAGAAACGATAAACCCAGACCTGCTCCGTCACGTGCCCATACCGACCGGCATTTAAGCAAACATTCCTCTAGCATCAGTCTTCGCTCTTTATGCCACTTATCTGAGCTCGTATTGCCAATGTATTTGAGCGTTTCCATTGCGATAGACGCAGCTGTTTCTTCGTTCAGAATGATGTGCTTAATTGCGTCAAGTGCCTTGGTTCCTCGTCGTTCGACGACTTGCTCTAGTCCTTCCGAGAACTCATTCTCTATCCCAGGTTCAAGGTCAATGAATGTCGCATGCGAAAACAACCTGTCTACCTCGTTCTTTACCGTACTGGTGTCTGGATGCGTTGAAAAATCATCAAGTACTGAACTGGAAATATCGGCGGAGCCAGTAAACAACCTTACTACAACGCCCTCAATTGCCTCCAGCACCTCGCTAATGATAACCGGATCGAGTGCGACATACTGTTCAAAATACCTCTCTAGAATGTCGCTTTTCTCAAAACGGAATGCTGTGGACGAACCTACCCGATTTGATGCTTCAGATTCACTTCGATTCGCAATTGATTCGTCCAGTTCGTTTGACGTGGTTTGCGCCGGCGGAACAACCCACAATTTCTGGAGTACCGTCGAACCACCGCTGCCGTAGTTAATTGCCGTTTCCGATGATTGAATGGCATCTGTCACGCTATGTCACCTTCTTCGCTAATTTCCAAACCTAGGTCAATCAATTCACCAAACATCTCAGATAACTTGTTTGGCGGTAGTGATGCTATTCGCTCTGGAAATGTATTTATGTCGAGTTCAAGCCTGCTTGCCATACTTCGACGAGCGGTTGTTGTTATCTGCTGCCCTTGCATGGGGTTTACCGCGACCGTCACCAATTGTCCACTATAAACGTTCCACTTGCTTAGGCGATTGACCTCAATTTCAGGGTCAACTTTGGATTTCCGTCGTCTGTTGATTTGATAGTTGAAGTCACGCGCACCTTTAAGATTCATTTTGGGAAGCAAGTCTGCCAGAATTGAATTCCCTTCTTCAACTGAATTAACTGGACGCAACAGTACACTTCCAAACGCCAACCGCTTAATCGCAAGCATATCCAAAGAGACGAACCACCTGTTTGCCAATTCGCTGAACGCATTCAATTCTTCCTCAAGTTTACCGATGATTGGAAGCTGCTCACTATCTGCACGGTCTTGAATAGAAAGGTAGTGCCAATCAATCTTGTCGGGCTGTTTGGCTAATACCATTCGACCATTTCCAAATCGGACCTCACGGGCGTCAACTACATCCTTTTGATATTGGATCGCATCAGGTTCCTGGTCCATAGCCGAATTCCACACCTTTTGCATGTCAATTGCGGAAATATCACTCGGAAATACGGTTATACGCATAGTTTCTACGTGCCAATCTGTGCGCATATTGGAGCCATGCCTTTCGTAACCGATTACGCGAACACAACTTTCCTGTGCCGCGAAGTATACCATACAAGTGTAAATGTCAAGTAAGAGCCAAAAAAGGGCGGAGGCACCCCTCCCCCGCCCTGCAACACGCGCCTAAACGGCGATGTTGTACAAGCAGCTCGCCACCTCGTCATCGAAGCGCACGAAAGCCAGCCGCACCGTCGCCGTCAGCTGATACGAGTCGTAATACGACAGGTAATCTACGCTGACCGCGATCTTGCGCCGATAACCGACATACCAGCCGGGCCGATAGACGCAGACCGCTTGCCCCTTGCTGTTCACGCCGGCGCCCACTTTGCCGTCGGCTTCCGTCAGCGACATCTCCGCCGATACGAAGACGGGAATCCCATCCACGTAGCCGATCTGGCCCGTCTGCGCCGTCGCCAGCGGACCGGCTTTGTCCATGGTCAGAAACTCGCTGAGGTTCAGCAGCGCCGCGTAGGTGCCGCTGTCCACGATCCAAGCCAGGTCTGATGGACGCGCAGCGTACTTGCCCGACATTTTGAAGCGCGCCTGACGCATCTTCGCCAAGGTCGGCGCCCCATTCATGTTGACCGCGTTTTCTGTGCGCTCCACCAAGGGCAGATGGCGCAAGCCATTTAGCGCCAGGTACTTCGCTGTAGCCGCCGGTCGCGCCGCATCGCTGTTGATGTTGCCGCTCGCGCCCGCTGTCGTGTCGCCATTCAGCAGCACGTTGTCGATCGCGTCGGCAATCGCGCGCGCCGCCTGCTCGCGATAGATGTTTAGCACCGGGATCACAGCATCTTCCACCAGCTCGCTGCTGAAGCCGACCCGCAGTGCCAGCTTCTTGGCGTTCAGCGTCACCTTGCCCGAACCGATCTTGCTATCCGGGATCGGATTGCCCGCATCAAGCGCCAGATGCGCTTCGTCCTGCGTCTCGGGCACGAAGTAGACCGTCGGGTCCGCGCCCTCAATCGGCAGCTCGAAGGGATTGCTCGGCATCTCCACACTTTGGAACAGGGGCAGAATCGTATTGTCCTGCCGCGCCTTGTGCCAAATCTGCTGGCTCCACAGATCCGGCGCCCACTCATCGCCGAAGCCGGTCTGCGTGCTGTAAGCCAGTTCGTCCGCTTTGATCGCCTTCAACTGCGCCTGATTGACCTTGGCCGCCAGCGCGTTGCTGTAACGCTCGCTGACGCCGCGAAAGCTCTTGGCTGAGCGCAGCAGCATATAGCCGTGCAGCAGGTCCAAGGCGTCCAAGCCGTCGAACTCGCTGCCGACATCAATACGCGCCATCTTCAGCGCCTCGCGTTCATCCGCCAGCGGCAAACGCTTGAGCGGCGCTTGTGTCTCTTCCTTCATCGATTGTCCTTTCTCTTTTGCAGAATCTGACTCTGTGGCGCCCTCATCGCCCAACCCCAGCCGCGACATGTCCAGACCCAGCGCCGTGTACGCGCTCTTCAAAGTCCGCACATCCGTCCGCCGCGGCTCAGCCGGGGTCGGCGTCAGGCTGCCTTCAACAATGGGCCAGCGCTTGATGCAGCCCCTTTCTCCCACTTCAACCAGGTGCGGCAAGCTGCCCGAAGACCAACTCAGCGCGCCCTGATCCACCAAACGCTGCACCGCTCTCACATAGCGCTTGTGCAGGTCCAGCTGCGCCTCCGCCCAAAGCCCAATCTCATCCGGCGCCAGCGTATCGATGACGCCGATCACCGCCGCTTTCAAGGCGCCATCCAGACCATGGTGATACAACACGGGCCGGCGCTCATACCAGTCGAGCCCGACATCGGTCTCCGGCGTGAAGTACTCGCCCTGCATATCGGGCTGCTGCGCCTCGCCCCAAGTGATCAAATACCCGCCAACGCGACCGGCCGGCTCATCGATCATCTTCACCGTCTTGAATGCTTCGCTTGTATTTCCTGTATCCATACGCAATTGTCCTCTTCCAATCTCCACTCAAATGCGCTTTCGCCCCTCATGCGAAACTGTAGGGGCGAGCGGCGGTCAGTGTCGCCGGTCAGTGTCTACGCGACCTACGCGACCCTTGGCTCGTCCGCCATCAACGAATGCCAATGTCCCAATATCCCAACTGCCTCAGTCCGTCCGCGCGCGGCTATCGAGTGGCGCAGGGGCGGGCAGCCATGCCGCGCGTCAATCGCCCCCGCCACCGCCCGAAAGCGAAACCGCGAATGACGAATCCCGCGCTTTGTTAAGCGTCTGAGGGCAGTTGCCATCAGCCATCTCAGACAAACACTAGCACGAATGTTCTGGAGCGAGGAAACAAAATGTCGCGGGTTTGGTTATTCAAACGAACTCGCCAAATCGAGAATCTGTAGGGGCGAGCGGCGGTCAGTGTCTACGCGACCCTTGGATCACCCGCCGGTTTATAAACTGTTGTGCGCGGGCGACCTGGTACGGCGCCGCTACAATTCGCCAGTGACGCGGGCGCGGACGAAGTTAGCCTCCCCTCATTGCTATGGGTCGCGTAGACACTGACCGCCGGGGGACCGAGGGGGTAGAAAAAATCGCGCGCGCTGCCCAGCCTGCGCCTTAGCGCAATCGCCATTCCATACTATGATGGTGGGTGCACGCCAAACCTGGAAAGCGCGCATGGACGAACAACTCAAAGGCGCCGTCGAGCGGATCACTTATTACAACGAAGACAGCGGCTACAGCGTCGTCAAGATCCTGCCGGAGAAGCGCTATCCGCGGGCGCAGGCGCGCGATGGCACGGTGGCGGTCGTCGGCTTTATGCCCCCGCTCAACGAAGGCGAATCAGCCGAGTTCACCGGCGAGTGGGTCACCGACCCCAAGTACGGCCGCCAATTCCGCGCCCAGCAAGCCATACCCGTCCCCCCGAATACGGCGCAGGGCATCATCAATTATCTGTCAAGCGGCATCGTCAAAGGCATCGGACCGCGCACGGCGGAAAAGATTGTGAAGCATCTCGGCGAAGATACGGTCGCAATCCTTGATGCCGAGCCGCAGCGCATCTACGACGTGCCGCGGTTGAAGCGATCGCTCGCCCGCAGTCTCGTCAAAGTCTGGCAATCGAAACGGGGCGAGCGCAACGTCTTGATCTACTTGCAAGGCATCGGCATCAGCGCCAAGATCGCCCAGCGCATCCTCAACGAATATGGCGCGCATACGCAGCAGATTATCCAGAACAATCCCTATCAGCTGGCGCAAGACGTCTTCCTCATCGGCTTTCGCAAAGCCGACCAAATCGCGCGCCGCATGGGCTTGCTGCCGGACGATCCGCATCGGCTGCGCGCCGGCTTGCATTACGCGCTGAACGAACTGGCTCGCGAAGGACATACCTACGCCCCGCGCGACGAGCTGTTGGACAAGACGGCGGATCTGCTCGGCGTCGAAGACCCCGTCGCGCTGACGGTCGCCTTGCAAGGTCAGGTGATGGCGACCAAGCTGGTCGAGGACGAGCTGCGCGATCATACGCGGAAAGAAACGATAGCGGCCCTCTACTTGCCCCGCTACTTTCGCGCCGAGACCGCCGCCGGGCAGTTGCTCCAGGGCATCGCGAGGGGGAAGAGCCCGATCATCCGCGCCCACCGCGAGACCGATTGGGCGCAATACCTCGCCAAGTTGAGCGGGCGCAACCAGGCGTCGCTCTCCCCCCAGCAGTTAAAGGCTGTACGCGCGGCGTTGACGAGCAAGGTCAGCGTCCTCACCGGCGGGCCCGGCACTGGCAAGACCACGGCGCTGCAAATGCTGATCAACGCGCTGAACGACGGCGATTATCGCTTTAGCCTGGCTTCTCCTACCGGACGCGCGGCCAAGCGCTTGGCCGAAGCCAGCGGCGAAAACGCCAGCACCATCCACCGTCTGCTCGGTTTCTCGGCCGATGAAGGCGGCTTCGAGCACGACGAGAGCAACCCGCTTGACGCGGACATGGTCGTCATCGACGAAGCTTCCATGCTCGACCTGCAACTCTTCCACAGCCTGCTAAAGGCGCTGCAAGCGACGACGCACCTTCTGCTGGTCGGCGATGTCGATCAACTGCCATCGGTGGGCGCTGGCAATGTCCTGCGCGATGTCATCGATAGCGGCATCGCTCACGTGACCCGCCTTGACCAGATATTCCGCCAGGACGACGCCAGCCACATCGTCAGCAACGCCCACCGCATCAACCGGGGCTTGCATCCAATCACCGACAACCAATCCAGCGACTTCTTCTTTTTCAACGTCGGCGAGCCCGAAGCCGTCGCCGAAATGATGGTCGATATCGTCAAGCGGCGCGTGCCTGAGCGCTGGGACCTCGATCCCGTGCGCGAAATCCAGGTCATCGCGCCGATGTATCGCGGCGCCGCCGGCGTGAACAATCTCAACAGCCGTTTGCAGACTGAACTAAATGGGGACTTTCGCCAAGCCGAGATCAAGCTCGGCGCGCGCCTCTTCCGCGTCGGCGACAAGGTCATGCAGACGCGCAACAATTACGACAAAGACGTCTTCAATGGCGATATCGGCTTCATCGACAGCATCAATGATGATGACAATTCTCTCGAAGTGGTCATCGATGGCAGCTACATCGTCTACGATTACAGCGAAATGGACGACTTGATGCACGCCTACTGCATCAGCACGCACCGCTCGCAAGGCTCGGAGTATCCGGCGGTGGTCATGCCCATCTTGACGCAGCACTATATGATGCTGCAGCGCAACCTGCTCTACACCGCCATCACACGGGCGAAACAGCTGGTCATCCTTGTCGGCACGCGCCAGGCGCTGCACATCGCCGTCAATAACAACAAAGTCGCCGAGCGTCACAGCGGCTTACTGCAGCGGCTGCGCGCAAGGTGAGATCTTCACATGACAATTGGTATAACCAGCAGTAACAGATACAATCTCCATAACATTCGCAATATTTGAATTGGACATGGCTGAACAAATCACGGGTGTGGTCGACCAGATCACCTTTTACAGCGAGGAAAGCGGTTACGGTGTCGTCAAGATCGTTCCGGAGAATCCCCGTCCGCTGACTCCCGTCAGTGATGGCACGGTGACTGTCGTAGGGCTGATGCCCGCATTCAATGAAGGGGATTTAGTGCAATTTTCAGGCGCATGGGAAAACAACAAGCGCTACGGCAAGCAGTTCAAAGCCCGTATCGCCGTTCAGCGCTTGCCACGAACGGAGTCGGAAATAGTCACCTATCTTAGCAGCGAAAGAGTGAAAGGCATCGGTCCGGACACTGCCAGGAAGATCGTAGACTTGTTCGGTGAAGCCACGATCGAAATCCTTGACGAAGACCCCCATAACATCTTACAAGTCCCTGGAATGAAATCAGCAGTAGTAGAACTCTTCGTCAAAGACTGGACAGAAAACCACGCCCAGCGGCATATGCTCACCTTCCTGCAACAAGATCTAGGCTTCAGCGCCAGGCTCGCCCGACGGATCTATACCTCCTACGGCATTGAAACACGGCGCATGATCAGAACCGACCCTTACCGTCTGGCGGCGGATGAACACCGCACATTTAGGCAAGCTGATGAAATCGCCAAGGGCCTTGGTGTACTGGACGGCCATCCCTGCCGCCTACGTGCCGGCATGTTGCAGGCGCTGAACGACTTCGCGAACGACGGCCATACTTTTGCGCGACGCGCCGCCGCACTGGCCAAGGCAGGCAACTTGCTGGGCGTCGAGGACAAGAGCGCTCTCGATTCAGCATTGCGCAATCAATTTGATGACAACCTGCTTATAGAAGATTCTTTCGAGAGCGACAAAGGCGCAAAGCCAATTCGAGCAGTTTACTTGCCCCGTTATTATCTCGCCGAGAATGAAGTGGCGAAAAAGCTGCGTGATATGGCAATGCGCTCCAGCGGCCTCATTCATCTACATCGTAATACTGATTGGACGCGCTTCCTGACAGACCTGAGTCAATCTAACAATCTGTCGCTCAGCTCACGGCAGGAGAACGCTGTGCGTGCGGCGCTAACGAGCAAAGTCAGCGTGCTTACCGGCGGACCCGGCACTGGCAAGACAGCAACGCTACGGATGCTAGTTGTTGCCCTGCGGCAGCGCGGCTATGGCTTTCAGCTGGCAGCGCCGACCGGACGCGCCGCCCGCCGCCTTTCCTACGCCACCAACAACTATGCCGCTACTATTCATCGCCTTCTGAAATGGGAACCAGAAACCGACGGATTCACTTATCACGAGGGCAATCCTCTGCGAACCGATATTGTCGTGATAGACGAGGCATCCATGCTCGATCTGCTCCTATTCAACAGCTTGCTGAAGGCACTTGAGCTATCAACCCATCTCCTGCTCGTTGGCGATATCGATCAACTGCCATCCGTGGGCGCGGGCAACGTGCTCAGCGATGTTATGAATAGCGGCATCGCCAAAGTGACGCGCCTAGAACAGATTTTCCGCCAAGACGAAAATAGCCATATCGCCAGCAATGCCCACCTCATCAACATGGGCCAGCAACCCATCATCGACAACAAATCCAGCGATTTCTTTTTCTTCAATATCCAGGATCCGGAGAAGGTCGCAGAAAACATCGTCGAAATCGTCAAAACAAAAGTGCCGAATAAATGGCCCTTATACTCCGCGCGAGATATTCAGGTAATCGCGCCGATGAAACGTGGGGAGATAGGGGTCAACATCCTAAACGGCCGCTTGCAACAGGAGCTAAATGGCGCCTCAAAGGCTGAGGTCAGGTTTCGCAACCGAGTTCTTCGCGTCGGCGATAAGGTTATGCAGACCCGAAACGACTACGACAAGGAGGTCTTCAATGGCGACATCGGTTTCATTCAGAGCATTGATACAGAGAAAAAATCGTTAAAGATCAGATTTGATGACGGCGATAATGTCAAAAAATTGGAAGAGTTTTCAGGCAAATCTGACGAAAAAGACCATGACGGCTTCCTTGACCCGCTGCCTGACTCTGACCTCGTAACATATCATTTCAGCGAAGCGGATGACCTAAACCTCGCCTATTGCATTACTGTTCACAAATCACAAGGCTCGGAGTTTCCGGTCGTGGTGATGCCCATCCATCTTCAACAGTCGAATATGCTACAGCGAAACTTGCTCTACACAGCGATTACCAGAGCGAAGCAGCTAGTGGTTCTGGTGGGAACGCGCGACGCATTACAGAAGGCTGTCGACAACGACAACGTCGACGATCGCCACAGCGGCCTATTGCAACGCCTGCGAGGATAACTCGTCATACCAACTCAACCCGCACACCACCCGTCTCCGCCGGACCCCAGCTCCTCGCGTCGCCGGCCGTCTTGAAGCGAACCCGATAAGGCGCCGGCCGATTCGCCGCCAGCGGACTCGCATCGCCAGCAGGCGCCAGATACTCCAGCACGTGTCCGCCGACCGCCAAGCGAACACCGCTCGCCGCCAGTTCATCATCCCGCAAGGCATTCTCCGCCACGCCAGTCACCGCCGACATGACGCCGGCATAACGTTCCACATCGCTAGTCGCGAAGCTTATCCGCTCGATACCCGTCACGCCATTGGGGTGATCGACCTCCCGCGGCAGACGCTCTGATCGCGGCGTCAGATCCTCAATGATAAAGGGGATCAGCCCTTGCCAGTCGCCATCTACTTTGTTGTTGATCCATTTGACCTCATAACCATCGGGGCGCGAACGCCCGCCTTCAATCAACTCGCTGCACTCTACGCCCTGCGCGCGAAAAGCCGCGTGGTCCGCGCCGATATCATCAGTCGCCATGCAGAAGTCAATCAAGCCGCCGCCCCGTTCATGCAGCAAATCCCACCGGACATGGTCCCGGCTCTCTTCGTAGAAACCGAGCAGTTCAATATAGCTGCCATCGGCGAATCCAATCAGCGCATTGTAAGAGCCGTAGGGATGCTTCCCGCCCTCGACCACGGTGAAGCCGAGAGCGCGCCAGGTCTCCATCGCCCGCTCCAGCGAATGCGCCGCAATGACAATATGATCGATGCCGGTGATCATGCCCCGTTCCTTTCTGAATCAATCAACTCAAACATAGCCGCCCGCCACCTCCGTCACCAGAATTGGCGCGCCGCCGTTGATGATGACGGTGTGCTCATATTGCGCCGACACGCTGCCATCGATCGTGCGCAGCGTCCAACCATCATCCGCCGTCTCGATCCGCCCGCGCCCGGCATTGAGGAAGGGCTCCAGCGTCAAGACCATGCCATCCTCGAGCACATCGCGATTGCGCCGGTTGTGAAAATTGGGGATCGACGGCTTTTCGTGGATATGCCGCCCGACGCCGTGCCCGCCCAGCTCGCGCAAAGTGCGATAGCCGCGGCGCTTGGCGTATTTCTCCACCGCCCGCCCGATCGCTCTCGCCCGCTGACCAGGCCGCGCCATCTCAATCGCCAGCTGCAAGGCGTTGCGCGTCACCTGGCAGAGCTTAAGGAAGTCGGCGCGCGCCGGCGGCACGATGATGGTCGCGCCGGTATCGCCCCAATAGCCCTCCAGCACCGCCGACACATCGACATTCAGCAGGTCGCCCGGGCGTATAAAGCGATCCTTCCGCGGCACGCCGTGCGCCGCTTCGTCATTGAGGCTGATGCATGTGTAGCCGGGGAACTCATAGGCTTGTATCGGCGCCGAGACCGCGCCCATCTTCAACATGAAATCGCGGCCGATGTCGTCGAGGTCGCGCGTGCTCATGCCGGCTTCGGCGCTGTCGAGCATCAGCTTCAGCGTCAAACCGCAGATTTCGCCGATGCGCTTCATCCCGCGCAGGTCCGCTTCGCTTTCGATTTTCATGCGCAGTTCCGAGTAAGACGCGTCAACCGAGGATAGTGGACGACAGTGGGAAATTCAACTGAATTGCCAGCAATATCCCCTTCCCTCTTGATGGGTGCGCGTAGACACTGCACTTCGGGAAGGGGCGCGCCTCGTAGACACAGGCGGTCGTGGATGGGGGTATTCTTAAGTGGCCCGCTCGCCCAGCCGCCGCTCCGTGCCGGCCAGCAAGCGCTGCACATTGCCCCAATGCCGCAGCGGAATCATCACCGTAAGCGCCACAGCGTACAAGAGCAGGATCGGCTTTTGAAACTCGGTCCCGACCAGCAGAATCAGCCAAAGATTCGCCACCCCAAAGCCGATCAAAACGCCGAGCGAGACGTAGCGCGTACGCGCGATCACCGCCGCCGCGATCGCCGCCGCCACCAGAATTTGAAGTGGCTGGATCATCAGCATGGCGCCAAAGGCAGTCGCCGCCCCTTTGCCGCCGCGCACGATCAGCTTGAGCTTGCCCTCTTTGATCGAGGCGGTCAGCACCGTGGCGAAGAGCGACCAGTTGTGCCCGACCACCACGCAAGTCGCCGCCACCGATGTCGCCACGCCGATCTGCTCCGGCAAGATCACATCACGCGCCAGCCAGACGGCGAAGATGCCTTTCAAGACATCGACCACGCCGGTGAAGACCGCCCAGCCCTTGCCCACCGCGCGCGCCACATTCGTCCCGCCCATGTTGCCGCTGCCGACTTCAAAGATGTTGACGTCCCTCGCCACCCCGACGAAATAGGCCGTCGGGAAGGAGCCGATCAAGTAACTGCTTACAACTATGAATAGAATTTGGGCGGCGTTGTCCGGAGTGAGCATTCGCAGATCTAAACCAATTGCTTACGCTTCAATTGTACCGCTTTTGACCGCCAAACAGAAGGCTCGCTCCTGCGCGCTCGTCAGCCAACGGAGGAATGCGAGCCGTCGTCAATCGTCGCTTGCCTCGGTCGTCAACTCGTCGGCGAAGGCATCTTCCACGGCTGAATCCACGCAAGAGATGACGAACGTATTCACCGCCCGGCTGCGGCGCAACCATTGGAAGCGATAGCTGTCCTCCACAATGTGGACATCAAAGGTATAACGACCCAAAGGAAAGTTTCGCCCGACGGCCCACTCAACACGCGTCGGCACCGTGACACCGAGAATTTCAGCCTCGTGCGCATTTACATTGGGCATTTCCAGCGCCTGACTGCTCCCAGGCAAATAGACTTCCACCGTTATGTCTTCCTGAATGGCGCCCGCCAGCGAAACATTCAGGTCCTCTTCAAACCGGTCCTGCGCCATAACGCTGCAATCCGCCGCATCGATACTGTACACCTCGCGATCTTCCAGCACGGCGCTGACTTCGAGCTCCGTCTCCGGTTCCGCCGGCGTATCATCAAAGATATCGGACGCGGCGCCACGATTCCATTCTGCGCAAAATGCGAATACTCGGTCGAGGAAAAAGGCCACCGTCATCACGTCGCCGTCAGCGAATTTCATAATGTTTTCATCGCCATAAGCCTCTTTGAGAACATCAATCAATGCGCAATTCTGATAGACTTCGTTGTCTTCGTCATATTGCCAATCTTGCGCGGTGACGGATGTTACCGCCATCAACCCGACCAAGAACACCAGGATAAGCCGCCTCATACTATCCCCCTTGAGTCCAATTCGCTCTAGCTTCAACATGCAAGATTGAAGCCAGCATACAAGCTCGCGACTTGCTGGGCAATGCGACCCCGCGCTGGCGTAGGCAAATCGCAGCCCGGGCGGCCTTGGCGAATGGCATTTCGCCCGGCACTGAGGTAGGATGCCCAACAATCTGACGAAGACTATTAACTATGAACGCTATTCCCACCATCGCCATCGCTATGGGCGACCCGGCCGGCATCGGCCCCGAAATCATCGTCAAGCTGCTGGCTGGCGAAAGCTGGCGCGACCGCTGCCGCCCCGTCATCATCGGCGACTTTCTGACTATGCGAAATGCAGCCGCTTCTCTCGGGTCGACGCTGCGTTTCCACCCAATCAACGACCTTGCCGACGCGCGCTTCCAGCCGGATATGCCGGACGTCCTCAACCCGCCCGGCTTCGAGCTGGGCCCGCTTCCACCGCCAGAAGTCCATCTCAGGCTGGGCGAAGCGGCCGCGAAATATCTGGCGCTGGCTTACGAACTCGCCATGCAATCACAGGTCGACGGCGTCGTCATGGCGCCGATGAATAAGGAGTCGTTCCGCGCCGCCGGCTACGATTACTTCGATGAGTTGCAATTCCTGGGCGAGCTCACCGGCAGCGACGATCCCTTCATCCTGGGCGCCGCCGGTCCAATTTGGGCGGTAGCCGTCACCGAGCATATCCCCTTCAAGGACATCGTCAGCCAACTCAGCGTCGAGCGGGTATGCCGCTACATCGCGCAGCTGCATGGGGTCCTGCGCAAGCTCGGCTTCGCAGCGCCGCGCATCGCCTGCGCCGCCCTCAACCCACACGCCGGCGAAGGCGGCCTCTTCGGCAATGAAGAAATCGATATCATCGCGCCCGCCATTGCGTCTGCTCAGTCGTCCGACATCGACGTCAGTGGACCCGTGCCCGCCGACATCATCTTCAAGCGCGCCCTCGATGGCGATTTCGATGGCGTCGTTTTTATGTATCACGACCAGATGAACATCGCGCGCAAACTTCAGCCGCGCGCCGATATCGCCACAATCTGGATGGGCTTGCCCGTCATCGGCGCCACCACCGCCCACGGCACCGCCTTCGATATCGCGGGCAAAGGCATCGCCGACCCCGGCAGCCTGCGCGCCGCCCTGGATTACGCTATCAAGTTGTCCTAAGGGCTTCCGCTCACGGATTATAAGTCTGGATGTTGTCCGCGTTCTCTCGCCGGCGCAGGCGCTGCAATCGCGGCGCGATATTGGCGATGATTTCGTCTTTGTCCAGCGTCAAATGCTCGCGCTCCCTCATGATGACTTGCCCATCGCAAATCACCGTCCGCACATCCCCCGCGCGGGCGTTGTAGACCAGGCTCGCCGTCACGCTGTTCAAGGGAAAATGATGCGCCCCGCTCAGGTCAACCAGGATGATATCAGCCAGCTTGCCCGCCGCCAGATCGCCCAGCTCATCCGGCTGCCCATAAACGCGCGCGCTCTCATTCGTCGCAATCGTAAGCGCCTGCGGAATCGTCAGTTTGGCCGCATCGCCCGTCAACTGCTTCTGCCCCAGCGCCGTCAAGCGCATCGCCTCCCACAGATCGAGCGTGCTGTTGCTGACCGCGCCATCGCTGCCCAAGCCGACCGCGATGCCCAGCGACCGCACTTCTACCAGATTGTTCAAGCCCGTCGCCAGCTTGGCGTAAGTCTTCGGGCAATGCGCGATGCCGACCGGCGCTTCCAAATCCGCCAGGATTTCCAGGTCGCCCGGCGTCGCCCCTTTGACATGCGCCAGGATGGTTGGCACAGCGAAGATCCCGCAATCCAAGGCGACTTCAATCGGCGTCTGCCCGCGTTTCTGTAGACTGGCTTGCGTCTGCGCGCGCGTCTCGGCGACATGAATGTGAATGCCGCTGCCGATCCGCTCAGCCATTTCCGCGCTCGCCCGCAGGAATTCGTCATCACAGGTATAAGGCGCGTGCGGCGCCATGATCGCGCGAATCCGCCCGTTCGCCTGCCCATGCCAGCGTTTGATGAAGGCAGCCGTCTCCTCAATCTGCCCCATGCCATTGGCGCTGAACATCGCCTGCCCCAGCAGCGCCCGCGTTCCCGCCTTTTCCACAGCCCGCGCCGCGTAATCCATGTGCCAGTAATGATCAGCGACCGACGTAACGCCGGCCTCGATCATCTCCAGCAAACCCAGCTGCATGCCCCAGAAGACGTCTTCCGGCTCGAGGTTGGCTTCCAGCTTCCAAATATAATCGTTGAACCAGGTCGCGATATTTACGTCTTCGGCCAGTCCGCGCCACAGCACCATCGGCACATGCGCGTGCGTGTTGATGAAGCCGGGCATCGCCAGCAGGCCATCAGCTTCAATCACTGACTTGGCCGCTGAGGAGTCGATCGTCCCGCTCGGCGAGATCGATTCAATGCGATTGCCCTGCACAGCCAGATCTTGCTCGGCTAGGACTTCAGCGCGCTCATCCCGCAATTGCAGGACGCTGGCATTGCGAATCAGCAGGTCGACCATGCGCAGACTTTCCCTTGCATTTCATATGAGTTCACCGATTATAGCAAATCCGACCCACCGCAGAGGATTGTGCGCCTAGGGAATGACTCTCGTCAAAGCAGAACCGACCGCCGAGCAGGCCGCTCACTTCGCCCGTCTCGCGCAAATCGCCAGCGATCAGTTGTTTTCACATCTGTTTGGTTCACGCGCGCAGACTGTTTTGGCGTCCATGTTTCGACAGCGAGGCAACGACAGCAGTTTCGTCTACACCCGTTTATTGATCGAAGGCGATGCAATAGCGGGGATGCTTCACGCGTATCCGGCCGCCGACGCGCGCCTACATGCGGCACGTTCAATCTGGCTGTACCTGCAATACGCCGCCTGGCAGATGCCGCGAGCGGTCGCCTTGGGCTTCATGCTCCGCGACCTTCTCGACTTCCTCGCCAGTAATCTGGATGATGGCGATTTCTACATTGCCATGCTGGCCATTTACCAGGCTTATCGCGGACGAGGACACAGCAAGACGCTCCTCCAAGAGGCAGAGCGACTGGCCGCGGCGCACGGACTAACCCGTCTGGCGCTGGATATCGATGAGCGCAACAACGTTGCTTTGGCCGCCTACAAACGCGCTGGCTTCAAGCAAATCGCGCAATCGAAAAAGGTCACGCTGGAAGGTGAAAGCTGGGGTCTCTTGCGACTGGCGAAGCCGCTAGCGCCTAGCCCGCCCGCGGCTCAAGCGAAGTGAAATATTCCCGCACGACATCGCGCAAGCCCAGCGGCACGTAATCGCTTTCCAGCGCGCGATTGGCGGCATTCTGATATTCGCTAAAGACCGTGTCGTAGCTCACCCGCGATTCGCCGATGGGATTGTCATCAAACTCGCCTTCCGCCACAGTCGTATCGCCGGGGTCCGTTCGCAGGCGAATTTCATTTTCGCCGCCGCCGTCAATGCCGCTCGGGCTGTAGATCGCCTCATATTCAATTTCGCCCTGCCCCGTGGGATTGTTCTCCGTATCCGCGCCTTGATCGTCGCCAGCGCTGCCCGGCAAGCTGAGATTGCTCGGCGCCCCATCGCCCGCGCCCGCGCCCGCCGAGCGACTGTCTTCATTGCTGCCCGGCCTCTGTTCGGAACCGGGACGATTGCGGTCCGCCTGCTGGCTCCCCGGGTTATCGCCCGGCCGCGCCTGCGCCGATTGCTGCCCTTGCTGCTCACCGGGCTGCTGACCCGCGCCGGGTTCATTCTGCTGGCCTGCCTGCGGGTCGCCCGGCTGCGGTTGACCATCCTGCGCCTGCTGCCGCGCTATCGCCTCAGCCGCCTCTTCCATCAACTCGGATTGCTCTTGCAGCATCATCTGCGCGTCTTGATTCTGTTCTTGCTGTTCCTGCGCGTCTTCAATCTGTTCCCGCAAGGCGTCCATGGCTTCTTGCAGGCTCTCCATATCGGCATTCTCCAGCGCTTCCGACAGCGCCTGCATCTGCTCCGCCAGCGCTTCACTCATCTCCGCCATGTATTCGGCGGCCGCCTGCATCGCCTCAGCCGCCGCTTGCGATTCCTCGGCGCTCATCTGCGCCGCATCTTGGCTGAGCTGCTCCAAGGCGCTCAACATTTCCCGCAAATTGGCTGCCGCGTCCTGCTCGCCGGCCGCATCCAAAGCCTGCTCTTCCGTTTCGGCTGGCGCGATGAATTCTTCCAGAGCCTCCAGCGCCGCCTCGGTCGTGCTTTGATCGAGTTCAATCGTGTCTTCCAGCTTGAGCTCCAGCGCTTCCAGATCCGCCTGCAGCTGGCTCATGGCGGCGAAGGCTTCTTCCTCGCTGATATCTTCCTCTTCCAGCCGCTCCAGCGCGATTTCCAGCGCCTCTAGCAAGTCCTGCCGGTCGACATCGTCCAAGTCGGTATCTTTGGCGACGGTCTCGATGATCTCGCTCAGGTCTTCCTTCGCCGCCTCGACAGCCGCCGACGGCGGGTCCGGCAGAAAATCTTCCCCGACAATCGCCGGCAGCAGCACCATGCCAACCATCGCGACCAGCAGCACAGCCAGTACGGCCAGCTCTCGCGGCCGAAAGTCCATGCGGATGCGCTCGCTCGGGTCAATAGCGCGCGCCCGCGCCAGCGCATCGGCGATCTGCCGCGCCTCGATCTCGGGATGGGTTTCAATGCGACCGTGCATCAACTCGAAAGCGGTCGAAACGCGCTCGCGCAAGCCGAATTCAATATCGAAGTAACGCGCCTTCTCCTGCAGCGAACGCGGAAACACCAGCGTATACAAGACGTTGAGGATGCCGCCCAAGGCGCAGAGCCCGGCCGCGATCAGCGCCAAGTGCTCGGCCGGCAGCCGAAATCGCAAGTAGCCGACAATGCCGATGACCAGGCCGATCAGCAGAGCCGCTATCAGCGAGCGCGGTACCGTCCGCGAAAGCAGCCGCCATTCGTAGCGCTGCTCCCAGCGGTCGAGGATCAGTTCAAGCTCTGTCGCTTTTGCCTTGTGCGGTGATGCGCTTTCCATCTCAAGACCCATCTACTGAATGTCGTCTTGCGGCGCCTGTCAATCTACGTGAAATACATGAATAACGGCGTTTCGCAATTCATCCGCATCGGAAAGCGCATGAATAAAGCGTAAGAACCTGATCCAATCACCAATGGAGTGCTTGTCTTGCTCGCACCAGATAATGCCCGCATGCTCTATTCCCTGCGCAGCCAGCTTGAGATAGTCGTCGTCTACGGTGCAAACGACTCTTCCCATTTCGGTGGCGCGTTCCAAATGGACCGAATCGTCAACTCTCAACTGTCCTCGAATGATATCAATTCCCTGCGTGCTCAACTGCTTTAGAATCTTTGGTGAAAGACTCTCGTCGAGATAAAAGCTCACGCGTCTTGTCGCCATAAGGGGAATCCACGAACTGCTTGCCGTTTATGCTGGAAAGTTCGTTGCAAACATCGATGTACTGCTTGTGATCGGCGTAATAGTTGAGCGCGTCTTGAATCATGAACAACTCAAGCCACAGATGGTCGGCGATCTGCTGCGCATCCATATGATGATGGTTCTGCAGACTTGCGATATTCGCCACTGTAATGCCCGTGCCCTTTATACAGGGCCGGCCGCTGCGAACCAAGGGATGCGTCGTGATACCCTTCGCCAGCATGTGAAACTTGACGCCGTCAATTTCCTCACGAATGTCCGGCTTCTGCCGCTCCATCTCTTTTTCGCCGCGCTTCTCGGCCATTTCTTCACCCTCCGCCTGCCGGGCTATTGTGCCAGTTTCTTGGATCGCATTTTCAGTCTACACGAAAAAGATACTCGATCGCATTTCGCAAATCGTCTGGCGCGCAGACTGCATGAACGTAGCGCAGATAATTTACCCAATCACCAATAGCGTGCCTGTCCTGATCGCCCCAGATGATTCCCGCATGCGCTGCGCCCTGTGCCGCCAGCTTGATAAAGTCGTCATCTTCCGTACACACGACGCGCCCCATGTCGGCGGCGCGCTCCAAATGGACCGGGTCATCATCTCCGAGCGGACCGCGAATAATGTCGATGCCTGAGAGACGCAACTGGTTGGCGATTTCAGGCGACAGGTTTTCGTCGAGATAGAATCGAATCCGGGTTTGAGCCATATTGCGCTTCTGCAAACTGCCTGCCATTTATGCTGGAAAGTTTGTTGTAAACGTCAATGTACTGCTTGTGATCGGCGTAATAGTTCAGCGCGTCTTGAATCATGAACAACTCAAGCCACAGATGGTCGGCGATCTGCTGCGCATCCATATTGTGAAAGCTCTGCAAGTTCGCAATCGTGCCAACCATAATAGTCGTACCCTCTATACAGGGCCGGCCGCTGCGAACCAAGGGATGCGTGGTGATACCCTTTGCCAGCCTGTGAAACTTGACCCCGTCGATTTCCTCGCGGATGTCCGGCTTCTGCCGCTCGATCTCTTTTTCAACGCGCTTCTCCGCCATCGCCTTACCCTCCGCCTGCCGGGCATCGCGCCCGCTGCCCAATCATTATAACCGACCCGGCCTCTACTCCCAGAGATGCCGATTCTGCCCGAGTGCTGTCGCTTTTGCCTTGTGCGGCGACACGTTTTCCATCTCAAGACCCGTCAGTTGAAAATCGTTTTGCGGCGCGCGTCAATCTACGCGAAACAAGTGAGTAACTTTGTTCCGCATTTCTTCCGCGTTGGAGAGCGCATGAACAAAGCGCAAGAACCTGACCCAATCGCCAATGGAGTGCCTGTCCTGCACGCCTTTGATGATGCCCGCATGTTCTCTGACCTGCGAAGCGAGCTTGAGAAAGTCGTCGTCTTCCACACAGACGACTCGTCCCATCTCGGTGGCGCGTTCCAAATGGACCGTATCATCTGCTTTCAATTGTCCTCGGATGATGTCAAGATCCTGCATTCTCAACTGCTCAATGATCTTCGGTGAAAGACTTTCGTCGAGATAAAAGCTCACGCGTCCAGTCGCCATAAGGAGATTCCACCATCTGGTCGTGATTTATGCTGGAAAGTTCGTTGCAAACGTCAATGTACTGCTTGTGATCGGCGTAATAATTCAGCGCGTTCCGCACCATATCCAGCTCAAGCCACAAGTGGTCGGCGATTTGCTCCGCGTCCATATCATGGTGGTTTTGCAAACTGGCGATGACCGACACTTTAATGCCCGTGCCTTCAATGCAGGGCTTCCCGCTGCGAACCAAAGGATGCGTCGTGATGCCCGGCGCCAGCGTATGAAACTTGATACCTTTAATATGCTCGCTCATATTCGGCTTCCGGCGCTCAATCTCTTTTTCGCCGCGCTTCTCTGCCATAGCTTTACCCTCCGCCTGCCGGGCACCGCGCCCGCTGCGCAAGTATTATAACCGACTCTATTCCCAAGTTAACGGCAGGTATAAAATCCGCCAACAACCGCAAACGAGGATCGCCATGCCCCACACCTATGTTGTCACCGGCGCCGCCGGCTTCATTGGCTCGCACATCGCCGAGCGTCTGCTGCGCGATGGTCAGCGCGTGCGCGTCATCGACAATCTGCTCACTGGCAGACAGGCGAATCTGGATGTTCTCAAATCGCTCAATGGCGACCTGTCCGTCACCATCGGCAGCATCACCGAGCCCGAGACGCTGCGCGCGCTTTTCCAAAACGCCGACTTCGTGCTGCATCAGGCGGCGCTGCCATCGGTCCCGCGCAGCATCGCCGACCCGCTCGAAACCCATCGGCACTGCGTCACCGGCACGCTCAATGTGCTGATCGCCGCTCGCGACGCCGGCGTCAAGCGCGTCGTTTACGCCGCCTCAGGCGCAGCCTACGGCGATCAAGCGGGCGATACCAAAGTCGAAACGATGAGCCCGGCGCCGATCTCGCCTTATGGCGTCGCCAAACTGACCGGCGAATATTACGCCGCCGCCTTCAGCCACAGCTACGGCTTGGAGACGGTCTCGCTGCGTTATTTCAACGTCTTCGGTCCGCGCCAGGACCCGACTTCGACCTACGCCGCCGCCATCCCCAAGTTCATCACGGCGATGCTGCGCGGCGAGCGACCGACAATTTACGGCGACGGGACGCAAAGCCGCGATTTCACCTATATCGACAACGTCGTGCACGGCAACCTGCTCGCTTGCAGCGCGCCAAAGGCCGCCGGCGAGACGATCAATCTGGCGGCGGGCGGAAGCATCCTCGTCAACGACCTGGCGGCGCAGCTCAACGCGATCCTGGGAACCAACCTGGCGCCGACCCATGTGGATGAGCGACCGGGCGATATCAAGCACTCCCGCGCCGACATCAGCAAAGCGCGCGACCTGCTTGGCTTCAAACCAATCGTCAGCTTTGAAGCGGGCCTGCGCCGCGCCGTGGAGTGGTATCGCAGCCGCTGAGCAAATTCGCTTTACGCTATCTCACCCGCATATAAACGATTCTTCGCAGGAGCGGCCGGCGGTCAGCGTCGACGCGACGTCGCCGTTACTGCGCATATCCGCGATATTTACCACTTCCAGGTCGCGCCTTTCTTGACAACAAAGCGAATTGATTTTAGAATGTGTCTATTGTTAAGCGCATGACGCATCTTGCATATATTTTAGTCATTACCGCGAGGAGATTAACGTGAAGCCCTTGCCGCAGCCAATCGCAAAATTAGCGGGGAAATCGACCTTCTTGCGCTCCGCGTCTAGCACATCAGTTCTCTGCCCCCCCCCCCCCCCCCCCATCTCTCGCTGAATCCCGACCTTCGCCGGAGTTCGCGATGAACTCCGGAACTGCCGCCAAATTCATCATCCCCGTCCTCATTCTCCTGCTTCTCAGCGCCAGCCCCGTCCATGCCGCCATCATCACCATCGGCAGCAGCTGCACCCTGGCCCAAGCCATCCGCTCCGCCAATGGCGAAACCAGCAACATCGGCAGCTGCGCCCAAGCCGGCAGCACCGGGCCCCACGAAATCCTCTTTCCCGTCTCGCCCGTCGGCACGATAACCCTCAGCGCCGCCCTGCCCACCATCACGGGGCCTGCCACCACCCCCACGCTGACGATCAATGGCAGGGGCTGGACCATAAGCGGCAACGACGCCTACCGAATCTTCGCCATCAATCCCACCGCCGCAGGCGCTTCAATCACCATCAACAACCTGATCCTGACCAATGGCACAGATGCCGATCTCGGCGGCGCGGTAGCTCACCAGTCCGGCAACTTGACATTAAGCAACGTCGTCATAAAAGACAGTTCCTCTGTGCGCGGCGGCGGTTTCGCGAGCAGCGGGCTAGGCGACGCCTGGATTCTAAACAGCATCATCAGGAATAATAGCGTCAGCGACCCGGGAGGCAGAGTAGCCGAAGGCGGCGGTATCTATGCGCTCAGACCCATAACCATCCGGCAAAGCGTCATTGCCAACAATGTCAACAACGACTCGAATGATGGCAGAGGCGGCGGCGCTCACTTGTCTTTCAGCAACACCCAGGGCTCAATAGAGAACAGCACCTTCTACGGCAACCGCGGGCCAACCGGCAGCGCTATTTCCAACGCCGGCGGAGTTGAACCGGTACTGCGGCATGTGACCGTCACCAACAATGTCGGGATCGGACCCAGCGCGAGGCGGGCTGCCTTGTATAACACCGGCTTGAACTTTACCATCCGAAACAGCATCGTCGCCGGCAACACTGGCGGCGATTGCCAAAACGGAACGGGCGGCACTGTGACCGCCAGCCACAGCATCATCCGCAGCGGCAACTGCGGCGGCACGAACATCAGCACAGCCGATCCCCTGCTCGTTGACCGCACCAGCCACGCTTCACCCCATTACGCCCTGCGCGTCGGCAGCCCTGCCCTCAACTCGGGCTCGTCTAGCCATTGCAATGCCCTGAACAGCGCCGTCGACCAGCTAGGCACGACCCGCACCGTCGGCAGCGCCTGCGAGATGGGCGCCTGGGAAGGCGCGGGCATCCCTAACCCGCCACAAGCCAGTTTCACCGCCGCCGTCGATCCCGCCAACAGCCGGCGCTGGACTTTCGACGCCAGCGGCTCGACCGGCTCCATCGCCAGCTACTCATGGGTCTTCGGCGACGGCAATACGGGAAGCGGGCAAAGCGTCGTCCACATTTACGCGGCCGACGGCAGCTACCGCGTCACCCTGACCGTCTCCAATAGCGGCGGCAACGGCTCCGCCTTCCGCGATCTCACCGTCGCCACGCAGCCCACCGTCAGTCCAGTTCAGCCGGTTAATCCTGATCCGGTTGATCCGGTTCAACCGGGCGAGAATGGCAATGGCGGAGACAGTGACAGAGGCGGAGACAGTGGCAGCAGCCGCGCGGCCATGGCGCCCACCCCCGTCAGGCTTTCGCCGCCCGCCGACACTTGCGCCGCCCTGTTCCCCGACATTCAGGTGACCAACCGCAGCGCCGGCACGAATTGCCAACGCGTCAGCGGCTGGGCTATCGGGCATCCCGACCTCATAGCCGCCCATCCCGACCGCGTCGTCGATGTCTGGGGCTGGATAACGCCGCAGACCCAAGTATGCTTCCCCGCGCCCAGCGGCCGCATCCTCTTTGTCGACACCACCGCCATGCCGCGGACGGTCGCGACTTTGCCCGCCTTCGCCAGTGGCGACAAGCTATGCGCCCATATCGACCGCGCCGGGCAGGTCGCCTTGATCGCAGACGGCAGCCCGCCAGCAACCAACCAAGACCAGCCGCCCACCAACCCGACGCCCGAACACGGCGCCAAGCCACTGTCCGATTGCATGGTCCGCGCCAAATACAGCCTCAATTTGCGCGATGCGCCGGCTGGAGAGCGCGTCGGCGGCGTACAGCATAACGCCGTCCTAACCGCCCTTGCCAGAACGCCCGGATGGTTCAAAGTCGACTTGCACGGGCTGCAAGGCTGGATCGCCGCTATGTATGTCGAGCCGATGGGGCTTTGCGGCTAGCGGCGCGGACGACTCGCAGGGTCGCCCCTACATTTCTTACGCGCAAACGGTTCTTGTAGGGGCGACCAACCTGGTCGCCCGTTTTTTTGCCGCGCCCCCGGCCGCTTATGTTGTGCTCTTGACCCCACATTCGCTATAATGCCCTCAATCATCCAGCAGCGTCGGAGACCGGGCATGTACACCGACATCAGCAGCGAAGACTACCGCGATCAATTCGCCAGCGGCGAGGGCGGCGAATACCAATTCATTGATGTGCGCGAAGAGGAAGAACACGCCGAAGTCCATATCCCGGGCGCGATCAACATCCCGCTGAGCGAATTCCCCGCCCGCTTCGACGAAATCAGCGAAGACGCGCCGGTGGTGCTCGTCTGCAATACCGGCGTACGCTCGTCGCAAGCGGCGCTCTTCCTGCTGGGCATGGGCTACGACGGCGGCCAGGTTTACAATCTCGAAGACGGCACCAAGGGCTGGCGGAAAAAAGGATACACAGTAAATTGTAGGGGCGATTGATCCGCTGTGTCGACGCGCGGTTGTAAATTGCCCGCCATCTGCCGAATAGCGAAACGAAGAAGCTTCGCCCGCTCCCAATCAGCTTATTGACTTCATTTTGACGAAGGAGATTCCCCCAATGGTTTTACGCTCACTGGTAGGCGCAAGCGTCAAACGCAAAGAGGATCCCGGTCTCATCACCGGCGCCGGCAAATACGTCGGCGATATCAAGCTGCCCGGCATGTGCCATGTGGCTTTCCTGCGCAGCCCCTACGCCCACGCCAAAATCTTGAGCATCGATTCAAGTTCCGCAGTAGCGCGCGCTGGCGTTGTGGCGGTGGTCACCGGCGCTGACCTGCGCGATCAATACGAACCGGTGCCGGTCGCTGGCGGCGATCACGCGCTGGCGAATTACAGCCATCTCGCCCTGTCGGTCGACCGCGTTCGCCACGTCGGCGAAGTTGTCGCGGCTGTCATCGCGACAAGCGCCGAAATCGCCGAAGACGCGCTCGAAGATATCGAGGTCGATTGGGAAGAGCTGCCCGCCGCCGCCGATCTGCTAAGCGCCTACAGCGGCGATGCCCCGCCGGTCTTCGACGATCTCGACAGCAATATCATCGACGAAGGCGAGAAAAAGACCGACGATATCGACGACGTCTTCGCCGCGGCGCCCCACAGCCTCAGCCAGCGCATGCTGAGCCAGCGCCTGGCCGGCGTGCCGATGGAAGTGCGCGCGGTGGCGGCCGCGCCCGACGCCGTCACCGGCGGGCTGACGCTCTGGACGAGCACGCAAATCCCGCACGGTGTGCGCACCGCCTTGGCTGGCGTATTGCGCCTGCCGGAAAGCACCCTGCGCGTGATCGCGCCCAACGTCGGCGGCGGTTTCGGCGTCAAGAACCAGCTCTATCCGGAAGAAATCGTCGTCGCCAAGCTAGCGCAGATCCACAACATGCCTCTGAAATGGGCGGGCACGCGCGTCGAGCATTTCATCTCCACTACGCACGGCCGCTCGCAAATCGCCGATATCGCCGTCGCCTTCAATGGCGATGGCAAGATCCTCGGCTTGCGCCTGCACGTCATCGGCGAATTGGGCGCCTACCCGCCCTTTTACGACATCGCCCATCTAACCGGCTTGATGGCGACCGGCAACTATGACATCCAATCGGTCCACTTCAAAGCCAGCAACGTCTTCACCAACACGGTGTCGGTCGCCGCTTATCGCGGGGCCGGGCGGCCGGAAGCGATTTATTACATCGAGCGCGCCATCGAGATGATCGCCGACGAACTCGGCATTGACGCCGCTGATGTGCGCCGCCGCAATTACGTTCAGCCGGCGCAGTTCCCCTACAAGACCCCGACCGGCTCTACCTATGACAGCGGCGATTACGAGGCGAACCTGGATACCGCGCTTGAGACATCGAATTACGCCTCCCTCCGCGCCGAGCAGGCGCAGCGCCGCGCCAATGGCTCGGGCAGGCTGCTTGGCATCGGCTTGGCCACCTACGTCGAGATGTGCGGCTTCGGTCCCTACGAGAGCGGCCAGGTGCGCGTCGAGCCCAGCGGCACCGTCACCGTCTACACCGGGACTTCGCCCCACGGGCAGGGCTTGCAAACGACCTTCGCCCAAATGGTCGCTGACGAGATCGGCGCCGATTACGACGATATCGTCGTGCGCCACGGCGATACCGGCTCGCAGCCGGCCGGCGTCGGCACCTTCGGCAGCCGCAGCCTGGCGATCGGCGGCTCAGCCATCATGCGCGCCTCGGAAAAAGTGCGCGACAAAGCGATAGAAATCGCCGCCCACATGCTGGAAGCGGCGCCGGGCGACATCGAATTCGCCGATGGCGAGTATCGCGTCAAGGGCCTGCCCAGCCGCAGCCTCGGCTTGGGCGAGATCGCCGCGCGCGCCTACTCAGACAACCTGCCCGATGACATCGACACCGGCTTGGAAGCGACCGATTTCTTCCGCCCGCCCGATTTCATCTATCCCTTCGGCACGCACGTCGCTGTGGTCGAGGTCGAAGCGGACACAGGCCTCATCAGCCTGCGCGAGTTTTATTCAGTCGATGACTGCGGTCCGCGCATCAGCCCGCTGCTGGTCGAAGGGCAGATCCACGGCGGATTGGCGCAGGGCATCGGCCAGGCGCTGCTGGAAGAAATCATCTTCGACGAGCAGGGTCAGCTATTGACTGGCACGATGATGGATTACACCATGCCGCGCGCCGATAACTTCCCGCCCTTCACCATCGCCAAGACTGTGACGGAGACCACGCTCAATCCGCTGGGCGCCAAGGGCATTGGCGAGGCGGCGACAATCGGCTCGACGCCGGCGGTGGTCAACGCCGTCATCGACGCGCTCGAACCCTACGGCCTGCGCCATCTCGATATGCCCTTGACCCCGCATCGCATCTGGGAAGCGATAAACTCGGCCTAGGCGATTGCGCATTCGCCGTGTCATCCAGATATTCGCTCGCGCGCGACCTGGACGAACTCGAGCAGATGGTCGAGCGGCTGGGCGATTACCTGCTCGGCGACGCCATGTATTTGCCGGTGAGCGGCGGCTTCTTCCGCGGCTCCAGCACACCCCAGATGACCATCGGCGCCCTGCTGCTCAGGCGGCGGCGCTTGAAGCATCTTCGCGACAGGCTGAAACGCAAGGACGCACGCCGGCTTGATGCCGCGTTGGCGCAGCACGACAGCTTGCAGCGCGAATGGACCTTGCACTACGAGAAGAAGCTGCAGCGCGAAGTCCCCATGCGCTTGAAAGTGATGGCTGGCTTCTTCCGCGAATGCAGCGAAAACCCGCGCGATTGCGGGGGCGCTTATCCCATTGAGGCGTTGCGGCGGACCATCGTGCAGGAAATCCTTGTTGCGATGGCGGAATACGGCTACGACAAGCGCGATGCGACGGCGGCTCTCCGTCCAGCGGATCAGGCGCTGCGGCGGCTCCTCCATGCCGGCGGTTTCATCTGGTCGCCGATCCTTGAAGCGGTCTACCCGCGAGACGGCTTCTGGTGGCTCTATGGGGGTCCGGTCGCGGCTTGACGCGCTCGTTGAGTTCCCGAAGCAGTAGTGTACAATTGATGCGAACAAAGCGGCAGGAGTATCGCTATGAAGACTTATACGATGGAATCGGCAGTCGCCAACTTCGACGAACTGATGAAAGACGCGCAGGAAGGTCTGACCATATACATCATCGGCAGCGATGGCCGCGAATACGAATTGATCCTCAAGCGCATGCCGGTCAACAAGCCGCGCAAGCCTGGCAGCGCCATCGGCAAAATAAAGATGTCCGATGACTTCGACTCGCCCTTGCCAGAATTCGAACCCTACATGAAATGAATTATCTACTCGATACCTCGACCTTCCTTTGGTATGTATCGGCGCAAAGCGAACTGAGCCCTCATGCAAGATCCATTGTCGGCGATTCGCGAAACAACATTTACCTGAGTTTTGTCAGCATCTGGGAATTGGCGATAAAGTTTCGCGTCGGAAAACTGGAGTTGATTCCGAATTCATTGACAGACTGGCTACAAATTCAACTGGCAGCGAATACGTTCAGACTTCTTGAGATCAAAGTTTCGCACCTCGTGCAGTACGCAGACCTGCCGCTAGTTCACCGGGATCCCTTTGATGGCCTGCTCATAGCGCAATCCCAAGTGGAAAACATTCCCGTCATCACCAACGACTCTGCCTTTGACGCATACGACATCCAACGCCTATGGTAGCCCTGCCCGCCCGCCACTCGTTGAGTTCCCGATTCATTGGTGTATAATCTGATTGAGCAGGTCTCAGGAGGCTCGCCATGAAGACATTCACCTTAGCAGAAGCGAAGAACGACTTGGAAAAGGTGCTGGAACACGCCAAAGCGGGCGGTACCGTGATCATTATTGGCGAAGACGACCAAGCGTATAAACTCGTCTCCACGATAATCCCCAAAAAGGGACCGCGCAAAGCCGGACGTCTCAAGGGAAAAATCAAGATTACTGATGAGTTCTATGAACCGTTGCCAGAATTCGATCCTTATACGAAATGAGCTATTTGCTCGATACTTCGGCCTTTCTTTGGTTCGTTAGCGGCGATAGAAAGCTGAGCACGCAGGCGCGGAGAGTCCTCGAAGAGTCAAGTGGCGACTTTTACTTGAGCTTGGCTAGTATTTGGGAATTGGCGATAAAGGCCAACTTGGGAAGAGGGCTGGAGTTGCCTCGCCCCTTCTCAGAATTCGTGGACATAGAGTTGCAGGCTGAACGAATACAGGTGCTGAACATAGAACTCGCCCACCTGAAGCGCGTAGCCAATCTCCCCGTCCATCACCGAGATCCCTTCGACCGGCTGCTCATCGCCCAATCCCAAGTGGAGAATATACCCGTCATCACCAATGACGCCGCCTTTGACGCATACGAAATCAAACGCCTCTGGTAGCCCAGCCCGCGCGCTGGCTGATGTAGAGCCCGGGCGCTGCCTGCCGCGCTCGTTGAGATCAAGAAGCATTCGTGTATAATCAGGCTGAGCGTTTCTCAGGAGGCTCGCCATGAAGACATTCACCTTAGCAGAAGCGAAGCAAGACTTGGAAAAGGTGCTGGAACACGCCAAAGCGGGCGGTACCGTGATCATTATTGGCGAAGACGACCAAGCGTATAAACTCGTCTCCACGATAATCCCCAAAAAGGGACCGCGCAAAGCCGGACGTCTCAAGGGAAAAATCAAGATTACTGATGAGTTCTATGAACCGTTGCCAGAATTCGATCCTTATACGAAATGAGCTATTTGCTCGATACTTCGGCCTTTCTTTGGTTCGTTAGCGGCGATAGAAAGCTGAGCACGCAGGCGCGGAGAGTCCTCGAAGAGTCAAGTGGCGACTTTTACTTGAGCTTGGCTAGTATTTGGGAATTGGCGATAAAGGCCAACTTGGGAAGAGGGCTGGAGTTGCCTCGCCCCTTCTCAGAATTCTTGGACATAGAGTTGCAGGCTGAACGAATACAGGTGCTGAACATAGAACTCGCCCACCTGAAGCGCGTAGCAAATCTCCCCCTCCATCACCGAGATCCCTTCGACCGGCTGCTCATCGCCCAATCCCAAGTGGAGAACATTCCCGTCATCACCAATGACGCCGCCTTTGACGCATACGAAATCAAACGCCTCTGGTAGCCCAGCCCGCGCGCAATGAGCCTCTTCGTCTTCTTCATTCTCGCCGCCGTATTGCTCGGCGCTGGCGCGATGCTTTCGCCCGCCTGGCGCAGCGCCCAGCCACGCGTCGCCCTCGCCGCAACGCTCTGTCTGGGTCTCATCGTGGGCGGTGCCGTCTTCTACGCCGAAGCCTTCAACTGGGATACGCTGGTGGTCGATTATCTGCTCTTCGCCCTGCTATCCGGCGTCGTGCTCGGCGGCACGCTCTCCACCGCCCAAGCCCGCGCCGAAGCCCGCGGCGAGCGCCTGGATGACCGCGATCAGGGCTGGCCCGGTCCCGGCGACTTGACATTCTTCGCTTTCGCCGCCCTCCTCCTCCTTATACCGCTCTTACACCTGGCGGCGCCGCTGGGCGAAGCGGGACAGATCATCGGCTTCCACAGCCTGGCCGCCCGCGACGGCGGTTCTTTCAATTCGCTGGCGCCCTTCCATTTGCATGAACCTGTCATCGTCTCGCCGGGTTTCCATGCCCTCGCCGCCTATCTCAGCGCGCAATTGGAGCAGCCGATTCCATTGATTCACTTCAGCGCCACGGCTGTGGTCGCCTTGCTGTTCATCTGGCTGGCATACGACTTCGGCGCCGAAGTGGGCGACAAACGGCTCGGGCGCGCGCTGGCGGCTTCGACCCTGCTCGGCCTCGGCGTCTACCGCAGCTACCTGAACGGTCACTTCGCCGAACTGCTGGCGCTGCTCTTCATGACGGCATCCATGCTGTACGCGCTGCGCCTCTTGCGCAAGTTCAGCCTGGCCGATCTGGTCGCCGCCGGTCTAATGATGGGCGCGGTCGTCTACACCAGCCTGAGCTTGACCCTCCTCACACTGCTGGGCTGGGTCGCGCTGCTCGTCGCAACCTGGACGCAACGGCGGCTCACTGTCGCTGCGGCTTCGCGCTGGGCGCTGACCATTGGCTTGCCCGCCGTCGCCCTGCTGGGCATCGCTCCCTGGCTAGTCAACAACCTGACGCATATCTGGCCTATCAGCCCGTCGCCCTTCTCCGCCAACCTCGGCAACATCTTTCGAATCATCCGCGACCAGGGCATCGGGATTTCGATTTTGGCGTTCTGGGGAATGATTGTCGCGCTGCGTGGATTCGCCAACCTGCGCGTCGTTTCCCTAACGATGCTGATTTGGCTGCTGCTCGTCATTGAGTTTGCGACCATTGGCGTCATCGGCAAGCTGCTGCCGCCGCTCGGCGAGTTGACCAACGCGCCAAACCTCGCGCGGCACGGTCCGATACTGCCTTTCGCTTGGTTCGGCGGGCTCGCCCTGCTTGATATCTGGGACGAGCGATTGCTCGCCCGATTCAAAGGACGCCTTCGCAAGTCAACCTATCCCATGATCGCCTTCGCCGCCGCGCTGTTGATTGGGGTCGCGATCGCCTTTGAGCCCTTGCTAAACTCGCTCGGTTTCCCGCCTGCCCGCCTCAGCCCGGACGAGGTGGCGGCGATGAACTGGCTGCGCGAAAACAGCCCGGCAGATGCCGTCGTCTCGGCTGCCGATGGCGGAGCCTGGCTGCCGCTATTCGCTGAGCGGCGCTCAACCCACTTCCGCGCTATCCGCTACTTTGAGTGGGATGCGGTTGCCAGCTCAGAAGCGAGCGACTATGAAGTTGACTATGTTTATGTTCCGGCGGATGCGGAGCCGCCCGCATACCTAACGCTGAAGCTGGTGTTCCAGCAGGGTAAAGCCCGCATTTATCAACATTCCGAAAACTAGTTGCAGGAAAGATAGAAAATGCCCAAAGGAAAAGTTGTCCTCACTGGCGCCAGCGGCACCATCGCCGGCGTCTTACTGCCCGCCTTGCGCGAACGCTACGACCTCACCCTGCTGGACGCGCGCGCCACCGATAAACACGGCGTCGCGGTCGACGGGGTTCAAATCGCCGACCTGCTCGACAAAGACCGCGACCGCTATCGACATCATTTCGCCGGCGCCGACGTGGTCGTGCATTGCGCCTATTATCGCGTCCAGGATCAGGGCGATGACGCCTACTTCTCATCCGAGCTGGAAAACTTGCAGCTAACCTACAACGTCTATCAGGTCGCCTGGGAAGAGGGCATTCGCCGCCTGGTCGCCGCCAGCACCAACCACGCCGCCGACCTGTTGGAGAATTACGCGCTCGATGGTCGCGCGCCGATGGTGACGTCTGATCAAAACGCCTCCGACAATTGGTATGGCTGGGCGAAGATCGCCTTTGAGCAGATCGGGCAAGTCTACGCCAGTGGCGTCACGCACGGCGGCCGGGCGCTGGAAAATGTACAGATTCGTATTGGCGGACCGCGCGAGACCGATCTCGCCGACGCGCCGCTGGGCGACCTGCGCCGGATGCGCCGCGCCCTGGCCGTCTATATCAGCCAGCGCGATATGTCGCAGCTCTTCATCAAGAGCATCGAAACGGAGGACATCCGCAATGACCTGGGCTTGCCCTTCCAGATCTTCTACGGCATCAGCGCCAATTCTCACGCTATCTGGAGCATCGCCAAGGCCCGCCGCGTCATCGGCTACGCGCCGCAAGACAACTCGGAAGAACGCTTCTTTGATCTCATCCAAGCGCACATGAAAGCAACTGACAAGGCTTGACCACGGACGCCCGCGGAGTGGCGCGCCGCCTAAGACTTTAATGCTAACGCTTTAGTGAAATGCAGGAGGTCGCCCCTACAAGGCTTGTCCGCTACTGAAGTTCTTCCGGAAAACTACGGGAACACAACCGCAACAATTCAGAAGGAGAAGGTCAATCTTTGCGAAATGCAGCAGACCTTTAAAAGGTCCGCAATATTTAGCTCTCCTTCCCTGATGCTTCGGGGAAGGGGCCGGGGGATGGGGTAGATAAAGCGCGGTGGCATGGCCCAGTACCGGACAAGCCCTTACAACAGCCGCGGCGCGACCTCCCGCATATAGGGCTTCAGCGTCCGCAGCGCCCCCTCCAGCGCAGCCAGCGCGAAATCAATCTCGGCTTCAGTCATCGGCGTTGACATGCAGAACATGCCGCGATTGCTAGTGTAAACGCCCCGATTCAGCAATTCCAAATGCAGCAGTTCGCGCAGCCGGCCAATGCCCTGACCGGCGCGCGCGGCGTCTTGCAGCGTGACCACCGGCTCGTCCGTCCACTGTATCTGCTGCAGCGAGCCATAACCCAGGCATTGGGCGCGAATCCCCAGCGATGCGAACAGCGCGTTGATGCCAGCGGCCAAGCGACCGCCCAAGCCATTGACGCGATCAATCGCCCTTTGATCCAGCCGCTTCATCGCCGCCAGCCCGGCCGTCATGGTGATGTCATTGCCGTTGAAAGTGCCGCTGTGGCTTAGCTTGGCCGATCCCGCCGGATCGAATTGGCTCATAATGTCGGCGCGCCCGCCAAAGGCGCCGACCGGAAAGCCGCCGCCGATGATCTTGGCTAGAGCGGTCATATCGGGAATCACGCCCTCGGCTTCCTGCAAGCCGCCGCTGCTGAGACGCAAGGTCACAATCTCGTCAAAAAGCAGCAGCAGGCCAAAGCGATCCGCCAATTCGCGCAGCCCGCGCAGGTAGCCGGGCGCCGGCGGCGTCATCCCGCCCGCATTCGGCATCGGCTCGACGATGATGCCGGCGATGCGCTGATGATGTTCCCGCAGCAGCGCTTCCATCGCCGCCAAATCATTGAAGGACGCGACCATGACCGCATTGAGCACCGCCTCTGGCACGCCGCGTTCCTCGATCCGCGCCGCCGGCTTCGCAGGCGAACTCATATCGGCGCTGATATTGACCTCGACGAAGTCATGCGAGCCGTGATAGCCGCCGTCCATCTTGACGACGATGTCGCGGCTCATGTAGGCGCGCGCCGCCCGCATCATCATCATGGTCGCCTCGGTGCCCGAATTGGTGAAGCGCAGCAGCTCCATGCTCGGGACGCGCTCAGTCAACAGCTTGGCCAGCGCCACCTGCGGCTCTGAGGCGGAGCCGAAAACCGTGCCCCGCGTCAGCTGATCGGCGGCTTCCTCCACGATCTCCGGCTGCGCATGACCGTGGATCAGCGACGTGTAATTGTTGAGAAAATCGATGTAGCGGTTCCCATCGCAGTCCGTCAGCCAGGCGCCCTCGCCAGCGGCCATATAGGTCGGGTAAGGCGCATACCAGGTCGAGCTGCGCGTCTCGCCGCCCGGTAAGTGACGCCGCGCTTTCTGGTGCCGCGCGAGCGAGCTGGCGCTGCGTTCCCGATAGCGCTTCATGATGCTTTGCTCAATTTCCGTTGCCTTGGCTGTTGCTTCCATTTTGCCGTCCTCACCCAAAGAACCGCCGCCGCCTAGCTAGCAGATTCTATCCACATTCGCGCTCAATTGACAGAAGCCAGCGCAAGTCACTCTGATTGCCGCCTTCGCCAGCTCGTCATTATATTGATAGTCAGGCAAAGCACTCTATTCTATAATCGACAAAATAAACCAATCAGCGACGGAGTTCAAATGCGACGCAAGATCTTGATTCTACTGATCGCGCTCTCTCTGGTGGGATTGAGCAGCGCCCAGGAAGGCGAGTTGGAACTGACCTGGAGCCCGGTGTGGAATACGATCAGCGATACGGTTGATGTCGTCGGCAGCGCCAATATCCCTGACCAGTTCTATTTCTTCCTGGAAGCCGCGCCCTGGGACCCGGCGGACACAGCGCCGGCCTGGCAGCCAGTCACCAGTTTTGTCATGTCGCCGGTCGTCGATGGTCCCCTTGGAAGCTGGAACACGGGGCGATTTCCCGATGGCTTTTATCAGCTCCGGCTGCATGCCTTGAATAGCGCGAACGAGAGCTTTTACTATGCGCTGGCGCCCATCCTGATCAACAACAACAATAGCGATCTAGTCAACCTCGAGCCGGTCGAGGTCGTCGCCATGCCGGGCATGGAAGCGGCCCCCGTTGCGCCTCAAAGCGACGCGCCCGTATTGGAGAATCGCTTGCCGCTGCAGGTCGGCGGGCATATTAAGAACTTCGACACCGACACACAGGCAGCCTTGAGCGCGGCCGGCATGACCTGGGTGAAGAAGCAAGTCACCTTCGGCATTTCCGATGGCAAAGACCTCATCGAAGCGGCGCAGGCCCAGGGCTACAAGGTGATGCTTGGCGCATTAGGCGACAAGAACCGGCTGGCGCAAGACTTTGACGGCTACGTGGCGGACTTCGCCGAATACGTCGCCTATCTAGCCGAACTCGGCGCCGATGCCATCGAAGTCTGGAACGAACCCAATATCGATCGAGAATGGCCCCGGGGCCGTATCAATGGCGCCCAATACGTGCGTATGCTCGAGGCGGCTTACCAGGCGATCAAAGCGGCCAACCCCGATACCATGGTCATCAGCGGCGCGCCCGCGCCCACCGGCTTTTTTGGCAATAGCTGCGGCTATGGCGGCTGCGATGACAATGTCTTCATGGCTCAGATGGCCAACGCCGGCGCCGCCAATTACGCGGATTGCATCGGGGTCCATTACAACGAAGGCATCTTGCCTCCAAGCTCGCAAGGCGGCGACCCGCGCAGCGAACACCCGACGCGCTATCTCATAGGGATGCTGCAGCGCGTCGCCTGGCCCTTCCGCAACGCCGATATCCCCATGTGCATGACCGAGGTCGGTTATCTCTCGCCCGAAGGCTACGGTCGCCTGCCAGGGCATTTCGGCTGGGCGGCCAATACATCCGTCGCCGAGCAAGCCGCCTGGCTCTCGCAAGCGCTGCAGATCATGTCCAACTATGAGGACATGCCGGTCGAGGTGGCAGTCGTCTGGAACATCGACTTCGATCTCTGGGGCGCGGATCCACAAGCGGGCTACGCCATCATCCGGCCCGATGGCAGCTGCCCCGCCTGCGAATCCATCGCCGAATTGCAGCGCTAGATCTTGCCAGACCCATCTTTAAATGTAGGGGCGACTCTGTGAGTCGCCCGTTTTATTTTCCAGTACGCCATTCCATTATATGATTAAGCGAATACCGTGCGGAATAACCTGCAATGCTGCGCTTCACAAGATCGCTGATTCTGGGGCTGCTCTTTGGCACGCTGGCCGGGCTCTACTTCGGCTGGATTCCCTTCCCGCCCGATTCGCGCAGCAGCAAAATCAGCGAGCTCGCGCAGCGCTATCGCGACGAATACACCGTCATGATCGCGGCCGGTTATGCCGCCGACCGTGACGTGCCGGGCGCGCTCGAACGCCTAAGCCTGCTCGAGCTAGAAGCGATTCCAATCTACCTGCAGCGAAGCGCCGAACGCATCATCAGCACATCGGCGCGCGACCTCGACGATATCCGTCTGCTCGTCCGCCTGGCGCATGACCTGGGCTTGCTGACGCCAGCCATGCAGCCCTTCCTCGTATTAAAAAGCCCCGATTCATGATCCCGCGCGACCAACAGACCGACACTTCCCACAAACGCGCGCCCGGTTATTTTTCGTACGCCGTCTTCGCTTTCAGCTTGATCGCCGGTATCGCCTTGGGCTTGGCATTGACGCGCATCCAAGGTCCACTGCAGCGCAGCAACGCCGAACCATGGCAATTGCGCGCCGAGGACCGCCAACACTACCAGATCGCCATCGCCCTGGAATATGCGCATAAGGGCGATCTGCCGGGCGCGCTGAACAAATTGATCGCCATGCGCCCAGGCCAAGATCCCTTCGACGCCCTGGCGGAAGCGGCTTGCGCGCTCGGCAGCAGCGGCTATCTGCGCAGCGACAGCGGCATTCAGGCTATTCGCAGCGCGGTGGCTCTCTATTCCTCGCAAGGGCGTGCCGGCTGCGCTGAACAGCTCCTGCCGCAAGAAGCCACGGTATCCGCCCCCGCCCTCGCTACCGAGGCTGCGCCAAATGCCGGTTTCGCAACACCCCTGCCGACCAAACCGCCGCTGCCCGATAGCGGCGCCGACGCGATCGTCCGCCGCCTCGCGCCCAGCCCCGCGCCACAACGTTCCTTCGAGGCGCGCACAGCCCGCTCTTTCTGCGATGCGGCAAACCCCGCCCTGATCGAAGCGCGGGTCGTCGATTATCTGGGGCGCGGCATCCCGGGCCAGCGCATTCGCGTGCGCTGGGCGGATCAGGAGGACGTCTTCGTCAGCGGCCTAAAGCCAGACCGCGGCGACGCCTACGCCGACTTCCAGATGGAGGAAGGCATTGATTACACCATCGATATGCCAGGCGCCGCCGATCCCCTGGGCGCGAGCTTGTCCACCGGCGCCTGCTACACCGGCAATCGCCGCACGCTTAAATCCTGGCGCGTCACCTTCGTCGAGATCTGATTGTCCTCGCCGCACGCAATTGACGACCTCGGCGCGATATGTAGGGGCGACGCTCGTATCGCCCACTACCCACCCAAGATCCGCAACTCCCGCCGGCTGCGCACGTAATATCAATAGCGCGCGTTTATTAAATGGAGACGGCATAAAATGCACATTGAAGAAAAAGCCTCGCAGGTCGGGACCGGCGTCTTCTTCATCGGGCTCGGTCTGTTATTCTTCACCGGCTGGTGGTGGCCCGGCATCATGTTCGTGATCGCCGCGTCCATCCTGGCGCGGACCATGACGGCGGGCGAACGCTGGAGCTCGGCGACCGGCGCTCTCTGGCTAATCGGCATCGGCGTCGTCTTTGGCATCCCCGGTTTGATCGGCGACATCGCCGGCGCCTTCTGGCAGCTCTTCCCGCTGATTCTGATCGGCATCGGGCTGTTCATGCTCTTCGGCGGCAAATACCGCCCGGACGTGAGCGGCAAACGCAAAAACGACGACGACATCCACCACGTCTAACGCTCCCGCAGGCGCGGGGATGGGCTTGGCGCAATAAGACTCCCTTCCCTAATTCATTGGCGCGCGTAGACACTGCGCTACGGAAAGGGCCGGGGATGGGGTTAGAATTGACATCCATCCCGCGCGGGCTATACTGATTCCTGCGGCGGGATGGTGGAATGGCAGACACGGGTGCCTTAAAAGCACCTGCCCGAAAGGGCGTGAGGGTTCGAGCCCCTCTCCCGCTACTGCGAAATTACGGGGGATGCTTAACATGGCGATGAAGACGCCAGCGCCACAGAGGCAACAGCAAGTTGTGAGACGGGACGAGAAATTGCCGGCTACGCCGCCACGTTCTGCGGAAGAGGAATTCCTCGACGACATTCGCGAAGGCCTGCGCGAACTGCAAGAGGGCGAGGCCTTATTCGATTCCAGGCAGCGGCTCAAAGAATTGCGTAAGCAATGTGAGCATGGATCCGACCCCAGTTAGGCACACCAGATCCTTCGACAATGGGGTGAAAAAGCTGGGGCGGAAATACCCAACAGTCTTCGATGCAGTAGACCTGTTAATCCTTGAGTAAGTGAAGGACAGCGACCTGGAATATTATACCGCCGCGTCGGTGCAACGGTGTTTCGCGTGCGGCTGGCGAATCGTTCTGCCAGAAGCGGCAAGAGCGGTGGATTCCGCGTCGCGTATCACGTCAGCGACGCAGGCACGGTCAGTTTGCTCGCCATCTGCGCCAGAAGCGAATGCAGAGAACTTCACGAGACCAACGTTCGTCGCCTCATAAGCGACCTGCAATTGCAATAGCTTCTCTCACGTCAGCGCGCCAGTTGCAAGTCATACAGACCCGCGTACACGCCATCGTTTTCCAGCAACTCCTCATGGCTGCCCTGCTCGCATATCCCCTCCGGCGTCAGCACCAAAATGCGATCAGCGTTGCGAATCGTCGACAGCCGGTGGGCGATGACCAGCGTGCTGCGATTCTCGATCAGCCGCTCAAGCGACTGCTGCACGGCGCGTTCGCTTTCGTTGTCGAGCGCGCTGGTCGCCTCATCGAGGATGATGAGCGGCGGATCCTTCAAAAATAGCCGGGCGATGCTCAGCCGCTGCCGCTGACCAGCCGACAGTTTGATGCCGCGCTGCCCGATCTCCGTCTCGTAGCCGCGGGGCAGCTCCATTATGAAATCATGCGCATAGGCGCGTTTCGCCGCATCAACGATTTCTTCCGCCGTCGCCTCGGGCTTGCCATAGCGGATATTGTCGGACACGGTCGCGCCGAAGAGATACACATCCTGATCCACCGCGCCGATATTGCGCCGCAGCGCGCGCAAGCTGTAATCGCGAATATCAACGCCGTCCAGGCAGATGCGCCCGCCGTCTACCTCGTAGAAACGCGGGATCAGAGCGCCGAGCGTCGTCTTGCCCACGCCCGACGCGCCGACCAGCGCCACATATTCGCCGACAGCGATCTTCAACGAGAGATCCCGCAGCACCGACCCGTAGTCGGCCAGATAACCAAAACTCACCCGATCCAGTTCCAGCTCGCCGCGGACCCGCTCCGGCTCATGGGCGGGCGCCGGATCTTGTATCGCCGGCGGGGTCTCGATGATATCCATGAAGCGATTGAAACCGGTGATGCCTTCCTGATACCAGCGGGCGAAGTTCACCAGCCGCCGGATTGGCTCAATCAAGATGCCGACATAAAGCAAGTAGGTGATCAAATCCGACAAGTCGAGCGCCGCCCGGGTGATGGCGGCCGCGCCGAAGACCACCACCACGACCGTCATCAACTGCGTGAACGCTTCCATGCCGCCGTAAAAGAAGCCCTCGCTCTTGTATTCCAGACGGCGGCTCTCGACGAAGCGCGCGTTCGCCTCATCAAACTTCGCCCCCTCCCAATCTTCATTGGCGAAGGACTGCACCACGCGAATGCCGGCGAGGCTGTCTTCCACCTGCGCGTTCACCTCTGCCACCCGTTCCTTGCTCAAACGCATGGCGCGGTTCATCTTGCGGTTGAAGTGCAGCGAAAAGACGAACATAAACGGCAAAAAGGCGATCACAATCAGACTCATCGCCGGATTGATGCTCAATGTGATCAGGAAGACGCCGACAAATTTGACAATGCCCAGAAACAGGTCTTCGGGTCCATGATGCGCCAATTCCGAAATGGCGAAGAGATCGTTGGTGATGCGCGACATCAATTGACCCGTCTTCTGCTCATCGTAGAAGCTGAACGACAGCTTCTGATAATGAGCGAAAAGCTCGCGCCGCATATCGCTCTCCATCATCGCGCCCATCATGTGGCCCTGATAATCTACAAAGAGGCCGCAAAGCGTCTGCGCGGCGACCAGCGCCAGCATGATCCCGGCCATGACGGCGATGTCCCCAAGCGGATCGGCGACGCCGGCGCCCAGGAGGTTCTGCGTGATATGACGCACGCAGAGCGGCAAGACCAGCGTAATCGCCGATACGATGAAGGCGCAGAATAGATCAATCGACAGCAAGCCCAGATACGGACGGTAAAACGACAAGAACTTTACGGCGCGCGTTCCCACAGGACTGCTCCTCAGTTCAACTGGCGATGCCCCGCTGCATTATAGCAGTTGACGCGCCGCCCAAATCCCATCCCCGCCAATTCCCATTCTGTCGGGGTCGCCCGCCACCTACACGACCACCCACCCCTCACCCCACCCGCAAAATCCCAATCTGTAGGGGCAACCTATCAGGTCGCCCGACGCACAAATCCTGACCCCGCGCAGAAGCCCGGTAGAGGCGACTCTATACACGATGTCCACCACGTCTACTCCAGCTTGCCGCTTGACATCTTAGCACATTTGTGCGAGACTTGAAACAGGAATCGCATCACGCTGATGCTGCTTCTGTCATCTGGAGGAATAACATGCTTATTCGATTTTGCTTATGTTTCGTCGCCGCCATGAACTTCACAGCTTGCGCGGCGCTCTCTTCTCAAATCAGCGAAGACATGGCGCCACAAATCAGCACCGAGGTCGCCGTCCAGGTGGGCACGGCTGTCGTCGAGCAAGTCGCGACTGTGATTGCCGAGGGACCGCCATCCGCAACAATTGGCGCCGATGAAGCAGCTGGTCAAATCAAAGAAGAGGTCGGCATCGTCACCCGCGTCATCGACGGCGACACCATTGATGTGCTGCTCAACGGGAAAAACACGCGCATCCGCTACCTGCAGCTGAACACGCCGGAGCGCGATCACCCCTGCTCCCGAGATGCGACGCAAGCCAACGCCGATCTGGTCGCTGGCAAGACGGTGCGCCTCGTGCCGGACAAAGAGTTGGTTGATCCCTACGACCGCTTGCTGCGTTACATCTACGTGGGCGATGTGCTCGTCAATCGCGTCCTCGTCGAGCAGGGCTTTGCCGAAGTCGTGCTCTATCCGCCCAACGACGCTCACTATGAAGAATTCAAACAACTCGAACAAGAAGCGGCGGCGGGCGGCCGCGGCTGCCACCCCACCGGCATCTTCGACGATGGCTCAACCACGCGCTGACCGTGTCAGGCTTGGGCGACGCACAGAAGCGCCCCTACAGCTTAGCGCCAGGATAAGCTACAGTTGCCACCGTCGGCATCACTGGACGCATCCGCCATGGCAATCAAGCGACTGATCTATTATCCGCAAGACGAGGCGCTGCTCCGTCGGGTTAGCCGGCCCGTTTCCAATCTCAAGAACAAGCGCCTCAAGCGGCTCATCCAAGATCTCAAAGACACGCTCGCATCGCAGCCCGGCGCCGCCATCGCCGCGCCCCAAATCGGCGTGCACAAGCGCGTCGCAGTGGCCAAGTTCGGCCAAAACGATGACGACGATGAGCAGCCGATGCTGACGCTGATCAATCCCGAAATCATCGCAGCGGGCGCGCCCGAAACGGGATTCGACGGCTGCCTGAGCATCCCCGATATCTATACCTGGGACACGCCCCGACCAAGCTGGATTCGCTTCCGCGCCACAGGCGAAGACGGCAGCGATATCATACGCCGCCTCGAGGGCATGGACGCGCGCGTCTTGCACCACGAAATCGACCACCTTGACGGCATCCTCTTTCTAGACCGTCTGCAAGATCCAAACGAGTTGTACACACCGGTCGAAGGTGAAGACGGGAAAACCAATATGGTCCGGCTGGTTGACTTGCGCAGGCGAAGCTGATGCCTGACAAGACAATGAGCAAAGCGGCGCTGCACAAGCGCTTGACCACCAAACCTTCGGACGAACGCATCGAATTGATACTGCAAGTCTTGGCCGCTTCGCCTGGGCGCCTTCAAAAGCTGAGCTCTGGCTTGTCAGATTCGGAACTGACGACGCCCCTCGGCGAAGGCGAGCGCAGCTTCAAGCGCGATCTGACGCATCTGATCTATTGCGCCGAGCGGGGAACCGAACCGATCTTTCACGCCCTGATCCTAAAGGAACCCCTCATTCCGCGCATCCACGCCGAACGGGATTGGGGCGCGCTAATGCAGTATGAGGCATTTGAAATCGCCGAGCTCATGGCTTATTTCAACTTCCGCCGAAAGGCGCTGCTGCGCATCCTCCGCGGTTTGAGCCGTGAGCAATGGGATCGATCGGTCCAGCGCGAAGGTGTCAGGCGGACCGAATCGGTCTATTATTCCGCCCGCGGCTTATGCCTGCACGAGCTCGGCCACCTGGAGGACCTGGCGGGAAAACTCGGCAAAAAACTCAGCCCTTGATGCCAGAAGTGGCGATGCTCTCGATGAACGCCCGCTGCAAAGCCAGATAGAAGATCAGGACCGGGATAGTCACCACCGACAAGTATGCCATAATCTCGCCCCAGGCGATATTCAGTTGGAAGAAGTATTGCAAGCCGACCATGATCGGGCGCAGTTCTTCCGAGCGGATGGTCATCAGCGGCCATAGATAGGCGTTCCACATGATCAAGAATTTGAGAATGGCGGCCGTCGCCAGAATCGGTCCGGCGATGGGCATAATGATGCGCGCGTAGATCTGCCAAATGCTGGCGCCGTCAATCCGCGCCGCCTCGACCAGTTCGTCGGGCAAATCGCGGAAGTACTGATAGAACAGAAAGATGCCCAGCGAGTCCGCGATAAAGGGGATGATCTGCACATGGTAAGAATTCAGCCAGCCGATCTCAATGCCCTGCGGACCAATCCAGGGCAGGTTGTTGGCAATCAGCAGCATCGGGATGGCGACGACCTCGAAGGGCACGATGAAGGTGGCGATGATCAAAGACAGCACAAACGCTTTACCGCGCCATTGCAGGAAGGCGAAAGAAAAAGCCGCCATCGAATTGAGCAAGATGCTCGCCCCGACCGAAACCGCAGTCGTAAATATCGAATTAAAGGCGAAGCGCGCAATTGGCACCCGTTCAAAGGCATCCGCATAATTCTTCAGCGAGATATCCCCCACCGGCAAGAAGGCGCGCAAAGACGCGGAATCCCGCAAGAGCTGCAGATCCGGCTTGAGCGACGACATCACCATGAAGAGGATGGGGAAGATAAAGATCGCGGCGATCAGAATCAGCAGCGCGTAACGCAGGCTGAGGCTCAGTCTCTCTCTTGTCTCATAGCTCATCGCCGTCATGGCTAGCTCTTGTCCCGCGTAAGATAGCGCTGAACCATCGCGATCGTGAAAACAATGACGAAGAGGATGACCGAAATCGCCGCGCCTTCAGCGATGTCCTGCTTGTGGTAGCCGCGCTGCACCGCCTGAAAAACGACCGACTGCGTCGCGTCTAGCGGTCCGCCGCGCGTCATGACGTCAACCTGCACAAATAAACCCATCGCCTGAATCGTGATGACAATCAGCACCAGCACCGCCGTATTGCGCAAGCCAGGCCAGGTGACATAGCGGAATTTCTGAAAGGCGCCGGCGCCGTCCAAGCCGGCCGCTTCGTAGAGGCTCACCGGAATCGTCTGCAAACCCGCTAGCCAAATGACCATGTGGAATCCCACCGCTTGCCAGACCGACATGGCGACAATCGCCGGCATGGCGGTGTATGGATTGCCCAGCCAATCGACCGGCTGAAAATTGCCGAAGCTGATCATGCCCAAAATGGTGTTGAGCAAGCCGTTGTGGCCGTCATAGATGAAGCGCCACAGCAGCGACACCACCACCATCGAGACGACCACGGGCGCGAAATAGATGGAACGGAAGACGTTGATGAAGGGCAGCGCTTGATTGAGTAGCAGCGCGAGCAGCAGCGCCAAGCCGCCTTGCAGCGGCGCGATGACGGCGGCGAAGATCAGCGTGTTGATCAAGGCGCGCAGGAAGACGACATCGCCAACCAGAATCACCGTGCGGTTGTCGCCCGCTTGCCAGGATGTGAATTCGCGCAAGCCGTCCAGATGGGGATAATCCGGGTTGTTGCGCGTGAAATTGCGCAGCCGCGGATATGCGATATCTCCGTTGTCTTCGTACACGATGGCGCCGCCCTGGTCGCGCTCCGGCTCCACGGTGAAGGTACGAATCGTCAGCAAGCGCTCAAAGTTGCGAAAACCGACCCATTCGGCCGGGTTGGGGGAGATGAGCCGCTGGTTGGTGAAAGAGATAACAAATGCCATCAAGAAGGGAATCACCAGAAACACAGCCAGTATGACCAGCGCCGGCAGCGCCATCAGCCAGCCCATAATCGCGTCGTTGCGCTGATAGAGCGGCGCGTCTCTGGGCAAGAGCAAGCGGACCCAAAGCGGCGCGTTCTTTCGGGCGGTTGCTGCTGAAATCACTAGGTTGTCCTTCAACACTATGCGAGGACGGGTACGATCTGCGGAGGCAAGTGCGCGTTAACCCTATTGTTCGGATGGGGGCGAGCATTTTGCTCGGCGAATACCGGGGAGGCGTGGGCGACTCTGGGAGCCGCCCACGATTTACAGTTGGTAGAGCCTGCTTACATTTCGAAGCCGTAGCCGCCGTTGTCTTCGATGTCCTGCTCGATTTCGTCGACGGCGGCGTCCAGGGTGTCTTGGACATCCGCGCCGTTGGCGATATCGGCGAAGACTTTTTCGACGATGAGACCCATGGTGGTGTAACCGGGCGTGACGGGCCGCACGAGCGCCTGCTGGTTGCTGAGCTCGAAGAAGACCTCAAGCAGACCGCCCTCGGAGTAGTATTCCGAGATCGCGGCTGCGCCAGAGGTGGCCGGGATCAAGCCGATGCCATCGCTGAAGGCAGCCAGGTATTCATCCTGAATGGCGAATTCGATGAAGGCGTTGGCGCCGACCGCGGTGCCACGATCGACTGCCGCTGAAGAGATGCCGAATTGCCAGGAGGCGGCGCCGATAATCGAGCCGTTGCCGAAATCGGGCGCGGGCAGGAAGAGCAGGTCGTCGCCAACCTCTGCCAGCGAGGTGACGCCAGCCCAGTTGCCGTTCCATTGCAAGGCATAGCGGCCGTCAATGAAGCCTGTCTCACGGTCAGCGCCATCCTGCGAGGTGCCGGGCGCCAAACCACGCTCGAACAAGCTCTGCCACCATTCGCCGAAGGCTATGCCGGCGTCGCCGTTCAGGACGCCTTCCGCGCTGAGGTAGGTCGAGCGGTCGATCATGTCGCCGCCGAAGCTCTGCAGGAAGGGTGAGAAGGCGTAGTTATACCACTCGCCGGCCCAAGCCATGCCCGGGTCGAAGGCGTACTCGAATTCACCGGTCGCCTGGAGCGTCTCCAGAATGCCGTCAAATTCGTCGCCAGTCCAGGGATCGTCCAAGGTCGGGATGCGAATATCATTCGCTTCCAAAACTGAGCGCCGCGCGTAAATCGCGAGAGCCGCATCCCACAAACCTACCGAATAAACTTCGCCGTTCCAACTGCCGATTGCGCCGGGCAGGAAGTCGTCCAAGGCGCCTTCGGACAGGTTGAGCGGCGACATGTAGCCAGCCCAAGCCCAACCCGGCATGACGGGACCATCGACATCGATGATATCGGGCAGGTCGCCGGCTAGCGCCGCGGCCACGATGGAAGAGTTGTAGGATTCTTGCGGGAATTCTTCGAGCGCGACCGTGTAATCGGATTGGGAGGCGTTGAAGTCGTCGATGATCCCGATCAGGATCGCGCGCTCGGTTGCGTTGCCAGCGCCGTGGTACCACAGGCTGAGCTCGGTTTGGGCGGAGGCGAGTCCGCTGAAAGTGATCAACATGATCACGACTACCAGGAGCGATACAGTTTTCTTCATTTCAACCTCGTCAGTCTAACTATATGGGCGATACCTGAAAACAGGCCAAGAAGGGCTCTTGCGGATTTCAACAGGCGGCTCCTTTACTTCTCACGGGCAGGTAATCAAGCTGGTAGATCACCAGATCGATGACAGTTCCCAAATGTCCATGTGCTTCAACGCGGCCGCGCCCAGGACGCGCAAGCCCTGGTTCTCGGCGTCAGTCGGATAAAAGCGGCTGGTGATTCGGCTGCGTCCGTTGGCGATGACCTCGATGACGGAGCCATCAAGCAGCACGCGCAAATGCAGATCTTCGTCCGCGTCCAGAGGATGCGGAATGCCCTCGGGCGCGCAGTCGAGACCGGGGACGGGACCGGCATAGCGGCGGTGGATACGCAAGGTCCGCAGCCCGCGATCGTAGCTGATCGCCACGCCCTCGCGCCCATCGGCGGACAGCGCGACTTCAATGCCGCAGCATTCGGCGGCGTTCGCATCAAAGGTCGCGTCGATATCAAGCGACAGGCCGCGAACTGACAAGACATCGCCGGTGAGGTCATCGGCGCTGAAATGGTGACGCGAGCCGCGGAGCGCTTGGATTTCGGGCACGGGCTGGCTGACGAGGCGATTCTTGGCATCAAGGCTCAGGACGCGCGGTATAGCTTGTACGCCCGTCCAGCCGCACTGATATTGCAGGTCGAAGCTGCGCCCTTCACGAATCCAGGAATAGATCAGCGTTCGCCCGCTTTCGTCCCTGTGGACGAGGCTAGCGTAGCTGTCACCGACATCGTAGACCGCTTCGCGCTCGGGGATGAAGTAGTGGTTTTCGAGCGAGCCGACCAGGTAGATCGTCTGCGTCGGATGCACGTCGGCCTGCATGGAGATAATCAGCACGCACTTGTCGCCCAGGCGGAAGAAGTTAGATAATTCGAAGTTGCGGCCGCTGCGCGCCTTTTCGCCGATGTAGAGTGGTCCCAGATAGTCCCAGTCGATCAAGTCGGCCGAGCGATAGAGCAGCACTACGCCGCCGACGCCGACGATATGCGTGGACAGGGTCATATACCAAGCGCGGTCTTCCCGCCACACATAGGGATCGCGGAAGTGCTGCGTCTGGCCCAGCGAGTCGGGCGGATCGCCGATGACGGGGTTGCCGGCGAATTTCTCCCAGCGCGTCAGGTCTTGGTTGCCGCGCGCCATACACTGCGTCTGTACGCTGTAGTCGTCATTGACGCCGGTGTAGAAGGCGACGGGCCTGCCATTGTCATTGACGACGCTGCCGGACCAAATGCCGCCGCGATCGGGCGCGTTCGGCGTCGGCGCGATGGCGATCGGCAACTCTTGCCAATGCACGAGGTCGTCGCTGACGGCGTGGCCCCAATGCATATTGGCGTGGTAGGCGCCATCGGGATTGTATTGGAAGAATAGATGGTAGCGCCCCCGCCACTGAATCACGCCGTTGGGATCGTTCATCCAGTTGGCGGCCGGCAGGAAGTGGTAGCTGGGACGATGGAAGACGTTTCTAAATGCGGGATCTAGCACGGTTGGCATAGGAGATTCAGCAAGCCTACGATTTGCTCATCACAGCAAATATGGTATCGGTACCAGCCTCTTTCAAAAAAATCCAGTCAGATGACTATCAAAGATTGGCGCGGAAGCTATGGTATCGTTACCATAATCCTTAGAGTAATGAATGGCGAACGATCTTGCAACAGGCAATTCTGATTCCTTTTCTTGAGTGTCAACATACGCGGCAAAAGGCAGCGACTGATGACCAGCAAGATTACGATCAAGGAGATCGCGAAGCACGCCGGCGTGGGCACGACAACCGAGTCGCGGGTGCTGAACGACCACCCCAGAATTACCGACATACGCGCGAGTTGATGGCATTGCGTGCTCCGCCAACCGCGCTCTTCTGCGGCAACGACAAAGTCGCGATGAACTGCTACAGCGCGCTGGCCGCGCTCGGTCTGGCTGTGCCGGAAGATGTCGCCGTGATCGGCTTCGACAACATCGCCCATATCGCCGAAGGCATGCTTCCCGCGCTCACTACGATGCAACTGCCGCATTATGAGATGGGACGCTGGGCGGTGCAGTATTTGATGGGCAATCGAGGCAAAGACCTAGAGCCGGTGCAGGTGGCGCTGCCCTGCCCGCTGGTCCGGCGGGAGTCGGTATGATCCCCTACTCCCCCTCCACAATTTCCCGCGCCAGCCGCAGCAGCTCCTCCCGCCGACCGGCCTCCACGCCGCGATTCTCAAAATAACGCGCTAGCAGCTGCATCGCCGTCAATCCCTCGGGGCTCACCCCCAGCCGCGAACGCGCCCGCCGATCGACATCCTTGCTGATGCCGGCGATATGGAAGACGCCCGCCCGCTTCAGCTCCTTGATGATCAGGCCATCGTTCAGCAGCGTCTCGCTCTCCGGGCTCAGTTTGATGACCAGGCAAACGACCGCGTCCTTGAGATCATGCCGCTTCATTTCCGCCAGCGCCTCGGCGGTCGGGTTCTCTATTACGCGGCAATCCGCCGTCAGCGTCAGCAGCTTCCGCGCCGCTACCTCGACGAATTCCCAGGTTGTGCCGCCCCGCGCCAATTCCACCCAGCAGAAACCCTTGACGTCTTTCTCCTCGCCAAAGTCGATGCGTTCCAGGCTGCCGCTGTAAACAACCGGCGGCGCATCTTCTCGCTCCGCCGTCAGATTCTGATGCCGGTGAATATGCCCCAGCGCGACATAATCCCAGCAGGGATCGGCCAGCGCCTCCAAATCGGCGACCACATCGCGGCCCAGCATCACGCGCCGCTCGCTGCCCCAAATGGCGCCGGCAACGCTGAAATGCCCAGTCAGCAGTCGTGGCGCAGCGGCATCGGCCAAGTCCTTCGCTTGCCTGCGCAGCGCCCGCAGCCGCTCGTGCAGCGCGCCTTCAAGCTCTTCGTCTTGCTCGGCAATCGTCTTTCCGCGCAGGTCGACATCGGCCAGCAAGCGCGCGCGGATCGGGTAAGGCGCCGCGCCAACCACGACCGCGCCCCGTTTGGTCTCGATACGCCGCGCCTCATAATCCTCCGCCACCCAAACCCCGGGCACATCCAGCGTCTGGAAAATATCGACCGTGCTCGCCTTCGCCGCATTCAGCGGCAAATCGTGATTGCCAACCAGCAGCACCGTCGGCGCCAACTGCGAAAGCTGGCGGATGCGCCCGGCGAATTCGCGCTGGTAGGTCGGGTTGGGGCTGCGGCTGCGGAAGGCATCGCCGGCGAAGATGACCAGATCCACATCGCCTTCCCGCGCATACTCGATCATGTCGTCCATGCGCGCCAGAAAATCGAGCGCACGGCTGCTGAGGCCCGTCTCGCTATCGGTCACCCCGTAATTCTCCATGCCAATATGCGTATCGGCGAAGTGCAAAACGCGGATCGGCTCGCTCATTGGCTTGGTCGCTCTATCGTTCGCTAATCCGATCAGTCGTCCATTCGGTGGTCTTCATCGCCCGTGCCGACCGGTTCGTTCGTGGTGGTGACGCTGGTCCATTGCGGAAAGTCGCCGCGCAAGTGCCCGAAGATCGGCTTCTCATTGCGCAGGATATCGACAAAGGCGTGGATGTCCCCTATGAACATGAAGATGGCGCCGCGCCGGTTGGCAATATCCACCTGCGGCGCTGGCACATCGCTATCCGGCGCCAGAAAATAGACATCAAGGCGATAACTCTCCTGGTCCTCCATGCCGACGCCGTTGCAGCGCACCAGCCCGCGAATCCGCGCTTTGACGCCGGCGAATTCCCGTTCCTCCAGTTGACGCCAGATGACCATGTAGTTCTTGATCTCGAATACCGCCACGCCCTGATCCGCCATCGCTGAATCATCCTCGAAGCTCGCTAAGAATCTCATTATATCGGCTTGCCCTTATTCGCGAAAACAGCGGCAAACCGGAGCCTGCTGAAAATGAGGACATAGCGAGAGATCTCTAAGGCATTGCCGTAGCGGAAACAAGGCAACACAGCAGGCGCCGAGGCAGGTATTGCTGTAGCAAAACCAACTCGGTAGGGGCCTTTGATCCGCCGTGTCAACGGTCAGTGGCGGCAGTCCCTGTCTACGCAACCCGGTGAGGCGCCCGCTCGTCGCCTCCACTCCAAACCATCTTGGCGCGCGACCAGCTTGAAATGACTCCGTCGGGATCCCGCGAGGAACTACTCAAGATGACAACAGATAGAAGAAAAATGCGCATAAGGACAGCAAAAGCATAAAACGGACATAATACAGTTGCATAAGCTGCCGCGTCCTTACTCTTGCTTGACCATTCACCGTCTGCGCGAAAAGCCGCAGGCTCGATTCCAATCATACAGACGAACGCGCCACCGTCCCCTACGCCAAACCGACGCCTAACCGACGCCCTCTCTATGCCAGTCGCGCATATTCATCTTGTCAGCGGCATAATGGCAATTTAGAATCGCAGCGATGTTGACGCTACTGCAGACCATTTACGCTCTCTGCGCTCTCTCGCTCGGTCTCTACACGGCGGGGCAGGCTCTTCTGCTTTGGCGCTATTGGCGGACCCGCCACACAGAATCCGCCGCGCCGCCTCTGGCCGATTTTCCCTATGTCACCGTTCAACTTCCGCTGTACAACGAAGCCGCTGTCGCCAGCCGCTTGATCGACGCGGTCGCCGCCTTTGACTACCCGCGCGACAAACTGCTGATACAAGTCCTGGACGACTCAAACGACCTGACCGTGCCGCTGGTGGCGCGAAAGCTGGCGGATTTGGAAGCGCGCGGTTTTCAGGCCCAACATGTCCGCCGGCCAGATCGCGCCGGCTTCAAAGCGGGCGCCCTCGCGGAAGGTTTGCGCCATTGCGAAAGCGAGTATGTCGCTATATTCGACGCCGACTTCTTGCCGCCGCCCGACTTCCTCCAGCGCACCCTGCCCCACCTGCTCGCTGACCCCGATATCGGCATCGTGCAAAGCCGCTGGAGCCACCTCAACGCCGGGGAAAACAGCTTGACGCGCGCCCAGCGCCTGTCCATCGATACGCATTTCGTGGTCGAGCAAGCGGCGCGCAATCGCAGCGGCTGGCTGATACCTTTCAATGGCACCGGCGGCGTTTGGCGGCGCAGCTGCCTGGAAGCGGCCGGCGGCTGGTCTTCCGATACGCTGACCGAAGACCTCGACCTCAGTTACCGCGCGCAATTGGCTGGCTGGCGCTCGCGCTTCTTGCCCGATGTGGAAGTGCCCGGGGAGATCCCGCCGCAACTGGCCGCCTACAAACAGCAGCAAGCGCGCTGGGCGATTGGCAACACCCAGTGCTTGCTCAAGCTGGCGCGCCCCATCATCTCGTCCAAGCTGCGCGCTCCGCAGAAAATCATGGCGATTCAGCACCTCTGCCAATATCTGCCGCAGCCGCTGATGCTGCTGATGCTCCTGCTGACGCCGCCGCTGCTGCTGGCGCAAGGGCTGGGGAACCTGTCGCTCGCGCCGCTGGGCCTCATCGGGCTGGCGCCGCCGCTGATGTATGTCGCCAGCCAGATGCAGCTCTACCCAAGCCGCGGAGCCCTGTGCGCCCTGGCCGCCTTTCCCGCCCTGCTCTTCATCGGCACCGGCATATCCTTGAGCAACAGCCTGGCCGTCGTCAGCGCGCTGCTGGGCATCGAGACGCCCTTTCGCCGAACGCCCAAATTCGAGCGAGACTGGAAGCAGAGCCACTACGCCCTCTCAAGCGGTCTCATGCTCTGGCTCGAGCTGGCGCTGATGATTTACGCGCTCTTGGCGGCGGCGCTCGCCTGGGAGATGCAGCGCGAGCTCTGCCCCTACCTGTTGATCTATGCGCTCTCATTGGCGACCGTCTGCGCCTGGAGCCTGCGCGAAAGCTGGATTGTACGGCGCGCGCAGCCGCACCTGGCAAGCCACAAATCGGCGCAAATCAGTGAAACCGCTTAAGCGCTCTCCCGCGATATAATGGAATTGAAGCCGGAGGTTCGCTCGCCATGAGACAACTCATGGAAGACAAGCGCATACGCTACCTGCTGATCGCGGTACTGGTCGTCGTCCTCGTGCTGGGCGCCCTCAATATCATCTCCACCGCCTTCAGCTTGCTCGTTCCGCTGGCGCTCGTCGCCATTGGCGGATCCGCCTTTTACAAGATCGTGCTCGAAGGTCGCGATTCAGACGAAGTCATGGAAGATGAAGTCGCCGAGTCCACCGGCGTCGCAATTGATGAAGCGAGCTCCAAGGTGGCTGATGAAGACTATGCTGAAACCGACGGCGATGAAGAATCGGGGGCGCGTCAACGGCTCAGCGCGGTCGAGCGGGCGCAGAGCGAATTCTTCGATACCTCGACGCCGGCCGAAGAAATCCTCGAGCAGATCCAATCGCGCAAGCGGCGCTTAACTGGAAAAGACGAAGCGTGAAATTGCTCTCGGTCAATATCTCCCTGCCTAAAACCGTCACGCGAAATGGCCGGACCTATCGCACCGGCATCGATAAAGCAGCCTTTGCCGGTCCCGTCTGGCTGGCGCGCCTGAACCTCGCCGGCGACGGCCAAGGCGACCTCAAGAATCACGGCGGCGAATACCAAGCCGTTTACTGCTACCCGCAGGAACACTACGGCTACTGGGCGACCGCGCTCGCGCGCGACGATTTCGCCTTCGGTCAATTCGGTGAGAATTTCACCATTCAGGGCTTGCTCGAAAGCGAGGTCTGCATCGGCGACAGCTTCCGCGTTGGCGAGGCGATCATCCAAGTCACGCAGCCGCGCGTCCCCTGCTACAAGCTGGCGAACAAGCTGGGCATCCCCGGCTTTGAGGTGACCTTCTTGCGCGCCAATCGCTCCGGCTTTTACGTCCGCGTTCTCGAAGAAGGCGAGGTCGAGGCCGGCGCTTCGATTGCACTCGTCAGCAAAGACCCTATCGGCATGACCGTCGCCGAGGTCAACGCCGCGCTCTACCTCAACAAGGAGCGGGCAGCCGCCGAACGCGCCCGGGAAATCGAAGCGCTCTCGCCCGGCTGGAAACGCTCATTTGACAAGCTGCTGGCAAAGGCTTAGCCGCGGCCGGGCAAATTCAGCACCGTCACCGAATGCGGCGGGCAATCGACATCAAAGTCCTTCACATCGCCGACCGATAGCGTAATCTCGCTGATCGACACCGCATTGGGCTGATCGACATCATTGTAGGCATCGACCGCCGCGCCATTCAGCGTGCGCAGCGTCGCCTCGCGCAAACCGTCCCCGTCCAGGCCGCGTATGCGACAGCTTATGGCCTCTTCCCCGTGCAAATTCACCAGCGTGATGCCCACGTCCCCGCTCGCCCGGTCACGCGTGACGACCGCGTCAAGCTGCGGCAAGGACTGTGTGCTGTCATCCTCGACCGCGACATCAAAGGCCGGCGTCCGCAGCGCCGAATGCAAAATCTCATCGTATGTGTAGTTGGCGAAAAGATCAAAGACGTGATAGGTCGGGCGCAGCACAATGCCGTCCGCGTGCGTGAAGATGGCGCCTGTGGTGTTGACCATGGGCGAGAAGTTCGCCATGCCCACCACATCGCAATGGCGCAGGCAGCTATTGAGGAAGCAGGCGCTGAAGACGGCGTCAGCCATATTGTAATTGCTGTTGATGTCGTTGGCGTCCATCAGCCCATGGTCGGCCGCGCCAAAAGCCATAAATTTGGGGTGGCACCAGCCGCGCAAGTTCCATTCATCAAAGGCGATGCGCAACTTCCCCAGATATCCCAGCGAACCAAGGATATGCTTGACAGTGACGATGCGCTCTTCCGGCTTGAAGGCGCGCGCGATGATATGGTCGTAGCCCTTCTCGAAGACGCCCTCATCGCTGGCGCGGGACCAGTAGCCGTGGATCGAAATCCAATCCAGCAGATGGCCCGCTTCGCGCAAGACCTTGGCGTTCCAATCCAGATCGGCGATCGAGGCGATGGCCAACTCAATCCGATGATCGACGCGCTTCATCATCTTGGCTGCTTCCAGCGCCAGCCGCGCCCACTCGTCAGCCGTCTTCGCGCCCATCTCCCAAGCGCCGTAATTCTCGTTTCCGATGCTCCAGTAACGCACATTGAAGGGCTGGTCATGCCCGCTCGACCGCCGCTGCGCCGCCCATTCGCCGATATCGAGATTGCAATACTCGACCCAGTCGGACATGTCTTCCAAGGCGCCGGTGCCGGCGTTCGTGCAGATGAATGGCTCGGCGCCCACCTCGCGACACAAGGCAACGAATTCATCGGTGCCGAAGCTGTTGGGTTCCTCAACGCGCCAGGCTTTGTCGTAATAGGGCACGCGCTCGCCGACGCCCTTCTTCCAGGGATAAGCCGAGACGAAACAGCCGCCGGGCCAGCGAATCACCGGCGTCTTGATCCGGCGCAGGGCTTCGATGACATCGCGCCGAAAGCCATTGTCGTCAGCCAGATGGCTGCCCGGGTCATAGACGCCGCCGTAGACCTGCCGGTGAAAATGCTCCAGGAAATGGCCGAAGATCATGAAGTCTCGTGTGCCGTCAACGTGCTCCGGCAGGATATCGAGTATCGCCTGTTGCTTCATCATGCCCCAATCGCCTTAACCTTAGTCCCGGCAACTATATCGCATTCCGACGCCGAATACATCAAGCCGCCTCCCGCGCAATGCTGTGCCCGTGGGCAAGCCAGTGAGTCGCCCGCAAGAGCGCAAAATCTGTAGGGTCGCCCGCTTTCGATTGGATTCCGTTCGGGCGGCTTGGCAAGTTGCCCCTACAAGGGTGCGGAATTCACGAAGCGACCGGCTCGCCCTCTAGCTCTTCTTTCCACAAGCCCAGCGACGCCAGGCCATTCATCTTGGCTCGATGAAGCAAAGCCGCTTGCGCCGCCGGCACATTCTCCGCCCGATTGCCCCAGATCGCCATCGGCTCGCGCTGCAGGGCGCGGGCGTAGGAGAAGCTCAGCTTCCAGGGCAGCTCATAGTTCGCGTTCATGGCGTTCAAGTGGGCCGTTGAGTGGTAGTCGCTCTGCCCGCCGGAGAGGAAGACGATGCCGGGTATCGCCGCCGGAATCTGCCGCCGGAAGACCTTGACCGTCTGCTCGGCGACGGTCGCGATATCGGCTTGCTCGGCGCATTCATTCCCCGAAAGCACCATGCTCGCTTTGACCAGCGTCCCCTCAAGATCAACCCGATGCAGATAGAGCGCTTCAAATGTACGGCTCAGCACCCATTCGGTGACGGCAAAGCACCTGTCAATACTGTGGTCGCCCCAAAGCATCACCTCGGGCTCCACGATCGGCACGATGCCGGCTTCTTGCGAAAGCGCGGCCACCTGCGCCATCACATAGGCATTGGCTTCAATCGCGTAATAGCTCGGCGTACCGGGACCGATCTGAAAGGCGGCGCGCCATTTGCTGAAGCCGACGCCCAAGGCGGCATATTCGGCCAGCCGCTCGCGCAAGCCGTCCAGCCCGCTGCCGACGGTCTCGCCATCGCTGCCCGCCAGCACGATCATGCCCTTGAAGGGCGATATGCCCGGGATCATGCCGCGCTCGATCACCTGCTCAATAAGGGATTCGCCCCTGCTGTCAGTCAGCCCTACCTGCTCATCGGTCATGATGATGCCGCTGACGGCTTCGCTCAGCCCGGGCGCCAGGAAGAGCAGCTCCGACCAATTGCGGTAAGCCTCTTCATCAGTCGGAATGCCCTCCGACCGCAGCAAGTCGCAGAACGCCGGCGAGGGGCGATCAGCCGCCATAATGCCCTTGCCAGCCGCCACCAGTTGATTGGCAATATCGTTTAGACTCATGTTCTTAATTCGTACCCTCATAGAATGCGCCACTGTTGACGCTATTCTGTCAGCGCGGCATTCGCTGCGCAAGCCTCAGCCGGCGGCATAAAGCAAAAGCGGGCGCTCGACATAGATCGTCCGCTTTCAAAGTCTGACGATAGGAGGATTCGCCTCAGCCGCCTTGTGCCGTCAGCGTACTAAGCTGCTCGGCAATCATCTCGGGGCTGCAATGCAAGTTCTCCAGAAAGGCGGCGTCCTCTGCTCGCCGCTCTTCCATGGTCATCTCGGCCAAGCCGATTTCCCCGGGAATTTCGATCCCCGCCCCTGCGCCTACCCCGCTTTCAAGGATGAAATCCGCCTCCGCCAACAGCGCTTCCGCTATCGCCACGTCCTGCGTCTCAGCCGAATCCAGATTGACCGCAACGGCAAAGCTCGGCGTCGAGGCGATAGCGGTGGTCGCGATATCAAGCTCCCCTTCCAGGTAGCCGATGACCATGCGCGCCGCCTGCACACCTTCGCGATACCAGCCTTCAAAACCGGCCGCGATCGTGACGCCGTGAATGACATCGGACACCAACGAAGAAAAGACCGGAACGCCATAGGCCGCGTCCACGATCGACGAAATGCCGCTATCGGAACCGGTGTGGGGCAGAATGCCGATCGCGTCGACGCCTTTGTCCAAGAGCGATTCGGTCGCGATTGCGTAATCGGCCGCCGTCACAATAGTCTCAATTTCAACCGCGAATCCCAATTTTTCACCATTACGCTGAACGCTTGCGACGAATCCGGGCGTCCCCGGGTCATTGGCGTCGCCAATAAAACCGATGCTCGCGAAATCCGGATCCTGCAAATATGCGATCCTGGCGTATTCCTGCAGATCAAAGTGCATCAGAGTGCCGGTCACATTCGGCGGCTTGACGCAGGTTGCGGTCGCTAAACCAGTATCGTGCGGGTCAGTCACGATAGCGAAGACGAGTACCGGCGGATCGTCCATATCGCTCATGGCGCCCAGCGCGATCATGCCCACCTGCGTCGAGACCGTCAGGAAGATATCCGCCCCTTCATCCAGCGCGTCCTCCACCATCAGGTTGGCTGTCGGGAAGTCGAAGCCGGCATCGCGATAGAGGATGTTGATGTTAGCGCCGCGCAGATCCTTGCCCGCTTCCAGCGTGGCGCGCTCTTCCGCATTGATGTAGCCGTAGACTTCCAACATATCCAGCACGGCCATATCGGTCAAGGCGAATGAGGGCGACTGCCCAAAGCGCAGAAAAGCCAAGGTCGGCGCGGCATTGTCGTCCGCCAGGCTCGCCGTTGGCAAAAGCAGCAACAGACTGACGAGCATGAGAGCGAGAGCGCGCCGTCCGCTGCCAATCCACAAAGCGGGAAGACTTCGGCTCGCTGCCGCCACGATTTCGTTTGATAGTTTCCGGATCATCTTGTTCCTCTCCTCTCGAACTGCGGCTCGATAACGCGAAATGCCAAACCTGATTGCATTATACGCGACTTCTCTCGGCGTACAGTTTTCTCGTCAAGCCGGGTTTGAATCGCGATTGGTCGACCAGGCGCTGAATTCTTTCAAGACTTCGCGAAGTTCATCCAGCGGCAAGCCAACGACATTGCTGTAACTGCCCTCGATCGACGCGACCGGATGAAAGGCTTCGTGCTGAATCGCATAGCCGCCCGCTTTGTCGAAAGGATCGCCGCTGGCGATATAAGCATCAATCTCGGCATCGCTATAATCGCGCATATACACAGTCGTGCGCGCGTATCGCGTAATCTTTCGCGGCGGGTTTGCAGTCTGGCGCAGCGTAAACGCCGTGACCACCTGATGAGCCCGGCCCCGCAGATGGCGCAGCATCCGGCGGGCATCGGCGGCATCAGCCGGCTTGCCCAGCAGATCGCCCTCGTGGTCAATCACGATTGTATCCGCCGCGATGATCAGCGCCGGGGACCCGTCCAGCGTCTTCGCCACCGCCGCCGCCTTCTCCCGGCTGAGCCGCTCGGCATAAGCAACCAGCGCTTCGCCCGTGAGCCGCGCCTCGTTTATTTCCGGCTTGATCACCTCAAAGCCGCTGAAAAGCTGGCGCAGCAATTCTTGCCGCCGCGGCGACGATGAAGCGAGTATCAGGCGCATGGGCAGATAGTCCCTTTCTAAGAGCCAGCACATAATATAGCGAACGGGTTGCGGCGCTACTATTGGAAATACCGGGCAATATCCGTTACAATGTTTCGCGATACAAGGGAGGAGCGCATGCGCTCATACCGCAAAAGCAAGGGATATGCGAGACTGGCAGAGAACGCGCCAGCGCCGCAGCCGCTGGATAACACGCAGTTGAATGTGGTGATGCGCCATGTTTTCGCCTGGATGTGGGTGGGCATGGGCATCACGGCCACGGTAGCCAGCGCCCTGCTTGCCAGCCCGATTTACCCGGATTTCGCGGGCTTAATCATCATCATCATTGCCCATCTCGCCATCATCGCCCATCTCGCCATCGCCTTCACGCTGGATCGGAAGCTGCGCTGTTTTTCGCCGACCCAAGCGGGCGCGTTTTTCATCCTTTATTCAGCGCTGACGGGCTTCACCGTGTCCATCGTATTCTCCACGTTCTCCATGCTTTTTTATCCCACGGTCAGCAGCGCCGTCGTCACCGCTTGTATCAGCGCCGCTTGCCTCTTTGGTCTGATGACTTTGATTGGCTGGCGTTCTCGGCTCGATCTCGGCCGCGCGCGTAGCTACGTCTTGATGGCGCTGCTTGGGCTGCTCATCGCCTTCCTGGTCAATAAACTGCTGGCTGGCACGCTCTTCGATGTTTTCAGCATATTCTCCGTCTTGTTCTTCAGCGCGCTTTCCGCTACTCATCGGGAGCTTTTCACCTTGCTGGCCGCCGACCCCGACTTGCGCATCAAGCCGGCGGACAGCATGCGATTCAGCATGCTGGCGGCTCTGCAGCTATACGTCAGCGCTGGCAACATGGTCGCGCTTGCGCTTTCATCCAGGCCTTTGAGGCTTACCCTGGAGCATCATCAACGGAAGTATTATAGCGGCATGGGCTCTGGCAGGCATTGGCGGCGGCGGTGGTAGCAGTGGCGACAGCATCAGCGGTGGCGGCGGCGGTGGGGGTGGCGGCGGATCCTTCACCCCCTAAGCGCCACAGGCAAGCAACCTAAAGTAAGAAGCGTGTTAAATCGCCAGAGCCGCCACATCCATTGCGCCCTTTATTCGTTATAATTGCTTCGCGATACAAGGGGGGAGAGCATGCGCACATACCGCAAAAGCAAGGGATACGCGAGACCGGCGGAGAATGCGTCCGCGCCGCAGCCTCTGGATAATACGCAGTTGAATGTGGTGATGCGCCATGTTTTCGCTTGGATGTGGGTGGGCATGGGCATCACGGCGACGGTAGCCAGCGCCCTGCTCGCCAGCCCGATCTACCCGGATCTCGCGGGCATTGCCATCATCATCATCGCCCACCTCGCAGTCGCCTTCACGCTGGATCGGAAGCTGCGCCGTTTTTCGCCGACCCAAGCGGGTGCGTTTTTCATCTTCTTCGCGGCGCTGACCGGCTTCACCTTGTCCGCCTTTCTTGCCTTCTTGTTTTATCCCACCGTCAGCGGGGCATTGGTCTCCGCCAGTTTGAGCGCCGCTTGCCTCTTCGGTCTGATGACTTTGATCGGCTGGCGGACTCGGCTCGATGTCAGCCGCGCGCGCAGCTACGTCTTGATGACGCTGTTTGGCTTGCTCATCGCCTTCCTGGTCAATAAACTGCATGCTGGCGCTCTCTTCGACTATATCTTCAGCTTCTTCTCCGTCCTGCTCTTCAGCGCCCTGGCCGCCTTGCAGCGGGAGCCCATCAACTCTTTAGCTACGGACCCCGACTTGCGGACCAAGCCGGTGGCCAGCCTGCGATTCGGCATCCTGGCCGCTTTGCAGCTCTACGTCACCGCCGGCAACATGATCACGCTCGCGATAGTCTCCAGCGCTTTGAGGCGTTCGCGCAGCATCCACTATCTTGACCAGGCGCGCCTTGGTCACCACAGCCATTATCATGGTATTGGCTCTGGCGGCATGGGCGGCTTCGGCGGTGGCGGCATCGGTGGGGGTGGCGGCGGAAGTGTGGGCGGCGGCGGAGGCAGCGTGGGCGGCGGCGGATCCTTCACCCCCTAAGCGCCACTGGCGGGCAGCCAAGAGTAAGAACCGTGTAAAATCGCAAAAGCCGCTACATCCATTGGGCGCTTTATTCGTTATAATGGACGTATCAGGTTGATTGATCGGCGCCCGCATCAAGGCGCTTGCAGGAGGCATTGCCATGAACTTTAGAAACGACAGCTTCGTCATTGACGCGCCCGGCAAGGTCAAGCCGCTCGAGGGCTTGCAGCTCAACGCCGTGATGCGCAACGTCTACGGCTGGATGACGATGGGTCTCCTGGTCACGACAGCAGTCGCGCTGGGGATAAGCAACATGGGCGTCATCCCCTCGCAGGGTGTGCTCTGGATCGCGATCATCTTGCAATTCGGCATCGTTCTGGGCTTGAGCTTCGCCATCAACCGCATCTCGGCGACAGCGGCGGGCATGCTCTTCTTTCTCTACTCCGCTGTGACCGGCTTCACCTTCTCCATCATTTTCCTGGTCTTCTCGCTCGGCTCAATTGCCGCCGCCTTCTTCAGCACCGCTGGCGTCTTCGCTGCAATGACCATCGTCGGCATGACCACCAAGACCGACCTGACCAAGTACAGCAGCTATTTCATGATGGGGCTGATCGGGCTGATCATCGCCAGCGTGGTCAACATCTTCTTAGGCAGCTCGGGCTTGGATTTCCTCATCAGCATCTTCGGCGTCCTGCTATTCACCGGCTTGACCGCCTACGATACCCAGCGCATCGCCAACATGGCGGCCAACCCGAAGATGAAAGTCGATTCCGAGAGCACGCTGAAGTTCAGCATCATGGCGGCGCTGACGCTCTACCTGGACTTCATCAACCTCTTCCTCTTCCTGCTGCGCCTCTTCGGAACCGGGCGCGATTAGCCGCGAGCAAGACAAGCAGAATCGGTAGGGGCGGCTGACCCGCTGTGTCTACGCGCGGCTATAGGTCGCACGCAAAAGCGCGAAAACTGTAGGGGCGACTTACTAAGTCGCCCGATTGCGTTTTACAACGAAAACGCCCCTGCCCTACCGGCGGCATTTAGCGCCGCAGTCACTTCGCCTTGCGCCGGCGAAAGCTGAGCAGCACGGCGGTGGCGAAAAGTCCCGACGCCGCCCAGAGCAAGAAGGGCGCGTTTAAGCCGATCGCGCTGAGCGTGTTGCCCAGCGGCGGAATAAAGGACGAGCCGATATTCTGCAGCATGCCAACAAAACCCAGCGCGCCACCCACCAACGCCAGCTCCAGCCCTTCCACTTCGGTGGTCGCCGCGCCCTTCAGCGCCATGAAACTGTCGAAGCAAAAGCCGCCGATCGCCATCGCAAGCATCACGCCCCAAAAGCTGCCGCCGACGAAGTACATCAGCGCGCAGCCGATCGTCATCATCGTCGTGCCAAATGCCATGACCAACCGCCGATTGCCCAGCCGATCGGAAAGATGCGAGATCGGCACAACGCCAACCAGGCTGCAGAAGAAAAACACAGTCATGGCGGTATCGGCGCTGGCGGCATCCCAGCCAATTTCTCGCAGGTAAGTGGGCACATAGCCGCCCAGCCCGCGCATCACGCCGAGCACGCCAAAGACGGCCATCGCAATCACCCACAACTCGCGGAAGCGGGCGACATAGCGATAATTGCTGACGATCTTGCCGATTTTCGGGCGCGCCCCACCCCGCCGCTCCACCGGCGGATGCACAATCGCCCAGAGGATCGCCAGCCCGATGGCGCAGATGCCCAGGAAAATCAGCACTGGCCGCCAACCGCCCAGCAGCGGCGATAGCACGGTGGCGCTCAGGCGCGCGCCCAACATCAAGCCGGTGGCGAAACCAGCCGACATCACGCCGGATGCGAAGCCCAACTGACCGGAGCGAAACCACTCTCGATTGAGCTTGACGAAATTCATCGGCAGAATCGGCTGCACCATGCCGAAGAAAAACGATGAGGCAAATAACGACCAGAAATCAAAAGCGAAACCACGCGACGCGCCGAATATGCCGGTGGCAAAACAGAGCGTGACCAGCGTCCGCCGCGTGCCGAACTGATCAATCAGGCTGCCGCCAACCAAAGCGGTGAAGATGCCCATGACCGAGCCGGAGCCCCATATCACGCCGATCTGCACCAGGTCCAGGTCGAGCGAATCGGCGATCTCGCTGAATAGCGCCGATAGACCGGTTGTAGGGAAGCCCATGACCAGGAAACCTGAAAGGGTCACCATCGCCAGGATCACCCAGCGATATGAGGAATCGTGCCGGTCACTCGGGTCGACGACTGGGGGCATCAGCAACTTGCGGCCGCAACCTATCGTTCACAATCCCACCATCGTAAATCAATCTGCTACGATTACTAGGGACGGGCATCTGCCAGCGGCACCGGCGTCTCTAGAGGCAACTTACCAAGTTTCCCGAACGATTTTTCACCACAGCCGCTCGCGAGTCACAACTTGACTCACACAAAAAACTAAACCGCGACAACCAGTAACTGTAGGGGCGAGCCGGTGGCTCGCCCGTTAGATTCTGAATTGTCGGGCGCGGGCGACTGACGGTCAGTGTCTACGCGACTCACCTAGTCACCCCTACAGACCTCATCCCGGAAAGGTTTGCCAAAGAAGAGGACGGTGATTCTCATTTTCGGAATCTGTAGGGGCGAGCGCCGGTTAGTGTCTACGCGACCCATGAGTCGCCCCTACATTGTTATTCTGATTGTTGCATGACTTACATGCGCTCACTCCGATTCGGATGCCCGGCAAAGTTGTCCGAAAGAGAATTGCAACTATAATCAGTTCTCAATTGCTTAGCTCGTGATCGGCAGGCGAAGTGCTTTCGAATTGTCCGGATTTACGCATCAATAGCGAGCGGCTGCGGACGGATTTCGAGCAGCTTTCCGAGATTGGCGCCACCGTCGGCGGCGGCGTATCCCGTTTGGCGCTTTCGAATGAAGACCTGGCGGCGCGCTCCTGGTTCGCCGACCGCATTGAAGAAGCGGGCTTAAAAGTGCGCGATGACGAAGTCGGCAACCTGAGCGGCTTGCTATGCGCCGATGATCCAAAGGCCAAGACCTTGATGACCGGCTCCCATCTCGATACCGTGCCCAATGGCGGCCGTTATGATGGCGCCATCGGCGTGCTGATCGCGCTGGAATGCCTGCGCCGCATCAAGGAGACGGGCTTGAAGCCGCGCTGCCACCTGGAAGCGATCAACTTCACCGACGAAGAAGGCACCTGGAAATCGCTTTTCGGCAGCAACGGCCTCATCGGCAAGATCTCGCCCATGGACATCGACGATGCGCTGCAGGAAAACATGCCCTTTCGCGCCGCCCTTTACCGCGCCGGCATCATGTTGGAAGAAGCGCGGAAAGCCCGCCGCGACCCCGACGCCATCCTCGGCTTCCTCGAGGTTCATATCGAGCAGGGAAAGACCCTGCATGAAAGAGACATCGACCTCGGCATCGTCGAGCGTATTGTCGGGCGCACCACCTACAACGTCGCCTTCTATGGCGAAGCCGCGCACGCCGGCACCACCACCGCCGATGAACGCCGCGACGCGCTGCAAGGGGCGGCCGCTTTTATTATTTCCGCCCATAAACTGGTTCGCGCCGAATATCCCGAAGGCGTGGTCAATTGCGGCCACGTCAGCGTCAAGCCAGACAGCTTCAATGTTGTGCCGGCCGAAGCCTCGCTGCGCGTTGAATTTCGCCATCCCGATACCGATACGCTGAAGGAGATGGAATCGCGCATCGTACGCCTGGCGCGCGATTGCGCCGTCGACCATCGCCTGCGCGTATCGACCGAACGCGCCTTGCATCGCGCCGCCGAGCGCATGTCCCTTTATCTCGTCAAGCAGATCGAGAGCGCCTGCCGCGTCGAAAAGGTCCATTGCGCGCCCATCGCCAGCTATTCGGGCCACAACGCCCAAATCATGAACCAGATGGTGCCGGCCGGCATGATCTTCTTGCCTTCGGTGGATGGAATCAGCCATAATCCGCGGGAGTTCACCGAATGGCGGCATGTCGAGCTCGGCGCCAACGTGCTGCTGCGGACGATTTTGCAGTTGACGATGTAGCTCAATTAGGTCTACATAGGGGCGACACTTGTGTCGCCCGCAATTACGGAGCAGCAATGTCCCAGCTCAGCCGCCGACAAAAAGAACGCGAAATGCGGGCCGCGGGCCGCTTGCCCGACGGTCAATCGCTGACCGAGAAATTCCCCGTCCTCACCTATGGTCCGACGCCCAAGTTCAATCCCGCTACCTGGGACCTGCGCGTCTTCGGCGCCGTTGAGCGCGAGCGGCGCTGGACCTGGGACGAGTTCCTGCAGCTGCCCAGCGGCGCGATGACCGTCGATATCCACTGCGTCACCCGCTGGAGCAAGTTCGATACCGCCTGGGAAGGCGTCATGTTCCGCGATTTTCTGCGCCAGCTGGAGCTGACGGACGAGGCGCGCTTCGTCATCGCCCACTGCGACTATGGCTACAGCACCAACCTGCCGCTGGAAGTGATGGACGATGAGGATGTCATGCTCGCTTACAAGTACGAAGGGCGCTTCCTGCACGAGCCCGAGCTGATGGAGCATGGCGGACCGCTGCGCACGGTGGTGCCCAAGCGCTACTTCTGGAAGAGCGCCAAGTTTCTGCGCGCGCTGGAGTTCAGCCCGGTGGATAAGCCGGGCTTCTGGGAGCAGGGCGGCTATCACAACGACGGCGACTTCTGGAAACAAGAGCGCTTCCAACGGCAGGGGTTTTTCTAGCGCCGACAGAAAGCGCTGTAGGGAGGCCCCTTGGGTCGCCCGCCACGCTACCCGCAAACCCCCATCGGCTCGACATACATGGCGGCGATCCAGCCCTTGGCGCCGTGAAGGTCCACCTTGAACCAGCCGGGCGTCCGCGCAAGCGCTGTCAAAACGGCGTTATGCGGCACGCCGCCGATGCGCTGGCCGGCCGGGGCGTCGCGGAAGTTGAGGCTGTACTTGGCGCGCACCATGCAATCGCTAAGGCGGCGCGCTGCGTATTGCGGCGTTGGGGCGGCGGGCGGCTGGCCTTGGCTGAATGCTGGCGGGCTGCCGTCCGCGATCAAGGCGACCTGGCCGGGACGGTCGATGCGGGCGCAGAGAAGGGCGCCGCTGCTGAAGGCGGGCAAGGGGGCAAGGGCGCGCGGCATGACGGTGGTGTCGACGAAGCGGATCGAGCCGCTTTGCGCGGGGAAGCAGACTAGGGTCTCCGGCGTTATCCAGCCCCATACATCGACGACGCGGTCGGGGTGGGCGGCGATCAGGTCGGGATGCCCGATAGCCCAGCCGCTGACGCGCTGGCAGTTGGTGCCGGGGCTGCGGTTGGTAACCTGAATGTCGGGGAATAGGGCGGCGCAGGTGTCGGGCGGCGAAAGCCTGACGGGAGTGGGCGCCATGGCCGCGCTGTCTCCGCCTCTGCTTCTGCCGCGTCCACCGTCACCGTTGCCATTCCCTGTTCCGCCGGTCCCGCCATTGCCGCCCGGCGGCTGCGGCGAGGCTTCTGCGGTCGGCTGCTGTGGCGGCGAGGCTTCTGCGGTCGGCTGCTGTGGCGGCGAGAAGAAATTCTCAATCAGGGAAGCCGGGCAAGCGCCGCTGCTCCTGTTGCTGATGACGCCCCCATTTTGCTCCTTCGTCTCTTCCGGGCTGTTGTTGATGAATGAGGCGCAGCTGCCTGCTACCAGCGTTATCGAGGCGCCTGAGCCCAAAGCCCAAAGCGTCGCCCGCGAGGCGCCGTTGGTGATATCGCGGAATATGCCGTCGCGAATGGTCGTCACGCCTTTTCCAAAGATGGAGTAGCTGACTATCGCGTAACTGTTGGCAGCGGAGAAATCAAGGTTGTCTAGCAGCAGCCGGTTGAAATTCGCTGTGCCCAAGTCTAAGAGGAAACGTTGACTCAGTTCGTAAACCGCCAGGATCTCCGCCTCAATGCGCCCCCAATTGTTGATGCGAACGCCACGCAGCGCGACGTTGTTCAGGTTCAGCCGACTGCCGAAGCTGACCCAGATCATCGTGCCGCCTTGAGCCCCGCGAATCGCCCGGCCGCCGCCGTTGACGGTGACCGTAACGCCCTCGGTGATGTATAAGTCTCCCGTCATCTGGCAGTCGGCATTGAGCGTAAAGGTGGCGTTCGCGCGCACTTCGCCGCCCGCGGGGAAGCCGCAAGCTTGCGCCGCCGCCGCCGCCGTGCTCAAGCTATCGCCATTGCCGACGGTTCCCGCGCAGGCCGGCAGGCTGTGGCTGAAGCTGCCCTTGACGAAGCGGGGGACACTCGCCACGTCCGACAGGCAGCCGCTGGCGCTTACGGTCGAACCGCTCAAAAACGAGAGCGCCGCCGGGCCGCTAAGATTCCTCTCAAAAGCCACATTGCGCATCGTCAGCGAGCCGCCGCTTTTGACCTCTACGGTGGCGGGCTCGTTCACGGCTATCTTACCCGTATTGTCGCGGAACAGGACATCGGTCAAGCTCCAGACATGCCCACTGGCAATGGCCGCCCACGAGCCGCCGGCCACGCCCTGCAAGGTGACCCGGTTGGCCGTAAGCTTAGAGACGATAAGACCCGGACTCAGGTTTTTTCCGTTCGCGTCCAGCGTTACATCGTTCAGCAATATCGTGGGCGTATTGCCGGCGCTGGTTATTCCGAAAATAAAACCTTTAAAGCCGGCTAATGGCGTGAAACTGCTTTCGGGAGCGTGAGTGATCGTGTGGCCGCCGCCGTTGATGGTCACGGTAATGTTGTGGCCCGACGGGTTCAGGGGTTGGTTCAACTGGCAATTGCCGGTCAGCGTGTAAGTGACCGTTGCCGTGATATAGCCGCCAAAGGGGCAGGCCGTCTGCGCCTGGGCCGGCGCGCTGGAAAGCATAAACGCGAGCCAGAGCGCGATGAGAATGAGCCTGGCAAGCGCTCCGGAGTTCATGAAGAACTCCGTATAAGATCGGGAATCAGGTTGAAATGGGGGGGGGGGGGGGGGGGGGGGGGGGGCTGAGAACTGATGTGCTAGAGGCGCCGGAGAAAAGCGTCAACTTCCCGAAGGTATAAGCGAAATTGCCGTTGACTTTTATCATAAAGCAACTCCAGACAAACAATATGTCATTTTTATACTATGAATTTGAACGGAATGCAAGAATGCGCTAAACTGGGAGTGGTGAATAGGCGGTTATGATAGACTGCGGTTATGAATACTTGTCCAGAATGTCACGATACACAAAGGCAAGTCAAAGCTGGCTTCAATCGTTCTGGCAGCCAGCGTTATCGTTGTAACATCTGCAAGCGCCGTTATACTCCACAGCCGGCGCGTCTCTACGGCGATGCCATGCGGCAGCAAGCTCTGCGATGGTATGTTGATGGCGCCAGTTATCGCTGGATAGCGCGTCATTTGGGTGTTCATCATGTCACCGTGATGAATTGGGTTAAAGCGCATGCCGATCAACTGGCGCCTGCACCAACACCGCAAGAAACTCCGTTGCATATTGTTGAAATGGATGAGTTGCATACCTTTGTCCAACGAAAAAAAACAGATGGTACATAAGTACTTTCGTTGACCGGGCTAGCAGTTGTATTGTCGGTTTTCTGGTGAGCCAGCGACGGGACGAGGATACATTGCAAAAACTGGTGGATCAAAGTCCGCGAGCGCATTGGTACTACAGCGACTTGATGGCTTCCTATAAGAAATTGCTCTATTACCCCGGAAAGCATACTCCGATGCCAAATAAGAGCGAAACCTACCGAGTGGAGGGTATGAATGCGGAGTTGCGTCATTATTTGGCGCGCTTGCATCGGCGTTCCCGTTGCTTTTCTCGTTGTGCCGAGGCGCTTCGACGGAACGTGAAACTTTTTGTCTATGCCTGGAATCGGCGGCAGTTATATCTTCAGCAGTATCCCAAGTACAAGGCTTTCCCCATGCAATTCATACATCCTTGAAATTCACCACTCCCCTAAACTTGGCTTTATCGCTCCCTTGAATAGCGACGGGATCGTCTTATGCCCAAAATACTAACTGACGAACAAATCTCCTTCTACCACGAAAAAGGCTACGTCAAAGTCGAAAATGTCGTGCCGCCACGCAGCATCGCGCTGGGCCGCAAAGTCTGCGCCGACTGGGTCGACCGCACGGTGCAGGCTTGGGTCGACGAAGGATTGCTCGATGATGATCTTGCGCGCCTGGACCTCGAGCATCGGCTGACCGTCGCCTGGAACGAGGCGGGCAAACCGGTGTATCAGCGCAGCCCGCGCCGCCAAATCGTCAGCCCCGAGCTCTTCCAATTTATGAGCGAGCCCAACATCATCGATCTCGCGGAAGACTTGCTGGGCAGTCCCGAAGTATTCATGCACGGCGTCTTCAATCTGCGGCCGAAGCTGCCTGATCAGCGCTGGACGCGCACGCCCTGGCATCAGGATTCGCAGTATTACCCCTCGAACACCCGGGTGCATACGATTTCGATCTGGATGCCGCTGATGCGCGTCACAACCGAAAACAGCTGCCTGCAAGTGGCGGAGGGCTATCACCGCGGCGCTATGTACGCCATCACCGAAGACGAGGAGACCGGCTTCCTCGGCATTTCAAAAGAAGAGCGGGCGTCGCTGCCGGGCATCCCGATTGAGATGGAAGCGGGCGACGCGCTCTGCTTCACCCAGTTGACGCCGCACGCCGCCCTGCCCAATAAGTCCGATGCTGTGCGCTGGTCGATTGATCTGCGTTATCAGTCGATAGCAGACGCCATGGTCGATGAATACAATGTCGAGATCGGCGGCCGCGACAAAGGCTTCATCGCCCGCAGCGAAGCCGACCCGGCGTCAGTGGCCACCTGGGAAAGCTGGGAACGCCAGTGGGAAGGAGACCCCTATAGCGCCTACTAATCAGCATATGTAGGGGCGAGCGACGGTTGGTGTCTACGCTACCCATTGGGTCGCCCGCCCTCCTAAGAACAAATCACCATTTATGAAAGGAAACAGAATCATGAAACGTTCGTTCACTCTTTTCACAACAGCACTATTGCTTTTGAGCATGCTTTTCGGCGCGGGGACGGCCTCGGCGCAAGACGATGTCACGCTGACGATCTGGACCTTCGGCTCCTTCTTCACCGATTTCTACGAAGGCATCGAAGCCGACTATAAAGAAATCGCGCCCCATGTCAGCATCGTGGTCGAAGAGATCCCTTACGGGCAGCTTTATGACAACTTGCAGGGCGCCATTGTCGCCGGCGTCGGCGCGCCCGATATCGTTGATGTGGAGCAAGGCGTCATCAGCCGCTTCCTCAAGGGCGAGCCCGGCTTGGTGGACTTGGCCGATCTCATCGCGCCGTACGCCGATGACTACATCATGGCGAAGACCGGACTGTATGCGCACCAGGGCGCCATCTATGGCATCGATCACTGCCTCTGCCCGGTCGTCCTATACTATCGCCACGACATCTTCGCCGATGCCGGCATCGAGATGCCCATCGCCACCTGGGACGAATTCGTCGAGGCGGCCGCTGCGTTGACCGATCAGGGTATCGCCGGGCTCGTCTTATCCGACCGCAGTTGGGGCGACTTTTATATGCTGCTGCTGCAATCGGGCAGCCCCGGATTCTTTGACGCCGAAGGCAATGTCATCGTCGACAGCCCGGAAGCCATCGCCCTCCTGGAATGGTATCTCGGCTTGCTCGAAAGCGGCGTTGCCATCGCCCCGGGCGATTCGCAAAGCACCTACGGCTTGATGTCCGAGGGCAAAATAGCCGCTGCCATCGGCGCTGACTGGTACGGCGGTTTCATCAAGAACAATGTCGCCGATACCGAGGGGCTGTGGCGCGCGGCGGCCCTGCCCGCTTTCGAGGAGGGTGGCGCCCGCACCAGCACACACGGCGGCACCGCCTATTCGATTACCCAGCAAAGCGAGCACAAGGACGAGGCTTGGTCATTCATCGAATTCGCCCTGTTCGACGAGGACAACAAAATCTTCGAATTTCAAGTGAACAACCTGTTGCCGCCCGTGCTCTCGCATCTGGATAACGAAGCGCTGCTGGGTCCCGACCCCTACTTCGACAATCAGTCCTTGGGCGAGCTCTTCCTGGAGCTGGCGCCGGAAGTCCCGCATCAATCGCGCGGTCCCTGGTTCAACGAAGCCAGCACCCTGGTCGGCAACGCGATATTCGAAGCTGTCCAAGGTGAAAAGACGGCCGAGCAAGCGCTGAAGGACGCGGCGGAAGAACTGCGCCGTCAGATCGATTTCGGTTAGTTGCTGCGCCAAGTAATGGGTCAGCCACCGGCTGACCCGTACACACATCCAATATGTTGAATTGTAGGGGCGACCCGGCGGGTCGCCCGCAAGCGCCGTACAACATCCCATGATTTTGATACTTCCGTCAGGCATGTGCGCAGACAAGACAAGTGCTGGTCAAGCCTTTCAAGTCATAGCGGGATGGGAGTCCAAGTCGTGAGCAGCGTCTCAATCGTTGAAGACCGGGGCTTGCGCGCTTGGTGGAGTCGCTCCGAGCGCAAGGTCGTGCCTTACGTCTTCATCTCGCCATTCTACATTCTCTTCATCGTCTTCTCAGTCGGTCCGCTGATATACGCGCTCTACCTCAGCTTGCACCGCTGGCCCGGCACCGGTCCCATGCGGCACGTGGGCTTGGGCAATTACACCTACCTGGCGGGCGACCCGGTTTTCCTCAAGTCCCTTTGGAACACGGTCTACTACGCCATCGGCGCGTTTCTATTCATCTTGCCGCTAGCTCTTGTTTTGGCGCTGCTGATCAACTCGACGCTGATCCGCTTGAAGAGCCTTTTCCGCATCGGCTATTTTCTGCCGATTCTTACCAGCACGGTCGCCGCCACAATCATGTTCCTGCTCATATTCAACAATCAGTTCGGACTGATCAACCAAGGCTTGGCGCCGCTGGGCATCCCGGCGCTCAAGTGGCTGGACGAAGAATTGGTCAAGATTTCGGTGCTGGCGGTGGCGACCTGGCGCTACACTGGCATCAACGTCTTGTATTTTCTCACCGGCTTGCAGAGCATCCCGCCCGAGCTTTACGAAGCGGCGCAGGTGGACGGCGCCGGAACCTGGGCACAGTTCCGCTACATCACCATCCCGCAACTGCGGCCGATCGCGCTATTCGTCGGCGTCGTCACCATGATCGGCTCCTTCCAGCTCTTCGCCGAGCCGATGCTGCTGGCTAACGGCGGACCCAATGACGCCAGCCTGACCATCGCCAACTACCTTTACCGCATGGGCTTCACCAACGCCAAGCTCGGATACGGCTCCGCCATCGGCTGGGTGCTGGCGCTGATCATCTTCGGCTTGTCCTTCATCCAGCTCTATCTCTTCGGCGCCTTCAGGAAGGAAGATTAAGGCGATGGACAACACGCTCACACGCCGCGCCCAACGCACAATCGCTTACGGCTTCCTCTTCTTCATCCTGATTTCGATGGCGACGCCCTTCGTCTGGATGATCTCCAACACCTTCAAGGAACAGTCCGAGATCTTCCAGATGCAGCCGACGCTGATCCCGGATGAGCCTCATCTACGCAATTATGTCAGCCTCTTCGTCGACTTCGACTTCGCCCACCATTTCCTCAACAGCGCCTTCATCGCCGTCGTTCACACCGTCTCTCACCTTTTCCTGGCGTCGCTGGCCGGTTTCGCCTTTGCGAAGTACACCTTTCCGTTGAAGAATTTCCTGTTTCTGGTACTGCTCGGCTCGATGATGGTGCCGCTTTATACCATATTCATCCCGCTTTTCGTGCTGGTTATCCGGCTGGGCTTGGTCAATAGCTACGCCGGCGTGATCCTGCCCGGGGTCGCTGGCGCGTTCGGCATCTTCTTCATGAAGCAGAGCATGGAAGCGGTGCCGGGCGAACTGCTCGATTCCGCCCGGATCGACGGCGCTTCCGAGTTCCGCATCTATTGGCAGATCGCGCTGCCTCTGGTGCGTCCGGCGCTGGCGGTGCTGGCGGTGCTGGCTTTCATGGGCTCCTGGAACGATTTCGTCTGGCCGCTGGTGGTGCTGCGCAGCCGCGAATTGCAGACGCTGCCCGTAGTGATGGCCGGCATGGTGAATCTGTACCGCATGGAATACGGCGTTGTGATGGCGGCGTCTCTGCTCTCGACCATGCCGATCCTTCTGCTCTTCCTCGCTCTGCAGAAGCAGTTCGTGCAGGGGCTGACGGTGGGCGCAATCAAGTCGTGACGCAGATGCAAGCCGCTATTCTCACCGAGCCCAATACACCCTTCCGTATCGAAACGGTCACGCTGGACGACCCAAAGGCGGGCGAAGTCCTGGTCAAGATCGCCGCGGCCGGTGTCTGCCGCAGCGACTGGCGCGTCGCCATCGGCACGGCGCCCAAGCCAATGCCCATCGTCACTGGTCACGAGGGCGCGGGCGTGGTGGAAGCGGTCGGCGACGGCGTCGCCAGCGTCAAGGTCGGCGATCACGTCACGCTCACCTGGGCGCCAATCTGCGGCGAATGCTTCTACTGCCAGCGCGGCAAAGCCAACCTCTGCGCCGCCTACCGTCCGGCAATAGCGACGGGCCTGCTCGACGATGGCACAGCGCGCATCCATTGGCAGGGCGAGCCAGTCTACATCCTGGCCGGCTTGGGCAGCTTCGCCGAGTATGCCGTTGTTCGGGAGGCGAGCTGTGTGCCCATCCGCCGCGATGTCGCCCTGGAAGTCGCCGCCCTGGTCGGCTGCGCGGTGGCCACCGGCGTCGGCGCGGCTGTGTACACGGCGGGCGTCAGCGCGGGCGAAAGCGTCGCCGTTTTTGGCGCGGGCGGCATCGGCTTGAACATCATTCACGGCGCGCAGCTTTGCGGCGCCCATCCCATCATCGCCGTCGACGCCAGCGAAGCCAAAACCGCGCTGGCGAGCCAATTCGGCGCGACGCATGCGCTGCCATCGGATGAAACCACCGTGGATCAAATTCAGGCGCACACCGGCGGCCGTGGCGTCGATCGCGCCTTTGAAGCAGTCGGCATCCCCGAGCTGCAAGAACGCGCTTTCGCGGCGACGCGCCCGGGCGGGACGCTGACCCTGGTCGGCACGACGCCGGCTGGCGCCACCACCAATTTGCCCGGCGCCGTCATCACGCGCACAGAGAAGATCGTGCGCGGCTGCTCCTACGGCTCGGTGAATCCGCAGCGCGATATTCCGCTGCTGCTGGATCTTTATTGCGCGGGCAAGCTCAAGCTGGAAGAGCTGATCACGCGCCGTTATCGCCTGGACCAGATTAACGAAGCCTACGCCGATTTGTTGAGCGGCGAACTGGCACGCGGTATCATTGTTTTCTAAGCGCAACAGGACGAAATGCAGGGGCGACCTATCAAGTCGCCCGCCCCGGCTTGAACATACACTGTACGGGCGAGCCGGTGGCTCGTCCCCGCCGGAGAAAGGACAACATTATGCAAATGCAAGCGGCAGTCCTCAACGAAATCAATACACCCTTCAGCATCGAAACGGTCGATGTGGCGCCGCCGGAAGCGGGCGAAGTCATGATCAAGGTGGCGGCGGCCGGCGTCTGCCACAGCGACTGGCACGTGGTCGAGGGGCTTTCTTATTTCCCGTTGCCCATCATCTGCGGACATGAAGGCTCGGGCGTGGTGGAGAGCGTCGGCGAGGACGTCAGCGGGCTCAAGCCGGGCGATCACGTCACCCTCAGCTTCCGCGCCAATTGCGGCGAATGCTTTTATTGCCAGCGCGACAAGACCAACCTCTGCGAAGTCTATTCGCCCGTGCTGCGTTCTGGCTTGATGCAGGATGGGGCGAGCCGCATCACCCGCGATGGCGAGCCGGTCCACATCATGACCGGCTTGGGCTGTTTCGCCGAATATGTGGTGATCGACCAGTCGGCCGCGGTGAAGATCCGTCAAGACGTGCCGCTGGAAGTGGCGGCGCTGGTGGGCTGCGCCGTCTCCACCGGTGTTGGCGCGGCGATGTACACCGCCGATGTGCGCCCGGGCGAGAGCGTCGCCGTCTATGGCGCTGGCGGCGTCGGCTTGAACATCATCATGGGCGCGGTTATGTGCGGCGCCGACCCGGTCATCGCCATCGATACCAACAGCAGCAAAATGGAGATCGCCCGCGAGTTCGGCGCCACGCATACGCTCTATTCCGATGACAACAGCGTCAGCGAGATTCAAGCGCTCACCGGCGGCCGCGGCGCAGATCATGTATTTGAATCGGTGGGCTTGTCGTTCTTGCAGGAGCGGGGCTTGGAGGCCACCCGCCCCGGCGGAACGCTGACCCTGGTCGGCTTGACGCCCGTTGGCAGCGCGACGAATTTGCCCGGCGCGATCATCACCCGCACGGAAAAAGTCATCCGCGGCAGCTTCTACGGATCGGTCAACACCCAGCGGGACTTCCCAATGTTCATCGAGCTTTATCGGGCGGGCAAGCTCAAGCTGGACGAGCTGGTGACGCGCCGCTATCGCCTGGACGAGATCAACGAGGCTTACGCTAATATGCTCACCGGCGAGGTCGCGCGCGGGATTATCGTGTTTTAGCTCGCGCCAATACCTACTGATGTAGGAGCGACCCTTGGGTCGCCCTCTCAAACCATCCAATTGCTTGTAGGGGCGAGCCATTGGGTCGCCCGCCGGAATCACCTAGTTACATGTAGGGGCGAGCCATTGGGTCGCCCGCCTGGAAAAGGAACCCACCATGCAAATGCAAGCGGCAATCCTGACAGAAGCCCAAACCCCCTTCAAGATCGAAACGGTGGAACTCGATGCGCCCAAAGCCGGCGAAGTGCTGGTGAAAATGGCGGCCACCGGCATCTGCCACAGCGACTGGCATGTGGTGGCGGGCAAGGGGGACTTCCCCTCGCCCATGATCCTGGGGCACGAAGGCGCGGGCATCGTCGAGGCAGTCGGCGCCGGCGTCACGCGCGTTAAGCCGGGCGATCACGTCACCCTCAGTTTTAGAGCCAGCTGCGGCGAGTGCTTCTACTGCCAGAACGACCAAGCCTCCATTTGCGAAAACGACTTTGATCATGTCGTCGCCGGCGTGCTGGGCGATGGCAGCAGCCGCATCTCCTGGCGGGGCGAGCCGGTTTATATCCTCGCCGGGCTGGGCACTTTCGCTGAATATATCGTCTGCCGCGAGGTCAGCGTTGTGCCAGTCCGCAAAGATGTGCCGCTGGAAGTGGCGGCGCTGGTGGGCTGCGCGGTCTCGACCGGCGTTGGCGCAGCCATGTTCACCGCTGAGGTGCGCGCCGGGCAGAGCGTTGCCGTCTTTGGCGCTGGCGGCGTCGGACTCAACATCATCCAAGGCGCCGCTCTCTGTGGCGCGGATCCCATCATCGCCGTGGACACCAACAGCAATAAAATGGAAATCGCCCGCGAATTCGGCGCGACGCACTGCCTTCTGTCGGACGAGACGGTTGTCAGCGAGATTCAGAAGCTGACCGAGAGCCGGGGCGCCGACCACACCTTTGAATCCGTCGGCATCCCGGCTTTGCAAGAGACGGCGATCGAGGCGGTGCGCCCGGGCGGCATTTGCACGCTCGTGGGCTTGACGCCGCAAGACAGCGAGACCAAGTTTCTGGGCCAGGTCCTCACCATGACCGAGCGCAAGATCCGCGGCAGCCTCTACGGCTCAATCAACCCGGCGCGTGATTTTCACCTCTTCCTCGATCTGTACATGGCCGGCAAGCTGAAGCTGGAAGAGCTGGTGAGTAATCGCTATCGGCTGGATCAGATCAACGAGGCTTACGCGTCCATGCTGACGGGCGATGTGGCGCGGGGCGTGATTGTGTTTTAGCCCTCCGCAAACGGCTCAAATCAACACGGTTCCGCGTATCTGTTTTCCTGCGTGTTATAATGATTGTGCCTGAGGAGGAGTGGAGGCAAGGCGGCGATGGTTTCCCGAGAACGCGAATACACAATAGACGATGTTTGGCGGCTTGAGCAACAGCCAATGAACGTGGCGGAGAAGTACTATCTCATCGACGGGGAGCTCTGTATCAAAATGTCACCGAATCAGACGCATGGCAGAATTGCAGGTGAGATCGCGCGTCTGCTGGGCAATCATATTGTCGAGCTCGACTTAGGCTGGGTTACAGTCGAGGTTGGCTATCATCCGCCGGGGGAGCGTCACACAGTGCTCCTGCCCGATGTCGCATTCGAGAGCCGGGCGCGAGCAGCGCAGGCGCCCCTGCCGACATACGCGCCCTTCATGCCTGATCTGGCGGTCGAGGTCGTTTCGCCCTCGCAAACGCTGGCGGAAGCGCGCCGCAAAGCTGCGGTCTACCTGCGCCATGGCACGATCATGGTCTGGCTCATTGATCCGGCGCGGAATAGAGCCGAGAGTTGGACAGCCGCAGAAGACGGTACAGCGAGAAGCGAGATCATTAAACAGGATGGTGAATTGAGAGGCGGCACGGTTTTGCCCGGTTTCACGCTGCCGCTACAGCGCTTGTTTTCCCTTTAGGCGCCAGATTATACGAGGCTTACGCGTCCATGCTGACGGGCGATGTGGCGCGGGGCGTGATTGTGTTTTAGCTGCCCGCGGGTTTCGCAACATTTACAAATGTTATAGCCCCGCGATATGAATTTAACAGATACTCCGCTACACTAAAGATACTCAGGCAATGTTGAGGGAAGACATGTCGGCTACTGATATAGAAGTCATCAAATCAGAGCTTCATCACAAGGTGTCCAAAGAAGACTACGCAAAAGACACCGGAGAGCTCAAAGTCATCTTAACGCGTATAGAGGGCAAGCTGGACAATTGGCGCTGGACACTCATCATTGTGTTAGGCATCGCCACGCTCATTATCGGCTATCTCTTGTCGCGGCTGCCCTCGCTCCCCTGAATCGCCCTTCGCAAGCGCCGCCCGATTTCACGCTGTCGTTAAGGCGCTTGTTTTCCGCCCAATCATTACTTTCGCAAGATTGCAGTCTAATCTTATTTGTGCAAGTAATGGGGGCAAGCGCGTTAGTCAGTTCAAGACTGTGCTACATCCAATTCCCATAAGCCTGGCCCACCGCGCTGGCTTGCGAGCTGACCACCCGAATCAACTCCTCGTCGTGGTCGCGCGCGAATTGGCGCAGCTCGGCCATATCCCGCACACCGACATCGGCCAGCGCCCGCGCCGCGTAATGCTTGAAGGTATTGATATAGAAAACCATGGAATTGGCTTTCTCCTCGAAGAAGCGATAACCGGCTTTGCCCTCGACATTGCGCGTCCGCCCGCCGGGGCGCAGCCGCTGCCGCGCCAAGTCCGGATTGGCGCTCTCGATGATCATGGTCGGCGCCGAGGCGCTGCCGTGATAGGGCATGCAGACTACCCCCGATTTATGCTCGAAATAGATATCACCCTGCTCGATAACGCAGCGAGCCAGTTGCTGATTGTAAGAGATCAAATCAATGCCCATCAGCAGCAGGTGCCCCATCGAGCTGCCGATGCCGCCCTCGACCGCGATGGTCACGTCGTTGAAGCGCTCGTCTGTCGTGATGCTATAGACTTCTTCCAGCGTGGTCACGGCCATGCCGTTGGTGGCTGAGGTGCATTGGCGTCCGCCGCCATGCCCGAAGAACAAGCCATCGACGCGTATTTCCGGCGCGATCAGCTGGAGGCATTGCGCCTTGTCGCTGACCTGCCCGACGAAGAGCTCGATCTCGTCGCCGAATTCGGCGCGGATTGCCGCCGCGATCTCGATTACGCGCGGGTCGGAATTGATCGTATAAATGCGGAAGAGTCGCACGCCGGCGTGTTCGAAAAGATAGCGCGCGGACCGCAGCTCGTCGGGCACATTGCTGCAGCCGATGGCGGCGCCGATATTGCGGGCGGCGCGCTGATAATCGGCGTCCGAAGTCAACACGCGCCGCAGCACCGCTTTCGCCGCGTTGATCACTGCCGCCTGCCGGTCGATATAGCCGGCGAAGATGCTGTTGCGATGGGTGAAGATGGCATGATGCCCGATGGCCGCCGTCGCCAGCACATCGCGCCAGCCCGATATCGCCGGCATGGAGCCAAAACCGAGCACGCTGCGCGGATATTTGCCGATGCGATTGAACAAGCCGCATTCGGCGCTAAGCGTCCGCGAGACCTCACGCGCCGACGACCGCTTGCGATAACCCAGGTCCTTCCAAGAATAGGTGCTGGTGATGAAGGGATTTTCATTCAAGCCCAAGACCGACTCCACCGTCAGCGAGCGCCGATTGCTGCGCGGCGGTATCGCCCCAGCGCGCCCGATGGCCTCCAGCGTATGCAGCACCTCAGCGCTTTGATTGCTGCGGAAGAAATCGGCTCTCTGCGCCAGGCAGAGCGTGCGCCGCTCGGGGCCAAACTGCCAGATGACCGGGCTGCCATTCTTATTCATGCGCAGCGTGCCGCGGTCAACATCGGTCAGGATCAATCCAATGCTGCTGCTATCCGCTTTGGGCAGATACCGGCTGTAATAGATATTCTCTTCGTACTGAATCGGCTGGTAATGGGGCGCCTCAAAGTCGCTGTTAGGCAGATTGCCATCTTCCAGCGCCTCCAACGAAAAGGCAAATTGCAGCGCCGCCTCGTCTTGCAACGCGGCGTAATCGACCCGCTCGACCTCTTGTCGATAAGGCTCGGGGATCATAAAGACGCCCTGCCCCAGCGCAAAAGGCTGGTCGCGCAATGCCATCAGCGCCTTTCGCCGCATATTATGCCGGTCTTTCTCGCCATCGCTCATCTCGGCGAAGGTGCGCGTTTCGCCTTCGGGGATGAACATGTCGTCCCAGCCGAATCCGTTGGCGCCGCGCAAGGTCTCGGCGATGATCCCGGCTGTGACCCCCTCGCGGATCTGCACTTCGGCGCCGTCATAGACCGCGATCAAGACTTTGGCCAAAGCCGCGCGGTCACGCCCCTGAAGCCAGCCCTCGGCGATCATGCGCCGCATCTCGGCTTCTTCGCAGAAGTCCTTGATATAGGCGCCAGGTCGCCCGCCCAATCCACGAAGCGCCAGCGATGTCTCCTCCACCAGGATTGGGTTGTAGTCGTTCGCGTTGTATGCTTCGATCGCCTTTTGCGCGACCACCTTGTAGGGATCGAGGCTCTGAATCTCTTCGATATCCAGCTTCACCCCCAAGATTTCGATATCGGGCAGAATGCGGCGGAATTCATCCAGCTTGTTTCGGTTTGTGGTCGCGACTTCGAGGTAGGGCTGGCCGGCGCGGCGCGTCTGCAGCGTGTTGACGACCTTCGGCTCGGTCACATACAGGGCTCGGGGCATCTTGCATTTGTCCAGGTTAGCAGCGGGCGAACAGTTGAATTATCGCAGATGCCCGCTTATAGGGGTAGGGGCTAGGCGCTGGCCATAGTAGGCACTGCGCCAACAGATAAGAACGCATTATTCTAGCTACGGGAAGCTGGAGTCATGCGTATCGCGCAGTCGATTTACGTCTTGACTCGCTATATCGACTTCGCAGCATTCTCGCACAGAATTGGAGAGTGCTGTTACAATCTACATTCAAAATACAATGAGAATCTCCAAGTTCTTAATTGAAGATAGGCAAGTGCTACAAGTTCGCAATATCTTGCGTAACTATTGTGAATCTTGTATGATGACAGTACAGGATCCAGTACGGTGGAGAAAAACGCTGGAGGCGGACGACGATGAATGAAGAGAAAGCTTCTGCGCCCGAAAAACGCGGCTTTCTCTATATTGTCGCGATAATTGCAGCGCTGACAGTTATTCTGGCGGTGGCAGATGGCCGCGCGCCAATCGATATTCTCGCTTATCTTGGTTTCACCAGCGGCATTACCTACATATTCTTCGGTTGATACATGCGGCTTGTATTATACAGCCTGTGTATCTTCATAGTTCTACTTGCATCTGCCCTTTTCATCTTAGGCTACGAAGGCACTCAAATACGCGAGTTCCTGATTGGTGTCGCGGCAATAATCGTAGTAGCGTCGCGTATAATCAAACCTCAACAAAGGGCTAACGCGCCAAGAGAGAAGGTTGAGCGAACAGACACTCGGCGGAGAAATCGCTTGAGTGTTAGAGATGACGACCTGGCAGCAGAACCGGAATCCCGTGACGCGTCCGACTCAACCCGATCCGACTGACTTAAACGGTCGATTCGCCGTTTGCGATTGCGGCTCACTCCCCAGCCTTCAATAATTCGCAACGGAAACCCGCCCTGAGTATCATAGGTTAGCCCGCCCGCGCGACAAAATCCAAGCTGAGCGTCACATCATCGGTGACGTTGGCCACCGACGGCACATCTGGTATCACCAGCCCAAAGTCGCCGTGCAGGAGGTTGACCGTCGCGCTGCCGCTGATCTGCGTTTCGCTGTCGAGCGCAACCGTCGCGGCAAAGCTCACGCGCTGAGTGACGCCGGCCACGGTCAAATCCCCGGCCACATCGAAGCTAATGGTCTCGCCAACGGAAACGGCATCGGCGGACCAGTTGCTCAATTCGCGCGGTTCAAAGACGATGAATTCAAATTCGTCTTGCGCCGACTTCAGTATTTGGCTGCGCAGCGCCCGATTGCGGAAGCTGTTGTCCGTCTCCAGCGTGCGGGCGTTGATCACAATGGCGCCGATGGACGATGCGGACGGATTCGCCAAATCGACCATGATGCTGCCGCCCACCTCGCCGGTGGACCCAATGACGGTCGTGCGCACGCCGCGCAAGTCTTCCTCCAAGGTGAAGCTCGCCTGGCTTTCCGCCGCGACAATCTTGAATTCAACGGGTTCGGCGGCGGGGGCGAGCGCTTCCACAGCGGCTGCCACACTGCTATCCACCGCAGCCGCTACGCTGACATCAACCGCCTCGGCCACGGCAGCGGCAACAGCTTCCGCGATCACCGTGTTGGCGACATCCGCCATCGCCGTTCCGACCGCTTCCGCCAGCGCTGCGTCACTCGCTTCTTGCGTCGCCAGCTTTTCCTCAATAGTCAAGCTGGGCTCGCCCGAGCCGCCGGTATACCAGATATAACCAAGGATGCCAGCCGCCGCCCCGCCAGCCAAGGCGATCAGCAAGAGAATCAGAACCAAGTAATAGGGAACACCGCTTCTGCTTGAATTTGACATTCGCTTTGACGTCTCCGTCTATTTCATCCGATGTGTCCACTTGCCGGACATCTTAAAACTTAATACGGAAATTGGTGTAAAGAAACGGTAAACTCTCCTGTCCCTATGCCCTGTACTCGACTCCACCAGTCTACTCTCCAATCGCAGGCGGGAAGCGTTTTCCCAAGCAGTCCCTCGATATATCCCAATTTATCGCAAGTACTCTACCTTCAAGCAAGCATAAATCCTAGGCGCCTTGTTCAAAACTTTGCACACAAAGCCAACAGAGCCTGTCGAAAACTTGTCGAAAACTTTCGGCATTTGGCGATCAGTCTGGCTTTCTCTGTGCAAAAGAAGGGCCGTCTTATCAAGACTGTTCAAATACTTCGTCTCTATCGTGCACATTGTTGAAAACCGGGCCGATTTTGAACAGAGCGCTGTGCAAAACACCTTTCCCACTGCATCCAGGTGAAATCCCAACTTTTGGGATAAAATCAAGCAAGTTGCAAAAAACTTGCCCAAGACTTGGGATATTTTACCCAAAATGACGAGAAGCGCGCCTGGTTATGCACAGTTTGCACAGGCTCTACTACTACTACTACTAAGACAAAGACTATGCTTGCATCTATGACTTTTTCGCTTTTCGCCCTCGGCAAGGGGGAGTGGTGAATATGTTAATATGATAAACTGAATATATGAAAAGATGCCCCCACTGCGAAGATACAGAACAACAAGTAAAGGCAGGTCGCACTGGTTACGGAAGTCAAATGTACAAGTGCAAGCCCTGCGACCGCCGTTATGTTGCACAATCTCGTCGATATAGCAAGGAAATGCGGCAATTAGCCGTTGAATACTATGCGGATGGCTTGAGTTACCGAAAGATCGCCCGTCATTTTAAGGTTCATCATGTGACGATAATGAATTGGGTGAAAGCTTGCGCCGATCAACTGCCACCGGCGCCGATACCGCGAAAGAAGCCACTGCATATCCTTGAGATGGATGAGTTGCATACTTTTGTCGGGCGAAAAAAAACAGATGGTACATAATCACTTTGGTCGAGCGAGCTAGCAGTTGCATTGTCGGCTCACTGGTGAGCCAAAAGCGTGATGAAGCGACTTTGCAAAACCTGGTAGATCAAAGCCCGAGAGGGCGCTGGTACTACAGCGATCTGATGGCCTCGTACAAGAAACTGGTCTATTATCCGGGCAAGCATATACCGATGCCGAATAAGAGCGAGACTTATCGGGTAGAAGGCGTGAATGCGGAACTTCGTCATTATCTATCTCGTTTGCAACGGCGTTCCCGCTGTTTTTCCCGCTGTGCCGATGCGCTCCGGCGGGCAGTGAAGCTCTTTACTTATGCTTGGAATCAGCGGCAGTTGTATCGTCAACAGTATCCCAATTACGATGCTCATCTATTTGAATTCGTATATCAATGATTCACCACTCCCCGGCAAGGCACACTTTCGCAATACAGCCGTGGGTTTGCTACAATCTCCCGTGAAGAGTCATTTTCATGGCAGGACGCAAGGAGAGAGTCATGGCTGTAACGATCAGATGGTTAGGACACTCGGCTTATTCCTTCGATATCGATGGACAGAAACTGTTGATAGACCCTTTTGTGAGCGGCAATCCAGTGGCGAAGGCGGCGGCCAAGGACCTGGATGCGGATGTGATCTTGCTCACGCACGCGCATGGCGATCATGTCGGGGATTCGGTGGAAATCGCCAAGCGTACCGGCGCCTTGGTTGTCTGCAATTTTGAGATGGGCGATTGGTATATGGCGCATGGCGTGCAGAATGTGTTTCAAGGCAATCCGGGCGGCACTTTCAGCAACGGCTGGATGAGCGCCAAGTGGACGGTCGCTCATCACAGTTCCTCCTTTCCCGATGGCACCTATGGCGGGCAGCCGAACGGCTTTGTGATTCGGGGGGGCGGCGCGACAATTTACCACGCGGGCGATACGTCCTTGTTCAGTGATATGCAGCTCATCGGCGACGAAGGGCTGGATTTGGCGCTGTTGCCTATTGGCGACTGCTTTACGATGGGCGTGGATGACTCAATCCGGGCGATCAATTACTTAAATCCGAAGCTTGTATCGCCCATGCATTATAATACCTTCCCGCCGATCGAGCAGGACGCGGCGGCATGGGCGGCGCAGGTCGAGCAAGGCACATCGGCCAGCGCCATTGTCCTGGAGCCCGACGGCGAATTCAGCCTCTGATATCTGCTTCGCAATCCCCTCGATACAGTTGGCGGATATAGGTCTTGACTTCCTGATGCGTCTTGTCATTGTAATCGTAGCCCAGCTCTTGGGCGAGTTCGAACGTTAGACGCCGGAAAAGCGCTAGCTGAAGGAAGAGCGCCTCCCAGTGCGACTGCGCGTCCCAGCCGCCCCAGATGCGCGATGCGCATGCTTTTGACCCTTTGTGAACGCCTAATGTTGCCTATTGAACGGACGCTGTTGGATTCTAACATTAGACGCGCGCGAATGAGCAAGAGCGGGTGAAGGAGAAAAGCGTGTATCGGCGGAAGCGCTACTGTGCTAGAATTGGCGCATTGGTTCATTTGGCGGCAGTATGGAGATACAGTATTTGAACGCTTTAGAGCTTGCCCATGATATTGTTGATCTGATCGAGGAGCGAAAGGCGGAAGACATCTTGCTGCTCGATTTGCGGCCTGATCAAATCATTGCCGATTTCTTCATTATTTGCAGCGGCGACAATGAACGGCACTTGCGAGCGTTGACTGAGAGTGTGCGGCTGGTTGTGAAAGATAGATATCAGAAATTGCCTTTCAGCAATGAAGGTCGGGCGGAGAACGGCTGGGTCGTGATGGACTACGGCGATGTCGTCGTGCATTTCTTTGCGCCGGACAAGCGCGATTATTATGGCTTGGAAGATTTGTGGGACGCAGCGTCCAAGGTGATGGTGCGGATTCAATGATTCGTGACGGCAGTAACGCTTGCCGGCACTGGCCTCGCTGAAAAGGAGATCATGGGATGTTACCGATATTTGCCGGCGTGCTCAGCCGCCTGGAAGAGATGCATCAGCAGTATTTCGACTATATGGATGGACTCTCGATCGAGGAACTGGATTGGTCGCCGGGCACAGAAATGAACTCGCTATGCGTCCTTGGGGTGCACGTGACTGCCGCTGAGCGCTTTTGGATCGGACTCGGTATTGATGAAGTGGTTGAGCGAAATCGCCCAGCGGAATTTCAAGCCTCCGGTTTTGAGTTGGAGGCGCTAAAGGCGCGCTTCACGGCGAACCTGGAATTTTACCGGACAGCTTTTGAAGGGCAGGATGGGGACCGCCTGGCTGAGGTGGTGGATGTGAGTCATTTCATGGAGCGTCCGTCGCAATTGGTTTCGCGCGGCTATGCCTTGATCCGGGGCCTTGATCATACCGCTGAGCACCTGGGTCATGCGGGCATAACCCGGCAGCTGCTAGACCGGCGCTGATTCAGGCATTCTCGGCGAAGTTTTTGAAGGCTTCCATCGTCTGGCGCGTCTGCTTTTTGAACATGCTGCTAGGCATGAAGAGTGACATGAGCCGCATCATGCCGTGGAAGCGAAAGTCGGAGTCGAGCACCCAGCGCGTGGTGTCGCCTTGATCATGAAAGAAATTGCGTACAATATTGTGCACGCCCTTGGCGTCATAAGTGCCGGAGAATTCCTCCGGGAGATTCCGTGTGATGATCGTTTCGATCATTTCAACGCGCCGTCTTCCCATATCGTAGAGGAGCTTGGTCTTGGCGCCTGGCTGTCCCGGTTCGCCGCTGAGGTGCTCATGACTGATGAGACCTTCCTGCCAAAGCTTCAGGTTTTCGAAGCTGTCGAAGAGTTCAATCACGCGGCCGCGCGGTAGATTGATGATGAGTTCGGTTTCATAACGCATGGTTTCTCCTTGGCGCAAGCAGGACGCGTTGCCGTCGCGATGGATTCTACCTGATTCATGACGAATTGCAGTGGCAAGTTTTTTCCACTCGGCGAAAATTGAAATCGATACAGTCTCCATGCACGGTCATGGGAGAACAGAAGGCGACCCGCCATGCGCACGGTGATGGTTTACAACGAGAAGGGCGGCGTAGGCAAAACCACGCTCTCGGCGCAGCTTGGCGCAGGGCTGGCGATCCTGGGCCATAAGGTGCTGATGATTGATGCCGATCCGCAAGCGCATTTGACGGTCGCGCTGAAGCAGCGAAAACGCCCCTACTTTTACAACTTGCTTGTGCGCGACGATCTGGATGGCGGGGCATGGAATGAGTGCTTGACGCTCGTTGAGTCGACGCTCTATCAATTCCCCAATCGCGAATGCGAGGGCGCGGTCTATTTGGCGCCAGGCAATTCGGAGACCGCCGGCATCGTCGGCAATATCACCGATTCCTTCGCGCTCTACAATAAGCTGGAAGAAGTGGAAGAGGCTTTTGACTACGTCTTCATCGATACGGCGCCTACGCGGTCGACATTGCATGCTATGCTCTATCTGGCGAGCGACCATATCATCATTCCGACCCAATTGGAAGCGATGAGCTTCGACGGCATCAAGCAGACGCTGCAGAATCTTCAGCGCTTCAGCCATCAACGGCGCCAAATGGGCTTGCGCGAGATATCTATGATCGCGCTCATCCCCAATATGTTCCGGCGCACCACCGGTCTGCACAACGAAAATCTGAAGTTGCTGCAGAAGCCTTTCGCCCGCGTCATCACTGAGCCGATTCCGCTCACCATACTGTGGGGCGAGCTTTCGCAGAGCGATTCCGCCAGCATTTTCGCTTATCATCCGAAGTCAAAGATCACGCAGGTGACCTGGGAAATCGTCAAGTGCATTGAAGAAAGGGTGGCCAATCATGTCTAACGCGGCGCGCAAACGCGGTGTGAGAATCAACGAGAATCTATTTGATGTGGGCGTCGCCGCCAGCGAAGGCTATGGTCACGATATGGGCGCGTCAGTCATTGACATTCAGACGAAGCCGATCATCCGCGCCAAACCAATCGACATCTTCAAAATTCAGCCCAATCCGATGCAGCCGCGGCGGGTCCTGCCATCGCGATTCCGCGACGGCCCGCTGATGGATCAAGTGGAAGCCTGGCTGGACGAGGTGGAAACGGAAAGCGGCCGCGCATTTCCCCTTGAGGCGCTGATCTTGGGCAAGGTCGAATTGCGCGCGCGCGAAGAGCGGCAAGCCACCGCCGAAGAGTTGCCCCTGCTGCGCCTGGCGGACTTGGCGGCCAGCATCCATCAAGACGGCTTAACCAATCCCGTCACAGTCGCTGGCGCCGGCGACAGCTACCTGATTGAAACCGGCGAGCGGCGCTGGCTGGCTTATCACCTCCTGAACGCCTATATCGGCGGCGATGCCTACCGCGCCATTCCAGCCCGGCGCGTGGCCGAAGTCAATCTCTGGCGCCAAGCCAGCGAGAACACCGCCCGCGACAATCTCAACGCCATTGCCCGCGCGCGGCAGATCGCCCTGCTGCTGATGGATATGCACGGCTGGGAGAATTTCGAGCCTATCGAAGCCTTCGACCGGGAGCAGGACTTTTACGCCCAGGTCGCCGATTCAGGCAAGTGGCGCATACCCTATGGCCGCGCCGAACAGTTATGCGCCGCCTGTGGCTTCGAAAATGCGTCGCGCATCCGGCAGTATCGGGCGCTGCTGCGTTTGACGCCAGAGCAATGGATCGCCGCCGACGACCGCGATATCGCCGAGTTTGAGCTGCGCAAATGGCTGCATCCCAAAGGCGATACTGCCGTAACGAATGAGGCGCCCAAAGCGAAAGCCTCGACATTGCCGGGCGCCCTCGAGCGCTTTGACAAACACGTCAACAAAACGCAATTTGAACGGCTGAATCAGGGCCAGCAGCAATGGGCAACCGACTGGATGAAAGCGCTGCTTGAGCGCATGGAGCGCTGGGGGCGGGGGAATACTCCGCTGGCTCGCGACAAATGAAATAATAGCGCCCACTCAGCCTAACGTGGAGTCGCTCGACTGCGAACCAAGAGGTTGGCAGCGGTCTGCAAGAGACCATGCCGTCTGCTTCAAGGAATCCGATGCGCGCTCTATTCGCGCTCGCGAACCCGATTCCAACTCGATTGCAGCAAGAATACGACGCCAAAGATGACACTCATGGTCAAAACGATGCAAGCCCCGGACGGAATATCCAGATAATAGGAAGCGTAAAAGCCGACCACGCCGCTGATGATGCCCAGCAGACTGGCGATGACGATCATGTGATGCAGCCGCTTCACCAGCAGGCGCGCGGTCGCCGCCGGCGTAGTTAGCAGCGCCAGCATCAGCGCGATGCCCACCGCCTGCAAACTGGCGACGATCGTCACCGCGATGAGCAGCAGCAGCAGGACGCGCAAGAATTCGACCGGCAAGCGCAGACTGTGCGCCAAGCTCATGTCAAAGCTAATGATTTGAAATTCCTTGTAGAGCAGGGCGATGATCGTCAGCACCACCGCGCCCATCCCCGCTACCATCAGCAACTCGCTTTGGCTGATGCCGTTGATGCTGCCGAAGAGAATATGCGAGAGATCGACCGCATAGCTCGATTGTGTGCTGATGATAGCAATTCCCAGGGCGAAAAACGTCGCGAATACGATGGCGATGGCGCTGTCTTCTTTCAACTCGGCTTTGCGCGTCAGCCAGGCGATGACCAAAGCCGCGACGATGCCGCCGCCCAAGCCGCCCATGAAGAGATTGCTGGCCACATAACCGCCGCTCAGTGTGTACGAAATGGCGACGCCGGGCAGAATGGAATGGGCCAAGGCATCGCCGAAGAAAGACAAGCCGCGCACAACAACGAAGCAACCGATCACCGCGCTGATGCCGCCAACCATGATCAGCGCCAACATGCCGCGCTGAATGAAGGCATAACCGAGCGGCTCCAACAGGAAACTAATTGGATCCATTACCCGCCTCGGCACCGTCGTAATCCACGCTGAACATGAGCAGGTCGTCGCCATGGGGCATGATCGGCAGTACCCAGCCGAAGGCATCGCGCAGATTGGCTGCCGTCAGCGCCTCAGCCGGCGGACCGTAAGCCATCAGCCGCTGACGCAGAATCAAGATCTTGTCGAAGCGCAAAGTGGCGTTCTCCATGTGATGCGTCGATAGTAGAAGCGTAATACCGTGCTGCGTCAGGATATCGAGCGCTTCAATGATCTCCTGCTCAGCCCTTTGATCGACGCCGGTGAAGGGCTCGTCCAGCACCATCAGGCGCGTATCTTGCGCCATCGCCCGCGCTATGAATACCCGCTGGCGCTGCCCGCCGCTTAACTCGCTTATCTGCCGATTGGCCAGGTCGCTCAGGCTAAGGCGCTCCAGGACATCGCGCACGATTGCGCGGTCGCGTTTGCCCGGCCAGCGGAACCAGCCGATATGTCGGCTGCGCCCCATCATCACCACATCAAATACCGACGCGGGAAAAGACCAGTCGATGGTGCTCTGCTGCGGCACGTAACCGACATTGCTGTGGCTGCTATGCGTATCCTCGCCGTAGATGGTGATGCGCCCGCTGCTGATTTGCATGACGCCGACGATGGCTTTGAAGAGCGTGCTTTTGCCAGCGCCGTTAGGACCGATGACCGCGACACGCTCGCCCTTTTCCACGCTGAAACTAACTTTATCCAGCGCCTGCCAGTTGCCGCGGTAACCGGCCGACACGCGGTCGACGTGTAAGGCGGGAGGATCACCTGACGCATTGCGGCTTCTGTCGCGCAGTGCCAACAGCGCCAAGTCCTGATCCTCCCGCACTATCGAGCCGAAGAGCATGATCTGATGGCAGCGCCGCCTAGCGCCAATCGCCCTTCAGCGCCTCAACGACCGCGCTCACATTGTAGCGCATGTAACCGAGATATGTCGCCGCCGGCCCATCGGCGGGACCGAGCGAATCGCTGTGCAAGCCGATGACCTCGACGCCTGTCTCGCTCGCGATCACATTCATCAGGGCATCGGAGAGGTGGATGTCGCTGAATATCGCCGGCACGCCTTCCTCGCGCACCACATCAATCACTTCCGCAACTTCGCGCGCGCTTGGCTCAACCACAGTCGACAAGCCCGGTATGACCGTCGTGACGATTTCGAATTCAAATGTCGCCGCAAAGTAGCCGAAGGCATCGTGGCCGGTTACCAGGACGCGATTTTCTTCCGGCAATTCCTCCAGCGCCGGCAGGATGAAATCGGCTTCCAGCGCCACCAGCTCCTGCGCGTAGGCGGCGGCGTTGGCGGCGTAAGCCTCCTCATTTTCATGATCCAGCGCCGATAGCGAATCACGGATCATCAGCGCCCAATAAATGACATTGTGCGGGTCCATCCAAAGGTGCGGATCGCATGCGCCATGCGCATGCCCATGCTCGTCGACATGATCGTGCCCGCCGCTGCAGTCGGCGTCTCTGGCCCGACCCAGCGTCTCATAGTGCGCATGATCGTGATCGTGATCGCCCTCTTCCTCACCGACGATAGCGGCAAATTCGGCATCGTGGTCGTCACAGTCAACGCCGCCCGCCATGTCATCGGCGTCCATGTCGTCATGGTCGTCATGCGCGTGGTCATCGTCCTCTTCATGCGCGTGGTCGTCGTCCTCTTCATGCGCGTGGTCGTCGTCCATATCATGCGCGTGGTCATCGTCCTCTTCGTGGGCGTGGTCGTCGACCTCTTCATGGGCGTGATCATCGTCCTCTTCATGGGCGTGATCGTCGTCCTCTTCATGAGCGTGATCATCGTCCTCTTCATGGGCGTGGTCGTCGTCCATATCATGCGCGTGGTCATCGTCCTCTTCGTGGGCGTGGTCGTCGTCCTCTTCGTGCGCATGATCGTCTTCATCGGCATGCTCATCATCGTGATCGTCATGTTCATCCGCGTGCATGTCGCCACCGGCAGCAAGGATCTCAACGCAAGCCGAGGCGTCAACCAGATTGCCGCCTTCGCCCGCGCTTGCCACCGCGTCCAGCAAGCCTTCTTCCCAGCCCGCGCCGTTTAATAAGACCAAATCGGCTTCGGCAATCGTAGTAAGATCACTAGGCGTCGGCATGAACCCGTGCTGATCGGCGCCCACCGGGACAAGCGAAACCACCTCCGCGTGGTCGCCGGCCACATTGCGCGCCACATCAGCCAAGATGCCGTGCACCGCCACAACATGCAACTGATCGCCATTTGCAAATAATGCGCTGCCGGGCAGCAGCATTCCGACCAATACAAGCAAAATCAGGGCAAGTTTCGAATTCATGTAGCGTCCACCTCCAATGGCTTATTGATACTTCGTCTCATTATAGGCGGAGACGAAATTGAATTCAAGTTGCACTTTCGTGATTGTGCCTTACATTGCCTCCCGCCTAAGCCAGTAGTCTGCGCCGGTCTTCCTGTTCAATTCGGCGGCGGCTGGGTAAACTCGGCTTCATGAGACGTCGAGATGACAGCCAGCCTGTGACTGCCAGCGAGCGTCGCTTGGAACCGCCTGCATGGGGGAGGCGCCATCCCCAGCGAGCAATGCGCGGTCGCCGACTGCTGCTGATGATCATGCTAACGACCTCTTGTACGCTCCTATTCACGCTGGTTCTCTTTCTCCGCGCGATCTCGCAGGCCAATGAAGCTGTGCTCGGCGCGATACAGGTCAACATAGAAATAGACGGCGCCTTGCAGTCGCTGCGGACCGGGAGCGGAACTGTCGGCGAATTGCTCAGCCAGGTGAGGCTGGAAATCCCGCCGCAGGCCGCCCTGTCTCATGCAGAGAGCGAGCCGCTCGTCGAGGGAATGATCATTCGCATCGTGCCGCCGCGCGCCGTCACCCTTATCGTCGACGGCGGCGAGCGCCAATTGCAGACGCCGCTGCAGAATCCTTGGAATATTCTTCTTGGCGAGGGCATCGCCGTTGATGCGACGGACAAGATCTGGGTCAATGGCGCGCTCGCCTTTGTGGATGCCCTGCCCGATTGGACCGTGCCGGCGCAACAGATCCGAATCCGCCGCGCCATCCAACTGACGGTCATCGATGATGGCGCCCGGTCCACCATCGCGACCAACGCGGACAGCATCGGCGACGCCCTCTCAGCGGCTGGCATTACCTTATATCCGACCGATCGGGTGAGTCCGTCGTTGGATACGGCGCCGGCCGCCGATATGCCCGTGCGCATCAAGCGAGCGCTGCCGGTGAAGCTGCTGGTCGATGGCGCCATCATCGAAGCCCGCACCAGCGCGGCTCGTGTGGGCGATGCGCTGATCGAGCTGAATGCGCCGCTTTTTGGCTTCGATTATGTCCTGCCTTCCGCGGAAACCGTCGTCCGCGCGGGCATGACGATCGAAGTCCGGCGCGTCACCGAAGAGGTCGTCGCGGAACGCGCGCCAGTCGACTTTTCGGTGGTGACGCAGTTGGACGCCGGCTTGAATCTCGATGCTGTCGCCGTGGTGCAAGAAGGGCGAGCCGGAACGCAGGAGAACCGCTATCGCCTGCGCTTCGAAAACGGCGTCGAGGTCGAACGCGAGTGGATCGAAACGGTCGTCGTAGAAGCGCCGATTGACAAGATTGTCGCTTATGGCTCTAAGGTCGAAGTCGTGGGCACCGTCCCCGGAACCGACTTAGGCTATTGGCGCCGCGTCTGCGTGATTGCCACGAATTATGATCCGGAATCCCAAGGGGGGAGCCGCGCTACGGCGACAGGCGCGACGCTGGCAAAAGGCGTCATCGCGGCGAAACCGCACATCATTCCCTACTACACGTCGGTGTACGTGCCGGGCTATGGGCAAGGCGCGATTCGCGATACCGGCGCCGGACCTCGCAGCACGTCGTTCTGGATTGATCTCGGCTACGGCAGCCGCGCCGAAGCGGAAGCGGCCGACGCGCACACGCGCTATACCTGGGTCTATCACCTTTGGCCCCCGCCGGAAAAAATCATTCACAGACTGCCAGCCTGGCGGCCCAGCGTCAGCTATCCCAGCGGCGGCTGCAGCGGCTAACTCTCCTCGGCTAGAAACTCCGCCAGCGCCTGCTGTTGGGATTTCACCGGGATATAGGGTTCCGTCCACCACTCGGGGAAGGGCTCTAGTGGATGACCGTAGTAGACATCCAAAATCCGGCGAATCATGGGCGCGACCACTTCCGAGCCTTCGCGGGATTGCGCCATCACGCCGGCGAAGGCGATCTCCGGGTTCTCGCGCGGATAAAAGGCGACGAACCAGGCATGGGGATTGCCCGCCGTTTCCGCCGTGCCCGTCTTGCCGCAGAGTTGGTAGGGCGCCCCCCGAAAGACAAATTCGGCCGTGCCCAGGTCCTCTACCGTGGTCACCATGCACATCCCCTCGCGCACCACCCGCAGCGCTTCTTCGTCCAGCGGCAACTGCGCCCTCAGCGTCGGTTCGTTCACCACGGCGTAATCCGCTTCGCCTTCGCTGCCGACATGGCTGACGATGTAGGGCTGATAGAGCCGCCCGCCATTGGCGATCAGCGCGGCCAACTGCGCCATCTGCAAGACTGTCACCGTCACTTCGCCTTGACCGATGGCGTTGTTGATGGCGGCTGCCGGCTCGCGCGGTGGCGAGACTGTGCCGGCCGCTTCGATGCCCAGCCCGACTAAGCCGCTTGGCGCCCCGAAGCCCAGCAGTTCGGCATAACGAATCTGCATCAGCGGATCCTCGCGGAACATCAGCCCGCCCATCTCATAGAAGAAGGGATTGCAAGATGCCGCCAGCGCCTGGGGCATGTTGACGGGACCGGTCGGCTCGCGATCCTCCAGCAAGCGCCAATCGGTGCGGAGCCGCTCTGAATCGCCGTATTCGCCACCGCGCCAGATATACTCGCAGTCAAAGATCGCATCTGGCGCCCATATCCGCTCCGAAGCGGCCGCCAGCGCCGTCACGATCTTGTAGACCGATCCCGGCGTATACTGCTCGGCTAGCGCCTTGTTGACGAAGGGATTGCGAATATCCCGATCCAGCCGCAGGACGGCGTTGCCAATATTGTAAGAGGTCTCTGGATTGAAGATATGGGGGTCGAAGCTGGGGTAACTCGCCAGCGCCAGGATCTCGCCCGTGTTTATTTTGAGCGCGACGATGGCGCCGCCAGCGGTGATGCCGCCCCAATTGGGCACGGCGTAACTGACTGCGTCAGCCATCGCTTGCGCCGTGATCTCCTGCAAGACGCGATCAATGGTCAGCGTGACCGCGCTCGGCGCCGAGCCCAAAGCGCCGGCCAATTCGCGGATGACCAGGTTGCCGCCCTCGACGATGCGCAGAAAACGCTGTGGCCTGCCCGCCAGCGTATCTTCGTAGGCTGCTTCGATGCCCGCTCTGCCCACCAGATCGTCAGCCGAGCGACCGCGCGCCTCCCAGCGTTCCAGCTCATCGGCCGGCACCGCGCCGATGTAGCCGACGACATGCGTGGCGATGCCATGCCCGTAATAGCTGCGCGAACGATAGGTCAATACCTTGCTGAAGGGTCCTTCCGTCCGCGTGATGGCGCAATCCGCCGCCAGCGCCGCGCGATACCGCCCATATCGCTCCGTGTCCATCTCCGCCACGTGGAAACGCGTCTCGGCGAGATAATTGGCGAAGACGCCGCGCAGCGCGCTAATCTGCTGCAGGGTCGCCTCCGCCAGGGTCGCCAGGCAAACTTCAACATTGGGCATATCCTGCTTGATCACATACAAGCTATAGACTTCGCCCCCTTCTTCCGCCAGCGCCTTGCCGTTTCGGTCATAGATATTGGCGCGCGCCGGGAAATCCGCGAATGGGATCAGGCGCGCTCGGCTCGACATGCCGTCGAAGACATCCATGGACGACCAGGCAATCTTCCAGCCGCCTTCTTCAATCAAGCGCATCACGCGATTGTCATCGACGATTTCGCCAAAGGTCGGCGAGTCAATCACGATATCGTAATCGACGATGGCGGTCCGGCCTTGATTGGTCACTGTATTCAGCCGGTGGCTGACGCCAGCGAAACGAATGACGCTGTGCGCCGCCGTATACTGGTTGATGAATCGCTGCAGCGGATACAGCTCGCGGCTGCGCGCGGCGATCAGCCGATACATCGCCTCGTAGTCCTCGCGCGCCCAGGCGTCGACGAAAGCGGAAAGGACATCGGCCGGTTCGCCGGCGGTCGTCTCGATCGCCGGGGCGGGGGAGGGGGTTGCCGCCGTAACGCTTTCCTGAAGCAGCGCCGATTCGCAGGCGCTCAGGCTCAGCAAAATGATGCAAAGCGCTACCGGAAAGATTCGAAACCTCGGGACCATTATTCCCACACAGTCTTGTCAACAGCCGCGTGAAAGGGAGAGTATTGCTAATCGCATTATGCCTAAGCGCGCCGCAATTGGCAATTCGAGCCTGCGGCCGCGCAGGCTGATCGGCAGGACAGATTTATAGAAATTGTCGTAAGTTATCGTATTCTATTGTCACTTACCTGAGTTTCATACGATTGGCGTTTCAAATCGCGTCCGCAACTGGCGACGCTTCCCCTCCCTGATGCTTCGGGGAAGGGGCCGCGCCGCGTAGACACCCTGGAGCCGGTCGGGGATGGGGTTGTAGTGGCCTGATTCAGGTAAGCCCCTTCTGTGAAGCAAGTGATGCGTCTATAGAAGCTGAGACCTTCGCCCCATTGAGCCATTTCAAAGGCGAACCGGATCAATGATCCCGGTCCATTATCCGCTTTAACTTGTCAAGCGGAAGTTCGTAGGCAGTCCGCCCCCGGTAACCCGTCATTGTCTCCGCCGCCGTCAGGGCGTTCAAAATCGCTTCTTCGACCGCTTCCGCAACGCCCAGGAAGAATCCATTGAGCTGGTCGTTTGGCAGCATTTGAAGCGTGTAAGGCGTTTGCGTTTCACTGGCCAGGTGGTTGCCGGTGGCGAAAGCCAGGAAGATATCGCCGCTGCCGTTGTAGCCCATCCCGCCTACCCGCGCCAATCCAATGGTCGCGCGTTGCGCCAGGCGTTTGCACTGTGAATGCACCAATGGCGCATCGGTAGCGATGATGACAATGATGGAACTCCCCTGCGGCGGTTCCGCCCGAGCAGAGGGGACTTTCTCGCGGCTGATCTCTTGCCCGACCGGGACGCCGTCCACCCGAAGGTCTTCCCGCGCCCCGTAATTGGCCTGCACCAAGGCGCCAACCGTGTAGGTCCCGCTAGGACAGGCGACCATCCGCGAAGCTGTTCCAATCCCGCCTTTGAACTCGTGACAGATCATCCCGGTTCCGCCGCCGACGTTGCCTTCCGCCACCGGGCCACTCTGGGCAGATTCAATGGCTTGATACACGTGGTCTTTCGCGACGTGAAATGCCGCCATGTCACTGAGCCAGCCGTCCCAGGTTTCGGCGACGACGGGAAGATCCCAAACCTCCGTCCAGCCAAAGTCGTACGCGTAATTGTTCAAGGCCTCATGCACGGTGCCCACCTGCGCCGTGTTGGTAATGGCGATGGGCGACGTGAGCATGCCGGACTCCGCGATCCAATGGACGCCAGTCATCTCGCCGCTACCGTTGAGGGTGTGGGTTGCGGCAAAGGCATGGTCTTTCCAAATCGCTCCTCCACGCGGCAGTATGACGGTTACGCCGGTGCGGGCTAGTCGCGGGGCATCGAATATCAATGTTGTGTGGCCGACGAACACGCCAGGCACATCAGTGATGGTGTTGTGTTTTCCCGGAGGCAAACGTCCAACGGAGATGCCCAAATCTCGCAATCGCTTGCGCATGTCTTCACCTGTCTATGGAGTATTCCGTCATTATGAGTCAAGTCTTGGCATACGGGATCAGTTCATCCATGGTGCTAAAGCTTAATGGGCATCAACCACTAGCCCATGCGTCGCAATCTCGGCTGGGCGAATGAGATCAACTTGCGACTCCCGCAACTCCTCAAGCGGGATGTGGCAGCGAATGACATGCCCCTCAGCCGCAAATTGGCTGGGAGGCGTCTCGTCGTCGCAGACAGATCCTATCCGGCGGGGACAGCGTCGCTGGAAACAGCAGCCACGCGCCGGCGGATCGGCCTCTTGCACGTCCTTGGCCAGCAGTTGCGCCCGCGCGCCCGGTACCGGCTCCGGCACGGCCGCCAGCAAGGTCTCGGTGTAGGGATGGTAGGGTGGCGCATAGATGTCCGCCACGGGTCCCACCTCGCAGATGCGGCCCTGATAGAGTACAGCCACCCGGTCAGCGATGGCGCGGACGACGGCCAGATCGTGTGAGATAAAGAGATAGGCCACGCCCCGATCGGCCTGGAGCCCAGCCAAGAGCTCAAGGACAGCAGCCTGAACCGAAACATCGAGCGCGGAGGTCACTTCGTCACATAGCACCAAGTCCGGCTCGGCGGCAAAGGCGCGCGCGACGGCAACCCGCTGTTTTTCGCCGCCGGACATCTGGCCGGGATGCCGCTCGAGATATCGTGGGGTGAGCCGCACCTCTTCCAGCAGCGAACCAGATCGGTCTAGACGTTCTTTTCCGTCCATCTCGAAGTAAAGCCGCAGCGGAGCATCGAGAATCTGTTTGACCGTATGGCGCGGATTGAGAGACGCGTCAGGGTTCTGGAAGATGATCTGGATTTTGCGGTGCATCTCCGCCGGACGGCTTTCGACGTTTTCTGCGAGATCTTGCCCTGCGAAGTCTATTCGACCGTCGCGGGGCGGCAGCAATCCGGCGATGGTGCGGGCTATGGTAGATTTGCCCGAGCCGCTCTCACCAACGAGAGCCAGCGTTTCGCCCCGGTGGATGGTAATGGTAAAGCCGCTCACGGTCGCAGGCGCCTCGGGCTCGCCGCGCCAGCGCGCCACTAGCGCCGCCAGACCACGCTTGGTATAGGTGATATCCACCTCGGCCAGCTCGAGAAGCGGCTCTGGTTGAAGGTCCTGTTCGATCCGATCCTTCAGGTCTTGCATCTGGCCTGAGGACCCGCTCGCCACGACCCGCTGCCAATGATGGCATTGCACCAGATGGCCTATCATCCCCTTACGATCCGTTGGCTCCAGGATGGGATCAATGGTCCTGCAAGTCTCATCGGCGAAGGCGCAGCGCGGGACGAAGGCGCAGCCTGCCGCGTCTTCGCCGGGCGCGGGTGGCCGACCAGCCATCGCACGTGGTAAGCCAGCGTAGGAAAGACGCGGCACTGAGCCCAGCAGACCGCGCGTATACGGGTGCACCGGATAGGCAAAAACGTCGTCAATGGCTCCATCCTCAACGATTTCGCCCGCGTACATCACCGCGAGACGATCGCAGACGCGGGCGATCGCGCCCATGTCGTGGCTGATGTACAACATCGCCGTACCGGTCGACTCCTGGATTTCCCGCAGCAAGTCGAGGATGTGCGCTTGAGTGGTCACATCGAGGCCCGTCGTCGGCTCGTCAAGCACCAGCAATTCGGGCCTGCCAGCCAAGCCCATGGCGATAGCTACCCTCTGCAGTTGACCGCCCGAAAGCTCGTGAGGGAAACGCCGGGCGAGATCGCCCACTTGTGGCAAGTGGACCTGAGTCAGCAGCTCCAGCACGCGTTCTTGCAACTCAGCGCCAGCCAGACCGAGGTGCAGCGTTAAGACCTCGGCAATCTGTTCACCCATCCGCATGGTGGGCGTCAGGGCCGAACTGGCGCTCTGTGGGATTACAGCTACCCGCTGACCGCGTATGCTTGCCAGTTCGTCAGGCGCCAGTCCCAATAGATCCACGCCCTCGAAGCGCACAGTGCCCGCCATCACCTGACCGCCGGGCCGCAGATGCCCCAGCAGGGTCATACCAAAGGTGGTCTTGCCACAGCCGGATTCACCCACCAAGCCAAGCGTCTCGCCCCGCTCCATCGATAGCGACACATTGCGCAGCACTTGCACGACCCGGCCCGCTCTGGTGCGGAAACCGGTAGTCAAGCCCTCAACCTCTAGCAGCTTTTGGCTCATGTCGGCGCTTCCTGGCTGCGATCCAGGCCGATCGCTTTGGACAGAGCGTCGCCCGCCAGGTTGATGCCAATGATCAGGCTGGCGAGGGCGAACACCGGGAATATTGTCCCCCAGGGGGAAATGGCCAGCATGACCTGGTTCTCGAAAACCATACGTCCCCAGTCCGGGGTTGGCGGAGCAATCCCGAATCCGAGGTAGGAAAGCGAGCTGATGGCGGTCAGCGCCCAGGAGGCCCGCATGACGTATTCGACCAGAAGCACATCCACGAGGTTGGGTATCAACTCCCGCAGGACGATATTGGTCTTGCGTTCACCACGCGCGCGCGCCGCCGTGATGAAATCACTCGCGACATACGCCAGCGCAGCGCCTCTGGCAACGCGAACCGTCGATACACCGTACGCGTAGCCCAGGGTTAGTATGAGCACGCTGAATCCCGTGCCGAGAGCCACGACAATGAGCAGCACGACAAGCAGACCCGGTATGGCCAGCAAGGCATCGACCAGGCGCATAAGCACTTCGTCAATCCGCCCGCCGATAAACGCGAGCAGAATGCCGAGCAGCCCGCCCCATAGAACCGCGATCGCCGCCGCCAGCAAAGCCACGCCAATCGCCGCGCGACCGCCGAGCAGGACTCGCGTAAAAAGATCGCGACCGAAGGAATCGGTGCCAAATGGATGTTCGGCGGAAGGCGCCGCCAGCCTGTTCTTGCCGTCAATGTCGGAGGGAGAATATGGGACGATAAAAGGCGATGCCACGGCGATGAACATATGAACGATGACGATTATCAGGCCGATGGTACCCTGCCGGGATCGGCGCAGGCTGCGCCAGACCTGGGCAAACCAGCCCAAGGATTGAGCTACCCGCGTTGGCGCCGCTGACCGTGATCTCATTGCTTCAGCTTCCTAGCCACGCAGCCCAGCCAACCGTTTGGCTTCCGCAAACATGCGAGCTGGCGCGCCGTCATGCAGATCATAGCGCAGAGCCTCCAGCATAAATACGGGTTTTCGGGGGAAGTCGATGGCGCTGAACACCTCGTCAAAGGGAATAGCGCCTTCGCCCGGCCCCAGGTGTAGATCCCCTCGGCCCAGGGCGAAACTTGTACGGCCCGAATAGGCCGAGATGCCCATATTGTCTTGAACGTGAAAATGCGTGGTCAGCGGCGCCAGGCGCTTAATACCCCCCAAGTAGTCGAATCCATTCCACTGTGATGACAGGAAGGTATGCCCAAAGTCGATACACAGGCCAATCCCCGGATGGTCAATCGCTTCCACGAAGCGCGCGTGCATCTCAGGGAAAGCCGTGTAACTGGCATTTTCGATAAAGCCATGTGTCTCAATGCTGATATTCCCGCCCCAGCCGGCGACCTCATCGGCGTAACTCAGCAAGATGTCGCGTTCGCGCGCCATCAACTCCTGCATAGGCTTGGAGGTTCCAGCCGGCAGGGTGAGGCGATAGCCGGCGTGATAAGCCAATGCCGTCGCGCCGACGGCTTTACCCACCTCCAGGCCCGCCTCCAACAGCGCTTGATGATAGTCAAGATCGGCGATGTCAAACATGTTTGTCTCGCCGGGGAGATGCAAGGTGTAGCCTAATTGATCGCGGAATTTGTCCAGAACAGCGACCAATTGCTTCAAACGCCGCTGATCTGTGCGGCCGCCTACCCACATTCGCCAGGTATCCGGTTCCACTTCAACATAGTCATAGCCGCAATCAATCAGCGTCTGCAGGTTATCCGCCAATTCTGCCGGGGATGATCCCATGGGGACGGCGTAACCTATTCCTTTGAACGGCATGTTTCACTCCCGTTGCTGGTCCCTATTGCTCCATCTTCCGATACCGCTAGCCCCGCAGTCCAGCCAACCGTGTGGCTTCTGCAAACATGCGAGCTGGAGCGCCGTCATGCAGGTCATAGCGCAGAGCCTCCAGCATAAATACCGGCTCTTGGGGGAAGTCGATGGCGCTGAACACCGCATCAAATGGAATAGCGCCTTCGCCCGGCCCCATGTGCAAGTCCCCTCGGCCCAGGGCGAAACTCTTGCCGCCAGAATAGGCCGAGATGCCCATATTGTCTTGAACGTGAAAATGCGTGGTCAGCGGCGCCAGGCGCGCAATTCCCTCCAGGTAATCGAAACCGTTCCACTGTGATGACAGAAATGAATGCCCAAAGTCGATACAAACGCCAATTCCAGGATGGTCAATCGATTCCACGAAGCGCGCGTGCATCTCAGGGAATGCGGTGTAACTGGCATTTTCGATAAAGCCGTGTGTTTCAATGCTGATATTCCCGCCCCAGCTGGCAACTTCGTCGGCATAACTTAACAAGATGTCGCGTTCGCGCGCCATCAGCTCTTGCATTGGCTTCGAAGTTCCAGCCGGCAGGGTGAGACGATAGCCCGCATGATAAGCCATTGCTGTTGCGCCAATGGCTTTGCCCACCTCAAGGCCAGCCTCCAACAGCGCTTGATGATACTCAATATCGGCGATGTCAAACATGTTGGTCTCGCCGGGGAGATGAAAGGTGTAGCCTAATCGATCGCGGAACTTGTCCAGCACCGCGACCAATTGCTTCAAGCGTCGCTGATCAACGCGGCCGCCAACCCACATACGCCAGGAAGCAGGCGACACTTCAACATAGTCATAACCGCAATCAATTAGCGTATGTAAGTTCTCCGTCAGTTCTTCCGGGGATGATCCCAACGGAACGGCGTAACCGATTCCTTTGTACGGCACGTTGCTCTCCCTTTGCTGCTCCTAATTGGTCCGTCTCGCGATACGCCCCGAAAGTGGCTATCCGCGCAGGCTGCGCAGACGGGGATCCAGAAATGTCGTCACCAGGTCCGCGCCCAGGTTAAAGAAGACATACATCACCGCCCACAGCAAGGCGATGGCTTGAATCATCGGTACGTCGCGGAAACTGACCGCGTCGACCAGCGCCCGTCCCAAGCCTGGATAGTTAAAGACGACCTCGACAACGAACGTTCCGCCGAGAAGGCCGCTGAGCATCAAAGCCATGATGTTGATCGTGGGCAGTAGAATATTCGGCAGCGCGTGACGGAATACGACGCGCGCGCGCGGCAAGCCCTTCAATGTCGCCATTTCGACATATTCGCTGGTCAGCACGTTGATCGTGATCGTGCGAACCATGCGCAGGAGATAAGCGGTCGAGGCAATCGTCAGGGTGATGGTTGGCATCACGACGTTGGGCAGCAAATCCGCGATCGGCGCGTCCGGGTTGCCCAGGGTCATCGAGGGAAAGAGCCCCAAGCCAACGCTCAGCGCCCAGATGAGCAGGGTGCCGATTACAAATTCCGGCGTGCTCATCCCCACGATTGAACCGGTCGAGATAATTGCATCCGCCGCTCGGTCGCGCCTTAAGCCAGCGGTGATGCCCAAGAGGGTGGCCAAGGGTATGGTGACCAGTGAAGCCAGCCCGCCCAAGAGCAGGGAATTGCGCAGCCGAAAGCTGATTAACTCTACAACTGGCTTTTTGCGCGTCAGCGAGTCGCCAAAATCACCGCGCAGGGCATTGCCGACCCATTCGGCAAAGCGCTCCGTCGCCGGACGATTGAGGCCGTACTCTTCCCGCATGGCGGCCAAACCTTCTGGCGTCGCCCACTTGCCAAAGTAAGCGGTCGCCCAGTCACCGGGCAAAAGGTCGGTCATCGCAAAGACGACAACCGCGACGATTGTCAGCGTGATGACCGAGAATAATAAGCGCTGAACAATGAGCTTTAGCATGGCGTCATTATCTTAGAAAATCCAAGTTAGCCGCTCGAAAAGGCGATCTGTAGTGGATAGTGCTGGCGGGCGACACAAGTGTCGCCCCTACAATACACTCCCGTTTTCGCGCGTGTCTTTATTTTGCTATTTTCTCATTACTTTGTTGCTACTACTATACCATTCGGAAACCTCCCTTTGCCAGCCATCTGGAATGCACAGCCGGCAAAGAGAGGCTGAGAGGCCCCTCCCCCATATGCCTTGTGGGGAGAGGGGCATGCGAAATGGGGACTAGCCCAGCAAACGCTGGTTCTAGTCTTCCTCAATATAGAAGAGATGGATGTACTCGGTGAAGTTTCTGGTGACGCCCTTGACGCGGGAATTGAACACGTCAATGGCGGTGAAGAAGACCGGGTTCATCGTGCCGCTCTCTTGAGCGACCAATACCTGAGCCTGCCCCAAAAGCTCCTTGCGCTTGTCAAAGTCGAGCTCGGCGCCCGCGTCGAGCAGCAGCTGTTCGAATTCCTCGCTGCACCATTTGGACATGTTGTTGCCCGATCCGCAGCCAAAGAGCTCCTTCATCCCGGAAGCCGCATGACGCTGGCCCCACCAATCCAAGTAGAAATAGTTCTTGCCAAAATGATCGGGGTAGTATGTGTCGGCAGGCACCTGGTTGATCTCGATCCGGATGCCGGCATCGGCGGCCTGTTCCTTGTAGGCGACAGCCAGCGGGACCAGCGTAGGATAAACATCGCCGACGGTCAGCACGACATCTATGCCGTCCGGGTAACCCGCTTCAGCCAGCAGTTCCACCGCTCTCTCGACGTCCCGCGAGCAATCCTGCTCAAGATAATTGGGGTCGTTCTTCCAGACGGAGGTATCACAGGCGATGTCGCCTTGTCCGTTATAAACCACTTCAAGCGTCTCCTGGCGATCCTGAGCCAGCTTGAATGCCTGGACCACGCGCAGGTCATCAAAGGGCGGCTGAGTGACGTCCATCGCAATTTGGGTGAAACCGCCAGAGTCTTGAATCAGGAAAGTGAAGTTATCGTTGCCCTCGAACAGGGGGAAATTCTCAGCCTTAATCTGACCGATTCCCACGTAATCAAGTTGATCCGTGAGCAGCGCCTGAGCAATGCCAGCGGAGTCGCCGACATGGTAGAGCTCGATGCCAGCCAAACCCGGCGGTCCCTCCCAATAATCGTCGAAAGCCGCCAACACCGTTAGCCCTACCGGATTCTGCTCCACGACATAGAAGGCGTCTGTGCCGATGCCGGTTTCGGCAATGGTGTCGCCACTGCCTTCAGGGATCATTACCAGGCGCTTTTCCGACACTCTGAGGGGGAATTCAACGTCAACCTGATGCAGCGGTATCACGATGGTGTAGTCGTCCGGCGCCGTCATATTCGCCTCGTCGATGATCAGATATTTGTCTCTGACAGGCGAGCCAGTGTCCGGGTCCAAGACACGCCGAATGCTGTAAAGGGCGTCGGCCGAAGTGAAATCCGACCCGTCATGAAACTTCACACCCTGTTCGAGATGGAAGGTCCATACCTGGCCCGTTTCGTCCGATTCCCATGATGAGGCTAAGTCGGGGACGACGTAGGTCGCGCCCGTGTCCAAGCGAGTCAGCTGATTCCAGACATACTGCAGGACGAGTCCTTCTGCATTCGGTCCATGAGGATCGAGATTGCTGGCGGGCGTAGTGCCGGCCTTCAAATGCCGCAATACGCCGCGGGTGTCTTCTTGCGCGCCGACGGTCGCCGTCAGCGCCAGTACAAGCGCTGCAAGAACGATCACTCCCAATATGGAGCGAATCCTGGATTGTGTGTACATGAGTCTTTTCCTCTCAATACTATTCTTTTGGAAATATCTTCCATCTGTCATTGTATCGCGGGGGGGGGGGATTGCAAATTTTGGCCGCTATGGAAACGGGTCAGCCACCGTCTGACCCCTACAGCCAAAATTAATGTGAAACCTTGTAGACACACGCGCGACAATGCCGCCGCCCATGCAAAATACCTTGCGTCCCACCACGTATAGCTCCCCCCTCCATGAAGCCTCGGGGAGGGGGCTGGGGGGTGAGGTTAAAAAACCTGTCTTGTCCCCCACCGTGAGGCGGGAGGACCGATGTGGCCTAAGGCCCCGGGATGGGCTTGGACGGCGAAAAATTGAGGTTCATAAGTGTAAGGTACTTGTCCCCGGATGAGTTGCAGGATATTCTCTACGAACACGATTCAAAAGAAATGGAGGGCCGATCAAATGAACACTGACCTGACCCGGGAGCAGATTGATTTCTATCAGGAGAACGGCTATATCGTCATCGAGGATTTCCTCACGCCGGAAGAGTTGGAGACCTGGCGGCGGGAGATTGCCGACGCCGTGGCGCAGCGCGACGGGCGCATTACCGCCGGCGGCATGCGGTCGTCGGAGCGCATCGTTGACGAAGAAAGCGCCTATTTTGACAAGGTCTTCGTACATCGGCAGAATCTGTGGATTGATCACGCTGGCATGCGCGAGCTAATGTGGGATCCGCGTCTGGGCAAGATGGTGAGCGAATTGGCGGGCGTGGACGGCATGCGCATCTGGCATGATCAGGCCTTGATCAAGCAGCCCTGGGCCAACCCGACCGGCTGGCATTTGGACAATGCCTCCTGGTCTTACTCATCGCACGACGCCATCACGATTTGGGTGGCGCTGGACGACGCCACGCGCGATAATGGTTGCCTCTATTTCCTGCCGGGCGCGCACAAGACGGCCTCTTTCGAACATGCCGGGATCGGCCCCAATATCAGCGACCTATTTGAACTTTATCCACAGTGGGCGGAATTGCAGTCGGTAGCGGCGCCGATGAAAGCGGGATCTTGCTCCTTCCACAACGGTTTGATGCCGCATGGCGCCGCGGCAAATATGACGCCGGGCACGCGGCGGGCGATGACCTGCGGCTATATGCCCGATGGCTCCACCTTCAACGGCAAGCAGAGTGCCTTGCCGCAGGCCTACTTCGAGTCGCTGGAGATCGGCGATGTGCTGGACGATGACGCGATCAATCCGCTGATCTGGCATAAAACGAAGCCGTACGTCAGCGTTTAATGCCAAGCCATAGGACGCAATCTGAATCAACAACGAATTGACGCACGATCAGTTCGACTTTTATCAAGAAAATGGCTATATCGTCATCGAGGATTTCCTCTCGCCGGACGAGCTGGAAACCTGGCGACGTTCCCCCTCTCGTAGCGCTATGTCTACGTGGGTCTCTTGTGAGAGAGGGGGTCGGGGGTGAAGGGTAGAAAAGCGACCGCCTTGCCACACTACCGGACAAGCCTCAATAGACGGTGGCAGAAGCCCCTCTCCCTAAATGGGAGAGGGGTTTGGGGTGAGGGATTGGCGACCAGCCCAGCAAGCGCTGATTCTAGTCCTCCTCGATATAGAAGAGATGGATGTAGGCGGTGAACATTCTGGTCACGCCCTTGACGCGGGAATTGAACAGGTCAACGGCGGTGAAGAAGACCGGGTTCAACCAGCCGCCGCCTTCGCTCGCCAAGATCTGCGCCTGCCCCAAAAGCTCTTTCCGCTTGTCAAAGTCGAGTTCGGCGCTCGCGTCCGCCAGCAGTTGGTCAAATTCCTCGTTGCACCAGCCGGGGTAGTTGTTGGGCGAGTCGCAGCTAAAGAGCTCTTTCATGCCGGGTCCCGCCATGCGCTGGCCCCACCAGGTAACGTAGAATGGCACCTTCTTCCAATAGTCGGAGTAGTAGGTATCGTTAGGCACCTGGTTGATCTCGACCCGGATGCCAGCCTCGGCCGCCTGTTCCTTGAAGGCGACAGCCAGCGGAACGTACGAAGGATAGACATCCGCCACAAACAGCTCGACATCCAAGCCGTCCGGATAGCCCGCTTCAGCCAGCAGTTCCTTTGCCCGCTCGACATCGCGCGGGCAATCCTGCTCGAGATAATAGGGGTCGTTTTTCCAAACGGAATTGTCGCAGGCGATGTCGCCTTGTTCGGCATATACCACTTCAAGAATTTCCTGGCGATCCATGACCAGTTTGAAAGCCTGGCGCACGCGGATGTCATCAAAGGGCGCCACTGTCGTGTCCATCACCAGGTTTGTCTGACCGCCCGAGGCTTGAACAAGGAAGGTGAAATCATCATTGCCCTCAAACAGGGGGAAATTCTCAGGTGCGATCGAGCCGATTCCCACGTAATCGAGCTGGTCGGTGAGCAGCGCCTGAACAACGCCGGCTGCGTCACCGATGTTGTAGAGTTCGATGCGGGCCAAACCGGGCGGTCCATCCCAGTAATCGTCGAAAGCCTCCAGCACGGTTATCCCTACCGGATCCATCGACACTAGGCGGAAGGCGTCAGTGCCGATGCCGGTTTGCGCTATGGTGTCGCCGCTGCCTTCGGGTATCATCGCCATACGCCGGTCCGCCAATATGGTGGGGAATTCAACGTTGACCGAATGCAGCGGTATCACGATGGTGTAGTCGTCCGGCGCTGACAGGTTTGCCTCGTCGATGATCGAGAATTTGTCTCTGACCGGCGAGCCCGTATCCGGGTCCAACACACGCCGAATGCTGTAAAGCGCGTCGGCCGAAGTGAAATCCGACCCGTCATGAAAGGTTACCCCCTGGCGGAGATGTAACGTCCATACCTGGCCCGTTTCATCCGACTCCCATGACTCGGCCAAATCGGGAACGACATAGGTCGCGCCCGTATCCAGGCGAGTCAACTGACTGTAGACATACTGCATGGTGAGTCCTTCAGAATTCGGCCCATGCGGATCGATGTCATTGGCGGCCGTAGCGCCGGCCTTCGAATGCCGCAATACGCCCCGTGTGTCCTGCGCCGCGACGGCCGACGTCAGCGCCATCACAAGCGCTATTACTAATATCACTCCAAATACGGAGCGGAACTTGGATTGTGAAAACATAAGTCTTTTCCTCTCTATACCTTATTTGGAAATGTCTTCCATCCCTGATTATATCGCGCGGGGGGGGGATTGCAAATAGTTTGGCTGTTGTGACTACTTGGCGACGCTTGCCACCGCGTGCGAGACGACCGATGGCTGCGCTTTCGAGCGGCGGTTAGCGACGCTTGACTGGCTCCATGGAAGCCCCCTTCTGTGAAGCAAGCGAGGCATGATAGGGGTGAAATTGGGTGATTTTGCTATTATTATGCTTGTCTAGGTGCTTCACGAAAGGTTGCGGGATGCTCCAGCGACCGTCAGATGGCCTTCGGGAATGGATGAATTACTACCTGCAGATGGCTGTCGCATAAATTTGCACGGCTCAATGGCGCCTACTATAAGTGCAACGCCGGTTTATCCGAGGAGACCAGCATGAGCCGCGCGGAATTCCGCGAACTGGTGCTGAAAAGGGGCTTGGAGCAACTGTAGACGGCCCGTACCGGCCCGCGGCGCCTAAACCGAGAAGGTACTCAAAAGCATTCAATCAAGTATGCTGTCTATTTCATGGCCATCGTGGCGCCTTGATAGCACTGGTAGCGGGCCGCGCAAACCTGATCGTTGCCGATAGCTTGCATCGACACACTATCAAGCACATCGTCGGCGGCATCCACAACCCGCGTCGTGATAGAAACCGGTGTTATAGTTGCTACCGCAAAATGCTATCCACATTTACGAGAATTGAGCATGGACAATCGCGATCAATTTCAATTCCTACAAGACGAAATTATTAGCGATGCGCGCTTTCCCGAATCAGTTAGAGTGTTGCGCGTGGACGCGCTCGGCGCTTCACGTTTTACGCTCCATGCTGTGGGCACAGACAGTCGGAAGCTGTATGAGCGTGTTCTTCTACGGTCTGATATTGAAGCGCTGACGCCTCAAAGCGATCAGCAGCTTGTACTGGCTGGGGATCCGGCGCGCTTCAAACTGGCAACCGAAGCGCATCGCATACGCCTAGCTCACCTCTATGATCCGCTGTTCGCTGTCAGTGTTTCGAAAATCGACCCGCTGCCGCATCAACTCGAAGCTGTTTACGAGTATATGCTGCCGCAGCCCGCGTTACGTTTTATGCTCGCGGACGATCCGGGCGCCGGCAAAACGATCATGGGCGGGCTGCTGCTCAAAGAGCTAAAACTGCGAGGAGTGGTCACGCGGACGCTTATTGTGGTTCCAAGCCCATTGCGCACTCAATGGCAGCGGGAATTGCAAGAGAAGTTCGACGAGCATTTCGATATTGTCGAGCGCGCGACTCTCACTGCACTTGGAACTGAGCGCACTTGGAATCTGGCGCATCAAGCGATCGTCTCCATTGACTTTGTCAAACAGCCAGAAGTCTTGGACGGCATAGCTATTTCCGATATGTGGGACCTCATAATCGTCGACGAGGCTCACAAAATGTCCGCCTATCGCCGCAGCCCCACTAAGATTGACCGAAGCCAGCGAAACCGCCTCGGGGAAATACTCTCCGAAAGGGCGGAGCGATTTCTGCTCATGACGGCGACGCCGCATAAGGGGGACACAGAAAACTTCCGTCTATTGCTTGCTCTGATCGATTCCGATCTATTCGCCAATGAACAGATATTGCAGCGGGCAGTAGCGCGTCAAGAGAATCCAATTTTCCTGCGTCGTCTGAAAGAGGATATGCGCCAGTTCAATCATCAGCCCCTGTTTCCTCCCCGCAATGCAATAACCGTCCCTTACGAGCTTAAGGGCGAGGAACGCAACCTGTATGAACGCGTCACACGCTACGTAGAAAACTATTTCAACCGCGCCCTGTCTGACGAAAATCGCAATGTGACATTTGCCCTGATCGTGCTGCAACGCCGTCTCGCATCTAGTGTGAGGGCCGTCCGGCGTTCGCTGGAGAATCGACACCAGCGTCTGATGAACCTTCGAATCGAAGTCTTGCGTGATCCTGAAGAACTGGAGCGCATGAGGAAGGAGCGCTTTGAGACCGTCGACGACGAAGACATGACGGAAGAAAAGCGCTGGGAATTGGAGCAAAAGGCGCTGCGATTTACGGTCGCCCAAAACATTGAGGAACTCGATAACGAACTCGCACAGCTCGAAGAGCTTATTGAGCTGGCAAAGCAAGTGGAAGCCAGGCAACCGGAACGAAAGCTGCAGGAGCTAAAGGGCGTTCTTCAGAAACTGGATATCGAACAGCCCGGCGAGAAACTGCTGATTTTCACCGAAGCGAAAGATACCCTCGACTACTTGATTGAGAACCTCACGGAATGGCGCGTTGCCACGACGGAGATTCACGGCCAGATGAAGCCCGAGGATCGGGTTGCGGCTGAAGACATTTTCCGCAGTGACGAGGTGCGAGTCATGGTCGCAACAGAAGCGGCCGGTGAAGGCATCAACTTGCAGTTCTGTCACCTGATGGTGAACTACGATATTCCCTGGAATCCAACCCGGTTAGAGCAGCGGCTGGGTCGCATCCATCGTTATGGACAGGACCGCGAAGTATTCATGTACAACCTGGTAGCGGTCAACACGCGCGAAGGGCGAGTGTTGCAAGCCGTATTCGACAAACTGGAACAGATGCGAAAGGAGATGGGAAGCGACCGTGTTTACGATGTCATCGGTGAACGCCTAACGGATGCGAACCTGGAGCAAATGATACGCGATCATGTTGTGAACCGGCGCATGTTTGATGAAATTATCGCATCTCTTGACTCGTCTCTGCCGGAGCATGATAGCGGCGTTTTGGAAAGCGCTTCCTTAAGCTCACTGGCTACTCGATATATCAACATAGCTGCGATGGCTGAGCTGCGCCAGAAGGCGAAGGAAAACCGCCTGTCGCCCGCTTATATCCGAGCATTTTTCCGCGAAGCGCTCGAGGCTCACTTCCCTGATCGCATTGAACAGCGACCGGATGGTCATTGGCGGATTCCTTACGTTCCCTCGGCATTGCGCGACCTGCCCATGGACCTTGCCAGGCGCTATGAGAAGCCCCAAGAGCGCTACAGCAGATTCACCTTTGATCTTGGCGAGGCGCGCAAAACCGGGATTGAGGCGATAGGTCCGGGGCATCCCCTATTTGAGTCCTTGCTGCAGCATACGATCGCGAATTGCCGGGATGATCTCGAGCAAGGTGCGATGCTGCTGGATCCCGATAACCGGTGTGAAGGCTTGGTTTGGCTAGTTGAAGGCGCCATCAATGACGGCTTGGATGCAGTGGTCGGGCAAAAGCTCTTTGCCGTTTACCAGCCGGCGGACAATGGAGATATGGAAGCTCTGCCGCCTGGCATGTTCCTGGACTTTGGCATACCGGAGCAATCCCTGACGCCGCCGGAGAACTTGAAGCGACTCCTCACTCAGCGCGACCTGGCGCTGGAATGGAGCGCAATGCGGCAAATTGAGCCATATAAGCAGGAGATCGAAGAGCGCCGTATGCGCGAAGTGGAGACCGTCCGGCGCTACTTGAAAGAATCGTTCGAGGTGCAGATCGCCGAATCGGACAGCAAGCTGATGGATTACGAAGAGAAGCAAGAACGCGGCCGCGATATGCAGATGGCGATAAACGAAGAATTGCGACGGAATGAGGATCTGCGGCGGCGCAAAGACGAACGTCTCAAGCGCGCTGACCGTGAATCCATGATCAGCATGAGCGCGCCGCGCATCTTGGGTGTTGCCGCGATTGTGCCGGCTGACCAAACTATTGAGGGGACCGCATCAAAACCCGCCATGCGGCGAGACGATGATGTCGAGCGAGCAGCGATTGACTATGTCATGCAATATGAACGCGATAAAGGGCGGGCGCCGCGAGATCGCTCGCCGGACAAACTGCCTTTCGATATATCCAGCGAATCGGAGGACGGGGGAATACGCTATATTGAGGTGAAAGGCCGCGCTGGCTTGGGCGCAGTAGAATTGACCGGGAACGAATGGCTCACCGCTGAGAACATGGGCGAAGATTACTGGCTCTATATCGTCAGTAATGCCAAGAACGACCCGCAGCTGACCATCATCCGCGACCCAGCGCGTGCATTGCCCAGCGATGATGTGGTGAAACGCACGCGCTATCATATCCCAGCGGAATTGTGGCGCTCAATAGGCGAGGCTGAATAAGCAGCGCCGAACGTGTTAGAATCCATCATCCATTGACGCATTCCTGTCTCATCCCTTGCCAAGCTAAGGACCGGTCATCATGGCCTACGAAAAGCGCTTGATCGAAGACTCGCTGCCACTGGAGGCGATCTCGAAGCAGAGCGCGCGGGAAAAGAGCATCCGCCATGGGCATATCAGCACGCTGCATATCTGGTGGGCGCGCCGTCCCTTGGCTGCCATGCGCGCCGCCATCTTCGCCAGCCTGATTCCCGCGCCGAAGGATGAGGAAGAACGAGAGTACCTGCACGACCTAATCACCGACATCGTCGATTGGGATGCAGTCAAGAACGGCAATAGCCCCCGCGTCCTGGAAGCCCGCGAACTCATCCGTAAACATTATCCCGATGCGCCGCCGAAAGTGCTGGACCCCTTCATGGGCGGCGGCAGCACCGGTTTGGAAGCGCTGCGCCTGGGCGCCGAGGCGCATGGCGTCGAGCTGAATCCAGTCGCTTATCTGATTGAGTTGTGCACGCTGGTTTACCCGCAGAAATACGGCCAGCCGGTCACTGTCCTGCCGCAGGACTATCAGGGTCCGCCGCCAGAACAAGCTCAACTTGATATGCCCGGTGTGGATAGACTGCCTGTGCAGCGGCGAATGGATGCGCCGGGGGATGAGCCTTATGTCATTCAAAACCCGCTGGCGGAAGATGTGCGGCGCTGGGGACAGTGGGTGCTGGAAGAGGCGCGGGCGGAAATCGGCCATCTCTACGAAGACCCCGAGGGGCATACCATCGTCGGCTACATCTGGGCGCGCACAGCCAAATGCCCCAATCCCGCTTGCGGCGCCGAAATGCCCATGCTGCGGCAGACCTGGCTGGCGAACAAGAAGAACAAGAAAATCGCCCTTCGCATGAATGTGCATCGGGAAGCGAAGGAGATTTCCTTCGAGGTGGTCGAGGGCGATGCCATCGACTTTGACCCAACCGATATGACGATGAAGCGGGGTACGATTGTATGCCCTGTTTGTGCGAATACGCCGAACAAAGATTATCTCAAAGAAGAGGGCAAGGCGGGCCGGCTGGGCGAGCGGATGTTGGCTGTGGTCTACACGATATCCGGGCAAAGTGGGAAGAAGTATCGAATCGCGACTAAATGTGATCGACGCAAGTTCTTGTGTGCCCAAGATCTCCTAAATCGCCATCTTGAACATAATCCTGATGCACTGCCCAATGAGCCTATACCAGACCACAGTTCCAGAGCGATATTTGTACACTTATACGGACTATCCCGTTGGGGCGACTTGTTTAACTCGCGCCAAGCTCTTATGCTCATCCGCCTCACAGATAAGATGAGTCAAATCTATAAAAGTATCAGAAGCGAAACCGGTGATTCGGAATATGCAACTGCACTTATCAGCTATTTGGCTCTCGTAATAGATAGTATTGCTGATCGCGGCAGCACACTTTGCGTTTGGCGCAGCGGATCCGAAGATGTTGGTCATGTATTCGGTCGCCAAGCATTGCCCATGATTTTTGATTATATGGAAACAAATGCATTTGGTGGTTCAACGGGGTCTTGGGCTTCTGCTATGGGCAAAATGCTGCGAGTAATCGACAATGCCTCAGAGGAGACTGAGCATTGGGCTACCTTACATCAAGGAACTGCCGTACGTCTACCATATATGCAGAACGAAATAGACGCAATTATTACGGATCCGCCTTATTATGACGCAGTTCCCTACGCTGACCTCTCAGATTTTTTCTATGTTTGGTTGAAACGATGCCTAGGCAAATATCGCGCTGACATATTTGCCACGCCACTAACACCGAAAACAGCCGAAGTCATTCAAGAACCCGCCCGGCATAACAGCGCTTTTCTTGCGAAACAATTCTATGAGAGGCAAATGACAGCAGCATTTCGTGAAGCGCAACGCGTCTTACGAAAGGATGGAATATTTGTCGTAGTCTTTGCCCACAAGTCGACAGCCGCCTGGGAAACCTTAATAAATGGCCTGCTGCAATCTGGGCTCGTTGTTTCAGCTTCATGGCCTCTGCATACGGAAGCATCCGGTAGACTTCGTGCTATGAATAGCGCCGCTCTTGCCTCCTCCATCTTCATCGTCTGCCGCAAGCGCATCGCCGACCAAAGCGGCTTCTTCGATGACGTCCGGGGCGAACTGCGCGAACGCATTGAAGAGCGACTCAATTTCTTCTGGAATCAGGGCATCCGCGGCGCCGACTTCTTCATCTCGGCTATCGGTCCGGCCGTCGAAGTCTTCGGGCGCTACAGCCGCGTGCGCCGGCTCACGGGCGAAGATGTCAGCGTCGCCGACTTGCTCGATCTGGTGCAGGAAATGGTGGCTGATTACGCGCTGCGCCAGGTCTTGAACGGACGCTATCAGCTGGGCGCTGTCGATGCGCCGACCCGCTTCTATGTCATGTACCGCTGGAGCTACAACAAGCAGCGGCTGCCCTTTGACGACGCCCGCCGGCTGGCGCAGGCGCTCGGCGCTGAAATCGACGAGCTCATGGGTCGCTACGGCATCGTCAAAAAGAGAGGCGCCGCGGTCACCGTGCCCGATTCTTCTGGACGAGCGGAGGACGACGCCATGGGCGAGCCGGCCCGCGATGGCTCTTCCGCGCCGGTTATCGATTTGCTGCACCGAGCCGTGCAGATCTGGCAGGGCGGCGATCGGCGAGCGCTGGTTGATTTCTTGGCGAGCCATGCCGTCGGGCGCGAAGATGCCGTCAGTGTGGTGGCGCAGGCCATCGCCAGCGTCTTGCCGCCACAAGACGAGGAGCGGCGGATGCTGGAGAATTACTTGCAGGGCAGCGAGAACCTGCCCCAATCTCTGTACCGAGACAGACTGATATAGGAAATTACCATGGCGAGGAATGTATACACCCAGCGGCTGAACAAGACCGACACGCTGATTGCGCAGGGGCATTACAACGAGGCGGTCACGACGGCGGCGCGCGCCATCGAAATGCTGCTGGACGAGCTCTTCGGCGAGCTATTGAAAAACGTGTCTCCGCGCGATGAGCTGGCGCTGTCCCATGCCCGCGCGAACGCCGTTGAGGGCAAAGCCAAGATGACGCTTGGGCGCTGGGCGCATTTTTACCGCAAGCAGAATATCTTTGACTGGCTGGAGCGAACGTTCGAATACGACCTGCATATGTTTAACTCCGGCACGCTCTTTAACGTCACCGATGTACGCAACGAATGCATGCATAAGGACTTCCAGCCGACCAGCGCGCAAGCTGCAATGATTCGCCAACACTTGGAAGTATACCTGGAAGAAACCGGTCGTTCGCCGCAATTGCCTTTGCCCGTTGAAAAGCAAGAAGACGAACCACAAGGACAAGGCAAGCTGCCTTCCTGGACGAGCATCGTTGTACCCAATCGGGACATCCGCGAGCGCCGTTTTGACTTGGGCGTCTTTGCCATTCATCTGGGCGAAATCGCGCTGGGGGAAGCCTTTGCCCAAGACGAATACAAGGATGCCGAGACCTTCTTCGACCTGACCTATGTCACGCGCGGCTTGCGCAGTCAGTTGGTCACCATGATGCAGCGCGTCGCCAATAAGCGAACTGGCTACGCCGTGGTCCAGCTCGACACGACTTTCGGCGGCGGCAAGACGCATACGCTGCTCTCCATGTATCACATCGCCAAAAGCGGCAACCGGTTGACGCAGCGTGATGATGTCCGCGGCTTGATGAATGAGGCGCGGATCGAAAGCCTGCCTGAATGCGCGGTGGCGGTGCTGGATGGCTCATATCTCAGTCCCAGCGAACCGCGTGTTACGCCGGAAGGGATCACCCTGCAGACCTTATGGGGGGAGATGGCTTATCAGCTTGGCGGTGCCGAGGGCTATGAATTTGTCCGCAATAGCGATGAATCACGAACCGCGCCCGGTTCGGGCGTGTTGCGTGAGCTGCTGACGGCCGTGGGGATGCCTTCGCTGATTCTGATGGATGAGGTGCTGGATTACGCCACCAAAGCCGCGTCTGTCCGGGTGGGGCGCAATACATTCCTCGTAGATCAGGTACAGTCGTTTTTGAAGGCGCTCACTCAGGCGGTAGACCGGCACGGCACATCCATGCTGGTCCTGACGCTAACGAGCAGCCCTCAGCAGATATACGGCGAAGAAGCGCAGCGCCTGCAGCAAAGAATTGCCGAGCAAGAAGCGATTTTCCGCAACACATTGGACCGTGTGCAGCGTTCCGAAGTGATCGCCGAGGATGTGGAAATCTACGAGATTCTCCGCCGCCGCCTGTTCCAGGACCTTGGCGATCCAAATGAGCGCGCGACGATTGCGCGAGACTATAGGCAATACTATCAGGATAATGCGGACCACTTTCCGGATCACGTCGCAGCGCCGGGCTACCGCGATCGAATTGCCAAGTCCTATCCCTTTCATCCCGACCTGATTGATGTGCTGCAAGGTCGCTGGGGCACGATTCAGAATTTTCAGAAGACGCGCGGAGTTTTGCGCCTGCTGGCGTTGGTTGTCAGCAACCTCTTTCGTAAGAATCACGGCGCGCCTCTGATCCATACCGGGCATATTGATCTGGCCGATCCTGAAATCCGCCGTGAATTGCTTGGCCACGTGGATAGTCCGCAAGGTTATGATGCCGCCATTGGCTCGGACATCGCCGGTCAAGCGGATTCCAAAGCAAGGCGCAGAGACCTGCAGATCGCCGGAGACTACTACCGCTTTGGCTTGTGCGAAGGCTTGGCAACGTCCATGTTCATGTATTCGCACAGCGGAAGCAGTGGCTTCGTCGGCGGGAACCGCCCGCAGCTATGGCTGAGCGTCTTGCAGCCCGACATCGGTCCCGCCCTCGCCGCCGATGTCTACAGCAAGCTCGAGAGCGAACTCTGGTACATGGAGAAAGACAGCGTATACACCCGCATCGGCATTGAACCCAATCTGAACCAGATGCTTGTGGAATATCGAGACAGTGTTGCCCAAGATCGTGAGCGCTTGAACGAGACGATTCTCAAAGAGATTGAGAATATGGCCGGCGATGAATTGCGCAGAGCGATCATTTGGCCTAACGACTCTCACGACGTTCGCGATACCGACGAACTGAAATTCGTCATCGCTCGCACACAATTCGCCTACAAGGAAGATGACAACGAGCAAGGCGCTCAGATTTATATCGAAGACATTCTTAAGAATGCGGGCAACAAACACCGTGAATATCGCAACACGATCATCTTCCTTCTGCCAACCCCCAGCGGCGTTTCTAACGTTGAGACAGCCGCCACCCGCCTCCTCGCTTTGGAGGATATTGAGCAGACTCGCGGCGCTCAACTGAAGGAGCGTCAGCGCGAAGAACTTCTACAGCAACTAAGAATCGCGCGGGGTGGATTACCCTCTGCGGTTTGGGGCGCCTACACCGTCATAGCAACTGCAGACAGCAATAGCGACTTTTGGGTCAGAGAAGAAAGCGGTATTTCATCATTTCGGCCCGGTGATTCTTTGGCGCAACGCGCGCTGCATAAACTAACTGGCGAATCGCGGCTTCTGACGCAGTTTGATCCAGACTTGATTCTTCGTCGTGACCACGAACGGTTCAAGTATTTGTGGCCAACAGACAAGACTGTCATCAATACACTAGAACTGTGGAAGAACTTCCCGCGATACGACTATCTTCCAATGCTGAAAGATGAGCGTGTACTGCGGGATACGATTGCTTGGGGTGTCAGCCGGGGCCTGTTTGCCTATTGCACTGGCAAACCTGAGCGCTTCGATAATATTCACATCGACGAGCACCTTCCCTCAGCGCATTGCGTCCTCAGCGATCACGCGTGGCTGCTTGATGCAGCTACTGCCCGAAAACTGCTCGCTCCGCCTTCTGTACCGGATGAAGTTGATGACTCCGGAAGCAAACCCAATGGCGATGAGCCGTCTGATGATGGCGACTCAATTCTGCCTAGCGGTGTTGACAGAAGAGAGCCAAAGCGTTGCAAAAAGATCGGCGTCAAAATCAAGCTAGAGTCGTCGAATTGGCGCCAGTTTCATAGCTCGGTCATCAAACCCCTTGTCGATAAGGGAGCGGACATAAACATCTTTGTGAGTATGTCAGCCACTCAAACGGATGGTTTCGACCGCAATTTCGTAGAGCTAAGCATTCGAGAGGGCGCAATACAGATCAATCCCACAGCTGAGGTCGAGATTGATCCCAATTAGCGAGATGCTCTGTATCGCTAGTCTCAAAGTCTCGAACAGCATAGCCAAGGCATGGATGGCAGTCGCGTTGCTCGCTGTTGCCTTCATCATCCGGCAGGCTCCATCCAGCTCAACTGCACGTAGCTGAGGTCTTGAGCAGCGGTCAGAGCCTAGACGCTGACATTGGCGGGCAGGCCCGGCAAGGTCGCGGCTGGTGTGGGTGCGAACGTGGAAACTGGCGATCGCCGCGCTGTTGCAGCGCTGATGCCAACACGGTCTGCAATTTCGCTCGTCGACAACTCTCCTGCGTCTATCGGATTTGGTTGTCGCGTTTCCGCGCTCAGTATGTTGCTTCAGATCGCTCGCCTGCCTGCCGTGCTGCAGGTTTGCTACAGCACAATTCACTCGTTACAATCTTGTGTAGGATCCGTCTATTTGGCTGCATTTCTACAATCCGGCCCCCAGGGAGTTGTGGCCAAGTGCCAGTAGAAAGGAGAAATTCAGAATCGCAGCATCATTTGGAAGGGCCGGACGACCACAACAACTAGCAAGATTCTAGTTCTTTAGCGAGGTAAAAGATGAATGGAATACTGAAACACCTAGCTTTGATCTTGATTCTTCTTCTGCTTTTCACAACGGCTGCAATAACGCCGGCTCAGGACATGGTAGAGTTAGAGCTTTGGTACCATGGCGGGACGCAAGAGGAAAACGACGAGACGCGCGCCCAGGTTGACCGATTCAATGGCATGCAGGACGCAATCCAGGTCAACTTCGTCGAGCTCGCCGGCTCTCTGGTCGCCGGCACTGGATACAATGACGCCGTGAATGCCGCTGCCGTGGCCGGTGATCTCCCCTGCATTCTCGATCTGGATGGTCCGAATCTCTACAACTACGCCTGGGCGGGATTCCTGGCGCCGCTGGACGACTACATGTCTGATGAATTACGGGCCGATATCCTCCCGTCCCTGATTGATCAAGGGCTCTACAACGGCAAGATTTACGCCATGGGACAGTATGATTCGGGCTTGGCGCTTGTCGGTCGCGTGTCATTGCTGGAGGAAGCCGGTGTGCGCATCCCGACCAACATCGACGATGCCTGGAGCCTGGACGAATTCAACGGCGTTCTGGCGAGCTTAAATGCATTGGAGAGCGTCCAATACGCGATTGATCTGAAGATGAATTACGGCGCGGGCGAATGGTACACCTATGCCTTCAGCCCGGTGGTTCAGGGCTTCGGCGGCGACCTGATTGACAAAGAAACCTTGAGCGCCGAGGGCGTATTGAACGGGCCCGAAGCAGTGGCGGCCATGGAGTGGATTAGAAGTCTGTTTGAGAATAGCTACGCCACGCTGACTCCGCCGGATGACAACGAATTCATCAACGGAAACGCGGCCATGGGCTTCCTCGGTCACTGGATGGCCACCGGCTACTATGAAGCCTTCGGCGACGACATGATTGTCCTGCCGGTTGTGAATTTCGGCGCTCGTCAAGCCACTGGCATGGGATCCTGGGCTTGGTCAATCACGACGCAGTGCGATCATCCTGACGCTGCCTGGGAGTTCATGGAATTCATGCTCACGCCGGAAGAGATCTTGAGCATCACCAATGTGAATGCGGCAGTGCCCGGTCGCCTATCAGCGCTGGCAATGTCCGAGCTCTTTGGCGAAGGCGGTCGCATGAACATTTTCGTTCAGCAGCTTGAATCCGGCATCGCTATACCGCGTCCGATTACGCCGGGTTACCCGGCTGTCACCTCCGCCTTCTTCACGGCGATGGACAACATCATCAAAGGTGGTGATATTCAAGCGGAACTGGATGCCGCGGTTGACAAGATTGAGCAGGATATCGCGGACAATGATGGTTATCCGGTCCAGAATTAAGCCTTTGCCTTAGCTTCTACTGTAGGTGGCCGCGGTGTTATATAGTTTGCCGCGGCTGCTTCACCGCAATCGTGACGCATTACACCCGGGCACCTAACCTGCTTAACTCCCTCGGGCAGGTGATCGCATGAGGCCGTCACAAGATTCGAAGAGCCACGAAGCGACCTATGCCTGGTTGATGAGCGCGCCCGCCCTCATCGGCCTGTTTCTGTTTGTGGCTTTGCCCCTTCTCGGAGGTGTTTACTGGAGCTTTACCAATAAACGCCTCATCTCACCTTTGCCGACGGAGTACATCGGCTTTCAGAATTATTGGAATCTTCTTGGCCTGCAAATCGTCCGCATAGAACCAGAAAAGGATGAGGCGACCGGCGGGGCTCAGATTGATGTAGAAGGGAACCCGGTGTATCCACGCACGCGCACTGTCGTCCGAGGCAACCCGGCTTACGACGGATTTCGCGTCTGGTTCACAAAAGATATTATTGGCAATCGCTACGTGATTCTGGCCCGGGACCCCACCTTTTTGCGCGCGCTCATCAACACCTTCGTATTCGTTTTGGTGATCGTGCCCGGGCAGGGTGGCATGGCGCTGATCATGGCTCTCCTGGTTAACCAGAGGCTGCGCGGCCGTTACCTGTTTCGTACCATCTATTTCAGCCCGGTCGTTACTTCCATGGCCGTGCTTGCCATTGTCTGGACCTTTCTCTACAATCCGGATCAAGGCTTGATCAATCGCTTTCTAAGTGCGATCTCTTTTGGCAACTTTCAGCCAGACTGGCTGGTTAGCGCCGATAGCGCGCTGCTGGCGATTATCATTCTTTCGGCCTGGCAGGCGGCGGGCTTCCAGATGATCATCTTCCTGGCCGGCTTGCAAGGCATCCCGCGAGCCTTGTATGAAGCGGCGCAGATCGACGGCGGCAATACCTGGCAACAGTTCCGACACATAACGATTCCGCAACTTCGCAATACGACCATATTTGTCATCATCAGCACAACCATCCTGGCATTTCGCCTGTTTACGCAAGTGGACGTGATGACCAAGGGCGGACCGCAGGATGCCACTGTTACAGTCGTCTATCACGCCGTTGACACCGGTTTCCGACAGCAGAAAATTGGCTATGGCTCCGCAGTAACCGTACTATTCTTCATCATTGTTGTGACGATCGCTCTTATCCAGCGCCGGCTTTTGAAATCGGACGTAGAAGTGGAATGAACGCTATGTCCACGCGAGCCGCCGAAATCAGCCATCCGCGCGAACTCCGCCTTAAATGGCGCCGCCGCATGCGTCGGAAAGCGTCGCTGGCACTTGACTACGGCATAATGATCGCGCTAGCGGTGTTCTTCCTGTTTCCTATCGTCTTCATGGTTGTATCGTCGTTCAAACCGGAGAAGGTCATCTTCGATGATCTCAAGACGCTCGTTTGGGCTTTCATTCCGCGAGAAATCACGCTTGAGAACTACAGCAGTGTCTTCCGCCGGGTGCCCTTCGGTCAATTCATGTTCAATTCGACATTTATCGTCTTGGCGACGGTATCAGCCGGTCTGCTTGTCAACAGCATGATCGCCTTTGCCCTGGCGCGCTTGCGCTGGAAAGGCAAAACGGTTGTGCTCTCTTTAGTCATCGCTCTATCGATCGTGCCGCTGGATGCCATCGTCGTGCCCCTGCTCGTCTTGGTCAACGAGTTTCCCTGGATTGATGGTTCAACAGGTTGGCTGGATTCGCTGCACGTACAGATTATTCCATTCATAGCAGACGCCTTTTCCATCTTCCTCTTTTACCAATTCTTCATCGGTATCCCGCGCGATTTTGATGAAGCGGCTTATATCGACGGCGGCAGCCCCTTCGCTGTGTACCGGCGGATCATCGTGCCGCTCTCACGTCCGGTCTTCGCCACCGTCGCGATTCTGCAAGCGCTGTTTCTATGGAGTTCTTACTTGTGGCCTCTCATGGCGACCCGCGGCGAAGCGTCCCGTCCGCTGACCGTCGGCATCACGTCCTTTTATGGTCAGGATGTCAAGTGGGCGCAGATTCTGGCTTTCGCCTCAATGATAACGATTCCAGTGCTCATTCTATTTCTGCTCTTTCAAAAATGGTTTGTCCAAAGCGTGGCCGCCAGCGGGCTGAAAGGATAGCCTTCATGAATGCATTTGCCGATCAAGTCAGGCGCCAACGGGAACAGCTTTCCACGGATCCACACCGACCGCGTTATCACTTCTTGCCACCGGCCAACTGGATGAACGATCCGAACGGTGTTATCGAGTGGAATGGCAAGTACCATCTTTTTTATCAGCATAATCCTCACGCTGCGGTCTGGGACAGTATGCACTGGGGACATGCAGTGAGCGCGGATCTCGTACATTGGACCGATCTACCTGTCGCCCTCAAGCCTTCGCCTGGCGGACCTGACGAAGACGGCTGCTGGTCAGGCTGCGCGGTGGACAATAATGGCCTACCAACCTTGCTTTACACCGCTGTGCAAGGTGACTGGCAGTTGCCGCATAACCAACGCGTCTGCATCGCCACCAGCGATGATGACCTGGTTCTTTGGCAGAAACACGCGGCTAACCCTGTCATTGCCAGTCCTCCAGACGGCATGAAGGTTACAGGCTTCCGCGATCCCAGTGTCTGGCGCGAAGGCGAGAGCTGGTACATGGCAATTGGCGCTGGCATACATGATATCGGCGGAGCAGTGCTGCTGTACCGTTCGAGTGATTTACTCAGCTGGGAGTATCTACATCCCTTATGTGTTGGCGACAAGCACGATGCTGCTTATGAATGGACAGGATCGGTGTGGGAAGTTCCGCAGTTTTTCCCTCTCGGTGACAAGCATGTTTTGATCTTTACTGCTTGGGACGGCGAGCAACTCTATACTGTCTATTTCAGCGGGCGTTATCGCGATCATCGCTTCCATCCGGAGGCGGTACACAAGCTGGACTACGGCGATCGGCACTTTTGCGCGCCATATGTCATGTCTGATTCTCAGGGGCGCCGGATCCTCTGGGGCTGGATAGGCGAGGGCCGTTCAGTCGAAGCGCAGCAGGCAGCCGGCTGGTCGGGTGTTATGGCGCTGCCACGGGAATTGACGCTGCGCGATAATGGATTGCTCGCGATCAGCCCTGTATGCGAAGTTGAGTCCTTACGCGACCAGCAGTATCGCTACTCGGACATCAACCTGATTGGCGATTCCAGCGAAGTCGTGCTGGACGCGCGCGGCGATACGCTTGAAATCCTCACCGAGATCGATCCGGCAAACGCTGCAGAATGCGGCATCAAGGTTCGCCGCTCGCCTAATGGCGAAGAAGAGACCTACATCTTTTATGACGCCGCTCGCAAACGTTTGGGCGTTGACAGACGCCGCTCCAGCCTGGTTCAGAACGCTGGGATCCACGCTGATATACAGGAGGGAGAATTCGAGCTGTTCCCCGGCGAAATGTTGCGCTTGAGAGTTTTTGTCGATTGCTCGGTGATCGAAGTCTACGCGAATGATCGCGCCTGTATCACTAGCAGAATATACCCAAGCCGGCCCGATAGCACGGGCCTTGGCATCTGTGCCCAGGGGCAGGCAGCAATAAACTCGATCGATATTTGGACTTTGCGCTCAATATGGAATTAAGCGCGCTTGCAGCTTCGCTCGTCCCACCTAGCTATCGTCGGGAACAGCGTTTTCAGTAAAGCTAAGAACTAGCTCGCAGGCGGACGACTCTGTCGGCATAGTCCACGCGCTGAGTTTATGATCGTCGCCAGATCACGGTCAAGCGGCTGATGCTCTTTACTATACACCTGGCTCGCTGGGATGCCCCCCGACGAACACTGAGGACAGGACGGGTATGAACAGACAGCAGCGGAAAGCGCTGCGGCAGCCTGCACAAGCGTCAAATATGGCGGAAGCTGTAAGGCTTGTCCGGTGCTGTGTTCATATGCAACTATCAGTGCGATTTGCGGCTGTAAACCCCCACCCCAAACCCCTCCCTGACGACAGGACAGGTTTGAACACACTGCTTACGAATGCGGTACGGCAGCCACCACAAGCATCAAATCTGTCGAAAGTTGTAGGGGCGACTCTGTGAGTCGCCCGTCGAAGCGCAAAATCTTGTAGGGGCGACCTATCAGGTCGCCCGAAAAAGTTCAAGTAAATACAGAATTCGATTCAATGTTGTGCTCTCTGAAAAACTGTCCTGTCCTCCCAAACCCCTCCCCGGCGGGTCAGTGTCTACGCGACCCCATAAATACGGAGGGGCTTTTTTCGCAAATGTCCATATCTTAAGCTCCCCTTCCCTCCTTGCTGGGGAAGGGGCCGGGGGATGGGGTAGAAAAACACGCTGGCATGGCGAATTATCGGACAAGCCTTGTAGGGGCGACCCTTGGGTCGCCCGCAAGCGCGCTAGATCTGCAGGCGAGACCTAACGGGTCGCCTAAAAAAGGCCAGAAAGGTACAGGATATTCGACGATATATTGCTCGCAGAATAACTGTCCGATCGTCAGCTGATGCTTCGTGGAGGGGGCTGGGGGGAGGGTTGAATGGGGCCAACCCTTAGATCGCGCCACTGCGCAGGAAGACCCGCGGGATGGTGAGCATCAAGATTTCGATATCCATCGCGATGGACCAATTCTCGATGTAATACATATCCATCTCGAACATCTCATCGAAGGGCACATTGCTGCGCCCGCGCACTTGCCACCAGCCCGTCATGCCCGGCGTGATTTGCAGGCGCCGCGTGTGCCGCGCTTCGTATAGCTCGACTTCGCTCGGCGTCGGCGGCCGCGGACCAACCAAGCTCATCTCGCCGCGGATGACATTGATGAGATTGGGCAGTTCATCGAGGCTGGTGCGGCGCAGAAACTTGCCGACTCCGGTGACGCGCGGGTCATCGACGAACTTTGGATGGCGCGGATCTTCGCCCGATTCGCGCAGCATCGCTTCCTGCAATGCCTCGGCATTCTCAATCATGCTGCGAAACTTCAACATCTCGAAGAATCGACCATCCTTGCCGACGCGCGCTTGGCGATAGATGACCGGTCCTTCTCCCTCAAGCGATAGCGCCAGCGCCACCAAGAAACTGATCGGCGCCCAGAGCGGCAAACCTAGGATGACCACCAGAATATCCAGGCTCCGCTTCAGCAATTGATTGGCGCGGCTCATGGAGCGATGCGCGCCGATGCCCAGCAAGGGAATGCCATCGAGGTTCTCCACCTGCACTTGACGAATATTCAACTGCATGATCTCGGGCACGATGCGCACATCGGCGCCGGTCTCGCGGCAGACTTCGGTGAGCGCCTGGATCAGGTCATAGTGCTTCCAGCGGAAGGTGATGACCACCGTGTCGATCATCTCCCGCTGAATAACGGCGGCCAAATTATCCGTGCCGCCCAAAGCCTCGACGCGCCCCATGCCGGCCGCCGTTTTCTCCTGGTCGTCATCCAGGAAACCGACCGGGCGATAACCGAATTCCGGTCGCGTCAGCATAATGCCCAGCAGCGAACGCCCAACTTCGCCCATGCCGACGATGAGGACGCGGTGTATGCCTAAACCTTGATGACGCAGGTAGGCAAGAATCCAGCGCCGTATCAGCCGCGAAAGCGCGCTTGCAATCAGGGTCAAGGCGGCGACATAAATCAGCATCAGCCGGCTGGTCGCCAAAGGCTGCAAGATGAAAAACATCGCCAGCACAATGACGATTGAGACGGCGACGCTGCTGGCGATGTAATACACTTCTTCCAGCCAGGCGCGGCCCGCAATATTGCGATACAAACCATTTCGTTGGAAGTTCAGCCAGATGAATACGGCGTAAAGCGCGGCAAAAGGGATGTAAGGTCCAAAGCCGCGCTCAAGCGGATCGTAGACCGGGCGGATGATCTGCAAATCGTAGCGCAATATGTAGGCGGCGCCGAAGGCCAGAAAAGCGAGCGCTCCGTCGATAAATGGCAGCAGCCAGCGCGGCTCCAGCGTCGGGCGTTCCGACAGGGGCAAATGAGTGCTCATCGCGTGTCGCTGAGCCAGCTCGCTCGCGCGGGCTCCGGCAAATGCTCCAAGCGCGGTCTATTTGGCTTCAACCTGTGTCACCTTTTCGCTTTCGTCGAGCGGGAGATCGCGAGCGACAATCGCCTTGCGATAACTGTTGAGGGTCAGCTCGGCCGTGCGCGCCCAGCTGAATTGTCTTGCGCGTTCCAAGCCCCGCGTCCGCGCCTGATCGCGCCATTCAGCGTCCCTCATGAGGCCATTCAGCGCAGCGCTCCAAAGCTCAACATCGTCGGGTGGCAGGCGCTTCGCCGCCCGGCCCGCCACTTCAGGCAGCGACGAAGCATTTGTGGTGATGACCGGCGCGCCACAAGCCATCGCTTCCAATACCGGCAGCCCGAATCCTTCATAGACCGATGGATAAAGGAAAGCTTCCGCGCAATTGTACCAAAACGGCAGGTCGGCGGTAGGGATGAATCCGACATGCTTGACCCACTCGCCCAGCGCCAAGTCTTCAATCGTGGCGAATACGTCCTGCGCCATCCAGCCGATGCCGCCGCCCAGGATCAAGGGCAGTCGCTCAGTCTCCCCCAGGCGCGCGTAGGCTTTCAGCAGCAGCGGCAGATTCTTGCGCGGCTCCAAGGTGCCGACGAAGAGCCAGAAACGTTCCGGCAGTCCATGCTTGCGCCGAAAGTGCTCGATATCCGTTTCCAGCAAGGGGCGAAAGGCGGCTTTGTCATAGCCCAGCGGCGTCACGTCAATTTTGCCCGCCGGCACACCCAGATGCGCCGTCAAGTCATTTGCGGTGCTCTGGCTGATCGCCAGCACTCTCCGGGCGCGCGCGCAGGTCAGGGCGGTCATCGCGCGCAGGTACAGCCGCCGGGCGGCGCTGAGACGGGCGGGGTAACGCAGGAAACTTAGATCGAAGACAGTGACGACCATCGGCGCGGTCAAGACGATTGGCGCGACAAAAGCCAGCGCGTGATAAAGATCGTAGCGCCGAAGCTGCCAGGGCTGCAGCGCTTGCTCCCAAAAGACGCGGCGCCAGGGCGGCTCCGTATCCAGGCGCGCCCGCAACATGCTGACGCCGGGAAAGACCGCGCTGTTCGCCGCGCCCACCATCGCCTCAAATTGCCAATCGGGCGGCGCCTGACCGGGCAAGTCGCGCAGTAAATTGCTGATGTAACCATGAATCCCGGCTCGGCGATACCCCGCCCGCCCGGACAGCAAATGCGCGTTCAGTCCAATCCTCATGCCTACGAGTATAGCATACGCAGCCTCGAGTCTTTCCTGCGCGAAACCTACGCGCTAAGGCCTTCACTGGCTGCGCGCCCGATTTCGCCTGCCCAAAAGCGCCTCCGCCGCCTAAAATACCGCCATACCTATTGAGATGATCGCCATTGGAAAAGCCAGTCCGCATTGCCGCGTTCTACAAGTTTGTGCCGCTGCCCGATTATCGGGACTTGCGCCCGGCGCTGCTCGATTTCTGCCGAGCGCTCCCAGTCCGCGGCACGATCCTGCTCGCGTACGAAGGCATCAATGGCGCCATCGCCGGCGAGCCTAGCGCTGTGGAATCGGCGCTTTCATATCTGCGCGCGGATTCGCGTTTGGCCGACCTGTTGGTGAAGGATTCCTTTCACGATGTCATTCCCTTCGGGCGGATGAAGGTGCGCTTGAAGCGGGAAATCGTAGCAATGAAGGCGCCGGGAATCGACCCTCGCGCCCGCGTCGGCGCTTATGTCGAGCCGGAAGACTGGAATCGCCTGATCACGCAGGATGATGTGTTTCTTCTGGATGCCCGCAATGATTACGAAGTGCGGATGGGCACGTTTCGCGGGTCTCGCAATCCCAAGACGGACGCATTCCACGAATTGCCGCGATATATGACCCAGCGCCTCAACCCGACTAGACACCGGCGCATCGCCATGTTTTGCACTGGCGGCATCCGCTGCGAGAAAGCCAGCGCCTTTCTGCTCAGCCGTGGCTTCGAAGCGGTCTATCACCTGCGCGGCGGCATCCTGCATTATCTGGAGAAGGTCAAACCGGAAGAGTCGCTCTGGGAAGGGGAGTGCTTCGTCTTTGATGAACGCGTGTCCCTCGACCATGGATTGCAAAAGGGATGCATTACGATCTGTGATGATTGCAAAGCCGTCGTGAAAGCGACCGACGAAGCATGTCCTCAATGCCGTTCAACGAACTTCCTTTAATCTGGCTGGCGACTGTGCAAGGCGACGACAAAATCGGAAACGTGCCGATGGGCCGCTTTTCGGCCCGGCTGCCCTAAGGGCGAGAAGCTTGGTCGCGGCCTTGGCATATCCCGTCTCTACATCAAGCCGAAGCTGGACTATAATGAGTGACGTAGTGAACGGGCGAAGGTCTAGTGCGGATGCAGATTGGAATCATATCCGACGTACACGCCGATTACGCTGCGCTAGAGGATGTACTCGATCGATTTGCCGAACATCATAACGTAGACCAAATACTTTGCGCGGGCGATTTAGTCGGGCGCGGACCCGATCCCGACCGTGTGGTCGATATGATTCGCGCGCGCCGCATCCCAGTAGCGCGCGGCAATCATGACGAATGGCTCTATGGACTCCGGCAGGAGAATCGGCACTATCTGCGCAGCCTGCCCCTCGATTGGCAGGGAGAACTGGCGGGGGTGACTGTCTACATGTGCCACGGCAAGCCGGGCAACAATATGTGGGGCATGTATCGCGATCACCTGTCAACGACCTATTTGAAGATGGTGCTGCGCTCGCTGAAAGCCGATGTTCTGGTCACGGGCCATACCCATTTGCCGCTGCATATGAAGACCGAGTGGGGCTGCCTGGTCAATCCCGGCTCGCTCTATACCTTCAAATGCGCCCGCGCCACCTCCCATTCCTACGGCGTGCTGTCGCTGCCTGACTTCAACTTCCGCGTTTACGACGCGAGCGCGCGCTGTGGGGAACCGCCGCTCGAAATGATTTAGGCATGTCTTCAAATACGCTCAAGGCGCCAGAGCGGGCTATGAGATTCCTCGCCAATCTACGCCATTCCATTTGGTCGACGGCATTTGAAGCTGCTGCCCATCAGCGATCGCCTGACACCTGACCGCAGAATCTCAGTGTAGGGGCGACCCTTGGGTCACCCGCTTGGGATAATCGTCGCTTTAGAACGAACCATGCGCGTACTGATGCTCTCTAAAGCCTGTATTGTCGGCATCTACCAGCCGAAGCTGGAGGCGATCGCCAGCCTGGGCGTCGACTTGACCGTGCTGGCGCCGCCGAGCTGGGCGGACGAACGCGGTGTCCAGCATCTCGAGCGCGCCCACACCCAGGGTTATCAACTGCGCGATATTCCCATCCGCTTCAACGGCAATTTCCACCTGCACCATTACCCGACCCTGGGGTCAGAATTGCGCGCCGCCCAGCCGCAGTTGCTGCATATCGACGAAGAACCCTATAACCTGGCGACCTGGCAGGCGCTATGGCATGCCCGCCGCCTCGGCGCCAAATCGCTCTTCTTCAGCTGGCAGAATATCCAGCGCGCCTATCCGCCGCCTTTCAATTGGGGCGAGCGCTATGCTATGCGCAATGCCGACTATGCGCTGGCCGGCACCGCCGCCGCCGCCGATGTTCTACGCGCCAAGGGATACGCCGGTCCAATGGCCGCGATTCCGCAGTTTGGCACATCGCCCGACTTGTTCCAGCCAGCCGCGAGCCGCCCAGAGCGGCAATTCACCATCGGCTACATCGGACGGGTCGTTCCCGAAAAAGGGCTGCAGATCTTGCTGCGCGCGGCCGCCCAACTGGAAGGCAAGTGGCGCTTGCGGCTGGTCGGCGGCGGCTCGGCGCGTGACGAAATGGAAGCGCTCGCCCGCTCTTTGGGCATCGGCGAAAAGACCGCCTTCATCGGGCAACTGCCCTCGACGGACTTGCCGGCCGAGTATCACAAACTCGATGCCCTTGTCCTGCCTTCGCTGACCCGCCCCAACTGGAAGGAACAGTTCGGCCGCGTGCTGGTCGAAGCGATGGCGGGGGGCGTGCCAGTCATCGGCAGCGACAGCGGCGCCATCCCGGGCGTCATCGGCGATGCCGGTCTCATCCTGCCCGAAGGCGATGTCGAAGCGCTGGCCGCTGCCCTGCGCGATCTGCGTGACCAGCCGGCCTTGCAGCGCAAGTTAATCGAGAAGGGCAGGGCGCGCTTCCTGGCGCATTTCACCCACGAGCGCATCGCCGAAGCGACTGTCAATGTTTATCGAGAAGTTATGAATTCGGCGAAAATTGCCGCAGCCGCCGAATGAAATCGACGCTCTCCAGCTTGCGCTCCAGCAGGTGGGCGATATAACCCAACATGATTAGCTCAACGCCATGATGCTCCCCGGCGGTAATGCGCAGGCTGCCCACCCGCTCCCATGCTTCGGCGCTGCGCTGCAAGTGACGCAGCAGCTTCAAGGTGACAAAGTCGATCTCAACCAGCCGCGACGCCACTTGAGACGCCGCCGCTCGGCTCACCACGCCACCTTCCTCATGGCTGAAATATTGCGACTCTGCCCTGAGCGCCGCCCGGCTGATGACACATTCGCTCAGCTCCGGTCGAAAGCCAACCAGATCGAGCAGCTGCAACTCAAAGAAGCGCGCCGCCAAGCGGGGATCGGCCGCCTCCGCGATGCGCTCCAGCGTCTCATGCAGCAGGTTGAAGAGCTCACCGCCCGCTTCTTCCTCGTCAGCGGTGAAGCGATCGAGCAGCTCGGCCACATAATTGGCGTAGGCGCCCCGCGCCAAGTCCTCGCGTAGCCCGAGATAAGGCTCGATTAGTTCCGCCTGCGTCAGGATGTCGAGGTTGCGCCCCCGGTGGATGAGACAGTCGCTGCGGGAAAATAGCTCGACATGCCCGCTGACTTTGGCGCTCGGTTTGCGCGCGCCCTTGGCGATGGCGCGGATCTTGCCGCGTGCGGGCGTGAACAGGGTCAGCAGCCGGTCCGCTTCGCCGAAGTCGCGGCGGCTGAGGATGATGACTTGACTGCGGAATTGACGTGGCGGCATGGGGAGTGGTGAATTTCAAGGATGTATGAATTGCATGGGGAAAGCCTTGTACTTGGGATACTGCTGAAGATATAACTGCCGCCGATTCCAGGCATAGACAAAAAGTTTCACGTTCCGTCGAAGCGCCTCGGCACAACGAGAAAAGCAACGGGAACGCCGATGCAAGCGCGCCAAATAATGACGCAACTCCGCATTCATACCCTCCACTCGGTAGGTTTCGCTCTTATTTGGCATCGGAGTATGCTTTCCGGGGTAATAGAGCAATTTCTTATAGGAAGCCATCAAGTCGCTGTAGTACCAATGCGCTCGCGGACTTTGATCCACCAGTTTTTGCAATGTATCCTCGTCCCGTCGCTGGCTCACCAGAAAACCGACAATACAACTGCTAGCCCGGTCAACGAAAGTACTTATGTACCATCTGTTTTTTTTCGTTGGACAAAGGTATGCAACTCATCCATTTCAACAATATGCAACGGAGTTTCTTGCGGTGTTGGTGCAGGCGCCAGTTGATCGGCATGCGCTTTAACCCAATTCATCACGGTGACATGATGAACACCCAAATGACGCGCTATCCAGCGATAACTGGCGCCATCAACATACCATCGCAGAGCTTGCTGCCGCATGGCATCGCCGTAGAGACGCGCCGGCTGTGGAGTATAACGGCGCTTGCAGATGTTACAACGATAACGCTGGCTGCCAGAACGATTGAAGCCAGCTTTGACTTGCCTTTGTGTATCGTGACATTCTGGACAAGTATTCATAACCGCAGTCTATCATAACCGCCTATTCACCACTCCCGCGGCATGGCGCTGTTTCCATTGCCCCCCGCGATTATGGTATACTGTCTGACTGTGCGCAAGCGTGGGGGTGGGAAACACCATGAGCGAGACCGCGAAGTTCCGGCTGCCGCTGGAAGCCATCCGCGCCTATTGCAAGCAGCGCCCGATTAAGCGCTTGTCGCTGTTTGGATCCGCCCTGCGCACAGACTTTGGTCCTGACAGCGATATCGACATGCTGATTGAATATGCGCCAGAAGCGAAAGTCGACGCCTATGCAATCTTGCGGCAACAAGCGGACTTATGCAATCTGATTGGGCGGCCCGTGGACCTGGGCACGCCACAGACGCTCAGTCCTTACATTCGCCAAGAGGTTATCGACAGCGCCGAGCCGCTCTACGATGTCGACGGCATCTATCCCTGCAGGAGCAAGCCTATGCCGAAAATGCCGGATAAAGACCGCCTGCGCCTGCTGCATATGCGGGACGCGGCTGAAGACGCGGTCAACATCGCTAGTGGCTACACGCGCGCCGACATCGAGAAAATCAAGATGCTGCAGTTGGCTCTGGTCAAGGCGGTTGAAGTGATAGGCGAAGCCGCGAACCATGTCAGCGCCGAAACGAGAGCGCAAGCCCCGGATATCGATTGGGGGGATATCGTCGGCATGCGCAATAACCTTGTCCACGCATATTGGAAAGTCAATTATGATGTGCTATGGGAAGTCATCACCTATAAGCTGCCGCCGCTTGTCACCGAATTGCATCGTCTGATTAAAGCCAAGTATGGAGCGCAACATGACTGACAAGGCAGAAAAAAGCTCGGATGACAAAAGCGAAATCACCGAAGAAGCGCCCATCGTCACCTCCCACCAACTCGCGCTGGCCGACCAAACCCTCGGCTACACAGCGACCATCGGCAAGATGCCGCTCAAAGACGAGAAGGGGGCAATCGCCGCCCAGATCTTCTACACCGCTTACACCCTCGATACGGACGGCGACTCAGCCGAACGGCCGCTGATCTTCGTCTTCAACGGCGGTCCCGGCTCGGCTTCCATCTGGCTGCACATGGGCGCGCTGGGACCGAAACGCGTCGACATGGGCGACGAAGGCTTCATGCCGCCGCCCCCCTACAAGCTCATCGACAACGCCCACACCTGGCTCGACCTGGGCGATCTCGTCTTCATTGACCCGGTCGGCACCGGTTACTCGCGCGCCGCCGACCCGGCCGATAACGAGAAATACTGGGGGCTGGAAGAAGATCTCGAAGCCGTAGGCGAGTTCATCCGCCTCTACCTCTCGCGAAATAAGCGCTGGACCTCGCCCCTCTATCTCGCTGGCGAAAGCTATGGCACCACCCGCGCCGCCGGGCTCGCCGGTCACCTCATCGATCGCGGCATCGCCTTCAACGGCGTCGTGCTCATCTCAACGGTGATGAACTTCCAGACCCTGCGCTTCACCAAAGCCAATGACTTGCCTTATACCCTCTACCTGCCTAGCTTCTGCGCCGCCGCTCATTATCACGGGCAACTGGAAGACGAACTGCAAAATCGCAACCTGCGCGAACTGCTGCGCGAAGTCGCCGATTGGGCTGAAGCCGATTACACCGTCGCCCTGGCCAAAGGCGATCGCATGAGCGGCGAAGAACGCGCCGAGATCGCCCAGCGGCTTTCGCGCTATACCGGCTTGTCACAGCGCTTCATCCTGGGCGCCGACCTGCGCATCAATATCATGAGCTTCTGCAAAGAACTGCTGCGCGATGACAAGCGTGCGGTGGGCCGCCTCGATTCCCGCTTCATCGGCATCATGGCTTCGGCTGAGGGCGCCACCTTTGATTTCGATCCCTCGATGCACGCCATCACGCCGCCCTACAGCGCCGTTTTCAATCAGTACGTGCGCGAGCAGTTGCGTTACGAAACCGACCTCAATTACGAAATCCTCAGCTTCAAAGTCAACGAAAACTGGAAATACGAAGGCGGTCGCTTTCCCGATACCAGCGAAGGGCTGCGCGCCGCCTTCGCTAAGAATCCCTTCATGCGCGTTCTGGTGGCGCAAGGCTACTATGATCTGGCTACGCCCTTCCAAGCCGCTTACTACTCCTTGGCGCACATGGGCTTGGATCCCAGCCTGCGCGACAATATCACCATCACCGAATACGAAGCGGGCCACATGATGTACGTGCACGAGCCATCGCTGGCCAAGCTCAAGTCCGCCGCCGCCGCCTTCATCCGTGCGTGAGCGAAGACAGTATCCTCGGACGGTGAGCGGTTAATCCTCTGTCTGAATGCGTTTTGGCTTCGTTTTCGTCGCCTTGGGTGTACGTCGCTTTAGCGGCGGGGCGTTTTTGTCGTCAGCGTACACCTTCTTCGAGGTAGGACGAAAAAGGACATTCTTGGTGTCATCATCTATCTCAAAAGTTGACTTCGGCATGACGTCGCCTCTCCTTAGAATCCTTCAATTGACTGTGAGGCAAGCTCGTCCCCACTCTCCAATGGGGCCAAGCGAATCCAGAAATACTTGAAACTCATATATGCCGCTCCCCAAATACTTCAAACTGGGCATCGCATAAATCATTCGGAATGATGTTGTTTCGCGAACGTCAAATTCAAGCTTGTCTTCCCAAATCACGGAATCGCCTTCTGGCGCCAAAAGCTGGACAATCGCGGGGTGGACGCGCTGGTCACTTTCGAATTCGGCAGTCCAGTGAGACACCAACAGAATTGGCGGATCAAGCGGCACCAATTCACCATAGACGGGAGCATGGCTTGCCTCTGAGACCCTCAAGCGATTAAATATGTTGCTCAGTCCGATCGTACCATACTGGTGGTAATCCACCTCTGTACATAGCAATGTCCAATCATGACGCATCTGACCTCAACTCCGTCGTCATTCAATCCATACACAATAGTATAATCGATGCGGCTGGGCATATCCACGTAGAAAGAACCTTGATGCCCGCTACCGCAACTGGCAAAGCCACTGTGTTTCTGCGGCAAAAAACCCTATGCAGACTCATGCTTCATACTGCCGCATGATGTCCATCCACAAGACCAGCCCGCGCCAGCGCCCGTACTCTTCGTAATGCGCTTTGATATCTGCCTCGCCGCCCTTGACGCCGCCATTGTGCCGTTCAGCGAACATGGCATGAGCGGCCGTGTCGATGGCAATCTTGTCGAAATGCCCAACCATGCGCGCGACCGTGCCAGCGGCGTAATCGCCGAATCCCTTCAGCGACTTGACCGCTCGGTAGAATTCGTCTCCGTCCAGGTTGAGCCAGGCATTGGGGTCAATCTCCCCGACGGCGATTTTGCGCGCCAGTTCGTGCAGATAAGCGCTGCGATAACCGGCGCGGACCCGCTCGGCAAAGTCATCAAAGTCCAGGGCGGCGATGCGCTCCGCGGTCGGGAAGGCGAAGCAATCCGCAATCGTGGGATGCGCCGCGCCCAGCTTGACCAGCTGCCGACACATATTGACGGTTTGCGCCCAGCTGCAATTGGTCGTCAGCAATACCTTCGCCAGATTTTCCCAGAGGCTCGGCGCGATTAAAATGCGGCCCCGGCGCTCCGCCTCCAGCCACTCATAGCCCTCATGCGCTTTCATCGCCGCGTAGAATTGCCGCAAGTCCCATTCGACATTGAGCATGGTCTTGACGGCGCGCTGAATCTCGGCCGCCAGCTCCGGCGCTGGAGCGGGGCAGTCGGGACTGTTGACCTCGACGCCGCCAACAACCGCCCGCATCCGCAACCGCAGCACTGCGCCCGCCGCGCTCTGAAAGACGTAGGAAAGCGTCCCGCGCTCGCCGTCCCAAGAAAAGGGCGGCAGCATCAACCAGCCGTGGCTGAGCACGGTGCGCTCGAAGTCAAATTGGGGCGCTGCCGGAATGACGAAGCCGGTTTCGCTCACGCGGGCATCTTGTCCAGCACGTCTTGAATCTGCTGCAAATGGTTGATGCCGTGCTGCGAATAGACAAAAGCCAACTGTTCAAGGCTCATATCGGCTCGGTCCGGGCTGGAGCCGATGCCGACTTTGCCCCATTCCTCTTCGCTCAGGTTTTCCAGCAAGATCGCCCAGCGCGCCTGCAAGCCTTCCAGCAGTTTCAAGGAATGCTCGATGTCGGCGTCTTTGGCGTCCGGATACTCGGCAATGGCGTTCACATCGTAAGCGGTGAACTGAAAGCGCGGGCTGGTCAATATCAGCTTGAAGCGGCGGATGCAGACCATGTGCGTATCAGCCAAGTGGTGGATGTTTTGGGCGATCGTCCATTCGGGCGCGTTGTAGGCGGTGGTCAACTGCTCGACGCTCAAGTCGTCTACTTGCTCGCGCAGCTGAGCTGGCAGCGCCCGAATCGCTTCGATGGCTTCTGCTCGTGTTTCCATGGTGACTATCTCCAATACCTAGTGGTCGATTACCTCGATATTATCACCAGGCGGCAGCGCTTCCAGTTCCAAACCAGGGACTTGGGCTATCTCTTGCCCAAGAATGGCGGATAAGTCGGTGAACATTTCGATTGTCGTATCCTGCATTTTGGCCACCTGTTTGCGTCGCTCTTTCCATTGGCGCTTCATAGAACGCTCTTCGCTGTCCACCTGATCTTCCAGCGCTTTCCATGTTTCCACCATGCGTTGGATGCGCTCGCCAAATCGAGGGCTCGTTAGGTATTGGTATATCTCATCCATTTTGATGCCCTTGCCCTGTGCCGCGCGCTGGAGACGGGCGCTTTCAATAAGCTGAGAGCGCAACGCATTCGCCAGCGGGATGGCGCCTTCAATGCTGCTGACCCAAACACCGTCCTTAAGGGCGAATACGCTGATATTAGCCGGCCGAGCTTCGGAAACAATGACGCGGAGATCAGCGCCAACACGATCGGCGTCTTGCTTGATTTTTTCAATCCAATTGTCGTTCCAGTGTTTCGTGCGCTTGGCTTCCCATGCCAGTACGCCACAGGCGCCGAGCCGCGCATCGTTGACCTTATGTGTCAGGTCGGCGCCACGCTGTCCCCGGCCGACATCTTCTATCGCGTCGAAGGGAAACTCAGTCTGTAGCTGACGCTTGAGATAGACCTCCAGCGCTTCGCCCTGCAATTCAGCAGATTTCTGCCCTAGTTGACGTTGCATATCGGTCATCTGTTGTTCGAAGCGTTTCTTCTCGATATCCCATTCGCCGCGCTCAATTTCAAACTCACGGGCGGCCTTTTTGTTGGCTTCCTCTTGGATTTCGGCTTCGCGCTGTTTCTGCGCATTTTCGTTTTCTTCCAGTTCTTTCTCTAACGTCTTGATCCGTTCCGCGCTTTCGGCCTGTTCTGCTTGGTTGGCTTGCTCCAGTTCGGCACGGATTTCGGCTTCTCGCTTTACTTGCGCTTCTTCGCCAGCCTTCAATTTCTCCTGTAATTCCCTAACCTGCTTCTCGTGTTCCTCTAGGCTCGCTTGGTTGGCTTGTTCGACTTCTGCACGGATTCCGGCTTCGCTTTCTCGCACTGCAACATCTACTGCCCTATGCTTTTCCTCTTCAAATTGAGCACGAAACGTCTCGCTGAGTTGGAATTGATTCCCGCATTGGGGGCACTTGATCCTATAGCTAGTGCTGCCAGCTGTGATTCTATTGTCTCCGTCGATCATTTTTGGACCTCGAAATTCGGTCTGTCTCTGCGTTGAATAAAGGTTGCGCTTTGCTCATCGTCGTCCTTACGTCGATTCTGCATTTCGCTTCAGATTGTACCATTCATTTCGCATCATTTCATTAGCGTAATTGCCCGTCCTTACCGAGCGGGTGGATTGCAGCAATCCGCAAATTGAGCTACAAACATAAGCATTGGAAGCAGGGCGATGGGAATGGTTTCTATGCCCCCAAGTCCCGATATCGTCGGCATTGGCGTTTGCACCGTCGACCATCTGGTGACCGTGCCGCGCCTGCCGGAGCGGAACGAAAACATGACGGCGCTCAACTATGATCGCCAGCCCGGCGGATTGGCGTCCATCGCCTTGATGGCCGCGGCTCGGCTCGGCGCGCGCGCCAAAATCATCGCCCGCGTCGGTGATGATGACAGCGGAAATTATATCCGCCGCGTCATGCAGGAAGAAGGCATTGACGTCTCCCAACTGCTGGTCGAGCCGGGCGGCGAGTCGCAGGTATCCGTGATCCTCGTGCACGAAGCTTCCGGCGATCGCAGCATCATCAGCCGTCCGCCGACCGGGGCGCCCGTCTCCCCCGGCGAATTCGCGCGCGCAGACATCACGTCCGCCCGCGTGCTATTCATCGACACGCTGAACGACGCCACGCTGCAGGCGGCGCGCTGGGCGCGGGAAGCGGGCACGAAGGTCCTGCTCGATCCAGCGCTGCCATACGCCGAGATTAAGCCGCTGCTGCCTTATGTCGATGTGCCGATCGTGCCCGAATACTGGGCGCGCGCGCTCATGCCAAATGAGAAGCCGGCCGCCGTCGCCGAACGACTGCGCGACGAAGGCGCCGAAATCGCCGTCGTCACCCTGGGCGAGCGGGGTGCCGTTGTCGCTTGGGAAGCGGGTACGGATGCCTTCCCCGCCTATCCCGTTGATGTGGTCGATACCACCGGCGCCGGCGACGCCTATCACGGCGCTTTCCTCTACGCGCTGCTGCAAGACTGGGAGCTGCCGCGGATGGCGCGTTTCGCTTCCGCTGTTGGCTCGCTGAACTGCCGCGCCTTGGGCGGGCGCAATGCCTTGCCCACCCGTGCGGAAGTCGATCAATTCATCGCCGAGGCAAACGGATGAGTGGCTTGAAAACAGTTGTCCCGCGCCCAACCGTTATATTGTGGTATCGCTCGCAAAAGTTTGAAATTCGAACCTGTGAATACAGGAAAAAGTGATATACTACTTCGCGAGCATTGACGAAAAGGAGCAGTTGACATGAACAAAGCAGATTTAATCGGTTCAATCGCAGACAAGTCTGGGCTGAGCAGAGCGGATGCTGGCAAAGCGCTGGAAGCATTTACCGATTCTGTAGAGGCTGCGCTGAAGAGCGGCGATCGGGTTTCGCTGGTTGGCTTCGGCTCGTTTTCCGTTGATAAACGCGACGCTCGCACGGGCCGTAATCCCCGCACCGGCGAAGAGATTCAGATCGCCGCCAAGAATGTCGTCAAGTTCAAGCCGGGCGCCGGCTTGTCAAATTCGGTGAATTAATTCCGTTCTTAAGCTTTCGGGATGACAAGCGATTGCAATCCCGCTAACAACTGAACACTCCCACTCAGCCTGCCAAACATAAACCGGCGGGCTGTCTTTTTTGCCAACTCATTTCATTGCACTGCGCTTCGGAAGCCAACACAAGAACCAAATCTGGCGAATGCCGTAGGGGCGACTCTGTGAGTCGCCCGCCTGTAGGGGCTACCGGCGGTCAGTGTCTACGCGACCAATCTGGTCGCCCGCCAGACCGCACTCCCGCAGATAATCCAAAGAGGCGGCAAGCTCGACGGCGCCTCCTCGCCCAGCGCCGGCCGCTTGTCCATCAACGACAAGCCAGCCCCGGTAATCCCGCTCCCGCAGCGCCCGGCCTATCCCGGGGAAGGGCAGCCCGCCTCTTCCCGGCAAGCGCAAGCCGCTATCGGCCAGATAGATCACGCTGATCCGCTCCAGGTGAGATTCCAGACAGCCGATCATATCCGCTTCTTCCAGCGCCATCTCGCCGGTACTCGCGCCGATCGTAATCTTGGGATGATTGTCGATCTCGCGGCAAAACAGGTCCGCCTGCTCCAGCCGCGTCAGGAATGCGGTCTTCCGCCCGTTGAGCGGCAGCAGCGCCAGCTTGGTATCCATCGCGTCAGCCAAATCAGAAAAGCCGCGCAGCAGCCAGATCAGCAGTTCTTTCTGCAAGTCCATCGGCGAGGCGAAGGGCGTCAAATCCGGCATGTCGCTCGACCCTATCTGCGGCGCGAAGGTCACATATTCCGCCTCCAGATCAAGCGCGCAAGCCAGCGCTTCTCGCAGCAAATCGTTGGCGCGCCGCCGCCGCCCGATATCGGCCGAAACCCAGCCATCCGTCTCGCCCATATTTAGTCCACTAGCGGCCAAGTCCTGCGCCCGCAGCGCCTCGTCGATCGCATCGATTCGCTCATCCAGTTGGTCGGCCGCGAATTCCACGCCAGCGAAGCCCAGTTCTCGCGCCAGCGCCAGCCGCGCATGCACGGTCTCCCCCGGCAACAGCGCCTCGCGAATCGCAATCTTCGTCATGCTTCAGCTCGCCACCTTGGGCACAGCATTGAGCGTATCGGTGATCAAGGCATCCGTGCTCAGCCCCTCAGCCTGCCCCTCGAAATTGAGCAGAATCCGGTGGCGCAAGGCCGCCGGCGCCACCGCCGCGACATCGTCGTAGGAGACGTTGCTGCGCTCTTCCAGCAGCGCGTTGATCTTCGCGCCGATGATCAAGGCTTGCGCGCCCCGAGGGCTGGCGCCGTAGCGGGCGTACTGCTTGATCAAGGGCGCCGCGTCGTCGCTGTCCGGGTGGGTGGCGACGATAATGCGCGCTACATATTCGCTGACGTGGCTGGGAATCGGCGTGCTCAGCGCCAGCCGACCCATGCCGATCACCTGCGCGCCATCCGCTGCCTTGCCCGCCTGCGGCTGCTCAACGCCGGTCGTCCGCTCCAAAATGGTGACCAACTCCCCAACCTCCGGGAAGGGGATGTTGACCTTGAACAGGAAGCGGTCCAACTGCGCCTCGGGCAAGGGATAGGTGCCCTCCATCTCCAGCGGGTTCTGCGTCGCCAATACGAAGAAGGGCGCGTCCAGCTCATAGCGCCGCCCAGCGACCGTGACCGTCTTCTCTTGCATCGCTTCCAGCATCGCCGATTGGGTCTTGGGCGTCGCCCGATTGATCTCATCGGCGAGCACCAGATTGGCGAAGATCGGACCAGCCTGAAAGCGGAACTCGCGCCGGCCGTCTTCCGCCTCTTCCAGGATATCGGTGCCGACGATATCAGCCGGCATCAAATCCGGTGTGAATTGGATGCGGGAGAACTTGAGATCGAGCACATCGCCCAGCGTGCGAATCAACATCGTTTTGCCCAAGCCGGGCACGCCTTCCAGCAGGGCATGGCCCCCCGCCAGCACGCAGATGACGACGCTGCGCACGACGTCGCCTTGCCCGACGATGACCTTGCCGACTTCCGCCTCGATGTCACGGGCGATCTCGCCGAATTGCTCCAAGCCGATGTCTGCCGATACCGCTTCGCTCATCTAGGGTCCGCCTTGTCGCGTTAGTGTGGTTGTGCTCGCCATTATAAACCGAAAAGAGAGGGTGGCGTGAGATGCGACTTTCGCGGGTCGATTCGATCCTCTGCGTAAAGTGGGCGTCGCCTTAAGCCTCCAATTGCAGCAGCGCCAGCGCCATCTCTCGATCGGGCGCCATGCTGATCCGCGTTTCGATCTCGTTGATGCGCGCGAAGCAGTGTGTCGTCTCTAGGCTCCAGCAGCCTTGGTGAGATTCCACTGGCCCATATCGCAGTGCTAGGAATCGGCGATATGCCCCAGCGAATTCGGAGGCGTCCCCGGCGCCATCCCAAACGAGGCGCCAGACCCAAAGCAGCTCATCGGCCGCGCTGTCCATATAGATACGCAGCCGGTCGCCACCCCAGCCGCTCGCTGCTGCTGCGGCGCGTGTCCGCCTCAGATTTGTCATCAGATGCTGCCGCAAGTAGAATTCGCCGACGGCGCTGTCATACACTTGACGGTGATCGTCGTCGATGATTTCGCTGAAGTCCGGCAGGCTGACGTCGGTTGGCTCATCACCCGCCAAATAGCGCTCAGGATGATAGATATGCTCGGTGCTTTGCGGCGGGTCGCTGGTGAAGGCTTGATGAACGCGCTCCCAGCCAGCGCTCTCGACCAAGCTGTCTACAAATGCTTCGCCTTGTTCATACGGGAAGGTGAACTCCGCCTCTATCACCGCCGGCACATGCTTTGACGCGCTCGGCACGGTCATGGTATGCGCCGGCTGCCGCCATAGGTAATCGAACTCGCGATCGCTCATGCGCGTCAGCATCCGGTCAAACACTTCCCACTCGACCGCATCCGCATCCCCTTCGATAAGCGCGTTGGTCGCCAGCCCCAGGTCGTAGTTCTCGCTTGCGAGGACGCGCTCCCAAAGCTGTGTCAGGTCATAATGCTGATCTTGCAGAACGTGCATATACTCGTGGGCGTAGATCAAGCGCTCGAAGAATGTCAGAGGCGCGTACTGCGTCCCGGGTTCGCGCAGGATGGTTATTTCTTCCGCTTCATACTCGAAGTAGCCGGCGACATTCGCACTGTAATACTCCCGAAAGGCACCCGCCAAATCCAGCTCCGGCGGTACTAAATCGAGCGCGCGGTAAAAGGCGAATAGGCGCTCCGTGTCATCGGACGGGGCCTCTTCTTCGGCGGACGCGTCGCTCTCGGCTTTAATTTGATCGCGCGTGCGAAAGGTCAAGGTTGTTTCTCCCAGGCGTTCCAGCCCGCGGATGTCGCTGACCTCACTTTCGATTTCGGCAATCTGCCTTTGCACGATTGCGTGCGCGGCGTGAAACGTGAGCAGTATCAGTAGAACGAAGGCCGCAATGATCGTGGTGCTGCGTTTACGCTGGGACATGGCTGCTATTTCCATTTTCGGCGCAGGAGAGACGATTGAGAGGGGAGCTTAACCCATATCGCCAGCCTTGCGTAGCCCTCCCGTCAAACGCTAAGCCGCGGTTCATACTATAATCAGCGTTATGGAAGCGACGACTCAACAGTGTTCCAAAGCGATCGATGAACAGAGGTCAAAGCTCTGGCGGAAAAATTATGCCATCCTCATGCCCGACGCGCCCAACAAAGACCAGAAGTCGCGCCTCGGCTTCTACATTGACTGGCTCTCTGAAATGGGCTTGACTTGGTATCAGCCGGATTTGGGCGCATACCGCGATTACCTGCTGCATCAGCGCTCGCGCCGCGACAAACAGGGAATCAGCGTACCGGCGACACTTTCGCCGCCGACTGTTCTGGCGCATCTGGCGACCATTCGCGGTCGCTATAACCAACTGACGCGCAGCAACGAAGTGCGCGATCTGCTTTACGAACTGGCGAATCCGGAAGATTCCGAAGCCGAGCAGCGGGCCCTGGTCGATGAATTCTTCATCCGCATGATAAACGATCTGCACCCGGCCACCGCGCCGGTCAAGATCATAGAAACGCAAGACAGCGCCGATAGCGAACATCTGCGCCTCAAGCCCTATCAGGTCAGCGCCCTGGTGCAGGCGCCCGGCATCTCCACCCTGCGCGGGCTGCGCGATACGGCGCTGATGACCTTGATGGTCTGCAGCGGCATCCGCGCGGCTGAGGCGGCGGCGCTGCATGTCGACGACCTGCGGCAGCATCTCGGTGGCGAATTGTCGCTGCGCGTGCGGGAAGGGAAGGGTAGCAAGCAGCGGCTCATCCCCTACGGTCCGCTGGACTGGTGCCTGATGTACGTCGACGCCTGGCTGCGCGACGCCCGCATCAAAGCCGGGCACGTCTTCCGCGGGATTCGGCGCGGCGGCAAATCTGTGCGCCCCAGCGGCATCGGCGCCTGGACCGTCAACGACATCATGAACGCCTACCCCATCAGCATAGACGGCGCGCTCTGTCTTGTGAAGCCGCACGACCTGCGCCGCACCTACGCCCGCAACGCTTACGACTTCGGCATGGACCTCGAGCGCATTCGCCAGAATCTCGGGCATACCAGCCTGCAAACGACGCAAACCTACATCGGCGAGCTCGACGGCCGCGACCGCCACCCGCCCAATATGTTCTCGCCGCCGCACGACCCGCAGAGCCTGGCCCTGCTGACCGGCGCGGCGATTGGTTGATCGGCAGAGTTTCGCCAGATGCAACCCCCTCTAAATCTCCCCCTACGCTTTGGGGGAGACTCATTTCGCCATCAAGACCTTTCTAAAGGGGGCAAATCTCCCCTCCCTGACGCGTCGGGGAGGGGCCGGGGGAGGCGTTTGGACTGGGTAAGCGTCTCACTAGGCGCTTGCCGCCTCGTCCGCCGGAATCTCCAACTCAATCGCCTGCTTGATCAACTCGCGGAACGACGGCTCCGGCAGCGCGCCCGGCTGCATGAAGATCAGCTTGCCCTGCTTGAAGACGGCAATCGTCGGGATGCTGCGAATCTGAAACGCCTGGCTCAAGCCGGGATTGGCGTCCGTATCGACCTTGACCACGCGGATCTGCCCGGCGTATTCACTCGCCAGCTTCTCCAGAATCGGGCTCACCTGGCGGCAAGGTCCGCACCATTCCGCCCAGAAATCAACTAGCACCGGCATCTCATGCGAGGCTAGAATCGCCTCCTGCTCAAAACTCGCGTCAGTGATATCCAGCGGCTTGTCGAGGGCGGCAAGCGCGGCTTCCTCTTCCTCGATGGCCGCCTCGCGCGCCTCGGGTGGCAGATCGGCGGCGATGGCATCCTTCAGTTGGCTCAGGTAGTCGGGCAGGTCGCTCGCCCAAGGGCGGGAACGCCGAAACAGCAATTCAGCGCGATACAGCCCGATCAACAGCGCGCGATTCTGATAATCGAAACGCTCGCTCAACTTGCCATAAACGGTCGGATCCACCAGCCCGAAGACGATGCCATCTTCTTCGTCAGCCGCTTTGTCAAAGGCGGTCTTGAAGTCGCTGCGCAGCTTGTCGCCGCCATTGGAGATCAGAACCAGCGCGGCCGAGTCGCCGATGTAAGATCTGAAATTGCTGTCAGTGAGGGTTGTGATTGGCATCTACACTCTTTCTACCTAAAGTCGAAATGGCGCTCGGTACGGTCGGACTCTTCGATAAGAACCGGCTTATACCAGTCTGAGATATTCTACACGATTCTTCATATCGTCTTGGCTATAGGTTTCGTGCATCCAGATGAGAAAACGGACCCATGTTCCGATGGCTTTCCGATCCTTTCGGACCCCGATGACGATGCCAGTGTGCTGAACACCGGACTTTGCAAGTTCGACATAGTCGTCATCCATTGTGCAGAGGACCCAGCCGCTAGCGGCCGCGCGCCCAAGGTGGCTGTCATCCGACCTGCCTCGCAGCTGCAATTCCTTTACTGTAGTAGCTTCAATCTTGCGGCGTCGTAACTCTTTCGCGATAACAACCGGCATCTGCTCATCAAGATAGAATCTTAGCCTCTGGTCGCCCATAGCCTGCCTTGGCTAACCTGTCGAAGTTATCGAATTGCCGCTGAATATCCGCGTCGATATAGGCAGTATTGTTTTCATAATAAGCGAAGGCGGCGGCGACTTGCTCGCAAGTTATGCCGAACTCGTCCGATATTTCATCGCGAGCGCATTCACCGTATCGTTCCGCGATGACAATATCGGTAACCCGAATACCCGTCCCCTCAATACAGGGACGCCCACCACGAACCCCCGGCTTGCGCGTGATGCCTAGTGTCCTAATCTCGTTCATTGCTACAACTCTCCAGTCTGCGACGGCGCGACCGCCTGCGCTTCCGCCTGCTTCGATGCGGCCTCTTCCGCGGCAATCTCGGCGTCAATCTGCGCCAGAAACTCGTCGCTGAAATCGGCGATCACAGTCGGATTGCCGTCATCGTCATACTGAGTGATGCGATAGGTGCCCGGCTTGGCTTTGCCTTCGGCGAAATCCGCTACCTGTTTCAAGCTTTCGTCCAGTCTTTTTCCGAAGTCGCTCACGCTAGTCACCTCCCGTAAGTTTCCAGGATTCTCGATACCGATTTTCTGATGGAATTCTTCCTTGCTTGAGTTATGTCTTCCTTTTCGCGCTTGCTGTAAACGTCAATCAGAAAGACCGGAATGTCGACACCGCTATAGAAGGTGATAACTCTGAAGCCACCACTCTTCCCTCTCCCTCTTAGCGGGATTCTGATTTTGCGGGCGCCACCCGTCCCCGGCACTACGTTGCCAGCGGCAGGGTTCAAGCCCACAAACAGCTTTATGAAGTCTAACTCCTCCTCAATAATGCGGAGCTTTTTTGCCTGCCGCGAAAACGCGACCATCTCGACTACGGTATGCATATCACTCAATCAAATTGTACACGCTGGTTCGCTTAAATCCAAACATTGCAACGAGTGGGGAGTGGTGAATAGGCGGTTATGATAGACTGCGGTTATGAATACTTGTCCAGAATGTCACGATACACAAAGGCAAGTCAAAGCTGGCTTCAATCGTTCTGGCAGCCAGCGTTATCGTTGTAACATCTGCAAGCGCCGTTATACTCCACAGCCGGCGCGTCTCTACGGCGATGCCATGCGGCAGCAAGCTCTGCGATGGTATGTTGATGGCGCCAGTTATCGCTGGATAGCGCGTCATTTGGGTGTTCATCATGTCACCGTGATGAATTGGGTTAAAGCTCATGCCGATCAACTGGCGCCTGCCCCAACACCGCAAGAAACTCCGTTGCATATTGTTGAAATGGATGAGTTGCATACCTTTGTCCAACGAAAAAAAACAGATGGTACATAAGTACTTTCGTTGACCGGGCTAGCAGTTGTATTGTCGGTTTTCTGGTGAGCCAGCGACGGGACGAGGATACATTGCAAAAACTGGTGGATCAAAGTCCGCGAGCGCATTGGTACTACAGCGACTTGATGGCTTCCTATAAGAAATTGCTCTATTACCCCGGAAAGCATACTCCGATGCCAAATAAGAGCGAAACCTACCGAGTGGAGGGTATGAATGCGGAGTTGCGTCATTATTTGGCGCGCTTGCATCGGCGTTCCCGTTGCTTTTCTCGTTGTGCCGAGGCGCTTCGACGGAACGTGAAACTTTTTGTCTATGCCTGGAATCGGCGGCAGTTATATCTTCAGCAGTATCCCAAGTACAAGGCTTTCCCCATGCAATTCATACATCCTTGAAATTCACCACTCCCAACGAGTGCCGCTAGCCCGCCATGCGCTCGATATACTCCAAACTCTGATGCCGGAAATACGAATCGTAGAGCGTGGCGTAATGCCCGCCGTCAGCCATCAGCGAATCATGACTGCCCGATTCAATGATCTCGCCCAGTTTGAGCACGATGATGCGATCGGCATGCTGAATCGTCGACAGCCGATGCGCGATCACGATTGACGTGCGGTCGCCCAGCAGCGTATCCAGCCCCTCTTGAATCAGCGTCTCCGTCAATGGATCGACGCTCGCGGTCGCCTCGTCCAGGATGAAAATCGCCGGATCTTGCAGCAGCACGCGCGCAATCGCCACCAACTGCCGCTGACCCATCGAAAGATTGTTGCCGCGCTCGCCGACCTGCGTCTCCAGCCCTTCTTGCAAGCTGACCAGCCAATCGCCCCGCCCCACTTGATGCGCCACTTTGATGACTTCTTCGTCACTGGCGCCCGGCTTGCCATAGCGAATATTATCCATCACCGTGCCATCGAACAGGAAAGGCGTCTGCGTCACCACGCCCAGCTGCGAACGGTAGCTCGACAAGTTAAAGTAGCGGATGTCCACGCCGTCAATAAGCAGCGCGCCCTGCTGAAATTCGTAGAAACGGCTGATCAACTTGGCGATGCTCGACTTGCCCGAACCCGTATGCCCGACCAGCGCCAAGGTCTCGCCCGGATGAATGCGCAGGCTGAAGTCCTTCAGCACTTGTTCGCCTTCGGTATAGTGGAAGTCCATGTTGACGAATTCAATCTCGCCCTCGAGTTGATCCACCGGGTCATCGGCTTTCTGCTTGACCAAGGCTTCGGCGTCAATCAGGGCGAAGACGCGCTCGCCTGCGGCCAAACCGAGTTGAAACTGGCTCCAGAAAGACGAGATGCTCGTCAGCGGGAACCAGATCATGCCCATGCCCTGAATGAACAGGAACCACTGGCCCGCTGTCAATATGCCCTGTTGCGCCATGTTGATGCCGAACCAGACCACCGCCGCCACGCCCACGCCGGCAATCGTCACTAGGATCGGGAAGATGCTGCCGAAGACGAATCCATTAATCTTCTCCACCTCATAAGATTCGTGATTGACCGTCTTGAACTCGTCGTAAATCATTTGCTCGCGGCGAAAGGCTTTGGCCACGCCGATGCCGCTGATCGACTCCTGAATATGCGCATTGACCGTCGCCAGCTGCCGGCGCGAATTGGTCACCGTCCGCCGCGCCACCGTGCGGAACTTCAGCGCGGTGTAGACGATGAAGGGGATGATCGCCATCAGCACCCAGGTCATATTTACGTTGACGGTGAACAGGTAGATGATCAGCAGCACGACCAGCAGCAGGCGGCTCATCAAGTTGATGCTGAGGCGCACCGTCTCGGAAAATGCCTGCGTATCGGAGAGCACGCGGCTGACCACCTTGCCAGTCGGGTATTGATCGTAGAAGGACATGTCGCGCTCGGTCACGGCGTTGAAGGCGTCCTCGCGCAAGTCGAGCGTGACATCGCCCACCGCCTCCGCCGACAGCCACTGGCGGATCATGTTGGCCACCCAGCCGGCGCTCGCCGCGACGCCCAGGATGATTGACGTCCCGATCGGGTCAAATGCCTCGGGACTGAACTGCAATTGATCCAAGGCTTGCGAGACCACCACCGGCAGGATCAGATCCATCACCGAGCTGAGGAATACCACAGCGCCGACCACCAACATCTTCCAAAGATGTGGCTTGAAATAACCCAGTATGCGTTTGACCAGCCCCCAATCGGAGTATTGGCGGTCGTATTCTTCGGCGTCCAAGCCGTCCATGATAAAGCCCATTAAGCGCCCCCTCCCGCTGCCAGTTGCCCAATTGGCGACTCGACCGCGCCATAACGCGCGAATATCCGCCTATAGTGTTCCGAGCTGAGCAGCAATTCTTCGTGCGAGCCATTCGCGATAGCGCGGCCGTTTTCCAATACGATGATGCGGTCCGCCCAGCGGATCTGCGACAGCCGATGCGTGATCAAAATCGTCGTCCGGCCCTCTTGCGCCCGCCGCATCGCCTTCTGAATCTCGTCTTCGGTGGCGCTGTCTATAGCGCTGGTCGAATCGTCCAGGACGAGAATCCGCGGCTGCCGCAGGAAGGCGCGCGCCAATGCCAGCCGCTGCCGCTGCCCGCCGGACAGGGTCACCCCGCGCTCGCCGATTTCGCTTTCGTAGCCATCGTTGAAGGAGATGATGAACTCGTGCGCCTGCGCTTCTTTCGCCGCGTCTTCGATCTCTTCCCGGGTCGCGTTCTGCACGCCGAAGGAAATGTTTTCGGCGATGGAGCGCGAGAACAGAAAGATATCCTGCTCAATCTTGCCCATCTGCGAACGCAGCCGATCCAGATTCCAATCGCGCACATCCACGCCATCAATCAAAACGCGCCCCTCATCGACATCGTAGGTGCGGCTGACCAGCTGCGTCAGCGTTGTCTTGCCCGAGCCAGTTTGCCCGACGATAGCGACCGTCTGCCCCGGCTCGACCGTGAAGGACACATCCTCCAACACCGTGCTGCCGTGGAACTTGAAGGTCACATGGTCGAACTCGATTGCGCCGACCACCGCGGCGCCATGCCCTGCCAGGTTCTCATCGATATCCGCGCGTTGCTCAATCAGCTCCAGGATGCGCCGCGCGCCAGCGATGCCCAGTTGAATCATGCTGATCGAAAACAGCGAGATGAATACCGGGAACGAGATCACCTGCATCAAACCGGCGACCGCGACGATATCGCCAATGCTCAGGATGCCGCGGCTGTACATATTCAGGCAGTGCAGAAAAAAGAAACCGAAGGCAATCCCGAACATAAGCAGCGGCAGATAAGCCGCTTCAATCTTTCCCTGCTGCACGAAAAAGTCGCGGAATTTCCAGGCATTGCGTTTGAACTTCTTGCGCTCTTCGATCTCCTGCGCCGCCACTTTCACGATCTCGATGCCGCTGATCGTCTCCTCCAATCGGGCGCTCAGCGTGCCATATTGCATGCGCTGCTGCATCATCACCGGTTCCAGCCGGCGCATGTAACGGCGCACAACGATGACATAGCTGATGACAAATATGACGGGCGCCAGCAGCAATTCCAGATTGATGGCGGCGATATAAATCATCGGCACCGCGAAACCCAGAAACATATCAAAAATGAACATGATGCCCGGGTGAATCACAAAATTGAGCTGCCGGACGTCGTCGGTGGCTCTCGCCATGATATCGCCCACCCGCTGCTGGTCATGGAAGGTCTGGCTCTTGCCCAGCAGGCTGGCGTAGAGCTCGTGCCGCGAATCGCGCTCGACCCGCGTCGACAAGATCACCATTACCATCGAGCCCAACAGCGAAAACAGACCGTCCGCTACCGACAAAATCAGGACGGCAAGGCTGACCGCGATCACCGCCTGCGCATCCCCGCCCTCGATGATGATCTCCGCGCCTCGGCCAAACATCACGCGCGCACCCGAAAAGGAGATGTAGGTCAGCGCGAAGCCGAACAAGCCGACGAATAAATAGAGCTTGTGTTCAAGGCAATGCGAGAGGATCCAGCGCGCCGGACCGCTGCGGTTGTATTCCCGCAAGCCTTCAACTGAGAACTCGCTCTTCTGGTTCAATGCACTCTCCTGTAACTGGCTTGATATCGAACATTAGTTCAAGGGTAGAGGAATGTACATGAGTTGCTCGCGAAGCGCAAGGGTCTTGTCACGCTTTCATGCTGAATATGTCCGTTAATCCTGGACATGAACCCCGGCCGGAACGCGAGTCCCTCCCCAAATGGGCGATAAACGACTGAATAGAGTCGGGCGTCTGGCTATATCAGCGATCGGTATGATTTTGTGCAAAACGTCTAAAGAAACATTTGCATAACCTGTATAAAGTGTATAGAATAGTGACAATAGTGAAAGGGGGAATCGGCATGACAGCTTTTGGTCCTGGTTTCACCGGAGTGTGTATCGTCATGATGCTTGTCCTGACGATGGTCTGCATTATCCTGGTCACTATTCGGTCTTTCGCACGCGGTCACTTCAAACCGGCTGCGGAAGAGAAAAACGATCTCCAAATCGAGGCCTAGCGGCGCTCCCGCTGAGCCAATTCAAACTTAATATCAGAACGACGGACGGGCTTTGGCTCGTCCTCTTTCTTTCCCCAGCAAACAGCGCATATCAAATTCGCGCGGTACGGATTATCATGCGCCCGGAAAACGAATTCCACAGGATAATTCATGGCTGCCTTGCTAGCCGCCGTGCGCGACGCGGCGACCCTCTGCCGCCTCGTGCAGGAGCGCTACCTCAGCGCCGAAACCAAAACCGCTGGCGATCATTCCGAGCCAGTCACCATCGCCGATTACGGCTCGCAGGCCATCATCTGCCGCGCTCTGCAACAGCACTATCCGGACGATGCCGTGGTCGCCGAAGAATCGAGCGCGCAATTCACTCAGTTGGTCCCGCCGGCACAGCGCGCCCAAATCCTCGCGCTCTTGACACAAGTCCTGCGCCAAGATGTCAGCGAAGCCGAGCTGCTCGCCTGGCTCGATTTCGGCGCCGGCCGCGCAGCCCCCCGCACTTGGGTGATCGACCCCATCGACGGCACCAAAGGCTTCCTCGCTCGACGGCACTACGCCATCGCCTGCGGACTGCTGCTGGAAGGGCGGGTGGCGCAGGGCATCGTCGCCGCTCCCGGCTACAACAATGGCGAAGGCGCCCTATTCTACACCCGCGACGGCGCAACCTATCGCGCGCCCCTTGCCGCCGGAGATGGGGCGCAAGTGACCGTGTCGTCGCGCCATGACCCCGAAGACATCATCGCCGCCCAAAGCTTCGAGCGCGCCCACGCCAGCAAATCGCGCATGGCTCGCGCCCGTGAACTGGCCGGGCTGGGAAACGTCCGCATCCTCGAATTGGACAGCATGGAGAAATACGCCCTGGTCGCCTGCGGCGATGCCGATCTCTATATGCGCCTGCCCCGCGAAGGTAGCCGCTACGCCCACAAGATCTGGGATCACGTCGCCGGCGTCGCCCTGGTGCAGGCGGCTGGCGGCATGGTGACCGACCTCGATGGCGGTCCCCTCGATTTCTCCGGTGGCGAGACCCTGCCCAACCCCGGCATGATCATCAGCAACGGCGCGCATCATGGGCCTGTGGTCGCGGCGGTGGGGAAGGTGATGGCGGAATAGCAATTAAACAGCAACCGCCTGCGGACGCCGCGCCGCGATTAAGCCGGCATACACCTCAATCACCTCATCCATGATCGCCTCCCAGGATTGCCCCTCGGCGTAAGCCCGCGCCTGCTCGCCCATCCAGCGCATCGTCTCCCGATTGCTCGCGATCTTCCGCACGCCCTCCAGCAGCATCGCCCGGTCGCCGCTGGCGAAGCTGTAGCCGTTCACGCCCTCTTGGACCATATCGCCGACGCCGCCCACCCGCGCCGCGACCACCGGGGTACCGCAAGCCATCGCCTCTATCACGACCAGCCCAAAGGTCTCCAGCCGCGACGGGAAGACGAAGATATCGGCGCTGGCGTAAGCCTGCGAAAGCCGCTCGCCGCGCAGGTAGCCCATGAATTTAACCGGTAAGTCGGCGTAGAATCGCTCGAGTTCAGCGCGCGCCGGACCATCGCCCACCAGCGCCAGCCGCGTATTCGGCAGCGCCTCCAGCGTCGGCCGAATGTGCTCGATCTGCTTCTCGTCCGACAGCCGACCAACGTAAAGCAAGATCGTATCGTCCGGATTGCCCGCCGTCATTTCGTCGCGCATCGCCGCCGAGCGAAAGCGGGGATGGAAAGCCTCGGCATCGACGCCGCGCCGCCACAAGCCGACATTGGCGATGCCCAGCCGCCGCATCTGCTGCTGCACCAGCTTCGATGGCGCCAGGCTGTAATCCGCCCAGTTGAACACGCTCTTGGTCAACTCGTCGATCAGCGGTCGCGTGAACCCCAAGTCGACCGCGCCAAGGCGGAATTGTGGCGCCAGCCGCGCGTAATCTAAATGGAAGGAGCTGACAGTCGGCACCTCCATCCACTTCAGCATCATCATCGCCGGGATGCCGGTCATCACTGGATGAAAGAGATGCGCGACATCCGGCTGGAAGGCGGCGAGATCGCGATAAAGCGACAAGGTGGCGAAGCCCAGGCGCGCCTCTGGATACAGCGGGAAGGAAAGGCTAGGCAGGCTGTGAACCGGCACATTGTTGTAGCTGGAGCCGGCGCCATAACGCGGGGCAATCACCAGCGCCTCAATCCCGCGCTTCGACAGGTGATCCAGCAACAGGCAAGCCACCTTGACAATGCCGTCAACCTTGGGCAGGAATGTCTCGCTGATAATCGCGACCCGCATCAGGCGCTCCGATGGACCAAGTCAATCCATTTTTAACATATTTGCCGCTTCCGGTCACATCGGCCGGCGCTGAACGCGGCGTTATGACTAGCGAGCCCCCGCGAAATCCGGCGCTCGAACGTGTTATAATGGCGCGACGGAGACTGACGCCGAGGGACAAGAATGGTGATCGAACGTATTGACAGCTTCCCCCGTCCGCACAAATTCACCGTGGAGGAGTATTTCGCTTTTGAGGAAAGAAGCGAGTTCAAGCACGAGTACATAGACGGCGTGATTTACGACTGGGGCGATCCCGATCCCAACGATCCCGTTCACCCGGATTATGTGCCGGGCTACCCCATGCCGCATCTATTCACCGTTGAAGAATATCTCGCCTTTGAAGCGGAGAGCGAATTCAAACATGAATTCATTGATGGGGTCATTTACGAAATGACGGGTGGTACAAGCAACCACAGCGAAATCAAAATTAACCTAACATACGCGTTGGGCAGCCGCCTTCGTGAAACGGGCTGCTGGATGCGTAACAGCGATATGCTTGTGCGAATAAGCGAGACGCGCCATGTCTATCCTGATTTGAGTGTGGTCTGTGGCGAGGCCCTGCTTGACGAAGGCGATACGATATTGCTCAATCCAGTCGCGGTATTCGAGGTGCTTTCACCAACAACCGCCGGCTACGACAGGCTCACCAAGCTTGATTATTATCGCGGCATGCATAGCATTCAAGCTTATGTCATTGTCGATCAATACGCATACCAGGTGGAACTGTACACCAGAAGCGGGAGCGGTTGGCATTGGCAATCCTTCAGCAACATCGACGATGTCATTCCGCTCGAAACCATCGACTGCGAGCTACCGCTGTCCGAGATCTATCGCGGCATCGTCTTCTCTGAGGACTGAAGGCAAATCTGGAAATAGAGCATTGATGGCTGCCGACGCGAAACCGCAGAATCTCATCGAAATCGACGATCGCTCGCCGATGGATACGCTGCCCTATTGGGCGCGCGCCACCAACCCGATCGTGCGGCGTCATCTGGGCTTGTACTGGCGCACGCTGCCGCCTGAATTCGAGCCGATTTTCTATATCTGCGGCTTTTGGGCGCTGGCGCTGTTCGCCGGCATCATCTTCCCCTTCGTCACTGATTTAGCCACCACCGTCATCGTCGTCTCCGTGCTGGTGGTCCCGGTTGGCATGATCTTCTACCTGCGCGCGCTCTGTTCCATCGCCGCCAACTCCGCCGCCGCCATGGCCGACGAAATCCGCAACAATACCATGCAGTTGCTGATGTCGACGCCCATGTCGCTGGAGCAGATCTTTTTGGGCAAAGTGGCTTCCGCCATCTGGCGCAAGATGGACGATCTCATCCTTATCGTGCAGGGCGCGGCTCTCTTTGGACCGCCCCTGATCATCATGCACTACGCGGGCTTGTTCCCCTTGCGCGAATCGGGCGCTGTCACCTATATCCTGATCATCATTATGTCCTTCACCGCGCTCATTCGCCTTGTGCTGGAGCCGCTGATGTTTGGCATGGTCGGCGTCGGCATTGGCGCCTTTGTGCCCTTCCGCGCCATCGCCATGACCTCGTCGGTGGCTTGGGTCGTTTTCTATTTTCTGCTGATAAACATGCTGCAGCAGTTGAATTTGCAATATCTGTCAGCGGCGCTGGATGGCGCGCGCGAAGCTTCCGACCTGGCGCTGCAGGCGGCGAATATGCGGCTGGCGCTGGCAATGGGCATGACGATTGTGATTGAACTGGCGCTGCCGCTGCTGCTGCCTTACGCGCTGATTCGGCTGGTCAGCGGCTTACTGGCGCGTCAACTGCGGGAGAGTTGATTCTCGCGCGCGAGTGGCGCTTTTGGCCCTCCTCACCCCAACCAAACCGGATTCGTCCAGGCGCGACCGCCCGCTTCGTCCCGCACTGTAACCCGCAGCCAGCGCGAATCCACCTCGCTTAAATCAAACTCGGCGCCCCGCAGTCCCCCGCCGCTGATCCGCAGCGCGCCCGCGCTCTCGCCGGTGACCAGGATCTGCCTCGCCGGCGAGCACTCGACCAAGAGCCTATCGCGCCACAGAATCTCAACATTGTGCAGTTGGGGTCCCGTGCTTGCGTAATAGTGCCCAGCTTTGAGCGCCCGCAGCAGCGCTTCCGGCGTCAGCGCTTCCGCCTTGACATAGACCCAGCCACGCATGAAATCGCTCGTTCCCTCGGCCGCATGCACATCATCGACGGCGATCGCGCCAACACGATGCCCCCGATGCAGCAGCATATCAATGAAGTGCCAGCTGTAGCCGCGGTCGCTCTCCGCGTCGCAGCCGCCGTTATAACACTCGACCGCGTGCGCCGCGTCCAGCGTTTCAAAGTCGGCCACGGTAAAGCTATACCAGTTGGGATGCGTCGCCGCCACGAATGCGCCCGCTTCCATGGCGCGCGCCGCGACGCTCGCGCCGGTGTCGCCCTCGCGATGCGACTCGAAATCCAGGGGCAATCCGACCGCCAGCAAGTGCCAGGCCGAGCCGGACTCGATCTGCCCCGGATGCAGCTCGGCGCCGATCAGCGTGGTGAACTCGTCGCTGCGGAATTCGCGTGTATCGCTGATTTGCCAGCCGTATTGCTCCATGCAGTGGTCGGTCAGCGCGACGAAGTCGTAGCCATTCTGCCGATATTGGCGGATGTATTCGGCCGGCGCCCAGCTGCCGTCCGAGTTGGTGGAGTGCCCGTGCAGGTTGCCGCGGTAGAAGCGGCCCGGCTGGGCGAAGGGGAGGGTGGGTGGGGTTAGTGGGGTGGGTTGGGTCAACATGGTGTACGCTCAACAGTCTCGGTCATCCAAGCGTGCTGAATCGGTTGGTTATCTGTCGGCTGGCGCGTCAACTGCGCACAGCGTAGGATGCAATTTACAATGCGACATTCTTTAGCATTGCGAGTTGTGACTAGGTTGTTTTGTGGTACGAGGAGAGCATCTCTTTGGCTAGGGCGATTCCCGCAGCTTTGTTTACGTCAGCGTTATTGGAATCCCAAGATTTCGGAGGCTCAATGCAATTGGTGCAACCAGTTTCACAAGTGCAGTTTTCTGCCCGCTTGATACCTTCTTCTAGTGCCTTATGCCAAACTTGGAAGAGCTTAATTGCGTTACCAATTCCTCCTTTGAAGTTTTCATAAATGAAGACCGTATCCCTATCAAGTGACCTCAGAAAAGTACTGGTTTCGAATCTGTCGGCCGGCACCACCGGAAGCGCACCAGCGCGTAACAAGTGCAATAGCGAATTGATTCCAATGGTATTTTTGTCTGCGACATCATTCTCGATCCAAAACGCATGAAGATTAGACCATTCGTAATAATCATCATCATCACTTCGATCCAATTCTGCTTCGGTAACTTCGTCTATTAGCCGGTAACCACGGAATTTAGTTGTAAGATTTACCTCACCATAATATATCGAAAATGTTCCATATTCTCGGATTCCGAAAACTTCGTCTTCGTTTATATAATTGCTGAAAAATGCTTCTGTCCTCTGCTGCGGGGGCGCATCTTCCAACAGAATTTTCTTCTCTTTTCGAGTGTCTATATGACCATATACACGATATCGTTTTCCAGCCACAGTGATGATTGCATCCTGATACCCGTGACGGAATTTCCAAATTTCCGGTATGTTTCGCCCGATTGGTTCAGGTTCTCCGTCAATAACTAAATCGTATGAACCACTATTGTCGCCGCGCAGCCCTTTGTCGAGCAGTCTCTTTTGTGGTGAACTTCGTCTATAGCTGGATCGGCGGCGATTAGGTTTATACTCTTTTGCTGCTGCTATTGCGGCGTCGTAAAAGGCATGCCCAAGAATCCGTTTGTCATCGGGTCTAATATCGCCATTCGTCTCAGCCATCAACGAATCCATGTGGTTCTGAATTAGCTGTTCGTTTGCTGGATTTACAACGAGCTCATCTAATGGTTTATTCAAAAAAGAATCAATATCGCTGACGAAGAAATTGTCGATTGGGTCGTCCATTGCGTAAAACAGCACAAACGCATCACTATTCCAATTGCGGCCGGCACGTCCGATTCGTTGCCAAGCGGACATGACGTTTGATGGAAAACCGGCCAGCACTATTCCGTCCAGTCCACCAATGTCCAGCCCTACCTCAAGAGCATTAGTGGTAAAAATGACTTGATGTTCACCGGATTTGATCTTTTCCTGCGTCTGCAACTTTTCTTCTGCTGATGGAAGTCTGGAATGGTAGCGAGCAAGCTGTGACGTATTAAAGCCTTGTTTTTCAGCCGTACGTATACAATTCTTGTAAGCTTCTTCTATAAAGTTTATGGTTGGACAAAAGATCAGAACACGAAGATTTTGTTCCAACATTGCTAGTGCTGCTTTTTCAATACGGATCCGAAAATCCTTCCAAGAACTGCTTTCGGTTCTTTCGGGTTTGACGAAAAGGAAGTGTCGTTTTGGTTGCATTGCCTTTGGCACTTGTACGAGTTCTACTTTTCTTCCGGTGAGGATCTCGGCATGCTTGTCAGGACAGGCGCAGGTCGCTGATGACAGAAAAACCTGCGGAGATGCTCCCAATCGTTGAAGTTGGAGGAAAAAACGCCGAAGCAAGAGAGTCATATTGTTGCCAAAATATCCGTGGTACAAATGCATTTCGTCGATAACGAAATAGCGCAAATTTCTCAAGAAGTCTTTCCAATGCAATTCCAGCCAACCGAGAAAGGCAGCATTTAGATACTCTGGATTCGTCAACAGTATTTGCGGTGGATTATTTCGGATTTGTTTCCTGCGATCGCCTGTCTCTTTGACATACGTATCCACACTGATTTCCAGTGGTTCGCAGAGTTCTTGAAGTTTCTCAAGCTGATCGAATGAAAGGGCATTCATCTGATAAACCATTAGTGCATGCGTTCCAGGATTACTCAATAAGCTGTTGAGCATCGGGACTGTAAACGCTAGTGTCTTACCGCTCGCAGTAGGTGAGGCCAGCACTACATCTTCGCCCGATAGTGCAAGCTCTATAGCATCTGTTTGATGTCTGTATGGTCGGCGTCGTCCTGTGTTACGAAGTGTAATGTGAAGACGTGGATCAATTCCAGCCGGCCATGAATCTGCGATATCTGGCTCAATACGGCTGTCGACTTCATATTGAATCTTATCGTCATTATGCAGTGCTTCAAGATCGTTAAGTTTCGCGGGAGTGGTGAATCATTGATATACGAATTCAAATAGATGAGCATCGTAATTGGGATACTGTTGACGATACAACTGCCGCTGATTCCAAGCATAAGTAAAGAGCTTCACTGCCCGCCGGAGCGCATCGGCACAGCGGGAAAAACAGCGGGAACGCCGTTGCAAACGAGATAGATAATGACGAAGTTCCGCATTCACGCCTTCTACCCGATAAGTCTCGCTCTTATTCGGCATCGGTATATGCTTGCCCGGATAATAGACCAGTTTCTTGTACGAGGCCATCAGATCGCTGTAGTACCAGCGCCCTCTCGGGCTTTGATCTACCAGGTTTTGCAAAGTCGCTTCATCACGCTTTTGGCTCACCAGTGAGCCGACAATGCAACTGCTAGCTCGCTCGACCAAAGTGATTATGTACCATCTGTTTTTTTTCGCCCGACAAAAGTATGCAACTCATCCATCTCAAGGATATGCAGTGGCTTCTTTCGCGGTATCGGCGCCGGTGGCAGTTGATCGGCGCAAGCTTTCACCCAATTCATTATCGTCACATGATGAACCTTAAAATGACGGGCGATCTTTCGGTAACTCAAGCCATCCGCATAGTATTCAACGGCTAATTGCCGCATTTCCTTGCTATATCGACGAGATTGTGCAACATAACGGCGGTCGCAGGGCTTGCACTTGTACATTTGACTTCCGTAACCAGTGCGACCTGCCTTTACTTGTTGTTCTGTATCTTCGCAGTGGGGGCATCTTTTCATATATTCAGTTTATCATATTAACATATTCACCACTCCCAGTTTCGCTCGCAAACGCTCGAAATCCATCGGTTGGCATCCCCAATTGAAATGAGTCAATGATTTAGCGCTGGACAAAGAATACAACGAAGTATTGAGGAGTTGAACCCCAGAAACTGAGCATCAACCCTTCACCGCGCCCAGCGTCAGACCCCGTATAAAATACCGCTGAAAAAACACAAAGATAAACAGCGTCGGCAGCGAGCCAATCAAACTCGCCGCCGCCTGCCCGCCCCAATCGACCGTGTACTGCCCGGTCAGGTTGGGGATGCCGACCATACATTCATTCCAAGGCCATCAGGGTGCGCGCTTGCGGCGTTCGTTGATGTAGACTGTCGCCAGGATTGCGGCATCACCTGCGATCAGCAGCAGGCCTTCCACACTGTAGCCTTGCAGGATAATGGCTGTGCCGCCGATGATAATCGAAATCCCCATCAGAAACCCCAGCCACATCCCGCGACGCTCTTGCAGAATAGACGCATCCACAATTCGGTTTTCGACGCCGCGCCGGTGCCGGCCTTGCTTGACAGACTCGTCCAGTATGATCGCTTGCGCCTGGCCAGAGTAAGCGTTAAACATCGTAGGCGGCGGAAGCGTACCTGTTGTCTGCTCGACATGTATGACGCTGCTCACATATTCGATTATGGCGTCGCGCTTGTCTTCGGGGATCTCCTGGAGCAACTCGGCGGGAATGGCAACACCCTTGTTGCGATTACCCTCGACCGAAGGTGAAGGCTCAGCGGACGATGACTCACTCACCGTCGTTCACCTTTTTCTCACGCTCTTCGTACTGTCCCAACGCCCACCAAAGATTCTCGCCAACTGCCTCCCAATCCGCCCGAATTGCATCGGCGTTCGACCGCGAAAGGATCTGGTCTGTGTAGAAACGCGAATACGAACCTGGCAAGCTGAACAGACTCGCTATCCCCCGTAGAAAAGGATGCTTGGGCAAATAGAAGGAATTGGCGATCTTGCGTCGGTCGTGTGCCATCGCTCGCTCCTTATGCACACTGTCAACAGCGTGTACGCATTCTAGTGGATTCTCGGTTCATCTGTCAACTTTCCTCTACCCCTTCACCGCGCCCAGCGTCAGACCCCGTATAAAATACCGCTGGAAGAACACAAAGATAAACAGCGTCGGCAGCGACCCAATCAAACTCGCCGCCGCCTGACCGCCCCAATCAACCGTGTACTGCCCGGTCAAATTCAAAATCCCGACCATCACCGTGCGGCTCTCGGCGCGCTGCGTCAGGATGAAGGGCCAGAGGAAGTCGTTCCAAATCCAGGTGAATTGCAGCGTCGCCAGCACCGCCAGCGCCGGCAGCGTCAGCGGCAGCATGATGCGGAAAAAGATGCTGTACTCGTTGGCGCCGTCTATCAGCGCCGCCTCGCGCAGGGCATTGGGCACCACCTGGAAAAAGTTGCGCATCACCAGCGTGCATATCGGGATGCCAAAAGCCGTATGGATGATGATGACCGCCCAGAGCGTGTCGTAAAGCCCAATGTCGTTCATCAACCGAAAGACGGGAATCAGCGCGATCTGCGGCGGCAGGAACATGCCGGCCACGATCAAGATGAAGAGCATGCCATCGCCCTTGAAGCGGTACTTGCCCAGCCCATAGCCCGCCAGCGTGCCCAGCGCAATCGAGAATAGGGACGCCGGAATCGTCAGCAGTAGCGAGTTCTGCAGATACAAGCCCAGGTTGCCATCGTCCGGGTTCATCACGCGCTCGAAATTGTCGCTGGCGAAATGGGTCGGTATCGTCCAGTAGCCGCCGGCCGAGACCTCAGCCTGCGTCTTGAAGGCAGTGACGATCGCGCCATAAACCGGCACCATGAACAGGATCAGCATGATCGTCAGCACAAAGTAGAGCAGGGCAGTTGCGAGGCCCTTTCTCAAGTTCATCTTAAGAGGCGACCACCTTTCCACCATAACTTCATGTAGGGCGATTCCAAAGCGGGCGACATACTATGTCGCCCCTACATAGCTACATAGCTTGACTCTGGGGATGGGGTTTGGGGTGGGCGGCTCGCTCCTAGTCATACAATTCCTCGGCGGCGGCCGTCTGCCGGAAGTAGAGCACAATGATCACCAGCGTCATCAAGAAGAGAATCACAGCGGCAGAACTGCCGTAGCCCATCTTGAACTTGCGAAAGCTCTCGCTGTACATGAAGACAGCCAGCGTGTCCGACTTGTTGAAGGGACCGCCCATCGTCATCACCCAGATGATTTCGAAGCTCTTCAGCGCGCTGATGGCGGTCAGCGCCAGCACCACCACCGTCGCGGGCCGCAGCATGGGGATGATCACTTTCGTCAGCGTCTGCCAGTAGTTGGCGCCGTCGACCTTGGCCGCTTCCACCAGCGGCGGTGGCACCGAAGTCAAACCGGCCAGGAAGATGACCATGTTCAAGCCGGTCTGCTGCCAAGCCCAGGCGACGAAGACGGCGAAGAGCGCGGTATTCGGGTTCGCCAGCCAGGCGGTCGCGATATGATCCAGCCCGATTGAGCGCAGAAACAGATTGACGATGCCCAGCTTGGGGCTGTAAAGCCAGACCCAGATGATGCCGATGATGATCGGCGACAGGCAGATCGGCAGATAAAACAGCGACTTGTATATCGTGTTTATAGCGCGTTTGCCCTGCAGCGCCAGCGCCAGCGTCAAGCCCAGCAGCGTCGGCGCCGTCATCGCCAGCGCCAGCCAGATCGCCGTATTCTTGATCGCATTGCTGAAGAGGCGGTCGGTGAAGATCTTCTCGAAATTCGCCAGGCCGACGAAGTTGAAGTCGGCGCCGTAGCCGACCCAGTCTGTGAAAGAATAATACAGCGAATTCAGCGTCGGCAGGATGACGAAGGTGAAATAAACCAGAAGGGGCAGGGCGAGGAAGCTGGCCGGGATGATCCAGGGGTGGCGTCTTAGCATGGCAGCTAGCTGTCTCCTCCCCGAAACCCGCTCCTGTCAAAAACTGTAGGGGCGACCCATTGGGTCGCCCGAACTTGTGCCAATATTGCGGGCGGCAAACCCCATCCCCCGGCCCCTTCCCGACGGTCTGTGTCTACGCGACCCAGCAAGCTAAGGAAGGGGAGTCTTTCGCAGCGGGGCGCAAAGTATTTTGCGTGGGCGGCATTGTCGCGCGGGTGTCTATGGATTCACCGATGAATTGCGAGTGGCGAGAAAGTCCCTATTCCATGCCCGCGAACTCGGCGGCTGCATCGGCTTGAACGCGCTCAAGCATCGCTTCGTAATCACCCGGATTCGCCATGAACTCCGAGAAGGAATTCAAGCCGACTTCCGCCACCGGTGGCGGCGTCGCCAGGTCATAGTTGAAAGCGAAGACCGGATCGTTGGCGATCTCGCCGGCGATGCGCGCCACAACATCGTTGTAGATGCCGGTATCGACCAGCAAGCTCGGCGCCAGGTTGCCCGCGCCCAAGGCGAATTCGGCCTGCACATCCGGGTTGGTCAGGTAGACCAGGAAGGCTTTTGCCGCATCCGCATTGGCCGCATCGGCTGATACGACGAAAGTATCGATTGGACCGAGAGATGCGCGCGGCGTGTCTTCGTCAATCGTGGGGAAGGAGAAGTAATCGAAGTCTTCGCCCGCCACCATTTCGTTGCCGGCGTACAGCCCGCCAATCCAGGTGCCCATCAATGTCATCGCCGCTTCGCCATTGGCGACGAAGTTGGCTGCTTCATCCCAATCATAGGCATTGGCGTCAGGATAGAAATAACCGGCATCGACCAGGTCCTTCCACAGCCCGTAAGCGCGCACTACCTCGGGATCGGTGTATGAAGCTTCGCCGCTCATCAACTGGTTGCGATAATCGTTGCCCGCCGTGCGCAGCAAGATCATGTCAAACCAGAACTGACCGGGCCAGCGGTTGATCGAACCGAGCGAGAAAGCCGGAATGCCCGCCATCTTAAACTGCTCGGCGGCGTCAACCAACTCGTCCCAAGTTGTCGGTACCATCACCCCATGCTCCTCAAACAGCGCCGTGTTATAGAAGAAACCGACCCAGTGCAAGGTCAAAGGCACGGCATAGCGGTGCATGTCATAGGTGGCGGCGTTGTCAATTACAGCGCCCGGGAATTGCGAATCCATATCGTTCGCTTCCCAAATGTCATCAATTGGCTGCAAACGGCCGCCATCCACGACGAACTGGATGCGCGCGCCCGCCCAATAGCTGAAGGTATCCGGCGGGTTGCCGCCAGCCAACTGCACCAGAATCGACGTCTTGAACTGCTCATGATCGACTGGACTCGCCGCATGCATCAGCCCCGGATTCTCAGCGATGAATGCATCGACGATGCCGTCAATGAATTCGCCGCCGAAGCCGCCGAAGTAATGGGAGACGGTAAAATCGCCCATCAAGTCGTCCGCCATCGCCGGCGCGACAGTGAGACCGGCCATCAAGACTATCAGTACTGCCAAGATCAAGCGTCTGCTCAACATATTCTTTTCTCCGTTTGTCATGATAAACTGTCGAAGGCAAAGCTGGTGAGTTTGATCATAGGCGCCTCCTCGCTCCACTTACAAATTAGCGCAATTCCACCAAAAAAACAAGCAGTTCTTGGTACATGTTGCTAAAAGTACAACAGTGTTTTATAATTGTCAACTAGTTGACCACCGGTTCATCAAGTCGCAACCCCAGTTGCATAATTTGCACAATCCGTTGCGCATTGTGAGTACGTTTTTATGGCCGAGATACAGTCGTTGGCAAAGGGCTTGAAAATCCTCAACCTGCTGGAGCATTCGCGCAATGGCATGGGAACGACCGAAATCGCCAAGCACCTCTCCATCGACAAAAGCAGCGCCTCGCGCCTGCTGCACACGCTGGCCAATTATGGCTTCGTTGAACAAGACGAGCACAGCACGCGCTACCTGCTGGGTCCGCAGTTGTTGACCCTCGGGCAGCACTTGTTGAATCGCATCACCTTGCGCGATCATGCTCGCCCCTACTTGCACGAACTCGTTGACAAGACCGGCGAATGCGCGCATCTGGCGATACAGGCGCAGCGCCAAGCCCTCTATATTGATCAGGTCGAATCGACTGCGGCATTGCGGGTGGAATCGGAAATCGGTACGCTTTCGCCCCTCCACTGCACCGCGCTGGGCAAGGCGATGCTTGCTTTCGGCGACTGCCCCATTCTCGAAGAACTCAGACCCTTCACCCATCGCACGGTTACCGATCCCTCCACGCTCGATGCCCAACTGACGCAGACGGTGAAGCGCGGATACGCCATTGACGACGAAGAATACAATTATGGCGTGCGCTGTGTGGCGGCGCCGGTTTACGATCATCGCGGCGTCCTGGTCGGCGCTATCGGCATCAGCGGTCCCGCGGGCCGCGTCACCCTGGAGCGCATCGATGATTTCGGCAATGTAGTCAAGCATACCGCTGACGCCCTGTCCGCGCGCATGGGCTTCGACGCGCGCCTTCAAGGGCCGCGGGCGGCGAAAGAATAGAAGGCATCCGCGAAGATCGCGCTAACCGCCGGAATCCCTTAATGCTTCCAACGATGTTGCGCAGTCCGCAACGTTTGAATCAGCGGTCGCGCGCGCTTCCAAAGTGAAGGGCATGGTCAACGGATCACTCGCGGTAATGGAAGAGGCGCTAGAGGAAGCGGGCTTGCTGGAGAAGGAAGAATAAGCCCATAGAAGGCAATCTATCGGAATACAGCCTTCGGTAGAAATCGCCAGTGCTGGTCGGCATGACGGCGCTGGCTGACACTTCGAGACTCCCTCTACCCCATTTCGTCACGTGGGCTAAGATCGTCCAGTTCAAAGCTGGCGAAATACAGCGTTCCACTATTCTGCATGGGATACATCTCTTCACCGATGAGCATCAACACGATCGTCGAGTTCGTCAGATCGCTTGATGGTAACATAGCGGGCCGCTCAGAGCGGGTCGCCCCTTTCCAGAAGGGACGACACCGCTCGAAGCCCTCGACCAAGAGGGGCAGACTATCGGCGATGGCGGGCAAGTCCGAATTAGCGGAGACGGCATCAATGTTCACCCGACCGACACGGTCTCGTTTGTGCAAGAATGCCAGGGCGCTATGAACACTTTCATTGAAGCTCTCACGCCTATCGTAATCATCCAGATCGGGCGCGGCTTGTTCGAGTAATTTGTACACACGTTCCGCGATCGGTTTCAATATCGCCAGTGCTTCATCGAAGTGCGGCATGTCTTCAAAGCCGTTCAGGTGGTCGTTTGCTTTAGACATTGCCCGCCACCTTTTCTTACCGCACTCAGCGCGGCCGCCCTACGCACATAGTGAAATACTTATGCACCCACGGTGTAGAACCCCGAAACACATACCATCTTGGAGCGAGACCGTCCCTCTGACCGGAAACCCAAAACAAGCATTGCGAACCTTGGCACGTCCTAGACATAGGCCCCAAGTCGTTATCGCTGTTCCAGAAGGTAAGCAATGCGGTCAAGGTACCCTGTCCATACGCGCCAAAGCCTGTACATCTCTGGCCGATCTGACAATTGCAGTCCCAATATTCCCGGTCGGCGAGTTGTGTAACACCGGAGCCTCCGTTGACATCGGCCGATCTTGCTTGACTGACCAACGTTGTCCCCTGCTCGGTCGTCAATCCGGCGTTCCGCAGTCAATTGACGGCATCCGCGTTTTCAACATCAAGCGACTGAAACTTCAACTGGCTGGAATCCGCGTCGCCAGTGTCGTCACTCTGACTGAATGCTGTGCCCGGAATGGCACAAAGAAAACCTACGAGCATAAAACAGAGAAGAAGTCTTACGGGGTTCATCGCAGCATCTCCAATAAGTCTCGACGGTCATGGAACGGTGACTCGTTCCCTCGGCTTGGATGTACCAGGCGGCTTAATGCCGACGAAGATGCCACCCTGACTATACTCCAAAGGACTGCAAACTACAATTATAATGTATTACAAGTGCGACGCTATAATAGGGACAGCAGACGCCGCCGCCACAGACGTATTCATCGCAGATTTTCTCCAGAGTGTTCACATCAAAGACGCCATTATCGTGGTGATCGTGTCGGTGATCGCTTTAGGCCTGCTCATTTTGGGCTACTTCGCGCGCCGTCTACGGGCGAAGGCGGAGCGCGAGCGCATCCAGACGCAAACCGCGAGCGTCAGGCGCTGACGATGGAGCAGGCGCGCCCCCGGCATAGCCCGCTTACGTTTCGCTGCGCATAAGGTAGAATCTCTGCTGTGAATGTCAATAACAGGGAGCAGCGCATGATAAACAAGATGCTGATTGACGGAGCGTGGACCGACGCAGTTAATGGCGCGACTTGGCAAGTCGTGAACCCGGCTAGCGAGGCGCCGATCGCCGATGTGCCCTTCGGTGGCGCGGAAGAGACCACGCGGGCGATCACTGCCGCCTATGAGGCGCTGCTCCGCTGGCAAAACATGACCGCCTACGAACGCTGCGGCATCCTGCGCGATATCGCCGATGCCCTGCGCGCCCGCGTTGACGAACTCGCGCCCATCATGACGGCCGAGTGCGGCAAACCCCTGGGCGAGGCGGCGGGCGAATGGGGCGCCTGCGCCGATCTCTTCGATTGGTTCGCCGAAGAGGGCAAACGCGCCTACGGCCGCACCATCCCGGCGCGCAAAGCGGGCAAACGCCTGCTGGTGATCCCGCAGCCCGTCGGCGTCGTCGCCACCATCACCGCCTGGAATTTCCCCGCCTATCTGCTGGCGCGCAAGTGGGCGGGCGCCCTCGCCGCAGGCTGCACCATCGTAGGCCGCCCCAGCGAGCTGACCCCGCTGAGCGCGATGGCGCTGGTAAATGTGATGGTCGAAGCCGGCCTGCCCCGCGGCGTCGTCAATCTCGTCAACGGCGAGCCGCAGACCATGGGCGAAACCATCTTGCGCGACCCGCGCGTGCGCAAGCTCAGCTTCACCGGCTCCCAGCGCGTCGGCCAAATCCTTATGCGCGCCGCCGCTGACGGCATCAAGAAGCTCAGCCTGGAGCTGGGCGGTAGCGCGCCCGTGCTCGTCTTCGCCGATAGCGATATGAGCTGGGCGGCGCAGCAAAGCGTCATGGCCAAGTTCCGTAATAACGGCCAAGTCTGCATTTCACCAACCCGCTTCTATGTCGAGCAGCCCGCCCTCGAAGAATTCCTCGATGCGGTAAAGGTCGAAACCGAGCAGCTCGTCGTCGGCGATGGCATGCTCGAGCAGGTCACCAACGGACCGATGGTCAACGGCGCCGGGCGCGACAAAGTCGAGCAGTTCGTCGAGGACGCCCTGGGGAAACGCGCCTCCCTCGTTGCCGGTGGCGGGCGCCCCCCGCTGGAGCAGGGCTATTTCTACCGGCCCACCGTCCTCACCGATGTCACCAGCGATATGCGTATCGGCTGCGACGAAGTCTTCGGTCCGGTGATGGCGGTCAGCACCTTCTCCACAATCGACGAGGCGTTGCAGCTGGCCAATGATACGCCTTCTGGGCTAGCCGGTTATGTGATGACCAAGGACCTGACCACCGCCACGCGCGTCTATGAGGGGCTGGAATTCGGCATCATCGGCGTCAACGACCTGGTCCCGGCGACAGCGGAAGCGCCCTTCGGCGGCATCAAGACCAGCGGCTTCGGGCGCGAAGCGGGGCAAGAGGGCTTGAGCGAATATATGGATCCCAAGTTTGTGTCGATTGGGCTGGATTAGCGAGACCCGCCCATAAACTCAATCGCGCCGATATCGCAGCCTTCGCCAGCCGGGCGCGGATTGCCGAGTTGGTCGGTTGGCGGGCAGAATCGCGGGTCGGCAGCGTCGATGGCAGGGCTGCCGTGCAGGAGCGGGCGCGAACCGTCTTCGTCCACGAGATCGCCCAGCATGGGGTCGCCGCTCAAGTCCGCATCGCAACTGCCGTCTCCGATGAGGCTCATATAGGTTGTGACCCAAGCGCTGAATTCGGATGAACCGTCGCAATCGCCGCCAGTGTTGTTTGCGAGAACAGTGTTGCGCAGGAATATGTAACCACTGTTTCCACTGATGCCGCCGAATTCCGGCGCCGAATTGTTGGCGATAATGACGTGCACGAGATCGATATCGCCTCCGAACGCCTGAATTGCGCCGCCCCACATGTCAGCTGAATTGCCGCTTATGGTTGTATTGACAAGCTCCGCGTCGGTGACTCGAAAATAGACTGCGCCGCCAGACCGTGCGGCATAGTTCTCATTGATGTCGCTTCGAGAAATGCGCAGATCGCTATCGTATACGTGTATCGCGCCACCCTGATACTCAGCATGATTGTCTTGGAAACTGCTGCTGTCGATGCTTAGTCTGCCCTGACTAACCTGGACCGCGCCGCCAGCCACTGCCGAATTGCCGCGCAGAACGCTGCTCTTGATAGTCAATTCACTGCCTTGGCGCGCGCGGATGGCGCCGCCGGCGTAGCTGACGCCATCGCGCAGCGTCAAGTTTTTGACTGAGAGCTTGCCGCCGATAACATAGAAAATCTGAAAGCGTTTGTCGCCGCTGATGGTATGGCCATTGCCCTCAAAAGTGATCTCGGACGTGATCGGTGGCAGCGCGCTATCCAGCGTGATGTCCGCTTGGATGCTGATAACGTCCACGCCTTTGCCAGCCGGGCAAGCGCCAACGGGCGCGTCGCGATTGGCGGCGAGAATCTGGTCCGCCAAGGTACAGTGAGTTGCCGGTGTCGGCTCAGTTGCGACTTCATGAATTGATTCAATGGCGCCAATATCGCAGCCTTCGCCGATTGGTCTCGCATTGCCCAGTTGGTCGACCGGCAGGCAATGGTCGGGGTCGGCGGCATTGACAGCCGGACTTTCGGCTTTGAGCGAATGATAGGGCTTGGCGTCGGTCAGCGGCAGCAGATGGGCGGCGCGAGTTGAGTTGTTTTCGCAAGTGCCATCGCCAAAGAAGTTTCCGGTAACCTCTAACAGGTCAACCTCAGCGCGTATGTAGCAGTCGCCGCCTTCGTTGCTGGCGATAATGCTGTTGCGTATGTCTAGCGAGCCGCCGTAAACGTCGAGCCCGCCGCCATCACCGGCTCGGTTATATACCAACGTAACGTGATCTAGCGATACTGTCGAATCGGCGACATTCAGGCCGCCGCCGGAGCTGTAGCCCTCTTCCCAGCTTAAGTACGTCGCGCGATTATTGCTGATGGTGCTGTTTTCTATGCTTAGGATCGTCTCGTAAGCGTATATGCCGCCACCGTCGTGAAACGCTGTATTGCCGTGAATGCTACTGCCGCTTATGGTCAGGACAGACGGCCCGCGGCTAGAAATCGCTCCGCCGCGTCCGGCGTGATTGCCGCTGATGACGCTGCCTGTGATCAGCGCTTCAGAATCCCACAGATAAATACCGCCGCCGTCGCTATCTACAGAATTGCCTTCTATTGTGCTGGCTTGCACAACAAGCGACGATTTGCCGCGAATCTCAATTCCGCCGCCGCTATAACCATGATTGGTATTATCGCAAATCGTGCTGTCGTAGATCACAACCCTTGACGATTCTTCGGCGTAAATCGCGCCTGCGTCTATCTCAGCCTGGTTCTCACAGATGACGCCATTGTTGACGGTCAGCGCGCCGCCATTTGTCACACTGATGGCGCCACCGTCTATGCCGTAACCGTGCTTGATGGTCAGGTCGTTTATCGTCAAGTCGCCGCCATCGACCTCGAAGATCTGATAGTGATTGTCCCCGCTTAAGGTGTATCCGCCGCCTTCAATGATGATCGTTGAACTGATCGGCGGCAAGGGGTGCGCTAGAGTGTAGTTCTCGTGAAGCACAATCATGTCGGGTCCATCCCCGGCCGGGCAGGCGCCCGCTGTCGCATCTGTATTGGCGGCGATAATTTTATCTGCAATCGTACAATGGGACGGTGCTGAAGTGGGCTGGGCTTCGATGCCGCTGGCGGATTCGATAGCGCCGATATCGCAGCGCTCGCCCGTGGGCGTGGGTCGCCGATTGCCGGCTTGGTCGACCTCGAGACAGTGTTCGTCGAGCGCGGCATTGATCGCCGGGCTGTAGTCTCTCAGGGGATGATAAGCTGGCGATCCGGTCAGTAGCACCAGCAGCGGATCGGCGCGCACAGCTTGATCGCAATCGCCACGTTGAATCAAGTTGCCTTCGTTTTGATCGACCACATGGGGGCAGTCGTTCGGGCTATTCTCGGCAATGATGCTGTTGACTATGCTCAGGTTGCCATGGCGATTGAAGATGCCCCCACCCGTCGGCGCCGAGTTATACGCGACGGTGACGTGATTTAGAGTGACCTTTTCTCGATGGCCCATCGCAACTGCGCCACCCCGGTTGTCAGCCATATTGTGGCTAAACGTGCTGTTATTCACTGTCAATGAGCTGCCTCTCCAGTAGCCGTGATTCTTGATAGCGCCACCCGAGCTCGCGCGATTGAACGTGAATGAACTCGTTTCTATCTCAATCGCGCTGAAAATCCCATCGATTGCGCCGCCGGATTGCTTTGTTCGATTGCCGCTGAAACTGCTGCTGCTGATGGTCAGGTTCGTGTCCTCAACATGAATTGCGCCACCGCCGAAATCAGCCGCGTTGTTGTTCAAGCTGCTGTTTTCGATGACGATAGTTGCATCATTCGCGCGAATCGCGCCGCCGTCTCGGTCGAATAATTCAGCGTCATGGCTTCGTCCATCCGCCAGCGTCAACTGCCTTATCGTCAGTGCCCCGCCATCAACATCGAAAATACGAAACTTCCCGTCGCCGCTAATCGTATAACCATCGCCTACAATCGTGATCCTGCTCGAGATGACCGGCAACTCCTGGCTCAGCGTGACATCGGCGGTCAAGACGATCGTATCCGCGCCCGCGCCCGCCGGGCAGCCGCCTGCAGGACTGTCCGTGTTGGCGGCATTGATGGCATCGTGAAGACTGCATGCCTCATCCAGCCGAATGACCGCTGCCGACACCCTCTGCGCCGACAGGCTTAGAATAACTATGACTGCTGCAACGAATGCCGGTCGATTCCAAGACATGATAAAGTGACGCCGCACAAAGAAGCCTTTCATTGGATTGAATGCTGCGCATTTAACGTTCAAGGTAAGACAATCTCAGATAACCGACAAGCGACTCGCCCTCTAGCGGTGGCGAATCGTCGGTTCGGCGCCTTAGGATCACGCTCAATTGCGCTTGCAATCAGCTTTGGCTACACTCTGGCGATGGTTCGCAAAGAGGAAACTTATGAGCAAAGTATCAATCAGCCTCGGCCAAATGCAGATCAAGCTCGCCCGCGTCGAAGACAACCTCGAAACCGCCGAGCGCATGATCCGCGAAGCATCCTCCCGCGATTCACAGTTGATCGTCCTGCCCGAGCTCTGGTCAACCGGCTATGACCTGGAAAACGCTGGCGATTACGCAGACGCGTTGGGCGCTGGCATGTTCGCCCAGCTGTCCAATACCGCCCGCGATCATTCCATTGCGGTCTTCGGCTCGATTCTCGAGCGGCGCCGCGATCAATTCATGAATTGCGCCGCCTATTACGACGCGGCCGGCGGTCTCGCCGGCGTCTATCGCAAGATCCACCTCTTCCGTCTCTTCGATGAACACAAGTGGCTGGGCGAGGGCGAAGCGCCGACAATGATGGACTTGCCCTGGGGACCCGCCGGCCTCAGCATCTGCTACGACCTGCGCTTTCCCGAGCTCTTCCGTCGCTATGCCGTCGAGCATGGCGCCAAGCTGATCCTGATCTGCGCCGAGTGGCCCCTCGTCCGCGTCGAACACTGGCGCGCCTTGCTTATCGCCCGCGCGATCGAGAATCAGTGTTATGTCGCCGCGACCAATTCTTGTGGCGATACCGGCGGCACGGTCTTTGGCGGGCATTCCATGATCGTCGATCCCTGGGGCGCTGTGATCGCCGAGGCGGGCGAAGACGAATGCCTGCTGACGGCGGAGATTGACCTGGACGAAGTGGACCGCGTGCGGCGCGCCATTCCCGTTTTTGAAGATCGCCGCCCCGATGCCTATCTGACGCGCTGAGGCACGCGCCTGCGCAGGCTTGAAATCGTGGCGGCGATCTGCTATACTCGCCGCGTGAATGCGAATTCGGCGGTTAAACGCCTTTCCTTCTGCCGCGACAGAGCAGCATCCCCTCGGTTCATCAACAATCCAATCGATGTGAATTTGTCGCGGATGCCTGTCGCGCAATTTTCGCTCTCGCTGGCAGCATGATAAATGGGAGGCATGGCGCTGTATGAGGAACTGGGGCGCCCGCCCTTACGTATAGATTGATGTAAAGCAGACCGGAGAACGCTTATGTATTCAAGAGGCGACCAGATCATCCATCCCCGTTATGGCGCCGGCACGATCGTCGGCAAAAAAAAGATGACCTACATGGGCAAGCTGCGCAACTACCATATCGTAGAGTTGGTTGGCGACCGCGGCGAGGTGATGATACCGGTCGAAGCGGCGGTCGATATGAATATCCGGCCCGCTATCGAAGATCTGTCCGTGATTGAAGAGGTGTTTTCCAAACCGCCCCTGGAACTGTCGGATGACTATCGCTCGCGCCAGGCAACGATTCAAAAGCAGATTCAAACCCGCGAGCCGGAAGCGATGGCGATGGCTCTGCGCGATCTCTTCTGGCGTGAGCAAACCGACAAGCTCACATCTGTTGAACTCAAGATGAAAAGCAGTTTGATGAAGATGCTCAGCCACGAAATCGCCGTCATCTGCGCCGATTTGAACGTTGAGCAAGCCAACAGCCATCTCACGCAGATGCTTTACCGGATGGTGCAAGAGCCCAATGACGCGCCGCCCGAGGAAGGCACCGAGTCGCTCTAAGACCGGCAGCTTGGCGCCCCTTCGGCTTTAGAGGATGTCGAAGTGTTCCAGGCTGAAACTGCCGACGCCTCCATCAAAATCAATGACGATCTGTGTTTCCGCCTCGGCAAAGTTGGCGCTTTCCCACACTCCCGAGATGCCGACGAAGTGCTCTCCGCCCTTGACGCGGTTGAAGGATTTCGGCAGGTTTACTTTGGCGATTCCCGCATCGGCCATGAGGCGCACTGCCGCATCGGAGGCCACAGTGACGGTTACTTCGCCGACGCCGCCATTCACATCGAGCTTGCCGCCGCTGCCAGCCGGAATAAGCACATCGGTTTTGCCGACCCCGCCGTCAATGCTGGCTGCGAAGGCCTTCTCCTGGGCGGGCAATGTCAAGGCGACTTTGCCCACGCCGGTTTCCAACTTCACGGCATCCACCAGCAGATTGCTCAGGTCGATATCGGTCTCGCCGATGCCGCCTTTCATGCTCAGCTGGTACGGGATTCCAAGCGCGAGCGCGATATCCCAGTTTAGCTCCTGGTTATCGCCGATGATCCGCCCGATGCCACGCGGCAGGCCTCCCTTCTGCCGCAGGGAAACGACCCGCTCATCGCCCCCGCTAATATCAAACTCGTATTCGCCGATGTAGTTGATCTGCGCCTCGAAGAGCTTATCGCTGTCGGCGGCTAGCGCGGTCAGGCTGGCTTTGCCAACGGAAAAATCGACTTCGATGCGGGCGGAGGCGGCGTCAGCGAGCGGGGCAAAGAGTTCGGCGCTCTTCACCTCGACTTCATCCCCCATGACGTCGCTGAAAAATCGGCGAAATTGATCTCCCATATTCTCAAAGTCAAATGACCACTCGACCTTGCGCTTCTGTTTGCTCATTGCCTGTTGCTCCTGCTCTGCCGTCACTATCATATACGCGCGCTGATGCAAGGGAGTTTGCTAGAATTGCATTAACATTAAGGCGATGAGTCCGGTGCCGCGCCGATATGTCCATTTGTCATCGGCTGTTGAAATTCCAGTTTGTCGCAAGAGAATAGGTCAAGCTATACTAAAGTCGCTAATTGAATGCGAGGAATCGCCTAATATGCAAAACAACCCCGCCATAAAATGGGTGACGCAGCACCCGCGCTTCAGCGCCTGGGTCGTCTTGGCTGTGGGCATGGTCGCCCTGCTGGTCAATGAAGCGCGCAACGTAGGCTTGCTCCCGTCGCAATGGATCGCGCTGATCGTGGCGACGATCCTGGTCGCTGGCGCCTGCATCTGGATCATCAGCTGGGAAGATAAAGACAACCCCGAAGACGAAGCTGAAATCAGCGCTGCCGATGAACAACTGGAAAATGCTGAAGCCACAGACTGACACCCTCATCCGCGATCGCTGACATTGCCGACGCACACGCGGTGATTCCGCCGCCCACGCAAAATACCTTGCGCCCCGCTGCGTCTAGCTCCCCCTCCGAAGGTCTGTGTCTACGCGACCCTGATGCTTCCTGAGGACAGGACAGGTTTGAACAGGCGGCAATTGAAGGCGCTGCGGCAGCCAACGCAAGCACCAAATCTGGCGAAAGCTGTAGGGGCGACCTATCAGGTCGCCCGAAAAAGGCCAGAAAGGTTCAGGATATTCGACGATATATTGCTCGCAGATAAACTGTCCGGTCGTCAGCTGATGCATCGGGGAAGGGGCCGGGGAGTGGGGTTTGCCGCGGATAATACACGATGACCAGTACAAAGGCCTTCCTGACGCGCCCACAAGAGCGCTACAAAGACAGCTTCATCGAAGCCGTCTACGAATACATCCGCGAAAAGCGCACGGTCAACTGGCATCCTGAGATTCTGCGGGCGCGCTTTGACGAATACCTGCGCGTCCTGCAGCAGGCGGAGACCGAGCCTCTGGCCGGCATGGTGCCAGCCACCCAGCTTTGGCTGGTCGCCGAAGATCCTGGCTACATCGGCGATGTCGATGTGCGCCACCGCCTCAACCAAAGTCTGAAACGCTACGGCGGGCATATCGGCTACAAGATTCGTCCCTCGTGTCGCCAGCGCGGCTATGGGACGCTTATCTGCCGCCTGGGGATTGAGCATGCGCGCCGGCTAGGCATCGGCGACATCCTCATTACCTGCGATGACGACAACCTTGGCTCTGCCAAAATCATCGAAGCCAACGGCGGCGTCCTGTATGACCGAATCGACAACAATCGAGGCGTATTGACCCGCCGATACTGGGTCCCCGCCTGTGACTGACTGTGCCTCAGTGCAGCATCTCGCAGCTGCCATCAGCGCACTCGGTCATCTCGTTGCCCAGAAGCGCATTGATGCGATAACGGCGGCGCGCGACGAAACGATAAAGGCGCTTCCCAAGCGTCTCGCTGCCGGGCAATTGAAGAAGCAGCCACAAGGGAAAGCCGAGCGGCGCCTCTCGCAGCATGCGCCGAATGCCAGCGAACCCGGCGTACACTTGGCCATCAGCATCCAGCACGTGTATCTCGCTCATCAGCCGCCGCGGATTCAAATCGGCAAAGCGCTCGCTCGCGAAATCAGCCTGATGCAGGTCGATAAACTCAATCCGCCGCCGCCAATCCAGCGCGCGCATCGTATCGCAGGTCGACTGGCAGATGACGCAATTGCCGTCATATAGCGCTGTTAACAATTTGCCAGCCCCTTGCTCAAGCCGCTTGCTTAAGAGTACCGCTTCTGTCGACCGGCGACATGCCGTTTACGATTCACCCTCACAATAAATCGTCTTCTTGTCCCAGTCCGTATGCTGGAACGCCAGATAAAAACGCTCAAACAGGTCCAAGCCCGCCACCAATTCAGCCTTGTCCGCGATCCGCTTGAGTTCAAAGCGCTCGCCCTTAAATGTATAAGTAATGGCGGCTTCTGGATTATTTCGCGTCAGCTTGCGAAAGCGATGATAAGTCAACAATGTGCCAGTCGCTGCTGTGGTCGGAATATCCTCCGCCGTCGTTTCGATGACGCAAACTTGCTTCTGATAGTCGAAAATCTGCAGCTCCTGCGGCATGAACCAGTGATTGCTGTAGTTGCCTTCCGTCTCAAGATTGCTAAACATGGTGAAGGCGCCGGCTGTCTTCAGTCCGAGATAGGGAGACATCCCCACCAGAAAAGCAAGGACAAGGACGGAAACCAGCGGATAATGCGCACTCGCAATCAAATACGGCGCCTTGCCGTATTCTGCCGCGCGTATCTTGTAAATGATGAGCGCCAGGAGCGAAATGTACGCCGCGACGTATACCGCCCAAAAAGCCGACAAAAGGTTAGCGAATGAAAACCAGTCTAACGAAGGCAGTTTGGGAAGCGAATAAACCGCCGGCACAAAAATCACCGCGAGAATGATAGTCGGCAAAATCACGCTCTTGAATAAGGCGTACAACCTGCTGCTTCGCAATCGATCCAAGACAGTCGCATTTATGATGTCGATGCTGGCTTCGGGCAAGAACGGTATATAAACCGCGCCGACAAAGACGATCGCATCAAGGGCCGGTGGGTAGGACCGCAATGAAATCACGGAGTGAAACAGAACGCCGATGAGAATCGCGGCCAGTCGGCTGCGGCGAAACAAAAGCATGAGCGGAATCGCCAGTTCAAGCAGGATTGACAGCGGCGGCAATATCGCAATAAAGGCCTCATCCGTTGGAAATAGTGGCGCGATTGCCGCCATGTGCTCGCTGTAAACGATTGCGCGATACATCTGCGAGGCGGCGCCGACGTCGGACATGTATCTGCTGTTCAGTTTGTGCAGCGTTGCGAAGAGATACAGCAGCACCACAAGCAGGCAAATGATCGGGCGAAAGAGGTCGAGCCATTCTCGCGAGTCGATTTCCAGCGACCAGCGCTTAAGCGCGATAAGTACGAAACTTGCGACGAGTGTGAGGCTGACCAGGAAATGCAGGGTCCAGTGGTTTGATTCCGTTGACGGCACCAGCCCAAGCAAGTATGCCAAAATGAAGGCGATGGCTGTAGCCAGGAGAAAATAACAGTTTCGCGGGCGAATCAGCACAAGAATGGCGCAAACGACGACAAATAGGTCCGGCCAGCCAACGTGATATGGGTTGTTCGGGCGCAGGTAATGCCATATTAAGCCCAATGCCCATACCCATGCGAACAGAGAGTACAAGGTCAACGATGTGCTTGTTTGCGCTTCTGGTTTGCTCATAGGCATCGAGGCTTGTGGAGTTCGGTCGTCTGGCGCAAGTATAACCTTTGCGCGCATTTCCGCAAATATCGTTCCGCTTCCCCTGTGCTAAACTTAGTACTGTGCCAAGATTCGCGCTTGACTGAATTCCCATGCTCCCAACCCGACTGGAACTGCGCAACTTCCTCGCCTATCGCGCGCCCGAGCCGATTCTTTTCGCAGGCGTCGAGCTGGCTTGCCTGACCGGCGCCAACGGCGTCGGCAAGTCGTCGATCCTGGACGCCATCACTTGGGCGCTCTGGGGCCGGGCGCGGGCGCGGCGTGATGAGGAGCTGATCCACCTCGGGCAGAACGACATGCAGGTGAGCATCGACTTCGAGCAGGAGGCGCTGCGCTACCGCGTGATACGCCGGCGATCGCGTGCCGGACGGGGCCGCCGTGGCGCCCTTGATCTGATGGTCTTCGACGCCGGTGGCTTCCCCCGCCTCATCAACGAAACGGGAACGCGCCGCACGCAGGACAAGATCAACGAAATCCTGCGCCTCGATTACGAAACCTTCGTGCATTCAGCCTACCTGCAGCAGGGGCGCGCCGATGCTTTCACACTGAAGACCGCCGCCGAGCGCAAGCGCATCCTCGCCGATATCCTGCGCCTCGATCAATGGACCGATTACGAAGAGGCCGCCAAAACGCGCTTGACTGAAATCGCTTCGCGGATCGAGATCATCGAGCATGACCTCAGCCGCATTCGTGAAGAGACCGCGCGCGAGCCCCAGCTTGCCCATGACCGGGACGAGCTTCGCGCGAGGCTCGCGGAGGCCCGCGATCGCTTGAGCCAGGCGGAAGAGGAATACCGCCGTGTCGCCAATGCGGCCGTCCACCTGCGCCGCGAACGCGAGAATCAGCGCGAGCTCGTGAGCCGGATCGCCCGCCGGCAAGAAGACATGGCAGCCGCTCAAGCCGAAGTCCAGCGGCAAGATGTCAAGATCGCCGAATACCAGGAGACGATCGGGCAGAGCGGTACGATAGAAGCGGGTTACTCCCAATTGCAGGAAGCGCGCCAAACCCAAAGCGCCATCGCCGACCAATTGGCGCGCCAGTCCGAGTTCGACCGTCAAGCTCATCAACTGGAAAACGCGCTCGCAAAGAAGCGCGCCGCTTTGTCGAGCGAGGTCGATGTCCTGCGCGAGCGCATCCGCGCGCTGGAAGCGCAGGTGTCCGCCGCCGGCGCCGCCGATATTGACGCGCTTCGTGTGCAGCTGAGCGATTTGCAAGCCTTGGAAAGGCAGCGCGACGAAGCGACCAATGAAGTCCAGCGGATGAAAGAGCGCCGTTCCGCACTGGGCGCGCAGAAGCAGGCGCTGACAGCCGAGGGCAGGGCGCTGAACGACCGGCTGCAACAGTTGAGCATTGCCGACGGCGCGACCTGTCCATTATGTGGTCAAGCGCTTACCGTTGAGCACCGAGCCGATGTGCTGGCTCAATTGACGACTGAGCGCGACGACAAACGCGAGCAATACCGCCAATGCAGCGCCGAAATCGACAGCATCAATGACGCGAGGGTGCGGCGGCAGGCTGAGATTGATGGCTGGGCGCGTGAACTGAAAGATCTGCCGGCTTTGCAGCAGCGGCTCGGCGCCCTCGACGAATCGGCTCGGGCCGCGGAAGCAGCGGAAGCGGCGCTGCCCGGCGAGCGGCGACAATTGCGGCGAATCGAAACGCGCCTGGCGGATGAAGAGTACGGCGCGGAATGGCGGCGGCAATTGGAACAGCTCGAGCGGCAGCGCGCCCGCATCGGCTACGACCCCGCTTCGCACGCCGATATCCGCTCGCAGCTCGAGACCTTCGCCGCCTTTGAGCGACAGCATACGCAATTGGAATTCGCTCGGATCAGCTTGCCGGAAGCGCGGAAGATCCGCGATGACACGGCTGCTCGGCTCGAAGGCATGCGCTCGGCGCATCATCAGGATGAAGAACGGCTCGAGCGCCTTGCAAGCGCAATCGCGGACTTGGAAGAGCAGGCGGGGCAGGAACGGGAACTGCGCGCGGGCGTCGAAAGCATTCGCGCCGAAGTGCAAAGCCTCAACGAGCAAAAGACCATCCTCGAGCAGGAGTTGAATGCGATTGCCGTGAGTCGCGAAACGATGAAGCGACTTGGCGCGCGTCTGGAAGCGGCGCAGCAGCAGCGGTCGCTTTACAATGAATTGCGCGCCGCCTTCGGCAAGAACGGCTTGCCCGCGCTGATTATCGAGACGGCTCTGCCCGAGCTGGAAGCGGAAGCCGGCGACTTGCTCGCGCGCATGACCGATGGTCGCATGAGCCTGCGCCTCAGCACGCAGCGCGAAAAAATCAGCGGCGGCAGCGCCGAGACCCTCGATATCGAAATCGCCGACGAACTGGGAACGCGCGGCTACGAGCTCTACAGCGGCGGCGAAGCCTTCCGCATCAATTTCGCCTTGCGCATCGCCCTCTCGAAGCTGCTGGCGCGGCGGGCCGGTGCCCAGCTGCGGGCGCTCTTCATTGACGAGGGCTTCGGCTCGCAAGATGAAGATGGCCGCGACAAGCTGGTCGATGCCATCAACAAGATTCGGGCGGACTTCGACCTCATCCTGGTCATCACCCATATCGACGAATTGCGCGATGCCTTTCCCGTGCATCTGCTGGTGGAAAAAACCGCCGCTGGCAGCCAGGTCACGATACGCTAAACTCTCTGGCGTATATTTGTCCGGGCGATCTTTTCGCCGCCCGTGCCAGATCATTGACGAATGTAGGGGCGACAGGCGGGCAGTGTCTACGCGCCCCTTGTGTCGCCCGCAAGGAAATCACATGCCCTCTATCGAAACGAGCCACCACCTAACCCGCGCCGAAGTCGACTTCTTCGTCGAAAACGGCTACCTGGGACCCTACGCCGCCATGTCCCCGGAGGAAATGACGCCCATCCGCCGCGAAATTGAGGAGAAGGTACTGACCACCGACGGACCCAATCCACGCTCCCGCGCCCAATCGCGCCATATGGATCAACCTGTGATCTACGACCTGGCCACCCATCCCGCCATCATCGACCGCATCGCCGGCTTGCTGGGGCCGGACCTGATCGTCTGGGCGACCAACTTCTGGCTCAAGCCACCCGGCGGCGCCGAAATTCCCTGGCACCAGGACATCAACTTCTGGCCCCTGGAGCCGCCGCTGAACACCTCCGCCTGGATCGCCATTGACCATGTCACCGTCGAAAACTCTTGTGTGCAGATTATCCCGGGATCCCATCGCCAGTCGCTGGCTCATGTCAAAGCGGAAGCGGGCGTGGCTTTTGGCGAAATGGCCGATCCTGCCGCCTTTGACGCATCAGACGCGATTGACATGGAGCTCAAGCCGGGCGAGTTCTTCATCTTCAGCGAGCGCACGCTGCATCGCTCCAGCGTCAACACGTCAGATAAGCGCCGCCTCGGCATATCCATCCGCGTGACCCTGCCCATCGTGCACGTCTTCCAGGACAGCGCGCCCCTGCATAAGGGCCACAGCGCCATCCTCGCCAAAGGGAAAGACGTCATGGGCTTCAATCGTTACGCCGGCCGCCCATCGACAAACCAACAAATGTAGGGGCGAGCTATCAGGTTGCCCGCGAGGAGCAATTATGCGCACACCGAAATCCAACAACGAACTAACCCGTGCCGATATCAACTTCTTCGTCGAAAACGGCTTCCTGGGACCATACGCCGCCATGAGCCCCGCTGAAATGACGCCGTTCCGCGAGGCGATTGAAGCGCATGTCCTCAACAGCGATGGACCCAACCCGCGCCGCCCGATGCAATCACGGCACATGGATCAGCGCGCCGTCTACGATCTTGCTTCGCATCCCGCCATCATCGAGCGCATCGCCGGCCTGCTGGGACCGGACCTGGTCGTCTGGACGACCAACTTCTGGCTGAAAGAACCCGGCGGCGCTGAAATCCCCTGGCACCAAGACATCAACTTCTGGCCCATTGAGCCGCCAGTCAACGTTTCCGCCTGGATCGCGATTGACGAAGTAACGGTGGAAAACTCTTGCGTGCGGATTATCCCCGGCTCGCATCGCCAATTCTTGCCGCACCAGCAAGCGCCGCAAGACATGGCAATTGGCGAAATGGTGGATCCGCAGACTTACGATGCCGGCTCGGCGGTCAATATGGAGTTGAAGCCGGGCGAATTCTTCCTTTTCAGTGAACGCGTGCTGCATGCTTCCGGGGCAAACACATCGCAACAGCGCCGCCTCGGCTTGTCCGTTCGCGTCACTGTGCCCTTCGTGCACATCTTCCAGGACTCACACCTGCATCCTGGGCACACCGCCATCCTCGCCAGCGGGAAAGACGTCATGGGATTCAACCGCTACGCCGGCCGGCCGCCGCAGAACCAGCGCTTGTAGCGGCCAGCCATCGGGTCGCCCGCCGCATAATGACAGATTCGCTCTAATTGGGGGTAGGGGGCTTGCCTCTAACCCAACTTCCGCCGCAGCTCTTCCATCGCATCGCGCGAACGCCGCCGCAGCTTGGCGCGGAAATGCGCCGCCTCAATCGCGCTGTACTTGCTGCGCACGATGCCGACAATCTCCTCCGTGCAATCCTTGCAGAAGACATTCTCCGGATCGGCAAAAGCCGATGGCGGCAGTTCCTGCTCACAGCGGACGCAGGGCTTGAGTTCCGTCAACCGGGCGCAATCCTTTCGGCTAACGGGTCATTGTAGGCGATAATCGCTTGGAATGGAACGGAGTCTTGGCCGGCGTGGGCGACCCAATGACTCGCCCCTACAGATTGCGCGCTTCGGCGGGCGGGAGCCAAAATTCGACAAACCGAAATCGATGTGCCACAATATGCCGCGGCAAGATTTTCTTGTAGCGTCTCTGGTTCTTCTCTTCACGGCTGTTTGATAGTACTTGTTTGCAAATCCAGCGCTGACGCCCTTTTGCGGGCGAATGCTCGAACCGTGACGAGGAGAAACCGCAGTGAAGATATGTGTCATCGAGGGCGACGGCATCGGGCGCGAGGTGGTTCCGGCGGCGGTGCGCGTCTTGCGTCAGGTGATCCCGGAACTTGATGTTGTCAGCGCCGAAGCCGGCTGGGACCGATTCCAGCTTACCGGCGACGCCTTGCCCGAAGAAACCGTGGCGCGCGCCAAAGAAGCGGGCGCTGTTCTGTTCGGCGCTTGCAGTTCCCCATCGTATCGAGTCGAAGGCTATGCCTCGCCGATCGTCAGTTTGCGCAAGCGAATGGAGACTTTCGCCAACCTCCGCCCAACGCGCTTCTTGCCGGTGCCGACAGCCCGCGAGGGCGTGAACCTGGTGGTCGTGCGCGAAAATACCGAAGACCTCTACGTCGGCGACGAACAGATTGCTGACGCCGGCAATACCGGCACCGCGACCAAGCGCATCACCCGCCGCGCCACCGAGCGCATCGCCCATACCGCCTTCCGCCTGGCGCGCAACGAAAAGCGCCGCCGCGTCACCATCGTGCACAAAGGCAATGTCCTGCCCCTGACCGACGGCTTGTTCCGCCGCGTCGCCTATGAAGTCGCGAGCGCTTACGGCGATATCGAAACCGACGAACTGCTGGTGGATACCGCCGCCTACTGGATGGTCAAGGAGCCGGCTCGCTTCGACGTCGTGCTGACGCCCAATCTCTACGGCGATATCTTGTCGGACATGGCGGCTGCTTGGGGCGGCGGATTGGGTCTGGCGCCCGCGCTGAACATTGGCGCCGAAGTCGCCATCGCCGAACCAATTCATGGCTCGGCGCCCGATATCGCCGGAAAAGGCATCGCCAATCCGACGGCAGTCATCCTCAGCGCCGCCATGCTGGTGCGCCATCACTGGAATATGCCCGAGATCGCCGACCGCATCGACGCCGCCGTCAACGCCGCTCTCAGCAAAGGCGATTACACCGCCGATATCCTGGGTGCTAATGGCATGAGCACGGACGAGTTTGCCGATATCATTTGCAGCCAGCTGGGCTGATCCCGCCCCATCACAGAATCTGTAGGGGAGAGACTTGTCTCGCCCTCACGCCCCCTAGCGGCAAAGTCCCATCGGCTCAACATACATCGCGGCGATCCAGCCTCAGCGCCGCCATGCTGGTGCGCCATCACTGGAATATGCCCGAGATCGCCGACCGCATCGACGCCGCCGTCAACGCCGCTCTCAGCAAAGGCGATTACACCGCCGATATCCTGGGCGCCGATGGCATGAGCACGGACGAGTTTGCCGATATCATTTGCAGCCAGCTGGGCTGATCCCGCCCCATCACAGAATCTGTAGGGGAGAGACTTGTCTCGCCCTCACGCCCCCTAGCCGCAAAGCCCCATCGGCTCGACATACATAGCGGCGATCCAGCCTTGCAGCCCGTGCAAGTCGACTTTGAACCATCCGGGCGTTCTGGCAAGGGCGGTTAGGACGGCGTTATGCTGTACGCCGCCGACGCGCTCTCCAGCCGGCGCATCGCGCAAATTGAGGCTGTATTTGGCGCGGACCATGCAATCGGACAGTGGCTTGGCGCCGTGTTCGGGCGTCGGGTTGGTGGGCGGCTGGTCTTGGTTGGTTGCTGGCGGGCTGCCGTCTGCGATCAAGGCGACCTGCCCGGCGCGGTCGATATGGGCGCATAGCTTGTCGCCGCTTTTGAAGGCGGGCAAGGGAGCGAGCGTGCGCGGCATGGCGGTCGTGTCGATGAAGCGGATGCGGCCGCTTTGCGCCGGGAAGCATACTTGGGTCTCCGGCGTTATCCAGCCCCAGACATCGACGACGCGGTCGGGATGGGCGGCTATGAGGTCGGGATGCCCGATAGCCCATCCGCTGACGCGCTGGCAGTTGGTGCCGGCGCTGCGATTGGTAACCTGAATTTCGGGGAAGAGGCGGGCGCAGGTGTCGGGCGGCGAAAGCCTGACGGGGGTGGGCGCCATGGCCGCGCTGTCTCCGCCTCCGCCTCTGCCGCGTCCACCGCCACCGTTGCCGTTGCCGTTGTCATCGCTGGCGGGCTGCTGGGCTGGCGGGTCAGTCGGGATGGGCGTCGCGGGCGGGGGGACATAGACAACCGCTCCGAGATCGCAGTTGCCGCTTGTGGGGCGCGATCTGCCGAGCAAGTCATTTGGGACGGCGGCATCGCCTGTGAGACAGGCGGCGGCGGTTCTCGCCGCTCTCGCCGGGCTGTCCGCGCTCAGGGCATAATGCGGGATGGAGTAGACGGCGTTGTTGCGAATGGAGTAGGCGGCGCCGGTTCGGTCAATCAGGCGCGGGTCGGCGGTGCTGACCGGGGTGAGCTTGTTGCCGCAAGTGGAAGTACCGACGAGGACGCCGCTGGCAGTGACGGTCCCGACGTGGTTGCTCTGGATCCTACAATCGTGCGAACCGGTATTGCCGTGGATGATGCTGTTGCGTATTTCGAGGTTGCCAAGCCCGAGGTAAAGCCCCGAGCCGTTGGGGGCGCTGTTGTTCGTGATGGTCGTATGATAAATCTTCGATGTTCCGGCATTCGAATTCAAATATATCGCGCCGCCTTCCGCTCCGGCGCTGTTGCCGTAGAAGACGCTGTTAATGACAGTGATCGGGCCCTGAGCGTTAATCGCTCCGCCTTGCCCGAGAATGGTGTTATTGCAGACGATGCTGTTTCGGATGGTAAAGGGCTGATATCTTGAGACGTAGATTGTGCCGCCAAATCCAGTAGTGGTGGTTTCGTTGTCGCAGATGACGCTGTTTTCGATGTTGACGGCGGCGGGGTTCGCTCCTTCGAGCATATCAATCGAGGCTGTCGCCGTATTGCTGCCGCCAGTCAGCTTGACATTTTTAAGGTTTAGCGTTCCGCCGTTTCGCGTGATGAAATGCCTTCTGCGGGTGGCGTTAATGGTGAAGCCCTTGCCGTCGACGGTGATGCTGCTGCTGCCTTGATCGAAGAGCTGCAGCCCTTGCGTGGTCGCGGCGTTGGCGTGCAGAATGATGGTGTCGTCGCCGTATGCGCCGACGGCGACGCAGCCTTCGGTATCGCTGTTGGCTAAGGCGGAAGCCCAAGCCTGTGCAAGGGTGCAAGTGGCGCTGGTGGTGATGTCCGCTGCGGCGGCTTGCGAGGCCGGCAGCAGAAGAAGCAGGGTTGCGATAATGATGAGTTTTGCGAATGTTCCGGAGTTCATTGCGAACTCCGGGGGAGGTTGGGATTTAGCGAGAGATGGGGGGGGGGGGGGGGGGGGGGGGGGGGGGGGCTGAGAACGGATGTGCTAGACGCGGAGAACAGGAGAGTCGATTTCCCCGCTGCTCTTGAGATTATCCGCTGCAAGGTTTTCATGTTGAGCTTCCTCAGAATGGCGCGTTCGGACGACTGGATGAATCATGACGGCAGCATGAAATTCACTTCCATCATATTAGTAGAGCTTTAGTTCATTGTCAAGCGAATCGGGCAAACAGTGGGCATGATTTCGCAATATCTTGTCTTGTTGCTGAGGCTTGAAAAGCGGCGAGACAACAGGGTGAGAGGAGGCGAGAGAGAAATGCGAGCCGATCTGACGCTCAGAGGCCTGCAGCAGCGCGAGCCAGGGACTTAACTCATGGCTTTTCAGATGATTGACGGGGCGCTGCGGATCTGGCGCGAGGCGGCTGTTCTGGGCGGGACCTAGCTCTTGCGATCGATTTCGACGTCGGTTTGCCGCTTATGCCAGCCTTTGCGCGGGGACAGCGCTTTGGTCTCGGCCGTCGCGAGAATCAGATCAATATAGAAAGAAGCCAACTGCTCGGGCGTGCGGTCATCGTTTTGATCGAGGTACCAGCGAAGGAAGGCGACGCTGGATTCGACCATGTGATTGACTGTCACCACCAGCGGGACAGAACTCGTTATCGCCGCCTCGTAGCGATCGACGACGAGTTTGCTCGCCTCTTCCTTCATCATCACGCGGTCCGGATGCGTGTCCGGCAGGGTGGCGTAGAAACGAAACCGGTCTGGGTGGGCATTGACGTATGTGAAAAACGCAACCATTTCGTCGTAGGTTGATTCCTTATCTTGCAGCAGCGCTCTAATATCTCGCATCGTCGTCAGCAAGATATCGGTCAACAATTCATCCACCGTCTTGTAATGGCGGAAGAAGGTCGAATAGCCGACGCCGGCCCGTTTCGTAATCTCGGTGATGGTGAGCGTCGTGTAGTCGCGCTCCAGCGCCAGGCTGCAGAGTGCGTCCCCCAGTTTGTTGCGCGATCTCGCCACGCGTGGATTTAACTTTTCCATATTGCATGTAGTATAGCCAAAGACGGCGAATTCATCCACCCGAATACGGGTTAAGACACATTTAATAATCGCTTGTGAGCGCCTGTCCAGTTTTGTAGCGAATTCGGTGGACATGCAATCAGCCGATTTCAGTTTCAAGCTGGGCGCCCCTCCGGATCACACGACAGTTGTAAGGCTTGTCCGGTACTGTATATCAATTGCAATATGAACTAACAGAGAACGCAAACAAAACAGAACGGGTGCGATCATTGCGAAAATCAACAGTTTTTGACGAATTCCACTCGGCTTAGCTCCCCCCTCTCCCCTTGTGGGAGAGGGGGCCGGGGGGTGAGGGGTAAAAAAAGCGTGATAGCGTGACGAGTACCGGACAACCCTTGCAGGGGCGAGTGACGGTTAGTGTCGGCGGTCTGTGTCTACGCGACCTACGCGACCTACGCTACCCTTGTCTCGCCCAAAAGTGTGCGCTATCGAGGTCGGGCCGCGCTAGCCGATTAAGTAAAAGGGGGCCCGACTTATGTGCTTGACTTATGCCGTCTATTGGCGTAAAGTGGGGTAACAATACCCCCTGGCGACCTCACGATAGTTCGTCAGGCAATTTGCGGGAGGCTAGCGAAAATTCCTAGCCTCCCTGTTTATTGCAGCCAAGGCTAAGGATCAATGATGTTTCGCTTAGCGATTTTTGTTGATGGAGCGTATTTGGAGAAGGTCGCCAAGAAGAATGGCGTATGGTTGATTACGAAAAACTTTCTTCCGAGATACTTACGCGGGTAAACGCGCGAACCCCAGCAGCGCCAATGGATCTGTTGCGTACTTAATTATTACAATAGCTTGCCCCACCAGAGTAATCCCCCCACTGACGGCGAAAAAGAACTCTTCGGGAAACGCCGTCGATTCTACGACGCTCTAGAGCGGCTATCTAGTTTTACCGTAAGATTGGGTGTTGTTAAGTATCGTGGCAGGGATAATCAAGGACAGCCGATCTACCAACAAAAGCAAGTCGATCTACTGCTAGGTTTGGATTTCGCTTTACTGAGCGCCAAGCGCTCCATCACGCATGCCGCTGTCGTTACCGGAGATAGCGATATGGTGCCTGCCCTTGAAGTGGCAAAGAGGGAAGGGATTGCCGTCTGGTTATTCACCGGCGAGCCGCAAAGCCGCGCTAGGGAATTGTGGCATGCCGCCGATGAACGGGTTGATCTCGATCAACCTTTCCTGAATACAATCCGACAAATCAAATAGTTCCCACACACCTCATTAGCAGCGCAGACAAAGCGCTGCTTATGCTCGCGGGCGACCCAATGGGTCGCTCCTACATCCCCCGCCGCCGCAGAATTGACAACTGTAGGGGCGTCCCTTGTCTCGCCCCACGCCGCACTTACGCTAAAATAATGGCAGCGTTCACACCTCTCCTAAGGAGCAATCCGCCATGGTCTCATTCACACGACAAGAAGCGCTCGATTACCACACTCGCGGCCGACCGGGCAAAATCCAGATCGCGCCCACCAAGCCGCTCGACAGCCAGCTGCATCTCTCGCTGGCTTATTCGCCCGGCGTGGCTGAAGCCGTGCTCGAAATCGACAAAGATCCGCTGGCCGCCTACCAGATGACCGCGCGGGCCAACCTGGTCGCCGTCATCTCCAATGGCAGCGCCATCCTGGGCTTGGGCGACCGCGGACCCCTCGCCTCAAAGCCGGTGATGGAAGGCAAAGGCGTGCTCTTCAAGAAGTTCGCCGATGTCGATGTCTTCGATATCGAAATCACTTCGCAGAGCGTCGAAGAAATCATCGAGGTCTGCAAGGGCGCTGGCGCCCACTTTCGGCGGCATCAACCTGGAAGACATCAAAGCGCCGGAATGTTTCGAGATCGAGCAGCGGCTGATTGAAGAACTCGATATCCCCGTCTTCCATGACGACCAGCACGGCACCGCCATCATCTCCGGCGCGGCGCTGCTCAACGCGCTGGAAATCACCGGCAAGCGTATGGAGGACATCAAAGTTGTCATCAATGGCGCCGGCGCCAGTGCTATCGCCACCGGCAAATTCTTCAAATCCCTGGGCGTGGCCCGCGAAAACATCCTCATGCTCGATTCGCGCGGCGTGCTGCATCATCAGCGCGAAGACAACATGAATATCTACAAGACCGAATTCACCGTGCCCACCCACGCCCGCAGTCTGCACGATGCCTTGCAGGGGGCTGACGCCCTTATCGGCTTGTCGATCGCCGGCGCGGTCACACAAGAGATGATCATGGGCATGGCGCCCGATCCCCTGCTCTTCGTGCTGGCCAATCCGACGCCCGAGATCATGCCGGAGCTGGCGCTGGAAGTCCGCCCCGACGCCATCATCGGCACCGGGCGCAGCGATTACGTCAATCAGGTCAATAACGTGCTGGGTTTCCCCTTCATCTTCCGCGGCGCGCTCGATGTCTACGCCACTGGCATCAACGAAGAAATGAAGATGGCGGCTGCCCGCGCGCTGGCGGCGCTGGCGCATGAAGATGTGCCCGATAGCGTCTTGCTCGCTTATGGCGAAGAATCGATCAAATTCGGGGTAGATTATCTGATTCCCAAGCCGCTTGATCCGCGCGTGATGCTCTGGGTGGCGCCGGCCGTGGCCGAAGCGGCGATGCAGTCTGGCGTCGCCCGCCGCCAGATCGACCTCGAAGAATATAAGCACGAGCTCATCAGCCGCCAGGGCAGCGGCCGTCAGGTGCGCCAGAACATCGTCAATCGGGCGCGCGCGGGACAGCTAAAGCGCATCGTCTTCCCCGAAGGCGAAGAGCCGAAGATCATCCGCGCCGCCATGCAAGTGCGCGATGAGGGCATCGGCGAGCCGATACTGCTGGGCCGCCCGGCGCGCATCGGCCGCGTCATCGACAACCTCGGCTTGAATTACGCGCCTAATTGCTTCGATCACTACGAAGCCGATAACCTGGACGATTACAGCGATCTGCTCTACGACCTGCGCCACCGCAAGGGCTTCACCCGGGGCAAGGCGCGTTCGCTCGCTCGCCAGCGCAATTATTACGCCTCGCTGATGGTCAGCAAAGGAGATGCCGATGCCATGGTCAGCGGGCTGGCTTACGAATACCCCGATGTGATTCGGCCAGCGCTGCAAGTCTTCGGCACGCGCGAGGGCGCCACCCGCGCCGCCGGCGTTTATCTGATGATTATCGACGGGCGTACCTATCTCTTCAGCGACGCCACCGTCAATATCGATCCTGATGCCGATACGCTGGCCGAGATCGCCATCCTCGCCAACGACTTCGCCCTGACCCTCGGTCTCGACCCGCGCGTGGCCATGCTGTCCTTCTCCAACTTCGGCGCCACGCCGCATCCGCTGAGCGACAAGGTGGCGCGTGCCGTCCAGCTTGTGCGCGGACGCCGTCCCGATATCACCGTCGATGGCGAGATGCAAGCCGATACCGCTGTTGTCATCGATATCATCGACGAGCGCTATCCCTTCAGCAGCGTCCGCGATGCCAACGTGCTGGTCTTCCCCAATCTGGACGCGGCTAATATCTCTTACAAGCTGCTCTCGCGCCTGACCGAAGCGGAGGCGATTGGTCCCATCCTGCTGGGCATGGGCGCGCCGGTGCACGTGCTGCAAGCAGGCGACGATGTCGAGGATATCGTGGCGATCGCTGCCGTCGCGGCGATGGATGCGCATGGGCGGGGTGGGTAGGTGAATGGGCGATTGACGTGCTAGACTGTCTGCGTCAATTGGTTTTCATTTGGAGTAATATCAGTGAGATTCGCCCCTAGGTTTTTGAAACAACATGCCCGAAGGGTTGTCACTAACCCTGAAGTCGCAATAGTCGAATTGATTTCCAATTGCTCAGACGCTGGTGCCGATCTTGTTGAAATCTGCTGGCCAAGTGAAAGTGGCGATAAATTTTCGATACAAGACAATGGCACAGGTATGACACATGACGAATTTGTCAGAATCTGGGAGACGCTAGCCTACAATCGACGGTCCGAAGGCAAGGAGATACTGTTTCCCCCTGGGAACACCGAAAACAAGGGTAGAAAGCTCTATGGAAGGAACGGTAAAGGCCGTTTTAGCCTATTCTGTTTTGATGATCAATACGAAGTTGAGACAGTGAAGAATGGTGAGCGCAGCGTATTCAGCGTTATTAGAAACATTTCAGGCACGAATTCTCCATTTACCGTCGAAACAAAACATCAAGATCGGATCGACGACATTTCTGCTCACAAAACTCTAATATCTGCGCGTGCCTACTATAATTTCATCCTTGAAGAACGGTTAGTCGAATTAATCGGAACGACATTTATTGCGGACACTAGCCTGCGAGTCCATGTGAACGGCCGCCTGATAGAGATGACGGACATCGTCGATATGGAGTGTTATGAAGTCGAAACCCAATTCGGTTCCATCTATGTATATAAGCTAGACAGAAGTAAGAGTGGTCGAACTGGACAACAACACGGCGTCGCTTGGCACGTAAATGGCAAGGCGGTTGGTCGCATTGGTTGGCGAGATCCGAATCGAGTCGTCACAATCGAGGTTGATGGAAGAACTGCCGAAGCGAAGCGGTACTCGTTCATCGTTCTCGCAGACATTCTTGAAGACTTTGTAACTGATGACTGGACTGGTTTTGAGATATGCGACGAAACTGAAACTGTGCTTCAACAAGGTGGAGAGTTTATACAGAAATTGGTAAGCGATCTGTTCACTGAGAGACGTCGGGGCCAAAAGCGGCTAGCTATGGATCATATTCGTGGGCCGCTAAAGATATTGCCCGAATCATCAAAGAATAGAGTTGGAAACCTGGTTGATGGATTGCAAGTTGAGATTCCGACACTAAAGCAAGACGTCCTTAATGCTACTGTGAGAGTGTACGCTGGGATGGAACAAGCGCGTACCGGTTATGGTCTCTTACATCAACTTGCAAATGCGTCTCCTGATGACATAGACACCTGGTACCAGATTATTTCAAAATGGTCGGCTGAAGATGCCGATATCATTCTGGAAGAGCTTGGAAAGCGGTTGTTCCTTATAAGGCAACTCGAAAAGATTGTTAATGCGAACGCGGACGAACTTCACGAGATTCATCCGCTATTTGAACAGGGACTTTGGATTTTCGGGCCAGAATACGAGAGCCTGCATTTTCGGTCGAACAAATGGCTTTCTACTATCTTACGGGAACTACTCGGCGACGAGGTAGTCGAAGTTGAACGACCGCAACGTAGACCAGATCTGGTCGCATTGCCGGACAGTCGTCTGCGTGTGTTTTCTCACGACAGCTTTGATGATCGCGGCGAAATCAATGGAATCGACAAAGTACTAATTGTTGAACTCAAGAGTGATGAAATTTCGTTGCAGGACATGCGGCAAGTCGAAGACTATGCACGTGCTATATCCGAGAGTGGGCAATTACAACCGAATACTAGGATAATGTGCATTGCAATAGGATCAAGGTTTTCGGGCGATACTCGACCGATTACGGTGGGAGAAAACATCATGGTGCAAGCTCGTGACTACCAAACGGTAATACGGCAAGCGCATGCCCGAACATTTCACCTTCACCAGAAAATCCAAGAAGCGAAAGCAGAAACTAGCTAAGAGCAGCAACTATCTCGCCAATACGCGCTCTGAATTCGGAGACTTCGCGCAAGTCCGACCGCTTCTTGGTCAACTTGAAAGTTGCGGATGAACCTCTATCCATCGTGACCAAACGACCGGCCTTTCCCTCTGACACATCGCCTTTGCGCCAAGCGTCAAACAGAACAGTATCGGGAGCGATACCCAAACACAATACCGCCTGATATTCCCGATGGTGCCGAATGTGATTAAACTGAAAATTGCCGTTTATGTCTTCGGTGGCCGTCTTCACCTCGAAAGTAATGCCCTCAATGCGAGCGTCCCATGCGCTTTGGCGGCTGCCGGAACTTACCCAAGTTAAACCCAAGTGGCGACACCATTCCTCTACAAAACTCTGACCTATATCGCCTATGTGGGTGTTGCTGAGAGATTTGACATCACCTAATGGAGCGTTTACCCATTTGTTGTCATTCGCGTACTTGGCGATTACAGACTGCATCAACTGAACTGCATTAGTCATCTGTAAAACCCCCGTGTATCACAGCTTGCCGTATGTGATACATGGATATGTGGCGGCAGTTGTGCATGGCGAGATTGGAGTATTTTGTCCAGTCTGTTTCATTTAGCAGTTGTACTATGGATTCCGGCTCTTGCTTCAGCACTATGCCATAACCGCAGCCATAACGCACTTCGGCGAAATCCTTGACGAGTTTGGGCGGTTCTCCATAGTAGGTTCTTTGCAAGAAGTAATCAGCTTCTTTCAGCCGATTATGCCCACAGAGACGCTCTTTACGGATATCCACAGTGAACAAATCTACCCAGTCATTACAAGTTTGTGGCGGGGGAATGTTATTGACGCCGCGGCGCCAAATCTGCCAAAGCGCGTTGATCTTAACCGGATTGCCACTTTGATCTACGAATGCATCCGACGGCAACGCATTAGAGTGAATAAGCTCTGCCCCCTGAACACGGTGTTTAGGACTGCCCTTCCCGTCGCTCTGAAAACCCATCGGCAATATGAGTCCCATATAATCGGCGAATTGCGCCGAGTGATTGACAAAGGCAAGAGCCAGCCAAGCTCTGTAGCCAAAGGGTGGATTGCCTAAAACCGCGTACTGTTGCCCGCTATTTGGCGTCCACGTCAAGTAATCGTGAGCTATAAACTCGGAGCGGGAGGGCAGTACATCTATCCCGATACGCCGGCCGGCCGGCATTAAATCATAGAATACACCCGTCCCAGCCCCAGGATCTATGAAATGGTAGTTGCCAATATCAGCGAAATCGTCGCGCATTGCCGTGTACAGATTTTCGCTACATTCCTTTGCTACTTCCGGCCGCGTGTAAAAGCGGTCGAGTCCCACTCCCTCACGGTCAACCCACGTGGGAATCAAGGAACAGTTCTGCCATGCTCGGTTGCGTCTTAGTTTTGCCTGTTCAATTTCCTGAGTAGGATGGATTCTAATTGGATTCTTCGTCTTGACCCTACTAACGACCCTTGTGGCTTCAGGCAGTGGAATTTGATTCATTTGTAACCCCTACATTTGGGTCCGACTATTGCACTGGTTTCACAATTTAAGCCCATGTAGGTTTATAACCTACTATAGAGAATATAGCAAATTTGTGCGACAGTGGGAGTGGTGAATCATTGATATACGAATTCAAATAGATGAGCATCGTAATTGGGATACTGTTGACGATACAACTGCCGCTGATTCCAAGCATAAGTAAAGAGCTTCACTGCCCGCCGGAGCGCATCGGCACAGCGGGAAAAACAGCGGGAACGCCGTTGCAAACGAGATAGATAATGACGAAGTTCCGCATTCACGCCTTCTACCCGATAAGTCTCGCTCTTATTCGGCATCGGTATATGCTTGCCCGGATAATAGACCAGTTTCTTGTACGAGGCCATCAGATCGCTGTAGTACCAGCGCCCTCTCGGGCTTTGATCTACCAGGTTTTGCAAAGTCGCTTCATCACGCTTTTGGCTCACCAGTGAGCCGACAATGCAACTGCTAGCTCGCTCGACCAAAGTGATTATGTACCATCTGTTTTTTTTCGCCCGACAAAAGTATGCAACTCATCCATCTCAAGGATATGCAGTGGCTTCTTTCGCGGTATCGGCACCGGTGGCAGTTGATCGGCGCAAGCTTTCACCCAATTCATTATCGTCACATGATGAACCTTAAAATGACGGGCGATCTTTCGGTAACTCAAGCCATCCGCATAGTATTCAACGGCTAATTGCCGCATTTCCTTGCTATATCGACGAGATTGTGCAACATAACGGCGGTCGCAGGGCTTGCACTTGTACATTTGACTTCCGTAACCAGTGCGACCTGCCTTTACTTGTTGTTCTGTATCTTCGCAGTGGGGGCATCTTTTCATATATTCAGTTTATCATATTAACATATTCACCACTCCCCGACAGTGGCAAGCGTATCACTGCCTCTGCTTGTGGCTAGCCCCTGCAGTGCTGGGGATAACGTTACGCCTGCCGTGAAATAGTGTCGGCTCCGTAGCGTGAACGACCAGCGACAATGTGGTATCATCAAGGGATAGATATATATGGAGGCTTTACCATGCGTTACTTCTTGCTAGCCCTTATTTTCTTCCTTTGCATCGCGCCAGCGCTGGCGACCGACTACACGCTCGATGAGACCTGCACCCTCTCCGACGCCATCAGAGCAGCCAACGCCGACGAAGAGCGCGGCGAATGCCCCGCCGGGGACGGCGCCGACTCGATCACGCTAAGCGCCGACATCACCCTGGAAGGCGAACTGCCGCGCGTCCTCTCCGACATCACCATTGATGGCGCGGGCTACAGCATCAGCGGCGACGCGCAGTTCCGCATCTTTTATGTTGATAGGGGCGGCGCGCTCACCCTGCAAAACATCCATCTGACGGCGGCGCTGGCGCACAATGAGGTCAGCTTCACCTTCGTTGATGGCGTGACCGGGCGGAGCAAAAGCGGCGGCGCCATCCTGGTCAACCGCGGCAGCCGACTGGACCTGGTCAATAGCCGTTTCACGAATAACGCGGCCGAGGCTTATGGCGGCGTGCTGGATAGCTGGGACAGCGAAATCAATATCGTCGACAGCGAATTCAGCGGCAATATGGCGGGGGATGGCGGCGCGATCGGCTCGGCATTCAGCGTGGTCGCCATCAGCAATAGCAGCTTCGACGGCAACGCAGCCGCGAGCACCGGCGGCGCGCTGCAGGTGTTTAACGGCAGTGCCCACGTCACCGATACGACATTCACCGGCAATACAGCGGCCGAAGACGGCGGGACGATCAACGTCTTTGCCGGCACGGTGGAACAAAGCGGCAACAGCTTCAGCGACAACGAAGGCGGTGACTGCGCTGGCTGCGAATAAGCCCGCCACTTTGCCTAGATCTCGCTAAGCTATTTTACAGACCAACGCAGACGGACACCGATGGCGCATAGTCACGAGCAGAGCCACCATCATCATCACGACGATGGTGGCCATCACCATCACCACAGCGGCAACATCCTGGTCAAGATCGCGCAGGCTCTGCACCTGCCCGGCTTCACGCACGACCACAGCCACCATGATCTCGCCGCCGACCGCGCCTTTCTCGATAACCGGCTGGCCGTCCGCACGGTCTGGATCGCCCTCGTCGCCCTTGGCTTGACCACGGCCCTGCAGATCGTCATCTACATCGCCAGCGGCAGCGTCGCCCTGCTCGCCGATACCGTGCATAATCTGGGCGACGCCCTCAATTCCATACCGCTGCTCTTCGCCTTCTATGTCGCCCGCCGCGCCGCGAACAAGCGCTACACCTATGGTTACGGCCGCCTGGAAGATATCGCCGGCGTCTTCATCGTCATCTCCATTGGCTTCAGTGCCGCCTACATTATCTATGAGTCGGTCCAGCGCCTGCTCAATCCGCTGCCGCTGGAGAACCTGGAGTGGATCGCGCTGGCGTCGCTGGTCGGTTTCGTCGGCAACGAGCTGGTGGCGCTGATGCAGATTCGCGTGGGCCGCCGCATTGGCTCCGACGCCATGATCGCCGATGGCCAGCACGCCCTCATCGACGGCTTGACCTCGCTGGCCGTGCTCATCGCTGTGGTCGGCACGCTGATCGGCTTGCCCATCCTCGATCCCATCGTCGGCGTTGTCATCGGCATCGCCATCATCGGCATCACCTGGAACGCGATCAAGGCGATCTGGTATCGCATGATGGACGCGGTCGATCCGCATCTGGCCGAGCATGTCGAGGCGCACGCGCGCGGCGTCGCCGGTGTTGACGATGTGCTTACCGTGCGGCTGCGCTGGGTCGGCCATCGCATGTACGGCGTGATGAAGGTGGCTTTGCCGGCCGATACCACGCTGGAAGCGAGCGGCGAGATCGTCAGGTCCATCCAGCACGAAGCGCAGCACGTCATCCCCCAGCTTGAGGAGTTGATGGTCGAGGTCGCGCAAAGCGATCCCTGACGCATGCTTCAACGCGCCCGGATTCGGCTTGTAGGGCGACATATCAGGTCGCTCGCCAAAGCGCAAAATCTGTAGGGGCGACCTATCAGGTCGCCCGCTCTAGCAAAAAGACATCGGGCAAGTTCCCCTCCCTAATTCATTGGGGAGAGGTTGAATTACGCTACTCACTCTCCACGCGCAGTTCGGCATTCGTATTGAAGAAGCGGCCGAGCGACTCCACTTCCGATTCGAGCAGAGGGAGGATCGAAGCGTCAAGCGGCTGAAAGGGCTCGACGACGACGCGCAGTCCCGACCGCCGCTTCTCCAGCTTCCAGTTGGCTTGGGCTTCGCCATCGACGAGCAGGCACGAGCGGATCAACCCGCCGCCCGGATGAACCCGCTTGGCGTATGCGTCCGCCACCATGAAGGCGCGGCTCTCGTGGCTCAGCAGGTAGTTGTCGTAGCGCGGCAGCAAGCGGACAGTCGGCTCGGGAGGCGGTGCCTCGAGCAGGTCAAGCTGCCGCTCCAGCATCAGCGCTTCGCCCTCCGGGAGCTTGACCGGGACGCAATCGGGTCTGACCGCCGTCCAAGCCGCTTTCACCTGGGCCATGCTTAATCCCGACCAACGCTTGAAGTCCGCCATCGTCGCGGGAGCGTAGGCCGCCAGGTAGCGCCGCGCGAATTCGAGCAAGGGGTCATCTGGAAGGGGCGCAGTTATCGCTGCTGGCAGCCATTCCTCGAGCAAGACGTAAGTCAAATCGCCGTCGATCTCCGCGCCCAGGCAGATCAATCCGCGCAAGGCGGCGAAGCGGACGAGATGGTGGATGGCTTGCCCGGCGACTGGAATGCCGCGCCCTGCGAGCGCTTCCGCCAGTTGCGCCCGGGTCAAAGCGTGGTCGCCGCTTAAGATGTCTGCGATGGCCTCCAGCGCCCGCTCGCGAACCTCCTCGCTCAAGCCCAGCTGCTTAAATCGGCTTCTTGTGCCGCGGATGGCCGGCGGACCGCAGACATCAAGCTGGAGTTGGAGGTCTTCGGCGGCGACCAGATGCAAGGTGCCGCGCAAGGTCCAGGTGAGCGCGAAGGCGCGCTCGACTTCGCGGGCATGGATGACATCAGCCTGCGTCAGATCCCGGCTGCGCGCGCGAATCGCCAGTTGCGCCGACGACCACTCTTGCGATTGGAGGGCGAAGAGATCGCAAACGATAGCCTTGGACGACGTCTCCCGGCTCGTGCCATAAAGATGTTGGCGCCTTGCTCGCAGTCGGCGCGCTTGTTCCCAAGTCAGTTGCAACGACATTCGCGCTTTCTTTTCTGTAGCCAGGATTGAGTCCTGGTAAGCCAACTGTGATAATATGCGGCTACAGCAACCCTGTCAAAGGATCATAGACCGCCGCCGTGAAACCCGCCTCGCGCTTACGAATATTTGTGCTCGCGCTGTTCTTGCCGATGACGTTGCTCTTGAACGCCTGCCGCGCTGATGCGCCGCGCCTCCCTTTCGATGCCTTGGACTTTGCGCTGGCCGACGCCGGCAGCGGCGAAAAGCTTTTCAATCAATCCAATAACGAGGCGCCGGCCTGCGCCGCCTGCCATTCGATCACCGGCGAGAGCAGCGGCATTGGCAATTCCCTGGCTGGCGTTGCCAATATCGCGTCCGAGCGCGTCGCCGGTCAATCGGCCGAGGAATACCTCTACTGGAGCATCCTGCGTCCGGGCCGGCATCTGGTCGCCGGTTACGCCAACATCATGTACGCCGGTTACGAAGACAGCCTGGAAGCGGCCGATGTTGCCGACTTGATTGCCTACCTTCTGACCATATAAGGCTCGCCTTCAACTTGTTGGTACGCTTCTGATGGCACGAAACGAGGCTGATCTGTAAGGCTTTACCACAGCTCTACGCAAGTCACGACTTGGCTCACAAAAAATAAGCAAACCGTGAAAACAAGTAACTGTAGGGGCCAGCCATTGGGTCGCCCGTTAATTTCTGAATTGTCGGGCGCGGGTGACTTGATAAGTCGTCCCTACAGACTTTGCGTTCATGTGGGCGGCGGGTGACCGAGCTATCGGGCCGTTTGTCTGCGCGCCGATCTATGCCGCCTTTCTTTGGCGCAAAGCAGATTATAATGGAATTGGGCGGCCTGCGTCCGCGCTGCCAATCGAGGGGCGACTATTCGGGGAGGATGTCATGGATATAAGCACAGCCGGCGCCGCGCTGGCGATCACCGCCTTGCGTTTGCTGCACATCGTCGCCGGGCTCGTCTGGGTCGGCGCCGCTCTGCTGATGTCGTTTTACATCGAGCCGACCGCAGCCGCGTCTGGCGCCGCTGGGAAAGGCTTCTTGCGCGCGCTTTACAGCAGGTCGAATTTCCCCCGCCTGATTCCGCTCTCAGCAGCTGTGACCACCATCGCCGGCCTGCTGCTATACGGCCTGCTGTCGTATCACGAAACGATGAGCAGCCCCATGGGCCTCATTCTGAGCATCGGCGCGCTTTTCGGTCTGCTCGCCTTCGGCCATGGCTATTTCACTGTCTGGCGGAGCGCTGCAGTATACACCCGGCTTGCCGGCGCAGCCGAGGCTGACAAGGGGACGCTGGAACAGGTGGAAGCCAAGATGCGGCGCAACGGGCGCGTCAGCATGTGGCTGGCGCTGGTCTCGCTGGCGCTAATGGCTGGCGCCCGCTATGCTGGTCCAATCTTCGCTTGAGGCGGCAGTCGTTCCAGGTTCCTCGTGCAACGATGAAGACCGGCGTAGAAAAGCGATTGAGGACGAGCCAGCGCTTTGCCCGTGCAGATTTCGCGATGCAGGTTCCGGTTGCGAAACTGGAATGACTGCCGAATCTTAAATCGCCAAATGAGGGTGACCAGATTCCCCGTGTATAACGCTGTGTGCCAAAAGCGGAAGACGACTGCATGACGGCGGAAACTCCAGCATTCACGCCCGACCCCCTTCCCGACGCCGCAGCGCAAGGCGAGCAAGAACGCACCAACGCTCGTCTGGCCGGCGCCAGCGGCATCTTGGCGCTGGGCAATATCTGCAGCCGCGTTCTGGGGCTCGCGCGCGAGATTGTATTGACCTATCTCTTCGGCGCCAGCGGGGCGGTTGATGCCTTGCAGGTCGCCATTATCGTGCCGAAAGCCATCTATGACCTGCTGATCGGCGGGCATATCAACGGCGCTTTTGTGCCGGTGCTCAGCGATGTCATCACCAGGCGCGGTCGAAAAGAATTGTGGCGCGTCGTCTCCGCTTTGATCAGCCTGGTCATTGCGCTGGTGGCGCTGCTCGTGCTGCTGCTCGAGTTGTTCGCGCCGCAGATCGTGCCGCTGGTGGCGCCGGGCGCCGATATCGGCACGCAGCGTCTGGCGGTCGATTTGCTTCGCTTGACCGCGCCCGCGCTGATTTTTATGAGCCTCTTTGCCGTCTTCAGCGGCACGCTCTTCGCCTTGCGCTCGTTTACACTGCCCGCCTTCGCCGGCGTCGTCTTCAACGGCTGCATCGTCGTGCTGACACTTGCGCTGGCGCCATCGCTGGCTTTGCTTCCGCCCTCGGAGATCCCTTCCATCGAAGCGCCCTTCCTCTTGGCGCGGCCAGCCAGTGGCATCATTGTAGTGGCGCTTGGCTGGCTGGTCGGCGCTACCGCTCAGATGCTGCTGCAGATGCCCGGTTTGCGTTTGCGGCGGCTGCGAATCAGCGTCCATTGGCGGCATCCGGCGCTGACGAGCATCGGGCTTCTATATTTGCCGGTCATGCTCTCGCTGATCATCGACACGCTGGTCATCCGTCCCTTCAGCTACAATCTCGCCAGCCAGACGATCGAAGGCGGCATCGCCATCATGAATTGGGCGACCACGCTGGTTCAGTTTCCGCAAGGTCTGGTGGCGACAGCCATCAGCGTGGCCATCCTGCCGACCCTGGCGCGGCAATCGGCCGAGATGACCGAGGCGGCGCAGCGCGCCTTCAAAGATACGCTGGCGCTGGGATTGCGCCTGGCGACCACGCTGATCCTCCCGGCGGCGACCGGCTTGTTTGTGCTGGCGGTTCCCATCATCGCCCTGCTCTTTGAAAATGGCGCCTTCCTCGCCGCGGATACGGAAATCACCGCGACGGCGCTGCGTCTCTATTTGATCGGCTTGCCATTCGCCGCGCTCGATCTGCTGTTGGTCTACGCCTTTTACGCGCGCAAAGACACCTTAACGCCGGCGCTGGTCGGCATCGTCAGCCTGGTCTGCTATTTGGCGGCTGCGCTAATGCTATTTGAGCGCTTCGGCTTGTTCAGCTTGATGATCGCCGACAGCGTCAAGCATTTCGTGCATGCGTCCATCAGCGCCGTTTTGCTGTGGCGGCGCCTGGATGGCTTCGGCAATCAGAGGCTGGCGCGCACGGGATTGAAAGCGGCGCTCGCTTCGCTGATCATGGCGGGTGTCGCCATCGCCACGCTGCCGGCGCTATCGCAGTGGATTGGCGCGGAAAGCCTCCTGCGGGAGCTGGCGCTGGTGGGCATTTGCGCGCTGCTCTATGGCGGCGTCTTCTTGCTGGCTGCGCGCATCCTCAAGATTCAAGAGCTGTCCTGGCTGCTCAGGCTGCTGCGCGAGCGGCTGGCGAATTAGCGCGTTTTTTACCCCATCCCCTGGCCCTTCCCCCAAGCATCAAATCTGGCGAATGCTGTAGGGGCGACTGAACCGTAGTGTCTACGCTCGGCGGTGAGTCGCCCGCAGGAGCGCAACAGAATGTAGGGCGGGCCTTGGCTCGCCCGCAAGACCGCGAAATCTGCCGAGGCGGCCAATCACGTCGTCCACCGGAGCGCAACAAAATGTAGGGGCGACCGTCGTGGGATTGAATTCGAATTGAGCGGGCTGCGCTATAGCCCGCGCGCCCAAAGTCAGATAAACTCCCCCGAATATTTGCAGTGCGCCTACACAATCCCAGAAGGCTCAAGGCATGCCCAGCAAAAAAATGGACGATACTTTCAAACTCTGGCTATTGTCATGTGTGATTTTCGCAGTCGGCGGCTTGGGCGCTGGCGTGCTTGGCGTGGTTTGGATCTATATCGAGGCTGACTTCGGCGTGACGCTCAGCGCGCTGGGCGCCATGTTGACCGCGGCGACGATCGGCCGCACGATAACCAGCTCGTTCAGCGGACCCATCATCGGCCGTTTTGGCATCGCCTGGGTGATGATGGGCGGCGCCTTCATCGGGTTCTTCAGTCAGTTGTCGCTGGCTATATCGCCGTCCTGGCCGATGTTCATGATCGCCGCGGTCTTTCATGGCTTCGGCTCGGGCGTCATGGGCGTCGGCTTGAACGCTTTCGCCGCCGTGCATTTCAGCGCCCGCCGCATGAACTGGCTGCATTGCAGCTTCGGCATTGGCTCGACCATTGGTCCTTTTCTGGTGACGATAATCGTCATCGATATGGGGATCGACTGGCGCTGGATATACGCCCTATTCTCCGTCACGCGCGTCTTAATGCTTGTGATGTTTTTCCTCACGCGGCATCAATGGCGCATCAGCGAGGCGAAAGCCAATGGCGCCAAACCGGCCCACGCGCGCATGCGGCAGACTTTGCGCTTGCCCGTCATGTGGTTGATGGCGGGCGCCTGGCTGATGGCTACCGGCAATGAACTCGTCGCCGGACAGTACGCGAACAGCTTCTTGATCGAAGCGCGTTCGATTGATCCAAAAGTGGCGGCTTCCTGGGTCAGTCTCTATTGGGCGAGCCTGACGGTCAGCCGCTTTTTCTCCGGCATTATTATCACGCGGATCAGCATCACCAGTTTCATGCGCTTGAACAATGTCGGCATCATGGCAGGAGCGGGCTTGCTGTCTTTCAACATAAGTCCGCTGGCCAGCTTGATCGGGTTGGCGCTGATTGGGTTTTCAGTCGCGCCTTTCGCGCCGCTGATGGCATCGGATACGCCGGGCAGGGTGGGCAGCGCGCATACCGCCAACGCCATGGGACTGCAATTCACCGGCGCTAGTCTGGGCATGGCGCTGTTGCCCTGGCTGGGCGGCATCCTGGCGGAGACGCTCGGGCTGGAAGTCATCCCGCAGTATGTCTTCTTGATCGCGCTCATCACCTTCTTCTTGTACGAAGGGATCATCTGGCGGGATTTCAAGCGGCCCGTGGCCAAAGCCTGGTAAGCTGGGGGGAAAGCAAGTCAATAGCGAGAGCGGGCGACACAAGCGTCGCCCCTACAGATTGGGATTTGGCGGGCGGGGGTCGGCTTGGGCTAGGTCAGTTGTTTCACCGCCTCGACCAGCGCCATGATATAACCGGTTGAGTAGGCGTGGCCCCGATGCCGCCAGCCATCGTCGTTGATCATCTCCGGCACGTGGTCGTCGATGATGAAGCCGGTGAAGCCGACATCCTTGAGCGTCCGAATCGCCGCGACCACGTTCATGTTGCCCTCGCCGGGGAAGCATTCCTGGAACTTGGGCACGCAGCCTTGCACATCGCGGAAGTGCACATAGAAGATCTTGCCGCGCTCGCCGAAATAGCGCATGGCAGCCAGCACGCCATCGTTGTTGCTCCCCTCGGCATAGACCATCTCGGAGAAGCAGCCCATGCAGAAATCCAAGCCATGATTGGGGCTGGGCACGGCTTCCAGCGCCCGCTTGAAATTCTCCGGCTTGTAGAAGACGCGCCCAATGCCACCGAGCGAGGGCGCCGGCGGGTCATCCGGATGCAGCGCGATCTTAACGCCCGCCTCTTCGGCGACCGGGACCACCGCTTCCATGAACCTCACGTAATTGTCAAACATTTCGTCTTCGCTGTACTCGCGGTCTTCCGCTTCGGGGACCTGAGTGAAGCCGGAGATGACCTCGCCCGCCAGAGCCAGTTCCATATCGAAGGCGGTCACTTTGACGCCGCCGCGCCCGACCGCCATCGGCGTCCGCCAAACCAGATTCGGCATCCAGGCCAGCCCCAAAATGGGGATGCCGGCCTCGCCCATATTGCGCACGATGGTCTGATAATTGGCAGTTTGCTCCTCACGGCGCGGTCCATTCAGCATGGCGTCGGCGTAAAAGTGGCGCGGCACATTCTCGATCGCTTCCAGTTCCAGCTCATAATCGTTGACCCGCTGCTTCAAGCGCTTGAGGTCTTCCGCCTCCCAGTAGCCTTTGTCATCGGGCAGGTCAATGTTTTCGGGGATGAGATCGATGCCCTTGCCGATCATGTTGAACTGTACGCCGCCGACGCCCAACTGCTTGGCGAAGGTCAGGTATTCGTGCGTCGCTGCGGAATGCTGCCCCAGCGCGACCCGCATTTCCTTTGTCACGGTATGTTTCCTCCAGGTGAAGTTCAGTAGTCGGATTCTAGTGTAACGCATTTGCCGCCCGCAGGATCTCATAATCTGTAGGGGCGAGCGGCGGTTAGTGTCTACGCTACCCTTGGCTCGCCCGCAAGCGTTCACGATCTGCATGGGCAGCCTATCAGGTCGCCAGCAAAGCCAAGAAAGATACTCAGCGCAGTTATGGTGTCATTGGAATGAAGCCAATTCTGTTTGCAGCGGCTATACTGGGTGCGATGTTAGCCTGCCGGCAGTCATGAAACGGGCGCCGGGCGGAGACCTTGAAACCGAGTATGCGCGATTCGGCACGAATCCTTTTGACCCTCCTCATCGCGACGCTGTGCTCTTTTGCCTTCCCGGCGCAGGGGCAGGACGCGGAGTATTATGCCATTGAAAAAATCGCCGGCAATTTGAAACAGCCGACCGGCATCGCGCGCAGTCCAGATGGTCGTCTCTTCATTACCGAACGGGCTGGGCGAATCTTGATACTGGAGGACGGCGAGGTCTTGCGCCGGCCCTTTCTCGATGTCAGCGAGAAAGTCGATGAGGCGCCGAGCTTCGAGCAGGGCTTGCTGGGCTTGGCTTTTGATCCGCTCTACACGGAAAACGGTTTCTTCTATATCGCTTATTCCGATGCCGATTATGCGGTGCATCTTGAGCGCTATCGCGTATCGGCTTATCCCGATGTCGCCTTGCCCGGCTCGGGCGAATTGCTGCTGTCGATCGGGCAGAAATCCCCGCTGCACAAAGGCGGCCATCTGCGCTTTGGTCCCGATGGCTATCTCTATATGTCCGTGGGCGACGGCGGCTTCTCCGATCAACTGGATTCCACGGGACAGAACGCGGACGACCTGCGCGGGAAAATCTTGCGACTTGATGTCAGTGGCGCGCCGCCTTATACGATTCCCATGGATAACCCCTTTGTCGGTATAGAAGGATACCGCCCGGAAATCTGGCTGCTGGGACTGCGCAATCCCTGGCGATTCAGCTTTGCGCCGGGCTCGCGGGCGCTGTTCATTGCCGATGTCGGCTGGGCGAACATTGAAGAAATCAACTATCTGCCCGCAGATGATTCAGGCGGCGGCAATTTCGGCTGGCCGATTTTTGAGGGCGAATGGCCGGTTGAGCGGGAAGACGCGGCCGCCCCAATGGCGCGCGAAGAGGCAGGCGAGCTCATCTTCCCCGTCTATTCGTATCCGCACTTAAAGCCGCTCGGTTATGACGGGAGCTATCCCATCGGCTGCGCGATCATTGGCGGTCATGTCTATCGCGGCGCCGACCTGCCGGAGCTCAAAGGCTTATATCTCTACAGCGACTACTGCAATGGCGAGTTGTGGGTTCTTTGGCAAGACGAAAACGGCTGGCATACGCGAAAACTGATCGAGACGGGCTTGAATGTAACCGCGCTGGACGAAGATGCGCGCGGGGAGATCTATATCGCCAGTATAGACGGCCAGGTGCACAAGCTGATTCACGCGCCGGACAATGACAACGATGCTGACGCCGTGCCCAACGCCGCTGACAACTGCCCGCAGGTCGCCAACCCCGATCAGGCGGATCATTGGGGCGAAACGGGAGTCGGCGATGCCTGCGACCAGGACTTCTTTTTCAGCAAAGTGGGCGGCACCGAGATCAAAATGTTCCAGCAGCACCATGGCGCGTTCCATGTTTACGCCTGCAACGCCGACGGCTGTGGCTTCGTCGCCAATCTCCAGCCGAGCGAGCTGCTGGCGACTGAGGCGCTGGAATTGTGGAACGAACAATTTGCCTGGACCATCGAAGCGGCATTCGCCGGCGACTACGCTGGCCAGGCGGTCTATGATGTGTCCATATTTGATGACGAAGGCGCCTATTTTGTAGACGACTTGCAGCTCCTCATTTCGGCTGCGAGCCTGTCGTGGCGCTATGCAAGTTGAGCCTCTATGATGCTTGGACGGCGCCAGCGAAATCGCCAAAGCGGTTGGAAGGGATTGAGGGCTGATGACGGTCAAGAGAGTACTGGTGAGCGGATCGGACGGGCGCATCGGCCGCGCTACAGTCGAGGAATTGCGGGCGCATGGCTATGAAGTCACGCCGGCCGACCTGAACCCGCGGCAGCCTTGGAACACGCAGATCATCGATTTCACTGACTTGGGTCAGGTCATAGGTGTCATGCAGGGGCACGACGCCGTCATACACCTGGCCGCCATTCCATCGCCGGACGCGCATACCGCCGAAGTCGTCTTCCGCGCCAACGTCATATCCACCTTCAACGTGCTGGAAGCGGCGACCATTCTGGGCATATCAAATATCACGATGGCGAGCAGCATATCCGCCCTGGGTTACGCCTTCCGGCGCCGTCCTTTCAATCCGTTGTACCTGCCGATCGATGAAGCGCATCCGCTGCTGTCCCAGGACTGCTACGGGCTCTCCAAGATGATTGGCGAGGAGCTGGCGGAAGGTTATCGGCGGCGCGTCCCGGCGATGTCGCTGGTCAGCCTGCGCTTCACCTTCGTCGTAGACGAGGAGGCCTGGTCGTGGCTGCCGGCGGCGCGCGAACAGCCAACAGACGATGCCTCGACCTTTGGCGCTTTCTGGACCTTCGTCGATGTGCGCGATGCCGCCGCCGCTTGCCGTTTGGCGCTGGAGTACAAGCAGCCCGGTCACGAAGCCTTCTACATCTGCGCGCCGACGATCTACCGCAAGGACGACATTCGCGACCTACTGGCAAAGCACTTCCCGGGCGATTATCCGATCGGCGATGCCCTGCGCGGGACGGTCAGCCCGGTGGATGTGAGCAAGGCGGAGCGGCTGCTCGGCTGGAAGGCGCGCTACAACTGGGACGGGAACCCGCTGGCTTAGTAGCGAGCGTTCTATATGGGATCTTTCGCCACAGAGGCGCGGAGGTTTGCGGAGGCGGGCGACTCACGGAGTCGCCCCTACATGGTGTGTGCGGGAGCGGGCGACCCGATGGCTCGCCTCTACATGGTGTGTGCGGGGGCGGGCGATCCAATGGCTCGCCCCTACATGATTCTTGGTAAAACTTGCATGAATGCCTATTGATGTGGTACACTGTCGCCACTGTGTCAATAGAGTTCTGAATACCCAGTGGACGACCCGGTCGAACCTCCTTCTCGGAGTCCCAGGCACATAGTAAACGTGGCAGCCGTGCACGATGCGAAGTGTCCGGCCGTATTTGCGTCCCGCAGACTGGCGAGTTTGGACGGCGGCTGATGGACGAGAGCATCGTTTTGGCGCTGCTGCTGCTTCTGACGCTGTTGCTGCACGCGGCCGCGAGCTTGATGAATGCGGCGTTGCAAAATGCGTCGGCCACTGCCATGCGCGAGCGCGCGGAAGAAGGCGACGCGTCGGCGCGGCGCTTCCTGGCCTGGAAGGAAAATCCGCTCCGCCTGAGCATGACCGTCAGCATCACCCATATCTTGACGCGCGTTGCCATCACGGTGCTGCTTGTCTTGCTTGTGATCGAACATTTCGCCAGCGGGGATCTGGGCGCGCGCCTGGCGCTGGCGCTCGCGACAATTGTCGTCGGCGCCGGCTTGACGCTGATCATCGGCGACCTGGCGCCGGAAGCGCTCGGCAGCGCGCAGGCCGAGTCCCTGTCCGCCCGCGCAATCAGACCTATGCGCCTCCTGGAAGTAGTCGTATCACCTTTGACCGCGCTCGTGCTGCTGCTCAGCCGCTTAATCTCTCGCATATTCGGCGGTGATGCCCTGGCGATGGTCAACCTGGTTACCGAAGAAGAGATTATGAGCCTGGTCCATGCCAGCCACAGCGGCGGCGTCATCGAAGAAGACGAAAAGGATATGATCGCCTCCGTGCTGCAACTCGATGAAAGCAGCGCCCGCGAACTGATGACGCCGCGCATCGATATTGTCGCGTTGGATGTCAAGGCCACGGTGAAAGACGCGCTCGGCGCTTTTGTCGGCTCCGGCTTTTCCCGCATTCCGGTTTATGAAGAGAGCATCGACAACATCAAAGGCTTGCTCTACGCCAAAGATATCCTGACCGTGGTCAAAAACGGCGAGGACTTCTCCAGTCGGGGGATCGCGGATCTCGCGCGCGCCGCTTACTCCGTGCCGGAGACGAAGCCGGCTGATGCGCTGCTGAAAGAGCTGCAAGAGAAGAACGTCCATCTTGCCATTGTCGCCGATGAATATGGCGGCACCTCGGGCTTGGTCACCATTGAAGACCTGATCGAGGAGATCGTGGGCGACATCCGCGACGAGCATGATTTCGCTGAGGAGGAAGATTACGTCGAGGTCGGTGATGGCTCATACCTGATTGAAGCCAGCATGGACCTCGACGACATCAACGCGCTGCTCGGTTGCTCCATTGATACCAGCGATGCCGATACCCTGGGCGGCTATATTTATTTGACGCTGGGACGCGTGCCGAAAATGGACGAGACGATCGAAACGGAGATCTTGACCATGACCGTCCAGTCCATTGATGGCCACCGCATCCGTAAGGTGAGGGTGCGCAAAATCCCGGGCGAAGCGTCTGGTAGAGCGCGCCTGCTGAAAACCGATGTGGTCGAGAGTGGCAAGGTCTCGCAGGCCCATAGCGAATAGGAAGCCGCCATGCCCGTTCCCAGCGACCAGCAATTGGTCGATGCCGCCATCGCCGCCAGCCGCCACGCCTACATGCCTTACAGCAATTATCGCGTTGGCGCGGCGCTTTTAACCGCTGGGGGCGAAGTCTACGGCGGCTGCAATATTGAGAGCGTCAGCTTCACGCCGACGGTCTGCGCCGAGCGCACGGCTGTCTTCAAAGCGGTCAGCGAGGGAGAGCGAGATTTCGCCGCCATTGCCGTGGTCACGCGCGACGCGGGCTCGCCCTGTGGCGTCTGTCGGCAAATGATGTACGAATTCGCGCCGGATCTGCGTGTCATCCTCGCCGACCTCGACGGGAAGACCCATCTCGTCACAACGCTGCGCGAGTTGCTGCCGCATGGCTTTGGTCCAATGCATCTGGACGAAAGCGAATCCTAAGTTTCATGATAATCCCATGCCCAAGATCACCATCCACGCCGACTGTGGCGACGCGCCGGAGAAAGAACTGCTGCGCGACCTGAACATCGCCTTCGCTAAAGCCGATGTCGACGGCATTCTCGATTTTTTCACGGACGACATCCGCTGGCAGATCATGGGCGAGGCCGACCTGCGCGGCAAAGCGGCGGTCCGTGAAGCGCTGGACGCGATGAAAGACGTGGTAACGCGCGAACTGGTCATCCACTCGATCTTCACCGAAGGACGCGAAGGCGCGGTCAACGGCCTGATTGTGACCGAGGCGGGCGGCGCCGTCGTCTTCTGCGATATCTGCCGCTTTGCATCCGACGCTGGCGGGCTGATAGAATCCATGAAGTCATTTGCGATTGAAGTCACATCGGAGGAGTAAGCCATGCAAAGGATCGTGATCAACCTCTGGTTCGATGGAAGGATTGAAGAAGCGCTGGAACTCTATACCTCGTTATTGCCCGATTCGCGCGTGTTGGAGATCATTCATTATGGCGAAACGGGTCATGGACCACCCGGCGATATCATGTTCGCGAACTTTGAGCTGGCTGGGCAGGTCTTCACCCTCGTCAATGGCAACACCTTCTTCAAGCCCAATGCCGCTGTGTCGCTCTGCATCAACTGCGACGAGCAAGCCGAGATTGACCGACTGTGGGACGTCTTGACCGCGGAGGGCGGCAGCGCCAGCATTGGCGGCTGGCTGACCGATCGCTTCGGGGTCACCTGGCAAATCACCGCGACGCAACTGAAGCGGATGCTGGCGAGCGACGATGGCGCCGCGGTCGCCCGCGTGTCGGCCGCCTTTGCGAATATGAACAAGCTGGATATCGCCGCGTTGGAGAAAGCCTTCCGCGGTGACTAAACCCAAGCGAGCCCGTCACGCTCCGGCGCATTCGCAGCGCTAGAGGTAATTCTTATTCTTCACTGAGTGCAGCAGTTGTGGATTGATTTTGCCATCGAGGTTGACGACCGTCTGATAGCGCTGAACCCGTTGGGGATTCAGTTCCGGGCTATCAAAGCGGGCGGAGTTGACGCCGCTGACCGTGCGTGGTCGGGTCGAGGTGATCAGCCGCTCCAGCAGTTCGCCGCGCAACTCGGCGACGACAGGCTGAAAACTCGAATCGAAGTACAAGTTTCGCATCTCCCAGGGATCGGACTGCAGATCGTATAGCTCGCCGAAGCCATCAGGGTATTCGTCGGGGAACATCGCGCGCGGGTAATGCACCAGCCGATACGGTCCCTTGCGGATGCTCTTGCTCCAGGCGAATTCGGTCAAGCCGATGCGCTCCTGCCCGTCTGCCTCGCCCTTGAGCAGCGTGGAAAGATCCCGTCCATCGCTCGTCTCCATGAAGTCGATAGCGGCGAGCGCGCAGAGCGTATTGGAGATATCGACCAGTTCGACAATTTCATCGGTCGCGCCGCCGGCTCTGATTCTTGCGGGCGCCCACCAGATCAGCGGCACACGCGTGATGGCATCGCTGCAAATGCCCGGCGCCTTTTCCATGATGCCGTGTTCGGTCGCGTAGTCGCCGTGGTCTGATGTGTAGACAACGATGGTGTTCTGCGCCAATCCACTCTCGCGCAGGTAATCCAGCAGTTGCCCCACCGCCGCGTCGACCTGGCTGACCGCGCCCAAATAACCATGCAGCTTGCGCCGGCGCCCGGCTTCGAAGGTCTTCGGCTCGAATAACTGCCACTCGCTCTCGCGCCAGCGCTGCGCCGAGGCGATCAGATGCGGCGCCTTCTTCGCCGCGACCATGTCGTAATCGGCATTTGGCGGCAGGCTCAGCGCTTCCTGCTTATAGAGATCCCAAAACTCCTGGCAAGGCGTCGTGCACTGGTGCGGGCGCGGGAAGCTGACGTGCAGCAAAAAGGGCTGCTGTCGCTCCGTCGCTTGGCGCATGGTATTGATGGCCATATTCGCCAGCCAGCCTTCTTGCGTTTCGTCGAAAGCCAGCGGGCTGGGGCGCCCCTCTACGCTCTGGCGGCCGCGCTCGCCGAACTCAGGCAAGAGGATATGGTCTTCCAAGTGCTCGACGCCGCGTTCGCGCAAGAAGCGGGTATAGGCGGGCGATCGTCCGACGATGCTGCCGGCTCGCCAGGAATTGCTCTCGTGGAAGACATCGCATTGGTCTTCCACCCAGTACTCGGGGCAGTGGATCTTGCCCATGGCGGCGGTGTAATATCCGGAATGGCGAAAATGCCCGAAGATATTGGGCAGCCCGCCGGGGTTCTGTCCGCTCAAACTGTAGTAACCATGATTGTGGGGGTATTGCCCGCTGAGGAAGGAGAGGCGGCTCGGCGTGCAGATCGGGTTCTGTGTGATGGCCTTATTGAATTGGCAGCCCTCGCGCGCCATGCGATCCAGATGGGGCGTCCGCGCGTCCGGATGGCCTTTGTGCCCCAGCGCTTTGGCGTTGTGCTGGTCGGCGACGATGAAGAGGATATTGGGTTGGGTCATGTGAAAAGCACCCCCCACCCTAAATCCCTCCCCGGCGGGTCAGTGTCTACGCGACCCCATGAAGAGGGAGGGACTTGACTGCACTTAGCTCGAGAAAAGGCTTTGCTCCCCTTCCCTCCTTGTGGGGGAAGGGGTTGGGGGATGGGGGGTAAATTTACCCGCCGTACTGCGCGTCGTAAGCCGCTTGATAAATCTCGGCCAGCCGGTTGATGCCCAGGCTTTCCACCGTGGCGACGAAGTTGTCCCAGCCGGCGTCGATATCCTGCCGGCCCAGCACGAATTCCGCCGTCATCTGCGCCACGAAGTCGGTGATAGACAGACGCAGCTCGGTGACTTCAGCCGCCTGCGCCCTGGTCAGCGCCAGCGGCGGAATCAAGTCCTCGATAGCGCGCGCGTAAGGCTCGTAGGCGACGCGGGTCTCCTCAAGGAGCACGACTTCCAAACCGGCGGCGTCTTCACGGCGGACCTCGCCCAAGCGCAAGTGATTGGGGCGGTAGCTCGGTCCGCGCTGCGCCCAGTGGACATTTTGCAGCGTTCCGAAGGTGGAGAGACGGCGCCAGATTGACTCGAATTCATCGCCGCCAAGCGCGCCTTCGCCCTCTTCCGCCCAGCGCCACTGACCGTCTTCGCCTTCCGCCGCTTCCCACTCGGGGATGCCGAAGACCGAGCGCAGAGTCGTCTCGCGATCGTACAAGCCATCGCACCACTTGAATGCCGCTACCGGGTGTTCCGTTTGGCTGCTGATCGTGCACTGCCCGGAGCCAACACCCCAGGGGTTGAAGGGCGCCTGGCGCAAGCCGGAAGGTCCTTCGAGCGAGGGAACAGCGACATATTTGATCCAACGGTCGCCGCCGATGTTGGCGAAGTTGGGATGCGCGCCGGAGATGACGACGCCGATCGTCGGCGCGTCGCCGCCTTCGACCTGCTGCTTGATCTGATCCATCGGCTGGGTGAAGCTCTCTTCGCCGAAGAGCCCGGCTGAGAAGAGCCGGTTCAGGTAGCGCAAGCCTTCGCGGTAGCCTTCGCTGGTGACGGTCTGCGAGATCACGCCGTCGTTCTGTTCAACGAAGCGGTTCTGCCCGGTGAATTCGCTCAGGACGAAGGGATTCAGCAGGAAGCCGTCGATATTGCCGTTCCAGCCGGTGGTGGCGGCCGCCAGCGGGATCTCATCGTCCGGATCGCCATTGCCGTTGGCATCCTGCTCTTTGAAAGCGGTCAGGACATCGACGAACTCGTCGGTGGTCTGGGGCACGTCCATGCCAACGTTCGCCAGCCAATCAGAGTTGATCCAGGCGCGCTGCGAGTAGAAGCAGTGATAGCATTCGTTGACCTGCGGCAGGCCGTAGATTTCGCCATCGGGCGAGGTGACCAGCGGGCGCACCTGGGGCGAGCCGGCGAAGACATCGTGAATGAAGTGGCCTTGCTCTTCAATCAGGTCGCTGAGCGGGAGAAATAAGCCCTGGGGACCGTAGAGCGCCAGCGTTGACGGATCAATCGTGAAGCCGACGATGATATCCGGCAGGTCGCCGCTGGCGATGGTCAGGTTGAGCACCTCCTGCGCTTCATTAGGCGGCGCGATATCGAAATTGAGATTGATGCCGGTGCGCGCGCTATACCAATCGGTGAAGGTGTTGGTGTTGAAGTCTTCGACAATGGCGTGGCCCAACATCAGGATATTAAGCGTGATCGGTTCCTCAACGATGGGGAATTCGCCGGGTCCCGATACCATCTCTTGCCCTGAAGCGGTCATGGGCAGCGCCACTAGCGCTACGAACAGCATAAAGGCGAGTAGTCTCTTACTCATGTCAAATCCTCTCATTTGGCTGATTTCGAGGTTGCGTGTTGAAGGTGATTAATCGATAGCCCTACTCCTTTCAGAAAATGAATGCTTACTTAACCGAGCCAAGCGTCATGCCTTTGACGAAATGCCGCTGCACAAAGGGATAGAGGATCATGACCGGGACGCTTGCCACGACAATCAGCGAATACTTGAGCAATTCACGCAATCCTTCGCGCGCCACCAGATCTTCGATGTCAATGAGCATTGAGGCGTCGATTGAATTCTGTATCAAGATTTCGCGCAGGACGATTTGCAGCGGAAAGAGATCCTGATCTTTCAGATAGATCAGCGCTTGAAAATAGGTGTTCCAGTGGGTGTTGACGGCGTAGAAGAGCGCCAGCACCGCGATGATCGGGCGGGCCAGGGGCAGGATGATGCTTAGGAAAATACGAAAGTCGTTGGCGCCATCGATGCGCGCCGCTTCGTTCAATTCGGGCGGAATTGTCGTGCGGAAAAAGGTAATCGCGATCAACAGGTTGAAGGGACCGATGCCGGTTGGCAGGATCATTGCCCAGCGCGTATTGAGCAAACCCAGATCGCGCACGACCATATAGGTGGGGATCAAGCCGCCGCTGAAGAGCATGGTGAAGATAAAGGCGATGGTGATAAAGCGCCGCCCGATCAGGTCCTGCCGCGAAAGCGGGTAAGCGGCGATGATGGTCATCGACACGTTAAAGATGGTGCCAAAGAAGGTATAGAAGATCGAATTGGCGAAGCCGTTCCAAACTTTCTTGTGCTCGAAGATTGTCTCGTATCCCAGCAGGCTGAAGTCGACGGGCCACAGGGTGACCCTGCCGGCGATTACCGCTTCGGCTGAGCTGAAGGAGGCGGCGACGATGAAAACCAGGGGCAGCAGGATGATAATGGTGACGACGAGCAGGAAGGCGGTATTGCCCATTAGAAAAATACGATCGACGTAGGATTCGTTGACCTTATTGATGTTGCTCTCGTAGCTCGTCATCGACGCCATTGTTCGGTCCTCTACCAAAGGCCGTTATTGGTCATGCGGCGCGCGGCGTAATTGACGGTGATCAAAAGCAGCAGTCCCACAATCCCTTTCAGGAGACCGATGGCGGTCGAATAAGAGAAATCGAGTATCGGCGACAATAAGCCAACCCGATAGACGTAGGTATTGATCACTTCGGCCACGCCGAGATTGAGCGGGCTTTGCATGAGATAGACCTTTTCAAAGGCGACTTCCAGGACGCGCCCGGTGGATAAGACGAGCAAGACCATCGCCGTCGGCAACAAGCCGGGGATGTCGATGTAGCGGATGCGCTGCAAGCGGCTGGCGCCATCCACCACCGCCGCTTCGTGCAGGGCGGGGTCAATGGTGGAGAGCACGGCGAGATAAATGATGGCGCCGAATCCCATCTCTTGCCACACGCCCGACCACACGAAGATATGAGCGAAGGCGGAAGGGTCGCCCATCGCATTTGGTGGCGACACGCCGATCAAATTGGCCAGCGACGCGGTGAATCCCACGCGCGGATGCAAGAATTGGAAGAGCATGCCCACGATCACCACGGTCGAGATGAAGTGCGGCGCGTAGGTGATCATCTGCACGCTGTTGCGAAACATGCGCATTTTGACTTGGTTCACGCTCAGCGCCAGGATGATCGGGATGGGGAAGCCGGCGAGCAAGGAATAGAAGCTGATGATGAGCGTATTGACGATAACAGGCTTGAAGTAATATGAATTGAAAAAACGCTCGAAGTTCGCCAAACCGACCCAGGGGCTGCCCTCTATACCGAAGGCCGGCGAGTAATCGCGAAAGGCGATCTGCGCGCCATACATCGGGGCGTAACGGAAGACGACCAGCCAGAGGAGCGGCAGAAAGAGCAAGACGTAGAGTTGCCAGTTGCGGCGGATGCGCAGCCAGAACCTGGCTCGCCGCTCACGGTTCGACGGCGCCATCCGCGAGGCGAAGCGCAAGAACTTTGCCTGTTTCGCGGTAGTCGCTTGATCGGCTGGTCGGGCGCGCATCCGTTTATGAATCCATCGCTAGTCGCACTTGGGTCAATCCCCGATAGAAGTATATTACATTCCGCCCTCGATTTGAATAACTGGTTCGTCGGTGTTAGGAATCGCCAGCGCTCGTTCAAGCGGGCGCCGCGGACTGGCTCGTATCAAACAGGCGAAAGCCGGCGATCACGATGCAAGCGCCGATGGCGGTCATCAGCGCGCTGAGTGAAAAGAAGGCGGCCGCCCCCAGGTTGTCGTATGCCCAGCCGAAGAGTGAACCGGTCAAAAGCAGGGCGATACTGGGCATCGTCACCTGCAGGAGGGCTTGATTGGTCGCGGCATTGCGCGGATGGCTGATGGCGTTGACCAGCGTAAAGGACGAAAGCTGGTAACAGGGCCATACCAAGCCGCGCAGGATCAGCAGCGGCGCCAGCAATGGCAAGCTCGGCACGACGCCAAGCAAGAAGGCGAAGAGCGCAGTGCCCAGCATACCAATGATGTAGGCGATGCGAATGCGGACTTTTGGCAGAATGGCGTCCATCAAAAAGAAGAAGGGGAATTCCACCGCGCCCATGAGCGCCGCCCACAAGCCGATATGCGCCGACGGCACGCCTAGATTCTGGTTGAAATGGATGAAGATGAAACTGTACATATTGTAGGTGCCCATGGCGACAAAGAATTGGCTGGCGGCCATTACGTAGAAGCCCCGGTTGCGCGGCTGTTTATCGCCGTCCTCAGCCTTCTGCTTTTCCTTAGATGAATCTGGGAATATCGTTGCCGTCAGCATGGTGAGCAGGGCGACGAAAGCCGCGACCAAAAACAGCATTGGATAGCCGCCGAGGGCAAAGAGCTGCCCGGCGAGCAGGCTGGCCAGCGTAAAACCCAGCGAGGCGAAGGAGCGCAGTCGGCCCAGGATGGCTTTTCCCCGGCTCAACAAGAAGGTGATCGTCAGCTGCATGCCCAGGGTCAAGCTCGGGCTGATCGTGAGCCGGGAGAACAAAACGGCAAGCACGAGCAGCAGATGATGTGGGGCGGCCGCGAAGATGATATTTGCCAACGCGAAGCCGCCCATGTACAGCATGAAGAGCCGCCGATGCAGACCGAGACGATCGGCGATCTGGTTCAGCAGCGGTGTAAGAATGAGCGAGAGGAAGGCGCCGGCGCTGCCCAGCGTGCCGATTAAGGTGCCGGAGAATCCCTGATCGGTCAGGTAAACGTTGATGTAGGGCCAGACGATGCCAATGCCGCCCAGGCTTAGAAACTGAAGCGCGGCCAAGCGGATGGAGCCGAATCTGTTGCGCATGGCGAAGAGCATCGACACCGGATTGTCTGCCCGTTCGCAGCCTATACTGAGCGGCGGATGATACTATTAGACGCGCTTAGGCGATGAATTCGTACTTTCGCGCCGCGTTCTTATTGCCAGCCTGACAGCACATTGATCGCGCCGGTCGACGTCATGCCAGAAGATCGACGCCTACACGGCCCTCTATGTCGCCTCGTTTCCTTTATTCTGATGAACATGCTAAATCCTATCTGCAACTATGTCGGGATTTGTAGGGGCGACTTATCAAGTCGCCCGCGCCCAACAGCCTGGAAATCCATGGGCGACCCACCGGTTCGCCCAAACGCACATATTTTTGGACGTCATATCTTGTTTGAGGCAAGTCCTTAACTGCGAGGGGCTGAGGTGTAGCCTTAGAATTCTGCCGCAGCGTTGTAAACACGCTGGCAATCGCGTAGCGGCCAGGCTTTGCAAAGCTCAGCCTGAAGTTTGACGCGCGTCAGCCAGCCGGAAGCCGACGATCACGATGCAGGCGCCCAGAGCGGCCGCCAGACCGCAGAAAGCGAAAAAGGCGCCCGCGCCAAAATGATCATAGGCATAGCCGTAGAGGGACCCGGTCAGCAAGAGCGCGATTCCCGGCATCGTCACCTGTACGATGGCTTGATTGGTGGCGACGTTGCGCGGGTGGCTGATCTCGTTCATCAAGCGGTAACATGACAGTTGGTAGGCGGGCCATGCCAGGCCCCGGCCAACGAAGAGCAGAACCAGCAGCGGCAGGTTGGGCACGACGCCGAGGGCGAGTGTGGTCAGGGCGATGCCGACGATGCCCAAGGCATAAGTGACGCGCAGGCGCACGCGCGGCAACAAGGCATCCGTCAAGTAGTAGAAGGGGAATTCCACCAGCGCGAGAATGGCCGCCCATACGCCGATATGCGCGATGGCCACGTCCAGGTTCTGGCTCATGTGGATGAAGAGGAAGGCGAAGGCGTTGTGCGTGCACATGGCGACGAAGAATTGGCTGGCCGCCAAAACATAAATGCCGCGGTTGCGCCGCTGCCTTGGTCCCGCTTCCGGCTTCGCTTTTTCTTTTGGCTTGGCGGGAAAGATGGTCGAGAGTTGAACGCTGATCAAAGACAGAATAGCGCCGACGGTGAAGGTCAAGGAATAACCGCCCAAGGCGAAAACGGAGCCGGCCAAGGCGCTGGCGCAGGCGAAACCCAGCGCCGAAAAGGAGCGCATCTGCCCGAAGATTGTCTTGCCGCTGCGCAGCAACTGCGAGAGGGTCAACTGCGCGCCGAGCGTCATGCTTGGTCCGGTTGTCATCCTGAATAGCAGAACTGCGAGAACGAGGAGCCAATAATGCTGGCTGGTGGCGAAGATCACGGCGGCAAGCGCGAAGCCGCCATAATAGAACATCAGAAGCCAGCGATGAATCAGCAGGCGGTCGGCGATTTGGTTGAGCAATGGCGTGAGCGCCAGCGTCAAAATCGCGCCAGCGCTGGCGAGCGTGCCGATCAAAGTGCCGGAGAAGCCGATCTCGGTGAGGTAGAGATTGATGTAGGGGTAAACCATGCCCAAGCCGGCCGTGCTGAACAATTGCAGCGCGACCAGGCGCATGGAGCCAAAGTGGTTTCGCAGAGCGAGAAGAATTGTCATTTGCGCTTATCTTGGGCGCCGCCGATTGCCGCGGCCGACCATTTTGCTTGGACGCTGTGACCAAGCCATATCCTACCTCGCAAGACAGGTGAAGCGCGAATTGAATCGGTATAGCATAGATGATAAGCTCCAGCCAATGGAGGCTTGATGATGGTGGTCCGCTGATGACATTGGAAAAACAGGGCGAAACGCTCTACGCCGGCTTCGACTTTTACGACTGCGACATGCACTTCAGCGATAAGCAGAAAGCGCTGCGGCAGGAGGTGCGCGATTTTGTCGAATATGAAGTGCTGCCCAAGATCAATCCCTATTGGGAAAAGGCGGAATTTCCCTGGGAGATCGCCCGCAAAATGGTCAACCTGCCGATCATCGGCGGTCCTCTGCACGATCATGGCGCGGCCGGGCTTGATCTCGTCGAGATGGGATTGGTCATGTATGAGTTGGGCAAAGGCGATGGCAGCATCAGCACCTTCTACGGCGTGCATTCGGGCTTGGCGATGGGCTCGATCGGCCTGCTGGGCGATGAAGAGCAGAAGGCGCGCTGGCTGCCCCCGATGGTCAAGCTGGAGAAGATCGGCGCCTTCGCCTTGACCGAGCCGGAGGTCGGCTCCAACGCGGCGCAAGTGAAGACCCGCGCGCGGGCAGATGGCGACGGCTACCTCCTCAACGGCGCCAAGCGCTGGATCGGCAATGCTTCCATCGCCGACATTCTGATCGTCTGGGCGCGCGATGAAGAGACGAACGACTTCGGCGGCTACGTCATTGAGAATCCGAGCGAAACGGCTGGGGTCAACATCAATGACATCTGGGGCAAAATCGGCAAACGCGCTGTGCTCAACGCTGACATCGAACTGCAAGATGTCTATGTGCCGGCGGCGAATAAGCTGGCATACGTCAATCGCTTCAGCGATATGGCGCGGGTGCTGGGCGTCGGGCGTTATGGCGTCGCCTGGGAAGCGGCCGGTGTCGCCGCGGGCGCCTTTGAACTGGCGCTGAAATATGCAAAAGAACGCGAACAGTTCGGCAAACCAATCGCCGGCTTCCAGCTAATCCAGCAGAAACTCGTGGATATGGCGACCGAAGTGACGCTGATGCAGACGCTCTGCCTGCAATTGTCCCACCTGATCAACACCGGTCAGTTGACAGCGGGCACGGTATCGCTGGCGAAGTACAACAACGCGCGAAAGGCGCGCGCGGTCACGCAACTGGCGCGCGAGTGCCTGGGCGGCAACGGCATCCTCATCGACAATCACATTGCCCGGCTCATGCTCGACGCCGAGGTCATCTACACCTACGAAGGCACCAACGAAGTCAATCTGCTGCTGGTGGGGCGGGAGTTGACGGGGCTGAATGCTTTTGTGTGACAGATTTGTGGACACTATTCGTGACAACTCAGGCTGATTTTGCTACATTGGACAATGTCATTGGTTTCGATTTGCTAATCGTTATCACTTGACAATAGAGTATGGTTATGATAGATTATCCTAAACTGTTTGGACATACTTCATGACAGCTATGTTGACAGCACGAATAGAATAAAGCTAGAATGACGACCCATCCGTTCATTAAATTTCCGCCAAACCTTGGTGAGTTTCCCGCCCGCGTATGGCTTCTATTGGGCGAAATTCAGGCCAGAATTGACCATATCAAGAAATTTCCTATACCGCGCGATGAAAGCAACCAATTGCGCCGTATGTATCTCACGAAGGGTGTACACAGTACCACGGCGATTGAGGGCAATTCCTTCTCCGAAGAAGAAGTCCAAAGAATTATCGAAGGGAAAATGAAGGCGCCCCCCTCTCGCGAGTATCAACAGCAGCAGATCGACAATATGGTTGAAGCATTCAACATTGTCGGTGAGACACAATTAGGCGGGTCTAGCACGCCGTTTACCTTGGAATTGCTCAACAGTTACCATGCGATCATACTGAATAATCTGGACGACAGCCTCGCAGATAACGTTGTTATTGGCGAATTGCGTACGCATCGGGTCATGGTAGGGCGCTATCTCGCTGCGCCTCCGGCAGATTGCCGTCAGTTGGTCGACAATTATTGCGACTGGCTCAATCAAGAGATGCCTGCGCCTGAAGGATATGTGATAGCTAGTCAAATCATAAAAGCTTTGGTGGCGCACGTATACTTCGCCTGGATTCATCCGTACGGCGACGGTAATGGACGGATGACCAGACTCATAGAGTTTGTAATATTGTTACGGGCGGGAGTTCCAGACGTCGCTGCTCATTTGTTGAGCAATTTTTACAATAAAACCCGTGATCAGTACTATTCACATCTGCAGGCTTCGCATGGTGAATATCGAGACGGTTCATATCCTGAGGAAAGCAACACTCTCAGTTTCATTGGGTATGCGCTGCAAGGTTTCAAGGACGAGTTGGATGAACAGTTTTCAATTGTCCATGCCATGCAGTTACGAATAATTTGGCATGATTACATTCATGCTGAGTTTCGTAAAAGGTATTCCGAGAACTTGTCAGCGTCGCGTCAGCGGCAGAAACGATTGATATTGGATCTGACAATTCACAAGTTTGACGAAGCGGTTAACAAGGACCAGATTAGAGATGTATCGCCAGCGCTCTATCTCGCATATGCCGAGAGGAACAAGCGCATGATTCAAAGAGATCTTAATACCTTGGTTGATATGGAGTTGCTTCTTCATGATGGAACAGGCTACAAGCCAAATACTGACATCTTGATGGGATTCTACGCAAACGTTAGGGCGGAAGAGGACTAGACATCGGAAAAAAAGAGCGCGCCGGCCGGCACGCCCTCTCCAATGCTTATACCCGACGAGCCGCCCGCTCAGCTACCCATCCATCATCTTGCCGACCAAATTCTCGCCCATGTGAATCTCCGCCATCGACGCTATCGCCAACCGGCCCGCCAAGCCAGTCGGCGGGTTAGGCGCCCAATCCGCCAGGAATTCCATGGTGAAGGCTTTGCCCGCATCATTGGCCGCGAGCACCGCATCTTCGCTCTCGAAAACGCTGATGCCAACGACGGTATCCACGCCGTCATTGAAAGCGAATTGGGCGAAAAAGCCACCCAATTCTTGCAGCGCCGGCAGCAGGTGCGCTATGGCCAGGTCGTTCGCTTCGTCAAAATGCGTCAGGTCGAAGCCTTCATAGAAGCGAATGCTGGAGTACAGTGCGTCAACCCCGGCAAATTCCTCCGAGCCGCGCAATGCGGCGACATAGTTCATCGTCAGGGAACCCTCGAAGATCATCGGCGCGTTGGGTAGCAAGGGCGCCAGATTGTCCATGATGAATTCACGCGCCGCTTCGTTGGAGGCTGAAGCCTGCTCGGGCGAATCGAACAAGCTGATCGTCGCCAGCCTGTCCTCCGCCGTCAGGAAGAAATAGCCGACGAAGCCGGCGCTCTCGCTTATGATTGGCAGGAATCCCTCATCGGTCAGGCGGACGATCTCATCCTGGTCGACCGGGTCGATGCCATCATAAACGCGGACGCTGGCGAAGATGCTGTCGTCCGTCATCTCCGGCGCCGCCAGATTCTCGCCCCGGTAGAGTTCGGCCGTCGCCGCCACCGCGAGACGCCCGCTGACATTGAGCGGATCCTCCGGGAGCCAGCCCGCCATGTGCGCCGCGATGAAATCAGCGGCAACGTCGCTTCCAGCCTGCAAACTCGCTTCTGAATCCATGATCCGCAGCGCGACCGCCTTGTCCACGCCGTCGCTGATCCCGTGGTAACTGAAGAGACCGCCGGCTTCGCGCAAGCCTGGCAGCAAAATGGACTCGACCAATGCAACCGTTTCGTCCAGGCGCGCCATGTCGAATCCATCGTAGATTGCCAAGAGGGCGTAGAGCGGCATCGCCAAATCGACCGCCGTCATGCTCTCGTCAGCGGCATCGGCGAAGAGCTGCGCGCTGATTTCCACCGTCCCCTCAACGATCAATGGCGGGTTGGGCAAAAATGGCGCCAAGTTCTCGCCCACGAAGGCGCGCGCCGCTTGGTTGGAGGCTGAAGCCTGCTCGGCTGAATCAAAGAGGCTGATCGCCGCCAGCGTATCCCCGGCCGGCAGCAGATAGTAGCCGACGAAGCCGTCGCTCCCGCGCATGATCGGCAGAAAGCCTTCAGCGGTCAGGCGAGCTATCTCCTCCTGATCCATGGGATCAACGCCCTCATAGACGCGGACGCTGGCGAAGACGTCGTCGTCCGTCATCGCGCCGAGCAGATTTTCGCCCATCTTCACGTCCGCCAGCGCGGCGACGCCCAGTTGCCCGTTGATGCGAATCGGTTGATCGCGTTGATGATCCGCCAGGTTTTCAGCCACGAAGGCCGCTGCTGCTTCATTAGCTGCCAGCGCGTTCGCTTCCGTATCAAAGATGCTGAATGCGATAGCTGTGTCGATGCCGTCATCCATATTGAGGTAACCGATGAAGCCCGTCATCGTTTGCTGAATCGGCAAGAAGCCTGATGCGGTCAGGTCTACAATCTCGTTGCGCGGTGTCATATCGTAGTTGCCGTAGATGCGCAGCGCGCCGTAAAGCTTGCTGACGCTATCGGCATCCGTCGTTCCCTCAACGAGAGCCGAATAACGGATATCGAGCTCGTTTTCGAGGATGCGCGGCGCATTGGGCAGCAGGGCTGCCAGATTCTCGGCTACAAATTCACGCGCCGTTTCGGTGGATGCCGCCGCCTGGTCCGCCGTTTCGAACAGACTCATCGCCGCCAACATGTCTCCGGCTGGCAACAGATAATAGGCGACGAAGCCATCGCTCTGGCGCATGATCGGGAGCAAACCGTCGTCCACCAGCCGCGCAATCTCAGCCTGATCCATGGGATCAACGCCGTCGTAAACGCGCAGGCTAGCGAAGACGCCATCGGTCGACATCATGTCGTCGATTAAATTGACGCCGTCGTTCAGGCCCGCCAACACGGCGATGCCAACGCGTCCGCTGGCGATCAAGGGATCGTTGGGCAAGTACGCTGTCAGATTCTCGGCGACGAATTCGCGCGCTTGCTCGTTGGATGCCAGCGCCGATGCTTCCGTATCAAATATGCTAATGGCGCCGACCGCGCCGGCGCCGTCGTTCATCAGATAGTAGCCGAAGAAGCCCTCCGTCTCACGCATGATCGGCAGGAAGCCGTCTTCGACGATGGCGACAAACTCATCCAGGTCAGCCGCCTCAAAGCCGTCATAGATGCGTAGGCTGGCCTGCAGGCTGTTGACATCATCCAGCATCTCGACGACGCCGATATCGACCGAGCCTTCGATGATCCGCGGCGGCTTGGGCACTAGCGGCGCCAGATTCTCCTGAATGAAACCGCGGGCCATCTCGTTGGAAGCCAGCGCTTGTTCCCGCGTCTCGAACAGGCTGACAGCGAATAGCTCGTCGCCTTCGCTGAACGTCAGGTAATAGCCGATGAAACCTTCGCTGGCGTTGATAATCGGTATGAATCCCTGACGCGTAATGCGCTCGACCTCCGACATGTCCAGCGGATCAATTCCGTCATAGTGGCGGATGCTGATGAAGACGCTGTCCGCCATCGTGTCACCCGCGCCCGCCGGCACGGGAAGCGCTAACAGCAGGACAAGCGACAGCAAGGCGACAAGGGTGATGTGTTTATTGTGTGCGCTGGCAAAACTCGGCACAGTATTCCTCCTCATTGGGTACGATAAGGCAGTCAAGACCTGCAAAACGATTCGTGCAGCTACAAGCATCTGATTCCAGTGTATACCAGTTTCAAAACTGAACTCAAGCGATGAGATTCTCACGAAGAAATTCAGAGGACGGACTCTTGCAATTCATGAGGCTCGTCTAGGCTTGTGCCCATTCAGGCAGCTGCCGATCCAACTCAGCGAGTTCATCGTCAGTGATTGGTCTGATTTCCGTGTCGTGAATGTGCGTGTCCCGATTCTCGACAATCAGGAAAGATACATCGCGCGTGGCTACGAGATTGTGCCAGACGCCGGCCGGCACGTTGTAGATTTTGCCTTTCTCCATCTCGACCGCCGCCAGCGCGCCGCCAGCGGGACGGGTGAAGAGCACTGCCCGGCCGCGCAGCAGCACAAAGACTTCGTCGCTGTGATTGTGCCGCTCGATCTCATCAAGATTCCGCCGGTTAAAGAGCGGCTCCCAATTGAGCAGGGCGGCCTGCCAACCCTCGGCGAATACCAGCGGTTCAAAGCCTTCGCCCGACCATTCGTAGACTTCCAGCATCTTTTCGGCTCCCATGAGTTGCTCTTACAGCTGAATCACCTGACCAGTGCGGCTGCTTTCCAGCGCGGCGTCGATGATGCGCATGTTGACCAAACCCTCAGCGCCGCCCGGATTCGGCGTCTTGCCCTCGCGAATGCTGTCGATGAAATGCCCCATCTGCCGATCGTACATGATTTGCGGGCACTGCTCCTCGCGAATTGGCGGATATCCGGGATCGACAGTCTCGACCGTCTCGGCCGCCCGATCAGGTATTTCCAGTCGAGTGGGGAAAAGCTGCGCGAAGGCTTTGGTCCCATAGAGTTGGGTGCAGGCCTCGGGTCCGTCGGCATGGGGCCACCACCAACCCGATTCGACGATTGAAGCGGCGCCGCCCTCCCAATTGATCCAGATCGTCCCGCTGTCATCGACATCATAATCGGTGTAATCAGTCGAGATCTTGGCGTAAACGCTGAGCGGCTGCGGATCGCCCAGAAAATAACGCGCGACATCAATGGCATGGATGCCCATATCAGCCAGGGCGCCGCCGCCGGCATAGCGCGCCTCGACGAACCAACCGTCCGGTCCCCAATTGACGTGCACGCCGTAGCCTTTTGTGCGCAGAATCCTTCCCAGCGCTCCATTATCAATCTGTGACTTGATCCAGTTGACCTCTTCGTCAAAGCGCCAGCAATGCGCCACCATCAGTCTGGCGCCCGTTTTTTGGCTGGCGCGCAGCATTTGAGTCGCTTCGGCAGCATTCATCGCCATTGGCTTTTCCACCATGACATGTAAGCCCGCTTTCAAGGCGGCGATCGCCTGAGGCGCATGCAAATAGTTGGGTGTGCTGACAACCAGGACATCGACATCGCCGGCGCGCAGCAGGTCTTCTACGGTGGCGTATTGCCGCGCCATGCCGAACTGCGCCGCGTAGTCCGCCATCGACTCGGGCTTGTAATTGACCACGGCCGCCAACTCGACGCCGTCGATGCTCTGCGCCGCTCGCGCGTGTACGCGTGAAATATGTCCAGTTCCGCTGAAGGCGATTCTAAGCGTCATGCTGCTTCTCCGGCTGTCTGGCCTTATGGCGAACTGTTGCTCTTTCTGCTATCGTATCTGTCTTAACTATACAATCAAGTGTTCGCGCTCCCGATTGCCGTGGGCGGGATGACAAGGACAATACATGCGAGACAGCGCTGGCTTCACCACCATCTTTGGACGCAACCTCCTCGGCGAGCTGCCGAACTTCGTACATCAGCCCTACTTGGTCGTCACTATGCCCGATCTCTGGGAGTTGTTCGCGCATCATTTTGACGAGAATCTGGCTGGTCCCTATCTCGTCAGCACGATTGACGGGGACGAGTTGAAGGAAGAAGTCGCCAAGCTGCCGCATTGCAATTGCATCATCGGGCTGGGGGGCGGGCAGGCGCTGGATGTCGCCAAATATTTCGCCTGGTCGCTGCGGCTGCCGCTCTTTCAGGTACCGACCTCGATGTCAGTCAACGCCGCCTTCGGTCATCGCACCGGGCTGCGCTTCAGCGGCAATGTGCGCTATGTGGGTTGGGCGGTGCCGGAAGCGGTCTATGTCGATTTCGATGTGATTCAGAACGCGCCGCCGGCCGTCAACCGCAGCGGCATCTGCGAGATACTCTGTTACCACACCGGGCACGCAGATTGGCGGCTGGCGCATGCGCGCGGCAAGACCGAAGACAAATGGCCCTACGATCAGGCGCTGGTTGATGAAGCGGCCGCGGTGATGGCGACGGTGATGGACGCGCTGGACGATATCCGCGAGGTCAACGAGCAGGGCATCCGCACGCTGATGACCGCCAACCGCTGGGGCGGGGCGGCTTTTCACAACGCCGGCTGGAATCCCCGCCATATCGAAGGCGCCGATCACTTCCTCTTCTACGCGCTGGAATATTACACCGGGGTGAAATTCATTCATGGGCAGCCGGTCTGTTTGGGCATATATGTAGGCTCGCTGCTGCACGAGGACAAGCCGCAAGAGATGCTCGACGCCATCGTGCGCGCCGGCGTTGACATTCGCCCCGAGGCGATGGGCATCACCTGGGACGATGTCAGGCATGCGCTGGTCAATATGCGCGATTTCGTGCGCGAAGCGGGCTTGTGGTACGGCATATTCCATGAAGCCGAGATCGACGACGCTTTTGCCGCGCGCCTGCGGGCTGACGTGGAAGCGGCTTACGATGGCGTGACGATCTGATATCACCGTTCGCCTCCCTTTGACAGTTATCCCGGCGGGAGTTCTCCAATGCCTAAGCTGGCCATCCATGGCGGTTCGCCCGCCAAAACCAAGCCTTTCCCCGACTGGCCCATCTTCGACGAGCGCGAACGCCAAGCGCTCAACGACGTGCTGGAGAGCGGCGTCTGGTGGCGGACGCCGGGCACGAAGACGCTTGCCTTTGAGCGCGAATTCGCTGCTTACCATGAGGCGAAACACGGCCTCGCCGTCACCAATGGCACGCACGCGCTAGAAGTCGCGCTGGCGGCGATGGGCATTGGCGCGGGCGATGAGATCATTGTGCCGAACGCCACCTTCGTCGCCACCGCCAGCGCTGTTCTCTTCGCTGGCGCCTTGCCCGTCCTGGTGGATGTCCGCGCCGACAGCTACTGCATCGACCCCGAACTGGCGGAAGCGGCGATCACGGAGAATACGAAGGCGATCATCGCCGTGCACATGGGCGGACGCCCGGCTGACCTCGATCAGTTGACGGCGGTGGCTGAGAAGCACGGCTTGATGCTGCTGGAAGACGCGGCGCATGCCCACGGCAGCGAATGGCGTGGACGCAAAGTCGGCGCCTTTGGCGTCGGCGGCACATTCAGCTTTCAAGCGAGCAAGACGATGACGGCCGGCGAGGGCGGCATGATCATCAGCAACGATGATGACTTCGAGCGGTTGGCGCGTTCAACCCACGATTGCGGCCGCCTGCCCGGCAAGTGGTTTTATGATCACTTCGTCTATGGCTCTAATTATCGCCTTAGCGAGTGGCAGGGCGCGGTGCTGCTGGCGCAGTTGACGCGGCTTGATGAACAGACCGCCCGCCGCCACGCAAACGGTCGCCTTCTGGACCGCCTGCTGGGTGAGATCCCCGGCATCACCCCGCAGTCGCATGACAGCCGCATCACGCGCAATGGGCACTACGCCTATATCTTCCACTATGACACGCGTGCTTTCGCCGGCATCGCGACCGCCCGCTTCGTCGAGGCGCTGGAAGCCGAGGGCGTCCCGACGCAAGCGCCCTATCCGCCGCTGCACCAACTCGATTTGTTCAAAAGCGGCGCCTACCGGGAACGCCTCAGTGGCGCGCAGGCGGGGGCGAGTCACGATTTCCTCAACGACGCCTTTCCCAATTCGCAGCGCGAAGCTTGGGAGACCGTCTGGATCACCCAGAACGCGCTGCTCGGCGACGAAGAAGATATGCGCGAAATCGCCGGCGCCGTCGGCAAGATCGGCGCAAACGCCCGCGACCTGCTGTAAACGCGATCGCCGGATTGATTGCGCCTGCGCGTGAGCAGTGGTTGCCGCTCTTGAACTTGCTGTTTGCGGTACAATCCAAGGTTCAGGCAAACAAGTTGTTTGGGAAGGCAGCCAAATGAGAATCTTGATCATGTGTGACATGGAAGGCGTCAGCGGCATCGTCACTTGGGATCAGGTGGGCGGCGGCAAGGCGGGCTACCCGGAAGGCCGCCAGCTCTATACAGCCGAGGTGAACGCGGCGGTGCGCGGCGCGGAGCGGGCGGGCGCGACCGAAATTATCGTCATCGATGGCCACAACGCGGGCGGCGATTGGCGCTACAACTCGCTGCTCAAAGACATGCTTGAACCCGCTTGCGATTACGTTGCGCATCACACCTGGACGCATTATCGGGAGCCGCTGGAACAAGGCGCCGATGCCTGCCTCATGGTTGGCTATCACGCGCGCAACAATACGCCGGATGGCGTCTTGAATCACACGATCTCCTTCTCGCAGTGCCGTAATCTGTGGTTCAACGATCAACTGGTCGGCGAGATCGGCGTCAACGCCGCTCTTTGCGGTCATTATGGCTGCCCAGTGCTGATGGTCACCGGCGATGTAGCTGCCTGCCGCGAAGCCAAGGAGCTGGTCGGCGCCGGACTGAAGACCGTGGCGGTCAAGCGTGGGCTTTCGAAATTCTCTGCGCGCCAGATCGCGCCCCAACGCGCACGCGCGATGATCGAAGCAACGGCGTATGAGGCGCTGCAGGATCTAAATGCGGTCGCGCCCTACGTACCGGCATTGCCGGTGACGATCACCGCCGAGTTTGGCCACACTGACGTGATGATGGCATATACGCCGGGCCCCGACGTGGAGTTAAACCTGCCTGAAGAAAAAATCGTCAGCCGCGGGAATACCTGGTTGGAAGCCTGGGACAAAATCTGGCCCTGGGAGAACATGCCCGTGCAGTGAGGTAAATCCGCCGGGGCGACCGCAGCGCAGCGTTAGCGATCCGTGGCGCGTCCATGACCAAGGCCATACTCACGATCGCCCGGTCGCCGTCTCAAATTGTGGCGGATTCAAGGCAAGCTAGTAAACTTAAGCCAGATGCTATCTCGATGGAAGAGAGTATCGGCGGTTCGTCCCATTTGTTCAGTGTTTCTGGAAAGGAAGTTTGCCATGAAAGCCAGATATGTTTTTGTTCTTTTGATAGTCGCTCTTGCGTTTTCCAGCTTCGGCGCGCTTGCGCATGACCCAATTGAAGATTGGGCGGCGGGCATAAAGGAAGCCTACGGCGGCACGGAAATCACCGTGGCGGTGGCTTCGCATCCCTCGATAGAAGCCTTCAAGACGATGATCCCGCGCTTCGAGGAATTGACCGGCATCAATGTCACGCTCGACGAAATGGAAGAGGGCCAGCTCAGCCAGCGGCGCCTGCTGGAAGTCTCGGCTGAATCTGCCAGCTATGACGCGATGATGATCGCCATCGAATGGAGCCCCCAAGTGGCGCAAAGTGGTTACGCCGTACCGCTCGAGCCCTGGATCGAATCCGACATTACGCCCGACTGGTTCAATTACGAGGACATTTTGCAGGCCTATCGCGACATGTTCCTCTGGGAAGACGGTATGCACTACGGCATACCATTCGCCGGCGAGACCGTCTTCATGTTCTATCGTGAAGACCTGCTGGAGGAACACGGCATCGCCGTGCCGACCACCTTTGCCGAAGTGATGGAAGCGGCGAAATACTTCAGCGAAAATGTCGATGGCGTGGATGGCATTTCTTATCGCGCCCGCCTCGGCTGGGAATTCACCTATATGTGGTCGATCTTCCTGGCGCCCTTCGGCGGCATGATGGTAGATCCGGAAACGGGCGATGTCGCGCTGGATTCGCCGGGCACGATCGCCTCGCTGGAGTACGTCCGCGATTTGTGGCAATACGGTCCGGTCGGCGTTGAATCCTTCTCCTTCCCCGAAGCCTGGGACGCCTTCATGCTGGGCCGCGCCGCCATCATGATCGAGGCATCGGCGGCCGCGCCGGAAGTGGAGAATCCCGATAAGTCCCTGGTCGCCGGCATGACCGGCTACAGCAAGCTGCCCGCGGGTCCGGCTGGCGCCTACTCTGGCGTTTGGGGCTGGTCCTTCGCGATGATGGATGACTCGGAGGTGAAAGAAGCGACCTGGGCTTTCATCGCTTATCTGACCAGCGAAGGCTTGCAGGCCGACTACTTGGCCAACGGCGGCATCGTCTCGCGCCAATCGGCTCTGGGCGATCCTGATCTGCAAGCGGCGAATCCCTACTACCAGGCGACGCTGGACGCGCTTGGTCAAGCGGCTGATTTAGGCGCGGCCGGCTTGTCGGTTGTATTGCCGTCGCCGAAGTGGAGCCAGGTCAGCAGCATCATGGGGACGGAAGGCGGCCGCGCCTTCATCGGCGAAATCACGGTGGAAGAAGCCGTCGCCAGCATGCAGGCGCAGGTTTCGGAAGTGCTTGCCGAATAACAGAATAGCAAGCCAATCATTCAAGGGGTCAGCCACCGGCGTAGGTCTGTGTTGACGGTCTGTGTCTACGCGACCTACGCGACCTGACCCGTACAGCGACATGCAGAAACTGTAGGGGCGGCCGCCGGTCAATGTCTACGTGACCCAGTGGGTCGCCCGCAAGCCGGCCCCTTCTGCTAACCCGTTCTGGAATGGCGGCGATGACCAAAGTCCAAGTATTACGCAGGCAGCGTCCGGCTTGGCTGGCGCCGGCACTGCTCATTGTTCCCGCCTTCCTGGTGGTTTTCGCCCTGGCCGCCTACAGCGCCGTTTGGCTGCTGCAATTGAGCATGGTCAAGCTGACCTTCGGCGACCCCTTCCGCACCGCCGAGTGGGTGGGCTTGGAGAATTACAACTGGCTGCTCTTCAATGAATTCACCACCTTTTGGGCATCGCTGCGCGTGACCGCCGTTTATGTCGTCGGGACGCTCGCGCCTGAGTTAATCATCGGCTTCCTCATCGCGCTACTGCTCAACCGCAAGATGCGCGGCAATTCGATATTCACCGCCGCGCTTATCATCCCCATGGTGCTGATGCCATCAATGGTGGGCATGGTCGGCCGCCTGTATTTTTCACCCTACGGCCTGATCAATTACTTCATCGAATCGCTCACCGGCGTCCGCCACAATTGGTATGGCGCGGACCTCGCGCTCTGGGCGGCAGTGCTGGTCGATATCTGGGAATGGACGCCGTTCTTCATCCTGATCTTGCTGGCCGGTTTGCAGACCTTGCCGGTCGAGCCATACGAGGCGGCGCGCGTCGATGGCGCGTCCCGCTTGCAATCCTTCGTTCATCTCACCTTGCCGCTGATGCTGCCTCTGATCATGACCACTTTGATATTGCGTCTGATGGATGTGCTCCGCCTTTTTGATGTGATATTTGTCATGTTTGGCGGCGGACCGGGCACATCGACCACGACCTTGCCGCTCTATATTTATCGCACGACGCTGATCCAACGCGATGTGGGGCGCGGCTCCGCGGCCAGCGTCATGCTGATCATCATCATCGTTTCGCTGACGGTCCTCTTGATCAAGCTGCGCGACCGCATCCGCTACGAGGCCTAGGGAAATGAAACTGGCAAATCTGCGCGCGCTGCTGGCTTCCCGTTTTTTGGATCTGCTCACGATTGGCGTGGTCGCCGCGTTTCTCTTTCCCTATCTCTTCATGGTGAGCTCGGCTTTCAAGACGCGCCTGGATACCTTTGCCTATCCGCCGGTTTTCTGGGGGTTCACGCCGACGCTCGAACACTTCGAAAATATATTCAGCGACATGAATATCCTCTTTTATATGAAGAACAGCACCATCATCGCCGTTTGCAGCACACTTTTGACGATTCTCATTTCGATCCCGGCGACCTACAGTTTTGCTCGTTTTCGCTTCCGCAATAAAGAAGGCGTCGCCTACGGTTTCCTCTTCTTGCAGATGGTGCCGGGCATCTCGATCGTCTTCGCCTTATTTTTCATCGCCGGCTCGTTGAATCTGTCCGATACGCATATTTTCTTGATTGTGGTTTATCTCCTGTGGAACGTGCCTTATGCGATATGGATGATGCGCGGCTTCGTCGAGGGCATCCCGGTGGAATTGGAAGAATCGGCGATGGTGGACGGCGCCTCGCGCTTCAAGGCTTTTCGTCTGATCACGCTGCCGCTGATGGCGGGCGGCATCGCCGCGACGGCGATCCTCATATTCATCGGCGTCTGGAACGAATTCAGCGTCGCCTTCTTCTTGACGTCGACCGAAGCGCGCACGATGCCGACCACGATCGCCTTCTTCATGACCCACTCCGGCATCAAATGGGGACCGATGTTCGCCACCGCCACCATCGGCACGCTGCCGGTGGTGATATTCGCGCTGCTGGTGCGGCGCTATTTCATTTCGGCGCTCACGTTCGGCGCGGTGAAGGGGTAGTTCGCCAGTTTTCTCGCCGAATCCCGTCCGTTATAAGGGTGGCGTCCAGAATATAGGTCACTCGGTCCATTCGGATTCATCCCAAGGCTCGATGTATTTTTCCGTCATCGCCGCTGTCATTTCATCGAGCTGCGCTTGGCTCAAGCCTGCTCCCATCGCATTGAAAGCAGCATTGAGTCGCCGCGTCCTTTCTTTTGGCGTCAACTGCGAAGTCGTGTTCGGACCCTCGTCAATGTAGCGCCGCAGCTCTTTGCGCTCCGCCTCGTTCAGTTTGTCGACCGCGCGAAAGATCTCTGTCAGAATCACCTGATCCTCCTTGGCAATTTGGCCTTTGCTATTGTCAATCGCCGCGAAGCGCTCGCCTCAACAATCATAGCATAGCGCGATTTGATAAATCGCCCCTACAAATCCCGAAACGCTTCCAGCGCCGCCTCTTTCACCGACGCCGCCACCAGCGGAAACGTCCCCAGCACATAAGCGAATTCGTCCTCGGTCAGACCATAGATCTGCGCGATCATGCCATCCAACTCGGCGCGCAGTTTGGCGCGTTCGACCGGATCAGTCACGCCGATGTGGTGGCTTCCCAATCCCACTTCGGCGGCCAGGTCGTCGTATTCCGGCACGGTGCAGATCAGTTTGGCGGCGCGCTGGACGATGGCGTCGAAGAAGCGGTCGGCTTGTGTGAGGCGGGGGACGGGGAGTTGCCTTACGTAGAAGAAGTTTAGATGATTCGTGACTTTCTGCCGTGCGACGAAGTCGACCATAAAGCTGTTCCACAACGCACACAAAGACACAAGCGATTCCTCATCGCCTTCAATCCTAGTTTCACTCTGTACCATAGCTGTTGGAACGGTGTTTCCGGCAAAAGACAGTGGTGGAAGGACAGTGCAGATGAAACAACGCTCATTCGTCGAGGCTGCCACATCCCGAAACCCAAGCCGATACCCCTGATAATCCAGCGTTTGCCCCGTATCTTCTCCTGTCTTGCCCAGGACGCGCTTTCTGCCAGCGGCTTCGTCAATCCAGTAGCGCGGCGCGGCGTAGCCATGCTCGAACTGCCAGATCATCTTGCCTTCGTAGAGCGGCAGGCGTCCCTCGCCCGGCGCGTCGTGAAAGAGGTCGCTGTCGTTTGTCATGTGAAATTCAGCCGATAACTTGACATTCCAGGTATCGGGCAATTCCTCGCCGAGCAAGGGAAAGCGCAGCATCTTCTCGGTGATTTGCAGGTCGAGCGCGTTCTTGAATTCGGTCACGGACAGCGATGAGGGCGACGAGCGCTTGACCAGATCGACGTCAATCTTGACGCTATCCTCAGCCGGGAAATCTTCAAGTTCCTTGACATCGTGGCGCATGAATGCGGCGGGAAACGAGGCTGTCTTGCCACCTCTTTCAAATGACAGCACGACGAATTTGAAGCGGCTGTGTACGTCTTCAAAGATCTTTCTTCGATTCTCAAAACCGAACAAGCCGGTGACCTCCGCCTCTTCAAACAGCATCTGCCGCAGTTGCTTGGCGCCGAGGTCGGTATAAATTCCGGACGGAATCACAATGCCGCAAGCCCCGCCGCCTTCATTTGCAGTTGGCTTCCTCAACAGGCGGAAGCACTGCTCGGTAAAGAGCTTGTACAGATTGATGTCCGTGCCTTGTTTCTTGCCGTTGACGCGCGAAATCTGATTCTTGAACTGCGGGCTGCTGCGAAAGAAAGCGCTGACGTGGCGGTAGCCGCTTTGGTAGTCCAGGTAATCATTTTCAATTGCGGGATCAAGCAGAAGCCTTGCTTTAAGTCGCTTGAAATCGGTGATTTTCATTTTCTTTTTGCTGACTTCATCGCTATGTTCGGCAAAGAATTCTTTGTCCTGGGGTTTGAACGCCTCCCAAGGCGGATTGGTGATGATGACATCAAAGCCGCCGCGCGTGTCGATGATCTCGTCGAATTCGTAACCCCAGTGGAAGGGATTCAGGACGGCGATGTCGGCGGTCTCCAGCGCGCGTTTCTTCGCCTTGCCTTTCAGCTGCGCCTGCTCGTACTGAATCTTGAGCGCCCGGAAGTCGTCCAGCAGGATTTCATCCAGCGTCTTTTTTGCTTCTCTCCGATGCTCATTAATCGTTTTCCGAAGAGCCTGCAAAGCTTCGGGCAGCGCGCTGGTCGCATAGCGATAATCTCTCACTCGGCGGTTCTTCTCGTCCAGGACGGCGCGGTAGCTCTGCACTATTTCGTCCTGGAACATATATTGCATTTGCTTCTTGTCATCGAAGCGCTTCTCATCGACATCTAGCAAGCCGATGAGCGAATTGCCCGCCATGATGTTGAAGTCGATATTGGGCAGGGGCTCGAGTTCGTCGAGTTTCTGCGCCGAACTGACCAGCGCCAGGAATAGCCGCAGTTTGGCGATCTCGGTCGCTTCGTCCATGATGTCGACGCCGTAGAGGTTGTCGGTGATGATTTGTTTGCGGATGTAGTAGTGCAGGGAAGGGTGGTTTTCTGTGATTTTCTGCTTGTGGTCCAAGAGGTAGTTATCGTTGGAAAAGTCAATACGGCCGTAGACGGCGCTGTATACATTGATCAGGTTCTTTAGCGCCGCTACCAGGAAAGCGCCCGAGCCGCAAGCGGGATCCAGGATCGACAGCTTGGGCAGGATTTCATCCAGGAGCAAAATACATAGCTCCCCGTCCAGTCGCATCATCAGCTCGTTCAAATCGTCGAATTGGCGGACGCTGTGCTGATTGGCCTTCGCCAGAATCACGCTATGAATGCTCCGCTCGCAGAGGTATTCGGTGATCTCCGTGCGCGTGTAATAAGCGCCGAAAGCTTTCTGGTTGATGTATTTCTCGAAGATATAACCCAGCACATCGGGGTTGATCTCGTTGTCGCGCGCGCCCGGCGTATCGTCCAGATGCCAGGAATAACGCCCGAAGAGGCGCAAGACGTTTTCAAAGGCGACGTCGGGGATGTGGATATTGCTGTTGTCGTCCTCCAGCTTGTGTCGTAGGAAGAGACCGCCGTTCAGATATGGTATAGGACCCAGCAAATCGCTGGCTTCCGCGCTGCGTTCATGTTCTGGTTTGGCGAAGCCTTCAAAGAAGAGCGCCTCAAGGAATTCGTTGTAGTAGCGGTCGCTTCCGCGGCTTCGGCTTTCAGCCAGCTTGTCATCGAGGTAGCGGCTGTTGCCCTGGATGAAGCCCTTCTTTTGCAGGAAGTAGATGAACATCAGTCGGTTGAGCAGCACCGAGGCGTACCAGAAGCGGTCGGCGTCGTTCGCTATGCCTTCAATCATGTCGATGAATTCGACCCGCAATTCGCTGAACTCGCTGTAGAAGCGTTTGGTGACGCGCTCGATATCCAGCGCGGCTGCGAGGCGATACGTGATCTCGCTAATTGGCAAGCTGCCGTCTTCGCGCAACTCGTCCATCTCGATGACCATGCCATCGATCTTGCTCATGAAGAGATCGCCCGGCTGCCCCTTGAAATAATGATGTCGCCGCGGCCGCCGTTTGCCGTCTTCGCGCTTGACCCAATACATCATGCACTTGGCGCGGTCGCGGTCGTCATCAAGAAAGATGATGACGTTTTCGTGCGACAGTTTTGCGATTTGGGTGTGGATTCTGTCGCTGGTATCGCGGTCGGGCAGGGCGCCGTCAGGGGCGGTCGGGTAGACTTCGAGCACGCTGACGCCGGACATCGTGGCGATGAGGCGGCGCATGTAGCCGCTATCTCCAATCGGCAGCGGGCGCTCTTCCGGTACGCTTCCCCAGCCCATTTCCTCGACGAATAGCGAGCGAAAGTCAAAATTGCTCAATAATTCCCGTGCTTTGGCGCGATCCAGCGGCATAGTTGTCTATTCCCCCTATTTGTAATCGTAGGGGCGACATATCATGTCGCCCGCGCCTTCCACCAAGCGCGCCACCCACCGCAGCCGCGCCTACTTGTCGAATAAGCCCAGCGAACAGAGGATGCGCGGTTCGCGCTCCTCATCGCCTTCAGTTTTCCGGCTCAGGCGGTCATCCTGCCATAAGCTGATGACCAGGTCGGCGAGGTCTGCGTTCTTGATGTCGGAGCGGAGTTGGCGGTTCAGCCGGTCGCGCGCGGATTCTAAGAGCGGATGGCGATAGATGTCGTGAATGGCGGCTTGCAGCTGCTCCTTTTCATCGGGTCCTGCTGAGAGCGGCAGGTCGGTCAAATGCTTTTGCAGCCGCTCGTAGGTTCGGCGGCGGGTGCTTTTCGGTCTTCCCAGTTGACCGCCAGTGACGGCGATATAATCCGCTTCCTGCGTCTTCCGCACACCGGCGAGCACAAGGCGGTGGTGCAGTGGATGACGCGCCTGCGCCGGACTGTCCGGCTCGCATTTGGCCGCGCGTAGAATCGCCAGTTGCGACTCGGTGACGATCTCGCCGGCTTTGTCCAGCCAAACCAGGGCATCGGTGTCGTCGCTCGATTTGACGTAGGTGATGACGCCTTGAGGACGGTCAGCCGCGCCTTGATAATGCCGAGAAGAATAAACCACATCGGGCAGTTCTTCGATCTTCTTCTTCAGTCGCGGATCCTCTTTGATTGCGTTCGCCCATATTTGATACGCTTCCGAGGACAGATCGACCTCGCCGTCTTCATCCTGGTACAGCGGGTCGTTGGATTTCTCGGTATACAGATCGCGCAACTGCTGTTCCTGTCGGTCGTCTTCAAAGAACTGCTCGTCCGAGCCAACCACTTCGCCATTTTCTTCCAGCCGCTGCCGCACCCGTGAGCGCAGGCGAATAATCTGCTCGACGCCTTGCGCCGGCATGAAGGAGTAACAGCGGATCTCCTCCGCTTTCTGCCCGATGCGGTCGACGCGTCCAGCGCGTTGGGACAGGCGGATGATCGCCCAGGGCAAGTCGTAATTGACGACGATGGCGCAATCCTGCAGGTTTTGCCCTTCGCTGAGGACATCAGTTGAAAGCAGGACGCGGATTTCGTTTCTTGGTTTTCTCTTCAATTCATTGCTCTCCGGGCTAAAGCGATGAGCGAGGGCGGTGGGATTATCATGTTGCCCGGTGGCGGCTTCCAGTTCGGTCGCGCCCAAGCCTGTCAGTTCATCCTGCAGGTAGCGTATGGTGTCGGCAAACTGGGAGAAGACCAGCGCCTTCTCGTTCAGATGCTCTTCGCTGATGAGGCGCTGCAATGCAGCCAATTTGCTGTCTTCGGCGACATTCCAGTCGCCACAGACTTGTATCACCTTGGTCAGGCGATTGATGTCCTCCTGCAGCTCCCGCGCCAAATCGTCGGTGAATAGCGACGGGCGCAGCCATTTGAAGCGACCCCGATAGCGGCGCGAAAACAGTTCGTACGCTGCGCGGGCGCGCTGTGCGTAAGTGTCGCCGGGGCCTTCTGCGACCACAGCGCCGTCCGAATCACTGTCATTGTCTAGGCGCAAGGCGACGTAATCGGAGTCGCTGTCTTCGTCTTGGGTATCGCTATCGAGAATATGGGCGTCCAGCGAGCCGATAGGCAGCTCCAAGTCCTGCTCTATCGCATGAAGAAAGACGAAATTACGCGCGATGTGGCGGTCTACCGATTGCAGGAATGACTGACCGCTGCTTTCCAGCCGCTTGAAGAGGTTCGTGCGACAGAAACCCATCAGTCGTTTGCCAGCGCGGGAGAGATTCTCGATTTGTTGCTTTTCCCCCGCTGTCGCGGTTTTGGCTTCATCCTCGTCCACATATTGGCCCAAGCCATAGCGCGGCAGGCTCAGGTCGTTCACCAGGTCCACCACCTGGTCGGAATAGAGTCGCTGATATTGCGGGCTGTCTTCCAGCGTTACAGTTTTCGGGACGCGGTGGGGGAAGTAGAAGCGCTCGCCATTACCCAGTTCCAGGTATCGGCGCCCGGAAGATGGGTCAGTTTCGGCGTAATTGTTCTCGATGAAGCTGCGCGTGCGGCGCACCATATACTGGCTCAACAGACTGCGCCAATCGTCCGCGTTTTCGCTTTTCTCAAAGGCGGCGATTGAGCGCGGGTGGGCTGTTGGATACTGGTATTTGAATTGCGCCTCGCCGACTGATTTCAGGTATTGCTCCGGTCGATCACGCAGCACAGTGTCTTCATTGATGAACAGACGCAGTTGAGCGGAAAGGTCCTGGTAGCTCTTATTGTAGGGCGTCGCCGACAGCAAAATGCAGCGGCTGTCATTTCTGCTGATGTAATCATGAACCGCGCGGTATCGTTGCGTATCGCGATTGCGTAGGTTGTGGCTTTCATCAATGATGACGATGCGGAAGTGGCGCATTTCTGTCAATTCCCGCGTCGCCACGCCGAGGGAAAGGACCCTGGCGCTGGGGCAATACTCGTCCACATAGCGCTGCCACATCCGCACAAGATTCGGCGGGCAGATAATCAGGCTTTCCCAAGATCGATCGTCATGAAAGATCTTCGCCAAGGCAGTTGCCATCAAGGTTTTGCCCAGACCAACCACATCCCCCAATAACACGCCATCGCGATTATTGAGATGGCGAGCGGCGATACGGACGGCCGCCGCCTGGTAATCCAGCAGCATGTTGAATTCCGGCGGCAGCTTGAATTCATTGAGGCCCGCCCGCGCTTCTTGCGCCAGGTGATAGGCGATCTTCAGATATAGCTCGTAGGGCGTGAGCATATCTTCTCTCGCCCAGCTTTCGTCAATAGCATCGATCAAGTCCGGAGTAATATCGAGGCACCAACGATCGTTCCAGCGTTCCTCAAACCAGGCATTCAGCTTATGGCAGGCATCGTAATCGCTGATCTCCGCATTGAGTTCGCCCTGCTGCTTCAATCCGGCCAGCGTCAAGTTGCTGCTGCCAAGGAAGGCCAGGGTGGGTGTATTGTAATCTGCCTTATGAACCAGGTAGAGCTTGGCATGCAGCGGATAGCGCAAGAAAAGTTTCACCTTTACTTTGCCGGATCGTAGTTGGCGGGCGAGGTCGCGCAAACCCTGTTCGTCTTCGTTGTTGGGCGCGCCGAAGGTCAGTTGCTCGCGGAAGTGTTTGACGATTGCCCGCTTGCGGCGCAGTATTTGCGCTTGATCCAGGTCCCGCACAGGTTGCAGGCGGTAGAGTTGCCGTAGCTCTTCGGCGGGCGCGCGCTGCATGCCGACAAGCACGCGACAGGTCCCGTTGGACAACTGGTCGACTTCGGCGCGAATCAGTTTCCAGCCGCGCAGATTCAAATAGCCGACGCAGAAATCGGCGCGTTCGGCCGATTGCATCGTATTACGCAGCGCGGTCAGCAACTTGTCCCCGACATTGTCAAAGATTCTCGGCATACTGCGCCCTTTCCCCGCCCGGACCGCGGATCAATCCCGCTAGTTTCGCCTTTCCCTGAAGCCATAGTATACTCTGTCTAATGTCCGTCCAATCAGGCTGGACTTCCGCGGGCATAAGTGGCGGCAGGGTGAAAGGATAAGACTTCATGCTGTATAACCAGATCGACCAGGCAATCGAAAAGCACCGTGACCAGGCGCTGGAGATGCTGCAGGAGTTGGTGCGCATCCCGTCGCTGGAAGGGGCGGAGAAGCCCTGCATCGATTTGCTGGAACGGCAGCTGAGGGCGATGGAATTGGACGTAGACCGCTGGATACCGGACGATGATGAGCTGGCGGCGCACCCGGCTTATGTGCCGACCGGCTGGTCCTACGCCGAGCGACCCAACGTGGTTGGCATCTACCGCGGCGCGGGCGGCGGCAAATCGCTGAAGCTCAATGGGCATGTCGATGTCGTGCCGATCGGACCGCCGGAATTGTGGGAGCATGGTCCCTGGAGCGGCGCATTCGTCGATGGCAAAGTCTATGGCCGCGGCAGCGCCGATATGAAGGGCGGCGTCGTCAGCAATGTGCTCACCGTGCTCGCTTTGCAAACAGCGGGCATCCAACTGGCGGGCGACCTGATCGTCGATTGCGTCGTCGATGAAGAAGCGGGCGGCAATGGCACCCTGGCGACCGTCTTGCGCGGGCATAACGCCGACGCCTGCATCTTCACTGAGCCGACGGGCATGCAGCGCCTCTCCGTTTCCAACCGCGGCGCGCAATTCTTTCGCATTACCGTGCCAGGCGAAGAGGGCGGCATCGAATACAAGCACGAGTTGACCAACCCCATCAGCAAAGCCTTCGAGGTTTTTCATGCCGTCGAAGCCTACTCCATCATGCGCGAGTCGGTCGTATCGCATCCGCTCTATGACAGCGCCTACAACACCAAAGTGCCGACCGGCATCTGCAAGATGCAAGCCGGTGAATGGCCCTCGACCGTCGCCTCGCAGGCGGTGTTGGAAGGCTCGATCGAATGCCTGCCCGGTGAAGACATCCATCAAATCAAAGCCGATTTCAAAGCCTTTATCCTCGAGTGGTCGGAAAAAGATCCCTGGTTCCAGGATCATCCGCTGCAGATCGAGTGGTTCGGTTTATGGTTTGACGCCGCTGAAATCGACCCGAATCACGCGATGGTGCATACGCTGAAGGCGGCAGCCAAGTCAGTCACCGGGCGCGAGGCGCAGGTGGACGGCGCAGGCGGCTGCGACTTGCGTCTGCCTGTACTCTACGGGAACACGCCTTCCGTGCTCTTCGGTCCCTCTGGCGCCATGATTCATAGCACCGATGAATACATCGAATTCGAGCAGGTCATCGATTGCGCGCGCGTCCTGGCGCGCATGGCGGTTGACTGGTGCGGCGTCGCAAGTTGACGCGCATGACGCTCGCACACGCCACTCCTTCACAGCGTGGCTTGTAGGGGCGACTTATTAAGTCGCCCGCATGACCCGAAAAAGCCGAAGGGAATCGGAGACATGACCAATTGGTGGGATGAGCAGATCCGCGCCGTCACGCTGGAATTCCCCGCGGCTGATGTGGCGACCATTGATGTCCAAGGCATCGTCGACGAAACCCACCGCGGCGACGCCAATACGCTGGTCGTTTTTTCCACAGGTTACTATCCCGGCGGCAGCGCCTTTTATCAGAGCGAGATTGCGCCGCATTATCCTGGCTTGGGCGAGCGCGACCTGCTGGCGGACGCGATAGAAGCGGCGCGAATAAACGGGCAAAGGGTGGTCGCTTATCTGGCGTCGATCTGGGGGGATCGCGAACTCTATTTCGCCCATCCCGATTGGGCGCAGCGCAAAGCCGATGGCAGGGTTACCTCCTGGGACGCGCATTTCAATTCGGTGGCGATGGATCCGCTCAGCCCTTATCGCGATTATTTCGCTTCGATCGTGCGCGAAATCGCCGACAATTATGATGTCGACGGCTTCTATTTTGATGAGCCGAGCTTTCAGAGTTGGTCGGCCAGCCGTGCCTGCCAGCGCGCCTTTGAAGCGGAATTCGGCGTCCCCCTGCCGACCGAAGAGAAATGGGACGATCCCGTCTTCCAAGCCTTCCTGAATTGGCGTTACCAGCAGATCGCCGAATGGCGCCGCTCGCTCTATAGAACTGCCAAGCGGCCAGACCGCTGCGTCTTCTTTCAGGGCGCCTTTCCTCTGGGAGTTTTGCGGGCTGAGTCCGTACCCGTGTCCGGGGCGCCACGGCTGCCTTCATATTATCGCGAACGATTCGGCGTCTCCTGGCATGTGCCGCTGGCGCACGCCGATGATATGGCGCAAACGGCGGAAACCGGCGACATCGTACACATGGAGCTCTACCGCGCCAGCATCGGCGAGCCGCTCTGGTGGTATGGGGTCGCCATGCGCTACGTCCAGTCCATCGCCAAAGGCAAGCAGACCCTGGTGCTCAGCATGATGGCGCAATCGCCCTTCGACCTTTACGGCCTGGGCGAAACTGAATTGCGACTGTCGACGGCTGAGCTGCTGGCGAACAATGCCTCGCTGCTCTTCGCCCGCTATTATCCCGACCAGGTGGACCAAGCGGCTTGGGATCAGGTCTATGACCGCTTCGCCGAGGCTAAGGCATTGGCGCCTTACTTGATGAATCGGGTGAGCATCCCCTATGTCGCGCTGCTTTATTCTGGCACGACCGTGGAGCGCTTCGATTATCGCGCCGGGAAGCCGTCGCACATCGGCGAAATCAAGGGCTTCGCCAAAGCGCTGCTGCAAGAGAAAATCCTGTTTGACATCATCACCGAAGCCGACCTCCATGATCGGCTGAATGACTACCGCGCGATTATCATCCCCAACGCCAGTTGTCTTGCCGCGGAGAGCAAGGCCTTGCTGCGCGACTTTCTTGAGGCGGGGGGCGGCTTGATCGGGTCATACGAGTGCGGGATGTACGACACGACCGGACACCGCTCCGAAAGCGATGACTTCGCCGACGCCTTCGGCCTAAGCTACACCGGCGAGCAGTTGCCGTTTGAGCTTGATGTATATATGCGGATGACGGCGGATCATGATTTGCCGACTGCGATCCCCCCGGGCAAGCGGCTTCCCACGATGGGCATGCAGGTCGCTGTTGAGCCGGCCGGCGCTCGCCCGGTCGCGCAGGTGGGTGGCGCGTCCGAAGTGCACTACGGGCCGCTCGGCGATGAAACGGGACCGCCCGCCATATTGACCCATCAAGCGGGCGCGGGACGCAGCGTCTACTTCGCCACGCCAATCGGGGTGCGATACCTGGAATTCGGCATCCGCGATTTTCGCCGACTGATTGCCGACGCGCTTCTATGGACGGCGCAATCAGAAGCGCCCGTTCGCGTGATTGGCGCCCGCGATACACTCGCGCTGACGGCTTTTCGTCAAGACGAGCGAACGCTGATTCATCTGGTCAACAGCGTCAGGGATGAGACGAGGCTGCCGATTAACGAGACGATTCCGAGCTTTGATGTCACAGTCGAAGTCGATCTGAATGCGCCCGTGTCAGCGGTTAGCGCTCTCGGCGATGAGACCGAACTGACTTGGACGTCCACTGATAACACACTGTCAATTGGATTGACCCGGGTTTCTTATCATGTGCTTCTGGTTATTGAGTAGGCTGCGCGTGGCGGCCGCGCGGCATGGATTAAGCCGAGCCGCGGCGTGAACTGCGGTACAATCGCTGCTTCTGATTCAACGCGGGGAGGCAAGGTAATGAGAATCTTGATCATGTGCGACATGGAAGGCGTCAGCGGCATCGTCACCTGGGATCAGGTCGGCGGCGGCAAGGCCGGCTACGCGGAAGGACGGGCGCTCTATACAGCCGAGGTGAATGCGGCGGTGCGCGGCGCGGCGCGGGCGGGCGCCACTGAAATCATCGTGATCGACGGCCACAACGCCGGCGGCGACTGGCGTTACAACTCCCTGCTCAAAGACATGCTCGACCCGGCTTGCCAATATGTGGCGCACCATACCTGGACGCATTACCGCGCTCCGCTGGAAGCGGGTGTGGACGCCTGCCTCATGGTCGGTTATCACGCGCGCAACAATGTTGTGGATGGCGTTCTGGCACACACCATTTCGTCGGCGCAATGCCGCAATCTTTGGTTCAATGATGTGCTGGTCGGCGAGGTCGGCGTTAACGGGGCGCTCTGCGGTCACTACGGCTGCCCCGTGTTGCTGGTCACCGGTGACGTCGCCGTCTGCCGTGAAGCGACTGACCTCTTCGGCGCTGGGCTGACGACGGTAGCGGTCAAGCGCGGGCTTTCAAAGTATTCGGCGAGCCAAATTGCGCCCCAACGAGCCCGTGAAATGATCGAAGAGGGCGCTTATCAGGCGCTGCAGGATTTGAGCGCGGTGGCGCCCTATGTACCGGCATCACCCGTGACCATTACCTACGAGTTTGGCCACTACGACACGATGATGAACTACGTGCCGCGCGCGGATGTCGAGTTGGATCAGCCGGCGATGAAGCTAATCAGCCGCTCCAACACATGGCTTGAAGCATGGGACAAAATCTGGCCCGTCTAAGCCGCCACCACCTCATCCAGCTCTTGCAATTCTGCTTCATGCTCCTCCAGCCACTGGATGGCCGCCATCGCCGCTGATGTGCCTTGGCCGACTGAAGTCGCCACTTGCCGCCAGATCTCATCCTGAATCTCGCCGGCGGCGAAGACGCCCTCGACATTGGTGCGATAGCGCTGATCGGTGATGATATAGCCGTTTTCATTCAGCGCGATCTGGTCGCCAAAGACGGCGTTATTGGGGTCATGCCCGATGAAGATAAAGACGCCATCTGTCGGATGCAGGGTCTCTTCACCGGTGACGGTGTCTTTCAGGCGCACCGCATTGACGCCGCCCTCCTCGCCGCCCAGGATCTCCTCCACCACCGCATTCCAGGTGAAGCTGATCTTCTCGTTCTTGAAGGCGCGCGTCTGCAATTGAATGCCGGCGCGCAGCTCGTCGCGGCGGTGAATGACGTTGACGCTATTGGCGAAGCGCGTCAGGAAGATGCCTTCCTCCAGCGCCGAATCTCCGCCGCCGACCACGACGATGTCTTTGCCGCGGAAGAAGAAGCCATCGCAGGTGCCGCAATAGCTGACGCCGGCGCCGGTATGCTCTTCCTCGCCCGGCACGCCCAGCTTGCGCGGGTCGGCGCCGATGGTGATGATGACGGCGTCCGCCAGGTATTCTTCGCCCATCGTCTTGATAGGGAAGGGCGAGCCATTGCTGAAGTCGACGCTCTCGACCAGGTCGAATTCGACTTTCGCGCCAAAGTTCTCGGCGTGCTCCTTCATGCGTTCGACCAACTCGGGTCCGCTCAAGCCATCGGGGAAGCCGGGATAATTCTCGATCTCATGCGTGATGGCCACTTGCCCGCCGAGCTGGCTCCCGGCGATGACGACGGGCGCCAGTTGGGCGCGGGCGGTGTAGAGGGCGGCGGTCAAGCCAGCCGGTCCCGAGCCAATGATGACAACGCGTTCCTTCTTCATGCTTTCCCCCATCCCCAGCCCTTCGCCCCAAAATGAGGGAAGGGTGTACGTACTTGGCATTGTGCACTGGCCAATCCATGATGATTGTATTGGCGCAGCGTAGATAAAGAATTGCTACAAAAGAGGCTTATTCCAAGGCGGCGAAGTCAAAGTTTTCCAGCGCCTTTTCTTGCCGGATGACCGCCACCAGCGCTTCAAATTCTTCGCGGCAGTCGCCCCAGTAATGCATGAACTTCTGCATCTCGGGCCAGATTTCGTTGAGGTCGGCGCCGTTGGCCACTTGCTCAGCCAGCCGCGTGATATTTTCGCAGCAGTCGTTGCAGTCCATCTTGATGAGCGATTCATCGGCCGGCGCGTTGGCGATGAAGTCGATCAGTTTGTCCAGTTGGTCGCCATCGTGTTGTTCGGACATGGCGCTCACTCCCGCGATTTTGCGTCACAGTATGGACGATGGGCGGGTTGGGAATCTTACAACTACAATCTTAGTCCGACGTTCGGAACGTTTAATGCTGAAGGCGCAACTATGTGGTTATCTCACCGAAACGGCTACGGAGGTCATTTAAGGTTGTCACGGCTCGCCATTTCTGCTCAACAGCATGCTTGACTTCGTTGCTCACCTGTGACCGAATATCTGGATCGGTTGACAAAGGTAACTCAAGTTCCTTCCATCTGTCGCCGATATTTGGAAGAGTTGTATCCATAAAAACCTTATGGTTCAACTGGTTCTGTGTGAATTCGTGCGCAAGAAGATACAACAGATAGTAAGAATCTATACCATAGCGATTGTTTGCATTGATTACGCGGATCACAACAAATTCTCGCGTAAGTAGAACTTCGCGATCAAATGGCGAAGCCATCGCTACCGAACCGATTCGGTAGCTGCCTCGACGGACGAATAGAATGTCTCCTTGCCGAAGTTGTACTCCATTTCCACGGACTCTCTCGTACTCGTGCCTTGGTAAGGTGGCGGTCGGATTGCGATATAGCTCCCAGTTTACAATATCTGATACTCTTATGTATGGGATCTCCCCTTTACCCTTGTACTTCGCTTCGGGAGAACCATGTCCGGGAAAAGTTAGTATGATATTTTCGTCCAACAGTTGTTGTATTGCCAATGGGCAAACATTAGGCTCATGCTCAATCACCTTGTGAAACCGTGCATGGTAGTAGCGCGGTACGTAAATGCCGAACTCTAGATTTGAATAATCAAGCATGAAAGTCAGTTTGTTGCTTTCCAAATATGGAGTCTCGATTTCCTTCCTAATTGTTGCCAGGTCATCCCAGATTTCCGAACTTGCTACATTGTTTGAGTCAAGCCGAAACATGGTCCGTCCTAGATGATCATGTCCCATCTCTTCTGCGACGGCCATTAAGACTTGTTCCTGCTGTTGAACGCCTTTCTGCAAAATCATGAGGCAAGTCTTTGCATTGTTGTGTGGTCGAAACGTGTTGTGTGGAAGGTCGATTACTGCCTGCAAGTTGTTTCCACTCAATGCGAATTGCAGTACATAACGATATTTTGGCGCATGAAATAATGTCTCCGGCAAGACAATGGCGAGTACACCGCCATCCTTCAGCATTTGTAGGCATCTCTCTACAAAGAGAATCTGTGGAGCTGTGTCTTTAGCTTTTTTCGTTTGTTCATATTGTTCATTGCCAATTGAACGCCACGTATGTCCTAGCGCAAATTGCGCAGCTTCTCGCTTCAAGACTTTTATATTGGCTCCAAACGGAGGATTGGTAAAAACAATGTCAAATCGCTTGAACTCGTCACCGTCAGTAAACAGTCTTTCTGCCGCACCCTCATATTCGGAGGCGGCGTGCAAAGTGTTCTCCTGTGCAATTCCGCCACGTCCATCGCCCGCGATTGCCATATATGCTTTTGCAATCTTTACTAAGTCGATTTCCTTATCAATCCCAAAGAAACATCGTTTAGCAATGTTCTGCTTTTCACTTTCGAGAACCGGGCTGTGCCGATAACGAGGGTCCTCGTCCATTGAATTCCAGACGTGCTCCAACGCGTATATCAGAAAGCCGCCTGATCCACAAGCTGGATCAACAATGAGCTGGCCTGCCGACGGATCGACAAGCTCAACAGCTAGCCGCACCACTTCGCGTGGTGTGAAAAATTCGCCTTTCTCGCCAACAAGCTTAGATTCGGCAAATACCTCAAAAGCGTCGCCCACAACATCTTTGTCAGTCTTCAAAAGACTATATCTTTCCAATTGACCAACAACCCAGGCCACAGATCTAGCATCAAGCGTAATCGTTTCACTAGTCTCAAAAACACCATCTTCGACTAACTCACCCTTGATCTCATCAAATAGATCGCATACACGTTTCTTGACCTTTTCTGGTTCTTCAAGCAAGCCGACTCGGAATCTAGGTACACTGCTCTGGCCCAATCGCTCGTCCCAAATCTTCGCGAAGATTAGACGGATCATCTCACTGCCGAGTTTTTCGCGACGGCTAATGTTAGTATTTGTATATAGTGTATTTAGTATGCGGTTGAAAATGGGCTTAAGGCTGTGCCTTTGCGCAGGCACTAGGTCAGATTTATTTAGGCGCCCTAGGTCTTCTAGTGATTCTCCGTGGCGCGGAATGTCGAACAGCTTACCTTCGACCAATTCGCCGGAGGCGGGATCCTTATAGATATGTTCTATATCTTCGCCGTTTGTCCACACACCCCACTGAGCAGAAGTAGCTGACATATACGACTTTAGTTGAGCAATGCCGTCAGTACGATCTGGTCGCTTGAACTCTACTATGGCGAGAATGTCTCGAAATTGGTCTCGCTTGGTGGAATCTGCTGTCTTGTATAGTACGAGGTCTGCGCGCTCAGGTACCCGGACTGCGCCCCGCTTTATAGGTACTTCTATGTCCATTTGAGCAGTATCGTAGCCATAGTCAAAATGAAGAGTACGCTCATAGTCCTGCCTTACACGCTCTTCAGCTTTACTTATGTCTATCGGCTTACCAGTTGCGAAGTCTTGACCTGCATGCTCTCGGCGCATATGACAGTCAACTTTTGCCAAATGAAATCATTGCATATCGCCATTATATTGAATCAACCAGTCAAGGGCAAGAAACTTGGCCCGCAACTATGATGCCTTCTGCTTCGCGGCATAACGGGATTAACCATCGTCAACTGGCAGCAGATACTCCCTTCCGACCCCGCGCAGCAGCCAGAATCTCCCGCGCGCTCTCCAAACCGGCCGCGCCCTCCGTGCCCAGCATCGCCGCCAGCTCGCCGACCCGCTCTTGATCATCAGCCAGCGCCCTCACCCGCGTCGCCGCGTGGCCGCCTTGCAGCGCCTTTTGCGCCTGGAAATGCACATCGGCGTAGCTCGCCAGTTGGGGCAGATGCGTCACGCAGAGCACCTGATGGTCAGCCGAGAGCGACCACAGCTTCTCGCCGACGACGGCGCCGAGGCGCCCGCCGATGCCTTGGTCGACCTCGTCAAAGATCAGAATCGGCGTTTGATCGGCCGCGGTCAGCACCCGCTTCAGCGCCAGCATGATGCGGGCCGCCTCGCCGCCGGACGCCACTTTCCCCAGCGGCCGCAGCGGCTCGCCCGGGTTGGCGCTCAGCATGAATTCGACATCGTCAATGCCTTTGCCGTCGAATTTGTAGCGCGCCTCGCCGACGATGCAGCCGGCCGGATGCTCCGCTTGCGCCAGCAGCACCTCAAATCGCGCCCGCTCCATGCGCAGGTCCCCCAGTTCGCGCAGGACGGCGGCGCTCAGGGAAGCCCCGGCCCGCGCCCGCGCCTCGCTCAAGCGCAAACTGATGTCGCCGATAAGACGCAGCAACTCATTCTCGCGCCCCCGCAATTCGGCGAGCCGTTCATCACTGTGCTCGATGTTCTCAAGCTCGGATTGGGCGCGCGCGGCATAAGCCAGGATCGCCTCAATGCTGTCGACGCGATGGCGGCGCTTCAGGGTGCGAATTAGCTCCAGCCGTTCTTCCAGCTCGTTCAGCCGCTGCGGGTCATGCTCGGCATCTTCGGCGTAGCGCGCCAAGGTCAGCGCCAATTCTTGCGCCCCCTGCGCCAGATTCTCCGCCAGTTCGTGATCCGCCGACATTTGCCGGTCGATCCGCGCCAATTTCGCCAAGGCCGCCGCCACGCCCATCAAAGCATCAACCGCCGCTGCGCCCGCGCCGCGATCGTCGCCATTGAGCAGTTGCGCCGCTTCCGCCGTCAACTCCGCCAGTTGTTCGCGATGCGTCAGGCGATGGCGCTCCGCCAGCAGACGCGCCTCTTCATCGCCTTCCAAGTGTGCCGCCTGAATCTCTTCCACTTCATGTCGCAGCAAGTCCGCACGCCGCCGCAATGCCTGCCGGTCTTCCTGCAAGGCGCGCATCTCAGCCTGCGCCGCCGTTAGTTCGATGACGAGCTCGGCCAGCCCCGCCCGCAGATCAAGCAGATTGGCATAGCGATCCAGCAGGTCGATATGATGGCGCGGCCGCAACAGCGATAGGTGGCCGCTTTGCCCGTGAATGTCGAAGAGCTCGCGCCCGACTTCCGCCAGCAGTTCGCTGCGGACGGGTATGCCGTTGATGCGCGCTGTCGAGCGGCCGCGCCGCCGAATCTCGCGCATGAGGGTCAAGTCGTCCGGGTTGTCGGCATCGACAAGGTCCTCGCGTTGCAGCAGCGCCATGACATTGGGACGCGTCCGCGGATCCAGCTTGACGATGCCTTCAATCAGACAGCGTTCGCCGCCGGCACGCACGTAATCGGGGTCGGCTTTCGCGCCGAGAAGCAGCTCCACCGCGTCAATGAGAATCGATTTGCCCGCGCCCGTCTCGCCGGTGATGACATTTAAGCCGGCGCCAAACTGGAGCTCGAGCCGGTCGATCACGGCGAAATTCTGAATGCGCAGTTCTTCCAGCATGATCCTAAATGGAAACCTTGAACCGGGCGTAGGCGCCGGAAGCGGCTAGCGCCAGAAAGAGCAAGGTGAACAGACTCAAGCCGCCCAGGAGCAGCAGCGCCGATACGATGCCGCCCGTCATGATTCCTGCAACCGCCACGTATCCGCTGTAGCGACCGCGCCGCCGACCGGTCAATTGGAGCGCGATCTGCCCCGCTGTCCCGCCGATCGCCGGCGCCACGATGAAACCCAGGATCAAGAATCCGCCTATCAGCAGCATCACGAAGGCTGTGAGCGCGCCACCGACCGCGCAGGTGGCCGCGACCAAGCCATAATCTACAGCGGTGCCTTCGAAGAAGCGGTCTTCGTGCCCGCGCACGCACTCGCGGCAGGTGTAACCGACCGGCGTGCGCACGGCGCAATCGACGCACATAAAGCGCTGGCAGCGGTTGCAGCGCAATTCGGTATCGCGCTCCGGGTGGATAGCGCAATAGTGGATATCGTCCTGAATAGTGGCGTCTGCCATGCTATCGTCCATAATGTTTAGCCCATTCCCGGCGGGCGACCCAATGGGTTGTCCCTACATCCATTTGCGGGGCAGCGGGCGACCTGGTAGGTAGCCCCTACAATTGCTGCGGGGCGGCGGGCGACTTACAGAGTCGCCCCTACGGGATTCGACGTGACGGTAAGTGCAATCTAACAGGTTCATTGGAAACGAGCGATGCGGGAATATCATGCTAAAAGGTCATGCGGCGCGGACCGTGCCGGTTGATCCGCGGTTCCATGCGATCCAGCAGCGATCGGTAAAAATAATTGCGGTCGCGCAGGCGCACGAACAGGCTTTCCGGCTCGGCGGATCTGACGCAGATATGTTGATTCTCGCCCAATTCGGCGGCGACGCGCCCGTCAACCGTTAGCACGACGCTGTGCCGATTCTCTCGCGTCGGCTCGATATCAACGACCGCGCCCTGCGAAAGCACGATGGGACGGTCCATGCTCAAATGCGGCGCCATCGGCACCAGCAGGATATTGCGCAATTCCGGTGGCAGGATCGGCCCGCCGGTCGCCAGCGCATAAGCGGTCGAGCCGGTCGGCGTCGACAAGATCAAGGCATCGGCATTGTAGGTGGTCGCCCAATGCTTGTCGATATAGGCGGCGATCTGCACCATGCGCCCGAAGACGCTGCCGCTGATGACCACATCGTTCAGCGCGCGGAATGAGTCGATGACCTTGCCCTTGTCTTCCAGCACGGACGCTTGCAGCATCATGCGCTTCTCGATCCAGAAATCGCCCGCTAGCAATTGATCGAGCCCGGCCTCGCAGCCCTCCGGCTTCTCGATCTCGGTGAGGAAGCCGAGCCAGCCCATGTTGATGCCCAATACCGGCACCCCGTATTCAGCGCAGACGCGCGCGGCGCGCAGCATGGCGCCATCGCCGCCAATCGCCATCACTACATCGGCGGCGCCCACATCACGCGCGACGCTGCCCGCGTCCCAAGCCGTGTAGACCCAATGTTCAATGCCGCGCTGGCAGAGCGTCGCCGCGATATTCCGCGCCACCGGATGGGTATCGGGACGCGAGGGATGGGCGAGCACGCCGATCCGCTTGATATCGCTCAATGTCGTCTCTTTCGCTTCGCTTTCCCAAAGCATTATGACGCAGATTGGACGGCAATCCCATATCGGACTCGCTACCACCGCGGCACAAACGCCGTATGTCGTCTTTATTGGAATCGCGTCTAAGAAATTGTGTTAGACTGAAAATCAGAAGTTCATTTGTCGCGACTGTCCATATGCCAATTCGGAGAGGAGACCGATTATGTTCAGGAAATGTCTATTGATTTTGTTTGCTATGACGCTGCTTATGGCGCCGGCGGCATTGGGGCAGGCCGATAACCCGGCCATCGCCATTCTTCGCTTCGGTCCGCTGCCGAACATCGACATCGCCGAAGGCGCCATCTTGGACGTCTTGGAGTCTTATGGCTTTATTTCGACGGAGGAGAACCGTATTCTTGAGGCGCGGCGCGACCACGAAGGCGAGCATATCACGATCTATTGGGGCGACGCCGGCTTTGATTATCCGACATTGAATCTCATGCTGGAAGACGTTCTGGATAAAGAAGTTGACGTGCTACTCACGTATGGCGCGACCGTGACCCAAACCGCTGTCCAAATCACCAGCCAAATGGATACGCCCACACCGGTGATCTTTGTTTCGACTCCTTATGAGGGTGGCATCGCCGCCGAAGCCGCCTGCGTGAAACCGGATCATGTCGCCGGGGTGTCGGCCTCGCTGTCGTACGATTACGCCTTTTCCGTGCTGCTCATGCAGGATCCGGACATCGATCGCGTCGGCGTGATCCACAGCACAAGCGATGCCTCCGGACGGCACGGCGCGCAACAGATCATGGAATCCGCTGAATCATTGGGCATTGAGGTACATACAGCCGGGGTCATCGCCTTGGCCGATTTGCGCCCGGCCGCCAATAGTCTGGTGGATGCCGGGGTCGGCGCGATTATGCTCCCGCTTGATACCATCACATCTAGCGGCTTGCCTGTCATCACAGAAATCGCCAGCGATATCGGTTTGCCGGTGTTCTTTCCCAGCTTCAGCGCGATCTTTTACGGCGCCACCATCGGCGCGGGCTCGTCGCCAATGTATGCAAATGGCATCAATGCGGGGCGCATATTGACGGCGCATTTGAATGGCGATGTGGATATTGCGCGCCTTGGAATCGGCACGACCGGGGAATTCTATATCGGCGTCAATCTGGATTCGGCTGAAGCGCAGGGAGTTGAAATCAGCGAAGCGGTGATGGAAGAATCCATCGCTGTCATCGAAAGTGGCGGAAGGAGAAAGCTGGCGCCGGAATTGCTGGCGGTGATTGCGCGGCGCGGCAGAATCATCCCGCTGGAGCAACGCCAGGCGGACGACCAAGCTTGGCTCGCTTCCCTGCATTGCACGGACGAGATGATCGCCGAGCAGCAGGCTGCATTGGACGCGGCCGAGTAAGCGAGTGCGCAACATGATTGAAGGGGGCGATTGTGACGGTCGCCCCTTGCTGTACGGAAGTTATCGCAAAGCTATAGCAACCTTGAGGAGGGAGCAAATGTTTAGAAAACTGTCGCTATTGCTAACAGCCCTCTTGTTGCTGTCGCTGCTGCCGGGGATCTCGGCGCAGGGCGACGACAATCCCACTATCGCCATCTTGCGATTTGGTCCCATCGGATCCGCTGCCACAGCTGAATCCGCCATGCTGGATGTGCTGCAAGTTTATGGATTCATCAATGCGGAAGAGCGCATGTCCCTGGCGGCAGGGCAGGACTTCATTGGCGAAAACATTAACGTTATCCGGGGAGACGCGAACTATGATCTGCCATCCGCCAATGTCATAGTGGAATCGGCGCTGGATCAAGGCGCGGATGTCCTCGTCACCTTTACGACGCCGGTCGCGCAAATCGCGGTGAATGCCACGCTGGATCAAGACGAGCCGACGCCAGTCATTTTCGGCGGCGTGTACAACCCATATCGCGCCGGAATTGCCGAAGCCCCCTGCATCAAGCCCGATCACGTCACTGGCGCGGAATCAGTGCAGCCATACGATGAGGCGTTTCAGATATTCCTGATGCAGAACCCGGATCTGAAGCTGGTCGGCGCCATCTATTCTTCGAACGAAGCGAGCGGCATTTACGGCGCGGAAAGGATCAGCGAAATTGGCGAATCCCTGGGCATCACTGTGGAAAGCGTCGCGGTCACCAGCCTCAGCGATCTGCGCGCCGCCACGCAGAGTTTGGTGAACAAGGGGGTAGAAGCGCTTGTGCTGCCTATTGATTACACGGTCGCAAATGGATTGCCGATCATCGTGGCGGCTGCCAATGATAATGGAGTACCAGTATTCCAAGCAGCCTCCGGCTCGATCTTTCAGGGCGCGACGCTTGGCGCGGGTTATTGGCAATACTTTGAACAGGGGCGCCGTGTTGGTCTTATGCTGGTCGCCTGGTTGAATGGCGAGCTCGATATTGCCGCCACGGCTATCGACAGCCACGCCAACATGGCGGTCAGCGTCAATATGAACGCCGCCAGCGAACTGGGCATCGACATTGCCGAAGAGTTGATAGAGACGGCTGACTTCCTGATTCAGGATGAATCGGTCGCCCTGTCAGAGCGAATCGGTTTGGGAATGTTGAAAAAGATGGGAGCGAATGAGGCGATCCTGCAGGCGGCGCGCGGTTTTATGTCTACCATCCCGTTGGAAGACATGGGGCGGGGGCAGTTTACGATACCGCCGGAACTCGCCAATTTCCTGATAGAAAGCCGGCGAGCGGAAGAATTCATGGCGGCTGACGCGGCCTATCTCGCCGGCCTGGAATGCACCGAGGAGATGATCGCCGAGCAGCAGGCGGCGCTGGACGCGGCGAGCGAATAGCCAGCAAAACCGGGAGCATGTAGGGGCGACTCTTGAGTCGCCCGAAAGCCACAAAATGTAGGGGCGACTCTCGGATCGCCCGAAAAAGCCACAAAATGTAGGGGCGACCTATCAGGTCGCCCGCTTCGTTCCGGCGTCGGCTTTCAGCGCGCTAGCCAAAGCGCCCGGCGATGTAATCAGCTGTCTCTTGCAGCGCCGGATTCTCGAATACTTTCTCGGTAGCGTCATATTCAACCAGTTCGCCCCAGCGGATTTCGTGGCCGTCCTCGGTTTCTTTGCGGATGTTGAAGAAAGCGGTGTAATCGGAAGCGCGCTGCGCCTGCTGCATATTGTGCGTGACGATTACGATGGTGAAATCGCGCTGCAGTTCCCACATCAGTTCTTCGATGCGCTGGGTCGCGATGGGATCAAGCGCCGAGCAGGGCTCGTCCATCAGGATGACATCGGGCTCGACCGCGATCGTGCGCGCGATGCAGAGCCGCTGCTGCTGCCCGCCGGATAGCGCCAAACCTGATTTGTTCAGGTCGCCGCTGACCTCGTCCCAGAGCGACGCGCCGCGCAGACTCCGCTCGACGATTTCATCCAGCGCGCCCTTCTTCTTGACGCCCAAGAGCCGCGGGCCATAAGCGACGTTGTCGAAGATGCTCTTGGGAAAGGGATTTGGCTTTTGGAAGACCATGCCAATGCGCCGGCGCACTTCGACCGGATCCACGTCGTCCGCGTAGAGATTCTGCCCGCGATAGATGATCTCGCCATCGACGCGCGCCCCGGGCGTCAAATCCAACATGCGGTTGATGCCGCGCAGCACCGTGCTCTTGCCGCAGCCGGATGGTCCGATCAAGGCGGTGATGCGATTCTTGTAAATGGGCAGGCTGACCTTTGCCACCGCGCGCAAGGCGCCGTAATAGAAGCTGCAATCTCGCAGCTCCATGACTAAGTCTGTTTCGGTTTGTACGGGTAGAAGCTCTTGAATCGCCATCAATTAGAACCTTATCGAATAGCGGTTGCGAAGGAAAATTGCCGCCGCGTTCAGCGTCAGCATCAGCGCCAGCAGCACGATAATGGCGGCCGCGGCAATATCGGCGAACTGCCCCTGTGGGCGCGCCGTCCACTGATAGATCTGTATCGGCATCGCGGTGAATTGCGAAAAGGGGCTGGTGGGGTCTGCCACCAGGAAGGTGGCCGCGCCAACCACAATCAGCGGCGCCGTCTCCCCGACCGCGCGCGAGACTGACAAGATCGTCCCGGTCATGATGCCGGGCAGGGCGGCCGGCAATACCTGTTTCCAGATCGTCTGCCAGCGCGTCGCGCCCAGCCCGTAGGAAGCTTCGCGGATGGTATAGGGCACGGCCCGTATCGCCTCTTGGGCATTGATGATGATGATCGGCAGAATCAGCAGCACGAGCGTCAAACCGGCGCTGAGCAAGGTGCGACCGTTGGGCGCGAAGCTGTTGATGCGCGCCAGACTCGCCATCAAACGGTCATAGGCGTCGTCGCTGATTCGCGGGTTATCGGCCACATTAAAGCGATAGGCGCTGCCGCGGACTTCAATGTCGCTCTCTTCGTCGGCGCGCGCTGCGGTCGCGTCAACGGCGATATCCAGCGCCTCCGCCAGCGCGTTCGACATCTCGACAACCGGGGAATTGCCTAACATGGTCAAGCTCGGCCTGCCGTAGTGCAGGAAAGTATCCACGATTCGTCCGAGCGTCGGCGCGTCAAGCTGGTCGAGCTCGCTTATGAGCCTCTCCCCGTCATAGCTGACGGCGCCATCAAAGGCGGGTGCGATGCGTTCAACGACCGTCTCAACCGTGGGAACGTCAAAGTTGCTGTGGAAGATCAACCCGCTGGTGAAGGGGGCGAGAGCGCGCACGAAGATGGCCAAGCCGAGCATGCCGTAAATGATCGATGGCACGCCGGCGAGGTTGCGCACGTTGGTCTCGATCAGGCGATTCACGAAGCCGTGATGGGCGTATTCCTCAAGGTAGATGGCGGCGCCGACGCCAATAGGCAGCGCCACCAGCACCACCACAATCATCAGCCCGATGGAGCCAATCAGCGCCGTGCGCACCCCGGCCAGCGCTGGCGTGCTCGACATCGGCCTGGTCAGGAATTCACTATCCAGCCAGCTATGGAAGCGGACGACCGTGACTTTGGCCTCGTCCAGGCGCTCTGCCCTTTTGTATTGCTCCAGAATGGGACCCTCGATTGCGCTCTTGACCGCGTCGAAATTGAAGATGGTTTCCCACAAGGTGTAGCTGGCGATCACCTTCTGCTCGACCACTTCCTCCAGCACCAGATTGCGCAGCGTCCCGCGGTCGGCATAACGCGCCAGCAGGCCGGCTTGCTGCTCGCTGCTGATTGCTTTGAGCAGTTCGCCGGCGATGGCTGGATCGACCTGGTCATCGGCGACAATTTCGGCGACGGTCGCCTTGGTGAATCGACTGTTTTCCACCTGGCTGATCGTATCGCGGATTAAGACGCGCAGGCGGCGGCCGACATTGTCCGCCAGGATGGTCGCCAGTTCTTCGTTGTTCAAATCCGCCAGGGGTTTGCCGTCAGTCAGCGTCTCCGGTTCGATGGTGTTGACGACGCCGATCGTGCCGAAAGCTTCGTTGGCGACATTGCAGAAAAGGGCGATCAGCGCCAGGCCCGCGACCGCGATGGAGAAGTAGTTGAACGCTTTGCCCAAGCGCCCGCGCCGTTGCCGCTGCTCCAAACGGCGGAAGAAATCCGCTTCTTTGGGCATGTAATAGCGGCGCTGCATGTTTTTGTCTTCGTTCATCATCTTGTCATTAGTTTGCGCTAGTCGTTTGACAGGTGGGCGACACAAGAGGCGCGTAGACACCGCCCGTCTGTCGCCCCTACAGATTGCCTAAACGGTCAGTAAGCCTCCCGGAAGCGACTGATGATGACGCGGCTGAGCGCGTTCAGAATGAAAGTCATCAGAAACAGGGTCAGCCCGATGGCGAAGATGCTGTTGTAATCAATCGAGTCATAGCTCAGGTCGCCGCCGCTGATGCGCGCGATATGCCCGGTCATCGTCTCCGCCGAGTCAAAGGGGTTGAAGCTGAAGTTCGGTCCGGCGCCGGCCGCGATGGCCACGATCATCGTCTCGCCAATGGCGCGCGATACCGCCACGATGAAAGCCGCCAGTATCCCGCTTAGCGCCGCGGGAACAACGACCTTGATGACCGTTTCCAGCTTGGTCGCCCCCAAGCCATAAGAGGCTTCGCGCAAAGCCTGCGGCACCGCGTGCAAGGCGTCTTCGCTCATGGAGCTGACCAGCGGGATGATCAAAATGCCGACCACGATGCCAGCCGAGGCGGTATTGTAAATGTTGACGACTTCGACGCCGAATATGCCGCGCAGCAGCGGCGTCATAAAAGTCAGCGCGAAGTAGCCGTAGACCACCGTCGGGATGCCCGCGAGAATCTCAAGGACCGGTTTGAGCCAGCCCCGCACTCTTGGCGACGCGTATTCACTGAGATAGATCGCCGCGCCGATGCCCAGGGGCAGCGCCACCAGCATCGCGATGGTGCTTGTCATCAGGGTGGCGTTGATGAGCGGGATGACGCCGAACTCGCCAATAGCGGGGATCCAGTTGGTATTGGTGAAAAACTCAAGCAGCGTCGGGCGGTCATTGTATTCTACTGTCACGCCGGCGCTGTGCGGCGCAATCGTGTTCTCGCCGCGTAGGCCACGGCGCGCCTCAAAGCGGGGCAGGTAACCCTCGTCGACAAATAATGCAGCGATGCGCTCGGTCAAGGGGAATACGGTCGAGCTGCCGGCTGCTATCAGCGAGCCGGAGACATCGGCCGGGTTTACGTGCCTCAGTTCAGCCGCGCCGGTCGCGCCTAGCCACTCGCTGCGCGCCTTTGCCAGCGCCTCGGACGATGCCGGGAAATAGCCGACGCCGATGATGATATCGTTGGCGTTCTCGAGATAATAGCTGATGAAGTCTTTGACTTGCGGCTGCTCGCGCATGATGTCGGCGTCGCTGTAGATGAAGAGCGGGCGCGAAAGAGCGTAGCTCCCATCTTCCACAGTCGCGGCCGATGGCTCGACCTCATCCAGCGCCAGGAGCTTGAGGTCCTCCGCATTCGCCAGGTAGTAGGCGTAGCCGAAGAAGCCAATGGCGAAAGGATTGCGATGAATGCTGCCTGCGAGTTGATTGTCGTTTTCCGACATGATCGGCTCTTTTGCCAGCATCGCGGACGGATCATTAGCGAATACGGCTTCGACGAAATAGTCGAAAGTGCCGCTGTCCTCGCCGGGGATGACCAACTGAATCGTCTCCCGGGGCCAATCCGACCGAAGATCCGACCACAGCTCCGCCTCGCCGAAGACCAGTCGCAGTTCCGCGAAGCTCAACTCGCTGATGAAGTCGTTGTCGGCGCTAACGGTGATTGCCAATGCGTCCGTGCCGACGCGGAATGATAGCGGATTGACGCCAACCGAGCGGCAGCGATCGATTTCGCTCTGCGTGACTGGGCGGCTGGCATTGACGATCTGCGGGCGCTTCACCCCGAGCTCGGCAAGCTCGACATCCAGCGCGCACCACCGTTTGAATCCACCGCCGGTGCCCAGCACGGCGATGTCAAACTGATTGTTTTGAAATTCGAGCACCTCCATGATTTCCTGGCCCACGCGGATGATGCCGCTCTCTTCCACCGCTTCCAGCGCCTTGCCGGGCTCCACGGTGAAGGTGGCGCTAAGTTCATCCATGTCGCTCAAGATCGGCCGATTGCTGTTGACCCATTGATCGCGGGTGAAAAATGCGATTGACTCGTTGCCCAGCACCAGGATGATGCCCAGCGTGGTGAATATGGAGAGCAAGCCGCAAGCGAACAAGCCGACCTGTATCGCCGCTTCATGCAGCTTGAATTTGCGCGTCAGATTTATTGACGGCCTGGCGCTCTTTACAAGCTCTTGATTCGGATGCTTCTGCCGGTCACGCATTGCTTTCTCTCAAATAAAACGCCCGCTCCAGCATGATGGAGGGGACCTCTGCATTGTAAGCGATTTTTGCGGGTGTCGCCGTCGTCTGCCAGTGCTGCCATTTTGCAAGCGGGGGATGCGACTGCGATCAACGCGGCTGCATCCCCCAAAATGTCTGCGCGACCCTGTGGCTTAACTATCCTTCAGTCGCGTCCAGGTAGGCCTGCTTGGCGGCGTTCAGCGCGCTGGCTGAGGCTGGGAAGTAGCCCACATCAATGACTTCGTCATTCACGTTGCTCAGGTAGAAGCTGATGAAGGCGGCGACCTGCGGCTTCTCCGCCATGATGCCGGCGTCGCTGTAGATGAACAGCGGGCGCGCCAGTGGATAGCTGCCGTCATCAGTGCTCTGCGCGTTCGCCTCAATGCCTTCGATGCTTAGGATATTCAGCGCGTCCTGATTCTCGACATAGTAGGCATAGCCGAAGAAGCCGATGGCGTAGGGGCTGCCGGTGATGCCCTGCACGAGCACGTTGTCGTCCTCGGAAAGCTGCGGGTTGGCGCTGAGGATGGGCTCTTCGTCTTCATCGAAGACTTCTTCCACGAAGTAATCGAAGGTGCCGCTGTCGGTGCCCGGGATGAAGCGCTGAATCGCCTCGGCGGGCCATTCGGCTCGCACATCGGACCAGGTCACGGCGCTGCTGAAGATCATCGCCAATTCTTCCAGCGATACATCGCTGGCGAAGTCGTTGGCCGCGGAAACGGTCACCGCCAGGGCATCGGTGCCGACGCGGAATTCGATGGCGTCGCGGCCGATGGCTTTGCAGGATTCGCGTTCGCTGTCCTTGATGGCGCGCGAGGCGTTGCTGATATCGGTTTCGCCTTCGACGCAGAAGCGCTCGAAACCGGCGCCGGAGCCGATGGAAGCGATGGACGGCGCGACGCCGCCTTCGTCGGTCCAGCGCTCAGCCATGCGTTCGCTGAGCGGGAAGACGGTGGAACTGCCGGCGGTGACGATCTCGCCTTCGGTATAGTCCAGCGGATCGACATCGGGCAGACCGATGTCCGTCTCCGAAGCGCTCGCCAAGAACGTTGCGAACGCGGCAATGAGCAATAGCCACATAATTCTGTACATTGGATTCGATTTCTCCCGATTGTCCAAACATGGTCGAGGAACGTGCGGGCGCCCACACGCCCATAAGCTTAGATGAATTCTGTTAAAATGGGCGTTCACGGCTTTAACGGTCTGATAGGCTTGCGTTAAGCACATTCACCGTCTCTTTAATGGGTCTTCACACTTTTAACATTGCGGCGGCAAAGCAACTTCGCTCCCGCGGCCGGCACATGGTTTTGGTGAATTCGTCAACTGACGTTAGAATCGGTGATGTACGGCAAGTGAACATGTTCAGCCTATGATCAAATATTTTCAGCGCCGCCTTCTCCAAGCGATCCCGACCTTTTTCGGCGTCACGATCCTGTCGTTCCTGATCATCCTTTCGGCGCCGGGCGACCCGGTGGCGATGATCACTTGGGGACCAAACATCAATACCGACGCCAACGAGGCGATGCGCCGACAGCTGGGCCTCGATCAGCCGCCGCTGGTACAATACGTCTATTGGCTGGTCGGCAACGACTGGACGCTGATCGACATTGACGGCGATGGCGCAGGCGAGACGCCGGGCGATCGCTACGGCATTCTCCGTGGCGATTTCGGCAAGTCGATCAAAAACAAGCGCCCGGTCATGCAGCAGCTCGTGCAGCGCATCCCGGCGACGCTGCGATTGGGTGTGGCCGCGATCACCATTGGCTTTCTCATGGGCGTCGTTTTGGGTGTTTTGGCGGCCGTCTTCCACGGCACTTGGGTCGATCAAGTCATCCGTCTCATCTCCGTTGTGGGCAATGCGGTGCCCCAGTTTTGGCTTGGACTCCTGCTGATAATCATATTTGGCGTGCAGCTAGACCTCTTGCCTATAAGCGGCATGCAGAATATCACCCGCCGCGGCGGCTTTGACTTGGCGGACGCGCTGCGCCATATGATTCTGCCCGTCTTCGTTTTGTCGCTGAACTGGATCGCCTTTCTCTCACGCTTCACACGCACGCAGATTCTCGAAGTCTTGCAGCAGGATTACGTGCGCACCGCCTACGCCAAGGGCTTGAACGAAAAAGTGATCTGGCTGCGGCACGCGCTGCGCAACGGTTTGCTGCCGGTCGCGACCTTTCTCGGTCCTGCCATTGGCACGGTGCTGGCTGGCGCGGTGATCATCGAACAGGTCTTCGCTTGGCCCGGCATGGGCAAGCTGATCATTGACGCTGTTTTCGCCCGCGATTATCCCGTCGTCATGGGTTCGGTGGTGATCGCGTCAGTGATGTTCATCATCGGCGTGCTGCTCTCCGATGTTATGTATGTCATCCTTGACCCGCGCATTCGGCTGGAGTAGGCGATGGCGCAAGATTCCAAGGTATCCCGGCTGGAAAGCGTGGAGGCGCGGCGCCATTCGCGTTCTTTCCGGCGCGACGCGCTCGCATTCATACGGCGCGACCGGCTGACCATGTTCGCCATCTCTATATTGGTGGCATTCACCTTGATCTGTGTTTTGATGCCAATGATTTTTGAGCAGGTCTTCAATCTCGATGTCAACTCTACCAGCGTGCGCGATAGCTTCAAACAGCCGGGCGAAGACGGCTTCGTCCTGGGCACCGATCAACTGGGCCGCGATCAGTTCCTTCGCTTGATCTACGGCGGGCGCGTCTCGCTGACCATCGCCTACCTCGCCAGCATCATCACCGTATTTATCGGCATAACGCTGGGTCTGCTCGCTGGCTATTACGGCCGACAAGTCGACGATCTCATATCCTGGGGCATCAATACGCTCAGCGCCATTCCACCCTTATTCCTGCTGCTGATTGCCTCTGCCGTCTGGAAGCCATCAACCGAGGTGCTGGTCGTCGTATTGGCGGCGCTGGGCTGGGTGGGGACGAGCCGTCTGGTGCGCGGCGAGGTGCTCTCGCTGAAGGAGCGCGACTACGTGCTGGCGGCGCGGGCGCTGGGCGCTTCGGATTTGCGCATTCTGATCTCGCATATTCTGCCGAACGTCTTCTCGATCGTCATGGTCACCATGACCATCATCGCCGGCAATCTGATCACTATCGAATCGGGCTTGAGTTATCTCGGCGTGGGCATTCAGCCGCCGACGCCGACCTGGGGCAATATGCTGACCGATTCGCGCAGTTATTTCGTCAGCGGCGTGCACCTTGTTTTCACGCCGGGCATCTTGATCATGATCACGGTAATTTGCTTCTACCTGGTCGGCGATGGCTTGCGCGACGCGCTGGATCCACGGCGGTATCAGCAATGATGTCGAAACGGCCGCAACTTGGCGATTCCGCTATTTTGCGCTATCATGATTAATGATTGGCAGGAACGGCATAGAGGTAAAATGGTGGGCTGGGAACAGGTTCTCATCATCATTGGGACAAATATCACGGTGGTTGCTGGCATATTCTTCTGGCTCCGCGCGGATATCAAGCGTTTGGAAGACAAAGTGGATACCGGCTTTCAAGGCGTGGACGATCGACTGCGGCAAGTTGAAACCGAGCAGGCGCGGATGGCAGGTTTGCTGGAGGGCTTGGGGCTTTCAGGAAAGATGCCCGCAAGCGAATCATAGTTCGAACAAACTGACCACTACGACCTAACCAATCTTGTGACATAAAAGGGCGACCCAATGGATCGCCCCTACATTTTCTAGACTTGTGAGATTGAGCGATTATCCCTCAATCGTCCACTTGTGGATGTCGGCGGTGTAGCCGTAGAAGACCCAGAAAGCCGCCGGCTCGAAGCCGCCGACGCGGGCATTGGCCGTCTGCCAGATATTGGGCACGAAGGACCAGTCGTAAGCCAGATCTTCGTGCGCGATGCGCTGAATCTCGCGATAGATGGCGCCGCGCTCATCGGTGCTGCAACCGGGCACGGTGCGCGCTTCGTCGATCAGGGCGTCAATCTCCGGGTTGACGTAGGACGACAGGTTGTTGCCGCTGCCCGGAATATCCTGGCGACTGTCGATCAGCGTCATGAAGTCGTTGGGATCGGGCGCGCCGCCGGTGCCGCCGCTGTTGCTCATGGAGGTGGCGTCGTACATCTGGCCCAAGTAGATGTCGCTGATGTAATTCGCCCATTCCACCTTCTCTAGCGTGACGTCAAAACCGATGTCCTTCAACTGATCCTGCGCCACCAAGACGTGAGTCTCGAACATTAGCAGGATGTCGCTGTAGGAGATGAGGAATTCGAGGCGCTGTCCGTCTTTCTCGCGCACGCCATCGCCATCGGAATCAACCCAGCCGGCCTCTTCCAATATCTGCATGGCGCCCTCAGGATCGTAGGGATAGGGCTGCAGGTCATTGTTGTAAGCCCAGCCGATGGCCGGGTTGACCGCGCCGATCAGACGGGTGCCGCCTTGGTCGCCGCCCATTGTCGCCAGCACATCACTCTTGTTGTAGCCCATGGCGACCGCTTTGCGCACGGCCGGATCGCTGAAGATCGGGTGCGGCACTTGCTCTATCGCGTTGCCGTCTTCGTCGTAGGCGGCCGATGGATGTTCCGGATCGACCCAATTCAGGGCGAAGAACTTGACCGACATCTGCGGGAAGATCTCCCATTGCAGGTTGCTGGTATCGGCAATCTGGCTGAAGAGATCGCCGTGCAGATAGGTGTAATCAACCTCGGCCGCCTGAATCGATTGCAGCGCGACCGCCTGCTCCTTGATGTTGCGGTTGATGAGATAGGGAATGCCGACATCGCCGCCCCACCAATCGGGATTGGCGTGGTAGCTCTGGTAAGAATCCGGCTCCCAGGCGTCAAGAATGTAAGGACCGCCGCTGATGCCGACCGGTTCGGTCGAGACCATGTTGTCTTCGAAGTCGCTGAAATCTTCGGCGAACAGATGCGAAGGCATGAAGCGGACGCCGCCCAACTGACTGAACGCGGCGCAGTCCAGCTCCTTTAGGACGACCTCGTAGGTCTTGTCATCGACAACCCGCACTTCCTCGACCGCGGCCACCTCAGTCTCCTGAATCGAAGCGACCACATCAGACTTAATCGCGTCAATGACAAACTTAATGTCATGCGAGGTGATCGGCATGCCGTCTGACCAGTTGGCGTCATCGCGGATGCTGAAGGTATAGGTCAAGCCATCGTCGGATATCGCCCAGGTGGTCAAGCCAGGCACGGGCGCCGATGTCGCGGCGTCGATCTCGTAAGGCTTGGGCCAGAGCACACTATAGGCTTGGAACGAGGCGCCATCGCTGCCCAGCGCCGGATTGAAAGTGCTGATGTTGCCGAAGCCGCGAATGACGATAGTCTCTTCGTCCTGCGCGATGACAAATGCCACCGACAGCACCAGAAGCAGTATGAGCAAATACTTCAATACTCTCATGGGTATCTCCCTTATCACACTATTTGCATGCGTCGATTGATCGACCTTCGCTTCCACTATAACACTTTCGCGCCGAGATTACGAAAAGTCACGCTTGGCGTCTGAGATTGAAGCCAAATGATCCTTGCGCCTTTAGAACAAAGGTGCTATCCTTGCGGACATAGCAGAACACGGGCAAACGCACTACACTTGCAGACACTCCTAGATAAAGCGAGACGAGGGCGATGGCAAAGGCGAGACGGGCAAGTAAAGAAACACAGATCATCGACAGTCAGGATCATCAAGCCAGGCAAAAGGCGCTGGACGCGACCCTGACCGACATCACTATGCGCTACGGCGATGGCACCATTTTCAACCTGGGCGCGGGCAATCACCTTCAGGTCGAGACGATCCCGACCGGCTCGCTCGGCATTGATATTTCGCTCGGCGTCGGTGGCGTGCCGCGCGGGCGCATCACCGAAATCTATGGTCCTGAGAGCTCGGGCAAGACCACGCTCTGCCTGCATGTCGCGGCCGAAGCGCAAAAAGCGGGCGGCATCTGCGCCTTCATCGATATGGAGCACGCCCTCGACCCGGCTTACGCCGAGAAGATCGGGGTCGATATCCAGCAGCTCTATGTCTCGCAGCCCGATACCGGCGAGCAGGCGCTGGAGATCACCGAGCATCTGGTTCGCTCGGGCGCGCTGGATGTCATCATCGTCGACAGCGTGGCGGCGCTGGTGCCCCGCGCTGAAATCGAAGGGGAAATGGGCGATTCGCATGTCGGCTTGCAGGCGCGCTTGATGAGCCAGGCGCTGCGAAAGCTGGCCGGCGCCATCAAGCAATCCAACGTCAGCGTCATCTTCACCAATCAACTGCGCGAGAAAGTCGGCGTGATGTTCGGCAGCCCCGAGACGACCCCGGGCGGCCGGGCGCTGAAATTCTACGCCAGCGTGCGCATCGATATTCGTCGCATTCAGCAGATCAAACACAGCGGCGATGTCGTCGGCAACCGCACGCGCATCACGATCAAGAAGAACAAGGTGGCCGCGCCCTTCAAGAAATGCGAATTCGACATCATGTTCAACCAGGGCATCAGCAAATCGGGCGAGATCATCGATATCGGCACCGAGCTCGGCATCATTGACAAGCGCGGGGCATTTTACCGCTATGCGGATGAGCTGCTGGGGCAGGGGCGGGAGAACGCCAAGGGCTTCTTGCAGAGCAACGGGCGGATGTCGGATGTGATCGAGGATCAGATTCGGAGTACGTTTGGTCTGCCGTCGCTGACGGATGTGGCTGAGGGCGGGGGGTAGGGTTTATGGCTTGAAGTTTGAGAGATACATTGAGCGACTTGTCCCGGAGAAATGTATATGTCATCCCAAAGCAACATAAGTTTACGTCCTGCGACTACCGCGGCGACGAATCCGGAGGAACGTATTCGTACTGAGCAGGGCGTAGCCTATTGGGCTGAATCAGCTAGCCTCATGGAGCAATTGTTAGATAACCAGAGTGTTGACCTCATAATGACGAGCCCCCCATTTGGCCTTGTCAGAAAAAAGGAGTATGGGAACGCAGACGCAAACGACTACGTGGACTGGTTTCGCCCGTTTGCCAGGCAGTTTGCTCGTGTGCTAAAGCCGAAAGGATCGTTAGTCATTGATATTGGGGGCGCGTGGAATGCAGGCAAACCCACCAAGAGCCTATATCATTATGAACTGTTACTTACGCTCTGCAAAGAATTCGAATTTCATTTGGCGCAAGAGTTTTTCTGGTGGAATCCATCCAAATTGCCAACTCCCGCAGAGTGGGTCAACGTTAGACGAATTAGAGTAAAAGACGCTGTGAATAATATATTTTGGCTTTCTCGCACTCCGTTTCCCAAGGCGAGTAATCGGCGTGTGCTGACACCCTACAGCAAGAGTATGGAAGGCCTGCTTGAGACGGGCTATCGTGCAAAAAGACGTCCTAGCGGTCACGATATCAGCGAGAATTTCTCAACTGACAATGGCGCTGCGATTCCACCGAATCTAATTGCAGTAGCAAATACAGAAAGCAACTCTCATTATTTGCGGTACTGTAATGAACATGATTTGCCGGTACATCCTGCTCGATTCCCGGCAATAATACCTGAATATTTTGTTCGATTTCTTACAGACCGGGACGATTTGGTGGTTGATCCATTTGCTGGAAGCTGCGTGACCGGTGAAGTGGCAGAAAAACTAAGGCGTAGATGGATTTGCAGCGAGATTGAAGAGAGTTATTTGCTAGGCGCCAAAGGACGCTTCTTGAGCCGAGCAGCGCCAAAGCAATTGCGACTAACTGGTGCTGTCAAGGCAGATTCGTATAACATTCAGCGGCCAGGCGCGCTTTGGGACGACAGTCCGCAAACGCCACTTCCTGAAGATGGTGGACGCTCCCGTCCCGCTAAACGCAAATAGGGTAGCACGCTAAAGCATGCCACCTGCATCTCGAGAAGCTATCAATCGCGCGATCTTGGAAGCCATCAGCGAGTGTGGCGCTGTCGGCTTTCCAGTGCAATCGTCGGTGGCGCATCCTCGAGTGTATCTCGTCGCGCACAGCAGTCGACAGACTTCCCTTTGGGTGTACTGTTGGAACTTGACACATGGAGGGCGGAAATCACTCCCGGACGAGTATCGTATTCAGATGACAACTGTGGAATCCCCGCTGCCTATGAACCCTGATGGTCATACGGTACTGTTGGGCTATGAGCCAGATCGCGAAGTGTTTGCAGGTTTCGATCTGGAGCGACATCGAACATTTACCAGTGGATCGCCTTCAGTACAAGTCAGTATTTCGACGCTAAACGATTGCCTACAAGACGGTTTGGCATTTCAGACCAAAAGCAATGATGAAATCGCGATAGGCGTAAGAAGCGATCACTTGCTGTTCTATTGCCAACAGGCCCGCGAGCTACACCGTTTAGGCGACGATTCGACATATCTTGAAACAGCGGAGCTTGTTGTAAAGGCGCAGGAGTTTAATGAGCTTGAGATTCAGGACATGCCAGAAGAAAGACAGCTCGTAATCCGTGAAACTGCACGTTGGTCGCGTTCGTCAACATTTACGAAGCAGGTCTTGAACGCCTATGACAATAGGTGCGCAGTTACTAGGCGCAAGCTCAGGCTGGTCGACGCGGCTCATATCCTCCCGGTGAAAGCAGGCGATCAAAGCATTGATACTGTTCGAAACGGTATAGCGCTGTCGCCGACATTTCATCGAGCCTTTGATAGAGGCCTAATATACTTGGACGAGAGCATGTTCATGCGCCTTAATAGTTCAGCCGCTGACGAACTGTTTCGACTGGGGCTGGCTTCCGGTATTGATAGTTTTGCGGAGCAATTGGGCAAAATACACCTGCCTTACAATCCTGAACAGCACCCAGATCCAAACTTTATTCGTCTCGCAAATAGTTATAGAGGACTCAGTTAAGTGGAAAATGGCTTATGAATAACAACAAGCAATGAATTGCAGCAAAAGCGCCAGAAGTCCGAAGTTAATCCCCCCGCCCAGCCGCCCATTCCGCCTCACTCACCAGTTCGCCATTCTCCACGCTGCTGTCTTTGAAACGCTTGTTCTTATCGAAGTAAAGCTCAATCTCCGCCTGGAAGGGGCAGCGGGCCGCGCTCGCCACCTTGCGGCACCAGTAGCCCTTGCCGTCATCGGTCTGCGACAGGTCGTTCAGCGGATCCACCCGCACCCGCAGGATCTCTTTGCACATCTTCGGCTGCACGTAGAAATAGATGCCGCGGTCTTCATGGCGTCCGCCGCCGCCGAACAGGGATTTGAGAAAGTTCATCGACGACTCCTTTCATACCGGTTGCGCATTGGGAATCGACCATCATTATAGCGTGTTAGCGAGTGTCGCGCGGGCGACTCACAGAGTCGTCCCTACAGCAGGTCTATTGGCACGTGGGCAGCTGCATATCCCAGGCGGCCAGGTCAGCCATGAACTGATGCGCCGTCATGTCGAGATGCACTGGCGTCACGCTGACGTAATCGCGATGCACCGCCCAGACATCGGTGCCGAGTTCATCGGTGTTCGCTGTTGGCGGCTCGCCCTCGACGCGCACGACGCCCTCCGCCACTTCGACCAGGCAGTCGCGGTAAATCCGAAGGCCCTGCCGCGTCAGCCGGATGCCGCGCAAGTCCGCCATTTGCGCGACCGGCGGCACGTTGACATTCAGGATGGTGAACGGCGGCAAGCCCTTTGAGAGCACCATTTCGACGATGGGGACCGCGATCCGCGCCGCCACGTCATAATGCTCAAGGCAATCGGCATCGGCCCGCGCCAGCGAAAAAGCGACAGCCGGAATGCCATGGATTGCCGCTTCCAGCGCCGCCGTGACCGTTCCGCTGTAGGTCAGGTCCTGGCCCATATTTTCGCCGCGATTGATGCCGGATACCACGATGTCCGGGCTGGCATCGACCAAGCCCAGCAGCGACAGGGCGATGCAATCGGCCGGCGATCCACCGACAGCCAGCACCGGGATATCCCTGCCGACAGTCTTTCGCGCAAAGGAGATATTCTGGAAGAGCGTAATCTTGTGCCCGCTCGCGCTTTGGTTGACCGCAGGCGCGCAGACCTGCGCCTCGCCCAATTCACCCATCGCCTCCGCCAGCGCCAGGATGCCGGGCGCGTCATAGCCATCATCGTTGGTCACGATTATCGAAACCACAGCTTCTGTCCTTCCGTAAGCGCAGGTGACTCAATGGAACATTTTTGTGTGCGGCGCGTGCCTTGGGCGTGATAGCCGGATCGCTGTCTACCCGCAGTCGCCCTTCTGCAAGATGAATGAGGCGCTGTTGCGGCTATTGTCCGTTTCATCCGTCTCCGGGAGGTGATTCCCGCTGTCCACAATCACGCGAATCAACTGCTCTTCGTCGAAATGCGTCGTGAGCGTCAATGGGAGTTCGATGATATCTTCCTCGTTGGCCTCCAGCGTCTTCAGATAGGCGGGCGGCGGGTTTTCAATGAGCGAGCTTCCGTCACTCATCAATACGGCGTCAGCGATTACCCAGGCGACGTTTTGCGCTTCATCGGCGCCGGCATTCCGAATGCGCGCCTTGACAATCGATTCCTGACCGCAAACGAATGGCGACATAATCTCCACATCCAGCACGACCAGATTGACGCCGGCCGCGGCCGGCAGCGGGGGACCGGTCTCGACCGTCACGCCGGAAATGTCGTCTGCGGGCTGCACGAATTCGGCGTAGACCCAGGCGTCGACTTGACCGTCATAGCTGATCCGATACCACTCGCGCGAGGGGTTGATCGCGACGATCAAGACCTCGTGATTCTCGTCAAGGTTGCCAACCAGATCATAGGTGGCGCCGGGACCCAGGCGAATCCTTGCCGGCTGCAGCATCGTTCCCTTAACGCGGCGGCCTCCGGCGGCGACATCGGGCTGCTCCCGCATGCCAGACTCCGCCGATGTAGAGTCATCTTCAGAGACGACGAAAATGCGCACATCTTCGCGGGCAAGCGAGCCGTCGCCCCTCTCGGCGGCCACTGAAATCACGAATTCTCCCGCATTGCTCGTTGGCCAGTCGATGGTCAGCGGCAGCACTGTCGCATTCGACTCATTTGGGTTGAGCTTCTCGCCCAAGAGCACGTCATCAAGCAGCACGCTGATCCGCGTCAAATCGGGACCGGCGTTTTCAACCCGCGCTTGCACGATGACTGTCGCGCCCGCCAGGAAGGTTTCGTCGGGCGAAGGCGCCACGATCTTGATGACGGGAGGTCCTTCAAAGTTGGGCGGCGCCGCCTCTCCGCTAATGCCGAGGTTGCAGCCAGCGCAAATGAACAAGATCCAAATGAGCAACAGTCGAAATGCGTTGCCCCTCACGGATGCGACGCCAATTTGCATTGCGGAGCTCCTGCGTAAATCGCGCTCGACTCGACTGATTCTAACAGAATACAGCCGATTTTGCGAAGTGTTACAACCGTCATTATGCCTACGCTGCAAGCGCTTTCCTCGGCGGCGTCGCGCGCTTTGAGAGTCGCTGGTCTTTTGTTTCCACCATAGAATGTGTACCATATTGACACGGGCTAGTGAAGGAACTCGATGGAAGAAATCGCGCTATTGCATGGTAAACGGATCATCCTGGGCGTCTGCGGCAGCATCGCCGTGTACAAGGCGGTTGACCTGACCAGCAAGCTGACGCAGGCGGGCGCGCAGGTCGATGTCATCATGACCGGTGCGGCGCAGCGATTCGTCAACGCGCTCACATTCCAGGCGGTCAGCGGTCGCCCGGTCTATACCGATATGTGGCGCTCAGAGATCAGCGGCGGGCTGCCCAGCCACATCGCCCATATCGGCTTGGCGGAAGGGGCGGACTTGCTGATGATCGCGCCGGCAACCGCCAACACGCTGGCGAAGCTGGCGCAGGGCTTCGCTGACGATCTGCTCTCGGTCACAGCGTTGGCTGCGGACTGTCCGCTCCTGGTCGCGCCGGCGATGGACGGCGGCATGGTCAAACATCCGGCCGTGCTTGACAATCTGGAGGCGCTCCGCCGACGCGGCGCCCATCTGATTGAGCCGGAGACCGGTCGCCTCGCCAGCGGACTGAGTGGCGGCGGACGCCTGCCGGAAACGCCGACACTGCTCGGGCATATTCGGCGTGTCCTGGGCTTGGACGGAGAGCTATCCGGTCACAAGCTGGTGGTCACCGCTGGCGGCACGCGCGAGGCGCTCGACCCGGTGCGTTACATCAGCAACCGTTCTTCGGGCAAGCAAGGCTACGCGATCGCGCAAGCGGCGATTGACGCCGGCGCCGATGTCGTCTTGATTTCCGCTGTCGAAGAGCTGCCGCCGCTGGTGGGCGCGACGCGGCTGGACGTCGATTCCGCCCGGTCGATGTTGGAGGCTGTGCGCGCGCAGGTCGCCGATGCTTCCGCCCTGATCATGGCCGCCGCCGTCGCTGATTATCGACCGCGCAGCATCTCCGAACAGAAGATCAAAAAAGCGGACACTTCGCTGACCCTGCCGCTGGAGCGCAATCCGGATATCTTGATGGCGGTCAAGGAACAGCGCGCGAAATCGGGTTATCCCATGATTGTGGTTGGCTTCGCCGCCGAAAGCGAGAATCTGGTGGAGAACGCCAGCGGCAAGCTGCAAGCGAAGGGGCTGGATCTGCTTGTCGCCAACGACATCAGCGCGGGGGACGCCGGTTTCGCGGTCGATACCAATCGGGTCGTCGTGCTCGACATGGATGGCGGCTTGCACAAGATCGATCTCACCAGCAAGGCGGCGATCGGTTCCTACATCATTGAGCGCGTCGGCGGCCTGTTGGCTTAGGAGCGCGTCGGCGCTTCACTCAGTTGTCCCAATTCGTAAAGCGCTTGGCAGTGCGCCACGTAGGCGGACAGCGTCTGCCGGCAGCCTATCTGGTAATAAGCCGCCAGCTCCGGAACGCCCGCCTTCTCAAAGCCATCCTGTTGGTAAATGACGCGCGCGCCATCGCCCGCCGCAGCGAACGTAAGCGCAATCCGCGTCTCGCCGGGCCAGGTAGGGTCGCGCCAGGTATAGCCCAGTCGCTCGGGCGGCTGATAATCGCTGATGCGCCCAATCACGTATTCGCTCCCGTCGAGGAAGGTCTCGTAATAGCGCCCGCCCAACTGCGGCTCGAAGCGAATATGCAGCGGTCGCGTGCCCGCGGGCGCGAAGCTGTAGGGGAAGACGCCCCGCCGAGGCCACCAGACATCCATCTGCTGGACGAAGGTATCGAAGGCTCGCTCCGGCGGGAGGGGGAGGGTGACTTCAAGTTTTACATCGGGCATTCTCGTGCTTAAACCTCTACAGAACTGCGTACTCTCAGACGCCGCAGGTGATAATGTCCAATCATATATCGTGACCCTATACCGTCACTATTTTGATATCAGGTCTAGCTCAAACCGTTCTTGAGATCGAAAGAAACAGACGTCCACATGTTCAAAGAAATTCCACTGCCCCAAGATTACAGGAATATCATTGTCATTTGCCCAGGCGAATACCAGTCGAATGCTTGGCCAAGATTCAACATGCACATCCGCCCCTATGAATTTGGCTTGTACACCGCCGCCAACGCCTTCCAGGTCTGTACTCTCTTGTTGCCGATCCCAATTCGCACCTAAATCTAACCCCAATTGATAAGGCAGCACATTTACATCTGAACCACTATCCACCAGTGCCATCGACTTTAGTTCGTTCTGCTGGAATCGAATGGTTACAGGAAGAAACGGGCGGGCTACAGGGTCGCGCTCATACTCTGGCGAGACAGTATACGGGAAAACCAACCTCTCATTCATCTTGTCTTGAGTCTTCCAGGATCTCTTCGAACATCTTGCGAACGGATGCTGACGTTCCCGGCTTGAACCGAACGGACGGGATTTTGAACACGCGCCGCCCTTCTACAAAAGGGCGCATTTCGTCTGACAGGTCATCCTGCAGCAAGCGTATGACCTCAAGTTTCTCTTCCCGATTTAGCTGCTGTAATTTGTTCATCAACTCTGGCGCGATCATGATACCCCTCCCGCTCCATGCTGGTTCGATTCTACCATATCTTGAACGCGCTTGAATTCGCAGGGAGTGGTGAATAGGCGGTTATGATAGACTGCGGTTATGAATACTTGTCCAGAATGTCACGATACACAAAGGCAAGTCAAAGCTGGCTTCAATCGTTCTGGCAGCCAGCGTTATCGTTGTAACATCTGCAAGCGCCGTTATACTCCACAGCCGGCGCGTCTCTACGGCGATGCCATGCGGCAGCAAGCTCTGCGATGGTATGTTGATGGCGCCAGTTATCGCTGGATAGCGCGTCATTTGGGTGTTCATCATGTCACCGTGATGAATTGGGTTAAAGCGCATGCCGATCAACTGGCGCCTGCCCCAACACCGCAAGAAACTCCGTTGCATATTGTTGAAATGGATGAGTTGCATACCTTTGTCCAACGAAAAAAAACAGATGGTACATAAGTACTTTCGTTGACCGGGCTAGCAGTTGTATTGTCGGTTTTCTGGTGAGCCAGCGACGGGACGAGGATACATTGCAAAAACTGGTGGATCAAAGTCCGCGAGCGCATTGGTACTACAGCGACTTGATGGCTTCCTATAAGAAATTGCTCTATTACCCCGGAAAGCATACTCCGATGCCAAATAAGAGCGAAACCTACCGAGTGGAGGGTATGAATGCGGAGTTGCGTCATTATTTGGCGCGCTTGCATCGGCGTTCCCGTTGCTTTTCTCGTTGTGCCGAGGCGCTTCGACGGAACGTGAAACTTTTTGTCTATGCCTGGAATCGGCGGCAGTTATATCTTCAGCAGTATCCCAAGTACAAGGCTTTCCCCATGCAATTCATACATCCTTGAAATTCACCACTCCCAATTCGCAGTCGCTTGCTAGGTCGCGACCATCTCGGTTACACTGCAATTGCCCAAACGAAACGGAAGCCTCCACCATGTTTGATGACCTGCAGCAAGTCGGCGACGCCCTCCGCCAGCAGCAATACATCGCCACTGACGAGATCTCCACCGTCGTCTTCCTGGCGGAGAAGCTGGGCAAGCCGCTCCTGGTCGAGGGACCGGCCGGCGTCGGCAAGACCGAATTGGCCAAGGCTTGGTCCGGCGCTGCGGATAAGCCGCTGATCCGCCTGCAATGCTACGAAGGGCTGGATGAAAACAAGGCGCTCTACGAGTGGGAATACGCCAAGCAGATGCTCTACACGCAGCTGCTGCGCGACAAGCTGAGCGACTTGCTGGCTGCCGCCGATACCCTGCGCGCAGCCGCCGACCGCCTGGGCGAAGAGGACGATGTCTTTTTCAGCGAGCGTTTCTTGCTAGCGCGCCCCTTGCTGGCGGCGCTGCTCAGCGACCAGCCGGTTGTCCTGCTCATCGACGAAATCGACCGCGCCGATGCCGAGTTTGAAGCCTTCTTGCTGGAAATCCTCAGCGATTTCCAGGTTTCAATCCCAGAGCTGGGCACGGTCAGCGCGGTCCATCACCCCAGCGTCGTGCTGACCAGCAATAACACGCGCGAGCTCTCCGAAGCATTGAAGCGGCGCTGCCTTTATCTCTTCGTCGATTATCCCACTCACGAAGCCGAGCTCAACATCGTCAAGATGCGCGTGCCCGAATTGAACGACAAGCTGGCGCGCCAAACGGTTGATGTTGTGCAAGGCATGCGGCGGCTGGACTTGAAGAAAAACCCCAGCGTCTCCGAGACCATCGATTGGGCGAAAGCCCTGGTCACGCTCAACGCCGACAGCATCGACCAGAAAACGTTGGAGACCACCCTGACGGTCCTGCTAAAACATGAGAGCGATGTGCAGAAGGCGCGCCGGCAGATCATGCGCGGGGGCGGCGACGACCGCTACGAAAGCCGGGGACGACCGCGCTCCGAGTGGAACTAGCGGCGGGGCAAAGGCTGGCAATTCGAGCGGAAGCGGCTACACTTGGGCGTCTGAATAATCTGGCGTCTCTGGACAATATGAACGTATCCAAACTGCTGGAAGACCGTCCGCAAGGTGTCGCGCGATCGATATCCCGCTTTCCCATTTCCCTTTATCGGCTGGGTTGGGGCGGCGCGCTGGGCTGGCTGCCCATGTTGGTGATGACTACGAAAGGACGCCGGAGCGGGGCGCCGCGTCATGTCATGGTCGAGTTTCGACGGCATGGCAGCAAATATTATGTCTTCTCCGGCTGGGGCGAGCGAACGGATTGGTATCGCAATCTACTGCAGAATCCGCGCGTGACGATTCAGCATGGCGCCCGCGTCTTCGCGGCCGATGCCCGACCCGTGGAAGACAACGCCGAAGCGCTGCGAGCGCTCTATTTGTTCACGCGCAATTCAAGACTTTACGAACTCGTTTTCGCCGGGATGAGCTCGGCGCAAGCCGCCGACCTGAATACGCTGGCGGAGGTCGCGCAGGAATTCACGCTGGTGCGCCTGGAGCCGAATGACGAGAAGCCAGAGCTGCCGCCGGTCGAACTCTATGACGAGCATACGCGCCAACTGGCGAATGTCTTCGCGCTGATTATCCTCATCCGACTACTTCTCTTTCTGATTCGCCTTGCGCTTCCCTATCGAGACGACAAGCGCCAATAGAACTATACGCGCCTGTGGTCTTGTTCACCTGCGGGCACATCCGAATCTAAACATCAAACGCAATGCCCTGCGCCAGCGGCAGCTCGCCCGAGAAATTGATCGTATTGGTCTGCCGCCGCATGTACGCCTTCCAGGCGTCGGAGCCGGATTCGCGTCCGCCGCCCGTCTCCTTCTCACCGCCGAAGGCGCCGCCAATCTCCGCGCCGCTGGTGCCGATATTGACGTTGGCGATGCCGCAATCCGAGCCGGCATGACCAAGGAAAGCCTCCGAGTTGGCCAGGTCGCGGGTGAAAATCGCGCTCGACAAGCCCTGCGGCACGGCGTTGTGCAGGGCGATCGCTTCGTCCAGCGTTTCGTATTCCATGATGTACAAGATGGGCGCGAAGGTTTCTTCACAGACCAGGGGACTCTGCGCTGGCATGCGGATGATGGTCGGCTCGACGAAGTTTGCCCCGATATCGGGGAGGCGCGCGCCGCCGGTCAGCACTTCGCCGCCATCCGCTTTCGCTCGATCGATTGCCGCTATCATCGCCTCGACCGCGCCCTCGCTGATCAGCGGTCCCATCAGGACGCCGTCTTCCATGGGATCACCGATGGGCACGGTCTGGTAGGCGCGCGCCAGCCGTTCGCTCAGTTCATCGACAATCGAGCGCTGCGCGATTAGCCGCCTGGTGGTGGTGCAGCGCTGGCCCGCCGTGCCGACGGCGCCGAAGACGATCGCCCGCGTCGCCAGGTCCAGGTCGGCGTCGGCGCTGACGATGATGCCGTTGTTGCCGCCGAGCTCGAGGATGCAGCGCCCCAGACGCCCGGCCACCGTCCGAGCCACATGCTTGCCCACGCGGATTGAGCCGGTGAAGCTGATCAGCGGCAGGCGCGCGTCATTGATCATGCCTTCGCCGACGACGTCGTTCGCGCCGATGGCCAAATTGAAGACGCCTTGTACGCCATGTTTCACCATCACTCGATTGCAAATATGCTGCACTGCAATCGCCGTTAGCGGGGTCGTCGGGGAGGGCTTCCAGATCATCGTGTCGCCGCAGACCGCCGCAATCGCCGCATTCCAGGACCAGACAGCCAGCGGAAAGTTGAAAGCGGTGATGATGCCAATTGGTCCCAGCGGGTGCCATTGCTCATACATGCGATGCCCGGGCCGCTCCGAATGCATCGTCAAGCCGTAGAGCTGGCGCGACAAGCCGACGGCGAAATCGCAGATGTCAATCATCTCTTGCACTTCGCCCAAGCCCTCCTCGCGGATCTTGCCATTCTCCAGCGTGACCAGCTCGCCCAGCGGCTCTTTGTAACGGCGCAAGGCATTCCCCAGGTCGCGGATGACTTCGCCGCGCTTGGGCGCTGGCAGCAGGCGCCATTGCTCGAAGCCAGCCTGCGCCGCCGCGACCGCCGCATCAAAGTCGGCGGCTGATGCTTGGGCGACGGATGCGATGACCTCGTTGGTCGCCGGGTTCATCGACGGCATTTCAGCGCCTGCGCCATGTATCCAGCTATCGGCGCCAGTGCAGACGCCCGCGTTCAGCGCTTCTATGCCGAGTCGTTTAAGGATATCTTTCACGTTGTGCGCTCCTGTTCTGATTCTACTTGGCGACTTCAAGCCGGTCCTTGCATGTAAACGGGCATGACGCGATCGGCGGGCAAAGCCCCGGTGTCGCTCGCGCGCAGGCGACGCCAGGCGACTTCGGCCAGGCAGCCGGCCCGACGAATGCGCTGAGCCGCTGGCGCCAGATCAATCCGTGCTCCCGCCTCCCGCGCCAAGCCAATCGCCGCCAATCCCGCGGGCGAAACTTCGCCGCTCAATCGAATCCCGCCGTCATAATTCGCCAGCAACGTATTCCAGTCGCTGATCCGCGGCGCGCTTCGTTCGACCCAGGCATCGCTTTCGCAGCGGTATTCCGCCCAGATGACCCGATTGCGCCCGGCCAATACCGCCGCGATAAAGGGCAGATCGTCTTGTCGATGGGGTTGCGCCTCCAAGACCGTTTCCAGGGTGGTGACGGGCGCCAGCGGCAAGTCGCGCGGAGCCGCCAAGCCCTTCGCCAGCGCCACGCCGATGCGCGTGCCCGTGTACGAACCGGGACCGACGGAAACAGCCAGCGCGCTCAGATCTGCCAGGCTCACTTCCGCTTGCGCCATCGTCCGCTCGATCAAGGGCGCCAGCAGCGCGCTATGCCGCCGGCCCGCGTACAGCGTATATTCCGCCGCCAGGGCGTCGCCGTCATGCAAGGCGATGCTCAAGGTCTCGGTTGCGGTGTCAATCGCCAACAGCATGTGCCCCTTCCCGTTTGAAGTCCTGGCGCAGTCTAAGGAGCAGCGCGGCGTGTCGCTCGCCCTGCGCGCTGAAATGCAGCTCGCGCGTAGCATCATTCCGCATCAGGATATCGATCCAGAGATACTCGGCCGGCATAATTTTCACAATGCGCTCGGGCCATTCGAAGATGACGATATCGCCGCCCTCCATTATCTCATGAATGCCCAGGGTCTCGGCATCGCGGGGACCGCGGACGCGATAGAAGTCGAGATGAAATAGCCGCGTCTTGTCCGTCTGCCGCTCATGCACGTGCGCCAGATTGTAAGTCGGGCTGGTCAAGGGAAGGGTCGCGCCCCAGCCGGCGCCGATGCCGCGACTGAATACGGTCTTGCCCGCCCCCAAATCACCAGACAAGCAGATGACATCGCCCGGCGCCAACAGCCGCCCCAGGGCCGCGCCCAAGGCTTCTGTGCGCTCCGCCGATTCGCATGTCTGAAGCCACTCGTCTTTCCGCCCAACTGTCATGTCAAGTTCCGCGTACGCCGCCGCCAGTCCCGCGCGCGATTATACACCGCGCCGGCCTTTATGTTGACCGCTCGCTTCCGCCGGGGGCGCGGCTTGAGGTCCAAGAAGCGGCGCGCCATTGGAAGACCGCGCGTCAGTCCGCTTGAGCGCCCTAGAAAAAGGGGCTATACTGCCAAAAAGAGTGGCTGGTGATATTTTTCCGGGATTGAGGACGCATGGCGCGCGAGAATCGCAGCGGCGCTCTCGAGGCGGCGCTAGGTCGGCTGGGCATGGTGGTCGAAGGCGTAAAGGCAAGCGCTGTCGTCAGCGATGAAGGATTCGCCATCGCCGCCTACCCCGACGACTCTGAAACAAGCTCAAGCGACGGTCGGCTGAACGCGGCGCATTTGGCGGCGGTGTCGGCGACCTTGGGCGCATTGGGTGAACGGAGCCTCGATCGGCTGTCGCAGGGCGAAATGGGGCGCCTGCTCTTGGAAGGGGAGGCGGGCGCCTTGCTCAGTTTGCCCGCGGGCGATGTCACCCTGGCGCTCATGGTGGAAAAAGACGCCAGCATGGGCCACGTGCTCTTCGCTGCGCAAAAGACCGCCGCTGAAATCGAAGCCATCCTCGAGCGCGCCTGACTCAGGTTGCCGCCGTCTCCTGTTTTCTTTGCCAGCGGCAAACCCCATCCCCCGGCCCTAGTGCCCTCCATGAATCCCCCCCGTTCGTCGGGGGGCGTCCCAGCGAGCTAGGGTCGCGTAGACACTGACCTTCGGAAGGGGAGCTAAACCCTGCGAGCACTGTATTCATCCAGTTCCTCGCCCACAGCGTGTCACAAAATCTTTTGCGTGGGCGGTGGTTTCACCGCGCGTATGTCTGTATCTGATCTGCCCGCACTTGACGCTAGCCCGCTTCCGCTTCGGCGAAGGCGGGATGGAAGCGCGTATGCCCGCGAACGCTCCTGGGCGCGCGCTCGTCCAAAATCGCCACCATGAAATGCTCGTGCGGTCCGCCGGGCTCCACGTAATCCGAACTGAAGCCGAGCGGCTGCGCCGGCTGAAATCCAAAGCGGGGATAATAGCGCGGGCTCCCCACCAAGAACAGCAGCCCGTAGCCCAATTCGCGCATCGCGCCTAATCCTGCCCGCACCAGCGCCGAGCCGATGCCGCGTCCTTGAAAGGGCGGGTCAACAGCAATCGGACCCAAAGCGGGGAGATGCCCGACGCGGTCGCCATCGGTAAGGGTCAGCAAACTGTAGGCGGCGTGCCCGACTAGCTTGCCATCTTGCTCGGCTACATGGGACAGGAGCAGCGCCCCGTCCTCACGCAATCGATTCACCAGCACGGCATGCGCTTCGCCCTTGAAGGCGGCCGCTTCGATCCTGTGAATCGCTTCAATGTCCGCTGGCCTTTCGCGCCGGATGATGATCTGGTTTCGAGACTCAGATACCATATGCTTTAGGTGGCTTGTCCGGGTATCCTTTCAGCATGATGGCTAGACCGCTCTATTGAGGAATCAGATTGTGCAGCTTCCGCTTCACGGTTAATTACAGTCTGCTCATCAAGACCAAAATACTCGGCAAACTCCGAAACAGTCATTTTCATAGATTGTCGCAGGGCTTTTATATCGCTCGCTTCCGGAAAGTGTACGCTATAAGTGCCAGGTTTAGCATTCCCCTTGGCGAATTCTAATGCCTGCAATGCGCCTTCCAACAGGCGTTTTCCGGCTTCCGTCATGGTCTGGTCCTCTTGTAATGCTCGATAATGTTTTCAAATACGAACTTCAAGCTATTGCGATCTTCTCTTGACAGATCGAGTTTATCGCCTTTACCAAAATATCAACGAGAAGCACAGGAATATTGCGCCCCGAGAAAAAAGTGATAACGCGATAGCCACCACTCTTGCCCTTCCCTCGAGCGCGAAAACGCAACTTGCGGGCGCCGCCCGTACCCGAAATCACCGTTCCCGCGCTGGGATTGAGCGCCAGATGAGTTATGATATTGTCCAACTCTTCGTTCGTCACACCGGTCGACTTTGCGCTTCGCTTGAATCGATCTAATTCTACCACAGTATGCACATGCGATTCCTTCTCGACTGGACTGGACTCATTATAGCCACAATTGAATTTTAGCCATGCATGGCATCATCAAAGCAGTGAGCACCTTGCTATATCGGCGAATGACACTTTTAGCGCAAAAACGATGAACGCAGAGAAATTCCTCTACCTCATCACGACGGGCCACCGCAGCGGCGCGCGCCACGAGATCGAAATCTGGTACGTGGAGCACGAGGGCTGCTACTATCTCATCTCGGAAAAGCGCGAAGCCGCCCACTGGGTGCGAAATGTTCGCGCTGATCCCGCTGTTGGCTTCCGCCTGGGGCAGGACTGGGACGATATTGCGGCGTACACGGAAGGCAGGGCGTCATTTCCTGAGGATCCTGCGCTCATCGCCGCCGTCAAAGCCAAGATGGACGCCAAGCATGGCTGGAGCAATGGGCTGGTCGTCGCGATTTGCGGCGGTTGAATGCGGTTGCGCCGGCGTTGTTGGCTAGCGGAATCGAGCGGTCTCGCTGATCAAGACTGAGGCGCAAGCCAGCGCGTCGCCGCATCGCCGTCAGCCACCCAGCCGTAGCGCCCGCCACCCATATCCGCGCGCCACCAGCGATGCTCTTCAGCGCAAACGGGCCCGCCAACCAGGCTGAGCGCGCTGCCGGGCGGCGCGGTGAAAACTGAGCTGCTGCCAGTTTCCGGCGCAATGTAGCCATCAATCCCTGTTTGAGCCGCCTGCGTCACCAGGGCGTGCATGCCGACTTGAAGCGCCGTCTCCAGCAAGCCTTCGCAACTGGCGTCGATGCTGAATTGCATTGAGGGCGTCGGCGCTTGCTCCGCTACATATAAGATGCCGGCGGCGTAATTGCCTTCATCGGCGCTGCCAAGCCAGACATCGTAAAGCCCCGCCTGCGGAAAATTAAATGGGATACCGGGATTGGCGCCCAGGTAATCATCGCTGCAAAGCCAACTGCCATCGGCGGCGTTCACCAATAGCGTCATATCGGCCGGGCTATGTACCGCGAAAGAAATCGTTGTGAATGAGTCGCTGAGATAGACGCTGAAATCGGGCGCCTCTGAGACATAGCCGCGACACTGCTCGCCGTCGATAAAATCAGCCACCGGATTGCGACCGCCGCCGATGAATTGAATCGTAAATGGCGCTGGCTGGAAACCGGGCGACAGTGATGCGTCGCCGTATAAGGGATCCCGCCCGGGGTCGGGGCCAGTCGCCGTCGTGGGCAGGGCCTCGGGTCCCTCCTCCGAAATATAGAGCGCGCTCTCGTTGTTGGCTTCAGCGGCGTAGCTGCCGATCCAGACTTGGTAAGGTCCCGGCGGCGCGTTGTGGAAGACCAGCGCCGGATTCAGCCCATTGGTATCGTCATTGCAAGCCCAGCTGCCGTTCGGCAAGTTGATGATCAGCGCAGTGTCCGCTTCGCTGGCGTTCAAGAAGGTGATGCGGCTGAAATCGCCCGTCAGCTCAATGAGAAAATCGGGATCGCTCGCGGCGTATCCGAGGCAATTGTCGCCCAGGTTGAGCGATTTCACCGCGATATCGCCGCCGCTGAGCGCATCGAATCTTGCGGGCGCGGGCCTGAAACCGGGCGCCAGCGCGTGACTGCCGTAACGGGGATCGCCGGCGGGGTTGAGCCCCGGTTGCGCCATGCTCCCGCCAATGGTCAAGAATATGAATGCCGCCGTCAGCATCGCTGCAGATTTGAACATGCATTCAATTATACTCGACGCGAATCACGTGCGAAGCTCCCGCCGGCGTCTGCCAGTTCCAGACATAGATTGTTGTAGCGACCCCTAAACGAGCCGCGGCCGCCTACATCTCAAGGGGCCTGCAGTCAGTCCCGCATCCCCTTCAAGATCTTGCGGATGCGCTTCCATAGGTCACTCCTCCAATTGGACTTGATCGCGGCCAAAGCTTCGGAGGCCGAGATTTCGCCGGTTAAGCCGGCGCGCGCCGCCTCAAAGCCACGCATCCGACCCTTTTTGCCGGTAACATCGCGGTGGTGGATGATCTTGGCGTCGATCGTTGCCAGCAGTTCAGGATCGGCTTGCGGCGCGGGCCTGTCAGTGGGCACAGGCGTGTTTGTCGGTGGCACGGGCGTATTCGTCGGCACAGGCGTGTTGGTTGGCACGGGCGTATTCGTTGGCGGCACGGGTGTGTTCGTTGGCACGGGCGTATTCGTTGGCGGCACTGGCGTGTTCGTCGGCACAGGCGTGTTGGTTGGCACGGGCGTATTCGTCGGCACAGGCGTGTTGGTTGGCGGCACTGGCGTGTTCGTCGGCACAGGCGTGTTGGTTGGCGGCACGGGCGTGTTCGTCGGCACAGGCGTGTTGGTTGGCGGCACGGGCGTGTTCGTCGGCACAGGCGTGTTGGTGGGCGGCACGGGCGTGTTCGTTGGCGTGGCGGTTGGCACGGGCTCGTTGGCTGGTAAAGGCCTGTTCATTGGCGTGGCGGTTGGCAAGGGCGTGTTCGTTGGCGTGGGGCTTGGCGAAGGTGTGTTCGTGGACATATTCGTCGGCGTCGCTTCTGACGCCGCCAGTGTGCGCGTCTCCTCGTCTACGAGACGATTCCCGGCTGCTTCCGTAAAGACCCGCAGGCTCACATTATAAGTTGTGTCCGCCTGCAATCCACTGAAAGTATGCGATGTCGTCCCGATGCCGGCCGAGATGAAGTCATAATGCCCATCCCCGTTGATTTCCAGGAAATACATCTGCACCGCGCCCATATCCGTCCAGGAGGCGCTGATGCTGTTTTGGGCGGTCGAATCGATGGAGAGTTCCAGCGTTGACCAATACGCGTCGGTTGGCGTTGGCGTTGCGGTAGGCAAGGGTGTGTTCGTTGGCGTGGCGCTTGGCGAGGGCGTGTTCGTTGGCGTGGCGCTTGGCGAGGGTGTGTTCGTTGGCGTGGCGCTTGGCGAGGGCGTGTTCGTTGGCGTGGCGCTTGGCAAGGGCGTGTTAGTTGGCGTGGCGCTCGGCAAGGGTGTATTCGTGGGAAAATCCGTCGCCGTCACAGGCGGCCCCGTCAGCAGATCACGCAGCTGAGCATGCGTTGCTGATTCGCAGAGCGCTTCTTCCGCGAGCGGTTGCCAATCAGGATACGATGCTTTTGCGTTTGGGAGCCATCTATACAAACCGCAATTCGACATCAAGATGTTCGAGGCCACCCGGTCTAGAGAGAATCTCGGGGACTGATTATCAATTGAATGCAAGTTTATCGACCGTTCCAAGGTGCCTGTGCCGACATTGCCCGGGGATGCGCGGAGCTTAAGCGCGCCGTTGATCGCAAGGGTATACCATGCCGACGACTTGCTTTTGATCAGTTCCAAGGCGCCTTTTACCTGGTCAATAAATTCGCGAGAGCCTTCGATAATCACGCCATCGACCGATTCTTGAATGGGTGCGAAGCACTGCCCGTCGTTATCGTTGTAAGCCCATTTCCCCATAATCCAGTCAAAGTCAAAACTGCAATTCCAGCCGGCATAACAGCAACTGCGGGCTTCGGGGTCGGGCGTGTCGGTTGGCGTGGCGGTTTCCAAGGGCCTGTTCGTTGGGGTGGCGGTTGGCGTTGCGGTTGGCGTGTCGGTTGGCGTGTCGGTTGGCGTGTTCGTTGGTGTGTCGGTTGGCGTGTTCGTTGGGGTGGCTGTTGGCGTGGCTGTTGGCGTGTCGGTTGGCGTGTCGGTTGGCGAAAGCGTGTTAGTTGGCGTGGCGCTCGGCAAGGGTGTATTCGTGGGAAAATCCGTCGCCGTCACAGGTGGCCCCGTCAGCAGAGCACGCAGCTGAGCATCCGTTGCTGAATCGCAGAGCGCTTCTTCCGCGAGCGGTTGCCAATCAGGATACGATGATTTTGCGTTTGGGAGCCAGCGATACAAACCGCAATTCGACATCAGGATGTTCGTAGCCACCCGGACTAGAGAGAATCTCGGGGACTGATTATCAATTGAATGCAAGTTTATCGACCGTTCCAAGGTGCCTGTGCCGACATTGCCCGGGGATGCGCGGATCTTAAGCGCGCCGTTGATCGCAAGGGTATACCATGCCGACGACTTGCTTTTGATCAGTTCCAAGGCGCCTTTTACCTGGTCAATAAATTCGCGAGAGCCTTCGAGAATCACGCCATCGACCGATTCTTGAATGGGTGCGAAGCACTGCCCGTCGTTATCGTCGTAAGCCCATTTCCCCATAATCCAGTCAAAGTCAAAACTGCAGTTCCAGCCGGCATAACAGCAACTGCGGGCTTCGGGATCGGGCGTGTCGGTTGGCGTGGCGGTTTCCAAGGGCGTGTTCGTTGCTGTGGCTGTTGGCGTGTCGGTTGGCGTGTTCGTTGCTGTGGCTGTTGGCGTGGCTGTTGGCGTGTTCGTTGCTGTGGCGGTTGGCGTGGCTGTTGGCGTGTCGGTTGGCGTGGTCGCGGACGATACCGTGGTCCCGGGCATTATAGTCGCAAGGAGACGCACGGCCAGTTTTCGCTCCTCGTCCGCAGCAGCTTGAAGATCATACGTGCCGCCATTACTGAAATAATGATTGAGCGCCGCCTGGAGCCAGGGATTGGGCGGCCTCGTGGGGTCGACCTCTTTCAGCGCTCCCACTCTCATCACTTCGCAGATGTTTTCTTCTAGCGAGAAACCCGCAACCGTATTAAATGGGTCAGTAGTCGTTCCGAAGACTTTCCGGCGCATTCGATGAGTATGGCAGGCTTCATGCAAAAGGGTGCCGGCCAGCGTGATGGTGCTCTCATTGGCATGGCTTGGCGCAATTGAGATTTTGCCGTCCCAATAAGCGGCTGAACCAGTTATCCAAGGACCGCCTACGATTCTGGTCGGTCCCATTACGACGTAAGCGTACCAATGCGGCGCTCTGCCTTTGAGCAGATTCAAGGCCGCCAAAATTTGCCTGGCAAAAGTTTCTGGCCCGACAATGATCGTTCCGTGCAGCGGAATCCGCGACAAGTCGCAGCGCCTGTCCTTATAGGCGGCCATTTCCCCGTCAAGCAGATTCTGACCCTGTGTGCAAAGCCAGGAGGAGAAGATATCAATCAGGTCGTCTATTGCAACTGTACTGCAGTCAGCGACTTCCGAAATCGATGCGATTTCAGACGCCGGCGTCCCTTTCTCGGCGAGCCATTTGTGGATACCGCAATTGCGCATCACGATGTCCGCGGCCAAGTGGCCTAGAGGAGAATCCGAGGGATAGGTACTTATATCTTTTAGATTTATCGACTGTTCCAGCGTGCCTCTGCCGACCTTGCCATAAGCCTCGCGGATCTTGAGCGCGCCGCTGGTAACTACGGTATACCACTCCGGCGAACTGGCTTTGATCAGATTAAAGGCGTATTTTACCCCCTTAACGAAAAGGTCTGAGCCTTCAATGATCACGCCATCGACAGTCTCTTGCCTCGGTGAGAAGCACTGCCCAGCATTATCGTTGTATGTCCATTTTCCCATGATGGTGTCAAAATCGAAGGTGCAATTCCAGCCGGCGAGACAGCAGTTGTCGATTTGTGTTGATGATTCTGGCTGCGAGTCTTGCGCGGAAGCGACAGCGACGAAAAGAAGACCGCAGATTACTATGATGAGGCGCAAAAACATGATTTGTAGACTCCTGTTTTTTTTACTGCGTAATGGAATTGATTGGAAGAGAAAAGTGAAAATCAAGCAACGCGGCAAGAGCCAGCAGCATGAAGACCCACGACGGGACGGGAGACAAGGGCAAAGCCAGCCAATTCAGATTATGTCGTCTTTCGGTGATGAACATTGAAACGCTCTCCTCCCCGAGCGGGCGGCAACCTTCAGCGTCGACGTGTTTCTTTAGGCAAGGCGCTGTCCCGCGAATTTTTTCGTGTATGATAATGTTCGGCTTTATTCGCTTATTGCAACGTAGCGCCTCCCGTGAAAAGTTTGTCTCTGTCCATCAAATATCCACCACATTCTGCGCTCGACTCTGCCTGCGGGGCAGCAGGAACGCCAGCCAGAGGGTGATGAGAATGGATTTGGTTGAGAGAGAGAGGTGAAAATCAAGTGAGGCAGTATTATTAAGGGCTATTACGGGGGGGGGGGGGGGGGGTAGAATATGCGTTCTGGCAGACGGTGGAGAAAGCAGCGACCTTCCCTTCGCGCTAAGAACGTCACTGGTCTCATTGCCAAACCTTTTTGTCAGTATTGTTACGATACGGGAGTATAAGCGAATTCCCGGCCGCTGTCAAATTCAGGTTTAGGGGGAGGGGTTTGGGGTGGGGGAAAGTCGCGGGTATCCACAAAATTCGACACTCCTGGGGGCCGGACTTTTTGCTTTACCCATCAAAGCAGATTACTATATGGAGTACCTCCCGCCGGACCGAGCGATAGGTTCGCGCCCATGCAGAAAAGAATGATCGATTTCATCCGCGCTCTGCGCGCCGCGGGCATTCGCGTCTCGCTGGCGGAGAGCCAGGACGCCATGTTCGGGGTGGACGAAACCGGCGTGCGAGACGCGGCCGCCTTCAAGAATACGATGAAAGCCACGCTGGTGAAGAATCAGCGCGACCAGCCCGTATTCGAATACTTCTTCCCGCTCTTCTTCAAGAACAACAAACCGCCGCTGCAGAATATCCTCGAGCAATTGTCCGATGATCAGGGTGCGCTCCTGAACGAAGCGATGCGCTCGCTGATGGGCGAGTTGGATGCATTGCGCGATCTGCTGCGGCGTTTGCTGGAAGGGCGCGATTTCAGCGACGAGGAGCTGCAGCAATTGGGCGACTCTTCGGGCTTGCCCGGTGGCGATGAGATGTACATGCGTTCCTGGTTCGAGCGGCGGATGAACCGGCAGGCCGGCATCACGCAGCTTGAGCGGATGCTTGATGACTTGCTGGAAGAACTGGCGGCGCTGGGCATGAATGAAGAAGCGCTCGCTGAATTGGAAGAGATGCTGCGCGAAAACATGCAGGGACTGTCGGAGCAAATCTCGCAGCACGTCGGCGCGACGCTGGCGGAACAGATGGCGGAGCAGGAACCCCGCGAGCGCCCTGACCTGCTTGATGTGCCCTTGCAGCGCTTGTCCAGCGGCGATATCGAAGACGTGCGCGACGAGGTGCGGCGGCTGGCGGCGCGCTTGCGCACGCGGGCGGCTCTGCGGCAGAAGCGCGCCAAATCGGGCCAGTTCGACCCGCGCAAGACGATCCGCAAGAATATGCGCTACGGGGGCGTGCCGATGGAGGCGCAATTTCGGGTGCGGCACAAGAAGCCCAGCCTGATCCTCGTCTGCGACTTGAGCACCTCCATGCGCTATGCGGTCGAGTTCCTGCTCACGCTCGTCTATGAACTTTCAGACCAGGTGCGGCGTACGCACAGCTTCATCTTCATCCACGATCTCGTCGATGTCAGCACGACCTTGGCTCAGCTCCCCCCGCGCGAGGCGGTCGCCCGCATCATGGCGGAGAACCCGCCCGGCTACTACAGCACCGACCTGGGCAACAGTCTCAGCCGCTTCCAGAAGGAACATATGCACCTGGTCGACAGCCGCAGCACCATCATCTTTTTCGGCGACGGCCGCAACAATTACAACGATCCGCGTCTGGATATCGCGCAGGAGATGCAGCGGAAAGGCCGGCGCCTCATCTGGTTCTGCCCTGAGCCGCGCCGCCAATGGGGCACGGGCGACAGCGACATGTGGGAATACAGCATGTGCGCCGACAATGTCTTCCTGGTCAACAACCTGCGCCAGCTGGCCGATTCGGTCGATCGTATCCTGGCGGACGGCTAGCGCGGGCGCTGACCGAATGCGTGTTTCGAAAACGATGATGATCCTGTGCTAAGATTGGTGATGCAGGCTCAAGCAGACGGGAGCGATGTCGATGAGCCGCGAACCCATCCGCAATCTGGAAGACCTCCGGCAATGGCGCGAAGAAATTCTGGCGCTTGCACGCCGCCATCGAGCGCGTCAAATATCGGTGTTTGGCTCATTGGCGCGCGGGGATTTCCAAGCCGATAGCGATATCGATTTTCTGGTTGACTTCGAGGACGGCTCCAGATTGACAGATCATATCCGACTGTTGCAAGACTTGAGGGAGTTGCTCGACTGTAGTGTCGATGTTGTGGATCGACGTGCGCTGCGCCCAGAAATACGAGACGCTGTTCTGGCGGAAGTCCAGCGCCTGTGAGCCTGGATCCTCGACTGTACCTCAATGATATTCTCGATCGCATTAGTCGAATTGAGCGATATACGTCTCGCGGTCGCCAGTCATTTTTGCAATCTCAATTGCATCAAGATGCGGTTATCCGCAGTTTTGAAGTCATTGGAGAAGCAGTAAAACGCTTGGACAATTCGCTAATTGAGCAACAGGCACAAGTTCCTTGGAGGGATTTCGCCGGTTTTCGCGATGTTCTGATTCACCAATATGAAAGGGTTGTTCTCGAATCAGTATGGCTATTCGCCAAAGAGGATTTGCCCATTCTAAAGACGGCGGTTCTGGCTTTGCTCGCTGACTTAGAAGACACGGACAGCGTAACGGAATAAGAGCTAGCCAAATGCCGCACCCGTTTCGCGCGCGACAACATACCGGTGTCGTGGGTTTCCTTCTTCTGCCATTGGATAAGCGCAAGTTTCCGCTTGCGCACCGCTAAGCCAAGTGCTGCGTTATAATGACCGACGAAAGCCGGACAAAAGGCGACGCGACCAGCATGGCTAAGGCAAATACGGTACGCAGCTTGGAAGACATCCGCCGCCTGCGCCCAGAGATAATGGAGCTGGCTCGACAGTACCGCGCGCGCAATATTTCGGTGTTTGGCTCTCTTGTGCGTGGGGAGATGCATGAGGACAGCGATATCGATTTCCTGGTTGATTTTGAGGAAGAGTACACGCTGTTGGATCACGCAGGTCTCTTGGTGGGGTTGGAGGATTTGCTTGGTCGCAAAGTTGATGTTGTTCCGCGAAGAGCGCTGAAACCCTTTCTCAGAGACACCGTGATTAGCGAAGCGCAAGAATTGTGACGAGACCACAGTCGGATTTCTGCGACGACATTCTGGATCGAATCGAGAGAATCGAGGAATATGTATCTTGCGGACGCGAAACATTCATGCGTTCGAATATGCGTCAGGACGCCGTCATATTTTGCTTTCTAGTCATCGGAGAGGCGATCAAGCAGCTAGACGAATACTTGACGACATCACATCCGCACATACCGTGGCGCCAATATGCCCGCTTCCGCGATGTGCTCATACATCAATATCACAATACCGAAATTGAGATCGCCTGGCTGGCAGCACGAGACGAATTGCCAGCCCTGAAAGCGGCAGTCACCGCCATACTTTGGTCGCTGGACGACAGCGAATCAGAGGCGTGAATTCAGAGCATTTCTCCGCGTGTTATACTGTTTTCCAATAGAGAGTTGTCGAGGTTTGATATGGCTATCCAAACCGAGCGTACGATGACCGTCACCGAGTATCTGGAGTGGGAGGTGCGCCAAGAATTAAAGCATGAGTACATCGACGGAGTGATTATTGAGATGACTGGCGGCACATTCACGCATACTCGAATCAAAACAAATCTAGGCGGTCTGCTCTTCGCGCGTCTAGATTTCTCAGATTTTGTGCTCTGCAATAGCGACATGCGCGTTCGCGTCAGCCCAACCCGCTACGTTTATCCTGACTTCAGCGTCGTCCGCGGCGAAGCGCGCCTGGAAGACGACAAGGAACTCACATTGCTCAATCCCGTCTTCGTGGTCGAGGTGACATCGCCCTCTTCAGCGACGCGCGACCGCGTTGACAAGCTTGGATACTACCTCGAGGTTCCCTCCATTCAAGCCTACCTCATCGTTGAACAGGACCGCCCCTCCGCCCACCTGCACACTCGCGCCGATGACGGCTGGAAGCTACAAATTTTCGACAGCCCGGCCGATGTGATTCCCTTGCCGTTGTTGAATTGCGAACTGCCGCTTGAGCAAGTTTATCGCGGCATCGAATTTTCCGAAGCCTAGCCGCCCGCGCTATTTCAAATCGCGCCGATGCCAGTCATCGCTGAATAGATTGAAATCGACTTCGCGCTGGGGGTACTCGGCGATGATGTCCTCGTCAATATCGACGCCCAGCCCCGGCTTATCCGGCAGCGAGAAATAACCATCGATTACTTCCGGCATGCCCACGCCGACAGCTTTGACCGGCGGGTCGGCAAAGTCGTTGAAGTATTCCTGGATCTTGAAATTGGGCGTTGTCGCCGCCACCGCCAGCGACGCCATCGTTGAGCAGGGACCGCCGACATTGTGCGGCGCCACCAGCACGTAGTACATCTCGGCTGTGCCGGCCAGCTTCTTCATATTCATGATGCCGCCGAAGTGCGTGGTATCGGTTTGGATGATATCAGTCGCGTTCAACTCGAATAACTCGCGGTATTCGTAGGGCGTATGGATGCGTTCGCCCGTCGCCACCGGGATGCCCAGCCCCAGCGCCACCTCGCGTACATCGCGCAGCGCCCGCAGGTTCTCCGGCGGCACCGGCTCTTCCACCCAGCCCGGCCGGAATTCGGCCAGATCGCGGATGATCTCGACCGCCGTCACCGGGTTGAAGCGCCCGTGCATTTCGATCAGCAGCTCGACATCCGGTCCCACGGCATCGTAAACCGCTTCCACCAGCGAAATCGAAAGCAGCTTCTCTTCGCGCGTGAATTCATAGAAGCCGCTGCCGAAGGGATCGAACTTGAGGGCGCGATAGCCTTTGTCCACCACGTCCGTCGCCGCCGCATGCCAGGCTTCCGGCTCTCTTTCAACGCGATACCAGCCGTTGGCGTAGGCTTTGATCTTCTCGCGCATGGCGCCGCCGAGCAAACGATACACTGGCTGATCGAGCGCCTTGCCGATAATGTCCCAGCAGGCGATCTCGAGCAGGGCGATGCCGGTCATGGCAATCTCGCCAGCGCGCCCGTAGGTCTCGCGCAGCATGCGGTAGCACATTTCTTCGGTATTGAAGGGGTCGCGCCCCAAGGCGAAATCGGGCACGGATTCTTTGAGATAGCCGATCACCGGACCGACGCCGCCGACGGGCCGCGCCTCCGCCCAGCCGACCAAGCCGTCGTCCGTCTCCACCTTGACGAATAGCAGATTCCGCCAGGGCGTGCCCATCACCATTGTGCTGACATTGCTGATTTTCATGTATTCCCCCGGGTTGTGATTGATTCGTGGGCGACCCACTGGGTCGCCCCTACACAGGTCATTTAGATGTTGCGATTAAACCACCGGTATCCCCAAGTCAGCCGCGCCGACCTCGCCCATGACCGCGTCGCCGGCGTAGCGCTCGATGATGTTCATCACCAGCGCGGTACGGCGCACGCGCTCCTGCGATTGCTTGACCGCCAAGTCCTCGATGTGAATGCCGCTGGGATAGATATTTGCCGCGTTGCGCAAGCCCAGCTTGACGTAAACCGGCGCAGCCACCCGAATCAACTCCGGCACTTCGTAATGGCGCACGAAGCCGCCAAAGTCGTCGGGCGCTTCGACATAGACATCCAGCGGAATATCAATGGCTGCGCGGATCGCCGCCATCTGCGGCAGCGTCATATCGGTCGGACTGTTATAGGTGCCCGCGCCCAAGTCTTCCAACAGCTTGATCGAAATCGGATTGGCCGCGCCCATCTGCACCGAAATCTTGACCACCAGGTCGGCCGGCAATTCGCCCGCCTTCTTCATCTCGTTCACCAGCCAGAGCTGGCCTTCATCAGCCACGAGAACCGAGCGCAAGCCCAGCTCACAGCCGCGGATGATGTCTTCGGTGGCGTAGACGACTTCGTCCATCCCCCGCAGGCGCGCGCCCAGGTTTGCCCCGGCGCTCGACCGCGCTTGCGCGCTCGTGCCCCAAGCCGCCCGCGGACCCACAAACAAGCTGACCTCGATGCCGGCTTCCGCGCCCAGGCGACACATCTCGCGGATTTCTTCATCCGTGAGCATCCAGATGCCGCTGCCCTGCGAGACGCGGTGGATGGTGACGCCGTAGCGTTTCGCCGCTTCCAGCACAGCCGCCAAAGCGCGAGGACCCTCCGTGCTGGGGATTTCGATGCGGTATTGCGCGCCATCGAGGAAGCGCTTTGGCGATGTCGGCAAGTCGTAAAGCTCTCCGGACGGATAATTTCTATACTGCAAGAATTCGCGTACTTTTTTCATGTGCGGTTCGCTCATGCTAGAATTCTGTCATCCGCGCAGTCTAGCGGAAAACGTCCGTGTTGGCTACCAGGCGTCCGCAAGCCGGGGAGGACGCGGGCTTTCAAGGGATGTCTTGTTTGTGACGGTTCTTCGCTGTATAGTTCAGGTAAAGCTAGTTGATTTTCTGGCGCGGGGAGCAATATGGCGGAATCAACTGAGAGTCTGACGCAGCGCGTCGAAGCGCTGGAGCAGATTTCACATGCCCGCGTCATCGAACGCGTCGGCCAAGTTGAGCAGCGGGTGTCGCGGATTGAAAGTGCGCGTGAAGCGGAAGAGCCGCACGTGGCGACCAAAGCCGATGTCGCGCGCTTGGAAACTTTAGTTTCTGACACACGCGCGGAACTGAAGGCGGAGATTTCTGACTCGCGGACGGAACTGAAAGCGGAGATTTCTGACTCGCGGGCGGAACTGAAAGCGGAGATTTCTGACTCGCGGGCGGAACTGAAAGCGGAGATTTCTGACTCGCGGACGGCGCTGACAACGGACATGGCTCAAATGAGTTCTGAGTTGCAGGCGCAAGCTGCCGAAAACAAGACGGCGCTTGAGAAAAAAATCACACAGTATGACGGCAAGATGGAACGGAAGTTGCGCCACTTTCTAATGTGGCTGATCGGTACAGCGATTGCGCTGTCTGCTGTAATTATTGCGGCGGCGGCCTTCGTTATTGCGCAGTTGCCCTAATATGATCAAGCGCCCCAACGTCATCGTCTTCTTCACCGACCAGCAGCGCTGGGATACGGCCGGCGTCCACGGCAACCCGCTCGACTTGACGCCCAATTTCGACCGCCTCGCCCGCGCTGGCACGGATGTCCATACCTCCATCACCTGCCAGCCGGTTTGCGGTCCGGCGCGCGCTTGCCTGCAAACGGGAATGTATGCCACTGAAACCGGCTGCTTCCGCAATGGCATCCCATTGCCAGCGGACAGCCGCACACTGGCGCATGACTTCAAAGACGCGGGCTACGACACCGCCTATATCGGCAAGTGGCATCTGGCTGATGGCGCGCATGGACCGGTCGCGCCGGAGCAGCGCGGCGGCTATGATGACTGGCTGGCCTCAAACCTGCTGGAGTTCACCTCGGACGCCTACGATCTGGTGATGTATGACAACGACGGGGAAGCGGTCAAGCTGCCCGGATACCGCGTCGACGCGCAGACGGACGCCGCCATCCGCTACATTGACGCGCATCAGGATTCGCCTTTCTTCCTGTTCCTTTCGTATATTGAGCCGCACCATCAAAACCATCGCGATGATTATCCGGCGCCGCCCGGTTACGCCGAGCGCTATCGCGGGCGCTGGCTGCCGCCGGACCTGGCGGCGCTAGGCGGCTCGAGCCATCAGCAGTTGGCCGGCTACCTGGGCATGATAAAACGGCTGGACGAAGCGCTCGGACGTTTGGTCGACGCGCTGATCAGCCTGGACCTGCTGGAGGACAGCATCATCCTCTTCACCTCCGATCATGGCAACCACTTCAAGACGCGCAACGCCGAGTACAAACGCTCCTGCCATGAGGCTTCCGTGCGCGTGCCCACCATGCTTTACGGCGGTCCCTTCACTGGCGGCGGGCGCGTATCGCAGCTCGTCAGCTTGATAGACTTGCCGCCGACCTTGCTCGACGCTGCCGGCATTCCCGTGCCCGAGCGGATGAGCGGGCGCTCGATTCTGCCTTTGGTCCGCGGCGAAGCAGTTGAATGGCAGCATGAAGTTTTCATCCAGATCAGCGAATCGCAGGTGGGGCGGGCGATCCGCAGCAAGCGCTGGAAATACGCCGTCGCCGCGCCGGGCAGAGACGGCTGGGACGATGCCGCCAGCGACCACTATGTTGAATCCGAGCTCTACGATCTGCTCGCCGACCCCGAGGAGCTGCACAACCGCGCCGGCTTGGAGACCCATCGCGAGGTAAGCGATGTGCTGCGCTCGCGCCTGATTCGCCGTATGATCGAAGCGAACGAAGAAGAGCCGATCATCGAGCCGGCGCCGATGATTCCGGGGAACGGCCAACTCCACGTCGATATTGAAGAGGGCTGGCTCTAGCCAAAATCCTGATGCTTATGTGGCGTTGTAGGGGCGACATATCATGTCGCCAGTTTCAGCGCATATCGTAAGGAAACCGTCTGATTCAACCCGCTTGATCCGTGTATAATGATGCTGACTATGGATTGCCATTTGGAATCGCCCTCGTGAAGACTCTTGTCCTTGTGCTAGTTCTCCTGACGCTAGCCGTACCGCTGCAAGCGCAGACCAATGAAGGGAGCGCGAGCCTGCCCAATATCTACCGCATGCGGAATCTGGGCCGGGAATATCAAGGCTGGAACAATTGCGGTCCGGCCACGCTCACGAACGCCCTCGTTCACTTCGGCTACACCGACGACCAATACCGCGCCGCCAACTGGCTGAAGCCGAATTATGAAGACAAGAATGTCAGCGCCTGGCAGATGGCGGAGTTCGTCAACACACAGATTCCTGAACTGCCCGTCTACGCCCTGGTGCGCGATGGCGGTACGCTCGAATTGCTGCAAACGCTGATGGTCAATGGCTTTCCGGTGCTCATTGAGAAAGGCTACGAGCCGCCCGACTACACCTGGATGGGGCATTATCTGCTGCTGGCCGGCTATGATGACGAGCTGGGCGAATTCAACACCATGGACAGCTTCAAGGGTCCTGACACGCGTTACAGCTACGAGGAAATCGAGCAGTACTGGCAGCATTTCAACTACAAGTACATCGTGCTATACACGGTCAATCGCGAATCTGAGTTGATGGGGCTATTGGGCGCTGACGCCGATGAGTGGCAGAATCAAATCAACGCGCTGGAGATGGCGCGCGCCGAAGCCATCGCCGATCAGGAAGACGCCCACGCCTGGTTCAATATGGGCAGCAGCTTCGTCGAGCTCGGCATGTACGACGCGGCGGCGCAGGCTTACGACAAGGCGATCTCGCTCGGTTTGCCCTGGCGCACATTCTGGTATCAATTCGGCGCCTGGGAAGCCTACTACCATACCGGGCGCTACGATGACATGATCCGCATCGCGCGGCAAAATCAGAACGATGGCGGCGGCCATTACGTCGAAGAGACCTACTATTATCTGGGCATGGCGCGCGAGGGACGCGGCGAAGTGGGCAAGGCGCTCGAAAACTACAATATCGCGCTGACTTTCAACCCCAACTTCAGCCCGGCGCGCGAGGCGAAGGCGCGGCTGCTGGCGGAGGAGAGCTGAGGGCTGTCAGACTTCGGGCTGCGCCTTTCGCGTCGCCGCGACGTCCTGCAGGTACTGGCTGGCAACGACGACGCTCATAAAAATCGCCAGGGCACTGCCCAACATGATGGCTACTGTAAATGTAAGGTCTTGGTAAACCCAATAGTCCTTCAGATAAATGTAGTCCTCCGCCCAGGCGACGATGTCTGCAATCAACGCGACAGTCAACATAGTGAAGCGATATAAGATAGGGCGTCGTATCTCGCGGAAGAAGAGTACAGTAACCAGCGGCAAGGGAAGCGCCAGAACGAGCGCCGGTCTGATGCTCCAGATTACTTCGCTCAAAACGAAGTGAGGCAGTTCATTTTGAGGCGGGTCTACGTCAGGGGCCAAAGCATAGGCTAGTACCGTCGAGACGGTGATAATCGCCGCGCTGAGGAAAAACATGAGCAGCGTCATCTTGAACAGGGGTTTTAGTCGCCACATGATGATTTGCCTTTCTGTTCGCCCCGCCAATTTTAGCCCGGCGCGCGAGGCGAAGGCGCGGCTGCAGGCGGCGCAGAGTTGAATTTGCCCGCCGCTAGGCAAGCATTGGGCTTAAGCTAGCGTTTGCTCGCCTGACTTCAGGAAACTCTCCGTAGCGTCGTCAATGTACCGGCCAGCGGCATACAGGCTCATCAAGCCTATCACCACGTGCTTGGCGACAGTCAAAATGAAAAATAGAGCCATCCACGGCTCGTAACGGACAAAGTCAATCCAATCCGAAAGTGGTCCCAGCTCGTCCAGCAGATAGGACAGATGGAAGGGCATTTGGACCAGCAGAAGTGAGGCGGTCAGTCCGATAATGACAACGGCAAAGCGGAACAAGGCCGGCTTGTAGATGTTTCGGTGCAATATGCCTGCGTAGACTACAGTCGGGATTCCAAGCGCCAGCCCCAATAGGAGCCCCTCTTTAACTATCAACGGCACTCCAGTGGCGTAGTCGCCCGAAGGTGGATGGCCAAACCATGGCAATCCTTCCAACAGCAGCAATTCGCTCAATTTCAAGACGAGTCCAAAGACGATCATTCGCGGGACAATCTTTGCTAGGGGAATCGCTCGCCACATGATGCTCAGCCTCTCAACGCTCCACGTCCCGTTTATTGTATCATTGATTCGATGTTATCCACATAAGAGTCGAGCTCTCAAACAAATGCGGGCTGCAAGAACGGCTCATTCACCGCGAACAACTCGTCTACTATTAATTGAACCTCCCGCCGCGAAACGCGCTGAGGGCATTGACTGCATTGACTTGCACATTTGCTTTCAGGTGGTCGTCTCCCGAATATACTTCCTCGCCATGATTTGGCTCAGGTAAATGGCGCCCGCATAAATGGCGAAGGCAACTGCCGTTTCCAGGCGCGCGTCAGAGGCGCCGGCGGTCAGTTCCGACAGATAAAACCTGGCCAGTCCAATCGGAGCAAACAGGTGAATAATGGCGGCTGCGGTTATGCCCATGGCGAGATGATAAGACCAGGGATAGGCAATCGGATGAGGGAACTTGCCCGTGACGATCGCCATCGCCGCGCCAATCAGAATCGATGCCAATAAGCGCTGATGCAGCGCTGTGCCTCCGCCAAAGAAAATGGCGAGAATCAATGCCTGCTGTAGGTTTTCGGCCTGGGAATTGGGGAAGACCAGGAGAAAGGGCAGGGTAAACAGGCAGCCGCCGATAAAGCTGACGACCATGCAATACCAGATCATGCGCAGCGCCAGTCGCAAGCGCGGGTTGCGGATGCGCAGGTGCTTGTCGGGATTAAAGCGACTTAACAGCTTGGCGTCCTTTCCATGCGCTGGCGCTGTTGATTAAGCGCGGGACCGACCGTTCCATTGGCATTTGCCATTCCTATGCGAAGGCCGGCTGCAAGAAAGCCTCGTTCACCGCGAACAGTTCGTCGACCATCGACTGAATCTCCCGCAGCGAGCAGACCGCGGCCGATAGCGGCGAGTAAGCCACCGCTTGATAGATCAGCCGCTTGTCGCCCTTGAGGATGCCTTCGACCGCCATCTCCTCAATCTGCGCGTAGAGGTTGGTCAGCGGCGCCACCGATTGCGGCAGCGGTCCGACGGCGACCGCTTCCAGGCCATCGCGCGAAGCCCAGACCGGCACCTCGACGCAGGCGTTCGCCGGCAAGTTGTCGACCAAGCCCTTGTTCGGCACATTGCCGTTGAACTTGAAAGGCGCGCCGCCTTCCATGGCGTTGATGATGTAAGCGGCGTATTCGTGCCCGCGCTCCAGGTCAATCTCGTCTTGCTCAAACCAGGCGTGGATGTCATCGCGCCAGTCGTTTTCGCGCCGGCGATATTCCTTGAGGATGTAGGCGTGCTCGCCCGGGTTCCAGTTGGTGCCGTGCGTGGCGTACTTCTCGATTAGATCGGGCCGCTTGCGGAACCACCAATTGTATTCCGAGTTGTGCCCGCTCGATTCGGTGACGTAATAATCCAGCGCCAGGTACATTTCGTTGCGCACCTGCTCGGCATTGTAGATGTCTTTGTTTTCGGTGATCGCGCGCTGTATCAGCGGGTAGGCGTCTTCGCCGTTCCAACTGTACTCGACGAACCAGGCGGTGTGATTGATGCCGGCGCAGGTGTAGTTGATCTGGTCGTAGGGTGCGCCAATCCAATTCGCTAGCATCTTTGAGGTGCCCTGCACGCTGTGGCACAGTCCAGTGACATTGATGTCGGTTTCGATGTCCATCGCCCGGCAGAGCATCGCCATCGGATTGGTGTAATTGAGCATCAGCGCGTTCGGGCAGTAGCGTTCCATGTCACGCGCGATATCGACCAGGACCGGAATCGTGCGCAGCGAGCGGAAGATGCCGGAGACGCCGCGCGTATCGCCGACGTTCATATCGACGCCGTATTTCAGCGGGATTTCGATATCGTGCCGCCAGACCTCGGTTGCGCCTACCAGAATGGTGACGACCACGTAGTCGGCGTCGCGCAGCGCTTCGACCCGGTCCATCGTCGCTGTGACAGTCGCGGGGTATTCGCCCGCTTCGACGATGCGGGATACAGCGCGCTGGGCGAAATCGAGGCGCTCGGCGTCAATATCCATCAGCGCGATCTCGCTGCCTTCGAGGGTGGGAAAGGTCAGAATGTCTTTGACCAGCTTGCGCGTGAAGCCGAAGCTGCCGGCACCGATAAAGGTGATTTTTGGCATGGGATGGAGTCTCCTGGTATGGGTTAGATACAGTTAGCTGGATTCAGGCGTCATGTCGAGGAACTCTTGCCAGTCATAGTAATTGCCGACTCCATTATCGTCGACATAGCCGACGCGACACTCGCGCAGATCGTCCTCTGTTAGCTGCGCTTGCTCAACCAGATGTATGAATTCGTCTCTATCGGGGGACGCTACGTCAGTTCTAACGACATCAACATAACGGACTTCGACCAGCTTGCCGTACGCGAAGCCGCGGGCGACACGTCCGCCTGGCTCAAAGAGCGCGTATGTTCTTGTTTTCTTCATGGTTCGCTGAGCAAATCAATTCGCCGCTTCGGACATAGGCTCGGGTTCGTTGTACCCGTCCATTCTGCCTTCGTTCTTGAGGAATTCGCGCGCGTCATAATACAGGCCCACGCCGTTTTCGTCCACGTGGCCTACGCGGCAGCGGCGAAAAAACGATTCGTCGGTTTCGTCCCGCGTCTGTTGAAGTGCTGAAAGGAAGACGTCTAGGTCCGGCGACGCGATTTCGGATGGAACGAGATCAATATAGCGCCGCTCCACCAGCTTGCCGAAGCTGTATGAACTGACTTGCTTGCCGCCTGGTCGGTAAAGAACGAACCGCTTTTCCATCATCTGTCCAATCCTTCGTACCATCGCATAACATAAGACCAGAAGTTGGTCGGCGAAAACAGCAGATCATAGCTACCTACTTCCACAAAGTATACCTGATAAATGTCGTCGCTCGCGCCCTCGTCGGCCGACCGAATGAATCCTATCCTGTTAACGTTTGCTCTAGCTCGCGTTGCCACGTTCATTTCCTGTGGTCTATCCAATCGAAACCCGTGATCAATCCAGTTGCGGATTGCCCTCGCCACACTGACGGTATCCCAGCCCAGATCATTGGAATCGATGTCTTCAAGGCGCGAAACCTGGGCGAAGCCGTCGGCGAAGCGATCAGCGCTTGAATCACCCTCCCCGATCAGTTCAAACAGGTTAGACGCGATTACCGTCAACGCCCAGGCGTGGGCTTCATCGTTGGCGCTATACAGTAGATTGCCCGAAAACACCGCCATGTCAATCGCAGCGTTGCGGTCGATATGCAATGGGTTGGTTTGTGGATCCATTTATGTGGCCAATCGCTCCAGCCGATCCACTAGCCCCTCCAGCACCTTGAAAGTCTCCTCGACCGCCAGCGGCGTCGACATATCCACGCCGGCCGCCTTCAACACGGGAATCGCATAATCGCTCCCACCAGCGCGCAGAAAAGCCAGATAGCGGCCGACCGCGCCGTCGTCATCGCCAGCCAGAATCGCGTTCGCCAGCGCGTGGGCCGCCGAGATGCCGGTGGCGTATTGGAAGGTGTAGTAGGCTTCGTACAGATGCCCGAATTGCGCCCAGGTGATGCCGGTCCGCCGGCGATCGTCGGTCATCGACTGGCCATAGCCCTCGGCGAAAAAGCCGGACATGATCTCGTTCAGCGTCGCCGGCGTCAACGGCTCGTCGTTTTCCATGCGCGTGTGCACTTCAAGCTCAAAGCGAGCCAGCGTCGGCATGATGAAGAAGTAGCGGTGGATGTTGTCCATCGCCTCTTGGATCAGCGCCAATTGGAAATCGCGGTCGTCTTCGCCAGCGAAGAGATGCGCCCGCACCATCGCCTGATTGAAGTTCGAGGCGACCTCGGCGGCGAACATTGAATAGTTGCTGTAGACGAAGGGTTGCTGCGCGCGCGTGTAATGGCTGTGCATCGAATGCCCCAGCTCATGCGCCAGCGTGCTCATCGAGCTCAAATTGCCATCGAAACTCATCATGATGAACGGGTGGCTGTCATAAGTGCCGTAGGAGAAAGCGCCCTCGGATTTGCCCTCGTTGATGGCGTAATCGACCCAGCGCTCTTCCAAACAGCCGCGTCGCAGCGTCGCCACATAATCCTCGCCCAGAGGCGCCATGCCATCGGCAATCATCTCGACGGCTTCGGGGTACGATAATTCAGGGTCGTCAGCCGTCAGCGGCGCCCAGATATCCCAGGGATGAATCGACTCATAGCCGAGCGCCCGCCGGCGCACATCCCAATAGCGATGCCAGGTGGGGATATGCTTCTTGTAGGTGTCGATCAAGTTGTGAAAGACATCGACCGGGATGTTGTTTGGAGAGAGCTTGGCATGCAAGACGCTCTCGTAACCGCGCAGCCGCGCCAGCACCACATTGCGCTTCACCGATGCCAGATAGGTCGTGGCGAAAGTATTCTGAAACTTCAAGTAACTCTCGGCATAATTGATCCAGGTGTTCTTGCGCGTTTCGCGGTCGCCGCTGGCCAGGAGTTTGTTGACTGTGCTCTGCACCAGCGGTTGCGGCGCGCCTTCGCTGTCATCCGCCGCTTCGAAGCGCAGGTCCATGTCGTTGAGCGCGCTGCGAATGCTCTCGATGCGCCCCAGCGGATCGCTCAGCAAGCCCAATACCGACTCGACCTCGCCCGATAGCACATGCTTTTTCTTCCGCAGCAGGTCGTCAATATGCTGCTGATAGAGCTTCAAGTCGTCTTCACCCAGCCAGCTCTGTAACTCATCCGCGTCCAGCGCCAGCAGTTCCGGCTCGGCGAAAGCGGCGCCAGCCATGAATTGGCCCGCCAGCCCCTGCGCCTGCCCGACCATGCCCTTGATTGCCTCGTTGGCGCCATCGCAGGCTTGCCACATCACCGGGTACATATAGAGCGTCCAGACGCGGCGGGCCAGCGCTTGATGAAAGTCGAACCATTCGGCCAGCCGTTCAGGACCCTGAGAGAGCGTGCCTTTGAAGTTGTCGATTTCGGGCATTGACGTCATCGCCGCCTGGTATTCTTCGCGCCAGGCGTCGAAAGAGGGGAAGACGGATTCGTGATTCCAGGTGGATTCGGTTGGGACTTCTGAGCGAGCGGGGACTGCGGGCATAGGGCTTTGTCCTTTTCGTTACGGATATGCGATTGTGGCGATTGTAGCAGGGGCTTGGCAATTTGCTTAGAGAAACCAGCCGGAGAGTTGCAAGTAGCAGCGCTTTTGAGGATCGTCCGCAAATGGATGCGCGAGAGAGTAACGCAGCATTGTGCCGGGCTCGAGAATGTCTGGCACGTCTTTTTCCAATCCTACATATTTTACATCCAGCAGCATCGTACCACTATCATCAAATACCCAGAACCGTGTCTGGTCGTCCGCGCTAACTTTGAGCAGGGGAAGACGAAAGCGCCAGAAACCCGTGCTATATTGCGGGAGACCGTCTTCAGGCGAGACATAGCCGCGCGCACTTTTGGAAAAGCGAATACGTGAATCAAACAGTTCATTTGGATGGACGGTCGGCGCGTTGACATACTCATTTAATTTGCCATGCAATTCGGAATGTGAGTAACGCCCGATACACCGTCCTCGAATTGCGCGAACATTTTCAGTATGAGGGGCTGTGATCTCGGAGGCTGGAACTTCTTTAAGCTCCATGTCCCAGATTTCACCAAGATGGATCGGTTTGTCTAGCGGGTGACCAAGTCCGCGGCTTGGCAGCAGACGTACGCTGCGGCAACTGTCCAAGAGGATTCCGCCAAGGCAGAGTTGACCGCCCATCTTCGTCTTGCCAACAATAAGTACTTTCGGCAACTTTCAAGTCCTCATTAGATCATAGATGCTTCACCCTCCCGCCCATTTTGTCTTTGAATCTGGCCGCAACGAGCGAGCGGTGACAGGCTTCCGCATTTGATTCTACGCAAAATAGAACGTAACGTTGCAGCGGCCGGTCACTCGGGAATTCCGCCAGTTGCTTCGCTCGCTCCAACACCGTTACCGGATCAAGCATCAATTCGGCTTTCCGCTTGCCGTACCTCAAGATTTGCTTCTTGTAGGCCTCGACGTAGACTGCGCTAAGCCCCGTTCTATCGCGTTTTCGCGTCTGGTCTTCGTTGTCGGCTTGCCACTGCAAGGCGCGGATTTCCTTGGTTGGCGCCAGCTCTTTAAGATGCGAGTAGTAAATCCCAAGTGCTTTCAATTTCGCTTGCAAATAACTGCTATTCGCGTACTTGTATTTCGAGCCTCGCATGCCGCGCCGAGCGCGTATGTCGATGAATAACTCGATCTCATTCTCGACGAGCGCATCAAAAAACGACTCTTCAGTAGAGCCGTATACGCCAATAGTGAATATTGTTTGTAGCTCAGTTGTCATGAAACTGTCTGTCGGTTTGTGGGGCTGCGATTCAGAGCAGAGCCTCTTGGTATTTGGTCTCTCGGATTTGTGATTGCGAGAGCAATTCTCCATACCGGCCAATATGCGTTACCGCAATCTCGTCGCCGTCAAGCGTCTTGCCAAGGACATAAGACCGATGACATTCCTGTGGTTCAAGCTCGCTGCACATGATGACGATTCTTCGACCAGTCGAAAGCGCTTGTTTCAATTGCGAGATCCCATGCTGGTAGAATGCTCTCGTTTCGCATTTCCTGGCATCCAGCAGTTTTTTCTTTCGCTGAGGACTGTATGTATAGCACTCGCTATCGTCCGGTCTTCCGCCGAGCGCGTCGCCCATAAACTGATACCTGATACTGTTGCGGCTCAGTATAGCGGAGAGCCTTTCTTTGCAAAAATCCGGAGCAAAACGAGAATAAGGCTGTGACCGAACATCCACAAGCGTATCGATTTGGAATTCATTCAGCAAGGCGATGAATTCGTCCGTCGCGCGGCCGCCGTAGCCAATTGTGAAGACTTCACGCATGCTTTGCTCACCTTGGAATGAAACCACTAACTACTGTGATTTTATCTGATTTGCGCCGGATGTCAATGGAATTCGCTCATATGTTCAAATGTCCGCGTGCCTTATGATTGCCCTACTTCACCCGCCACTCAAAGGGCATGATGCACTGCGCCCGCTTGGTCAGCGCCTCGATGCCGTCCCCCGCATAATTGAGCAGCGCCGCCGGACTACCCTCGGCCACCTGCACGCCGATGGGCTTGCCTTTCTCGCGGATCAGCACCGAAGGCGCGTCGTGCGGCAGATTTGCCAGTTCGCGCGCCTTGTCGAGCGCGCGCTGCAAATTGCCTAGCTCATCGATCAAGCCCCGCTCCAATGCCTGCGCGCCGGTCCAGACGCGCCCGCCGCCGATCTCGTCGATCTCGGCGCTGGATTTGCCGCGGCTCTCAGCCACGCGATCCAGAAACTGCGCGTAGATATGCTCGATGCTGCCTCGCATCATCGCCCGCTGCGACTTGCTGAATGGACTCTCGCCCGTCATCAAATCGGCATGTTCGCCGCGCAAGTAAGAAAAGGCGTTGACATGCAGTTTCTGCAGCATATCGCTGTTCACCAGCTTGCCCATCAGCACGCCGATGGAGCCGGTGATCGTGCCGGCCTGCGCCACAATCCAATGCGCCGGCGTCGCGATGTAGTAGCCGCCCGAGGCCGCCACGCCACCCATGAAGACCACTAGCGGACGCGTCTTGGCGAATTCCGCCAGCGCCGAAGCCATCGATTCGGAAGCCGTGGCCGAGCCGCCGCCGCTGTCGATATACAGCACCAGCGCGCCGCAAGCCGGATCCTTCATCAGATTGCGCACCTGCTGGTTCAGCGTAACATCGCCCAGGCGCTCGCCGCCGACGAAGGGCAATGGAACGGGCATATCGCTTGGCGGGCTGGCGCTTTCGCCATCGACGATCATGCCGCCGCCATAAATCACGCCGATATACTTGCTGCTGAAGTCGCGCTCCGGCAGCAGGATCTGCCCATCGGCTTCCTCCCACATGGTAATCTTGGTGATGCCCAGGTATTCAATCAGCTGTTCCTCGTTCATGATGCCATCGACATAACCCTTTTCCAGCGCGTCGCCGCCCATGTGCAGCCCGCCGTCAATCATATAGCGGACCTCGTCCGGCTTCATTTTGCGGGTCGTCGCGATGCCATCAATAATGGTTTCAAAGATGGAATCCAGCAGCCAATTGGTTTGCTCCCGCCCTTCCTTGGATGGCTCTTTCCGCGTCAAGGTATCGGCCGCGCCCTTATACGGCGATATCGCGATGGAGTCAAATTCGAGACCAACGCTGGCCAGCCCTTCTTTCAGGAAGATCTGCTGGCTCAGCAGACCGGTAGTCTCCAGCATGCCGCCCGGCGGCAACAGGATCTCATCGCAAGCGCTGGCGACGAAGTACTCCAGCGTGCGATAACCCGGCGCATAGCTCAGCGCGCGCTTGCCTTTTTCCCGCAGGCGGAGCACCGCGTCGCGCATCGTCTGCAAATCGGCTGTGCTGCCGCTGAAGCCGCGGAAATACAAGATGACCCCCAGCGGACGCGGATCATCGCCGATGCGGTCCAGCGCGCTTACGAATTCCATCAAGCTCATCGGCGGCGCGCCCAAGACCTGGCGCTGTACGAAGTTGCGCTCTTTTGGGATGGGCGCGAAGGACGACGGGACTTTGATCATGACGTAGTCAATGGCCTTGACGCGCGCCCGCTGCACGTTGAGCAGATTGACGCTGAGTTGCTGGATCAAGCGTTTGGTTTGGGACATGGCTTGGTCTTTCTCTTTTTCGTTTCGCCACAGAGGCACGGAGGCACAGAGGGCGCCGAGATATGGTGCTGTATGCTCCGCGCTCTGACCCGTTACTTCTATGCTACGTATTTTTTGCTCTTAAGTCGCTGGCTAAGGGACCGCGGCTTCGTCTACAGACTGCGGATATGGTATGCTAGGCGCATCGGGAAGGCAAGGCAAAGCGATATGGTCATTCGACAGCAGTCGCACACCGTCGATAGCGTCCAGCATTTGACCCGCACACCAGAATACAATCGCCGCAGGTTCTACCTAATTGATGGGGAACTATATGAAATGTCGCCTGTTCAACGAATCCACAGTCGGCTCGCCAGTCGCATTGACCGAATAATTGGATTGTTCGTAGAAGAACACGACTTGGGCGAAACGCATGTCGAACTCGGCTTTTCACCGCCCGGCGACCGAACTACACTGTTGGCGCCGGATGTCGCCTTCGTGAGCGCGGCGCGATTACACGATCAACCCGAGGACGGGTTCCTGTCCATCATGCCTGACCTGGCGGTGGAGATTGCATCGCCCAACGACTCACTAGCGCAGTTGCGCCGCAAAGCAGCCGTATACCTGGAAAATGGCGGAAGCCTCGTTTGGATTGTCCTGCCGGCGGATACAGGCGTCGATGTCTGCCGCTCAGCCGATGGCGCGCGCCTCGATATCGAATTTGTCGGCGCTGACGGGTCGCTCTCCGGCGAAGATGTTTTGCCCGGCTTTGAGTTGGAGCTCAGCCGCCTGTTTCCCAAGCCGGAGCCAAGCTAAGACTCAGCGCGCCGGCAGCGGGAGCTCATCCCATGTCTCTAAGTTTCGGTTGACCGTCGAGCTATTGCTCCGGCACAAATTCAATCGCGCCAATGTCACAGCCTTGGCCTTGCGGGCGGGCAGTGCCGATCTGGTCGGTGTCCGGGCAGTAGTCGCTGCTGGCGGCGTCGATGGCCGGGCTGCCGGGCAGCAATGGGTAATACGCTGATTTGCCGCCTTCGCTTTCGACAAGCTCTCCAAGCATGGGGTCTCCCGTGTATTCGGCCTCGCATGAGCCGTCTTCTATGAGGTTGTCGAGGCTTTCAGCCAGCGGCCCGAAGCAGTCGATACCAGTCTCGCCGGAAATGATGCTGTTTCGCAGATTGACAATTGCGTAATCTGGCGTATAGACGTGAATGGCGGCGCCTTCTTCTGCCCAGTTTCTCGCAAAGGTGAGATGCGTGAGAGCAGCAGTCGAATGGTGAAATTCATCGCCAAATAGAATCAAGCCGCCGCCAACATTGGCCTTATTCGCGGAGAAGGCGCTGTTGCTGACGCTCAGATCTCCTTCGTTGGAAATCGCCCCACCCCAGCCGGCAGTGTTTTCGCTAAAGCTAGCATTGCTTACGCTTAGCTCGCCGAAGTTACTAATTGCGCCACCGCCCGAGTAAGTGGCATTGAAGGTGAAGGCGGCGTCGCGGACGATGAGATTCCCAAGGTTGAGTATTGCGCCACCGTCGCTACGGTCGTCGGCGTCTAGCCCAGCCACGTTGTTGTGAAAAGTAATGTTGGCGATATTTGATTCGCCGTAATTGGTTATTGCGCCGCCGCCCAAGTCAACCAAATTGTTGGTGAAGGCGGTGTCGCTGACGCTTAGCTCCCCATTGTTGAAAATTGCGCCTCCGCTTTCCGCCGAGTTTCCGTCGAAAACGCTATTGCTGATGTTCAGGACACCGTCGCTGTATATTGCGCCGCCAGGTGCGAAGGTCCAGCCGCTAGCCGTCGACGCCGCGCCCGCTTTGCCATACTTCATCGTCAGGCGCTCAATGCTCAGTGCTCCGTTCGCTTCCACGTAAAATATGCGGTAGTAGGTGTCCCCTCTTATACTGTGGCCGTCGCCTTTTATGCTGATTTGGGATGTGATTGGGGGTAGATCCTCGCCTAGCGCAACATCGGTAGAAAGCGTTATCACATCTGCGCCATCGCCAGCGGTACAGCCGCCAACCGCCTCATCGGTATTCGCCGCTCTTATCGCATCCGCCAGGCTGCAAGTCTCATCAACAGTGATATCTGCGGCTAAGGTCGGAACGCCGAACAATACGACAAGTACCAATGCAAACGTCACGACTCCAAGATTTTTCATGATATATCTCTTGTTTTGACAGAGCTTTCTCTGTGCTCGCTGTGTTCTCTGTGGTTAGATTTTTCCCCGCAGCCGCTGAATATGCGCGATCGTCTCGGCGATGCCATCCGCCAGCGGCGTCTCGTAAACCGTGTCGAAGCTCGCCCGTAGCGTGCTGTCATCGAAGCCGGCGGGGAAGGGCAGGGGATCATCCACCACCTCAATCTTAGCCCCGGGCAGCGCGTCCCTTGCGATCTCAGCGAAGCGCCCGACATCCGACGGCGGTCCCCCCAGATTGAAGCCGCGCGCGCCGTCCAGCGGCTGCTCGGCCGCCAGGATGAATTGCCGCGCCACATCAGACGCCCATTGAAATTGCATCGCGCCGCTGAAAGGAATCGTGTAGGGCTGCCCCTTGGCGATTGCGACCAGGGCTTTGGTCGGCTCGCTGGTCATGCCTTGGTTGCGACCGACGCCGTAAACCGTGTAGGGGCGCAGCGCCGTGCTGGTGATGCCGTAATCCTCGTAGTAGACAAGCGCCGTACCCTCATTGCAGACCTTGTAGGCGCCGTAAAGCGTGCGCGGATTCTTTGGCGCGTCGTTGGGGATGAGGCCCGGCGGGAAGTCCGATGGCGGACCGTAAACGCCGATCGATGAGGCGAAGGCGATATGATTCACGCCGTTTTCGCGCGCCGCCTCAAAGACGTTGACCGTGCCGGTCACATTGACCTCGGCGCCCAGGACCGGATTGGCGCGGCAGAAGGGCACTTGCAGCGCCGCCAAGTGGATGACGCGTGTGATGCCATGCTCGGCGAAGACCGCTTTGAGCGCAGCGGTATCGCGCAAGTCGCCCTGCACAAAGGTGATCGCTTCCTGCTCCTCGGCGCTCATCAGCCAATCGATGCGCTGGCGATCGGCGCTCTGGTCGAAGTTGACTGCTTTTTTACCGTTCCGCCGCAAGTGATAAAGCGCCCAGGCGCCGATGCAGCCCATGCCCCCAGTGACGAGATAGGTATCGGCCATCGCTAAGCCTCGACCATTTTGTTGACCAGCTTGCCCAAACCTTCGACCTCGACGATGTATTCATCGCCGGGCTGCATCCACACTTTATCCGCCATGCCCATGATGACGCCTTCCGGCGTGCCGGTGCTGATGACATCGCCCGGGCTGAGCGTCATCACTTTGCTGGCGTAGGCGATGACTTCGGCGACGGTGAAGATCATATCGGCGGTATTGCTATTCTGCCGCAGCTCGCCATTCATCCAGCCCTTGATCGACAGATTCTGCGGATCGGGGATCTCATCGGCCGTAACCACATAGGGACCCAGCGGCAGGAACTTGTCCAGCGTCTTGCCCAGCAGCCATTGCCCGCTGAGCATTTGCAGCCGGCGCTCGCTGATGTCATTCATATTGCAATAGCCGAAGACATAATCCAGCGCCTCGTCGACCGCGACATTGCGCGCCGTCCCGCCCATGACCACGCCCAGCTCCGATTCGTAATCGACGCGCGTCCAATCGGCTTGCAGCGGGATGCCTTCATTGGGCGCGGCGATGGCGTTGTTGAACTTGCTGAATAGGACTGGTTCTGCCGGTGGCTCAGCGCCGGTTTCGGCCGCGTGCTTTTGGTAATTCAAGCCGATGCAGAGGATCTTGCCCGGATTCGGCACCGCCGGTCCATAGGTCAAGTCGCTTTCGTTGAGGTAGAGCGCCGGATCATCCGCGGCTTCGACCAGGTCGGCCAATGCCGGCAAGGCGGCTGTGCCCAATGCGTAGACTTCGTCAGCGCTGGCTGGACAGTCAAGACGCGTTGCCTCAACCGCCGCCGCCACATCCAGCAGGCCGCGCTCGGTCACAACGCCTAGTTGGATGCCATTGTCTGTTTGATACGTGGTCAGTCTCATGTCGTACCCATTTTCATTAATTTGGATCCTGCGCCTAGTTTACCGATTCCATGTGGTCAACTGTAGGGGCGACCTAGTCGCCCGCTTTCCTCTGTGCCCTCTGCGCCTCTGTGGCGAAGCAATCCGCATTTCCGGGCGCGGCATCGTTACTTCAGCGCCATTTCCCGCTCGCGCCGCTCCATCTCTTCTTTGTACCAGCTCTCGCGCTCTTCATCGAACTTGAGAACGCGGAAATACTCGGCGTAGTCGACGCCGACCATCTTGCCGCCGTCGCGATTTCCCTGCATCAGCCACTTCTTGGCGCCATTCTCGAAGTCTTCGCCGGCGCCGATCTGCGAAACGTGCGCGCTGAGAGCCGCCATCTTCAAGTCAATCGTGCTGCTGATATCGTGGTAATGAGTCGGCCACTGGGTCAGATTCAGGTAGAGTTCGCCAATCTTGTGCGGCTCAAAGCCTTCCGCCAGCAGCTCGGGGAAGATGGGCCGCGTCTCGGCGCTGGGGAAGACCGCGTAAATCGATGCCTCGCCCGCCGCTCGGTGATCGGGATGATTCACATAGCCGCGATGCACGAATATCGACGTGGGGTCCTGGCAGACGACGCGGTAAGGCTTGGTCTCGCGGATGACGCGCGTGATATCGCGCCGCAAGTCCAGCGACGCTTCCAGGCAGCCATCGGGATAGCCGAGGAAGCGCACATCGTACACGCCGACGCGCGCCGCCGCTTCCATCTGCTCCTGATAGCGCAGCTCCACCAATTGCTCGCGCTTCATGTCCGGGTCGTTGCTGCCGGCGCCGCCATCGGTGATGATGATATAAGTCACCGTCGCGCCTTCCTCGCGGATCCAGCGGGCGACGCTGCCGGCCACGCCGAATTCGATATCGTCATGATGCGCCGCGGTCACCACAATGTGATAAGGTTCCTCGCGCTGTGGGATGGCTTGCAGCGCGTTGTAGTCAATGGTCATGGCTCGTCCTCATTCTTGTGAACTGCCCGCCTGTATGCGCCCGGCTGGCAGCGTCTCAGTCAATTGCGCCTTGCCGCATCAAGGTCGAGAGGATGGTACAATCTGCTACAATATGCAAGGGTGACCGCGCCACGCGAACGGAGGCGGCGATGAAGCAGGGATCGAAAGTAAAGACCACGCGCAAGACCGACCTTGAGCGAATCGCGGAAGTGGATCTGGATGCGCTTTCCGAGGCGCAGTTGCGAGAGTTGTACGACGAGATCTTCGGCGAGCCCAGCGACGAGGAGATCGCCCAAGCTTTGCGCGAAGCCGAAGCCGAATTCGAGAACGGGGACTACGAGCCGACGCCGCTGGACGGGGAGGACGATGACGAGCCCTATCGAGAGCCGACCCGTCAAGAGACTCTTGAAAGTATCAAGCAGGCTTATAAGGGTACCTTGGCAGGCGATTTCTTAACTCTGGACGAATATCGTGAACAACTCAGAGAATAATTGCCGCGCTGATGTCGGTCAGAATCGTTCTATTCAGGGACTTTCTCAAGGACGTCAAACAGTTGCGGAAACGATATCGTCAGGTCGAAGATGATGTCGAAGAACTGGTTGCGGAAATGGAGCGCGGCAACTTCCGTGGCGATCTTTTGCCCGGTTACAGCAGAGACGTCTACAAGGTACGCTTGGCAAACCGCTTCGCTCGTCGAGGAAGACGCGGCGGCTTTCGTGTCATCTATTCGTTACTGGATGCAAATACGGTTGTATACCTCCACATCTACTCCAAGTCCGACAAGGACGACGTGAGCCGCAGCGATATCGACCGAATGCTGAGAGATCTCGAATAAGAAGCGCCGTCCATCGGCCCGCGCGTCGGCTGGCAGTCTATCAGGGAGTGGTGAATTTCAAGGATGTATGAATTGCATGGGGAAAGCCTTGTACTTGGGATACTGCTGAAGATATAACTGCCGCCGATTCCAGGCATAGACAAAAAGTTTCACGTTCCGTCGAAGCGCCTCGGCACAACGAGAAAAGCAACGGGAACGCCGATGCAAGCGCGCCAAATAATGACGCAACTCCGCATTCATACCCTCCACTCGGTAGGTTTCGCTCTTATTTGGCATCGGAGTATGCTTTCCGGGGTAATAGAGCAATTTCTTATAGGAAGCCATCAAGTCGCTGTAGTACCAATGCGCTCGCGGACTTTGATCCACCAGTTTTTGCAATGTATCCTCGTCCCGTCGCTGGCTCACCAGAAAACCGACAATACAACTGCTAGCCCGGTCAACGAAAGTACTTATGTACCATCTGTTTTTTTTCGTTGGACAAAGGTATGCAACTCATCCATTTCAACAATATGCAACGGAGTTTCTTGCGGTGTTGGTGCAGGCGCCAGTTGATCGGCATGCGCTTTAACCCAATTCATCACGGTGACATGATGAACACCCAAATGACGCGCTATCCAGCGATAACTGGCGCCATCAACATACCATCGCAGAGCTTGCTGCCGCATGGCATCGCCGTAGAGACGCGCCGGCTGTGGAGTATAACGGCGCTTGCAGATGTTACAACGATAACGCTGGCTGCCAGAACGATTGAAGCCAGCTTTGACTTGCCTTTGTGTATCGTGACATTCTGGACAAGTATTCATAACCGCAGTCTATCATAACCGCCTATTCACCACTCCCGTCTATCACAGCGCATGGAATATCACGGAGACTGGGATACAATTCAGTTGCGCAAGACTAGCGCCTTTGCCTTGGAGGAAGACATGAAGCAAGGACCGAGTGTCAGGCATCTCCGCAAGACCGACCTTGAGCGAATCGCGGAAGTGGATCTGGATGCGCTTTCCGAGGCGCAGTTGCGAGAGTTGTACGACGAGATCTTCGGCGAGCCCAGCGACGCGGAAATCGCCCAAGCTTTGCGCGAAGCCGAAGCCGAATTCGAGGCTGTGGGATACAGCCAGCCCGACGAGTCTACGGAAGATGATGAACCGTACCGAGAGCCGACCCGACAGGAGATTCTGGAGGGCATCAAGGAGGGCTACATGCAGGCGCGGGCTGGAATTGGCCGACCAATCCAGGAGTTGCTGGACGAACTAGAGGACTAGACCCATTGGCGCCGCTGCTCGTTGTTGTCTCTGAGCCTGAATTTGATCGCGACGTCAAAAGGCTTGGCAAGAAGTATCGCCGCATTGGAGAAGACATTCGCGCTCTGCTGCGGGAATTCAATGAATTTGGGATTCACGGCGATGTGATGATTGGCTTTGACCGCGAAGTCCGCAAAGTCCGGCTCACCAACAGGTCCGCGAATCGCGGTAAGTCCGGTGGCTTCCGCGCTCTGTATGTGGTGGATGATGATTCCACTATAAGAATGATTCGAATCTACTCCAAAACGGAAGAATCGAGCCTAAGCCGGGCAGAAATCAGACGTATACTAAAATCCTTGCCCTAGATTGCCACTCACGCTTTGCATGCACGCGCCGGGCGAAAGCTCTACATTCTCATCTACCCTGTCTGGGATTATCATTGCCGCCATTTGAGCGAAGGCTTCACCCTATGCCGCGTCATTATCGACTCTTGTGGTCGGTCTGCATCGGGCATCTGACTAACGACATCTTCTCGTCCATGACGCCGGTGCTCTTGACCTTCCTCGCCGCCGGCATCATGCCCATGAGCAATATTCAGATCGGCTTGGCGGTCAGCATGGCGCAGTTGCTCGGCGCCATAACGCAGCCTTACTTCGGCATCCGCGCCGATCGCTCCGGCGGACGGCTGCTCGGCACGCTCGGCTTGGCCTTCCACGTCGGTCTCTTCACACTCGCGGTCATACTGGCGGCGGCAACCCGGCATTATTGGCTGATGTTTATCCCCATCGTGCTGGCGCCCATCGGCAGCGGCGCCCTGCATCCGGTTGGCGCTTTGCATTCCGCTGAAGCAGTGCCGCGCCGCTCCGCCTTCAATATGGCAGTCTTCTTCCTGATGGGGCAGACCGGCTTGGCGCTCGGCCCCGCTATCGCCGGTATCCTGCTCGAACGGGCGAATCCGGATCTTCTGGGGCAAATGGGCAAAGCGGTCGGCATCACCTATTTCGGCATCCAGGACAATCTCAATCCGATCATTTGGCTTTCCCTGCTGTCGCTGCCGGCGATATTTTTGATGGCCACCAGCATCCCCCGTCATCATGAGCATCACGCCGAACAGAACAAACGAAAAGCGGAGCGGGAAAACGGCGCCGCGCAGAAGTTGCCTCTGTTCGCTTTTTTGGTCCTGGGCTTAATCGTATTGCTGCGCGGTTTGGGCCAGCAAGGCTCGGTCGCTTTTGTGCCGGTGCTCTTCGAGCAGAAAGGCTGGGACCCCGCCGCCTATGGCGTCATCACGAGCTCGTACTGGATCGCCTCAGCCGTCTCCGGTCTTGTTTTCGGCCGGCTGGCGGATCGCTTCGATCGGCGAATGGTGATGATGCTCAGCATGCTCTTTTCGGCGCCGGCTTTCTTTCTGCTGCCAGCATACGAGGGCGCCTTCGCCTTTTTCCTGGCGATTGCCGCGGGTGGATTGTCCGGCGGCGCGCACAGCCTGATCGTCGTCATGGCGCAAGACTTGATCCCCATGCGCAAGGGCTTCGCCTCAGGCGCAATTCTGGGATTCATCTTCGCCACCGGCGCCATCGGTTCGCTCGCGATTGGCTTCATCTCCGACCAGATCGGCCTGGCGCTGACCTTTCAGATCGTCGCCGTCATGATCGCGGTCGCCGGAGCGCTCAGCCTGCTTTTGCCGCGGCAAGCCAAGGCTTGAGTTGTATACTCGTCGCTAGCTGACGAGAGCGCCAGATGCCGAAGCTGCTTTACATCTCCTTGATGCGCCTGCCGAGCGAAAAAGCGCATGGCTTGCAGATCATGCAGAATTGCGAAGCCTTCGCCGACGCCGGCTGCGATGTCACGCTCTGGGTCGCGCGCCGCTGGAACACGCGCCAGCTGAGGCGGGTCGCCGATCCCTATGCCTACTATGGCGTCCGCGCCAACTTTAAGATCCGCCGCATTCCTTGCCTTGACCTCTTTCCGCTATTCCCAGCCGACAGCGCCGGCGCCCGCTTGGCTTTCTATTTGCTGCAGTTGTCCTACGCGCTGGTCAGCTTCCTGCTGCTGCTTTTCACGCGCGCCGATATCTATTACAGCCGCGACGAATTCCTCTTGTCGCTTGTGTCGCGCTTGAAAGCGAAACGCTCGCTTGTCTACGAAGTCCATCAGTTTCCCGCTTCGGGACGGGGCGCGGCGATGCAGCGTCATGCCGTCGCCAATGTTGGCAGCGTCATCGCCCTAACGCCGCGGCTCAGAGAGGATCTCATCCATCAGCGCGGCGCCGACCCCGCCCGTGTGATCGTCGCGCATGATGGCATCCGCCGCGCCCGCTTCGAACAGCTGCCCGACCAAGCGTCGGCTCGGCAACAGATCGGCTGGCGCCAAGACGACTTCATCATCGGCTATGTCGGCCGGCTGCATACGCTGGGAATGGACAAGGGAGTCGGTACGCTGGTTGAGGCATTGGCGGCGATGGACGGCGCTTGCCTCGCCCTTGTCGGCGGTCCCGCTGAAATGGCCGAAGCGCTGCGCAAGCGCTGGCTCGAATTGGGAATGCCGGCTGATCGCTTCCTGTACGCCGGTCAGGTCTCGCCGGAAGCGGTGCCGCGTTTCCTCCGCGCCTTCGACGTCTGCGCCTTGCCGCTCCCGGCGGAGACGCATTTCGCGCAATACGCCTCTCCGATGAAGCTCTTTGAATACATGGCCGCGGGCCGCGCCATCGTCGCCTCCGACCTGCCGTCCTGGTCGGATGTGGTGGTTGATGGAGAAACGGCGCTGCTGCTCCCGCCGGATGACGTTGCCGCCTGGTCCTTAGCAATTGACCGGCTTCGCCTTGACAGCGGCTTAGGCGCGCGGCTGGGGGAAAATGCCCGTAAACAGGCGCTGGCGCATTATGCCTGGGACGTCCGCGCGGCGCGCATCCTGGCGCATATTGAGTCGACGGGGAAAGACTAGCGAACCCCCCGTTCCTTCAGCCGCGCCACGGTGGACTCGGCGGTGAAGCGATCGACATCGGCCGCGCTCATCAGCCGATTGACGGCTTCTTCCTGCCTGTCCGCGCCCAGCAAGGCTTGCAGCTCAGCGACATCGACGCCGGCGTCAGTGAGCAGCCGGCTGCGCTTGCGCTTCTCCTCGACTTGCATGAACTGATACATGCCGACGGCGAAAAGCGCCGCCATCAGCAGCAGGTTCGCGACAATGAAGAGGACGAAGATCACAACTTCTCCCGTCGGTCCGCGCTTAGCAGGTGGCGTCCAGCCCCTCGGTCCCGAAGACGCTCAGGCGAAGATCGCTGTTCGGCAGACGAGCGACGCTTGCCGGGCAATAATGGAATTGCAAAGCCCAGCGCCGCCGTTCCGAACGCGTCGGGGGCGTGCCATGATGCAGCAGGCAGTGAAATAGCAGACAGCCTCCCGGCGGCAAGGGCACGGCGACGCTATCGCCAACCCGCACATCGGTATCGCAGATCTGCCAGTCGCGCCGCGTCCAATGGGGCATCGGTCCCTTACGATGGCTGCCCGGGATGACCATCATGCAGCCATTCTCCGGCAATGCCTCGTCCAGCGCGATCCAGGCGCCAACGATCGTCGTCTCCGTCGGATAATCGAAGTAAGCCATGTCCTGGTGCCAGGGCTTCTCGCGCCCGATCCGCGGCGGCTTGAGCATGGCCTGATCTTGCGACAGAGCCGCTGGCTCGCCCATGATGCGCTGAAGCAGGCTCAGCAACGCCGGGTTCTCCGATGCATTTTTTATCCGCTCATCAAACGGGACGACCGGCATCATCTTGCGCACGCTGTCCAGCCGCTCTTCATCGGGCAACTCAAAGAAGCGCTCGCCCACCACAGCTTCATACATGATATTGCCGTTGTCGCGGTTGAGAATCAGATCGCGTATGGCGGCACGGCCCTCGTCAATGGCGGGCTGATCAATCGCATTGTGGATTACAAGGAAGCCCAGCGCGTGAAACTGCTCAATGTCGGCAGCGGTCACGCCGTCAAAGCCCTCAATGCCGGACGTGATCTCGGCGCTGTAATCATAGAGCCCGGCCGGCGGCGCTTCCAAGCCAAACTCGTCTCGTCTCATTTCTTTATGCTTTGCTCGCTAGTAGCCGCACGAAGTCAGTCATGCCAAAACGTGATCTATAAATTGTACTGTCGGGCGACTCACAGAGTCGCCCCTACAACTCATTAATTGCGCTAGTAGTTTCTTGCAAACGGCAGTCTTTATCACTACGTATTAGGCACTTCGGCGAATGTAACATTCGCGTGGGCTTAGCGCAACTGACGCCGAAGCTGCGCCTCAACGCTGTCGGCCACGCCAAGCCAGTGATCGGTATCGAGCAGGGCGACCTCGTCGTCGGTCCAGAAGGCGTAGGCGATGGCCCGCGCTTCCGGCGCCTCCGGGTTCGCCCGCATGACTTGCCAAGCCTCCATGCGCCCTCCATAGTACTGCTCGACCAATTCCGCCATGATCGCGTTGACGGTCGCCTCCACCAGGTAGCCGATCCGCGGCGGCAGCGGTCCCGGCTGCAGGGCATGCGCCAGATCCGAGAGCGCCTTCATGAAATTGGCGCCGCCCGGGTATTCGAAGTCGCGCTGCGCTTCCGGCGGCAGACGCGCTGGCGCCGTGCCGGTGTTGACCATCTGTGTCAGAATCTGGCGCGCGAACTGCCCCTCGGGGTAATAGCGCTCGAAGGTCTCCAGAAAACTCTGCGCCCGCTCGATGACGACCGACAGCGCGGGATAAAACTCCATGTCCATGAACAGTGTCTTGAGCAAGAATTGACAGCGTTCGGGGTCGCGCGCTTCGGCGGCATCGCGCAGTTGGCGCAGTAAGAGGCCTTGGGCTTCGTCACCGTTCATGTTGAGTATTTTACCCACAGCCCCTCACATGTCACAACTTGGCTCACGGAAGATATGACGCCATAAATTGTGTGCGTACGGGCGAGCCACCGGCTTGCCCCTACAGCTATCGACGTAAATGCGACTGGGAATCGGGCGGCCTTCATAGGACAGATGGACGTGTAGACACTGACCGCCGCTCGCCCGTTGATTTCTAATTTGTAGGGCGCAGGCAATTCACTGAGTCGCCCCTACAGACGTCTTCCCGGATGGGCGTCTATTACAAAAAAGGCACACAGAGAAACCCCTGGCTCGCTGCTATAATGTAAGGTGACATGCCCACCAGCCAAAGGAAATAGCAATGGCAATCGCATCTCCCGACATCCGCGTCGACAAGATCGCCGCATACCTCGGCGCCGAAGCCGATTCCCTGCTCAACCATCGCTGCGAAACCATCCCGCGCGAAGACCTGGCGCTGCCCGGTCCCGATTTCGCCGAGCGCGTCTGGCTGGATAGCGACCGCAACCCGCAGGTCATCCGCAGCTTGCAGCAGATTTATGACAGCGGCCGATTGGGCGGCAGCGGTTATGTCTCGATTCTGCCCGTCGATCAAGGCATCGAACACTCGGCTGGCGCTTCCTTCGCCCCCAACCCGGCTTATTTCGATCCAGCCAAGATCATCGAATTGGCGCTGGAGGGCGGCTGCAACGCCGTCGCCTCGACCTTCGGCGTACTTGGCATGACTGCCCGCCGCTACGCCCATCGCATCCCCTTCATCGTCAAAGTCAATCACAACGAGTTGGTTACCCATCCCAACACCCACGAGCAGGTCATGTTCGGCACGATTCAGCAGGCTTGGGATATGGGCGCGGTTGCTATCGGCGCGACCGTCTATTTCGGCTCGGAAGATTCCAACCGCCAGATGGTCGAGGTGGCGGAAGCCTTCGCGCAGGCCCACGAACTGGGCATGGCGACGGTGCTCTGGTGTTATATGCGCAATCCCGCCTTCGCGATCAACGGCGTCAATCACGAATCCAGCGCCGACCTCACCGGGCAAGCCAATCATCTCGGCGTGACGCTGGGCGCCGATATCGTCAAGCAGAAGCTGCCGACCCAGAATTACGGCTACCGTGCGCTCAACAGCGGTGATTCCTCTTACGGCAAGCTGGACGAGCGCATCTACAGCCAGTTGAGCAGCGACCATCCCATCGACTTGACGCGCTACCAGGTCGCCAACGGTTACATGGGCAAGGTCGGCTTGATCAACTCGGGCGGCGCCAGCGGCGTGGACGACTTCGCCGAGGCCGTCAAAACAGCCGTGATTAACAAACGCGCCGGCGGCATGGGGCTCATCAGCGGCCGCAAAGCTTTCCAGCGCCCGATGGATGAAGGCGCGCGGCTGCTCAACGCGATACAGGATGTCTATCTGAACGAGGAGGTGACGGTGGCTTAGCTTCCGTGACGCAGGGCGGTTCTGCCCGCTTCCCTAGCAGGGCAATCGCATCAAAATCATTTTGGGGAGACACTGAGGCAAAAAGAGGAGTTGCCTCATGTCAAAAGGTAGAGGATTGAATTTAGAGGAATGTTTTGCTGATCTGCCCGATCCGCGAATAGAGGGACGCTGTGACCATAAATTGCTCGATATCATTATCATCGCCATTTGCGCGGTGCTCTGTGGCGCGGATAGTTGGGTTGGCATCGAAACCGTAGGCAAAGCGAAAGAGGCTTGGTTTCGCCAGTTTCTGAAGTTAGAGCATGGCATTCCATCGCATGATACCTTCGGCTATGTATTTGCCAGGATCAATCATGAGGCGTTCCAGCGTTGCTTTATGCGCTGGGTGGAGTCGGTGTTTGCAGTCAATAAGCGACAAGTGCTTGCGCTTGATGGCAAAACCTTGCGCGGCAGCCACGACAAGATGCGCGGCAAAGCGGCTATCCATTTGGTCAGTGCTTGGGCAAGTGAAAATGGCTTGGTATTAGGACAGCGCAAAGTGGCTGATAAATCCAATGAAATGACGGCCATTCCTGAGTTGCTGCGTCTGCTGGATATTTCCGGTTGCATTGTGACAATAGACGCTTTGGGATGTCAAACCAAGATTGCGCAAGCGATTCGGGACGAGAAAGCGGATTACATTCTACAGGTCAAAGGCAACCAAGAGAATCTAAAGCAGGACATGGCCGATTGGTTCAGCTATGGTGACAAACATGGATTTGAAGGCATGGACTGTGCCTTCGACAAAACGACTAACAAGTCAAGGGGACGGATTGAAATACGGAAATGCTGGGTGCTCAGTGATCCCAAAGCTTTTGAGTATATTCGCCACTATCAGGGATGGGCTGACCTGCGTAGCCTTATCCGTGTCCAGCGAGAGCGCCGTCATAACGGGCAGATTAGCCACCAGACAGCCTATTACATCAGTAGCCTTCAGGCGTCTGCCGCCGTTATCTTGCAGGCAACCCGGCGTCACTGGGCAATCGAAAACAGTTGCCATTGGGTCTTGGATGTCACTTTCGGCGAAGATTATTCTCGCATCCGAGACGGCGAAAGCTCCGAAAATATGGCAACCTTGCGCGCTATAGCTTTGAATCTGCTCAAGCGTGACACAGGCAAAAGCAGCTTACGGCAAAAACGCTTCCGCGCAGCGATGGATAACGATTTCTTGCTTCAGCTGCTTCGATCAATTTGATGCGATTGCCCTGGCTTCCCTAGTCGATGTCTTGCGCGCCGCCCCCAGATGAGATATTCTATTGGCACTGTTTAATTTGCGAAATGAGGGATCAGATGGCTTATATGCTCAGGACAAAGAACGAACGTTCTCTAGCCCCCCCCCCCCCCCCCCCCCCCAACGCTTCTTAACTTAATCCGCTTTTGCGCGCGCCTATTTATTCTGCTAGGGTTGGCGGCTCTGTCCCTGGCGCAAACCCAGTCTCAATCGGAGAGCAACAATTGCTGCTTCGCAGGCTGGCAATGCAGCAGCAAGGATGAATGGCATGCGGGCTATTACGCCTATCAGAAAAACGAGTGCTCGACGACCCCGCCGAGCGCGCCATCCCAGCCTCAAGCCCAGCCTCAACAGACCCAACCGCAGAACGGCGGCGCTGCGCAGCCAGTGAACAATTGCTGCAACACCGACTGGGAATGCGAAAACGACGGAGAATGGAAAGATGGCTATTACGCTTATCAGAACAATGCTTGCGGCGCCGGCCCCAGCGCGGAGCCTTCGCCTGAATCCCAGCGCGACTGGAAGTCGGTGAATAATTGCTGCCTCATAGACCGGCAATGCGGAAGCGAGGAAACATGGGATGCAGGCTATTACGCCTATCAAAACGGCGAGTGCATTCCCACTGTCGGGGACGGCGATAGTGTCGGCGACGGTTCTCAGTCTCAGCTGCCCGAGTGGCGACAAGGCGACAACTGCTGCGATGAGTATTGGAATTGCGGAAACGAAGGAGACTGGATCGAAGGCCACGAAGCCTATAAGGAGAATGACTGCGGCGAGTTCAAGCGTGGCGAGCAGCCCGGCCCAGACTATGTACCGCCCTGGGAAAGAGGCGGCAATTGCTGCGATGAGTATTGGACTTGCGAAAACGCAAGCGACAGGCACGAAGGCCGCGCCGCCTATAAGGAGAATGACTGCGGTGAATTCAAACGCGGCGAGCAACCCGGCCCAGACTATGTACCGCCCTGGGAAAGAGGCGGCAATTGCTGCGATGAGTATTGGACTTGCGAAAACGCAAGCGACAGGCACGAAGGCCACGCCGCCTTTATGAGCGGCTCATGCTAGCAGCAATTGTCCAAGGGAAATCAAACCCAAGGCGCGTCAATGGCGGCAATAGCAGTGTGGATGCGAAAGCGGGCGACCCGGTTGGTCGCCCCTTTGTCTCAACTGCCTACTATTCGTAAGATCTTCATCGCCTCCGCCACCACATCGCGCGCGATGCCGAACTTCCGCGCCAATTCCGCCGCCGGATCATCGCCCAAGACATGATCCCGCCGCTCGCCATCGACGAACTGCTGCAGCCTTAGGCTTTGCTCACCGCTGTTGAAGCGCCACAATTGTTCATTGACGACTTTGTGAATCACAATCTCATTCAGAAACTGTCCGCCGTCATGACGATAATCGTGGATGGCGATCGCCCGATAATCGGCATCAGACACGGGCTGGTCGTTAAGCTGAAAAGCGCTGTTTCGCGGCTGAATCTCGCGCCAGATCGCATAGCGGCTCGCGGAAAGCGGCTCGACCGCGTAATCCATAATCGCGCTATGCACGACGGTTTCGCCCTCACGTCGTAGAGGAAGCACGGCATGAACGGGATAGCCCACATCAACCAGAAACTTCTGGCTATCCAGCAGGACGACAATCGCGCTGTGGCAGCCGACCGTTTCGCCCATATCGTTGATCGTCAGATAGCCGTCGTAGCCGAGCCAGCGCAGCAGCCCGAAAAAAGCGTAATTGCTTTCATAGCAGGCGCCGCCCGTGCCGCGCGTGAAATGGCTCTCCCAGAATGCCGCGCCCAGCAGGACGCAGTCGGCTGACTCGGCCTGGCGCGCCCGGCGCAAGATCCGCGAAGCGCTCTCCCAGGGCACAGTGCGGGTGTAGCGGGTCACCAGCTGTTGAAGCGTCTCAAGCGTCCGCGGCGGACTCGCGCTCATGCCGAAGTGGCTCAATACGCGCATGCAAAGCGCTGGCGGCAGCGGATTCGTATCCGTCATATTTTGCAGCCCTTACCTTGGATAAGGGGGATCATAGCCGAGTCTTCAGCGCTGCGACAGACGCGGCGCATTTCTCGGGCAGATTATTGGCGACTGCGCGGGGATGCCGTAAAATCATCCTGCCGCGAGCTTATCCAGAGCAGGGCAGCCCCCATGCGCTACGCCGAGGTCGCGCTGAATGTGCCAGTGCGCAAGTCCTTCTCCTATCATATCCCGGACGAGCTGGACGGATTGCTGCAGCCCGGCTCGCTGGTTCGCGTGGAGTTCGGCGTGGCGATGCAGCCTGCTCTGGTGCTCGCCCTGCGCGCCGAAACCGATATCCCCGAAACCAAGCCGGTCATCGAACTTCTCGATCCCGAGCCAGCGCTCTCGCCGCCCTATCTCGACCTGGCGAAATGGCTTAGCGAAACCTGCCTCGCCCCGATTGGCGCTTGCGTTTGGCTCTTGCTGCCGCCGGGCTTCACCGGCAAATCCGACCGCCTCTATCGCTTCATGCGCGATGAGCTGGACGCCGGTCAACCGCAGCAAATGACCCTTGCCGGCGCCGACCCCAAGGCCGAGGTTCCGCTGCCCCGCCGCCTGCTGGATTATCTGCGCGACAAAGGGGAGAAACGCGCCCGCCAACTCAAGCGCGCCTTCCCCAAGCAGCCGGTGGAGCGCGTGCTGGAGCAATTGGAAGCGGACGGCTTGATCGCGTCGGAGTCGGTTCTGGCGCCACCGGCCGCGCGCGCCAAGACCGTGAAGCGGCTTTACCCCAATTATCGCAACGACGACATCCCATCCTTCGCAGCAAAGCTGGGCAAGTCCGTCAAACAGGCCGACCTGCTGGCGCTGATCGCCGAACGCGATGAAGACGCGCTCGGTGTGAATGATGCCCTTAATGCCGTCGGCGCCCGGAACCGAGCGCCCCTGAACAGGCTGATCGAAGAAGGGCTGGTCTTCGTCGAAGAGACCGACCGCGGCGAGCCAGATCTGATCATCCTCGAAGCGGCGTCCGAGCGCGTCCAAAGCCTGCTGGAAAGCTGGCGCGGCACGGGATACGCGGCACAACTCCTGCGCGAGCTCCTCGCATTGCCAGCGCCGCCGACGATGGCCGCTGCCCTGCGCGCGACTGGCGCCAGCCGCTCGATGCTGAACAAGCTGGTGAAGGTCGGCGCTCTGGATTTGCGCGAAGAACAGATCTGGCGCGATTCATTGCGCGATTTCGATTTCCTTCCCGATAGCGCGCCCAAGCTCACGCCCGATCAGCAGGAAGCCTGGGATCAGATCTTGCCCGCCTTGCGCCAGGACAAGCCGGCCAGCTTCCTGCTTCATGGCGTCACCGGCAGCGGCAAGACCGAGATCTATCTGCGCGCCATCGCCGAAACGCTGCGCCAGGGGAAGAGCGCCATCCTGCTCGTGCCTGAGATCGCGCTGACGCCGCAGACCGTCCGCCGCGTTTCCGAGCGTTTCCCCGGCTCGGCCGCGCTCGTGCATGGGGGGATGCCCGTGGGCGAACGCTACGACGCCTGGACGCGGGCGCGCGCCGGCGACGTCTCCGTCATTGTCGGGACGCGTTCGGCCCTCTTCACGCCGATGCCGAATCTCGGTTTGATCGTCCTGGACGAAGAGCACGATGCCAGCTACAAGCAGTCGCCCTGGATGATGGAACCGCATTATCACGCCCGCGCCGCCGCCGAGTATCTGACTGGGATCAACGGCGGGACGCTCATCCTGGGCAGCGCCACGCCCGATCTCGTCAGCTGGCATCGCGCGCAGCGGGGACAATTGTCCTATCTCCGTCTGCCGGAACGCATCATGGGCCATCGCCGGCGGATCCAGCAGCAGGCGCAACGCCTCGGCGTCCAAGCGCGCTACCAGCAGGACGAAGACGATGCCGTCACCATCCCCTTGCCACCGGTCAGCGTGGTTGATATGCGAGCCGAGCTGCGCGCCGGCAATACCAGCATGTTCAGCCGCGAATTGCAGCGCGCCCTGGCTGAGGTGCTGGCGCGCGGCGAACAGGCCATGCTGCTGCTGAATCGCCGCGGGCAGGCGACCTATGTCTTTTGTCGCGATTGTGGCTACGCGCTGGAATGCCCCCGCTGCGATACGCCGATGACTTATCACCGGACGGAGCGCTCGCTGCGCTGCCATCATTGCGGCAACCAGCAGGCGCAGCCGCCATCCTGCCCGGCCTGTGGCTCGCCGCGGATACGCTACTTCGGCGCCGGCACGCAGCAGGTTGATGAGGTCCTGAACGCGCTCTTCCCTGCCGTCCGCGCGCTGCGCTGGGATATAGACACTGCCCCCTCGCCCCAGGCGCACTTTAATATCCTGGACCGGTTCATCAAAGGAGAGGCGGATGTGCTCATTGGCACGCAGATGATCGCCAAAGGCTTGGATCTGCCGCTGGTCACTTTGGTGGGCGTCGTCAGCGCCGATATTGGCCTGGCTTTGCCCGATTATCGCGCCGGAGAACGGGTCTTCCAGCTTTTGACCCAAGTCGCCGGGCGCGCTGGACGCGGTGTGCTGGGCGGCAAAGTGATCTTGCAGACCTATCAGCCGGAGCACTACGTCATTCAAGCGGCCTCACAGCACGACTACGCCGGTTTCGCCGAGCGCGAAAGCCGCTACCGTCAGGAACTGGGCTACCCGCCTTATCGCCGTCTGGCGCGCATCGTCTTCAGCTACAGCAAAGCGGAAACGGCGCGGCAGCAGGCTGAATTCGCGGCGGCGCGCCTGCGTCAGATCCTGCAAGAGCGCGATCTCAGCGGCACGCGCATCATCGGTCCCGCGCCCTGCTTTTACACTCGCGTAGATCGCCATTATCGCTGGCACCTGCTGCTGCGCGGGCCCGATCCGCGGGCGGCGCTGCAAGGTCTGTCGCCGCAGCCCGGCTGGCGTATCGACCTGGATCCCGTCTCCGTCCTTTAGTCGCCGCGTCTGTGTCCTGCGTGGATAAGCCCGCATTCCCGAGGATCCGCCCACACTGAACCGTTTGCGTTAATATTATAAAGTGGTCATACAACGTCTGCAGGCCAGCCGCCAATATGGTACAATCGCACAACGACAGATAAAGGAATCTGACCATCTATCAAAGTTTCTTAATTGTATTGGCGCTCTTGCTGATGCTAACCGGTGTCGTAGCCGTACGGCGCGATCAAGATTTCAGGGCGAAAGTACGTCCACGCCATCGACAATCTCGGCTGGTCGACGCGGCGAGCCGGCCTGACATCGTGAAGGAGAGACTATGTCTATCTCGATTCAGTTCCTGATTTTACGGCGCGAGGGCGTTGTGAGCGGGCCAATGCTAGAAGGCGCAGTGATCTACAAGAAAGTGCATGAATACAAGGGAGAACGACCGGGTGATGTGACTAGGTATCTTAAAGAGCGTGAGGGTTCCGCAAGCGTCTACTTGATCGATGTGATTGTAGGCGGGGAGCGAATACAAAGTCACACGGCTCGCGAGTGGCTAAAGTACAAGTGGGCTGACCAATGGAAAAAGATAATTAGCGGTGAAACAAAGCTGCAGGACCGCCTATATCTATAATGCGCTGCAACCACGAGCAATGACCAGAGGAGCGAACATGTCCAAGTTTATGAAGATGGCAGTGATCGGACTGCTGGCATTGCTCAGCTGTGTTGCTTTGGCGGAAACGCCTGATGAATGCGCCGCGCGACTTGGTCGTGATATTGAAATCGAAACCTTCCAACAGGCTACGGCCTGGTATGACCAGGTTTGGCGTGAATGCGCCCCAGAGCCTGAAAACACGGACGAGGGGATGCTGCCAGTTCAGACCCAAGATTTCGGCTTTTCGACTACTAGAATGCCAGACACAGAGTGCGAGGTAACTCATTCCGTTGCCGATCTAATGCCTAGCTTTCAGATTATGTTTAGCATCCCCACCGGTGACAGAGACACCCATTGGCGATTCGATTTAGCCGGCATCTGGCATCCCTTTCAACCGGGCGAGATAGAAGACGCAAACCCACCGCTTCGTGGCTTACATCAAATTGTCCTCCGTACGAACAATGGCACCGACGAATTCCAGATCTTGGAGACTTGGGCAACGAAGTGGAATCAACTGCTGATTACCTGCTAGCTTCAGCATTGTCAGCAACAGGAGACATTAAGAAAGACAGACGAGTTCCAATTCTATCCTCGGTGTCCTCGGTGGTAAACGTTTACAGCGTCCGAAATAGCGGCGATTCCACTGATCACCACTCCCTCAAAACATAGACACGCGGCAAATAATCGCTAAAATGTTAGCTGAATTTGTTTGAGGATAGCGGGTTATGTGGATCATTCAGATCTGTGTCGCGTCATTCTGGTGGTATGTCGGGGTGCACTTGATGTTTCGCGACGCCCTCGTCTGGAAGAGTTTCGCTGAGATCCCCTGGTTCCGGCAGGTTTTCCGCAGCCCCTCCACGCGCAAGTGGGAACGCTTCTGCCGCGACGGCGGGCTCATCGCGCTCGCGACTGGTGGTCTGCTTTTCATCACGCTGCCCTTCGGCATCGGCATATTTGGCATCGTCATCGCCGTGCCGCCCTTGCTATTCCTCTTATGAATGCCATCGGCCCTGAAACGATCGACGCGGCCGACGATTCGCCGGGTGAATGAATCACCCGATTGCGCCGGCGGATGGCGCGTCTGGAGGCTAGCAAAATGCGCAAGTTTTTCAGTCTGCTCGTTGGCTTGAGCATCGGCGCTGCCATCGGCGCCCTGCTCGCGACCTTCTTTTCGCCCGTGTCATCGGAGGAATTCCAGACGAACCTGGAGTCGCACTACCGGCGGGCGCTCGAAGCGGGACGCGAGGCGAGCACGAAACGCCGCGCCGAGCTGGAAGAAGAGCTCAGCGAGCTCCGCGGCAAATGAGCGAATCCACGCTTTTGCCGACCGGCCGCCTGCTCTCCACGCGCGAATATCAGCAAGCCCGCGGACACATACGCCATTAGCGCCAACGGCTGCTCCGATCCAGAAACCGCCGCTTCTATTACTATTCTCTCTTGAATTGGCATACAATTAATGGCTGACATCGCGCTGCGCCTGTTCAGTAGCGATAGGCTTCTTCGCATTTATGGCAACTGAGACGCCGATAAATTTCGAGTGGCGGTTGGATATTGAGGTGCTCATCGCCACCATTATGGCGCCGAGCATGGTGTTCATGGTCAGCACTGCGCTCAGCGTCGCGCTGCCGGCCATTCAACGCGACCTGGGCGCGACCGGCGCCGACTTGATTTGGATCGTCAACGCCTATTCATTGCTGCAAGCCGCCTTCATCTTCCTTAGCGGATCCTTTGGCGATCATTACGGGCGGAAGCGTGTCTATCTCATTGGCATTTTGATCTTCGCCTTGTCTTCCTTGGCTTGCGCAACGACCAATTCCGTCGATGTATTGATCCTGGCTCGCGCCATGCAGGGCGTCGGCAGCGGCTTGATGATCACCTGCAGCCTGGCGATTGTCGCCGCCTTCTTCTTTCATCATCGGCGCAGCTGGGCGATCGGCGTCTGGTCCGGCTTCACCATGCTGGTTTCCGGCGCGGGACCGATTCTGGGCGGCTGGGTCACCGAGATGGGCATGTGGCGCATGATCTTCCTGATCAATATTCCGCTCAGCCTGGTCGCCATTCTCATTCTGATCATTTACGTGCCGGAGAGCTATGACGAAGAAGCGCCGAAGGAGCTCGATATCTCCGGCGCCTTTCTCAGCACCATGGCGCTGATGCTCAGCGGCTTTTTCTGCATTGAAGGTCCGCGGCGCGGCTTTGACGACCCGCTGGTGCTGCTGTCCGGCGGCGCTGCCGTCGCTATTCTGCCCATATTCATTTGGAACGAAGGGCATAGCGACCATCCGATGATGCCGCTGAATCTGTTTCGTTCGCGCACTTTCACCGGCGCCAACACCTTGACGCTCCTGCTCTATGGCGCTATGAACAGCGTCTTGTTCTTCCTGCCCCTCAATTTGATTCAGGTGCAGGGCTATAGCGCCGCGGCCGTTGGCTTGGCTCTGCTGCCGATGACCGTGCTCATGGTCGCGCTCTCATTTGTCATGAGCCGCGTCTTCGATCGTTATGGACCGCGCCTGCCGCTGATTATCGGTCCCGTGCTCATTAGCCTGTCATTCGCGCTGCTGGCGACGATGCCGCCGGATAGCGGACAAGACAGCTACTGGACGACGCTCTTCCCGGCGATCTGTCTATTCGGCGCTGGCATGGGCGTCACCTTGGCGCCATTGACCACGGCGGTGATGGCATCGGTCGACGAGCATCATGCGGGCATGGCGTCGGGGCTGAACAATACGGTTTCGCGTTCGGCGCAAGTCCTGTCGATTGCGGTCATGGGCGGCATCGTGCTGGTCCTGTTCAAGCAGAACCTCTTGAGCGATCCGTCGGTCGCCGCGCTGCCCGCCGATGCCCGCGCCTTGCTCTCTGCCGAGTCGATCAGATTGGCGGAGACGGCGCTGCCGGCAGCCTTGACGCCGGTGGAACGGGCTCAACTGCAAGGCCTGATTCGCGAAACTTTCTCCGGCGCAATCAATGTCATCATGTGGATCGCCGCCGGGCTCAGCCTCTTGAGCGGACTGCTTGCAGCATTGCTGATTGAACGAGAATTGCCCTTTCCCGAGTAGTTTCCGGCCATGCCCAATTGCGGATCCGCCGCCAACTCCCCCTTGAGCTTTGGTTGCGATAGCGCTGGCATTTGGTTTTGATTGCGCTTGAAAGCGAAGATGTGATATGCTGAAACTATGTGGCTCAAGTGTTTTTCTTAATCGGGCGCTATTGTGGCAGCAATTAGTTTAAGAGCCGGCGGCTGGTCCACCGGGTTCTGGGTATTATTCGCCACCATCTCGGCGGCGAGCATGGCATTTGTCGCCAGTTCGTCGTTGAATGTGGCGCTGCCGGCCATTCAGGTCGAACTGAACGCGCGCGGCGCCGATCTCATTTGGATCCCCAATGCCTACGTCATGGTCCAAGCATCGCTGATTGTGGTGACGGGTTCCATGGGTGATCACTACGGGCGCAAGCGCGTCTGCATGATGGGAATCTTGCTATTCGGCTTGGCTTCGGTGATCTGTGGATTCTCGACGACGACCAATGTCATCATTGCCGGACGCCTGGCGCAAGGCGTTGGCAGTTCGATGATCGTCCCCAACAGCCTGGCGATCGTGTCGGCTCACTTCAGTCGCAAGGGGCAAGGCTGGGCGATCGGCCTCTGGTCGGGGTTTACCGTCCTGATGGCGGGCATGGCGCCGTTTTTCGCCGGCGTCGTCACCGACCTTGGCATGTGGCGGCTCGTGTTTCTCATCCATATCCCCCTGGGAATCTTGGCGGCTTTGATTTTGCTGCGATACGTGCCGGAGAGTTTCGACAGAAAATCTCCCCGGCGAATGAGCATTTTCGGCGCGCTGTTAATCATCCTTGGCCTTGGAGGGATTACCTTCGGCTTCATCGAAAGTTCAACTTTCGGTTTTGGCAGCCCAATCATCATGGTTGCCATCAGCGGCGGGCTGATAGCGGTAGCGCTGTTTCTGCACGGCGAGAGAAACAATAAACACGGTATTCTGCCGCTGTGGCTGTTCCGCTCGCGCACATTCAGTTCGGCAAACACGATTTCCCTGGTCTTTCATGGCGTGATACAGCCGGCGCTGCTTTACTTGCCGCTAAACCTGATACAGGTGCAAGGCTATAGCGCAACGTTCACCGGTCTTTCGATTATTCCATTAATCCTGGTGGCGACGCTCGGTTCCACACTTGTTGGCCCGCTCTTGGATCGGCGCGGACCGCGCGTGCCAATGGCGATTGGATTATTCATAGTCGCCATCGGCTTTTTCGCTTTTGCCCGGGTCGGCGTTACCGGCGGCGAGTCCGAGTATCTCAGCACCTTTTTCCTGCCGGTTGTTCTCTTCGGTTTCGGCTTCGGCCTTTCATTTGCCCCCTTGACAATGGCGGCGATGGCTTCGGCGCCGGACAACAACGCTGGCATCGCCTCAGGCGTCAATCACACCGTGTCGCGCGTGGGCCAGGTGCTCGTGGTTGGCGTGCTTGGCGGGCTCGCCATTACCTGGTTCGGCCAGCTCTTGATGAATGATTCCTATATCCGGTCCTTGCCAGCGGAGGCGCAGACGCATCTGGCGGCCGATGCCGGCGACCTGGTGCAGACGTCGATTCCGGATTGGCTTTCGCCCGCGGAGCAAGAGCAAGTGTATCAAGCCATCCGGCTGTCCTTCACCTCGACCTTTAGCATCCTCATGGTCATCGGCGCCATCGCTTGCCTGCTTTGCGCCGTGGCCGCCTTCTTCACCATTGACGACCGCGAGCTAAAGCTCAAACGCGGGCGAGACATCCTGGATGAAAGCGACGCGCTGCCGGCTGAGCAGCGCCTGCCTAAACGGGACGAGCCTCCCCATACACCGTTTCCCGAATCCCCTTGATGTAGCCGATAGCGAATAGGCGTCCAATCGCAGAGTAACCGGCCTGGTCGTTGCTGTCGCCCGCCATCGTCGGCACGTGATCGGGCCGCAAGACACCGTCGAAGCCGATATCGCGATAGGCGCGCATACAGGCCACCATATCCGTCTGGCCCTCGTCGTGGAAGGTCTCTTGAAACTTCTCAGGCTTGCCCGCGACATCGCGCATGTGCACGAAGAAAATCTTGTCGGCGAATTGTCGAATCACAGCCGGCAAGTCATCAGTCATCAGCGTGAAGTTCCCTTGGCAGAGGGCGATGCCGTTCATCGCGCTGGGCACCAGATCGAGCAAGCGCTGAAAATTGTCGACGCTGCGCATGATGCGCCCCAAGCCACGGATCGGCGACAGCGGCGGATCATCCGGATGCATCGCCAGCTTGACGCCAGCCGATTCGGCAACCGGTATCACCCGCTCCAGAAAATGATGGAGATTCTCCCAAAGCCGCCCTTCGCTCACTTCGCCGTATTCGGTCAGAGGCGCGTCCAGCATCTGGCTGTGATCATATCCGGTGACCAAGGCCCCGCCGCGCGAGCGAATCGTCGTCGAGCTGCGCATCCAGTTCAGCACCGGCATCCACTCGTAGCACCAGACCGGGATGCCCAGCCGGCCCATGCTATCGAGCAACTCGCAGACGGCGTCGATCTCTTCGTCGCGCCCCGGTAGCCCCAGCTTGGCTTTGGTCAATGGCGGCCGGCTTTCGATCACCGCCAGCTCGAAGCCGCGATCTTCGTAAGCGTTTTTGACCCGCAGTAGCGAGGTATAGCTCCAGGGAGGCGCGGCGCGATAATGATCCCCGAAGTCCAGCGCGCCGACGGCTTTTGTCACGCCGCATTGGGCGACCAGGTCCCAGAGCGTTGAATAGACGGGCGGCAGCATCTCGGCAATTTGGATCATCTGCGTTCCTCTAAGGCGAGTTTTTTCATAAAACAGTCGCACACGAGAATAACAGAAAAGCGCTGTCACCGTAGGGTCGACCCTTGGGACACTGTTGAAAAACTTTCCCCCCATCCCCGACCGCCTGTGTCTACGTGGCGCGGCCCCTTCCCCCAAAATGACTGACGACAGGACAGGTTTGAACACACTGCTTACGAATGCGGTACGGCAGCCACCACAAGCATCAAATCTGTCGAAAGTTGTAGGGGCGACTCTGTGAGTCGCCCGTCGAAGCGCAAAATCTTGTAGGGGCGACCTATCAGGTCGCCCGAAAAAGTTCAAGTAAATACAGAATTCGATTCAATGTTGTGCTCTCTGAAAAACTGTCCTGTCCTCCCCCCAAAATGAGGGAAGGGGAGTTTTCTGCCCTGTTATGAGCAGTTAAAGCCCCTCCCTCTTTATGGGGTCGCGTAGACACTGACCCGCCGGGGAGGGGTTTGGGGTAGGGGTGAAAACGGTTTTTCAACAGACTCCTTGGGTCGCCCACGCGTCGAATCTTTGTCCTGGAATCAAATTCGCCCGTTTCCCGCAAGCCTTTCGCGCTGTATCATCCGCTCGACACATCCTTTGGCGAGAACCTGCGTATATGCCGTAGGCGCAATTGCTTGAGCGCGATTAGGACCCATGCAAGCGACACTTGAGCACACCAGCGAACAGCGTGAAGACCTCGCCGGGCTAAGCGCGAGCGATGTCCAAGAGCGCATCAGCCGCGGCGCTTCCAACGACTTCGAGGCCCGCGTTGGCCGCAGCTACTGGAATATCTTCCGCGAGAATGTGCTCAACTTGTTCAATATCGTCCTGGGCACGATGCTGATTGTCGTCATCGCCCTGGGCGATTACGCCACCGCTTTCTTCGCCGGCTTCAGCGTCGTCTCCAATACCTTCTTCGGCATGATCCAGGAGTTCAACGCCAAGCGGCAACTGGATCAACTGGCGGCGCTGGCTGAGCAGACGGTGCGCTGCTTGCGCGATGGCGAATGGGTTGATGTGCCGATGCGCGGCGTGGTGCTGGACGAGATCATCCGCATCGAACCGGGCGACCGGCTGGTGGTCGACGGCGTGGTTTTGCGCGCCGACTCGCTGGAGATGGACGAATCGCATTTGACCGGCGAATCGGACGCGGTCAGCAAAGCGCCCGCCGACGATGTCATGTCCGGCTCTTTCTGCATCGCAGGCGCCGGCGTCATGCGCGCCACCAAGGTCGGCGCCGACAGCCATATCAACCGCCTGTCGATCATCGCCAAGCAGTACAAGCTGGTCAAGACGCCGACGCAAATCAAGATCGATATCACGGTCGAAGTCGCGGTGGTGATCATGGCGATTTTCGTGCCGCTGATCTTCATAACCGGCTTCAGCGGCGGCAGCGAATTCCTGCAGATCGTGCGCAACGCCGTCGTCTTCACCACCAGCCTGGTGCCGCAAGGTTTGGTGTTGGTGGCGATCCTGTCGCTGACCATCGGCGCCGTCAAGATCAGCCGCCAACAAACGCTGATCCAGCGCGTCAATGCCGTCGAATCGCTGGCGAACGCCACCGTGCTCTGCTTCGACAAGACGGGCACCTTAACCCAAAACAAGCTCGCCGTCCGCGAAATCATCCCCATCGAAGCGACGAATCTCGCCGACATCCATGACGAGCTGCGCAGCTTCTTGAAGAACCTGGCGCATCTGAATAACACCGCGCAAGCCATCGAGCGCTATATTGATGAAGTCGTCCCCGATGGCGACATTCCGCCGAAGCTGAAGGAGATTCCCTTCTCCTCCGAGCGCAAATGGGCGGCCGTCTGCCTGCCGGGCAAGACCCTGCTCATGGGCGCGCCGGAACGCCTGCTGCCGAGCGACAACCCGCATTTCCAGCGGGCGGAAGCGCTCGCCGCCGATGGCATGCGCCTGCTGGCTTTTGGCGAGATGGCGGGCGAACCCGACCTGCAAGCCGGCGTCGCCGCCTACGACGTAAAGCCGCTGGCGCTGATCGTCATGAGCGATCAGATCCGCGATGATATCCAGGACACGCTGGCCGCTTTCCGTGAGGAAGGGCTGACTCTGAAGGTGATTTCGGGCGACAACATCGAGACGGTGCGCGCCATCGCCGCCGCCGCGGGCATGGATATCGGCAGCCGCGCCTATGCCGGCGCCGAGCTGGATGCGATGGGGGAGGGCGAGTTTGACAGCGCGGTTCAGGAGAGCCATGTCTTCGCCCGCATCGAGCCCGATACCAAACAGCGGATCGTCGAAGCGCTGCGCCGCAACGGCGAATACGTCTCGATGGTCGGCGATGGCGTCAATGACGTGCCGGCGCTCAAAGCAGCGGACCTCGCCATCGTGATGAATGACGGCACGCAAATCAGTAAAGACGTCGCCGATATCGTCTTGCTCAACAACGCCATGTCGACGCTGCCGCGCGCCTTCCGCGAGGGCAAAGAAACGACCCAAACCATCTTCGGCACGATGAAGATGTTCCTCGTGCGCAACTTCTTCATGGTCGCGCTCTTCGTCTGCATCGCCTTCCTCGCGCTGCCCTTTCCCATCACGCCGGTGCAGATCAGCTGGGCGACCTTCGGCACCGTCAATCTGCCCGCCACCTTGATCGCCTTCGGCTTGCTGCGCCCGCGTTTCATGGCGCATTTCCGCCGCGATGTGCTCGATTACATCATGACCATGGGCTGCATCGGCGCGGCTTTGATGACGCTGCTCTACCTCATCGTCTGGTTCGGCGGCGGCGGCGATCTGCGAATGACCCGCTCGGCGATGACGATCATGGTCGCGCTCTACGGCATGCTGATAACCTGGCATATCCAAGGCATCGACTTCTACAACCCCGATTCCTTCTTGGAGCATTGGCGCTTGCTGCTGTTGAGCAGCGTTCTGACCGCGCTGACCATCATCGCGATGTACGTCTATCCCGACCTGTTCGAGTTCAATCCGCCGCGCTGGGATGGCGGGGACGGCTCGCTGATGATCGTAGCGATTGCGGCGCTCTTCCTGCTGACGATGGCGCTGCTGTCGCATGGCATGCGGCATCGCTATCTGCTGAATCGCTTCTGGGATCTGCTGGCGCCAGATCGGGAGTAGGGGAAATGAAAATGGGCGAGTCAGCGACCCGCCCACAATCCGCTCGCTGCTCGCCGCCGGCTTAAAAGTTGCCGTCGATCTTCTTGAGGAAGACCTTGTACGTTTGGAACTCGGGGTTGAATCCCGCGTCCCAGAAGAATTCTAACCTGACAAGGCAATTTGTGCGCACGACGATTTCCCGATACCAGGGTCCGGCGATCGCCAGCCAACTGCCTGACCAGCCGTACCAGGACCACGAGCGGGGCCAAGACAAGCATTTGCCACCGGAATGATTCTCTCCCGTCTCGTGTACTTGGTGTATTCGAGTCCAGGCGAAGCGCGAATAGTTTTGCGTCCAACTCCACTTGCCTGAGGTCAGCCGGATGACCTGGCTTTTACCTGGTCCCGAGCCGACGAAGGTATAACCATCGCGCTCCAGGGGCATCATGCTCATGTCGGATGTCATGCCCGCGCCACACATGCCGTTCACGTAGTCGTAATAACCCTTGTCCCAGTCTTCGTCGGTGCCGCAGGCGCGTCCAATCTGGCAGCAGTTGTCGACGCCCTGCGCGAAACTCGGCAGGGCAAACAACGCTGCGAGCAGAAATGCGAATATGTACTTCATGATTTTCTTCCTTTCACAAAAATAGACGATACGTTAAGTTACCCCCCCCCCCCCCCGATTTGTCAAGGGATTCACAATAATCGCTAGATGAATTTCCGCGACTGGCGATGTTCGCTAGCAAAATGGGCAAATTGCGCGCGGGAAATCGTCGCTTTGGCGGCGAATGCAGCGTTGAATTCGATCAGGGCGGAAGTAGTCGGGACGGTTTCGGGGGGGAGTGGCTGGCGGGCTCTTCGTGCTGGATCGCTGCGGGGATCTGATGGCGCCGGATCGGGACTGAGGGGAAATGAAAATGGGCGAGCTTGCGACCCGCCCACAATCCGCTCGCCGCCGGCTTAGAAGTTGTCGCTGACCTTGCGAACGAAGACCTTGTACGATTCTTGCTCGGCGTTAAACCCGGTGTTGTGGTAGAAGGCGAATCGGACTAGGCAATGGGTGCGAACTATAAATTGGGCCGAGGCGTCGGACAGTATCGATGTTGAATAGTCATACCAATGCCACCACTGCGGGTATGACAGGCACTTGCCATCGAGATGCTGTTGACCTTCCTCGTCAGCTTGAACGATGTAAATGTCAGCGCGGCGCGTCAAAACAGCCCGGATATTCCAGGTGCCAGGACTCAGCAGGACATTATAGCTGGTTCCCTTCCCCGTGCCGACAAAGGTATAGGCGCCCAGCTCAACCGGCGCGGGCATGCTGATTTCGTAACCAAGCACCGAGGCGCAGTGTGTGTTTGCCCATTCATAATAGCCCTGATCCCACTCTTCCTCCGTTGTGCAAGTGCGGCCGAAATGGCAGCAGTTATTGGAGAAGCTCTCCATAGGAGGGTGCGAAACTGTTCCGGCTGCCGCGTCTGCGGGGCAGAGACCGTTCGCGAAGTCGTACCAGCCCTGGTCCCATTCTTCCTCCGTGCTGCAGGCGCGCCCCAATTGACAGCAGTTGTCGACGCTCGTCTGGGCGAAATTTGGCAGGGCAAACAACGCTGCGAGCAGAAATGCGAATATGTACTTCATGATTTGCTTCCTTTCAGAAAGAATTGGAGAATCCTTAAGTTACCCCCCCCCCCCCCCCCCCGATGTCAAGGGATTCACAATAATCGTCAGATGAATTTCCGCGACTGGCGATGTTCGCTAGCAAAATGGGCAAATTGCGCGCGGGAAATCGTCGCTTTGGCGGCGAATGCGGCGTGGAATTCGGTCAGGGCGGAAGTAGTCGGGAGGGTTTCGGGTCGGGGGGCTTGCGGGCTCGTCGTGCTGGATCGCTTCCGGGAGCTGCTGGCGCTGGATCGGGCGGATTAGCCATAGTCGCTCGCCGTTCACGACTTGGCTCACACGAAGTAACGAACCTCCGATAACAGGAATCTGTAGGGGCGAGCCGATGGGTCGCCCATTGGCGTTTGTTTGTTGGGCGCGGGAGACTTGATATGTCTCGCCTACAGATGACTTCCGAGATGGTGGTTTATGGAAAAGTGGCGCAGAGGCAGAGAGGAATTGGCTAGGACGAGCAAGAAGTGGCTCGACCGCTTTATCAATCTTGCGTTCAGGCTGCGGCAGCTAAGAATGCCGGTTGTGGAAACGCTTCCCGCCAGTCATCCCACTCCATATTCCCCTTGAAGAAAATCGGTACGTCTTGTCCTTCTATTACTTCGATTAACGAATGTGCCCAACTTACTTTCGGCTGAAACACCCGACTCCCACTCGACGCCGCGCCGATGATCGCCCACTCGAATGGCAGCTTCTCTTCCGTCTCCAGCCACTCCTCGAATACAGGCGCCACATCAAACCAGAGCGGCTCAATGCTCATGAAGCGCACCCGCGCCCATTCAATGCCTTTAGGTGGTTTCTGCCTGTTCATCACAAGCCTTCCAATGCATTGATCTAGTCGCAGTATAGAACATTTGTATTAGCAGCGCAACCCGTTTACAGCATATTCATATAGTTGTCAAATGCTAGGGAGTAAATCAGACAACGTGGCAACCCCGCCGCAAGCACATTTAGCAGCGGATCTGGAGTAGAAAAAACAAAATGGGGGAGCCAGAGACCCGCCCGCCTTTCGACTTGTCAGCCGCTATGGGACTAGATGTTGCCGTCCGTCTTGTTGATGTTGATGGTCCAGCGCTGGCCCTGGACATCACCCGCTGACACCTCGGGGAAGACGACGAACTGAGCATCGCATTGATAGCGAACCGCGAACTCGTGCGTGTAAGCTCCCAGCCGCAGCCCGGCGCCCGACTCGCCTCGCCAATGCAAATTCGATGGGAATGTCAGACATGTACCCGATGGATTCGCTTGGCCCGGGCTTGTTACTTGGACCAGGAAAGTATCGGCGTTGCGCCCAAGGTTGGGGTTGAAGCGCCACTTGCCGCGGGTGAGCGTGAAGGCGCGGGTTGCCGAGCGATCCGTTCCCGAAAAACTGTAGTGGTTGGCGGATGAAACGCTGCTCGTCGGGGCTGGACCAATGCCGCCGCCGCATTGACCGGCTTGATAGTCGTTATAACCCTGGATCCATTCGGCGTCTGTCTGGCAGGCGCGGCCGATCTGGCAGCAGTTGTCGACATCCGCTGCGGGGGCAGGCGGCGTCGTGCCAGCCGGTGCCGTTGCCGGGCATTGACCTGCTTGGTAGTCGAACCAACCTTGGGTCCAATCGCCATCCGTCGTGCAACTGCGGTTCACCTGGCAACAGTTGTCGACCGTCGATTGCGCCAAAACAGGCAGCGCTAATAGCATCATGAAGCACAATGCAAAAGCAACCCTCATCATTTTCACACCTAATCAAGACTTATGATTCGCAGGATTTGAAACTATATCACAGAATGGGGCAAATTGGCAGTCGGCGCATTCTCGGGAGTGGTGAATAGGCGGTTATGATAGACTGCGGTTATGAATACTTGTCCAGAATGTCACGATACACAAAGGCAAGTCAAAGCTGGCTTCAATCGTTCTGGCAGCCAGCGTTATCGTTGTAACATCTGCAAGCGCCGTTATACTCCACAGCCGGCGCGTCTCTACGGCGATGCCATGCGGCAGCAAGCTCTGCGATGGTATGTTGATGGCGCCAGTTATCGCTGGATAGCGCGTCATTTGGGTGTTCATCATGTCACCGTGATGAATTGGGTTAAAGCGCATGCCGATCAACTGGCGCCTGCCCCAACACCGCAAGAAACTCCGTTGCATATTGTTGAAATGGATGAGTTGCATACCTTTGTCCAACGAAAAAAAACAGATGGTACATAAGTACTTTCGTTGACCGGGCTAGCAGTTGTATTGTCGGTTTTCTGGTGAGCCAGCGACGGGACGAGGATACATTGCAAAAACTGGTGGATCAAAGTCCGCGAGCGCATTGGTACTACAGCGACTTGATGGCTTCCTATAAGAAATTGCTCTATTACCCCGGAAAGCATACTCCGATGCCAAATAAGAGCGAAACCTACCGAGTGGAGGGTATGAATGCGGAGTTGCGTCATTATTTGGCGCGCTTGCATCGGCGTTCCCGTTGCTTTTCTCGTTGTGCCGAGGCGCTTCGACGGAACGTGAAACTTTTTGTCTATGCCTGGAATCGGCGGCAGTTATATCTTCAGCAGTATCCCAAGTACAAGGCTTTCCCCATGCAATTCATACATCCTTGAAATTCACCACTCCCGCATTCTCCGCGTTCTCATCCAAGCAAATGGATTTTTGACAATTCAAAACCCGTTTCGGCTGTTTGGGCAATGGGGACAGGTTTAGCCGGGCTTGTTTGGACGCCTGTTGCGATCCTGGGCGAACGCGGGGCAGCGCGCCTCAGGGCGAATGGCTGGCTTGGCGCCCCCGCCACCAGCGCGCAAGGCAGAGCGCCGCGTAAGCCGAAAATACAAAGAGCAGCGGATCGGTGGGCGAGCGGTAGCGCGTGGAAGGATGAAACAGCAGATACATCAGCGTCTGGCTGATTTGCGCGAAGAAGAGCAGACTCAGCATCCGCCATTCGCGCCGGCTCAACCAGGCGCCGGCAATCGCCAGCAGCCACAGCGCGCCGAAGCTGAGGATATGCAGCCTGCGCCCGACGACATTGAAAAGCCCCTCTTCCTGGTAGGCGGCGTTGGCGGCGGTCACGCCCATATGCGAGCCTTCGCCGCTGACGATCAGGACCGCGCCCGTTTCATCCACGCTGAGCCTTTCGCCCTGGCGCAGGTTGTTCAAAGGCGTCACTTGCGGATTCCAATAAACCAGCAGCTTGACGAGCATCAGATCGAGCGCCTGGACCGGATTCTCCCGCAGATAGCGCCAGCCGGCTTCGGCAAAGAAGGCGTTGCGGCGCAAGGGCTCGTCCACTGGCGGCGCGTCTATCGGCGGCGTCAGCCACTGCACATCATAGCCGGCGCGGAAGACGGCGGCCGCGTAGGGGTTGTTGCCTTGATAAATGTTCTCGCCGCTGTTGAGCGCGATGGGCACGAAGCCGCCATAAATGTAGCCGGCGCGCGCGATCCACGGCAGCGGAACCATAACGCTCACGATCGCCACCGGCAGCAGACGCAGCATCATTTCGCGCGGGCTGAGCTTCAGCAAGAACCACAGCGCCGCCAGAAGCGCCAGCGGCGGCAGCAGCGCCCGCGCCAATATCGAGACGCCAAGCGTCAAGCCGGCGGCGAGCGAGATGAATAGCGTCACGCGGTCGAAACGTTCGATGTCGCGCAGGCGGATCAGCAGCCAAAGGAAGAGATGCAGCAGCAGTATCCACAGCGCCGTGTCGTTCAGCGTCAGATTCTGGAAGATCAGGTAGGGATAGAGCGCGAAAGCGAGCGCGGCGAAAGCGCCGATCCAGTCGCCATTTTGACCGGGATGCGGGAAGAGCCGCCGGCAGATGTTATAGAGCAGGGCGATGGAAAGCGCGTCGAAGAGGATGTGCAGCGCGCCGACCGCCAGATAATGGCGACCAAATACGGCGTAAACCAGCGCCAAAACATAACTGTAAAGGGGTGGCAGGCCCGCATCGGGCATGCCCGCGTCGCGTCCGTAGACGCCCGTCTCCAGCAGGTTCAGCGCGTATTCATCATAGGCGATCGAGCCGTGGATGACGCCGCCGGGCTCGCTATAGGCGAAGTGCTGCGGGAAGGCGAGCAGCACCGCGATACGCAGCACGATGGCGACGGCGATGACCTCGAGCAGTTTGTAGCGCTCAAGACGATGCCGCATCGCTCAAGGCATTTTCAGGGGGAGGGCGTCAACTGTCGGCACTCGGCAGCTTCCCGGCAAAGCCCAAGCCTTCGAGCAAACCCACCACCCGCGCCTGCTCGGTCTCAACTTTGCGGAGCCTCTCGTCCAGCGCTTGGAAACCATCATCCATCTTGTCTTCGAGTCGCTTGATGTCAGACCGCAGCCATAAGAACAAGCCGGCCACAACGCCAATTATGATGAATACTTGTTCCCACTCCATTGCTTAGGTCCTCTGTGATTACTCGCTAAGCTGCCTATAGTGTACCAGAACTCATTCCGCCAATCATTATCACCGTATCAAACCGTCTGCTGGTAACGCTCGCCGATCGACTCGATCTCATCCATCAGTTGGTTAAACTGGTCCAGGTTCAACTGCTGCTTGGCATCCGACATGGCCACATCCGGGTTGGGGTGAACCTCGACCATCAGCCCGTCAGCGCCGCTGACCCGCGCCACCCGCGCCAGTGGATTGGCGATATCGCGCCGCCCGGCCGAATGCGAAATATCAACGATGACCGGCAGATGCGTCTCTTGCTTGAGCAAAGGCACGGCGCTGATATCCAGCGTATTGCGCGTCCACTCGCTGAAGGTGCGGATGCCGCGCTCCATCAGAATGACCTGCTCGTTGCCGCCCGCCATGATGTACTCGGCGGCGTAGATGTACTCCTTCAGGGTGGCGCCAAAGCTGCGCTTGAGCAACACCGGTTTCTTTTGCTTGCCCAGCGCCCGCAGCAGGAAGCTGTTCTGCATATTGCGCGCGCCCACCCAAAATGCGTCCACATATTCATCCATCATGGGTATCAGCGACAAATCCAGCACTTCACTGATGACCATCAAGCCGTATTTGTCCGCGACCCGGCGCGAGATTTGCAAGCCCTCTTCGCCCATGCCCTGGAAGTCGTAAGGCGAGGTCCGCGGTTTGTAACCCATGCCGCGGATCATCTTCACCCCGCGCTCGGCTAATACAGCGCCCACGGCGTCCATCTGCTCGTAGCTCTCCACGGCGCAGGGACCGGCTATCAACTCAAAGGTGTCGTTGCCCAGCTGCAAGCCGTTGGCGAATTCGATTATCGTGTGCTGTTCGGGGTTCTTCCGCTGGACGAGGATCTTGTCTTGCGCGTCCTGCTCCTCCAAATGAAGGGTGGCGCGGAAGATTTCATTGAAGAGTTTGGAGATGGTTTCGTTGCTGAAAGGTCCGTCGTTGGCGAGCTGCAGCGCGGTCAGCATTTCGGCTTCGCGCTGCGGGTCATAAAATCGCGTGCCCATCTCCTGCTGCACCTTGCCGATCTCGAGCGCGATATCGGCGCGCTGGTTCAGCAATTCCAGGATCTGCAGATTGATCGGGTCAATCCGCTCCCGCAGTTCTTGAAGGCGATTTGACTGTGACACGGCTCTTGTACTCCCGCATGGCGCTAAGAATCTCGGTGGGAAGTATTATACACATGTCGCTAAAAAAGGCATGGTCAGATTTTGGGACTGCGCGCCACAACGCTGAAAATGTAGGGGCGAGACTTGTCTCGCCCGCATCAAACGAAACCTGTAGGAGCGACTCTTGAGTCGCCCTCAAGAACGCAATAACTGTAGGGTCGTCTCTTGGCTCGCCCGCGACGCTAGCCGCAGGTCCCCACCGGCTCCACCCAATCAGCGCTGACCCAGCCCCGCGTCCCGTGAAAGTCCACCTTGAACCAGCCCGCCGTCCGCGCCAGCGCCGTCAGCGTGACATTGCGCGGCAGCAGGTTGTGGCGGATGCCGTGGGAATCGGGAAAGCCGGTGATGCGCTCCCCGCCAGGAGCGTCGCGGAAGTTCAGCAAGGCCTTCGTCCGCACCATGCAGCCGAGCAGAGCAGGCCCGGCCTCCGGCTGGGATTCCGCCGGCTGCGCTGGCGGCCAGATCCGGATGGCCGATGCCGCCGCCCTCCACGCGCTGGCAGGCGCTGCCGATGCTTTGGTTGCTGACCATGATGCCCTGGGCCGCGAGATTCCGGCAGGTCTCGGCTGGGGAAATCCTGACGGGCGTGGCTCGGATCCTGGCTCGTTCGCCTCTGCTGCCACTGCCGTTGACGTCCGGCTGGGTTTCTGGATTGACAGTCGCTTGGGTGCTGAGATTGCGGGAGGCGGAAGTGCTGCCGCCGGTATTGCGCACGGTCAAGGTGACGCGGTAGTTGCCGTCGCTTGCGTAAGTGTGGCTGACGCTTTGGCCGGTCGCCGTATTGCCGTCGCCGAAGTCCCATTCATAAGCGCTGATGTTGTCGCCGGTCGAGGCGCTGGCGTCAAAAGTCCATTGCAGGCGGTTGGCGGGATCGACGGCTGCGGTGAAGCTGGCTTGTGGCGGGGCTGGCGGTTCGTATTCATAAGCCCCGATATCACAGTTGCTGCCTTGGGGCCGCGATGTGCCGCGCTGGTCTTCACTGACGGCGTTTGTGCCTGTGATGCAAGAGACGGCGTCGATGGCCGGGCTGCCGGCGGGCAGCGCGAAATGGGGCGGGTTGCCGCTGGCGTTGGCGGGGAGCTGGGGATCGTCGCTCGATCCGCCTGTGCCGGGGCCGCAGTTGCTCACGCTGCCGAAGATGTTGCCGCTGTTGGTGGCAAGCGCCCTCTGTTGGCTACAGTCGCCGAGCGTATTGCCATAGACAATGCTGTTCTCCAGGTGCAGATTAGTGGTGGTGTCTCTTGAGGCAATGCCGCCGCCGAGATTGGCCGCGCTGCCAACGGCGGTGTTTTTAGTGATGGTCACGTGCTTGAGACGGACGGTTGAAGAAGTGCCGCCTATGTGGATGCCTCCGCCGTAGTCCCCGCTTCCCGACGTGTTCCCGTAGACGGTGACGTTGTTCATGTTGAGGTTTCCCCCGAGGACATGGATCCCGCCTCCAAAATGATTAGAGGTGTTGATGAAAATGGCGCTGCGGTTGATCGTCACTGTGGTGACGCTGCCGATGGCAATCGCGCCGTCGATGGTGTTGCCGTTGCCGTTGACGGTGACGGTCTTCGTTATGTTAGGCAGGTTGGCGGTCAGGGTGATGTCGGCGGTGATGTTGATGGTGTCGTCTTCGGTGTTGGCATTGGCGGAGTTGATGGCGGAGACCAGGGTGGCGTGGTCGTTGGCGTTGAATGTCGCGGCGAAGGCTTGCGAGGCCGGCAGCAGCAGGAGAATGACGGCGGCGATGATGAGTTTTGCAACAGTTCCGGAGTTCATTGCGAACTCCGGCGAAGGTCGGGATTTAGCGAGAGATGGGGGGGGGGGGGGGGGGGGCTGAGAACTGATGTGCTGGAAGCGCCGAGCGTGATCCTGAGCCTAATTGTTGTGATGGGAGGCATATACGAAAATCCCGTCTTATTGAATGATTTTTCAGTATAATGCCATTTTATGGATTGTCAAGTTTTGAGGGGTTCGGATTCCGGCGGCGGACGCGGGATGCCAGCGGCGGCGAGAGCGCAACTGCCAGCGTGATCCTGAGCCTAATGGATGGGGCGGCTTGAGCCTAATGGATGGGGCGGGATGCATATACGAAAACACGCACTATTGAAGGATTTTTCAATATAGTGCCACTTCATGGATTTTTAAGTTATTGGGGGCAGTATAAGCGCATTTGCGGCTAAAATTGCTGTAGGGATTGTTGCGCCTTCGACCGCTTTTTTTGTCGATTCGGCGCGCTGTTTTCCCATGGGCTGAACGACAATAAACCGTGTTCGGAGGCCAACTGCGCCATGGAAAAGCTGGATCGCCGCATAGGTCGTACGCGAAAAGCGTTAATCGACGCGCTCGTTGAATTGGGCTTGGAACGAGGATACGAAAGTGTAAAGATCAAAGAGATTACCGAGCGCGCCAACATTGGCAACTCAACGTTTTACCGCCATTACAAGAACAAAAACGATCTGCTGGCTAGTCATTTTAACGAAGTCCAAGCGGAAATCACGCGCAGAATGCACCCGGAAATGACACATTACGAATTGTCGCTTTTGGTGTTCACTGTCATCGGCAAGTATCGAGACACCTGCCTGTTGGCAATGAGCCTGCCGCAAGATCATCCAGTGATGAAACCCATCCTGGAAAAAGCGACGCGAACGGTAAACGCTCGTTATAAGGCGCGAGACGAGACGATAATCCCCTTTGAAGTATCGGCGAATCATTTGGTGAATTCATTTGTGAAAATGTTCCACTGGTGGCTTACCGAGGGCCAGGCCTACAGCGTGGAGCAGATGGCTACCATGGCCAACGAGCTCATCCTGAAGGTGACCGAAACCGCAGCGCTGGATCAAAGGAAAATCAACGCGCGCCCCGATCCGGACTTGCCTCAGTGAATATGCCGCCGCCTGAGTAAACCCATTGCAACCGCCCCAACGACGCCTGTTTGAACCAGGGTCGCCGCTCCAAACAGCATGAACCGCTTAGATTGATCGGCCGCCTCTTCGTCAGCCGATTGTAATCCGTCTGTAATCTGACGGAAATAGAAATGACGCAAATCCTCATATATAATGAAGGCATCAGAGATTGACGGAGATCCTTATCTATCATGGATAACCTACGGAAACCTTCACTGTGGCTCGGCGCATTGGTCGGCGCTACCCTGACCATGACGCTGACGGCGCTGCTCTTCCTGGCTGACCAAGTCGCGGGCTTGCCATTCATTCCTTTCGATGTCTTTGACTACGTTTCGCGGATCTTGCCGGGCGCGCTGCTGACCTTCGGCATCGATATGATGGTGGAGATGATCATCGCCTTGGACATGGGCGAGACCTCGGCCGCAGCCAAGACCGCCGAGCATTTGATGGGCTTGGGCGGCTTCCTCGTAACTGGAACGCTTGCCGTCACCTTCGTCTATTGGCTGATGAACCGCCGGGCGACGCAGGCGCGGAACCTAGTTCCCGGTCTGGCCCTGGGCTTGGTATTCGGCGCGCTGACGATGCTGATTTCGTCGCAGGTCAACCTGACGGCGACCGCCCCGCTTCCGGCGCAGATCATCTGGGTGATTGTGGCATTCGCCCTTTGGGGCATGGCTGCCAACTGGATCTACAACGACCTGGCGCATAGCGATGGCAAGACGAAGACGGACGAAGAAACGGGCGAGACAGTTACCGTCGAGCCGCTTAATCGGCGTCAGTTCATGGTGCGCGTCGGCGGCACCAGCGCGGTGCTGACGGTGGTAGGCGCCGGCTTGGGCTGGCTCGTCGGCAGACAGCCGGGAGAGGGGACGGTCGTCTCGGAGATTCCGGCCGACGCAGCCACCGATGGCTCGGGCAATGTTCTGCCGAACGCCGCCGCCGAAACGGATCCCGCGCCCGGCACGCGCCCCGAATACACGCCGCTCGATGATCACTATCGCATCGACATCAGTTCGCGCCCGCCGGTCATCGATTCCAACGAATGGCGGCTCGAGGTAAGCGGGCTGGTCGATAATCCGGTCAGCCTGTCCTTGCAGGATCTCCACGACAAGTTCGACCGCATTGACCGCTTCATCACCTTGTCCTGCATCAGCAATCGCATCGGCGGCACGCTGATCAGCACGACGAAATGGTCGGGCTTCCGCATGAAGGACTTCCTCGATTATGTGAAGCCGCAAGCCGACGCCGTGGCGATGAAGATCACTGGCGCCGACAACTTTGACGAATACGTGATGCTCGATGTCGTCGAAGCGGAAGAGCGCGTCATGTTTGCTTATGAGTGGGACGATCAGCCGCTGAAGCAGAAGCACGGCTTCCCCCTGCGCATATACATACCCGACCGCTACGGCATGAAACAACCGAAGTGGATCAAGAGCATCGAATTTGTTGACGCCTGGGCTGAGGGTTATTGGGTGCGCCGCGGCTGGAGCAAAGAAGCGATAGTGAATACGACCTCGGTCGTCGATGCGGTGTCCACCGATGCGATCCTCAAGGACGACGCCGGTTATGTTGTGCCGGTCGGCGGCATCGCCTACGCCGGCGCCAAGATGATTTCCAAAGTCGAAATCAGCGTCAATGGCGGCGATTGGGAAGAGGCGCAGCTGCGTCAGCCGCTCTCGGAATTGACCTGGGTCATTTGGCGCTACGACTGGCGCTTCCAGGAGGGCGAATATCGCTTTGAAGTCCGCACCTATGATGCCGACGGGAACATGCAAAGTCTGGACAGCCGCGGCACCCGCCCCGATGGCGCGACCGGCGTCCACGGCAAGAAGGCGAACATGCCCACGCTGGCCGACCTGGAGAATCCGCCCGAGCCGGAGGAAGAAGCCGAGGCGGAAAGCTAAGGGCTGGCAAGGACATAGACGAATCTTGTAGGGGCGACTCTGTGAGTCGCCCGAGCCGGGGCTGAAGCGGAAGCGGAAAGCTAAAGGCTTGCAGGACATAGACGAATCTTGTAGGGGCGACTCTGTGAGTCGCCCGCGCCGGAGGCTGAAGCGGAGGCAGAAAGCTAAAGGCTGGCAAGGACATAGACGAATCTTGTAGGGGCGACTCTGTGAGTCGCCCGCGCCGGAGGCTGAAGCGGAGGCAGAAAGCTAAAGGCTGGCAGGACATAGAAGAATTCTCTATGGGCGACTCGGTGAGTCGCCCTTTGCGTTTGAATCGCATCCGTACTTTGTGGGCAGGCTCGACAATTGCGCAACCGATTTCCTGGTGGTATCGTCTTGGCGTTCAGTTTCGCGGCTGAGGCTCTTCAATGCGCATTCCCCGGGTCCTATCGCTTCTATTCGTGTTGCTCCTCGCCGCGCCAGTTGCCTTCGCCTTGCGCATCCACGCGCCGGTGACGGCAGAAGCGATGGCGCTCAATCCTCTATCCGGCTGCAGCGGCGCCTTCATCCCCCGCGAGCTCGACCACATAACGACCCCGACCAAGCTGCCCATCGGCTTTTACGATAGCAACGGCGCCGGGCTCGCCATCAACGATCTCGATGACGACGGACTGCTGGACATCGTGATGGCCAATCTCGCCGGTGACAACGCCATCCTCTGGAATCGCGGCGGATTGAATTTTGAGCGTCAGGCGCTGCGGACAGCGACCCCCTCGCGCGGCGCCGCCATCGTTGATGTCGACGGCGACGGCTCCCTCGATATCGTCTTCACCCAGCAGGCGACCGCGCCGCTGTTCTGGCGCAACCAGGGCGATGGAAATTTCGAGCGCCAAGTGCTGCGCGGCGTAATCTATAGCGGCTACGCGATGAACTGGCTGGATGCCGATCGCGATGGCGACCTTGACTTGCTCACCGGCTCCTATGATGTCGAAGACGAGAAGATTCTGGGGCAGACGGCGCCGAAATCCGGCGTGATCTATTACGAGAATCGCGGCGAGGGTTTCCGGGCGACGCGCATCGCCGATCGCTCGAACACACTGGCGATCTGGACTGGCGTCAACCGGGCTGGCGAACATCAAATCATCATCGGCAACGATTTCGCGGTCGAGGACAAATACTTCACTTTCCTCAACGGCAATCCTCTGGAGACCGAGCCGCTCGCTGTCATGCCGCACAGCACGATGAGCTACGACGCCGCCGACCTGGACAACGATGGCGCGCCGGAGCTCTTCGCCGCCGATATGAAGCCTTACGCCGATGACGAAGCGATGATGGAGCAGTGGGCGCCGGTGATGGATATGATGATGGCGATGCCGCATGTCGAGGGCGACCCCCAGATCATGGAGAATGTACTCTATTCATTTGACGCATCTGGGCAGCCGCGGAATATCGCGCCGGCCGCCCAACTGGATGGAACCGGCTGGACCTGGTCGGCGAAATTCGGCGACCTGGATAACGACGGCTTTCAGGATCTCTATGTCGTCAACGGCATGATTTCGCTGGAGCTCTTCTCGCATCTGCCCAATAACGAGCTGGTCGAGAAGAATCAGGCCTACCGCAACCTTTCAGGCGGGGGATTCGAGCCGATGCCTAGCTGGGCGCTCAACGATACAGCCAGCGGACGCGGCATGTCGCTGGCCGATCTCGATAACGATGGCGACCTCGATATCGTGGTCAACAACCTGCGCAGCCCGGCGAAACTCTTTGAGAATCAACTCTGCGGCGGCGAGGGCATCCTGGTGGACCTGCGCCAGCCGGGCGTCGGCAACGGGCAGGGCATTGGCTCGCGACTGATCCTCTACACCGATAGCGGCACGTACCACCGTGACCTGACCGCGGTCAGCGGCTATCTCTCCGGCGATAGCAGCCGCGCGCACATTGGCTTCCCGTCCGGCGCCGCGCTTGAGCGACTGGCGATCCTCTGGAACGATGGCGTATACAGCGAAGTTGAAGACCTCAGCGCCAACACGCTGATTACTTTGACGCGAGATTGATAGGCGCATCAACTCGTCTTTGACATCCGCTAAGCCTCGTGTTAAAGTACAGTACCGTTCAGGTAATCGGTTTCCTGGCTGCGCTGTTTCCATCGTTGACCGACTGGCAGTCACGTTTAGCTATAGCTTCTTTGTCTATGAAATTCAGCGATTTCTGTTCATCACGCGGAATTGGAAAGGCGGCGCCGGAGGTTGTCCGTGGCCGCTAATCTAGCCCATGCCGGGGGCAGCCAAAGCCCTAAGCGCGGCGCGATAGAGGATATCAAGCGCGCCTTCACCGGCTTGCGTCGTGGCGAGACCATCGCCGGCTATCTCTTCCTCGCGCCGAACTTCATCGGCTTTATTATCTTCTTGCTCTTCCCGATTTGTTTTGCCTTCTACATCATGCTCACCGATTGGAGCTTGGCGAAAGAGCCCCAGTTTGTCGGTCTGGATAACTTCAATACGATGGTCAATGACCGGCTCTTTTGGAAATCGCTGGGCAACAGCTTCTATTACACCTTCGTTGCCGTGCCCACCGGCATCTTCATCGCCTTCTGGCTGGCGCTGGCGCTCAATCGCAAGATGCGCGGCATCATCTTCTTCCGCACTATCTACTTCCTGCCGCAGATCACTCTGACGGTGGCGGCGGCGACCATCTGGCGCTGGATCTACCAGCCCGAAATCGGCATGATCAATCACATGCTGGACCTGGTCGGCATTGACGGACCAAAATGGATTCACGATACGCAATGGGCGATGCCCAGCGTCATTATCATGAGCAACTGGCAGGGCATCGGCTTTGCCATGCTCATCCTGCTGGCCGGCTTGCAAGGCATCCCGGAAGAATTCTATGAAGCGGCTTCCATTGATGGCGCCAGCGGTTGGCAGCGCATGCGCTATGTGACCTTGCCCATGCTGACGCCGGCGCTCTTCTTCGTGGTGGTGACGTCTCTGATCGGCGCCTTTCAAAGCTTCGATCAGTTTTTTGTCTTGACGCAAGGGGGACCGGCTCATGCGACAACCCCGTTGACCCTCTACATATTCCAGAATGCATTCACATTCTTCAAGATGGGTTATGGCGCGGCGCTGGCGTCGGTCGTTTTTGTCATCATTCTCATCATCACCATCATTCAGTGGCGTTTGGCGCGGCGCTGGGTGATCGGCTTTGAAGACGATGATGAATAGCCAGGTGAGCGGCAGGTAACCGGTATGGCCAACGCAGTCAAACTGAAAGACAGCCTGTTTGGGCAAAAGCAGACAAAACTTCTGATGGACCTGCTCGTCTATGTCGTGCTGTCCATCGTCGGCATCATTTTCATTATGCCCTTCGCCTGGATGGTCGCCAATTCCGTCAAAGACATCCGCGGCATTTACAAGTTTCCGCCGGAGTTCATACCGGAAACCTGGCATTTCGAGAATTACACTGAAGCCTGGACGGCCACGCATTTTGACATCGGCTTCCTCAATAGCGCGCTGGTCGCGGCGGCGGTCGTCTTGGGTCAACTGGTCACCGCCAGCCTGGCCGGCTATTCTTTCGCGCGGCTGCGCTACCCGGGGCGGGACAAGATCTTCCTGCTTTACATCTCTTTGATGATGGTGCCCTTCACCGTCCTGCTGATTCCGCTGTATATACAGATGCGGGCTTTCGGCTGGGTGAGCACGCTGCAGGCGGTCATCGTGCCCTTTCTCTTCACGCCCTGGGGCACCTTCATGATGCGGCAATTCATGGTGACGATCCCGCGGGAACTGGAGGACGCCGCCCGCATTGACGGCTGCGGCTTCTTTCGCACCTACTGGCTGATCATCTTGCCCTTGACCAAGCCGGCGCTGGCCACCCTCGCCATTTTCACCTTCGTCAATACCTGGAACAGCTATCAGTGGCCGCTGATTGTGCTGGCAAAGCCAAAGGTCAAGACGCTGCCGCTGCTGCTTGCTTCATTTCAGAATCAGTCCGCCATGCGTACGCCCTGGCATCTAATCATGGCGGCTTCGACATTTGTTGTGGTACCGGTGTTAATCGCCTTTGTCGTCGGGCAGAAGTATTATGTGCGCGGCATTGTCACTACCGGAATAAAGGGAGGCGGCTAGGCGCCTATCATTCTCATTCGATTCGGAATCATATATTTCAAATGTGAAAGGACAACCACATGATTCGCAAACTTGCTTTACTTGTCACCGTGCTGGCGCTTCTAAGCTTTGGCTTTATGACGTCGGCGCAAGACATGGTCGATTGGACTTGCGGCACCGTCGACCCCGACACAGCCGCGGCCATCACCATCACCGGTTGGGAAGGTCCCGGCGAGGTCGATAAGTTCCTGTTGGCTTTCGACGAATTCTTCGAGGAATATTATCCCAATGTGGAACAGGTGCTCAACACGGGCGTAGCCTGGGGCGATTACTGGACGACGCTGCCAGCGCAGTTGGCGGGCGGCGCCGAGATCGACATGGCTTGGATGCACATCTCCCGCAACGACACCTTCGCCTCCAATGGCTGGCTTCTGAATCTCGATAGCTACCTGGAATCCTGCCCGATCCCTGGTTGGCCCGACTTGTTCGTCGAATCCATGCGCGACGCCTTCAATTATCAGGGCAGCCAGTACGCCATTCCCTATGACTTTGCGACGGTTGGGGTCTACGTCAATACCGATCTCTTTGAAGCGGCCGGCCTGGACCTGCCTGACGAGAACACAACCTTTGAAGAATTCCAGGAATTGGCGATCGCTCTCACGCAAGATACCGATGGCGATGGTGAAACGGACGTTTATGGCGTCAGCAACTTGGCCAGCCCCGGCTCCGGCGCCGGCGGGCTCTACTGGATCATCAAATCCTTCGGCGGCGAACTGTTCAACGATGACATCACTGGCTCGGAGTTGAACTCGCCCGAATCGATTGCGGCGATTCAATGGGTTGCCGACATGATTTGGGAACATGGCGCCCACCCGACCGCTGACGCAGTGGCGGCATCCGGTTTTGGTGGTGAATTCTTCTTCGCCAATGGCAAGTCCGCCATGCACTTCGCGCTCAACGACGCCGCTTCGCGTATGTGGGAATTGATCGGCGACAGCTTCGCCTGGTCGGTCGTGCCGACGCCGCGCGGTTCCGCTGGTCACTTCAATAACGCTGGTGGATCGGCGTTCTCGATCCCGACTTCGGCCGCGCATCCCGATCTGTCTTACGAGCTGATTCGCTACACGCTGTCCAACCCGGATCACCTCTGCCGCACCGCGACCATGGGCGCCGCCTTGGTCAGCCAGATGGAATTCCACGATTGCGCCGCGCCCGATGACGCGCCCTATGCCGATGTCTACCATGACGTCTTCTCCGTCATTGGCGGTCGCGATGCCATCTTCCCGTCCTACCATCCCAGATTCCAGGAATGGAGTTCTTCAGTGTGGGTCGCCAATATGGATCTGCTCTGGACGGGCGAGGAACGTGACGCCGCCGTCGCGGTACAGGCTGTGCACGATCAGACCAATGCGATGCTGGGCGGCTAAATCTAACGCTCAAGCAGCATAGCAAGATTCAACATGCAGGCGGGCCCTAGGGCTCGCCTGTTTTGTCTATTTGGGAAATGCAGGGGCGATCTATCAGGTCGCCCTTAATCCAATAGACGACGACAAAAGGGCGACCCACTGGCTCGCCCCTACAGTTTCATCTTTTTGAGATTGGAATCGAGACGAGCCCGAATTCTACGCATGCAGCAAGCTCCGCGCAAAAGCCAAATCCTTGACGATCAGCTCGTCCACGCCTTCCTCATCGCTATACTCGGCCGAGAAGCAGATCGGACCCGTGTAGCCAATTGCCTTCAGTTTCGCGATCACCTTCGCCCAGGACGCCCGCCCCTGCGCGCCCGAGGTCCAGTAGATCTTCCACTCGGCAACTTCCGCTTCCGGTCCGCTGACCCGCCGCCAGTAGGCATTCTTCAAGTTGACCACGCAAAGATGCGGCGCCAGCACATCGAGCGCCGAATCGCTGTTCATTCCCTCCAGCGCGTTGTGGGCCGGGTCCCAGACCCCCGCGACATAACGCGGGTCGTAATCTTTCACCAGGTTAAACATGCCCATTTCGTTGACCGGCACGAAGCGGCCTGAGTGGTTCTGGATGCCAATCTGAATATCATATTGCTCGCAGAAGGGCAGGGCGGCATCCAACTTCTGGCGCGCTTCGCTCTCGGCGGCCCAGTAATCCAGCTCCCGTTGCCAGAACATGACGCGATTCATGCCGATGCCCGCGGCCGCGCAAGCGCTATAGAGCCGCTCATCATCCAGCCTGATGTCAGCCGTCAGGTTCAAGACGCCGATGCCGTGCTCGCCCAATATTTTCACCGCCGCCGGCAAGTCGCGCTCAATATTCTCGGGCTCGACCTGGAAGCCGGGGCGAATGGGCAGCTCAATCCATTCAAAGCCCAGCGAGCGAATATGCCGCGCCAATTGGGGCAGGGGCAGCGTTTTCCAGGGTTTGGTGAAAACAGCCAATTGCTTCATTCGGCAAACTCCGTCTAGCTCTTGGTGGGCATCATCGAGAGGAAGTCAATATGTACGCGCGGCGGCAAGCTGGCGAGGAAGACGACCGTCGCCGCGATGTCTTCGGATTGGATCATCAAGGCTTTTTGCTCGGCGCTGAATTTGACCGGGCGCCGGTCGATGATTGGCGTGTTGCCTGCGCCCGGATTGAAGAGGCAAGCGCGCACCCCGTGCGGATTGCCCTCCTCGTTGGTGACCGTGTTCAGCGCTTCCATGCCTATCTTCGAGGCGCTGTATCCGACGCCGGCGAGCAGGCTGGGATACATGCCGGCGCGCGACGCCAGATTGATGATCAAGCCATCGCCGCGCGCTTTCATCTCGGGCAAGACCGCCTTGGTGAAGACGAAGGCGCTGGTCAAATTCACCTCCATCAACTCGCGCCATTGTTCGGTGGATGTATCGGCGATTGAGCGCTCAGTGTGGTTGAAGCCGGCGTTATTGACCAACACGTCAATCGGTCCGAGCGCCGCCCGCGTCTTCTCTAGCGCCGCGAAGATCTGCCCGTCATCGCTGACATCCGCTGGGCAGACGAGCGCCTGACCGCCCCCGTTCAGCGCCCGCGCCGCTTCCGCCACTGCTTCCAGCAACTCACGTCGCCGCGCGATTAAGCTCACGTTTGCGCCCGCTCCCGCGCAGGCAAGCGCAATCGCCTCGCCGAAACCGCTGCTCGCGCCCGTTACGATAATTGTCTTGCCATTCAATGCGCCCATCTATCCCTCCCCTTCCATTTAAGCCATCGTGTCGAGCATATCGCGCGTGACTTCATAGCGCAATTTGCCGTCGCTGAGGAAACGCGCCGCCTCGTCCACGGTGATTTCCCCCTGACGCTTGTAAGCTTGACGCGTGACGGCGGCGATATGCGGCGTGATGATGAGGTTGTCCAGCCCGCGGAAGGGGCTGTCGTCGGGCAGCGGCTCCTGGTCGAAGACATCAAGCGCCGCGCTGATTCGCCCCGTTTGCAATTCAGCCAGCAGCGCCGCCCCGTCGATGAGATGCGCGCGCGCGGTATTGATGAAGATGGCGCCGTCGCGCAGCCAGCTCAACTCTTCAGCGCCGATCATGCGAAAGGTTTCAGCAGTCGCCGGCGCCTGCATGGTCACGATCGGGCATTCGCGCATCAGCGGCTCCAGCGGGGCTTTGCGCACGCCCAGCGCCGCTGCGCTCTCTTCGCTTACGTAGGGATCACAGAGCCAGACTTGCGCCTCCAGCGCCAGCAATCGGCGAATGACGGCGCGCCCGGTATAACCGGCGCCGATCACGCCGACGCGGTTCCCCGCCAGTTCGCCTCCCGCTGGCAGCTCCCGCGCCGCCGCCCAGCCCTCGTCTTTGAATGCGCGATCGATTTTGTGGTAATTCCGCAGGCAAAGGAGGATCAGCGCCACGGTCGTTTCGGCAACCGGAATCGACATGGAATAAGCGACATGGGTGACGCGCCGGCCAGCGGCAAATACCGGCGGCGGCAGCAAACGCTTGATTGAGCCGGCCGAATGCGCGATCAGCTTTAGCCGGTCGGCTTCCGCCAGTACCGCCTGGGAAAAACTCGGCGTGCCCCAGCTGGTGATGACAATATCGTGACCGCCGATGAGCGCCGTCAGCCGCGTCTCGCTGAGATCGCCGTCGTCAGCCGGCATCGTCACATCGCCCAAGCCGCGCAATCGCTCCTGCTGCGCTGGCGCAAAGAGCAAGTCGTAGAGCGCGCGCCGCAGCGCGATTAAGATCTTCGGTCTTTCAGTTGCCATTCGACCACCCCGATGTAGTCTTTATCCGCGTTCCCCTGTTTTACCACAGCCGCGCGCAAGTTCACTCATCGAAGATTGGGAATCCGAATATCGTGCAAATCGGCTTTGGTGATGCGCGATCCGGCGCCGGAGGTCCGGATGGGCGCCAGTCGAATGCGCGTCCATCAGATCTGATGCGCTCATGCGGGCAATCAATTGAGCAAGACGCGCTTACTTGGTACACTTGTGATGCAGCGGACCCAGAGGAACGATCCCATGCGACGCGTAAGTTCGCAGATCATCGCCGCCTCGCCCAATGATCTCAAGAACAATCGCCTTGGCTTGATGAGTCAGGCGCAGGTGAACTCGCTGCAAGCGCAGATCGACCAGTTTCAGGCGCGCATGTCACAGTTGACGCGGCGCGCCGTGAAATTGGCCATCGCGATCACGCTTGTTGTGGTGGTTCTGGCTTTCGTGCGCGTGCTTGCCCTGCCCTTGGCGCTGGCGATAGAAGTGGCGGTGGTCGGTGTTATGCTTTACCTGACGACCGACTACAATCGCTTTCTGTGGCTGCTCGCCATGGACCGCGAGGCGGGTGCGGTGCGTATCGTCAAGGGGCGCACCAGCCGCTACACGCTGCGCACGCACCCCCTCTACCTGACGCTGCGCATCGAACTGCAAACCTACAAGCTGCTGGATAGCGCGCTGGCGCGGCAATTCGTCACTGGCGAACTGTATCAGTATTATGTCTTGCCGCAATCGAGCGTGGTCATCGCGGCCGAAAGTATAGGCGAGAAAAACTCGCGTTATCTGCTTTAGTCGGGGCGCCTTCGCAGCGGCGCAAGATGCGGATGCTGCGCGCGTTGCCATGATAGCGCTCGATCCAGCCCCATTTCTCCAGTTTGTCCAAATGCCGTATCACGCCCGAATTCGATTTGAAGCCCTCGTCAGCCGCGATTTCGCCGAGCGTCGGCGGGAAGCCATATTCGGCGGTGTAGCGGCAGATAAAGGCGAAAATGCGTCGGCTTCGATTGTCGCGATATTTCATGTGCGAGCTCCCTCTCCCTAGTAGACTTCCTTAAGACTGTTACAGTATAGCACAATATAGAACATGTGTTCTATATTTTCTGAAGAATCTTTCGCCTTTTCTGGTCCGCTCGTTTTGGGTTAAACTAGGCGCGTTGCAGACTGCCCTAAACCGGAGAGCCGCACGATGGCAAATACCGCCCGCCAATGGTTTTACTCAACCCCCGAGCCGCGCCCTTATTACATTGAAGAGCGCGTCAACCACTCCCTGTGGAACAATCGCTTGCAGAATGTCTTCATGAGCTGCACGCAGGCCGAAACGCCGATCCAGATGGAGGGCAGCCTTGAAGGCATGCCGATGTATTTTGAATTCGTCTCAGGGCAGTATTTCACCCTGCGCATGGGCGAGGAGCGCAAAGATGTCATCGGCGCCATCCGTCAGATTTTGCTCGGCTTGAAACCGACTTTCGCCTACCAGGATGCGGACGGCATGTTTGTTGTCGAATGGCATACCGATGGCGGAGAGGCGCGCTGGGGTGAGATCCAGGGCGATCCGGCTTTTCAGGGCTTGCGCCGGATGCGGCTGAATTAAGGCTTGAGCAGCCGATGCCGATGGCGCGCTAGCGACATTCCAGCCTTCAATATCCATAGCGGTACAAGTGAAACCTAATTGCTGTGCGTTTGCCAGCTTTGTTTCCAATGCTTGATGCAATATAGTCAAGCATTCGCGTAATTGTGTTCTATAATGGTTTGCGGCAAAACAGTGGCTTGTGTTCCACAAATCGCGAATAAAGCGTCAAGAGGTCCGCTCGAGATGGCGAATGCAATCCGTATCGTCTTGATGTTCTCAGGCTTAGCGGTCGCGCTTTTCGGCATCGGCGTTGATTTTCTTCTGCCGGGCACGAGCCCTGGTGTAAATCTCCCGCAGCTACTGATCATATTCGCTGGGCTGGCAATCTCAGTCTTCGGCTACGGCTTGCGTCGCCCGGCCTTAAGGCGGCGTCTGCTCGCTGGCTCGCGCCGAAGCATTTTGGCGGCAGCGCTGGTCACGGTCATTACGCTGCTGGCTTTGGAGCTGCTTTTGACCCTAGGCGGCCTGTCGGTCTATTTTGGAAGCGGCGACACCTATGACTTTTTCCCAAGTCGGCAGCTAACCGTTTGCGGCGAGTCCGGCTGCCGCTATGATGTTGAAGTCGTGCGTGATTCGTGCGCGCGCGGAAAACTGAGCGGACGACACTGCCGTTTCAATCAGCAGGGATACGGCGACGATGAAGACTTTGTCGCCGGCGTGGATTACGGAGATCGAACGCGAATTCTATCACTTGGCGATTCCTTCGCTCACGGTTTTTCCGCTGACATGGGCAAGTCTTATGTCGAGACCATTGAAGCGCGCCAGCCAGAGGTCGTCGTATGGAATGCGGCATTTTCCGGCGCCGGGACAAATCAAGCGGTCGCGGCATTTGAGTGGCTCGCGCCGATGCTGGAACCCGAGCTAACCATCCTGGGCTTTTACTGGAATGACTTTACCGACAACTTGCTGCCCTTGCAGTCTCGATATGATGTGGTGGATTATCAAGGGCGCGTGGTAGCTATGAGGCCCTTCCGCTTCGACGCCTGGGACAACCTGATTCAAATCGACGAGACGACGGCGCGTTATTTCGCCGTCCATAGGATCTATCCGCCGGCGAATGAAGTCGAGCGTATTTTGGGAAGCGCGCGCTTGGGCACGCTAGTGCTGCGCTTGCGGGATGACATCGCCGAGATCGGCAAAGCCGAAAGACGCTTGGCGAAAGGAATCGAACTCACGCGCGGATACTTGCGCCAACTGCGCGACCTGGCGTCTTCTCAGAATTCCGCGCTGCTGGTCCTTCTGATACCAGGTTTACGTGATTTGTCGGGTGAGCGCGACCTCTACGATATTGCGGTAGACTTGATGCAAGAGTTGGAATTGCCTTATATGGCGCTGAAGGACATCATGATTGCGGACGAAGATTACGCGCCGCCCCCCGACGGACATTGGAGCAACGCGGGCCATCAGAAGGTTGGCGCGCTTCTGTCCGAATGTATCCAACTCTTCATCGCCAGCGGGGGGGGGGGGGCGAGACCTGGGCGACTGCGAAAACGTGGTCATGCCTTAATGCTTTGGTGGACCTAACTTCTTTTGCGCATGCCTCAGCCAGCCAGCCAACTTGAACCACCCGCGACAAGCCTGCTCTGGCTTGATGGCGAAGCGGCCAGCCGCGCGACCGCTAAACATTCCTCGCTCAGCGACGACCTGCGCGTCAAAGTCATCGCCGATGTGATGTCGCCGCATGTAGACTATTTGCGTCCGATTCACAACCTGCTCGCCACCCTGTTGACGGACGAAGCGACCCTGCGCTATCGCCAGGATGTCTTTGCCGATTGCCTGGAGAATCCGGATTTCACCGCGAGCTTGCGCGGGCTGCTGCCACAGATCCGCGGCTTGCACAACACGGTTCGCGATATCCGCGCCCGCCGCAATCAAGTCTCGCTTGTGCTCTCCCGCTTGACCGAGCTGGAGAATTACATCGAATGCGTGAACGCCCTTGATGCGCTGATGCAGCGGCACGCGGACGAGCTCAAAGCCGATGGCTGGAAATCGCTGGCGGCGGAATTGCAGCGCATTGTGACCGAGCCGGCTTTCAGGCAAATGACGGCGGAATTGCCACCCTTGCGCGCCGAAATCCGCCAGGTCGTCAGCGTGACCATCGGCGTCAACTTATCGCCCGATTTGAAGCCGGTGGCGGCGACGCTGCTGTCGCTCAACAAGCAGCGCTTCCGTGGTCCCCGCTTTTTCCGCAAGTTCTGGGGCATCGACGATGAGGAAGATTGGCGCGGCATCAGCGCCATGCGCGTATCGCCCGATGCGGGACCTTACAACCAGGGCAGCATCCTGGCGGAGCGGCGTGAAATGCTCGATCGGCTGGCGGCAAACGCGCTCTTCAGCGATCTTGGCGTCGTGCTCGATGACGTCATTCGCCCGATCGCAAGGGCATTGGAGCGCTACACCCATATCCGCAGCAGTCTGTTGCGCGCTCTGGAGCCGGAGATCGCCTTTTATGTCGGTGGCGCCCGGCTGGTCAGCGCCTTGAGCGAGCGCGGTTTGCCGCTTTGTCGCCCCCAGCTGCTCCCGATTGCCGAACGGCGCTTGGAAGCGCGCGCGCTCTACAATCTTGATCTGGCGCTGCGCCTCGCGCGGCAGGAGCCGGAGGGCGATTTGAAAGCCCATATCGTCTCCAACGATGTGGCCTTCGACGAGAACGGGCGCATCCACATTCTGACCGGACCCAACCGCGGCGGCAAAACGACATATATTCAAGCGATTGGCATCCTGCATGTGCTGGCGCAGACGGGCTTGCATGTGCCGGCTCAAGCGGCGGCGCTTAGCCCGGTCGACGGCATCTATCTGCATTTTCCGGCGGAAGAAAAACCCAATATGGAGAGCGGGCGCCTGGGCGAAGAGGCGGGGCGTCTGCGAGAGATCTTCCGCCGCGCCACCCGTCACAGTCTTCTGCTGCTTAATGAGTCCCTGGCCAGCACGAGCGCGACCGAGAGTTACTTCCTGGCTCGTGATGTGGTCAGCTGCCTGCGGATATTGGGCGCGCGCGCCCTGTATGTGACGCATCTGCACGAATTGGCCGCCGATTGCGAATCGATCAACAGCGAGGTCGCCGGGGACAGCCGCGTGCAGAGCCTGATATCGGGTGTGACAGAAGGCGCCGATGGCCTGCGGCGCACCTACAAGGTCCGGCCGGCGCCGCCTCGCGGGCAGAGTTACGCGCGGGAAATCGCCCGCCAGTATGGCATCAGCTTCGAGCAGCTGCAGGCGCTCTTGGCTGAAGGGCACGACGGCGAATAGTAGCGCCGCCGAGAAAGTCGTCCTTTCCGCGCCTTATCCCTTTTAGCGTCAAGCCTTGCCAGCCTCGTTCGACTTTGTGATAATGAAATGACCGTTGGCGGGTTCGCGGGGTATGACAGCGATGGCAAAACGCAGACGCAGAAAACCCAATATCTCACAGTCCGTGCTTGAGCAGGCGCGCCAAGGCGTCGTCGATGAAGGCCGCGCCGATGCCCCTTCGACGCGCGAGACCGATTCGCCCGCCGCCGACAGGTCCCCGACTGCCGCTCCCAGACAGCCGCCACGCCGCCGCCGCGCCTTGCAGGCCGCTCAACTGGAAAGGCGCAAGGGAGAAGGCGCCCTGGAAGGCGAATACGTCGCCGAATTGCTCGCCAACCCGACCAAAGTGGTCACCGAAGACGATCTGCGCGCCGATTACGGCTTTGTCATCAAAGACCTGCGCAATATGGGCATTTTGGCGGCTGGCTTGTTCATCGCCTTGATCATCATTTCGCTCGTCCTGCTCTGATTCGGGCCCCTGCCCGGAGGCAGCGACATGCCCTGGTCCTCCTTGCAGATCTTCCTGCGCCGCATATCGACCCCGATTCGTCATCTGATCTCGCTCTACGCCCTGCTTGTCGCGCTCTTTACGCTGCTCAGGCTATTGCGTGTCAGCGGCGCGCCGGTAGTCGACCTGGCAAATACCTTCGCGCCCTATTGGTTCATGCCGCTGGTCGTCACCTTTCCGCTCTCGATCATCGTCACCCGGGGCGGCGCGCTGCCGGCCGCGCAGGCGCGCAAACGGCTTTCGCGGCTTAGCAAATCGGTCGACGGCAAGGATGCGCTGTCGAATCCGCCGCGCTGGAGCGTGCTGCTGCAGATATGCCTGATCGCGATCGGCTTGTACTGGTTCGCTGCTCCCGGCATGTATCGGCCAGTCGAACCGCCCCAGGGCGAGACATTCTCGGTCGTGACCTTCAACGTGCAAGGCAGCAACCACGAGCTCAGCCGAGCCACTGATTGGCTCCTGCAGACGGCGCCCGATGTCATTGTGCTGCAAGAGACGGCGCCGGGTTACGACCGACGCCTGGCGCCGCTTTACGATGTCTATGCCCACGAGGATCACATCAAAGGCAGCGCGCGCGTCTTTTCGCGTTATGCCATCCTCAAGCGCGAAATCCTCAGGATCGAAGACGAACCGGGGCTGGATGCGCTGCGCCTGCTGCTCAATCAAGACGGGCGCGAGCTGGCCGTGTACGCCATGCACTTCACGCTGCCCTTGAAGCCGCGCGCCCAATTCGACCCCCATGCCGATATCGGGCCTGAAGCGCTGCTGCGCTATGACGAGCGCCGCCGAAACGCGCAGATTCGCCGGTTTCTCGAGGTCGCGCGCGGCGAATCAAAGCCCTATATCGTCGCCGGGGATTTCAACATGAGCGACGCCTCGCTGATATATGACGAGGTGGCGGCGCAAATGCGGGATGCCTGGCGCGGCGCCGGGGTCGGGGCCGGGCGGACCTGGCCCGTCGCCGAAGCCATTGGCTTGCCCCGCGTCATCCATCCCTTGCTCCGCATCGATTACATCTGGCATAGCGCGGAGTTGAAGCCCGTCGCGGCGACAGTCGGCGCAGCGATCGGCTCCGATCATTTGCCAGTCACGGTCGTCTTTGAATGGCGCGCGGATTCGACTTAGGACATCGCTGCTACCAGCTGTAGGGGCGAGCCACCGGGTCGCCCGTAATACTGAGAGTCTGCGTTAGGGCGACTCAAGAGTCGACCCTACAGATTTGCGCTTGGACGGGCGACCCGGTCAGCTGCCTGTCTTCCGTCCATTTGATACTTTTGCGAGACTTCCGCCGCCTTGCATTCCGCCGTATACTTATGTCATGGACGCGCGGCTGCAATTCATCCCCATCATGATCGTCGGCTTTGGCGCCGCCCTCTGCCTGACCCCGCTGACGCGCCAAATCGCCATGCGCCTCGGCGTCACCGCCGCGCCCAACAAGCGCAACATCCATAGCCGACACGTGCCGCTGATGGGCGGCGCCGCCATTTATGTCGCCTTCGTCCTTTCCGTGCTGCTATTCAGCCCGCCCGATCATCTGGTTGAGTTGGGCGCCATCGTCGCCGGCGCGACCCTGCTGGCGCTGATCGGCTATCTTGATGATCGGCGCCATCTAAGCCCGCGAATCCGCCTGTTTGTGATGACGCTCGCAGCGGCGGTGGCGGCGCTCTCCGGCGTGCAGATCCGCTATTTCGGCAACGCGCTCATCGATATTCCGCTGACGCTATTCTGGATCGTCGCGCTGATCAACGCCGTCAACTGGATCGATAATATGGACGGGCTGGCGGCGGGCGCCGCTGCTATCACATCGCTTTTCTTCCTGCTGCTGGCGCTTTCGCAGGGGCAGATCCTGGTGAGCATGCTGGCGGCGGCGATCTTCGGCAGCGCGGTCGGCTTCCTGATTTACAACTTCAATCCGTCGAGCACCTTCATGGGCGATATGGGCGCGTACACGCTCGGTTTCGTACTGGCGATTCTGGCGATCAAGCTGAAATTTGCCGATCAGCCGCTAAATGTCAGCTGGATGACGCCGGTATTCGTGCTGGCTTTGCCCATCCTCGATATCAACCTGGCGATTGTCACGCGCCTGCTGGAGCGGCGTCCGCTGATGCTGGCGGCGAAAGATCACGTCTCCCATCGTCTGCTCGGCCTGGGATTGACGCAGCGGCAGACGCTGGCGCTGCTCTATCTATTTTCCATACTATATGGTCTGGTCGCCTTGGGCGTCAGCCAAGCCGACCCCGATCAAGCGCAGGCGCTCGGTGGCCTGGCTCTGCTCTCGCTGGGCTTCATCTTCTGCCTTTTGATCGTGATCCGTTGGCGCCAGAGGCGCGGATCCGACAGCGCGGCTTGAAGACCTTTGCCGAGCAGCGGGCGCAGAGACTTCTTGCTTAATGGCTTCGGTTCCCTCGAAGTCGGAATGGCGCTTCAAAGCAAATCACGACTGCAATTTGCTGCGGAAGTCTGTCATAATGTTCCTCTGTTCTTCGACCGGTGAGCAATCTGACATTGACCCATGCCCAGAATCGCCGTATCCGCAAACTCCCTCGTCGACTATAGCCCGGACCGCTGGCGCCTGATTCAAGTGGATGACCGGGCGGAACCGAAGCTTTTGGTCGAAGCCAAGAGCGGCCTGCCATTTCGCTACAACGGCTACTTCGCCGTCAGCCGTGACTTGCCGGAATCAGGTGAAATCCTCGCAGCGGATCTGGGGCAGGTGGTGCTGGGCTGGTCCAATGAGTCGAGTTCGTGGCAGCTAGGCTTGACGCTGTCGCCGGAGATTTCGCTTGCGCGCTCAAGCCGCTGGTTCGAGTTGCTGCGCTTCACGAATGCCGATGCCGACGCGCACGAAGCGGCCGCGGTTCAACTTGGCGCCGCGCTGGCGGAAACACTCGGCATTCCCTTCGCATCAACCACGTCGCAGGCGATCAAGCCTGAGCCCGAGCCGGAACCGATCGCTTTGGAGCCGCTGCCGCTTGATCTCGGCCATTGGCGTTTGGAAGCGGCGGAGCAAAAGCGAGGCTTGGATGGCGAATTACGCCTTGTTCGGGAGAAGCGCTGGCTGCGCGCCAAGCAGCGCCAGATTGCCTGGTACGCTCTGCTGACACTGGTCTATCTGTGGGTGTCCTTCGCGACGCTGACCAGCGAGCTGGGCTTGCCCATCGCCGGCACCCTGATCCCCAATCCAGCCTGGCTGCCTTATCTGGGCATCGCTGTAGCTGTTCTACTTCTGCTCGCTATCGCGCGCCTGGCATTGGTCATTCTGCGCGCGCCGAATTCCATCATCATCAATCCTTATGAGAAGACGATCAGCGCGGCCCGCGGCCCGCGGCAGTTGTGGAAGGTGAACGCGGGTAGCGTGCAGTCCATCTATGCCAGCGAGATAGTCAAGAAACGGGGGCGCAAGCCGACGGTGTTTCACGGTGAGATCAACCTTCACCTGCTCGATGGGCGTTTCATGCCGATCCTGGTCGATAAGGAAAAGATCGTCGACGCGCTCCTGCCTGGGCGCGACCCGGCGGCGGAAAAAGAGCGGTCCCCCGAAGTGTGCGTGCTGGAGCCGGAAGCGGTCAGCACCGCGTTGCAGGCAGCCGCCATCCATATCGGCGACTGCCTGGGCGAGCTCCCCGTCTGGTATGATCGGCGCTTGAAATAACATCATCCGGACGGGTGTAATTTGTAGGGGCGGCTCTGTATGTCGCCCGCAGTCGCAAAGAATTGTCGGTGCGACATATCATGTCGCCCGCAAGCGTGAAGACAGAGGCTCGCTGAGACGCATTCTTGCCCCGCGATCTTTTTGCACAATGTGGCAAACTCCGATAAGCTACAGCCATCGGGGACGACCAATGGAGATTACGATGAAGAAGCTACTTTTCATACTCGCGGTACTGCTGGTCGGCGGGCTTTTTGTTGGAACTGCTTTCGCGCAGGATGCAGACGTAATGCAGCTTTCGGCGTTCGAGTCGAACGCCGGTATTCAGATAACCACTCAACGTATTGAGTGTTTATCAGAGTTGGATTTTGACACTCTTCCTGTGAGTGAATCTATGTTGTCTTCTAGTGTCGGCCTGTTCTCCGGTTTTGATGGGTCGGGTGGGGGCGCTGGCTTGAGTGATGGCGCTACTGCGCAATTTTGCTGGATACACGCATTTACTAAACCCTGCGGCACTTGCACGTTAAGTTGGGGAGGGGTGGGGCAAAAATATTGGACAGAGATTTGGTGCGTAGGCATCCTGATTCGTCGTAATAAGCCGCAGTGCTTGTGGTGCCCCTAATGGATACACAACAAGAGAAAAAGAAACGCACCGTCATGTCAAAATACGAGAAGAGAAAACTACGTATCTTAGTCTTCATAGCCGCCGTCCTTTTCGTATGGGCCGCTGTCAGCGTAAGCACGATCATACAACACCACAGCACGCAAGCGATTATCGAAGACTTGCAGCCGCCGCGAACCACCAACAAAGAACTCGTTGATACATTGATCGAGATCGTTAATCGTCTGGACAGACTTGAAAGCGCAATTCAGTGCGCCACGTGCTGATTACCGACCGTCGCAGGCCTGAACATCACATCTGATTGAGCCGCGCGTGGCAAAAAAGATTCCGCGCCGCGCGGCTGGGGGAGATGCCTTTGCGGGACAAGCCTGCACGCCCCCCTTCCTGTTGCCGCCAGCTGGAGATTGCGCTGCAACCGCAGGAATGTTATGGGCGACACATCATGTCGCCGCAGTGAGGCAGCGATGAAAAGCAAAGTGATAGTCAACCCCAGTTTCCGGCGGATGGACGAGATCTTCTCGCCGGAAGATCAGCAGCGGATGCACGACCTGGTCGATGTCGTATGGGGCAAAGACGAACGCATGCCGCCGGACGACTTCCTGCGCGCTTTGCCGACTGCCGATGTCCTGGTTACATCGGGCTGGCATTACGGCGATGTGCTGGATCAAGCGGCGCGCCTGAAAGCGATCATGGATGTATCGGGCAGCTTCCCGCTCAGCCTGGATTACGAAGCCTGCTACCAGCGGCGCATCCGCGTCTTGAGCGCGGCGCCCGGCTTTGCGCGGCAAGTGGCGGAGTTTTCGCTCGGGCTGGCGATTGACGCGGCGCGGCAAATCTCCTATGGCGACCGACTGATGCGCCGGGGCGAAGAAGCCTACCTCTGGCACGGCAATGTCGATACCTTCTTGCTTTACGATCAACCGGTCGGCATCATCGGCTATGGCAGCCTGGCCCGCGCGCTGCACCCGCTCCTGATTCCCTTCGGAGTCAGCATTTCCGTTTACGATCCCTGGCTCAGCGATGGCTATCTGAAGCGGCAGGGATTGCGACCGCTAAGCTTGGAAGAACTGATGGCGACTTCGAAGTTCATCTTTGTGATGGCGGTCCCGTCAAGCGAGAACCGGGCGATGCTCTCGCGCGAGCTGCTCGAATTGATTCAGCCCGACGCCGTCTTGATCTTGGCCAGCCGCGCCCACGTCATTGACTTTGACGCGGCCACCGAGATGGTGCTCGCCGGGCGCTTCAAGCTGGCGACGGATGTCTTCCCGATTGAGCCGCTGCCGGCCGATCACCCGATTCGCGCCGCTGAGGGCGCCATCTTGTCTGCGCATCGGGCCGGATCGGTGGCGCAGGGCATGGTCGAGTTGGGCGAGATGGTGGTGGACGACCTGGAGGCGATTGTGAAGGGCATGCCACCGCGCCGCCTGCAAATGGCGGAGCCGGAACTCAGCATGCGTTACGCCAGCACCAGGGCGAAGCGAGGCAAATAGGACTGGGACGCGCTCAACAACCTTTACTCCACCCCCCGCATCGTCTCTACGCGCAAGTGATCCACCACCGCTTTGGTGGCTTCGTCCTGCGTGGCGCCATTCGCCATGCAATCATGATAAACCGCCAGTTGACGATCGGAGCTGGTGCCATTTTCCAGGATCGTATGCACATAATTGACCTCGTCGCGCGAGCCAAGCTCATCCACGACGTCATCAATCAGCTCAAGCAATTCCTCAGCCAGCGCGCGCATGGAAACCGACTCTCGCTTGCCGTAATCAATCAATTGGCCGTCCAGCCCCCAGCGCACCGCCCGCCACTTATTCTCGGCGATTAGCTCATTGGGGTATATCCGCCAACTCTGGTTCTGATTGCGCAGCTTGATCAGCTTGGCGACGAGCGCTTGCACCAGCGCCGCGATGGTGACCGCCTCGTCGACTGTGGTGCAGATATCGCAGATGCGGATTTCGAGCGTGCCAAAGTCTTCATGCGGCCGGCTGTCCCACCAGATTTTGGTGTAATCGGCTTTGCCGTCTCCGCGTCCCTTGCCCAGGGTGCCGACCTGGCCGAAGGTCTCGATCAGGCGCTCGTAATCACTGTACGAGGAGAAGATGGGCGCGGTGCCAGTGCGCGGCAAGTTCTCGAAGATGATGCTGCGGTAGCTTTTCAGCCCGGTGGGATGCCCATGCCAAAAGGGCGAACTGGTCGAAAAGCTCAGCAAGTGCGGCAGAAAGTAGCGCAACTGATTCTGTATATCAATCAGCAGATCAAGCTGACGCCGCGTCGTGCCGAAACCGACATGCACGTGCATACCGAATATCAGCATCTGCCGCGCCACCTCCTGCATGTATTCCTTGAGGTCTTGGTAGCGTTCGCCCGGGTTGGCTTCCTGGTCTTCCCATTTGGAGAAAGGGTGCGTGCTGGCGGCCAGGATGCAATAGCCGTGACGCTCGGCCACGCTGTTGACTTCGCCCCGCAAACGCAGCAGTTCCGCCCGCGCTTCCTGTACATTTTGGCAGATGGCGCTGCCGATCTCGATCTGCGATTGCAGGAACTCGGGTTTGACCTGGTCGCCGATTTGCCGAATTCCCTCATCATGCAGCAACTGCTGCACAACCGCCGCCAACTCGCCGTTCGCCGGATCAATCAACTGGTATTCTTCTTCGATTCCGATGGTCAACGGCGCAGAATGCATCATCCACCTCCATCACCAGAAAATCTTGCTTGTGACCGATATTAACACAGCGGCGGATTCTCGCCAAAGCGCAGCTTGACCTGTGGAGTCAAACCTTAACAACGGACGTGGAAACCATAACCGCGCGCCAATACACGGAGTCTGTAGGGGCGAGCCATTGGGTCGCCCGCAAGAACGCGAAATCTGTAGGGGCGAGCTATCAGGTCGCCCGCAAGAACGCGAAATCTGTAGGGGCGAGCCACTGGGTCGCCCACGCGGGCGCCGCCAACGGCTTCAAATCCCCTTGAGCGCTTCCCGCGCCGCCGGGCTATCGATGCGCTCCAATGCCTCGCGCGCGAACCTGCGCACGCCTTTGTTGCCATCGCGCAGCGAGAATTTCAGCGCCGGCACCGCTCGCTCGCTGCCTATTTTGCCGAGCGCCTTGCAAGCGGCCCGTTTCACCGCGCTGCTGGGGTCGAAGAGCGCCTTCGTCAAGCCGGGAGTCGCCGGCGGACCGATCTTGATGAGGGCGCCGGTGATGCCGGCTCGCAAGAACATATCGTTTTCGCGCAGCGCCTCAAGCAGGGTTGGCACAGCCGCTTCCGCTTCATCGCCGATTTGCCCCAGCGCCTTGGCCGCTAGGTAGCGCGTGCCGGGGTCGGATTGGCGGACGAGCTCGGTCAAGCGCGGCACGGCTGGCGCGTAACGACGCTCGCCCAGGTAGATGACGGCCGCGGCCCGCGCCTCCGCATCATCGCTGTTGTGGAGTGCCGTCCAGGCTTCTTGAGCCGTCTGAAACGAGGCCATTGAATCTGCTCGCGCCGCTATAGGAACGAAAAGCGGGCTGGCTGCCCGCCTAAGCTGACTGGATTGTAGCAGATGGCCCTTGACTTGAACATGCGCCGCTCGCCGTCGTCAGAAGCTGCAGGGGCGACTCACCGAGTCGTCCGCCTGAACGCGAAAATTGTAGGGGCGACCGGCGGTCAGTGTCTACGCGACCTATCAGGTCGCCCGAAAATCACCCAAGAGTTTGCAGGAAATTCGACGATATGTTGCGCTCAGAAAAACTGCCCTGACGTCAGTAGCTCGCTGGATGCCCGCCGTAGAGATGGCGGGAGAGGGGCCGGGGGATGGGGTTCAGTTTACCAACCAATCCCCGATGTCGAAGCCGGATCTTGCGGCTGATTGCGAAAGCGAATCTCGAAATGCAAATGAGGACCGGAGGAGTTCCCGGTGCTGCCGACATAGCCGATGATCTGACCGGCGCCCACCACCTGGCCGCAACCGACCGCGCGGCTGCTCATGTGGCCGTAAAGCGTCGACCAGGGTCCGTGGCCAATGACGACGGTGGTGCCATAACCCCAATTATTCCAGCCGGCGTACAGGATGGGACCGCCATTTGCGGCGTAAATTGGCGTACCGGTCGGCGCGGCGATGTCGATGCCGCTGTGCCCGGCGTAATAGCCGCGCACGTAGGTGCCGTTGGGCAGCGGATTGACCCAGCGCGTGCCGCCGCCCGAGCGAGCGCCACAACTGTAGGGGCTGCCGGGGTCGAAGGCGACCACGTTGCCAGCGCCGTCTTGCTGCACGGGCGCGTTCCAGGTGATGATCTCGCCTTCGCCGCCCGGGATGAAGAGGCGCGTGCCGCTCGGCAGCAGCGTCTCCACCGCGATATCGGGCAGTGCATTCGCCGGCGAGTCGATGATGGCGTAAGGGTCATCGATCTTGTATTGCTCAGCGATGGCGCGGATGTCCTTCCTTTGCGTGCGAATGACCGTATGGCAGGCGCCATCGACGGGCGGCACGTTGACGACATCGCCGGGCCGCAAAACCAGCGCCAGTCGATAATCGTTGCACCAGGCGATCGACTCTTTTTCCAAGCCATAGCGATTGGCGATGCCAGCAATCGTGTCACCGCGCTGGGCGATATAGCTGGTCATCTTTGTGCGCGCGCGATTGGTGATCAGCGTGAAGGGGTCGGTGCTCAAACCCGCTTCGGCGGCGGCGGGGTCGGGCGGCGTCGCCAGCAGCTCCAGGATCTGCGCCGGGCTGATTGTCGGCTGCTCGGCGGGCGCTTCCGCCTCTTGGGGAATGACTGTCGGCTCCGCTGCGATGACCGTTTCCGGCAAAAGGGTCGGTGTCAGGCCGCTCGCTTCGTCAGTCGCCATAGCCGGGCTGGCGACAGTGATGGGCGGCGCGCTGACGACCAGGTAAACGGCGGCGATGCTGAGACTAATCGCGCTGAGCAAACAAAGGCAACCGAAGCGCCGGCGCCAGCGAGGCAGGGACCTCGGCGGACGATAAGGCGAGACCGGTATCGGTCCGCTCGGGCGCTGTGATCGGCGTCTGCGCATCAATGTCTGCCTGTCTGCCGGAACGGTAAATCTAGCCTAGCGAAATTGCAGGGACAGGTCAAGCGAGCGCGGGTCAAGCGTCTGGTTGGTCGGCCGTCGTTTGAAACTCAATCGCATCAATGGCGAAAGGCAGTTGCGGGCGCGTGCCGAAAGCCAAGCCGAACTGATTCCAATTGGTCACGTAAAGGCGGTCGCGCGCGGAATCGTAAGCGATGTCGCTGGCGCCGCGGAAGTCCTTCGCCAACATCGCCAGTTCGCCAGCCTCGAGGCGCGCGACGCGGTTCCAATTGAGCAGGGCAAGGTAGACATCGCCGCTGGGTGAAAGGGCGACGCCATCAAAGCCGTAGTCCTTCTTCTGGTCAGCCCCGTGAATCAGGGTGACGCTGCCGCCCGCTGAACCGTCAGTGATCTTGACGCGGTAGACGGCTTCAGCGGCCGGATCGGCGATCAGCAGCGCGTCATTGACGCGATCGTAGGCGATGCCGGTGATCTCGCAACCCTTGCTGCAAGGGGCGACCCACCAATAAACCCCGCCCTGGCTGCCGAGCGGCTTGCCCGCGGCCGAATAGCGCAGAACATGCCCCAAGCGGTCGCTGATGTAGATGCGCCCGGCAATATCGACGGCGATATCGTCAGGGAGAACGTTTCCAAAGAAGGCCTCCGCCTGGATTTCGAATAGTCGAACCAGCTCGCCCCTGGCATAGCGCCAGACCACCGCGCCTTCCGCATTCAAGGGCGCGATGCGGTCGAGAATGTAAAGCGCGTTGTCGGGGGCGACATCGAGACCGGTCACCGAGCCGATGCGCTCGCGGCTGCCGTGGATTTCGCGGACGTCGCCAGCCGGGCTGATCGACCACAGGGCGCCAGTCTGATAACTGCCGCTGAAGAGCGTCCCGTCGGCGTCAATCGCCAGCGCGGCCGGGTAGGCCTCATCATCGGGCAGAGCGGCGAATTCCGCGACGCCGACGCCGGCGGCGATGGCAACCGCCTGGGAACGGGGCGCGGAGCCGATGACGAACCAGGTCATGGCGGCGATGAGGATAAGGCCGAATGCCAGCGCCAGCAGCAGGAAAAGCAGCGCGCGCAAGCGGGGGAAGCGGACGGGTTTGGGACTGGATTCCACCATCGCTTTATCAGATTTCAGCGACGCATTCATGGACTTATTTTAGTAGACATCAGGGTCATCTTCCACCGTCGCGCTGCCCAAGCTGAATATCGAAACCGTTGCCGAGTCCGCGCTGTCATGTGGTAGAATCGGACAAGAGACAAACAAGGATTGTGTTCCATGGCGACATTTGATCTTAGGCTTGAGATATCGCAAGAGATCGCGGGCTACCTGCAAGAAGAAGCGCGGAATCGGGGGATATCGCTTGATCAGGTGGTAAGCGATGTCTTGACAGATTACTTTGCTGAACTGACCGAGGATCAAATCCTCGATAGTATACGAATAGGTATGCGCCAGGCGCTCGCTGGCCAAGGGCGACCGGCAAGAGAAGTCTTGGCGGAGGTGGACCGAGAAGTGACGGGTGATGCGCACGACCGTTAATCTTCTGCACAAATTCCGTCGTCGTCTTAAGCGTCTAAAGCGAAAATACCCAGCCGTAACTCAGGAAGTCAGCAAGCTCGTCACCGAACTGGAGCAGGATCAACGCCCGGGAGACAAGCTGTCAGGGTACGGGTATGACTTGTACAAAGTCCGCTTGCCCAATCCATCGGCACAGCGGGGCAAGCGTGGTGGTTTCCGCGTCCTGTATTATGTGCAATTTGCAAACCTCATCCATCTGGTAACGATTTATTCAAAGTCAGAGGAGAATGATGTCAGCGCACACGCTGTCCAAGGCATCCTCGCGGAAATCGAGGATATTGAATAGCGCTGTGGAAAGCGTCGGAAAATGATAGAAAAACTCTTGCCCCGGAAGGTGACCAACGAATACAGGGGCCATCCGCTTGCAAAGTGGGTCTTCGCCGCGCTGACCTTAATCACGCTCGGGCGCAGCCTGGTTCACATGTTCGCCGAAGACGGCGGGGCGCAGAGCATCGCCTCGATAGCACTCGATGCGTTTTCAACGGGCGGCGCGGACAGCGTCATCACGGTATTCGGTCTTTGGGGCCTGTCCCAACTGATCATCGGTTTGCTCTTTGTCATCGTGCTCTAGCGCTATCAATCGCTTATCCCGCTGATGTACCTCTTTTTCAGCTTCGAGCATCTCATGCGCCTGCTGGCTTTCTTATATACGCCGGGCTTGGAGAAGCTGGAAACCGCGCCCGGCGAAATCGGCAATATTATTTTCCTGCCGCTCGGGCTCGTCATGCTCTGGCTTTCGCTGAGAGAGCATCAAGCCTGAACGTCCGTCCCCGGCACGCTGACCGGACTGCGCCCGCCCGGCTCAAACTCGCCCAGCAGCGCTTCCGCCGCTGCCTGCGCCGCGCAGGGACGAAAGCTGAAACTGCAAACATAGGCGCCGATATCGGGGAAGCGCGCCAATTCGTAGGGATCGCGCAGCGCCGCCACAATCAGACGGTCGCCGGCCGCTTCCTGCAAGGCGCGCAGGATCTGCTCTTGCAGCGCCATATCGAAATCCATGCCCGGCAAGGTGTAATTCTCGGTCACGGCGATCACGACGCCGGCCTTGGGGATGGCAGCCGCTTCGAAGTCTTCCGCCGCGATGACGGTCAGATCATCACACTTCGCCGACAGCGTCTGGGCGAACACATCAAATGCGGCGGTCGCCTGATTGGGGCCGATGCCGCGAGTTTGAGTCAGGACGTCGTAGGCGCTGCGTTTGGTCGTGTTGACCAGTGTCAGCGGCGCAGCGGGGTCGATGGGCAGTAGCGCGTGGCGATCTCTCAGGACGCTGACGGCGCGGCGAGCGGCATCTAGCTCAATGGCGCGGTTCTTTTCGCAGCCAACCTCGCCCGTCTCCGGCACTGGCGCCGTAGAAAAGCCCGCTTCGCTCTTCAGGCGCAGCACTCGGCGCAGGGCCTCATCGACGCGCTCGGCGCTAATCACGCCATCTTCGACGGCGCTGATGATAGCGCGGATCAGGGCGCGCTGATTCTCCAGGTAACGACCGGCATCGTGGTCGTAATGCTCTTCGGCCAACATCATCAGATCAACGCCGGCTTGGAAGGCTTGAATCGCGGCCTCTGCCGGATCGTAGTGGCGCTTCATCGAGCCCATGTTCATGCTGTCCGAGACGATCATGCCCTCAAATCCCAACTCGCCGCGCAGCAAATCGCCCAGGATAATTGGCGACAGGGTGGCCGGGCGCTCGCTATCGAGGGCGCTGAAGATGATATGCGAGGTCATGACGATTTTGGCGCCCGCCTCAATGCCAGCGGCGAAGGGGCGCAAGTCGATCGCCTTGAGCTCGTCGCGGCTGCGCGCCACCGTGGGCAGGCCGCGATGACTGTCCAGCGTCGTATCACCGTGGCCCGGGAAGTGCTTGAGCGTCGCCACGGAGCCGTTCTCCTGCAAAGCGCGCACGGCGGCGGCGGTCATCTCCGCGACCAGCTCGGGCTTTTCGCCAAAAGAGCGCATGCCGATAATCGAATTATGGGGATTGGAATTGCAGTCGGCCGCGGGCCCCAGCACGACATTCAAGCCGACTGCGCTGGTCTCGCGCGCGATGACCCGAAACATGTCGTAAGCGCATTGCCGATCGGCGGTCGCGCCCAGCGCCATATTGCCTGGTCCCATCGCGCTTTCCGCGGTCATCACCGACCAGGTCCCCTCCTGATCGCAGCCGAGCAGCAGCGGGATGCCGAGGCGCGTGTTGGCGGCGAAGGACTGCAGCTTGTTGCAAAGCGCGACGGCGGCTCCGGCATTCGGCACGTTGTCGTCGCCGATATAGGCGCCGCCGACGAGATGCTCTTCCATCAGGATGCGGGCTTCGTCCAGTTGGTCGGCCGCGAATGCGAGCATGAATAGCTGGCCGACTTTTTCTTCGGTGGTCATGGAGCGAATCGTGGCTTCAATGTTCATGGTTTGGTTATCCTGTACTCGAGTCTCCTGGTCAGGAGCCCCTACAGAATCGTCTTTTATGCCGAAGGCGATCGGATGCTAGCTCCTACTTCACCGCGCCCATCGTCAAGCCGCGCACCAGATAGCGCTGGAAAAACAGCGCCATCAGGAAGGGCGGCAGCATCGTGACCACGGCGGCGGCCGACATGTCTTCCCAGGCGACTTCGTATTGCCCGATGAAGAGCGTCAGCACGATAGTCAGCGGCTGGGAGTCGTCGGTGCGGGTGAAAATAAGCGGGATCAAAAAGTTGTTCCAGGTGCTGAGCATGGCCACGAGGAAGACGGCGACCATGCCCGGGCGCGCCAGCGGCAGGACAATGCTGTAGACCAGCCGCCAGCGATCGGCGCCATCGACGCGGGCGGCGTCCTGAATCTCGCTGGGGATATCGCGCACGAAGGTGGTCATCAACCATACCGAGAGCGGCAGCAGCAGCGTCACAAATATCAGGATCAACCCGAGAAGCGTGTCGATCAACTCCAGCTGGGACATGAGGAAGAAGAGCGCAATCAACGAGACCCAGATGGGCAATGGAATCATCAGCATGATCAGCAGGAAGATGATGTTCTTGCCCTTGAAATCCATGCGGGCGAAAGCGTATCCGGCGCCGGTCGCCATCAGCGTCACGATGCCGGCCGAAGCCACGCTGATGATGACGCTGTTGCGCAAGCCCGTGCCCATCAAATGCGCAGTCGGTGAGAAACCGCCGGAACGGAACTTCGCGCCCTGGGTGAAAATCGTCTGATACGATTCGAGCGTCGGCTGGGTTGGAAACCAGATCTTGTAGGGGCGGGCGTAAAGCTCCTGTCGGGTCGAGATGCTGCTCACCGCCACCCAGTAAATCGGCGCCAGCGCCCAGATCAAAACGATTGCGCAAAGCACGTAAATGACGGCGAGGCGGAGGCGTTCCTGACCGCGGAGACCGAGCCTCATGCCTCTTGCACCCCCTGGTTGTAAACGCGCATGACGAAGATCAGCCCGACCGCCCGCAACTCTTCCGCCCTAGGGATGCTGTAGGGGCGACTTATCAAGTCGCCCGAAACTCGCGCCAGCCTCATGCCTCTTGCACCCCCTGGTTGTAGACGCGCATGACGAAGATCAGCCCGACCGCCAGCGACATCAACAAGATGATATAAGATAGCGCCGCGCCCAAGCCGACCCGCAAATCGCGGAAGACCAATTCATAGTTGTACAGCATCAGCGTCTTGGTGAAGGGATTCATCGAGCCGCCGACCGAACCGCCCGCCGTCAGCGTCCAGATGACATCGAATATCTGGAAGGCGGCGATGAATTCGACGACCAGAGCGATGCCGAATGAAGGCAGCAAGAGCGGTACGGTGATGAAGCGCACCCGTGAGAACGCGCTGGCGCCATCGACCTTGGCCGCGTCATAGAGATCATCGGGGATGCTCTGCAAGCCAGCCAGCAAAATGATGGTGGGGAAGGCGTAACGCGTCCAGGTCTGCACGACGGTGACCCAGAAGATCAGGTGCTCCGGCTCGCGCAGCCAATATTGATACTCTTGAATAAGGCCAAATTGATAAAGGAAGCCGTTTAGAGCGCCGTATTCGCCGTTCAGCAGCCAGCCCCATAAGAAACCATTGACCACGCCGGGCAGCATCCAGGGCAAAAACGTCAGCGTGCGTACGACGCCGCGGCCTGGGAAACGCTGGTTCAGCAGCATGGCGATGCCGAAGGCGACCGCCATCTCCAGCGGCAGCGTGATGATGACCACGGTGAAACTGCGCCCGGTGACCTCCCAGAATTCTTCGTCCTCGACCAGTTTGACGTAGTTGTTCAGCCCGACCGGTTTCGGCGGCCGGCGGATGCGCAAGTTGCGATTGGTCAAGCTCTGGCCGAAGGTGTCGACGGCGGGGTAATAGATGAAAAGCGCGATCATCAGAATGATCGGCAGGAGGACGACGGCGAGGTAAAGCGAGTCGGAATTGAAGAGGCGGCGGTTAAGGGATGTCATAATCCTGCTTTAGTGGCGGGCGCCTCGTGTGCCGCCCGCATTGCTTCCAGTCCAGCACAATCGAATGCTGTAGGGGCGACGCTTGTGTCGCCCAATTTGAAACGGATCCAGCTCAAGCGAATGCTGTAGGGGCGAGTCCGCGCGTCGCCCAATTTGAAACGGATCCAGTCCAAGCGAATGCTGTAGGGGCGACTCCGCGCGTCGCCCAATTTGAAACGGATCCAGCCCAAGCGAATGCTGTAGGGGCGAGTCCGCGCGTCGCCCAATTTGAAACGGATCCAGCCCAAGCGAATGCTGTAGGGGCGAGTCCGCGCGTCGCCCAATTTGAAACGGATCCAGTCCAAGCGAATGCTGTAGGGGCGACTCCGCGCGTCGCCCAATTTGAAACGGATCCAGCCCAAGCGAATGCTGTAGGGGCGACTCTGTGAGTCGCCCACTTGCATATCGCCCGAATCGGATTACCGCTAATCCACATATAAGCTATCCTCAGCCCAGCGCGCTGGATTCTCAATGACGTATCGGCGAATGCTATTCAGGGATTCTTCATCGCGGACGACATGCTCGTGATAGTTTCTTTGCCAAATTCTCTGATCCGAATACAACTGACTCGACCGGGCGCGTCTTGTAACCGCCACCTTGAATTGTCCGATAATTGCACCCAGTGAGCCCGCTTGCAATGTACGGGATGCGTGGCGCTTTTGAGTCGGGAAGCCTCGAGACGAAAGGCCGCCCAAGTTGTCTTCAATTACGATTAAGCCGTGCACGTGATTCGGCATCACGACATGGAGGTCTAGTCGTACGTTCTTGCGAAGCATTGCCATCCGCCGCCATTCCTCTTCCACGACAATTCCCAATTTGCTGGAATGCATTCGTCCATCGAAGATTCGGCCGAATAACACGACATTTTGATGCGTACAGAGTGTAACAAAGTAAATGCCCGCTTGTCGATAATCGTAGCCCGGCAAACGAATTGAACGCCGAAAGTTGAAATTGGATTCTGGATTCAACGTCTTCTAGGACTGATGGCTTGGCAAATCTTGAGGGTTTTTATCCCCCCGCCACTGATGTGGTTCGAAGTTGTGGGCGATTCACAGAATCGCCCCTACAAGTCTTTAGTCTTCGGCAGACTGTCAAAGACAGGGCGTCGCAGGGCTCGCCCCTACAGATTCGAACAATGCGATTTACGGGCTGTCAAGCGCCCCCCTCACCACACGATGTCCTGCAATGGGCGATTCACCGAGTTTTGCAGTACATGCTCCCCCTCTCCAATGCACTGGGGAGGGGGCAGGGGAGAGGGGTTAACCCTACTCGTATTCTTCCTTGAGCTCGTTCCACTCCTCCGCCAATGCATCGATAAGATCATCGGAGGCCGTGCCACTGCTCATGGCTTCCAGAATGTGCTCACTGACGCTGCTTGACCAGGGACCCCACCAAAGCGCGAAACGCGGCAATTCATTGGTGCGCATGCCCTGTTCCACGATCTCGGCATAACCCTGAACCTCGCCCGCTTCATTGAGCGCGGCGGCGAGGGACGTGCGCGAGGGGTAGAGGCCGAAGGCATTCCAGATCGCGGTCATATTGTCTTCGCCGACATACCACTTGATGAACTCCCAAGCGGCTTCGACATTCTCGCTATCGACCGAAATGCCGATGCCAGCCGGGAAGCTCCAGGTATTGCCCACTTCCGGCAAGACCATATATTCGACATTCGGCGCTTGCATTGACGTCTCAGCATTGCCCGGCACAACCGAACCTTGCCAACCTTGATGGAAAACGCCGACGCCGCTCCAAAACAGCGGATGCTGCCCGATGCTGCCCGCCAGAATCTCCGGGCTGATCAATTCGTCATCGAACCAACTCTTGAGCAGCGCCATCGCCTCGCGCGCCTTGCTGCCTTCATCAGCGAAGACCGGGTTCAAATCATCGTCAAACATCGGATCGCCCATGCTCAGCGCGATCAGCCACCAGGACCAGTTGATGGCGCCCATGGCAATTGGGTGATCATCCACGCCCGCGGCTTTGACGGCGCGCGCCATTTCGTCGAGCTCCGCCCAGGTGGTCGGCGCCGCCTCATAACCAGCTTCCGCCAGGCGAGCGCTGTTGTAGTCCATCATCACCAGCTGGAGGTAGGTCGTTACCGCGTAGATATCGCCGTCAATTGTCCAGAAATCCATCTTCTCGATATCATCCACATCGAGGTCACCCATGCCGATCAGGTCATTGAGCGGCAGCAGATTGCCGGTGGCGACCACGTTGGACGGGCCCTCTTGCGTGATGAAGATGACATCGGCAGGCGCCTCGCCCGCGGCAGCGGCGACTTGCACGCGGCTGTGAAGGTCGGCCGTTTGAACCGACTGAATCTCGACCGTGATGCCGCTCTCTTCCATGAAGGCATTGAGCAATGCTTCATCCGGCGGCACGCCCCATGGCGCCGTCAAAAACGAGATGGTAGTATCCTGCGCCGCGGCAGGCATCGCGAAGCCCAGCGAAAACAGGAAAACAAGCAGGACAAGGGTACTGACCAATTTCGAAGTCTTCATTTCAATTCTCCTTTAGCGTAATTCCATCGTCGATCAACGGGACGCTCTAGCAAACGCCGCCTTGCGTATGCAACGTTGCGGCATTTGCCGAGTATCCTGTCTGCCACAATTATATTAGTTTTCGACGGGCGACGCAAAATCGCCGCTGCCAGCGGGGTGGCGCGCTGCGAATATGGCCGTCAAAGGCATCTCTCCTGGCGAAAATTGTAGGGGCGACCTATCAGGTCGCCCGCCTAAGCGCAAAAAAATGTAGACTCGCGCACGACGATGCCGCCGCCCACGCAAAATACTCTGCGTCCCGCTGAGTTTGGCTCCCCTCTCTTTATGGGACGCCCCCGACGAACGGGGGAACTAGGGGCCGGGGGAGGGGTTGGAATCTCGCTCGCCTCAGTCGATGTGAAAGACCTCGTCGATCGTCTTCCACCATTCACCCTTCGCCCGGTCTTCCAGCGGGTTCTGCATCGGCCCGCAGACCGCCCACCACTCTTGCGTCGTCTCATCGGCCGCAATCTTGGCCATGTCGCCTTCGTAGTCGTCGCCGACATATTCGAAATAAGCGAAGAGCAGATCCTGATAACGGAATATGGAATAATTGCGCATATTGCATTCATGAATCTTCGCGAGCACGCCAGGCCAGACCTCCGCATGCAGGCGGGTATATTCTTCGACCCGTTCGGGCTTGATGCCGATAACTTGTCCGAATCGCTTCATTTTGTTTTCTCCTGATAAATTAGACAAAGACATTGCCGACCGCAATCGATAAGGATTTCAGGCGCCAGCGCCGCTCAGGGGCAGTTCCCCGCCTTGTGCGCATAATCGCCGTGGATCCAGCCCTGCCGTCCCGCGTAATCCACCTTGAACCAGTCGCCCTCGCGATCGAGCGCATCCAGGGCGGCGGCTTTGGGCACGAGCCCAATCTTATCGCCATTGGGGGAAGCGCGGAAGTTCAGCGCGTGCGTGGTCGTCACCGTGCATTCGCGGCTGACAACCATGATCTCGCCCGAGTCATTCATCAGATTCAACTTCAGCTGGTATTCCGTCTTCAAGCTCGTATATGGCACGACCGGCGAAACCGCCACCAGAACTTGACTGACGCCGGGCAGAATGTCCACGCTCAGGTCACCGTTGCCGTTTATCAGCGCTCGGCTGACCTTGATGCCGTCACGCGTATCTTGTACAACTTGCAGCCAGGTGTTATTGGGAAGGCGATTGTCGGTGCGCGCCCAACCATCGGCGACCCAACTGTCATCGGGCGATTCAAAGCGGTCGCGGAAATTGATCGCGGCTATGCGCACATCATCGATCGCCATACCGGCGTATTTGGTGCGGTAACTGGAGTTGACTTCAAAGCGGAGCAGTATCCGGCCCCCCGCATAATCGCTGATGTCGATCCTCTCCGTCCGCCAGTTGGCTGCGCGGCGCGAATAGCCACGTGGATAATAATCTTGGTAAACCTTGGAAGAGCGCATGATGATGCCAGAAAGCGCCTCCCAGGAGCGGCCGCCATCTGCGCTGATGGTCACGTAACCGTATTCGAGGTCATCTGTAAGGTTGTACCATACCTGGTATTCCAGCCAGGCGCGGTCAACCTGAGTCAGATCAAACTCGCGCGTTAACGTGCTATTGCCCCATATAGATGTCACGGCATAGTAGAAGTGGTCGCCGTCCAGCGAGTCCCTTTCGACCAGGCGCGCTTCCCGGTCTTGCAACAGCCGCAAGAGGAGCCTGTCCGCGCCGCGCGCATCAACCGTGATATATTCTGTGCTGTATTGGCGCCGATTGCCCTCGTGCGCCGCCGGGTAGCTATTGTAAGAAGCGGCTGGCTCAGGCACGCTGAGCTCGGCGTCCAGCGACCGATAGCCATAACCGCGCCGGAAGTCCTGGAAGTAATTCGCCAGCGCCCAGTCAGCGAAGATCTCATCGGCGCTGACATCAGTGTATTGGCGCAGCACCTTCACGACCGATTGCCAGCCATTGGCTTTTTCCTTGAGTAAATCCGGAACGATGCCTTCGCCGAATTGCTCGGCCAAATAGAGAACGAACAGGAAAGCGGCGCCATATTTGGGCTCCTTTTCCTCAACCGCAAACCATTGCGTTAAGCCCGTTTGTGGCGCTTCCAGGAAGGCATCGGCTGTCTGCTGCGCGATTCCGCCTTGCAAGAGGGAACTGCTGGCAATGTATCCGGCATAATTTGCCAGCCCTTCGTCCAGCCAAGTTTCCTCGCCGAAATCGCTGTGATGGTGCAAGATATGGATGTATTCATGGGCGACGACTTCAAAGAGCAAGTGGTCAAAGTAGTCATAGCCCTCATCCCAATCCAAATTGACCACCAGCATCTCGTGCTCATTGCTGTCTTCGTAAAAGCGCTGCAGGACCGTGGATGACTTATGGAAATAAGCGAGCGCGGCCTCGCTGTCATCCAACATCAGCGCCACGTACAGACGCGGATCGCCGTCAATGCCGGGCGGCTCCTCATATTGGAAGAGACGCTGCATAGGATCCAGCACTTGGGTCTCGAGTCGCTGCGCGATATTCCGCGCCCGCCAGCGAGGATAATCCACACCGTCTTGAACCCATATCAGGACTCTATCCGTTAAGCCGCGCAATTCCATTGCGACGCTTTCGTAATCAACGTCTTCGCCCATGAGCAGCCGGAAGGTCTCGCGGTCGCCGACTTCGTATGGCGGCGGATTGGCCGGCGGCGCGTAGCTCGTATCGATTCCCGACATCCGTCCGACCATATCAACATAATCGAAAGCCGGAACCTCAAGATTGGCCAAAGCCTCCAGCGTTGGGTACTCGCTCTCCTGCGCCGCCAGCGGCAATGCGACGCAGAGCGCCAAGCCGGCCAAAATCATTCCAATTCTCATCTGATCTCACGTCTCATCAGGGGCATTTCCCGGCCGTGTGCGCATAATCGGCGTGAATCCAGCCCTGCCGGCCCGCGTAATCCACCTTGAACCAGTCGCCCTCGCGATCGAGCGCATCCAGGGCGGCGGCTTTGGGCACGAGCCCAATCTTGTCGCCATTGGGCGAAGCGCGGAAGTTCAGCACGTGGGTGGTCGTCACTGTGCATTCGCGGCTGACCGCCATGATTTCGCCGGCGGCATTCATCAAGTTCATCTCCAAGATGTCCGAAAAGTAACCCAGCCGCCATCCCTCAGGATCATAGATCATCACCACATTCAAGCGCGAATCGCCATCGACGCCGGGCGGCTCGGCGAATTGGAAAAGCCGCTGCATCGGGTCCAGCACCGCGGTTTCCAGGTGTTTCGCCAGCGCCAGCGCCCGCCAGTTCGGGTAGTCCAGCGTGGTTTGCGCCCAAATCAGGACGCGTTCGGTCATGCCGCGCAATTCCACCGTGACGTATTCGCGCTCGTAATCATCTCTGAAAGCCAGCCAAAACGCGTCGCGCGCGCCGACTTCATAGGCCGGCGGGTTGGCCGGCGGCACGTGCGTCGGGTCGATGTCAGACATGCGACCGACCATTTCAGCATAACGGAAGGCGGGAATTTCAAGATGCGCCAATGCTGCCTGCGTCGGAAAAACGGCGTCTTGCGCCAGCGCCGGCGCAGGAATAAAAAGCGCCAATAAGAGTATCAGCGTTTGAATGCGCATGCGATCTCTCAGCCTAGGCTTGGCATAGTAATGTACTTTACAGGCTGGGGACGGCGCCTGCAAATGACGTAGGCGAAGCGGATGCTGGCGCGCCGACCGTCATAGTCCGATGTCTTCGTTCCACAGTTGGGGATGGGCGCGGATGAAATCTTGCATGAGCCGGTAACACTCGTCGCTGTCAAGCAGCGCCAAATCTACCCCGCGCGATTGCAGATAGGCTTCCGGTCCCTGAAAACTGCGATTCTCGCCGATCACGACTTTGGGAATCTGGTAGAGCAGGATGGCGCCGCTGTACATATCGCAGGGCGAGAGCGTGGTGTAGATGGTCGCCCGCTGATATTCGCGCGCGCTCAGGCGGCCAGCGTTTTCCAGGCAGTCCATCTCGGCATGCAGCACCGGGCTGCCGCTCTGCACGCGCCGGTTTCGCCCGCGCCCAACAATCTCGCCATCGATCACCAGCACAGAACCAATCGGTATGCCGCCTTCCGCCAGCCCCTTCCTGGCTTCGTCGATAGCGGCGCGCATATAGCCGTCCATGCTAGGCGCTTTGCTCCGGCATAAGCGACAGATAGTTAATAAAGTCCTCATCAAGCTCACTGATGAAATGCGCCAGCAGCCGGCCCGCGCGCTCAATGTCTTTGATATCCAGCGTCTCAACCGGCGAGTGCATGTTGCGCAGGGGAATGCCCAGCAATGCCGATGGCACGCCGCCGCGCGACACCTGTATCGCCCAGGAATCGTAGCCGGCGCGGGCTGGAATAATATCCGCCTGCCACTTGATTTCGTAATAGGCGGCGATGTCACGCAAGCGCTGAACCATCTTGGGATGGAAGTTGGCGCCAATGCCGATCAAGGGTCCGCCGCCCAGCTTGATCGCCGTCTTCAAGCCCGGCTGCTCGGCGAAACCGACATCGAGGGCGATGGCGCAATCCGGCTCGATATGGTTGGCGGCGGTGGTCGCGCCGCGCAAGCCGACCTCTTCCTGCACGGTCGCGGCCGCGTAGACATCCCAGCTGTGATGCATCTGACGCAGCAGCTGCAAGCAGACCGTGATGACGGCGAGGCAGCAGCGGTCGTCCATCGCTTTAGAAGCCGCCAGCCGTCCCTTGAGATCGATCATCGGTCCCTCGACCGTGACCAGGTCGCCGATGCGCACGATCTCTTCAACTTCGTCGGCGGGCAAGCCGACATCGACGACGAGGGCGTCAATCGGATTGTATTGTTTGCGTTGGGCGGCGGTCAGCATGTGCGGCGGCATGGTCGCCACGACGCCGGGCAAAGCGCGCTGGCCATGCACCAGCACCGGCTGCGCCAGCATCACACGCGGGTCAATGCCGCTGATGCGATGCACATAGATGAAGCCGTCTTCAATCTCGCGCGCCATCAAGCCGATTTCGTCCATGTGCGCGGCCAGCATGATCTTGCCTGATGCGGCTTGGGCGGTCGTCGCGCGCTTGATGCCGATCAGGCTGCCGAGGCGGTCGCTGTCGAATTCGTCGACCAGGTCCGCCCAGTCGTCGCGCAGGAGCTCGGCGATCGGCGCCTCGTAGCCGCTGGGCGCGTGCGTTTCGACAAGCCGCTTGAGGTGCTTTTTCGGGTCGTACATGGGCGGCGCTCCTCTGCTGGCCGGTGACTTGGCGATTTTACCACAGCCGCTCGCCAGTAAGCGCCATATTCGCTTGGAACTCCGAAACCGCGAGCTGCAGGCTGTATAGGGGCGCGCCCGTTGATGTCAATTAGATGACCTGAGCAGGCCTCATGGCGAACATCGGCGTCCCTGCTTGCCCCTGCTGTCTTGGCAAGATATATTCAGACTATGGACGAATCAGGAGGCAAGCCCAGCCATGTTCACCCAGTCTGAAATCGCACAATTCCGCAGTGAAGGCTGGGTCGCCAAAAAGGAATTCTGGAGCGAGCGCGAAGTTTCAGCCATGCGCGCCGAGCTCGATCGCTTGAAAGCCGCCGGCCTGCTGCGCAATGTCGCCACCGCCGGCGATAGCGAGACGCCCGCAACCGACAAGGTTAACCTGCAGCTCTGCCCGATGTTCCCGCACAGCGACTTCTTCCGCGCCATGCCCTTCGCGAACAAAGCGATTGACGCTGTGCGCCAACTGATCGGCGACCCGGTCCTGCTGCATCTCGATCAGGTCTTCATCAAACCGGGGCGGCAGGGCATGGGCACGAACTGGCATCAGGACAACGCCTATTTTGAGATTGAGGACCCGCTGCTGGGCACGGCGATGTGGACGGCCGTGCATGAGGCCACCATCGCCAATGGCACGATTCACGTCATCCCGCGCAGCTACCGCGTCGCCTACGAGCACAGCCGCGACCCCTACAGCAATCATCACATCCGCTGCTATCCGCCCGAAGACGAGGCCATCGCCATTGAACTGCCGGCCGGCGGCGTCGCCTTCTTCGCCTACGGCATGGCGCATTGCACCCTGGGCAACAATACCGAAAAGGAACGCGCCGGCGTCGCGCTGCATTTCATCAACGGCGCCATGGATGCGACGGCGAAGAGCGGCTTCCCCGTTGGCAAGCGACCCTATCTATCCGGTGACGAGGCTTCCGGCGGCTTGAATGAGCACGGCGTGCAGGTGGCGGGGACTTGGGAGCAAGAAGTGGCGGCGGTGCTGGGGGGTTAACCACAGCAGAAGTGTAGGGGCGAGCCATAGGGTCGCCCACACATTTTCACCTTAATAATGAAGTGGTGAATCTACCGCCCGTATTCCCGCTTGCCGAGCATGAGCTGGCTCAGGCAGGAGGAGCGCATGGGGCTGGAAATAGGTTATTGCGGCATCAAGCCCTGTACCACTGCCGGCAGATCCAAGTAAATGCCAATGACTAGCGCAATCAAGAACCAGAGCAAACGTTTAACCCACTCCATGTCGGTTTCAAGGCGCGACAGGCGTCCGTCATTCCCATGGGCGACCTCAGCGCTTGACCGCGTCGCTTCAGAATTCGGCATAACGTTTTGGCTCACTGAGAACTCCAGCCTTATGAACGCTAATGACGCTTAGATATTACCATTGTTGCGCTGGCTTGTCCAATTCGCGCAAGCCGCGGCGTGACTACCGCCCATACTCCTCCCGCCCCAGCATGATCTGGCTCAAGCGGAACATATCGGTGCGCGAGGTCATGTCCAGGCTGATCGGCGTGACCGAAATGACGGCGTCATTCAGCAGGGCGTAGACGTCGCTGTCCGGCTCGGCCGCGGTCGGGTCGCTGTTGTATTGATAACCGAGCTTGCCCGTGTCATGCAGCGCCAGCCGTTCGGGGCGGGTGGGCCAATAAACGCGTCGGCGCGACAAGCGGGTCAAACGCCACTCTGTCTCGAGGCTCGCGCCCCAAGGCACATCGATCTTCAGGACATCGACATCATCGGGCAGGGCGCTGTGATCCATCAGCCATCCGCCCATCTGCCGGGCGAAATCGGCGGCCACGCTGAAATCCACCGAATTGCTGTAGCTGCGATGCAGATCGGTCGGCGTCTGTTGGCTGACGGCGAGGGCAGGAATGCCGAGGCTGGCCGCTTCCAGCGCCGCCCCGACCGTGCCCGATATCGTCACGCCGTTGCCGGTGTTTTCGCCATAGTTGATGCCGGATACCAGCAGCGCCGGCGCCTCGCCAGCCAATTCCAGCACCGCGTGCTGCACCGCTTGCGCTGGCGTGCCATCGACCGCGTAGGCGCTACAATCCTCGCAATCGATCGGCGAATCGTAGGGGTAGATTCGCCCTTCGCTGTAGTGGGGCATGCTGCGTCCCATGCCCGATTGCTGCTCGCGCGGCGCCGCCACCAGCAGCTGGCCCGCGCCCTCGAATGCTTTTACAGCCGCCCACAAGCCGGGCGACTCAATGCCATCGTCATTGGTGAACAATATGGTTGGCTTGGCGGAGTTAGCCATCAGGATATTCCTGTCTGAAGTCTAGGCGGTCGACATAACTCCTTAGCCTATGTCACGGTCTTTAAGTGGGCAAGGCTGTATGTTGCGGGCGGATTAGAAGGGTATTAAGTCTTGATGGTGAAGGGCGGACCGATGCTAGAAAGCCTCTGCTGAAGTGTGACAAGTGGGGAGTGGCGTTAAGGGTTGCTTATGGTCAGCCACTCATTCTGAGAGAATTTCAAATTCTCCGTTGCCAAGCCTATTGAGACATGGTATCAATAAGTACGTAACTGATACTTGGTATCAATAAGACGCGCGCGGATGGATATCTCATGCTTCGCAAAACGCTCAATCCCGAAGACTGGCTGGCTGCTCTCGACGAGAGCGGCTTCCGTGTGACCACAGTGCAAGAGACCTTGATCGATATCTTCGCCCACAGCGAATATCCGCTCAGCGCCGAGCAGGCTTGGGATGCAGCCCGTCAGTCGCGCCCTAAAACCGGCCGAGCGACGGTCTACCGCATGGTCGAGAAGCTCGAAAGCCTGGGCTTAATCCGCCGCGTTCACGGCTATCAGGGATGCAGCCACTTCGTGCCAACCCTGCCGGAGCTAATGATGCTCTTCATCTGTCTGGACTGTGGACGCGCGGATTATCTCGACAGCCAGCCGCTGGACGATCTGATTCAGCTCACTGAAGATAGCAGTGGGCATCATATCACCAACAGTCGATTGCAACTCTTCGGCGCCTGCGCCGACTGTCAGCAAACCGATTGAATATTCAGGAGAAAGAACACGATGAATTTGCCAGTAGACTGGGGAACAATGTGGCTAGGCGGCTTTTGCGCTGTGGGGGCGCTGGGTGGTTTGCCGGTGCGCGGCGCCGATTATGCCGCCCATCCACCGCTGGATGATTTGCTGACCCCGCCCCCTGGCACAGCGTTACGCGCCGATGTCACGCTTGAGTCTGCCGAGCAGGCATGGTCGGACCGGCTGGGCGGCGCAATGGTAGTGCTGGCGCGCGATGCCTACCGCGCTCGCCGCTTGCTGCATGAGGCGGTCGGGATTCAGCCAGGCGAACGGGTGGGCATCCCGGCGAATGCCAGCCATGATCTGGCGGAGTCGGTCAAACATCATAAGGCGCTGCCGCGCTTTCTGGACTTTGACGCGCATCTGCGGCTGGCGACTTCCGATACGCGCTACTGCTGGACCCAGGTGCTTCGCGGGATGTGGCAGCCGCAGAACGCGACCTGGCTCGACTGCGCCGACACCCTGCCTATTCCAGGCGCGGCGGAGCGCCCGGCGGCGACGCTCTACGGCCTGCATCTGGCTCATGCCGATGATCGCCCCGGCGCGCTGCTGGCATTTGATGATGAGGCGCTCTATGCGGCGGTGAAAGCCTTGCGCCAACCGGCTGACTGCCCGAACGCAGCGCAGGCGCTCGCGCAATGTGAACGTCTGCCGGAACTGGCTGAGCGGCAAAGCGCGAATCTGGCGGAGGCGCGGCGCGGTCTGCGCGAAGCCGCCGGGCTGGCGACGCACGAGCCCAACAGCCTGGCCCTGGCGACCGCGGTCGCGCTACAGATTCCCCTGGAATGCGACGTCGCCACCTTTTACGCCTACGTCGAGCAGGAGAATACGCCCGTTCGCTGGTTGCCACAAATTCAGCCTTTGCATTACGCCGCGCTCCGTGCTGACGGCGCGCCAGATCACCGAGGAACGGCGGCGAACCTCGCCCGCTGGTTATACGTCCCGGTCGGGCCGGATTACACCTTTGAGGAGATCAAACACGCTGTGCTGGGCATCGTCAAAGCGGCCGAATATCTCGGTGTGCGCTGGCGCAGCGATCCAGCCCATGCTGCCGAGTACGCGGCTTTGATGGATCGAACTTATGGCGCCGGGCATGATGCCTACCGCCCCTTGTTCGCCCTGGATGGCGCCTTCGCAGCCGGAGATTAGCCATGCGGTTGATCGCCATCACCGGCATGCTGCATCAGCCAAAAGCGAGGTTCACGCAGGAGCTCATTGAAGTGCTGTCTGAGGAAACTGACCGCCTGGCGCTGCTCGACAATAGCGATGCGCCCCTGGCGATAGATGGAGTAAGGCGCCAACGGCTGGCGGGTGGCTGTGTCTGCTGTTCGCTGGCGGCGGCGCTGATCTCAACGCTAGGCCGACTGGATGCCGAGTATGCGCTTCTGCCTGTCTCAGCGCTGGCGGACCCGGGGGCGCTGGCGTCAATCCTAGATAGTTTGCGGAGTGAACGCGTTCAGATAACAACGGTGTCTCTCATTGACAGGCTAACTCAGATTCGCAACTCGTATCTGACGCGGAAACTGGAGTCTTACAGCGATTTACAGCTTTATGAGCCCTTTGACTTCTCGGAGGCGGTTAACGCCGCTATTGGAGCGCCAATGCATTGTAATCTAACCACCGAGCGCGCCGAGTTTTAGTGAGGTCACAGTGAGGCATGCTAAACCATTGCCTTTCACGCCAATGCAGCAGCCTGTAGGGGCGAGCGTAGGTTAGTGTCTACGCTACCCTTGGCTCGCCCGCGAGCAAAACAACCTGCCAAAGTGTCGCGCGACTTGCTTGGAATTACATCCGTACGAAAACGACAGTTCAATAGTGGAGGCAGAAACATGATGAATACAGCTGAATCACGAGTGCCCGTTACTGTGCTGACCGGCTTTCTGGGCTCAGGCAAAACCACGCTGCTCAACCGCATCCTGACCGAAAATCACGGCAAGAAAATCGCGGTGATTGAGAATGAATTTGGCGAGGTCGGCATCGACAACGATCTGGTCATTGGCGCCGAAGAAGAAATCTTCGAGATGAACAACGGCTGTATCTGCTGCACCGTGCGCGGTGATTTGATTCGCATCCTCGGCCATCTGATGAAACGCCGCGACAAGTTTGATTACATCATGATCGAAACCACCGGCATGGCCGATCCCGGTCCCGTCGCGCAAACCTTTTACGTCGATGATGACATGCAGGCCAAACTCCATCTGGATGCGATTGTCACCTTGGTCGATGCCAAGCATATCTGGGAACATATTGACGATAGCGACGAAGCCAAAGAACAGGTTGCCTTTGCTGATGTAATCCTGCTCAACAAGATTGATCTGGTCGCCCCGGGAGACCTCGAGCGGCTCGAAGCCCGCATCAAAAGCATGAACAGCATGGCGAAAATCTACCGCAGCCGCGACGCCGTGGTCGAGATGGAAAAGATCCTGAATGTGGGCGGCTTCAACCTCGACCGGGCGCTGGAAATCGACCCAAAGTTTATGGAGCCGGAATACCCCTTTGAATGGTCGGGAATCTATCAGTTGGAGGCCGGGACTTGCCAATGGGTGATGGGCGAAGGACCGGACCCGACAATGGGGGCGGCGCTCTTGCCGCTGGCGCATACGGGAATGGCGGCGAAGGAAGCCACACTGATGGACGCCGTGCTGACCTTCTCCGACGATGAGCAGGACCTGGCGGCGGGCGAAAACATGCGCCTTGGCAAAGGGCAGTACAACCAGCTCGTGCTGAACGAAAGCGGCGAGACTGTCTTCAATTTCACTATCCAAGAGCCGGGCTATTACATGCTCTTCACCGAGCATCACCCGGATGAATTCGAGGCCTACTTGCGCGGCGCGCGCTCCCGGATTGAGCCGCTCGATACCTATGAGTACAAGCCCGATCATGAACACGACGAAGAAGTGACTTCCGTTGGCATCGCGATCCATGGCGATCTGCAGTTGGAGAAGCTTAATGGCTGGCTCAGCCAGCTCCTGCGCGAACAGGGACAGGACATCTTCCGTATGAAAGGCGTGTTGAGCGTGCGCGGTTGGGATGAGCGCTACATATTCCAGGGAGTGCATATGCTCTTTGATGGCCGCCCTGATCGTCCCTGGGGGACGGAGCTGCGTCATAACAAGATGATCTTTATCGGGCGCAACCTCGATCGGGCGGCGCTGGAAAATGGATTCCGCCAATGTCTCGCGTCATGATGCAGCGCAAGCGCAAGCCCAAACGGGCACAGCCATCGCTCAAGGCGAGATGGCGCGCCAACATTGACGATCATCCGATTGGGCTGGCCTGGGCGCCGGATGGCAAAAGCTTGGCGGTTGCCGGGGTGTCCGGCCCAATCACGCTGTTTCAAGCCGCGGATGGCGCGGTTCTGCGCGTGCTGCCCGGTCATGCCCTCGATACAATGGCGATTTCATGGCGCAAGGACAGCCGCCTGCTCGCTAGCGTCGGGCAAGACGGCAAGGTGCGGCTCTGGGATGCCGAGACTGGAACGCAGAGATCTGAAATGGCGGGCGGGGCGAGCTGGGTGGAGCGCGTCGCTTTCAGCCCGGTAGGCGATTGGCTGGTGTCAGCCGCCGGGCGTAAACTGCGACTGTGGAACAGCAGCGGGGAATTGATCCGCGAATATCCCGATGCGAACAGCACAATTACCGATATCAAGTGGCGCTCTGACGGGGCACAGTTCGCCATCTCTGCCTACAATGGAGTCCTGCTCTATGACCCGGCCGAGCCGGAACCCCTGCGCCGTTTCGAATGGCAGGGTTCGACGCTCACCTTGGAATGGAGCCCCGATGGCAAGTACATTGCCACTGGTGACCAGGACTCGACGGTCCATTTCTGGATCGCTGATACCGGGAAAGATCTGCAGATGTGGGGCTACGAAACCAAGGTGCTGGAACTGGCCTGGAGCTTCAATAGTCGCTATCTGGCGACCGGCGGCGGCACTCAGGCAGTGATCTGGGACTGTTCGGGCAAGGGTCCCGAGAACACTCAGCCGATGATGCTGGAAGGACATCAACACCTCATCAAGCACCTGCGGTTTCAGCGACAGGGCATGTTGCTGGCATCGGGCGGCAATGATGGCATGCTGGCGATCTGGAAAGTCAAGAAGAACAGACCCGCTTTGCTGGCCGATGCTGTTTTCAAAGCGCCGATTGCCAGCTTGGCTTGGTCACCGGATGATCGCTGCATCGCCGTGTCAGATGAGAGTGGTACCCTGTCGCTAGCGGCGGTGCGGCGATAAAAAGAAACCTGTCATATTGTAATTTCCCCCTCGCGCGCCGCCCAGGAAGCCGCCAAGAGTGAAAGTCTGAGCATGAAGCCGTAAGAATTTCACGGCTTTTTTGTTGGATTGCTTCCCCCACTGCGGCAGCCCAGGGCGGGATGCAGATGCAGCTGAGTTCGAAGACGGCATGCGCGAATACCTGTAGGGAATCATCGCGGAGTTTACGGACAGAAAACTCAAACAGGGCCCAGAGAAGACTACAAGTAGTATAATTGTTCCAAACTATAGAATTGCGCGCTCATCGGAAAGTTCAGAGATGCAATTTCGGGGAGTTCTAAATCACGAGAACTTACTCCAGTATGTGGACAACTTTCGCGTTGAAATGTCGCTTGCTTCGGATGCTGATACACATCGCAAGAGTTTGGGACAATTCTTTACACCGATTGAAGTTGCTCGACAAATGATGCAGCCAATCGGCACACTTCCAGATAGAGTACGTATTCTAGACCCGGGCGCTGGTGCAGGCATCCTGTCGGCAGCGGTCTTTACGCGCCTTTTATCCTCAGATCGAACAACAACTAGAGAAATAGAAATCGTCGCGTACGAAATCGACGCCAGCGTTTTGCCTTACTTGCGAAGAACTTTGGAGATGTGTGCCACAATAAGTGCTCGCAGAGGCATCAACTTCAGATTCACTATTCATATTGTTGACTTCATCAAGGCCGCAACTTCTTGTCTCTATTCCGCAGAGAAATTCGATCTTGCAATTCTGAATCCACCTTATGGAAAGATTAAGTCTGGCGGCAATCAGTGGCGGTTGCTCAAGAAATACGGTTTGCCACGAAGCAATTTGTACGCGGCGTTTATGACATTGGCTGCCATTTCATTGAAAGATGGCGGAATTCTTGTGTCGATAACGCCTCGCAGTTTCTGTAACGGCCCGTATTTTCTTCCATTTCGTAAAGCCTTCCTGTCTCAAATGTCGTTGCGCCACATTCATGTTTATACATCACGTGACAAGGCCTTTGGCGACGACGGCGTTTTGCAGGAAAACATCATAATTTCCGCACAGAAGAGTTTAGAGCGCAACGATATATGCGTTACTTCAAGTGACAGTCCTCTCGACAGGGACATATCTACACAAACACTTGGACACCATGAACTTGTAAAGATTAACGATCGGAATCTCGTCATCCACTTGTTGCGCAACAACAATGAACGAGACGTTAGTCGATTCGTAAATACTCTCAATTGCGATCTACACGATTTAGAGATCAATGTATCGACAGGACGCGTCGTAGATTTTCGAGCAAGACACTTGTTGAGGAAGCCTGATGACGCTGGCAGTGTCCCGCTGCTCTTGCCTGCCAATCTAATCAATGGCTATGTCCGGTGGCCAATTGAGCGTTTGAGGAAGTTGAGCGCGATAGACTACGAGGGTAGCAAACATAAACTACTCGTACCGACAGACAATTATGTGCTAGTGAAGCGCTTTTCGTCGAAGGAACAGAAACGGAGATTAACAGCCGCAATTCTAGAGCCACAGCATATTGAGTCAAGATTTGTCGGAATCGAAAATCATCTAAACTACTTCCACAGAAACGGGGCGGGTCTGGCGCCAGATTTGGCAAAAGGACTCGCAGTTTACCTCAATTCAACAGTCGTCGATCAGTATTTCCGACTATTTAGCGGGCATACACAAGTTAACGCCACCGATCTTAGGAATCTGAAATACCCCGACGCTTCGAGCTTAGAAGAAATGGGAGCGCGAATTGGAAACGTATTCCCAAATCAGAAGCAACTTGATCAGATAATGGTAGAGGTGCTTGATATGCGCGAGCCTGCTACAGTGTCAATTCAGGCGAAGATCGGTGAATCGCTAGACATCCTCCGTACCATAGGTGTTCCGAGAGAACAGCAGAATCAACGCTCCGCATTAACCCTGCTTGCTCTAGTCAATGTTAAACCAACTGATGAGTGGTCACTTGCATCGGCGCCCTTACGGACGATCACTGAAATGATGGAGTATTTTAGTAACCATTATGGAACTACCTATGCGCCAAACACACGAGAGACCGTGCGCCGTCAAACTATCCATCAGTTTTGGCAAATGGGACTTGTCACACACAATCCAGACAAACCTGATCGACCCACCAATAGTCCATACTATTGCTATCAAATATCGGAACCGTTTTTGCGGCTTGTTCGTACATACGCGAGTACATCCTGGGACAAGGAGTTAAGCCAATTTCGCATAGAAATGAGCGACAACTTGAACGCATTAAGTGGACGAAAACGCTCAATTGAGATGATTCCGGTTACTTATCCCGATGGCAGCACCGTGTCTCTAACAGCGGGGGGGCAGAATTATCTTATCAAGCAAATCGTAGAAAAGTTCTGTCCGCTGTTTACTCAGGGTGGGGAGATTCTGTATTTGGGCGACGCTGGCGACCGCCTAACGGATGACCAGATTCGCAGATTCAAGGGAATTGGAGTTCAGCTTGATAGACATGGCAAGAAACCGGATGTCATAGTTTACATGGAATCCAAAGATTGGTTGATACTAATTGAGGCAGTAACAAGCCACGGACCCATTGACCAGAAGAGACAAAACGAATTGCGACAGCTTTTCTCAGGTAGTTCCGCTGGCCTGGTATATGTCACCGCATTTGAAACCAGGCAGGCTATGACCAAGCATCTGCGGAATATCTCTTGGGAAACAGAGGTTTGGATAGCGAATCGCCAGACCATTTGATCCACTTTGACGGCAAGAGATTCTTGGGACCTTACAGCTAATCTTTAGCCTCGATTCGTCGAGCTTGCCTCGCCGGTTCTACGCTCTCCAGCACACCCCAACAAAGCAACCATGCTATACTGCAAGCAAATTTGCCTACCGAGCTGAGCAAGCAGGACCCCTATGGCCGAGATTAGCTTGCGCGCCTATCATAACGAGCTTGAGAGCCTGCTGAGCGAGAACCGCTACGCCGAGGTCATCGCCCATGCGCGCCACATCCTCAAGTCCCAGCCCAAGAATCTGCGCGCGTATCAACAGCTGGGCGACGCCCTCGTGGCGAGCGGACGCTGGGAGGAAGCCGGCAGTGTGCTCCGCCGGGCGCTGGGGGCGCAGCCGCAGGACTTTCACGCGCATGCGCAACTGGCCCGCGCTTTCCAAAACCTGGGCGAATATGACCGCGCCATCTGGCATGCTGAGCGGGCGCTGGACCAGAAGCCGAACGATCAGGAGACGATTGCGCGCGTCCGTGAACTCTATCGCGCCCATCGAAATGAAGAAATCGATCGCTTGCAGTTGACCGCCGCCGCCCTGGCGCAACAGCAGATCCGCGGCAATCTGCTGGCCGAGGCGCTGGATACCCTGGCGACGGCGCTGGAAGGCAGCCCGGAACGCATCGACTTGCAGCTTTTGCGCGCGCGCGCCCTCTGGCTGGATGGCCAGCGAATGGACGCCGCCGAAACCGCGCTCGACATTCTGGATCGCCTGCCATACGCGATCGACGCCAATCGCATCATGACCGAGCTATGGCTGACTGAGCAGCGCCCGTCCGACGCGCAATCCTATCTCGAGCGCATCAACGACCTCGACCCCTATCTGGCGCACCAGATGGCGACCGGCGAAGAAGCGCCGGAAGACCTGCTCAAGCTCGAGCGCCTCGATCACAGCGCCGTTGCCCAGCGCGGGAGCGAAATCGTCAACCCCGAGTGGCTGGACACCCTGGGCGAAACGCGCGATGAATCGGCGGAGACGGACGATGGCGGCGGCGGACTGGGCGCGCTCCTCGGGATTGACGACCAGGAGCCGGCGCCGCCAGAAGAAGCGGTCACCGACGGGCTGGACGATTTGCTCTCCGATGCGCAGATTGAAGAGTTGTTCAGCGAATTGGTGATCGGCGAACCGGTAGCCGCGGTCAGCGAGGCGCAGCCGGCGGCCGACGAGACCGAAGCGCTGCTGACCTCCATGGAAGAGCAAGGCTTCTTGGGCGCAGCCCCGTCTGATCCTGTGGCGGAGGACGACCGGCCGCTCTTCGACGACCATGACGACGTGGTCGAGTTTGTCGCTCATGCCAGCCCCGCCGACGACCAGCGAGCCGAGAGCGAAGCGGACGACGAACGCGCCGAGCTGGATGACGACTTGGCCGACTTGCTGGAGCGGCTCGACTCCTCGGAAGAAGACGACGACTGGATGGCGGAGATCCAGGGCGGCAGCCAGGCGCTCGAAGGCGAAGGCGAATCGCTGGAGTATCTTGATGATTTCGAGCGCGAATGGGTGAAAGCCGGGACCGAGGACGAAGGCGGCGGCGCGCCCTGGCTGTCGGCCGCGATGCGTGAAACAATGGATAATAACGGCGATGGCGACCTCGATCTCTTCGGCGGAGACGAGCAGCTGCATAACCTGCTCAATCTTGATTCCGACACCGAGCCGCTGCACATGAGCGACATGGAAGACTGGCTCACGGTCGAGCCGGATGGGCCAGCCGACGAAGCCGGCGCCCGCTTGCCGGACCTCGAGGACGAACTCTTGCATTCGCCGCCGGCCGATTCCTGGCTGGACGGCGACGAGCCGGGGAGCGCGGAGTCGCTGCTTAAAGCCGGCGACGAAGACCCCAACCAAACCAACGCCGAGTTGATCGAGGGCTGGGGCGCCGAACTGGGCGATGATGACGACGACCCTTATGTCGATTGGCTGCTTGATGATCCGAACGAGTTGAATGACGATGAGCTGGGCATCCTGTCCGCCCCGGCCGACGACGAAGCGGCCGCCGCACCCGATCGCCCGCAGGCCTCCGCTGAGGAGCGGGCGCGCGCCTGGGGCTTGGACGATCCCGATCAATTGGCTGACTTCGTCGAAGAAGCCGGTTCATTCGATAGCGCGCCGGACTGGCTGAATGCGGTCGTGCCGGGGCTGGACCGCGAGAACGACGCCGCGACCGGCGACGTGAACGAGTATGCCCGCCCGATGTCATCGCCGGGCAAAGAATTCGCCTGGGTCAGCGATCTGGTCGATGAAGAAACGGGCCAAATGAAGGCGGTCGACCCAGACGAAGCGGCCGAGACACCCTACTTTCGCTTCAGCAATCAGCCCGCTTGGCTGGCCGCCATGCAAGAACGCTCGGGCGCGAATCCCGCGCTGGCGACCGGCTTGACCGCCCTCAGCCTCGACGAGGACATTGACGCGCTCGACCTGGAAGACCTCACCTTTGACGATTACTTCAATTTCGATACGCCCACGGATAAACTGGACGCGATCAGCCTCGACGAGGATACGCAGCGCTTGAGCCTGGCAAGCCTCGACTGGGACGATTATTTCGATTTGGAATCGCCTACGGAGAAAACCATCGCCATCACGCTGGATGAGGCTGCCGACGATGTCGAATTCGACGCGCTTGGCGTCGATGATGCCGATTTCAACTTTGAAGAGGAAGACGATGAGACTCAAGACGCCGGCATCGATTTCAACGACGTCGGTTTGGACGATGACTTAATCGCAGACGCGAAGCAAGAAGTGGAGCCGCCCCCGGCCTGGCTCAATTACGACAGCCTGGCGGGCGATGACGCCGATGACGATGATCCAAAACGCAATCGCGCTGGCGACCAAACGACGCTATAATCTGCATCCGTTCCGCATCAATCGCCCATGCTGTAGGGGCGACCAATCTGGTCGCCCGCTTCGCCCACCGAATTACGGTCAATTGTAGGCGCAACACCGTAACTCGCCCGTAAGCAACACCCATCACATACCGCTTGCCGACATAACAAACTTGGAATAATTGAGAACATGTTTGAAGACCCCGAACTGCCCGATTTCGACTCTATGTCGCAGGAAGAATTAATCGAATGGCTGGAGGAGCTCACGAAGTTGCAGGGCGCTTCCGAATTCAGTGATGACCCCGCCGACGCGCAAGGGCGGGGCGAGCCGGCGAAACCGGCCGACGAAGCCGACGAGTCCTGGACTGCCTGGCTGGATGACACCAATGCGATGCCCTCAGCGCCCGAGCCGATTGCCGCGGACGACAGCCCGCTGAGAGACAATTTCGAAGATGCCGACGAGGAGACGCCGGTCGACCTCGCTCGCTTTGTTGAGGCCGAGAGAAGCCCGCTAGACGCCGAGGCGATGGCTTGGCTGGCGGAAATCAGCGCCGCTGATACCGAAGAGGAGTTGCCCGAAATCACCGATTATCGCCCGCCGGAACCGCCACCTGAAAACCTTGACGAATTGCTCGCCCAAGGGGGGCAGGAAGATCCGCTGGAATGGCTGGACAGCCTAGGCAATCGAAAAGCCGGTCCGCGCCTCCCGTCCCCCACTGCTAGCGTGCCGGAGAGCGCCGCCGAAGAAGCCGGCGACGACTTTGACGACGCCTACGAAGACGACGAGACCCTCGACGACCTTGAAGACGAAAGCCTGTATACGCAGCGACAGGACAAATCCGCCACCGTGCTCGAATCGATACTGGGCATGGATGACCGCGAGAGCGAAGAGTACAGCACGCAGTCGATGGCGCCGGTGCCGGATCATGTCGAGCCGGCGCCGTCGGATGGCTTGGGCGTCGACGAAGCGGAGTCCCTTGTTGCTGAGCCGGAAGCGAGCCCGTCCGCAGTCGATGGTTTGACCCAAGCCTTCATTCTGCAAGATCAGCAAGTTGACCTGGAGGCCTGGTATCTCAGTCGCCTGCGCACGATCGCGGCCGGTGGCGAGGGGGACCCGCAACCGGCGGCGATACCGTCTTTGGAGCAGGAGGCCGCGCCCGCAAAGCCACCGCCGCCCGGTCTGGCGGCCGCGATTAATTCGGCGCGCGGCAAGGTCGACACGAACGCATTGCCCGCAGCCCTGGCCGATTATGAGACGCTTCTCCGCACCAGCGCCGGTCTCGATTGGGTGATCGGCGATATGCGCGGGTTGATCGCCCAGGACCGCTTCCGCCACAACCCATCGGTGCATCGCGTCTTGGGCGATGCCTTGATGCGGCAAGGGCAGCTTGACGCGGCGCTTGATGTATATCGGCACGCCCTCACTTTGCTCTAGCATGTTTTGGAGCGCCGGCGGCGGCGAAATCTTACGTGGAAAGCTTTTGAACAATTTCCAGGAGAATCGTGTGCAAATTGTCGAATCGTTGCAAAATGTAGAAGAATGCCACAACACTTCCACCAATTGTAATGGTCGCAAAAATACCCAAAACCCACTTTATCCATTGAACATCTGACTTCAATGAAGCCAAGGACTGAATGTCCTGTCTTGTATTGGCCCCCATAGACTGGTCTACTGTCTCAGTCCCTATTGCCCTTAACTGTTCTACCTCTGATTGCTGTACCATGTCAGTCCGTAGGTTTCTCATCAATGGTATTCACACACAGTAGATTATAGCATCGAGCTATGTCATAATCAACATCTGTATATACGATCACTGGCTGCGACGGTTGCAATTGCTGGAAACGCCCAAGATAGATATCGGGCTGTTGGGCGATGAAGCGACCCGTGCATGATCCGTAACGAAAAAGGCTATGAGATAATTCGCGTGATTCCGCGCTGACTTCCAAACCGGTACGTTTTCGATTTCTCAAATGGCCCCGCTATTCACCAATGCGCTGCTGAATTGGTATCGGCATAACCGCGCCGACCTTCCCTGGCGCCGCGACCCAAGCCCCTATCAGGTCTGGCTGTCCGAGATCATGCTGCAGCAGACCCAGGTGAAGACGGTCCTACCTTATTACCGGCGTTTCATCCGCGCCTTCCCCACAGTCGAGGCGCTGGCGGCCGCGCCCCTCGACAATGTGCTGAAACAGTGGGAGGGCTTGGGATACTACAGCCGCGCCCGCAATCTGCATCGCGCCGCATACATCATTGTGAACGAACATGGCGGCGAATTGCCGGCGGAAGTCGAGGCTTTGCTCAAGCTGCCCGGCATCGGACCATATACCGCCGGCGCCATCGCCAGCATCGCCTTCGGGCGCCCGGTCCCGGTTCTTGATGCCAATGTGATCCGCGTCTTCGCGCGCGTGCTGGACTTGGACGAGGACATCAGTCAAGCGGCGACGCGGGAGAAATTGTGGCGGGTCGCGGAAGAATGGCTGCCGGCGGGTGACGCGGGCGCTTACAATCAAGCGCTGATGGAGCTGGGCCAGCGCCTCTGCCGCCCGCAGAATCCCCGATGCGGCGATTGCCCCATTCGGTCGCATTGCCGCGCCTGGTCGGCCGGCACGCAGAGCCAGCGACCCCGGCGCGCTAAACGGCCGCCGACGCCACATTATGATGTGACCGCGGGCTTAATCCGCGATGACCAGGATCGCCTCTTGATCGCCCAGCGCCCACTGGACGGCTTACTGGGCGGCTTGTGGGAATTCCCGGGCGGCAAGGTCGAAGCGGGCGAGACCCTCGCCGACTGTCTCAAGCGCGAGCTGCGCGAGGAATTGGCGATCGAAGTGCAAGTGGGACCCTTGTTCACAGTCGTCGACCATGCCTTCACCCATTTTAAGATTACGCTGCGCGCCTTCGACTGTCGCTATCGCCGCGCCCTGCCGCCACACGATGAGCCGCAGGCGCTCGGCGCGCGGGATTGGGCTTGGGTGACTGAGGCGCAGTTGGCCGACTACAGCTTCGGCAAAGCCGACCGCCAGGTCATCGCCGAGCTGGCGCGCCGGCGGGCGATGCTGCTCTGACACCTAGCTGAGCTTGCGATTGCCCGCTGATACCGAGTAAAAGTTGCCTTATAATGGAAGTTGCTGTAATAAAATGGTGACCCTGCGAGACTCCGAGCCACATCCTTGAAGCACGTTAATGTAGAATCGGGTCCGCCCGGGAAGGTCAGTATCATGGTTTCAGACGAGCTAATGCAGGAGATCATGTCACTGGATGTAGAAGACAGGCGTCAGGTCTTCTTTGCCCTCCTGAATGACCCCGAACTCAATATCAATCCATTTGACGCAATCAATGTTCGGCAGAATGGAGAGCTTGCGCTACAGTTAGCGTCGCTACTGAGAGGAGGTAAGAATGATACCATTGGATTTGCTGGAACAAGTAAAGCGCTTGGATGAAGACGACAAGTTGAAACTGCTCCAGATTCTCGTCGACGACCTGTCCCTTTCCGATCATGGCTATGAAATCTTTGGCTTCCGCGGAAACGCTCAAATTGCTGGACGAATGTTAGAAATCCTGGAGGAGCAAAAAGCGCAAAGCCATCCGGAAATTGAGAAGCGGTAATGTGTGCGCATACTGCGGCCGAAACCGCCCCAAATCAGTTTATGCCGCGCCTTTTGTGATGCGCGGATCATTGAGAATGTTCGCATAATGATCCTCATTGTTGTCAAAACTACATCATGTCCTGACAAGATCCGACGAGGAGATTACAAGTCTCATGGAAGTGACACGATTAACTGACCAACTGATTGACGAGGCGCGTTCTCTTGGTCGCGCGGAAAAGCTGCGATTGCTTCAGATACTTGTTGATGAGCTAGCTGCTGACGACACAGTTCACGAGACTATCGCGCCTTTTGCCAACGCCCCCGCTGTTGAAGCGCTGACTGGCATGCTCCGGGAAGCAGAAGAGCCTGTCGAGCGAAAAATCGGATAGTGGCTCGATTCAATTACGTTGACCGGGTGGAAAAAGCGACAGGACCAATGCCGCTCTTGCGATTGTCGCTGCGATACAGGCGGCGGTCGCTGGACGTAACAGGTCTTGTGGACTCCGGCTCGTCCATAAGCGTTATGCCCTACTACCTCGGGCAAGCGCTTGGCGCCGTCTGGGATAATAGCCTGCAGCCTTTCCCGGTTGTTGGATCTTTCGGAAGCTCTGAAGGGCTCGGTATACGAATATCGGCGATTCATCCACAACTCAATATGGGCTACCCACTAGACCTTGTTTTCGCTTGGGTTCGTTCCGAGAAGATGCCAGTGATTTTCGGACAAATGAGCTTTTTTCTGGAATTCGATATATGTTTCTATCGCTCGCTAGGCTATTTTGATATTCAGCGACGGCAAACTGAGTAGTGTCATGCTCGAATTCCTGAAAAAACTCTACCGCCTGATCAGCAGCCTCTTCGGCGACAATGTGCCCGAGGGCGTCGCCTGGGACCGCATCCCGCCCGAACTGATGACCCCGCGCGAACGGTTGCTGCGCCGCAGCTCACTCATCATGTTCTGGGGCGCGCTGCTGAACTTCATCGCGGCAATCATCGTGATCGGCATCGCCATTCACGCCGGCAGCCGCGACGCATCCGTCTTCCTCGCGCTGCAAGAGGCGGCGCTGAGCCGCTTCTATATCGACGCCGATACAGCCGCCTTGTTGATCTTCGCCGGCATCGCGGCGAACGGGGCGATTCTGCTGGTGCTGGCAGCGGTGATTATGGCGCAGGAACTGTGGACTGTTTTCACCGCCTGGCTGCTGACCGCGGCCAATCTGGCGGGGCTGCTCGTATTCGGCTTCACGCCGGCGATACTGGCTATGGCGCCGCTCGTCACAGTTGGCTTGCTGACCATCGGCGATTTACGCGCCTTCCGCTTGAATCCGGTGATGGTCAAGGAATTGCGCGGGCGGATGCGCGGCGTTCGCGGCTTCGCCATCATTTCCATCTTCTTGACCTTGATGAGCTTCTTCACGATATTGCTCTATCTGCTGCGCGTGCCGGCCGGCGGCGTGGTCGTCACGGGCGATTTGGGGCGCGAGCTCTTCATCGGCGTGCTTTTCATCGAACTCATGCTGATCATCTTCATCGTGCCCGCTTTGACCGCCGGCGCTATCACCACCGAGCGCGAACGCAAGACCTACGACCTCTTGCAGACGACGCTGATCACCAAAGCGACATTCGTCGTCGGCAAGATGCAGTCGGCCCTGGGTTATATCGTGCTGCTCCTGCTCTCGGCGATACCCTTGCAGAGCATCGCCTTTCTTTTCGGCGGCGTAAGCGAGGCGGAATTGATTCTGGCGCTGCTGGTGCTGCTGGTCTCGGCGATTGCGCTGGGCGCCTTCGGCATGTTTTTCTCTTCCATCACCGAGCGCACGCTGGCGGCGACTATCCGCTCCTACACCGTCGCCATTGCGATCACCGTGGGCTTGCCGCTAGCCGCGCTGATCCTCTTCCAAAACGCCTATGGCAATGTCGTCAACAATTTCACCAACCGCTTCACCGACAATCCGACCGTAGAAGCAGCGACCATCTATCTCGATATGATCGCGACGGGGCTGAATCCGATCATGGCCACCCTGCGTTCGCAGCAGATGCTGATCGATCATCAGCAGCTAGTGACAATGCGCGTCACCCTCGCGAGCAACGGCGCTTCCATTCCGATTCTCTCGCCCTGGGTGCTGCTGGCGCTGGTTTATCTATCGGTCACGGCGCTGCTGGTGCTGGTCTCGATCCGCCGGATGGAGCGGCAGGGGGGATAGCACATCAAATGCCTTCTGCGGTTTGTCCACTAAATCGCGACGTTTTTTCCTGACCATCAAGTGGCTTGCGAGCGCCCCGGCGCAAAGCTAGCTCGCCTCGACCACATACAGCAGCAACCACTTAGAGCAACTAGGTAGCTAGCATCAGCGAGGATCAATTCGGTTTAGCACAGTCTATGCTGGGTCTGTGTAGATGAACGCCCGTAGGAGTCTATTTCGTTATGCAAACTGCTCGAGGAAAGAGTCGTTTGCGTAGACAAAGCAATCTTCCCATAGCCAGTGAACCGAGTAATCCGAATCTTTATCGCAAGGCTTGATCTCAGGCTCTGGAACGTCTATGTCTCGGGCCAACAAGGAGAGGATATAATCAATTAGCACAGAACTGATCTCTTTACGAGCTTCCTCTTCTGTAAATCCTTGTGCCACACAGTACGGCATTTCTCTTACACTGGCCGTGTATCGAGGGACTTTCGGAGACAGCTCGCCAGGCTCGCATTCAATATCGATTTGATACGGTCTATCAGCTAGACTCCGAGCCTTGTGAAGTAGAACGTCGCTCATCTTCAAATCCCCATTTGTCAATCATCATTATAGTAGCTGCTTTGTCGAAATGCTTCAATATGTTTGATTGCCTTGCGTACAACGCCCGGCGACAGCTTCTTATGCCTTGGAATTGGAAAGTTGTGCGGAAAACTGATGTGCTCCGCCATATCGTGGTTCGAACGATTCACGATTTCAAAGTCATGCAACCGGTACAAGTCGACGACTTCTCTGCGAGAGCAATCGCTGACCATAGCTTTGACCCTGTTAAGTTGCCTGGTCGCTTTGCGCCTTCTACTCTTGCGGGTCATTAATGACGTCCCGTCGAAGCGCTACAATGAAATCCGCGCTATGTTCGCAATTACCGAATTGCGCAGTTATTGTGTGTCTTCCCTGACTTCTGATTTCGAGACCTTGGATGTCCGCAATCAGAGTGCCGACGACGCGCCCGACCTTTGGGGGCATCGTCGCCGATACGTCACTATTGTGAAGTTCAACCATCTCGTCTGATGGTCTGCGCAGAGTCACTTTATATGGCATTGTCGACTGATTGCGCGCATCGGCTTTCACACGACATACGATATAGAATTTAGGAAGCGTGCAAGGGACCTGGTCAGCAATCACTCGGTGGAATTCACCAAGTATGTCCATCCTCTGAGCCTCTTCATTTACCGCTACATTTTCCGCCAGCAATACCCATGAGATTTGCATGAGGAATCGTCCCATCGCACAGTTCGTTATCCGCAAGAGTAATCTACCATAGTCGGAAATACGTATACTAGGTTTTGCAAGAGACGCGCATTCGTCGAATTCAGCGCAAGTGCTATGCAACCCGTCATACAAATAGCCCGCTAGTTGCCTAGAATGCGTGATTTCACATTGTTCCGGTTCTCCGTGCCGGCGGACAGTGTCTACGCGTCCTCAGTAACACCAAGTAAGTCATGCAACAAATTGCATCCGTAAGGGGTGGCCGATTGTGTTCTGTGCTGATAGCACTTCTTGGACCTTTTCGAGCAAGTCATTCATCGACTTGTATAGGGTGTTGGCATAGGCTTTGTCTTTCATATGACGCCAGAATCGCTCGATGGGATTGAGCATTGGGCAATAAGGTGGCAAGCAAATGACCAGCACCCGACTTTCGTATAGGCTGAGCATGGCTTGTACCGCGTGGCTGCGATGCCATGGCGCATTGTCCATGACCAGGACAACCCGCTCTTGCGGATAGGCGACATGAAGCAGATATTCAAGAAACTCGATAAAGGTCTCGCTGTTCTTGGTTTTTACGATGGTGTAGGCGACCTGTTGGCTGCGCCAGTTCAGCGCTCCGATCACATGGTGAAAGGCATTGGCGCCAGGCGGCGCTGGTAGGCGCTTCTGTTTTCCGCGTTTCATCCAACATGCGCGAATTGAGAAATCTTGTGTCACGGTGCTTTCGTCCACAAAGAGAAGCTCGAAATCCTCTGCGGCACTGGCTTTTTTTTGGCGTCTTTCAGCCATTTGTCCGCTGCATCGCGTTGCTGCGGATCTTGCAGATGGCGCAAATCCTTCTTGGGCCGCCGGAAGACGTAGCCCAGTTTCTTCATTTGCTCGCGCAGCCATTCCGCACTGATTCGAATACCCGTTTCAACTTCCATATGGTCCCGCAATCGACCCGTTGTCCAAACCACGAAGACATAGTTATGCTCGCGCGGGTCCTCCTCGATCAACTCTTCCAACCGCTGCCAATATGCCGCATCAGTCTTTGGCGGACGCCCCGATTTGGAGCGATTGCTCAGCGCCTCAATTCCTCCTGCGCAATAAAGATTCCACCATCGATATACGGTAGTGTTGCAGACGACAAAATGCTGGGCGACATCAGACGGCTTTTCGCCAAGATGCAACTGACGTATAGCAGCGCATCGCAGCGCCACCTCAGCACGAGCATCGTTATGCATTGCTCTTTCCAGAACTTGCACCTGAACTTCGGACAAGTGGTATTTCGATTTTTTCTCCATTCAGTTACTATATTCAAATTTCAATTACTTACTTGGAATTACTTCTGTAGTGAGATGACGTTTTCTGTTAGAATGGAGACGCTGGCAATCAGATGAACGATATCGGGAGTCCCTGATGAGCAATCCCCTGCTGGAAATCCAAAAGTACGGGCAGAGCGCCTGGCTCGATTACATCCATCGCGATGATCTGGAGAACGGCGATCTGCAGCGCCGCATTGATGAAGAAGGCGTGCTCGGCGTCACCTCCAACCCCTCCATCTTCCAGAAAGCCATCGGCGATTCCGATACCTACGACGACGCCATCATGACCATGCTCGATCTGGAAGCGCAAGACATCTATGAAGCGCTGGCGATTGAGGATATCCGCAACGCCACCGATCTCTTTCGTCCCATATACGAAGGCGCGGACGGCGGCGATGGCTACGTCAGCCTGGAGGTTTCGCCCCTGTTGGCTCGCGATACGCAGGGCACGATCGACGAAGCCAAGCGCCTCTTCGAGACCGTCGGGCGACCCAACTTGATGATCAAGATTCCGGCCACGCCCGAGGGCATCCCCGCCATTGAAGACACAATCGCCGCCGGCATCAATGTCAATGTGACGCTGATCTTCGCCATCAACAATTATGAACGCGTGGCCGAAGCCTTCATCCGCGGGCTGGAGCGGCGGCGGGCGGCCGGCGAAGATGTGACGCGGGTGGCATCGGTGGCCAGCTTCTTCCTCAGCCGCATCGACAGCATGGTCGATCAGATTCTGGAGAACAATATCCGGGCGGCGCAGGTCCGGCAAGATACCGCGCGCATCGCCGCCAACCGTGTGCTGCTGGGCCAGACGGCCATCGCCAACGCCAAGATGGCTTACAAGTCCTTCCAGCGCATCTTCCAGGGCGAACGGTTTGAAGCGCTGCGGGAGGCTGGGGCGCTGGCGCAGCGTCCGCTCTGGGCTTCAACCAGCACCAAGAACCCCACTTATCCCGATACGCTCTACGTGGACAATCTCATTGGACCGCATACGGTCAACACCTTGCCGCCGGCGACCCTGTCCGCCTTCAAAGATCACGGTACCGTCGCCGAAACAGTCACCCAGGAGACCGGTCAGTTTCTGCCGCCGGACGAGGTGCTGGACCGGCTGGCGGAAGCGGGCATCGACATGGGGCAGGTCACATCGCGCTTGCAGGAGGATGGCGTCGACGCCTTCATCGACAGCTTCGAGACCTTGATCTCGCAAGTGGCGGCCAAGCGCACGCTCCTTCGCAGCGGCATTATCGAGCGCACCAAACTGGCGCTCGGCATTTATCACAGCGCTGTCGACGAGGCGATTGATGGCTTGGACGCCGATTACGCCAATCCGCGCCTTTGGAATAAAGACGGCAGCCTGTGGAAGGAGGGGGCGGGGACGATCAAGAAGATCGCCGACCGCCTCGGCTGGCTCGACTTTGAATCGACCATCGATCGCGAGCGGCTGGCGGCGCTGCAAGAGAGCATGCGCGGCGGGCGCTTCAAGCATGTCGTGCTGCTGGGCATGGGCGGCAGTTCGCTGGCGCCGGAAGTTCTTGCCGCAACCTTTGGTCCGCAAGCGGGCTTCCCCGAGCTAATCGTGCTCGACAGCACCGACCCGGCGCGGATTCGGGGGGTCGAAGCGCAGATCGAACTGGAAAACACGCTCTTCGTCGTCGCCAGCAAATCGGGCGGCACCATCGAGACCTTGGCTCTCGACCATTACTTCTGGGAGCGAACCGGCGGCGCGGCTGAGCAATTCATCGTCATCACCGACCCCGGATCCAACCTGGAGACCATCGCGAGGAAAGCGGGCTTGCGCGATATCTTCCTCAACCCGGCCGACATCGGCGGGCGCTACAGCGCGCTCAGCTACTTCGGCATGGTTCCCGCAGCGCTGATCGGGCTCGATCTGGACGGTCTGTGGGCCAGCGCCGATACGATGCGGGCGGCCAATCGCGAGAGCATCCCATCGAGCTATCATCCGGGTCTGCTGCTGGGCGCGGTGATCGGGGCGCTGGCGCAGGAAGGGCGCGACAAGGTCACCATCTACACCACCGAGTCGCTGCGCAGCTTCGGCAATTGGGCCGAGCAGCTGCTGGCCGAGAGCCTGGGCAAAGAGGGGAAGGGCGCGCTGCCGGTGGTTGGCGCCTCCGTCGGCTTGCCGCATGATTATGTCAGCGACCGCCTCTTTATCTACCTGCGCCTGGACAACGACGCCGATCTCGCCCAGCAAGACGCGGCCATCCGGGCGCTGCGCGAAGCCGGGCACCCGCGCGTCGCCATCCGCATCGCCGACAAGCTCGCCATCGCCGGCGAATTCTTCCGCTGGGAATACGCAACCGCCATCGCCGGCGCGCTGCTGGAGGTAAACCCCTTCGACGAGCCAAATGTCACCGAAGCCAAAGAGGCCACCAAGGCGCTGCTGCAAACTCACCAGGAGGATGGCAGCCTGCCGGCGGAAGCGCCCCTGATGACAGGAGATGGCTTGGCCGTCTACGCCGATGAACATACCCAGGAGCCGCTGCGCGAGTTATGTCTTCAGCATGGCTTCGATGGGGGAGACGCCGTTCAAGTCATCGCCGCGCAGATGGCCGCCTCGCGCGCCGGCGATTACTTCGCCTTCCTGATCTACTTCAGTCCGACGCCAGATGAAGAGCGGCTGATCGCCCATATCCAGCGGCGTTTGCGCCACGTGACCAAACGCGCCGTGACCATCGGCTACGGTCCGCGCTATCTGCATAGCACCGGGCAGTATCACAAGGGTGGGGGAGACAATGGCGTCTTCTGGCAGTTGACCGCCGACCCGGCGCCCGATTTGGCAATTCCCGGGATGGAATTCAGCTTCGGAACGCTCTTCGCCGCGCAAGCAGCCGGCGACCTGCGCGCGCTGCACAATCATGGGCGGCGGGCGATCCGCTTGCACCTGACCGGCGACCGCAGCGTCGGGCTGGAGAATCTGCTGACGGCGATCGAATTCGTCGAGTCGCGCCGGCTGTAGGGGCGAGCCATTGGGTCTCCCGCTCGCATGACGGCAATGTGGGGGCGATCCTGTCAGTCGCCCGCAAGCGCTCAAGATCTGTAGGGGCGACTTATCAGGTCGCCCGAAAAAGCCAAAATAGAACGGCGTATTCTACGATAAATTGCTCTCGGAAACACTGTCCGGTCGTCAGTTCTTTGTCGGAGAGGGCTCGGGGGGATGGGGCAGAAAGAAGCGCCGAAGCGGCCAATAGCGTACAAGCCCTGTACGGGCGAGCCGGTGGCTAGCCCACACAACAAAACAAGACACTCCGCCCCAAAACAATGAACCCGCCTCAAATGAGACGGGCTCGATATCTAACTCTCTTGGTCGGGACTAGTCGAGTACGGCCACAGCGCTGGCTTGCTTGCCCTTGCGGCCTTCGGTGATGAGGAATTCAACGCGCGCGCCCTCGTCGAGGCTGCGGTAGCCGGTTCCCTGGATCTCGCTGTAATGTACAAACAGATCATCGCCATCTTCCTGGGAGATGAAGCCATAACCCTTCTCGGCGTTGAACCACTTGACAGTACCTTGCGAACGTTCTTCGGACATCTTCTGCTTACTCCTGCTAGAGAAACGATTAACCGGGTGGCTGCTACAGCCTTTACAAGAGCTCAGCGGACGACAACGTCGCCACACGACCGGTGTGGACGCTACGCCGCAGGTTTTGCGCTCTCGGGGACTGATGGGTGCATACCCACTGCACCAATGTGGAAAAGACGCTCATGTCTTCCTTGTACCACGTTGCATCGTAACTTTATCATCAATTCGCTGGCATTGCTATAGTGAGTTTTCTTGCTTTAGCATTGGCCTCCAAATACGGATTTCGTAGGGGCGAGCCAGTGGGTCGCCCGCACCCAGACGTCACACACGCTGGCGGTCTTGAATGGGCGCTCTTTCGTTCGGCAGCGCTCTGATACTGATATCTCAAAAGATTGGAATCTGTACGGGCTAGCCGCCGGCTCGCCCCCGCAACTCCCTATTGCGAACCCTTCACACCGACTTCGCCAGCTGATATAGCCGCGGCGCCTGCTCGGCAATGACTGCCGCGTCGCTGCGCCAAGCGAACCGCTCGCCGACGCCGCCGTATTCAAAGGCCATGGTCTCCGGCTCGCGCCACGCCCCCGCGCGGATTTGCTCCAGCGCCCATTCGGTCATTGCCCAGTCAGCCCCCGTCATGGCGAAGTGATCGTGCCGAATGCCCTCGTCGTCGGGCTCCGGCAGAATGCCCACGACATGCAACTCGCGCAGGGCATGCACCGGCAGCGCCTTGAGATAGGCTTTGACGTCCCCGCGCCCGGTTCCTTCGCAGGCGCGGATCGCGTGCGCGATGTCCAACAGCAGACCACAGCCGGCTTGGCGTACAACTTCGGAAATAACTGCTGGATCCACGATTTCGGGCAGCGGGCTTTCTTCCCAGCCGGCCGCGGGCGCGGGATAGGGCATATTCTCGATGACGATCTTCTCGGCGCCGAAGCGCTCGCACAGCGGCGACAAGACGCGCAATGCCTTTTCAACGACCGCCTCCGGCGTGATTTGGCAATCTGGCGCAAAATCCGATTTCGCCAGCGCGAAATGTGTATTGATGACCAGCGTCTCGGTAGTATCCAGCCAGTGCTGCAGCAGGTCAAAGTCGACATTGTCCAGCTCCCCGCGCCAGGTGATGAGCGCGCAATGCACGTAAGCATCGTGGATCGCGCCTACCTGCGCCACCAGATCGAGCCAATCTGGACACTTGAAGAGATCAACCTGAATGCGCCCGTCCCGCCATAATTTTTCCGCCTGCGGTGAATAGTTGATGGCGAATTTCATGTGCCGATCTCCGGTGATGTGCGAAGTTTCCTAATGTACACGCCTTTACCGGCCGATACGCACGATGACTAGCCGAGCCGCTTCAGCTTATGTTATCATTTGGCGCAGCCCACTGCGCAAAAAAGAGCCCTGCCTATGACGACAATTCTGCTCATCCGACATGCCGTGAATGACTTCGTGAAGACGGGCAAACTGGCTGGGCGGATGGCGGGCGTGCACCTCAACGATGAAGGCTTGGCGCAGGCGGAAGCGCTGGGCGCGCGCTTGGCTGAAGCGCCGCTGCGCCGTCTCTATTCCAGCCCTATAGAGCGCACGATGGAGACCGCCGCCGCCATTGTCAAACATCATCCGCAATTGACGGTTGAGGCGCATCCCGAGATCACCGAAGTCGAATACGGGTCGTGGCAGGGCAAAGCCATCAGCGAATTGGCAAAGCGCAAGATGTGGGCGGTGGTGCAGGAGTACCCCTCGCGCGCCCGCTTCCCCAATGGCGAGACGATGCGCGGCGTACAAACGCGAATCGTCAACGCGATTGAAGCGCTCGCGCGGGACCATCCCGAGCAGATGATCGCGCTGGTCTTTCACGCCGATCTGATCAAGATGGCGCTCGCTCATTACCTGGGCATGCATCTGGATGTATTTCAACGGATTGTGATCTCGCCCGCGTCGATTAGCACATTGCATCTGGGCCACAGCCGGCCCTTCATCATCGGCATGAACGACATCGCGCATCTACGGGAACTGAAAAAAGCGCGGCGGCGGCTCGATAACGCGGCGGACCCGGGCGAATAGCGGCGCCGGGTCTGCGAGAGACTCGTTCTACAGGTTGCTTTTGCATTGCTTGTAGATGGAGGAAATAATGGGAAATGTAATCGAACTTAATCCAGTTGACTTTGTCACCATCGGCACCATCGGACCCAAGGGCAAGCGCACCTTCCACCTGCAAGCCGGGCAGGACAATCGGCTCGTCTCTTTCACGATTGAAAAAGAGCAGGCGCACGCGCTGTCCTCCGCCATCGCCGAACTGCTCGATGATATCGACGAGCAGGACGACACGACGACCGAAGCCGACTTCAGCAAACTGGATATGGCGCTGCGCGAACCGATCGAGCCGATGTTTCGCATCTCTCAGATGGGCTTGGCTTACGAGCCGAACGACAACAAGATCATCCTGGTCGCCCAGGAATTTGTGCCGCAAGACCCGAGCGATATTGACGAAGATGGAGATATCGACGAACTGGAAGATAACGAAGAGCAGCGGGCATACAACCTGTTTGAAGGCGCCGATGGCGAGCCGCAAGTCGTTCGCATGTGGTGCACGCGCGAGCAGATGCGCGCCCTGAGCTTGCACACGATGGATACGGTGAAATCGGGCCGCCCCGACGCCAAACAGAATGGGCGGATCATTTTCTACTGGGCTTGACCAAATGGCTATCGTTGCCGAGGAGTCTAAACCATTGTGAAGTCCCGCAAAATAGGAATCGGTGTAGGGGCGACCCTTGGGCCGCTCGTCAAACTGCCAATTTGTAGGGGCGACTTATCAAGTCGCCCGCTTGCGCCACTGGATTAGCGAGGTGGGACAATGGCGATAGAAATCCAGCAGCTCACAGTGGAACAGTATCTCGCGCTGGAAGCCGAGAGCGAGATCAAACATGAATACATTGACGGAGAGATTTTCCCCATGACGGGTGGCACGTTGAACCACGACGACATAACCATGAACCTGATTCTTGCACTCGGCGCTCAGCTGATGGACTCCGATTGCCGGCTGCACACCAGCCACATGCGCGTCGGCGTCAGCCCAACCCGTTATCTATACCCCGATCTAAGCGCCGTCTGTGGCGAGGCGGATAGCGGCCACGGCACGACCACCCTGCTCAATCCCATTTTTGTCGTCGAAGTTACGTCTCCGTCCTCCATTGAGCGCGACCGCGTCACCGAGCTAGAACTCTATGGCGCCGTGCCCAGCATCCAGGGCTACCTGATTCTTGATCAGGAGCGTGTCTTCGCCGAGTGGCATACGCGCGCCGAAAGCGGCTGGCGCCTGCGGCAATTCTCCAACTTGTCGGACGAGATCGAGCTGGAGCCGCTCGGCTGCGTGCTCCGGCTGGCTGACGTCTATCGCGGCCTGACGCTGCCAGCCTGATTCCCCGCGCAGCCCTCCGGTTGCGTCCGCATACCCCCGCAAGCTACAATATGCGCAGCGCCGTCACTAGCTTGGTCAGCCGCCATGAGCGTCACCCGCGTCTACACCGCCCGCGCCCTCGATGATCCGGTCTGCATCCCCCTGGACGAAGCCATCGCCGTGCTCGAAGAGGGCGAGATGGATGAAGAAGTCGGCTTGATGCGCTGGGGCTCCAACTACACCTTCCTGGTCAATCTCGTGCGCGCCGGCCTCCGGCTGATGGCGATTTACAAACCGCGCCGGGGCGAGCGTCCGCTCTGGGATTTTCCCGATGGCACGCTCTGCAACCGCGAAACCGCCGCCTACCTGACCGCCAAAGCCCTGGGCTGGAATCTGGTGCCGCCCACCCTCCTGCGCGCCGGCACGCGCGGCATCGGCTCGGTGCAGCTCTTCATCGACCACGATCCGGAAGAGCACTACTACACCTTCGATAATCCTGAATTGCTGCCTCAGCTCGAGCGCATGGCTATCTTCGACGCCATCGCCAACAATGCCGACCGCAAAGGCGGGCATTGCCTGGTCGATGAAGACGGGCGGCTCTGGGGCATCGACCACGGTTTGACCTTCAACGCCAGCGAAAAGCTGCGCACGGTGATTTGGGACTTCGCCGGCATGCCAATCCCAGCGGCAATCCTCGCCGACTTGCGGGTCCTCTGCGCGCGGCTGGGCGATGCCGCCGACGCCTACACGCGGGGCATGGCCGATCTGCTGTCGCCGATAGAGATGCGCATGCTCGAATACCGCGTCGATCGCCTGCTCGCCGAGGGTGCCTTCCCGCAGCCGGGCGCCGGACCGAATCGTCCCTGGCCCGCTGTATAGGGCTTTGCCACAGCTTCGCTTAAGGCAGGAATTGATTCGCACGTTATCGCAAGTCAACAACAACCATGATTTGTAGGGGCGATTCTGTGAGTCGCCCACCTGCGACAGCACGACTTCCTCTGCTATAATCGCCCCCACCACACCCAACAACGAGGAACATCCATGCCCATCACCACCCGCGGACGCTGGTTCATCGACGAGGCGGGACGCGCGCGCATCCTGCACGGCGTCAACCTGAGCGGGAGCAGCAAGGTCCCGACCGAGCCGCCCGGCTACACCCACCTCCCCGAAAGCCTGGCCGAGAAGCGCAAGGTCTCCTTCGTCGGTCGCCCCTTCCCGCTGGACGAAGCCGATGAACATTTCGGGCGCCTCAAGCATTGGGGGCTGGATTTCCTGCGCTTCCTCGTCCCCTGGGAAGCGATTGAGCACGAGGGACCCGGCATCTACGATGACGACTATCTCGATTACCTGGAAGCCGTGCTCGAGAAGGCGCTGGAATACGACATCGACCTCTTCATCGACCCGCACCAGGATGTCTGGAGTCGCTTTTCCGGCGGCGATGGCGCGCCCGCCTGGACCTTCGAGGCGGCCGGCATGGATGTCGAGCGCTTCCATCAGACTGGCGCCGCGCTGCTCCATCAAAAACAGCCGGACGACTTTCCCCACATGCTCTGGGCGAACAACTATTTTCGTTTCGCCGCCTTCACCATGTTCACGCTCTTCTTCGGCGGGCGGACCTATGCTCCGCAGCTGCTGGTCGATGGGCTGAATATTCAGGATTATCTGCAAGAGCGCTACGTGAAGGCCTTCGCGCAAGTGGCGAAACGGGTTCGGCATTTGCCCAACGTGCTCGGCTTCGACACGATGAACGAGCCGCACTATGGCTTGATCGGCGTTCCAGATCTGCGCGGGCTGGATCATCTGCCCTTTCAGCGCGGGGTGATGCCGACGCCGGCGCAGGCCATCTTCCTCGCCAATGGCTTCGCGCAGGAACCCTCCGATTTCGGCTCGCCCCTGCCCAGCCTGCCGCCCCTAAAGGTCGAAACAGTGCGGCTTGATCCGCAAGGCGTCACCGTCTGGCGCGATGATTGCGCCGATGTCTGGCGCGCGCAGGGCATTTGGGATGTCGACAAAGACGGGCAGCCGCGCCTGCTGCGCCCGGGGCATTTCGCCCGCGCCAATTTCACCCAGGACTTCCTGGCGCCCTTCATCGAGCGCTTCGCTGATGGCATCCACGCGGTCATGCCCGACGCCCATATCTTTCTCGAAGCCGAGCCCTTCGCGCCGCCGCCGCGCTTGGAAGACGCCCGCAAGCTGGTCTACGCGCCCCATTTCTATGACGGCATGACGCTCTTCACCCGCCGCTTCAACCCGCATCTCAACTTCGACTTGTTCAGCATGCGCCCGCTGGTCGGCGAGGCCGATATCCGCGAGTACTTCCGCGAGCAGTTTGGCCGCTTTCGCCGTTTCGCTGACGAGGCCCTGGGCGATGTGCCGATTGTCATCGGCGAGTTCGGCGCGCCCATCGACTTGAACGGGGCGAGCGCCTATCATACTGGCGATTTCTCGGAGCAAGCAACGGCGCTGGATTACAATTTGCGCGCCCTCGATGATCATCTGCTGAATTACACGCTCTGGAATTACAGCCCGGACAACACTAACGAGCGCGGCGATGGCTGGAATGGCGAAGACCTGTCCATCTTCAGCCGCGGCCAGCAGAGCGACCCGACCGATATCGATTCCGGAGGCAGAGCTTTGAGCGCAGTCGTCCGTCCTTACGCCAAGAAAGTCGCGGGCCAGCCGCTGAATATGCGCTTTGACCGCAAGCGCGGGCTCTTCACCTTCAGCTTCCGCGCCGACAGCGCCGTTGCCGAACCGACCGAGATATTCGTGCCCAATTCGCAGTTTCCCGCTGGCTACCGCGTCGAGGTCAGCGATGGGGAATTCGAGGTCCTGCGCGATGAACAGCGCCTGCTCTATCGCCACAGCGACAAAGACATGCCGCACCTGATCCGCGTCATCTCGAATAGTCCGCCGCCCGCCGAGCTCTCGCCCTGGGACAAGCTGGCGATTGTCGGATTGATTGTGGTCTTGGTGCTCTATCTTCTGGGGCGGTCTGGGAGGAAGGAGAAATGAAGTATAATCGGAGCATTAAGGTCTTCGCTAGTCAGATGGATTGCTGATGAGAAGGAGGCAAAATGTATCACGTAGCAAGAATGTACTCAGACGAGCAGTGGCAATTTGAGCAAATCGTCGATGTGATAAAATTCTTCTATACCGATGAAGTTCATCACAATGACGCGATTGTTGTGGAACAGCAAGAACAAGGAATACGCGCCTGGATTGGCACAGACTTCATACAGCAATTTGAGGCGGACACAATTACAGACGAAGAATTAGAGACTTGGCTGAGTTTGATTTCAAAGGTCGAATACCGCTGACTGTTGCTAGCGACGGTGACAGAGACTTCTTCTGGCGTCAAAATCATGACTGAACCTATCTCGATCCTCCTGGGCGACAGCGCGGATCAACTCCATAAGGTGGCGAGCGACTCGGTCCAATTGATCGTCACATCACCGCCTTATGCGGACCAGCGCAAAAGCACATACGGCGGCGTACACCCGGACAAGTATGTAGCCTGGTTTCTGCCGATATCGCGTGAACTCTTGCGCGTACTTAATCCTCGCGGAACGTTCATCCTCAACATTAAGGAGAAAGCAGTCAACGGCGAGCGGCATACTTACGTGCTTGATCTCATAAAGGCGCTGCGCGAACAAGGCTGGCTATGGACCGAAGAGTTCATTTGGCATAAGAAAAACTGTTATCCAGGCAAATGGCCTAATCGCTTTAGAGACTCATGGGAACGACTGTTGCAGTTCAACAAGGTAAAGAAATTTGATATGTATCAAGAAGAAGTCATGGTGCCGGTTGGCGATTGGGCAGATAAGCGGCTGAGAAAACTTAGTGACACCGACAAGATACGCGACGAATCCAAAGTGGAAAGTGGATTCGGCAAGAACATTTCAAACTGGGTCGGGCGAGATCTGGTCTATCCAACCAACGTTATTCATATGGCGACAGAGACCAATAATCAGGGACACAGCGCAGTCTTCCCGAAACAACTTCCAGAATGGTTTATCAAGCTGTTTTCGGTTCCCGGCGATACGGTGCTTGATCCGTTCGCCGGTTCAGGGACAACGCTGTATGTCGCGCAAGAAATGAAACGCAAGGCGATCGGCATTGAGATCGTGCCAGAATATGTCGAAGCGATTGAGGCGCGGCTGGGACATTTACAAAAGCAACTTCTATGAGGCGCGCATGAGCGACGATTTACTGCAAGCGGTTCAGGATTATGTGGAAGCGAATATCGGCACGTTTCACGAGAAGCGCTTGGAAACAGTCAAGAAAAAGCGGTTGAACGATGTCTTGAGCCGCAAGAATCCATACTTGTTTAAGGCAAAGTCGCCCAGCGTAACAAGAATGATAACAGGAATTATGGATGCCTTCCTATCTTCGCAAGAGGAAGGACTATTCGGGACTTTCCTGGAGGGCGTCGCCGTTTTCGTCGCCGAGCAGGTCTATGGTGGCTACAAGCCGTCGACGCAAGATCTTACCGGTATCGATCTCGTCTTCAGGACTGACGGAAATACCTACATCGTAGCCATCAAGTCTGGTCCCAACTGGGGCAATTCAGATCAAGTCCAAAAGATGCTGCTGAACTTTAGGGAGGGAAAACGGCGACTTAAGCCTACAAATCCGGGATCAAATATCGTCGCCGTCAACGGCTGCATGTATGGCAAGGACCGCAAACCACGCAAAGAGGGCAAGATCAGGGAAGGCGGCCGTGTCACCGACATCATGGAATACTGGAAATTTTGCGGGCAAGATTTCTGGCATCTGATTTCAGGAAATCAGCAGCTTTATACTGAAATAGTCGAACCGCTTGGGTATCGCGCCAAGAAAAGAAACATGGCGTTTCAAGCGGAATACGAGAATTTTCTCAATCGGCTGCTGCGCGAATTCCTGAATACCTATGCAAATGACGACGGCACAATCGCCTGGGAACGTTTGACCGAATATGTGTCGAAGAGCGAGAACCCAAACATCATCGCAGACGTCGCAGAAACCTGATGCGGCATTTCCGTTAGTCTATTATGGTGCTTCAAATGAGAAAACCCGGTCTGCTTCTCATCGTCTTCATTCTCTTCATCAGCAGCAATCCAGCGCTATCCCAACCCCCACCCCCCGAAACCATCACCCTCGCCCGCGCCGACGCATCCCTCGCCGCCGACTTCCACCCCGCCGATGCCGACGCCCCGGTCATCCTGCTCCTGCACATGCTCAACAGCAACCGCGCCGCCTGGGACCCGCTCATCCCCGATCTGCGCGCCGCCGGTTACGCCCTGCTCAACATCGACATGCGCGGGCACGGCGATTCCAGCGGGACGCGCGATTGGGACGAAGCCATCGATGACGTGGCTGCCGGCTGGGCGAGCTGGCTGACCGATAACGACCATCTCGGCGACGAGGGACTGGCCATCATCGGCGGCAGCATCGGCGCCAATGTCGCCCTCATCAGCTGCGCCCAGTTGGAAATCTGCCGCGGCGCCATCGCCCTCTCGCCCGGGCTGGATTATCGCGGCGTCAAACCGGAGTCGGCGCTGGTCGATGGCTTGGCAAACCGGGCGGCGCTGCTGGTCGCGGCGCAGCATGACGCGAGCAGTTCAACCGCCATCCGTCAGATGTTTCTCAAAGCCAAGGGCGATGTCTCAGCCCGCCTGTATCGCGGCCGCGCCCATGGCACGCGCCTATTCGACTCGGCTTACGACAGCGTCAGTCGCTTGATTCTTGGCTGGCTCGCGGAACTTTTCGCAACTAACGAGGGCTAATGGGCTTATCCGTGAAATCACGTTTCATGGTGAAAACTGTAGGGGCTACCCTTGGGTCGCCCGCCAGAAACGTAAAACAAATCGAAAGGGAAAAACCATGAACTTCGACCTGGCATCAGTAGACTACATCCTCGAGACGACCCGCAGCGTGCGCAAACGGCTGGACCTGACCCGTCCCGTCGACCGCGCCACCGTGGAGCGCTGCCTGGAAATCGCGATTCAAGCGCCGTCCGGCAGCAACCGGCAAGGTTGGAAGTGGCTGATCGTCACCGACGCGGAAAAGAAGGCGAAGATCGCCGCCTACTACAAAGACTCCTGGTACACCTACGCGGGCGTAGCGACGCGCTCGGCGCCCGGCGAAGAGCCATCTGCGCAGATGCAGCGCGTCGTCAGCTCGGCGCGTTACTTGGCCGACCACATGCATGAGGTTCCCATGATGATCTTCCCGGTGGTGCAGGGGCGAGCGAATGATGCCAGCCCGGCCGCCAACGCCGGCTTGTACGGCTCGATCATCCCGGCCGCCTGGTCGCTGATGCTGGCGCTTAGAGCCCGCGGCATCGGCTCAGCCTGGACGACCCTGCATCTCAGCTATGAGAAAGAATGCAACGAGGTCCTGGGCATACCCGACGATTTCACGACGGCTGCCCTGCTGCCCGCCGCCTATTTCACCGGCGACACCTTTCAAAAAGCCGAGCGCGTGCCGGCAAAAGAATTGACCTACTGGGAAACCTGGGGTTCCACCTAGGCCGCCCACCCGCCAATCCCAATTCTGTAGGGGCGACCTATCAGGTCGCCCGCCGAAGCGTAATCAATGTAGGGACTACCCTTGGCTCGCCCGCCCGCCAATCCCAATTCTGTGCCAATCCCAATTCTGTAGGGGCGACCTACCAGGTCGCCCGCCGAAGCGTAATCAATGTAGGGACTACCCTTGGCTCGCCCGCCCGCCAATCCCAATTCTGTGCCAATCCCAATTCTGTAGGGGCGACCTACCAGGTCGCCCGCCGAAGCGTAATCAATGTGGGGACTACCCTTGGCTCGCCCGCCCATGTTTGCACTTCGCTGATTCGCCTGTATAGTAAGATTAGGGTTAAAGCAATGAAAGCTTGACGGCCGGGCATGGCGCAGGAACAGGCAGACGCGATCCGCCGCTATTACGAGACCGACAGAAACCTGCGCATAATCGAAGAGACGCAGGCGAAGTATTCGGTTCCTCGCGTGGATTTCGTGCGCTGGACGCTGGATACCATCGACTGGGCGGGCGACGAAGTCATCCTCGATATCGGCGCCGGCCGCGGCAGCCATTACGCCTGTCTGATGCAAGAGCAGCCGGCTATCACCTATTTCGCCCTGGACCTTTCGCCGAATCTGCTGCGCTGCCACCCCTGTGCCGCCGACCGCCTGGCGCTGGGCGATGCGATGCGGCTGCCCTATAACAGCGACAGCTTCGACATCGTGATGGCGAATCACGTGCTTTATCACCTGGCTGATATTGATGCGGGCTTGGCCGAAATCAAGCGGGTGCTCAAGCCCGACGGACGCGTGCTGGCGGCGACCGACAGCCTGCAGAACATCCCTCAATTGCAGATGCTCATCCACCGCGCGAACGTATTCCTGAGCGAGAACGGCGTCAAAGTGAAGCCGCCGACCCTGCCTTGCGACGCCTTCGCCCTGGAAAACGGCACCCGCATTCTGGCGCGGCATTTCTACGCCGTCGTCCGCCATGATTTGCCTTGCCAACTCAAATTCGACGATGTCGATCCGGCGATGGCATACCTCGAAAGCATGCGCGATCTGCGGCAGGGAAGCCTGCCCGACGATGTCGATTGGGAGCACATGATGATGATCGTGCGGCGCGATATGACGCAACTGCTGCGGCTAAGCGGCAACCTGGAAATCGACCTCGCTGTCGGCGTCCTGGTCGCCAGCGATTGCGGCGGCTTCATCGGCGATTTTGTTGCGCGCAATCACGCCTGAGTCGCCGATTAGTGGCGGATTTTGTTCACAACGGGTAATCTCCAACCCATGTCCGTCTTGTCCTTCGGCGAACTCCTGATTGACTTTGTCGCGCTGGAAATGGGCCTGACTGTCGGCGATGCCTCCGGCTTTGTCAAGGCGCCCGGTGGCGCGCCCGCCAACGTCGCCGCCGCCGTCGCTCGCCTGGGCTATCCCAGCGCCTTCATGGGGCAGGTGGGTGACGACCCCTTCGGTCGCTATCTGGCCCGGGTGCTGGCGGCGGAGAAGGTCGACATCAGCGGACTGACCTATTCGAGCGAGGCGCGCACGGCGCTGGCATTTGTCTCCAACACCGCTGATGGCGACCGCAGCTTCATGTTCTACCGCCATCCCTCGGCCGACATGCTGATGAAGCCCGCCGATGTCGATACCGCTCTGATCGACGCCTGCGCTGTCTTCCATCATGGCAGCATCACCTTCATCCGCGAGCCGGCCGCTTCTGCCCTGCGTCTGGCGCTGGAGCGTGCTCATGCGCGCGGCAAGTTCATCTCCTACGATCCCAACCTGCGCCTGCCGCTTTGGGATAGCGCAGAAGCCGCCAAAGCCGGCATGCTTTCGGGCTTGGAGACGGCTCACCTGCTGAAGATCAGCGACGAAGAGCTGGAATTCCTGACCGGCGGCAATGATGTGGAACCGCTGTGGCGCGATTCTCTGGAGATGATCTGCGTCACCTACGGCGCGAAGGGCGCGGTCGCCCATCTCAAGGACGGAACGCGTTACGAGCATGATGGCTACGCAGTCCAAGCGACCGACACCACCGGCGCCGGCGATGCCTTCGTGGCGGCGATGCTGATCGGCATCCAGGAGAATCGCGCGGACTGGCGGGCGCGGCTGCCCGAGATTCTCAATTTCGCCAATGCCGTCGGGGCGCTGACTTGCCTGGGCAAGGGCGCGATTCCCTCCCTGCCGACGATGGCGGCGGCGCGGGCTTTCCAAGCGAATCACCCAAACCGAGATTAGACTGTAGGGGCGACCTATCAGGTCGCCCGAAAATTTTTTATTTGGCGGTGGGCGAGCCAAGGCTCGCCCCTACAGAATTCGACGTGAATGCAACTGGGGGAATCGGGAGAGCTTCACAAGAGAGTGAACACCGAGGGCACAAAGGAACTCGGTCTGTTCTCTCGGTGGTCTCACTAAACTCGGTGTCCTCGGTGGTGCAAAAGTGAAGGGAAGTCCCATGACTCAACCAAATATCATACTCATATTGGCCGACGACTTGGGCTATTCCGATATCGGCTGCTTCGGCTCTGAGATCGCGACGCCGCATCTCGATCGGCTGGCCGGCGGCGGCGCGCGCTTCTCGCAGATGTACAGCTTCGCGCGCTGCTGCCCGTCGCGGGCGGCGCTGCTGACCGGCTTGCATCCGCATCAAGCCGGCGTGGGCCACATGGTGGCGAACTGCGGCACACGCGCTTATCAGGGCTACCTGCGCGATGACGCGGTGACCATCGCCGAAGTGCTGAAAGGCGCCGGCTATCGCACCTTGATGTCGGGCAAATGGCATACCGGCGGCCAAATGCTGGCGCAGGAACCGGAAACCTGGAAGCCGGGCACGGCAGGCTTTCCCACGCCGCAGCAACGCGGCTTCGACCGCTATTATGGCACGCTGGCCGGCGCCGGCAGCTTCTTCTATCCCCACGCGCTGACCGAAAATGGCGAATTCGTACGCGACTATCCCGACGATTTCTATTACACCGACGCCATCAGCGACAAAGCGATCGACATGATTGACGAGGCGCATCGGGATGAAATGCCTTTCTTCCTGCATGTCGCCTACACCGCGCCCCATTGGCCCCTGCACGCTTTTCCTGAGGACATCGCCAGATACGAAGGCGCTTATCGCAGCGGCTGGGATACCCTGCGGCAGAACCGGCACGAAGAGCTGAACAGCCTGGGCCTGCTCGATCCCGCCTGGCGCATATCGCCGCGCGATACCGATTCGCATCCCTGGGCGACGGAGGAAAACACCGATTGGGAAGACCTGCGCATGGCCACCTACGCCGCCATGATCGACCGTATGGATCAAGGCATCGGGCGCATCCTGGCGAAACTGGACGCGCTGTCTATCACCGATGATACGCTGGTCATCTTCTTGTCCGATAATGGCGGCTGCGCCGAATTCATGGCGGAAGACGGCTGGCGCGATCATCGCTCCTATGTACCGCACCTGCCCGATGGCACGCGCGTGCGCATCGGCAACCGCGTCGACATGCTGCCCGGTCCAGCCGATACCTTTATGAGCTACGATTTGCCCTGGGCCAACGCCTCCAATTCACCTTTCCGTCTATACAAACATTGGGTGCACGAGGGCGGCATCTCTTCGCCCTGCATTGTGCATTATCCGGCCTTGGTGGAAGCCGAGACTGTCTGCCACAGTCCGATTCAGTTCATTGACGTGCTGCCGACTTTCGCCGAGCTGGCCGGCGCCGCTTATCCGAGCGAGTACAGCGGGAATGCGATTCAGCCAGTTGAAGGAGAGAGCTTTCTGCCGGCGCTGCAAGGGGCGGATTGGCGGCGGGAGAAGCCGCTCTACTGGGAGCATGAAGGCAACCGCGCCGTCCGCATTGGCGAGTGGAAGCTGGTCAGCAAGCACCCGGGCGATTGGGAACTCTACAATATGATCGAAGATCGCACCGAGCTGAATGATCTCAGCGGGGGCGAGGGCGAGCGGGTCGCCACGATGGGCGGGCTCTATGAGGCCTGGGCGGCGCGCTGCGAAGTGCGCGATTGGCCGCTGGTGTAGTGTTCGCCACAGTTGCCAAACTGTAGGGCTTGCCTTGTCTCGCCCGCCACACCAACCAAACCGTAGGGGCGAGACGGTGGCTCGCCCTCGTATCTGCGAACTAGTAAGCGGGCGACTGACGGTCAGTGTCGGCGGTCGGTGTCTACGCGACCTACGCGACCCTTGTCTCGCCCGCCGCAGCTGTAGCCATCAGGCAAAATCAAAGCCGATGCCGCCGTTTTCCACGCCGTGCCAGGCGAGGGCGGTGGCGATGACGGTATCATCATGCATGCCTGGCGGCGCGCCATAACGATAACCGCCTCCGGGCAGGCGCTCCAGCGAGAAGCTCGCCAGCTCGCCCAGCAGGGCCGGATCATCCAGCAAGCCAATGAAACCGCGCTCAATCGCCAGGGCTAGCGATTCAATCAAGGGCGATTTGCTCTTTGACGTGGTGAGGAAGCTGCGCATAGGCAAGCCCTCTTCCTGCAGCGCTTCGATATTGGGCGCGCCGATGCTGTTGGCTTCCGCCCAGATCAACTGGATCCGCCAGGTTGCCGCCATCGCCTTCAGCCGCCCGCGCTGCAAGCTCCAGCCGATATTGTTGAAGCGATCCAGCGCGACCAGCCGCCGCGCGGTCGCATCGATAACGGCGATGACGGTGTAATCGTGCTGCCGCCCCCAATCGACGCCGGCGACATAAACATGCCCCGCTTCCGGCGCCTCAACCCGCCCGGGATGCACAGCGGCGCGAATGCCGCGGAAAACCTGCCCGCTGTCATCGCTGAATTGCGCCAGATACTCCGTCCGCCAAATCTGTTCGGTCGTCTGCCGGCGGATGCTTTCCAACTCTTCGGGCGCTATAAGAGGGTTCGATGCGGTGGCGAATTGAAAGGACATCCAGTCCGGCGCCTCATTGTCCAAGCCCAGGCGATACTGATCCCAGAACCAGTTGCGGCCGAAGGGTGTGCTGAGGAAGAGCGCGCCGCCCCGCGTGCTTGCCAGCATCGGGCGCACAATCTCGGGCCAGACGCGCGGCTCCATGAAGGCGGCTTCGTCCAGCACAGCCAGGTCCAGGCCTTCGCCGCGCAGATTGTCCGGATGGTGGGCGCTGCGAACCGCGATCATGCCGCCGCCGTCGACGTCAATCCGCCGCTCGCTTTCGCTGATGCTGACGCCCGGCAGGGTGCGCGCGCTCGCTTTCAAATCGCGCCAGACCTGGCTCGCCATCATCACTGTCGGCGCCAGCCACCAGCAACGCTTCCGCCGCTCGATTGCCGTCTCGAGAAGCGCCGTTTTGCCCAGCTCGGTTGTAGTGGTCCCGAAAAACTGGACACCTAGTTGAGAGAGTATACTAGTGTTTCAGCAAGAGGGGAAACCACCATGGGAAGGGCGCGTAAGTTTAGTCCGGAGTTCAAAGCGCAGGTTGTATTGGAGATCGTGTCAGGCCGGAAGAGTTTGGCACAGGCGAGTCGCGAATATCAGATCAAGGACACGGTATTGTCTCGTTGGAAGGCGCAGTTTCTGGATGGCGCGCCGGGGATATTCGAAGCGGGACGTCCGGCGGAGGAGAAGCGGCTGCGTGAGCGCATCGCGGATTTGGAGCGATTGGCGGGGAAACAAGCCCTGCACCTGGAAATTGCAAAAAAAGCCAGTCGCTACTTGAAGTCTCTACCGCCCGAAAGCGAGAACTAGTGCAAGAGTTGAGCCAGGAGTATACAGTGACAGATTGTTGCGCAGTCGTGGATTTGGCTCGCAGCAGCTATTATCATCGCGGCAATCAGCCGGACAGCGCTGCGCTTCGGGACGCGATAGCGGATATCGCCAGGCGGCATCCTACCTACGGCAGCCGGAAGATCAAGAAGCAGTTGGAGCGCGCGCCCTATCGGATGGAGGTGGGTCGACATCTGGTCCGCCGGTTGATGCGCGAGATGAATCTTCTGGTGAATCCCAAGCGACGCCAGGTCATAACAACGGACAGCCGGCACGGTCTTCGCCGCTTTCCTAATCTGGTACGGGGCGTCAAGGCGAGCCGGCCGGATCAGATCTGGGTAGCCGACATCACCTATATTCGCTTGCGTACGGACGAGATCTACCTGGCCATCCTCATGGATCAGTTCAGCCGGGCGATTCGCGGCTGGAACCTGAGTTCGTCCTTGGGTCAGGAATTAGCGCTCATACCCTTGCGGTATGCCTTGCGTCACTACCCGGCGCCGGAAATCCATCACTCCGACCAAGGGACACAATACGCGGCAAAAGCCTATGTCCAGCAACTGCAGGATGTTGGTACGCAGATCAGCATGGCGGCCGTTGGCAAGCCGAGCGAGAATGGCTATGCCGAGCGGGTGATTCGCACCATCAAGGAGGAGGAAGTGTACCTGAGCGACTACAACAACGTGGCAGACGCTCGCCAGCAAATCGGACACTTCATTGATGTGGTCTATCGGCACAAGCGCATCCACAGTGCCTTGGACTACCTGACGCCGGCGGAATTCGAGGCAGGGTGGCGGCATAACCCTCCCTCAACATCCTGATTTTCGTGTCCAATAATTTAGGACCACTACAGGTCTTGCCCCAGCGCCTCCCGCAGGCGACCACCTTGAAGCGCGCAGGCTCGTCCCTCACTAGCGCCTGACCAGGGTGGAGCATCCTGAACCTCACCGTCATAGAAGTATTCAAAGCGGACGACTTGCTCTTCTTCGTCATCAATGTCTTCAATCACCTCCTCCAGTCTCAATGCCTGGTTGACCAAGCTGCCGAGCGCCGTCGCCAGTTGATTCAGCGGCGCTTTCGCCAGCCTGTCTTCATCCATCCGCGCCAGTATCGATTTGCTCCGTTCCAGCATCTCGAACTGCAAGTCGATGGTCAGTCGGTCACGCTGGCGATTTCGCTTCTGGCGATGCATCCCGCGCAGATCGTCCTCGTCATGCAGCCACCTTTGCAGCGTTCGCGCTGGAATCTCCAGAAACTCGGCCACGCGCGCCACATCGCCATCGTGCTCTTCGATCTCGTTCAGCGCCTTGATCTTGGTCGATAGGGAATATCGTCGGCTCATCCGCTTTCGGTCCTTCATCATTGGTTCCGCCGCTAAAGACAGAAGAGACCCCCACAACTCGCCATCCGGCTGATAACGGGAACGGCAGGCAATCCGTCCGCGTATGGGAATCTCTTTCAATCCGAGATTACACTAGCATATATGTTCTGGTTGAGGGTGTCCTTATGGTCGCGTGACCCGCCTTCTGCATCTGCCTTGCGCAAGCCACGGCTTGTATCGCACATAATAACCAAACCGCCTAATCAGGAGTCTGTAGGGGCGAGACTTGTCTCGCCCGCCACAAGCACGCGAGATCTGTAGGGGCTACCTATCAGGTCGCCCGCTGGTGCGCTACAAACTGTAGGGACGAGACTTGTCCCGCCCGCCACAGCTACCAAACTGTAGGGGCGAGTGGCGGTCAGTGTCGGCGGTCGGTGTCTACGCGACCTACGCGACCCTTGTCTCGCCCGCCGCAAGCGCGCAAGATCTGTAGGCCTGCCCCCGGACTTCCCCACTCGACAGCCATCTCTTTCATCCCCCTTGACAATATTTTTAAGTTGGTCTAAAAATAGTGTTAATCCTGCTAAAATGAGTTTCCGGAAGGAATCTACTGTGTCCATGCGCCATTGGCTGCTGCCCCTGTTGATCCTGCCGCTCTTGGCTTGCTCGATCGCCGGCGCCAGCGACGAGGGGCTCAATATCGTCGCCACCACCACGCAAGCGGCCGACCTCATTCACACCCTCGCGGGAGAGGTCGACGGCATCCGCATCACCGCCCTGATGGGACCGGGCGTCGATCCCCATTTGTATCAGCCGACCGAATCCGACATTGCCGCCATGAATCAAGCCGAGATGGTGATCTACAGCGGCTTGCGCCTGGAAGGGCAGTTCGATGCGGTCTTCGCCGCGCTCGCGGAACAGCGCATCGCCATCTATCCCCTCAGCGGGCCGGTCAAAGACGCCGGTTTCATCATCGGCGGTTTCGATCTGTCCGAGACGCTGACGAATGTCGATGATCCGCATTTTTGGTTCGACCCGCTCAATTGGCAGCTGACGGTCGCGGATTTGGCCGAGACGCTGGCGTCTCTCGATCCAGCCAATGCCGATGCCTATCGCGCCAATGCCGCCGCCTACGTGGAAGAACTGCAACTGCTTTATGACTGGGCGGACGCCGGCTTGCGCTCAGTGGAAGAAGGGCAGCGCTATCTAGTGACCTCGCACGACGCCTTTCAGTATTTCGGCGCCGCATTCGGTTGGCGCATGCAGGCGATTCAGGGCTTGAGCACCGAAGATGAAGCCGGCGTGGGCGATATTCAGGAGACGGTCGATTTCGTCATCGACAACGCGATTCCGGTGCTCTTCGTCGAGAGCAGCATCCCGCCCGATACCATCGAAGCGGTGATCGAAGCGGTGCGCGCCCAGGGCGGCGACGCGCGCATCGGCCTGCGCGAACTCTTCGGCGATGCCATGGGCGAGCGGGGCAGCTTCGGCGGTACTTATGTTGGCATGCTGGCGCAAAACGCCCTGACGATTATGCAGTCCTATCAGTGCATGGGCGCGACGGTGGAGATTCCAGCCTGGCCGCCCGACCTGCTGCCGCAGCCGCCAGAAGACATTTGGAATGCGGACTGCGATGATTAAGCGGAGAATTGTAGGGGCGAGCCATTGGGTCGCCCGCCTCGTTGCGAATTGTAGGGGCGAGACTTGTCTCGCCCGCCGCCCATATCCCAAGAGCTTAATCTATGCCAACACACACCAACCCAGCCCTCTCAATTGATGACCTGACCGTCGCCTATGACGAGAAGCCGGCCATCTGGGATATCGACCTCGATGTGCCGGAGGGCGTGCTGATGGCGATCGTGGGACCCAACGGCGCTGGCAAGAGCACCTTGATCAAAGCCGTGCTCAGTCTGATTCCGCGGGCGGCCGGCACTGTCGCCTTCTATGGCCAGCCTTATGAACGGGCGCGCTCGCTGGTCGGTTATGTGCCGCAGCGGGGCAGCGTCGATTGGGATTTCCCGGCCTCCGTGCTTGATGTCGTCACCATGGGGCTCTACGGCAAGCTGGGCTGGTTCCGCCGCCCCGGCAGGACTGAGCGGGACTTGGCGCTGGGCGCGCTGGAGCAGGTTGGTCTGGTCGATTTTGCCGATCGGCAGATCAGCCAGCTATCCGGCGGGCAGCAGCAGCGGACCTTTCTGGCGCGCGCCCTGGTGCAAGACGCGCAGATCTACTTCATGGACGAGCCCTTCGCCGCGGTCGACGCCGTCACCGAAAACGCCATCGTCCAAATCCTGCGCCAGCTGAACCAGAGGGGCAAAACCGTGCTGGTCGTCCATCACGATTTGCAGACGGTCGCCGAATACTTCGATTGGGTGACGCTGTTGAATGTCGAAATCATCGCTTCAGGTCCCACATTGGATGTGTTCACGCTGGAGAACCTGCAGAAGACCTACGGCGGGCGCGTCTCCAGCTTGCATGGCGGGCAACTCTTGGCGGCGGGCGCGCAATGAGGCTGGAGCCAGCGCTCGGCAAGGACGATCGGCGCGTCTGGCTGATCATCGCCGCCATGGCGCTGGGGAGCCTGCTGCTCATTCCGCTCAGCCAGGCGCTTTTCGGCTTGCGTTTCACCTACACCGTGCGCGTGGTCGCCCTGGGCGGTTCCTTCCTGGGCCTCATCAGCGGCGCGCTCGGCTGTTTCGCGGTGCTGCGGCGGGAAAGCCTGCTCGGCGACGCGCTTTCGCACGCGGCTCTGCCCGGCGTGGCCATCGCCTTCCTGCTGGCCGGGCGCGAGCTGGGCGCCCTGCTCATCGGCGCCGGCATCGCCAGTTGGCTGAGCTTGCGTTTTGTCGCCGTCCTGCTGGCGACCACCCGCATCAAGCAGGACGCGGCTTTGGGCATCGTGCTGGCGAGTTGGTTCGCCGCCGGCATCGCCCTGCTGGCTTACATCCAGTCCATCCCTGACGCCAGCCAAGCGGGCCTCGATCACTTCATCTTCGGGCAAGCGGCCGCCATCATCGAGAGCGATGTCCGCCTGGTCATGGGCGTCGGGCTGATAATTTTGTGCCTGCTCGCGCTGCTTTGGAAAGAATTCAAGCTGGTCGCGTTTGACGCCGAATTCGCCGGCGTCAACGGCATTCGCATCGGGCTCATCAACACGCTGCTTTCGACCCTGATCGTAGTGACCATCGTGCTCGGCTTGCAGCTGGCCGGCGTGATTCTGATGGTTGGCATGTTGATCGCCCCCGGCGTCGCCGCGCGCCAGTGGACGCATAAGCTGGAACAGATGGTGATTCTGGCGGCGGTCTTCGGCGCTTTCGCTGGCGGGGTCGGCGCCGTCATCAGCGCCCTCGATAGTGATATCCCCACCGGTCCCACCATTATCGTGGTGGCATTTTTCCTTGTGCTGCTGTCGCTGGCGGGGGCGCCGGGGCGGGGCTTGCTGTGGCGCCGGCTGCGGCAGCGACGCAATCGCCGCGAATTCGCCGCGCGAAACACGCTGCGCGATCTCTACCGATACGCCCTGGCGCATGGCGGAACAGGTTCGCCGGTGCCGGACAGCTTTATTCGCGGCGTTGGCGACCGGGGCGCCGAATTGGGCTTGCGTGAATTGGGCGGCGCGGGCCGCGTCAGGCTCGGCGAGGGCGGCTGGCAGCTCAGCGAAAGCGGCGTCAAACTGGCGCGGCGAGACCTTCACAATCAAGGGCTCTGGGAGACGTACCGGCTCTACGCGCATGAGCTGGGCTTGCCCGTCGTGGCGGAAGATCGAGAGCGGGAAATCGCCTCCCTGCTGCCGGCTGAGGCGGTCGCCAAATTGGAAGCCAAACTGGCGGAGCGCGCCGACCCATGATGCCATTGGAGCGCTTCCTGATTGAGCTGCTGCTGAACTTCTTGACCCGCGAGGAGCTCAACGCTTTTCTGCGCTCGCCCCAAAATACGGCGACGCTGATCGGCGGGCTGATCGCGGTCAGCGGCGCGCTGCTGGGCACATTCTTGCTTTTGCGCGGCCTGTCGCTGACCAGCGACGCCATCAGCCACACGGCGCTGCTGGGCATCGTCGTCGCCTTTCTCTTGATGACCGGCGTCTTTGGCCTTGTGGGCGATACCTCGTCGCCCTGGCTGATTATTGGCGCGTCATTGGCTGGCGTCGGCACAGTCTTGCTGACCGAGATGCTCTATCGCTCGGGCTTGCTGCGGCAAGACGCCGCTTTGGGCTTGGCTTTTCCGCTGCTCTTCGCCATCGCCGTGATCCTGGTCTCGCGCTTCGTCGATGATGTGCACCTTGATGAAGACGCGGTGCTGGTCGGCGAGGTCGGCTTGGCTTGGGCGAATACCAACAGCCACTGCTTCGACCATTGCCAAAGCGTGACCGTCACCGAAGACCATCCCGCCGCCAGGATGACGCGCCAATGCCTGAACTGTCGCGCGCTCGGCATTAACCCGCGTGACAGCCGCGCCGAGTTCGTCGAAGTCTGCGGCAATTGCGGCGATTATTCTCCCGCCCAAGCCTGGAGCGCCGGCCTGCTGGAGCGGGCGCCGGCCCTGGTCTTCTTCCCCAAGTCGATCACGGTGACGCTGGTGATGGCGCTGCTGACCCTGGTCTTCACGCTAGTCTTTTACAAAGAACTCAAGCTCGCCACCTTTGACGCGGCGCTGGCGAAGGCGCTCGGTTTTCGCCCGGCGCTCATGCACTACGCGCTGATGGTCCTCGTCAGCCTGGTCGCGGTCGGGGCCTTTGACGCGGTCGGCTCGATTCTGGTGATCGCCTTCTTCATCATCCCGCCGGCCGCCGCTTACCTGCTGACCGATCGCCTGGCGCTGATGCTGCTGCTCAGCCCCCTGATCGGCTCGCTCGGCGCCTTCTTCGGCTATGACCTGGCGCGGGGCCAGCTCTTCGGCTTCTTGCCCGTCGCGGGCATCATCGCATTCATCAACCAGATATTCGGATTGGAACTCATCGAAGAATGGGATTCGTCCATCAGCGCGTCGATGGTGCTGATGATCTTTGCTCTGTTCCTGCTCGCCTGGGTCTTCTCGCCGCGTTACGGGCTGATTGCGACGGCGCTTCGGCGAGCCAACAGCCGCCGCCGCTTCGCCGATCAAGTGGTGCTGGCCCATATCCATAATCACCAGCACAGCCCGCAGGCGGCGACCGAATTGCGCGTCGATACGCTGCACGCGCATTTTCGCTGGACGCCGCGGAAGATGGCCCGCGTTCTGGCGCGGCTGCGGGCGCTGGGTTTGATCAGAATCGTGTCCGGGGGCGCTGTCTTGTCCGAGCGCGGCGAAGACCAGGCGCATCGCTTCCGAGCGACTATGCTCGAGGCGAGCAATATGCCTGATGTCGGATGAATGGTAGCTTAGCGAAGCAACGCGATTACGTCCGGCGCGGACGCGGCCAATGCCAATAGCAGCAGCACTATCAGCCATTTGATCTGACCGCTTAGGCGTTCGAGACTCGTATCAATTTTTCCTTCGAGTCGATTAATGTCCGCTTTGGTCGCCATGTGCTCCAAACTCGCCTCGATGGCGGCAATCCGTTCACCATGGCCTGACACATCAATGTTGGTCGCCACTGCGCAATCTTCCGTTCCGTCAATCCGATATCTGCCGCCAGTCTAACACAAATCCTTCTGAGCGTCTATCTTTGCGGAACTGTTGCGCGCAGATTTCAAGAAAACGTAACAAGGTCGGTTGATTAAGCCTCGCCAGCGTTTCCATTGTAGACTTTAACGCAGACCCGGTGGTAGGCCAGAGGGAACAATGATCAGCCTGATTGCCACTGTCCTGAACGAGGGCGACAACATTCATCATCTCTTCGATTCGATCCAGCGCCAGACGAGGCGCCCCGATGAGATCGTCATCGTCGACGGCGGCAGCAACGACGACACGCTGGCGATCATAAATGGCTACGGCGACGCATTGCCGCTGCGCATCTTCGTCGAGCCCGGCTGCAATATCAGCCAGGGTCGCAACCGCGCCATCGCCGAAGCTCGGGGCGATATCATCGCCGTCACCGACGCTGGTGTACGCTTGGCTGAATCCTGGCTGGAAAAGATCACGGCGCCCCTGCTAGCCGAGCCGTCGCTGAATGTCGTCGGCGGCTTCTTCCAGGCCGACCCGCAGAGCGCATTTGAAGCGGCGCTCGGCGCGACCACCCTGCCGCTCGCGCGCGAAATTGACTCCGCGACCTTCCTGCCCAGCAGCCGCAGCATCGCCTTCCGCAAGTCGACGGCGAGCGCCATTGGCGGCTATCCGGAATGGCTTGATTTCTGCGAGGATCTGGTATTCGACCTGCGCCTGCGAGAAGCCGGCGGTCCCTTCGCCTTCGCGCCGGGCGCGCTGGTCTACTTCCGTCCGCGGCGCGGGCTGCGGCAATTCTTTCGCCAGTACTATCTCTATGCTCGCGGCGATGGCAAGGCGAATCTCTGGTTCCGCCGCCATCTGATCCGTTACCTGACGTATTTCGCCTTGACGCCTGCCATTTTCATCGCGGGCGCGTTATTGCACCCGGCGCTCTGGCTGCTCTACCTGCTTGGCGCCGCCGATTACCTCTATCAACCCTACCGCCGCCTGCCGACGGTGATGCGCCGCGCGCCTGATCAATCATGGCTCGCCTGGCTCTTCTGCATCGCCATGATTCCGCTGATTCGCCTGACCGGCGATGCAGCCAAGATGATCGGCTATCCCGTCGGCTGGCGTTGGCGGCTGTCAAAGCGACCGCCCGATTGGCGCATCTGAGAGCGGGATAGTTATTCGTTGGACACAAATTCGTGCCATATTCGATACACTTTTGCGCAGTTTTGGGCGACTCACAGAGTCGCCCCTACAATTTGTCTATGTCGGCGGGCTTCTTGGCAGGGGCAGCGCCGCGCAAAGTTGACTGTCCCAGTGATTCCGCTATACTAAGCGAACCTGATCAACTGACGTTCCGGCAGAGCAATGGCGAACAGAAACGAGACGAGCGAGTGGGTCAGCTTGCGCCGCGCCGCCGAGATCCTGGGCGTGCATCCGGCGACCGTCCGCAATTGGGCTGATGACGGCAAGCTGCCTTACCGCCGCACCGCCGGCAAGCATCGCCGCTTCAATATCAGCGATCTGACTGATTACATGGATGCGCAGGGCGATATCCAGCCGATTGAGCTGCAGGTGATCATTCAGAACGCCCTGGGCCAGACGCGCATGCAAGTGGGCGGCGAAGCGCTGGAGACGGCGCCCTGGTATCAGGCGATGAGCGATGAAGCCAAGGGGCGTCTGCGCGAGCAGGGCAGGGATGTGCTTGAGGCGATCCGCCGCTACCTCGCCGCCGGCGCGCCCGATGCCGGCTTGGCTTCAGCCATCACGCTGGGCAAAGACTACGCCGCCTGCCTGATCGCCGATGGCTTGACCTTGCCCCAGGCGATGCGCGGCTTCTACTTCTTCAGCGACTTCGTCCTCAACTCGATCTTGACCTGGTCGGAGCTTTCGCCGCCAAAGAGCTCGACAGAATGGTCGACGCTGCTGCGCCAGGTGAACACCTTCATGAACGCCATCCAACTCTCCATCGTCGAATATTATGAAGAAGGTTGATGTCGCTCCGTCGCTGCCATGGCTGGCGCTGAGCCTCTCCCCCAACATCGGCGCCGCCACCCTCAACAACCTGCTCGAAACCTTTGACCACGATCTGGATGCCGTTCTCGCAGCGCCGTCTTATGAGCTCATGCGCGTTCGCGGCGTCGGGGCGAAAATCGCGAGCGAAATCGGCGCCATAGACTTGGACCGGCTGGCGCGCGATCTGGATAACTGGCGCGCGGGCGGCATCGAGATTCTGCTGCGCGGCGGCGAAAATTATCCTCAGCCCCTGAAGGAAACGAGCGATTTGCCTTTGGCGCTATTCGCCAGCCGCGTGATGCCGTCCGAAGCCTGGTCGGATGCCGTGGCTATCGTCGGCAGGCGCGCGCCATCCAATGAAGCCCGCTATATCACCTTGCAGCTGGCGATGCAGCTGGCCCGCGCGGAGCGCACCGTCGTCAGCGGATTGGCGCTTGGGATCGACACAGCCGCGCACGCCGGCGCCCTTTCGGCCGATGGCCTCACCGTGGCCGTGCTGGGCAGCGGCATCTGCAACATCTATCCGGAAGCGAATCGGAACCTCGCCGAGCGCATTCGAGAAAAGGGCGCGCTCTTGAGCGAAACGCATCCAAACTGGAGCGCCAAGGCCCAGCGGCTGGTATCGCGCAATCGCATTATCAGCGGGTTGAGCCGCGCGGTGATCGTCGTCGAGTCGGATGCCGATGGCGGCGCCATGTACACGGCGCGCTTTGCGGTGGAACAGGGGCGTCCGGTTTACACCTTTGACCTGCCGGCGGGCGGCAATCAGCGTTTAATCGCCGATGGCGCGCTCGTCCTGCGGCGCGATGATCCGCTGCGAGATTTGCCGGGCTAAGCCGTGCAACCGCGCTTTTTCTACCTCATCCTCCGGCCCTCTCGCCATCTCTATGGCGAGCATCCCGAATCATCAGGGAAGGGGGGCTAAATTTGGCGGATTCCGCTACACACTGTTGCCCTGCCAAAGAATTGACCCTCATTATTGTATAGTTTCAGCAATGGTCTAGTAGTCTTTGTGTAAGATTCGTTGTACTAGACAGGCCTTGTAGGGGCGACCTATTAGGTCGCCCGCGCCCGACAATTTAGAAATCAACGGGCGAGCCAAGGCTCGCTCCTACAGATTCATCATGGGCGGGCGACTTGGTAAGTCACCCCTATAATTTCTGCCTGTTAGAGAAATTGCCCGCTAGAACATTTGACGTATAAACATATGTTCGTGTATACTGCTTTTAATGCGAATACAGGGGCAATATGAGGCAGGTGCGCCAATGAAGCAATTCAGCTTACTTTCCCAGCGTCAGCAGAATATGTTGCGCTTTATGCACGCTTACATGCAGGAGCGCGGCTTCCCGCCCAGCATTCGCGAAATCGGCGAGGAATGCGATATCGGCTCGACCTCGGTGGTCAATTACAACCTCAACAAGCTGGTGGACGCCGGCTATATTGTGCGCTCGGGCCGGGTCTCGCGCGGGCTGCGCATCGTGGCCGCCATCCCGGGCGTGGCGCCGGCGCCGCGCGTCATCGGGCTGCCCGCGCCGAATCGGGTGGCGCTGGTCGGGCGCATCGCCGCTGGCGAACCGATCGCGCTGCCGGAGGATATCGGCCATCACATCGACGAAGACGACTATATCGCCGTGCCCCCGCAGTTGTTGGGCGGCTACGATGAGGGCGAGGTTTTCGCGCTGACCGTGCGCGGCGACTCCATGGTGGATTCTATGATACAAGACGGCGATATCGTCATCCTGCGCCGGCAGAACACGGCCGACAATGGCGAGATGGTCGCCGCCTGGCTGCCCGACGACAACGAAACCACCCTCAAGCACTTCTATCGCGAAGCCGATAACATCCGCCTGCAGCCGGCCAACGCCGCCTATTCGCCGCTATATGTGCATCCGGCCAATTGCGAGATCAAGGGCAAGGTGCTCTCGGTGATGCGCAGCTTCCGTTAGCGTTTCGCCGCCGCCTAGCGCTCCAACTCCCGCAGCGCGCTCGCGCAGAGTCTCTCGCCGCCGGCCGCCAGCCACTGGTCGAGGGTCGCGCTCTGCGCCCTGCCCGCGACGGCATCGCTGTAAATGCCGACTCCCCAGCGATAATACTTCTGCGTCTCCTGCGACCAGCGGTCCCGCGCCCGGCTGATCACCGACGGTCCGCCGTTGTAACAAGCCAGCGTCAGCCCGACCACGCCATCAGCCGCGCCCGCGCAGTATTTGAGGAAGCTGGCGCCCCGCTCGGCGTTGGTCGTCGGGTCGAGCATGTCTTCGCCCGCCTCAAAATGGAAGGGCATGACCTGGAACAATCCCTGAGCGCCGGCATTGCTGATCACGGTGGGGTGCCCGCAAGATTCGATTTGCATGACGGTCGCCAAGAGATGCGGGTCGACATCGTGCTGCCCCGACCAATGCTTGATCTCATCCGACCAGTGTCGCACCGCCGGCGCGAAGAAGGGCGCCAACTCGACTTCGCGGCTGCCGCGGATGAGGTGGAATGCAGCCGATGTCAAGCGAGTGGCAAAACGCGCGGCGTCATCCCAACCGGCGCTGGACGCGAGCAGGATGGCGATGACGATCGGCAGCCACAGCGGCACATACCAGACGCCGTCGCGCTTGACGAGCCGACGGCCGCCGCGGATCTGATCCCGGCTCAAGCGAAGACAACCCAGCAGACTCGCCGCCAGCCAGTTAAGCGTCCCGCGCGCCGTGAGGCTTGTTAGCCTGGCTTTCAGATTTCGCAGGCGCAGGCCCAGCCGCTTTGGCAGCCTGATCAAGGCTTTCATCGGTCAGTCCCCGCCCGCTAACGCGCTGAATCTCATTCGTAGGCTGCCTGCTTTTCTGCTAGAATCGCCCGTGTTGCAGGCGGCAATTCCTTTGTCATGTATCCTCTAGGATACGGGAATCGTCTCATTTGGGTAGCGCGCTGGCGGGCGACTCACAGCCGCGCGTAGGTCGCGTAGACACTGACCGCCGACACAGCGGGTCAGTCGCCCCTACAGCATTCGCCAGATTTGATGCTTGTGTTGGCTTCCGCAGAGCGAACAATGTAGGGGCGACCCGGTGAATCGCCCGCAGCAATGGCACAAATGTAGGGGCGACCCAGTAAATCGCCCGCCGGAACAGCATGAGCAAACTCAATTTCCGCCAACGATTGCATACCGGCGACCCGCTCCTGGCCGATGGCGCGATGGGCACCATGCTGCACCATGAGTCCCATGCCCGCGCCGATGCCTGCTTCGACGCCATGAATGTCGAAGAACCGGAAATTGTGCTCGCCATCCACAAAGCATACATCGCCGCCGGCGCCGACCTGATCGAGACCAATACCTTCGGCGCCAACAGCTTCAAGCTGACCAGCGCCGGCCGCGGACAGAACGTCGAGCTCTACAATCGGCGCGGCGTGGAGCTGGCGCGGCTCGCCATCGCCGAAAGCGGCCGCGACGAGGTCTATATCGCCGGTTCGGTCGGTCCGCTGGGCGTCGGCATCTATCCCTACGGCCGCCTCAGCCAGGAGGAAGCGCGCATCGCCTACGCCGCCCAGTTCTTCGCCCTGGCGCAAGCCGGCGTCGACGCGATTCAATTCGAGACCTTCAGCGAGCACAAAGAGCTGCTGCTGGCCATCAGCGTCTTGCGCGAGTTGGACGCCGAGCTGCCCATCATCGCCCAAGCCACCTTTTATCACGAGAATCTTAGTTACGCCGGTTATCCGCCGGCGCGCGTCGCCAATGACCTGTTTCGGACGGGCGCGGATGTCATCGGCGTCAACTGCGGCAGCGGTCCGGCCGGCATCGCTGAAGTGCTGCGCCAGATGCGTTATGCTGTGCCCGACGCCGTCTTCTCCGCCATGCCCAACGCCGGTTTCCCCGAAGTGGTCGGCGGGCGCATCCTCTATCCCGCCACCGCCGAATACTTCGCCGATTGCGCCACCACCTTCGTCAATATCGGCGCGACCGTGATCGGCGGCTGCTGTGGCACGACTCCCGAGCATATCGCCGCCATGCGCCGCGCCCTCGACCAGCCCTCAGCCGATTTCGTCGACCTCCATATCGGCGAGATTGATATTCATCACGGCGATCACGCGCCCGAACATCCAACCGAATTGGCCGAGCGCCTGGACGACGGCGTCTTCACCGTCACCGTTGAGATGGCGCCGCCGCGCAGCTATCATACCGAGCGGCTGCTATCGGTCGCCCGCCGTTTGAGAGCCGCCGGCGTTGATCTGATTAATGTGGCTGACACGCCGGCCGCCCGCATGAAGATGAGCGCCTGGGCGGTGGCGCATTTGCTGCAATCGCAGCTTGGCATCGAGACCGTCCTGCACTTCCCCACCCGCGGGCGCAATATGCTGCGCGTGCAAGGCGATCTGTTGGCTTCGCACGCCCTGGGCTTGCGCAATCTTTTTGTCGTCATGGGCGACCCCACGCGCATCGGAGATTTTCCCGATGCCAGCGATGTCAATGATGTGGCGCCCTCGCGCTTGATTGATGTCATCAAGGGCGGCATGAACAAAGGCGTCGACATGGCGGGCCACAGCATCGGCGTGCCCAGCAGCTTCACCGTCGGCTGCGCGCTCAACATGGGCGCCGACGATATCGATCGCGAAGTGCGCGTGCTGCGGAACAAGCTGAAAGCCGGCGCCGATTTCGCCTTGGGGCAAGCGATCTTCGAGCCCGAGCGCATCCAGCGCTTCCATCGCCGCTACGAGGAGTTGACGGGCGCCGATTTCGACTTGCCGGTTTTGATGGCGGTCATGCCCCTGCACAGCCTGCGGCAGGCGCGCTTCCTCAACAACGAAGTGCCGGGCATCACCATTCCCGATGCCATCAGCGAGCGCATTGCCGACGCTGGTGACGAAGCGCGGCGCGAAGGCATCCTTATCGCGCAAGAATTGCTCGACCAAATGGCCGGGCTGATTCAAGGCGCTTATATCATCCCCGGCGGCGGTTACGACGCGGCCGCCGAAGTGGTCGCTTATTTGAAGCGGGAGGAATCCGCGCCCGGCGCCTAAAATTCCATAACGCATACCTGTAGGGGCGAGCCATTGGGTCGCCCGCCGCAGCGCAAACTGTAGGGGCGAGACTCGTGTCGCCCGCCGCAGCGCAAACTGTAGGGGCGAGACTTGTCTCGCCCGCCGCAGCGCAAACTGTAGGGGCGAGACTCGTGTCGCCCTAAATAGCGCAAACTTGTAAGGCTTGTCCGATAATTAACATATGAGGGTTGCCAACGCCCCATCTGGTCGTCCACATTGGCGATTGAAGTGGACGCCAACGTTGTAGGCAGCCATTTTAGCCGCTATTCGCGCTAGCATTCCGTCTTCGCTGTGTGCGTTGACGTGATGCAAATCAAAGGTTTGAGTGAGTCTGGCAATCGCCGTTTCGATGATCTGTCGGCGTTTGCGCAGCCAGCGCATGATTTTGCCGGGTCGATCCCCTTTGATGTTGCTAGCTCGCGGCGCAATGACTTCAGCGCCATATTCGACACGCCAGTGATCGATCCGTCGTTTACCACTGAATCCACCATCGGCAAGAAAGGGCAAGCCGCGGTCACGCCCCGCAGTTATCGCCGGGCTGAAGGATTCAGGCACTGGGATATGGCGATGTTTGTAGGTTCTGTGCTTAGGCAATGGCGGTTCAGTCAGCCGCATATCTCCTTTTCGGCTGCTCAACAAGGCTTCCATCATCCAGCGGTCGTCAATGTTTGCCAGACCGAGCATCCAACCGGTGATGATGCCGCTATCGCTGGCGCAGAGCAACAGCTGCTCCCCGTAGAACCAGCCGCCATGATTGCCCCCGCGACCTTTCTTGCCGAACAGCCAATGGCGATCATGGCTGATAGCTTGGCCCAGACTACAGTGCGGCACGGGTGTACAATCCACAACCTCGTACATCGCATCCTTACTGAGAATCTGACTCAGTTCTTGTTGCAACAGAACCAACTCTCGCCAAACCTGTCGCGCTCGCCGGTTGAATTGACTATGTTGCAACATTGTAGGAAACCAGCTCAGACCGTGGATCCGCATATAGCGCACCAAACCACGCTCTGACCGCCAAGGGACGCCAACTCGCCATTGACCGGCTATCACAAGTGTTAGTATCTCCACATCTGTCATGCGCTGCGGACGTCCCAAGCGATGCGAATCATCGAATTTCACATTCGATTTGTACCAGTCGTCAACAAAACAGTACAATACCGTCACGAAGGTGTCTAAATCCATGAGTAAGCTCCTTGGTGGTAGAGGACACTTACTCATATTTAGCACCTTCTCTCATTTCCTGCTTTATCGGACAAGCCTTGTAGGGGCGAGACTTGTCTCGCCCTAAATAGCGCAAACTTGTAGGGGCGACTCTGTGAGTCGCCCACCGGAGCGACGCTCAATGGCCGGTATCGGCAAAATCAATCTCAAGGTCGTGGTGGTGGACAGCGACCGCTACGCCATGTCCGCCATCAATGCCTATTTCGCCTGGGATCGCCGCACAACGGTTATCTTCAAGACGGGCCGGCTGGAAGACTTTTGGCGCGCCAGCAATGACAAGACCTGGAACGATCCTCCCGACGTCTTTGTCATAGACGCCAACCACCTGGGCGGCGCCGAGCTGCTTGGGGTGGCGATCAAGCGCCTGCGCGATGCATTCCCCGATATCATGATCATCTGCCTGGCGCAGTTCGCCGATCTCGACTTGATCCACGCGGCGGCCGAGGCGGGCGCAAAAGCCTATTGGCTCAAGGACGACGTGCGCCTGCATATTGGCTGGGCGGTCTGCGCCTGCTGCTGCCTGGATCGAGAGGCTTTTTCGATCAGCAGCAGCGTTGTCGAAGCGGGACGCCGACTCGCGCATCGACGGCTGCGTGGGGCGAGGACGCTGCCCGGTCCGCGGAAATACATCGGCTTCACGCCGCGCGTGCGACAGGCGGCCGAATTATATGTCGTGGAAGGCATGCCCGTCCGCTTGATCGCCAACGAGATGGGCATTAGTGAAAACGCCATTCGCGATTACATCAAACGGACCTATCGCATTCTGGAGTCCTACCACGATGACGAGCGGGATTACCCCGTCGACATGAGCCCACAGGAAGTCGGTTTCATGCGCCTGACCGCGCTCGAGCTCTCGGATGATTGCCTGGCTGCGCTGCGAAACTATGATAAGGGTGGACGGCGCTAGGACTTGGGACGATTGTAGGGGCGACCTATCAGGTCGCCCGCGTTTGATATTTCGCACAATAGGGCGACCCAATGGCTCGCCCCTACAGCACTCAAATCACGATATCTGCGAATCCGTCTCCGAGCGATCTTCCCGCTCTTGCCGCATCCGCCGGGCGCGCACTGCCTTGATCGCCTGCGAGCGCGTCAAAAGCAGCGACTGATCATCTTCGCTCGCCAGCGCTTCCGGCACATGCACATGCTCTTCTTCCAGGTAACTCTTGAGCGCGCCGCTGATCGACTTCACCGGCGCGTCATCGCCGTATTGATGGCGCAAGTCCAGCAGATTGTTCATCAGCCACAGGAAAAGATCGCCTTCGGTGCGCGCGTCGTGCTTGCCCTTCGCCAGATCGAGCACATCGTACTTGCGGATCAACTCGATGGTTGGCTTGTACATCGTGAAGTACCAGTCGGCGGTCGCCTCCTCGGTCGTCAGCGCGTGCCCCTCCAACTGCTCCATCACCCGCTCGTGCAAGAAGATATGCCCCATCAGCTCGTGATAGCGCGTTGGTTCCGTCAGCTCGATTGAATCGTGCTCAGGCACGGCGCGCGACAAGCTGGTCTCATCGAGGAAATTGGCGTAGGCTTCAGCCGCTTGCAATTCCAGGTCGGTCATGCCGGGCCGCAACGGGATTGTCGTCGGCATTTCGACCACATGGGCCTGGATGGTCTTGGCGCCGAGCTGCCGCGCCACCGATACGCGGTGGTTGCCATCGCGCACAAAATACACATCGCCGACCTTGTAAAGCTCGATCGGCGGCGGTCCTTCCAGGCTGTTCGCCAGGGCGTAAACGCGGCTCCAGCGCTCCTTCATGCCGGACTTTCGCGGGAGAAATGTCGCCGTGAAGTCTTTGTAGCGGCCGACGCTGCCCACGATTTGCTCCAGCGGCACATCATGCACGCCTTCGTAGTGCTCTTCGTGCAGGTGCAAGCGGCTGCGAATCTCGTCGAAGTTCAGCAAGTCTTTGTGGCGCCCGGTGAGCTGGCTCAGCAGCTCGCGCCAGAAGGCTTTGTTATATACCGATTGGAACTTGGTGCGCCCTTCGTTCAGGCGCTGTTCGTAATTGTGATGGGTTGCCATGGCTGCCTCTTTCCGTTTGCGTGCATTTGACCCTGGAAATAAGCCAAAAGCGTTCTGACGCACGCAAAACGTCCGACATGCAATTCTTGTCCGGCAGATCTAATCACACTATAACATATCTGCATAGGAATTGAGTAAAATCCGCTGGCACGTCGATGCAGCCCGCTGCCGCCATTGTGGCAACAGCTACTGAGAGATAGACGACGTGCCGGCGTCGATTCTTACCTGCGATCGTTTCTCGGCGCCCTCTATAATCTCCTTGTCCGCGGCGGTAAAACGCGTAGGACTTGCCTGAGAGTAACGGTCGACGATGCAGCAAGCGACGATAGAGCGGCTCAATCAAATCAATCGCGACTTCTACCGCGCGACCGCCGCCGAGTTCGATGCGACGCGCCAATCCGCCTGGCAGGGCTGGGAGCGCCTGCTTAAGACTATCGATTTGCCGATCGAGTCAGTGCTGGACTTGGGCTGTGGCAACGGGCGATTCGCCCTGTTTCTGGCGGCGCGCCAGCGGCAGCCCTTTCGCTATACCGGCATCGACAGCAATAGCGACCTCCTGACGCGCGCGCGCCAGCAACTGGTGGAGCAGCCGCAAGTCAGCTTCCACTTGATTCAGCGAGACCTCGTACTCGACGAGCCGCCTCACAACAGGGCGCAGTTGACGGCGCTATTCGGGCTGATCCATCATGTGCCGGGGCTGGCGCGGCGGCGGGAGATCTTGATAGCGGCCGCCGAATGCGTCTCGCCGGGCGGTTATCTGGCTATTGCCTGCTGGCGCTTCTTCGAGCAGGAGCGCTTCCGCGGGCGGATCATGCCTTGGCCCGAGGATATCGCCGTTGAGCGGCACGATTACCTGCTGGACTGGCGGCGCGGCGAACGAGCGCTGCGCTATTGCCACTACGTCGACGATGAAGAGCATCAGCGGCTTGTCGCGGCGACGTGCCTCTCCGTCATCGCCGATTATCGCGCGGATGGCGCCGAGGGGGACCTCAATCGCTACACAATTCTGCGCAAAAAGGAGTAGGGGAGACTGCGTGAGTCGTCCGCCGGAGCGCAGGAACTTGTAGGGGCGACTGACCCGCTGTGTCTGCGGTCTGTGTCTACGCGACCTACGCGCGGCTGTGAGTCGCCCGCGGGAGCGCCGGAACTTGTAGGGGCGACCTACCAGGTCGCCCGAAAATCATCCAATCGTCAGTCTCTACGGGCGAGAGGGCCGGGGGTCTGCCGCTTGCAATGAAAACAGGGGCGACCGATCAAGCCGCCCTTGCAAACTCATCATCGATGACAAATAGCGGAGCGAGAAGAACCCCGCCCCGCCACTCTGTGCGTATCCTAGCAGCCGGACCGCAGCAAGTACGGCGCTGTCGCGGAGACGTTGTTGTTCTCGTTGATCTCCGCAACCCGGTTGTCGTGGTCGACATGCAGCGTGATGTGATGCAAGGTCTCGACATGCACGCTCGGCGTGATATGCCCCGAAACTGTTTGCGATGCGCCCGCGGTCAGCGCGCCGTAGGCAATCTGGGTCGTCTGTGGACCGGCTGTGCCATTTTGACCGGCGTCTCGAACCAGGATCACGCCGCCACTGGGCGAGTTGCCGCTGCCGACGTTCCTGACCGTGGCTTGGATTTCGTAGGTCTGGCCGCACTTCACGCCGTGCGGGTGAACTTGAACATGCGCGATGACCAAGTCAACGTTGCTTTGCGGCCGCTGCTGCGGCGGCGGTGGTGGCACGGCGGTCGGTATTGGCACCGGCGTCGGCGGCGGTGGCGGCGGCGGATTGATCCGCGGCAGGTTGTCGAGGTCGCCCGAGGTATTCACGATGAAGGGATAGATAAAGCCGCTGCGTCCATTCGCCATCTCGATATAGTACCAGCCGGTGCCGCGACTGCTGATGCCCTTGATAAGCGCCGATTCGCCATCCAGCAAGAAACCAACGACGGCGTACACTGTCGAGTCGCCTGCGCGCACATTGGCGTTGACGGTGGCGGTGACCCGCGGCCTGGGGTCGGGCGTGGGCTCGACTTCGGGCTCCTCCGCCATTTCTTCGTCCATTTCAGCAGGCATGTCATCCGCTGGCTCGTCGACTGGCTCGTCATCCATTTCATCCGCTGGCTCCTCCGCCATCATCGGATCCTCGGTCGCGAATGGCGGGTTGTTCTCCACGCGGATCGGGCTGACGCGATAATACTCCGGCATCTCGCCGCCGGTGTTGATCGTCAAGCGCAGCTCGTACAGACCGTCGCGCAGCGTCACCGTAGACCAGGTGCCCAGCACATCGTCTTCGACCGCTTCGATCCGCGGCAAGGTCGCCGGGAACCACTGGGCTTCTTCCTCTTGCTCCTCGTCTTCCTCATCCATCATCATGTCCAGGACGAGCGGACGGAACTCGATGAAGAAATTGCGCATCGCCTCCAGCGTCACGGTGCCGCGAATGTCAACGCTGTCGCGGACGACGTAAACCGGCGGCGGGTAACTGATATGCGCCTCCGGGTTCATCGATTCCGGGGCGCCGGGTTCGATCGGATCGGCCTCTCCTTGTCCCATCGCTGCTGGAACATACAGCAATAGCGTGACAACAAGAAGAAATGCAAGAAATTGAATTCGCTTCATGGCTGTGCCTCCTGGAAAGCAAATGGGCCTAAGACGGCTCCGTCTGATTGGATTCCTTGCCGTCTATAATAAGACAGAACGATGATGTTCGCTTGATAATGCGGCGCAGTCTTTATTCGAGCCACTCCAACGGGCTCGGACCGCCGCCGAAAAGCACTATCATATCGGCGGAATTTGCTTTAGGGTTTGCCCGGCTGGCTTGAACTTCGTTTCCTATTCGATTACGGCGCGACCGCTGAAACGGCGCAGTTTCGCCCGCGCGATAACCATGACTAAAAACGCGCTTGTATGCATAAGGGATTTGTACAAGACCTACCACGAAGGCGATCGCAGCCTGCGTGTGCTCGAAGGCCTCAGCCTCGATATCGCCGCCGGCGAATTCATTGCCGTTCTGGGGGCGAGCGGCAGCGGCAAAAGCACCTTGCTCAACCTCCTCAGCGGAATCGACCGCCCGGACAGCGGACAGATCCGGATCGACGGCAGCGATATCACAAGCTTCAAGGACCGGCAGCTCACCCTCTTCCGCCGCGACCGCATCGGCATCGTTTTTCAGTTTTTCAACTTGATCCCCACCTTGACCGCGCGTGAAAATATCACCTTGCCCCAGGAACTGGGCGGCGGGAACCGACGACAGGCCGAAAGGCGCGCCGGCGATCTGCTGGAGCAGGTCGGCTTGGGCGACCGCGCCGAAACCTTTCCCGATAAACTCAGCGGCGGCGAACAGCAGCGCGTCGCCATTGCGCGCGCGCTATTGCATGAACCGAAGATCGTGCTGGCTGATGAGCCAACCGGCAACCTCGATGACGATACCGGACGGGCGGTGATTCAGCTCTTGCTGCGGCTCACGCGCGAGGCGGGCAAGACCTTGGTTATGGCCACGCACAGCATTGAAATCGCGCGGCAGGCTGATCGAGTCTGCCGCATCCACGATGGCCAGCTGCACGTGGAAGAGCCACCGGCCTGAATCACGCCGCGCCAGCGCCGAAAGATTTGTATGTTCTGCTCAATTCCTGACGCAGTTCAGATAGAAGATTGTCGCAAGTGGCGGTAAAATAGGTTGAGCGTAATATCCATTCGGCTATCGAATCAGCGCAAAGGCGGACGGAAAGCGGTCTATCATTCCTGCGAGAGACATCGCGCATTCTTAGTCGTTCCCGTTGCGGGAGACGCGCTAGAAGCAGGGCAAGCAGATACGGGGCAATTACTGGCGGACAAAGCGACATCGCTGACGAAAGGCGCGGACCAATGGTTGAATCGGAACAGAGCGGCAAAGTCAGAGCCATCCTCTCCGAACTGCGCGATATCAACAAAGATCGGCGGCGCAAGGCTGTCATGAAGCTGGGCATGGTCGGCGGAGACCAGGCTCTGCGCGCCCTCATCGGCGTCGTTGAAAACAACCAGGAAGACTTGATCGTCCGCGGCCGCGCCGCCATGATGCTTGGCAAGCTCAAAGACGATCGCGCTGTGACTTCCCTGATTCGCGCCCTGGAAGCGCCGGGCTTCCTCACCCCCTATAACGCGGCGCAGGCATTGGGCAAAATCGGCGATCCCCGCGCCATCGACGCCCTCCTTCGCTTCGCCGATAGCAGCAACGACAAGACGCGCGCCGCCGCCATCGAAGCGCTGCGCCAATTAGGCTGCGAATATGATGTCGCCTTCAGCGAACTGCAGCCGCAGATTTGACGATCTACAGTCACTGGTCTGAACCGAATACGCTTTCAACTGAGAGTCGCTGAAATGATACCTGATCTCCACAGCTATACTCCCGTCTTTAATGATTTGGGGACGGGCCGGGCGTGGGGTTAGAAAAGCAATATTCACTAAGGTCTCCATTCCCCGTGGACTACGGAAAGTTGACGCATTCGCTATATTCCGACATAATATCTTCGAAATTATCGTTCACCAAATAGAAGCGCAGTGGTGAGGTATTGAATGTCTTCAGCAGACGACATGTATAAGAAGACGATTTCGCGAGCTTACGGACTTGATGAAGGTGACGTTGAGCGCATGATAGAAGGGCGCCAGCGAAGACAGCAAGGCATTCCATACGGCGAGTCGGCAGATGTTGGTTATGGGCAGTTGCCGTTGAGCAGTGAAGTTGAGCGTGAGCGGATGAATAGAGAGCGTCAGCATATTCAGCAGGGCGCCAGATTCGATATTGACTTCTGGACGGCGTTGAAATTCGGATTTGCTTTTGGGTTAGGGATGTTTCTGGTCGCGCCGTTCATCAGCGTCATCATAGTGTTAATCACCCTATCTCTCTTCGGAATAGCCATCTTTTAGATTGAAAGATATAGAGTTTACTCGCATGACGGATAAGGAACAGCTTACGCGGCACGAACGTGAAATCGGCGAACTGCGCGGCAAGCTTGATGCGCTGGCGACCAAAGAATTTGTGCGCGCTGTCGTCCACGAGCAAACGCAGGAATTGAACCAGAGATTTGACGCCATCAATGAGAAGTTTGATTCCATTGATGGTCGCCTCAAAGATATCAGCGACCGGCAACAGCGTTTCAAAGGGATCGGTCAGGCGATTAGTTTCGGTCTGCCCTTTCTGGTAAGCGCGCTGGCGCTGGTGGCTGTTCTTCTGAAGTAAGACAAATTCCCCTGAGGCGCCACCTAAGGGCTTGTCCGATACTTGGTGATTCTAGCGCGATTTTTTACCCCATCCCCCGGCCCCTTCCCCAGCGAGCTAAGGAAGGGGAGCTAGACTTGGCGGATTCCGTAGACATCTGTCGCCTGTTCGCATTGTGAGCTTTGAATCGCGCCGGTTTCCAAGCCAGGGTCACATCTGGTATAGTGCGAAGGAGAAAGCTCTGGAGCATGAGCCATGAATGATGTTGTCATCGTCGACGCCATCCGCAGTCCGCTCGGCAAACGCAATGGCTGGCTGCGCGAACAGCACCCGGTCAAGCTTGGGTCGCGCGTGGTCGCCGCCCTGCTTGAGCGGAGCGCGCTGGACAAGTCCGCGATTGATCACGTGATCTTCGGCTGCGTCAGCCAGGTCGCCGAGCAGACCATGAACATCGCGCGCAATGTCGTCCTCGATGCCGAGCTGCCGATTGAGCTGCCGGCGACGACTATCGACTTTCAATGCGGCAGCAGCCAGCAGGCGCTTCACCTGGTGGCCGCCATGGTCGCCTCGGGGCAAGCCGATCTGGTCATCGCCGGCGGCGTCGAAAGTATGACGCGCGTGCCTATGGGCTCAAGTTTGGGCGCGGGCGGCGCATCGCCCTTCACCGACAATATCATGGAAGCCTATAACATGATCCCGCAGGGCATCGCTTCAGACGAGATCGCGGCCAAGTGGGGCATCAGCCGGGCGGCGATGGACGAACTCGGCTTGCTGAGCCATCAGCGCGCCTGGTCCGCCACCGAGAAGGGCGCCTTGAGGCGAGAAATCGTCCCGATCCAAGGCGTCGATGACGAGGGCGCTCTGCAAATGGTCGATCGCGATCAAGGCATTCGGCCGACAGCGACGCTGGCAAAGATGGCTTCGCTTGAGCCGGTCTTCACCAGCGATGGCGTGACCACCGCCGGCAACAGCAGCCAGATCAGCGATGGCGCCGCCGCCCTGCTCGTCACCAGCGCCGAACGAGCGCGTCAATTGGGCTTGAAGCCGCGCGCCCGCCTCATCGCGCCCGTCACCATCGGCAGCGACCCGCACCTGATGCTCACCGGTCCCATCGCCGCCACCTTCAAAGCGCTGGAGCGCGCCGGGTTGCGCCTGGACGATATTGATGTCTTTGAAGTCAACGAAGCCTTCGCCTCGGTCCCGCGGATCTGGCAGAAGGAGACCGGCGTCAATCTGGAAAAGGTCAACATTCACGGCGGCGCGATCGCCCTCGGGCACCCGCTCGGCGGCTCCGGCGCGCGCCTGATGACAGCGCTGATCAACGCGCTGGAAACGACCGACTCGCGCTTCGGTTTGCAGACGATGTGCTGCGGTGGCGGCATGGCGACCGCGACCATCATCGAGCGCGTCGACAGCTGATCGCCGGCTTGTCCCGTCTTCAACCCGTCTGGCCGACCGGGGCGATGGCCTGCTTCGTGGCCGGCGGCGCCGCTCCCGCGCTGGATACGGCCTCCCCCTGCTGCGACCCGCAAGCTTCGATGGACTGATTGCGCCGGGCGGTAAGGTCGGCCAAGTTGACGCGGCTGAAGGGCGGATTCAATTGCAGCGCCGCGTCGAACTGCGCTTGCGCCGGGCAGTGATCGCCTTGCAGCGCCAGCGCCATCGCGTAGTTGCGGTGCGCTTCCTGCAAGTCGGTCGCGATCGGGCCGTTGACATAATCCCGCACAGCGAATTCATAATACAGGCTGCTAAAATTGCGAACCGCTTCCGCCGGGTTGGCGGTTTTGGAGCGCTGCCCGGCCAGGTACAGCAGGGCGATGTATCGTTCGTGGTAGAGTTCATCAATGCTGCCGAGCTCCTCGGCCCGATCAGTCAGCACGATCGCCTCAGACAGGCGTCCGCTGCGATAGAGCGCCAGCGCCTGCGCGGTCAGCGCCTCCATCATCAGTTGGCGCACCGACTCGCCTTGAAAATCCTCATCAATGCTGATGATCGCGTCCAGCGTATCAATTGCCACGCGATAGTCTCGCTGCCGCAGCGCGGCTTGCGCTTCATCGAGCAGGGCAGGCAAATCGAAGCCCGCCGAGACGTCGCCGCTGGGCGCCGTTGCTGCTGCCGTTGGCGCTCTTGTCGGCGCGATCGTCGCCGGTGGGGGAGTCGGCGGGGTAGGCGTGGCGGTATCGGTCGGCGGCGGGGTAGGGCTTGAAGCCGAAAGGAGAAAAACGACAGTGGCCGTCGACGCCATCAGCGGCAAGCAGTCTGGCGTCTGCTCCAATTTCGCCAGATGCTCAAGCCGGCTCTGCGCCAGTCGCAAGCTGCCGCCCAAGAGATCTGCCGGGATGCGATCGCACTGTTGCCGCGCGTAAACCTGCGCCGTGACTGTGGATTCCGCCCGCGCCGTCGCCAGCCCGGTATTCCAGCCGGCGTAAACCGCGCCGCTCACAATGAGGCTCGCGGCCAGCAGGCAAGCACCCGCGCCGAAACCCCAGAGCAGACAAGCGATGCCCCGCCGCCTGCGCCGCGGCGTCGCATAATTGACGATCTTTACGTCCCGCGAATTCACTGGCTGTCCTGCCGCTGGATTCCCCCGCCGTCCACGTCCCGCTTGCGCAATACTGTATCGGCAAAGCGGCGCGAATTATAGACCTGTTCTATCGCCCTTGCTAGCCAGCGCCACTTTTTTGACAAACCCATCCGGGACGATGTTGTAGGGGCGACTCTGTGAGTCGCCCGCGCCCGACTCCCTAAGAAGTCAACGGGCGACCCAATGGGTAGCGTGGACACTAACCTTCGCTCGCCCCTACAGATACTTTTTTCTCGGGTTCGTCATTTTGTGTGTGCCAAGTCGTGACTTGCGGGGAACTGTGGCAAATAAATCAGCGAGGTTCTTGACTGGGAGCCATCCGCTGCAGATTCTCCACTCCCATGCCGCCATTGCGCTTGACGACCCCGCAGCGCTTATGATACACTCTCGCCATGTTTAGGAATGGCGCTAACTTGATGCCTATGCGGATGCCGATTGTCTCTGACGACAGACGGCCTTTGTGTCGCGCCTAGGCCATACCGCGTTTTATCTCGATACCGTCTGTCAGCGACAGGCGGTTTTTATTTCTAATGACGGTGGCAAGCGAGGGAGCGAATAATGTCAGCAGAATATATCCACGTGTCAGTGGCTTGGCCCTACGCCAACGGCGATCTGCATATCGGGCACCTGGCGGGCGCTTACCTGCCGGCCGATATCTTCGCCCGTTATCATCGCCTGCGCGGCAATCATGTGCTGATGGTCAGCGGCTCGGACAGCCACGGCACGCCGATCACGGTCGAAGCGGATAAACGGGGCCAGTCTCCGCTGGAAGTTTTTGAGCATTATCACGAGCGCTTCCTGCAGACGCAGCGGAAGATCGGCATAAGTTATGACTTGTTCACGCATACTGATACCGAGAATCATCATCAGGTGGCGCGCGACATCTTCACGCGCTTGCTGGAGCGCGGCTACCTCTACAAAGAGAAGCAGACCCTGCTCTACAGCGAGAGCGAGAAGCGCTTTCTGCCCGACCGCTATGTCGAGGGCGCCTGTTACATCTGCAAATACCCGCATGCTCGCGGCGACCAATGCGAAAATTGCGGCAATCTGATGGACGCCACCCAGCTGATCGACCCGCACAGCCGCAACAATCCTGAAGATAAGCTCGTCCGCCGCGAATCGGAACATTACTTCCTCGACCTGGCGCAGTTCACCGAGCAGATCCTGGAATACCTCGCCGCCCACGAGCATCACTGGCGCCCCAACGTCAGCCGTTTCAGCCAGAATTTCGTCAAGGACGGGCTGCGCGGCCGTCCCATCACCCGCGATATCGACTGGGGCATCCGCGTGCCGCTCGACGGCTGGGAAGACAAGCGCCTCTACGTCTGGTTCGACGCGGTCATGGGTTATTTCACCGCCAGCATCGAATGGGCGAATAACATCGGCGAGCCCGACGCCTGGAAACAATGGTGGTACAACCCGGAGGCGAAAATCTATAACTTCATCGGCAAGGACAATATCCCTTTCCACACCATCATCTGGCAAGCCGAGCTGCTCGGCATTGACGGCATCTATAACGAAGACGACCCGACCTATGCCGATATCCCGCTGCAGCTGCCCTATGACGTGCCGGCCAACGAATTCATGAATATCGAGGGTCAGCAATTCTCGACCTCGCGCAATTGGGCGGTCTGGCTGCCCGACCTGCTGGAGCGCTACCAAGCCGATGCCGTGCGCTTCTATGTCGCCCGCACCTTCCCCGAACGCCAAGACAGCGACTTCTCCTGGGATGGCTTCCTCGCGCGCGTCAACAATGAGCTGCTAGCCGCCTGGGGCAATCTGGTCAATCGTATGCTGGGTTTCGCCTACAAGCGCTTTGACGGCGTCGTGCCGGAGTACGATCAACTGACCGCCGCCGACCAAGCTATCATCGCGGCGACCGAAGCCGGCTTTGATTCCATCGGCGCCCTGCTGGAGGCGGTCCGCCCCAAAGAAGCGCTGGAAGAGACGCTGTCGCTGGCGCGCGAGGTCAACGCCTGGCTCAACGAACGCGAACCCTGGAAGGCGCTAAAGCCCGATCGGGCCGATGCCGCCCGCTCGGTCTACGCCGCCCTGCGCTGCATCGACAATTTGAAGATCCTCTTCGCGCCCTTCACGCCCTTCAGCTCGCAGCAGGTCCACGAGATGCTCGGCTACGACGGCCAGCTCTTCGGCGAGCTCAAAATCGAGAACTACAACGAAGCAACGCGCGATCACCTGGCGCTGGTCTATGACGGAAGCGCGGCAATCGGGCAGTGGAAAGCGAGCGAGTTGGCGCCCGGTCAAAAGCTGCGCGCGCCGAGTCCGCTCTTTGTGAAGCTGGATCCGGAGATCGTGGAGTTGGAGCGAGGGAACCTGGGGCAGGCGCGGGTGGAGGGGGTGATTTCTTAGGAAGTCGCTGGCTATGCAAGCTTCAGCGAACATGCTACTTTACTGCTCGTTGGAAGACGCGGAGTTCGAATGTCCGTACTACCGTCAGCATATCCTGAGCAAAAGCCAATCTACCTGCGTTCAGGAGATCCGATTGAATTGCCTGAGCATATCCAATACGTGAATCTGCGAGAATATCTTCTTGAAAATACGGTAGCCAACGAGACCGAAAGTGCACTGCGACTCCTGGGGGCCAAGAAGAACAGTGTCCAAGTCAGATCGATTTCAGAGTATCCATATAATTGTGTCGGCATGGTCTTTGGAAACCGTCGAGCGTGGATAGATCTGGACTCGGAAGAAATCGAGACTCATTTAACAAACGACGGCTACAGGAAGATTTCGAAGGAAGAATTATCGGTAGGGGATGTCGTGCTATATAAACACGGAGAAGAATATACTCATATTGGTGTGGTAATATGTGTGGACAGACAAAATGTCAACAACATATGGATTCTTAGCAAATGGGGTTTTGCTGGTGAGATGATACATCACGTGCTTGATGTCCCTAGCGGTTATGGTCTTGTGAGTCAATACTGGTCCGAAAGGGTCAAATATGGAGCTGCATGACTTATTTGAGGAAATCGAAAGCCCTGATTTCCGGTCAAGATTTATGATATTTAGCGGATTCAAGCTGGTGAGAAACGCTATATCGAGAGATAAGACTGTTGCGTCCTTGATTAACGAGGCGCGTCTGAACCCCTCTTATATTGACAACATTGGCAAACGAATATTTTTGCTAAGTGCCGAGCATAAGGACAGGCCCGGGGCTACCTTTGATATTGCAGTCGCAGCGTACTTGTATTGCCTGTATAAGACTGACCAGCATTTCGCAAAACGAATGAGCGAATACGTCCTGCAAATGGGCAAGTTGTGGTGGTCGGTAGACTTGGCTCTACACATCAAGAAAAATATGGCGATTTTCACCGATCCGGAAAAATGGTACTTAACATTCTATGGAGATCCCACGCCGACCGAAAGCGCAAGTTGGGGCGCGCACGTCCAACCAATGCGAATGAAAGAGAACGCTGCTTTTATAGTCAATGGGGAAAAACTATGCGACATATCTGGACGATTCTCTGTCAGATCACGTCAGTTGACACAAACACAGATGCGTTCAGCCTGATAAACGTACTGGATGGAATCAGTTTCCCGGCCGATTTGGCCGAGGCTGAAGTCGATGAGGTAGTCATTCCTCTTAACTTTCATCTTGTCACCAGTTGGTGGCGAGAAGAATTAGAGAACACCGACGATATTGATGTGCAAGTGCGCTTGATTTCACCAGAAGGCGAGGATTTGGGAGGCCCCGATCTTAAGCTGCCCTTAAAGGAATTTCAGTTCTCTCGCTACAATCTCAATATTCAGGGTTTTCCGTACAGGGGCGACGGCGTGTACCGTTATGTTGTATTTCAAATCAAGGGTGGCAAGCAAGTTGAGGTTCAACAAATTCCCATCCCCGTTGAACGTACTCCATTTCAAGAGCAGCAAGACGCGCCCGCCGATTGAGCCTGTCTGCATGTAGCAACTAACTATTCGGACAGCCTGATGGTACTTGTCTTATAGCGCCTGACGGGGAGTCGGCACTCGGTTGTCGCATACACCCCCACCCCCATGCTATACTCCCGCCATGACCTGGCTCTCATCCCACTTCCACACCCCCAAACCCATCATCGCCATGTGCCACCTGCGCGCCCTGCCCGGCGACCCCGGCTACGAGCCCGCCGGCGGAATGGACGCCATCATCAAAGCCGCCCGCGCCGACCTGCACGCCCTGCAAGAAGGCGGCGTCGATGCCATCATGTTCTCCAACGAAGCCAGCCTGCCTTATCTTACCCAGGTCGAGCCCATCACCAGCGCCTGCATGGCTGCCGTCATCGCCGAGCTGCGCCCCGATATCGACCGCCCCTATGGCGTCAATGTGCTCTGGGACCCAAAAGCCTCGATTGATGTCGCCGTCGCGACCGGCGCCAGCTTCGTGCGCGAGATCTTCAGCGGCGTCTACGCCAGCGATTACGGCTTGTGGAACACCAATTGCGGCGAGGTCATCCGCCATCAGCAGGCCGTCGGCGGCGCCCATATCAAGCTGCTCTTCAATATCGTGCCCGAATCGGCGGTTTATCTCTCGAATCGCAACGTGGTCGATATCGCCGTCTCAACCGTCTTCGTCGCCCAGCCCGACGCCCTCTGCGTCTCCGGCTTGACCGCGGGGGCCGAAACCTCGGCCGAGACGCTATCGCGGATAAAAGAGGCGGTGCCCGATACACCCGTCTTCGCCAATACCGGCGTCAAGGCGAGCAACCTGGAAGCGACCCTCGCCATCGCCGACGGCACAGTCACCGGCACCGCCTTCAAGCGCGATGGCTACATCTGGAACGAAGTCGATGTCGAGCGCGTCCGCGACTTCATGCGCATCGCCAAAAGCGTCCGCGCCGATTGAAACGATGGACCCGCGCTGGCAGCAGGTGGCTGATGTCCTGGTCGGCTACTCGACGCAAATCAAACCGCGCGAACGCGTCATGATCGCCATGGTCGAATCCGAGACCCTTCCCCTAGCGCAAGCCGTCTACCAAGCCTGCGTCAAAGCGGGCGCCTTCCCGCAGATACAATTCTTGTCCGAGAACTTGCGCCACTCGCTGCTGAAATATGGCGATGCCGAGCAAGCCCGCTGGCTGCCTGAGATCGAAGCCTACGGCATGGAATGGGCGGATGTTTACATCGGCTTGCGCGGCGCCAGCGATGCGGGCTTGATGAGCGATATTCCCGCGTCGGCGCTGGCGGCCAATCAAGCGGCGCAGGGCGAAATCTCAAGGCTGCGCTGGGAAAAGACGCGCTGGTGCCTGGTCCGCCTGCCCAATGCCGCGATGGCGCGGAGCAGCGGCATTGACCTGGGCGAGCTGGAAGATATGTTCTTCGCCGCCTGCTTGATGGACTATGCATCGGCTGCGGGGAAATGGCGCGCGACGGCGCAACAGCTGAGCGGCTCGCGGACCGTCCGCATCGTCGCTGGCGACGAGACCGACCTGGAGTTTTCCGTCGCCGGGCGTCATTGGCTGGTTTTTGACGGGCGCATCAACCTGCCCGACGGCGAAATCTATACCGCGCCGGTCAACAGCTCGCTCAATGGCTCGATTCACTTTGCATTGCCCGCAGTCTTCGGCGGCGTCGTCATACCAGACATCCGGCTGGAATGGCGCGATGGCTCGCTCATCCAGGCGAGCGCGAGCAGCAACGAAGACTTTCTGCGGCGTATCCTGGAAACCGATGCCGGCGCCAGCCGCCTGGGCGAGTTCGCCTTCGGCTTGAATCTGCATATCAATCGCTTCTGCCGCGATAGTCTATTTGATGAGAAAATCGGCGGCACGATTCATTTGGCGCTGGGCAGAGCCTATCCCGAATGTGGCGGAGAAAATCAATCAAGCATACACTGGGATTTGGTGAAGGACTTGCGGACTGGAGGCGCGGTTTATGTCGATGACGCGCCGGTCATGCAAGGGGGCAAACTGCTGATCTAACTGGACGAACAGGAGGCGCTTATCAGAGATGAACAGCAGGCATCGTTTTCACTTTCACAGTATTTTTGAGGAGTTCATCATGTCTAAACAAGGAATAAGCCGCCGCGATTTTCTCAAAGCCGGTGGCGCTGCCGGCGCCGCGCTGGCGGGCGCTTCACCGCTGGGCAACCTCGCCCGCGTCGCCGCCCAAGGCGATACCACCATCAACGTCCTGACCGTCGGCGATCCCTGGGATCTGGCGCTGCAAAGCGTGACCGATCAGTTCAGCGAGATGACTGGCATCACCGTCAACATCGAATCCCTCGGTTATACCGCCCTGCAAGCGCGCCTGGTCAACGCCTTCCTGACGCAGAGCGCCGATGCCGATGTCATCGCCGTCGATCAAATGTGGATCAGCCAATACGCCGACAACGGCTGGATCCGCTCGCTTGACGATTTCATCTCCATGGATTCCGATGCCAACTTCGATGACTTCCTGCCCGAATGCCTCTATTCGCTTAGCACCTGGCGCAACCAGGTCTGGACGCTGCCCATCGCCTCTTACGCCCAAGGCATCATGTACCGCAGCGATCTCTTTGAAGCGGCTGGCTTGGATCCGCTGCCCTCGTCGGTGGCTGACGCTGGCATGTGGACCTGGGAAGACTACTTCGGCATCCTCGAGCAGATCAACGGCATGGACCTCGATGGCACATCCATGTACGGCACCACCGTCATCGGCGCGCAGCCGGTGCCCGTCGTGCACATGTACAGCCAGCTATCCGCCAGCTATGGCACGCGCTGGTTCACCCAATTCCCCGAAGCGCCCTGGGATTTCACGCCCACCATCAACAGCGAGGCCAACCTGGCCGCGCTGAACGACTGGACGCGCCTCTACGAATTGTCGCCGCCGGAATCGATCAACTACCTTTGGTTCGACGCCGGCACCCGCTACTCGCAGGGCGACATCGGCATGTTCTATCACTGGACGCCTTACTTCTACCTGGTCAACAACGAAGGTTATTTGACTGGTACGCCGTCGTCGGTGGTCGATACGACCGCGACCGCTGTGCTGCCGACGCTGACAGCCGGCGGCGATCAGGTGGTCAGCCTGGGCGGTTGGTCCCTCGGCATGCCCTCGACGTCGGCCAACCAGGAAGCGGCTTGGCAATTCATCAAATGGGCGACCGGGTCCGAAGCGCAGAAAGCTATGGGCGAGGTCAACGTCAAGGGCTATCAGTTCGCCGATTTCAGCCGCCAGTCCAACTACGACGATGCCGGTTTGAATGCGATCTATCCCTTCCTGGGCACGCAGCTCGAGATGATGAAGCTGGGCGATGGCAAGGTCGTTCGTCCGCCGGCGCCGATCTACACCTCGCTGGAAGGCGTCTACGGCTTGCAGATCAACCAGGCGATGTCGGGTCAAGTCTCGGCCGAGCAGGCGCTGTCCACCACGCAGACGCTCTTCCAGAACATCCTGAGCGGCAACCAGATGATCCCTTATGGAGTCGAGAGCTTCGACGACACGCTGGAGAATACCAAAGCCCTGCAAGCCAGCTTGTCGGGGATGTAATCGCGTCGACCAATCTTTGTAGGGGCGACCCTTGGGTCGCCCACACCACATATTGTCCGCAAACGGGCGACCTGTAGGGGCGAGCCAAGGGTCGCCCGTACCAATTACCTTCCGGGGCTGGCATGCCCAATCGCCACGCATTCAACAGACGCCTGCCATACCTCCTACTCGCGCCTTCAGTCATCGTTCTGCTGGCGCTGATCTTGTACCCACTGGCTTTCGCCCTGCGCAACAGCTTCTGGTTCTGGAACCTGCAGATGGGTCCGGCGCCCCTCTATTACTCGGGCCTGGACAACTACCGCATGGTTTTCCAGGTCACGCCATTTGCAGTGGCGCTCAAGAACACGCTGCTGCTGAGCTTCCTCGGCAGCTTCGCCCAATTTTGGTTCGGCATGGGCATCGCCCTGCTGTTGCATACGCATCTGCACGGCATGGGTTTGATGCGCGCGGTTCTCATCATGCCGACGACGCTGGCGCCGGTGGTGGCCGGCTTCCTCTTCCGCTACCTGCTGGAGCCGAAGGGCGGCGTCCTGCCTTGGGCGCTTGAGGGCATCGGCTTTCCCGTGCCGCCGCAAGGTTTCCTCGGCAATGCCAACACGGCGCTCTTCAGCATCGGCTTGGTCGATACCTGGCAATGGACGCCCTTCTTCGCCATCGTGCTTTACGCCGGCCTGCTTTCGATCAATGAAGAAATCAAGGAAGCGGCTCAGGTCGACGGCGCGTCTCCCTGGCGCATGTTCTGGTCGATCACCTTGCCGCTGCTGCGCCCCATCGCCGCCTTCCTGGTGATGATCCGCTTCATGCAGCTCTTCAATAGTTTCGACCTGGTCTTCGTGCTCACCAGCGGCGGACCGGGCACCGCCTCGCGCACGCTCAGCTTCAACCTCTATCGCGAAGGGCTGGTGAATTACAACATCGGCACCACTGCCGCCATGACCTGGCTGGTGGTCATCATCGTCAGCGTCATCATCAACCTCTACCTCATTTTCATCTATCGCAAGCGGGAGTGGTAGCACAGTAGCATGATGGTTTCAAGAATCGCAAATCGGAAAGAAACACAGATTGCGGACTGCCAGATGCGACACGAAAAGCACGCCGACGAGTCACCCCTCCCTATAGCTATGGGGAGGGGCCGGGGGAGGGGTTTGATTGCCGTCAGCGTCATCATCAACCTCTACCTCATATTCATCTATCGCAAGCGGGAATGGTGAGCTGATGCGCCGAATGCAGACGCGCCACAAACTCACGGTCTACGCGCTGATGGCCCTGGTCATGATCTTCTTCTTGGGTCCCATATTCTGGTTCATCCTGCTCGCCTTCCGCCATCCCAGCGAAGCCTACACCCTGCCGCCACAGTTGTTCTTTGAGCCCTATCTCGGCAACTTCGGCGATACCTTTGTTGACCCCGGCAACAACGCGCCGCAGTTGTTCAGCAGCGTCATCGTCAGCAGCGGCGCGACGCTGCTCAGCTTGCCCTTTGCGCTGGCGGCCGCCTACGCCCTTTCCCGCTTTGCCATGCGCGGCAAAGAATTCATCATGAATTGGTATATCAGCCTGCTCATCGCCCCGCCGATCGTCTTCGTCATACCCTACTTCATTCTGATGTCGCGCATCGGCTGGGCTGGCACGTATCGGGCGATGATCGTGACGCTGCAAACCCTGGCGATTCCCTTTTCGGTCTGGCTGCTCAAGAGCTTCATGGACGAGGTGCCGCTCGATCTGGAAGAGGCGGCTTGGGTCGATGGCGCCGGCCGCTTCGCCGCCTTCCTTCGCATCATCATCCCGCTGGCGCTGCCCGGCATCATAGTCACCTCGATGTTTACCTTCGTCTTCAGCTGGAACAATGTTATCTTTCCGCTGGCGCTCAGCAAACAGAGCACGACAACGCTGCCCGTCGGCACCATCAGCTTCTTCGCCTCGACCGGCGTCTATTGGGGGCATATCGCGGCGACCGCCGTCGTCGCCATGCTGCCGCCGATGATCATATTCTTGCTGCTGGGTCGCTATGTCGTCCGCGGGCTCACTTTCGGCGCGGTGAAAGGATAGGGCGGCAGTTGCGTGGAAAGTTTTGGCGGCTTATCTGAGGTGGCGATACGGGACGCTTTTGCGGATTACGAATAGATCAGCGATTATGGAGTGATGACTCCCAAACTGACAAGCGTCGTTATCAAGGTGGAGATGGCTACGAACACCAACGCGAGAATACTGGCGCCGCCGGTGATTTTCATGCGCCAACTGCGCTCGTTTTCGACCTTTTTGCTGAGCTCGTCGAAACGGTTGCCGATGTCTTCGGTTAGTTTATCGAATTTTGCGTCAATCTTCGCGTCAATCGTCTTGACAGCATCATTGACTTCCTTGCGGACAAAGTCCTTCGTGGCGAGCGATTCCAGTTTGCCTTCGATCCGTCCAATGTCGCGTTCGTGCTGGTTCAGTTTGTCTTCAATGTCCATGCGGTATCCTTTGCAAAGGACAGACCCGAATTCACTGATAGGGTAACATAGACTCGGGCGAATCTCAAAGCAAAACTAGATCTTGGCTCGACATTTGAGTATATCTGAATTGTACCCAAAGAGCATAGGCGGACGAGAGAACATCATGACAAAAGTTGGATTCGGCGTCATCGGGGCCGGCATCGTCGGTGGCGGCTTGCACGCCCACGTCTATCATCATTTGCCGCGCGCCGAATTAGTCGCCATCTGCGACCTGGACGAAGCGCGCGCCCGCGAAGTCGCCCAGCGTTATGGCGCGCCTCAGGTCTACACTGATTATCGCGATCTGCTCGCGCGCGACGACATAGCCGCCGTCTCCATCGCCACGCCCGATTTCGCCCACCGCGAGATCGCCGTCGCCGCCGCCAAGGCTGGTAAACACATCCTGGTCGAAAAACCGCTGGCGACCACGACCGAAGACGCCGAGGCGATCCTGCGCGCTGTGGACGAAGCCGGCGTCAAACTCATGGTCGACTTCCACAATCGGGTCAATCCAGCCTTCGCGGCCAGCCGGCAAGCCGTGCTCGACGGCGAATTGGGCGAACTCAAGTACATCTACGCCCGCCTCAGCAATACCACCTTCGTGCCGACCCAGATGCTGCCTTGGGCGAGCAAGAGTTCGGCGCTCTGGTTCCTCGCCAGCCATACGCTTGATATGGCTTGCTGGCTGCTCAATGACCAGCCGGCGCGCGTCTACGCCGTCAGCCGCTCCGGCATCCTGCAAGAAATGGGCATTGACACGCAGGACTTCCATGTCGCCATCGTCGAATTCGCGCGCGGCGCCGTCGTCACGCTGGAGAACAGCTGGATCCTGCCCGAAACCGAGCCCAACGTCTTCAATCTCAAGATGGAAATTCTCGGCAGCGACGGCGTCATGTATATCAACACATCCGATCATCGCATGGTCGAGAAGTACACGCGCGCTGCCGTCAGCCTGCCTGATACGCTGGGCTTCACCCTGAATCCCGATTCGGCCCGCCTCAGCGGCTTCGTGCTGGAGGCGATCGCCCGCTTCGTCGACGCCGTCGTCGATGACGCGCCCCTGCTCGCCACTGGCGCGGAAGCGGCTCTCGTCACGCGCGTCTTGGCCGCTATCGAAGAATCGGCGCAGTCGGGTCAGCCGGTCGAACTCGACTGATGACGGATGATCGCCTGCTCCTTGGAATCGATATCGGCACCTCCAGTTCAAAAGGCGTATTGACGGACCTCGAGGGTGCCGTCATTGCCGAGCACAGCGTGCAGCATGGCTTCGACATGCCGCAGCCCGGCTGGGCCGAGCAAGACGCTGACGCCCTATGGTGGGCCGACTTCTGCGCCATATCGCGCGCCCTGATCGGAGCAGCCGATATCGACGCCAATCGCATCGCCGGCGTCGCCGTCAGCGCCATCGCCCCGACCATGCTGCCACTCGATGAGCATTCCCGCCCCCTGCGCCCCGCCATCCTCTACGGCATCGACACGCGCGCCGGAGATGAAATCGCCGAAATGACGGCGGACCTGGGCGAAGAGGCGATCTTCGCGCGAACCGGTCATCAGCTTTCGGCGCAATCGGTCGGTCCCAAGGTGCTCTGGTATCGCAAAAATCAACCCGAGCTCTTCCGCAAGACGTGCAAAATCGTCACCGCCGCCACCTATCTCGTCTTCAAGCTCACCGACTGCTTCGTCGTCGATAACTACGTCGCCCCTTATTTCACGCCCTTCTTTGATGTGAACAATTTGGCTTGGCACAAAGACTGGGTCGAGACGGTCTGCCCGCTTGAATGGCTGCCGCGGACGCGCTGGTCCAGCGAATGCGCCGGCGAGGTCACGGCGAATGCGGCGGAAGCAACCGGCATCCCGCGCGGCACGCCGGTCGCCGTCGGCACAGCGGACGCCCTCGCTGAAACCGTCGCTGCCGGGGCGGTCTCGGATGGCGACCTGATGGTGATGTATGGCACGACGATGTTTCTGATTCAAACGACCGCGCGCTATCGCCCCCACCGCGATCTGTGGGCATCGGTCCATTTGCAGCCCCAGGCGGCGGTGCTGGCGGCCGGCATGTCCACCTCTGGCGCGCTGCTCGCCTGGTTCCGCGACGAGCTGGCCGGCGATGAACGGGCGAAAGCTGCTGCATCGGGCGAGAACGCCTTCGCGCTCTTGTCGAGAAGCGCTGCCGACTGCCCAGCGGGGAGCGCCGGTCTCATCACGCTGCCTTACTTCAGCGGCGAGCGCACCCCGCTCAATGATGTCCAGGCAAAAGGCATCTTCTTCGGCTTGACGCTCAGCCACAGCCGCGCCCATCTCTACCGCAGTTGCCTTGAAGGCATCGCCTACGGACTGCGCCACAATATCGAGGCGATGGGGGAGGTCGGCGCCCTGCCGCGTCGCCTGGTCGCCATCGGCGGCGGAGCCATCGACGCGCTCTGGACCCAAATCTGCAGCGATGTGACCGGCGCCCCGCAAGATGTCCCCCAGCAGACCATCGGCGCCGCCTACGGGAATGCCTATATCGCCGGCATGGCTGCGGGCCTGTTCAGCGACTTCGCTCCCCTGCAGCAGCATTGGGTGAATATCGCGCGCCGCATTCAGCCCGACCCGGAAACGAAAGCGACCTACGACGAGCTATATTCGATCTACCGCGATCTCTATCGCGACAACCGCCAGCACATGCGCCGCCTTTCGCGCCTCACTTGAGCGATTGAGCGAAACCTTGTAGGCTAGTGAAACGAACGGCTACCGCTCGCGCGCAGGGAAAGGAACGCGCTATGGCACGCAAAGAAGACAAGAAAGACGCCGACAACCTGGCTGCGGTCCTCGAGAAGATCCCGCAGATGTTCGGCGACGACGCGGACATCGGCTTGCGGATGCACAATGCCATCATGGAAGCGGCGCCTGACCTCAAGCCGCGTTTGTGGTACGGCATGCCGGGTTACGCCAAAGGCAGGTCGAAACCCGTGCTCGTTTTCATCCGCAAAGATGACTACCTGACCTTTGGAATGACCGAGAAGGCCAACCTGCTCTTCGACGAAGACGCGCCCGACAAGCTCATCCCCAACGCCTGGTTCTTGACCGAGCTGGACGAAGCCACCGAAACGCGGATGGCCGAGATCGTGCGGGCGGCGACGGGCTGAGGCATGCTGTTGGATCAGAAATAGGGAAAAAGGCGAAAAAGCCACCTGATTTCGTAGCTCGTCCCCAACTCGCCGTCAGCTTGAACCCGCAATAGACACCGTCCCCCATCTCCGCCACAATAGACCGCGCCCTCCCCCAAGCCCGGAGAAGCCATGCCCCACAAAGCCAATATGTACGACTCGCACATGCACAGTCCGCTCTGCAAACACGCCCGCGGTCCCCTCAGCGCCTATGCCGAGCGCGCCGAGCAGAAGGGGCTGCGCGGCATCACCTTCACCTGCCACAGCCCCATGCCGGAGGGCTGGGATTCGGCGCTGCGCATGTCGCTGCCCCAGCTGCCCCAATACGTGGACATGGTCGAGTGCGAGCGCGACGAATTCGCCGGACGCGTCGACGTCCGCCTGGGGCTGGAAAGCGATTATTTCCCCGGCATGGAAGGTTGGATCGCCGACATCCACAGCCGCGCCGACTTCAGCTATATCCTCGGCTCGGTCCACGCCTTGACCAAAGAATTCAAAGCCCGCTACCTGGACGGGTCGACGCGCTTGGAATACGAGAAAAGCTATTTCGAAAATCTGGCGCTGGCAGCCGAGACCGGGCTCTACGATTGCCTCAGCCATCCCGATGTCGTCAAGATCGCCCATCCCAAGCAATATGATGTCGCCGACCATCTGGATACCATCCGGCGCGTTTTGGATCGCATCGCGGTCACAGGCGTCGCCATGGAGCTGAATACCAGCGGACTCAACAAGTCTTATCCTGAGATGAACCCGGGCGCGGAGATGCTGGCGGAGATGGCGCTGCGGGAGATTCCAGTGGTGCTCGGCTCGGATTCGCACGATGCCTATCGCGTCGGCGCCGCCTTTGAGGCAGCGCTCGATAATCTGCGCGACGCCGGCTACCAGCGCGTCAGCTATTTCCTCAACCGCGAACGCCAGGAATTGGCGATCAGCGAAGTCACTTTGGCGGACTTGCAGCCCCGCCTCGTCTGATCCCGTGCGTTAGCGGATTCTCATGTAGGGGCTACCCACTGGGTCGCCCGCCGAAGCAACGGTATTGTAGGGGCTACCCACTGGGTCGCCCAGTCATAGCATATAGAAGCGCGTGGTCAGTCAGGGCTCAGCCAGCAGACGCGCCCACATACCAATCGTCGCGATTCAGCGGCAGGTAGCCGGCCGCGCCCTTGCCATCCACGGTCTTGTACAGCAGCGCCTGATGAATCGAATTGTAGCCCGATTCAAAGACCCAGCGCGCGCCCGCCAGGTATATCCGCCAGCGCCGATAGCCGACCGGCCCCAGCATATCCAGGATCGTTTCCTTATGCGCCTCGTAACGCGCCAGCCAATTCTTCAGCGTCAGCGCGTAATGCTCGCGCAGGCTTTCCACATCGCGCACTTCGAAGCCGGCTTTCGCCGCGACATCGAGCACGTAGGCGATATGCTGGCTATCCCCATCGGGGAAAATATATTGCTGCACGAAGGAGTCCTTGGCTTGATATTGCGGAATTTGCGGCGCCTGGAACAAAGTGATGCCATGATTCAAAAACACGCCGCCATGCCGCAATAAGCGGTAAGCTTTTTCGAAGTAAACCGCCAGATTCTCGCGCCCGACATGCTCGACCATACCCACGCTGACGATCTTGTCGAAGGGCTGGCTCTCGTCCACATTGCGATAATCCAGCAGCTCCGCCCGGCAGCGATCCGACAAGTCAGCCGCTTCAATGCGCTCCTTCGCCAGCGCCAACTGCTTTTCGCTCAGGGTGATGCCCAGCGCCTCCACGCCATAATGCTGCGCCGCGTGCATGATCAGCGCGCCCCAGCCGCAGCCGATATCGAGCAGCCGATCGCCCGGCTCCAGCCGCAGCTTGCGGCAGATGTAATCCAGCTTGCGGCTCTGCGCCGTGTCAATGCTCTCGTCCGGGTCTTTGAAGTAAGCGCAGGAATAAACCATCTTCTCATCGAGCCACAGCTGATAAAACTCGTTCGACACATCATAGTGATACTGAATCGCCTGCATATCGCGCTTGACCGAGTGCTTCGCGCCCGATAGATGGGCGATCTGATTGTTGCCGCCGGCATCGCGCGCGGGCAGGCGCAGCAGCTTGGGCGCGAAACGCAGCGTATCCGACCAACTCCAGCCCTCCCATAGATAGCGCGCCAAATCGATCGCCGCGTATAACTCGCCTTCGATCTCAAAATCGCCGAACATATACGCTTCGCCCAGCTTGCGCTCCGTCGGCGGGAAGAACATGCGCCGAAGCGCCGAGGGCCCGTTGAGCACGATGGTGAATCGAGCCTTTGTCGCGTTTCGCGGTTCCCAAACGGCGCCGTCCCACAACCGAATGGCGAAATCGCGACCGGGATAATTCTCAAACACAGCCGTCAGCAGATCCAGCGTATTGGCCACATGGCTATCACGCGTCATGACTTGTGCCTCAACCACAATCAACCTCCTCTATTCGCCGCGCCGCGGGCGGGGCTCGGCTTGCGAATAGCGCTCCATCTCATTTCGGCGCACATTATAGCAAGATTGACACCGAAGTGCGAAAGCCCGCGTATAGGGTGGTATCGGCTGCCGCTGCCGCCTCTCCGTTCGGAGGCCGCGGGACGCCCGCCAGCGCCGCTCTCGACCGCGAACAGAGCCGGGTCCTTGCCAGAGATGTCCAGACAGTCCACAGCCAATCCTGACGCGCGACTGCTCATCGTCGCCGCCAGCCTCTTGAGCCGCGCCGGCTTGACCGCCTTGCTGGAAGAACGCGGCTGCTCGGTGCTGGGGCAGGTTGACGGCGAGGAGTTGGAGCGCGATATAGATCGTCTGGAGCCCGATGTCCTGGTCATCGATTTTGGCTGGGAGATCGAGGCCATGCGCGAGCGTCTTTATAGCAGCGACAAGGACATCCCGGTTCTGGCTTTGATTGGCGACGCGCCCGACGCGCCCCTGGGGAGCCTGCTGGCTGTCTTGCGCGCCTTCCCGCGTTTTGGCCTGCTGCGGAACGACAGCGATCCTGAGGCAATCGTCGCTGCGCTGACGGCGCTTGAGCAGGGGCTGATCGCGATCGATCCGCGCTTGTCCGACCTGCTGGGTTCGGCGGCGCCTGGCGATTACCAGGAGCCAGCCGATCCCTTGACCGCCCGCGAAAATGAAGTGCTGCAACTGCTCGCGCGCGGGCTGACCAACCGCGCCATCGCCCAGGAGCTGGGCATCAGCCAGCATACGGTCAAGTTCCACGTCAACGCGATCATGGGCAAGCTCCAGGCGCAAAGCCGCACGGAAGCGGTCGTCCGCGCCACCCAGCTGGGCTTGATCATTTTGTAAGGGCGATAGTCTGTTTCCTCCCGGAACTGAGCAATTCCAAGGAAGCAGTGCGACGAAATAATGGAATGTTGTATTGCCGCATTTCTTTATTGGTATTGCTTCTTCGTCCTCGGAGTCTCTGTGGCAAAATATATTTTGAAGCGATTGGACTGAGGGATTCCGCATGAAAGCACTCGTCACCGGCGCCACCGGCTTCGTCGGCTCGCACTTGACGCGCCTGCTTATCGAGCATGGCTGCCGCGCGCGCATCCTCTACCGCTCCGAGAAAAAACTGGACGTCCTGGGCGACCTGGATTACGAAGCCATCGCCGGCGATCTCGACGATATTGCTCTCCTCGAACGCGCCTGCGCCGATTGCGATATCGTCTTCCATGTCGCCGCCAAAGCCGATTACTGGAAAGACGATGACCGCGAAGCCCTCTGGCGCATCAATGTGGACGGGACGCGCAATCTGCTGACCGCGGCCAAGTCCGCCGGCGTGAGCCGCGTCATCTTCACCAGCAGCGCCTCGACCATCGGCATCCGCCCCGGTAGCGCGCCCGCCGACGAAAGCGACGCCTTCAATCTGCCGCCTGAGCGATTCCAGTACGCCTGGAGCAAGGTCAAAGCGGAAGAAATCGTCGCCCAATTCGTCGCCGACGGCATGGATATCGTCACGCTCAACCCGACCGTCATCATCGGACCGGGCGATCTCAACGCCATCTCGGGCAGCTTCGTCATCGAGACCGCGCGCTGGCAGTGGCTCCTGCCGCTGTCTTCCGGCGGGCTTGCCGTCATCGACGTGCGCGATGTGGCGCGCGCCCATCTCAACGCCGTCGAGCGCGGCCGCAGCGGCGAGCGTTATATCCTCAATAGCGCCAATCTATCGTATCGCCAGTGGTTCCGCTTGATCGCGAGCGCTTGCGGCGTCCGTCCGCCAGCTTTTGCCATGCCCGACAGGCTGCTTGAGCCCACCGCCCGCTTCATCGATTTGCTGCGGGCGCTAGGCTTTCAGACGCCAATGGATGCCAATCAAACCCGGCTCGGCAGCAACTGCGTTTACTTTGACGGCGCCAAAGCCCAGCGCGAACTCTTCTCGCCAAGCATCGATATTGAGACCAGCCTGAAAGAGACCTTTGCCTGGTATGAGCGGAATGGCTACATCAAGCGCGGCCTGCTGACCAGACTGATTGGGTTGGTTTAGTCGCGAAATTAAGAACTTGTAGGGGCGACTTATCAAGTCGCCCGCGCCCAACACCTTGTGAAATCTACGGGCAACCCATCGGCTCGCCCTCTCTGTGCCCTCTGTGTTTCCTCTTTTACTCTGTGGTGAAAAAATGTACGACGCTCGCCCAAGGCGGAATCCCTGCATATCACCACGACGGGCGACCCAATGGCTCGCCCCTACAGCATCCGATTGCTTTGGGCTTTTTCGGGCGACTTTCAAGGGTGCGTAGGTCGCGTAGACACTGACCGTAGACACCGACCGTCAGTCGCCCCTACAGATTCTTGTATTCGTGGGTTCGATATTCCGCGCGGGCAGCTTCATGTCTCGCGAGCGGCTTTGGCCCGCCGTATCAAATCTTCAAACAGGGGCAGCCCCCGCTCCAGCATCCGCTCGGGATGAAACTGCGCCGCCAGGACGCGCCCATCCGCCGACTCAATCGCCTCAACCACGCCATCCGCCGTCCACGCAGCCGCCCGCATGCCCGCGCCCAGACGAGCCACCGCCTGAATATGATGCGAATTGGTGGACAGCCGCTCGACGCCCAGAATCGCCGCCAAGCGACTGCCGGGCTCGATTTGAATCTCGTGCTCGCCAGCGCCGCGCTCAGCGCTATGAACCGCCGCCGCGGATTGCCGCTGCACATCGCCAAAGATCGTCCCGCCGGCCATGGCATTGGCGAACTGCATGCCGTAGCAGATGCCGAGGAAAGGCTGCTCCGCCATCGCCCGGTAAATCAGCTCGTCACTGCGATCGCGGGCTTCGTCCACCGCGGGCAAATCTGCCGGCAGCGCGCCGATCAATCCGCGCGTGATGCCTGGCCCGCCAGTGATGATCAAGGCATCGAGCAGCGCCGCGAACCTTCTCGCCGCCTCGGCGGATTCCAAGATCGGCACGATGATGGGCCTGCCGCCGGCTCGTTCCACCGCGACCACATACCGACGATCAAGCGTCTGTACGCCGTCCTCCAGGCTGGTCGTGATGCCGATGCGCGGACGCGTCATGAGTGGTCAGTGAGGTCGATAGGGCAGGTCATGCATGCCGCCGACGAACTCGGGCAAATTACGCCCGCCCAGCAGCTGTCGCGTCGCGTGGGCCTCGCCCAGGTGATACCAGTAATGATAGATGACGCGCTGCAGCATCGTGCCGATGGATTCGTCCAGCGCCTCGCCCTTCCACTGGAGATGCTCCTGCAGCTTCTCCGTCGTCAGCGTATCCAGGAAGGTATCCGCGTTCGCCGTCACCTCGCGCCAGGCGTCCCACATATCGTCCAGCTTCGGCGTCGATGGCGGACATCCAAAACTGCAGATCTTGCGCAGCTCCGGCTGCACCACCAGCCCCTGCGCCAGAAAGACGAAAATCCGATTTTCGTGATCGGCCAGATGCCCGATCGTCCAGCTGATGCAATTCATCTGCCCATGCCGCGTGTAGGCGTCATTTAAGCTCATTCCTTCGAGGCAGCGCAGAAATTCGCCGCGCGTGAATCGCAGTTGCTCCACCAACGGATGCGTCATATGTCACTTCCTTCACTACAGTGTTCGACGCCTGTTAACCGATATTTGGACGCGGTCGCTTTCGGAACTCCTTACGAATATAGCCGTACAGCTCTTGGAAGATTGAGTCACATGATCAGATCTAGTTGACCTCGGCCCAGCTTTTACCCAATCATTGGCCTAGTCTTAGACTTATCTTCGGCCTCATCTTAGAAGTTTCTTTGGCCTAGTCTTGACAATTCAAGGCCTAGTTTAGTATACTCCCCTCAGCAATAACTGAGGGGAGTATATGGCTATAACCGTCTGGCGTGGTAGAAACATCAGACGACCACGAGCAATAAGCGCCCGTGGACGCGAACGGTTAGCCTAACGGACCTGTAACCATTCATCGGCCTCCTCCTTTCAGAATTAGGCAAGCGCCCAGCACGGTGCTTGCTTGCTTTCTGGCGAAGGATTTCGCCACCGATATAGTTTACCATTCTGCGTGAAAAAGTAGAAGCCCACTCCAATGAGCGGGCTTCTGTTTTGATCCGATCCGTTTCGGTGCGCCTTACTCTGCCATTCCTTCTAGCTCAGTTGCCTGCATGTCCAATGCGTCCGCCAGGGCGAAGACGATGTTCAGTGAGCAGGACTTTTCCCCACGCTCAATCTCGCCGATGTGGTTCCGATGGATGCCACAACGAAAAGCGAGCTTTGCTGACAAAGCCCTAACTTGCGAAGGCGCTTCCTCTAGTTTTTCTAATGGCTACTTTTGTATTTGATTCTCGTCGCTTTTATGCAAATGGAGTTTCGTCGATGCCGCTAGCCGCGGTCAGCAGCAGCCTTCCTCTTGCAGCGGCAATAGGATTGTGCCGCCCTCCGCGACCGGGATCGCGTCAATCGCGAGCAAAGCATCTCCCACCGGGCTGCAGCAGATTTCATCAGCGGCATAATCCGTGACGCAAACGCCCGTCTCCGGCAGGTTCAGCTGCACATCGCGCGCCGCTTCCCAATCGCCACAGAGCGCCGCCGCCACCGAGCGAACTTGCTCGTAACCGGTCGCCGCCAGGAAGGTCGGCGCTCGGCCATAGCTCTTCATGCCGACGATGTAGAAGCCCGCCTCCGGCTGCCGCAGCTCGGCCTCGCCGTGCGGTCGTACCGTCCCGCAGCTATGCAAGTTGGGGTCGATCAGCGGCGCCAGACTGCGCGTGGCTTCGACCGCTGGGTCCAGGTCCAGCCGCAATTCGCGCAGCATCTCCAGATCGGGCCGCGCGCCGGTACAGACGATGATCTCGTCGGCGTAATGCCCTTGCAGCTCGCCGTCCGTTTCGCCGCGCGCCAGTAGCCCGGCCTCCGTCTCCGCCACTTCCCGCACGGCGAATGACGCCAGAATCTCCAGCGCGCCCGCTTCGACCGCCGCCCTGATGCGCGCGCCAAGTTGGCCGCGGGCAGGCAAGGCATCGTCCTCGCCGCCGCCGTACACTTTACGCAGGTTGTCGCCGCGCATGACCCAGATGATTTCTGTAGCGGGCTGCTCCGCGCGCAGCCGGATCAAATCGAGCAAGACATTGATCGCCGAGTGGCCGCTGCCGACGACCATCACGCGCCGATCCCCATAGCGTTCGCGCTCGCTTCCCAGCACATCCGGGATGCCATAAACCAGTCGCCCGCGCAGATGCCTTTCGCCAATCGCCGGCAGGCCGTTGGCGCCCAGCGGGTTCGGCTGGCGCCAGCTGCCCGAGGCGTCGATGACGGCGCGCGCCTCAACGAGCTCTTCGCGCCCGTCGCCCTTGAGCGTTTGCAGTTGAAAGGGAGCCTTCTCGCGGCCGGCATCCTTCACCTTGTCGCAGTTGCGCCGGCTGATATTGAGGACGCGCGTGCTCGTGCTAATCACGTCCCGCATAACCGGGGTGTCCGCCAGGGGCTGCAAATAGCGCTCGACCCATTCGGCGCCGGTCGGCAATTCCTCCGCCGGCGGCATCTTCCAGCCCGCGCTCTCCAACAGGCGGACGCTGGCCGAATCCACGTTGAATTCCCAAGGCGAAAACATGCGCACATGACCCCATTCCAGCACGCTAGCCCCGACGCGCTCGCCCGCTTCCAAGACGATCGGGCGCTCGCCGCGCTCAATCAAATGCGCCGCCGCCGCCAAGCCGACCGGTCCGCCGCCGATGATCGCGACAGGTAAGGGATTCATAACCATAATCTCCTCAACGATGTTTGAATGAATGATTGCTATGATTCTGAACTGGAAACAGGCGCGAATCTTACCTAATAACCCAGCTTCAAGGCTACTTCTTCCAGGCTTTCTGTCGGACCAATCAGCGTGACCTCGTCCTCCAGGTGCAGATTGGTATAGCCATGCGGCACGATGGAATGCCCGCGCCGCGCGATCGCCATCACCAGCACATCATCGGGCAAGATCAATTCGCGCAGATGCAAGCCATCCACGCTTGGATCGGCGATCGTCACTTGAACCACGTCATGATCGGGATCGTCTTCAAAGACCATCGCCGCCAGTTGAGGCGCGCGCACGAAATTGTCCAGCAAATGCACCATCGCGTTCGCCGGATCCAGCACATGCACGCCCAATTCGCGGAATTTCTCGACGAGATTGAAGGTGTTCAGCCGCGCGATCTGCCGCGTGATGCCGAATTCCTCGTAGAAGATCTGGCAGAGCTTCAAGCTGTCGGCGTCATCGGGCAAGAGCGTAACCGCCGCTTCCGTCTTCGGCTCAATAAGTTCCCGCACGCGCTCGGCCGAAATCTCCGGCAGCCAATGCTCATGCCGCAAGCCGTCGGACGCGGTCAGCGTCGTAACATGCGACTTGTCGATATCGAGCAGCTTGACCCGCCAGCCATGCGCCAGCAGCCGCTCCGCCAACTGCCGCGACTGATTCTCGATGCCGACGATGACCACATCGAGGATTTCGTCATCGGCGATGTCCTTGGGCAGGTGCGATTCGCCCACCAGCCGAATGGCGAACTTGAAGAAGGGCGGTCCCGCCAATTGGCTCAAGACGATCGTCGCCACCATCAGCGTGGCGAATTCGTTTCCCAACTCGGGGAATTCAATCGCGACTTCCTTCGCCAATCCCAAGCCAACGCCGGCTTGCGTGATATAAGCCATCCAGGTCAGGCGGTTGAATCGCGCTGGATCGCCCGCCAGGGTGCCGCCGATATACCCGCCAACAAACAGCGCCGCCAGCCGCACGGCGAAGATCACCAGCGTCACGGGCAAGAGCGCCTGCAAGACGCTCAAATCCAGCGCCTGGCCAATCAGCGTGAAAAAGATGACGAAGATCGGCATCTCAACCTGATGCAGCAAATGACGCAATTCCGTCCGATAAGGGCTGCGGTTGGTTATCCAGAAACTGGCGACCATGCAGATAAGCAGCGGCTCAAACAGCAGCTCAAAGGGGAGGTGGTCATGGCTGAACTGCCGGATCTCCCCGGCGAGCGCGAATACCAGATAACCGATCAGCAGCAGCAACGGAATCTTTAGCCGGTCTTCCCAGTGATTGCGCAGTATCAGCCCCATCAACTGGGCGACCAAAACGCCCAAGCCGATCGAGCCCAGAATCGTAAAACTCACCAGGATGATGAATCCGATATCGAAGCTGTGGCCCGTCAGCAGGGTGGAGGCGACAGACGTGCTGAAAGCGAAAAGCACCACGATCAGCACATCTTTCACCAGGGTCACGCCCAGAACGCCCTTGGTAAATGGACCCCGCGCTCGCATCTCGTTGATGATGGCGATGGCTGACGACGGCGAACGCGCCGCCAGGATCGTCCCCGCCAGCACCGACACCGCTGCTTTGCCCATGGTCGATAAGCCTTGCATGAATGGGATGTAGTCGGCCAGCAAAAATACCGCCCCGCCGCAGAAAATGTAAATGGCGCCGATCTGCGTCAGCGTATTCCAGCCGATGCTGCGATAGCGCCCCCGCAATTCGTCCAGCGCCATCTCGCTGCCGGCGGCGAAGGCGATGAATGCCAACGACACCTCATCGAGAAAACGCAGAATCTCGACATTTTGCGGCGCCATGAATTGCAGCACAAAGGGACCCGCCAGCAAGCCAGCCAGCAGATAACCGCTTATCAAGGGCAGATGAAACCGCGTCGCGAGTTTCCCGATCTGATATGCCGCCAATGCGGTGAATGCGAAAGCGGCGAGGGAAAACGCCAGCAAACCGTAATCCAATGTTAGAATCCTGAGCTCGCAGGTCGCGAGATAGATTGCCGGAATTGCCGCTATTCTAGCAACTAAACCTGGACTGTACAGACTGTAATGATGGGCGCCTTTGCCGGGCAATCGCCCAATGCCGATCTCGCTGCGAACGCGCAAATGTAGGGGCTAGCCAGTGGCTCGCCCGTTTATCTCTAAATTGATGGGCGCGGGCGACCTGGTAGATCGCCCCTACAAATTCTTGCTTTCGCGGAATCAGTTTCTTATGCGATCCTAGTCCCGTCTTGCGACCGACCGATCCTATACCTCGCCCTTGATATGACTTTCCAAGTCGGCAGCCAGCCGCCCCATGATCTGAACCGTCTGCCGCAGATCGGATGCGGTGGTGCGCGGATTGTTGCAGCACATGCGCATGACCGGCCGGCCGCGCAACTGCGTCCCGGCCGCGAATGCGAAGCCATCGTCCAGCAGCCGCCCGACGAGATCATGCGTCACCCTATTCGCCAGCGCCGCGTCGCCATTCGCCGGCTTATAACGAAATGTCAGAATCGCCATCTGCGCCGGCGTCACGATCTCCCAGCAGCCCGCCTCGCGCAGCAGCCGCTCAGCCAATTCCGCATTCTCGAAGCCTGCCGCAATCGCCTCGCTGATGGCGTCCAAGCCGAAGACCTTGAAGCTCAGCCACAGCTTTAGCGCCCGGAACTGCCGCGTAAGCTGAATGCCCTGATACATGAAGTTCAGCTCTTCGCCGTCGCTCTGCATGTCTTTCAAGTATTCCGGTCTTTCTTTGAATGTTTGCGCCAGCCAGCGCCGATCCCGCAGCAGCACGACGCCGCATTCAATCGGCTGAAACAGCCACTTGTGCGCGTCCAGCGCCAGCGAATCGACGCGCTCCAATCCCTTCAGCGCTCGCGCACCTTGCTCGGTCAACGCAGCCGGCGCGCCATAAGCGCCATCGACATGCAGCCACAGCGCTTCTTCCGCGCAGAAATCGGCCAGTGCATCCAGTGGATCCACCGCGCCGGTATTGGTTGTGCCCGCGCTGGCGATCACGCAGAAGGGGCGCGCCCCCGCCGCTCGATCTTCCGCGATCGCCCGCCGCAGATCCGCCACTGGCAGGCGAAAGCGGTCATCGCTGGGCAGCTTGCGCAACTGCTCGGGCGCGAAACCCAGCAGACGCATCCCGCGCGAGACGGCGAAATGAATCTGGTCGGAACAATAAGCGACCGCCCCGCCCATATCGCCCTGAAGCTGCACCTCGCGCGCGGCAGCCAGCGCCGTCAAGTTGGCCACCGAGCCGCCGCTGACGAAGGTTCCGCCCGCCGCCGGAGGCAGGCTGAAGATCTGCCGCAGCCAATCCACCGTCAGCCGCTCGATCTGCGCCGCGCCGGGACCCTGCCGCCAGACGGCGTTGAAGATGTTGTAGCCGGCCGCCAGGGCATCAGCCATCACGCTGATGAAATTGTTCGCCAGCGGGATGTAGGCGAAGAAGCGCGGATGATCAACTCGGTTCGAGCTATCCACCACCTGCCGCTCAAACTGCTCCAGCGCCTCGCGCCAGGGCATTCCCGCTCGCGGCATCGGCTCGCGCAAGATCGCCTCCAGCGCCTCGAAATCCAAGGACTCCACGACGGGCTTTTCAGCGCGGCTGTCGTGATAATCCGCCAGCATATCGATGACCCGATAGCCGATTTCGCGCATCTCGTCGCTGCTGAATTCCAGTGATTTATTTGCTGTCTCCGCGCCCATTCACTCTCCATTATTGCAGTCGTTATGGGCGGGCCACCGGCTCTCCCCTACAGAGCTTCAACATAGGCGAGCCACCGGGTCGCCCGTACAATGTTTCAACAAGGGCGATTCCTGTAGGGGCGACCTATCAGGTCGCCCGAAAAAGGCCAGCAACGTACAGGACATTCGACGCTTTATTGCTCTCAGAAAACCTCTCAGATCGTCAGCCAATGCATCGGGGAGGGGGCCGGGTCACGTAAACATCGACCTTCGGGGATGGGGTAGGCATTCCGGCTAAAGCATCGCATTCAACGCGATCACCACCAAGACCGCCAGCGCCGCCCGGTTGAGCAATTGCTTGCTGAAGCGGTCGCCGATGCGCAAGCCGATCGTCGTGCCGATGTAAATCAGTGGCGAAACCGCCAGCGCCATCAGAATGACTTCGAGGCTCATCGTCTGCGACAGGAATAGCAGCAGGGCGACCTGAACCGGCGCGTTGAGAAGAAAGAGCGTCATGGTGAAGGCGCGCGCCTCCTGCGCTCGAAAGTCGCGCGTCGTCATCCAAAGCACCAAGGGCGGTCCGCCCATGGCCACCAGCCCTTGCAAGACCCCGCTGAGGCCGAAAGCCGCTATCGAAGCCGCTTTGGGCCACTCGCGCTGTGCCGCTCTTCCTGCGAGCGCGCGCGCGATGACGCCCAACAGTACGGCGGCGCCCACCAGCCGCTTGACCCCGGCCGCATCCATCGCCTCGACATTCAGCAGGAGGGTGACGCCGAGCGCCACCGTCAGAAACCGCGTGAGCGCGGCCGGCTTGACGTCTTCCCAAGGGATATGCGCCCGCAACTTCCAGGCGCCGAAGATCACTTGAATGCCGATTGACAGCGTGGTCAGCGCCACCGTCTGCGACAGGCTGAAGCCGGCTTCAACCAGCAGCGGCACCGCGATCAAGCCCAAAGCGAAGCCGATGGCGCCTTGCGCCAGGCTGCCAAAAAACATGATGATGCCCGCCCAAATCAGCGCCATCGCCGCTCCAGCGCGCTTCTTCCGCCCCCCGCAGTTTCACACAGACCGCCGCGATAGACAAGGTTAGCCCAGGCCTCGTCTTGCCGCTAGCCATCACCCGCATGCGTATTACATGTAGACTCCCGCGCGACGATGCCGCCGCCCACGCAAGTTACTATGCGTCCCGCTATGTTTAGCTCCTCCTCCCCATTTATGGGACGCCCCCCGACGAACGGGGGGGATTTACGGGGGAAACGGGGCCGGGGGGTGGGGGTTTGCTGTTGCGCCGTCGTGTATGTTGCACAGTCGCTGATACCATCTCACCCCGGGCGCGTATAGATATACATATCGCCAGCGGGGCGCCCTTCGTCAGAATCGCATAAATATCGGCGCCTGCCGGAGCAGTTTCGCGCATTCGGCGATACACTTCTATTATGACAAGCCGAAAGGAGCGGGCAGCGACAGCCGATGACTGGCTGCCCGACACAAGCGCTATGGACAATCGCAAGATTGTGGAGCTAACAGTTGGCGAGTTGGAAGAGATCATTAGCCGCACGGTGAAAAAGTCGGTCGCTGAAGTTATGATCGAATTCGCCATGGAGGCCGATGTCGAGGCGCAAGTCGCTTACGAAGCCGAGATCAACGACCTGCTGCGCCAAGAGATGCAGACGGTCGGCGCCGTCGCCGATTCAGAATTCGCCGCCGCAAACAAAGTGGATGACTAGACTGCCGCGAAAGGCGCTGGAAAGGACAAACATGCGCGTCTGGGAAGCTATTCAGACCAAGAGAGCGATACGCGATTTTCGCGCCGAGCCCCTGAGCAGCGACCATATCGAGCGCATCCTCAACGCCGGGAGGCGCTCGCAAAGTTCCAAGAACAGCCAGCCCTGGCACTTCATCGCCGTGCAGGATGAGGGACGCTTGGCACAACTCGCCGCCACCGGCGCCGGCATGGGGCATGTCGCGGGCTGCGCGCTCTGCGTCGTTATCGTCGTGCCGACCCAAAACGAGCGCACGCTTTGGCATTTCTTCGATTCCGGCCAGAGCGCCGCTTATATGCAGCTGGCTGCTACCGAGATCGGCATCGGCTCCTGCCTCGGCACCATCTACGAGCCCGAAGAAGCGGCGAAAATCCTGGGAATCCCCGACGGCTTCCAAACGCGCCTGGTGATTTCTTTCGGCTATCCGGCCGATGCTTCCGCGCCTGCCCAAGCGCTCAGAGCCGGCGGTCGCCGCGTCTTCGCCGATGTCGTCCACTGGGAAACCTGGTGACCGGCCCAAGCGCCAAAGCTGTAGGGGCGAGCTATCAAGTCGCCCGATAATCCTCTGGATTGGAATCGCCCATGGCCGAGATTGAGTTAAGCGCTGCGTCAACCAAGAAAATCGCGACCGCCGGCCTCAGCGTCCGTCCGCGCCGCCTGCGCCTCTCGCCTGCCCTGCGGCGGATGACGCGTGAAACATCGCTGACCCCCGACGACTTCATCTATCCGCTCTTCGTCCGCTACGGCAGCGACCGGCGAATCCCCATCAGTTCCATGCCCGGTCAATCGCAGTTGACCGTCGACAAGCTCGCCGCCGAAGCCAGAAAAATCGCCGCGCTCGGCATCCCTGCCGTTCTCCTCTTCGGCATCCCCGAACACAAGGACTGGCGCGGCAGCGACAACTTCAGCGACGACGGCGTCATCCCGCGCGCCATCCGCGCCATCAAAACAGCCGCGCCCGATCTCGCCGTCATCTCCGATATGTGCTTCTGCGAATACACCGATCATGGCCACTGCGGCATCATCAACGCGCCGGAGAACGCGCATTTCGATCCCGCGCTGCCCCTGGGTTACTTGCTGAACGACCCGACCCTGGAGCTACTGGGGGAGGCCTCGCTCGCCCATGCGCGCGCCGGCGCCGATATCATCGCGCCCTCCGGCATGATCGACGGCATGGTGGCTGGCATTCGCTCCGCGCTCGATGACGGCGGCTTCTCCCATGTCGCCGTGATGAGCTACGCGGCGAAATACGCCAGCGTCTTCTATGGACCCTTCCGCGACGCCGCCCACAGCGCCCCCGGCTTCGGCGATCGGGCGCAATATCAACTCGACCCGGCCAACCGGCGCGAGGCGCTGAAAGAGATTACGCTCGATGTGGAGCAGGGCGCCGACATGCTGATTGTCAAGCCGGCGCTGCCCAGCCTCGATATCTTGAACGAGGCGCGCGCGCGCTTCGATCTGCCCCTGGCCGCCTACCAGGTGAGCGGCGAGTACGCCATGATTCAGGCGGCGGCGCGGCAAGGTTGGCTCGATCTGGAAAAGTCCGCCCTCGAAAGCCTCGCCTGCATCAAGCGCGCTGGCGCCGATCTGATCGTCACCTACTTCGCCAAAGACGCCATCAGATGGCTCGGCGACGGCTGACGTCCTCGATACGTAATGACGCATTCGCTATGGTATCACGACGACTCTCTGCTCTCGGCTTTAAGGGTTCCCCACCCAGCGTAACTCCTGTAGGGGCGACTGACCCGCTGTGTCTACGCGCGGCGGTGAGTCGCCCGCGCCTCAACTCCTCTTCGTCGATTCGCCGTCATTTGCCCTTCCTCGTCATCGTGCCGCTGCTGATCATCATCATGACCTGGCCCACGATCGTCTACGTCTTCGACGGAGAAACCTTCGCCGTCCCCACACGGAATACCGATGTCTGGCAGAAACTCTGGGATGTCTGGCATGGGGAGCAGTTCCTCGCCGGGCGGACCAGCTTCTATCATTCCGATGCCATGTTCTACCCCGTCGGCGTCTCGCTCGCCTACGAGAATTTCAGCCTGCCGCACATGCTCTCCGTCGCCCTGCTGCGGCTGATCCTCCCTACTTCAAGCGCCTTCAATCTGACCTATCTCTTCATCGTCTTCGCCGTGGCGGTGAGCGGCTACATCTATTTGAACTATCTCTTTCACGATCGCTGGCTGGCGACCATGGGCGCGGTTCTCTTCGGCCTCAGCCAACACGTGACCGCCCACGCCGCCCATCCAGACATCAATCTGATCGTCAGCTTTCCGCTCGCCGCGTACTTCTTTCAGCGCGCGATTGCGGAATCGCGCCGTATGCATCTGCTCGTCTGCGGCATCATCGTCGGCTTGACCGCGTTTCTGAGCCTGTACATCTTCGTCTGCCTGCTCATCACCCTGGCCTTGATCATGCTCTACTATGCAAAGGAGCGCTGGAAAGATCTGCGCTATTGGCGCTGGATGCTCTTTCTCGGTCTTGTCATCCTGCTCGCCGGCGCCGGACGAATCCTGCCGATGCTCGCCGGCACAGAAGATCTGGCATCCGCCATCGGCAAGAATAGGACCCAGGAGACGGGCACGGACCTGCTCAGCTATTTTGTAAACTACTGGCACCCTTTGACGACGAAGCCGCTGAAAGCGCTCTTCGGGGCCGGCTCGCCCTTTTACGAGCCGCACACTAGCTATCTGGGATATCTTCCGCTGGCGCTTATCATTATTGGCTTCTTTCGCGCCGACAGCCGCCGGAAGATGCTGCCCTGGCTTGCCCTGGCGCTGCCATTCCTGCTTTTGCGTCTCGGCTCGGTTCTGCAAGTCGATGGCTTGCAATTCAATCATATCGTCTTGCCGAAATCGCTCCTGGCTGATCTGCTGCCGCCGCTGTTCAGCCCCTTCCACGCGACCGATCACTTCCAAATGGGCATCCTGCTGCCCTGGGCGGTCATGTCTTGTTATGGGCTGAAATCCCTATTGGCTGCCCGCCCGAGCCATCAGCGCAACCTTATCACCCTGGCATTGATCGCCGTCATCGCCTTTGAATACTATGAAACGACCGCCATGCGCGTGCTTCCTGATGAGCAAGTCGCCTTCGTCGATTGGTTGCGGCAGGAAGACGCGGAACAGGCGCCTCGCTTGATCAATCTGCCCATGGGAAGGCAGCCGTCCAAGCTCTACGGCTTCTACCAATCGCTGACCGGTTTCTCGCAGGTTGAGGGCTTGAGCGGGCGCACCCCGCCATCCGCTTACGCCTATATCGACGGCAATCTCCTGCTCAATGGCTGGCGGGAAGGCGCTCCCATGCACTGCTATCCGCCGCATCAATCCAGCTACATTGAGGCCTTGAATCAATTGCGAGGCGATGGCTTCACCCATGTCATCTGGCATCACTGGCAGGGCAAAGACGCGAGCATCGCCAGCAGTTTCATTGACGCGCAATCCGCCTACAGCGATGACTACGTGAGCGTCTTTCGTCTGGAAGACCTGCGCCATGCCTGCGACTTGCCGAATTCCGTCAGCCCGGCCGCGCTTGAACATCTGCTGAGCATCGAATCATCGCCCGCCATCGCCCCGCAGGCGGGGTCGGCCATATTGAGTATCCTTCCCGCCGACGGGCAAGTCAACGCGGCGCTTTTCGGCCTGCGCCAATACAGAAGCCTGACGCTGGCCGATGGCGAGATCGCCGCGGCCCCGGGCGCGGGCGAGGATGCGGCCGATGTCGACGGCTTGCTCGCGCGCAACAGCGTCATTCTGCTGGCCTACAATCCGGGGACATCAGAGGCTGACGCGATACAAAGCTACCGCGCCTGGCTCGCCGACCGCTTCCAAGCATGCCGGCGCTTAACCGAGACGGAAGACGCCATTGTGGAATACTTCCTCGACGCCGCCTTCCCCTGTGAACTGGCTTTCTCCGCCGCCCCGTTGGAAGTCCGCTACGAAAACGGCATTCGCTTGGGCAACCTGCTGGTGGATTTCAGCGACGGCGCTATCGACCTCTATCTGCTTTGGACGCGCCTGCCAGTCGATTCTCACGCTTTCTCCATTCAGTTCATCGACGCTGACGGCGCCCGCGCCGGGGGAGAAGATTTCGTCATCGGGCTCGAGCCCCTTGCCCGTCACCGCATCGATACAAAGTCCTTGACCGCCGGCGACTATCAGGTGAAGATGATACTCTATGACTACGACAGCGGCGCCAGCGTATCCGGCCGGGTAAGCGCTACCCAAGCCCGCTTTGATCGCGCGCTGGAAATCGCGAATATGACGACGAAGCAACCCGGGCAGCGCCAATAATGGCTCACCATCACGATCGCCTCAGCGGCAAACACGAGCGATACAGGCGTCTTTCGCTCCCGTGCAGTCTTGTCGGATTTTGCCCGCTTGCCCTCGATATCGCCGCGCCGATGACGATGCCCCGGACTCGATGATGCGGCTCTCAGCCATCGCGCGCGAGCACTGGCGCTTTCTCATCGGCTTCCCCATCCTGCTGATCGTCATGACTTGGCCGACCATCATCTACGTCTTCGATGGGGGCGTCTTCTGGCTGCCCACAAGCAATAAAGATCTCTGGATGAAATTCTGGGACGCCTGGCGCCTGCCCTTTATCATCGCCGATTCGGGGAACTACCTCTTCACCGAGGGTCTGTTTCATCCGGAAGGGCTCTCTCTCGTTTATCACAACTTCAGTTTTCCACACATGATCGTCTTTGCCGCCTTGCAGAAACTCATGCCGGCCTCAAATGCCTTCAATCTTAGTTTCCTGCTGATCGTCGGCGCGAACGGGGGCGCCGCCTATCTCTTTCTCCTGCGCCTCTTTCGCGATCTCTGGCTCGGATTCGCCGGCGCCGTCATCTTCGCGCTTAGCCCCTTCGTGCTCAGCCAACCGCATCATCCCGATGTCATGCTCATCGCCGTGGCGCCTTTGTCGCTCTATTGCCTGGATCGCGGCCTCCTGGAGGGGCGCTGGCTCCCGACTGCCCTGTCCGCTTTCATCATCGCCGCGACCCTGTTCATCGGCATGTACATTTATGTCTGCCTGGTCTTCACCGTGGGCTTGTTCTTGCTCAACTACGCGCGGCAGCGATGGTCGAGTCCCGCATTTTGGCGGCGCGTCATTCTGCTGGCGCTCATCGTCGGATCCTTCAGTTTTCTTCGCGTCTACCCGTTAATCGAGAGTAGCGCGGCTTTCGATGAAGCCTTGGACAAGCGGAGCGGCGGCGAACAGGGAAACGAGCTGCTCGCCAGTTTCGTGAATTCCAAACATCCGCTCGTTCCCTCGGATTTGCGCGAAGGACTGCAACAGAATCGTCAGACCAGCAGCGACCGCGCTTACCTCGGTTATATCCCTTTGCTGCTAATCGCCTATGGGCTGCTGCGCGGGCGAGGCCGCCGGCGGATGGCGCCCTGGCTTTTTCTGCTGCTGCTCTTCTTCACCCTGCGGCTGGGCTCTAACCTGGTGATCTTTGGCCAGCGTTACGATCACATCGTCTTGCCCAAGCACTTCCTGGATCAGTTGCTGCCATTCCTGTTCGAATCGTTTTGGGATACTTCGCTCTATCAGATCGGCCTCGCCTTGCCCTTGGTCGCGCTCGCCTGCTACGGGCTAAAGACGGCGCTGAATTCGATATCACCGCGGCATCGAGCCACGCTCGTCTTATCGGTTCTTATACTGACTGCCTTTGAATACTATCTGCCCCTGCGCCCACTTATCATTGGTCCAGACCAAACGGATTTCCTCAATTGGCTAAAGTCTGAGCGAGACCAGGATCAGATCCGCTTGGTCCACTTGCCGATGGGGCGGCACGAATCGAAACTGTACGGCTACTATCAGTCATTGAGCGGCTATCCCCATGTTGAAGGTCTCGCCAGCCGTACGCCTCCCTCCGCATACGATTACATCAACCGGCATCTCATCCTCCGCCATTGGCGGCGCGACCGGCCCATCGTCTGTCTGCCGGCCAGCCGCGCGCAATATCTGGCCGCGCTGGACAAACTTCAGGCCGACGGCTTCACTCACGTTGTCCTCCACGCGAACCTCAGAAGCGCTTCCCTGGCGCCGAGCTTCCACAGCCTGCAGCCCGCCTACGAAGACAGATACCTTAGAATCTACAGACTCGAGCAGCTGAGAGAAAGTTGCGCCACTGCCTCGATCACGGCGCCCGCTCCCTTCGCGCACATCGAAGACCTGGCGCTCTCATCCGCCATCAGCGCCGATCAGGGCATGTCCATCTTGAGCTTTCATCCCGCCGAAAGTCTTGACGACGCGAGCTTGCGCTACCTGTCGTCAGTGTTCCTCTATTGGAAAAGTTTTGCCCATGTTTACCAACGCGACGGCGAATGGATTCTCCAAAGCCTGGAGGCGAACCACAGCGGCTTGAGCCAGTTCCTGGAGAACCAGCAGCTTATCCTGAGCCTCTACAATCCCAGCCAGCTCCCAGCGGACGAATGGCGCCCGCTTGGCGAAGCCCTGACGCAAGACTTCCAAGCCTGCCATACCGTCATTGAAACGGCGGAACTTGTCGCCGTCTACTACCTGCGCAAAGGTTACGACTGCGCCCTTCTGTCAAGTCCCGCGCCATTCGCCGTCCAATATGATAATGGCGTTCGGCTGGCGAACTTGCAGCTCGCTTCCAGTGGCGAGGGTCTGGATATCCAAGCCTGGTGGACAAGCTTGCCCGACGACGCTCACGGCGTCTCGATCCAGTTGTTCGACCAAGCCGGAGAAAAGGTCGCCGGGAGTGACTTCACCATCCGCCACGAATCCTTGTCCCGCCACCAACTTGACCTCTCGTCTCTCCTTCCGGGCGATTACAATGTGAAAATGATCCTTTACCACTATGAAACCCGTGTCAGCGTTCCCGGCACAATGACGAGCGCCCAAGCCCGCTTCGAGCGCGAACTTGATCTGGGCTTAATAGGCAAAGACTAGCGGAAGCGCAGACTCATGTCAGATACTCGACAATGCCATTTGAGCGCGCCAAGCCCGCCAACTGATCTTGCGGTTTCCAGCTTTGGATGGCGTCGAGCATGAAGCGGTTCCGGTCTCTGCTGCGCGAACACTGGCGCATCCTCGTCCTCGGACCCACCGCGATCGTCGTCATGACCTGGCCAACGCTCGCGCAAGTCTTTGACACCAGCGCGTTCTGGCTGCCCACCGCGCGCAACGATATCTACATGTTGTTTTGGGACGGCTGGTACAGCAGCCTGTTCTTATCCGGGCAAGCCGAGCTCTTCTTCACCGACCTGAAGTTTTATCCGCCCGGCGTTTCGCTCGCTTTTCACAACTTCAGCCTGCCGCACATGTTCCTGTTCAGTGGCTTAAGCAGCTTTCTGCCGCGCGCTTCCGCCTTCAATCTGACCTATCTGCTGCTCGTCGTCGCCACCATGCTGGCGGGATACCTCTACTTTCTATACTTGCTGCGCGACAAGCGGCTGTCGTTTTTCGGCGCCATCGTATTCGGCCTCAGCGCTTTTGTGCTTGCCCGCCCGGCGACCCCGCATGTATCGTTTATCGCCTCCCTGCCTCTGTCTCTGTATTTTCTTCACCGCGGCTTCGCGGAAGATCGCCTTTGGCGCCTTATCGTTTCCGCTTTGCTCATTGGCTTAACGGCATATAGCGGCTTGTATACATTCGTCTGTCTGCTGATGACAGTTGCCTTATATCTGCTCTGTTTTGCCCGCTCGCGCTGGCGCCGTCATTCCTTCTGGCTCCAGGTCCTCATGGTGGTTCTCGTCGCCGGCGCGATCAGCAGCCTTCGCGTATTTCCCATGCTGGCCGATTCCGCCGGTATTTCCAGCGCGCTGGAGAAGAACATCGGCGCCGAACGCGGCAAGGACTTGCTGGGCTATTTCGTCAACTACGAGAATCCAACGACGGGACCGCTGCTCAAGGCGGCATTCGGCTCAGAAATCGTCGAAGACGGCTGGCGGCAGACGGTTTATCTCGGCTATCTTCCCCTGCTGCTCATTGCCCTGGGGCTGGCCAGCGCCCGCTTGCGCTCCAAGATCTGGCTCTGGCTGGCGCTGGCGCTGGTCTTTTTGTCGCTGCGGCTCGGTTCCACGCTGCTGATCAACGACGTGACATATGATGCCATACGTTTGCCCAAATTTTTTTTGGCGCAGATCATTCCTCAAGTCTTCCAGACATTTTGGAATACGGACCCGTTCTTTGCCGGCGCCGTATTCCCCTTCGCGCTGCTGGCTTGCTATGGAATGAAGACGCTGCTGCAGCGCCTGCCCGCCAAGCGGCATGCCGCCGTCATTCTCATCGCCGCGGGCATTGTCGCTTTTGAATACTATCAGGCGCCCGATCCGCTCGTGATTCCCGATGCGCAGTTGGCTTTCCTGTCTCAGTTGCGCCAGGAAGACGACCAAGAACCGATCCGATTGATCAACTTGCCAATGGGCCCGCGCGAATCGAAAGTGTATGACTTCTACCAGACCTACAACGGTTTCCCGCATGTCGAGGGGCGTCCCACGCGAGCGCCCGAATCCGCCTTTGATTACATTGAAAGCAACCTGCTGCTCAACAGCTGGCGACAACATGAATACGCTCTCTGTCTCCCCTGGATGCGCGGCGCCTATCTCGGCGGCTTGCAACAGCTTCAAAGCGACGGCTTTACCCACGTGGTCTATCATCATCATATGGATTGGCGCGATTCCATAACCCTAAGCTTCGCCGGTGTTCAGCCGGCATACCATGACAGTTACGCGACGATCTACCGGCTTGCTCAGTTGGAAGACAGCTGTAGACCGGAGACCCTGGCGGCGCCGGCGCCCTTTTCGTATCTCCAGCGCTTGGCGTTTTCCTCAGCCTTGGTTCCCGATGAGGGCATGACGATTTTGAGTCTTCATCCTTCCGAAGGTCTCGCCGACGAAGATTATCACTTCTGGGCTTCTGTGTTTCGCGACTGGAAAGGTTTCGTCCATGTTTATCAGCGAGACCTTGAACTCCAGCTGCAGAGCTTCAATCCGGATGACACTGACCTGAACGCGCTGCCCTCTGAAAACTCGCTCTTCCTGGCCGCCTACGATCCAAGCCAAGCTGAATCAGACGAATGGCGCGCGCTTGGCGCAGCCTTCGTCGAAGATTTCCAAGCCTGCCAACCCATCATCGACAGCTCCGACCTTGTCGCGCTGTATTACCTGCGCAAAGACATTGACTGCGCGCTGGTTTTAGCGTCGGATCCATTCATCGTCGACTACGAAAATGGCCTGCGGCTGCGGCATCGGCGCCTCGAACTCAAGGGCGCGGAATTGACTGTCGAGACCTGGTGGACGAGATTGCCCGAAGACGCTCACGGCGTTTCAATCCAGCTCTTCGACCAAGCGGGCATGAAGCTCGCCGGCAGCGACTTCACCATCCGCCATGATTCGCTTTCAAGCCACCGCCTGGACCTGTCGACCCTTGATCCCGGCGATTACACGGTGAAGCTCATCCTCTACCATTATGAGACGCGCGCCAGCGTGGCCGGCGTCGCCCTGAATGCGCAGGCTCGCTTCGAGCGGGAACTGGAAATCGGATCCGTCGCGATGAAGTGACGGCAATAGCTCCAACTAGGAACTGATATTGACTGCCGAATGAATGACATTGCCACTATGATCGGAAAGTTGTAGGGGCGAACCGGTGGTTTGTCCAAGCCTGCTATAAACTCTAGTCAGCTATCGCCTGAATAACGAAGGGTTGCTGAAGCCGGAATGAATCGAATCGTCGCTGCCTTGCGCCATCATTGGCAATTCTTCCTGTTTGTCCCGCTCCTGGTCATCGTAATGACTTGGCCCCTGGCCATCTACGTCTTTGATACAAGCGCCCAGTGGATGCCAAGCAACAATCTGGATCAAGGCTTGAAACTTTGGGACGCCTGGTACGGCGGCCGAATGCTCGCCGGCGCCGCCCAGTTTTATTTCACAGACCTTCTCTTCTTTCCCGACGGGATGTCGCTGGTCTTCCACAATTTCAGCATTCCGCACATGCTCCTTCAGCTATTGGCGCAGCTTCTTTTGCCCGTGACGAACGCCTACTGCCTCAGCTTCCTGCTCGTTATCTTCGCCAATGCGGCGGCAAGCTACCTGTACATCTTTTACCTGTTTCGCGATCGCTGGATAAGCATGTTCGGCTCGGTCGTTTTTGGGCTCAGCGTCTTTGTCAACAAGCATCCGATGCATCCCGATCTCAATGTCGTCGCCGCTATTCCGCTGGTGATGTATTGCATGCAGCGGGCGCTCTCGGAACGACGCCGTCGATGGATCTTGCTTGCCGGAGTTCTGGTCGGCTTAACGGCATTCACAAGCATGTATACCCTGGTTTGCCTGGCAATCACTGTCGGCGTCTTCCTGATGTTCAAGCTGCCCAAGTATTGGAACGCGCGAGGATTCTGGACCAGCATCCTGCTGCTCCTGGTGGTTTCGGGGGCGATCTGCGCGCCCCGCGTCTACCCAATGATGCGCGAATCCGCCGCCCTGGATGAAGCCCTCGGCAAGGGGGGCGGGCAAGAACGCGGCAGCGACCTTCTCGACTTGTTCCTTCATCCAGAAAATATCGTGACCGAAAACATCCTTGCTTCGCTGCTGCGCGAGCCGGTTCCGGGCCTTCGCACAGATGGATACCTGGGCTATGTCACGCTGCTTCTGGCCGCCATAGGGCTCGTGAAATCAAGACCTCGCGGCCAATCGCTCCTCTGGCTCGCGGTATTTCTGATCTTTCTGGTCCTTAAGCTGGGTCCAGCGCTGACCATCAACGGCCACACTTATGACCATATCCTGTTGCCCAAGCACTACCTCAACATATTGTTCCCGGCTGCTTTCAAAGCCTTTTGGATTACCGCTTACTTTCATATTGGAATGCTGCTGCCTCTGGCGATTCTTGCCGCGCTTGGCCTGAGGACGCTGCGAACGGTATTCCCCGCGAGGATATTCCAATTTTTCGTTCTTGCCTGCCTCGCATTGAACCTCATCGAGACGATTGAGCCGCCCGACGCCTTCGCCATTCCCGCGCCGTGGTTGGATCATATCGCCTGGCTGCGTACCGAAGAGCGCCAGGAAGACATCCGCTTGATCAACGTGCCTTTTGGACGCGGACCCTCAAAACGGTATGCTCTCTTGCAAGTATTCAGCGGCTATCCCTACGCGGAAGGCTTGGCCGCTCGCACGCCCTCCGCCGCCTACGCCTATATCCGAGAGAACCTGATCCTCGACGCTTGGCGAAACGAGGAAGGAGTACTCTGCCTGCCCTTCAATGAGGGCGCTTTTGATCATGCCCTGGACCAATTGCTTGCGGACGGATTTTCCCACGCCGTCTTTCACAACGATGTCATTCGAACCATCCGATTCGCAAACTACAGCGTCATGTCCATTGAGCCAGCATTCGAAAATCAATACGCAAGAGTCTACCGGCTGCGAGATTTGCGCGGCGCCTGCGACGAATTCGCCTTATTCAGTCCGAGCGTCTTGCCTCAGCTTGCGGCAATAATGTCGCCCGCCGCGATAGCAAGCGACCTGGACGCGAGCGACTTGCGCGATCCCGCCAAGGACAGCGCTGATCTCGACAATGATGCGCTTGCTTCATCCTCCACCGGCGCGCAGCCCCTGGCTCTCAAACTCGCGGCGGACGGCATCGTGCTCGGCGCGCCCATTTCACTCGCGAATGCAACCGACCGCGACCAACTGCTGCCGGACGACGGCATCGCGGTCATCGCATTCTATCCAGCTCATGCGGAGGCCCGCTTGGTAAAGACCGCCGCCAGCCGACTTGCCAGCGAACTCAAGTCCTGCGGACGCATCGAGAAGCCAGCCGCCGCCATCGAGGTTTTCACCCGGGCCGAGCTTCCTTGCGCCCTGCTCATCAGCGGCGATCCGCTAGCCGTCAGCTTCGAAAACGGCGTGTTTCTGTCTAACGTTTTGCTGAAAACCGACGGCGAGGGGCTGGAGACCTTTCTCCTTTGGAATAAGCTGCCCGAAGACGCTCACGGCGTTTCAATCCAGCTCTTTGACCAAGACGGCCTGAAGCTCGCCGGCAGCGACTTCACCATCCGCCATGATTCCCTGTCAAGCCGCCGCCTCGACATTTCGTCCCTTGAGCGCGGCGACTACACCGTGAAGCTTATCCTATACGACTTTGAAACGCGCGCCAGCGTCGCCGGCGTCGCCGTGAATATGCAATCTCGCTTCGAGCGTGAACTGGAAATTGGATCCATCACCATCGACTGATCAGGCTCAGCCGAGAACCGGGTCCCGCTCGCCTTCCCGCGCCTTCGCCACCAGCGCGTCAAACAGCGCCTGCTGCGATGGATCGCGCGCGGCTGTCACCTCCGGATGCCATTGCACCGCGATCAGCCAGGGATGGCCGGGCAACTCGAGCGCCTCAATGATGCCATCGGCCGCCGACGCCACGACGCGCAAACCGGCCGCGACATCCTTGACCGCCTGGTGATGCCCCGATGAGGTACGCAGCTCCGTCAATCCCATCACCTCTGCGATCAAGCTGTCGGCTTCGACATGGACCTCTTGCATCGCCCACAAACCCGCTTCGTTGCGGTGGATGTCTTCATCGCGGATATCCGGGATATGCTCATGCAGCGTCCCGCCCGCGGCGACATTCAGCACCTGCAAGCCGCGGCAGATGCAGAGCAGGGGCATGGCGCCTTCGCCCAGCAGTCGGCGCGCCACGCTCAACTCAAAGCGGTCGCGCTCGCCATCCACCGGCAGCACATGCGCGTTCCAGCGGTCGCCGCCGTATTCCGCCGGGTCAATATCGGTGCCGCCGGTGATGATGACGCCATCCAGCGCAGGCAGAAGCTGCTCCCAGGCATCCTCGCCCGGCGGCAGCAAAAGCGGTATCCCGCCAGCGCGGCGCACGGCGTCGACATAAGGCGCCGGCACGCTGAAAAACTCGTCATAGTGCCGCGACTTGATATAGCCTTCGCTGCGCCCGCCGGTGGTGATGCCGATGAATGCTTTGCTCATTGCGCTTCCCTTCGGGGTCTGACGCTGAGGAATGGAGCATACTATAATCCAGCCGCCGCCGCCTTCGCAACCGACATCCGCGCTACCCGTCGCGTCCTTTCGCGTAATACCGAATTAGATTCAGTAACGCCAAGCTGGTCATGTAAACAGATCACGAGAAATACTACCCTCCCTGATGCTACCCGAGGACAGGGCAGGTCTGAACAGACGACAAATGGAAGCGCTGCGGAAGCCAACACAAGCATCAAATCTGGCGAATGCTGTAGGGGCGACCTATCAGGTCGCCCGAAAAAGGCCAGAACGGTACAGGATATTCGACGACATATTGCTCGCGACTAAACTGTCCGATCGTCGGCTGATGTTTCGGATGCCTGCCATAGAGATGGTGGGAGGGCCAGGGAGGACTTAGAAAAGTGACATCGCCAAATTCTCATCTTATGATTTCAACTGCAAAGCAGGTCTCATGATTCACCGCTTGCGCTTCTACTTCACCTACGCCCTGCGCAACATCCGCCGCGGCGGACGCTGGACGACCCTGGCTGTGCTCTGCATCACAGCGGGCGTCGCCACTGTGGTCGCCTTGCGCTCGCTTGGTCTGGCTGTCGGCGACACCTTAACCAACAACGTGCGCATCGAAATCAAGGGCGATCTGCTGATCCGCAACGACAACATCTTTGGCGGCTTTGGCAGCAGCGATCCCAATGCCTTTTCCCCCGCTGAACTGGCGGCGCTAGAGGTTTGGGCGGAGGAAAAAGGCGCAGCCGTCTCCGCCTTTATGAGCGGGCGCAACATGCAAATCACCAAGAGCGGCGAAGGCGGCTTCGGGCGCCCCAGCTTCATCGGCAGCAACTTCATCAACCCGCGGACCTACCCGCCGACCCACACCATCCGCGCTCTCGATCCGCCAGATGCGCCCCTTGCCGATCTTTTCACTGGCGGCAACGATGTCGTCATCAGTGATAACCTTGCCGCCCAAAGCGATATCGCCGTCGGCGATCAGGTGCGCGTCAGCGGCACGCAAGAAGCTTACACCGTCCGCGGCATCGTCTCCGTCGCCGAAGAAAGCAGCGTCACCAACTTCCTCAACGCCTTCTTTGGCTTCGCCTACTTTGACCTCGCCAATGCCCAAGCCGTGATTAACGACGACTTCGCGCCCAACCGCATCGGCGTCCTCTTGCCCGACGGGCCCGACGACGAGCGCCTGACGGAACTCCAAGCCGAAATCGAAGCCATCGCGCCCGGCGTCCGCAGCACTGTCGTCTCCGATTTCTTGCAGCGCTATGAAGTTGTCTCGCAGTATCTCAGCGATTTCGTCGTCGTCATGGGTTTGGGCGCCCTGTTGATCGGCGGCGTCGGCATCATGAATACGATGCTGGTCCTGGTGCGGCGGCGCACCAATGAAATCGCCGCGGTCAAGACATTTGGCTTGCGCGGTCGCCAGGTGGCCGCTCTCTTCCTGACCGAAGGGCTGATGCTCGGCTTCATCGGCAGCCTGCTCGGCATCCTCGTCGGCATCGGTCTCAGCGTGGTCGTCAACGAATACGGCTCGGTGGCGCTGCGCCAGCCCTTGATCTGGCGGATCTATCCCGAGGCTTTGATCTTCGGCTTGGCGCTGGGCATGGTCGTCACCGCCATCTTCGGCGTCGCCCCGATTCTCACCGCCGTCAAAGTGCGCCCCAGCATCATCCTGCGCCCCAACGAGAACCATCTTGTCGCCTTGGGCCTCATTCAATCCCTCCTTCTGCTGATCTTCGTCACCGTCAGCCTCGGCCTGGTCGTCGGTCAAATCTTGCGACCCTCATTTGAATTGACCGAAAGGCGTCTGGCTGCGGTCGCGGCAAGCGCCGGCGATATGGAGAGCGAAGATCTACGCGTTGAAGTTCGCAACTCGCGCCCCTTCAGTCCGACATCCGCGCCAAGCGACCAATCTCTGCCCTCAGCCTACCTGGTCGGCGTCCTTGGCGTCGGCGCGACTTTCGCCCTCTTCCTCCTGCTGATTGGCCTCCTTTGGCTCATCGTTTTCTTGATTGGCAAGCTGCCGTCGCTGGGCATGGTTACCTGGCGCCTGGCGCTGCGCAACCTGTCCACCAACCGCCTGCGCACCGCTATCACCCTGCTGGCATTGAGCACCGGCATGTTCGCCCTCAGCTGCATCACCTTCGTCGGCGAGGGCACGCGCGAGTTGCTCAACCTGCAGCTCAGCCGAACCTTCGGCGGCAACGTGCTGGTCTTTCCCTTCCCCGGCCTGCCCGCCAGTCTGGTATCGAAGGCCATCGACGGCGCCCTGGCCGACATCAATGTCGAGTACAGTACGAGAATCAAGAGCTACGGGACAGAGGTTGTCGCTCTCAACGGCGAAACGATAGACGCCGCCAGCCCGCTCGAAATCACCGTATGGGACTCCGACAAGCCGGACATCTACAGCGGGCAAAGCGCCACCCTGGCCGGGCGCATGCTCAGGCTCGATGACCGCGGCCAAGCGCGAATCGTCTTGCCCTTCGAGATTGCCGACGCCTTGCAGGTAGAGGTCGGCGACGCGATCGCGCTCGACGCCGGCGGCGAAGTTGAGCTGGAAGTTGTCGGCATCCTCAGTGGCGGCGAGGGTCTGGCTTTTGGTCCAGCGACCGGTCTCGTCCCGCCCGCTGTCCTGCCCGCTTCGGCCTCCGCTAGCTACACGCTATACGCCTATCAAGTTCCCGAAGTCGAGCTCAATCGCGCGCTGGCCGAGCTTTCGGGGGTGATCTTCGCCTTGGCCATCGACGTGCAATTCATTGACGGCTTGATCGGCCGCCTGATCGATCAATTCGCCGCCATCCCCACCATCGTCGGCTTGCTCTCGCTCTTCGCCGCCTCCGTCATCATGGCCAACACCGTCGCCCTTTCTACCTTGGAGCGCCGCCGTCAGATCGGCATCCTGAAAGCCATTGGGCTCAAATCCCGGCGTGTGTTGCAGGTCATGTTCATCGAATCCAGCTTGATCGGCCTCTTGAGCGCGCTCCTGGGCATCGGCTTGAGCGCGCTGATCATCAGTCTGTTCGCAGCCGCTGGCGGCATCGACATTCCCCTGCCCGCCGATGCGCGCCTGACCGCTGTCGCCCTGCTGATCGCCGCCGTCATTATCGGCTGGACCGCCACTTTCCTCAGCGCCCGCGTCGCCCTCAAGGAGCGCGTCATGAACGTGCTGCGCTACGATTAGCCTTCGCCGCGCCCGCGGGAGTGGTGAATTTCAAGGATGTATGAATTGCATGGGGAAAGCCTTGTACTTGGGATACTGCTGAAGATATAACTGCCGCCGATTCCAGGCATAGACAAAAAGTTTCACGTTCCGTCGAAGCGCCTCGGCACAACGAGAAAAGCAACGGGAACGCCGATGCAAGCGCGCCAAATAATGACGCAACTCCGCATTCATACCCTCCACTCGGTAGGTTTCGCTCTTATTTGGCATCGGAGTATGCTTTCCGGGGTAATAGAGCAATTTCTTATAGGAAGCCATCAAGTCGCTGTAGTACCAATGCGCTCGCGGACTTTGATCCACCAGTTTTTGCAATGTATCCTCGTCCCGTCGCTGGCTCACCAGAAAACCGACAATACAACTGCTAGCCCGGTCAACGAAAGTACTTATGTACCATCTGTTTTTTTTCGTTGGACAAAGGTATGCAACTCATCCATTTCAACAATATGCAACGGAGTTTCTTGCGGTGTTGGGGCAGGCGCCAGTTGATCGGCATGCGCTTTAACCCAATTCATCACGGTGACATGATGAACACCCAAATGACGCGCTATCCAGCGATAACTGGCGCCATCAACATACCATCGCAGAGCTTGCTGCCGCATGGCATCGCCGTAGAGACGCGCCGGCTGTGGAGTATAACGGCGCTTGCAGATGTTACAACGATAACGCTGGCTGCCAGAACGATTGAAGCCAGCTTTGACTTGCCTTTGTGTATCGTGACATTCTGGACAAGTATTCATAACCGCAGTCTATCATAACCGCCTATTCACCACTCCCCGCCCGCGCCCTGATTGCCTAGTTATGCAAGCTATGCTATATTGGCTGCAAGTGACCGCGTACAAATCATTCACGCTCAAACACTTATCGCAGGAGTTTCCTCATGCCGCAGAATCCACGTCACCAAGAAGGGCAGGGTTTGGTCGAATACGCTTTGATTCTTGTCCTCGTCGCCGTAGTCGTCATTGTTATTCTCGCGCTGCTGGGACCGGCCATCGGCAACATCTTCTCCAATATCATCAACAGCCTGAATCCGACCGCGACGCCTACCTTCACGCCGACGCCTGGCAACTGATCCAAATCTGAACGACTGCAAATGCGCGGGCGGCTGTTTTGCCGCCCTTCTTTGTCTGCCATGGATTGCGCGAATAGTAATGATTCCGCGCTGCTGCCTTACCGACAGACTTCTAATCGGCTATACTCGCGCCAGCGCCTCGGCTTCTCATGGTCGCTCAGCGTCCAACCTATCGTCAATCGCGCTTCTAACCGGTTTCAGGAACGCAATTGTAGCAACTGCCGTATGAAAGATATCCGCAAAATAATGTATGTGCTGTAGGGGCGAGACGGTGGCTCGCCCAAGCTTGCGTTAGAATTCTATGTGGATTTAACAAGACCGACTTGCTTTTACTGTGACCGGGGGAGGGCAGATGATCCTGGAAGAACTGTCAAACGCCATCGGCGTCAGCGGCGAAGAAGACGACGTGCGCGAAATTGTCATCGACGCCATCCGCGACCGCGTCAGCGAGCTCCAGGTTGACGCGCTGGGCAACGTCACCGCCCTACAGCGCGGCACCGAAGATCCCGAATTCAGCGTGATGATCGCCGCCCACATGGACGAAATCGGCATGATGGTCACCGCGGTCGAAGCCAATGGCTTGATCCAGTTCACCAGCGTCGGCGGCATTGACCCGCGCGTCCTGCCGGGCAAGCGCGTCAAAGTGGGCGCCGGTCGCGCCCCCGGCGTGATCTTGTGGAAGCCGATCCATTTGTGGCGCGATATGAAAACTGTTCCGATTGACGCCCTGCGCATTGATGTCGGCGCGAGCGACAAAAGCGCCGCTCAACCCGGCGATCGCATCGCCTTCGACGGCGCCTACACCCTGCTCAGCGATACGGTCGCCCGCGGGAAAGCCTTCGACGATCGCGTCGGCTGTTCGGTCTTGGTGGATATACTCCAGAACGGACCCTATCCGGTGACGGTCGCGGCCGCCTTCACCGCGCAGGAAGAGATTGGCTTGCGCGGCGCTCAGGTGGCGGCGCAGCGCCTGCAGCCCGATGCCGCCATCGTCCTCGAGGGCACTTACGCCTATGATGTTCCCGACCCCAAACGCGAGCCCGATGCTGGCGACCTGCGCGCGAACCCCGGAACCCGCTTCGGAAATGGCGCCGTCATCACCTTGTCCGATAGGCAGATGATCACCGACCCGCGCGTTCTCGCATTCCTGCGCGAAACCGCCGAAGCGAACGACATCGCCTATCAAGTCAAGACGATGGACGGCGGCGGCACCGACGGCGGGGCAATTCACATCGCCCACGCCGGCATCCCGACAATGCCCATCTCAGCGCCCTGCCGCTACATCCATACGCCGGCGGCGCTCTTGAATCTCGGGGATTACGACAATGTCCTGCGCCTCTCGCAGGCGGTCTTGCGGCGGATTACACCGGATACCTTCCGGCGCGACTGACCCGACCCTAGCCCTGCGGCAGCTTGAGCTCCTGCCCGACGCTGACCCGATTCGGGTTCGTCAATGCGTTGAGCGCGATCAATTCATTGACATCCACGCGGTAACGCAGCGATATGCTCTCGATCGTCTCGCCGGCGGAAACGACATGAATCTCAGGGCGCGGCGTCGCCGTCGGCGCAGGCGTCGCCGTTGGTTCGGGTTCTTCAGTCGGCTCGCTTTCGGCCGGCGCTTCCTCTTCCGTTGACACATCTACCGCGTCTTCAGCCGGCTCTGGCGGCGGCGCGTCATCTCTGGTCAACAGTTCAACAGCGCCGGGCGTCGGCGCTTCCGGCTCGCTCGATTCACAGTCGGGGATGAGCAGCAACTGTCCAATCGCCAGATCTTCGCTGTCCATCTCATTGACGTCCATGATTGTCTGATAGGTTGTGCCCCAAGCCAGCGCCAGCCGGAACAGGACATTGCCCGCCTGCACCACATAGACGCACTCATCGTCGGGGTCAAGCCGTTCTTCGAAAGTCAGCGTCGCCGTTGGGCGTACAAAGGGCGCCAGCGTCGCCGAGGGCTCAGCCGGTTCGCTCGTTTGTAGCTCCAGCGTCGTCTGCTCCGCCTGGCCCGGCGCCGTTTCCGGCGTGATGAATTCCCCTGGCGTCGCGCCTGGACCGACCAGGTCAGCGCGGCCCGCGTCTTCGGCCAAGGCTAAAGTCGCGGTTGCTTCGGCGACGACTTCGGCGCTGTCAATCTGCTGGAAGGGCTCTTCAGCCTGGCGATAACAGGCGGCGAGCAGCAAGGCGCTCATCAGCAGCGATACAATCAGTCTGGGCTTCATGAGGTCAAGCTCTCTCTCAAATTAGGATCAAGCTGTGACTCATTATAGTGGAGTCGCCCCGGACGCGCTTGCCAGCCAGGGCGTACATTCTATTGCTTTAAGCGTAGGTTTCAAAAGGCGCGTTCTGTGGTATCATTTGAGCGAATTGATAGCGTAATTCAGTGCGATCAAATGATAGACGCAGCAAAGGTGCGAAAGTATGGCAGAATCAAACGTCGAAAAGCCAAGCGCTTCGCTGGTAGTCCAGGTTCTGATGACCCTTTTGGTTGCCCTTGGTCTTTACGTTTCCATCACAAACGCTTTATCCGGGCAATTCGGTCGCATACACGATGACATCACTAGCATTCAATCCGATATTGTTAGCATTAGATCCGACATCGTAAGATTGGACAACAAGATCAATGCTATTGGAGACATGACAGTAGTTGCCTTCACAGATGGTGAAATAACGGGTGAAGAGTTGGTCTTGATTTGGGATCGCGCTACCAACCAGTCGAATTAAGTCGTCCTATTCCGACTGCCATATCTGCCGATAACTGTAACGGCGGGCGACCCAATGGCTCGCCCCTACAGATTGCGTTCTTGCGGGAGGGCGAGACAAGTCTCGTCCCTACAGTTTGTGGGTTTGCGGGCGACGCGCGAGCGAACTAGCCCAGCTGCGGCAGCGCCTCCATCGCCTGCTCGATCTCCGCTTGCGGATACTCATAATTCGAGAGTTCGCCGGCCAAATAGGCGTCGTAAGCGCTCATGTCGAAGTGCCCGTGCCCGCAAAGGTTGAAGAGGATGACGCGCTCCTCGCCCGCTTCCTTTGCCGCTAGCGCCTCGCGGATAGCCCCGGCGATGCCATGAGCCGCTTCCGGGGCGGCGATGATGCCCTCGGCTTTGGCGAAGGTGATGGCGGCGGCGAAGGTCTCCATCTGCGGGATGGCGAGCATATCGAGCAGCTTCTGGTCCCAGAGCTCGCAGATGATCGAAGCCATGCCATGATAGCGCAGCCCACCGGCGTGCAGCGGCGGCGGCACGAAGCCATGCCCCAAGGTGTACATTTTCACCAGCGGCGTCATGCCGACCGCGTCGCCGAAATCGTAGGCGTATACCCCGCGCGTCAAACTCGGGCAGGCGGCCGGCTCGACGCCGAGCAGCTTGGTCCCCTTGCCGGCGGTCAGGTTCTGATGCAGGAAGGGCAGGGCGATGCCGGCGAAATTGCTGCCCCCGCCCGTCGGACCCACGACCACATCGGGATACTCGCCGGCGATTTCCATCTGTTCCAGCGCTTCTTGCCCGATGACCGTCTGGTGCGTCAAGACATGATTCAGCACGCTGCCCAGCGAATACTTGTATTTGCCGCCGCTGGTCGCCGCTGCCTCAACCGCTTCGCTGATGGCGATGCCCAGGGAGCCGGTGCTATCGGGATCGGCCTCCAGGATCGTGCGCCCGGCATTGGTGGAGTCGCTCGGGCTGGCGGTGACGCTGGCGCCGAAGCTCTGCATGATCGCGCGCCGATAAGGCTTCTGCTCGTAGCTGATCCGCACCATATAGACGATGCACTCCATATCAAAGAAGTTGCAGGCTTGCGCCAGCGCCGTGCCCCATTGCCCGGCGCCGGTTTCGGTGGTCAGCCCGTTGATGCCCTCCTGCTTGTTATACCAGGCTTGCGCCGTCGCCGTGTTCAGCTTGTGGCTGCCCGAAGGCGAAACGCCCTCGTACTTGTAATAGATATGCGCCGGCGTATCCAGCGCTTTCTCCAGCCGGCGCGCGCGCAGCAAGGGCGTGGGCCGCCAGAGCTTGTAGATCTCGCGCACTTCGTCCGGAATCTCGATCCAGCGATTCTGGCTGACTTCTTGCATGATCAGCTGCATGGGGAAGAGCGGCGCCAGATCCTCGGGGCCCACCGGCTGATGACTGCCCGGATGCAGCACCGGCGGCAGCGGCCGCGGCAGATCCGCCTGCACGTTATACCACTGGCGCGGAATGGCGCTCTGCGGCAGGTCAAAGCGAATATCTTCCGACATAAGTCATCTCTCCCTCTGTTGCTTTCGGCTCGTATTATGTCGAAGGCGCCGGCTTTCCGCAACAGGATTCGTTCCAAGCGGCGCGACGGAGACACGAGCGGTGCGGAAGCCACCACAAGCATCAAAACCGGCGAATGCTGTAGGGGCGACTGAACCACTGTGTCTACGCGCGGCTGTGAATCGTCCGCTAACGCTCACGATCTGTAGGGGCGACTCTGTGAGTCGCCCACAAGTGCTCGAGATATGTATGGACGACCTGTCGCGTCGCCCGCATTTCGCGCCCCATATTGACTGCGCGAGCGCCGACTACTATACTTTGAACGTGCTCGCTCGTGAGGATGAGTCGGGCCCCTTGCGGCAGAAAATTCCGAACCGTGTCAGGGCCTAACGGCAGCAGCACTAAGGAAAACCTCTGGGTGTCTTGTGGTCTCCTGACTCATCTTCACGGTCGAGCACTGTTTCATCCAGCAAATATTGCGCGTTTGAGCCGGTGGCCCGCTCACCCGCGCCCATTAGCATTTACCGCAGCGTCGCAACCGTAATCGACACATTGAATTGCCGGCAGAAGACCACCGCCGATCGATAACCGCTCAGGTCGCGATTGGCTGGCAGAAAGTAACTCTGATCGCCGACATTGCCTTTGAGCCGGCCCAAGTCGAAGAAATCGTCTCCCAGTTGCAGCGCGCTCCGCGGCTGGGGGTCGCGAGCCAGGTAGACCCGCACATCGCCGCCGCGCGCCGAGGCAAAATCCTCGAAACGCAGGATCCGCGTTGCGTCAGCCAATTCGTAGATCGTGGCGCGTCCCGAGCCATAATGCAGCGCGTCCAGCTCCTGAAACTCGCCGCTTGCCAGGACAGTCGCGTTATCCAGCGCGTTGCCCGCCCGGTCGTCAACTGGCGCCGCTTCGGGCCCGCTGATGGCGAGCAAAGCCATTGCCCGCGCCATCGCCGCATTGCTCTCGTGCAAGTCCAGCAGCGCTGCGCGCACGCCCGCCGGCAGCGCCAGGAAGTCATCTTGCAGATCCAGCGCCAAGCCGGGGAAGGCGTCATCGGCGCCGCGCTGGCGAAAAGCTCCGCGCCAGGCGGGAAAGGTCCAAACAGCGACAGCGAGCAGCGCCACCAGCGCCAGCAAGATGAAGCGAAAGCGCAATTGCATCCCGACCGACTCCGAATTGTCAGCGGCGGACGATGAGACTATCGCCCGCATTGTGGCATAGGGCGTCTATAGCGGCAAGACCGCGCAACGCGTAGGATATGGCGAGGCGCCTTAGAGGTCTTCGTGGCTGACGACCCGCGTCGATGGCAGCGTCGCGATGACGGGCAGGCAGAGCAGGGAAATCAGCGCGGCGGCGATGAAGGCCTTCTGCAAGCCCAGGGCATCGCCCAGCACGCCCACCATCATCACGTTGAGCGCGCGCACGCCAAAGGCATAAAGCATGAACATGCCATTGGCGGTGGCGCGGCTCTCGGGAAGTTGATCCTGCACCAGCGCCAGGAAAACCGGCGACACCGAAAGCGCCGTGAAGCCCAAGCCCATGAGCAGCGGGATCATCAGCGCCCCTTCCACATGCACGAATACCAGCATCAGCAGCGCCGAGCTGATCGCCGCGCCCGCCACCATTTTCCGCCGTCCGAAGCGATCGCTCAGCGTCCCGCCCATCAGCGCGCCGCCAACGCCGGAAAACTCATAGAGCGCCAGCGCGCCGGTCGCCAGCGTCAACTCGAAGCCGCGGATATTCACCAGGTAGACAACCATGAAAATGCCGAGGCTGCTCGCGGCCATATTGCGCAGCAACATCACGCCCAAGAGCGGCGCGAAGACGCGGGCGAAGCGCTTCAGCATCGGCTTGGTCTTGCTCTTGCGGCGCTCCCGCTTGGCGGAGACATCGCGCAGCCGCCAGAACAGCACCGCGCTCGATATCCAGCCGAAGAACATCAGCCGCCACAAGCCCTCCATGCCCCACTCGGCCACGCCGAAACCGACCAGCAGCGGTCCCACCGAGCGCGCCAACTCGCCCGATGCCATGAAAAAGCTCATGCCGCGCCCGACCCGGTCGCCAGCCACATGGGCGATCATCGCCGGCGCCGGCGCGTGGAAAGCCATGATGTTCACGCCGACGCAAAACAGCAGCAGCGCCGCCGTGCCATAAGTGGGCATGAAGCCGATCAGCGTTGCCAGCGTCGCCGTGATCGCTGGCGCGAAGATCACCAGATAGCGCACCGAGAAGCGGTCGGCCAGGTAACCAATGAGCGGACCGAGCAGGGAGGGCGCCTGCATGAAGACGGGCAGCGATCCCGCCATCACCAGGGTCAAGCCCAGCTTGTCGATCAGCAGTGGCAGCAGGGGCGCGATGAAAGCGGAATAGACATCGTGCACAAAATGCCCGCTGCAGATCAGTAAAATGCGCCTCGTCTGAAATTCGGCGCGCTTTTTCGATTTGCCGGGCAGGGTTGCCGCGTTTGTCGTCATGCAAAAATCATTTCGCTGATCGTTCGTCCTGGCTTGCGGCAAAGCCTAGCGCATGATCGGTTGCGCGACAAGCCAGCCAGCGCGAGCGTCCATTATGCTGGAAGGTGGCGCTGCTTTGCCCCCGCCCCAAACGGTCTGTGTCTACGCGCCCCAAACAGAGAGCATAAAGAGCGCGGAAGCAGTTCCAAGTAAGTAATAAGAATCGCAGCGCTAAGTAAAGAAACCGCCAAAATAATCGAAACGTTGCAGGGGCGAGCCTTGGCTCGCCCGCTCTTGAATAGACTTGAATTTTATTTTCGCACGGCTTGCTTGGTTCTACTTCTGCGCCTCTGTGGCAATAAACAATTTGATGCAATTGCCCTGCCAATTTTCTCCAAGACACTTGACAAATGCGAAAATGACATTATCTTTCACCAGGTGTCTTATTCTGACACAGTCATAGTTGCTCTACTGACGGACACAATCACAAGGAGATCGATATGAAACGCCTGCTTTTGCTATTTACCCTGCTCGCCCTGCTTGCCGCCCCCGCTCTTGCCAACGGCAACAGCCCCCTCCCCCCCACAATCATTGACTTGAAAGCCGAAGAATACCGAGACGCTGATGGGGATATCATTGTCAATTTCTCGAATGACGACCCAGCAACATGTCGTGATGGCGAATGGCCCGACGACGCTTATCTTACGGGGATATATATGCTATCCCGGGCGCCGTCGGATGCTGTAGGTGAACTTGAACCCGAAGCTTTTCTGGTCCGCTGGACCGCGCGCGGGAATGGGCACTGGCGCAGGCTGGACAGACCCGATAGAAAACTGGCCGGCAACCACTACCTCCGCAAAAGCGATTATCCTTGGTGGGGGGAGATGGGCGAGTTGTACGACCCTCTGAATGTGATCCTTCCTGATACCTTCGGGCGAGGCCTCTCTAAGGGAAGCAAAATGCGAATCCCCATTGATCAGCCGGTCAGGGTCAAGATTCTCCCCGTCTATAAAAACGGCGACACGGGGCCTGGGTCGACTCGCAGCTTCACTCCATCCGACCATTATAACTGCGCAGGGTTTGGCACAAACTAACCCACGCGCATCATCCGCTCGCTCTGTCCTGCAGGGCGGGCGGTCTAACCCCCGATTTTCTCCGAGATTTTTTGAGCGCCAAGCCGCCCTGGGCGATGCCGAGGCCAACATCCTGTTGCGCGGACGTGGAACTTTCGGCAGCGGAGCATTGGGAAGCGGGTTTGCGTCGGCGGCTTCGAAACTGTATAGTAATTGTGTTGTTGGCGCGCGAGCTGACAGTACGAGATGGCAAGCGTTTCGATGGCGGCAGCATGGAAATGGCAATCAAGCAAAAGCAAATACAGCAAACGCTTGGTTTAGAGGTCGAAGAAGCAGACGACCCTGGACCGCAAAACACTCCAGTTCACTTCCTCTACGATGAGGAGCGAGCAGTAAATGACGTCGTGTTGAAATGCCAGGACAATCTTGAATTCTTGCGCGAGCAGCCGGATGAGAAGTTCAAACTGATCGTTACCTCGCCGCCATATAACATCGGCAAGAGTTACGAAACGCAGTCGTCCCTCGATGACTATTTGGCGAACCAGCAGGAAGTGATTCGCGAATGTATCCGGGTCATGCATCCGCAGGGCTCGATATGTTGGCAGGTTGGCAATTACACAGACAATGGCGAGATCTTGCCTTTGGATTGCTTGCTATTCCCGATCTTTCGCGGTTTCGGCTTGAAGCTGCGCAATCGCATCATTTGGCATTTTGGTCACGGGCTGCATTGCCGCAACCGACTTTCGGGCCGCTATGAAACCATCAATTGGTGGACCAAGAGAGACGACTATACCTGGAATCTAGATCCAATTCGCGTCCCCTCCAAGTATCCCGGCAAGCGTCACTTCAAAGGACCGCGCAAAGGCGAGTTGTCGGGCAACCCGAAGGGCAAAAACCCCAGCGATGTCTGGGAATTCCCCAACGTCAAGAGCAATCACCCGGAGAAAACGATTCACCCATGTCAGTTCCCCGTTGAGTTGGTGGAGCGCCTCGTGCTATCCATGACCGACGAAAACGACGATGTGTTTGATCCTTATGTTGGCGTAGGCTCCTCTGTTATCGCCGCCATAAAGCACAAGCGCAACGGTTACGGCTGCGATGTCGTGGAAGAGTATATTGACATCGCGCAAGAACGGGTGGATGCCTTCTACGCTGGCGCTCTAAAGACGCGCCCTATGGGCAAGCCCGTCTATGACCCGACGCTGCCCAAGGGCGGGCATTGATGCGGATCGCCGCGCAATATTCTCACCTCAATGGCGTGGAGTACATGCTCGTGCACCACAAGGAGTTGTGGCGCGAGATTCAAGAAGTTATCGCCAGCGTGGACGCCGAAGCCTGCAAGACCAAAGTGTCCAAAGAAAAAACCATGCGCGGCAGATTGCTCTATTCTCCGGTGGATATGAATAATGAGTTCACAGAATGCTTCCGGAATAAAGGCTGGACCGAACGCAGGAATACCTTCTGGGTGACAGACGACGAAAAACTCATGCGTGGCTTATACAATCAGCCGGCCGAAGTTCAGAAGAAGGCGATTCGAGACGCCGGTCGCGAACCTATTATGTCCTATAACCAGACCGATTTTGTGAAGGATCGTATCGCGGTTGAAGTGCAATTCGGCAAATACGCCTTCGTCGCGCATGACCTGTTTGTTAAGCACCTCAGCTTTTATGTATCCGATATCATTGATGTCGGCATCGAAATCTTGCCGATGAAAGCATTGGAACGAGAAATGTCCTCCGGCGTACCCTACTACGAGCGCGACCTGCTTAACGTGCTGCGGCAGGGACGGGGCGTTCCTGCTGTTCCTCTGGTGCTGGTTGGCATCGCTCCCTGATCCATACCTTCGCCGTCTGAATGACATTTACAAAATGATACAGATTGTGTACGGGCGAGCCGGTGGCTTGTCTCTACGGGTTTTCCGGTACGACCGGTTCCCTGTAAAGGCTTGGACGGTGGAATCTCCAAGTCTATGTGCTAAACTGAAATGATGGAAAACACCGCGCAATCCCTTTCCGGAAAACTTCCTGCAAAACAACTCTGCGGGAACGACATTGGCGCAGAGAACTTTTCCCCGCGCCACTAACCTCTGTGATCTCTGTGTTCTCTGTGGTGAATCAAAAAACGATTGACGAACTCATCATTTCTAGCGCGGGCCGAGGATGTCGCGCAGGCAGCGTTAACCGGCTCGCGCTGTTGCAGCGCTGCCCGCTCGCGCGCGAGGCCGCGGCACATCAATACCGGACTCAAGCATATATCTTATGACATCAACGAGGATATCCCGCAGTTCGGCTTGCGCTTGTTCAGGCGACGCGCCTTGGGCTACGCATTCGGGGATTTCGGCTATATGCGCGACATAAATGGGGGGACCCGTGTGATCGTCTTCCCTGTCTACCTGGACTTGAAAGTCCATAGCCGCGATTTCGTCTGCCTGTTTGATGATATCCGGCCTCATGATTGCCCTCCGGTCAACCTCTCCAACTCGCTGATGTTCTTGAGTAATTGCTTCACGACATAAATGGCTGCTGTGCCGTCATTTGGAAGCGTGGCGAACAAGTGTTTGTATTCTGTGTGCCTCACCAGTCTGTGGCTGCCTTTGCCTCTGCCACGCTCTTCAATAAAACCATACTCTTTATAGACAGTCCATACGTCACGCGCCGGGTGATTTGATTTCTTGCGTCGCATCTTGCGAAGGATCTTGTCCGCATGAGTAGCCATCTATTTCAAGTGCAGTTCACCTCGTTGGTTACGCTTGCAATTATGCAGACATCCCCTTGCCCTGTCAACAAGCTTGGCGGAACATGAGGAAGATGCGACTCACAGCTTCAGTCTTGGGTCAAGGCTATCGCGCAAGCCCGTCTATGACCCGACCCTGCCCAAGGGCGGGCATCACATTACCATCTAGCTTCGCAACTGTCTTGAATAGTGTCGATGTCGCTGGGCGGCTCTATGCTTTTTGTGTCTTTGTGGTGAAGTTAAGTTTGGGACCCACAGGCTCTCAGAGCCGCTACAGTGGAAAATCCCGCGTCCTCTGCTATCATGCACAGTATGAAAAACACCGCCCAACCCTTCAGCAACCGGCACTATCTCGACGCCATCGACGACCATATCGTCATCTTCGACGGCGCTATGGGCACCAGCATTCAAGCCTACGACCTCAACAAATACGACTTCGGCGGCGCCGCTTATCAGGACTGCATCGATTATCTCGTCATCACCCGCCCCGATATCATCCGCGAGATTCACGAATCCTTTCTGAATGTCGGCGCTGAAGCCATCGAGACCAACACCTTCCGAAGCAACCGCCTCACCCTGGACGAACATGGCTTGGGCAACCGGACGCTGGAAATCAATCGCGCAGCCGCCCGCATCGCTCGCGCCGCCTGCGACCAAGCGGAAGCCGAGACCGGCATCGCCCGCTTCGTCGCTGGAAGCATGGGTCCCAGCGGCATGCTGCCCTCCGGCGACGATCCCGATCTCAGCGCCATCAGCTTTGACGAGCTCGCTGATCTCTTCGGCGAACAGGCGCGCGGCTTGGTCGAGGGCGGGGCGGATGTCCTGCTGCTCGAGACCTCGCAAGATATCCTCGAGGTGAAAGCCGCCGTCTACGGCATCAACCGTTATTTCGCGGAGAGTGGCAATCGCATCCCGCTGCAAGTGCAGATCACGCTTGATGTGAGCGGGCGCATGCTCTTCGGCACCGATATAGCGGGCGCGCTGGCGACGCTGGAGGCGCTGCCGATTGACGTGCTGGGCATGAACTGTTCGACCGGTCCTGAATACATGCGCTCGCCGATTCAGTACCTGGTCGAGCGCAGTCCCTTTCCCATCAGCGTGGTGCCCAACGCCGGCTTGCCCATCAATGTCGATGGCGAGGCCGTCTATCCGATGGAGCCAGCGCCATTCAGCGAGATGGTGGCCGAATTCACCCGCTGGGGCGTCAACGTGGTCGGCGGCTGCTGCGGCACCACCCCGGCGCATATCGCCCGGCTCTATCAGCAGGTGCATGGTCAGACATACGACGAGGCGCTCGCGCAGCCTTCCGGACGCCGGGCGCCAATGCAGCGAGAAATCATGCAGGCGCCGCAAGCCTCCAGTGGCATGACCGCCACGCGCATGATGCAGGATCCGGGTCCCACGCTCATCGGCGAGCGCGTCAACAGTCAGGGCAGCCGGGTAGTCAAGCGCCTCCTGCTGGAAGAGGACTACGACCGCATTGTCGAAATCGCGGTGGGGCAGGTCAGTCGCGGCGCGCACATGCTGGATGTCTGCGTCGCCTTGACTGAGCGTGATGACGAAAAAGCGCAGATGGAACAACTGGTCAAGAAGCTGTCGATGGCGGTCGAAGCGCCGCTCATCATCGACACCACCGAAGCCGATGTCGCCGAAGCGGCTCTGGCGCTCTACCCGGGCCGCGGCGTCATCAATGGCAATAACCTGGAAAACGGCCGCGAGCGCATCGACCAGATCCTGCCGATCGCGCTGAAACATGGCGCGGCTGTCCTCTCTATGACCATCGACGAAGACGGCATGGCGCATAGCCGCGAAAAGAAGCTCGAAATCGCCCGGCGCATCAGCGACATCGCCCGCGCTGAATACGGCATGTCGGCCGAGGATCTAATCTTCGACGCGCTGACCTTCCCGCTGACCACAGGCCAGGAGGAGCTGCGCAACGATGCCGTCGAGACCATCGAAGGCATCCGCCTGATCAAAGCGCGGATACCCGGCGTCATGACCGCGCTGGGCATCAGCAACGTCAGCTTTGGCGTCGGCAGCGCCGCCCGCGGTGTGCTCAACAGCGTCTTCCTCTATCATGCGGTCAAAGCTGGTCTCGATATGGCAATCGTCAATCCCGCTCATATCACGCCTTATTTTGAGATTCCCGACGAACAGCGCAGCGTCGCCGAAGACCTTATCTTCAACAGCGACCAGGACGCGCTGCCGCGATTCATCCAGTACTTCGAGGAGAACGAAATCCAGGTCGCCGGCGCCGAAGACATCGACCCCACCGCCGACATGACCAGCGAAGAAGCTTTGCACTGGCAAATCGTGCATCGCAAGAAAGAGGGCGTCGAGGCGCTGATTGACGACATTCTGACGCGCATGGATGCCGTCTCCGCGCTGAACACCGTGCTGCTGCCGGCGATGAAAGAGGTCGGCGACAAGTTCGGCGCCGGCGAGCTCATCCTGCCCTTCGTGCTGCAATCGGCCGAAGTGATGAAAAAGTCGGTGGCTTATCTCGAAGGCTTCATGGAAAAGATCGAAGGCGCCAGCAAGGGCATCATCGTGCTCGCCACCGTCTACGGCGATGTGCACGACATCGGCAAGAACCTGGTGAAAACCATCCTCAGCAACAACGGCTACACCGTGCACGATCTGGGTAAACAGGTGCCCGCCAATACCATCATTGACAAGGCGCTGGAATTCAAAGCCGACGCCATCGGCCTGTCGGCGCTGCTGGTCAGCACTTCCAAGCAGATGCCCTTGATCGTCAACGAGCTGGCGCGACGCGACTTGAATATCCCCGTGCTCGTTGGCGGCGCCGCCATCAACCGCCGCTTCGGCCGCCGCATCCTCTTCCTCGATGAATCGCGCGAGCCCTATGACGCCGGCGTCTTCTATTGCAAGGACGCATTTGAGGGTTTGGCTGTGGTCGATCAATTGCTGGATGCCGAGCGCCATGAGCAGTTTCTCGACGAGGTCTTCAGCGAAGCCTACGCCGAAGTCGAGCGCGCGCCCCGCCGCCGCCGCACCCGCCGCGCCCCGGAACAGAAGACGGTCCGCGACGCGCCCGATATCCCGCCGCCGCCCTTCTGGGGCAGCCGCGTCGTGCGCTCCATGCCGCTGGAAATCGTCCTCCAGCACCTGCACAAGCCCGAGCTCTTCCGCCTTTCCTGGGGCGCCAAGAACAAACAAGGCGCGGAATGGCAGGCGCTCGAAGCCGAATTCGAGGAACGCCTCTTGTGCATGGGGGTAGCCGCGTCCCGCGCCAAAACGCTAGAGCCACAAGCGGTCTACGCTTACCTGCCCGCCAATAGCGACGGCGATGATTTGATCGTCTGGGAGGCCGATTCCTACACCGAAACCGGCCAAAAGCGGGAAGCGGCGCGCTTCCATTTCCCGCGCCAGCCCGACGGCGAAGCGCTCTGCATCAGCGATTATTTCGCCTCCATCGACAGCGGGCGGGCAGACACACTGGTCTTGCAGACGGTCACCGTCGGCGCCGCCGCCAGCGATGAGGTGGAGCGCCTGCAAGCGGCGAATGAATACAGCGAAGCCTATTACTTCCACGGCCTCGCGGTGCAAGCGGCCGAAGCCACCGCTAACTACTTAACGCATATCGTGCAGGGTCAGCTGGGCATTCCAGCCGGTCGAGGCAAACGCTACAGCTGGGGTTATCCCGCTTGCCCGGAGCTGGCCGATCACGAGATAGTCCTGCGCCTGCTGCCCCAGCTGGAAACCGAGCTGGGCTTGTCGCTGACCGAGTCCTGGCAGTGGGTGCCCGAGCAGAGCACGGCGGCGCTCTTCACCCATCATCCCGACGCCAAATACTACAGCGTCGGCAACCTCGATAGGGCGGGGCAGATTTTGGGTTAAGGCGCCTGGTCTAAGCAAATAGGCTTTATCTCCACAAGCTTTTTTCACCACCGAGGACATCGAGTATGTTGAGGACACCGAGTCCCTGTTTGCTTAGAGAAATTGTCATGCCGGCCGAGATAATCACTCGGATCAAATGGGCTTAGGGCAAATCAGGGACAAAGTGGATATACTCGTTACTTGCCTGGAGCATTCTATTCGGGAGATGTCCCATGACCTACACACTCAAACGCATCGGCTTCCTCTCCGCAGTCAAGATCGCCGCGGTCGTCTCGGCAGCTGCCGCCGTCCTGCCCATCCTCTTGCTTGTCGCGCTCAACGCCATTTTCAAGCTCATTCCGGTCGACATTCCGCTGGACGTGCTCGGTCCCATCCTGGCGCAGATCGCCCTCTGGGCAGCCATCGCCGGCGGCGTCTCCACCGCGCTGACGGTCTCGATCTACAATGTTTGCGCCCCCATCTTCGGCGGCATCACAGTCGAGCTCAATGCGCAGCATCCCCCGCGTAAGTCGAAGGAAGACGTCGATATCGAGTAAATGGTCTAGTCTCTTAACCCTGACGATTAAGTGATACGCAATGCGACACCAGTATTCGGTGATTGACACATATTTTTGATAGAGTTAGAATATGTTGGACATCAAGATTGGAGCGGCCGCATGGAAGAGAGCATTATTCAGCGCCAGCATGGCGAACGCATCGCGGCGCTAGAGGCGACATTGCAGCACTTGGCGACCAAGGATGATGTAAGCCGTTTGCGATTGGAACTTGAAAAAAGCGTCAATAAACTGCAAGCCAACATAGACGCGCTAAAGTGGGTGATTACACTAGGCATCGGCGGCGCTGCCGTTTTGCTGGCCGCCGTTCAGGTTATCGTTGCGCTTGCATTGCGCGGCTAAGCGCTTTTCCAACTGCAACTGAATACGTGTCACGATTCTATCAGCTTGGTGACTGGTCCGTCCGCTAGACCATATCGCTTGACATCCGCGCTCTATCAGTCCATCATCTCTCCTGATTCCCAGCAAGCCGCGACCCGCCTTCAGGAGGCGCTCCATGACGACCCCGCTAAAGCAAGAATATGACGAGAAAGGCTACGTCATCGTGCGCGGCGCCGTGGATGCCGAGCTGGCGCGTGAAACCGCCGCGCACGTGCATTGGCTGGCCGAACGCCATCCCGACATCCGCCCGGAGAAATTCGGCCACGAAATGCTGGTGGCCGACCCCTTCATGCACCGGCTGGTGGGCGACGCGCGCCTGGTCGATATCGTCGAGCAATTCCTGGGACCGAACATCGCCATGTGGGCGGCGCATTATATCGCCAAGCCGCCGGAGCACGGTCAGAAAGTCCTTTGGCACCAGGACGGCAGCTATTGGCCCCTGGAGCCGATGGAAGTGACCACCATCTGGCTGGCCGCCACCGAGTCCACGCGCGAGAACGGCTGTATGCGCCTGCTGCCCGGCACGCAAAACAACCGCCTGCTTTCCCGCCGTGAAATGGTCGATGTCAAAGATGGCAAGAATGTGCTGGAATCCGGCATTCATCCCTCGCAAATCGACGACAGCGATGTCATCGATCTTGAACTGAATCCCGGCGATGTCTCCGTCCATAATCCGCGCATCATCCACAGCTCCGAAGCCAACACCTCGGACAAGTGGCGCATCGGGCTCACCCTGCGCTACATCCCGACATCAACCCGTGTCATGCGCGAAAACCATCCTTCCATTCTCGTGCGCGGGAATCCCGACGCCGGCAACAGCAACGAATACGCCGAACGCCCGGTTTACGATCCGGGCATCCATATGCCTTTCAGCGGTGTGGAGACGTGGAAGCCGGGTTTTACCCCCCTCTAAATCTCCCCCGATGAATCAGGGGGAGACTTTGTCGACGTTTGGCAGGCGTCCCGTAATTGGCGCGTTTAGGATGCGTAAGGCAAGTAGGTCGCGTACACACAGGCCGCCGACACAGCGCAATGAGAGAGGCTGCTCGGCTAGCGCACTTTTTTTACTTTCTAGATTCGACAAAGTTTGATACAGAACCAGTAGGCGCAGCGCATATGCAATACAATATAAAAGCCAAAGGGCTCGCCGTATAGTCGCGAGCCCCTTAGAGCCGTGGGAATTCCATTTTACGATTGTGATCGAGGATTCCCGTGTCTTCCCCTAACCCCGTCTGTCCAGAGCGGTCTAGAGGTCAGTGCTGGATCTCACCATACACCCGTCTATAAGCTATCACAGAATGAGAACAATTGTCAATATGACCACCGGACGAGTCGCCGAAGCCAATGATTTTCCAAAGACATGCCGCGAAGTATATGAACGTCATTGGCGGGACCAAATTGACAACTTGCTGAAGCGCCCCGATGACCACGCGGCGGCTTTGCTGGGCATGGTGGCCTGCATGGAATTGGCCTTTCTGTGCAAAATGGGACTGCTGCTGAACCCTAAGACGCGCCGCCAATCCCCCAGGCCTGTGCGCATAATTGAGGCGTTCTTCCCCAATAAGATATACCCGGACGCCCCTGAGCTTGCCGGCAAGCTGACCAACGGGCTAAAGCACAATTCTTTCATTCGCAAAGGAGTCGGTCTGCTTGATACGTTGAATGGGCAGTTCATTCCCGAACCAATCGAGCGCGAAGGCAATCTGGTGTGGGTGGCGCCCACTGCTTTCTGGCGCTGCCTAAAGCCTCAAATCGAGGCGATCTATGCACGTTACAACTAGCCCATACGACACGTTGAAGAAATGAGCAGGAACGGGCCCGTCTGGTAACGCGCTGCTCATCCTCTGGCACGTAGTCTATTCACATTTGGGAGCTCCCTTGGCATAATTTCTGCGTCCTCAGTGATATATGAATTGCGGTAAAGGAGTCCTCGCCATGCAAAAGCCAAACATCCTCTACATCCACTCGCACGACACGGGCCGCTACATCGGTCCTTACGGCCATGCGATTCCGACGCCCAATCTGCAGCGGCTCGCTGAGCGGGGCGTCCTCTTCCGCCGCGCCTATTGCGCCGCCCCCACCTGCTCGCCCAGCCGCGCCGCGCTGCTCACCGGGCAGTCACCCCACAGCGCCGGCATGCTCGGGCTGGCCAATCGCCATTTTCGGCTGCGCGACTTCAAACAGCATATCATCCACACGCTGAAGGGCGCCGGCTACATTTCAGCGCTGGCTGGCATCCAGCATCTGTCGGGCAGGCGCTACCACGGTGGCGCTGCCGATGTCGGCTACGATCAGGTACTGACGGAAGACCGCTCGCAGACGCATTTCGCCGCCGCCGACTTCATCCGCTCAAAGCCTGAAGAACCTTTCTGGCTCACCGTTGGCTTCTTCGAGACGCACCGCGAATTCCCGACCGAGCATGATGTCAATCCGGATTACGTGCAGCCGCCGGCCCTCTTTCCCGATACGCCCGGCACGCGGCAAGATATGGCAAATTACATCGCGATGGCGCAGATTCTCGACGACAAGATCGGCCATGTTCTCCAGGCGCTGGACGAAACTGGCCAACGCGAAAACACGCTGGTCATTTACACCACCGATCACGGGCTGGCCTTCCCCGATATGAAATGCAACCTGACCGACCACGGCATCGGCGTCTCCCTGATCATGCATGGTCCGGCGCCATTCAGCGGCGGGCGCGCCATCGACGCCATGGTCAGCCATATCGATATCTTCCCGACACTCTGCGACCTGCTGGAGATTGACCCGCCCGACTGGCTGCAAGGGCATTCGATCACCCCCCTGCTGACGGGCCAGCGCGATTCAATCCGCGCTGAAATATTCGCCGAAGTCAGCTACCACGCCGCTTATGAACCCAAACGCGCCGTCCGCAGCGAGCGCTACAAATACATCCGCCGCTTTGATGGACGCGAGTCGCCCGTGCTCTCAAATATCGATGATGGCTTCACCAAGAGCGAATGGCTGGCGGCCGGCTACGCAGAGAGCGAAATCGCGTCCGAACGTCTCTACGACACCTGGCTCGACCCGGTCGAACGCGTTAATCTCATTGACAGCGCCGACCACGCGGAAGTGCTGGCTGATATGCGCGCCCGCCTCGATCGCTGGATGCGCGAGACCGACGACCCGCTTCTGCAAGGGCATGTTCCCGCGCCGCCCGAAGCCGAGCTGAACGATCCAGACGGCTTGTCGCCCCGCGATCCCTATCTACAATCGTAGGGGCGACCTATTAGGTCGCCCGTTGTTGAATCGGGAAAATTAATGTCCGACCTGCTGCAAAACCAAATCGAATACTATCGCGCCCGCGCGCCCGAGTACGACGACTGGTTCTACCGCCGCGATCGCTATGATCTGGGCGAGGCGCACACCCGCCAATGGCAGCGGGAAGTCCAGCAGGTCCGCGATCAGCTGCACAGCGTCGCCGACATGGGCCACATCCTCGAGCTGGCGCCCGGCACCGGCATCTGGACGGCGGAGCTCATTCAAATCGGCGAACGCGTCAGCGCCCTCGACGCCTCGCCCGAGATGATAGCCATCAACCGCGCCAAGCTGCGGTCGGACAAGGTCGATTATCAGCGAGTCGACCTCTTTCGCTATCAGCCGGCGCGCCAGTACGACATGGTATTCTTCGGCTTCTGGCTGTCCCACGTGCCCGCCTCCAGGTTGTCGCGCTTCCTCAAGACGGTCCATGCCGCGCTGAAGCCGGGCGGCCGCCTCTTCCTGGTGGATTCGCGCGCGCTGGACCTGTCCCGGAATCGCGCCGGCACAGCCAATCTCGGCGCCGATTTGCAGCGGCGGGCGCTTAAGGACGGGGCGCAATTCGACATCGTCAAGATCTATTATGATCCCGCCGAATTGACCGGGACCTTGCGCGCTCGCGGTTTCGAAATTGAGGTGGAAGAGACGGAGAATTTCTTCATCTACGCTGACGGCAGGAAGTTGCCGTAAGCGCTAGCGTTTGCGGAAAATGTAAGCTATCATGCCAATACAACATGGTACATTCCACTGTATGGAGATAACGCAATGGCTACAGTTCCGGACTTCGACAATAATCCTCTTCAAGGTCCTAGATTGACGTCGGATGAGAGACGTATTGCCCAAGCGGTAGTTAACGCATTATCGCCTCACCTTAATCGCATTGAGGAAAAGGTTGATAGCAACGGCAAACGCATTGGCGTACTTGAACAGCAGATGAGAGGCGTATTCCAAATCTTCGCTGATAATGGCTTCATCATGCCGGATCACGATTAAACTCTACTTGCGAAACTCCAGCTATCCCAGCGCCAGCTGATACAGTTCGATCACCTGATCCGCCACCGAAGCCCAGGTCTGCGATTGCGCTCGCCGCCGTCCAGCCGCGCCCATCTTCGCCGCCCGCGCCGGGTTCTCCAGCAACTCCAGCAGCGCGCGCGGCAATTCCTCCGCGACATTCGCCTGCGACACGACCAGCCCGGTTTCGCCATGCTCGATGGCATCAGCCGCGCCGCAGCCATCCGTGCCGACCACAGCGGTGCCGGCCGCGCCCGCCTCCACCAGCACCAGACCGAAGCCTTCGAAAAAAAAGCCGTCATTCATCGCCGGCAAAGCGAAGACATCGGCCGCCGCCAGCCAGGCGCGCATGAGATCGTCTTCGACGAAGCCCATGATTTGAACCTGGTCGCGCAGCCCCAGCTCATCGATCCGCCGCTCGACCTGCGCGGTATAGGCGCTGCCCCGCCCCGGATTGCCCATAATAAGGCATTGCGCCTCCGGCAGCCGCTCCCGCAGGACGGCGATCGCCTCCACCAACTGCAGCGTGCCTTTTCGCGGCTTGATCCCGCCGGCGGTGATGACCGTCGGTCCGCGCTTGTCGACCGACAGCCGTGGCGGCTCGAGGAATCGCTCCACATCCACGCCCAGGTTGATGACACGCGCCCGCGCTCGCGGACTTAACCCTTTCGCGACCTGAGCCGTATGGCGGCTGGCGCAGAGCAAATGAGCGCGCTCAAAAGCCCGGCGATAGAATCCCCCAACCGGAAAACGGCGCATCCGCGGCAAGTTGACATAGCTGCCATGCGCGTTGATGAATAGCGGCCGACCGCCGGCCGCCAGCGCCGCCAGAATCGCGTATGGCGCTATGGTGCTGTGGATGACATCGCACTCGTGCAGAAGCCGTCTCACCTGCGGGAGCAGCCGCAGCGTCTTGATGAAGGTATGGCGCTCCGGCGGCGTTACCGCGGGGAGCAGGGGATGATAGGCAAAGTCGACGGCGGGGCTGTTGCGGGCGCAGACGACGGTGGTAGCGATCCCGCGCGCTTGCAGTTGCCGAATCAGGTTCAGGCTGTAGGTCGCCCAGCCATTCTCCCTGCTCAGATCGGGGGCGATTAGTCCAATCCGCATCAGGCGAGGGAGCGCGCGGCGATCGCCATGCGTCGAAGGCGAGCCGGCTAGGCTTCGCTCGCTTCGCCAGCGGGGGCGTCGCGACCCCCGGCCTGGGCCGCCAAACGCGCCCGCCAAGCCAGGACGGCGGCGGAATCCTCGGCCGCGACTTCGCTGTGATGTTCTTCCATCGTGCCGACGCGCATCACCGCCAAAAGCAAGGCGAAATTCAACAGGATAATCACGACCATGACCGCTACCGCCATCGCTGTCCTCCAGAATTGCTGCCTGCCAACTTCGCCCTATTATGAATGAGCTTCGCTGCTTGGTCTAGCCTTATCCAGTCTTAACGCGGTATAGTTTTTCACCACAGCCGCTCGCAAGTCAAGACATGGCTCGCACAAAATGACGAACCCGAGAAAAAAAGGAATCTGTAGGGGCGAGCCATTGGGTCGCCCTCTGTCAGAAAAGAGCGCGCAGATAAAAACATGAGCGCCGTTCGCGACTATCTTTCCGAGATTCAAGCGAAACACCGAACCGATGTTGCCGGCGAACACGCCTACCGTCCAGCTTTGCAGGAACTCCTGCAATCCGTTGAAACAGGTCTGAACGCCGTCAACGACCCCGCGCGTACCGAAATCGGCATGCCAGACTTCGTCGTCTTGCGGCAGCCAGGCAATGTGCCAATCGGCATCGTCGAAGCGAAAGACATCGGCAATCAACTCAGCCGTAGCGAAAAGACCGCGCAAGTCAAGCGCTACCAAGCCTATGGCAATCTTTTGCTGACCGACTATCTCGAATTCCGCTGGTATGTGAACGGAGAAAAGATCGAAACCGTCCGCATCGCCAAAGTCGCGAAAGGGAAAATTGTCCGAATCCAAAAGAACTACGGCGGCTTGATCGATATGCTACTCCGCTTCGCCCAGCAAACGACGCAATCGGTCAACAGCGCCCAGGAATTAGCCGAACGGCTCGCTCGCAGCGCCCAATTCATCGCCCACTTTATTGAAAAAGATCTCAAGAGCAGCGCGCCAAGCGCCAACCTGCAAAACCAGATGGCCGCCTTCCAAAAGACCCTGCTGCCCGATCTCGATATCCCTAGTTTCGCCGATATGTACGCCCAAACCCTGGCTTACGGCTTATTCGCCTCCCGCGTGAATTTCCCCGGCGATCCCGCAGCATTCAGCTTGCGAGGCGCCGCCGAAGACATCCCCCGAACCAACCCCTTCCTGCGCGACCTCTTCTATCACAGCCGCTTCGACATCGGCAAGCGTCTCACCTGGATGGCGGAGAGCCTGGTCGAGATCCTGCGCCACACCGATATGGACAGCATCCTCGCCCACTTCGGCCAGCGCACCCAGCAAACCGACCCGGTCGTGCATTTCTACGAAACATTCCTCAGCGCCTACAACCCAAGTTTGCGCGAAACACGCGGCGTCTACTACACGCCCGAGCCCGTCGTCAAATACATCGTGCGCAGCGTCGATCACATTCTCAAGACCCGCTTCGACCGACCGCGCGGCTTAGCCGACGAGAATGCCCTCATTCTTGATCCCGCCGCCGGCACCGGCACCTTCCTCTATTTTGTCATTGAGCAAATCAAAGAGGCATTCGCCGGTCAGCAGGGCTTGTGGAAGAGCTATGTCGAGAAGCACCTGCTGCCGCGCATCTTCGGCTTTGAACTGCTGATGGCGCCCTATACCGTCGCCCACATGAACCTGAGCTTGCAGTTGAAAGAAGCCGGCTACGAGTTCAAAGAAGATGAGCGGCTGGGCATCTATCTGACCAATTCGCTGGAGGAAGCGGTCGAAGCGCCGCCCTTGCCATTCGCCGAGTTCATCGCCGAAGAAGCCAACACCGCCGCCGAAATCAAACGCGACAAGCCCATCATGGTTGTGCTGGGCAATCCGCCCTACAGCGGACACAGCGCTAACAAAGGCGAATGGATCGGCAAGCTCGTGCGGGATTACTACTTCGTAGATGGCGAACCAATTGGCGAACGCAATCCAAAGTGGCTCCAAGATGATTACGTCAAGTTCATCCGCTTTGGTCAATGGCGGATTGAGCAAACGGGCGAGGGTGTCCTCGCGTTCATTACCAATCACGGATACTTGGACAATCCAACATTTCGAGGCATGCGTGAAAGCTTACTAAAGGTATTCACCGACATTTATATTGTCAATCTTCATGGGAATACCACAAAGCAGGAAGTAACCCCGGATGGTAACAAAGACGAAAACGTGTTTGATATTCGTACCGGTGTAACTGTCAGCGTATTTGTCAAAGATTCAAGCACAGATGTGGAATCCGCAAACGTGAACTACGTGGACGTCTGGGGAAAACGTATTGACAAGTATCTATGGCTTAGCGAGAACAATCTTGCAACCACTTCATGGCTTCCCATTAAGGCTGATGCCCCAGATTATCTCTTCATTCCGATTGACGCGGAAAGAAAAGAAGAATATGAACGGAATTCTGCGCTCCCATCATTTACTCAGCAAAATGATGTCGGTCTAGTAACCGCACGGGATAGGCTAACCATTCACTATAGCGCAAGATCAGCTTGGGAAACCGTCATGAGATTCTCTCAAATGGATGCCGAAGCTGCGAGAAACCACTACCAATTGGGGCGCGACGTGCGTGATTGGAAAGTCCACTTGGCACAATCAGACGTTGCAGCAAGCGGTCCAGATAGGAAGCTCATCTCACAAATCATGTATCGCCCGTTCGACCGTCGCTCCACATATTACACAGGCCGGACAAAAGGGTTTATCTGCATGCCGCGCAGACAAATGATGAGCCACGTGAATTCCAAGGACAATATTGCTATTGTTGTGGGTAGAGCAGGACAAGCAGCAGATTTAGCTGAATGGAACGTCGTCTATTGTACCGATGCTCTTCTTGACTTCAACGTTTTTCGACGGGGTGGTGGCGCTCTTTTTCCCGTTTATCTTTACCCGACTGATCAGAAGGAATTACTGGATGCAGACAGTTTTCCCCTCAGCCACAAAGGCCGCCGACCCAACCTCTCCAAAGCCTTCGTCAGCGAAATGGAAGCCAAACTCGGCTTAACATTCCAAACCGAAGGCAGCGCCTTTGCCCCCACGCAGGTTGTAGGGGCGACATACCATGTCGCCCGCTCAGCGGACCCGAGCGACGACGGGCGATTTGGTAAATCGCCCCTACATGCTTCCATCGAGGGGGCATCCTGCTTCGGTCCCGAAGACGTCTTCTACTACGCCTACGCCATCTTCCACAGCCCGACCTACCGCGAGCGCTACGCCGAATTCCTCAAAATCGATTTTCCCCGCCTGCCCCTGACTGCGGATGTCGCGCTCTTCGCCGCGCTAGTGCAACTCGGCGCCGAGCTGGTCAGTCTGCACCTGATGAAATCGCCGGAGCTGTCAAACTTCATCACAACTTTCGACACCGAAGGCGATAACGAAGTCGCGCGCGGCTATCCCAAATACAACGAAACCAAGAGGCGTGTGGAGATTAACAAGCGGCAATACTTCGGCGGCGTAGCCCGCGAGATCTGGGACTTCCACATCGGCGGTTATCGCGTTGCGGACAAGTGGCTCAAAGACCGGCGCGGCCGCAAACTATCCTACGAAGACCTGACGCACTATCAGAAAATCATCGTCGCCCTGTCGGAAACCATGCGCCTCATGTCCGCCATCGACGCCGCGATCCCGCAGTTTCCAATCGCATAATTTTCTCTGTGCTCTCTGTGCCTCTTTATTGACAAACCCATCCGGGAAGACTGCTGTAGGGGCGACTTATCAAGTCGCCCGCGCCCAAGGCCTAATGAAATCAACGGGCGACCCAATGGCTCGCCCCTACAGATTCTTGTGATGGCGGGTTCGTCATTTTGTGTGAGCCATGTCTTGACTTGCGAGCGGCTGTGGTGAAGAAAACCAAATTCATTCCTTCACGAAACCCACAGGCTTGTACGGCACGTCGAGATGCTTGATGATCGCTAGCAGCATCTCGCGGTTTTCCATGATCAATTCGCGGTTTTCGCTGACAATCTCCGTCAATCCCAACAGCGCCTCTTCAAACGTATCGACCTTGTCGAACAGATTGTCTTGCGCGTTGCGCATGCTCTGATATTCCTCATTCATGCGCTTAAAGCGGATGTCCTTAGTCGCCATAGTGAATGGATTCCTGTCTTGAGCAACGTTACGCCTAGTATACGCCAAACGATAGCTATTGCCAAACGAGAATCCTCTGCGCCCTCTGTGTTCCCTCTTTTCCTCAGTGGTGAAAAAGCGCGACCATCCACTCACCCCTTCCACGCCAATCCCCGCTACCGTAGGTCAGTGTCGGCGGGCTGTGTCGGCGGTCAGTGTCGGCGGTCAGTGTCTACGCGACCTACGCGACCTACGCGACCTACGCGACCTACGCGCCCTACGCGACCCTCAGCGCATGACCGCCATGTATCTTGCCCCAAATCCCACACTTCCGCGCCCGCTAACCCACCCCCAAACAAAAAATACACCCCGCCACCCTGTCAGTATGCATACTGTATCAATACTTAATAGGCATTCTCTGGCGTACTGTGGCGGTCTGTGGCGGCTATTGGCAGCTTGTGGTGCTTTCTGGCGCGCAATGGCGGGGGAGCTTTTCTCTGTTCCCGCCCTTCCTCGAATGTGAAGCCAGCCCCGCGGCGAATTGCTACAGCACCGCCCGCCGCTCCACATCCCCATACTCATCCACCAGCGCCGCCCAGGCTTCCCCAATCCGCCGGAAGCCCTCCTCGATGACGTCCCGCTGGTGTATGCCGAAGTTCAGGCGCATGGCTTGCCCCCCGCCCTCGCCCGTGTAGAAGAGCCCGCCGATGGCGAAGGCGACATCGCGCTGAATGCCGGCGATGAAGGTCTCGGCCGCGCTCGGTCCAGCCTCCGGCAACTCCACCCAGAGGAAGAGCCCGCCGCCCGGCGCGGTCCAGCGGCTGCCCTCGGGCAGATAGCGCTGCGCCGCCGCCAAAGCCGCCACCCGCCGCCGCCGCAATTCCAGCCGATTCCGTTCCAGTTGCTTTGCCAGCACGCCCCGTTCCAGCAGCAGATGGATGGCCCGCTGGTTCAAGCCGGGCGTGGAGATATCAGCCGCCTGCTTCACCCGCGCCAGCCGCTCCTGATACGGTCCAGCAGCCACCAGGTAACCGATGCGGATGCCGGGCAGCAGCACTTTGGTGAAAGCGTTGGTATGGATGACGACGCCGCTCTCGTCCAGCGCCTTCAGCGGCGGAAGCTCGTCGCCGTCATAGCGGAACTCGCGGTAGACCTCGTCTTCGAGGATGGGGACGCGATGCCGGGCGGCGAGGCGCGCGAGTTGCCGGCGGCGGTGCAGCGGCATCAGGTGGCCCGTCGGATTCTGATAGCTGGGCATGACGTAGATCAGCCGCGGACGCAGGTGATTGAGCGCGTTCTCCAGCGCGTCGATGCGGATGCCCTCTTCGTCAATAGGCACGCCGTGAATATGGACGCGGCGCGCCTCGGCGATGTCGATGATGCCGAGGTAGGTCGGGTCAGCGGTGACCAGGGTCTCGCCAGCGCGCATCAGCGATTGCAGCACCAGGTCGATCGCTTGCTGGGCGCCGCCGGTGATCAGCACATCCTCGACGCGGCAGTTTATGCCGATGGCGCGCACGTAATCGCGCACCGCCACTCGCAGCGGCCCGTAACCCTCGGGCGCCTCATAGGCGAGCGCCTCGGCGCCATCCCGCTCGATGACGTGGTTGATCGCATCCTGAAGAAAGCGCACCGGAAAGAACTCGCTGGGTGGCGCCCCGCCGCTGAAATCGATGACGCCCGGGCGGCGCGCGAGCCGCATCATCTGGTGGATGGACGAGGCCCGCTGTCGCGTCTGTGGCGCCCTTTGCTGGGGCGGGGTGGATTCGCGCCTTTCGCGCTGACGGGCGACGAAAGTGCCGCGGCCCGCCTGGGCGCTGAGGTAGCCGGCGGCGCGCAACTCACTGTAGGCGTTGACCACGCTGATGCGGCTGAGGCTCAATTGTTTCGCGAGGCTGCGGCTGGCGGGCAGGCGCGCGCCCTCGGGCAGGTCTCCGCTGTCGATCTGGGCGCGGATCTGCTGGATGAGCTGGCGGTAGAGCGGTTCTTCGCCCTCGCGTTGCAGTGTGACCTTGAGCCCGGCATTCGACATGGGCAATTCCCTAAGTGGTCGCGTAGATGGCGCAATCCAATTATAGTGCCAGTTATGTCCAATGGCGAACTCGGGCAGTTGGACGGACAGAGCCATTCTCGGTATCATCGGGCCAGCGGAGCAAAGCGATGGCGATAAGAAACGATACGGCGGGGAACGAGAAGAGCTACCTGCTGGACATGCTGGCGGGCGCTGTCGGCGAGGTGCTGGAGATCGGCTGCGGCGATGGGCGGCTGACGCGGAAATATGCCGGCCGGGCGGCGCGCGTTTTCGGGGTTGATCTGCCCGGGACATTACCGCGGACTGGTTCCGCGACTCTGCCCGATTCGGTTCACCTGGCGGCGGCCAGCGGCGTCCAACTGCCCTTGCCGGCTTGCCGCTTTGATCATGTGATATTCGCGCTCTCCTTCTGATGAATTGAACCCGAGGGCATGGTCCATGCCCTGAAGGAAGCGCATCGCGTACTGAAGCCCAGCGGCGCGCTGATCGACCTGCGCCCGACCATGCGTAATCGCAGCGTTGAGTTGGCGTTGCCCGATGCGCGGCTCGCTATCGGCGAGATCGACTCTTCGCACAGCTGCCCCGACCATGTCGCGGCCGATGAGGCGCTGCGCCTGGCGCTGGCCGCGGGCGAGTTTCGCCTCGAACACAATGAATCTTTTGAATTTGTAACGGATCTCGACAGCCCCGCCGACCTGCGGGAATACGCCTCGTCCCTGCGCCGGAGCGTCACGCCGGAGTCGCTGCTGCGGCGGGTCGAAGACTTGACCGCGACTGAAACTGACGATTACATCATTCGCTGCCGCCGCGAGATGATGATCGCGCGATATCGCCGCCAATAGGCGTTTCCCCGGCGCGCTTCGATACAGCCCTCGCGAGTTTCGAGATCCGCAGGGGCGGACCTTGGGGCATCCGAAATACGCGCTATGAGTCGGTAAAAGCGGGGGGCCAGGTTGGCCGCCCCTACATTTCCCGCACAAACGGCTCCGGCGGGGGCGTCTTGCCGCGTCCCCCGCCAACGTTGATTGACCGTTGATTCGCTTGCGCGCATACAAATCAATGCTATAAGTAGGCATGAGAATCGGCAATGGAGAGATCCGCGATGAGGCGTCTTGACAATTGGATCATCAACGCTGCGCCTGGTCTTTCCATGAAAGCGCTCTGCCTGGCGCTGCTCTTCCTGCTGCTGCCGGCGGCGCAGGTCGCGGCGGCCGACATCACCGTGGGCAGTTCCTGCAGCCTGGCGAACGCCATCACATCGGCCAACGGCGACAGCGCGACCGGCGGCTGCGCGGCTGGCAGCGGCGACGACGCCATCATCCTCAGCGCCGATATCATCTTGACGGCGACGCTGCCCACGATCAACTCCAACATCAGCGTCACCGGCGGCGGCTACACCATCAGCGGCGATAACAAATATCAGATTATCCTCCAGAGCGGCGGCAGCCTTACCCTGAACAACCTGAACCTGATCCAGGGCAAGGCTTCAAACGATGGCGGCGCGATCTACCAGAGCGGCGGCGCTATCATCCTCAACAGCGTTGTGGTCAGCGACAGCCAGGCTGACTACGGCGGCGGCATCTACAGCGCGCGGGGCCGGTTAACCATCTCCAAGAGCGCCATACACAGCAATACAGCTAGCGGGTTGGGCGGCGGCATTATGGTCGCCACCAACAAATCCGGCGCCATGAACATCACCAACAGCACGATCTTCGGCAATCGCGCGGGGGAAGGCGGGGGCATCCGCATTTCCGGGCTCGGCGGCGACAGCCCCTTCATCCTGACCCATGTCACCATCACCGGCAACAGCGCCAGCGGGCGCGGCGGCGGCATCCACAATACGGCAGGGACGCTTCAGGCGCACAACAGCATTCTGGCTGGCAACAGCCCCAGCGATTGCTCCGGCAACTCGTTGAACGTCAACGCCGGCAATCTCATCCGCGTCAACGACGGCTGTTGGGGCTCGCCGCTGACATCCGATCCGAAGCTCTACCCCAACCCGAGCGGCGCGACTGACGGCTTGCCGCCCTTTTTCCCGATTCCTGGCGACAGCCCGGCCCGCAACGCCGCCAGCACGGTCGGCTGCAACTCGGCCGGCAACGTCGACCAGCGCGGCACGACGCGGCCCCAAGGCAGCGGCTGCGATATCGGCGCTTATGAATATGATCCCGACAATCCGCCGCCGCCACTGCCAGAGCAAAACGCGCCGCCAGCGCAAGACCCGCCGCCTGTGCAAGACCCGCCGCCAGCGCAAGACCCGCCAGCGCAAGACCCGCCGCCTGCGCAAGACCCGCCGCCTGCGACGACTATCCCGGGCCTGCCGCCGGACTCGGAACTGCCGCCGGGCGAGGAAGGTGGTCCCATATTCGAATCGCCAGACCTTAATCCGCCGGAAGACGTCAACAATAATCCGATCATAATACCGGAGGATGACAGCGACGATGACAGCGACGACGACGATGATAGCGACGGCGAGCCGCCGCCGACGCCCACCGCCACGCCGTTGCCGCCGCCTTATCCCACGCCGACGCGGGCGGGTTCCACCTGCCGGTCTCTGCCGCCGAGCATCAAAGTGAGCAACATTCACAAAAGCACGCAATGCCAGCGGGTGGGTGAGAAGGGCATCGGAAACAAGTCTGTCATCGAGGCCGGCTTCGTCGACGCCGTCGATGTCTGGAGTTACGTCTTGTCGAATACGCAAGTCTGCTTCCGCTCGACTGGCAGCGGTTTTCGCTTTCTCGACGCCGCGACGGCGCCGCGCCAAGTTTCGACATTGCCGGCCTACAGCGTCGATGGCATGACCTGCGCCACAATCAACCGCGCTGGCACGCTGGTGCTGATGGAGGGTCCGCCCGCGCCAGGAGTGCCCGCTACCTCCGCGCCCCAGGCAGCGGCGATAACGCAGCCAACAGCGACGCAAAGCCCGCCGGACTGCCGCGTGACGACGACGGAAATTCTAAACTTCCGCGCCGCGCCCAATGGCGCGATAACACGCGTACTGCCGAAATCGGTAACCCTCAGCGCACTGGCGCGGCAAACGGGCTGGTACAAGGTCGACTGGTACGGCACAGCGGGCTGGATCAGCGCCGATTATGTCACGACGCATGGAAACTGCGGCTAGGCGCCAGGGCGCTGAAGGCGATCAGTCGAATTCGCCGCGCGAGGCAATCGCTTCAAAAGCCGAACGCCGCAAATTATTCCCAAAATGCAGGCGCGGTCCTAGGCTCGCCCGCAAAGCTATCATCCCAGCGCATCGTCGGCAACCTGTCAGGCCGCCCGCCCAAGTCCCACCCTGCCGGACAAGCCCTATAGGAGAAGACAAAAATGCAAAATACAACCTTGCTCATAAAATTGCTGATCGTTCCGATCCTTCTCTTTCTCCATACACTGTCAGCCAGCGCCGCCCAAATTTTCGTAGACGGTCTCACCTGCCAACTGGCTGATGCGATTAAAGCCGCGAATACCGATCAAGCGGTCTTCGGCTGCTCCGCGGGCGATGGCGCGGACACTTTAATCCTCCTGCGCGATGCCGCCCTGACCAACCAGCTGCCGCCGATCACATCGCCCATTTCAATCGCCGCCGCCAATCTGCAGCAGCAAGACTGTCATACGCCAGACGAGCCGGTGCAACCGCCCAGAAACAGTCCCCCTCCAGGCCGACCAGCCGTTGAACCCAGCCCTTTGCCGCCCGATGACAATCCGCCGCCCCAGGACAACCCGCCGCCCAATGACAACCCGCCGCCCCAGGATAACCCGCCGCCCAATGACAACCCGCCGCCCAATGACAACCCGCCGCCCAATGACAATCCGCCGCCGAACAACAACCCGCCGCCCGGCAACAATCCGCCGCCTGGTGAAAGCCCGCCAACTGCGACCAATACAGTGACGCCTACCGCGACCATGACACTGACGTCAACTGCGACCACGACGCTGACGCCAACTGCGACTACGACGGTGACCACGCCGCCGACGGCTTCGCTGGAGGATTGCGTACATATCGTAAAATCAGGCGAAACCTTGTACCGCATTGCCCAGCTGTACGGCATGACAGTGCGCGATATCAGCGCCTTCAATGGGCTTCTGAATGATGATCGGCTGGCCGAAGGTCAGCGCCTGGTCATCCCAAGCGAGGAGTGTCAAAGCTATCAGCCACGTGTGGGGAAAGGCGCTTAAAGCGCATTACAGACAGGCGACTGACGGGACTTAACCGCATGGCTTTTCGCAGCTTTGAAGCGATTGCCCTGCTCCCCTCCCAATTTGTTGTTTGCCGCCATTTAAGAATTTGTTACACTGTAGGCTGCGATGCGAACATGCATTGTCAGTCCTTGAATAACATACCTTGGAGGAATCTATGTTCCGCAGAATGTCATTATTGTTCATGGTTCTTGCGCTGATTGTCTTCGCGGGGCTTCCTGCGTTGGCGCAAGACGACTTCGTTTTTGGCGTTGTGCTGGTCGGTCCGAAAGATGACCGCGGTTGGAGCACATCGCATTATGAGGCGGGCCAGTACGTGGAGGCAAACATGCCGGGCGCGCGGATGCTCGAATTCGAAAGCCTGAATCCGGCCGATTCGCCGGAAGCGACCTTGATGGGTGTCGTGGAACTGATGGTTGATGAAGGCGCGTCGGTCATCTTCACCACTTCCGACAGCTTTGAAGAAGACACCAATGTGGTGGCGGCGGCCTTCCCCGATGTCACCTTCATCAATATCACCGGCAGCAACGCCATTCAAGCCAACGATATTGTCATGGGAGACCATGCGATTATGCATGAGCTGCCCGAACTGCCGCCGGCGAATGTGGGCAACTTCAACACCTATATGGAGCTGCCGCGCATGATCGCGGGCTGCGCCGCCGCCCTCGCCAGCGAATCAGGGCACATCGGTTATCTGGGCGCTTTGATCAATCCGGAGACGCGCCGTCTGGTCGCCTCCAGCTACCTGGGCGCGCGCTACTGCGCCGACAATTACCGCGATGACATCTCGGCCGACGACATCACCTTCGAGGTCAAGTGGATCGGCTTCTGGTTCCATATTCCGGGCGTGACGCTGGACCCGGTCGAGGTCGCCCAGCAGATGCTCGATGGCGGCGCCGATGTCATCATCTCTGGCATTGACACCACCGAGGCGATCACCGTCACCGGCCGCTACATGGCTGAGGGCGATACCAGCTACGGCGTGCCCTACGGCAACATCAACGGCTGCTCGGAAGCGCCTGAAGCTTGCCTGGGCTCCGCCTACTACAACTGGGGGCCCGCATACCTCAGCGTGGTCGAGCGCGTCCTTGATGGCGCCTGGTCGCAGGAATGGCTGTGGTGGGAGCCGAAATGGGATGAGATCGGCGAAGACGGCTTCTACACCGATGCCGATTACAGCGTCAGCGGTTATGTCTTCGGCGATGGCTTGGCGATGGATCACCGCGAGACGCTCACCGGCTTCGCGCAGGAGATTCACGATTTCCAGACCGATCCCATGCACGCGGGCGAGATATTCCTGTGGTCGGGACCGCTGAATTTGCAGGACGGCACGCCGCTGGCCGGCGACATGGAGCCGGTGAGCCTGCTCGACATCTGGTTCATCCCGCAGCTGCTGGAGGGTATGATCGGCGCGAGCGAGTAAATCTCAATTTTGAGCGTCAGGCAACAGAAGTACGGGCGGGTCATTGGCTCGCCCACCCACGCCACATGCCCCAAGTGGTATCGGAAAATCGCATATTGGCGGACGACCCATATGTGGTAGACTTGTATTAAGCAAGATCACGATAAGGAATGTGAATGGCCAGTGAAACCATCGCCAATGCCCAGTCTGATTTGGCAACGCGCGTCACGGCTATTGAAGCCGTCAGAGACGCGGAACGCCCTCACATGGCCACGAAGGCGGAAATTATTGAAATGGAATCAAAGCTTATACGCTGGATCGTGGGTACGGGTATTGCGCTCTTTGCAGCGCTAGTTGCTGTCGCCGCCCCCATCGTTTTGTACATTATCAGCCGATTGCCCTAAGCTTATTCCACCGGCCCAACCCGCCAGAATAAACGAAATGCGCATCTTTCTCATGTTCTCCCTGCTGTGCCTGGGAGCGATAATCTATGTTGTCGGGCAAGATGCTGCTCAATTGATATTGACCGATACAAAGATCAGCTCGCAGCCGGACGGATTCGGCGGCGAGACGCCGGTCGTTACCGGCGAAGTCTTTAATCACGGCGCGAAGGGCTACCGCAATATCAGCATCACAGTCGAAGCTTACAGCGCCGATGAGACGCTGATCGGCGAAGGCTTTGGATTCCTCGTCGACGCCTGCGGCACGGCGCTGCTCGATCACGTTCTGCTGCCGGGGGCGGTTCAGGCATTCAGCGCGCCCTTCGAATTATTCGAGGAAGAAGCCGTCGCCAGTGTTGTCGCGCAGGTCGATGGGCAGGCGGAAGCGCCGGTCTGGTCGCCTCAGATCGACGCGCCGGCGGTCCGGCTCATCGAGCGCGGCGAGGTCGTCATGCTCGAGTGGCTGGATGAGGAGACGCTGATATACGGTATTGGCTGCGTCGGGTCGGTCTTCACCGAGTTGGACTGGCGGCGCTATGACGTCGCCGATCACGCGACGTCGCCGATAGAACATCCCTCTGCGGACAAGGTGACCGCCGAGATGATCGAAAGGAGCGGCGCGGCGATGGTCACGCAATCGGGCGAGCAAAACGCGGAATTGTATTTTGGCTCGCAGCTGACCTTCCCGCCGGGCGCGCGGCGCATCGTATACCAGAATGACCTGCACACGATTTTCTCGGCCGAGCCCGATGGCAGCTATAAGCGGCTGATCCATGACAAGCTGCACCAACACAGCTTGCGCGGCTTTATCTGGGCGCGGAACGCGGGCGTCTTCCTCGCCAGCTACTTTGGATCGCGCGGCGAGCCGGTATATTATTTCACGGCTGATGTGGAGGGGCGGATGCTGATGGGGCGGCTGGAAGAGTTGTCGCCGTCGCTGACCGTTCCGGGTCCAGCTGAAGATGGTCTGGCGGCGGTGGTCGGCTGGCGGCGGGGGAATGTGAGCGGCTACTTCATCGACTATGCTTTTGGCGGCGACGAGCTGCTTTTCGAAGCCGAGCTGCCCGGCAACAATTATCCGGCGCCGATTGTCGCTGGCGACATCATTTATGTGATCCGGCCCATTGAAGGCGCCCCGACGCTGCAATGTTTCAATCGGCGGACCGGGGACTTGCATACGCTGACGCCTCTGCCGCTGCAACTGTCGGCGGCGGCGCGCGCCTGGAGCTGGCTGTCGCCGGGCGGGACGCGGCTGGCGGTGGCGATGAATGGGACGGAAGGCGGGCTCTGGTGGGTTGAGGTCGCGGGGGGCTGCGGGTAAAACGAGGCGGCTAGTATTGGCTGGCTACTCGGCGGATTTCGCTGTCGGGGATGTCGACCGTCCGCGACTTCGCCCAAATGAGCAGCAAGAGAATAATTGTCCCGTTCTTGACGCGGTAGACGACTCTAAAGCCGCCGCGCGAACCGACTCTGGCGGAGGTGTTGGGCAGACGCGCCTTGTAAACTTCCATGTCGCCCATGTTTTGCAAGCGATTGTCTTGGGGGCGGGGACCCTGTTCCAAATCCGATATCAGCTTATCTACATCATCGTAGACCAAACGGTAACTGCGCTCGAGTTTCTTTGCCAGAGCCTCAAACTCAGGCGCCGTTTGGACGAGCATTGGATTTGGCTTCGCGCTCTAAGCGCCATTCCTCCATAAATTCTCGCGCGGGTCGCGTTTCACCGCGCTCGGCCTGTTGGAAACTCCTGTGAAGGCTGCGCAGCAACTCGCGTTGTTCGGGGCTTAAGTCCGTCCTATCGGCGAGCGGGTCGGCAGCCGTCACCGTATCCTTGACTGGCTCTTCCATCGTCTTGAATCCTTTCCCGCTCTGATTGAATATTTGACTATATGTCTTTCGGAGCTGCTTGACCTGCGCCTCAAACTCAGACGTCTGTTTTACCTGCATTTTCCTCAGCTTCGCGCTCCAATTGTAACTCACGCAAGACATCGCGAAACGGTCGCGTTTCACCGCGCTCGGCCTGCTGGAAACTCCTGTGAAGGCTGCGCAGCAACTCGCGTTGTTCGGGGCTTAAGTCCGTCCTATCGGCGAGCGGGTCGACAGCCGCCACCGAATCCTTGACTGGCTCTTCCATCGTCTTAAATCCTTTCCCGCTTTGATTGAATGCTATATGATTGCTCTGCCTTTTGCAAACCTGCCTTTCGTCAAGGAAACAGCTATGGATAAGTGTTTTGACGCCATCGTCATTGGCCTCGGCGGGATGGGCAGCGCGACGCTCTACCATCTGGCCAAACGCGGACTGAACGTTCTGGGCATCGACCAATTCGAGATCCCGCACAACCTGGGCTCGTCGCACGGCTTGACCCGCATCATCCGCCTGGCTTATTACGAGGACTTGTCTTATGTGCCCCTGCTGCGGCGGGCTTATGAACTGTGGGCGGACCTGGAAGCCGCATTCGGCGAGCAGCTCTTCTTCCAGACTGGCAGCATCGATATGGGGCCGGAGGACAGCGATGTCTTCAGCGGCAGCCTCCAAAGCTGCATCGAGAATGGCTTCGAGCATGATGTGCTGGACAATGTGGAACTCCGCAAGCGCTTCCCTGGTTATCGCATGCCGGCCGAGACGATGGCGGTCTTTCAGCCACAGGGCGGCTTGCTGACGCCGGAGCGCTGCATCAGCGCCTGTGCCGAGCTGGCGCAAGGTCTTGGAGCGGCGATCCACTGCGGCGAGCGCGCGCTTGGCTGGGATATTCTGGCCGATGAACGGGTGGCGGTGCGGACGGACGCGGGGCGCTATGTGGCGGAGAAGCTGGTGATCTGCGGCGGCGCTTGGGCATATAAGCTGGCGCCAATGCTGGCCGGGCTCGCCGTGCCGGAGCGGCAAGCGCTGATCTGGCTGGAGCCCAAGTGCGCTGACTGGTTTCAGCTGGATCGATTTCCCGTCTGGAACGGGCAGGTGGAGGAAGGGCGCTATTATGGCTTGCCGGAATTCAATCCGACCGGGGCGACGCCCGGGATGAAGCTCGGCCGCTATCATCACCTGGAAGAGACTTGCGATCCGGACGCGGTCGACCGCGAAACCAATGCGAGGGACGAAGCGATCCTGCGTCAATTCGCCGAGCGCTATTTCCCTGATGGCGCGGGCAGAACGGTCGATATGGTCATTTGCATGTTCACCAATACGGCGGACGAGCATTTTCTGCTGGATACGCTGCCGGATGCGCCACAAGTTTCAGTCGCCGCCGGCTTCAGCGGGCACGGCTTCAAGATGGCCAGCGTGGTCGGCGAGGTGATGGCGGACCTGGCGCAGAATGGCGAGACGCGCCATGATATCGCCTTGCACCGGCTTTCGCGTCTCCAGAGGCGAGCATGAAAACCATCGGCTTGATCGGCGGGCTCAGTTGGGAATCCAGCGTCGAGTATTACCGCATCATCAACCAGGAAACGCAGAAACGGCTGGGCGGCGTCCATTCGGCGCCTTGCCTGCTCTATTCCTTCGACTTTGGCGAAATCGAGGCTTTGCAGTCCGCTGGTGATTGGACAACGGCGGGCGCGCGCATGGTCGACGCGGCGCGGAAGTTAAAGCTGGCCGGCGCTGATTGCCTCGTCATCTGCAGCAATACGATGCATCTGATGGCGGACGCGGTGGAAGTGGCGGCGGGGATTCCGCTGATTCACATCGCCGATGCGACAGCGGCGCCGATTCTGGCCGGCGGCTTTCGGCGGGTTGGTCTGCTCGGCACGCGATTCACGATGGAGCAGGACTTCTATAGCGGGCGCATGGTCAAGCGCTTCGGCTTGGAGGTGCTGACGCCTGACGTTGACGAGCGCGCCGTCGTGCACGACATCATCTATGAGGAGCTGGTTCGCGGACAGATCCGCGCTGAATCGCGGCGCAAGTATCAGGCGCTGATCGAAGGGCTGCGAGACGCTGGCGCGGAGGCGGTCATCCTGGGCTGCACCGAGATTGGCTTGCTGATCAAGCCGGAAGACAGCGCCCTGCCTACATTTGATACAACCGCGCTGCATGCGCTGGCGGCGGTGGACTGGGCGCTGAGCGAATGAAGGCGCGGCTGCCCCGGCGGAATTGCATTCTTTTCGGTGGAAACAAACAGCTTTACCACCGAGTGCACCGAGAAAAAACGAGGACACCGAGAATCGTATGCGAAATATCCCTATTTCTTTGTGATCTTCGTGTCACCGTGGTGAAACTCAATTTGGTTAATCGAACTTCCACCCGCTTGGATACATTGGCGTTGCGGTGAGCGGTTTGTAATTTGCCAGCGCGCGTGTTAGGCTTTGCTCGCTTAGGATGACGCAGACGGCTTGTAGCTTGCCGACAGGTGAACATGGCGGCGATTCCACAGATTGACAGGGGCGAAACGATGGCGAATGACAAAGGACCGAACAAAGAGTTGAAGGTTGCAGCGGCGCAGCCCGTTGACGCGAAGGCGCGAATTACGATGCCCAACTTGCTGGACATTCAATTCATGGATGAGGCAGACAGCGAGTTGACGCAGCCAATGGAGGGCTACAACCCGCGCTACAAAAACATCGTCGATTACATCATCGGCGTCACGCATGAGATTTGGGAAGAGCATGGCGTGGGCAAGCTCTACGACTATTACGCCAATACAATCGTCATGCATACGGCGGCTGGATTGCGCTTTGGCCGTGAGGCGGTCATCGCCGCGACCTTGGAATCGCAGGCTGGCTTCCCCGATCGGCGGCTGTTTGGCGAAGAGGTGATCTGGGGCGGGAACAATGTCGATGGCTTTTATACCTCGCATCGTTTGCGCCATGAGGGAACCAATCGCGGCTGGACGCCCTACGGTCCGCCGACGGGCAAGCGGGTCAGTTATCGCGCAATCGCCGATTGCGTCTGCGTGCGCGATATGATGGTCGAAGAGTGGATCTCGCGCGATGAGCTGACGCTGGTCCGGCAGTTGGGTTTGGATCCAGTGCAGACGGCGAAGGAGATGGTGGCCAAAGAAAAGGACAGCGACTTGCAGTTGAGCCTCGCCGGCGATATCGAACACCGCGTCGGTCAACTGCCGCCGGAACCTTGGCCCGAAGCGGAATCCGAGGGTTTTGATCCGGAAGATTTCGTCGGGCGCATGATGCATGAGGTGTGGAATTGGAAGCTGCTCAACAAGGCGCGCGATTATTATCATGAGAACTTCGTCTTTGAGGGACCCTCCGGGCGCGCGTTCAAGGGCATCGGCGAATTCCAGACTTATGCGCTGTCGCTGCTCTCCCCCTTCCCTGACTTGTCCATCCAACTGGATCATTTCTGTCATGTGGGCGACGAGCGCGCCGGCTACCGGGTGGCGACGCGCTGGTCAATGCGCGGGACGCATACCGGATACGGCATCTACGGCGAGCCGACCGGCAATCTGATGCGGCTGATGGGTTTCAGCCACCATGTGATCAAGGACGGCCGCATCGTCACCGAGCATACGGTCTTTGACGAATTCGTCTTGCTGAAGCAGATCGTCGCCTGAGCCGTCCAGCCGCGCTCTCCAAAGCGAAAACCATGGTGGCGCGACTTGCCTTGCCCACGAGACCTACGCGCACCTTGGCTTGCCAAATTGCCACTTGGACAAATATAGATGACAGCCGCGCAGGACAAATACTTCACCGCGTCGTTCCAATACAGTCCGATTGCTCAAGCCGACAACATCGCCAACAAGCGGCGGGTGATGGCGATCATGGGCGCGCTGGCCGAGGCGCCGCTCGAGCAATTGCCCGACGCGGCCCGCGACGGCTATGCCGCTGACGCGGCGCTGAATGTGACGCATCCCATCAACGAACTGCGCGGGATCGAAGCCGGGCTGGAGGGTGTTTGGTGCCCCCTGCGCCAGGCCCTGCCGGATATGGAGCGGCGCGAGAATTTCGTCGCCGGCGGGCGCTACCGCGATGCCGATTGGGTCGCCTGCATGGGGCATTATCTGGGCAACTTTGCTCATGACCTGCTGGGCATCCCGGCCACGCGCGGCGTCGTGCATCTGCGCTTTTGCGAAGGGCATGAATTGCGTGGCGGCAAAATCGTCACAAGCTACATTTTCCTCGACTTTCTGGATTTGATGCGGCAAGCCGGCTATTGGCCGCTGGCGCCGAGCCTGGGCACTGAGATGCGCTGGATGCCGCCGCGGACGCTTGACGGCCTGATTCTGACGCCGCAGGACGAAGCGCGCTCAAAACAGACGATTGAGACGATCCTGAAGATGCACGCCGCCCTCGGCTATTACAGCGGCGAACCGCCGACGCGCGCGGTCCTGGACGAGATGGAGCAGGCGAAACATTGGCACAAGGATTTCATGTGGTACGGTCCAGCCGGGATCGGTACGACGCGCGGCTTGAAAGGCTACGAAGATTATCATCAGATACCATTTCTGGTAGCATTCCCCGACCGCGGCGGGTCCGCGCAGGGGCATTTCATCCGCATCGGCGATGGTCATTACGCGGTCACGGGCGGCTGGGGCTACTTGCGGGCGACTCATGCCGGTGGCGAGCTCTTCGGCGCCCCGCCGACCGGCAAGCGCGTCAAGATGCGCGTGATGGACTTTTATCGCTGCGATGACGACACAATCGTGGAGAACTGGATCCCAATTGATGTGCCGCATCTGCTGCTGCAAATGGGCGTCGATGTCTTCGGGCGGATGCGCCATCAGTACCGGCAGCAGGGGGCGATCAGCGCCAGCGCGTGGCTGGTGAAGAGGGTTTAGTCACACAGAGCCAAACTGTAGGGGCGAGACTTGTCTGGCCCGCCCTAATCGAAACTGTAGGGGCGAGACTTGTCTCGCCCGCCAAAACGAAAACCGTAGGGCAGAAAATGACGGAATCCATTCACAACCAAAATAAAGAGCGAATCGGCGTCTTCCGCCGGGCGCTCTACGATGTCGAGCCGGGCAGACTGCGCGGGCAGCTGGGCGAGATCTTCGCGCGGAACTGCCTGGTGCAGCTGGCCAATCCGCTGGAGACGCTGGCGGGCGTCGATGGCTTGTATGAGCAAGCTTATGCGCCTTTGCTAGCGGCAGTGCCGGATTTGGAGCGGCGCGACTTTATCGTGATGGCCGGTGAATCAAATGGCGGCGATTGGGTCGGTTGCTGCGGGCATTATATGGGCGTCTTCGCGGAGCCCTGGCTGGATATCCCGCCGACGCGGCATTTGATGGCGATGCGCTACCACGAGTTCTTCCGGCTGGAAGATGGCTTGGTGGTGGAGATGCAAGCGCTCTGGGATGTCCCGCAGTTGATGATGCAGGCGGGTGCCTGGCCGATGACGCCGAGCCTGGCGCCGGAGTGGGTCGTGCCGGGACCGGCGACGGAAGACGGCATCATCGCGGCGGCTTATGACGAAGCGCAATCGCAAGCCAGCCTGGACTGGGTGACGGCGATGCTGGTGGCGCTGGAGCGCTCGCCCGAGGGCTTGGCGGCGATGCAAATCGATCGCCACTGGCACGCGAAAATGATGTGGTACGGTCCGGCCGGCATCGGCTCCATGCGGCGGATATCGGGCTTCCGCAATTGGCATCAGATACCCTTCTTGAAGGCGCTGCCCGATCGCAGCGTTTTCAAGGACAAGGGCATCATGTTCGGCGATGGCGATTATGTCGCTTTCACCGGTTGGCCCGGCATGAGCATGACCGTCAGCGGCGACGGCTGGCTGGGCATCGCGCCGGCGAATCAGCAGATCACGATGCGCAGCCTGGACTTCTGGCGCTGCGAGAAGGGGCTGATACGCGAGAACTGGGTGCTGGTTGATCTGCTGCATGTTTATGAGCAGATCGGCGTCGATGTATTCGAGCGCATGCGCGAACTGACCATCGCGCGGCATGGGCGGATGCAGGATTAGGGAACCAACCTGTAGTGGTCCTAAATTATTGGACACGAAAATCAGGATGTTGAGGGAGGGTTATGCCGCCACCCTGCCTCGAATTCCGCCGGCGTCAGGTAGTCCAAGGCACTGTGGATGCGCTTGTGCCGATAGACCACATCAATGAAGTGTCCGATTTGCTGGCGAGCGTCTGCCACGTTGTTGTAGTCGCTCAGGTACACTTCCTCCTCCTTGATGGTGCGAATCACCCGCTCGGCATAGCCATTCTCGCTCGGCTTGCCAACGGCCGCCATGCTGATCTGCGTACCAACATCCTGCAGTTGCTGGACATAGGCTTTTGCCGCGTATTGTGTCCCTTGGTCGGAGTGATGGATTTCCGGCGCCGGGTAGTGACGCAAGGCATACCGCAAGGGTATGAGCGCTAATTCCTGACCCAAGGACGAACTCAGGTTCCAGCCGCGAATCGCCCGGCTGAACTGATCCATGAGGATGGCCAGGTAGATCTCGTCCGTACGCAAGCGAATATAGGTGATGTCGGCTACCCAGATCTGATCCGGCCGGCTCGCCTTGACGCCCCGTACCAGATTAGGAAAGCGGCGAAGACCGTGCCGGCTGTCCGTTGTTATGACCTGGCGTCGCTTGGGATTCACCAGAAGATTCATCTCGCGCATCAACCGGCGGACCAGATGTCGACCCACCTCCATCCGATAGGGCGCGCGCTCCAACTGCTTCTTGATCTTCCGGCTGCCGTAGGTAGGATGCCGCCTGGCGATATCCGCTATCGCGTCCCGAAGCGCAGCGCTGTCCGGCTGATTGCCGCGATGATAATAGCTGCTGCGAGCCAAATCCACGACTGCGCAACAATCTGTCACTGTATACTCCTGGCTCAACTCTTGCACTAGTTCTCGCTTTCGGGCGGTAGAGACTTCAAGTAGCGACTGGCTTTTTTTGCAATTTCCAGGTGCAGGGCTTGTTTCCCCGCCAATCGCTCCAAATCCGCGATGCGCTCACGCAGCCGCTTCTCCTCCGCCGGACGTCCCGCTTCGAATATCCCCGGCGCGCCATCCAGAAACTGCGCCTTCCAACGAGACAATACCGTGTCCTTGATCTGATATTCGCGACTCGCCTGTGCCAAACTCTTCCGGCCTGACACGATCTCCAATACAACCTGCGCTTTGAACTCCGGACTAAACTTACGCGCCCTTCCCATGGTGGTTTCCCCTCTTGCTGAAACACTAGTATACTCTCTCAACTAGGTGTCCAGTTTTTCGGGACCACTACAAACCCATCCCCCGGCTCCTTCCCCGAATCATCAGGGAAGGAGAGCTAAACTAGGCGGATTCCGTAGAAATTTGTTGCCATTGGCAAGAATCGGTCCTCTTTCTTGTATGGATTCGATATTGTTCAAGTTGTCCAAACGCAAGATTGTTAATGGCGGACAAGCCTTGTAGGGGCTACCCATTGGGTCGCCCGCGAATTAGAACAAAATTTGCAATTGCAACTATCATGAGCACGGACTGGAGACCTACCCATGAAACCCTACAACTACCCCAAACCCCTGCAAGACATTGAGCGAAGCATCAACCACTGGGCGCTGCTGAAAGCGGAAGAGGGCGCCGCCGGCTTGGACGAGAAAATGGCTGAAATTCAGGCGCTGCTCGCCGAGAAGCTGGCGGAATTGCGCGCCTTGCCCGAAGACCCGGCTCTGCGCGCCGCCGAACCGGACGACCTGGAAGCGATTCGCGCGCTGCGTCCGCAAGGCGAACGCCGTTACTGGACCGAGCTGCCGCAGGCGACATACCGCGACCGGCTTGAGGGCGCCTGGCTGGGGCGCTGCGCCGGCAACGTGCTCGGCTCGATTGTCGAACTCTGGGATATTGACAAGATGGAGGGTTGGGCCGAATATCTCGGCGATGCTTTCCCGCCCGCCGACTACTGGAGCGAGGCCGAGCGGCCGAACGAGCTGAAGTATGAGACCAGCCGGCGCGACGCGTTCACGCCCGCCAATATGGACGGCGTGCCCACCGATGACGATCTCATCTATACGCAGTTGGGCATGCTGATCCTGGAAGAGTATGGCCTCGACTTCAGCGTGGACGATGTCGGCGCCGCCTGGTTGAAATACTTGCCTGTTTCACCGGCGTCGCCCGTGCTGCCCAATCTGCAAGCGGGCGTGCCAGCGCGGGAAGCGGCGGTAGTGGACAATCCCACTCAGTTCTGGATCATCGGTGATATCCAGTCCGACCCCTGGGGATATGCCGCGCCGGGTTATCCCGAAAAAGCGGCCGAATTCTCCTGGCGCAATGCCACTATCTGCAGCCGCCGCAACGGCATATACGGCGCCATGTACTTCTCGGCGGTCATCGCGGCCGCCTTCGCCCTGGGTGATCCGCTGGCGGCGCTGGAAGCGGGCTTGAGCGAAATCCCGGCCGACTGCGTGCTGGCGCGGGAAGCGCGCTGGGCATTGGACGCGGCTGACGGCATCATGGATTATCGCGCCGCGCGCGCGGCCGCCGATGAACGCTACGCCGGCATGCACCCGGTGCATACGATCAACAATGCCGCGCTGACCATTTGGGGGCTAAGCATTGGCGGCGATGATTTCACCAAAGTCATCGGCGAGACGGTGGCGATGGGCTTGGACAACGACTGCACCGCCGCCACCGCCGCCAGCATCTTCGGCGCCGCTTACGGTAAAGACGCCATCCCCGAGCACTGGACGCGCAACTTCAACAACAAGGCGCATTCCTTCATCATCGGGCAGCCAGAATTCGCCATCGACGATATGGTGGATCGCTTCACTGCGCTGGCTGCCAAGGTGCATAGATAGATGGGAAAGGGTACCGAACGCTACTAACCAATGTTGCGGGACTAGGCTGTTGTATCCTGCGTATAATGGACACGTCAGTCGCATGAAGACGCTGTAATTGGTATTGGTTTACCGATTAACTTGTGTTCGATCAGCGGATTCTTATACTCTTTTCGTGCAATATGCGTTACAATCGCAAGTAGCGCAGAGTTAGGTCAAAGGGGCATAGTAATGGAGATGATCACGGTAAGCGTTGTCCAGGACGATGACGTCTACATTTCCCATTGTCTTGACTATGACATCGCAAGTCAAGGAAGCAGTAGTCAAGAAGCGATTGACAACATCAAAGAGGCGGTGACGCTTTTCCTGGAATTAGCGTCGCCACAGGAAATCCAGAGTCGGCTTGAGCGGCGCGGTCACATTGAGCAATTGAAAGTAGAACGTGCCTAAACGCAGACTGCTCTCATGTCGTGAAGTATGCCGAATTCTCATATTGGAAGGATTCGTGGAGGTGCGGCAAAAGGGCAGTCACATAATCATGCAGAAGAAGATTCTCCAATTAAGTGGAGAATACCACACTATAACGGTGCCCGTTCCCAATCATAAGGAATTGAGAGCGGGTACATTGTCTTCTATCATCAGGCAGTCGCAACTTCCAAAAGACCTTTTCCGCTAGCATTCTAAGTATTCCATTTCCTTAACGGAAATTCGGCTGGTAGAGTCGCTTGCCGAGTTGTCCGACGTTGGAAAAACGATGACAATGAATTCTCACTTGCTCCTCGATCCGCGCATCGTCGCCTCCACCAACAACGCCAAACTTGAGCTCGGCACGGTGCAGAAGCACGCAGCCAACCCCCTCTTCGGCGAAGACTGTTTCGCTGACCCGCCCAAACGTTGGGAAGCGCGGCTTGATAACGTCTATCCCAACGTCATCTACGACCAAGACGATGGCCTCTTCAAGTGCTGGTACAAGTCCTTCATTTATGACGAGCCCTCCAATATCACAGCGCTGGCGCAGCGCCCAAAGCAGCCCTATGGCCAAGGCGCGCGCGAAGAGGGCTTGTTGTACGCCGTCTCCGTCGATGGCATCGGCTGGGAAAAGCCGGCTCTAGGCATTATCGAATTTGAAGGCTCGACCGCCAACAATCTGGTCATGCGCCGCGCGACCCACGGGCTGCATGCCGGCGGCGTCTTCAAAGACCGGCGCGACCCTGACCCGGCGCGGACATACAAGTTCATCCATCGCAATGCCAGCGCGGGCAGAATGGCGACTTGCTTCTCCGCCGACGGCTTGCACTGGTCTCAGCCGGTGCTATGGAACGAGCATGACGCCGTTGGCGACTGCCACAATAATGCGATCTGGTCGCCCGTGCTTGCGCGCTACGTCTGCATCACCCGCGGCTGGGCGGATGGCATCCGCACGGTTTTGCGCAGCGAAAGCGCCGATTTCGACAACTGGTCGAAGCCGGTCGAGATCATGCGCGGCGCCGATGCCCACGATCAAATCTATTCCCTGCCGATCTGGCGTTATGGCGATCTCTACATCGGCCTGCCCTCGGTTTTCCACAAAGGCGACGAGGCCGCGGCGAACTGGGACACCGTCGACACCGAATTGGCAATCAGCGTCGACAGCGTCGATTGGGAGCGGATATGCCCGGGCGAGGCGCTGATACCGCGCGGCGAAGGCGCCTATCCCGACGGCGCTTACGACTGCGGCTGCGTCTATGCGGCCGCACCATTCATTCACGAGGGCGCGATTCGCCTCTATTACGGCGGCAGCAATGGTTTGCATAACAATTGGCGTGAAGGCTCGCTGAATCTGGCGACGCTTGAGATGGATCGCTTCGCCGGCTATGTGCCGCGCGAGGACATCGGCCGCGCCAGCATAGAAACTGCGCCGCTGCTGCTCGCTGGGGAGCGCCTGTCCATCAACGCAGAGGTTCAGCCCGGGGGTTCGATTCGCGCCAAGTTGATGAACGCGGACGGGGCGGATATAAACGGCTTCGGATATGATGACTGCCTGCCGGTCACGCAGGGCGGCTTAAACTGCGAGCTGCGCTGGCGCGGAGGAAACACCGCCGAGCTGGCCGGTCAGACGCTTCGGCTTGTATTTGCGTTTCAGAAGGCGAAGCTCTACGCTCTCAAGTCAATTGCGGACCGGGCTTCCGATTGAGCGTGATGGGCGCGGCATCGCCGTCATAGACTGGCGGCATTATTGGCATAGACAGCTTCGCCCTGAATGCCCCGGTTGATCGTTTCACTCCTCAGGTCCGGGTCCCTTTTCGACGCTTGACCCACCGCATCCCAACGGACGCCCACCGAAGCTCTGGCGCGCCTTTCATACCAGTCCTCGAATATGCTAAGTTGTCCTTGCGCAAGAGCCTGAACGAAAGGACATCACCATGAATAGGGCAATAATCGCGCTGGCGATTCTGAGCTACTGTATTTCCTGGACCTTCGCTCAGTCGCTAAGCATCTTCAGCGAGTTGGGCATATCGCCAAGCCCCCCCCATAGCTGCGCCGGCCGCGGAAGAAAGAGCATACGATGTCGCGGCGCTTGAATTCCGCTCCTACGCCGCGTTCTGGACGCGCTTTTTCAACGAGGACAGTGAGGGCGAAATTAAGCTCAACATCGACGGCTTCAGCATATTCCCGTCCGAATTCGTGAGCAACAGGAATGAACGGATCAGAATGTCCGACCTGGAAACGGAAGGTTTCATCGACGAGCTGATAGAAGCCCACGATCTCGTCTACAATGAGCAATTCATCATCGGCAGTTGCGATACGACCATGCTGAGCGCCGAGAGCACAGATATAGTCTGCGTCCCCGGCGCCGATGTAATGCCAAGGGGACATATATTCCTTGCGCTTTACCATCCAGAGACATTCGAAATCGTGGCTGTCACCAGCACAATCGATAACATCGTCGGCGGCGCGACTGCGATCGGCCGGCTGGCCCTGGAGGCCCAAAGCGCGCGAGCCGACTTGCCGGCTGGCCAGGACGGCTGCGGACCTTACGCGAAGGGGCAATGGATTGACGCGGAAGATTACCAATCCTCCGGCTTGAATTTGCCGGTAGCCGACTTCAATGACGGCCACAAAATCACCCATTACCAGTGTATCGCGCCGGAAAACGGCGAACCCTACCTGCAAGCTTATGATGTCGGCGGCGGCAGCAGCCCGCCAACCCAAAAGGCAAGCGACAATCGCAGCGGCGGCGGCAACAGTGGTGGCGGCGGGAATCAAGGCGGAGACGACGACAATAGCGGCAGCGGGTTGAAGGCCTGGTGCAAAGCCAGAGGCGGCTCCTATTCAGCAGGCATTTCCGAGGGAGTGGAGTATTGTCATGACTACCGCCGCTGAGAGTCCTGGGCGGTTGTTGGCGCGCCCTCAACGGAAGTTTGGTCCCGGCCTCCGATTGAGCGCGATCGGCTCGGCAGCGCCCTCGTAAGTTGGTCGCAAGGGCTCCAGCAAGTCACGGTTCTGCGCCTCCCACTCGGGAGGCCAGTCCGTATCCGCCAAATAAGCTTGTATCGACCCCGGCAAGTTGGCGTAGTCGGGATAATACCAGAGCGTGATATTGCTGCGGCGCTGATCGCTTTGATTGCCGTGCGCCGCATGCAGCAGCCGGGCGCTGCCCATGACCACATCGCCGGCTTTGACCGGCACATCCACCTCGCCCTCAGCGCGCTGAAAAGCCAGTTGCGCTATGTCTTCGGCTTTGCTGAGATCGCCTTCGTGCGCGTCGGGCAGCGCGTCATGCAGCCGATGGCGCTTGAGATGCGAGCCGGGGATCAGGCGCAGGCAGCCGTTATGCGGCGTCGTATCGACCAGGTAGATCATGAGGAAGCACTGAATCGTCCGCGGCGTATAACTGATCGGGTCGTTCCAGAAGCGCGCGTCTTGATGCCAAAACAGCGGCGGGCTTTTCGGCGGCTTGCTGATGATGAAGCCGCTGCCCCATTTGGGATCGGGGAAGCCCAGCCCGGCCAGCGCTTGAAGGATCGGCGGATGGGCGATGAGCCGCGCCATGAAGGGGTCTTCCGTCACCCGTATCAGGCTGCCTTGCGCCCGGTTGCGCGCGAAGTGGGCCGCTTCCTGCCGCGCGATGACGCCGTCCGTGACCGCGCGCAGCCGCCGCAGCATGTCGTCTTCGATAATGCCTTCAAGCAGGCAGAAGCCGTCGTGGTCGAGTTGTTCGCGTTTTGTATCGTAGTTCACTGACTTGTTCGCCTTTCTTCCGTGTTGTTAGGTGGGCGACTCACAGAGTCGCCCCTACAACAAACGTCGTGCTTTTGCGGGCGGGCGACCCAATGCCGAGCGTAGACACTACGGTTCAGTCGCCCCTATACACGTGTCGTTTTGCGTGCAGTATCATAGAACTAAATGAAGCGCTCGATGACGAACTGCTCGACATGCGCCAGCGCCTGGGGCAGGGTGGTCCGGCCCAAGCCCAGACGAAAGTAATTGCCCTCGAAGAGCATGACCTCGGCTGGCAGGACCATCACGCCCGCCTCGGCGACGATCGCTTCGGCGAATTCGCTCACCGGCATATCGGCTTTCAACTCGGCCAGGGTGATCGTGCCGCCTTTCGGATAGCTGATCCAGAACAGATCGCGGTAGGCGCCGAAGAATTCGCGGCAATGGCCGATGTTCGTCTGCACGATTTCGATGCTCCTCGCCGTCAGCGCCCGCCAATTCTCCAGCGCGATCAATGCCAAGATTTCGCTCGGCGCGCTGCCGCAGATGGTGGTGTAGCTCTTCATTTCTTGCAGCTCGTGCGAGAGCCGGCCGTCCCGCGTGATCAGCCAGCCGACGCGCAAACCGGGCAATCCGAAGCACTTCGACAAGCCGCCGAGCACGATCGCCCGCTCATACAGCTCACAAGCCGAAGGCAGGCGCAAAGCTTGGTCATGCTCGGTGAAGCGATAAATCTCGTCGGAGAACAGGATCAGGTTCCGCCTCCGCGCCAGCTCAACGATGCGCTCGAAATCGGCGCGGCTCGGCAGATATCCGCTCGGGTTATGCGGGAAGTTGATAATCAGCATCCGGGTGTCGGGGCGGATCAGGCGCTCCAACTCGTCCACATCGAAATGCCAGCCGTCTTCCGTCCGCCGCTGATGCCAAAACGAGAGCTCGCAGCCCGTCGCGCGCGCGATTTCCCACAGTGATTGAAAACTGGGGTGCATTGCCACCACGTGATCGCCCGCGCTTAACAGGCTGTTCATCGGCAAAAAGACGCCTTCCTCCGGCACCACCTCGATGACATCGTCGGCGTAGATGTCCGCGTGCAAGGCAGCGATCCGGGCGCGCAACTCGGGATGTCCCTGCGTCTCGGTATAACCCAGCCACAGCTTTTCGAATTGCTCGCGCCGTTCCGCGCTGGCGTAGGTCAGCAGCTCGTCCAGCGTCAGCGGCTCAGTGTCCGATTGGCTGATGCCATAGGGCGCGCTGAATTCGTGCTGGCGGAAGAAGTTTTCGATTTTGAAGGGAGCGAATTTCATGGCGACAGATCCTTATACGAATGGCAAAAGCGGCCCCGGCGCCAATATCGCCGAGAGCGATTGACGGTTCAGAACAGGTCTCTCTGGCTCCTGGACTCATAAGGGAGCACGAGACTTGGATTGTCGTTTGCCGGGCTGTTGACATCGGTCGATACCTCGTGAAACTTCAATTGCTCGGGTCTCGGTCCCGCCATGAGCGGCTGCCACTCAGGCGGCAACAGTTCGCGCGGCGCCAGCCAAAGTTCGTAGTCTTCGGGTTCGATAATCACCGCCATGCGATGATGAATGGGACGCAGTTTTTCGTTGGCTTCGGTGGTCAAAATCGCGCAGGACTGCAACCAGGATTCGTCCGGCGTCTTCCAGCTCTCCCATAAGCCGGCAAAGGCGAAGAGCTCGCGCTCGGCATGTTGAATATACGTCGGCATCTTCTTTTTGCCCTGTTTCCGCCACTCGTAGTAGCCATCCGCGGGAATCAAGCAGCGCCGCCTTTTGAAGGCGGTACGAAACGACGGCTTCTCGGCCGCTGTCTCCGAGCGGGCGTTTATCATGCGGTTGCCGATCTTGGGATCTTTCGCCCAGGATGGAACCAGCCCCCATTTCATGAAGGAGAGCGCTTGCGGATCACGATCGGTGATGACAGCTACCTGTTGCGACGGCGCGATATTGAAACGCGGCATGTCATAGCCATCGACGCTGGCGAGATTGAAGGCGAGCTGAATCGAATCCGCGTCCGCCGTCAAGGTGTAACGTCCACACATTTTTCATTCCTTTCCAGCATCGGGCGGACGGCTCGTTTTCGTCTAGCGCGGGCTGACGAATTCCGTATCAGAATTCAGAATCCGCATCGCTCACCATTCCAGCGGCCGCTTCGTTTATCATCGCTTCGACAATGTCTTCGAGTCCCGTAAATCGCGCTATCATCTGCTCAACAATATCGACCAGGTCTTTCTTGTCGAGCGACCTCAACTCATCCTGTAAAGACTTGCCGACTCGAAACCGTTCTGGCTCATATAGATAGGTGAGCAACGTGGCAACGATATGCTTGCAATCTCCGCCCCAATCATACGGGCACGTGCAAGACGCTTCCAAAATGTCTGACCCATCAAATTTAGCGCTTATGTAATAGGCTTCTGCGGAACTTCCTACACATAAGGCGCTCAGTTCATTGGCGCGCCGGACAGGCAGAAAAATGGCGCAATCTTCATATAGAGATTCTCCACGATTAAAGCTTTGGCCAACGGTACGTGACTGAATCTGATGGTGATCTATCGCGATGTTGTTTTGCATTGCTTCGGGCATCCCGCAGAACTTGCCTCTATCATTTGACCGTCCAGAAGCCGCTGGTCGCGAAAGAATCCGCTCGTCAATTGATCCGAGCCGAGTTCTCGCTGCCCGCTTGGCTAAAGCGGTTCGCGCAGCATCGCCGCCATGATTGCCGCCCGCTCCGCCAGCGACGATATCTCGCCGTATTCGTTTATCGCGTGCCCGCCTTCGCCGACCATACCCATGCCATCCAGCGTGGGCACGCCCAACGCCGCCGTCTTGTTGCCATCGGAGCCGCCGCCGGTCCGCCCTTCTTCCAGCGCAATGCCCATCTCGGCCGCCTGCGCCTGCGCCCGGGCAAAGAGGGCCGCGATCTCCGGGCTGCGCTCCATCGGCGGCACGCCAACGCCGCCTTCAACGATGATTTCCGCTTCTGGATGCATCGGCTTCAGGCTCATCAATTTCTCGTGAATCGCCGCCTGGTTGACCCGCGTCCAGGCTCGTACATTGATCTCGACCCGCGCTTCCGCCGGCACCACGTTGGGGCGCGTGCCGCCGCTGATGACGCCGACGTTGGCCGTCGTGCCTATTTCGTAATCCGTCATCGCTTCCACCGCGATCACCTGATGGGCGATCTCCTCAATCGCGTTGATGCCCTGCGCGTGGTCGGCGCCCGAATGCGCCGCTCGGCCCGTCGCCGTGATCGTATAATGGCTGACGCCCTTGCGTTGCGTCTTATAAGCGCCATCCTGGGGCGGCTCGGTCACGAAGACGACATTGTGCGCCAGCGCCTCGCCCTCGATTTCAGCGCTGGAATGCTTGCTGCCCGTTTCTTCGTCCGAATTGAGCAGGTAGGTGATCGGTCCCTCTGGGAAGAGGTCGAGCGCCCGCAGCGCCCGCAAAGCCCAGAGCGCGATGACGATGCCGCCCTTCATATCCATCGCGCCGACGCCGTAGAGCCGATCGCCATCTATGCGCGTCGGCCGGCCCGCCACCGTGCCGACATCCCAGACCGTGTCCATGTGGCTCATGATCACGATGCCGCCTTCGCCCGGGTTCCAGCGCGCGCGCAGAACATCGCCGACCTCGGCTTTGGGGATGACCTCCACCGCGCCGCCCAAGCCGCGCAGTTCCTCCGCCAGCGCCGCCCCCAGCGCATCGACCGCGGGCTTGTATGAAGTGGGCGACTCCAGGGCGATCAAGCGCTTCAAATCGGCGATCATCGCGTCCGTATGTTCCCGCAGATAATTCAGGATGCGCCGGTTGTCGTGGGCGGTCATGTGGTTTATGTCCTTGTTCGATGAATGCGTGGCAAGAGTATAACAGGTCAGCGGAGAATCGCAGGGCGCGAATCCCCGTTTGCGCCATCGTCGCATGCAGCCCCTTTTGCCGTTACAATAGCCAAAGGAGGCGCTTCAAATGAACGAATTCCCGCCCGTGAAACGTGGATTGATAGCCGCTCTGGATGCAGGCCGGGCGATGGCGCGCGCCTTTGTCGAGACGCTGCCGCCGAGGCCGCTGACGATTCACAGTGCGTAGAATGAACCGATAGCTTAGCGGTCTCCTGTATTCGAGAAAATTGGACACAGTCGTCTGGTCGAATGCGCTGAAACCAATGCTTCTATCTCGATCACTTGCTGCATTGCTCATTTGCCTGCTCGCATTTAGCCCGTCGGCGCAGGATGAGACAGCGCCGATCTTCCAACCGGAACCGCGGCCCATGCCCGCATCGGTCGAAGTCTTGGATGGTCTTCAATTGGAGACTTACTTTACGTCCTTGACCCAGGGCGGCGTTGGTCTGCTGCGTTTGAGCGGGGCAAACATTGTCAGCGCGCGCGCGGCATTCCGCCACAATGACATCCCCTTTTATCACATCGCCGGCGACGCCTGGTACGCGCTCATCGTCGCGCATGTTGACAGCGTGCCCGGCGCGCATCAATTGCTCGTGCATGCGCAACGCGAAACGGGCGATACGACCTTCCACCGACCTGTACCGGTGACGCCCGGCAATTTCATCGTGCAGAACTTCGAGCTCACTGGGGGCGCCGCCTCGACGGTATCGAAGGCCGCAGAACGAAGCGCCGTTGCGAGCATTCTGTCGGTGCTCGAAGACAGCATCGCCGAGCCGCAGTGGGACGCGCAGGGATTCGAATTGCCGCTCGATAGCGAACTGACTTCGCCCTTCGGCACATTCCGCCTGCTAAACGGCGAGTTTGAAACGCGGCACATGGGCTGGGATCAAAACGCGGCCGAGGGCAGTCCGATTCGTGCGATGGCGGCTGGCGTGGTGGCGCGCACATCCAAAATTGTATCGGACCTTTATGGCGTGTATGGCCGCTTCGTGATGATTGATCACGGCTACAACGTCTTTACGAACTATGCCCATCTTTCCGAAGCGCTGGTGGAGCGGGGCCAGCGCGTCGACGCCGGGCAGATCATCGCCTTGAGCGGCAACACGGGCCGCAGCAGCGCGCCGCATCTGCATTGGGAAGTCCTGGTGCAGGGAGAATGGGTCGATGGCTTGACGGTGCTTGATCTGTGGCTGCCGGCGCCGAGCGGCTCAATGCCAGAGTCGAACGCGCCGCCGTAATTCACACCGCGAAACAAAACCATGTATAATGCACAAATAGCCGCCGACGACTCTTGATATAATTGACTCTTCATCATCATCTTCGCGCCTAGGGCGGCTGAACCCGAGTTGGCATCGAAGCCGAAGATCGGCGCTCGCTGACAGAGGAGGGAATCATGCAGCAGAATGACCACTTCCGTCTGGTGGTCCGGCGGGGTCCACAGCCTAATCTCGCCTTTGAAGTCAGCAAAGATCTCACCACCTTGGGCCGCGATATCAGCAACGACATCGTCGTCAACGACCGCGAAACCAGCCGACATCACCTTCGCCTGATGCTAGCGGGCGACACGCTGACGATAGAAGACCTCGGCTCCACCAACGGCACCTTCGTCAATGGCAAGCGCATATCCGGCGTGACGCCGCTGCAGAATGGCGACATGATCGGGCTGGGCGAGACGGTCACCCTGGCGCTGGAGCGCGTGGATGCCGGCATGGACGCCCCGGCGAGCGCGCCATCCAACCTGGGCGACCTGCTGCCGCCGGCGAGCGCGCCATCGCCCGAGACGCCCCTGCCGCAAACGCCGGTGATTCCGGCCGCGCCCGAGCCGACCTACAGTCCGCCGCCCGCCGACTACGGATTGCAAGACGCGCCGCCGCCAGCAGCGGGAGTCGATCCCTACGCGCCGAACATGCCGGCTGCCGGCGAGCCAATGCCGCAGCAGCCACCGGCTTACCAAGCTTATCCCGAGGGCGCGGCCCAACCGCAAGGGCAGCCCGGCTATTATCCGCAACAGGGCGCGCCCGGCTATCAACAAATGCCGCCGGCGCCGCCGCAAGGCTATCCCGGCTATGACTATGATCCTTACGCCGCGCGCGAAGAAAGCAGCGGCACTTCGCCCTGGCTGATCCTCGGCTGCTTTGTCTTCTTCATCCTCGTCTTCGTCTGCTTCGCCGGCATCGCCTTGACCCTGATTGATCTGCTGAATCTCTGGTGCGAACTGCCGGTAGTCCGCGATATTGTGCTGGCGCTGGGCTTTGGTTGTTGACCTTCGTTTTCCCCGGAAAAAAACTTGCTGTACGGGCGACCCGGTGGGTCGCCCCTACATTTTCCGCTGTTTGCGGGAACGACACGGGCGCGCCAGTTTCCCCATAAATGAAAAACACGTAAACCTATAGTCGCCTTTTGACCTGCGCGCGATGCTAGCCTGCGCGGAGACCAATCAAAGGAGCGACCGATGTTCAACTGGCTCACCGACTTTTTCCGTGTCCGCCGCGACCGACTTCGTCCGCGCGCGCCTCACATCGAGCGGGTGGCGGCGCATAACAGCCACTTCCTCAATCCGCCGCTGGATATCCACAGCGCCCAAGTTTATGCGGGCTCGCCCTGGGTCTACATCGCCATCAACCGCATCGCCGAAGCGGGCGCGCTGGTGCCGTTGAAGGTGTATCGGCTGGCGGGCGAAAAGCGCATCGGCATAGAGAACCATCCGCTGGAGCGCTTGCTGAGCCATCCCAATCCGCTGACCAGCCGCTTCGAGCTCTTCGAGCAGACGATCGGCTCGCTTGAATTGCACGGCAACGCCTACTGGTTCCTGGCCGGCGATGGCCGCGGGCAGCCGCGCGAGATCTGGCTTCTGCGCCCCGACCGCGTGACCATCGTGCCGCATGAGCAGCGCATCGTCGCCGGCTACCTCTACGAGATCAACGGCGAGCGCATCCCGCTGGACGCCATTGAAGTGCTGCATTTTCGCCGCTGGCATCCCGACAACGACTTCTATGGACTCTCGCCCATCGCGGCGGCGCGCGGCGCGGTGCTCAGCGACCGGCACATGGCCGATTGGAATCGCAACACCTTCGGGCAAGATCATGGTGTGCCGGCCGGCATCGTCAACATCAAAGACTTCATCAGCGACACCGACTTTGAGCGGCTCAAGCGCGAATGGCGGACGCACTACGGCGGGGCGTCGCGGCGGACCGCCTTCTTGCGCGGCGGCGCCATCGAATGGCAGCATATCGGCTTGAGCCACAGCGACCTCGATTTCCTGCAAGGGCGCCAAGCCCAGCGCGATGAGATCCTCAATATCTTCGGCATCCCGGTGGGCTTGGTCAGCGAGAACGCCACCGAAGCCAACGCCAAGGTCGCCGAGCGCCAATTCATCGAGCGCACGCTTTGGCCCAAGCTGGCGCGCATCGCCCAGAAAATCAGCCAGGAGCTGCTGCCCTTCTACGGCGCCGACCTGGTCGCCGAATACGATGACATCCGCCCGACCGACGCCCAAGCGCGCCTGGACGAAATCCGCACGGCTTATCCGCTGCTGAGCATCAACGAACTGCGGGCGCAGTATTTTCAGCTGCCGCCGGTGGCATGGGGAGAGGTGGCTGTTGGCGGGGAATCACACCCCCACCCCAAACCCCTCCCCCAAAATGAGGGAGGGGCTTCAACTGCAAAGTCGGTGCTGGATGAACTGGCGCAGTGGGAGCGGTTCGCGCTGAATCGGCTGGATCGGGCGGAGGCGGGGAGACCCTTCGAGGTGACGGCGCTGCCGGACGAGCTGGCGTTTGAGGTCAGCGCGGGCTTGCTGTTCGCGCGCGATCGGGAGAGTGTGAAGAGTGTGTTTGCTGGGGTGCGGGAGGGGCTTTAGGTTTTTTCTTCACCACAGAGGAATAGAGGAAACACAGAGGGCACAGAGGGCTATTAGGTCAAGTTTAGCTCGTTCATCAGTTGACGGATTCGGACGGGCTGGACATCGGCGCAACGGGGCTTTTGGCAAATGACTAACAAAGTAATCGCCGTCTCGCCGACATGATACGCTACTCGAAAGCCATCGCGCTTGCTTAGACGGGCGGATGTATTCCGCAGTCGAACCTTGTAGACTTCCGCCCCGCCTACACCTTGGAGTCGGTCTCCTGGTATCAGTCCGTCTTCCAGGTCGTCAACGAGGTCGTCGACATCATCCGCGATCAAACGGTATCTTCGACCTAACTTCTTAACCAGAGAATTGAATCTATCCGTCAGGACGATTTCCATCTTGTTCCGCTTCAAGCTCAAGACGGATTTGCCGCAGGGCTTCACGCGCGGGCATCACGTCGCCATTCTTCATTTGAATCAGGCTGACGCGCAGGTCTTCCAAGAATTCCGCTTGGTCGGGGGTGAGTTCTTCGAGATCGGTTTCGTCTCGCTGCTTTGGCGCGGACGCTTTTGATAATGGGTTGGGCTTGGTCATGCGGTTTGCTCCTATCGAGCATTGCTTCTCAAGCTTCGCTGAGCGAATGCGAGTATACCATGCGGTACACGGTATGGCAAAAGGTCTGCTCGCGGGGGAGTGGTGAATAGGCGGTTATGATAGACTGCGGTTATGAATACTTGTCCAGAATGTCACGATACACAAAGGCAAGTCAAAGCTGGCTTCAATCGTTCTGGCAGCCAGCGTTATCGTTGTAACATCTGCAAGCGCCGTTATACTCCACAGCCGGCGCGTCTCTACGGCGATGCCATGCGGCAGCAAGCTCTGCGATGGTATGTTGATGGCGCCAGTTATCGCTGGATAGCGCGTCATTTGGGTGTTCATCATGTCACCGTGATGAATTGGGTTAAAGCGCATGCCGATCAACTGGCGCCTGCCCCAACACCGCAAGAAACTCCGTTGCATATTGTTGAAATGGATGAGTTGCATACCTTTGTCCAACGAAAAAAAACAGATGGTACATAAGTACTTTCGTTGACCGGGCTAGCAGTTGTATTGTCGGTTTTCTGGTGAGCCAGCGACGGGACGAGGATACATTGCAAAAACTGGTGGATCAAAGTCCGCGAGCGCATTGGTACTACAGCGACTTGATGGCTTCCTATAAGAAATTGCTCTATTACCCCGGAAAGCATACTCCGATGCCAAATAAGAGCGAAACCTACCGAGTGGAGGGTATGAATGCGGAGTTGCGTCATTATTTGGCGCGCTTGCATCGGCGTTCCCGTTGCTTTTCTCGTTGTGCCGAGGCGCTTCGACGGAACGTGAAACTTTTTGTCTATGCCTGGAATCGGCGGCAGTTATATCTTCAGCAGTATCCCAAGTACAAGGCTTTCCCCATGCAATTCATACATCCTTGAAATTCACCACTCCCCTCGCGGGGGAGCTGGAGCGTCTGTTTGACAGTACGCTAGAACATTTGTAAAATAGAGGCGAAACTGAATCACGAAACGTATATCTTCTGTGAGTTGCAATTCTAATCGTTATCGGAGTGCCCACTCAATTGGGCTGAAAGTCAATTATCATGGTGGCATCTCACTCAGACTCGGGCGAATATAGAGCTATCAATTACCTGCAGGAACGTAGCCGCACCTTAACTGAGGCATTGCTGGCTAGACAATTGGAAGCGTTAGGCGAAGCAAATCGAGAACGGTTTCTCGCCTTATCTGAACGATCGGTAGCTAGACAATTGGATGCATTAGGCGAAGCAAACCGGGAACGGCTTCGCGCCTTATCTGAACCATTTGCTCATCTGGAGTCGTTGCGAGGCATAGAATCGACATTCAGCGACTTGCAGCGAGAAAACATGCGCGCCTTGCCCGCACTTGGGTCTCGCCAGCCATCAGTTGCTGGAATACCTTCGGTACGGCTGCCAGCCCATACCAACTCAGAGTTGGCAAGAGTCAAGCGCCAACTGAAGCAAGCGCACGAAACAATTCAGACTCAAGAAGCAGAACTGGAAGCGAAACAAGTAGAGGTCAATAACGCGATTGTTGAACGCGACAACGCGATTGCGGAATGCGACAATGCGATTGCGCAACTAGGCAAGGAGCGGAAGCATCTCGCACAGACCGAAAAGCTCGCTTCGGATATCCTTGAGATCAACGAGGATATGCAACGCGAGAACAAAGAGTTGAAAGAAAAGCTATCAGACGCTGCTTGGTATTGCCACTCATTTGCGTAACGTTATAAGCCCCTCCCTCTTCACGGGGAGGGGATATCGCTCATATCAAATCCCGCTGACTCTCCCCATCCTCGCTCACGTCCCCGCGCTTCCAACGTTCTGCTTGCGGGAGCGTCCCATGCTGCAGCGGCATCTCGACGCCCGCACCCTCGAATAGATCGCCAATCGTCAAAATCTGCAAGCGCCGATGACGGCCGCCCCAGGATGGTGATTCGTACCAGCCAGCCGAAAGCGCCTCTTTAATCATGGCTTGCGTGGGTTTCTCAAGCGTAATGAAGACGCCGATTGCCGCGTTTTCCCGTTCGATTGTGCCTTTCAGGTCGCGTATATCGCCCGACTTAACCTTTCCCGATTTGACCTGCACCACGACTTGACGGGGCCGTTTGCGCGCGTCAATGTGCTCAAAGAAGTTGATGACGCCGTCAATTCCTTGATCGCTGCCTTTTTTGCCGCGTCGTGATCCTGCTTGACCGCCGGCCGGTTTCGCCCGCAGCAGCGACAGCGCCCACCACTCGAATTGATAGCGCCCCTCGTTGGCGGAATCGCGCGCCAATTCCCGCGCCGCAGCGACCGTCGCCGGCTCGCCGATGACCGCGTAATCCGCCCCCGAGACCAACTCGAACATATCTTGCAGGCGATACTTCTGCAGGGCGATGCTCAGGTGGGTGATGTCGATGCCGATCCACTTGCGTCCCAGCTTGTGCGCCGCGGCGATGGCGGTGCCGCAGCCGCAGAAGGGATCAAGCACCACATCGCCTTCGTTCGACGAGGCGCGGATGATGCGTTCCAGCAGGGCTTCGGGCTTTTGCGTCGGGTAGCCGAGGCGTTCTTTGGCAGTAGGGCTAATCGGGTTAATATCAGCCCACACGTCGCCAGCGGTTTTGCCGGGAGCGTTCTCAAGATATCGCTTTAACGAAGGTACGCCCGTGTCCTTCTGTGGCCAATGGATGATTCCATGTGAATCCAGCAAATCAAGTTTGGCGTGAATACCCAGCTTGTCCCATTCGCTTTCAGTAGGCAGAAGCTCTTTCATCCACAGCGGAAATCGTCCATGTTTCGGCAATGCCCAAGCACGTCCGCTATAAGGATTTCTTCCACGCCACGGCCGATAAGCCTCTGGCCCGCCTGCCTTGCCACCTGTTAGATCACTAACACGATACCGTCCTCGTTCATCCTGATAGCGATAAAACTTGTCCACATAGTCTTCCTCATATTCTTGGTATGACGCATTCCAACGCCAGTTAGTACTGCGGCTGTACATTAAAATGTCGTCATGTACGGCTGACCACTGTTTCGCGCCAAGATTATGAGAGGAAGTCCGTTTCCACACAATATCATTGCGGAAGTTTTCGGGACCAAATATCGCATCCAAGACAATCTTCAAATAATGACTCGCGGTCGGGTCGCAATGCAGATACAAGCTGCCGGTCGGCTTCAAGACGCGATGCAGCTCGACCAGGCGGGCGGTCATCATCACCAGATAAGCCATCATCTGGTTGCGCTCGATCAGGTCCATCAGCGCCGCTATCGCCGTCGAGACCTTGTGCGGCGCGTGCACGACCAGCTCGTCGTAGGTCGCTTCCGCCGTCTCGCCCCAATGCCAGGTGTCCTCGAAAGCGGTGATCTGCGCTTCGCTGTCGGCGCCGCTCTCCGACTTGAACAGCACGTTGTAATTGCGGTTGCTATTAAAGGGCGGGTCGAGGTAGATGAGGTCGACGCATTCATCGGGGAAGTACTCCGGGTTGCGCAGGATTTCCAGATTGTCGCCGTAATAGAGCCGGTTTTTCATGGCTGGCCTCGGGGCTGGATTGGCGCGACAAGTATAGCACAGGGGGAGTGGGCTTCGTTGACGGGAGTGGGCCGAGGCTATAAGCTATCTATGAGATAGATAGGAACGGTGCTACGGGGTAGATAGAAAACGTGCTTTGGGATGGATAAGAAGTGTGCTAAAGTATAGTTATTAATCGTGCTCACTTATGTCGTAAGGTCATAGTCGGGGGCAAACATGGCATTTGACAAGCGCAAGATCGCGAATTCGTTCTATCTTCCAAAATATAGCATTCTGCGCGGGATTGCCAGCTTGCTGGATTTTACACATTCAGAAGGCAAAGAGTTTACTGACGAGATTCTATCTCGTTCAATAGAAGACGATATGCGCGCTGATTGGGAAGCGGTTGGCGCAGACCTGTGGCTTGCCATTGGCGAGCATGAAAAGCGCACGGCAAAAGGAAACAATGCGTGAATGACGCAGAGCATGCCGGAAGTGCTCCAGGTAATGACAAACCTGCGCCGGAACTGCCCATACCGTCTCATATACTCGAAGACATTCCCAAAGAGAGACGCGCTGAGCTTAGACAATATGTCAATGAGATAACTTATGTTGAGCGCTTCACCGGTCCTATTCCGCCTCCCGACGTGCTCAATCTATACGATCGCGAAGTTCAGCGCGCTATCGTAAACGAGGCAGTAGAGAACCGAAAACATCGTACCGGTATGCAAAGCCGAAGCCAAGCGCTCCTCTTCATCTGGGATCTGTTGACGTTGGGCGCCGCTTTTGTTTTGGCGTTCCGGTTGATTGATGGGAGCATTACTACGATCCAGCAAGGACAGAGCATAGAAGGTCTGCTTGGAATTGGCGCAACTGTATCGCTCGTCGCTGGCGCATTCTTGATTAGAGATCGCCATCGGCGCAGAGAGCGCGAAGCAGAGCAAGCTGATCCATCACGTCCCGAATTACCGGATAGCGGCAGCGACCCCAGCTAGCGAATTCACCAGACCCAAGCGCCAAACACGCGACCGCCGGCTCGCCCTAGCCACGCCCCGCTATATCACCTCGAGGTAATCCCGATCCGGCAACTCGGGGAAGGGCGCGTGGGGCTCGGCTTGATACCAGAAGGCGGTCGAGGCGATATCATCTTGCAGCGGCAGGTAGCGCCACTCTTCATGAGGCGCCTCGTGCAGCGAGCCGGAGCGCCAGCCCAGCGCCTGTATCGTCACGCGCAAATCTTCTTCAAAGCGGATCGGGTCGGGGATATGCCAGCGATACATGCCGAAGCGCTGCTGGCTCTGATAGAAGCCGTCCGGCTTGATCACCTGGGGCAAGCCCAGATACGGCGTGGAATAGGGGCTGTATTCGCCATCGAAATTGCCGAAGCACCAGGCGCCGCCGAAGTAGTCCTCGGTGCCGGTGCCGCAGATTGTGGGGAAGTCGCTGTCGCCGTCCATGTAGAATTTGATTTCGCCTTCGCCCCACCAGCCGCGATTATTGCTGCCCCAAGCCATGTAGGTCCCGACGTAGTGGCCCATGCCCTGGATGCCATCGACGATCGTATAAACGTCTTTGTAGCCAAGCGGGTTGCTGCGCCGCCACTGCGCGTGCAGGTAGCCGACATCGTCCGGCACATCGGTCAGCGTGTAGTCGAATTGGTAGTACAGCGGCCTAACTTCTTTGTCCAGCAGGTTCTCAATCGTGACGCGGGCGCGCTTGCGGAAAGGCATCTCCCAATAGCTGTTGAAGGCGCTCTGCGAATTGACCGATATCGGTAGCGAGTTGACCGGGCAATATTCGGTCCAGCCGTTGCAGAAGAAATCGCCAAAGGGCGCTTCGATGGAAGGCGTCTCTTCATCGTCCCAATAGAAACGCAGGATCAGCGAGCGCCAGAATTGGGGAAAGGTCGTGATCCAGATGTGCTGAATGGCGCCGGGTCCATCGATCTCGGCCAAGGTGGTGATGCTGTTGGGCGCCAGATGAATGCAGGGCGACACCTTCCAGCCCTGGCCCAGGTCTTGCGCCGCCGACCAGGAGACGCCATCGGTGGACATGCCGCCCGCCCCCTTTTCGCCTTTGAAGTTCTCCGCGCTGATGGAGCGCGTCTTGGCGCGGGACAAGCGCGAGATATTGCCCATGTTCAAATGCAAACCGTTGAAGTCACTCATTAGTACACCTCATCAAGACTGTCTAAAATTGTCGTTCGTTCAGTGTTGTGCGGATATTGCCGCAGTCGCTTGCGGGGCGAAATCCACCGGCTTGTAGCATAACGCCTGCCGCTGGTCAGAGATCTGCACCATTGGCGGCACAGTCCGCTCGCAGATGGGCTGGACATAGGGGCAGCGCTTGGCGAATTTGCAGGCTTGCGACTGAAACTCTTTGAGCTCTATATCGGGCAGCGCGACCTGCCGTTCCCATTTGTGGTCGACCGTCGGCACGGAATCCAGCAGCAGCTCGGTGTAGGGATGGGCGGAGTCGGTCAGGATCTGCTCTGATGGACCGTATTCGACCACGCTGCCCCGATACATGATGGCGATGTAATCGCTGACGTAATAGGCGGTCGAGAGATCGTGCGTGATGTAGACGAAGCTGACCTCGTATCTCTCTTTGAGATCCAGGAAAAGATTGACGATATTCATGCGCAGCGAGGCGTCGATCATGCTGACCGGCTCATCGGCGACGATAAGTTTGGGCTGTGGAATGAGGCTGCGGGCGACCGAGATGCGCTGCAATTCGCCGCCGGAGAATTGATTGGCGTATTTGCCTTCGACGCGCGAAAGATCCAAGCCCACCGATTCCAGCACCTCAGCGACGATCTCGCGCGCTTCTTTGCGGTTCGCCGCGATCTTCAGCCGCAGGGCCGTGTCAAAGAGGTATTTGTCCACCCGCTTGCGAGCGTTGAATGCCTCAAAGGGATTTTGAAAAATCGGCTGCACGGCGCGATAATAATCGCGCCCCTTCAGTCCCGCGCCGCCTTTTTCGAAAAGCGGATGGCCATCGATCAGCACCTCGCCGGAAGTCGGATGCTCCAACTCAAGGATGATGCGCGCCAGCGTGGTCTTGCCGCTGCCCGATTCGCCGACGATGCTCAATATCGAGGGCTCAGCCGCCGGCAGGCTCAGGCTGACATCGTCTACCGCCACCAGGCGCGTGCCGAAGACCAAGCCGCCGATGCGGAAGACTTTGCTGATATTGCGCAGTTCCAGCAGATTTGCCGTCACGAGGCTTGCTCTCCATACAAGTGGCAAGACACGAAGTGCTCGGGCTCAATTTGAATCAGGACCGGCTCTTGATGGGCGCAATGGTCCATCACTTTGGGGCAGCGCGCCGCGAAGCGACAACCGGCCGGCGGGTCCACCAAACTCGGGGGCCTGCCAGAGATGCCCGCCCGCTGACTGCGGTCGCCAACGCGCGGCAAAGACTGTATCAACATCTGCGTATAAGGATGGGCGGGATTGTTGAAGACGGCATCGGTGGGACCGTATTCCACCAGCTTGCCGGCATACATGATCGCCAGCCGGTCGCTGATCTGATAGTGCACGCCCATATCATGCGAGACCACGACCAGCGTGTTTTGCATCTGCTGCTGCAGCTCGATCAGCATCAGCAGAATGCCCTTTTGCACAACGACATCCAGCGCTGTCGTCGGCTCGTCAGCCAGGACTATCTGCGGATGCAAGAATGTGCCGAGCGCCACCAGCACCCGCTGCTTCATGCCGCCGCTCAGTTGGTGCGGGTAGGACTTCAACACCTCGACCGGCAGCTCCAGCTCTTTCAGATAGGCGGCCACCCGCTCGCGTATTGCCGTCTTGCCTACGGCTCTGAGGCTATGGCCCTTCGGCACGGCGTCAAAGAACTGATTCTCGATGCGGATGACCGGATTGAGCACACTCATCGAGCCCTGTGGAATATAGGAGATGTATTCCCACCAGTGCTCGCGAATCTCGCCGGGCCCGATGGTTTTTACCTTGCCGCTGCCATCCGGGAAGTCGGCTTCGTAGGCGCCCGAGACGATCCGCAGCGGCGGCTGCAAGTAATCATAAAGCACCTTCAGCAAGGTCGATTTGCCGCAGCCCGATTCGCCGGCGATGCCCAGCACCTCATTGGACTGGATATCGATGCTGACGCCGTCAACCGCCTGCACGACGCCGCGCGGCGTATCATAGTAGCACTTCAAGTCTCGCAGCCTAAGCATCGCCGTGCCCCCGCCGCTCGGCCGACAGGTTGGAAATACCAGTCGAAATCAGGAACAAGGCGATGAATAGCAAGATGATGGCGACAACCGGCGAGCCGATCCACCACCAGCGCCGGCCCAGCAGCGCCTGGTGCTGCAGCGCCCAATAAATCGTGGTGCCCAAGGTGGCTTCTTCCAGGCTCGACAAGCCGATCACCGCCAAGCCCGACTCCGTCGCGATGGCGACCAAGACCGTGTTGACGAAGTTGGCCATCGACCAGCTGAAGATATGAGGCAGGATCTCTTCCGCCAGAATCTGAAGCGTGTTCGAGCCGGAGAAACGCGCCGTATTGACGAATTGACGCTCGCGCATGCTCAGGGCGATTGAGCGCATCTGACGGGCGGGCCAGGGCCAATTGAAGAGGATCAAGATGATGCTGATTAGAACCAGCGAGGCACGCCCCTGCAGCAATGAGGACATCAAGATGAGGATGGGCAAAGATGGAACCACAATGAAGACATCGGCCAGCAGCGTGATGAGGCGGTCGGGAATGCCGCCGAGGAAACCGGCCGCCAGACCGGCGAAGACGCCAATGAGCGTGGCGAAGAAGGCGACGAACAAGCCGATGAAGAGCGAGTTCTGCGTCGCATAAGAGAGCAGCCAGAAGGTATCTTGCCCCAAATTGGTCGTGCCCAGCAAATGTTCGGCGCTCGGCGGCAGGTTGCGCGGATGCTTGATCCAGGAGCGCGGGTCTTCCGGCGAAAAGAAAGGCAGGATCACGCCAAGAATGATGAAGGCGGCGAAGATGATCAAGCCGACTGTCAGGCGCGGGCTCGTTCGGCGCATCGCTATTTCTGCCTGATCCGCGGATCAAAGAAGGGATAGAGCAGGTCGATGATCAGGGTGGACGATGCGACCGCAATAATGGAAATCGAAATCGTGCCCATCAGCAGGTTGTAATCGGCTTGCAAGACCGCGTTATAGGTGATCGTGCCCAAGCCGGGATAACCGAAGAGAATCTCGGTAATCAGGGCGCCGTTGAAGATGGCGCCGATTTGCAGCGCCAGCACGGTAATCTGCGGCAGGATGGCGTTGCGCATGACATAGGCGGTCATGATTCTGCCCTCGCCAGCGCCCTTCAATTTGGCGAAATAGACGAAGTCTTCTTCCGAGATGCTGGAGGAAAGCGCTTTCATGCTTAGCACCCACCAGCCGAAGCCGACGATGACAATCGAGGCGGCCGGCAGAATCGAGTTGTAGATCACGCTGGAGATGAACTCCAGGGAAGGCGGATCGCCGCGGATGGAGAAGAAGAGCGGAAAAATCGGATTGATGTGGATGAAGAGGATGATCAAAATGAGCGCAGTGATGTAATAGGGGATGGGGTAGACGAATATGGCGATGACTTCCAGCGCGCGCGAAGAGAGCCAGCGGCTCCGGTAGCCGGCCAGCAAGCCAATGGCGTTGCCGAGGATCCAGGCGATGATGGTGGAACTCAGCAGCAAGCCAAGTGTCCAGGGCAGGGCGCGCCCTATCACTTCGTTCACCGGCGTGGGGAACAAAGACAGCGAGGGACCGAAGTCGCGCGTGAGAAAGGTGCGATGGAAGAAGCCGAAATACTGCTCTGCCAATGTCCCTTCCAGGCCGAAAGCTTGCGTCAGGGTGGTGCGCATCGCCTCGACCTGTTCCGCTTCCATATAGGCGCCGCGGGTCATGATCCGGCCCAGCATCGACTCGACCGGATCAGAAGGCATAAAGCGCGGCACAAAGAAAACCACGCTAATGCCGATCCAAATCACCAGCACATAGGCGATGAGCCGCGTGACGACGAATTTCGCGAATTGCATCAATGAGCCTTCGATTTGCTCGCTGGTCTAGCCGACCTCCAGCCCCTCCCCGTCGCAACAGGGAGGGGAGCGTCGCACCCGAAGATGGCAATATGGCGCGAATGCCGTTCGCCTTATTGACACCATTCTGCCTGACTTTCTCGCTGACAGTCGGCAAAGTCTCCCCCGTAGCGCAGTGTCTACGGGGGAGATTTAGAGGGGGTTTCCGCCTAGCCGTCGCTCTTCGGCTGAATGAATGGCATATGGTACTTGAACAGCGACCACCACCACCAAGGTCCTTCATAGAAGTAATCGGCAGTGGGCAAGCCGTCCCAGTAGGTTGTGATGACCGGCACGAATTTCGAGGTGCCGAACATCGGCAGCCAGGGCCGTTCGACGATGAACTGCTTCTCGAATTCGGTCAGCAGCGGGATGGTGTCCGGATGGTCGCTCGGCAGCGGCGCGATCTGATCGAGAATGCCGCTGAGCGCGTCGCTGTCGTAACGCATGGCGTTGCCGGGCGCCGGCTGGCCAATGGGCACGATGTGGCGTTTGTGCCAGAAGGCGTCCAGCAGATCCCAGCTATCGGGCAAGGCGCCACAGCCAGGCCAGTAGGAGCCAGCGTCAAACTCGCCACGGCTGTAATTGCTCCAGAAGGTGCCGGAGTCCATCTGTTGCACGGCCGCGTCTATGCCGAAGGCGCGCCAGTTATCGGCGACGGCGAAAGCCAGACGCTGCGATTGCACCTCGAAGTTCGATGGCGAATTGATGGTGATCTGCCAGGGGCTGCCATCGGGCTTGTGCCAGGCGCCGTCTTGCAGAGTGAAGCCCTCAGCTTCCAGCATCTCGGTCGCTTTGTCCGGATCATGTTTCCACCAGCCGACGCCGAAGAGATCAACCAGCGCCTCCTCGTCTTCCGGCATACCTTCGACGCCTTGTTCAGCCAGGATCGCGGCGATGTCCACAGCATAATTCGGATCGAAAGGCTGGTAGCCGTCTTCAAAAGCGAACTCGGTCATCCATTCGCGCATCGGCTTATGGAAGGCGTCATGAATGACTTGCACGGGCGGCACAGCCAGCGGCGATACGCGCAAGATGCCGGCGAATGTGGCCAAGCCCACGCTCTTGATATCGGTGGCCAGCGCCATCGCCCAGCGGACGTTCAGGTTATCCCAGGGTTCCTGCGAGTTGGAGAAGACGATGCCGCGCTCGCAGGGGTCATCGAAGTTGGCCCAAGGGAAGTTTTCGTGCCAGGCGCGCGCGTTCGGGTTGGCATCGCGCAAGATGTCCCAAGCCTCGGGCGAGATATCGGTGAAGATATCAAGCTGGTTTTGGATGCCGGCGATGATGCGGCGTTCTTCCGTGCCATAGAAGCGGAAAAGCACGTGTTCCGGTCCCGGTTCGCCGAAGATTTGGCCCACGTCCGTATGTTCCCAGTCCGCGCGCTTGTCATAGAGGAACCAGTTGCCATTGGGATCGACATCGGCCAAGGTGTAGGGACCGCTGACGACCGGCGGGTAATTCTGGAAGGTAGCCGGATCTTCGTTTTCCCAGATATGCTTGGGCACCGGGCGGAAGTGATCGCCCCAGATGTGTACGCCGAGCGTGTAGCCCAGACGCGGTTCCGAACGCTTCGTGTTCAGAATCATCGTCAGATCATCAACGACCTCGTAGCTGTCCACGACCTGCGAGAGGAAGCCGCTATAGGGGAATTCCGGCGTGCCCAAAACCATGTCGATGGTGAAAGCCACATCAGCTGTGGTGATTGGCTCGCCGTCGCTCCAGCGCAAGCCGTCGCGCAAGGTAATGCGGAAGCTGGTGTAATCGTCGTTCAGCGCCTCGGGCATTTCAGCCGCCAAGCCGGGGAATTGCTCGCCGGTCGCGGTGTTGATCTCCCACATATTGGAATAAGCCAATTGATGCAGGCCCTGGTTGAAACGCGTGCCCGCTTGATAGGGGTTGGTCTGGGTGGGATTGTCAATGCGGCCATCCAACTGATCGACGATCAAGGTCGTCGCCCGCGGCGTTCCCACTTCGGTCTGCTCCTGCGCCGAGACCAGCGCGGTGGAAAACAAGACGACAGCCAGCAATACAACGACTGATAGCAGCGCCTTGCGATTTTTCTTATACATTAGCAATCTCCTTGGAATGATTCTTGAATCGTTTTGAACTTAAATCATGGATCGATTCGACAATATTCACCTTCCTTTCAGATTTGCTTCGGCCAGTACTATATCGCCGCCATGACAACTTCGACAGTGACGATAAGATAACATATCTGCGACAGCCTAGCAAAGTACGGGGGAGTGGTGAATAGGCGGTTATGATAGACTGCGGTTATGAATACTTGTCCAGAATGTCACGATACACAAAGGCAAGTCAAAGCTGGCTTCAATCGTTCTGGCAGCCAGCGTTATCGTTGTAACATCTGCAAGCGCCGTTATACTCCACAGCCGGCGCGTCTCTACGGCGATGCCATGCGGCAGCAAGCTCTGCGATGGTATGTTGATGGCGCCAGTTATCGCTGGATAGCGCGTCATTTGGGTGTTCATCATGTCACCGTGATGAATTGGGTTAAAGCTCATGCCGATCAACTGGGGCCTGCCCCAACACCGCAAGAAACTCCGTTGCATATTGTTGAAATGGATGAGTTGCATACCTTTGTCCAACGAAAAAAAACAGATGGTACATAAGTACTTTCGTTGACCGGGCTAGCAGTTGTATTGTCGGTTTTCTGGTGAGCCAGCGACGGGACGAGGATACATTGCAAAAGCTGGTGGATCAAAGTCCGCGAGCGCATTGGTACTACAGCGACTTGATGGCTTCCTATAAGAAATTGCTCTATTACCCCGGAAAGCATACTCCGATGCCAAATAAGAGCGAAACCTACCGAGTGGAGGGTATGAATGCGGAGTTGCGTCATTATTTGGCGCGCTTGCATCGGCGTTCCCGTTGCTTTTCTCGTTGTGCCGAGGCGCTTCGACGGAACGTGAAACTTTTTGTCTATGCCTGGAATCGGCGGCAGTTATATCTTCAGCAGTATCCCAAGTACAAGGCTTTCCCCATGCAATTCATACATCCTTGAAATTCACCACTCCCAGTACGGGACGCGCCTTGGGCGGATCGCCCGAGACGTTCGAGGAAGGGGCCCCTTCAGCGGCTGCTGAACGCAATTTTGTATTGCTTGCAATTGCGCCAAAGGTCAGTTACATATGGTCAGCAAAGGCAGTTTTGTCAAGCGGTCGGCTGGGCGCGAGCCGCGATCCCCGGAGGCGCAAATGATCACGGTTGATACGCATCAACACTTTTGGAATCTGGATGAAGTCGCTTATCCCTGGCTGACGTCCGCCTTTGGTCCCATTTATCGGACTTTCACCGCCGATGAGCTGGCGCCGCAATTGGCGGCTGCGGGCGTGGATAAGACGGTGATTGTGCAGGCGATGGATTCTTATGCCGATACCAACTCGATGCTGGCGATAGCCGCTGCCACCGATTGGGTGGCCGGCGTCGTCGGCTGGGCGCCGCTGCATGACCCGGAGGAAACCGCGAAAAAGCTCGATGAGTATGGCCGAAATTCCTATTTCAAAGGCCTGCGACACCTCATCCACGAAGAGACCAACCCGGACTGGATCTTGCAGAAGCAGGTGATTGAAGGTCTGCAAATCCTCGCTGATCGCGGTCTGACCTTCGATGTCGTGGCTGTTTTCCCCAACCATCTCAAGCATGTGCCGATGCTGGCGGAGCAAGTGCCGAACCTGAAAATGGTGATTGACCACCTGGCGAAACCGCCCCTGGGCGATGACGACCGCGATGTCTGGCGCGCGCAACTGGCGGCCGCTGCCGAAAGCCCCAATGTCTTCGCCAAAGTGTCGGGCTTGAACACGGTGACGCCGGACTTTGAAAACTGGACTTACGAAGACATCAAGCCATTGGTGGATTATGCCATTGAGCAGTTTGGCGTCGATCGCTTGATGTTCGGCAGCGATTGGCCCGTCGCCCTGCTCGCCGGTGATTACGCCAAAGTCTGGAATGAGACGAACAAGTGTCTCGCCGACCTCTCACGGGAGGAACGAGGCGCCATACTCGGCGGGACGGGCAACGGCTTCTACCAGCTAGGTTTATAGAGATTGCGGCTTAGATAGCTGGCAAGGGCGTCCCGCCCAGCTGGCTGGATTCGTAAGCGGCTTCCACCGTCGCCATGGTCTGGATGGCGTCTTCTACGGAAGTCGGCAATGCGTTCGTCTCGCCGCTGACGTAGCGCATCAGGCTGGCCATGCTGCCGATGAAGGCTTCGGGGAACCACGATCCCTTGATATCGAGCGTCTTCCAGTTCGGGTCGTTCTCGTCATCAAGCAGGATGTATTCGAAGCGATCGGGAAGGCCGTCGGGATAATTCAAATTGACGCCGGCGCGGATTTGAATCGCGCCCTTGCTGCCTTCGAACTTGACATCGGATTGCTGCTTTTCGGCCCCATAGACGTGGCTGTGATTGGTCATCACGTTGACGCGTGGATTCTCCCCATAATCCATGATGATCATCGAGCGCGCGCCGCCGCGCAGGTCCGGCGCGCTGGGATGGAGCAAGGTCTTCGCGTAGACGCTTTGAGGATTGCCAAAGAAAGAGCGGACGAGATCGATATAGTGAATGCTGTGATAGAGGATCTCGCAGCGGGGCAAGGGGAAAACGAAGGGCCACAAGTGCCAGGGCGTATTGCACTGCACGCGGAATTCCAAGTCGTAGAGCTCGCCGATGAGACCGCGCTCGATCATATCGCGGGCGGCGATGATAAAGGGCGCGAAACGCAGTTGGAAATTGATGGCGGCGATGAGCTCTTGCTCGCGGCAGATGCGCAAGATTTCGCGCGCTTCGGCCAGGTCTTCGCCCATAGGCTTTTGGATGAGCACGGCGCGGCCGCGGGGAATCGCAGGCAGGATTTCGGCGATGGCGCTGCCGGGCACGGCAATGTCGAAGACGGCGTCCTCGGGCGCTGATGCGATGGTATCCAAAAGCGAGTCATAGAGCCGCGGAATATCAAACTTGTCGCGCATTAGGGCGGCGCGCTCGGCATTGATATCGAAGCCGCCGACCAACTCAAAGCCGGCCATCTTGTACGCCGGGTAGTGGGCGTGATTGACGATTTCGCCCAAACCGATGCTGACGATCGGGGGCGGATTGGCGGGCAAAGTCGCGGTTTGGCGAACGTCAAACGATGGCATGGGAAGTCTTCCTCTTGTTGCAGCGCTTGAGCAAGCAGGCACATTAAGCGATCTGTCCGGCGAAGGCGGTCAAGCCAGAGCGGCGACTCGGTAGGTCGCGTAGGTCGCGTAGACACTGACCGCGGACACTGCCCGTCAGTCGTCCGCGCTAGATTTTAGTAATCAACGGGCGACTCAATGGCTCGCCCCTACAGATTCCTGTTTTCTAGAGTTCGTTCATGTGTGTGAGCGAGATAACTTCGCGCAAGCAGCTGCAGCGCCCCTTATATCAACCGATTCACGCCATCAAATGCCGCCGTCTTGTAACACTCGGCCAGCGTCGGATAATTGAAGACCGTATTGATGAAGTAATCGACCGCGCCGCCAAAAGCCATCACCGTCTGCCCGATGTGGATCAGCTCGCTCGCGCCTTCGCCGATGATGTGCACGCCCAGCAGCTTGTGGTTCTCCCGATGGAAAACCAGCTTGAGCATGCCGATAGTGTCGCCTATGATCTGCCCGCGCGCGATCTCCTTGTAATAGGCTTTGCCGATCTCGTAGGGGATGCCGGCCCGCGTCAGTTCTTCCTCGTTCGCGCCCACCGTCGAAATCTCCGGGATAGCGTAGATGCCGTATGGGAAGAGCTCGGGAATGCTCTGATGCTCCATGCCAAAAGCGTGGCAAGCCGCCATCCGCCCTTGCTCCATTGAGGTCGAGGCCAGGCTGGGGAAACCGACGACATCGCCGACCGCGTAAATGCTGGGGATCTCGGTCTGGTAATGCTCGTTAACGGCGATGCGCCCACGATGATCGGGGATGATGCCGATATTCTCCAAGCCCAGCCCGCCGGTCGCGCCTTGCCGGCCGATGGCATAGAGCGCCATCTCGGTGACGATCTCCTTGCCGCTCTCCAAGCGCGTCTTGACGCCACTGCCGAAGCGCGTCTCCGCTGTTTCGATGCTGCGCACATTCTCGCCCAAGCGCAGGGTCACGCGCTGCTGCCGCATATGATAGACCAGCGCGTCCACGATCTCGTGATCGACGAAATCAAGCAGCCGCTCGCTCACTTCAACCAAGGTCACCCGCGTCCCCAACGTGGCGAACATGCAGGCGTATTCGCAGCCGATCACGCCGCCGCCGACCACCGTTAGCGTCTTCGGCAGATGATCCAGCTTCAGCAAGCCATCGCTGGTGAAAATCGTCTCGCCGTCAAAAGGGATGCCGGCCGGCTTGGCCACCGTCGTGCCCACCGCGATCATGATGCAGCGCGTCGTCAGTTCGTCTTCGCCTTTCTGCCCCACGAAGTTGAGATGCACCGTGTGCTCGTTGACGATGGTGGCGATGCCGGCGAAGAGCTGGACGCCGTTGCGCTGCAGCTGATGCCGGTTGATCTCGATCTCGTGGCGAATCACGTGGTCGGCGCGCAGCAGCAGGTCGTTCATCGTGATGTTCTCTTTGACCGTGTAGGAGGCGCCGTAGATCGAGCGCTGGCGGAAACCGGAGAGGTGCAGCACCGCCTCCCGCAGCGTCTTCGACGGGATGGTGCCGGTATTGACCGAGACGCCGCCGATTAGCGTTTTCTTCTCGATGACAGCCACGCGCTTGCCCAGCTTGGCCGATTGAATGGCGGCGCGATGCCCGGCCGGTCCCGAGCCGATGATGACGATGTCGTAATCGTAGCGCCGCGGTTTCGGCGCCCGCTCGGCTTGCGGTTGACCATTTGTCGCGGGCTTCGCCGGGGCGACCATCTCGGACATGATTGCGCCTCGCTATCTAGCGCTTCCGTCCCTCTGAGGATAACGCAGGCAGGGACGCGGTGGCAAGCGGCGTGGGCTGTTAGCAAGCGTGTCGGCGGTTAATCGCCCAGCGGCCGCAGGAGAATTTGAAGGATTTCGCCGGAGTTGATATTGGCGCTGAAGATGCGACCATCCGGCGCTTGGACAATGCTGTTGTTGGCTTGAAAGGGCGATTGGCCCGCCGGCAAAGCCCCGGTCAAATGCGCGACGCTTTCATAGCCGCCATCGCCATTGAAGTCGCCCAATTGCGTGAGCGAACCATCGTTGACCAACAGCAGCGTCACGCCACGCGCCAGCAATCCGGTGACCTGGCCGATCAGATCAAAATCATCCGCATAGATCAACTCGGCTTGTGCCAGCACCCCTGGTTCTGCCGACTCGTGCAGACGATAAATCTCGCCGGCGCGTGTGCTGACTAGCATTTGGCCGGCGCTGTCAAAGGCCAACGCAGAGATGCCGTTGAGCCGGTCGCTGTCAATAGGGATGCGCCCGTAGACCAATACGTCAGCTGATACAGGCGGACGCAGGCCTGGCGGTGGGCTTGGGGTCGGTGTCGTCTGGAGAGCAATTACGGTACTGGCTGACTCAGTCGCGTCGGTTGAAAGTGATTGCCGAGTCGCTTGGGCGTCAGCCAACGCGCCTGCCAAAGCCGAGACCGTCGGATCCTCCGTCGCCTCGGCCATGCCGGCCGCAGCTTTGACAGTGGCGCTGGACTGGGTCCGGTACAGTTCAACCGCGCTGCAGCCGGCGGTGGTCAGCATAAGAAGCGCCAAGACGGCGGCGATCAAGCGCGCTGGCGCCGGCAATGGTTCCTTAGCATTCACACGCTAGAGTATACCGCGAACGGGCGGCATCAAACGGGTGGACTTGCGGTCGCGATGAAGAAGAAGATGAAGGCGAGAAAGGCGGCCAGTATGCCGAAGGACACCGCTGGTTTGATGCTCGTGCGCTCGCTGGTGGCGGCGACGATCGCCTCGCGCTGGCGCAGCATTGCGTCCGCCACTCGATTGGCGAGCCAGCTCATGCCAATGCCCGTGACGATGATCGCGGCGGCGTAAGCCAGGTTGTCCGCATCGCCCAGGTTGTAGAGGCGGCGGATGACGAAGGCGTTCATCGCCATAGCGGCAATCACGGCGGCGGCCGTCCCGCGCCAGTCCGGTTCGCGCTTGCGGATGGCGCTGCAATAGTATGCCCAAATGTCGATGGCGAGCAGGGGCAACAGCGCTGCCAGCCAGGCGACTTGTTGCAGCATGTCCGCGTCGAAGAGTTCGATCAAACCGACGCGAATAATCAGCGCAAGCAGCCCGGCCGCTGTCGCCGCGCCGGCGCAACGAAGCGCCCTTGTGGCGAGCACGCCGGTAAATGTAACGCAGGCCAGCAGATTCGCCGCCAGCAGCCACTCCGGGCGATACTGCCCGATCCAATCCAGCCGGATGCCCTGGAGCGTCGCGTCCCAATCGATGAGCATGAGCTGCAGCCAAAGCAATTGGATGGCGGCCAAGATCACCAGCGATAAACTGTCGCTGAACCGCAGCTGGAATATGACATGCCACTCATGCCGCCGCCAGGTTGATGCGTGAAGATGCAGCGCGAGCAATTGTGTCATGACGAAACTCGTCAGCAGGATTAGATGCGGTATGCTCCAGGCGGTGATATCTTCGCCGAAAATCCAATGCCAGAGGGGATCGGCCGGCAAGGCATAGAGCAGAAAGGCGGCATTCAAGATCAGTAATCCGGCGGCAGTATTGGAGCGAAAACGCTGCTGAAAGTTGCCGCGCAGATGGCGGTTGAGATATAGCAGCGCCCAGAAGCCAGAGCCGATCGCCGTGGCGAAGCCGAAATACATCAGCAGATGGGGACGCCAGAACAGGTCCTCGCCAAAGGGAATGCCGTAACTGCGGTGCCAGATTTCATCCCAGACGCCGCCGATGAAGATGGCGATGCCGCCGCTCGCGAGAATCAGCGCCAGCATCTCCCGTTCCCGGTACGACATTGCCGTCAATTTCGGTTGGCGCAGGTTTGGCGCCAGAGGACGGACAAGCAGATGCCAGAAAGCCAGAACAAAGGCGCAGATGACCAGCAGAAACAGGCTCGCTTGCAGCCAGAATAATTCGACCTTGACCTCCGCCGGGATGCCGCCCCAGATGGTGAAGGCGACAAATACGACGACGCCCGCGAATGCGGTCAGCGTCCAGCCGAGGTGGTGGATGAGCCTGCTCATGCGCGCTCCGTGAGGAACGATATTGGTTGATTTTAGGTTAGCACAGTTGGCGGGGCGGGTCTAGTTGGCGAGGAGTTGTGCCAGGAAGTCGCGTGCATTCTTGAATTCAGGCTTGTCCCACATCTTTTCTTCGCGCCACCATTTCATATCTAAAGCCTGTGTCAAGAACAGTCGTTTAGCGTCATCGTGTCGTGCGAAGTCTTCGTCGGTAACTTTCCCTGAGATATATACACTGAGCTTGCTCTTTGGCAGTCGAGCTTCGTTGGCTTTGAAGCCTACTTTGCGCAGACAAGCGAAGTACGCATTCACGCAGTCCAAAATGTTGTCTGTCGGTAGGGCGGAAAACACGAGATCTTCTACCGCGCCATCATCATTATCAGATGGAAACAGTAACACCGAGATGCCAGGTTGCCCGGCAGTCTTTGCGCGAGGCGCGCGCGGTTTGGTGAGTTGCCGCGAGATCTGTGGGTTGTTCTCGATGAAATTCCTGTTGGCGACGTCAATCGCCTCAAGTACAGTCGAGAATGCGTTTTTGCCCGTTCGATTCTCAGGATAGTCGTTGTCCAATACAATCCCGATATCAGTGATGTGCGCGAAATCGTCGCGGTTCAAAATGTTGGTCAATTCCTCGTCCAGATTGTCCTTGCCCTCGCAATCAACGAATTCGAATCTATCTTGTTTTCCGAGGTGCTCAAGAAGTTTGGTGAAAAAGTATTCGTCGCCTTTGCCTTCAACGACGAGTATGCGCAAATTACTGTTCGGCGACGCGTTGCTCATCCACGAACCTCGCGATCTCTGCTGATTGCTGCGTCAATGCTGTATTCGTTGTAGGTTCGCGCCTCTATATTGCCCGTTGTCGAGTCGCGATACAGGCGGTGGAAGCGAAAGTCATCAACGTCATCGTCCCTAAAAGCCTCGTTTGCCGCTGCAATCATTTCCGCGCTGTGCGTCGTGGCGAATAGCTGTATGTCCAGTTCGCGTACGATCTGACCAATTGCTTTCCAGAATTCGCTCTGCAAGGAGAAATGGATACCGTTTTCGATTTCATCGATAAGAAGAAATCGAGGACGCAAGAGCATTGCCAAAATGAAGCCACAAACATGATTCAATCCGTCTCCCATGAGATTTAGTGGTAGTTGGATTCCATTGAGCCGAGCCCAAATGGTCGGTTCCCCAAGCGGAGACAGTAGTCTCATGTCGGTTAGTTTAGGCTCAAATAGCCGACAAGCTCGCTCTAAGTGATCGAGCTTTCCACCTAGATCCGCCAAGCTGAACTGAGATGCAACCAATTGCTTATCAGGTCTCCAGCCTACTGGAAGAAAGATTGATTTTTCTTCTACAACCGTGTTTATTGGCACGGGCGAATTTGGAAGGTACTGCGTATCTCTTGCTGTGCCAAGCTCATCTTGGTGGCAGAATTCAAGCATTGCAATTGCGCGAGTAATATAACCGTTTGCTTGTGCCGCCGGTACACCATGCTCTGTCAAGTACTGAAAGTATTTGACGAAAGTCTCTGCGTTTTCTTGCGAGTTAGCATATTCTTTTATGGTTAGCGAAATGGGGATACTGGAATTCATCTGCACGGCAGAGAGTTGAATGTCATGTCCCGACGTTACGTTATGAAAAAACAGTCTCCAAACTGGGACATGATGATTATTGGGTACTTCCACACCTCGCATTTCCTGCAATTCAAATAACAAAGGCGGGAAAAGAGGCCGACCAAGCAAATACATAGCCTCCATCAGCGCCGTCTTCCCGGTATTATTCTTCCCCGCAATCAGATTCACCCGACCCAGATCATTGATCTGCAAGTCCTTGAAGCAGCGGAAATTCTTGACCCGAAACGACTTGTACATCGCGCGCCTCCTCGCCCAAAGCGCTCATCCTGCCCACCATTATACATCCGCGACCGCCAATTCCAGTGCTACAATGCCCGCATGACCGCTATCCTCGCTATCGAAACTTCTTGCGACGAGACCGCCGCCGCCGTCGTCACCAATGGGACGACCATCAACTCCAACGTCGTCGCCTCGCAGATTGACCTGCATGCCCAATATGGTGGCGTCTTCCCCGAGGTCGCCTCGCGCGCCCATGCCGAATCCATCAGCGCGGTGGCGGGGCAGGCGATGACGGAAGCCGAGATGACTTATGCTGACCTCGACGCCATCGCCGTCACCCAGGGTCCGGGGCTGGTGGGCTCGCTGCTGGTCGGCATCAATTTCGCCAAGGGGCTGGCGCTGGCGACCGGGCTGCCGCTGCTCGGCATCAACCATCTGGAAGGGCATGTCTATTCGCTTTGGCTGGCGCCGGACTTCCGCGAAACGGAGTTTCCCATCCTGGCTTTGATCGTCTCCGGTGGGCACAGCGAACTCCTGATCATGCGCGGTCACGGAGTTTACCAACGCATCGGCGGCACGATTGACGATGCGGCTGGCGAGGCCTTCGACAAGGTCGGTCGCTTGCTCGGCTTGCCCTTTCCCGGCGGACCGGCCATTGAACGCGCGGCGCGAACGGGCTTGACTGCGGCCTATGAATTCCCGCGCGCCAAAACCGACGGCGATTATGATTTGAGCTTCAGCGGCTTGAAGACGGCGGTGATGCGCTCAGCGACCGTCCAGCCGAGCGCTCGGCGACGGGGCAGACGCGAACGCCGTGCCGAGAAGCGGGCGCCCTTGCGCGAGAATGTGAATATCAACGATGTGGCCGCTGCCTTCCAGGATGCGGCGACCGACGCCTTGGCAACCACCGCGTGTCGTGCAGCGCGAGACTTCAAGGTGAAGGCGGTTTACCTCGCCGGCGGCGTCAGCGCCAATCAAATGCTGCGAGAGAAGCTAAGGGCGAAGCTCAGGCTGCCAGTCTGTTTTCCGCCGCTAGCTCTGTGCACGGACAACGCCGCAATGATCGGAGCGGCCGCTCATTTCCGCTACCTGGCCGGTCATCGCAGCCCGCTTGATTTCGAGGCGCGCGCCAACTGGCGCTTGAGCGAGGATGTATACGGCTAGTTGCGGCGCTCCTCTGCCAATATGCGTTCATGTCGAGTCTTGTAGGGGCTACTCTTGAGTCGCCCGAAAACCAGGTGGACGGCCTTGGTGGCGGGCGAGGCAAGTTCCGCTCCTACAGCTGGCTATGGTATTTCGAACTCGCGCGATTCTCGCCTTCCTGATTCTCAGTCTTTCTCTGTGCGCTCGTTGACCTCTATGGTTAAATGCCAGTATGACACAACTCCGAGTCGCCATCATCGGCGCGGGCGCGACCGGCCTGGCAGCGGCTTGGGACTTCGCCAATGCCGGGCGCCAGGTCACCATCTATGAAGCGGCGGCGCAGGTCGGCGGGCTGGCCGCCGGCTTCAAAGACGACGCCTGGGACTGGTCGCTGGAGAAGTTCTATCATCACTGGTTCGCCAGCGACCACGATATCTTCGCCCTCGCCGACGAGATGGGCGCGCGCGACCGCATCATCTTCCCCCGCCCGAAGACCAGCTACTGGATCGATGGCGCGCCCGTGCGCAGCGAGATCTCGCCCTCGGCGCTCTTTCTACCGCTCTCGCTCCCATCGATTGTGCGTATGGGGCTGGCCGGACTGTTTCTCAAACTGACGCCCTCCTGGCGTTCCCTTGAGCGCGTCACTGCCGATGAATGGATGCGCCGCTGGATGGGGCGCGAAGCCTACGAGAAATTCTTCATGCCGCTTTTGATCGGCAAGTTCGCCGAACAATACGATCAGGTGCCGATGTCCTTCATGTGGGCGCGGATCGTCAAGCGCAGTCTCAAGCTCGGCGCTTACGTCGGCGGCTTTCAAGCCTTCCTCGATGAACTGGCGGCTCAACTGCGGGACAAGGGCGTAAACATTCGCTTGAACACGCGCGTCGACGGCATTCGACAAGCGAACGCGGGGCTCGCGCTATCCGTCGACGGCGAAGATGCCGCATTCGACCGCGTCCTTAGTACAACATCGCCGCGCCTGCTGCTGCAAATGGCGGACGGCTTGGCCGATACGAATTACGGCCGGCGGGTGGCGGCGCTGAAAAGCATTGGCGGGCTCTGCGTCGTCTTCGCCTTGAAGCAGCCGCTGATGCCCGACGACACCTATTGGCTGAATCTGCCGGCGACAACGGCGGACAAGTCGAAGTCGGCTTTTCCCTTCCTGGCGCTGGTCGAGCATACCAACTACCTCTCGCGCGAGCATTATGGCGGCGACCATATCATCTACTGCGGCGATTACGTACCGCCGACCCACGAGTATTTTCAGCTGAGCGAGGCCGCATTGGTCGAGCGCTTCATCCCGGCGCTTAAGAAGGTGAATCCGGCCTTCCAGCGCGATTGGATTCGCAAGTCTTGGGTCTGGCGCGCGCCCTACGCCCAGCCAGTGCCGGCGCTCAATCACAGCCGCCATATTCCCGAAATCAAGACGCCGCTCCCGGGGCTGTATTGGGCCAGCATGTCGCAAGTTTATCCTTGGGATCGCGGCACCAATTACGCCGTCGAGATTGGCCGGCGCGCCGCCCGTATCGCCATGACTGCAGGCGCGTGATCGTGTCGCCAGCCGGAACGCGCGGCTGCATTTTTCGCGGGATCAGCGGGTCAAATGCGCATCTTGCCAAGACAGATCATTAACAGTGATGATCAACTCGGCGGCAATCGCCGTCGTGTTTTCGCTGCGGTTTTCCTGTATACTCGATGTAGTGGTACAAGACAGCGACTCCGTTCCCTAATTGAATGAAGCGAATCGCGGGAGGGGAGAGTGACTGTCGCTAGAGTGGCAAAATTGACGCGAGGTCAATTTATCGCATGTCAGAAGCGCAAGACACTGCGACCAACCTGATTGCCGAACTGAGACAGCTGGAAGACCAGTTGGATGAGGTGAGCAAGACGCTGGAAGCACAGCGGGAATTGCTGCGCGGCCACCGCCTCGCCATGCCGGCTGCTATTATCAACAACCTCGAATTGCTCCAGCGAGACTTCAAGCGCCTGGAAAACAACGTGCTCGAAGAGCAGACGGAGTTGCGGCAGCTGCGGGCGCTGTCAGACATGTCCACGCGGATCACCAATTCGCTGGATATTGAAACTGTCCTTGGTGAAACGATGGAGCTAGTCATCGTGCTGACCAACGCCGAACGCGGTTACATCGTGCTTGCCAATGACGACATCGGCGAACTGGAATTCCGCGTCAGCAGCGAAGGCGGCCTCATGGGACCCCGCATCGAGGTCAGTGACCGGCCGCAAATCAGCATGTCCGTCGTCAACGAGGTGATGTCGACCGGCGAACCGCTTCTGGCGGATAACGCCTTCCAAGACGAGCGGCTGTCGGAGAACCAGAGCATCATCAATTTCACGCTTCGGTCGGTGCTTTGCGTGCCGCTGCGCTACAAGGAACGCGTCATCGGCGTCGTCTATGTCGATAATCGACTGGTCGCTGGCATCTTCACCGAGCGCGAACTGAACCTGATGATGGCATTCGCCAATACCGCCGCCGTCGCCGTCGCCAATGCCCGCATGTATATGCGCGCCGAGCAAATCCTGGCTGAGATCACCCAGGTCAAGGAATTGATGGACAACATCTTTTCCTCCGTCGGCAGCGGCATCATCGCCATCGACTCGAATGACCTCGTCCACACCTTTAATCGCGCCGCGGGCGAGATTCTCGATCTGCCGCCGAATGCCGCGGTAGGCTTCGATGTCGCGCAGGTGATGAAGACGGCTGCCTTGGAAGTCGAAGACCATTTGGACCACGTCAAAGAGCATGACATGGATCATTCGCTGGAACTGAGCGTGGAGCTGCCCGGGCGCGGCCAGGTCGCGCTGGCGCTTTCGCTCTCGCCGTTGAAGGACAGCAATGACATGACGCAGGGCGTCACCATGGTGATGGATGACGTCACGCATTTATACGAGCATGAAACCACGATAAACGCCATGAAGCGGATCCTGCCGGAGGGTATGGTCGACCAGATCAACGAAATCGCCAATATCGAGATGGGCGGCTTGCGGCGCGAGGTCACTTGCGTCTTCGCTGACGTGCGGCCCTGGTCCACGCTGCCAGATGTCGCGGCTAGTGAGAAATTTAGAATTCTGAACCAGTATCAGGCGATCGCGACAGCCTGCATTCATGAATGCGGCGGGATCATCGACAAATACATGGGCAACGAAGTGATGGCGCTTTTCAATACGCAGCTCAATCCCGAGCACAATCACGCCCAAATGGCGCTGGAATGCGGCTTGCTGATGCGCGAACGCTTCGTCGAACTCTATCGTGAAATGGGCATCCAGCCGGATCCGCATTTTTATATCATAGGTATGTTCACCGGCGACGCGACCTTGGGCAATGTGGGCAGCTTCCAGCGGCGCGAATTCACCGCGCTGGGCAACAGCATTAATACAGCCAAACGCATCCAGGAGAATGCCGCGCGCGGAACAATCACGATTGTGCAGCAGACGCTGGATCATATCCGGGCGAACAACGATGGCGGTCAACCGTATGACTTTCGCCCGCGCGATCCCATATACGGCAAAGGGCTCTCCTTTGGCATGAGCGCCTACGAGGTATACAGACGCGCATGAGCGAGGCGGCGAGCGCAAGCGGCTTCGGCGCAATTCAAACCCAGCTAAAGGGGCTGAAGACGCGCGCCGACGAGGTGAAGAACTTGCTGGAACAGCAGCAGGCATTGCTGCGCCGCCGCGGCATTAACCTGCCCCCAAACGCCATCGATCGCCTGTGGACGGTCCGCTCCAGCGTCGAAAAGCTCTCCTTTGCCGTAGTCGATACGCACATGCAACTGCAGCAGCTGCGGCGCCTGGCTGATACCACCGCCCTGGTCAATTCGGCGCAGGAAACCGACGAAGTGCTGAACGAAGTGATGGAGACCGTCATTCAACTGACGCAGGCGGAACGCGGCTATATCGTGCTGCGGAACCGCGAGACCGGCGAGCTGGAATTCACGGTCGCGCGTGGTTTGAGCGCTGAGGAAACCGCGGCCGGCGGCCGGATCGTCAGTTGGTCCGTCATCAATAAAGTGGCGGAAAGCGGCGAGCCGCTGCTCACCGTTGACGCCGGCGCCGACGAGCAGTTCAGCCACAGCGAGAGCATCGCCGGCTTCAGCCTCTTGAGCATTTTGGCGGTGCCCTTGATCGCGCTCGATGAAGTCATCGGCGTCGCGTATTGTGACAACCGCATCATGGCGGGCTTGTTCAAAGAAAACGAACTGGGTTTGCTGACCAGCTTCGGGCAGCAGGCGGCGGTCGCCATCGAAAACGCGCGCCTCTTTGAAGACATTCGCGCGCAAATGGCGCTGATCGAAGAAATGCAGGTGCGCCTGTCAAATATCTTCGCCTCGATCGGTTCCGGCGTCATCACCGTCAATGGCGAAAACTGCGTGCTCGTCTGCAATGAGGCGGCCGAAGACATCACCGGCACGACCAATGCCAAGGCCTGTGGAATGCGCTTGGATGCCGTTCTGCCCCATGTCACCGAAGGCTTTTACGACTCGGTCGAACGCGTGCGCCGGGAACGGATGCAGCATATCTGGGCGGAACGCTTTGAACATCAAGGAAGACAGCGCTATTGGCAGGTGGTCGCCAGCCCTCTGCGCGGCGACGACCAGGTCAATCACGGCGTCGCCCTGGTAATCGATGACCTTACCGAGCGAAAGGAACAGGAAGAACAGCGCCGGCTGCTGGGCACCTTTGTACCGGAGGCGCTGCTGGACAATATCGGCTCGATCAGCGAGTTGGACACCAGCCCGGCGGAACGCACGATCTCGGCGATGTTTGCTGACATGGATGGCTTCACCGCTTTCAGCGAATACTTGCAGCCGGAAGATCTCATGCGCATCATCAACCGTTATTTGGGCGCCGCCAGCGATGCCATCACCGAGCACGATGGCATCGTCGATCAATATCTCGGCGATGCGATTAAAGCGCTCTGGAATTCGCAATTGAATCAGCAGGACGACCATGCCAGCCGCGCGGTGCAGGCGGCGCAAGCGATCCTGGAAGAGGTGGAGGCGCTGCACGAAGTGGTGGACAAGAATCATGCGCTGCACTTCTGCATCGGCATCCACACCGGGCATTCGGTGCTGGGAATGGTGGGCGGCGCCAATCGCATCGAATTCGCCGCGCTGGGCGAGGCGCCCGATGTCGGCAAGTTCTTGCAAGAAAACGCCGAACCCGGCGAGATCATCATCAGCGCCGAGACTTACGAATTGGTCAAAGATCAGGTCCAGGCAGTGCCGCTGGCCGTCAGAAAGCCAAAAGCGGGTTTCGAACGATTCGACAAGGTTTATCGCGTTCTCCTTCCCAGCGCGTCTGACAACGGGGCGAATGGGTCGCGGTGAAAAGCATGCATCCCGGTCCCCTGTTTGTCCTCGGCCTTATCGTCTGTTTGGCTATCGGCGCGATCGTGAACAAGGCCGGCAATGATCCTGAATAGCCTTCGCACCATCCACTCAGAGGACCGCGTCAAGCTCATCGGCTTGGCGCTTCTGGCTGGGCTTTTGCTGGCTGCGATTGCGTTGCAAGCGCAAAGCACCGGTCTCGAATACGCGCTGGTCCTGAGCGTCTTCGCCACCCGTTTTCTGGGCATCTTCGTTGAGGCGGTTCCCTTTCTGCTGCTGGGGTCGATCACCTCCGGCTTGATCGAGACTTTCATAAAATCGGACGACATCATGCGTTTTCTGCCGCGGAACCGGCTGGGCGCGGCCGTCGGCGGCGCTTTTCTTGGTCTCGTCTTCCCCGTCTGCGAATGCGGCGTCGTGCCGGTCGCGCGCCGGCTCTTCAGCAAGGGCACACCGGTTTCGCTCGGCGTGGCTTTCCTGCTGGCGGCGCCTTTCATGAATCCCATCGTCTTCGCCAGTACCTATATCGCCTTCGGTTTCGGTCCCGTCTTCATCGGGCGCATCATCGTCACTATCCTGGTCGCTGTGATCGTTGCCGTCGTTGTCGGTAGCTTCGCTAAAAGATCCGCGACGCTCAAACCGATTGCATTGGGCGGCGGTCATGACGAGGGCGCGCATTTCCATCACGAGGAGCCGTCAACGCACGCCAAGCTGCTGGGGGCGCTGGGGATCGCCGGCGACGAATTCTTCGAGATGGGGCGTTTCCTCATCTTTGGCTCGATTCTGGCGGCGCTGATGCAGACGCTCGTGCCCCAGGAGAGCTTGCTGGCGCTGGGCACGGGTCCCATTCTCTCGGTCGTCTTCATGCAGATTCTCGCCTACGTGCTCAGCGTCTGCTCGACCGTGGACAGCTTCCTGGCGCTGGCTTTCGTCAACACCTTCACCACTGGCGCCATCGTCAGCTTTCTCAGCTTCGGGCCGATGGTCGATATCAAGAGCACGCTGATGTTCACGGGCGTGTTCCGCCGGCGCATCGTTCTCTATTTGGTCCTGCTGCCCTTCGTGATGAACCTGCTGGCGGGGACGCTTATCAATGTGATCTTGCGTTATGCATGATCGAAAATTGACTTTGCAAATGGAAGCGCGTGAATGAGATGACGACAGCGGCGCAGCACAAGCGGGAAGATCAAATTGACAGAATCGCCTGGGCGAAGTCGCTCATTCTCTTCGGCATGGGCATCTACCTGACCCTGCTCATGCTTACCGGCAATCTCGACAACTACATCAATCAGCGTTTCGCCTGGCTGGTTGTCGTCGGCGCGCTATTATTCTTCGTCCTCGGGCTGACCACGCTCAACCGAAGCCTGCATCCAGCGGGACATGACCATCATCATGACCATCACCATGACCATCATCATCTCCATATTAGCTGGGATATCATCCTGGTGGTCGCCTTTCCGCTGCTCTTGGCCAGTTTAATACCCTCGCGCTCGCTGGGCATCGAGGCGGTGAACGGCGGCGTGAGCTTGAATCCGGTTGGGGTCTCCAACGTGAGCCGCAACCCGCTCGACCGCAATATCCTGGATTGGCTGCGCGAATTCGACCGCGCTTCCACGCCCGCTCAATTCAATGGCACAGCCGTGGATGTGCTTGGCTTTGTCTATCGCGAGCCCATTCATCCGCAAGACGGATTCATGCTGGCGCGCTTCACGATGAGCTGCTGCGTCGCCGATGCCTTCCCGATCGGCATGCCGATTATCGCGGCTGATACGGAGGAATATGCCGCCGGCGAGTGGCTGCGCGTGCAAGGGCAATTAAAAGCGTCGGCATTTGGCGGCGACTTCTTGCCGGTCGTTTTCGCCGATGCGATCGAAGTCGTCGATGAGCCGCGTCAACCCTATCTGTATCCTTGAGCGAATCACGAGGCAATGAAACCGGACAAGCTCGACCTCGCTGCTTTGATTATCGTCTGCGTCTGTCTGCTGGGCGTGGCCGCTGCCGCCTGGGTAATGGATCCAGCGCGCCTGCCCACCCGCGTCGCCTTTCTCCACCCTGCCACAGGCGGGACGCAGAATGTGTGGATGGCGGACATAGACGACCCCGCCGCGCAGCAGCAATTGACCTTCAGCGAGCATGGCGTCTTCGACTTCGACTTCAGCGCCGATGGCCGCTGGCTGGCATTTGCCGAGCGGAGCGGACTCGGCGCCGTTACCCTGCGGCTGCTCAATCTCGCCAGCGGACGCCTGACTGTCCTGGTCGATTGCGTTGCGCTCAAAGCGAATTGCACAACGCCGGTCTTCAGCCCCAATGGCAAATGGCTGGTCTATCAACGGGCGGAGTCGCTTGGCGGGCGCTATGGGCTGCCGCGCCTCTGGCTGGTCAATATGAACAGCGCCGCGTATGAGAGCGCCGCGTTAATCGGCGACAAGCAAGTGGTCGGGCATAGCCCAATCTGGGCGGCTGATAGCATGACGGTGGCTTTCTACAGCGCCGATGTGACGCAGCCGGGCATCCTGATTTATGACTTTGTCCCGCGGGGCGCTGACGATGTTCAGTTGCGCTTTATCCCCTCATCTCATGGCACGATGGGCACGCTCGCGCCCAATGGCTTGCAGCTGATTTTCCCCGAGCTCAGCCGCCGCGGCGATCAATTCTTCACCCATCTGCGCATTGCTGATTTAGGCGCCAAGACCTTCGCCGCCTTCACCGACCCGCAGGGACCGACGGACGACGTCGCCGCTCAATGGAGCCCGGACGGCGAGACAGTCGCCATTGCGCGGCGTTACACCGATGAACGCTGGACGCCGGGCCATCAGCTCTATCTGAAGCAGGTATCGGCAAACGACGATGAGTTGCGGCCGATCGTCCATGAGCCGCGCCTCACGACATCGTATTTCCGCTGGAATGAAGCGGGTGATCAACTGGTGATGCAGCGCTTCCCGCTCTTGCGCGATGAAGCGAGCGACGCCGGACCGGCGCTTCCCGAAATCTGGGTATACGATCTCGCCAGCGACGAAAGCCGCAGGATCACCGAAGACGCCTTCTTGCCGCAATGGGTGGGCGCTTAAGCGGCTGCCGCCATTGAGCGCGCATGACCTGTCGCGCTGGCGTGGACGGCATTACAATGGCTGGCGTGTCGCGTTGAAGCGTCTGACTGGCCATGAAAATCGAACACCTCTCATTGACGAACTTCCGCAATTTCGCGCGCCTGGAATTCAGCCCGCCGGGGGACCGCCCGATTGTGCTCGTTGGCGAAAACGCCCAGGGCAAAACCAGCGCCCTGGAGGCGATCTACTACCTGGCGACATCGACTTCGCCCTATACAACCAGCGACCGTCAACTGATTCATTGGCGCACCGAAAACGATCCGATTCCATTTGCGCGGCTGTCCGCGGAAATCAGCGGGACGGATGGCGCCTACAACAAGCTGGATATCACGCTCATGCTGGATATGACCGCCGGCGCGGCGCGCTTCAAGAAGGCGATCAAGCTCAACAATGTCGACAAGCGGGTGATGGATGTCGCCAGCCTGCTGAATGTCGTGCTTTTTCTGCCCCGCGATCTGTCCCTGGTGGAGGGCGCGCCCAGCGACCGCCGCCGCTTCATGGATGGGACGCTGCGACAGGTCGACGCCGAGTACTTTCTAGCGCAGCAGGAATACGACAAGATCCTGCCCCAACGCAACGCCCTGCTGAAACGCATCGCCGAAAAGCGCGCTGACGCGGTCGAGCTGGAATTCTGGGATGAGCAGCTGGCGGCAAAGGGCGCTGTCATCATCGCCGGACGGCAGCGCTTCCTGCGCGAGCTGGAAACGAAGGCCCGCGCGACGCATCACCTCTTGAGCGGCGGGCGCGAATCCCTGAGTTTGAAGTATCTGCCCAGCATCCTGCCTGCTGCCGAGGGCGAAAGGCGGCAGCTCGCCTTTGATGTCAACGGGCTCGATCTCCATAACCAACTGACGCCGGCAGATATCAAGCCGCAGTTTCTGGAACGCTTGCAGCAGCAGCGGCGCGAATCGATTGCGCGGGGCCTCACCGTCGCCGGGCCGCATCGCGACGAGCTCCGCCTGTTCATCAACGAGCGCGATTGCGGCTTGTATGGCAGCCGCGGGCAGGCGCGCACCGCCGTGATGGCGCTGAAATTCGCCGAGCTGGAATGGATGCGCGATCAATCTGGGCAATATCCGCTCTTTCTGCTTGACGAAGTCGTCGCCGAATTGGACAGCCGCCGGCGAGCCTATTTGCTGGAGCGGCTGGACGGCGCGGCGCAGACGCTGGTGACGACCACCGAACTCGAAATCTTCAGCCCGGCTTTTCTGGAGCGGGCGACCGTCTATAATGTCCAGAATGGGCAGATTCGGGCCGGCGCGGGCTAAGCTCGCCATTGTGGTGGGCGGCCATTCAACCATGGGAGCGACACGCGATGACATTCAAGACTGAATTCAGCAAGCCCTCGGCGAACGAATTAAAGGCGCTGCGTCGCTTTGCCGCCGACCGCGACACCCTCTGGGCAATGTGGACGCGGGCCGAGCACTTGCGAAACTGGTGGGGTCCTGAGGGTTTTACCACGCCGGTCTGCGAAGTGGATTTTCGTCCGGGCGGTTCCTGGTTCTACTGCATGCAAGATCCGGCGGGCCAGCGCTACTGCGGCAAAATGATCTATGGTGAGATTGACGCGCCCGGTCGATTTACCGCCAGGGATTCTTTCACCGATGAAGCGGGCAACCGAATCGAAGACTTGCCTGAATCCCATTCCGAATTCCAGTTCGAGGAGATCGACGGCGAAACCGTCTTGACAAATATCTCTCGCTATCACACGCGGGAAGCGCGCGACCAAGTCATCGAAATGGGTGTGGAAGCGGGCTTGAGCCAAACGCTCGATCGCCTGGACGCGTATTTGGCTTCAATCGCGGACTAGCGCATCATCTAAGTTACCCCCCGGGTCGTCCATAAGTCACCTTTTTGTGAAACCCGCGCGATTCCCAGTCGCCTTCAAGTCGAAAACTGTAGGGGCGACTTATCAAGTCGCCCGCGCCAAATTCCCTAAGATGTCATCGGGCGACCGGCGGTCAGTGTCTACGCGACCCACTGGCTCGCCCCTACAGATTCTTGTTGTCGAGGTTCCACTGTGTTGTGTTAGACCAGTTGTGACTTGCGACTGACTATATCAGGCGAATATTCCGCGCCGCCAGACCACCGTCGCGGCGAAGAGTCGAGCTGTACGGATTGCGCCATCGGTCGACCAGATAAGGCGCGCGCGACAATTTGGTCGCCCATGGCTAGAATATACGTTCTACACTTCAGGGCATATTTATCTTAGCGAGAGGATATGCCATGGCTTGGACGACGCCCAAGACCTGGTCGAGCGAGCCGCTGACCTCAATCGACCTGAATACCTACGTGCGGGACAATCAGAATCACTTGAAGGATCGCCTGGACGCGGGGGCCAGCCGCGTCGTCAGCGGCGCGACGCTCTTGACCACGACGGCAAACGACTTCGTCGATGTCGACGCGACCAAACTGTCGCTGACATTGACGACTCACGGCGGCGATGTGCTATTGGGTTTTACCGGAACGGTGCGGAATAGCGCCCGCGCTGGAACGACCAACATCAATGTGGCGGTGGACGGCGTGGATTACATCGCTGATGACGGCCTCATCGGCGTCAGGATCGCTTCCGATGGAGACAGCGGGCGCAACAAACCCGTTTCCTTTGTCATGTTGATCACCGGGCTGAGCGCCGGCAGCCACAGCTTCACGCTGCGTTGGAAAGCGTCAAGGAATAGTACGGCGCACATGGATATCGTCGACTTGCATCCGCAGTTCTGGGCGAAGGAGATATAGCGAATGGATATCGTCAATCACAGGATTCTCGATGCGCGCCTGCTGGATGCGGTGGCGCGAGCGGCGCTGGGCAACGCGACCTGCGGCGTCTCAACCGGCTCCGATTCACGGATTCATCTGCGCGCGAATAACATGCCGGAGCAGCAGCGCGCCAGCGACGTGCTCAACAACTTCGGCGCACTGGCATTGACAGCGTCGGCGACCAGGCTGACCGCGGGCGGGTCCGATCCGGTCATCAGCTGTCGCGATGATCAAATCGCCGCCGATGAGCAGATCGGTTATCTGGTGCTGCGCGCCGATGAAGAGATCTTGCGCGGGGCGCTTGAAGTGGCGCATGGCCTTTGTTCGCTGACGATTTCGCAGCCGACCGCCGCTCGCTACACCGTCTTCTTTTACCGACTTCGCGACAATTTTGCCAGCGGGGCGCTGGATATTCAAGTCGACGGCGCCTAGCCAAGCCTGCAACTGAAAACCCAGGGAGCATAGGACAGATCATGGAATTCGAGCAAGTGTTTCAAATGCTGGTGCTGGCGGTTGTCGTGCTGGTCTATTGGTGGTCGTATCGCAGCTTCCCGCCCGGTGAAACCGCCAAGCTCATCCAGCGCCTGGGCGAGGTCAGCCAGCGAACCGAAAGCCGCCTGGATGACCTGCTGGTGGCGATCGCTCGGCTGTTGAATGAGTTGAGAACGCCGGAAAACGAAGAGTCCGAAGCTTGAGCCGCGGCTAAAGGAGGCGGCGCTCAGGATTCGCCCTCATCTTGATAGGGGTTGCGCCCTAGCCTTGTGTCTTTGCGGATGGCTTGCTGCCAGGGCTTGCGGGCGCCACCCTGATAGCCCATCTCGCGCAGCCTTTCCAGCTCCAGCCGCTCCAGTTCATCAGCCACCGCGGCGTAATCCGCTGGCGGGATCGGGGAATCGCGACCGCCCCCGTCGCGATATACGTAGCCAGCGCCGGCGCACCAATCGCAGTCTTCGGTCCCGCCGCCGAAGTCGTCTTCAAACCAGCCGAAACCATCACAGGAGACGCAGCGGATGATCTTCTTGTCGGGCGCGTTCATCGGCGCTCCGCCGCCTCATTTATCTCGAGATCCGCCGCCTCGCCCAATGCCAGATCAAATAGCTGACGATAGCCCTCGACGTACTTAAGCGGCGAGAAAAAGTCCTCGGCGAAAGCGCGCGCTTTATCACCCATCTTCGCGACGTCATCCTCGTAGACCCGCCGCAACGCTGCCGTCAACGCGGCTTCGTTTCCCGCTTCGACCAGGTAGCCGTTTTCGCCGTCAATGATCATATCGGGGATGCCGCCGACGCGGCTGCCGATGACCGGCGTGCCCAGCAGCATCGCCTCCACCACGACGCGCCCCAAGCCTTCCGACAATGAGGGCAAGACCATGACCCGGGCGGCGGCGAAATAGGACGCCAGTTCACGCTGCGAGACGGCGCCGGCGAAATGCACGCGGCTCTCGATGCCGAGATCGGCCGCCTGCTGCCGCAGCGATTCGGCGTAAGTGGCATTCTCCGCGCCGCCCACCAGATGCAGCTGCGCGCGCGGATGATCCAGCGCGGCGAAGGCATTCAGCAGCAGATGCAAGCCTTTGCGCGGGATCAGCACGCCGGCATAGACGATGTCCTCGGCCGCTTCAACCGGAATGCGCCGCTCCATTTGTCGAAACACGTCCGTATCGCTGAAGGTCATGAAGCGCGCCTGCGGCAATTCCGGCGCGTAATGACGGGCGCGCTCCGCCGTCGAGGAAGAGATCACGCGGACGGCATCGGCGCGGCGAAAGGCAAAGCGCGCGGCCCCCAGCATTAACGCGCGATAAAGCCCCTTCAGCGGTATTGATCGCTGCAAGAATATATCTTGCTCGAAGTTATTGTGATTCTCGATGATCAGCTTCGGACGCAAGCCGGCGAGGCGCGCAATAGACTTCACCAAAGCGCCGATAGCGCCTTCAAAGGGGCTCTGCGCTACGATGATCGCGCCACGATAACGCAACAAGAGGCAGCCCAAAAGCGGAGGCGCCAGGCTAAAGATTGCCAGATAGCGCAGCAGCGAAGTCGGCGGCTGCGGCAGCAGGTAAAACTGCGCGTGCTCGGTGAACCGGCGCGGGCGCAACGATGTGGCGAAGCCAATGACACGAAAATCGTATTGTGACAGGTCCCCCAACAATTGCCATTTGCGCGATGCGGCGGCGCCCAGCGGCTGGCGGTAGCGCGCGCTGCTGATCCAGCACACGGTCTTTTGACCCTCAGGCACTGAGGCTTCCCGAATTCGTCATGGATGAGTGGATATGAATCGTCCAGTCCCCCGTCAGGCAAAGAGGGCGCTATTCCTTGCGCCGATCGCTATAGACGACAAATTCAGCCTCGGCGCGCTTGGGGGAGTCGTCAAGCTTCAGCACAGTTTCCAGCACGATAGACACCGCCGCCATGACCATGCCGCCAACGATGGCGGTGAAGATGCCGCCGTCGATCGTCAGCCGGTCGCCCGCGAGCGAGTCGGTGATCATGAGCATGAGGCCATTGATGACGAAGATGAAGAGCCCGAGCGACAACAACACCGCCGGGCAGGTCAACAATATCAGCAGCGGTTTCAGCAGTGAATTCACCACACCGAAGATCAAGCCAATGATCAGCAGCGTGCTGATGTCGTTGTTCGCGATGTGAATATTGGGGATCAACAGGGCGGTGACAGCGATAGCCACCGCATTGATCAACACTCGGATTAGAAACTCTCTCATCGCTTCACCCTCTTGTCTGAAATTCGCGACGGCAACCTATATGTGATACGTCTCCCGATACCCGGCAGTTGCGGCTTATCGGCGGCGGCGGATCAAGAACAGAAGGAGCAGCAGACCCAAACCAACGACCACGGCCGCGATTGCCAAAGCGGTATCGCGCGTCTCCGGCTCATCGGCGCTCGGCGCGTCAATCTCGGTGATGGTCACCGGCGTCAAGCTGGGCTGGGCGGTCGGCTCGCTAAGGGAGGTCGCTGTCGGCGCATCGGTAGCGGTGGCTGCAACTTCGGTCGGTTCGTCAGTCGGCGTATCCGTCGCTGTCGCCTCGGCGGTGGCCGTTTCTGTCTCGGCTTCCGATGTGGCTTCGGCATCCAGGACGCTCTGCGCGACCGCCGTCAGGCTTGACCGCGCCTCCGCCGTTTCAGTGACGTCGGGCGTCGGCGTATTGGTGGGCGTGGCTGTAGGCGTGTCGGTCGGGACATCGGTATCGGTCGCGGTCGGCGTCGCGGTGCTGGTGGGCGTGTCCGTTGGGACCGGCGTATCAGTCGGCGTGTCGGTCGGGACTGACGTATCGGTGGGCGTGTCCGTTGGGACCGGCGTATCGGTGGGTGTGTCAGTCGGCACCGGCGTATCAGTCGGCGTGTCTGTTGGGACCGGCGTATCGGTGGGTGTGTCAGTCGGCACCGGCGTATCAGTCGGCGTGTCAGTCGGCACCGGCGTATCAGTCGGCGTGTCCGTTGGGACCGGCGTATCAGTCGGCGTGTCTGTTGGGACCGGCGTATCGGTGGGTGTGTCAGTCGGAACCGGCGTATCGGTGGGCGTGTCAGTGGGGACCGGCGTATCGGTGGGCGTGTCAGTGGGGACCGGCGTATCGGTGGGTGTGTCAGTCGGAACCGGCGTATCGGTGGGTGTGTCAGTGGGGACCGGCGTATCAGTCGGCGTGTCTGTTGGGACCGGCGTATCGGTGGGTGTGTCAGTCGGCACCGGCGTATCGGTTGGTGTGTCCGTTGGCACCGGCGTATCGGTGGGCGTGTCAGTGGGGACCGGCGTATCAGTCGGCGTGTCTGTTGGGACCGGCGTATCGGTGGGTGTGTCAGTCGGCACCGGCGTATCGGTTGGTGTGTCAGTTGGCACCGGCGTATCGGTGGGCGTGTCAGTTGGCACCGGCGTATCGGTGGGCGTGTCAGTCGGCACCGGTGTATCGGTGGGCGTGTCAGTTGGAACCAGCGTATCGGTGGGCGTGTCAGTCGGGACCGGCGTATCGGTTGGTGTGTCAGTTGGCACCGGCGTATCGGTGGGCGTGTCAGTCGGCACCGGTGTATCGGTGGGCGTGTCCGTTGGAACCGGCGTATCGGTTGGTGTGTCAGTCGGAACCGGCGTATCAGTCGGCGTGTCAGTCGGCACCGGCGTATCGGTGGGCGTGTCCGTTGGCACCGGCGTATCGGTGGGCGTGTCCGTTGGCACCGGCGTATCGGTGGGCGTGTCCGTTGGGATCGGCGTGTTCGTCGGCAGTGGCGTGTTGGTCTCAGTCGGGACAGGCGTGTCCGTTGGAACTGGTGTATTGGTGTCAGTCGGGACAGGCGTGTCCGTTGGAACTGGCGTATTGGTGTCAGTCGGAACCGACGTGTTCGTCGGCAGCGGCGTATGCGTTTCCGTCGGAACCGACGTGTTCGTCGGCAGCGGCGTATGCGTTTCCGTCGGGACGGCCGTGTTCGTCGGCAGCGGCGTATGCGTTTCCGTCGGGACGGCCGTGTCCGTTGGCAAAGGCGTATACGTTTCCGTCGGGACGGTCGTGTCCGTTGGCAAAGGCGTTTGGGTATCCGTCGGAAGCGACGTATCCGTCGGCAACGGCGTACTGGTGTCCGGCGGGATGGGCGTATCCGTCGGGACTTCCGTTTCCGTCGCGGAAGGCTGCGCGGGCGCGGTCAGCGTCGCGATTGCCTCTTCCGTCGCCGTGACCTCTTCTTCCGAAGGCGTATTGGTAAAAGCAGGGGTATCCGTCAAGGTCGCTGTCGGTGCTGCAGTATCCGAGGCGGTCGCAGTCGCCGTTGCTGTTTGCGTGTCAGTCGGCAGCGGCGTGAAAGTCGGCGTCGGCGGCAACTGTACGGTGAAGGGCAAGCTGATGGTGGATGTTTGGCCGCCTTCGTTGGTGACCGACACCAGCGCCTCATGCGCGCCATCGCCCAGGTCTTCGGCCGGTATGGTGAAGACTTCGTTCTCGACGATCTCGGCTGGACCGCCGTCGAATGACACTTCGACGCGCGCGATCTCGGTCTGTCCACCGGCCTGCACATTGACATCTTGCGGCTCGCTGATCACCGCGTCAACGGCGACGCCGCTTAGGGCCACCGTCGGCGCCAGTGGAGCAACCTCGAATTCAAGGGTCTGCACGGTCTCCGCGCCCGCTGCGTCGACGGCACGCACGGCGATCGAGTTGGGACCAGGCGGCAAGTTGGCGGCGTCCAAGGTGAACTCGATGCGGTCGCTCGCGACCAGCGTGCCCACATCGGGATCAACGCTTAAGCTGACAATCGGCGACTGACCCTCCACCGTGATGCTGCCGGTGAGGACGTCGCTCACAACCGTCTCCGGCGTCAGCCCTTCGATCTCCAGGCGCGGCGGCAAGGTTTCCACTTCAAAGGCTTTATCGACCGTCGTGGTCTGGCCGCCGGCGTTACTGGCTCGTATAGTCAGCGTATGTTCCTCCGGCGACAGCTCGAAGGGATCAAGGTCGAATTCGAAAGGCGCCTCGCTATCGGTATGCACCACTTCGCCATCAACGATGAACTCGACTTGCGTGATCTCGGTTTGCCCGCCGGCATCAACTGATATCACTTCCGCTTCGGCGACATCTTCTTGCGGCGCTGTCTCAAAGTCGTCGGATACGGTTGGGGGCAAGGCGGCGATCTCGAACTCGGTGCTAAGCCGCCCGACGTCGCCTTCGACATCGCTAACGGTGATATCCAACTGATGCTCGCCCGGCTCTTCCTTGACCGGCTCAATGGTGAAGGTCTCGTCGGTAGATACGACCTCGCCATCAAGGGTGACTTCAATGCTTTCGATTTCCTGGTCGGCGCGGATCTCGACCGTGATCTGTGTATCTTCGGTCAGCGCCTCGGTGAAGAGGTCATCGGGCAAGAAGAGCAGGGGCACCGGAATCGGCGCGCGCAGCGTGGCGCCGTCCGACGAGCTTTGCCCATCCGCCGTTGTTACACTCAAAGTGAAGTCATAACGCGTGCCATCCGCTGGCACATCGGCGCTCATCGTGACGATATACTGGCTGCGGAAGAGAAATGCCAGCCTGCTGTAGATCTCTCCCAGTTCCTCCGGCTGCGGCGCTTCGTAAAACTCGCCATTCGATTCGGCCGCGATCGCCTCCAGAAAGCGTCGGTCAATGTCCCAGCCTAAGCCGATGGAGTATACCGGCACGCCGTGAATGGTGGCGGCGCGGATGCTCTCCGCCCGACTGTGCTCGCTGACATTGCCATACTCGCCGCCATCGCTGAGGATCACCACGGCTTTGCGCTCCAGCGGCGCCTCGTTGGCTATCTCAATCGCGCGCAGCGTGGCGTCATAGAGCGCCGTTTGCCCGCCATAAGCCAGGTTCTCGAACTGAGCGAAAATCAACTCGCGGTCGGTCGTATAATTCACCAAGAGACGTACGCGATCGCTAAATGTAACCAGGGCGACCGGGTCATTCGGACCGAGGGCGTTCAGGTAATCGCGCGCGGCCGCCAGCGCATTCGACAAGGGCTGGTCCGCCATGCTGCTGCTGGTATCTATCACCAGGACGCTGGCGAAAGCCAGGTCGTCATCGGTGATGTTCTCCACGCGCGAAATCGTTGCCAAGCCCGCCAGATCGCCGCCCACCGAGAAGTTGCCCTCCTCCAAGCCCGATACCAACTGCCCGCTGGCATCCAAAATGCTGGTGTGAATGGCGATTTCCGAGAGCTCGGTGGAATCTATGCCGATGATATCGAGGCTGATGCCGGCCTCATCCTGCCCGAATGCAACATTGAAGGGCAACAGTAAACAGAAAGCGATGAAAAATCGCAGCAGGCGTCGCATCAATTCAGGTTCTCCAACAGCACTGGCATCGACAAAATCAAGCGCAGAATGTAACGCATTCTCTTCGCTTTGTCACACAATTCAATAAACCCCGCTTGCTCGGGCAAGGGAAGGGCATGTCCGAAATTGTGAGCGCGGCTGGTTTCTTCCGCTGCCGCTGAGCGGCTGCTGCTATGAAGCTTCGCAATTGTAGAAAATGAATGGCGACAAATCCAGTTGAAAGATACCAACCTGGTCGGCTGTCGGCGGTGAAAAGGGTGCCGCCGGCCCGCGCAATCAGACCCCGCCGAAGCGCTCCTGCACACGAAAGAGCCAGTGGAGAATCGGCGCCAGCTTGGAAAAATGGTCGAAACAGACATCAATCAGCCGCGGCGTGGTGATGATGCTAGGCGGGATGTCGCGCGTGCCCGCGTGCAAGTTATTGTAACGCAGCCATTTGACCCGCGGGTGCTCCTTGTCGTAGCCGCGCGGCGCCGTCTTGTAGTGCGATCCGCTGAGTTGATAGCCGGCCGCTTCAATTCCTTCCGCCATCGACGCAAGGTCCGCGCCCAGGGCCTCATCCAGCACCGCCTGCCGATAGGCATCCAGCATCGGCTTGGCGAAATGGAACATGCCCACCATCAAGCCGGCTTCATCCGGTGTGATCTGCATGCCAAATGCCGGGTGCTGCATCTTCTTGCCGCTCCCGCGCCACCACATCATGGCGACGTTGACCTTGTAAGGCGATTTGTCTTTGCTGAAGCGGGTGTCGCGCGCCGCCCGCATCAAGGAGCCGCTGCCATTCGTCCGCGTATCGACCACGATTTCGCCCTCGATCGACTTTAGCCGCTCGCCCATGGCCGATACCCAGTGCAGCGCCGGCGCTTTGACGAATTCTTCGTAGCGCGGTCTGTTGGCGGCGAACCATTCGCGCGTATTGTTCTCGCGCAGTTCGCGCAGAAATTGCTGCGTCTCAGCCGGGAAGCCGGGGAAGTCGCTCATCCTCAAGTCCTTGATGATTTGAATGCAGGGCTGATTGTAGCAGGGGCTATTGCCTTGTCAATTCGATGCTGTCCCTGCGCCAGCGCCGAAGATGCGAGTCTCGCCTATGCAAGCGCCCGACAGTGCGGCACAATGCGCCCGTATTTCGACATCGCTTGCTGACCCTTGAAGGATGAACACATGCGCCTGATACCACTTCTTTTCGCGCTTTCGATTCTCGTTGCTATGTCCGCCACCGTGATCGCCGAGGACTTGCCGACCCCGCAAGAGCTCTGTGACGCCGCCGAGCCCGCTCCGCTGACAATGATGCAGTTCGAGAGGGCGGAACAAGTGCTTGACCCCGATCTTGATTATCGCGCCATCTTCTGCACCAGCGCCGGCGCCGTCTACGTCAATCTTTACGACACTTTTACGAAGGTGACGGTTAATAATTTTGTCTTTCTGGCGCAGCAGGGCTATTACGACAGCACAACTTTCCATCGCGTCATTCCCGGATTCATGGCGCAGGGCGGCGATCCTACCGGGTCCGGACGCGGTGGACCAGGCTATCAGTTTGCCGACGAGACAACCGGACATCTCACCTTCCACCGTCCCTATGTACTGGCGATGGCAAATGCTGGACCGGGCACCAATGGCAGCCAATTCTTTATCACGACCGTACCGACGCCGCATCTCACGTATAAGCACACGATCTTCGGCCATGTTCTCACGGGACAGGAAGTCGTCGAGGCGATTCGCGAGCGCGACCCAGGGACGGCGGCTGAAGACGGCGAGGCGCTGCATACTGTTCTCATCATCACCGATTCGACGCAAGTCGACGATAGCGGCGCCGCGCCGACGCTGCCCGTGAAAAAGGAAGAACTGCTCGCCGCCTTCCAACGATTCAATGCTGATGAGGTCACGGTCCAAAGCAGCGAGGAACGGCGAGAAGCACTGAAAAGCAGTCTACAGTCTTCCTTTGAAGACTTCGCCGAACGCTACGGCCACGACTATCGCATCAGCATGCAGCTGCGCAATGAATCATGCAATCCAGAGCTGTTCTTCACGTCCATCGGTTACGCCGTCGATGTCTTTGCCAGCGCCGACGCCGCGGTCGATGCGCTGGCTGATGGCTTGATGGTCGCCATGGCGGAGAGCGACGGCTTCGTCCAGCCCTACCAAACTCGTACGCCGCTCTTGATAAACCATACGCCATCATGCCTGAACCAAGACGGCCTTCATGTCATGACGCAATATACCCATGGCCGCTTCATCATTTCCGTTGATGCCCATGTCGACATTGGAATGTTGGGCAATGTGCAGCCGGCCAATCTGATCATGTCGATCACGAACCAGTTGGAAGTGGTTTTTGAAGAGCTGTACTATCGTGAATTGCGCTAGGAGCGGGTCTCGCCTCAGCGAAATTGTCGCTGGCGCAAGCGCTCGAGCGCCTTGTCGCGCTCCGGCAGGTGGCAGATCTCTATCGCTTCGATGAATAGCGGCAGGTCATCCGTTCGCGCGACTTTCACCATTTGCAGCAGCCGGCCGCCCAAGTCGTCATCGCGCGCCGCCGCCATCATCACCAGCCCGTAGCGCCGCAGGTCGGCGTCCCGCGTCGCGATAATCACGTTCTCCAGCCGCTCATAGAGAGCTTCGACGCGCCCATCGATAATCCAGTTGATGATGCCCATGGTCGCCGTCGGCTGGTCAATCGCTTGGTATTGCTCAATCAGGGCTTCGTAAAGAGGAAGCGGAAAGTCGTCACTCAGCGACTCAAGCGCTTTGCCGGTCAGCTCGCCGCGCGCGGACTGCGCCATTTCCACGCCGCCACACAGGAGAAATTGATAGATCGGCAGCCGCTGATCGGCAGCGACCAGCACATCAATCGCGGTCATCGCTGGCTCGCCATTGAATACCGACGTGTATGGCTCGCCCAGGAAGCGAGTCGCGTAGAGGCAGGCCAGCGGCGGATCGATCGGCGCCAGCCCGGCCAACGCGACCGCCCGCAGATTCTGCGCGACATCATCAACTGGCTGCCGGTAGTAGGTCTCGACGCCCAGCTGGTAGACATCAGCGTCATCGGGATGCTCGATATGGACCAACAGCCGCGTTAGGCTCTCGCGCAGCAGGCCGCCTTTATCGCGCTTGCCATCGGCGAAATAGCCCAGGCATTTCTCCCGCAAGGGCAAGCGATGACTCTCGTCCAAAGTGGCGATGACGCGCCCCGATTGCAGTGTCCGCAGGCATTCATCGAGGTACTGGCGGCTGTTCGTCCGGGCGAGGAGCCGCAGCGCAAGATCCCGGCGCCGCTCCGGCGCAGTAGCTCGTTGCAATTCCGCGTATAGTTCAGCTTGCGTCGCCATTCATTTCGGAAAGTCGCGCTAAAGGGCGGGTGCTTCCAAGCCCAAGCCCTCGGCGCAGTCCAGGATCTCGCGCCAGGTCGCTTCCGGCAGATTGATGCCATTCGCCAGCCGCTCCCGCCGATTGCGCGCCTCCACTTCGCCAGGATAGAGCACCTCGCCCTCCAGCGGATCGGTCTTTACGAAGTCGATAATCGTGTCGACCTGCCCGCGAAAGACATCCAGCGCGCCAAAACGGGAGATATCGATCATGAGAATGACCGTGCCCCAGCGGTCTTCCAGCGGCGGCTGCTTGTCGGACGGCAGCGATGCCATCAGCGTGAAAAAGCCGACCATCATCGCCAGCGCATAACCTTTGTGCCCCACGTAGGGCAAGCCCATCGGCCGCAGCGCGCCGCCCTTCGCCAGCTGCGTCGGATCAGACGTTGGCTGCCAATCGGCATCGACGATCCACTCGCCCGGCAGCTGCTCGCCCTTGTCCACCGCCACCATCACCTTGCCCGCCGCCGAAATCGAGGTGGCGAAATCCAGCAGGACGGTGCCGTAGGTTTCGCTGGGGAAGCCCATCGCGATCGGGTTGGCGCCGATCTTGCGGCCCGTGCCATTCAGCGGCACCACAATCGAGCGCGGTCCCCCCAGGCAGCCATCCCAAATCATCGACGCCATGCCGGCTTCCGCGCCCATCTCGGCATAGGTGCCCAGCCGCCCGGTATGCCCCTCGTGATACATCGAGACCAAGCCGACGCCTTGATCGCGCGCCTTCGAAATCGCCAGTTCCGTCGCCTCCTTGGCGATCACCTGGCCGAAGGTCCAGTTGCCGCAGATCTGCGCCATCGAGGCCGTCTCTTCGATAATGTCCGGCTCGGCGGTCGGCTTGAGTTCGCCTTTCTCAATGGAACGGACGTAGTAGGGCGTCCGGATCACGCCATGTGAATCGTGCCCGGCCAGGTTGGCGTCGACGAGATGGTCGGCGACGATATCGGCATAATCCGTCCGCGCGCCGGCGGCCGCCAGAATTTGCGCGATGAACTCGCTAAGCTGCTCCGCTTGAATGATTGGCATGCGTATTCCTTCCTCGTTTTCAGCAGCTAATCGACAGATACTCATTACTTATGCTGGTCCCACATACGGAGGACTTTGTCGTCGTCATCCAGCTTGAAGAGTAGCGTCGCGTTCGACTGGCCTGCTTGCTTCAAGTCGCGACTCATTTGAGGATGTACTTTTCAAACGCTTTCAATTCCGCCGTAATGCCTACGCGAAACCATTGGTACAATAGGTGGATGAGGTTGCCAAATGGATTCCTAGGCTTCGTCGTATGGATTCCTTCAGCCAATCGCATAGTTGTGCCAAGGTGCTTGTTGTTGCTATCTCGTCCTTTGTAACCATATATGCAGTAACCTTCGAGTGATATTAATATATCATGAAACATTGGAGTCCAATCTTGATAGTAACGTAACACAGTATCTACGCTAACCTTAAGCTTGTCTGTAAGCACAAATGTCAGTATATCGCCCTTCGCATCTATTCGTGGGTCAACATGTCGTTCAACAATCGTGATGCCATCATTTTCCATCTGACCGTACTTACGTGACGATCTTAGACAGCCTGCATTCGCTTCATCGTCTGAGAACAGTTCAAAACTACGCTTCAATCCTTTAACAGATTCCATTTTCTTTACGCTATCGTCGAATTCTGATTTTCCTACTTTACTCTTTATCTCACCTACAGCTACGACTCCCTCGCAAGGATAATATGTAGTCTCTGGGTTGTCATTTATGCAAAAGACAGGGCACAGAAACCGTTCGTAAATGACCACATCCATCTGGCGGCTCGTACGCCCATCGCTGTCAATGATACAACCTGAGCCGGTAGCTAGAGCGCGGGGCAACAGCTGATCCAGCTTCTCACGAGTAGCCTTTTCCATAGCGCTTCCTACTAACGTAGGTGTAGTTCCTCTTCTGGCCTTTTCAAAATCATTTACTAAATCAGCTCCTATTTGCGCAACGTACGCGAATGAATCAAAATGTTTCTCCATCTTATCGCTCCGTAACATCTATGACGATGAGCACTGCTTTCATCCCAGTTAAGTCTGGAAATACGCTTCGTTAAGCTTGGCGAACTATTGTAACCGTTGTCGTAGAAATGTCACAGCGCAAGCAATGCGCGGCGGAAATCATAAGGGCGACCTGATAGATCGCGGCTACACATTTTCGACTAGGAATTGACGCTCAAATCCCCGTCACGTCTATGAACCAGCGCTCGAGCGCGGCTTCCATCGCCGCGACCTTCTGCGGGTGCTGCGCCGCCAGATCGTTCTGCTCGAAGGGATCCTCAGCGACATTGAAAAGCAACGCCGGCGGCGGAGAGGGCAAGCTTTGCGCTGGCGCCGGCTCGCGCACGATATCGTCATAGTGCTCGGGCACGTACTTGATGGCGTTGTCGTGCGCCGTATCCCGCGGGCTGACCTCCATCGCTTCCTTGATCGTCGGGCGCAGCAGCTTCCAGTCGCCATCGCGCATGGCCGCGTTGCATGTCCCAACCGGTACATAGCGATTCCATTGCCAGAAGCGCTGGGGATAGATGCTGCCGCGTTCGCCGCGTAATAGCGGCAGGATATCAACCCCATCCAACGCCAGTTCAGTCGGCGCCTCTACTCCCGCCATCTTCAGCAGCGTGGGGAACCAGTCGGTGAAATGCGCCATATCCCCGATGCGCGCCCCGCCATCCAGGCCCTGGGGCCAGCGGATGATCAGGGGCACGCGGATGCCGCCCTCGTATGTATTGCCTTTGCCGCCATTGAAGCCGTAGTTGAAGCGCCGCTGCGAGAAACCATTCCAGTCGCCCAGAGCCGGACCATTGTCGCTGGTGAAGATGAGGATCGTATTGTCGGCGATTCCGCAAGCGTCCAGCTTCTCGGTGATGCGCCCGATGCCCGCGTCCATCACTTCAATCATGGCGTAGAGCAGGCTGACGCCGAGGCTGAAGCCCTTCTCGATGTATTTCTGGGCGATCGCATCAGGCGCCTCCAGCGGGAAATGCGGCGCGTTGTACGCTAACTGCAGGAAGAATGGCTCGCCTTGATGGCGGTGGATGAAATCGATGGCGGCTTCGCTAAAGACATCGGTCAGGTAGCGGTCTCGTTCGCCATATTCGATGCTGCCGTTGCGATCCAGCCGATAGCGATAATAAGGATTCCAACCGCCCTGAAAACCGACGAACTCCTGGAATCCACGCGATCGCGGATGATAACGCCGGTCCAGCGCGCCATTGTGCCACTTGCCGACCAAGCCGGTCGCGTAACCGGCGCCGCCCAAAACGTCCGCCATTGTCGTTTCATCGAGCCGCAAGCGGTCGAGGCCCCGCGCTTCCAGCGTGTCGATGCTGCCGGTGCGATGGGAATAGCGACCCGTCATCAAAGCCGCTCGCGCCGGCGTGCAAACGGGCGCTGCCGAGTAGTGCTGCGTCAGGACGATGCCTTCGTCCACCAAGGCATCGAGCGCTGGCGTGCAAGATATCTGATCGTTGAATATGCCAAAATCGCCATAACCCATGTCATCGGCGATGATGAGGATGATATTCGGTTGGCTCATGAGTTTCCGTTTTTGTCCTTTTGCCCGTTGGTCGCCCGTATCGGGAAGCCGGTGTGAAACACAGTCAAGGTGCCGCCGAATATGATGCGATCGCCATCGCGCAGCAGATGCGCTTTGCCGCCCGTGATCGGCTGACTGTTGACCGATGTGCCGTTGATGCTGCCCAAGTCAAAGAGTTTCCAACCCTGGTCTTCTTTCACTAGAAAGGCGTGCGGCCGAGAAACGGTCGGGTCTTGCAAGGCGATTTCCCAGTTCGAGCTGGGCGTCGAGCGGCCAATGTACAACTCTTCTTTCAGCAGCGCGAAGATCTGGCCGCGCTGCGGTCCCCGCGTGATGCGCAGGCTGGCGCGGTCGCCGGCGACGGCCGACACGCGGTCGGCAGCATCCGGCGGCGCTTCGTCATCGGCCGCGCGCAGCTTGAGCACCGAGACAAATAGATGAAGCTCGTCGCCAATCGCGAGCGGGTTCATGCCATACACTTGCACGCCATTGACGAAAGTGCCATTGGCGCTGCCCACGTCGTCCACCGTGAAGGCGCCATCTTTGCAGGCGACGATCGCGTGCTCGCGCGATACGTGTCCTTCGGCGATCTGAATGTCATTGCTGGCGGCGCGCCCGATTTTGACGCTGTCGCCCTCGCGCAGGGGGTGCTCGATGGTGCTGCCGCTGAAGGGATCCAGCCACACCAGCTTCGCCAGCGCTTCCCGCCTTACCTCGTCCATTGCCCCGGTCCTGAACCACATCTTTCTCTACCTTTATTGTAGCATAAGCAAGCGTCGGCGCGCTGTGGCAGGGGTTGTGGAGACAGGATATTCGTGCGTTATCGGAGGATGATTCAAGGCGAAGCTAGTCTTGTGCCATCAATTGAGCGATGTAGTCCGGGCAGAGTTCGTGGACAATAAGTCCGAATTGAGAAAGTCTTTCCTGCTCTTCCGTCCAATCGGTCTCAGAAGCGTTATAGATTGGAGCGTACGGCATTGAAGTAATTGCGACGGCTATGAACTTTCTGTCGGACTCGTCTTCAATCATAACGTCGGCGGGTACAGTCGCATGACCGTCTCTATCGAATTCGATGTCAACATAGACCAGACGCTCCAGTGGAATACTTTCAAGCCGGTTCAGTTCTTGTTCGGCGAGACCACCTTTACTTATGTTGTCGCGGTACTCTCGGAAGATTCTATAGGAGCGATCAACTACTAGTCTGTCGCCACTTGCTACAAACTGCTGCATCCATCGGTAGCATGCTTCAATGCAGTCTGCTTCGATTGACGGGGTTTCCGCGCTGATAGATGTGATTCTGTCTGCCAATACCCATACATTCGTATCAACCACCACTTCCGACACGCTCTCGCTCCTGTTGATGGCGCTGCATTGCAGCTTTAGCCATGCTGTGAATGTCCCCGCTGATGTCGCCCATGAACTTCTCAGGCCAGTTCACGATCTGGCCGAAGCGATCCACATCCACCTCGTCAATCGTCGCCCCGCCCGCTCCCGGCTGGCAGTAGTACATCTTGATGTTTTCTGGCCTGGCGAAGGCAGGCGACGCTTCGGCAATGCGTCGCTGCAAACGCCGGACGATGTGCTCGCTGTGGCTCTCGACGATGAGTTGCAGGTTGCGCTTTTCGGCGACTTCCAGCAGCAAATCCGCGAGCGCCGCCTGCGCGTTGGGGTGGAGGTGGAGTTCCGGTTGTTCCAGCAGGATGATTGAACCCTCGGGCGCGGACATCAGCATCGTGATGACTGGCAAGACCTGGGATATGCCGAAGCCAACATCCAGCAATGAGCTTTCGACATCATCAATCTTGACAAAAACTTCGTAGAATCGGCCACGGCTGCCAGATGACCGTATCGTCAGGTCCTGTATCAACTCAAGCTTCCTCAGCCACGCCCCTACACTTTCCTTAAGCCAGCTGTCTTCGCGCTCCGACGAAACTAGAGCGGCAAATGCGTCGGCGCCATCGGGCTCCGCGATTTCCGTTTTTCTCTCGCCAGTCCATTGATAGAAGCGCCGAGGATACTGACGCAGTGGTCCAAGATAGCGAATCCTGCCCGACATTTTCTCGAATGCGTTTGCAAACTGAGGCTCGTAACTTCTACTGCCGGCCGAGATCTCGCCGAGACGGATGTCCAGCGGGTGAATGTAGCAATTGCTTGGAGAATCGGGAATAGACTCTGGGTTCAACTCTTCGCTTAAAGACTCTTCGTCAATAGAGACGTACACGGTGTTAAGCGAATCGGACTTGTCAACGCAGTAGCTTTCCGGTCCGGAACGGTCAAACTCAATGAAGCAGTCGAACTTTTCGTCTCCACATGCGCTATAGGCAAGGTGATCTACTACCACATCATTCTCCAACCGCCAGGCAACATCATACCCTATGGTTGTGGAAGGACCAGGAGACAGGCGCAAGTGGATTCCTTTAGTACGGCGCTTGAAGACCGAAAAGACGTTGGCGTCCCAGGCAAGATTTAGTCCTATCGGTTGGTCGTGGTCATGCTCGAGCACTAAATCTTGATAACTGCCCAAATCTACATGGTCACGCGGGCCGCCGCCAAAGTTTAGATGCTGTCTCGGGTCTCGGCTCTCGACCGTCTGCTTCAGCATCAAGAGCGACTGCAATATCGCCGACTTGCCCGAGCTATTCGCCCCGAAAAGCAGCGTGATCGGCGCCAGCTCAATATCCAACTCTTTCCAGCATTTGAAATTCGACAGCCCGATTCTGCGAAGCATAATGATTTCTCTCTCGCCAGCCTGCGTTCATTATAGCAAAGGGAAAGTAGCGGCAGAACGGGGGAGCTTGAGGCGCGCCTACCCGCCGATGATCTCGATCGCGTCCCGGCCCAGCGCAACCACCACGCCTTGGGCGACTCGCCCGTCGCCGCCGCGCGTGATTCGATCTTCGGGCAAACCCATCAATTCAGCCAGAAGCCTCGCCGTCCAGTGGTAGCGTCCGTACTCGCGGATTTCCGTGCGCGCTCGCCCATTGGTCACATCGTTGCCGATATCATCCACGCGGACGCCCTTCGAGACCAGCCAATCGCGCGTATCGCCAGCTAAACCGACGATGTTCGTCCCGTTGAAAACGTATACCAGCGGGTTCTCTTCATCGGCGCGCGTCTTCATCTCCGCCAGCGAAAGCTGCGACTGGGCATAGAAGGTCTCCTGGATGAGACCGCGGATGGCGACGAAGTCAGGATACAAGACCTGATCGCCCTGTGGGCTCAAGCCGGGGTAGGCATAGAAGTTGTCGATCACGCGATAGCGAATGTTTTCGCGCTCAATCTCGCCCACCAAGGTGAACAGGGCGATGATCTCGTTGAGTTCCAGATTGGTGCGATAATTCCCCTGCAGCGCGTCCCATAGCGTGAAAGCCTGCGACACAAAGTTGACGATGCCGCCGGCGCTCAACACCTCCGCCCGCACCGCGTCCAACACCTGCTGCTGCCGCCGCGCGCGATCGAAATCGCCGCCTTCGGTGGCGCGCGTTCGGGCATATTGCAGCAAGGTCTCGGCATCCATGCGCTGTTCGCCCGGCTCAAATTGCACGTGGATCGTTCCGTAGCGGTCATCGGGGTAATCCGGATCATCGATCCATTCCCTGACGGTCACGGGCACGCCGTCGGGCGCCAGAATATCGACGATGGCTGTGAAGACGTCAAAGTTGACCAGCAGGTACTTGTCGACGCGCAGGCCGAAATTCGCCGCCACCGTCTCCATCGCCAACGCCGGACCGCCGCCGCCGGGATAGGCATTGCCATCGCCGATGAAATTCGCCTGATTGATGCGCGCGCCGCCAAAGTCGGGGATTTCCACCCATAGATCGCGCGGCAGCGACAGCAGACCGACCGACTTGAGCACCGGGTTGATATTCAGCATCATCATCGTGTCGGTGCGGAAGGGACCGGGATCGTCGGTCGCGCTGCGCTGGTCAATGCCGAGCAGCAGAATCTGAACCTGGCGCGGGTCGGTGATGCGCGGCAGCCCGGCGCTCGGCTCTCTAGTGGGGAAGGGCGTCGGCGGAGCAGTCGGCGCCACGGTCGCCACAGTCGGCGCAGCGACCGCCACCTTTGGGGGCCTGTTCGTAGCAGGCGCTTTAGTCGGCATTGCAGTGGTGAGCGGCGTCAATTGGAGCAGGGGCGCGTTCAGAGGCGAAGCGTTCAGGTCCGCGGTCACGCTTTCGCAGCGCCCGGTGAGCGCGCAGCGCAGCGTCGCCAGCGGATCTTCGACCGCCATGCCAGCCGCGTTCAAATCGACAACAGTCTGCTGCGCCAGGCTGAAGCTCGTCACCGAACACAAGCCGGTCAACGCCATAAACGCGAAGAAAAATGCCAGTGCCGCCAGGCAGCCGGATAGGCGCACGGCGCCTCCGTTACGCTGTTACACCAATTCGCCAAACAGCCGCAGATTATATCACAGCGCCGCGGCGATGCCGCCCCACGCAAAGGCTACGTTTGATTAGCGCAGACTGCGAATAAACTGCGACGTATCGGGAACATGCACCGGAAGATGACGGTACATCGGGCGCGGCGGCAAGACCAGGATGCCCTCGATCATGCCGCCCAGGTCGGTCGCTTCGGTCTGCGCGAACGCGGGCGCGCCCCGCCAGTCGGCATCGGACATCGACGCGATCTCCCGCTCGAGCGCTTCGCTGACCGTCCGGTATTCGTCCAGCTGCTCGCGCAAACTCAGATGGCGGCGGTCGGCGATGCCGCCATAATGGATCTCGCGTCCGCGCCGCGGATCATTCACCGCTTCGATCGCCCAATGTGCCCGTCCATTGCGCCATTCTTGAATTGCCTCAACCGTATAGACTTCGTAGCAAATGAGATGCGCCAGCAAGTCTTTGAATGAGCATTCCTGGTCATAGTACATGCCATGCTGAATCGTGTCGCGGCGGGTCATCTCTTCGTCGGTCAGTTCGTCTATCAGCGCGGCCACCGCCTGATGTTCGATCTGCAGCAGGCGCAATGCCTCGGCGCGGTCGACTGTCGCTCGCATAGTCACTCTCCCGATCAGCTATCTGGCAAGTTCAGTTTACCCGAATCCGCCCCCGCTTTCGAGCCTCGCCCGCGCCCATCCCCCCTCATCAGCGATCTGTAGGGGCGATACTTGTGTCGTCCTCTCTGTGCCGTAGGGCGGTGTCGGCGGTTGGTGTCGAAGGGCTGTGTCTACGCGCTCTACGCAACCTACACGCCCCTCTGTGTCGCCTCTCATTCCTCTTTTTTAGCAAACCCATCCGGGAAGACTGCTGTAGGGGCGACTCTTGAGTCGCCCGAATGCCAAACGGCGCCGCTGTGGGCGAGCCAAGGCTCGCCCCTACAAATTCTTGATTAGGCGGTTTTATTATTTTGTGTGAGCCATGTCTTGACTTGCGAGCGGCTGTGGTGAAGAAAGTGCATACTCCAACCTGTAAAGCATTCGCCAGCGACGCTACACTATAGATACCAAGATTTTCCGACTAGAGGTTCCCATGCCGCAAACCATGCTTTCGGCCGAAGACGTCCGCGCCATTGCCGATCTGGCGCGCCTGGAATTGAGCGACGAAGATGTCGCCCGCTATCAGCGGCAGCTCTCCGCCATTCTCGATTATTTTCAAAAGCTGGAAGAGCTGGACACCTCGCATATCGACCCCACGTCCTCGGTGCTGCCCTTGACCAATGTCATGCGGCCCGATCGGGCTGGTGCGGCGCTATCGGTCGAAGAGGCGATCGCCAATGCGCCCGACAGCGATGGCCAGCAATTCCGCGTCCGCGCCGTGCTTGACGGCTAGCGGAAACTCCCCGCGCTGTGTCCGCTAGCGTCCGCGTCGCTCTCATTCAGGCTCGCCCGGTCTATTACGAGTTGCCGCAAACCGTCGCCAAAGCGCTTTCGCTGATCGGCGAAGCGGCCGGGCAGGGCGCGCGGCTGGCTGCCTTCCCCGAGACTTTCTTCCCCGGTTACCCCGCCTGGCTGGATTACGCCCGCTGGGACCACCCGCCCACAAAGCGGCTCTATGCCCGCCTCGCCGCCAACAGCTTGGCGCTCGACAGCCCCGAGATGCGGCAACTCCGGGATGGGGCGCGAGAGCACAATATCGTGCTCGTGCTGGGCATCAATGAACGCGTACCCAGCGGACGCGGCAATCGCAGTCTTTACAACAGCATTGTCATTATCGACGCCGATGGCGCGATTCTAAATCACCACCGCAAGCTGCGCCCGACTTATACTGAGCAACTGGTCTGGGCGCCGGGCGACGGCGCCGGCTTGCGCGCGTTCGATACCGCTGCCGGCCGCGTTGGCGGTTTGATCTGTTGGGAGCACTGGATGCCCCACGCGCGCCAGGCATTGCATATCAGTGGCGAGTCCATCCACATCGCCCTGTGGCCCGCCGTCAAAGAAATCCACCAGATCGCCAGCCGCCACTACGCCTTCGAAAGCCGCGCCTATGTGCTCGCTATCGGCGGCATCATGCCCGTTTCCGACTTTCCCGCCGAGCTCGACCTGCCGGAGCGTTTGCGCGCACAGCCGGGGGCACTGCTGCTGAATGGCGGCAGCGCCGTCATCGCGCCCGATGGCGAATACCTCGTCGAGCCGGTCTTTGACGAAGAGACGATTCTCTATGCCGATCTCGATCTGACGCGCATCGCCGAAGAACAGATGGCGCTCGATGTCACCGGCGGCTATGCGCGCGACGACGTCTTCAGCTTTGAAGTGAATCGCCGGCGGCTGCAATAGATCCCTCATAAGGTGCGTTCACGCGGGTAAATCGTTCGCGTATTCCTTACATAATGCACTTTCGGTCTATCCGATTCCCAGTGCTTATGTACTGTAATTCACTAGGGGGTGAACAACACCTGCAACGGCATTTGGCAATTATTTGAATGCCTCAAGTTGCCGGCTTTGAACTGACATTCTATTCCTTGTGCAGTTGGCTTGAGAGATAGCGCGTTAGATAGCGAAGCGACTCTATCCTGTCACCATTCGACGCGGAAGCTGGTTCGATTTCGCGCTGCGCGTCGCGAAGTTTTTCGCAGATATCGCTCCAGTCAATATCTAATGAACGTTCGGACTCATCCTCACTCTTGCGTAATCGGTTGCTTGCCAATTCCAGAATTAGATCGCCATCACTGTCGGCGAATTCAATGATTATCGCCTCAACTTTCTGATTTGCGAAGTCGTCATGCCAAACACGCAAATAGCCAGCAACTTCTTCGATAGATTCATACCATACACCGACATCACCACGAATTACTACGAAACCATCTATCGAAACCATTCCATCGCCTTTCGCTATTATCACACTATTGTATCACGTTAGGCTTGGCACGTATTCGTGCATCTTTGTAAGAATGTTTCGCTTTGCGGCCTGGATTGTGTAGCTGGAATTACAAAGGTGTCTTGTAGTGCGCGACGGTCGGTGCTTCGCCCGCAACGCAACCGCCAATCTTGCGTAAAGGGATTTAGTGCGGTTACCATTGTAGGAGCCATCTTTTGGCGACGACCGTAACGCAGGTCCAAATAAACAGCTTGCCATTAACGAATAACATCTGCTGCGAAGGACGAGCCATAGAATGAAAGTTGCCGATGCGGTTGCCAAAGTTCTCAAGGCCGAAGGCGTCGAGTTTCTATTCGCCTATCCGGTGAACCCGCTGATTGAAGCGGCGGCGAAATTGGATATTCGCCCGATTATTGTACGGCAAGAGCGCATTGGCTTGCACATGGCCGACGCGATGAGCCGGCTGACCTCCGGCAAGCAGATTGGCGTTTTCTGCATGCAGAGCGGTCCTGGCGCCGAAAATGCCTTCGGCGGCGTCGCGCAAGCTTATGGGGACTCGGCGCCGATCCTCGTATTGCCGATGGGCTATCCTCGGGGCATCAACCAAATTCAGCCCAACTTCAGTTCAGCTCTGAATTATCGGCACGTGACAAAATCCTGTGAACAGGTTACGACAGCTGAAGCCGTCCCGGAAGCGATGCGGCGCGCTTTTTCGCAAGTCCGCAACGGCCGGCCGCGCCCTGTGCTCGTGGAATTCCCCTCTGATCTATTCGCGGAGGATATCCCCGACTCCTTTGATCCCACCCCGACGCCGACCCTGCGCTACAGCCCGGAGGGGGCGTCGATTGAAGCCGTCGCCGAGGCGCTGCTTGATGCCGACTGTCCCCTGATTTATGCCGGGCAGGGCGTGCATTACGCGCGTGCATGGGATTCCTTAAAGACATTAGCCGAGTTGCTCGGCGCGGCGGTGACCACGAGCTTGGGCGGCAAGAGCGCCTTCCCCGAAGATCATCCCTTGGCATTGGGCTCCGGCGGGCGGGCAATCCCGAAGCCAGTGCATCACTTCCTGGGTAAAGCCGATCTGATTTTCGGCATCGGCTGCAGCTTCACGCGAACCAATTTCGGGCTCAAAATTCCAGCTGGCAAACGGGTGATACATGCGACATTGGATCCAGCGGACATCAACAAAGATCTGCCCGTTGAGACCGCGCTGGTTGGCGATGCCGGATTGATTTTGGACGCGCTGGTAGAAGCCGTCCGCGCTCGTACCAAGGGCGCCTCCCCAGAGCGCGCCGCTGCCGTCGCTGCAGAAATCGCCGCGGTGAGGGCGGAGTGGCTTGACCAGTGGAAGCCGAAGCTGACTTCGGATGAGGCGCCGATATCGCCCTATCGCGTCATTTGGGATTTGCTGCATACGGTCGATGTCAAGAACACGATTATTACGCACGATGCCGGCAGCCCGCGCGACCAAATGTCGCCCTTTTGGCAGTCTGTCGCGCCGCTGACTTATATCGGTTGGGGCAAGACGACCCAGCTCGGCTACGGACTCGGGCTGGCGATGGGCGCCAAACTGGCCAAGCCCGACGCGCTCTGTGTGAACGTCTGGGGCGATGCCGCTATCGGTTTCACCGGCATGGACTTCGAGACGGCTGTGCGGGAAAGAATCCCGATTCTGTCAGTGCTTTTCAATAATTTTTCGATGGCGATTGAAATCCCGATCATGCCCGTGTCAACCGAAAAATTCCGCAGTACCGATATCTCCGGTCACTACGCGGACATGGCAAAGGCGTTTGGCGGCTATGGCGAGCGGGTCGAAAGCCCCGACCAGATTATCCCGGCGATCCAGCGCGGCATCCAAAAGACCGAAGAAGGCACTCCCGCCCTGCTTGAATTCATTACGGCAAAAGAGACGCAGATTTCGACCTTCTAGTCCCATTCTGTAGACGAAGGGAAATATCATGATTTCACGTAGAACGGCGACCACCCTCAACCTAACGATTATACTGATCCTTGGCGGCTTGTTCCTGGCGGCAGCCAGCGAATCTTCGCCGCGCCAGCTCCCGCCCGCTGAGTTTGTCCTCGACGGCACGAATAATGGTGAGCCGGACAGCACGCGCGTCGTGCCCGTCTTCCGCGCCTCGCCCACGGGCAACTGGGTGATTCACTACGATCCCAACACGCCCCTGAGCGAGAAGTGGGAATACGTCCATCGCATCGGCGGCACGATTGTCGAGCGCATTGAGGCTTTGGAAATCTGGGTTGTCGATGTGCCCGACGCGTTCGGCAGCGATGATTTCAGCTTCGATAGCGATGTCGAGTTGGTTGAGCAGGACTTTGTCGTCAGCGTTCAATTCGACAACCCGCCCAACGACCCCGATTACGATCGGCAATGGGCGCTGCCGCATATTCAAGCCGAGACCGCTTGGGATCAGATGGGCGAGCTCAGCGATATTACCGTCGCTGTTATCGACACCGGCGTTTGCATGAGCCACGAAGATCTCTTGGGCCGCGTCCTGGATAATGGTTACGACTTTGTGGACAACGATGATGATCCTGAAGATGTCTTCGGCCACGGCTGCTCTGTCGCCGGCATCATCGCCGCCAATATCGACAACGGCATCGGCATCGCCGGGTTCGCGCCCAACAGTTCGATTCTGCCGGTGCGCGTCCTCGGACCGAGCGGCAGCGGCTCAATGGCGGATGTCGCCGCCGGCATCGTCTACGCCGCTGACAATGGCGCGGATATTATCAACTTGTCCCTGGGCAGCACGGTCGGCTCGCAAGTCACTGAAGACGCCGTCAATCATGCGATCGGCAAGGGCGTTACGGTCATCGCCTCGGCTGGCAACAGCGGCGGCGCTTTGCCCGGCTTCCCGGCGCGCTATGAAAATGTGGTCGCCGTCGGCGCGGTCGATCCCAATGGCGAGCGCAGCAGCTTCAGCAACAAGGGCGGCGATATCTGGGCGCCGGGCCGCGATGTGCATACGATCTACCTCGACAACGGCTACAAGGCGCTAAACGGCACCAGCTTCTCGGCGCCGTACGTGGCGGCGATGGCGGCCGTCCTCGAAGGCATGGGCGGGCAACTGCATCTTGACGGTGGGGACATGACCTGGACCTGCATGCGCGAAGGCGCCTGCGAGATTGTGCCCGGCAGCTAGCGTCACACGCTTACGTACCAGACTGTAGGGGCGATCCATCGGGTCGCCCTTTTCTGTCCCGCAATCAGCGAAGCTGTAGGGACGAACCATCGGGCCGCCCGCCGGCGCGCTCGGAATTTTTCAGCGTTTTGGCTGCCGCCGCCGAAGATAAACCGGCTGCCATTGCTTTGGCGGCTGCGGATCGCCGTATATGGTCCGGTCAAGCGTGTCGCTGAAACCGCTGATCATATTGCGCAGTTGCTCTCGCGCATATTGCAAACGTTTCCTGACCGTCGCCAGCGGGATATTCAGCCGCTCGGAAATCTCGCGCTGAGTTTCACCGCGAAGATAATAGTCGCGCGTGACATCACGGGCGGCCTCAGGCAGCGCGGCGACGGCGAGCCGAACACGGTGACGCGTTTCATTCGTCTCGATCTGCGCTTCCGGCGTCGGTTCCGCCGAAGCCAGGTGAACCTGCTGGTCAACCGATTCGGTTGGCGGACCCTGCCGGCGCAGGAGGCGATCGGTGTGCGTCAACGCAATTCGCTTGAGCCAGGCGGGAAAAGCGCTGACATCGTTCAATTGCGCGATGCGCTTATAGGCGGTGAGGAAGGCTTCCTGCGCCGCGTCCTCGGCCAACTGCGAGTCGCTGAGGCGGCTGTAGGCGACGCTGTAAACCATGCCCTCGAAATCCCTCACCAAGTGATTGAAGGCATCGTTTCGCGCTTCATCGTCCCCGGTTTGCGCTCGCCGCACCCAATGCTTGTATGTTGACATGCGTCCTCAAAATTTCGCCCAGCTTCAGGCCCATCGCGCAAAGCACTATACAGTGCCGATTATCGTGTACCTCAGTTTTTTTGTCAATTTGACGCGCGAACAATGATGAGGGACTTCAACCCCAATGGAAGTGTGAATAATATGCCTCAGAGGTATTTTCACATGTTTAAGTGTCTCTTTGCCGTTCTTGCCAATAAAACATACATAACTGCGAGTTCCGTTTGAAATCATTCAGATTAGCGTATATACTCCAAATTACCTAAGTTAAGTCTATTAAATATTTATGAGTTAAATTGTTATACTTTATATCATATCTATGTTTTAATATCTTGGATTCATCAATGGAAGTACGAGTTGAGTCGGGTAAAAAATTGGATCGGCGCATCGCTCGCACAAGACGCATGCTTGGTAGCGCTCTCATCGAATTAATCTTGGAATTGGGCTACGACCAGATCTCAATCAGAGATCTCACAGAGCGAGCCGACGTTGGATACGCGACGTTTTACCGGCATTACAAAAGCAAAGATGAACTCCTGGCCCGCCATTTGGGCGCCATACTGTCGGAAGTTGAAAACGAAATAAAACCGGAGATGAGTCATTACTGTCAATCTCTCGCTATGTTCAGCATACTTGGCAAACATAAGGATGCTGTTCTAGTCGGCCTGAACCTCCCGCGCGATCATCCGGCGGTGAAGCGGCTTTGGCATAGGGTCTTTGACATGGTGTCAACTCTCTATTGGGCGCGCGACGAAAGGAACATACCCTTGAAAGTCTCGGTGAATCACATGGTAAACTCTGTTTTGGAGTTGATTCGCTGGTGGATAAATGACGGGCAAGCCTACAGTCCGGAGCAAATGGCCAAGATACAGAGTGAATTGATCTTCAAAGTCACTGAGCAGGTTGCTCTTGTGCCACGCGACGCTAAACACAAAGAGAAGCCAACATCTCAGCGCGAACGTGAGATTAATGCGACTGACGCGCCCCCGAGGATTCCCAGTTGAACTATTATCGCCAGGCTCAACAGAATAAGCTCCGCCATTGTTGAGCTCGGTTCGGTTCCCTTCGTGATGCCCCGCATTTGAGTCGGCGCGGCTGTGGCTGCTGCGGGCGCAATTCGGATCGCCAGCGTAGGCCTTGCCTCAGCGGTTGATGTTGATGTTGCCTCGGCAGGGGCGCTGGTCGGCTCAACGGTTGGCACAGCCGTCCCGGTTTCAGTGGGTTGCGCCTCGGCCGGCGCCGGTGTAAACGTGCCATCTTTCGGCGGCACCAGAATGACACTGCCCGGTTGCATGTTCAGGCGATCGGCCTCGCTCATGCCGTTGATCTCCAGCAGATAGGGATATTCGTCCCAGGTATAGCCGTAGATCAGCAGAATATGCCCGATGGTTTGGCCAGGCTGTACCTCGTGCCTGATATTCCCAAATTTGTCCAAGCCCAGCACATAAGACGGCGGTCCGGCAGGCGCCGATTGGCCCGCCTCGCTGCCCCCTGCGTTGCTCGTGGAGCCGGTCCTCGGTCCGCCGCTGTTGTGGCCGAATACTTGTACAAAGTAGGTAGTGCCGCGAGCGCCTGTCGCGCTGCCGATGCCAATCTCGCTGTTATTGGGGCTTATGAGATTGCGGTAGTGGTCATCCGAAGTGCTCCAGAAACGCCAGGCGGAATTCGCGCTGGGATCGCCGCCGGCATAGACGTTTTCGTGCACCCTTTCCCCGGGATATCCGGCAATTCGGGCGCGATCCCTTGCCAGATTTCCCGCGTCATCGCGATGACAATCTGACCGGTTGCAGTCGCGGCTCGTATTCGCCAGCCAGTTTGCGTGGGTTTGGGCGGCCGCGGCCAGTTGCGCGTTCCAGCGATATGTGTGCCGACCCAGCTCGCCGCGCAAGTTGTTCGTCCGCAGCAGCAAGTCGTGGGCGGCATCCTGCGCGCCGACCGGGACGATCAATGCAAGCGCGAAGCCAAACAGCGCCAATAGTCTCTTCATCCTGCCCATCATTCTAGCGACGAAGATTCCGCATTACATCAGACGATTGCCCGCTTCTATTGGCAACGTAGGGATCCCTTGGCGCACTGGTTCGTCCCGCCAATTCGAATTGTAGGGGCGACTCTGTGAGTCGCCCGTTAGCCAATACCGCGTTCATCATTTCATGCTATCGCTGGCTTCGGATTCGCCGTCCGCGCTCGCCCTTGCTACAATGAACGCACGAGCCAACACGATATCCGGCGGGGGCATGAACGTATTCTATATCAACGGCGAATTTGTCGATGCGGCGGCCGCCAGCATTCCCGCTACCGATTTGGCAGTTCTGCGCGGCTACGGCGTCTTCGATTTCCTGCGCACTTATGGGGGCGTCCCCTTTCAACTGGGCGCGCATCTGCAGCGATTGAAACGTTCCGCCGCCCTGATTGAGTTGAATTGCCCCTGGGATATCGAAGAACTCGGAGACATCGTTCTGGAAACGGTCAAGCGAAATGGCTACCCGGAATCGAATATCCGCATCGTGGTGACCGGTGGCCAGGGCGAGCGCGGCTTCCTGCCGCTGGGCGATTCGCGCCTGCTGGTGATGGCGACGCCCTGGGAGGCGCCGCCGGCCTGGTGGCGCCAAGATGGCGTCCATGTGGTGACGACCGAGCTGCAGCGCCATCTGCCAGAAGCCAAGACGATCAATTACATCCCCGGCATCACCGCGCAGCTGGTGGCCAACAAACGCGACCCAAGCGCGATTGAAGCCATATACATCGCCGACGGGCTCGTCAGCGAAGGCACGCGCAGCAACACATTCATCTACCAGGACGACCGCTGGATCACGCCGGCTGCGGGTCTGCTGCTCGGCATCACCCGCGCCGAAGTCATCAAGCTGCTGGGTGCACAAGGGCTGCTGGAAATGCGCGACATCACGCTGGATGAATTCCGCGCCGCCGACGAAATCATCCTCACGTCAAGCACAAAAGAAGTGGTGCCTGTCGTAAAAGTCGATGATGTCGCCATCGGCGATGGCGCGCCTGGCGAGATGACGAAACGGCTGATGCGCCAATGGCGAGAAATGACCGAGGCTTACGCGGCTGCGGGCATTGTGTTGTAGGGGCGAGCTACTAAGTCGCCCGAAAACTCGCGGCCGTCTTCGCCCGCACTTCATCCAAGCTGACATCGGGCATCAACTCGACCAGACGCATGCCCGCGTCATCAAATGCGAAAACAGCCAATTCCGTGATTAGCAAATCAACCGCGGACACCGCCGTCAGCGGCAAGCTGCATGCGGGTACCAATTTCGGGCTGCCATCGCGATTGCAATGCGACATCGTGATGATCAGCCGGCGCGCGCCACTGGCCAGATCCATCGCGCCGCCGACGCCCAGCAGCGGCTTACCGGGAATCGCCCAATTCGCCAGGTTCCCGCGCTCGTCGACTTGCAGCCCGCCCATGATCGCCACATCCACATGCCCGCCGCGGATTAAGGCGAAAGAATCGGCGCTGTCAAAATAGCTGCTGCCGGGCAGGGCGGTCACCGGCGCTTTGCCGGCGTTGACCGGGTAATCGAGCGCGCCGCCTTCCTCCGGCGCCGGACCGACGCCCAACATGCCATTTTCCGTGTGCAGGATGATGCCGTCTTCCGGCTTGATCAAGTCGGCGACCAGGGTCGGAATGCCGATGCCGAGATTTACGACATCGCCGGCATTCAGCTCGGCCAAGGCGCGGCGCGCGATCATCAGCCGCTGACCATCAGCCGCCCCGGGCCGGGCGCGCACGTCAGCCGATGTGCCGAGCTCTTCCAGCGTCGTCTTCGCTTCCACCAGGACATTGACGTAGTTGCCAGTCGTGTGAATGTGCTCGGGCTCCAGCGCGCCGACCGGCAGGATCTCATCGGCTTCCGCGATCACGAGGTCGGCCGCGGTCGCCATCGCCTTGTTGAAATTCTGCTCGGTCATGCGATAGGCGAGGTTGCCGGCGGCATCAGCGCGGCGGGCGCGAATCAAGGCGACATCGGCGCGCAGCCCGGCGACGAACACCTGCGGTCGCCCATTGATGATTTTGCTTTCGGCCTTCTCAGCCAGCGCTGTGCCCGCGGCCGTCGGCGTATAGAAGCCGCCGATGCCGGCGCCGCCCGCCCGTATCGCCTCCGCCATCGAGCCCTGCGGCAAGAGTTCATATTCGATCGCGCCGTTCAGCGCCGCCTCAACGACTTCGCGGTTGCTGGTGAAATAAGACCCGATCGCCTTTTTGATCTGCCCGTTGCGCAGCAGCCGCCCGCCGCCCAACCCGGGCTCGCCGATATTGTTGGCGATATAGGTCAAGTCGCGCGTATCGGTCTCCGCCAGCGCATGCAGCAGGTGCACCGGCGACCCGGTCATGCCAAAGCCGCCCACCATCATCACCGCGCCTGATTTGACCAAGCGAGCTGCCTCTTCCGCCGATAATTGGGGTATCTGTCTCATATCATGCGTTCGAGCGGGCGAGTCACCGCCGAGCGTAGACACTACGGTTCACTCGCCCCTACACTGTTTGTACATTTAATCAGGGTCGCCTCGCCCTGGCCGACGCCGACACAGAGCGTCGCCAAGCCATAGCGCGTCCGCTCGCCGGCCTTTCTCCGCCGCCGCATCTCGTGGAGCAGCGTCGTCAGAATGCGCGCGCCTGAACAGCCCAGGGGATGCCCCAGGGCGATGGCGCCGCCGTTGACATTGGTGATGCCTTCGCTTAAGCCCAGTTCGCGCATGACCGCGATCGCTTGCACGGCGAAGGCTTCATTCAACTCAGCCAGGTCAATATCGGCGATGCTGAGTTGATGACGCGCCAGCAGCTTCCGGACAGCCGTCACTGGACCCAAGCCCATCACGCGCGGGTCGACGCCGGCCGCCGCGCTGCCGATCCATCTCGCTAGCGGCTTCAAATTCAAACTCACCGCTTTCTCCGCCGACATCAACACCAGCGCGCAAGCGCCATCGTTCATTCCGCTGGAATTGCCGGCGGTCACCGTGCCGCCAGCGCGAAAAGCCGGGCGCAGCGTCGCCAGCTTCTCTTGGCTGGTCGCCAGCTCGTATCGACCATTCGCGCGGCGATAAAAGGGGTGCTCATCGGTATCGACGACGATGCTATCGCCCCTGCGCTGCGGGATGTCTACCGGGACGATTTCACGCTGGAAATAACCGGCGTTGATGGCCGCGATCGCCCGCGCCTGGCTTTGTAAGGAGAAGCGGTCCTGCTCTTCCCGCGTGATTTCGCCGCCCGCAATCTCGCCGGCGCAACTCATCTCGAATATGTTTTCGGCGGTCTCGCCCATGGCTTCCAGCGGATAGAGCGCCGCCAGCTTGGGATTGGGGTAGCGCCAGCCCAGCGTCGTATCCCAGCCGGTGACATTGCCCGAGGGTCCAAAGCCGATGGGATTCTTCGGCAGCGAATACGGAGCGCGGCTCATGCTCTCGACGCCGCCGGCGACGAAGACATCGCCTTCGCCCGCTTTGATGGCGCGGGCCGCCTGATTAACCGCGTTCAAGCCGCTGGCGCAGAGGCGATTCACCGTGACGCCGGCGACGGAATCGGGCAATCCCGCCAGCAGCAGCGCCATCCGCGCCACGTTGCGGTTGTCCTCGCCCGCCTGATTGGCGCAGCCGAAATACACCTCTTCGATTTCAGCGGGCGCCACGCCGGCTCGCGCGACCGCTTCCCGAATCACCAGCGCCGCCAGGTCATCGGGGCGAACAGACGAGAGCGCGCCGCGGATCTTGCCGATAGGACTGCGAACCGCGCTGACGATTAGGACTTCAGTCACAGTTGCTCCGCCTTTGTCTGCTCCGCCGCTGGCTAGTTGCAGTCGGCGCAAAGGCCGTAAAACTCCAGCAGATGGCCGCTGATGCGAACATCAAGCGTCTCTTCCAAATTCCGCGTCAGCGCTTCCATGTCGCCATCGTCGAACTCAAAGAAGCGTTTGCAATCGGTGCAGATGACATGGTGATGATGCCCGTCATGCATCATCACGTAGGTTGGTGTCAAGCTGGTGTCGATAAATGTGGGGCGGATGATGCCAAGTTGGGTGAAGAGATCGAGCGTGCGAAAGACGCTGGCGCGGCCGATTGCTGGGTTGATGCCCTCGACTTTCTCTATGACATCGGCTGAGGTGATATGCCCGTGTTCGGCTTCGAGCACTTCGAGCACGGTCAGGCGCGCCTTGGTCAAGCGATAGCCGGCTTGTTTGAGTCGCTGAAGATTCGGGTTGTCTGCGGTCATGTCGTCCACCTGTGTTGTGACGCGTATTATACTCGAAATTGCGCTATGATTCCTCCGGCGGTCGACTTGAACAGGTGGCGACATTCTTGCGCTTTACTCGTAACTGGCTCTAGGTATTCTCACTGAATCCAATCTCATGATGAACTTGCTAAATTCCACCTTAATTTATGCCGAGATTTGTAGGGGCGACTTATCAAGTCGCCCGTGCCCAACACGTTATGGAATCAACGGGCGACCGGCGGTCAGTGTCTACGCGACCCAATGGCTCGCCCCTACAGATCCTCTTTCAAGCGGTTTCGTTATTTTGTGTGAGCCAAGATGTGACTTGCGAGCGGCTATGGTGAAATAGGCTTTCGATGAGAGACGTAGTTGTCATCGGCGGCGGGCTCAGCGGACTGGCCGCCTGCTATGAGCTGGAAAGACGCGGGGCAGCCTACACCGTCATTGAGGTCAAGCGGCGCTTCGGCGGGGGCATCCGCAGCAGCGTCGAAGGCGGCTTCATCATGGACGCGTGCGCCTTCGCATTCCGCCCGATCGCTGATGATGCGCTGCTTGAGGACCTGGGCTTGCAGGAGCGCATAATCCAAATCAACGCCGAGACCTTTATCATTGCAGACGGGTCAGAAACGCTGACTGCCGCGCTGGCTGATCGGCTGCAGGGCGGGCGGCTGATGCGCATGGCCGTCAGTTCCGTCGGGCGCTTGGGAAACCGCTTCACCATCTGCCTCGAGAACGGCATCATGCTCGATGCCGGCGCCTTGATTTTGGCGCTGCCCGCCCGTTATGCCGCACGCGCGCTTTGGAATCTGTCGCCGGAAGCGGCAAAGAAACTGGCGCAATTCCAATATGACTCCATTTTTCGCGTCTCGCTCGGCTACTGCAAGCGCGACCTGCCGACGCGCCTGGACGCGGTCCTGGACGAGGCCTTCCCCTTCATGATTACGACCGACCAATCCGAGCGCGTGCCCGACCGCGACCATCTGCTGATTCAAGTCGGACTGCGCAGTAATGAACCGATCTCAGGGGACGATGCCATTTGCGCCGTGACCCGTCATTTCGGCTGGCGCGCATCGCCTTTGGTCGCGCGCGTCGACAATTGGCTCGAAGCGGATTTGCTGTCGGATTTTGACCCGGCCCACCGCCAATATGTCGCTGCAATTCTCGGCCTTCTGCCAGATGGCGTCAGCCTCATAGGCAGCGACTATGGTAGCAAAGCGCCCGTGGATAACGGAATCGCCCGCGTCGACGAGCGCATCCAATCGGGAAGACGGGCTGCGCGTGATGCCCTTGCGTTTTTGAAAGCCAGGAAACAATGATCCGCTTTGCCCGCGCCTTCCTGCAAGCGCTGCGTTTGACCCTGCGCGGCGAATCGCTTAGTCCTGCCCGCTATCGACCGCTGGAAAACTGGATCGCAGCCGGCTTGACCTTGCTGGAGCAGGCAGAACGGGCCGCGGCCGCCGAAGGCATTGACCTGGCTGCGCTCCAACTCAAGCTGGATGGACGCCCGACAAGTCTCGACACCGCCTTGAAGATGCTGCGCCACAACCTGATTGAGGAGTATCCGCGCTTGATTCACCTGGATGATCCCCACTCGATGACCGTCGTGCAATCGAGCAATATGAATGATCAGTACCGCGTCGGACAGTTCGCGGAATCCGCTGCGATATCGTCAGGAGCTTTGCGGCGCGCTCTCGCTGGCCTGGACGCGCATCTACAGAATCTGCCCGCCATAGAGACGGTAGAACCCGACGCTTGAACGCCTGCAAGAGCGCGGGAATTGTAGCGGCAATCTATCAGGTCGCCCGCTTTGAAATGATTGTGTGTTCGGGTGAGCTGTCAACTCGCCCCGGCGAATTCGATGCTGCGGCGAGTGCCACACCATGTATCGGCATTGGCGGGCATGATATACTGCTTAAAGCTTTTCATCGCATCTTAAGGGCAATGTATGTCGTTCCTGGCGCCGATTGGCTTCGCCGCGCTGACGATCGCGATTCCGATTCTGCTGCTCTATATGCTGCGCCTGCGCCGGCGCGAAGTGCTGATTTCGAGCACCTTTCTCTGGCGGCAGGTGGTGCAAGATACCGAAGCCAATACCCCCTGGCAGCGTTTGCGGCGCAACCTGCTGCTCTTCTTGCAGCTGCTTATTCTGCTGCTGCTGGTTCTGGCGCTCGCCCGTCCCTTCATCACCGTGCCGACCGTCAGCGCCGGCAAGATCGCCCTGCTCGTCGATGCCTCGGCCAGCATGACCGCGGCCGATGTCGCCGGCGGATCGCGCTTTTCCGCCGCCATTGAGCAGGCGCGTCAGATCGTCAACAATATGAATCCGCACGATATCATCTCGTTGATACGGGTCGCTGATATAGCCGAGCCGCTGACCTCGTACACCGCCGACAAGAACGAGCTGCGCCGCGCCCTCGATAGCATGGCAGTCAGCTACGGCGCGGCCGATTGGGACACGGCGCTGACCTTGGCCGCGGCCGGCGCATCGGGAGCGGAAAACTTCAGCATCGTCATGATCTCCGATGGCGGGGTAGGCGAGGCGGCCAGCCTGCCCAGCAATATCCCCCAGCCGATCTACGTGCCGGTGGGCGAATCGGCGAATAACATCGCCATCACCGCTTTAGCCACCCGCGCCCTCGCTGGCGGAGCGCCGCAGCTCTTCGCCCAGGTGACGAATTACGGCGATTCGCGCGCTGAAATCTCACTGGTGATCCGCCTCGACGATGTGCTGCGCCTCTCCCGCAGCGGCGCGATCCCGCCCCGCAGCCAACTGCCTATTCCCTTTGACGAGCCGATTGCCGAACCCTTTGAGACGCTATCGGCGACGCTCACCTTTGATAATGATGTCGAAGACTTCCTCGAGCTCGACAATCGCGCCTGGACCGTGCAAAACGAAGTCAATACGCGCCGCGTCTATTATGTGTCGTCGAGTGAGAATCTTTTCCTCGAGCAAGCGCTGCGCAGCCTGCCCGGCGTGCAGACTTTCCGCGCCGCCGCCGAAAATAGAGCCTTGCCCGGCGAACCCTTCGACCTCTACGTTTTCGACAGCTGGCTGCCGAATGATCTGCCGGCCGGCGACATGCTCATCGTCAATCCGCCCAATTCGACGCCGCTCTTCGCCGTTGGCGCGCCGCTGCCGGCGACCGATGAGATCGCCATCGCCGATGAGGAATCGGCCATTACATCCTTCGTCGATCTGGACGAGATGAGCCTGCTGGCCTATCGCGCGGTCGACGCCGGCTGGGCGCGGGCGCTGGCCAATGCCGAGGGGGGCGCCATTCTATTGGCGGGCGAGGTGAATGCGCGGCAGATCGCCATCTTGCCCTTCGACTTGCGCGATTCCAATTTGCCCTTGTTGATCGCCTGGCCCGTGCTGATGGCCAACCTGCTGGACTGGTTCTCGCCGGCTGATATCGTGTCGCTGCCCGACGGCTTGAGCGTTGGCGATGTGCTGGTGATATCGCCGCCGCTGCTCGCCGACGGCATCCGCATCACCACGCCGGACGGGCGCGCGCACGAGCTGCCGATCGCTGGCGACCGGGTCGCTTTCGCCAACACCGATCAGCTCGGTCTCTATCGTCTGGAGATCCTGCAAGACGGCGAGGTGACGAGCGCGCAGCGATTTGCCGTCAATCTCTTCGGGGCGGGCGAGAGCGAGATACGTCCCGTGTCCGAAGCCGACCTTCGATTGGGCGGCGCGCTGGCAGCGGTCGACGCGGACGAGAAATTAGGCACGCAAGAATTCTGGATGTGGCTGGCGCTGGCGGCGCTGTTGCTGCTCGCTATTGAGTGGTACGTCTATCACCGGCGCTTGCAGGTGCCGACTCTGCTTGGATCAACGCGGGCGCCCTTCAGATTTCCATGGGGACGGCTTCAAAATTCTTGAGCTTGATCACCGACTCCAGCGCTTTCCCCCGCTCCGTGTAGCAGATATTCTGCAGGTAAACGTTTTCGATTTCAGTTAGGGTCGCGAAGTGCTCGTCATGATCGCGGGCGCTTAAGATGCCGGCGACGATGGCTGGCTTGACCATCGTCTGGTTAATGCCCGGCAGGATCGCAAGCTGCTCGCGTATCGCGTACTCCTGGTCAATCAGGAGCGACTCTGGCAAGTGGTCGAATTCGACCGGCTCGCTCTCGCTCTGTGGATACTCAATATCGGCGAGCCAGGCGCCTTCGATTTCACCGCTGCCCAGCTGATCCACCGTGCGCTGGAAATCTTCGGCATAGGGGATATTTCCGGGTAGGAGGAACTGCCTGGGTGGCGCCGAGCGGATGACCAGCGTGCCATAAACATGACAGCGCCGGCCGAGAAAACGGGCGATATTTGACTGAATCTCCGGCAAGGCGCGAATGGGCGTGCGCGCGGGCAGAGCCTGATCGAGCCGCACGCCGCCCTCGCCGACGTATAGCGTGAATTGCTTGCGATAGACAGCGGCGGTCAATATTTCGACCAGAGGCTCGTATGCCGAAGCCGGCGGGCGCAGCACGCGCAGGCAGGCGCGCACGGCGTCATGCACGCGGTAAGTCTGAAAGCCGGGCAGGTGCCGCGGATTCAAGCGCGATAAGCCGTGCCACAAGGTGGATTCGCTGCTGATCGGCTGAGCGCGAATGGCGCGATTTTCCGGCTCGTCTTGCTTCACCAGCCAAACTTGCTGAAAACGGGAAACGCTCCTGTCGTAATCGGTGATGAGCAGGACCCCATCAACGTAGACAATCTCATCGACATAGCGTTCCGGCTGATCGAGAATATCGGCGATGCTGGCTTGCATTTCCGCGCCTGCGCTCACTTTGCACACCTTCATTATAGCAGTGTTTGAGCACGCGCTATTAGCTCAAGCGAAGTGTTTGCGCAGCCTGCGGGCGAGGGGCGCTCGATTGCACTTCTGCAATTCGAAGCTTTCGCAGCCGTGAAAAGCCATGAATTCTTCGATGGCGCGGATCAAGCCGCGGTTGAGGGCGCCGTTTAGTTTGACGCCGCGCTCCAGGTGCAGGTTGTTGAAGATGAGGCGCTTCTTCTTGCGGTCGACTTTGGGGTCTATGCGCCCGATCAAATCGCAGCCATGCAGAATCGGCATCACATAATAGCCGTAGACGCGCTTGGTTTTTGGCGTGTAGACCTCGATGCGATAAAAGAAATCCCAGAGCATCTCGTCACGGTCGCGATCCCAAAAGAGGTTGTCGAAGGGCGAAAGGAAGTGGGTCATGCGCGGTTCGTGCTCGCCCGCTCGAATCGCCTCCAGCAGCGCCAGGTCGTCGCGGTGCATGAAGGCGGCCTCTTTCCAGCCCTCAACCGCGACCGGCAGCGCCGTTCCCGACTGGACCATCTCGTCCAGGAAAGCGGCGGCATCGCGCTTGTATTGCCGATAATAATCGGCGACATGATTGCTCGTGCCTATGCCGATATGGCGCAAACCGCGTTCAATGGTCCAGCGGCGGAAATCCTCAATCGTCTTGTCGAGCCTGAACTGGTTGAAATCAAGCACGCGCTCGGGCAGGTCATAATAGCGCTGAAACTTGACGCGATTCTTGACCATCAGCTCGCCGTAATCGAAGAGGTATTCCAGCGCCACCTTGGTCGGTTTCCAATTCCACCAGCCGCCGTCGCCGCGGCGCTCGCTTTCAAAGTCCTTCGACGAGAGCGGTCCGCGCTGCCGAATCGTCTCCAGCACATTCTCTATGATAGGCCCCATGTCGATGTCGAAGCGGTCGAGCTGCCACTGGCTTTCTTTCAGCTGTTTCTGCTGGATATAGGCGTGATACCAGGGGAAATGCGCGGTCGGCAGTTGGCACATGGCGTGCGCCCAGGTCTCGAAGAGGAAGCCGCTATCGAGCAGGGCGTCGAGCTCGGCCGGGTCATAGAGTCCCGCGCGCGCCAGCATGACCAGGTAGTGACTGCGCGCGACGACGCTGATCGAATCCAGCTGCAGCAAGCCGATGCGCTCGATGATGCGCTTGATGGCGGCTTGATCGCTGGAAGCCGGGCGCTGATGCAGTCCCTGCTTGTAGACGCTGAGCCGCTTGACGGTCTCGCGGCTGACGGGGATGGGCGTGGTCATGGCGGGGAGTTTAGCATGGGATTCGATTTCGCCACAGAGGTGCGGAGAAGGGCTTAGTGTCCGTTTTGTGTCCGAATACAATGTTTTTTCGGACATAAGGCTTGGTTTTGCGTCCGATTCGGTGCAATTGAGATGTCGGCACAGTCGTCTATATCGAGAGGGTAGTAGGGTTTAGTGTGGTATGGGCGACTAAATGGTCGCGGGTTTGATTTTGCCATTGAGGACAGCTAGACAGTAACAGATTGCTTAGCGCGCGAGCGCCATGCTATGATTCAGTTGTATCGTTATTGCTATCGACAGATTCGTAAGAGCGCCACCATGTTCAAGCAAATCAGCATGACGAATTTCAAATCATGGCGAGACACCGGTCCTGTGCGAATGGCGCCTTTGACCGGCTTCTTCGGCGCGAACAGCTCGGGGAAGAGCAGTCTGCTGCAGATGTTGCTCTTGCTGAAGCAGACGGCGGAATCGAATGATCGGAATCTTGTCCTAAAGACTGGCAGCATTCAAGAAGGTTATGTGAATCTTGGAACTGCAAATGAGATTACGTATCGCGACTCTAATGAAATGAAGTTAGGTGTTGTTTGGGAACTGCCTGCGAAACCTGAGTTCAGCATTCCAGTGCCCCAGGAAAGCGAATCTGTCAATATAGCGGAGTTGGCGTTTGAGACTGTTATCCACGCGGCCCAACAAAGGATTTACGTGGACAAACTGCGATATTGGAGTCGCGACCGTCTTTCAGTGCAATTGTCCCGACAGCCCAATAACCACTATACGATTCGCATTGAGGTAGACGGTAAACCACCGGTTCGGGCGCAAGGACGACCCCGCGTTTACATGAAACCGGAGAAGTGCTACAGCTTCTCGGACGAAGCCCTGCGCTACTATCAGGATACAAGTTACCTCAGCGACTTGGCTCTGCAATTTGAGCGAAGATTCCAACAACTGTTCTATCTTGGCCCGCTCCGTGAGTATCCCCAGCGCACATATACATGGGCTGGTGAAAACCCTGTTGACGTGGGGCTGAAAGGGGATCTTGCTGTACCCGCGCTGTTGGGAGGCAGGAACAAGAAGGTGTATCCCGATGGAAGAAAGCGATTTAGCAAACTGGAAGTTCGCGTTGCTCAATGGCTTGTGGAACTAGACTTGGCATATTCCTTTGAGACACGACCATTGTACAGGGGCAGCAGCGAATATGCCGTTTGGCTGAAAAGACATAGAGAGAGTGCTGAAGTCAGGATAACAGACATGGGAATCGGGGTCTCTCAGGTATTGCCAGTGCTCGTACTCTGTTACTATGTGCCGGAAGGCTCGACAATAATCCTAGAGCAGCCAGAATTGCATTTGCATCCTTCTGTGCAGGCTGGTCTAGCAGACGTGTTCATTGATGCGATACGCAATCGCAACGTACAGATCATTCTTGAAAGTCATAGCGAGCATATGTTGAGGCGCCTTCAAAGACGTATCGCGGAAGCAAAGTTTGATAGACAAGACGCAGCCCTGTACTTTTGCGAGATGTCCGCAGGTGTTTCACAAATAACGAATTTGGATGTAGATTTGTTCGGCCAAATAGATAACTGGCCCGATGACTTCTTTGGAGACCTGCTGGGGGAAATGGTAGGAGCGTTTGATGCGCGACTAGAACGAACGCAATTACAAACCGATGCGTCATAACATCATTGATACAAACGTCCCGCTGACAGCAGCGGGATTTAACTCGGAAGCGTCCGCTGACTGTGCCCTGATTTGCGAAGAGGTCATTAATGGAGTCATCAGAGGTGAAATCGCTGTCGTCATTGACAGGGAGGAAAGTGCAATCGCGGAATATCGCCAGAATATTTATCCAGATCCCAAAGGGACTCGCGCCGGCCAGTTCCTAATGTTTTTGCTAATGAACCGTCATCGTCCGTCGCGCGTTCGTAGTATTGAGCTTGAAAGGGATGCGAACGGACTATACATGGATTACCCAGACCGTCACGACCTTTGGACTTCGGATGATGAGCGATGTGAATCCTTCGACGCAAATGACAAGAAATGGGTTGCGCTTGCCGTTGCCTTTAGACGAGAAACCGGCGATGACGCGCCTATCGTGAACGCGGCTGACCGCTGCTGGCTAGCATTCAATTCACACCTGGAATCCGCCGGGGTCAAGCTCGAGATTCTGTGCCGACACGAGCGAGAGCGGTACCGAATCGAGTAACTCACTCCAACACCAACTGATGCGCCGGGCTGAAGAACTGCCGATAGGTCAGCCAAGCCGCGCGGCAATCCTGTACGCCGACTACCATTAACGCTATAATCGCAGAGCAACTGGCACGAAAGGCAAGCTCTCATGGAAGAAACCATAGAAAGCATCAACCTCATAACGCGCAAACCCAATGTCCGCGGGGGGCGACCTTGTATCATCGGCACTGGCTTGAAGGTATCCGATATTGTCATGGCGATGCTTTATCACAATCAGACGCCGGATCAGATGGCGGTAAGCTACGGCGTCACGCTGGCGCAGGTGTATGCGGCGCTGGCATACTACTATCTGAATAAAGACGAAATCGACACAGACATTCGCAGACAGATCAAGAAGGCGCGCGAACTCAGGGATAAACACGTTGGCAGCGGACAAGCTTCGCTTCTATCTTGATGAGAATATGCAGACTGCGATTGCCGAACAGCTTCAAAGACGTGGCATTGATGCGGTAACCGTTCGCGATCTGGAGACTTTTGGCGAGAGCGATCGGCAGCAGCTAGACAGAGCGATCGCGATGGCTCGCGTGATGTGCTCTAACGACCCGCATTACATCGAACTTGCAACTGAAGGCATTGAACACCATGGTATCGTCATGGGTCAGCAGGATGTGCATACCATTGGCGATTGGGTGACTTTTCTGGAGCTCATGCATGCGGTGTACCGGCCCGACGAAGTGGTAAACAGTCTGGAATTCCTGAAAAGTTCGACATAGCGGCGTGACGGTCATTCCCGTGGTCCTGCTGTCTCACTCCCCTCTCACTCCAACACCAACTGATGCGCCGGGCTGAAAAACTGCCGATAAGTCAGCCAAGCCGCGATCAGCCCGGTGAAGGTCGCCGCGCCTACCAGCATATACATCACGATGATCTGCAGCTGCACCGCCTCCAGCGGGCTCGCCCCCGCCAGGATCATGCCCGTCATCGCGCCCGGTAGCTTGATCAAGCCGACCGTCTTGGTGGTATCGACAATGGGCGTCATCGCGCTGACGATCGTGCGCTGAAACTGCGTCAGCGAGGCTTGCCGGCTCGTCGCCCCCAGCGCCAGCTTGCTCTCGATCAAGTCCCGCTGGTCATAGAAGTCGCTGCTCAGGCGAGTGATGACCAAGGTGGCGGTGGTCATTGAGGTGCCGACGATCATGCCGCCGATGGGGATGATGTCCTTGGGCACGAACTGGAAGACGCCCAGCGCCACCAGCAGGGCAATCGTCAATCCGGAGCCGATGCCGATGGCCAGGAAGGCGACCATGACGCCGTTTGGCGTCTTCTTGGCGCGCGCCCCGCTGGTGCGGCCGCCGATTGTGATCATGACCAGCAGAATGGCGATGGTGAAGAGCGGCACATCCATCTCGAAGACGAGCTCCAACAGGTAGCCGATGGCGATCAGCTGGATGAAGCTGCGCAGGGCGGCGATGGCCAGGTCTTTTTCCAGGTCGGAATGCTGCCAGCGGGAGATGGCGGCGGCGATGAAGACGAAAGCGATCGACATCAACACGCGGTCTATGCCGGCCAGTCCAGCGAATATGTCGGGCATGGCGCTGCCTCCTTGCCATAGGGCAACAAGTCCTGCGATTACCCGATTCTACCGCATCTCTTAGGCGCTCCCTTTTCCGAAAACTCGTGTAGGGGCGAGCCATCGGGTCGCCCTCCGTAAAACAGCTGCAATCACAGCGGTTATTTCGCATATCGTCCTGAAACCATTTAGGGCGCTCCCCTTCCCTGATGTTTCGGGGAAGGGGCCGGGGGATGGGGTAGAAAATCGCGTCTACCAACTCAGATCGCGGTTCTTGAACGGAACCAGCGCCATGATCACAGCGTGGGTGTAGTAGGCTTCACGGTCGACCAGGTCATCGGTCAGCAAGCCGATAGCGCCATTGGCTTGTTTGGAGTTGTCGCGCCCGAAGACCTTGTCATCAGCGAGGCCCAGCTCCAGCCCGCCGCGCACTAGTTCAGCGACCTCCTGCGGCAGGTAGAAGACGGCTGTCTGCCCCAAGCCAGTGATGCCATCCCGCCCCAGTACATGCACGCGGGCGAAGCAGGTCATGCCCAGCGGGCTGTCTTCAATGCCGCCTTCGATGCCGACCCAGTAGTCGGATTCTGGCGCCGCGGCGCGGGCGTTTTCAGCGCGAATCCGCGCGCCTGTCTGCGTCTGGCTCAAGCTCATCGGCTGGTCGGGCACGCCCGATGGCACGGAGGCGCCCTCCACTATGAAGCGGCGGCCGGGGAACATCTGTTGGAAGGCGGCTAGCGCGGCTTTGAGCTTGACTGGATTCTGCGACGCGACGGTGATTTTAGACATATTGTTGCTTGTCTGGATCGGTCATATGGTGGCTGATCCAAATACTTTACTAAAGACTAAGGATTCGTAAAAGCCTGCCAGCGATGGACGACACTTTGTCAAACGCCTTGTCTATCATAAAGTGTCTGTTACACTGAAAATGAATGGAATGAATTAAACAGAATGATAGGGAACCATGGAAAACAATCACAGTCGTCGAGATGGCCTAAACATTGAATTGGCGTCGCTTTATGCTGAAAGAACACGCCTTCAAGAATCTATTGGTCAACTTTATGTTGTAATTGAAAACATGGAAGCGACAGTCGCTAGAATCGACGAAAGTATTGAGCAGCGTGAAAAAGATCTCTGGATAAGCAAGATCCGCGAACTTGATTTGACGCCAACGGAAAAACTAGTGTTGTTGTGCTTTGCCAAGCATTGTGATTCCAGCGGAGCATATATGATATCGGGACAAATTGGTCGAAAGATCCATTATGTACCCAGCTATAAAATTCTGAATCTTCCAACTTCGGAGATCGCAGAAGACTGCAAGTTGTCTAAGGGGTATGTAAGCAAAATCGGTACAAGATTACGGAAACTAGGTTATATTGCGCGAGCGAACAGAGATTTTCGTAACAGCGGTGACCATGAAGTGCTTGCGATAGCGGTTGACAAGATTTTGCAACGCTAATCAGGTCATCATTATCCTAGAGATAAGGTGCATGATCAAAATTGCATCCCAACATTATCTGGCTGGTGAATCACATGCTAGATGGTACCAAGACGGACATCAACATCAGCAAAGCCGAGGCGGCCGATCTGGTTGATCTCTCTGATTTTATCAAGCCCTTCGTCGACAGCGGCGAGATCCTGCCACGCACGTACGACGAACTGGAATACTTGCTGGAGACCTTTTTCATCGCCCGCCTCGACGGACGCATCGTCGGCTGCGCCGCGCTGGAGATTTACAGCCAGAAGCTCTGCGAAATCCGCAGCCTGGCGGTGGATCCCGGTGCGCAAGGCCTCGGCATCGGCAAAGGCTTGGTGACCGCCTGCGTCGATTTGGCGCAGCGCGAAGGCGTCTACGAGATCATGGCGATCAGCGCGGCGGAGGAATTCTTCAAGTCCTGCGGCTTCGATTTCACCTTGCCCAACCAGAAGCGGGCATTCTTCTTGCAAACGCGCGCTGAAATGTGAGCGGCGCCAAGCCCGAAATTCAACCCTTCGCCCTTAGCGATTCTCGCGGACTCGTAAGCAGCGGACAAAAGAAAGGCCGATGAACAACTGCCATCGGCCTTTCTGCAAACTATCGCGAAGCTATTTCAGCGTATCACTCGATATGCCCGCCGTCGCGCAGGATTTGCAAGATTTCCGCCTCGATAGTCGCGGCGGTTTCTTCAACTGACGACTCGCCGGAAATGAAGGTCGACAGGTTGCGCGGCAGCACATCGCCCCGCACCATGCTGCCCCATTCCGGAATGCTTGGCGTCGAGATGATGTTCAATCCCACGATGCCGGCGGCGATGTCGCCCAGCCAGGGAAAGCGCGCCAGAGCGCGTTCGTCTTGCAAGACCGAAATCCGCGCGGGCGAATTGCCCAGGGTCGTTTCGGTGACGCCGAGCACGCCGCTTTCCGTATTGGTCAGGCAGACCAGCATTTCGAAAGCCTTCTCGGGGTTTTCGCTCGTGCTGGAAAGGGCGGGACCCCACTGGCTGAGGAACCCTTTTGGCTCCTCGATCATATCATCGGGCAGGGGAAGCAGTTGGAAGCCGATATTGCCGGCCACTGCCGAGGTTTCAGGGTCGTTGCCATATAGCAAAACGCTATTCCAGGTGACCAGACTATAGTCGCGCCCGGCGGTGAAGTTGGCGTTGCCTTCGACCCAGCCGGCTGTGAACGAAGCGGGATCGGCCATACCGTAGAGCATCTCCATGTCAGCCAGCACCGCCCGGCCCGCCTCCGTGTTGACGTTCACCTCAAGCGTGTCGTTATCGGCGATGTCGACGCCGTGCATAAAGTGCAAGGCTTCATGCAAGATATTGATCCAACCGGCGCGCAAGCCATAGGCGATGTTGCCATAAAAACCTTCGTCCGGACGGTGGAAGTGCGCCACTTGATCGAAGTATTGCTGCCGGCTCCTGGGCGCAGCCAATGCATAGCCGTACTCTTCCATGAAAGCTGCTTGTTCGTCCGGGTCGTTGATCAGATCCGTCCGATAGAGGATGCCTTGATATTCGTTCAGCCAGGGCACCAGCCAGTGCTTGCCTTCGTATTCGGTCAAGTTGAAGAAGGCAAGATCATCGGGATCGAGCGCGTCGATGTCGAAGTCTTCCAGGGGCAGCAGGTATTCAGCGGCGACGAATTGCGGAATCTTGCTAATGGGTATGTAGGCGATGTCGTAGAGGCCGCTGCGAACGGCCGCCTCGGTCGGCAGGATCGAGTTGATCCACTCGCCCGGCGGCAGTTGGTGCGCCTCGTAAGCGACGCCGACTTCCATCGCGCAGCGCTCGGCATTGGCGATCAAGGCATCAGCATGCACGCCGGTTTCGGAGCCGATCGAGATCGTGATGTCTTGCGCCTGCGCCGTGGGCAGCGCCAGCAGCAGAACGAGCAGCAGCAGGATTATTGTCCGTTTCATTTTTCGCATCTCCTTTACAATCGAATATTTGTGGACAACAAGACGCGTTCAATTTGGCTTATCAATGCCCTCCCTTCTTTTCTCGGTTTCACTTGCCGGAGCCAGACACCAGCCCCATGACCAGGTGCTTCTGCACCAGTAGACCGGCAATGACAATCGGCGTCGCCGAAAGGACGCCCGCGGCCGCCAGCTCGCCCCAGGCGATGTTCTGGTTGGTCACGAATGTGTACATCGTCACCGGCAAGGTACGCGCGTGGCGCGCCGTCAGCGTGACCGCCAGCGGAAACTCGTTCCAGGATGTCAGCAGCATGAAAATGGTGACCGAAGCCAGGCCCGGGCGGATCAAAGGCAAAACCACATGCCAGATCACGCCGAGGCGGGAGGCGCCGTCAATCATCGCCGCGTCTTCAATTTCATTTGGAATCGCCGAAATGAAACCGACCAGCATCCATATCGCCAGCGGCAGGGCGAAGAAGGTGTATAGCGCCATCAGCGATCCCTGCTTGTCGTAGAGATTGAGGCTCCGCGCGATGGCGAAGAGCGGGATGATGTAGGCGACCGGGGGCAGGAGACGCGCCGTGAATATCACCAGCATCATTTTGGAGCCGCCGACGCGAAAGCGCGCCATGCTATAGGCGGCCGGGATGCCCAAAACCGCCACAGCCGCCAGCGTGACCCCGGCGATCATCAGCGAATTCTTCACCGAGTTGATGACCTTGGGATCGCTGAATAGATTGATGTAGTTTTCCAAAGTTGCCGGCGTCGGAAACCAGATCGGCGGAATTGCGAATTGCTGACCTTCGGTTTTGAACGAGCTGACGACCAGCCAGTAGACCGGGAAGAGAAAGACAATCAGCAAGCAGAGCCACATGGCGTAGGTCAATAGGCGGTTGGCGCGGCTCATTCGGTAGTCCATCTCAATCCGCCTCGCTGAACATCAAGCGCGCGTAAACGATGCTAACGATGAAGGCGACGAGCAGTTGCACCACGGCGATGCTGGAACCGTAGCCGATATTCAGGGTGCGGATCCCCACCCAGTATTGGTAAATCGCCAGCACTTCGGTCGAATCGCCTGGCCCGCCGCCAGTCATGATGAAGATCATTTCGAAGGCTTTGAAGATGAACAGCGTTGTCAAAAATGCCGATATCAGGATGGCGTATCGCACCAAGGGCAAGGTGATATAACGCAGCAACTGGAGCCGACCGGCGCCATCAACGCGGGCGGCCAGGTAGAGTTCTTCCGGTATCGTCTTCAAGCCGCCGGTGACCACCAGCATCGTGCCCGGCACGCCATTCCAGACGTGCACCAGAATCAATGCGCCGAGCGCCGTCTTGGGGCTGCCCAAGATCGAAGTCTGAGTGATCACATCGAAACCGAAGAAATCCAGCATCTGGGCGATGACCCCAATGTTCGGCGACATCATGAAACGGAAATTGAAGCCGCTGATGAATGGCGCGACCAGCCAGGGGATTAACAGAAGCGTGCGCACCAGCCCTTCGCCCGGGATATTGCGATTCAGCAGCAGCGCCAGGCTGACGCCCAAGACCGTCTGAATCGAAGTCGTCGCGATAGTGAAAATCGCCGTGATGCTCAGCGATGAGTAAAAGCGCTCATCGGCCAGCAGCTTGGCATAATTTTCGAGACCGATAAACGTCTGCCCCAGGTCAAGGCGGGTCAGACTCCAGGCTGTCGACGAATTGTAGAGCAGGTAGCCGGTCGGATAGACGATGCCGATAATGATGAATGTGAATGCCGGCAGCGCCAGCGCATATTTGACGCGCTGAGGACCGAGGAGCCGGTTTCCCAATCCCAAACTCGGCATAGTCATGCTAGGCGAAGCGCTGGTCCGTATATGACGTGAACCGACCAGGAAATGATGCAATCAAAATTCATCATTCAATTTGCCACTTAATCGATAATCGATAATCAGACGCTTTGAAGTATATGCAACTGTATGCGCCTTGTCAAATCTTTCGCGGCAGTTGCCGGCACGGGTTATAATTTCTCTCAGCGATGGACCAAAATCTGGGACAGCCGGGCGCCAATGTCGCAAGCGAATTTACAGCCGCTATATTTTGGAAGGGAAGCGGGGCAAGCTTTCCATGCGCAGCTTGAGCGCTTGCGCGGTCAACTGAAACCAGTTGCGCAGTTCCTGGCGCCGCTGCCCTTCGGGGCCGACCTGAACCCTGCCAGCGCCGATTTGATCGTGCTGCCTCAACTCGCGGGCGCGGCCTATCAAATGCGGGAAGTATTCCGCTCGCAGCCGCTGCCGATGGTGGTATTGACATCAGAATTCTGCTCGACGGCGATCTGGGATTGGGAGATCACCGGTTGGCTGCGCAGCGCCGACATTGAGGTCTTCACGCCATACGAGCGCCGCCAAACGGAAATCCTCTGCCGCGCCGTCGCCGCCAAGCGAGAATTGTCGCAGTCCCGTTTTCTGGTATTTCAGGATGACGTGGGGGCTGGTTTGTACGCCGACATGTTCCAGCGCTTTTACTGGTGGCAGCGGGAAAACAGCCAGCGCATGTTTGAACGGTTTGGCATCACGGTAGAAGAGCGGAGCCTGCTGCAGTTGACCGAAGCTGTCCGCGGCGTCAGCGATGATCAACTGCGGTCTGTGCGGGAGGCTTGGCAGCCTCGACTACCTATAGTCAATGTGCCGGATAAGGCGCTGGATGATACGCTGCGCCTCTATGCCGCGCTGAAGCGAATCCTCGCCGAAGAGCCGCGAATCAAAGGCATGGGCATAAACTGCATCAACGAGTTTCCATCGATGCTGGCGACGCCTTGCCTCGTCTGGAATATGCTGTATCAAGACCATCAACTGATTTGGGGCTGCGAGGCGGACACGCTGTCCATGATGACGCAGCATTTGGTCGATCGCTGTCTGGCGGCGCCGGCGGTGATGACCAACATTTATCCATTTCTTGCCGGGCAGCAAGTGCTCGACCACATGGACATCAGCGCTTTTCCTGAAGTAGATGGCGCGGAGAATTATCTGCTCGCGGGCCACTGCGGTTACCTGGGCGTGCTGCCGCAATCCCGCGCGGCCGAGGGCTGGGCGCTGCGCCCCAGTGTGATTGATGTCTTTGAGGGGCGCGGCGGCGCCATTGACGGGCGGCTGCCCCTCGGCGATGTTGTGCTGGTCAAATTGAATCCCGATTGCGCTGGCTGGACCGTGATAGAAGGCGATTTGGAGGACTATTTTCACGCGCCGCAATCCGGTTTATCCAAAGTCGCGGCGGTCATCCGCGTTGGCAACGGACCGGCTTTGCTCGAGCAAATTACGTCACAGCATTATATTCTGACCCAAGGCGCGGCGGCGGCCGACTTCAGTCTGTTGGCGAAGGTCTTCGGCTTGGACGAAGTCTGGCTGTAAATGGAATCTGCGGTCGGGTTGAAGGCAATGAAAATCGACGTCCTGACGCTATTCCCCGATATGTTCAGCGCTGTCATGTCCGAAAGCATGATGTGGAAGGCGCGCGAACGGGGCTTGCTCGACTTCCAGGCTCACGACATCCGCGACCACGCCGGCAACAAGCAGCGCAAAGTCGATGACAGCCCCTACGGTGGCGGCGGCGGCATGATCCTCAAAGCCGATGTACTGACGCGCGCGGTCGAAGCGGTCAGGAACGATAGCGAAACGCCGGTGATTCTGATGTCGCCGCAGGGCCGCGTGTTGACGCATCAGGTGGCGGCGGAGCTGTCTCGGCGGGATCATCTCATCCTCGTCTGCGGGCGTTACGAAGGCCTTGACGAGCGGGCGCGCCAGCTGGCGATCAGCGATGAAATCAGCATCGGCGATTATGTGCTGACCGGTGGCGAGCTGGCGGCGCTGGTGCTGATTGACGCGGTCGTTCGGCTGATCCCCGGCGTGCTCGGCGCGGAAGGCGCGCAGCACCGCGACAGCCACGCCGATGGCTTGCTCGAAGGTCCGCACTACACGCGTCCGCCCGAGTTCCGCGGCTTGTCTGTGCCGGCAGTTTTGACCAGCGGGCATCACGCTGAGGTTGATCGCTGGCGGCGGCGGCAAGCCTTGAAACGCACCTGGCAGCGCCGACCCGATCTCTTGGAAAACGCCGCGCTCAGCGAGGAAGACCGCGCCTATCTCGCGCAGTTGAATGACGAAGCGGGCGACTAACCCTGCAAGCCGGCTTTGTCGCCCTCTGCGAAAGCCAGCGCGCGTTTGTCGCCCCCTTCCGGGTCGAGCATGGCGGCGACCGTATCTTCGCGGACGGCACGCCCGCCATCGAGCAGCAGCACCCGACTGCCGACCCGGCGCGCCTGTTCAATCGCGTGGGAAACCCAGATCATGGTCAGATTCGTTTTCTCGCGCAGGCGCAACAGCGACTCTTCGACGTGGCTGGTGGCGATCGGGTCGAGCGATGAGGTCGGCTCATCGAGCAGGAGCAGCGAAGGATTGAGCGCCAGGGCGCGGGCGATGGCCAGGCGCTGTTCCTGCCCGCCTGATAATTCAGCCGCCGGCTTGTCCGCCAATTCCGCTTCCAGCGAGACCTGCGCCATCAAATCGAGGATCGCCTTTCTTGAGAGCGCCTCGCCTTGCAAGCGCGCGCCGAAAGCGATATTGTCCGCCACCGTGCCTTCGAAAGCGGCTGTCTTCTGGAACATCATGCCGACCTGGCGGCGCAGCTCAGTCACGGGCAGGTCGTAAATGGAGCGCCCGTCCAGGAGGATGGCGCCCGCTTCAATATCATTGAGCCGGTTGACGCAGCGCAGCAGCGAACTCTTGCCGCTGCCGCTGGGACCGATGACGACCAGCAATTCGCCCTCGGCAACATCCAGCGATATATCGTTCAAGACGGTCGCGCCGCCGCGTTTGAGCGTGAGGTTTTGCAGGGAGAGTTTGGGCATCGGTGGTTTCTCGACCTAAATGTCTTATGTTAATCTAGCGCACTGTTGTCGAGGGCAGGGCGAGTCGTCAACACAATTGTATCGTACGAGATTCCCACCTCTTGGCCAGCCTGAAACCAATCGACTCCTTGACATTGCGGTCGAATTGATTCGCGCAATTTGTACCTTCATCAATAGAGACTGTTTGCACTTTGCCCAAAAGAATCTTATACTATTGGTGGGACTTATAGTCAACAACGTAAGTAGCCACAGATGGAATACACTTTCGATTACCGATCGTCGACTATTGGTAGGTCAACACTTATTCATGCCGATTGCTTTGAATGGCTTGAGAAGGTTCCGGCCGAGTCCATTCATGCCATAGTAACAGATCCTCCATACGGCGTTAAGGAGTATGAGCCAGATCAGTTGGAAAAACGCAGCAATGGAAAAGGCGGAATCTGGCGTTTGCCGCCGTCATTTGATGGAAGCATACGAGCTCCTCTCCCTAGATTCACTGCACTTAACGAACGCGAACGAGAATCGCTAGCCGACTACTTTCGACGTTGGTCTTTGCTTGCCACGCGAGCCTTGAAACCTGGAGGACATCTGTTTATAGCTAGCAACACATTTCTGTCAAATCTTACATTTTCAAGTATCGCGAACGCGGATCTTGAGTTCCGCGGAGAAATAATTCGCTTGGTGAAGACTCTGCGCGGTGGCGACAGACCTAAGAACGCCGAACGGGAATTTTATGGAGTGTGTTCCCTGCCGAAGGGAGCCTACGAACCTTGGGGACTGTTCAGAAAGAAACTCCCCGACGGTATGACTGTAGGCGAATGTCTTCGTTTACACCAAACCGGTGGATTGCGCAGGAAACCGGACGGCTCTCCTTTTGAGGATGTTATCCCAAGTACGAGAACTCCGAAAGACGAGCGTAGCATCGTTGATCATCCGAGTCTTAAGCCACAAGAATTTCTTAGGAATGCTGTGTATGCGGCTTTGCCGCTAGGCCGGGGTCTACTGGTTGATACATTCTCCGGTTCGGGTTCTACGATTGCGGCGGCCGAAGCAGTCGGTTACAGTGCAATTGGACTTGAACGAAATGCAGATTACTATGAGAAAAGCTTGAATGCGGTGGGGAAACTGAGTGCCAAACAGTGCGAGTTTGATAAGCGTTACCAGTTGGAACTTCCGCTACTTTAATTCGCTTTGTATTCCTGCTTCGTAAATCCAGTTTTGGGCCATCTTATTGTATCCGGATTTCAGCACACTTGCCGTTGGTGTTCGACGGCTTGTGGAAGACCGTCCAGACTCACTCCAGTCGGCGTAGGTTAACTGCGCACCCAATACTTGGCTAAATCTGAATGGCTTTGGCTCTTTACCAAGCGCTTGATCTCGCTGTGTATTGCTGTCAAACACAAAGACCATTAGCCACACGTTTTCTGCATTGTGTCCTTGCCATCCGCTTCGGTTTCTAGAACCTTTAATCTCGATACCTTCAGAACCGTGCAGCACTGAATTGCCTGTGTAGATCCCTTTCGGTATAAGGTCTGGATGACCATTGTGATACGCATTCTTTACTAAAGTTTTGCAATACTTTGTTATGGCTGTGTGCATGAATTCTCCTACCAAACTACTAAAGTTCGCTGGCATGAGCATGGATTCCAAGCGAGCAAGATTGCGGCTATACAATTGTCGATTAAGAAAGCCTAGAAACTCAACGAAATCGACCATACCGCGCATAACGTCGTTTGTTGTGCAACCGTAGGGAATTACGCAGTTGGGATTGAAATCAATTTCGTCTATGGCTGCGGGTGAACAAGCCAGCTCTTCGAGTTCGCTAGGAATTGTCATCGACAACCATGTCTTCAAAGAACTCTGACAAAGACACATTAAGAGCTTTAGCAAGAGTAGCAATGTTTTTCAAAGAAACATTTCGCTGTCCGCGTTCTATGCTACTTATATATGTTCTGTCCAAATCGCAAAGTGCAGCTAATTGCTCCTGCGACAGTTGCATGGAAACGCGTAGATTACGCACTCGTTTTCCGAACAAATAAGATATCGAGTTACATTCAGTCATGGGAGCAAAATAGCTGTTCGTGGCACATAAGTCTACGGACTATAAGTCACATCATTTTTGAAAACGCTCCGCGCTCGTGCTTATGTAGCCGTACTAACGCGTACCATTCCCGTGCCGGTCATGGTAGACTTGGGCATAACCCGACCGCTCCATCTATGAGGGATTCCCATGCAAATGACCATGACCTGCGCTGAAGAATCGCGCGCGCTGGAAGAAACGCTGGCCGGCACCTTCAAGCCCGCCGATACCTTTTTCCTCATCGAGAGCAACTTGCCCGCTTATGGCGGCTGGGGCGGGGGCGCGGTCAAGGCGGCCAGCAGCGCCGGCGAATTCGCCCCGTATCTGCGGCATCTGGGTGGCGCGCGGCGCGCGAAAATCCTCTTCATTCGAAGACCGCATGGCGACGGCAAGAACTTCTACATCGCCTTGACCAATCAGGATGATCCCAAGATTTTCCACGCCGAGTTGGATGACTACGCCGATTTGCTGGACCTTGATATCTCCAGCTTGGCCGACGACAGCGCGCCGCGCCTCAACGGACGCGAAATGACTGAGATCGACGAGCTTTACACCGTCTGCACCAATGGCCGGCACGATCCCTGCTGCGCCGCTTACGGGACGCCGGTGTATCAGGCTCTGGCCGACCAAGCCGGTCCCTACCGCGTCTGGCAGACGACGCACATCGGCGGGCATCGCATGGCGGCGACGCTCATCGCTTTTCCGCAGGGCATCGTCTATGGGCATGTCGACCCCCATGACGTCGAGAGCCTGCTGATGAATCATCGCGCCGGCTACATCTTGACGCATAAGTACCGTGGGCGCGGCTGTTACGCGAGCCACAATTTGGACGAAGCGGCGCATTTGGCGGCCGGGGCGGCGGAAGCGGTCATCCGCGAAAGCACGCGTCAATATGGCATTGGCGACCTGCGGCTGACGGCTGTGACTGACCTGAAGGACGGTCAACGCCGGGTCAGCTTCCGTGGCTCGAACGGGCGCGCCTCTACGGCTGAAGTCGGGACGCGCATGTCCGCGCCGCGGCAGACCTCCTGCGGCGATGAGCCGAAACCGATGCCGCAGCACGACGTGCGGATTCTGGCGGCGATTTAGCGCTGCGCCGGCAACAGCGCCCGAGCCAATCCATGACAGTCAAACCTTATCCTTCGCCGAGAGCGCCCTGGCTGGTGCGCCTGCTTCGGCTGGCGGTTCTCGCCTTCATGGCCATGTCGCTGCTGGCGCTGCTGCTGGCGGCTGGTGCGCTGGCCTTTCAGATTGCGATTCGAGATCGGGTCGTGCCCGGCGTTCGCGTCGCTGATATCGAACTCGGCGGTCTGACGCGGGCGGAAGCGGTCGCGGCCTTGACGGCGGGCTATCAGGAGGTGGAAGACCTAAGCTATTCCTTCAGCGATGGCGATCGAAACTGGACGGCGACGGCGGGCGAACTCGGCTTGAGTTTTCCGGCGGAAGCGTTGGTCGAGCGCGCCTTCAGCATCGGCCATCGCCGAGACAGCCGCCAGAGCCTGCGCGAACAAGCCGACGCCTGGTTCCATGGCGCGGCGCTGCCGGCGACGCTGGAATTTGATCCGACGGCGGCGCGAATCTTCCTGCGCCGTATAGCCACTGAGATCAATCGCGAGCGGCAGGATGCCTCGCTGCGTTTGGACGGCATTGCCGTCAACGTCGAAAAGGGCCAGAGCGGGCGCAAGCTGAATATCGAGGCGGCTTTGTCGGCGCTTTCAGCGGCGATCTTGTCAATCGACGGTCCGCGCGAGATCGCCCTTCTCATAGAAGAAAGCCCGCCGCGCCAATGGAATATCGCGGAAGCGGCCGCCAAGATTGAGACGGCGCTGTCGACGCCGATTCACCTCGTGGGGACCGATCGCAATGGCGTCCTGCTGAAGCCCTGGGTCATCAGCGCGGATCAGATTCGCGCAGCGCTGGAAGTGACGCTGCATGCGGAGGAGCGGGGCAAGCGCTACCAAGTCGGCTTGGATCTGAGCGCCTTGGAACGCTATCTGGGCACGCTGTCGCCAGCGCTGTCCAAGCCGGCTGTCGATGGGCGCTTCGACTTCGATCCACTAAGCGGGAAGCTGACCGCGCTCTCTTCGTCAGCGGAGGGACGAAAGCTGAATGTCGAGGCGACGATTGAGCGCCTGGAAGCGGCCATCTTCGACCCGCTGAATCGGCGCGTGGCGATGGTCTTCGAGCAGATAACACCTCGCTTTCACGAGGGCTTGACGGCGGCGGAGCTGGGCATTACCGAATTGGTGTCGGAGTCGACGACCTATTATTGGGGCTCCTGGCCCAATCGGCGCAGCAATATTGCCCTCGGCGCCGGCAAGCTGAACGGCATCATCATCGCGCCCGGCGAGGAATTCTCCTTCAACGATCATCTCGGCGATATCAGCCCGGAAGCGGGCTACCTGGAAGGCAGCGTGATCCTGGGCGGCGCGACCGTCACGGGCGTCGGCGGCGGCATCTGCCAGGTCAGCACGACGATGTTCCGTGCCGCTTACGGTGGCGGTTACGCCATCACCGAGCGCAACAGCCATGGCTATCGCGTCGGCTACTACGAATACGCCAATGCCGGGCCAGGCTTGGACGCCGCGATCTGGCAGCCGGAAGTCGACTTGCGCTTCCAAAACAATACGCCCCATCATCTGCTGATCGAGAGCAGTTTCCTGGGCGCGCAGGACGCGCTGCAATTCCGCATCTACAGCACGCGGCATTGGCGGACCGTGATCGAGAGCGCGATCATCAGCGAAGTTGTGCCGGCGCCGGAAGCCAAATTCGTCGAAGCCGGCGACCTCGCCGCCGGGCAGGTTCGTCAAATTGATTACTCGGCCGATGGCGCCGATGTCTGGGTCTATCGCAATGTCTATGATACCGCCGGTGGGCTGGTCAAGCGCGATCAACTCTTCACGCGCTATCAGCCCTGGCAGGCGGTCTTTGAGGTGGCGCCCGGCGATCCGCGCCTTGAGGTGGAGGAAGAGGAAGAAGACGCGGCCGATTCAAACTAAGACTTCGTCGAGTCATATCATTCCAGTTGACGCCTCTTGGTCTCGCGTAGTCCAAGTCCTCCCAAACGAATAGGGGAGGGCGACTCGTCAGATGTGAAGCAACTCAAATGGTGGGCTTAAGTCTCCCCCATTGCAATGGGGGAGATTTAGAGGGGGTTGGAATCTCAGAATCCAGCCGCCGGCTGCGCGCGCGCCGGCTCGACGAAACCCTTGAGGATCTTCTCCAGCGCCATCGTATGGCTGCAGACGCCGCGCTGGGCGAAGAAGGACGCCGTGCTCGTCCACTGACCCTCATCGTATGTCACCCGGTGTGTCTTGTTGTAGCCGTCGAAGCTGCAATCAAAACTGATAATGTGGATGCGATCAATCTCCTGTGAATAACGTTTCGCTTTCTCCACATCGCTGACGATATTCTGCCCCGGCGCGTAAGGCAGCGGGCGGCGCTTGAGCATCGGCTTGAACAAAGTCTCCAAAGCCATGATATGCGGGCAAATGCCGTACTTCTGAAAACCGGCGCAAGTGCAGGACCAGCCATCTTCGCCGAGGCTGACGACATAGCTGCTGTTGGCGCCGTGGAAGCGTACCGTCAGGCTGTTGAAGGTCGCGCGTTCCGGCTGGCTGGCGTACTCGCCCGCTTTCTGAATCTTGTTGATCATACTTGCGTCCATCATATTCCCTTCTATACCAATGTGACGCGCGATCATAACGTAAAAACGCGGCGCGACTGGGTCGGTCACTCCGCGTTTTTCAGGGTCGATCTATGTGAATGACTGCCATCTTGCATATCGCGCTTCGTTCTTCTTTCTGTGCCTTCAGTTTAAGGCAGCGTTAAGCTGATGTCAAAGGGAGGAGGGTAGATTTCCGCAAGTCTGTTGATGTTGCACAAGGCGATTCGCTGCTTTGCCCGGTCGCCGGATAGGGGCTCCTATGGGCTTGGCTCGGTATTAGGAGAGGGCGCCGGCCCGAGCGTCCACCGGAATCAAGCCGAGCGTCAGCGACTCGATATAGATACAGTGGCGCCAGGGTATCGATACGGCGTCGGCGGTCAGCGGCGCGTCGGTGAATTCGATGTCCGCGCCGCGCGCCACGGCGAAGGGCGTCGCTTCGTCGCGCTCGCCCATGACGACCTGCGCGCAGACAGCCAGCGAATCGGCAACGCCAATCTGCGTGACCGTCATCGCATTGCCGAAGAGATCCTGCTTGCCGCGCTCATCCTTGATCGGCTGAAAGCCGGCCATGGCGATGGCGATGCCCGTCGTGCCGTAGCGCCCAGGCATCAGCCAGCTGTCGGTCAGGATCACGCCAATGCGGCAACCGAAGGATTGCTGCAAAGCTGCTCGAATCGTCTCGGCAAGTTGAAAGGGCGCCTTGGGCAGCAGAACCGCTTTGCCGCTGGGGATATTCGAGCGATCCAACCCGGCGTTCGGCGAGAGCACCCCGCCCTTGGTTGTCAGCAGGAAGCCCAACTCGATGCCGCCAAAGATGTGATCGGCTTCGTCCAGCGCCAGTTGGGTGACGGCGGCGTCCATCTTATAGCGTTGCGCCAACTGCCGCGCCTGCGCCGTCGGTTGGACATCAGCCAGCTCCACGATGCGCCCGCCGGCAATGGCGGCGTACTTGCTTGATATGGCGACGACATCGCCATCCTCCAGGCTTATCGCGGACCTCTTCAAGCTCCCTCGCAAGGTCGCGATCAGGTCAAAGGGCTGAGATTGAATCGGGGCGCTGACGGGGAAGACGGTCAATGGCTGCGGCATCGGGAGCACCTTCTGAATCGGTGAGAGAAGCCAGCACTCATGCTAGCATAATTGCCGGTCGATGTCAGCCAGGAGCTAGCGCTCAGCGACGCCCAGGATGAGCGCGCGGTCCTGCTCTCGTTCGGCGACGGCGAGCGCTCGTCCGTCGGGGCTGAAGGCGATTGACGCAGGCGCCGCGCTAAATGCGACTGCCGGCGAGTGGGGGTTGAGCGCGTTGACGATGCGCAGCCTTGTCGCGCCATTCCGCGCGATTGTCGTTGTAGCGAGAAGCGCTTCCGCATCGGGGATGACTTGCCGGCGGAAGGAGAAGCTGCGCAGCAGATGCCCCCCTTGATGATAAATCCGTCGATTAGCGCCGCTCTCGACCTCTATCTGGTAGAGACTGTCGCCACTGTTGTAGACAAAATCGCCCAGCGCGCGATCGGGCGCCTGAACGACGCGCGTTCCGCCTTGATTGGGGACTAGCGTCTTCGTGAAAAGCCGCTCGCCATCGGACGCTCGGTAGATCCATAAGCCCGCCCTTCGGTCTGCGGTCGACTCGCCGGTGACCGCCAGCATCCGATCATCAGCGCTGAAGGCGAGCGCGGTGAGGGGATAGGGGAAGATAAAGTGGAGACGGAGTTTCTGTTCTTCGGGGCGCAATGGACTGAGCTCCCAGAGCTTGAGCGTGCCGGCGCGGCGAGCCAGCTTCAAGCTTTCGTCCCCGCTTATTGCCGCCAGCTGATCGCCCTGGCGCGCCCAAGCCAGCGCCTGGATGGGACCGTCCAGTTCGCCAAAGATTGCGGCATCCTGTGGCAGACCGCTTTCAAGGGCGACAAGCGTGACCGCCCCGTCCTTTTGCCCGATTGCCAGGGTTTTCGCGTTTGGGCTGTAAGCGACGGCGGAGACCCCAAGCGATTCGCTGTCGTCAGGCAAGCGCCTCAAACCGGGGTAGCGGTAGCGCTCAAGCGATCCACTCGCAGTGACGATTGCGAGCTCAGAGCCGCGCGGCGACCAGGCGATCGATATCGGCGCCTCTATAGCCAGCAGCTTGATTGTGTCGAGATCGCGGGCATTGGCGCTGTGGATGATGTGGTTTGTCGCCTGCTGTTCTTGGTCAGATGGCGCTCGGACAGATGGATTGCCCTCACCTTGTTCCCCGGCGATACGATTTGCGAGCGGCTCGAGATAGTAGTAGTTGAGGTTGACGTCGCTTTCCACCGTCCAACCGATGAGCCCGCCCGCCTCCACCAGCCACCAGATGTAGGGCGCATTGCAAGCGGGTCCATCCAGCACGGCATCCAGCACCGTGCGCGGTGGGATTTCGCCAAGTTGCTCGGCGGCGATGTCGGGCTGGGCGCGCAGGCGGTTGGCGATAGTGTGGGAGGCGATGCGCGCATTGCCCTCGCCGATTTCGATGCGCGGGGGCAGCAATCCAGGATAGTTGGGCGGGCAAAAGTGAATGACGCCGGCGGCGACTTTCGCCGGATCCAGCTGGGGGAGTTTGTCGCAGCTGCCTGAAAGCTCCAGCACCGCTCGATTGACCCAGCCACCGCGATAAAAAAGCCAGTTGGCGCTGAAGTCTTGCCCGAGGACGGCGACGCTTTGATTGTCGTATATGCGCGTCACTTGGGGTCCGCCAGGCGCTTGACGGACGTTAGCGAAGTCGCCGCTTGGCCGCATGAAACAGCCGGTCGCGCCACCACGGGCCGCATTGACCAGCGGGATATTGAAGCAAGCGCCGGACAGCCGCGTCCCCTCGCCTTGGATCCAGCCGCCCGCCAGTTGAAACCAGTCCTTCGTCGCGGCTCGCCCGATGACCGCCTGGCCTTGAGCATCGCTCAGTGCCCCAATAACATCAGCATCCGTCGAGCTTTCCGCGTAAATGGGCGCGTCGCCCGTAACCAGGCAGATATCGTCCGCCCCGCGCCGCTGCGTCGAACTTCCGCCCCCATCGGCTGGGCAGCCGGGGGCGAAATCCGCGCGAATGATACCGAAGTCGGCCGGGCAGATGTCAACGTGATCGGGCCTGCCATCGCCATCTTCATCGCGCATCAGGGCGCAGCCATGGGCGGCCGCGGCCCCAGCTTGCGCCGGGCAGCGATCACGCGCGTCCGCTGTGCCATCGCCATCGCGATCGGCGCTGCTGGGCTGCGGGCAGCCGGCTCGTTCCCTGGCCGGGATGCCAGCGATCTGCGGGCAGGCGTCAACGCCATCGATCAAGCCATCGCCATCGCTATCCAGGCGCGCCCGTCCAACGGGGATCGTGCCCGCGCCCAGATTGGGGAAGCGCTCGTCGCAGGGCTGGATCATGCTGCCATCAGCCGAGACATGCAGCGGGAATGGCTCGCCGTCGAGCGCGAATTCCAGGCGATAGGCAGCGATCGGCGTCGGCAGCGGCAATCCGGCGATTAACTGGCAGCCGAGCGCGGTCGTATCGACGCTTGCTAGCGCGGTCACCGCTGGATCAACGGCAGCGCTGAGGGCGGGCAAGGCGGCGATGACGCTGCGCCGGGCGCGCTCAATGATGTCGGGCGGCTGGCTCTGCGCCGGCACCCGGATCAGCAGGCATAGCAGGCAGACAATGGCGTAGCGCAAGGCCTATACTCGGCGAGATCTGCTTGGACAGCCCTCATTCTAACAGACGACGTCAGGCTATGGATTATCGCGGACGGCGGGCAATCGTCAGCTAAAACGACCCTGTGTTTGCTCTTGTCATCTATGGTAAATTAGAGTTTTATGCCGTTGCGCGTTTCGCCAGCGGCGCACAGCGAGCGGGTCGGAACATGCCGCGTCTCTCGGAACTGTATCAACTGAAAAACTTCATTGATACTTTCGCCCTCGGTCATTACGCGCGCGTGCTTGACGCGGTTGACTTGCGCGGCGGCGGCAGCGTCGCCTTCAAGGTGATGCGGCCCGAGCACCTCGACCCCGACGGCGATATGCGCTGGGAATACCGCGCTTTCGGCAACGAAGCCGATATCCTGACGCGCCTCTGGCACAGCCCCAACATTGTCAAGCTCTACGATTGCGGATTCATATCAGATCGCGAAGAAGCGCCGCGCGCCGGCGAAATCAACTCCTTCCAAGGCGATGTCCGCGGCTTCATCGACAATATGGGCCGTTTCGCCGCCGCCGGCTGGCGCCCCTACCTGGCCTTGGAGAACCTGCCGCGCTATCACAGCCTCTTCTATTTGATGAAGCCGAACCAGCCGAACAAACGCTGGCGGCTGCCCAGCGAAGAAGGCTTGGCGCTGGCGCTGCAATTCAGCGAGTTGCTGGCGCTGGCGCATTCCAATCGGATCGTCTATCTCGATCACAAGCTGGAGCATGTCTATTGGGACGGCGTCCACCTCAAGGTGATCGACTTCAACAGCTCGCGCATCCTGGAAGACGACCGCATGGGCTCGCCGCAGCAATACCAGAAAGACGTGCACAATATGTGCGTCGGTGTGCTCTACACCATCTTCACCGGCATGTCGCCGCAGAAGACGTCCCTGCGCCCCCAACCCAGCAGCCGGGAAGCGGTCGAAGCGCGCTACACCGATATCGACTCGCTGGATTTCAGCATGGAGCCCAGCCTGAGCGAAGGCATCGCCGAGCTGCTGAATCGCGGGGCGGGCGAGCGCATCGAATCGGCGCGCGAATTCGTCAACGGCTTGCAGCGCGCGGCCACGCAGCACGGCTGGCAATTCCCCGATTATTACACCAGCAGCGCCAGCAGCGATGCCCGCGTGCAGATGCGCACCGGCTTGGGCAAGCTGCGCGAAGGCCACGAGAACATCCGCGACGCCCGCGACCTTTTCCGCGAGGCGCTGATACAAGACGGCATCAGCCAAGACATGGAAGACGAGCTTCGGCGGCTGGTGGTCGCGCTGAACGAGATGCTGAGTCACCGGGTGGTGCCTTAGGTTGCTGATTGTATGAACGCGCAAGAATTTGTCAACAAATGGGCAAACTCCCCTTTGGGTGAAAAACAGATCGCGCAAGCGCATTTTCTCGATGTCTGCCGCTTAGTTGGCGTCGAGATGCCGGGCGACGGCAGAACCGAAGCGGGCGAAGAGTTCGTCTTCGAAAAGTCGATAGAAACAGCGCGTGGCGGACACGGTTTCGCTGACGTCTTTTATGAGAATCACTTCGCCATCGAATACAAATCGCCGGACAAGTATAAAGATCTTCAAGCTGCTTTCGAGCAGTTGGCGAAGTACAAAGACGCCCTAAGCAACCCGCCGCTGCTGATTGTCACTGATATTAACCATTGGGAAATCCATACCAACTTCGTTAATACCCAGAACCGTCCCTACGTCTTTCATCACAGCGAAATTGCCAGCACTTCGGAGGCTCGCGGCTGGATTCGCGATATGTTCCACGCGCCCCAACGACTTCACCCGCGCCGCCACACTGAGAAAGTAACACAGGACGCGGCGAAGGCATTTCAACTAATTGCCGACAATATGCGACAATGGAATGCCAAACCAACTGAAATCGCCTATTTCTTGACTAAGCTTGTTTTCTGCATGTTCGCTGAGGACGTGCGATTGCTGCCTACAGCTGCCGATGACAATCCTGACGGAATATTCACACACATTGTCAAACAATCCCTAAATAGACCCAGAATTTTCAAACAGTATTTGCAAAACCTTTTCGCCACAATGAATGACGGTGGCGAATTGATGATGCGAGATATACGTTACTTCAACGGTACGCTTTTCATATATACGCATGTCGAAGAGCTTTTGCCAGAAGCGCTAGAGGCTCTTGTAGAGGCCGCAGACTTAAACTGGCAAGCCATCGAGCCGTCAATCTTTGGTACTTTATTTGAACGCAGCCTGGATCCAAATAAGCGTGTTCAGCTAGGTGCGCACTACACCGCGCGGGAAGATATAGAGCTAATTGTCGAACCTGTCTTGATGCGCCCGTTGCGCTACGAATGGGACACCGTGCAACTTGAAGCCGCACCCGTTCGTGAGCGCTACAAGAACGCGCAATCGGGACGTGTGCGCAATGCCGCAGTTGTACAATTGCTAGAATTGCGCGAACGAATTCTTGACCGAATCCGGCAGACCACTGTGCTTGATCCCGCTTGCGGCAGCGGCAACTTTCTTTACGTGGCTCTGCAATTGCTGATGGATCTTGAGAAGGAAGTGATAGAGCATAGTCTCTGGGTCGGGCTTCAACGCGCGACCCCGGAAGTCCATCCTCGTCAAATGTATGGCATAGAAATAGATCCAATCGCGCACGCTTTGGCCAGCATCGTCGTCTGGATCGGTTACATTCAATGGCGAACAAACAACGCATATACGGATACGATTCGTGATCCAATACTCGAGAAGCTGCAAGACAACATCGTCTGCAAGGACGCCATTCTCTTTTTTGATAGTGAGGGTAAACCTACCGAGCCTGAGTGGCCGGCAGTCGATGTCATCGTCGGCAATCCGCCGTTTTTGGGCGGGAAGAGACAAAGACGCGAACTGGGGGATGAATATATTGAGCGATTGCGGGCGCATTTCCCTCAGATACATGGCGAGGCGGATCTGTCAACTTATTGGTTTGATGTGGCCAACAAACAGATTTTGAGAGGAAAAGCGAAACGAGCTGGGCTCTTGAGTACGAACAGCATCAGAGGAATTCGAAGTCGCCCGGTTCTAAATCGAATTAAAGAGACAGGCGATATATTCATGGCTTGGTCAGACCGCGAATGGATTCTGGATGGCGCGGCCGTCCGCGTCTCGATGATTGGATTTGACGACGGAAGCGAGTCGGCAAATACTTTGGATGGCGAAATCGTCAAAGAGATTCATCCAGACCTCAGCGGAACGGACTACATTTCGGCCGCGCTTCGCTTGAAAGAAAACAAAAATATCTCGTTTATGGGTCTATCGCCAACGGGTAACTTCTCCATTGACGACAAGCTCGCGCAAAGGATGTTGGCAGCTGACGAGGATAATGCGAAAGCGCTAAAGCGGTTCATAAGCGGAACAGACATTACGACGCGAGATCGCGCAAAGTGGATAATTGACTTTACAGGTTTCGAATTGCGCCAAGCTGAACAGTATGAAATGCCGCTGCGACACTTGCTAGAACACGTAAAACCTTACCGCGACAACCATCGCAATAAAAAACTGCAAGAATTCTGGTGGCAATTCGAGGCGACTCGGTCTGGTATGCTGAATGCGCTGGGCTCGGTAACGCGTCAATTGATGACATCGCTTACGGCAAAGCACCGATTCTTCGTCTGGTATCCAAGCGAGGCTCGCGCCGCCAATACTGTAGTCGCCATCGCCAGAGACGACGACTATATGTTCGGTATGCTGCATTCAAATATTCACGTTGTATGGGCATTGCGGAAGGGAGCGACACTAGAAGACCGGCCGCGCTACAACAACTCTACCACATTCGAGACCTTCCCCTTCCCCTGGTCGCCCGGCAGCGAAGACGAATCCCACCCCGCCCACGCTCGCATCAGCGCCGCCGCCGCCCAACTGCACGAAGAGCGCGCTGCCTGGCTGAATCCCCATCCCCCGGACAATCCCTGTAGGGGCGACTTATCAAGTCGCCCGCCTGCTGCCCCGCTCTCAAAAGCAAGCAAGCCTCCCCCCAATGCTTTGGGGGGACCGAGGGGGGTTAAAGACCGCACCCTCACCAATCTCTACAACGCCCTGAACGTCTTCCGCGGGCTGGACAGCATGAAGACCAAACCGGCCGCCGCCGACTTCGCCCCCCGCCTCGACCAGCTCCACCGCGAACTCGACCAAGCCGTCTGCGCGGCTTACGGCTGGGAATATGCGATTCTTGATGATGATGAAGAAATTCTGCGCCGGCTGCTGGCGCTCAATTTGGAACGGGCGGCTCAGTCAGGTTGAGGTCCCGGGGATGGTTTCTCGTAGGTAAGGTCCAGGTGATCGGCAATGGCGAGAAGTATGGCGCGGTTTTCCAGCGCGAGCTCTTCAAGCCTGTCAAGGCGCCTCCGATTCTCGGTGGCGATGTCGCGCGTCTCTACCAGCGTCTTGTATATGCCATCGTAACGGTTCAACAAGGCGTCCTGCGTCTTCCGCAGCGTTTCAATGTCTTGTTCCGACCGTCTAATCCGTACTTCGGTCATGTTCTCCACAGTGCTTGCCCCTATGCTTAATGTGCGCAAATATACTATCTCGTGCGCGATTTGTCAAGTCGAGCGCACCGCTTCCCCCATTGCCATGGAGGAACCGAGGGGGTTAGTCTTCCCCCCATCGCTATGGGGGGACCGAGGGGGGTTAACGCTTCTTCGCCAGCAGCCGCGCCTCGGCTTCGACGAACTCGACCGCCCCCGCGATGCTCGGATTGGGCGGCGTATCGGGCGGCATCTGATGCGCGCAGGTTCTGAGCAAATACGGCCCGCCTCGCAGGTCAACGACCGCTTCGCCCACTTGCCCGGCGCCGACCTCTTGCAAATACAGGGCGGTCCCCTCGACGCGCGTGGACGCTGCGGGCTGGAGGATAATCTGCAGGCGCGCCGAATCGTCTCGCGGGCGCAGCCTGACGCGGATGCTCGGATCGCGGACGGGCGGCACGTGATAAAGCCAATCGTCCGTCTCGTCGACCAAACCCATCGTGACGATTTTCGCCAGTTTGTCGCGGTTCTCGCGGTCGAGCGCGCCAGCGACATTGGCCGCGTGATAGCCCATGCCATCCAGCGCGATGAGGGTCGAACGGCCGCCGGTCTCGCGGCAGTGGGGGATATCGGCGCTGCACGATCGTCCCAAATCCAGCAGCAGCGCAGGGCGGCGCTCAGGCGGATGCAGCCGCTGCAAGAAAGTATAGAGCCGCGGCAGCAGCTTCAGGTCGCCGGCGATATTCGCGCTGTAGAGCAGGGTCAATCTCAGCGGTTGGCCCATTCCGCCCGCCGCTTTTCGATGAAGGCGCGCATGCCCTCGATCTTGTCTTCCGAGCCGAAAGCGACCAGGAAATTACGCCTCTCGAATGCCAAGCCTTCTTCCAGCGTCATCTCATAGGCTTTGTTCACCGCCTCTTTGGTCAAGCGGACGGCGACTTGCGAGCGGCGCGCGACCTTCTGGGCGATGGAAATGGCGAGATCCATATATTCGTCCAGCGGCGCGGCGCGATTCACCAAGCCGTAATGCAGCGCTTCTTCGGCATTGAGTTTGCGGTCGGTGAGCATGATTTCCATCGCCAGCGCCTTGCCCACCGCGCGCGTCAGGCGTTGGGTGCCGCCGGCGCCGGGGATGATGCCCAGGTTGATCTCCGGCTGCCCGAAGAGCGCCGTCTCCGAAGCGACGATCATGTCGCAAGCCATCGCGATCTCGCAGCCGCCGCCCAGCGCGTAACCGGATACAGCGGCGATCACCGGCTTGCTCAGCTTTTCGATTTCAAAGCGCTCGATCAGCGTGACCGTCATCAGCATGTCGATCGGCGTCATGCCGTCCATCTCCTTGATGTCGGCGCCGGCGGCGAAGGCTTTGTCGTCCCCGGTCAGGATCATCGCGCCGATGCTCGGGTCGCTGTTGAAGGCGAGCATGGCTTCGTTCACCTCGTCCATCAGCGGCGAACTCAGGGCGTTCAGCGCTTTCGGCCGATTGAGCCGCACGCGTCCGACGCCATCAGCCGGTTGGTCAACAAGGATATATTCGTAGCTCATGGGAGAACCTCTTCGCGCGATTACATTTTCGAATGGCGCTATCCTAGCACAAAGCGGCGAATCACGTGACACCTGCCACGATTCCGGCATGTAGGGCCGACCTATCACGTCGCCCGTCAGAGCGCAAAGAATGTAGGGGCGAGCTATCAGGTCGCCCGTGTTTGCCAGGATACGCGTTCGGGCGACTTGGTAAGTCGCCCCTACAAATCCCTTCTAGTCTTGCGCGGTGGGCGCTGTCAGCGAGCGAGGAAAGCCAATATCTGCGCGACTGCTTCGTCAGCGTTGAAACCATCTCGCGCCCAATCCCAATCCCCGCGCGCGGCATTGACGGCGCCGCCGGCCTGAAGCGCGACCGGCTTCCACAGCGTCAGATGGTCGGCTGTGTAGGGCGCGTATCGCTGCGGATCGGTCGCTCCCATCAGCATCACCGTCTTCGCGCCGCTGGCCGCTGCCAGATGCGTCAAGCCGCTGTCATTGCCGATGTAGACCAATGACTCCGTCGCCAGCGCGCCGATCTCCTGGAATGTCAACTGATTCGTCCAATTGACGGCGGGGACAGCCAACTGCCGCTCGACCTCGGCGACCAGCGCGCCATCGCCCGGCCCGCCCAGCAGAATAACGCCCGCGCCCCGTGCCGCCGCGACTCGATTGAGCGTTTCCGCGAGTTGCTGCGGGGGAAAGCGTTTGGCTGCAAAGCGCGCCCCCGGATTGACGCCGCCGCCCGGATGCGCCGCGATGAAGGGCGCGTCGACGCCTTCTTCGGCCAGGCGCGCGCGAACGGACTCCAGCGCCGAATCCGCAACCGGCAGATTGGCGTAGGCATGAAGCTCCCGGCCCGCGATTGCGCTGATCACCTTGAGGTAAATCTCGCTCTCGTGCTCGCGGGCAGCCGGGTCGATGGGGACGCGCAGGTTGTAGCCGAAGCCGCGACCGCCGCTGTCCAAGCCTGCGCGAAGGGGAATGCCCGCCAGGACGGCCGCCAGGCTCATTAGGGGCGAGCGGACCAGCGAGACCGCCAGATCGAAATTGCCAGCGCGCAGGCGGTTCACGAAGCGCAGCAGCGCCGCCGGACTTCGCAGCGGCATGTCCTCCCCGGTGTCCAGAATGGCGTTGACCGCCGGGTGATGCTCGATTGCCCGCGCCGACCAGGGACCAACCGCCCAACTGATATGCGCCTCGGGAAAGGTCTCGCGCAGCGCCGAGAGCGCCGCCGTCGCCATCACCACATCGCCGATGCAGCAGGGGCGCAGGAAGACGATGCGCCGCGGCTTGCCCACGATCGCGGATGCCGGAAGGGCTCGGTTCAGCATCGAATACAGCATCGCCGCTCTTACAAGGGTTGACGGATTCTAGGCAGAATGTAATGCAGACGGGCGCTGAGGGCTAGTGAAATCTGTCACGCTTCCGCGTTTGGGTTCAATGGCTAAACAAGCAGTGCAGACCTACGCAAGTCACGACTAGGCTCACACATAATAACGAAGCCGCGAGAACAAGGTTCTGTAGGGGCGAGCCATTGGGTCGCGTTGACACTGACCGCCGGTCGCCTGTTGACTGCTGAGATGTCGAGCGCGGGCGACTTGATAAGTCGCCCCTACGGAATGATCACGGGCGTGGCGCGCGCAAGCGACATATCTAGGCTGCTGCGTCTCCCAAAGAGAATTGCTGCTTGACAGATGTGTTAAGCATGTTAAGATAGGTTTAAGCAAATATGAAATCTTATGGAAGTGCATTATGGATCTTCTGCGCGCGTTCACATTCATGTTCAAAGATCGGCACTGGCTGATTAAGTTGGCGGAGATGGCGCTATTCGTCGTGCTCTGTCCGGTACCGGTGATCGGCTTGCTTTGCCTCTGCGCTCTGTTGGGTTATCTGGCGGAGATCATCCACAATGTCAGCCGCGATTATCCGCGTCCGCTGCCGCAATGGGATCATATCGGGGAAGACATCGGCAAGGGGGCGCATGTCCTTATGGCGATCGCGCTATACCACTTGCCTCTCGTTTTGATTGTGGGATTGCTTTATGTCGCGCGCGAAACGCTGGCTGTCAGCCTTTTCGGCAGTTTGACCTTTGCCGGCGTGCTCGCTGCGATTCTGCCCTTGCTGATGATCTACTGCTTCCTTGCCTGGATGCTGCTGGCTATCGGGCTGGCGGATTATGCCGAGTCCTGGGATTCGGGCGCCTTTTACCAGTTCAACAAGTTGCTGCGGGGCATCGGCAACCACGGCCTTTTGACGCTTCAGTGGCTGGTCTATTCCTTGGCGGCGAGCATGATTCTACTGCTCCTGCTGCCGTTGGCGCCCTTCCTGTTCTTCCCGGTGCAGGGCTACTTGACTGGGGGTTTCGGCCGCCGTCTGCAAGCCGCGCGGATGAAAATGCGCGATGCGAACATCAGCGTTGAGCCAGCCGCTGAACGCCATGCGCTGAGTTTTGCCGCGCCCGAGGGTCATGCGCCACTGCGGAGCAGCGAAACGGCTTGACGCTGGCGATTGGCAGCGCGATTCGCAGTTTCCCGCCGCGGTTTCAGGCAAATCGCGAGCCTCCGCGATCCCGGTCATTCTCTGCGATTGACGCCCGATTCTTTTGTAGCCGCCAGATTCCGTGTATATAATGACTTGCAAGAGGCATGTCTTTTGTCGCCTCGGAAGCTGGAGCGACCGAGAGCGCAAGATGCTGACCTGTTATTGCGCAAAATAGGATCTGTTGTTTAACCTCATCTGCAGCCACGGCCTTCGCGCGCTTGCATCCGAAATCACTGGGATACAGATTGGGCTAAGCACGATAAGAAGGAGGCCATGAGCGCTTATTTGATATGCCGTATTGCCGGTTTAGTCATTTTTGCAATTATTGGAATTCGTATTGGTGAAGCCTTCGCCCCTCATACGCAGCTAACGGTTGAACAGACGACAATCATATTCTTTGGCTTGGGCGCGCTGACCGGCCTCATCGCCACCCCCTGGATCACGATCATTCCCCTGCGTCGCTGGCGCCGGGCCGCCAGCGAAGTGACGGCGCCGCAATTGATGGTGTCAATCTTCGGCGGATTGGTCGGCTTGACCGGCGGGCTGATGCTGGCTTTTCCGCTTTCCTTGCTGGATGAGCCGCTGGGCAGGGCAGTGCCCGCCATCGTTTCGCTCATCTTTGGCTATCTCGGCATGAATATCTTCAGCCTGCGCTCGCGAGAGATGCTCGATGTCATCAACGATCGGGTCTTTGGGCGGGGGCGCCGGCTGCAGCCCTCGGCGTCGAGACAGCTCTTGCTGGATACCAGCGTGCTGATCGACGGGCGGATCGTGGAAATCGCCGAGACCGGTTTCATCGGCGGGACCTTGATCATCCCCCGCTTCGTGCTCAGCGAGCTGCACCGCGTGGCCGATTCCTCCGATTCGCTGCGCCGCAATCGTGGACGGCGCGGGCTGGCCAAACTCAACGAATTGCAGCGGAACAATGACCTGCCAGTCAAAATCGTCGATGACGATCCCGAAGACTTTGGCGAGGTAGATGCCAAGCTGGTGGCGCTGTCGATCCAACTCAACGCCTCGCTGGTGACAAACGACTTCAACTTGAATCAGGTCGCCGATGCGCAGGGCGTCGACGTGCTGAACATCAACGCGCTGGCGAATGCGGTCCGCTCGGTTTACATCCCGGGCGAGACTTTCGACATCCGCATCATTCAACCGGGACGCGATCCCAACCAGGGCGTCGGCTATCTCGATGACGGCACCATGGTGGTGGTGGAATCGGGCCAGAAGTTTATGAACCGCAGCGTCGGCGTTGAGGTGACCAAGCTGATCAACCGTCCCACGGGCCGGATGATTTTCGCTGTTCCGCAAGCGGCCGTGCGCTGAAGCGGGTGCTATGCGGACTCATTTGACTCAACCCGAATAGGCGAGCATCCATAGCGATTATTGCGAAGCCTGTTGCCAGATTGAAGTTATTTCTTCGGCATCCAATTGGCCGTCTTGAAACGCGATGACGAACATGCTCCCGATTGCACTGAGCTTGCCGTCTAGCTTCGTCACCTCGTCTTCAAGATTCGTCAATCCAGCCTCAAACTCCGAGATGCTTGACTCCAATCTGTCGATATTCCTGTTTACATCGTCAAACCGGGGATTGATAAAGAGCGCGACCGCGCCAACAATCGCGAATACCGACGCCAGTAGGGCAACAAATGTCGAAAACTGAATACCCTGGTTGCCAACGGACGTTCGCTTTTCGTCTTCGGCGCTCGCGGGTACTAGCAGCCAGTTTTGTCCCTGCAGCTTCGCGACGCCGCCTTGCGCTTCACGTACGGACTTGTCACCCGCCGGGTCGGTCGCCCTTGTTTTGCGCTCAGTTTGCGCCATAGGAGGAATTTAATTCTTCCTGGTAATGGTCAGTCGGCTTTGACAATCAACTTGTGGTGTTCCAGCACCTTGACAATCTCGCCAATGTCATCTTCGCGCGCCAGTGCTGCCAAGTCTTCCTTTGTGGCAAGGTCGCGCAGTTTCTCGTTCAAGACCTCATGCACGATTGTTTTGATTTGGTTTCTCTGTTCTTGAGTCAGAGCTTTGGGCTCAGTCATTTTCAATTACATCCGATCCTAAACCACTGGCTCCAATCGTTTGATGATTCGGTTGCCTAGTTCATAGCAACATTTTACCACGAAGAATTGGCTTGCGAAATACTTGGGCATTGAAGCGAATCCTCCGTCAACACCTTGCCTCTGCGCGCGAGATTGGTCACCCTACAACCGCACACGCTGGTCTGCTACGATTGCGCTTGACTTAAATCCACCAACTTGAGCGAGGTCGCGATGAGCGAAGCCGTAAAAGAACGCCTCACGGGCGCCGAAGACGTCATCTGGGATTTGTCCGTCTTTTATCAAGGACTGGACGATCCGCAGCTCGAAGCCGATATTGCCAGCCTCACCGAGCAGGTGGATGACTTTCAAGCGCGCTATCGGGGAAAGGTCGCCCAGATGAGCGCGGCTGGTTTCGTCAGCGCTTATGAGGCGATGGAAGCGATCTACGATTTGCGCGGTCGCCTGGGTTCCTTCGCCTTCCTCAATTTCTCCACGGATACCGGCGATACCGATTATCAAGCCGCGGTCGCGCGCATTGAAGAGCTGGAATCAGCCTTGAGCCAGAAGATGGTCTTCTTCGATTTGGAATGGAATGCGCTGGATGACGAACGAGCGAGCGCCATTCTGGACGACCCGATCGCCGCGAAGGTTCGCTACTACATGGAAGCGGAACGCCGTTACCGCCCCTACAACCTGAGCGAGGCGGAAGAGCAAATCATCATCGAGAAAGGCGTCACCGGCAGCGGCGCCTGGACGCGCTTCTTCACGCAGTTGACCAGCGCCTTCCGCTTCGACTGGCTGGGTGAAGAAGTCAATATGACCTTCGTGCTCAACAAGCTGCGCGACGCCGACCGCGATGTGCGCGAGATGGCATGGCGGAAGCTCAGCGACAAGCTCGGTGAAAGGTCGATGGAGCTGACCTTCATCTTCAACACGCTGGCGCTTGACAAGGCGAACAGCGACCGGCGCCGCGGCTATCCCAGCTGGATCTCATCGCGTAACCTCAGCAACAAAGCCAGCGATGAAGTCGTCGAGGCGCTGGTTTCAACCGTGACTGGCAACTATGAATTGGTCGCGCGCCATTATCGCCTCAAGCGGGCGCTGCTTGGCTACGAGGAGCTTTACGATTACGACCGCTACGCGCCCTTGAATCTCAAGGAGAGCGAGGCTTTCTATGTCTGGGAGGCGGCGCGCGATATTGTGCTGGACGCTTTCGCCGGCTTCAGCCCGCGGATGCGCGAGGTGGCGCGGCAATTCTTTGATGGAAACTGGATCCACGCGCCTGTGCTGCCGAACAAGCGGGGCGGGGCTTTCGCGGCCCCGACAGTCGCCTCCGCGCATCCCTACGTATTTCTGAACTATCTGGGCGACGCCCGCGATGTAACCACGCTGGCGCATGAACTGGGTCATGGCATTCACATGGTTCTCTCGGGGGAAGAGAAGGGTCTATTCGCGCTCTACACGCCGCTGACCACCGCCGAGATGGCCTCGACATTCGCCGAGATGCTGGTCTTCCAAGATTTGATGGCGGCTGAAGACGACCAGGAAGTCAAGCTGTCGATGCTGACGGAAAAAATCGAGGATACCTTCGCGACCGTCTTCCGGCAGATCTCGATGAACCGCTTCGAAGACAAGATGCACCGCGCCCGCCGTGAAGAAGGCGAGCTGACGGCTGATCGCTTCAACGAGCTTTGGCTGGAGACGCAGCGCGATATGTTCGGCGACAGCGTCGCCATCACCGAGGAGTATGGCAGCTGGTGGAGTTATGTGCCCCATTTCCTGCATACGCCCGGCTATGTCTATGCCTACTCCTTCGGCGAGTTGCTGGTGCTGGCGCTGTACAAGCTCTATCAAGAAGAGGGCGCGAGCTTTGTGCCTAAGTATATCGAATTGCTTGCGGCTGGCGATTCGGATTATCCCGATCGGCTTTTGGCCCAAGTCGGCGTTGATATCAACGATACCGATTTCTGGCAGAAGGGCATCGATGTCATTGAAGAATGGGTGACGCAGGCGGAAGCGCTTTCGCGCCAGCTCTATCCCGAGAAATTCGCCTGAGCGCGCCCATGACGGCAGGTTATTCCGCTACGCCGTTGGTGAAGAAGCTCGGCATCAAGGGCGGCAATCGCATCGCGCTGATTCAGGCGCCCGATCACTATCTGGAGCTCTTGGGCGAACTGCCGCCAGCCGTCGAGATTGACTATGAGCTGGCCGGCGGCGCTTATGATTTCGTCCAGGCATTCTATCAGCGTCGGGCGCAATACGAGGCTGACTTCGATCGGCTGAAGTCGGCGATCGTCAAAGATGGCATGGTCTGGATTTCCTGGTACAAGAAGGCGGCCAAGATGCCGACCGATATCACGGAGGATGTCGTGCGCGATGTGGCGCTGGCGGGCGGTCTGGTTGATGTCAAAGTCGCCGCGATTGACGCGCAGTGGTCGGGGCTGAAGTTGGTGTATCGGCGGGAAGATCGCTGAGGGCGAATGGATGGGCGAGTCGCTATCGCTGGAAGAGGCGCAGGCGCTGCGCGAGACGCTGCGGGCTGAAGGCAAGACGCTGGTCTTCACCAACGGGCATTTCGACCTGCTGCACGCCGGGCACCTCGACTATTTGGAGAAGGCGCGGGCGCTGGGCGATGCGCTCTTCGTCGCGGTCAATGGCGATGCCTCGACGCGGCGGCTGAAAGGCGACGGACGGCCTCTAGTGCCAGAGGGGCAGCGGGCGCGTTTGCTGGCGGCATTGGAACCGGTGACCGCTGTCATCATCTTTGAGGCGGATACAGCGGACGAGTTGCTGCTGGCGCTGAAGCCGGAGATCTATGTCAAAGGCGGGGACTACGCCGACAAGCCGCTGCCCGAGCGCGCGGCGGTCGAGTCTTATGGCGGGCGGGTGGAATTGATTGAATTTCTAGCGGGTCACAGCACGACTAGGCTGATCGGTAAAATCCGCGGGTTGCCTAAGTAGCCAGCAAATTTAGCGAGATTAAGACTTGTACGGTTACAAGGTAGAGCAGCGGACAAGATCAGCAGGGGCGAGCGATCAGGTTGCCTGTTTTAAACCGACAGACAAAAGCGGTCGACATAATATGTCGCCCCTACAGTTTCAGAATTGATTGGAAAGATTAGGTCAAGCGGTTGTAGAACTCGACCACTTGCTGGATATCGACCGGGGTCTGCACTTCGCCTTCTTCCGGCGCCCGATCCAAGGTGACGCGGAAGTTTTCCTTGTCCACCGTCATGTAAGGCGGGAAGTACGCCGATTGCTGCACCCATTCCTGGATGTGCGGATTTTTCTTCATCTTCTCGCTGACTTCGATTTCATCGCCGGCGCGCACCTGGTAGGAGGGCAGGTTGAGGCGGCGGCCGTTCACGTTGATATGACCGTGACCGACGATTTGGCGCGCTGCCCAGATGGTCGCGCCCAAGCCCGAGCGGTAGACCACATTGTCCAGCCGGCGTTCCAGCAGGCTCAACAAGTTGACGCCGGTGGGTCCAGGCATCTGCGCCGCCTTCTTGTAGTAATTGCGCAATTGCTTTTCGCGCACGTTGTAAATGAAGGACAGCTTCTGCTTTTCACCCAACTGGATCGCGTAGTTGCTGCGCCGTCCCGAGCGGAAGGATTGCTCGCGTCCGTGCTCGCCGGGGGGATAGGCGCGTTCTTCCAGAATTTTCGAATATTTCGGGCGCGGCACCAGCAACTCGCCGAAGCGGCGCTGAGGTTTGGCTTTCGGTCCGTGATACGATGCCATTGAATTCCTCTTAGACGCGGGGCGATTCGACCCCGCTGATTCTCAAAATCGGCGCTACAGTATAGCGGATTGCGGCGCTATTGCTAGGGTGAGTTTGGCGGTTGCGCCAGTAAGGGGAATTGTAGGGGCGACTTACCTAGTCGCCGGCAATAACGCAGTAGTGTTAAGGAGGGCGACCCAATGGCTCGCCCCTACACGGTCCAATATGAGAGAGTTCGCCTAAGCCGGCATATTCTCCAGCCGTCCCAGCCAGTAGTGCACATCGAATTCTTCGTCGCCGGTGAGGAAGCGCCAGAGCTTGATGCGATTGACGACCTCCAGCCGCCCGGAAGCCGCCTCAAACCAGGGCTCGCGCCGCGCGAGGATGCCTTGCACGTCATCGCCCATGGGAAAGGCGCTGTGGATCGCTTTGGCTTTGCGGTAGTCGTCGTCCAAGTCATCGGTGTTCCAGAGTTGCAGCTGCCGCACGACCGGGTTCAGGCGCAGCTTGAACATGTAGCGGCGGCGGTTCGTCTTGTTTTGGCGGCCGCAATGCCAGATGCCATGGTGCAGCGCCAGCACCGAGCCGGCTTTGCAGACCATCGGAATCTGCCCGCGCATATTCTGATAGGCGGCGACATCCATCTCGTTGACGCGGCGGAAATGGCTGCCGGGCAACAGCAGCGTCCCGCCCATCTCTAGCGGAACATCATGCGGGAAGTACATCAACTGGATGTCGAAGTGGGTGCGGCAGTCTATGATGGAATCGGCATGCAGCCCTTGGGCGCTGCCCTCGTTTGGCTCGCGCACGTGAATGGCGTCATGATCGAAGAGCGGGTCTTCGCCAACCAGGCTTTGGATCAAGCCCTGGATTTGCGGCAGGTCCAGCAGCTTGCGGATGGATGTGCCGTGATAGCATTCCGAGAGCGGCGTTCCGGACCGATGTCCCTTGATTTCCTGCCGGTCAATGCCGCGCATCACTTCGCGGTTGATTTCATCGGGCACGAGCTCGTCAAAGCGCAGGAAGCCGCGCGCGACAAATTCCGCCATCTGTTTTGAGGAGAGCAGATATTGCTTGTCGATCATGTCTCGATATCCTCCAGTTTTTCGAATAGAAAGCCGTATTTCATAAACGAGGTGCTGTATTCTTCGCCGGGGTAGGGCGGGATGAGCACCGGCTGCTGGATCAGCCGCCAGCCGTCCTTCAGCGCGTCCAAGCCGGTCTCGTAGGGCGGCTCGTCGCTGTCGCCGGTGGTATGCGCGTCCACCCCCGTGCCGTCATACATCGCCCAGCCGAGGACGTGGCTGTCTAAGGCGGATGTATGTAGATACAGGGTCAGAACTTTTTGTCGTAGAGAAGAAACCATGGCGAACCTTCGCAGTTGAATGCGGCACGCCGATAAGCCTACCGTATAAGTGGTGATGGGACAAATCCCAAGCTACGCAGGAATGAGGAAATCGACGGGAATCGCTTGATGTCGAGAACACAGAGATTTTTTTGCGCAGCCCTTCGCAAGTCTCGATGTGGTTCACACAGATTAACGAAACCGCGAAAACAAGAAGCTGTAGGGGCGAGCCATTGGGTCGCCCGTTGATCCCAAAGGGTGGCGAGCGCGGGCGACTTGCTAAGTCGCCCCTACGGAAGTCTTCCCTGACGGGGTTTATCAAAAAGAGCACGCGAACGGTACAGACAAATTTCGCTGGTCAAGCGAAGAGCGTACATCCCCGGAATCTTGTGGAGCGCGCTTGAGACTCTAGGCATCTTCGTCTTCGACAGCGATATCGGTTTTCTGTTTGGGGCCGTTCTCTGGCTTCTCGTCATCGGACGTTTCCATTGGGATGACAACTTTGGCATCGGGCAGGTCAGAGCGTTCGCGGAAGTAGCCGATGACGGCGTCGCCGATAACTTTGGCTTTGGCGGCCATGGCCGCGCTCTTGACCGCCCAGCCGACGAGCGGAATGACGCCGACGACTTCGGCGATGACCCCGCCGGCAATGGCGCTGCCGACGACGCCGCCCAGCGTGCCGCTCAAGTGATCCATATCAAAGGCGCTGACCTCATAAGCGCTCGCCACCTGGTGGATCATGGCGGTATCGGCCGCCGTCAAGAAGAAGGCGCTGCCGGGAATCCAGCCGGTCAAGGCGGCGCCGGTCGTCCAGTTCGCCACCAATTGGCGCGCTTCGCGGTCGGCGTCTTGCAATGTCTTTGCCATGTTTCTCCACCTTTGGATTGGTTACACTTAAACGTTAGACGTGTCATCTTCATATACGCAGGACAAGGCATCGAGTCGCTCGCTGCTCGCCCAATGAGGCAAGCCTAGTTTTTGAGATGAAGATCCTCCTTTTGAATGACCGGATTCCGCCGGAAGGCAGAGGCGGGGCAGAGACTGTCCTGTGGCGGCTGGCCCGTGGCTTGGCAGTGGCCGGGCAGGAAACGCATGTCATCACCACGACGGCGGGCGAAGCTTTTGAAGAAACCCGCGAAGGCATCGCAACCTATCATCTTCACGCGGGATATCGGGAGCGTTTCCGCGCTTGGCTCTCACTATGGAACCCGCAGACAGTCGGCGCCTTTAAGAAGCTGCTGCGCCGGATTCAGCCCGATGCGGTCAACGCGCATAACATTCATTATCTGCTGTCGTACGAGACGCTGAGACTGGCGCGCGAAGCCGGCTGCGGGGTGGTTTTCAGCGCCCACGACGCGATGCCCTTCGCCTATGGCAAGCTGCCCATTTCTTTTTCGCCTGGCGGTTCCGCCCAGTACGAAACTGGCGATCATCAGTTGCCGCGGGGCTACAACCTGCGCCAGAATCGCTTCCGCTACAATCCATTCCGCAACATGTTGATCAAACGCTATCTGGCGCGATACCCGCATATACGCACAGTACCGAGCGGCGCACTGGCGAATGCTTTCGCCGACAACGACATGCCGCCGGTCGAAGTGGCGCATAATGGCATAAATCTGGACGAGTGGGGTCGTGCAGACGAATCGATCGTGGGTGACTTGCGCGAGCGGCTGGATCTGATGGACAAGCGCGTGATTCTTATCGCCGGGCGCCTGACGACGGAGAAGGGCTTGCGCCAGATATTAACCGCGCTTGGCCAGCTGCAGGAATCGCTGCCGGATGCCCGTCTGCTGGTATTGACCTCGCGCGCAATCGATTCGCATATTGCCGGCGCCTTCGCCCATTTGGCTTCGCTGATTCGCATCGGCGGTTGGCTGAGCGGCGCTGAGTTGCGGGCGGCTTATCAGTTGGCTGATGTGGTGGCGGCGCCGTCGATCTATCTGGATCCCTTTCCGACGGTGGTGCTGGAAGCGATGGCGGCGGGAAAGCCCGTGGTGGCGACGAGCTTTGGCGGCGCGCGGGAGGCGATTGTCGATGGCGAAACCGGCTACATCGTCAACCCTTTCGATACTGCCGCCCTCTCTGATAATTTGCTGCGCCTGTTGACGGACGAGGATCGGCGGCGCCAGATGGGAATCATGGGGCGCGAGCGCCTGGCGAAGCATTTCTCGCTGGACGGGCAGGTGCGGCGAATGCTCGCTCTGTACGAGCGCGCTTTGGCGATGCGCTAGCGTTCACCGACGAAGCAAGGAATCGACGAGGATGAAAGCGCGTCATTATCAAGGACCGGAAGACCTGTATCGCGCTCAAGCGGCGCTCATGGCATGGGTGCGGGAGCGCGGGCAGGGCGCCTACCTGCACAAGGGCGATGTGGGCCATCGGCTCTTCAACAGCTGCTTCCAATATGATCCCGCCGATGTGATGCGCTATTGGCTGGATGAGAATGGAGAGATTTGCGCTTTCGCTGTGCTGGACCTGCCTTGGGACGCATTCGATCTGCAGGTCGCGCCGGCGCTGCGGCTGAGCGGCGATCATATTGAGGTCTTCGAGTACTGCGAACGCGAAACGCTTCGGCTTGCTGGGCGAACTGGCAAGCGCGTTAAGGAGATCATTGTTGAAGTGGGTGATTGCGATCCGGCTTATGTCGCTTTTGTTCTGGATCGCGGATACGCATTTGCGAAGGTCAGCATGGCGTTGACACGGCACGACTTGAGGCGCCTGCCGGAGGCGCCGCTGCCGGCTGGTTTTCGCTTCCAGCAGGCGACGGCGGACGATGCGGCGCAGCTCGCCGAAGTGCATAATCACAGCTTCACGAGCAAGTGGAACGCGGAGAGTTACGGCAAGGTGTTTCGCGCTCCCCATATGGAATACGAGTTTGTCGTCGTTGCGCCCGACGGGCGTTTCGCCGCCTTCACCAACGTCTGGGTCGACGAGATTAACCGCTCGCTCCTGTTTGAGCCGGTTGGTACGCATTCTGACTTCCGCCGGATGGGTCTTGGCAAGGCGCTGATGACACACGTGCTGGAGCGGATGATAGCAGAACGGGGCATCGTATGCGCCTACGTTTGTCATGCGCCGCCTTCGGCCAATCCGGCCGCGGCCGCCCTTTATGCTTCCGTCGGCTTCGAGAAGCTGCAAGAGATCCATGAATACAGCAAGTCCCTGACCTAGCGGGGGCGGTGATTGCCGCGGAAAGCTCGCGCGCCTTGTTCACATCGGCGTCCTTTCTGTTACAATACGCCGCATGAGACGCCCATCTAGCGGGAGACGGACCAAACGATGACATTGCGGATCTTCAACGTGCTGGGACGGGAAAAGCAAACATTCACGCCGCTCCATGAAGGGCGCGTTGGCATGTACGTCTGTGGTCCTACAGTGTACGAGCATTCGCATTTGGGGCATGCCAAGACCTACGTTTCATTTGATGTGGTGGCTCGCTACCTGCGCTATCGCGGATTCGACCTGATTTACGTGCAGAATATCACCGATGTCGGTCACTTGCGCGCTAACGAGGAAGACCGCATTCTCGTTCGCGCGGCGCAGTTGAACGCCAAGCCGATGCAAGTGGTCGAGACCTACACGCGCAGCTATTTCGAGGATATGGATGCGCTGGGCGTGCTGCGTCCGGACATTTCGCCGCGAGCGAGCGGACATGTGCCGGAGCAGATCGAAATGATCGAGACCTTGATTGCGAATGGCCACGCCTACGCCGTCGATGGCAACGTGTATTTCGATGTGCTCAGCGACGCCGATTATGGCAAGCTCTCGAACCGCCGCGTCGAAGAGCAGCAGGATGAGTCGCGCGATCTGGTTGCCGGCGAGAAACGGCACCCGGCCGATTTTGCTTTGTGGAGGCGCGCCGAGCCCGAGCATATCCTGCGCTGGAACAGCCCCTGGGGCGTCGGCTTCCCCGGCTGGCATATCGAATGCTCGGCGATGGCGAAGAAATACCTGGGCGCCAACTTCGATATTCATGGCGGCGGCATCGACAATATCTACCCGCATAACGAGAATGAGATCGCGCAGAGCGAATGCGCCAATGATGTCGGTTTCGCCAATTATTGGATGCTGACCGGCAGCCTGAACGTGCTCGATCCGGACGAAGGCATCCCGGTCAAGATGAGCAAATCGCTGGGCAATTACATCACCATTAAAGACGCGCTGAGAGCTTACCGTCCGCAGGAGCTGCGCTATTTCATCCTGACATCGCATTACAGCAATCCGGTGGTCTATAGCGAAGAGGCGCTGGCGTCGGCGAAGTCCGGCTGGGAGCGGCTGATGAACGCCCTCCGTCTGGTTCGTCAGCAGTTGAACAATGCGCCTGAGTCCGACGCGGGGGACGGATTCCTCAAGCGCCTGGAGGCGGCCCGCGCCGAATTCAACAGCGTGATGGACGATGACTTCAACTCGCCGCGAGGCATCGCCGTGCTGCAAGACTTGACGCGCGATGTCAACACGCTGCTGAACAGCGAGACCGAGGTGGGCGTCTCGACCTTGGCGGCGATCGACGAGACTTATATGGCGCTGGGCGGCGATGTGCTGGGTTTGTCGCCGGCGGGAGAAAGGGCTGAGGGCGGCGATGGACAGCGAGAGGCGGGGCTGATTGAGCTGCTGATCGAACTGCGCGCGCAAGCCCGGGCCGATCGCGATTATGCCCGCAGCGATCAAATTCGCGATCAGCTGGCGGCGCTGGGCGTACTCTTGGAAGACCGAGTGGATGGCACGATCTGGCGCTTGGATTGAGGGCAATGATTAGCCCCCATCCCCCGGCCCCTTCTCCCATAAAGAGGGAAGGGGAGCGAAGACTATCGCACGGGGCAACGATAAAAGCCCCTCCCTCATCTTGGCGCGCGTAGACACTGCGCTTCGGGGAGGGGTATGGGTGGGGGTTGAAGGTATAGCTACATGCCTGAATTCTTGTACGGACACTGGGCGGTCATTGAAGCGATGCGCGCTGGCCGGCGCGGGGTGGACGCGCTGATGATCCACGAGCGCGCCGAGAAACGCGGTTCGGTCGGCGATGCCATCAGCATGGCGCAAGAGCTGAACGTGCCGGTGCAGCGGGTCCAGCGGCGCATTCTCGATGATCTGGCGAACAGCGGCAATCATCAGGGATTGGTGCTGCGAGTCGGTCCCTATCCTTATTGCGACCTGGAAGACATTCTTGCGCATGCCGCGCGCCGCCGCGAAAAACCGTTGATCTTGCTGCTCGACTTGCTGAAGGATCCGCAGAATGTCGGCTCGCTGATTCGCGTCAGCGATGCGGTCGGGGTGCATGGCATCGTTATTCAGGAGCGCCGCAGCGTGGCGGTGACGCCGGCGGTGGTCAACGCTTCATCAGGCGCGGTCGAGCATATCCAGGTGGCGCAGGTTCCCAATCTGGTGAATGCGATGCGAGAACTGAAGGAACAAGATGTTTGGCTGGTCGGCTTGGATGTTGGGCCCAATATCCCGCCCTTGGATAAGACCGATCTCAATATGTCGCTCGGTCTGGTGATGGGCAGCGAGGGCGAAGGCTTGCGGCGGCTGGTGCGCGATACTTGCGATCTGCTGCTAACCCTGCCAATGCGCGGCGAGGTCGGCAGCCTCAATGTGGCCACGGCTGGCGCCATCGCGCTTTATTCCGCCTGGAGCGCCCGCGGCTGGGAAGGCTGGGCGCACGCTTAGCCTACCGTAGGCTGCCGTGAAATTGATTGGGCAGTGTTTCTCTTCTAGTTGGAATTCAATTGAGCAACTATATTTGTCCGAATATCTTCCCCAGCGAATCCTGTGGGGGCGAACCGCCGGATCGAGCGAAAATGCGAAGCACTTTGGATTCGGGCGACTCACCGAGTCGCCCCTACAGAGGTCTTTCCGGATGGGGTATATTAAGAGCGAGATCGTTTCAACACTTCAAAATCGCGCCGAATAGATTGCCGCATTGGATACCAGCCAGGAACATCTTGCAACGAAAGCTGACTTGGCAAACTTGCAAGCTACTTTAGCTTGGCGGCTATTCCTTGCGGTTAGCATTGCTACGACTGTATCAACAGCACTGCTCGGACTGCTCATCCTATCGCCCTAGTTGTGTGATTGGCGCTGTTTGCTTCCTCGTTCAATAGCCAGCGCGCTCAGGACGCACAGACCGGCCATCAATGCGCCGCCAATCGCGAAGGGCGCGCTTGGCCCCATCCCCTGGAAAATCAGCCCGGCGATCAGCGGCGCGCAGGCGTTTGCCGCGCTGACCAGCGCCGAACTGACACTTAGCGCGCGTCCATATTCGTAGGCGGCCACAGACTGTGTGATCAGACTGTTCAGCGCCGGACGGATCAAGCCGGCGCCGACTGAAACCGGTACGATGGCGACGATCAACCAGAGGACACCGGCAAATCCGCGATTCTCATTGTTCGGCAGTTCGATGCCGAAATCGCCGATCACGGCTTCGGTCGCTGATGGCTGGGCGCCGAGCAAGTCGCGCGCGACCAGCTTGCGCAGGTAGAGGGGATGCGGTGACTTGGGCGTTGCCGCGGTCAGGATCAAGCCCAGCGCCAGGGTGCCCAACGCAAGGGTCGCCAGACGCCTATCGCCCAGGCGCGCGCTCCAGCGACCGATGAAGCGCAGCTGCACCGTCACCAGAATGAGGCCGATCACGAGGAAGAGCACGGCGTTGCCCCGCCCGAGGAAGCCCAGCCGCGTCAAGGTGAATAAGCCCAGCAAACTCTCGTAGCCGAAGAAGATGACTTGCTGGGCGAACATCAGCAGAATCAGAATCCCCAAACTGGGCTTCAGCAAATAGCGCAATATCATCAGCGGGCTGAGCCACAATCGCTGGCTCCGGCCGCGCATCTCGGGCGGGTGGGTCTCCTTGAAGAGAAAACCTGTGACCAGGATTGAGACGAAAGAATAGATGGCGGCGGTGAAAGCCGGCACTGCCAGCGAGTTCGTCAACTCCAGCGAGATCAAGGCGATGACGGGACCGAAGATGAAGCCGAGACCGAAGGCGGCGCCGGTGATGCCCAAGCCGCGCGTGCGGTTCGTCTCATCGGTGATATCGCTGAGCGCCGCTTGCGCCGTGGAGAGATTGGCGCCGAACAAGCCATCAAGCAGCCGCGACAGGATGACCAGTTCCAGCGAGGTCGCCAAGCCCAGCATGACGAAGCTGATACAGGTGGTGACCTGGCTGATCAGCAGCAGCGGTTTGCGCCCGTGGCGATCGGATAAAGCGCCCATGACTGGCAAGCCCACGAGCTGCGCCAGCGGGAAAGCCGCGATCGCCAGGGCGATTTGCAGCGGGCCGGCGCCGAAAGCAACGGCGTACAGATGCAGCAGCGGCAGGATGACCGTCAAGCCGAGGATGTCGACGAAGACGAGCGCGAATATCGGCAGGACTCGGCGCCTGTCGAGCGGGGTCTGTTTGGCTGGGTCCGCAGCGTTCACGCGCATTCACCGTCACGGCTTTCAGCGCTCCCACTATAATCTAGCGCGCCTGTGAATTCGAGTTTTGTTTCATTGCTTAACATGCGGAGACTGAGCGGTGGACGGACGGATATAGCGAAGGCTGCCAGCCGCCGCTCGAATACGATTTGCTCGCATTATCTCTTTGTGCTAGCTTTAGGACGACGTGGTCTCTAAACGTCTGGATCCATAAATGCCAACTTCGCGGGAATATGCGCGGTATCGCAACCGCATGGTTGATGAACAGTTGGTGAAGCGCGGCATCAACGATCGCCGCGTATTGGACGCGATGCGGGTGATGCCGCGGCACCTGTTCGTGCCCGAGGAATTCAAGCCACAAGCTTATGAAGACCGCCCGGTCCCCATTGGCGAAGGGCAGACCATCTCCCAGCCCTATATCGTCGCCTTTATGACCGAGAGGCTACGGCTAAAGCCCCACCACAGCGTGCTGGAAATCGGAACCGGCTCGGGTTACCAGACCGCTATCCTTTGCCATTTGAGCCACTACGTCTACAGCGTCGAGCGCGTCAGCCGACTGGCAGATCAAGCGGGCGAGCGGATCGGCGATCTGGGATACAACAACATCGAGATTTATGTCGGTGACGGCAGCCAGGGCTTGCCCGATCAAGCGACCTTCGACCGCATCATGGTCACGGCGGCTGTGCCCCGTTTGCCCAACGTCTTGTGCACCCAGCTGGAAAAACATGGCGGGCAGATGATCCTGCCCATCGGCGATGAAGAATTGCAGGAGTTGACGCTGGTGACGCGGCGCGGCGAGCGATTCAGTTCGCGCACTTTGCTGCGCTGCCGCTTTGTGCCGCTGGTCGGGCGCTATGGCTTTGACAGCGACGTCAGAGGGCATCAGCAATTCATCTGACGCGCCGGCGACATCAATTGCGGCGCATTCGGGAAACAGGATCATGGCCAAGAGCGAACCTCCGAGCGACCTCAATCTCGATCTGATCCAGAAGGTACAGAACGCGCGCCTGCTGCACGATGAGACGGCGCGACCGTCGACGCTGTCGGCTGTCTACTGGATCGAGGCGAAGCGACGCCAAGGCGACTTCCCGCCGCCGACGGCGAAGGCGGGCGAGTGGCGAATTGGCTTGACGGTCAAGAACGTTGACCGCGTTTGGGAGCGCGTCAAAGCGTTGACGGTGGCAGGCAAGCTGGGCTACAAGTCCAAGGTATCGACCGCGCCGGCCGCCGGGCAGGCGGATCCGGACGAGCGGCTGCTTTGCGTGAGGACATACGACGCTCGCGATGCTAAGGATGTCGAGCGGGTAGGGGAAGCGCTGCGAGATATTGGTTTAGTCACGCAAGAGTATGTCGCCGATAAGTGAGACGGAGGTCCGTCTCCATCCGCTCAGGGACCTTTTGTTTGCGATCCCCATTGTGCTACACTTGAAAGAGACTGAAAGGACAGGATGCCAATGGCAACTGACGCGATTAACAGTCGGCTCGACCGTATGGAAAACCGGATAAACGAAAACGCCGCCAACACCGCAGAACTAAAAGGCGCGTACGAACACCTAGCCACCAATGCAGATGTCGAACGAGTCGAAAAGCGCTTACAGCGGTTTATTCTCGCGGTCGCTACAGTCATGGTGATCATATTGACATACGTGGAGAATCTGAAACTAGACGAGATTCTATCTCGCTTGCCGTGAGTAAGACGCAACGCCCCCAAGCCAACAACTGCAAAGTCAAAATAAGCGGGCGACCCAATGGGTAGCGTAGACACTAACCGCCGATCGCCCCTACAATTCCGTCGGTATATCGCTCGGGACGATTAGCGCGCGGCCGCCATCGCCTGCTCGATATCCTCGATGATGTCATCGATATGCTCAATGCCGACGCAGAGGCGGATCGTATCCGGCGTAACGCCCGATGCCAGCTGCTCCTCCGGGGTCAGTTGGCGGTGCGTGGTCGAGGCCGGATGCGCCGCCAGCGACTTGGTATCGCCGATATTGACCAGCCGCTTGAAGACCTTCAGCGCGTCATAGAACTTCACGCCGGCGTCAAAGCCACCCTTGATGCCGAAGGTCAGCAGAGCCGCGGGTTTTCCGCCGGTATATTTTTGCGCCAGATCGTAATAGGGCGAGCTCTCCAAGCCGGCGTAGGTGACCCACTCCACCTGATCGTGGCTTTCAAGATGTTTGGCGACTGTCATTGCGTTTTCCACATGACGCTCCATGCGCAGCGACAGGGTCTGCAAGCCCTGGATCACCAGGAAGGCGTTGAAGGGGCTCAGCGCCGAGCCGGTATTGCGCAGGGCGACAACGCGGGCGCGGGCGATATAGGCGGCTGGTCCCATCGCGTCAGTGAAGACGACGCCGTGATAGCTCGGCTCCGGCGTACTGAACATGTAGAAGCGCTCGTTGTGTTTCGCCCAATCGAAGATGCCGCCATCGACTAGGATGCCGGCGATGCTGTTGCCGTGCCCGCCCATGTACTTTGTCATCGAGTGCAGCACGATATCGCAGCCATGCTCGACCGGGCGGCAGAGCGCCGGCGTCGGCACTGTATTGTCGACGATGACGGGCACACCATGCGCATGCGCCATATCAGCGATTGCGGCCATATCCGGGATGTTGCCGGCGGGGTTGCCGATCGACTCGCAAAAGACTCCCGAAGTCTTGTCGTCGATGTGTTTCGCCAGGTCATCGGGGCTGTCGCCATCGGCGAAGCGCACATCAATGCCCAGCTTGGGCAGCATGTGGCGGAAGAGCGTCCAGGTGCCGCCGTAGAGTTGAGGCACGGTGACGATATTGTTGCCCGCTTCCGCCAGATTGAGGATGGAGTAGGTGATCGCTGCCTGGCCCGACGCCAGCGCCAGCGAGGCGACGCCGCCTTCCATCGCCGCCACCCGCTGCTCCAGCACATCGTTGGTCGGGTTCATGATGCGCGTATAGATATTGCCGGGCACCGCCAGATTGAAGAGGTCCGCGCCGTGCTGAGCGTCATCAAATTCGTAGGCGACGGTCTGATAAATCGGCACTGCGACCGCCTTGGTCGTTGCCTCGCTTTCGTAGCCGGCATGGATGGCTTGGGTCTCGAGTTTCATTAAGTTGCTCCTTTTCTATCCTTGCGCTTATTTGATAGCGGCATACTTTACCGCAATTCGCGTCGGGATGTGAGATGCAAATTCGGTCCAGCGGCTAGTTTGGCGCCCCACGCTTCCAGCGCGCCCCCGCCTGCTCGATAGTGGCGAAGACGACGCCATAGATCACCAGCGCGCTGCCGATGACTTGCACGAGTGACGGAATCTCGCCGAAGAGGAAGAGCGCGATCAGGGCGCTGCCTACCACGGCCGTTTGCAGAATGATCGCCAGCGCAGTCGCGGTGAAGTGTTGCAAAGCCAGGTTCATGATCAGATGCCCCATCGCCTGCGCCAGAATCGTCACGATGATGACCCAAAGATAGCCCTGAGCCGAATATCCGGTGACCGGCGTCGCACTGAGGGAGACGAAGACGCTGGTCACCAGCGCGGCGCTCAAAAACACAAGGAAGCTATAGAGAAGCGGCGGAATGACGTTGTTGAGCTGCCGCCCGATTAGCAGGTAGGCGCCGAAGCAGAGTGAGCCGATGAGCGCAAGCGCGCCGCCGAGCAGGGGATCGCTGCCGGCTTCAATCGCGGTCAAGCCGCCAAGCCCGACCAGCGCCACGCCGATCAGGGTCACGGCGAGGCTGAACCAGAAGCGCCGCGAGAATATCACGCCGAAGATCAGAATCTCGGGCAGCACGATCCACAGCGGCGTCGTCCGCCGCAGCAGACTGGTCATCAGCACGCTGGTGTATTCCAGCGAGACGAAGAGCAGCAGCAGATTCAGCGCCAGCCAAAAGCCGGAGATGCCGGAGAGCAAGATTTGCCGCTTCGTCAGGCTTAGGAGTTCCCGCCGGTAGCGCAGCCAAATCATGGGCAGCAATGCGATGGAGACGAGCCATAGGCGGATCAGCACGATCACCAGCGAGGGCACGCCTTCGCTCTGGGTGATGCGAATCGCGATCGGCGTCACGGCAGCCGAAAAGATCATCGTCAGAATGATGAGCAGCCGCCGTCGATCGAGCATAGGCTATCAGATGGATGCGCTGAATAAATTCGCGCCATGCTAGCACAAGCCCGCCGCCGCTGCAAATTGCCGCCCAAATTCAGGTGATTCCGCCTCTATTGAGGGACCGTCAGAACTACCGTGCCCGGGCGCGTAATCGCGGCGCAGGTAAAATCGCCCTCGGTGTATGCTTCCAAAGGATGTATTGTTGGCGGCGATGCAGTGGTGTCAATCAATACCAATGCCCCGCCAGCCTTGAAGCAGATTCGCGTGTTCGTCAGCTCCATCATGCGCGGCGGGCAATTCGGCAGCGCCAACTCCTGCCCGACGGCAATCCGATCCGACTTCAGATAGTTATGCCTTTTGAGCGCGTTGACCGTCGTTTGGTAGCGCATTGCCAGGCGAAAGAGATTCTCGCCCGCTGCTACTCGATGAACGCACTGCTGGTTCGAGCGCCAGACCCTGACCGCTAATCTTCCGCCTTGCAGGTCCGGGTGTTTGTCCAGGTCAAGCATCTCTATGGATTCGACTTTGACATCGTTTTCTTCCGATATCACGACTATCCGGCCCTCCACCGGGTAGGTAAACCGGGGCGGCGCAGTGGCTGCGGCGGTTGCAGTTGGCGTCATGTTAGGCGGGTCGCCATTGTTAGGCGGGTCGCCATTGTTAGGCGGGTCGCCATTGTTAGGCGGGTCGCCATTGTTAGGCGGGTCGCCATTGTTAGGCGGGTCGCCGTTGTTAGGCGGGTCGCCATTGTTAGGCGGGTCGCCGTTGTTAGGCGGGTCGCCATTGTTAGGCGGGTCGCCGTTGTTAGGCGGGTCGCCATTGTTAGGCGGGTCGCCATTGTTTGGCGGGTCGCCATTGTTAGGCGGGTCGCCATTGTTTGGCGGGTCGCCATTGTTAGGCGGGTCGCCATTGTTAGGCGGGTCGCCATTGTTAGGCGGGTCGCCATTGTTTGGCGGGTCGCCATTGTTAGGCGGGTCGCCATTGTTTGGCGGGTCGCCATTGTTTGGCGGGTCGCCATTGTTAGGCGGGTCGCCATTGTTAGGCGGGTCGCCATTGTTAGGCGGGTCGCCATTGTTTGGCGAATTGGTGGCAGTGGCTGTCGGCGTTGCCGTTGGAGTCGTTGTCCCTGTAGCAGTTGGGGTTGCCGTAGCAGTTGGAGTTGCTGTAGCGGTTGGAGTTGCTGTAGCAGTTGGGGTTGCCGTAGCGGTTGGAGTTGCTGTAGCAGTTGGAGTTGCTGTAGCGGTTGGAGTTGCTGTAGCGGTTGGAGTTGCTGTTGGCGTTGAAGTCGCTGTCGCAGTTGCAGTGGGCGTTGCAGTCGCAGTCGCAGTTGCAGTGGGCGTTGCCGTCGCGGTCGCAGTCGCAGTTGCAGTGGGCGTTGCAGTCGCGGTCGGGGTTGCCGTTGGCTTATCGATGCAGGGATTGGTCGCCGGCGGCGTATCCGCCTGCGCGTCGGGCGCCACCGACCCGTCATATTCATAAGCGCCGATATCGCATAAGCCGCTTGCCGGTTGGGGGCGTGATACGCCGCGCTGGTCGATAGCCACGCCGCTAATGCAGGCGGCGGCGTTGACAGCCGGACTGTTCGAAGGCAGAGTGTAATAGGCGGGGCTGCCGCTTGCGCTGGCGGGCAGGAGCGGGTCGGCGCTGAGGTGAGGCGTCCCGCAGTTGCCCCCGCGAATCAGATTGCCGTATTGGATCAGGGTGTGGTCTCCGTCCAGCAGGCAATTTCTGGCGCCATTGCCGGACAGCAAGCTGTTGCGCAGCGTCACGCAGGCGGGCTCGGGAGTTTCTTCAAGCGTTTGCCCGGAAACCCCGTCATTATTCGCTGCCAGTGCGGCTATGGTCACGCCGCCGCCGCCCCTCGCTGCCGTGGCGCGGTTGCCCGTGACGGTCAAATGCGTCAACTCGGCATTGCCGCCGCCAATGGAGATCGCGCCCCCTCGAGCGCCCCTGTTGCTGTAGAAGGTGCTGTTGTTGACGGTCAGGCTTTCCGCGAAGTCTGAATTGCGTATCGCGCCCCCATATCCCGCGCCTGTAGCCTGATTGCCATAAAAGGCGCTGCGGGTGATCAGCAAGACGCCGTGATTGTAAATCGCGCCCCCGCTGGCATCCGTCGCGGTATTGTTGGCAAAGACGCTGCGCGTGACTGTAATTGCGCCCAGATTGTGAATGGCGCCGCCGTGACCGGTTGCCGAGCTTTCGCTTATCACGCTCTGGTTGAGTTTGAAGATGCCGCCGCTGACGTTAACCGCGCCGCCACTCCCGCTGGATGATCCCTCGGTGATCGTCAGATTGTTGACGGTGAAGAGGCCGCCGTTCTGATCAAATATGCGGACGCTGTCATCGCCGCTGATTGTCCAGCCATTGCCGTTGAGAGTGATGTTCGACGAGATGGCAGGCAGGGTCCGCGACAGCGTGAGCGTCCCCGCCGTCGACGGCAGGTTGATGACGTCTGTGCCGGTGGCGCTGCCCGCTTCGCAATTGTTCTGTGGCGAAACCTGCGGATCGCCATTGGCTGAGCGAATGGCGTTGGCCAGGCTGCAGCCGCTGTCGATGTTGATCTGCGCCCCCTGGCTCTGTAGCTGGGTCAGCAGCAAGATGACGAGCGCCAGAGTGATGGCTTTTTCTCGCGGACCAATGCGCAGCGCCGCCGTCAGCCAATCGCGCGACAAACTATTCCGAAACATTGCGGGGGGGGGCGAATGATGGAATTGGCCTGTGTCCGCGTCGCTGTGAATAAAAGAATGAAACAGACGCGACCTGAGATAATACAATAATACTATGGCAAACGCGCCATTTCGACACGAAATCGCCGCGAGATTTTGACAGGCGCTGCCGATAACAGTAATATCCTGAATATGCGGGAGCCTTCATCAGTCGTAGCGGGAGCGGACGTGGCAAAATCCGCAGCAGGCAGGCGAAGTCTGGCTTCGCTCAAGCAGGAGCTTGTCGAGGGCGCGGCGCTGGTCGCGGGGATCGGTCTGGTGCCGCTGACGCAAGGCAACCTCAGCCTGCGCGATCCCGCTAGCGGCCTCATCCTAATGACGCCGCATGATCTGGCATACGACCAGATGACCACAGACGATGTTGTCGTACAGGATTTGGCGGGCAAGGTCATTGAGGGGAGGCGCGAGCCATCACACGAGTCTCAGGTGCATCTCGCGGTCTACGAACGGCGCGAGGACGCCCTGGGCATCGTGCACGCCGAGCCGATCTACACCAACCTCTTCGGCGTCCTGCACAAGCCGATCGCGCCCTTGCACGTCGGCACGCTGATTGATGTTCGCGGCGAAGTGCCGGTGATGCCCTTCGCGCCCAGCGGCTCGCGCCAATTCGGCTACGATATGCTGGAGGTGATGGGCGACCGGAACGCCGTTGTCTGGGCGAATCACGGCATGTTGGCGATCGGCGACAGCCTGGGCAAGGCGATACACTGCACCGTCATGGTCGAGATATCGGCGCAGCTCTATCACATGGCGCTGCAGCACGGCGAGCCGCATCAAATTCCGGAGCAGTACTACGACCGGCTGGTCAGTTAGGTTGTTTGTCGGCGCGTCTCTTGGGCCGCCACATTCAGATACGAATGGTGTAGGGGCGATACTTGTATCGCCCGAAAAGAACGAAGGGAGGCGCAGACCGAATACTCAATCTCATCTAGCCAAATCGTACCGCTAAACTTTATGAGGAGATTGCAAATGTATCGCAGAATTGTATTCGCTATTTCTATCCTGCTCATCCTGGCGGTGAGCGTTCCAGCCCTCGCCCAAGATGAAGTGGTCGTCCGCTTCCGTTCCTGGAGCCCGGTGATCGCCACCACCAACGCGATGATCGAAGCCTTTAATGAGGCGAACCCGGACATCACGATTGAGCCGGATATCACCAACTATCCCGAATACCTCGTTGACTTGCAGACGATGGCGGCCGGCGGCGCGCTGCCGGACCTGATCGGGCTGGAGCCCGGCGCCTTGACGCAGCAATATCGCGATCACCTGATGCCGCTGCAAGACTGCGCCGTCTCCACCTGGGGCGAGGATTGGGAGGATCAGTTCTTCCCGGTCGGCATTGAGCAGGCGCGCCTGGGCAACCCCGAGGGCGACGACAATATCTATGGCTTGCCCGTGCTCGTCCAGACGATCAATATGTGGTACACGGTGCCGGTCTTTGAAGAAGCCGGCGTTGAGCCGCCGACCACTTATGACGAGCTGAAGGAACTGGCTGATATGTTCAACGCCCAAGGCATCGCCCCGGTGATGATCGGCGCTGGCGATGGCTGGATCCGCCGCGATGTCTACATGCAGCTGATCCATAATGTCGCGCCCGGCTTGATATACGAAGCGGAAGACGGCATGGCCAGCTTCACTGACGAGCCCTTTGTCGAGGCGATGACCTGGTGGAAGCGTCTTTTCGATGACGGTATCTTCCAGATGGGCGCGCTGGGCATGACGCACTATCCGGCCGCTGTCGAGCAGATTCAGGCGGGGCGCGCGGCCATGTTCCCGATGGGCGCCTGGTGGATGCAGCAAGCGGGCAACCCCGATCCGCCGCCGCTGGATGAGAATCTGTCCGGTTACGCGCCCTTCAGATTCCCCGATGTCACGGGCGAAGGCGCGCCGGATGACTTCCTGGGCGGCATTGATGTCATGATGGGCGTCACCCGCGGCTCGGCCAATCCGGACGCGGCTTGCAAGGTCATCACCGATTGGATTAGCGGCGCCGGCGCGCAGGCTTTGATCAATACCTACAACGATCTGCCGGCATATATTGGCTTGCGGCCCGCGTCATTCGGCTCTGAGAATCAGGAAGCCGTCTGGGATCTCTTCACCGAAGATTGGCTGGCCAGCGTGAAATACGCCCGTCAGTTGAAGAGCCCGGATGTGAAGCAGGCGCTGGAAGACGCGCTGGCTGCCGTGGCCGCGGGCGAGATGACGCCGGCCGAAGGCATGCAGCTGGTTCAAGACGCCAACAGTATGTAGACCTTCGACTCCGCCCAAATTGCATTCTGTAGGGGCGACACTTGTGTCGCCCTATGTAACTACTAGGTGACCGTTTCGGGCGACCTGATAGGTCGCCCCTACAACGCGATGCGCTGATTTAGGTCAGAGCTGTGAATCCCGCTTCAAATACACGCACCTGGCTAATCGACAATCAGGGTCTCTTTTTCATGGCGCCGGCCATGATCTTGTTTGTCGTCTTCGTTCTCTACCCCATCTTTTACATCTTCAACGCCAGCATGTACGACTGGGATGGCATCAACGAGGCGGTCTATGTCGGCGTACAGAATTACATTGAGATGTTCACCGATGACCGCGCATTCGCCGTTTCCATTCGCAATTCCGTATACTGGACCTTCCTGACCATTTTCCCGCAGATGATCCTCGGCTTCATCCTGGCCAGCATATTGACGTCGGGAGTGCCGCTGCAAAATGTCTTTCGCATCATCTTTTTCATGCCCGCGATCGTGTCTCCGGTTGTTCTGGGCATCATCTGGCAGCGCATATACGCGCCCTTTGGCGGGTTGCTGGCCGACTTGGGGCGAGAAATCGGCGCTTATTTTCTGATTCAGCCCTATATTGCCGATCCAAAGATAGCGATTTTTTCCACCATTTTTGTCAACGTCTGGCAGTGGACCGGATTCTCAATGCTGATGTATGTCGCTGGCTTAAATGGCTTGTCGCCGGAGGTGTTGAGCGCGGCTGAGGTCGACGGCGCGGGGGCGCGGCAACGGATTCATTACATCATTCTGCCCATGCTGCGCCACGTGCACCTGACCCTGATTCTGCTCGGCGTCATCGGCACGCTGCAAACCTTCGCCCTCGTCTTCATGCTGACCAAGGGCGGACCGAACCACGCCACCGAAATGCTGCCGACCTATATATTCCAGAAAGCCTTCACGCTGCAGAGTATGGGTTATGCCTCGGCGGTGGCGGTCGTCTTGCTGCTTATCGCGCTAAGCGCCAGCATTTTCCAGGTGCGCGTCCTCGGCTCGCGCTTCACGATCGGGGGATGATTCATGCGCGCCTGCCATCGGGGCGGTCTATTTGATTGTGGGCGACTCACAGAGTCGCCCCTACAACCTCATAATGGCCGGGGGTTGACATGCGCCGCCGCTTAGGCAAAACGCTGGCCTTCATCTTCTGCACGATCCTGGCGCTAATCTGGCTGGTGCCGATCATCATGATGCTGGTGGTTTCTTTCATGCCGCCGGACCAGCGGGCGCCGCGCTTCGGCGGGCTTCTTATCAGCGGCGTCAGCTTAAATAATTATGTGACCGTCTTTGAAGACGCTGCCATCGTAAAGCACTTCATTAACAGCGTCGCGGTGACGATTCCATCCGTCATCCTCGTGGTCGCCATCAGTTCCCTGGCGGCTTTCGCTTTGGCGCGCCTCAAGTTTCTCGCGCGCGATATCTGGTTTTATTTGCTGATAATGACGCTGATGCTGCCCATCCCGACCCTGGTAGTGCCGATTTTCCAGATCAACAAAGCGCTGGGGCTGAACGACAATTATCTCGGCTTGATCCTGCCATATACGGCGCTGGGCGTGCCCTTCGCCATCGTCATCCTGCGCAGTTTCTTCGCCGGCTTCCCCATCGAGATCGAAGAGGCGGCGCGGCTCGATGGCTGCACGCGCTTCGGCATTTATTGGCGCGTCATGATGCCGGTCAGCTGGCCCGCCGTGGCTGTGGTCATCATCTGGCAGTTTATGACTTCCTGGAACGAATTCATCCTGGCGCTGGTGACGATGAACTCGGTCGATGTCAAACCGCTGACGCTGGTGCCGCTGGTCTACAGCGGGCAATTCATGATGCGCCCGGGTCCCATGTTCGCGATTTTGACGCTGATCACGCTGCCGGTGATCGTGGTCTATTATCTGATGCAGCGCTTCATGGTCAGCGGACTGACGGCCGGCGCCGTGCGCGGGTAATCAACAGGGTCTGTAGGGGCGACTCTGTGAGTCGCCCGCAATCAAATTTGTTGTGCGTACGGGCGAGCCGGTGGGTCGCCCGCGATATCGTCATTCCGCCCGCAAATCGCCAGGCTAGCCGCAAAGCCCCATCGGCTCGACGTACATCGCCGCGATCCAGCCCTTGGCCCCGTGATAATCGACCTTGAACCAGCCGGGCGTGCGCGCCAGCGCCGTCAGCACCGCGTTGTGAGGCACGCCGCCAATCTTGGCCCCGGCGGGGGCGTCGCGGAAGTTGAGGCTGTATTTGGCGCGGACCATGCAGTCGCTCAGGCTTTTCCCTATAACTTGCGCGGCTGGCTCGGGCGCGGCGTCGGATGCTGCCGGCGGAGCGGGCGGACCCGGCACGAGGGCGACCTGGCCCGCGCGGTCGATCATGCCGCAGATCATGCCCGCCTCGCTGAAAGCGGGCAAAGTCGCGACCGTCCGCGGCATGGCGGTCGTGTCGATGAAGCGGATCGAGCCGCTGGAAGTCTTGAAGCAGACTTTGGTATCCGGCGTAACCCAGCCCCAGAGGTCGACGACGCTGACAGGCATGGCCGCGATCAAGTCGTGATGGCCGTAACCCGACGGCTGGACGCGCTGACAAGCGGTGCCGGGGCTGGCATTGCTGACCATGATGCCGGGCGATAGGGCGGCGCAGGTCTCGGTTGGCGACACTCTGACGACTGGCTGCGCCATGGCCGCGCTGTCTCCGCCTCCGCCGCGTCCACCGCCACCGTTGCCATTGCCATTGCCGGTCGGCTGCTGCGCCGGGGCGGGCGGGACATATACAACCGCTCCGAGATCGCAGTTGCCGCTAGTTGGGCGCGATCTGCCAAGCAAGTCAGTGCTTACGCCACTACTGAGACAGGGGGCGGCGGCTCTGGCGGCTCTCGCCGGGCTGTCCGCGCTCAGGGCATAATGCGGGATGGAGTAGACGGCGTTGTTGCGAATGGAGTAGGCGGCGCCGGTTCGGTCAATCAAGCGCGGATCGTCGGTGCTGGTGGGCGTGAAGTGGTTGCCGCAATCTACGGAAGTCCCGAGAATAACGCCGGACGCTGTGACGGTGTGGCTGTATGCGGGGTGCGATCGACAATCGGGTCCGCCTGTATTGCCGTAGATGATGCTGTTGCTTATTTCGACGTTGCCAGCCCTGATGAAAAGGCCGGAGCCATGCGGGGCGCTGTTCTTGGTGATAGTCACGTGTCGGAGTATTGTCGTCAACCCGTCCCCTGATTGGGCATTAATCGCGCCGCCGTCTGCGCTGGCGCTGTTGCCGTAGAAGACGCTGTTGACGACGGTCGCGGAGCCGAGATTTTTCAACCCGCCGCCCCAGGCTCCGCCGGTATTGTTGCAGATGATGCTGTTTCGGATAAAAAGGCTCTGCTCGTTCGCTACGTGGATGGCGCCGGCGCTCGCATTGTCGGTTGTTGAGGTTGACACATTGCCGCAGATGACGCTGTTTTCGATGTTGATGGCGCTGGCTAATCCAGGTGCGAGAGTGATCGAGCTTGGTTGATCATTGCGGCCGCCAGTGAGCTTGACGTTTTTCAGGTTTATCGTTGCGCGATTGACCGTGGCGAAATGTTGGTCGTTGTTGTTGGCGTTGATGGTAAAGCCTTCTCCTTCGACGGTGATGGAGTTGTTGGTCGTAAGCGTCAGATCGGCGGCGGCGGCGATCACAGCGTCGTCGTGCAGAATGATGGTGTCGTTGCCGTCGTAAGCGCCGACGGCGACGCATCCGCCCGTGTTGCTGCCGGACTTGGCGGAAGCCCAGGCGTTTTCAAGGGTGCAAGTCGCGCTGGTGGTGATCCTGGCGGCATGGGCTTGCGAGGCCGGCAGCAGCAGAAGCAGGATTGCGATAATGATAAGTTTTGTGAATGAATAATGAAGAGAAAATGAAGCGATATAGATATTAGCGCAAGATATTACGGGGGGGGGGGGGGGGGGGGGGGGGTAACATTTGTTCTAGGCGCGGGCAACCAGCAGCGTCAACTTTACCGGCCGCGCGCAAGAGAGCGTTCTTAAGTTTCATCAGGGATTCTCCCTTTGTTCGACGTTTTGATATATTTACTATACTCGAATTTGACCGGAACGCAAGAAATCGCGCGGACGCGCTCGCATGGCTTCAAGCGAATATGCGTTATACTGATGCGAGTTGATTCAAGGACTTGTCGATGAGCTTGATGGGCATTGATGTCGGCACGACCGGCTGCAAGGTGGTCGCCTTTGACGAGGCGGGCGCCGTGCTGGCGCAGGCCGGGCGCGAATATCCGCTGCTCAGTCCTAATCCCGGTTGGTACGAGCTTGATCCCGAGCAGGTATGGTCCTTCATCCGCGAATGCCTGCGCGCGGTCAATGATCAACTGCGGCATGATCCGGTCACGGCGCTTTCGCTGTCGTCGCAGGGCGAGGCGATGGCGCCGGTGGCGAAGGACGGGACCGTCCTGGCGAACAGCCCGGTCAGTTCCGACCGACGCAATGCGAAACAGACGGCTGAGATGGAAGCGGCGCTGGGGGCGGAGCGGATCTTTGAGTTGACCGGGGCAGCCGATGAGCACGATTTACACGCTGCCGAAAATCTTGTGGTGGCGGGACAACGCGCCGGAAATCCTGGAACGGACTTGGAAATTCCTTTGCTATGTCGACTTCGTCGCCTACAAGCTGGGGGTTGAGCCGGTTATCGATTACAGCATGGCGGCGCGCACCCTGGCTTTCGATTATCGGACGGAGGATTGGTCGGACGAGTTGCTGGCGGCTGGGCATATCCGCCGCGATCAGTTGGCGCGGCCGCTGCCCAGCGGCGAAATCATCGGCGAGATTCCGCGGGCGCTGGCGGATGAGCTGGGTTTCAGCGGATCGGTCAAGGTGGTGACCGGCGGGCATGATCAGCCGGCCGGGGCGCTGGGCGCGGGCGTCTTGCAGCCGGGCGCCGCGATGTTAGCCATCGGCACGACTGAGGCGCTGGTCGCGGTGGCGGAAATGCCGCGCCTGCAGATGCTGGAATACAACGTCTCTTGCTACCACCATGCCGCGCCGGGAAACTTCATCGCCCTCAGTGGCAACCAAACCGGCGGCCGCCTGCTGCGCTGGTATCGCGATGAGCTGGCGGCGGCTGAACGCGCCATCGCCGATCAGACGGGTCGCGATGTGTACGAGGTCATCATCGAGCAGATAGATGACGCGCCCGGCGATTTAATCCTGCTGCCCTACTTCGTCGGCAGTGGCGGCGTGTACAACGATCCGTCGGCGACCGGTCTGCTGATCGGGCTGGATTTTGACAGCAGGCGCGCTGATATCGTGCGAGCGATCCTCGAAGGCTTGACCTACGAGCAGGCGCTTTGCATCCGCCTGCTGAACGAGATCGGCGTCGAGGTCAATCGCATCAGAGCCATCGGCGGCGGCTCGCGCTCCGAGCGCTGGATGCAGATCAAATCCGACATCACGGGCTTGCCCATTTCGGTGATTCATACATCGGAGGCGGCCAGCCTGGGTGTGGCGATGCTGGCCGGCTGGGCAACTGGCGTATACAGCGGGCTTGAGGAAGCGGCGGGGCAGTTGATAAAAGTGCGCAAGACCTTTTATCCGCGGCCCGATCGCGCCGGCCATTACCAGCGGCAACTGACGATATTCGCGGATCTGTATCAGGCGCTGCGCCCTATATATAAGGCGATGGCGGCGGACGATAGATCGAGCGCCGGCTAGCTAGATGGCCAAGACTGATGCCTTAGCCGTTGCATGAGCGCTGCGAATCAAGGCGAAGACGCGGCGGCATGCATCTCCTCTGAAAACTGGCGAATGACGAAATCGCCAATGAGTCGGGCGCGGACTCGGTTGCCACTCTTGGTCATGTGCAGCCCGTCGGTAAACAGGGTGTGGTCGTCGGGGAATACTCCCGCCAGGTCAAACACGGGCGTATTGAACTGGGCGCCGATTCGTCGCGTCAATTCGTTATGCTGCGTCAAGGCGAAGACAAAGTCGTCGGTGGTGGAGAACCGCCTCGTTGAGACGCCAGAGGTCTCGTGAAAGTCATCATCGAAAGCCATCGTTACCAGTAAGGAATTGACATTGCTGTGCTCCGCAAGCGCAAGCATATGCGCGGTGTTGCGTTCAAAATGCGCCGGCGGGTTGTTCTCCAGTATTTCCGCCGCGGAGATTTCTTTGAAGATGCCGCTTGGATACGTTCCAATTTGGATCTGTTGAATGTACATGTCGCCGACGTAACTGTTTGGCCGCCTCGACAGATGCCAGTCCAGCGCCGAGTGCGAAGCGGTCGCTCCTAAACGGATGCCCAGAATGCGCAAGGCGGTGCTGTATTCAGTGACATCCGGCATAACGATTCCGCTGACAAATGGTCGTATCGAACCGGACCTGTCGCCAAGGTATTGTGACGACGGGTATACAAACCGCGCTTGAATGTCATTGAATCCCTGGTAGACAATGATCAGGTCCGGCTCAAGGGGCAAGACGCGAAACTGCAGATTGATGAGATTCTGATGGCTTGTATAACCGGAGGCGCCTGCATTAATCACTTCGACCGCGTCGAATCCGCTTTCGCGAAGGTAAGCCTCTAGCAGGCTCGGATAGCTTTTCTCGTAGTCATCAACACCAGAGGAATATGTCGTCGATCCGCCGAGGGCTACAATGCGGTAGGTATTGTCAGGCTTTGAAAGGGCAAACTCTCGGCCTCGGAAGCCGATACTGTTGTGCGTGTTCGCGCCCACCCGATGATTCGGCGTCGGATAAAAACCGAGAAAATAGTGGGGCGACCACGAGCGATGGCTCGTTTCTTCATTTTGCACGAAGAAGTCGTCGCCGTATCGATCATTGATCTGCGCAATGGAAGCGAGGAGGCGAAAGTCTTCTTCAGGCGCGATGTGCCAAAGATAGAATCTGGCGAGCAATTCGATCGCGATGATACAGATTAGCAAGCTCGCCAACATGAGAAAGATCTTCGCTAACAGCGATTCCACTCTTTTCGGCATACGGAAAGAATCCTGCGCGGCACGCGGCTCGCCAGGTGTTGAGTTCGCTATGATGTTGCTTTCGGGACTGTCCATCTCGAATGCCGTCTGCCTGCGCGAAAATGCCTTTTGGCCCGCTCCCTACGACGAATGACCGAAGCAAGCTTGTTAGCGCTCTTGTCGCCCGGTTTCGAAGCGGATGGCGCGGCGCTGCGCCTCATCCACCGCCCTGGAGCCGGCGGCGGCGCTCTTCAATCTGCGCCAGCACATTGTTCGTGACCTGCGGCTCTTCTTTTTCTTTTTCTTCCAGGCGTGAAAAATCCGGCTGTTCGATGTCTTTGGTGTTGATGACGACATCGCTGTCCTTGAATTCGATCTTGCCTTTCGCATTGCCTTTCAGTCCGCGCTTCAGCTGGCTGACCTGCTCTTCCTGGACGGCTCTGACCTCCTCGTCGCTGAGCTCAGTCGCTTCAGGCTCCGCTTCGGCGGGTGCGGTTTCTGCGCGCTCGACTGTGGCGGTTTCGTCTTTCGCCGCCGTGCCTAAGGGTCGGCGCCGTCGGTGTTTCTTTTTGTTCTTCTTGTCGTCCGCTTGCTCCGGCGCGCCACCGAAGTCGGTCAGCGCTTCGCCTGCCTTGACCGTCGCTTCGACCGCTTTCTTGGTCCGGCGGAAGCGGCTGAAGATGCCGCGCGCCTGCTCCTCAACTTCATCGGCGGTTGGCGCCGGCGCCTCGCTCAGCGCCCAGCGATAACCGGCGTATATGCCCGCGCCCACGATCAGGAAGGGCAGAATAGTCTGGATCACCTGCACCAGAATGCTCATCACCGCCAGCGCCGCTATGGTCGCCAACAGAACGATGGCGAGCTTTACGACTTTCTCTCTGTCGAAATCCATAGGCAGCGCTCCGCAATCTTGCCGGATGCGGCCCCAGCGCGCAAACATGGGCGGCGCAAGGGACATATAATGTATTATACGCGATTTGCCCGCCCTTGAATGCGGCCCATTTGGGCGAAGGCGCGACTATTTGCTGCCCATTGGCGCTCTCGCTTGCGCTATAAGCGTAAAGAGAAGCCAGGCAGCGGCGAATGGAAAGCCAGCAAGAGGAGACCATGACCACGGAAAGCGTCATATCCCACGCCTTTGTTTTGCCGGATCGCAACTTTCACGAGTGGCTGGCGGTTCTGCGCCCCTATCTCAAGAAATTCGAGCGGGTGACGGTGGTGCGTTCGCCGGCTGGCAATAATCTCAATCGCTTTCGCAATGTCACTGCGGTGGAGGCGCCGCTCACCTGGTGGCAGGATTCCGCCTTGACCCACATCCGCCGCGTCTATCCCTCGGTGGTCATGGTCGACCTGATTGATGTTGATACGCCGGAAGCGTTTGCGCCAATCGTCGAGCGCCGCGTCGAAAGCAACGACCGCTATGGCGAGCAGGAGGCGGAACCGCAGCATATCTTCCAGCGATTCGTGCTCGAATGGCCGACCAGCGCCCGACCAATCGCGGCGCTCGCCCGCTTCAATGCCGACTATGAGGCGGGCGATCTGCATCGCAGCCTCGATATTTTGTCGCATGAAGACGCCGATATTCTCTGCGCGGCGGCGGGCCGGGTGAGCGCCGTCGGCGGGGGTATCAAGGTGGAATCGACGGTCGAGGGCGAGCGCTGGATCACGACATACGATGGCGTCAAGAACCGTCATGTTGCGGTGGGCGATGAGGTCGCGCTGGGGCAGGTGATGGCCAAAGCAGCCGGCGGCGAACTGCGCATCACTGTCCAGCAGCCGCCGAACGGTGGCATCAGTCTGCTGGGCTTGGACAACGTGATGAACCCGCGCGATTACATCTATATTCCGCAATTCCGCGTCCGCCCGCTAACGGACAACTTGCGCGTAAGGAAGCTGCCGAGCACCCACGCCAGCATCGTCGGCCATGTCTTCAGCTGGCATCTGCTGGAACCGCAGGAGCATCACGGGCGCGCGATCGAGAAGGTGGGCTTCGAGGGCAGTTGGCTCAAGGTTCGCTCGGTCTCCGGCGTCGAAGGCTATACCGCCGCCTGGTACCTGCGGGCGACCACGCTAGAGGAAGGACAGGAAGCCATCCCCGGCGTCAATCCGATTGGCGTGAACCTTGATGTCTTCCATCCGCTGGGCAAGCCGTCCGCCTCTCGTCTTGGCGAAATGGGTTGGGTGCGTTTCGGTTACAACGTGTCGAACTTGCGCGGCTCGGAGGACATCAATGCCGCCTTTCAGCGCTACTTGCCCCATATTGAAGCCTACCGCGAAGCCGGATATCGCGTTGTCTTCACCACCAGCCACCAGACCTATGGCGAAGGCAAAGCCGAGTATTGGCCCTGGTCGCAGATGACCAATGCCAAATGGCGGCAGCTGATCGGGCGATTCGCCGACATGATGGCGGAAATCGCCGCGCAGTGGGCGCCGCGCGATTTGGTCGCCGCCTGGCAGGTTTGGAATGAGCCGGACTCCTTGAGCGGCGTGGCGTCGGTGCCGCTGTCCGCCAGCAATTACGGGATCATGTTCGATCAGATTTATCGCGCCATACGCAGCGCCGACAGCAACGTGCAAATCATCACGGCCGGCTTCAACAGCGGACCACAGCGGGGCAGCGCCTACGCCCGGCAGATGCTGGCGGTGATGCCCGATGACATTCGTCCTGACGGCTTGGCTTTTCATCCCTACGGACGCGGCGTGAACGGACATCCCCATTATGCGATGTTCGGGCATATCGACGAATCCGTCTGGGCTTATAGCGCCGTCCTGCCGGACAAGCCGCTCTGGATCACCGAGTGGGGCGTGCTGGACCGCCCGCATGATCACCCGGCGCAGATCGCGCGTTACGCAACCGATATGATCCACTACCTGAAACGTCAGTATCCGGGTCGCATCGCCGCCTTGATTTGGTACGCCTGGGCGCAAGGGATGCACAATGGCTTTGGTCTGGTCGACGGCGCGGGCAATGCGCGGCCGCCGTTGACAGAACGCTTCCTTTCGGTGTGAGGTTGCGCAGCGCCATTTGCTGGGCGGCTCTCTATGCCCGCTCTCTTTTTTTCATACCCCCGTCCGGGAAGACACGTGTAGGGGCGACTTATCAAGTCGCCCGCGCCCAACACCTGATGAAATCAACGGGCGACGTGATAGGTTGACCCTACAGCTTTTGCGCTCCGCTGGGCGACTCACCGCCGAGCGGAGATGCTACGGTTCGGTGGCCTCTTCAGCATTAGCCAGATTTCATGCTTGTGTTGGCTTCCGCAGCGCTTTCGATTGTCGTCTGTTCAAACCTGTCCCATCCTCAGCTCGTTCGCGGAGCAGGGGCTGCTGGATGGAGGCTTCCGGCCACATTCGCAGAATTCAACAGCGCCGAATATTTGCGCCAAGCCGCCAAGACGAAGTAACATAGACGTAACGAAACGTGGCGAAGGATAAACGATTATGTTGCGACGGCTTCTGTTCTTAAATCTTGTGTTCTTGCTTTTCATCGCCGTCTTGCCTTTCTCGCTGGCGCAAGCGGATTGCGATTTCAGCTTTTCGAATTACGCCCGCGCGGTGCAGCTGCACGATATGGGCGATTACGGGCCCGCGCTGCAGCATTACCACTGCGCGCAGCTGGAGGATCCGGATGACGCCATCATCCCGATTCTAATCGAAAACGTTTATGAAGACATCGCCAACGCGGCCACTGCCTGGACGCGCCCCGAAAGCGCGGCTGGCGCAACCGCCTGCGATCCGACGATCGACCATGCTCAGTCGGGCGCCCAAGCGCATGATGCCGGCGACGACAGCCTGGCGCTATTGCATCTGCACTGCGTTCTCTTGGCTGATCCACAGCATATCGACGCCTTGTATCGTATGGGCATGATTCACATCAATCGCGGCGAAACCCATGAAGCGAAGCATTTCTTCGATCGGGCTGACCGCGTCGCCGCCCCTCGAGTTGAAGGCGAAGACCTGCTGTTGCACTTGCTCGGCGAAGACGCCCGCAGCGTGCTTGACGAAGACGCCTTGATTGACCTGCCGCTGACATCGCCCGAACCGGGTGAATCCGGCGAGTATCTCCCGCCAGGTCGTCATTACGAGCGGACTGTCTTGACTGTGATCTGGACCCGTCAAGGGCAAGATCACCACGCGACGAGGCAATCCGACGGTAGTTACACGATCGCGAAATTGAAACAGGCGCTCATTCAAGATCCGACGCGGGCGGATCTGCGCTGTGAGTTGGGACGGCGGTATCTGGCGCAGGGCGATTATGCCGGCGCCTATGCGCAATTTACCTATCTGGTACGCGAGCGGCTCGGCAACTATTGTAACGGCGCAAGCCAAGGCAATTCCCCTGAGTTGACCGGTCCGTCCGCCACCGAAGATTTGCAGCGGGCGCTCCGGCAGCAGCCGACGCGGGTGGATTTGCGCTGTGAGCTGGGACGGCAGTCTATGGCGCAAGGCGATTATGCCGCCGCTTACAGCCACTATTCTTATCTGATTCGCGAGCGGCTTGGCGATCACTGCTAGCGTTGAATCGCGACGGCGGAGCGCGCTGCCGCTTTCCGCTTTCGTTATATTGCCGCAAGAAATCCGTTATCTCGCCTTTAGCATTGCGCCGTAGGCTGGAAACGATAGCAATCTTGAGAGAGCGTAGAAATATGCTCTCTTCATTTGAGTATGGGAGGACAGACACCATGAGGAGACTGTCGCTGTTATTGGGGCTGGCGCTGCTGGCGCTGCTGGCTTTGGGCGGGCTGGCGCAGGCGCAGCAGCGCACTGCGAAAGAGTTGTTTGAAGGCGAGGTGCTCGCGCCCGAATTCCCGACCGATCTCGATTGGATCAACATCGAGAACCCGCTGAGCATGAGCGGTCTGGTTGGCAAAATTGTCATCTTCGACTTTTGGACCTACGGCTGCATCAACTGCCTGCATGTGATTCCGGTGCTGGAGCAGGTGGAGCAGAAATTCGCTGAGGAAGTTGTGGTGATCGGCGTGCATTCGGCCAAATTCGATAATGAAGGGCAGACGGAAAATCTGCAGCAAATCGTGCAGCGCTACGGCATCCATCATCCGGTGATCAACGACAATGAATTCGAGGTGTGGCAACAGTATGGCGCGCGCGCCTGGCCCACAATCGCCATCGTCGATCCACGCGGCTATTGGGTCATCCGACAGTCGGGCGAGATCCCCTTCGAAACCTTCGACAACTATCTCTCCGGCATGATCGAATACTACGACGAACAAGACGCCAGCATCATCGACAGAACGCCGCTCGAACTGGCGCTGGAGGGCGCGGGCGATCCCGGCACGCCGCTGCTATATCCGGGCAAGGTGCTAGCTGATTCGGCGAGCAATCGGCTTTTCATCGCCGATAGCAGTCACAATCGCATCGTCATCGCCGATCTGACGACGGGCGAAGTAGTCGATATCATCGGCTCGTCAGCGCGTGGCAAAGATGACGGGGGTTTTGAAAGCGCGACATTCGACAAGCCGCAGGGTTTAGCGCTGTCTGGCGACCTGCTCTACATCGCCGATGTCAACAGCCACGCCATACGCGTCGCCGATCTGGCTGAGCGCGTGGTGACGACCGTGGCGGGCGACGGCATCATGGGGCGGCAGCGCCTGCCCTTTGGCCGCGCCATTGACGCGCCGACGACCGTCTCGCTGCGCAGCCCCTGGGATGTCGAATTGGATGAGGCCGGCAACCTGCATATCGCGATGGCGGGAACGCATCAGCTCTATATCTATGAACCCGAAAGCGGCGTTCTTTACCCGTCAGTCGGCAATGGACGGGAAGCGAACCTCAACGACGTCAGCTTGGCGAACAGCGAATTGGCGCAGCCGAGCGGACTTTATTATGCCGGCGATGGCAAACTCTACTTCGCCGATAGCGAATCGAGCACCATTCGCCTGGCCGATTTCGAGAACGATCTGGTTACTGTTGTCTCCGGCACGAGCAACAACAGCCTCTTTGAATTCGGCGATATCGATGGCGAGCTGGGTGTAAATCGATTGCAGCACGCCTTGGGCGTCGAGGGCGGACCGGATGGCGACATCTACATCGCCGATACCTACAATAGCCGCATCAAGGTGATAAGGGCGGGCGAGACAGCCACGCATGCTGCTTATGGTCTGGGCGGGCTGGGCGGCTATGCCGATGGCGCGGCGGCGGTCGCCGAGTTTGACGAGCCCGGCGGCATCAGTTACGCCGATGGCATCCTTTACGTCGCCGATACCAACAATCACGTTATTCGCGCGATTGACCTGGCGGCGGGACTGGTCGATACCTTCGAGTTCAGCAATCCGGAAGCGCTGGTGATTGAAAGCGACGCCGTGACCCTGCTGGGCGGCAACACTGCCGATGACCGCGATATCGAGCTGGATCTGCAGCTGCTGGCGCCGGGCGAAGGCGTATTGAGTCTGTGGCTGGAGTTTCCGGACAATTACAAGATCAATCCCTTTATCAACAGCGAGCTTGAGGTGCGCTCGGACGAGAATCTGGTCGCCACCGGGGTGGTTGCGGATGCTCGCGTCAGCTTGCCGGTCGAATTTGACGTAGGCGAGGGACGGCTCTACGCCGACCTGACGCTCTACTACTGCCGCGAAGGGGCGGAGGCGCTCTGCTTCATTGAAGAGGTGCGCTGGGTCATTCCCTATGAGGCCGGCGATGCGAGCGACCGGTCGGAGGTGACGCTGGTTCGCGAAGTGGTCGCGCCGGATCTTTAGGAAAACGGGGCATACGACCAACGTGCGGGCGACCCAATCGCATATACGATTCGTACGGGCGACCTGGTAGGTCGCCCCTACAGATTCTGCGATGTGGCGGGCGCTTTACTTCTCCCCGATGACGACAACGCCCTCCCGAAGCTCGCCGCCGCGTACAAATTGCGTGCTGGCATCGGCGCCCACTGCCAGGCGCGTGAGCATCATTTGTAGTTCGTCGATATGCTCGACTGGTTCACCGTCCAGCGCCGTCAGAATATCGCCGACCAGCAAGCCCGCTTTTGCCGCCGGGCTGCCCGCTTCAATCGAGACGATGAGCAAGCCCCCATCCTGATCGAGCGCTTCAGCGACCTCGTCGGGCAATTGCGCCGTCTGCGCCCCGATGCCGAGATAGCCGGTCTGAATCTTGCCTTTGGACAGCAGGGCGGCGACTGATTCGCTGATTGACGCCAGCGGTATCGCCGCGCTGACACCGCCGGGGAATCCGGAGGTATTCATCCCGTAGACCTTGCCATCGACGCCGAGCAGGGGACCGCCGGAAAATCCGGGGTACATGGTGAGGTCGGTATGGATGAGGCCGCCGCTGAGGGCGAGCGCCCAACCGCCGCCTTCCCAGGCAAGCCGCTTGCGCCATTTGCGTCCCTTCCATCCTTTCTTGCCGCCTTTCATATTTCCCCAGAATTGCGCTTTCATCCGCCTGATCTGACGCTTGGCGTCGGTTGAGCCAGCCAGGCCTGCGATGATGCCCAGAGAGGCGCGAATGTCTTGCCGCGGGCGCCCGAGGGCGATGACCAGATTGCCCGTCCGCAGTTCAGCATGAGGCGCCCACTCGGCCGGCTTCAGCGGCGCGTCAACCCGCAGTAGCGCCAGGTCAATACGCGGATCGCGACCGATGAGCGCCGCGCGCAGGCGCTCGCCCTCGGCCGTGCCGATGCTGATGTCGTCTTCGAATTCCACCGCATGATGCGCGCAGACGATTAGATTTTCCGACCAGGCGGTCCCGCTGGCGGGCAGGCGCCGCCTGGCATCCACGCGCAGGACCGATTCGGCTCGCGCTTCCACCAGGTCGGCCATTCCCGCCGATAGTTGCTGTAGCATATTTGCCACGTTTCGCTCCTTATGTTTGCGTTGCGTTGCGCTCATTCTGCCACCGAAGCCGTCTGACCCACATCGCGCTTTTGGGCGGGGAATGCCTAGCCAAGTGGGCAGGTTCGCGCAATTAATGGAGCGTATCGGCAGCTTTGCCTATGCTAAAATGGCGGCAATTCCAAAATCAGGAGATCGTTCATTGTCGCTCAAACAGTTGGCGGCGCTATTGACGCTCGGCGCTTTGTGGGGCGCGTCCTACATCTTCATTCGCGTCGCCGTGGAGCCCATCGGTCCGGTCTTGTTGATGTTCCTTCGCGCCGGGATGACCGCCGCCATTCTGCTGGCTTATGCGCATTTGCGCCGGATACCGCTGGATATCCGTGAACATTGGCGCAAGTTCCTTGTGCTGGGATTCTTCGGCTCGGCGCTGCCCTTCACGCTGATCGCCTGGGCCGAGCTGACCGTGACCGGTTCGATGGCGGCCATATTGATGTCGACCACGCCGCTCTTCACTGCCTTCGTAGCGGCGCTTGGCTTGGGCGAGCCGCTGACGCCCTACAAGCTGATTGGCGCGCTGATGGGCATCGTCGGCGTGTCCATCACCGTCGGCGGCAGCCCGCTGGCGCTCAGCCCTGAGGTGATTGCGGCGACGCTGGCTTTGCTGGTGGCGACATTGAGCTACGCAACGGGCGGCGTCGTCGCCAAGCGCTACCTCGGCGGCTTGGACAATCTGTCCTTGTCGACCGGTCAATTGCTCAGCGCGGCGATTATCCTGGCGCCGTTTTCCGCGCTTGACCTGCCCGTGACTGAGCTGTCCGCCATTGCTATATTGGCGACGCTGGGTCTGGTTGTGCTCTGCACCGCATTCGCCTATCAGCTTTACTACTATCTGGTAATCAGCGCCGGTCCGCTTCAGGCGCTAACGGTGACCTTGCTGATACCGGTTTTCGGCGTGATTTGGGGCGCGCTCTTGCTGGATGAAAGCATCAGCGCTGGCATGGTCGGCGGTCTGGTCGTTGTGCTTGTCAGCGTCGGCTTGGTGACGGGGATGATTCGGCCGCGGCAGCGCGCGCTGACAAAATGAAATCCCTCCTCGGCTTCTCAACTCGCGGTTGAACGCCGCGGGGTGAATGGAGGAGGGTGGTTGGCTGCCCGCCGGCCTGGTTGACCAGTGGTGCCAAGACGGATCTGTCGCGCTTACATGTTGAGGGCGTCGTAGCCCGGACCTTGGGTGAAGAAGTCGTAATTGGGCGCGATATCGGGCGTGAGGTCGACGATGTCGCCTTCCTCGTGTTCAATGATCACCTTGGTATCGAAGGGCACGCGCTCTTGACCTTCCATCATCTCGTATTCGGACGAGACCTCTTCCTCGATGAAGATGGCTTCATAGGGGCACTCGGGAATGCAAGCGCCGCAATCAATGCAGGTATCCGGATCGATGAAATACCAGGGCCATTCGTTTTCCGGCTTCCCGGCGATGATGCACTCGACCGGGCAGACTTCTACACAGGCGCCATCCCGCAGGCACAGGCTGGTGATGATATGGGTCATTTGACATCTCCTTAGTCGTTTCGACCGTATAACTAAACGATCTCGCAACCGAGAATCTAGTTTCTTCCGCTTATCTTACGCCATAGTAGCGCAATCCGTCGCAACTTGCTAGTCGTGCAGTGTCTACGCGCACCCAGACTTCCGCTATTTTAACCACGATTATCAATGAGTTTAACCCATATTGTGCAAATTGTCACTATCCCAATGATCGGGGCAATGCGGGTTTTGGCTGTGTATACAATTGCGCTTTGTTCGCTTTCCGCCCCCGCTTGAGACCGAATGTCGCCGCTGTTATAATCTTCCCATCGGGGACGCCCCGCGATGGCGAAGCGGCGCCAATGAAGCTCCAGTAGCTCAGGGGATAGAGCATTGGTTTCCTAAACCAAGTGTCGCAGGTTCGAATCCTGCCTGGAGCGATTCTGTTTTTCTCCCAATTGCGCAAAACGACATAACGTGTCAACATGCTAGTGTGCCATGTACGAAGCGAGAGACAAGCGCTTGCCCCTCGTATCAGTTGTCATGCCGGTTTACAACAGCGAAAGATTTGTTGCGGAAGCGATTGCAAGCATCCTGCAGCAGACCTTTAGCGATTTTGAGTTCCTAATTGTCGACGATGGCTCTACCGATGGATCGTTGGCGATTGTTCAAGACTACGCGGACCGAGATGCTCGCATTCGAGTTTTCCAACATCCAAAGAACCGCGGAGAGGCAGCTGCTCGCAACACCGGTATGGCGCATGTAACCGGCAAGTACGTAACCGGGATGGACAGCGATGATGTCAGCCCGCCACAACGTCTTGAGAAGCAGGCGGCATTTCTTGACGCGCATGCCGAAATTGGCGCCGTTGGCATATCGGACCGAACTTGTTACGAGGATCTGACCGTCAAGAGCAGTCGGCAATTGCCAGCGCGCCATTCCGTCATCGCGCTGCATCTCCTGCTCTTCACCAGAACGGTGATGAGAAGCTCGCCGATGATGCTGCGGCGGGAGTATCTGGACAGACAGCCCTTGTTTGATCCCACCATAGTTGCAGGTTCAGATGTGGACCTATACCTGCATTTGCTATCGGAGAAGGGCGTACGCTATGCGAATATTCCGGATGAGATGTACCTGTATCGCCGTCATGGCGATACGATGAACAGGCGCAACGAAGTGATTCAGCGAAAGATCGTTATTGATCTGCGCTGTCAAGCGCTGCGGCGGCTTGGGGCGGCGGGCAGGGGGGTCGAGTGGATCGTCAACAAGCATCCGCTGACCAAGCTTAGTTGGCGAGAACGACGGCGGGCGCGGCGCGATATTTCCAATCTTATCGAGGCGATGGTAGCAGAAAACTGGGTGGATGCTGACGACGAACCGCTGTTATACGCCGAGATGAATCAATTGCTGGAATCGACGACGCCTCGTTATTGGCAGATGTTCCTGCATTGGTATCGCTACCGTATCGCGCGGCACTCGCTGAAAAAGAGCTGAACGCATGCCAAAAGTATCCGTCGTCATGCCGGTCTACAACAACGAGAGGTTTGTTGCCAAGGCGATAGAAAGTATCCTGCGGCAAACCCTGACCGACCTGGAATTCATCATTGTCGACGATGGCTCCACGGATGGCTCGTCGGCAATCATTCAGGGTTATGCCGAACGTGACTCCCGTATTCGCTTCTTGCAACTGCCTGAGAACAAGGGAGTCGCGGTTGCTCGCAACACGGGCATAGCTCATGCGTCGGGTGCGTATTTAACGGGGATGGATAGCGATGACGTCAGCCTGCCGCGTCGTCTTGCAAAGCAGGTGGCGTTCCTCGGCGCGCATCCTGAAATCGGTGGCGTCGGCGTGTCCCATCATGTTTGTGATGAAGCATTAACACGCAAACTCTCGCAGCAACTGCCCGCGCGTCACCTTTCTATAATCCTGCATCTGTTGCTTTACACAAGGTCGACGATAAAGTGCGCGAATGTGATGCTGCGGCGAGAATATCTCGACATAGAGCCATTATATGATCCCAGCTATGTCTACTGTATCGATATCGAACTTTTTCTGCGACTAGTCTGGGCGAAGCGCATTCGCTTTGCCAATCTACAAGAGCAGCTATATCTCTATCGCCGCCACGAGAATACGACCGCTAGACGACACCACTCGGATTTGCGCAAGTTCATAATGAACGCGCGTCGTCCAGCATTGCGGCAACTTGGCGAGGCCGGCCGAGGCGTTGAATGGATTGTTCGATTGCCCCCGGGTCACCAATTCAGTTGGAAAGAACGACGCCGGGCGCGGCGCGACATTTCCAACCTGATCGCGGCGATGGTGGAACACAACTGGGTGGATGCTGACGACGAACCGCTGCTATACGCCGAGATGAACCGGTTGTTGGAATCGACGACGCCGCGTTATTGGCAGATGTTTCTGCATTGGTATCGCTATCGCATCGCGCGGCGCGTCCAAGCGTAGGCCTAATCGACGAGCGAATTCTGCCTGAAGCCATCTTGCCCCGACATTGTTTTTCCGAGGACGCCAGGGAGTGGTGAATTTCAAGGATGTATGAATTGCATGGGGAAAGCCTTGTACTTGGGATACTGCTGAAGATATAACTGCCGCCGATTCCAGGCATAGACAAAAAGTTTCACGTTCCGTCGAAGCGCCTCGGCACAACGAGAAAAGCAACGGGAACGCCGATGCAAGCGCGCCAAATAATGACGCAACTCCGCATTCATACCCTCCACTCGGTAGGTTTCGCTCTTATTTGGCATCGGAGTATGCTTTCCGGGGTAATAGAGCAATTTCTTATAGGAAGCCATCAAGTCGCTGTAGTACCAATGCGCTCGCGGACTTTGATCCACCAGTTTTTGCAATGTATCCTCGTCCCGTCGCTGGCTCACCAGAAAACCGACAATACAACTGCTAGCCCGGTCAACGAAAGTACTTATGTACCATCTGTTTTTTTTCGTTGGACAAAGGTATGCAACTCATCCATTTCAACAATATGCAACGGAGTTTCTTGCGGTGTTGGTGCAGGCCCCAGTTGATCGGCATGAGCTTTAACCCAATTCATCACGGTGACATGATGAACACCCAAATGACGCGCTATCCAGCGATAACTGGCGCCATCAACATACCATCGCAGAGCTTGCTGCCGCATGGCATCGCCGTAGAGACGCGCCGGCTGTGGAGTATAACGGCGCTTGCAGATGTTACAACGATAACGCTGGCTGCCAGAACGATTGAAGCCAGCTTTGACTTGCCTTTGTGTATCGTGACATTCTGGACAAGTATTCATAACCGCAGTCTATCATAACCGCCTATTCACCACTCCCGACGCCACGGCATTTTGACTTTCCTAGCAGAAATCGCTATGCTTGTAGCGTAGAGGAGATGGGTTAGCTATGATTCCTGCAAACCGTCGCAAATCCGGCGAAGATATGTCAATCGGTATTGAGGCTGTGGACCAGGAGACAGAAGAAATTCCGACAAAGGAAGAGATTCTGAACGGAATCCGCGACGGATATGCATTTGTCATGTCCGGTGGCAAGGGTCAGCCGATTGACGATGTTCACCGCGAAATAGCGGATGAACTTGCTCGCGAAGAACACGCGCAAAATGCGGACATCAGTCGATAGCCTTCAACGATATAAGCGGCAACTCAAACGACTTGAAAAGAAATACAGGACTGCTCTGGAGCAGTCCCTTCTGCTTACCGAGGAGATTCAGCGAGGTGGAAAACCCGGCGACGCTATACCGGGCTACGATGGCGTGGTTTATAAGGCGCGAAGAAACAACAGAGTTGTACCGGGCGGAGAAAGAAAGGGCTATCGCTTCATTTACTGCGTCCATCCGCCCGATCAAGTCACAATGCTGTCCGTCTATTCCAAGACAGAACAAGAGAATATAAGCGACGGAGAAATCGCAGCGCTTCTACAGGATGCGGAACGTCTACTTTCCGACAATTGAGATAGCCTGCGTTGGCTCGCGCTTTCAACCAGGATTTTCCTTATGGTTAGAATTACTAAAGCCCAATCTCCTGCGACTTCGCTTTGATGTTGGCGGCCGCGGCATCGGCGAAGGCATCCAGCGGCATGGCGCCCAGGTCCTCGTCGCTCCGCAGCCGGACGCTGACCGCGCGGTTCGCCGCATCGCGGTCGCCGACGATCAGCAGCCAGGGGATATTCATCCGCCGGTGCTGTTTGATCTTTGAGCGCATATTGCGGTCCTGCAGGTCGGCTTTAACGCGCATGCCCCGTTCTTTGAGCAGGCTCGCCACCGCGCTCGCGTAGGGATTGTGGCTTTCGCGGATCGGGATGACGATGGCTTGCGTCGGCGCCAGCCAGGGCGGAAAAGCGCCAGCAAAATGCTCGATCAGGATGCCGATAAAGCGCTCCAGGCTGCCGAAGGGCGCGCGGTGGATCATGACCGGAACTTTGCGCTCATTGTCGCGATCGACATATTCCAGCTTGAAGCGCTGCGGCAGATTGTAATCGACCTGCACCGTGCCCAATTGCCACTCGCGCTTCAGCACATCACGCACGATGAAATCCAGCTTCGGTCCATAGAAAGCCGCTTCGCCCGGCTCGATGTGATAATCCAAGCCCAGCTCATCGCAAGCGTCGACGATGGCGACGGTGGCCTCCTCCCAGAGGGCGTTATCGCCGACGTATTTGTCGCTGTCTGGGTCGCGCGTGCCCAGCCGAGCGCGGAAATCGCTCATGCCAAGCGAGCCGAAGACCTGCTGTATCAGCTTGACCACGCCCTTGAATTCGTCCAGCAGTTGATCGGGACGGACGAAAAGGTGGGCGTCATCGACGGTGAAGCCGCGCGCGCGCGTCAATCCGCGCAACTCTCCTGACTGCTCGTAGCGGTAGACGGTGCCAAACTCGGCATAACGCAGCGGCAGATCGCGATAAGAGCGCGGCTGGCTGCTATAGACCCGGCAATGATGCGGGCAGTTCATCGGCCGCAAGAGGAATTCGTCGCCATCGACATCGATCGGCGTATACTGGCTGTCGGCGTAATAGGGATAGTGGCCCGAGGTCTTGTAGAGCTCGATATTGCCCAGATGCGGCGTGACCACCGGCAGGTAGCCGCGCTCAATCTGGATATCGCGCAGCCAACGCTCGAGCGTATCGCGCAGCGTGGCGCCATCGGGCAGCCACAGCGGCAATCCCTTGCCTACCATCGAGTCAATGATGAAGAGATCGAGCTTCTCGCCCAGGACGCGGTGATCGCGTTTGATCGCCTCTTCCAGCCGGGCGCGGTGGTCGCGCAGTTCTTTTGGCGTCTCCCAGGCAGTGCCGTATATTCGGGTGAGCTGCTGGCGTTTTTCATCGCCCCGCCAATAAGCCCCCGCCGGCGGACGCAGCGATATGCTGACCGCCTTTGGATTGATGTCACGTGTGCTTTGGACGTGTGGTCCGCGGCAAAGGTCGGTGAATTTGTTTTGCGTGTAGATGGTCAGGCTCTTGGCCGGGTCCGCGATTGGCGCGCCATTATCATCCTGACGGCCGTTTATAAGGTCGTCGATGAGCTCCAGCTTGTAGGGCTGGTCATGGAAGATCTCGCGCGCTTCCGCCGCCGATACTTCGCGCATGGTGAATGCGTGCCGCTGAGAAAGGATCTTCTTCATCCGCTTCTCAACCCACTTGATGTCGTCTTCGTTGATCGCGCCGGGCAGGTCGAAATCATAATAGAACCCGTCTTCAATCGGGGGACCGATGGCGATCTTGGCGCCCGGGAAGCGTTCCAGCATCGCCTCGGCCATCACGTGGGCGGCCGAATGTCGAATCTTATAGAGTTGACTCTCTTGGTAGCTTTCCTCAGGCATCCTCGTTCCTCAATGTGCTGATCGGGCCTGCAAGCGCGGTCCAATGCGTGACATGCAATAGTGTGTTCGCCGCTGCCTTGCCATTTCACTGGCGCGGTTACATCGCCAGCCATGACAAATTATAGGGGATATCTCAGGATTACTTAAGGGGCGGCGCTTAGTCGTCGAGAAGCGCCAGCACTTCTTCAATGACGACTTGCGCGATTTCTTGCGTGGTGTGCCCGCTGGGCTTGACGTGGCGATCGGCATCGGCGACTTCGTCTTCGGTCACGCGCGTAAACAGGCTTTCAAAGACATCCTGGGCGACCATGTTGTCGATCGTGCCTTCAATCGTCGTCAATTGCAGTTCTTCCACGATGATATGGGGCGTGTCGAGGACGGCGTAGCGCACCGGTGGAGTATGCGCAATCGAACCGGTGACCATCCAGGTCAGCGACAATTGGCGATGAATATAAGACAGCGTGGCGAACAGGGCGGTATACACAGTCCCATCATCCATGCGCACGATAACATCGCAGGCGTCGCCTTCTTCGTGCATCTCGCAGAGAATCTCATCGGGGACAATCAACAATTCGGCAATTGACTGGGCGGACATCGTTTAGCGTTTCCTTGCAATCGACCTTGCAATGATTCCATTATATGCAAATTTCTATGACAATAAGAGTAAGAATACCATGAATTGCCGCCTGTTTGTAAAATGATGCACAATGTTTGCGCCAGCCTGGCGGGCATCCGATAAATTGCAGGATGAACAATTATCCCTTGTCTTCTATCATGACGATGTCGAGACGGAGCATGAGAAAGATCTGATGCATAACCAGGAAGAAAAAGATCACCCGTTGAGCCGGCAAGGCGATTCTGAAGCGCGGAAGAGCACCCTTATCTTGAGGCGCCGGAAGCCGCCGCCGCGCCACCCTGAAGATCAGCCCTGGCTGACCTATGCGCTGATGACCGCCAACGCGCTAATCTTTCTGGCGGGCTTCTTGTCTCAAGATCTGAAATTGGCGCTTTTGCAAAATGGCGCGCTCAGCCCCTTGCTCGTCGTCGCCCAGGGCGAATATTATCGCTTGCTGACCGCGATGTTTCTTCATGCCAGCCTGGGGCATATATTCTTCAATGTCTACGCGCTTTATATCGTCGGGCGCAACCTGGAACCGATCTTTGGGCGCGCCCGCTATCTGCTCATCTATTGTCTCGGCGGCTTGACCGGGGCGGCGGCCAGCTTGGCGCTGGGTCGCTTCGATGGCTGGTCAGTCGGCGCATCCGGGGCGGTCTTCGCCATATTCGCTGCCGAAGCTCTGCATCTCTATCAGCATCGTAGCCTTTACCCCAATGTGAAAGCGCGGCTGCAGCATATGCTCTTCCTGATTGTGATCAATCTGGTGATTGGTTTCGCGCCCGGCTCGAACATCGACAATTGGGGGCATATCGGCGGCATGATTGGCGGCTTGCTGCTCGCCTGGCGGATCGGACCGCGCCTGGCCCGCCCGAGCGCGCCGGTGCGTAGCATGCGCGAATTCGCCAAGACGGACGGCAATCCGCTGTCGCTGCATCTTCCGGCGCTAGTGATCTATACCGGCGCGTTAATCGGCGCTGTCGTCTTCGCGGTCCATCTGCTTTCCGCGCAATTGTGACACTTCATGACGCAGCAGCGCGATCTGTTGCGCGGCTTCTTTGCTTTCGCGCGTGAGCCGGGTGATGACCGTGGAAAAATAGAGCTGAATGAAGAGCAGAAACAAAGCGGCTAGCAGAAAGAGCAGATTGGGCGGGTGGTGTATGTTGACCAGCGCCGCCAGGCTGTGGAGGAGATCGCGCCAGGCGCCAACCACCAGCATCACCAGCGCCGTGCCCAGCCAGAGCAGCGAATACTCTTCGCTCAGGTGGCGCCGCCGGACGAGCTCTAGCACAACCAGCAAGGCGATAATGGAGGCGCCCACCATGAAGATTGTCGAGCGATCAATCATGTCCATTCTCCTTGATTGCCCTCTTTTCATACAGCCGGTTGAGGCCAAGTCCTTCCCTAAAATAGCATGGATTTCCCTTGCGCATGCCGCCGCCCTTGATTGAACTGGCCGGCGAATCAAGCGCTCCGCTTCTTCATTTGGCGCCAGCCAACGGCTTCCCGCCGCGGACCTACCTGCCGCTGTTGCAAGCGTTGAGCGGCTATCGCTCGGTTTGTCTGCCGCCGCGCGCCTTGTGGGGCGATGAAGCGCCGCCGAAAGATTATCGCGATTGGAAGGCCGACGCCGATGACTTGCTCGCCGGCTTCGTGGCGCATGATCTGCGGGATGTGGTTGCCCTGGGGCATTCACTTGGCGGCGTCGTCTCCATGCTGGCGCTGCTGAAGGCGCCCGAGCGTTTCAAAGCCTTGATCATGCTCGACCCGCCGATTCCGCTTCCCGACATGCTTGCGCTGATTCGCGAAGCCTGGGACGACGGCTATATAGATAAGATGCCCCTGGTGCAAGGGGCGCTGCGCCGCCGCCAAGTTTTCGCCAGCCGCGAAGAGGCATTCGAGCGCTTTCGTCAGAAGCCGCTCTTCGCCGATTGGTCCGACGAATCGCTTTGGCTGTATATCGAGCACGGGATGCGCCCACGCTCAAATGATGGCGGTTTCGAGTTGCGTTGGTCTACAGACTGGGAGGCGCATTATTTCTCGACCGTCTATCTGCAAATCTGGGAGGCCTTGCCCAGAATAACGGAATCGCCACCGGCGCTTCTGGTTCGCGGCGGCGCAAGCGACACGCTCGTCACGAAGGCATTTGAGCGCATTCAATCGCTGGCGCCAGCGCTGGACAGCATCGAGATGGCGCGGCAGGGGCACCTGTTCCCGCTGGCGGCGCCGGAGGAGACGGCGACGCTAATTGTGGACTGGCTAGGTTCGAAGCGACTGTAGGGGCGAGCCATTGGGTCGCCCGCCGAGACGCCCGCCATTTCGACCATCCGACCGCTTGTGTCTACGCGGCGCGCCCATAAGGACTCTGTAGGGGCGAGCGAAGGTTAGTGTCTACGCTACCCATTGGGTCGCCCGCGCCCAAAAGCTTGTGAAATCTATGGCCATCCCATTGGTTCGCCGTCTCTGTGACGTAGGGCAGTGTCGGCGGTCGGTGCCTGCGCGACCTACGCGCCCCTCTGTGTTACCTCTTTTCCTCTGTGGTGAAAAAATATACGACGCTCGACAAATGCGCTTGCCCGCCAATTCTGCCGCTTCACCCCGGTTGATTCTTGACATCCGCCAACTGCCGCTCTACACTCTCTTACCCCATGCCAAGGTAGCTCAGTTGGTAGAGCGTCGCACTGAAAATGCGGGTGTCCCCAGTTCAAGTCTGGGCCTTGGCACTATGAAAGACCCACGAGACTCGCGGGTCTTTTTCTTTTGCCGGGGACCGCAGGCTTAACCGAAACTCCAAGCGTTGGTACGATTGCGGTGTCTGCAATTGACCGGCTGCCCATGAAGACTATCCTGCTCATATCACGCTGCCCGCCTTATCCGATCCATCTCGGCGATCGCCTGATCCTTTGGCACCTGGCGCAAGAGCTCTCTCGGCGCGGCTACACCATCGACCTGCTTGCGCTCTATGATCGCCAACAAGACGCGCGGCAATCGGCGAAATACGAGCGTTTCTTCCGCCACATCGAACTGATTCCCGAAGCGCGTCGAAGTGGCGCATCTTACCTGCGACGGCTGATTATGCCATCGGCGCGCTTTCCCGCGACGGCTGAAGCCAGCTTCTGCCCGGCCATGTGGCGAACAATTGACGAGTATCTCAGCCGCCACGACTACGATTTGGTCCACTGCTTTGGCGCCATAAGCGTCTATGAGTTTCATCCGCTTTTCGCCCGCTTGCCCAATGTGATCACGCCTTACGAATCACACGCCCTCTATTTGGAATCGGCCGCCCGCCAGGGTCAGCTGCGCGCGCGCTTGCGCCTGCCCATCGCGCGCCGCTTCGAGAGCTTTATGTTCACGCCCTACGATCGGACCGTGGTCATTTCAGATGCCGACCAGGCGATGCTGCAAACGCTTCAGCCGGCTCTGCATATCGACGTGATCCCCAACGGCATCGAGCTTGAGCGATTCAAGACCCGACACCAAGAACGCGAGGCCGCCACGCTGCTCTTCGTTGGCAATTACGAATACCCGCCCAATCAGGATGCCGTCCGTGTCTTGGTCGAGCAGGTGCTGCCACAGCTGCGTGAAGCCCTGCCAGATGCGAGGCTGCAGTTGGTGGGGGTCAACCCGCCGGATTGGATGCGCGCGCTGGCGAATGACCAGATCGAAGTCACCGGGTCTGTGCCTGATGTGAGACCATACCTGGCGCGAGCTACCGTCTTCGTCTGCCCGCTGCGGATCGGCGCCGGGCTCAAGAACAAAGTGCTCGAAGCGCTGGCGATGGGCATTCCCGTAGTCGCGACTCCGCTCAGCGTCGATGGCATCCATGTTCAACATGGCGAATCGGCAATCGTTGCGCCGGTCGACCGCATCGCTGAGGAGACCCTTCGCCTGCTGCGCGACGACGCCCTGCGCGAGCGCCTCTCGCTTAAGGGCAGGGCGCTAACCGAAGCCGAATACAGCTGGGAACGGACGGCTGACAGCTACGAGCGGCTTTATGCTGAGATTTGCGGTCTCAGATGATCTGCAGCTGGTCGCGCTCGGGCAGAGGCGGGAAGGGCGCGGCCGGCAGCGTCTGATACCAGTACGCCACCGAGGCGATATCGTCCTGCAAAGGCAGGTAGCGGCGATTATAGCCCCAGCCCAGCGCTTGCATGGTGACGCTTAAGTCGGACTGGAAGCGGACCGGATCCATGATGTGCCAGCGGTACATGCCCATGCGCAGTTGTGATCGATAATCGGTATCCGGGCGGATCACCTGATGAAAGCCGGCGTAGGGCGTGGTGTAGGTCAGATAGCCTTGGTCGTGCCGCGGGCTGGGATCGAAATTATAAGAGCCGCAGAAATAGTCTTCGGTGCCGGTGCCGCAGATCGTCGGATGCTCATCGCCATCCATATAAAACTTGATCTCGCCCTCGCCCCACCAGCCGTTATTGTTGCTGCCCCAAGCCATATAAGTGCCGACATAATGCCCGCGCCCCTGGATGCCATCGATGATGGTGTAGACGTCCTTGTATGGCAGCGGATTCGTTCGGCGGAATTGGGCGTGAAAGTAAGCCGCGTCCGCCGGCACATCAGTCAGCGTGTAATTGACCTGGTAATAGAGCGTCATCTCTTCTTCGGCGATATTGCTCATGGTGATGCGGCAATGCTTCCGGAAGGGCATCTCCCAATAGGAATTGAAGGCGCTGCCTGGGTTGACGCAAATCGGCAGCGAGGTCAACTGCGCGTATTCGCCCCAGCCGACGCCGAAGAAATCGCCCACCGGGCATTCGACCGCCGGCTGCTCGCTCCCGTCCCAATAGATGCGCAGGATGGAGAAGCGCCAATTGCCAGTCGGCGTCAGCCAGATTTGCTGGATTGCGCCCGGACCTTCAATATCGGCGACGGTGAAAGTCTCGCCAGCGGCGATGCGCACGGATGGCGATACCTTCCAGCCTTGCCCCAGGTCGCGCGCCGGAATGCTGCCCGTGCCTTCGTCCGCCATGGCGCCAGCGCCTTTCGCGCCCGTGAAATTTTCGGCGCTGATCGAACGCGACCTGGCGTCCGACAAGCGCGACAGGTTGCCCAGATGCATGCCCAATCCGTTGAAGCCCGCCATCTTTCCCTCCGGTTATATTTCGATTCGACTATTCGATTTGATTATTCGGCGGGCGGGTCGGCGCTCGCAGCGGCCAGATTGTCGAAGTGCAACTGGAATACTTCGCAGACATCCGGGTGCGAGCCGGCGTACAAATAGCTGATTCCGTCGCCTTCGTAGGTCAGGCTGCCAGCGCTGGCGCAAGGTTCGATGGTGAAACTTTGCGCGCTCGCCGAGTCTTCCTGTCCGCCGAGGGCGCAGTTGACGAGCTCCTGATTAACGCGCGACTGATTGATGACCAGCGCCGCCCCGACCTTGGGCGCGGTCAGCGTCGATTCGCTTTGCTGGTACCAGCGCGCGGCCAAGGCGCCCCGATCCTGGAAACATTGCAGAATCTGTTCCGCTTTGGCAACGACGGCGGTGAGACCCAGCTGGCCGCCCATGAGCGCCGCGCCACCGACCGCGGCAAAGGCGCCGTCGACAGTCGTGTCGATATCGGATGCCGAGTAATCAGCTAGATTCGGGAGCAGCCGCTGCGCCGACTTGGCATCGTCCGCTTCGTTGCCGGTGTCGCCACAAGCGGAAAGCAGCGGCAGCAGCAGCGTCAGCAGGGCGACGGCGCGCAATAACCTCAAGGTCATTCTCCTGAATCCGCGTTCTCGAATCCAGGAAGCATTTTATCAGAGTTTGAGAAAGACCGTATTCGCCGCTATAGGCAATCGAAATCGGCGATTCGATTCGCTCTGCCGCTGCTGGTGATACGGCAGCCAATTTGCTAGACTAGCGCGAACTGAGACGAGATGGCGAAGGCGAGCCAATGAAACTGCTGCGATATGCTTTGGGCGACGAAACCTACACTGGCGTCCTGGTTGGTGACGAGATTATGCGGCTCGGCGTAGAGGACATGGCTGATCTGATGGGCGCGGACCTGGCTTTTGTGGAGACGGGCATCATCGACAATCGGGCTGATGCGCGCGTCATGGCGCCGCTGCAGCCGGGCAAGATCCTCGCCATCGGCCGCAACTATGCCGAGCACGCCCGTGAGCTAGGCAACGAGGCGCCGGAAGAGCCGCTGGTCTTCGCCGTCATGCCGAGCGCGGTCATCGGCGATGGCGATCTGATCGAATGGGAAGCGGACATGTCGGCGCAGGTGGATTGGGAAGGCGAGCTGGCGGTCGTCATCGGCGAAACGGCGCGCAAAGTTTCGCCGGAAGCGGCGCTGGATTTCGTCTTCGGCTACAGCATCGCCAATGACGTCTCGGCGCGCGATTTGCAAACGCGCGATAAACAGTGGACGCGGGCCAAGGGGCTGGACACCTTTTGCCCGCTCGGTCCTGTCATCGTCAGCGCCGATGAAATCCCCGACCCGCAGAAGTTGCGTATCGTGACCACGGTCGACGGCGTCGAGAAGCAACATGGCTCGACCGCCGATATGATTTTCGATGTGCGCTTCCTGATCGCCTATCTCTCGCGCGCCTTCACGCTGTACCCGGGCGACATCATCTTGACTGGCACGCCCTCCGGCGTCGGCAAGGCGCAGAAGCCGCCCCAATTCCTGAAGGACGGCAGCGTCGTCAGCATCGAGATCGAGCCTATTGGCAAATTGACCAATCGCTGTCGGGTGTTATAATCAGGCTGTATTTATGTATGGGAATAGCAGTCATGGCGAGTCAGCAAAACACTATGGGCAATGAGCCGGTAATCAGGGAACGGCTAACGAAGGTGGAAACTCAGGTAGAAAGCATACTGGAGCACTTTGCCACCAAAGCGGACCTTGAGCGGCAAACCCGCTTGCTAGTGATGTGGATGATAGCGACCCAGCTTGCCATGGCGGGCTTCCTGTATGCGGCACTTCGCTAGCCTGCCTACACAGCGACCTGTGAATTCAGTAAACTGAGCTTTTAATATCGTTGGAGCGCGTAACTAGAGTGGAGACGGCTGTCGAAAACGTATTGCGGCACTTTGCCACCAAAGCCGATCTTGAGCGGCAAACCCGCCTTATTGTGATGTGGGTAATTGCGACTCAGATTGCGATTGTCGGATTGATGCTAACGGTAATCGGTGGCTGGATATCGTCCATCGGCTAGCAAGCCGTGAAGCCTGACGTTAGCCCGATGAACCGAACACTCTTCGCCGCCGACTGCCTTCATGTTCTGAATGACGCTGACGCCCTGCCCGACGAATCTATCGGCCTCATCTACCGCTACCCTAAATCCCCCCATGAAGAAAGCGGGATTTGTTCGGCGCCTCATTGATTCCAAATAAGCAATGATAAGGACTGACATAAGAAAGGAATTCCCAAAATAGTTGAAAACATTGTAGGGGCGAGCCATTGGGAAAGCCCGCTTTTGCCATGCGCTACGTATCACTTTTTCGCACGACCAACTTGGCGCCGCTTATGTAGTGACGCAATCATAACCGCGACCATCTATTCGCCCCGCCGCCGCCATTCCCTGCTACACTCGCCTCATGACTGCCTGTGCCCATATCCCGAATCCGCGCCCTTTTACGGCTGAACCGCGCTATATGTCCGAAAAAGTTTTTGTATCGGACATAAAACGGACAATCCGCCACTGGCGACAAGGCCGACATACCCCCGGTACCCCCCCGCAATATCCATACCGTGTCTATACACTTCCTTGGATGACCGGGTTATTCTGGGGGATTTGAGCGTATATACGCGCGCCGCGATCCATCGTGGACTTGCGCATGACACTGCTTGTCGCGAACTGTCCTGTCCACAGTCCATGACGGGCGAGATTTAGGAAGGGCGAAAATTATGCCAAATCCAGTCACAATCGAAGACATCAAAGTCATCCTGACCCAGCCAGGCAAATCTCGTCTGTGCATCGTCAAGGTCCACACCTCCGAGCCGGGTCTCTATGGCTTGGGCTGCGCCACTTTCACCCAGCGCATCTTCGCCGTTGCCACCGCTATCGAGCGCCACCTAAAACCCTTCCTGTTGGGGCGCGCTGTCGACCGCATTGAAGAGCTTTGGAATATGGCGATGGTGCACGGCTATTGGCGCAATGGTCCCGTGCTCAACAACGCCATCTCGGGCGTCGACCAGGCGCTTTGGGATATCAAGGGCAAGCGCGCCAACATGTCGGTCTGCGATCTGCTGGGCGGGAAATCGCGCGAGGCCGCCCATGTCTACGTGCATGCCGACGGGCGCGACAAGCAGGAAGTCGCCGAGAATGTACGCGCCTACATGGAGCAGGGCTTCCGTTATATTCGGGTGCAGATGGGCGGCTATGGCGGGCTGGGGGGGACGATGGTCAAGCCGAAGAAGGCTCCTCCCGGCGCCTACTTCGACCCGCGAGATTATTGTCGTCAAATGCTCGATATGATCGCCTACGTCCGCGAACAGGTCGGCGAGCAAGTCGAGCTATTGCACGATATCCACGAACGGCTTGTCCCGATTCACGCGGTCGAATTCGCCAAAGATGTCGAGCGATTTAAGCTCTTCTTCCTCGAAGACGCGTTGGCGCCGGAGGACATCGCCTGGTTCCGCCATATCCGCGGACAATGTGCGACGCCGCTGGCCATGGGCGAGCTCTTCAATAATCCGCATGAGTGGCAGTTGCTCATTCAGGAGCGCCTGATCGATTTCATCCGCATGCACATCAGTCAGATGGGCGGGATCACGCCGGCGCGCAATGTCGCCGTTTTCGCCGATATGTATGGCATTCGCACCGCCTGGCACGGTCCCAGCGATACGTCGCCGGTTGGGCACGCGGCCAATTTGCAGCTGGACCTCTGGCATCCCAACTTCGGCGTGCAAGAGTGGTATCGCCCGTCGGAGCTGGATTACGAAATCTTCCCGGGCCTGCCGGTCGTCGAAGGCGGCTATCTCTATCCCAATGAACGACCCGGGCTGGGCATCGACATCAATGAGGAGCTGGCGGCGAAGTATCCCTGCCAGGACATCGTCGAGGAGTGGACGCAGACGCGCTTGCCCGATGGGGGACCCGCGCGGCCCTGATCCAAATTGATGACATTTCGTCTGTCGCGGACTATAATGGCGTTGTATGAGCGAGGAGCTTGGACATGGCAATCAATCGGTCTCCCGTTATGACTGTCGAAGACTATTTCGAGTGGGAATTGCATCAGGAACGCAAACACGAGTACATTGACGGAGTCGTCATCGAGATGCCGGGAGTAAGCAACAAGCACAGTCTAATCACGACGAACCTAATCTATCTCTTCGTCGCTGCGCTTGACCGATCCTGTTACACCATGCACATTTCCGAACTGCGTCTGCAAGTTAGCCCGACGCGCTATGTTTATCCTGACCTAATACTTGTGCGAGGCGCATCCGCGTTTGCCGACCACAGCGAATACAACTTGATGAATCCGGTCTTCGTCGTCGAAGTGACATCGCCTTCCAGCGAAGATCGTGATCGCCTGGACAAACTCGGCTATTATTACGATATACCGTCTGTCGAAGCCTATCTCATTGTTGACCAGCATCGCGTTTGCGCAGAATTGTACACGCGCGGCGATGCCGGCTGGCAGAGTCAGATATACACCGAGATGGATGATGTGATATCGCTGGCGATGCTAGACTGTGAATTGCCGCTCGACCAAGTGTATCGCGGCATTGCGTTTGAGGAGACCTAGCGCGAAATAACCGCCGGATTACACACATTCGCCGCCTTCCCCTCAAGCAAGAATTCGACGATCAACTGCGCCGCTTCAACCGCCACCGTGACCTGCGCGTCGGATGTGCTGGCAGCCAGATGAGGCGTGTGCAGCACGTTGGGCAGCCCAATCAGCGGATGATCGGCCGGCGGGGGCTCCGTCTCGTAGACATCGAGCGCCGCGCCCGCCACTTTCCCGCTCGTCAGCGCCGCCGCCAGATCAGCCGAGTTAATCAACGCGCCCCGCGCCGCATTCATAATGCGGACGCCGTCTTTCATCCTTGCGATGGTCTCGCTGTTGACCATGCCGCGCGTCTCATCGGTGACCAGAGCGTGCAGCGTAAGGTAATCGGAGCGGGCATAGACCGCTTCCAGCGAGAGCAAGGGTACATTGATGGCTTCGGCGACTGCCGGCGGCAGGTAGGGGTCGTGGGCGATGACTTGCATCTCGAAAGCTTGGGCGCGCGTCGCGATCGCCTGCCCGATGCGTCCCAAGCCGATGATGCCCAGCGTCTTGCCTTTGAGCTCGACGCCGCTGAAGGCTTTCCGATCCCAGCGTCCCTCCGCCAGCGATTGATGCCCCGGCGCGATATGCCGCGAGAGGGCGATCATCAAGCCGAAGGCATGCTCGGCGGTGGAGATCGTGTTGCCGCCGGGCGTGTTCATTACGACGATGCCACGCGCGGTCGCCGCCGCCAGATCAACATTATCAACGCCGACGCCGGCGCGAGCGATGGCTCTTAATTCTGGAGCTTTGCCAATGAGTTCGGCATCGGCTGCGACGCCGCTGCGGATGATGAGCGCGTGGGCGTGGGCGACTGCGTCAAGCAGGGCGTCCCGCTCCATTTTGCCGGGCGCGGAGACGCTGATCCCCGCGCTCGCTTCGAGGATGTCAATCGCCTTTTGGTGGACGTTATCGGGTACGACTACATTAAACATGGCACGCTCCGCCATTGCGGGCGAGACAAGTCTCGCCCCTACACATTTAACACTTAGGCCATGAAGGCGTCAATGCCATCCAGGACTTCGCGCAGCATGTCCATGGTTACATCGCCCATGTGCGGCAGGCGGAAGGTCGCCCCTTTGATCGCCCCGTATCCCTTATCCATGGCGTAGCCAACTTCGTTTTCCATGAATTCGCCCATTGCGTTCACATCGATTTCGAGCGTATTCGCTACGGTGGTCACCGTATCGCTGCGATATCCGTCTTGGGCGTACAAGCCAAAGCCGCGCTCCAGCGCCCATTCATGCGTGGCGTCGCGCATCGCCCGGTGCCTCGCCCAACGCGCTTCGATGCCCTCGGCCAGGACCGCGTCCATCTGTTGATCGGCAGCGACCATCAGAGCAATCGGCGGCGTGGACGGCGTGTTGTTCTTCAGCAGGGATTTCTCCAGCGTCAACAGATCAAAGTAGTAGCCGCGGTGCGGAATGGTCTTAGCCCGCTCCAGCAGGCGGTCGCTGACGGCGGCGAAGGCGATCCCGGGCGGCAGCGCGAAGGCTTTCTGGCTCGATGTCAGCGCGATATCAATGCCCCAGTCGTCCACGCGCAGCTCGGTACCGAGGAAGCCGCTGACCGTATCGACGAAGAAGAGCGTGTCATCATGCTGCTTGACCAGCGCACCGATCTCCCGAATCGGGTTGGTGACGCCGGTGCTGGTTTCGTTGTGCACGGCGCAGACGGCGTCATAGCTCGCCTGGTCCAGCGCGGCGGAGACCATGTCTGGCGTATGGGCTTGCCCCCATTCCACCTGAATGCAGTCGACCTGTTTGCCATTGGCGCGGCTGATATCAGCCCAGCGCTCGCTGAAGGCGCCGCCGGTTAGATGCAAGACTTTGCGATCATCGCGAATGCCGCAGCGAACAGCGCCCTCCCACAAGCCGCTGCCGGACGAGCCGCTGACGTATACCCGGCTGTCGGTGAAAAAGGCGCGCTTCAGCTTGCCGTGCAGCCGCGCGAATAACTCGGCGAAATCGGCCGTGCGATGTCCGATCATCCACGCCGTCTGCGCTTCGAGAATCTCGCGGCGCACTTCGACGGGTCCGGGCAGAAACAAGCGCTTGTGGTCGAATTTGCTCATTGAGGCGACAATCTCCTTTTGTCACGAACAAGGCTGCGTAATGAGGCGGATTGTAGCCCTGCGGCATAATGATTCACAGGGCGAAAACGACCGCTGCGAAGCGTGGGGCGGGTTCTTGCCTCGCAAACGAAAACTGCTATACTCGGGCGCAGAAAGCGAGCGATCTCGCGCCTGTCGGCACACCTTGCCGCGGAGGCAAATATGATGCAAGTGGCGAACGCGCCCTGCTCCTGGGGCGTCATCGAGAATATTGAAGGCGAGCGCTACGACTATGCGCGCGTCTTGGACGAGATCGCCGCCAGCGGCTACGCCGGCACCGAATTGGGCGATTGGGGCTTCATGCCCACCGACCCGGCGCAGCTTCGCGACGAGCTGGAACGGCGCGATCTGAAAATGCTGGGCTCCTGGGTCAATGTCAATTTTCAGGACCAGGACCGGCACGAAGAGAGCACTGAGGCTTGCCTGCGCACGGCCAAACTGCTGGCGACTGTCGGCGGACCGGAGGCGCTTGTCGTGTTGGGCCCCGACCCCTACACCAATCCGATGCGCAGCCTCCATTCGGGGCGCATCACGCCGGCAATGAGCCTTGACGAGGGCGGCTGGCGCGTCTTCGCCCAGGGCACGGATCAAGCTGCGCGCCGCGTGATGGATGAAACGGGCTTGCGCTCGGTGCTGCATCATCACACCGGCACCTGGATCGAAACGCCGGCGGAAACCGAGCGCTTGCTGGATATGACGAATGCCGGCATTGTTGGTCTCGTATTCGATACGGGCCACTGGGCTTTCGGCGGTGGCGACCCGCTGGCCGGCATCCGCCAATTCGCCGACCGCATCTGGTATGTGCATTTCAAAGATCACGACCCGGCGGTGCACGAGCAATCGCGCATTCAGGAATGGGATGGTCCGCAATCGGTCGGGCAGGGCATCTTCCCTGAATTGGGGCGGGGCGATGTTGATTTTCCCGGCGTACTGAAAGAGCTGGAGAAAATCGGCTACGACAGCTGGATCGTGGTAGAGCAGGATGTTTTGCCCGGTCTGGGCGCGCCCCTGGAATCGGCGACGCGCAATCGAGACTACTTGCGCAGCATTGGTTTGTAGGCGATGGTCACGCTGGGCGACATCATTCGCGCCGGTCACCGGCTGGCGCCGCATCTGCCGTCGACCCCGCTGGAAGCCGCGCCGGAATTGGGCGAGCGCATCTGGCTCAAGCTGGAAAACGCCAACAAGACCCACTCCTTCAAGATCCGCGGCGCGCTCAACGCCATCCTGTCGCTAAGCCCGGAAGAGCGTTCGCGCGGCATTATCGCCGCCTCGTCCGGCAATCACGCCGGGGCGGTCGCCTATGCCGCCCATCTGACCGGCGCGTCGGCGCAAATCTTGATGCCCAAGACGACGCCGAAGAAGAAAGTCGATAACGTCAGACGCTTTGGCGCGGAAGCGATACTCTTCGGCGACAACTACGACGAAACGGAAGCGGAAGCGCTGCGCCGCGTTCGCGCGGGCGGGACCTGGATATCGCCCTACAACGACGCGCGGGTCATCGCCGGCGCTGGCACGATTGGCGTCGAAATCTTGCAGCAGCAGCCGGCTGTTCAGCGGGTTCTTGCGCCCGTCAGCGGCGGCGGCTTGATCGCGGGCGTGGCTGTCGCCGTTAAGGAACTCAATCCGGCCATCCAAGTCATCGGGGTCAATGCGGAATCGGCGCCGGCCATGTATAACGCCTCCCACGATGCGAACCTGCCCCAAGTGTGGGACACACTTGCCGACGCCCTCTCCGGCGAAATCGAAGCGGGCTCGATCACGCTGCCCATTTGCCAGCATTATCTCGACGACATGGTATTGGTCTCCGAGGAGCAGATGGCGCGGGCGATGCGCTTCATGCTGGAGACGCAGGGCTGGGTCGTCGAAGGCGGCGGGGCGGTCGCGGTCGCGGCGCTGCTGCATGATGTGGTCCCGCGCGATGGGAAGGCGACGGCGGTAGTCGTCAGCGGCGGCAATGTGGATTTGGCGGTGCTGCGGCGGGTGTTGTCTCCGACTCAAGCTTAGCCTACAATCGAGTGAGGGAGGGAAATCGCATGGACGAAGCGAAATCTATAAGCCTGCCACTCAATGAGATTCGCGAATACTGTAAGCGGCAGCCCATCAAACGTTTGTCTTTGTTCGGCTCGTTCTTGCGCGGCGACGCCTGCCCAAATAGCGATGTCGATTTTTTGGTGGAGTATATGCCCGGCGCCCCAATTGGCTTGCTCACGATGGCAGGGCAGGAGATCACGTTGAGCGAAATCCTGGGTAAACGCGTCGATCTGCGCACGGCTGAGGATCTCAGTCGCTATTTTCGCCAGGAAGTTGTCAGTAGCGCCATGTTGATCTATGAAAAAGAGTAGAGAGAACGATCGCGCGCGATTGCTACACATGCTCGAAGCGGCGCAGCATGCGGGTGAGTTTTCCGCCGGGATGACTCGCTCAAGTATTGAACAGAACATACTTCGACAGTATGCCTTGGCGCGGGCGGTCGAAGTGGTTGGTGAAGCGGCACGCAATGTCACCGAAGAATTCCAGAAGAAGCATCCTCAGGTTGCTTGGGCGAAAATCATGGGGATGCGGAATCGGCTTGCCCACGCGTACTTTGACATTAATCTGGATGTGCTATGGTACGCTGTCACAGTCGAGATGCCCGCGCTTGCGCAGCAACTAGAAGAAATCATAGGCGACAAACTGTGATGCAAGCCGAGGCGCTAACCCTGCTGCACGCCTTTCAAGCCGGCGACGCCGACGCCATTGACCGCGTCCACCGGCACCTGCCACAGGTCAAATACGGTGCGCGCGCGGTTGCGGCGTCCTTTCCGCTGACCTTGAGCGAGGCTCAGACCGTCATCGCACGGGAGAACGGCGCCCAAAGCTGGGGCGAGCTGCGCCTTAGAATCAAGCTGCAAGATCACGATTACGGCGACGCCCTCGAGCAGTTCAAGCAGTTGGTATACGCCAACGACGCCGCGAAGCTCGACGAACTCCTGACGGCGCATCCTGAATTAAAGTCGACGATTGACGATCCGCATTTCTATTTCGGCTCCACCGCGCTCATCATCGCCAAAGAGCATGTCGATGTCGTCGACGTCCTGCTCAGTCACGGCGCTGATATCAACGCGGGGTCGCAGTGGTGGGCGGGCGATTTCCATGTTCTGGAAGTGACTTCGGCCCAAGCGGCGGAACTGCTCATCGAGCGCGGCGCCGAAATCACGGTGCACGCGGCCGCCGAACAGGGCTGGCTGGATTGGCTGGAGGCCGCATATCAACGCGATCCGGCGATCGTTAACCAGGCCGGCGGCGATGGCAAGACGCCCTTGCACTATGCGACTGATCCGGCTGTGATGGATTGGCTGCTGGAGCGTGACGCCGATCTGGAAGCGCGCGATCTGGATCATGCCTCAACGCCGCTGCAATGGCAGTTGGGGGCGCGCAAAGAGGATGCCGCGCGCGAGTTGGTGAAGCGGGGCGCGCAAGTCGATATCTTCGCAGCCGTCATACTGGGCGACATGTCTCTGGTCGATAAGGCTTTGGCTGCGCATCCGGGGGCGATTCGCGCCCGCGTGAACCAAGGCGGCTACGAACTGACGCCGCCCGCCGATGGCTCGCATCAGTACGTTTATACATTCAATGCAGCCGGTCTGTCGCCTCATCAGGTCGCCCTGGATTACGAACGCGCAGACATATTCGCTGCGCTGGTTGAGCAGAGCCCGCCCGACGTGCAGTTGCTCGCTTATTGCGCTCAGGGGGATCGCGAGGCGGCGGGGCGAATCGCGGCAGCGCATCCGGAGATCGTGCCGCAGTTGGCCGAGGGCGACCGACGGCAGCTGATTCACGCCGCCTGGACCGGTAAAGCCAACGTGGTCGCTTTGATGGCGTCGCTTGGCTTCGACTTGCATGTTCGTGATGATGACGCGATGACGCCCTTGCACGCGGCCGCCTTCCACGGCTCCGCTGATGTGATAGGCGCGCTGTTGGAAGCCGATGAGGACCCGCCGCTGGATTGGCTCAACGGCTACGGTGGCACGCCCTTGTCGACCTGTTTATATGGACGGAATCACAGCTGGCGCAGCGACGGCGATTTCCCGGCGAGTATAAGGCTGCTGGTCGATGCTGGCTCGGAGGTGAGAGCCGAGTGGCTGCCCACCGGCGATGATGCGATTGACGAGGCGCTGCGCCGAGGATTGGAGCGTATGGCGGGACAGGAATGATGGAGAGCCGCCAAGCAACCTCTGTTCAATTCTCCTATGATCCGCTCTCGATTGTGGTTTCCCCGCCGCCGACCGCGAGCTTCTGTTGATAGACAACTTCAAGGCGCGCCTCGTCATTCAAGGCTTGGCTGATGCGTCGCCGGGCTTCCTCGAGTTGATCCGCTGTTGGCGCTTCATAATCTTGCAGAATCGCGTGCAGCGCAAAGCCGTCGGCCTCCTCTAGCCAGATGTCAGTGAATTGGGCGCGGGGAAACACATTGCGCAACGCTTCGCGAATCACCGCCATAACGGGGTCAAACGGGCGCACAACTTGCCGGGCCACGACCGTCAGTTGAACCTCTTGCTGATAGAGGTCGTTGATGAGAAGCTGCGCCGCTTCGACTTCTTCGGGCCTTATCTGGTGATCGGATTGCACGATCAACTGCACGCTGAGCGGCACGGAAGAAATGACATGATATTCCACCACTTGCGCGCCATGAAATGCTTCCGCCTGCAATTGCTCGCGAATATGCGCTTCATCGACCGCTTGCGAGCCCAGCCGGGCGAATATCAGCAAAACGATCAATGTGATGAGAAAGAGCACGATCCACCAAGCGCGCGAGCGATTGAGCGTGGCGCCTTCGCGGTCTTCAGTCGGGTGCATGCCCATCCACAAGAAGGTGATATACTGCGCCGCGACAATGAAGGCGATATTGGCCAGAAACAGCAAATTCGCCCCGAAAGCCAAATCAATATCCCGCAGGGCGATGCCGAGGCCGATCGTGCTGATTGGCGGCATCAGCGCGGCGGCGATCGCCACCCCGGCCAGCGCGGCTGGAATGCCTCTGCGGGCGGTGGCATAGGCGGCTACCCAGCCCGAGACCAGGGCGATGGCGGCGTCCAGCAGATTGGGACTGCCGCGCGCCAACATCTCTTCCGTCGGCGTATCGATCGGCAGTAAGACGCCCATCACGATCGATATCAGCAGGGCAAGCGTCACGCCGGCGAAGAGGGTTACGCTGGCGCGTCTGGTCAGATGCAAGATGCCCGTGGCCATGCCGATGGAAAAGCTGGATATTGGCGACATCAACGGCGCGACCAGCATAGCGCCGATGATCACTGCCACGCTATTGGTCAGCAAGCCGAGCGTGGCCAGCGCGGCAGACAGAACGATCATCACGATGTAATCGAGGTTGGCGCCCGCGCTTTTCTCGGCGCTCCATATCAGTTCGTTCTGCTCAACCTGCGTCAGTTGCGGATTCAGTCTTGCGATGCCGTGCTCAATCGTGCCGCGAATGCCCCGGTGCCATTCGTGCTGCGATATCAAGATCACCGGTCCCGGCGCCAGATTCAGCAGTTGATTGCTCAGGTCATTGATGATGTGCCGTTCGAAATCGGTCTTTTGCGCGAAGCCCATCACCAGCAGGTCATCCTTATCCAGCTCACGGACGATTTCGCGCGCCGGGCTGCCGCTGACGACGATCTTCTTGGTCAAGTCCTGATTCGGCGGCAGGCGGTCTTCATAGCGTTTGATCGCCTGCTCGTGCTCGGGGTCATAGTGATAATCAAACTGAACGCTCAGCTGTTGCAGCGGTATCTTGTGCTGCCGGGCGAGGCTGACGCCCAATTTCATCGCGATCACCGACGGCAGCGTACCATCAATCGGTATGACAGCGCGGTCGAATGCATCAGAAGCGGCGCTGCGGTAAATCAGCACCCCGCAAGGCGCGGTTGAGATGACGTTTTCCACGACCGTGCCCAACTTGACGCTGCCATGTGTAGAGCGCCGTACGCCGAGCAATATGACATCGGCGCCCCGTTCGCGCGCTACATCGAGAATGCCGCGCGATACGCTGATGGCGATTTCGGTCACGACCTCGACTTGGTGGCCCGCATCGGTGTTGCGGAAGGTTTCGATCACATCCTGGATTTGTTCGCTGAAGCGATTGGTCCGCTCGGCATCGCCCAAAGAAATGACCAGGGCAATCACCAGACCTTGGCTGGGATGCACCATCTCGCCGGCAATGCGCAGCATCTCGGCGGCGGTATCGGGCCGGCTCATCGGCACGACAACCGTCTTGGCGTAATAGTCGTCTTCGGACGCCGGGCTGTCTTCGCTCAAGGTCTGAGAAATATGAAACTTCACACTAGGGGCTTAAATTCACTTGCGCGCTAAAACGCAATCAAAGGATCGGTAGTTGTCTGGCGAACCCTTCCACATTGCCAAGTGCCAGGCTAATCCAAGTTGACGGGTCGGCCGCTGAATTGGCTGCTATCGTCGCTGTATTGCATGAGCTCAATGCGTATGCCGCTGGGGTCGGTGATCCAGGCTTGCCAGGCGCCATCGCCACCCAGCTTCTTCGCGCTAACTTCAACGCCTTTGCTTTGCAGCGCCTCAATGACGGCGTCAAGATCTTCGACTTCCAGGCAGAAGTGCCTGATTAGAGGGCGCGCGCTGCCGGATTCCCCGTCCTCGATGAAGACTTCTATGAAGGTGGAATCGCCTGTCTTGAGATAAAAGCCGATCTGACGACCCGCTCGGAAGAAGTCGAACGCCTTCTCCATGCCCAGCAGGTCCCGGTAGAAACGTTCCGTTTCCGCCAGATCAACCGCGCCGATGCAGACATGCGCCAATCGCTTGATCATCGCCTGTCGCCGCCTTTCTAAACCCGCTGCCAAGCTTGGAGTGAATCCTAACCCAGCCTAATCCTCACCGCAACTCGGGCGGAGTTTGTCGCTCAATTCTATGGTCGCTCGCTGAACCGCAGCCCATTCGTCGGTCCCCACGGCGACAATTTCAAAGTGCCCGGCGCCGGGCAGCGCAATGAGTTGGGCATCATCACCGACCTCGTGGGCGGCGGCGATGTATCGCTCGGCGTTTTCGAGCATGGACCCGTCTTCCGAGCCGACGAGAATCACCTGTGGTATGCCCAGCGGGAGGAGCTGCACCGGGCAGCCGTTGCGATAGGCGCTCGGCATTTCTTTTGGTCGCCCGCCCATGACAGCCAGCAGCGCGTCGCTGCTCAGATCGCTCTCGCCGCCGTGCGTCACATCAGCGAGGGGGGCGAGCGCCACCGCGCCATGAACCGCAAGAGGCTCGCTGACAAAGATCGGGCTGGCGGATTCAATGTTTCGCCGTCCCGCCAGCCAGAGCGCCAGATGCCCGCCGGCTGAATGCCCCATAGTCATCACGCGATTGAGATTGAGATGGCGCGCTTCGGCAATCTCCGGCAGATAATCGGCGGCCGCGGCGACATCCAGAAACATCTGTGGATAATCGCCGCCGTTGCCAAACCGACGGTACTCGATATTCCAGACCGCGAAGCCGGCAGCGGCCAAAGCGGACACCACCGTCCCCAGCGGGCGCAGGTTATAGATCTCGCGGTAACCGCCGCCGTGAATCAATATAATGACCGGATAGGGCGGCGTCGCATCCGGCAGCGTCAGCTCGCCAAATTGCTGGGAATCTGGTCCGTATGCATAGCGGTAATCTGGCTCGACGGGCGGAAATTTCTGATAGTCGTCTGCTGTTAGCAAGGTCATGTGTTTATTCCATTCTGCAAGTTGCCACGATTTCAGTCGCTTTCGAGCCGGCGGCTGAATTTCATACCGCGCCCGCTTTTCTGATTACAATCAAGAGGATAGAAAGCGCCGCCCTCGGGAGATATTGCGAATGATAGTCGGTAAGTCCGGATTCGTATATGCGCTCATCGTCCTCCTGCTAGGCGTATTTTATGTCGCGCTTGCCGGGATCGGCTCGGATTCGATCTGGAATGACGAATTCATGTCCTTGCATTTTGCCGGCTGGCCAAACCAACAGGTGGATTTCGCGCAGATCTTCGAGCGAATCCAAGCTTCACCGGACCACGAATCCGTCAGCTATTACTTAATGCTGGCGTTATGGACGCAGATCGCGGGCTGGTCAGTATTTTCCGCGCGTCTTCTGTCGCTGTTTATTGGCTTGCTCGCGCTGGTCTTCGCTTATCGAATCGGCTGCGATTTTCGCTCTCAGACCGCTGGGTTCGCGGCGGCGGTTCTATTGGGCGCGTCCGCCTTGTTGAGCGTCTACCTGCACGAGATACGCATGTATTCCTTGTGGGTGCTGGAAACGGTCTTGCTCATTTGGCTTTACTGGCGGGTTTTGCGCGGCAGGCGGCGCTGGGTCTATACGGCTGTTTTTCTGCTGACGCTCATCGCGACGCTTTTCACGCATCCCTTGGCAATCGTGCTGGTCGGAGCGCTTGGGCTCTATCACTTGCTGTTGGCGCCCCGCAGCGAGACTTGGAATCGGCTGTTCGTTATGTTCATCGTCAGCCTCGTCTTGTACGCGCCCGCCGGGCTGCAGTCCTTGGCGATGGCAACCGAAGACGCTGCCACCGGCGCGCGCACATTGGCGGCGCGCAGCATAAGCGAGTTTATGCTCGATTGGGGGCGCGGCTTGAGCAACGGTTTCGGTTTGTTCCTGCTCTTGCCCCTGCTGAGCTTGCGCCATTTGCGCCGCGATCAAGGCTTGCGGATGCTATGGTGCGTCGGGGTGGCTTTCCTGTCCGTGATTCTAGCTGCTTATCTCGCCACCGGTTTCGTCAGCCATGCGCGCTATTCCCTGCCGTTTTTGCCGATATTCGCATTGATTGGCGGCATCGCTTTGGCCGGTTTGCCCATGAACCGTAAAGCCCTTTCAGTTATTCTTGGCGCCTGGTGCGTCCTCGGTGTGTATTCCGCGCCTTCCTTCAAGGGCGCCTTCTATCATGCCCAGCACCATGATGTCTTTCATCTTTCATTTCCCTTTGAGCAATTGGTATCGACCATTCGGCGCGATGCCCGGGAAGGCGATGCGGTCGTCTTCGAATTTCCCTACCACAGCTGGGCGCTGCAAGGCGTCTTTGATTACTACATGGACGGCTCTGGTCTGCGCTATGTCTTGTCGGACACGCTTCGCGCGGCCGGCTCGTGGGGCGCGACCATTGAGCGCTTTGAACAATTCATCGGCGAGGGGGATCGGCTGTATTTTGTGCTCGATCGGACGATAGATGCGACCGATTTTGTACCGGAATATGAGCGGATTCTAGCGGCGCGGTTCATCCACTGCGATCGACTGTGGGATGCGGAGCAGGCTCGCGTCGACAAGTACGCGCTCAGCGAAGCGATGTGCTCGGCGGACGGGTAGGGCGGGCGCGGATTGCCTGCCTCGCATCCGGTTCCGCGCTCAAAGGATCCCCAGCGGATTTTCCGGATTAACGCCGTCATCGAAGGGAATATGACGATCGAGATTGGTCACCTGGTAGACGGAGCCAAGCCAATTGTTGAAGATCGCTCTTGCGGTATCGCCCCAGGTATTGTCCAAGTAGGGCAAGAACTGATCTTCGGGGAATGCGGGCAGGTCGGCGCCGTCTTCCAGCGCCAGCTGCGCCTCGCGCGCGTAGCGATCGGCCAGTTCGCGCGCTTCAATCGGGAAGTAGTTCTCGGGGTAGGGCGGCTGGGCGTTCTTCCCGTTGAAGTAACCGAGCAGATCGCGTTTGTATTCCTTGAGCAGGCTGTTGATATCGTATTCGGGATGGCCCTGAAAATAGACCAGCCGCAGTTGATCCGGGCTGACCGCCATGTGGACTTCGCCGTCAAAGCTCTGGATGAGCACGGTTAAGCCGGCGTTTTCGAAATGCTCGCGGGTGATCGAATTCCAGCGCGAATGCGGCACGTCGAATCGCGTGTTTATCTCGCGCAGAAGCGGGTGCTGCGGCTGGGTGACGCGGTGCTCAAAGACGCCCCATTTCTTTCTGCCTCGCTTGACGCGCTCAATCCCGTGAAAATATTTCATCAGCGCGTGGGTCGACAGGCATGAGCAGAGGGTAGACGTCACGTTCAGGCGCGCCCATTCAATGACCTCGGTCAAGGGATGCCAGAAGTCTTCCTGGTCCAGGCTGGGGTTGGCGACGTTGGCGCCGGTGATGATCAAGGCGTCGAGCCCGTCTGCCTTGACGCGCTCAAAATTCGTGTAGTACTGGTCGATATAAGCCTGCGTTTGGTCGCTGCGCTCCAAGCCCGGCAGAGAGAAGACGTGCACGTAGAACTGGGCGATCTGGTTGCTGTTGCCGACCAGGCGCATAAACTGGCGCTCGGTGATCTCCAGCGCGGCATCCGGCATCATATTCAGCAAGCCGATGTGCAATTCGCGAATATCCTGCGTCGTGGCTCGCGTGAGCGTCAGCACTTCCTGGCCGCGCTGGCGCAAGCGCTCGAAACTGGGCAGGTCGGTATGGGCGACTAATGGCATTTTGATCAACTCCGTGCCTGGCGAATAATCAGCCGCTAATCTGGCGCATCAGTATAGCATTTGTGCGCGGGCGGGCAATGCCTCAGCCTGCAATCGGGCAGGGGACCGGCACTATAATAGAGGTATAGCCTCGATGCGGCGCTTGCTGTGGCGCCGCTTCCCGGATGAGGGAGATTTCAAGATGCTTGCTCAACTCTACGCTGTCCTATTTCGCTATGCGCTCATCGCCGTTGGCATCGTCATTAGCGCCATTTCGCTGACGGTCTTTTTGCAGCCGCTGGACATCGCACCGGCGGGCGTGGCCGGCGCCTCGATATTGCTCAATGAGCTATTCGATACGCCAATCGGCTTGATGATCTTTGTGCTGAATATCCCAATTCAGCTTCTGGGCTATCTGTTGCTGCCGAATGGCGCGCGCGTCATCTTGCGCAGCGTCGTCATCATCCTGATATTTTCCCTTGTGATTGATTACCTGGGGCCGCTTTTGCCGCCGACTGGCATCAGCGATGACCGGATGCTCAATGCGCTATTTGGCGGCATCACCAGCGGTATCGGCATGGGCTTGGTTTATCGCGCCGGCGCCACCATGGGCGGCACATCGACTCTGGCGCTGATCTTGCAGCGGCGCTATGGCTTCCCGATGAGCACAACTTTTCTCTGTACCGATACCTTGATCATCGTTGCCGCCGGTTTTGTTTATGGCTGGGAGGGCGCGCTTTACGCCGCCATTGCGCTATTCACCGCGGGCTTGGCCAGCGATTACGTGCTTGAGGGACCGAGCGTGATCCGCACCGCCATGATCATCACCGACAAGCCGGACGCCATCGCGCAGCGCGTCTTCGCCAATCTGCAGCGTGGCGCCACCAGTTGGACGATCAAAGGCGAATACACGGGGGTGGATCGCACCATGCTTTACGTCACCATCGCGAGGTCGCAGGTGCGCGATCTCAAGGATGAAGTCTCCCAGGTGGACCCCAACGCCTTCATTGTCATCGGCATGGGGCACGCGGCCTATGGCGCCGGCTTCCGCCGGATGCAGCGCTTGCGCGGCTGAATTAGCGCAGATGCTCGCCGGCGTTGACGTGCAGAAGCGCGCCGGTGATGTGATCCTCTTGACAAAGGTAGACGACCGCCCGCGCCACATCTTCCGGCTCGCCGGTCTTCCGGAGCACGCTGCGCTGACCAACCTGCGCCCACTCTTCATCGCTAGTGTTCCGCCCCGCTGACTTCATGACCGGACCCGGCGCGATGGCGTTCACTCTGATCGCCGGTCCCAGGGACAGCGCGCTAACCTGCGTCAGCATCCAAAGCGCGGACTTGCTGACACCGTGATGGGGATACTTTCGCCAGGGACCGTCGACGCCGGCGTCGCAGATATTAACGATGACGCCGCCCGGGCTTGGATTTGCCGCCATCAGACGCGCCGCTCGCTGTGTTATGAGAAAGGGCGCGCGCAGGTTGATCGCCATGGTCCTGTCCCAGTCCGCCAGCGACACATCCAGGAAATCGCGCATTTGAAAGATAGACGCGCTGTTGACGACGATATCGAGTCGGTCGAATCGCTCTTCCGCCGCCGCCATTAATTCGTCTACACCCTCCGCGCCGCTGAGATCCGCCCGCACGCTATGGGCATCAACGCCGTAGGACTTGATTTCCTTGAGCGCCCCGCGCACTTGCGCCGGCTCCGCGCTGTGATAATGCAAGAGCACATGGACGCCCGCTTGCGCCAGCGCCAGCGCGATGACGCGCCCGACGCGCTGTGCTGAGCCGGTGACGATGGCGACCTTGCCCCGCAAGTCTATACGCATTGCTCGCCCTCCGCGACTCTAGGCCGGCTCCTCAAGCGAATTGAGGTAAACGTACATCTCTTCGAGCTTCATTTCGCCCAGCTTGAGATGGCGCACCCGCCCGTCGCCATCGATCACGAAAGTGGTCGGCAGGTTCTGAACGCCGTAATCGAGCTTGACGACCTGGTTGATATCCATCGCCACCGGCAGGTTCCGCAGGCCGATCTCGGCCAGGAAGCCGCTTATTTCGGCGGCGGTCTCGCCCAGGTTGACCGTCAGCAGCGCCGGTCCGTTCTCGTCGGCGCTGTGCTCGGCGATGAATTCCTCAAAAGCAGGCAGTTCGCGCACGCAAGGCTGACACCAGGTCGCCCAGAAGTTCAGAAAGAGCGGACGCCCGGCGTAATCGGACGGCGAGACCAAGGTGGCGCCATCCAGCAGCGGCAGCTCGAAATCGGGCGCCTTGAAGTTGACGACTGTGCGTGGCGGCGCCGGCGCGAAGGTTGGGGCGAGTGCGGGTTTCTGGCGGGTTTCGAGGGCGAGCGTAAGCAGGGCGACGAAGATGCCAAAGAGCGGCAGGATGATGAGGATGAGCAGGGCGGGGGAGGGGCGATGCTCTTGTGTTATCTTTGCTGTCACCCGTCGGTTCTGTTGAATCTTGACTGGCCTGCTCACGGCGCTCCCTTGCGACTTGGTGGAGACTAGAATTCCCAACCCAGGTTAACCATCATGTCATCAAGTGTGCCATAGCGTATATCAAAGTGGTCGCAAATGTTCGGAATTCTGTTGCCTCGTGGACTGAAACGCTCTTGTGTTACAACCATTCCGCCCGTCTCCTTAGCGCGGGCAATTAGAAAGAGGTCCGCTTTTACATCTGTTCCGGTAACGTCTTCCGGGACTGCGTCTCTGAATTGCGGAATTTTATGGATATCGCCCAGAAATGCACTCTCTCTGGCCGTCGGAAGTGGGAACAGGCTCTGGTTGTCCATCGCCCATCCGAGTGCTTTGTCGGTGCTTGAACCCCGTTTCAACTCTTCCAATACTTGCACAACCGAAGTGATTCCTTCTGTGTTGACAAGATTGTCAAATTCCCGCCATAGGCCAGGAAACACTTTCCGGTTGTACCACCTAAAGAGATCTATAATGCTACTAGTATCTATAACCGGAATCATGAGACTGCCTTGAACAACTGCTCTTCAAGATTCCTTAGGCGACTGGGGCGCACGGCCAAAAAGTCGGCCAAGTCTTCTTCGTCAATGCGATTCTCTTCAAAGCGACGAAATGCCAAGGTGACATACTCTTCACCAAGATACGCGATATGTGTGCGATCGGGGTTGCCGCCGCTTTTCTTCGGTTTGCGCACTTGGCGCACCCACTCAGCAGCCGCCGATTCGTACTCAGCGTCGTCCACAAAGCCGCGATCCCGAAAGTTGCGATAGATTACTTCTCTGCTGACACTGAATCGCTTTGAAAGCCTCTTCGCTTCCCTGCGCAAATTTGCTAAGTCGAGGGTTTCCATCTCAATGTAGTCTGCTGGCACAAGGATTGCGTTGGCCAATGCATTACATTGCACTTCAATAGTTTCATATCTGACCGGCAATCTATTTTCGAATCCAGGTTGCAAATGGATGCCACTGGTCTGATACACCAAATGCGCCAGTTCATGCAAGACTGTGAAGATCTGCCGTGATTTCGTGTGGCTGTTGTTTACATAAATGATTGGAAACTCATCGTCATATAGACTGAAGCCGCAAAACCTGTCGTCCCCAAAGGCGTCCTTGAAGACATAAACACCCGCGTTGAACAACTTTTTTCGCCACGATTTCAGCGCAATATCATGGGTCGGCCATCTAAATTGCTCCTCCAGAGTGACACTGAGAAGTTCTCGAATCTGCGCTGCCATGTCACGCACCGAGCTGCCAGCAATTATGGACCGCGCGCGTGTGATTATCTGCCTGGATGGATTACGACCGTCGTTCAACTCCGCGAGCCGGACCTGAAATGCCCGCGCCTTAAGAACCATAATCCGAATCGGAGGCGGAATCTCAGCGATTTGCTGGCTGCCCAGAGTGCGGAATGTCCGTTCAATAGGCTGCCAATCAGGAGGTTTAGGAAAGAAGAATACTTCAATTGGCAGCCATAAGTCCTTCGCCAGCTTCTCCAATTGTCGGTAGGTTGGTCGGGACTCGCCCGTTTCCCACTCTGCGACCTTCCTGAAATCCTTGCGCTTCACCGCCAGCGCCTCGACAGTGTAACCCAATCTCTCCCGCGCCCACGTCAACACCTCTGGCGTGATCGGCATTCGTTCTATCGCCATGATGATTCGCTCACAACAGTTTGCGCCTCACTTTAACCTTATGGCGCTAAACAGTCAAACGGGACGCACTGCAACACCAGCAAGTGCCACCTCTTACTCAAACACCCACCGATCCACATCGCGCGACCAGCCGCCGCAGAGCTCCGCCTCGGTGAAAAAGTTCGCCACTTCGATCTCGCCATTCTCGACGCTGTCGGAGCCATGCACCAGGTTCCGCCCGATCTCGAGACCGTAGTCGCCGCGGATGCTGCCGGGCGCCGCTTCGGACGGCGTCGTCGCGCCGATCGTCGACCTGGCCGCCGCGATGGCTTCAGTGCCTTCCAGCGCCATCACCACCACCGGCGCCGAAATGATGTACTCGACCAGCCCGGCAAAGAAGGGCCGCTCGCGATGCACATCGTAATGCTTTTCCGCCAACGCGCGATCGACTTGCATCAGCTTCATGCCGATGATTTTCAGTCCCCGCGCTTCAAATCGCGCGACGATGGCGCCAGTCAAGCCGCGCTGAACCGCATCTGCTTTCACAATGATCAGTGTCCGTTCCAAGAGATTGCCTTTCTGTCGCTCTCAATACTGGCTGTGGCTTCCTATGATACAGGCGCGCAATCGAAATGTGTATGACTGGCAGCAGGCTGTCGCTCCAAGCCGGCATCCGCTCGTGAGACGCCCGCGCAACCGCCGTGTAAAGCCATCATGAAAGGGCGGAATATCTGCTATGATACGAGCAGTTTACGGAGCGAGACTGGAATGAGCGATTCTTTCTGGAAGGATCAGGTAGTCATCGTTACCGGCGGCGCTGGCTTCCTCGGGCGCCACGTCGTCGAATTGCTGAAGGCGCGATGCGCCCGACGCATCATCGTACCCCGAAGCGCGACCTGCGACTTGCGCGAACAAGAAGCGGTCGCCCGACTTTACGCGGACCAGCCGGATACGACCATGGTCATTCACCTGGCGGCCAATGTCGGCGGCATTGGCATCAACCGCGAGCATCCCGGCTTGTTCTGCTACGAAAACTTGATGATGGGCACGCTGATGCTGGAGTACGCGCGCCGGGCCGGCGTCGCCAAATTCGTCGGCATCGGCACCGTTTGCAGCTATCCCAAGTTCGCGCCCGTGCCCTTTAAGGAAGACGACCTGTGGTCCGGCTACCCGGAAGAGACCAACGCGCCCTATGGCTTGGCGAAAAAGATGCTCTTGGTGCAGAGCCAAGCCTATCGCCAGGAATACGGTTACAACGCCATTCACCTGCTGCCGGTGAATCTGTACGGTCCCCACGACAAGTTTGATTTGAAATCCTCGCATGTGATCCCGGCTGTAATACGTAAGATGGTGGACGCGCAGGAGAGCCGCGCCGCCGATGTCACGCTTTTCGGCGACGGCTCGCCGACCCGCGAGTTTCTCTTCGTGCGCGATGCGGCTGAAGGCATTGTGCTGGCGGCCGAGCGCTACAATGGCGCCGAGCCGGTCAACCTGGGCAGCGCCTTCGAAATTAGCATACGCGATTTGGTGGAGATCATCGCCGACGAGGTGGGCTTCAATGGGGAACTGCGTTGGGATACGAGCAAGCCAAACGGCCAGCCGCGGCGCAAACTTGATGTCTCGCGCGCCGAGCGTGAATTCGGCTTCGTATCGCGCACTGATTTCAGAGCCGGATTGCGCGAGACGATTCAATGGTTTCGCCAAGAGCGCGCTGAGTTAACCTTGCGGGCAATTTCTTGAAATGTTGGTAAACTTGTCCTTTGTCTGTTAACATGGTTCCAGTCCGAGTTAGGCGCAAATGTCGTCTCGGATGTTTGCAGGTGCTGTGAGACAGGCGGTTTCAGCGGTGGAAACAGTGTAGAAAGACAGTTCCGCCCGGCGCATTTGGTTCGTGATTTCTATCGTTCGACAGACTCTCTTGTGAACCGGCGTTTCAAATAAAGACATTGTTGCATGAGGAGGGTAGCGCTTTGAGCGTATTACTGGATGTCAAAGACCTAGTGGTCAGGTTTTACACGCAGGAAGGTACCGTCTACGCGGTCAACGGCGTATCCTTTGAATTGGAAGAGGGCGAAACGCTCGGCATCGTCGGCGAGAGCGGCAGCGGCAAGAGCGTTAGCTCGCTCGCGCTGATGGGCTTGATACCGAGCCCGCCCGGCAAGGTCGAATCGGGCACGGTCATGTTCGAAGGGCGCGATCTGCTGACGCTCAAGCCGGACCAGATGCGGCTGATCCGCGGCAAGGAAATCGCGATGATCTTCCAGGATCCGATGACCTCGCTCAATCCGGTGCTGACCATCGGCACGCAGATCACCGAATCGCTGAAGCTGCACGAGGGCATGAATACATCGCAGTCGCGCAAGCGGGCGGCCGACCTGCTGGATATGGTCGGCATTCCCGATGCCTATCGCCGGCTTGACGACTACCCGCATCAATTCTCCGGTGGCATGCGCCAGCGCGTGATGATCGCCATGGGTTTGTCCTGCAATCCGAAATTGCTGATCGCCGATGAGCCGACCACCGCGCTTGACGTGACCATTCAGGCGCAGATTATCGAGTTGGTGAAGCAGCTCAAAGACGAATTCAATATGGCGATGATCTGGATCACGCACGATTTGGGCGTGGTCGCTGGCATCGCCGACCGCATTCAAGTCATGTACGGCGGGCGGATCATGGAGTCCGGCTCTTCGCATGAGGTGTTTGGCGATAGCCGCCATCCTTATACCGAGGGTTTGCTGGGGTCATTGCCGCGGCTGGACTCGAGCGGCGAGGAGAAGCTGACGCAGATCGAAGGCTCGCCGCCGGATATGCGCAATGAGCCGGTTGGCTGTCCCTTTGCGCCGCGCTGCGATGTGCGCGAGGGCTTGGGGCTGGAAAAATGCTGGGACGAGCGTCCGCCGCTGGAGACCGTTCCCGCCGCCGGTGGCGATGGGGAGCACGTCATGTCTTGTTGGGCCGATATCCGCGAGGGGGTAGCAGAAAATGTCTAGTCAAGTCATGACAGCCGAAAAACGCAAGAGCCTGGACGAGAATGATGTCATCCTCGAAGTCACCGACCTGAAGAAGCATTTCCCAATCTCGTCCGGCATCGTCTTTCAGCGGCAAGTCGGGGCGGTGCGCGCGGTCGATGGCATCAGCTTTCATGTGATCCGCGGCGAGACGCTGGGCTTGGTTGGCGAATCCGGCTGCGGCAAGAGTACGACGGGCCGCACGATCTTGCAGCTCTATCGGCCGACCGAAGGCAGCGTCCGATTCGAAGGGCAGGAACTGTCCACGATGGCGGGCAACGATCTGCGGCAGATGCGGCGCCGGATGCAGATCATCTTTCAGGATCCCTTCGCCTCCTTGAACCCGCGTATGACCGTCGGCAGCATCGTCAGCGAGCCCTTGCAAATCCACAAGATTTATTCCAACAAGAAAGAACGCCAGCAATATGTGGAACAGTTGATGGAGAAAGTGGGCTTGAACCCCTATTTCATCAACCGCTACCCGCATGAATTCTCCGGCGGGCAGCGGCAGCGCATCGGCATCGCGCGGGCCCTGGCTCTCGAGCCGAGCTTCATCGTCGCCGACGAGCCGATCTCGGCGCTGGATGTGTCGATTCAAGCGCAGGTGGTCAACTTGATGGAAGAGCTGCAAGACGAGCTCAACTTGACCTATCTCTTCATCGCCCACGACCTCAGCATGGTGCGCCACATATGCGATCGCGTGGCCGTCATGTACCTCGGCAAAATCGTCGAGTTGGGTCCGGTCGATGAAGTCTACGACAATCCGCAGCATCCCTACACGCAGGCGCTGCTCTCGGCCGTGCCCGTGCCCGACCCGCAGGTGGAGGAGAGTCGCCAGCGCATCATCATCTCCGGCGATTTGCCCAGCCCGGCCAATCCACCGACCGGCTGCAATTTCAACACGCGCTGTCCGGTGCGCTTTGATCTCTGCTTCGAGGAGCCGGATCCGCCGCTGATCGAGGTGCGCCCGGATCACTTTGTGAGCTGCCACCGGGTGACGTAGACCGAGTACAGTCTTTTGGAGAGATCCCCCCGACTACAAATTCGGCGGGATGAGTACGAGTGCGGACAAATCTTAGACTTCGACTGCTTCGCCAAGCACTACTTCAATTATTTCGTCTGCTATCTCTTCCACAGTCTGTGTCGTGGTATTCCGTGCAATCTTGTCAGCAAGAGATGGACTGTATGAAACAACCTCGTCTTTAGTTATGTCGTGCCAAATTGGCAATAGCACTTGGTCTCCGTCAACTGCTTTAGTAACCAGTCCGTCAAGTTCGTAATTGGGCCATCCCTTACCAAAGAACGCTTTCGACAATACTACAATTCCGAACCGACTCGAAGCTATCCCTCGATCAATATTGCGGCGTAGACTATCGCCGATTTTGAGTTCAAAGTCGTCATACCAAACGGTTAAGCCGCCTGCCCGAAGGGCTTCTGCCAGCGGTGTCACGACGTCTTGCTTGTCGTCCGAGGCATGAGAAATGAAGACATCATACTGAGTATGGTTTTCGTTCCTTACCAGAGAAGGTACTGTAGAGAGCGGCTTGTCCACGAAGGGACGCAATTTGCCCGGTAGCATGCGAACGCTTGAACTTACTTTGCCTTTGTATCCACCCATATCGACAGCGACATACCAATGCCCAGATCTGGGAATTTGCAGGCGAACAGGAGAACGTTTAGCATGACCACCCATATAACGGTGACGCCGTCCGCTACGGTAACTCTGGAAATTGGAACTGTCCATAAGGCGCACGTTGGCAGCATTGCCTTTCAGGATAATTTCAACTATTTCGCCACCTGTTCTGTGTCCCAAATCATGCTTTATGAACTGCACGACAAAAGTCCTTCAGTTGAACGTCCATGAATCCAAGTATAGCATAGTTGCCCATAATTTCGCGAAACCGCCTTACTTCGCCTGTGCCTTTGATCTGTTATATTTGACTTACAACGAGAACCTCAACGTTCACCGCTTCCAAACTCTCTTGCATCATAGTCAATAATGACCTTATGTATCTCATCTGCGATTTCCTCGACTGTGTAGGAGGCAGTACTTCGGCCAAATATATTCGCTAATGAGGCACGAAACTCTCTGATCTCTCGCACAGAAATGTTGTGCAAAACCGGAAACATCACCCTGTCTTCTGTCACGTATAGACTCTCCAATGTGTCAAGCTCATACTTTGTCCATTGTTTTGCCATGTCAACAAATGACGTGGATAATATCAAGATTCCAAATTGGCTCGAATTGATTCCTTTGTTGAGTTTTGCAATAATGTTGTCGCCGATTCTGAATTCAAATTCGTCGTACCAAACTCTCAGCCCGCGCTCTTGGAGCAGCAATGCCAACGGTCTCGCCACTTCATCTTTGTCTTCCGAGGCGTGAGAGAGAAAGACATCATACTCATATTTGTCTTTGCTAAGAACGTGTCGCGTCAATTCCGGTTCCTGTGTTTCAGCACTTGGCAAGCGAGATGTGACCGCCGCAATATAGCCGAGCGCAAATCATATCATCTGCACGGCACCGAATGTAGTGTCCGTGCAAAAAGAGAGACGAGCCACTGGCTCGCCCCATCATTCCGCTTGATTGGTGTGGATTAGGTCGCCGGCGCCGCCGCGGGACCATCGACGATCTCGACGAACTCGTCGGCGTTGAGCGTCTCGCGCTCAATTAGAATCTGCACCAGTTCGTCCATCGTGTCTTTCTGCTCCAGCAGCAAGCCTTTGGCGCGTTCGTAAGCCGCTTGCAGGATGCGCTTGACCTCATCGTCGATCTGCTGGGCGTAGTGCTCGCTGTAATCACGCTGCTCGGCGATCTCCCGCCCGAGGAAGACGGCGCCGCCGCCATTCCCATAGGAACGGGGACCGAGCAGGTCGCTCATGCCGAATTGCGTCACCATCGCCCGCGCCATCCGCGTCGCCTGCTGCAAGTCATTGCTGGCGCCGGTGGTGAACTGGTTGTAGATTATCTCCTCAGCCGCCCGGCCGCCCATGGCCGCCACGATATCGTCTTCGAATTTCTCGCGCGTGATCAGCATGTCATCGCCATCGGGCAGCGGCATGACATATCCGCCGGCGCGTCCGCGCGAGACGATCGTGATCTTGTGCACCGGGCTGGTATTATCCAGCAGGTGGAAGAGCAGGGCGTGCCCCGCTTCGTGATAGGCGACTTTTTCTTTTTCTTCCGGTGTGATGACGCGGCTGCGGCGTTCCGGCCCCATCACGACGCGCTCCATCGCCTCTTGCATCTCGGTCATGCCGATGGATTTCTTGTTGCGGCGCGCCGCCAGGATTGCCGCTTCGTTGACCAGGTTCTCTAGGTCGGCGCCGCTGAAGCCGGCTGTGATCTTCGCGAGCGCTTCGACATCGACATCGCCCGCCAGCGGTTTGCCGCGCGAATGCACCTTGAGGATCTCTTGCCTTCCCCTGACATCGGGGTTGTCCATCACCACTTTGCGATCAAAGCGCCCGGGGCGCAGCAGCGCCGGATCGAGGATGTCGGGGCGGTTGGTGGCGGCGACGATAATGATATTGGTGTCGTTGTCGAAGCCGTCCATCTCCACCAGAATCTGATTCAGCGTCTGCTCGCGCTCGTCATGGCCGCCGCCCAAGCCAGCGCCGCGGTGCCGCCCGACCGCGTCAATCTCGTCCACAAAGACGATGGCGGGCGCTTCCGCCTTGGCGCGCTCGAACAAGTCGCGGACGCGGCTGGCGCCGACGCCGACGAACATCTCAACGAATTCCGAGCCGGAGATGCTGAAGAAGGGCACGCCGGCTTCCCCGGCGACGGCGCGCGCCATCAAGGTCTTGCCCGTGCCTGGCGGCCCCACCATCAGCACGCCCTTGGGCACACGCGCGCCCAGGCGGATGAACTTCTCCGGCTCCTTGAGGAATTCAACGATTTCCTTGAGGTCTTCCTTCGCTTCTTCAGCGCCAGCGACATCTTTGAACGTCACTTGCGGCCGTTCCATATCGCGGGAGACGCGCGGCTTGCTGCGGCCGAAGCTCATCGCTTGATCTTGCCCGGCGCGCATTGAGCGCATCATCCGCCACAAAAACCAGACGATGATCAAGATCGGCACGACGCCGATCACGATTTGGAAGATGATACTCGGCGTGTCATCGGTGGGATGCGGCACGAAGTTGACATTCGCCAGCGCCGATCGCGAGACATCAAGCGCGCCCATCAATTGGTAGAAATCCGAGAATTGGCTTTTGTAAGCGGTCTTCGTCGTTTGATCGGTATAGGTGATCTTGAGCTCGGTGCCTCCGCGCTCCTCGACCCGGTCCACCCGTCCGCGACTGATATCGGCCGCCAACTCATTGATCGGCAGGCCGCTGCCCGCCTGAAAAGCCGCCCGACCATTGAATATCAGCAGGGACATCGCCACGACGATGACGCCGAGCACAATCCACATGCGCTGGGCATTGGGGTTGCCAAAGGGCGACTTGCCGCCGTCGCTGTTTTTCTTGCCATCTTTTCCCCCCTCAGTCACGTGATTGGGGGGCTCTGAGCGGTTGTTCATGTACGAAGCTCCATTGTTGACTAGACAGCGGAAAGCGCCTTCTGTCTTTCCGCCTCAGTGATAATGACCCAGCGGCGGCTGAAATGGTGATATTTTGCCGCGGCGAATCTTATCGGGCCGTGCCGGCTTACAGGTGTATATTGTCTCTGATTCCTTTATCATGAAAGGTGAAGCGCATACTATTACGGGCGAAGCATGACAACCGCCAAAATGACCGACCGCAGTAATGGAGAATGGATCGCCGCGCTGCAAAGCGAGGACGATGCGGCGCAGAGCGAGGCTTTGGCTGAGCTGCGTCTGCGATTGCGGCGCAGCATCTACTTTTATCTCAGCCAGGACCGCAGCGACCTGCGCGGATTGGCGGCGCATGAATTGGCGCAGATGGCCGAAGACCTGGCGCAAGACGCCACCCTGCGCGTAATGGACAATCTGGCCAACTTCCGCGGCGAGAGCCGCTTCACGACCTGGGCGACCAAAGTCGCAATCCGCCTCGCCATCAGCGACCTGCGGCGCGCGCGCTACAAAGATTTCAGCCTCGATGAGTTAACCGCCGATGGCGACCTGCTGCCGCTGACGACCAGGCTGGGGTCGGCCGCTTCGCCAACGCCCGAGAAGGTGGCCGAGCGCGATGACGTCATGGAAAAGATCGAGCTGGCGCTGCAGGATGCGCTCACCGAGCGGCAGTACCAGGCGCTGGTCGCTGTCGCCCTCAAGGGCATCCCGATGGATGTGCTGGCTGAGCACATGGGCAGCAACCGCAACGCCCTCTACAAACTCATCCACGATGCCCGCCGCAAGCTCAAAACCCACCTGGAAGCGCAGGGCATCTCGACCGATTATATGATGAATCTGTTCGGGAATTGACGAATTACGGCTTCAGCGCCAGGATCGAGCCGAAGCACATTTCATCGCTCGTGCCTTCGCCCCAAACGACATAACGCGGATCCTCCGACAGCGAATTATCCCAGTAGCAGGTCATGCGCAGGACATCGCCGCGAGAGAATTTCAGCGGCTCGACAAAGTAATACTGATCCTGCCAGTGGAAATCCCAACGCGGGATATCGAGCAGCAACAGCGGCTCTTCTCCGTCGGGGATTAGCTCCAGGCGGAAGCTCCGCCCCAACTCATGCATGTGCCCGGAGACGCCGAATACCGTCAGGGGTACCGTGATTGGATAGTCGCAATAGCCCTTGGCATTCTCGCCGCTGTTCTCGGCGTAGTCTTCCAGGCTTTGACCGCACTCGCGCAAAAGGTAGTCAGGCGTAAAGCGCGCGTCTTCGCCGTAGAGACTCGCGACGCGCTCAATGGCCGCCTCACGATCGCATTGTGGACCAGCCACACCGGCCGGGCAAGGAATTTCGACTGGCGCGGCCAGGGCAAAATCAACGAGTTGAGCCAGCTCATTTTCGGCCGATTCCACCTGCAGGACGATGCGACTTTGATCTGGCTGCTGCGTCGTCCATAAGTTGTAGTGCATTTGCAGGACAATATGCTGACCCGGTTTGATGAAAAAGCCGGCGCCTTGCGGGAATAAGACCGGCGACGCGCCCGGCACCCAGCCACCGATCCCCTCGCCCTCGATCGCTAAACCCGTCCCGCCGTAACAGGACCAGCCGGGCCGTCCATCGGCATCATTGCGCCTTTCAATTGCGCGCTCTGCCTTTTCATCGAACAGATAAAAGAGACTGTGATGCGCCATCTCAACCACATCGGGGCTGAATGCGTAACCGGTGATGAATTGGGGCGCATCGATCTTTAGCTCGAATGCGAAGCAGCGGTAGTCGTCGAGCACATCCTCAGCCGGCGTGTAGGCCTTATCAAGCTGCAAGACCAGGTCGGCGCGGATCTCGACAGGCGGGTAGGCATCTGTTGCCGCGGGCGTGTAATCATGCGGATCGCCGAGCGGGGCGTCAGCGTCAGCCCAGGCGGCGATGATGGCGATTTCTTCGTCGGACAGGCTGCGGTCTTGCTTCAGCGGCAGATTCTCGCGCGAGGGCGGCCAAGGCGGCATAAGCCCGTTCACGACATGGAACTTGATGTCGCGCGCCGCCCAGACGACATCTTCCGCCGATGTGAAGGGAGCATAGCCGGCGATTTGGCCGTCGCTGTGGCAAGCGACGCAACTGGCTTCGACAATCGGGCGCACATGCTCGTGATAGTTGAGATTTTCGGGTAGGCTGACAGCGGTAATGTCAATCGATTCGGTCTCGTCGTCATCGTGGTCTTCGCCGCCATGCGCGAGGACTGCCAATGAACTGAAAAAGATGAGAAGGCATAAGAGCATAGTGCGCATCAGAATTCTCCCGCAAGCTTATACGTTGGTCCGCCGCCGACGGACAAAGGAATCATATTGCTTACTATTATAACTGAGATTGCTGGGGAGCAAGCAGCAACGCGCAACTTTCAATGTAAGGGCGCTAGCCTAACGGACGCCCGCCATCGACCGGGATGATGTCGCCGGTGCTGAAGCGCAATTGCGCGACCGCCGCGTAGACTGCTTCCGCCACATCGTCCGCCTCGGCGATGCGCCCCAGCGGCGTCTTGTCCTCCTGCTCGGCGATCAGCGCTCGTGGCATGCGCTGCGCGTATTCGCCGTTCACCCAGCCGGGCGACACCGACAATACGCGAATCTGCGGCGCCAGCGCCCGCGCCAGCGACCGCGTCATGCTATCCATCGCCGCCTTGCTCGCGCAGTAGGCGACATTGCTGCCGACGCCCGTGCGCCCGGCGATCGACGAGATATTGACGACCACGCCGCCGGCGCCTTTGGACAGCAAGGGCTGCAGCGCGCGGATCGAGGCGAATGCGCCGCGCCAATTGACGCGGAAGATCTGGTCAATGGTCTCATCATCGAGGTCCGCCAAATCGGCGTGGGGCACCGCTTTGGTAATGCCGGCGTTGTTGACCAGGATATCGAGGCGACCGTACTTCTCGGCGACTGCGGACGCCAGTTTGGCTTGCGCCTCCGCATCGTCAACGGGCGCGCGCAGAATCAGGTGATTGCCGCCCGCCAGCGTATTCGCCGCCGCTCGCGCCTTGCTCTGATCGCTGTGGTACGTGATGATGACCTGCGCGCCCGCGCCCGCCAGTCGCCGGCAGATTGCGCTGCCTATGCCGCCGCCGCCGCCAGTCACGACGGCAACCTGTCCGCCCAGATCTGTCATTCTGCAGTCTCCCTTGCCAAGACCATAACGCTGCTAGAAAGAACGCAAGTCCGCCGGCAAATGATCGACGCGATTCAAGTAATGCAGCGTCGCCCAGCCACGGTGAAAGTTGATCCGCGTGATGGCGGTGTTGTCATGATAATAGCGCATGGTGTAAGGACGAGACGGCAACTGCGCGAAGATCGCCTTCAGCAATATATCAAGAAATCCGGCGTGCGAGACGAGGGCGATCACGTCATCGGAATCGCCCCTGTCGCGCAGCTCGCGGGCGACTTTGATGGCGCGGTAATAGCTATGAGTCTCCAATTCGCGTCCCATTGCCGCGTCATACCAGCCGCAATCGTCCACCTCAGCCGGCAGCCCATAGCCGGGAAAGGCGGCTTGAATCTCCGCGCGCGTCATGCCGGTGTAACCGCGAACGCAGCCGTCGCGCTCCAGGAACATGCCGCCCTTTTCGTGCAGGTCGGGCCAGACTGTCGGTGCCATGCCCAGCGCTTCGCTCACCGGCTTGGTCGTCAAGAGCGATCGGTGCATCGCGCTGGTGTAGAGATGCGTAATCGAGTAGCCCTCGCCGACCGAATCCCGCTCTGCCGCGATATGCCGCGCCAGCAAGTCCCGCTGCTGGTAGCCCAAGGGCGTCAAGTCGGGGTCGACCTTGCGGCGGTGAAGCGTATCCTGGTTGAGAGCGTTGTTTTCCGATTCCGCGTGACGGATGAGATACAGGCGCATTGGCGGATTCTATGCTCCTTATTCAGTTAGCGATTCGCAAGGATTATAAGGCAATCCGCGCGGATCGTAAGCGACAAAAGTCAATGTCGTTTAAGATTTCGTGAAAGGCGCCTCATCGTAACGCTGGATTGCGCGCCATCGCCCGGTTAAACTAGCCCCGACGGTTTCAGATCTGAGCGAGCGCGTCGCATGGATAAAGTTGTAACGCTGACGCTGAATCCGGCGCTGGATGTGGCCACGCGCATTCAGTCGGTCGCGCCGGAGATCAAGCTGCGCTGCGCCGAGCCGGGCTTCCATCCGGGTGGCGGCGGCATCAATGTGTCGCGGGCGATGCGCTTCCTCGGCGGCCAATCCAGCGCGGTCTATGCCGCTGGCGGGCACAACGGCGCCATGCTAACGCAATTGCTGAGGGACGAAGGCATCGACAATCACCCGGTCGAGATCGCCGGCATCACGCGCGAGAATGTGGTCGTCTACGAAGAGAGCACCGGACTGCAATACCGCTTCACCATGCCGGGGCCGGCCTTGAGCGCCGAGGAGTGGATCGCTTGCCTGGAGGCGCTTTTCAACTTGAATCCGGCTTATATCGTCGCCAGCGGCAGCCTGCCGCCGGGCGTCCCGCTCGAGATTTATGGCGAAATCACGCGCTATGCCCGCGAATATGGCATCCGCGTGATTCTGGATACGGCGGGCGACGCGCTGAACCGCGCCGTCGGCAAAGGCGTTTATCTGCTGAAACCCAATCTGCGGGAGCTGGCGCTGTTCGCCGGCGAAGCCACGTCGAGCGAAGCGGAGATCCGCGCGGCTGGACAGCGTTTGATCGCCGAGGGGTTGGCTGAAGTGATGGTTGTCTCGCTAGGCGCGGCTGGCGCGGCTTTGATCACGAGCGTGGACTGCGTCTTTCTGCGCGCGCCAATCGTGCCGATTCAGAGCAAAGTTGGGGCGGGCGACAGCATGGTCGCAGGCATCGTCATGGGGCTGGCGCAGGGTTTCGAGCTTGTCGACGCGGCGCGCCTGGGCGTGGCGGCCGGTAGCGCAGCCGTCATGACCGCGGGCACGGCGCTTTGCCGGGCGGACGACGCCTGGCGGCTCTACGACGAAGTTTCGCTAACGTAGTCATTTTCGCTGCCGGCGACAAAATTGATTATGACATCAGGGGACCTAGCGCCTGGGGAGAAATCGATATGACCAGCATTCGCGCGCGAAACGTCAACCACCCGCAGCACCGCGAGAACCTCAAGACCGAAAAGTATACGGTCATCCGTGAGGCCATGCTGGCATCGCTGTCTTACGACGCCTGGGCGCCTTTCAGCGAAGTGGAAGAAAAAGTACGAGCCAGGCTGGACGAGCAGGGCCTGCCGAAGGCGCTTTTCCCCAAGCCGGGCTCCGTGCGCTGGTACTGCAAGGCGGTGCAGTTGGACTTGGAAGCGCGCCATGAGATTGAACGCCAGCCGAAGAAATCGCCGCTGCATCTGCGGAAACGCCGGGCCGATTCAGCCTAGCCGCAATCTACCTCAGCCGGCGGCAGCTCCGTGGCGCTGTCCCAGATTCGCTGCCATTCGTCGAGATACAGTTCGGCGATATTCGCATTGCGGATGATCACAATATTCTCGTCATTGCGCTTCGCCGCGCTCTTGGAGAAGTTGAAAGAGCCGGTGATCACCGTGTACTCATCAATGATGATGACTTTGTGATGCAGCGAGTAGGGGTTGCCATCCTGCCGCATGTCGGCGCCGGCGCAGTGCAGCGCTGGCAGTTGGCTCCAGCTGGCGGTGCTGTTGCGCTTCTCGAAGACGCCACGAACGACAAGGTCTTCTTGCGCCGCCTGCAGCAGGATCGCCTCGGCCAATTCCTCAAGCGAAAAGACGAAGGTCATGATGTGAATCGAGCGCGCCGCCCCCGCTATCTCCGTCTTGAGCGCGCTGACTTCATCGGCTTCGGACCCGAATATGAGACTGGCTTCGCCGCCCGCGTACCTGAAATTGACGATGCCGTCGTCCCTTGAACGCACTCCGAATTCGCCGCGATCAAACATCTCATCAAACTCTGCCTGAAAGGCTTGAGCCGTCTTTTCGCCCTCCAAGACCAATACATTGTTATTGTTGCGATAGGCGCCATTGACGGTGTAATTCCAGGAGCCGGTCCACACTATCCGCCCGTCCATGATCATGAATTTGTTGTGCATCAGGCCGCTGCGTCCGTCATCGACGAGAGGGACGCCAGCCGCCTGCAATTGGCGCATCGCCTCGTTCTTGACGTCGTTGAGACCGTGATTGTCATCGGTCACGATGCGCACAACGACGCCGCGCTGATGCGCCTCCAGGATCGCCTCAACAATCGGCTCGCTATTCATTTCAAAAGCGGCGATATCGAGCTGGCTCCGCGTCCGCTGAATCGCCTCGACAAGCGCCATTTCGATGCCGCCCTGGTAGCTTTCGCGAGCGGCGCTGGCATCCGGCTCGCTGAAGTAAAGCCGCCAACCATCGCCGATGTATCCCCGACCGAAGTTGAACTGGACTTCGCGGTAAACAGGCGACGGCGTTGCTGGCGCGACGGCGGGCGAAGGCGCGGGCTCCGTAGTAGGCTCCCGCTCCGTTCCGTGCAAAACCAAGGCTAGCATCATGATCAAGGGCAAGAAGCCGAGGAATAGCGTCTTAAACCAAGGCCAGAATTTGCGCCAAATGCTGCGATTGCTTTCCAAGTTGATTGAGCCTCGAAGCCCGTCTATCGCTTGCCGCCTACTTATACAGATTGCGAGCCATCGGCGCAAGCGGGCGTTATCTCTGCGCCGAAGCCGTGCTATACTGTGGCGGTTTATCGACTTCTGCATTTCACGCGAAACATGTCCATCCTTAGCGCCAGCAACCTGGGCAAGTTCTACGGTCCTGATGAGATCTTCAGCGACATCAGCGTCTCTATTCCGGCAGGCGCGCGAATCGCCTTCGTCGGACCCAATGGCGCCGGCAAGACGACCCTGCTCAATCTGCTCGCCGGCATCGACAGCCCGACGAGCGGGACTGTGGGCACGGCTGGGGGAGCGCGCCTGTCCTTCCTGCCGCAGCGCCCGGAACTGGCCGGTGAACACAGCCTCTGGCGCGAGCAGCTGAAAGCCTTTTCCGGCTTGCGCGCGCTGGAATTGCGCCTGGCGGAACTAGAGCGGCGGATGGCGGAGGCTGACGATGCCGACAACGCGCTCGAGGTCTACGGTCAGCTGCAAGCCGATTTCGAAAGGCGCGGCGGCTACGAATACGAAACGCGCATCAAACGGGTGCTCAGCGGGCTGGGCTTTTCGCCGGCCGACTACGATGCGCCGCTGCCGCAACTGTCTGGCGGGGAGAAGACGCGCGCCGCCCTGAGCCGTCTGCTGCTGGAAGAACCCGACCTCCTGATCATGGACGAGCCAACCAATCATCTGGATATCCAGGCGATCGAGTGGCTGGAGAAGTACCTGGCTTCATTTGCGGGCGCCGTGCTCGCCGTCAGCCACGATCGTTACTTCATCGACAGTTTTGCGACGGTGGTATGGGAAATCGAGTACGGCAAGCTGCAAACGTATCGCGGCAACTACAGCGCCTACAGCCAGCAGCGGGCCAGCCAACGGGAAACCCTGCGCCACGATTATTACTGGCAGCAGCAATTCATCCGCAAGGAAGAAGAATTCATCCGCCGGCATATGGGCAGCCGCGGCGCCGCCCAGGCGAAGGGACGCCTGAAGAAGCTGGAGACGATGAAAAAGCGCGGCGCGATCCTGGAGAGTGGCCCCCGGCGGCGCAAGAAGATGTCGCTGGAACTGAGCGATCATCAACGAAGCGGCGATCAGGTGATCCTCACCAGCAATTTGCGAATCGGCTACGACGGGGAGGCGCTGCTGCGCGTGCCCGACCTGTTGGTCCTGCGCGGCGAGACCGTCGCTATCATCGGCGCGAATGGCGTCGGCAAATCGACCCTGCTCAAGACGCTTAGCGGGGATCTGCCCGCATTGGCCGGCGAGGTTCGCCTGGGCGCCAAGGTGGAGATCGCTTATTTCGCCCAGGCGCATGAGACGCTGAAGGCCAGCAACGCGATCATCGATGAAATTCGCGCGGTTAAAGCGCTGCCGCTCTCGCAAGCGCGCGATTGGCTCGGTCGATTTCTCTTCAGCGGCGACGATGTCTTCCGGCCAGTATCATCGCTCTCCGGCGGTGAGCGCGGGCGATTGGCGCTGGCCAAACTGGCTTTGCAAGGCGCCAGCCTGCTGCTGCTGGACGAACCGACCAATCACCTCGACATCGACAGCCAGGAGGTATTGCAGTCGGTGCTGGGCGTCTATAGCGGCACGATCCTGCTGGTCAGCCATGATCGTTACCTGGTCGACGCGCTGGCGACGCAGATTTGGGAAATCAGTCCCGGCGAAATGCAGGTCATCAACGGCGGTTACCAGGAGTATCTGCGCTGGCGCAAACGGACGCTTGAAAGCAAATCGGCACAGTCGCCATCTCCAGACCGACGCGGCGCGAGACCCGCCGCCTATAGCGAGAAGAAATACGGCTTGAATCCCTTTGAAGCGGCCAGGCGCGCGGCCGCGCTCGAAGACAGGATTCAGCGATTGGAAGCCAGCTTGAGTGAAATCAGCCGGCAACTGGATGAGGCCAGCCTCTCCGGCGATGCGGCAGCGGTTCGCAAGTTAGGTATCGCCTATGCCCAAGCGGAGGCGGAACTTGAGGCGGCGCTGGAGGAGTGGGGCAAGTTCGCGACTTAGCGCTAGAGCCCGTACCGCTGCCGACTGCGCTGAAGACCTGGCCGGTGTATTCTAGTAAACGATATCGACAGTCTGAACTGTGAGGATGAAGAAATCGAGGGAGCGAAATCTTGGACATTGTCTGGCACGGATACAGTTGCTTTCGCATCACCGAGCGCGGTCACACTTCCGTGGTGACGGATCCTTTTGGCACGAAGAAGGCGCTGGCTAAGATGCGGCTGAATGCCGATCTCGTCACCATCAGCCACGATCAAACGGGGCATCGGGTCGGCGAAATCCGCGGTCAGGTCTACGTGATCGCCGGACCTGGCGAATATGAAGTGGGAGAATTGTTTGTCACGGGCATCGCTCTGCATCATCATGATGATGAGAACGACCTCGTTCTCGACAACGTCGCCTATCACTTCGAGTATCCCAACGCGCTGAATGTCTTGCACTTGGGCGCGCTGCGTCAACTGCCGGATCCGTCCATATTCGAGCAGTTGGGTCAGGTCAATGTGCTGCTGCTGCCGGTTGAAACTGCCCATCACAGCGGCGACCAGTTGGCCGATCTCATCAGCGTGATCGAACCGAATTATGTCGTGCCGATGAGGCCGATTAGGCTGCGCGATACCGATTTCTCGCTGGCGGTGGAAGGGTTCCTGAAGCTGATGGGCCTAAGCGGCTTGGGGGAGCAAGATGGGCTGCGGGTGACCCCCACGAGCCTGCCCGAGCAAACTCAGGTTGCGCTCCTGCGTTCAAATTAGAGATCCAGTTGAGTACGTTGAATCCCGTTGCCAAGAATTCTGCGGTATATTAGTGGTACTTGGGCGATCTACCACGTGGAAGTGTTCTCATGCCGAACGGAAACGTCAAGATTCTCATGAACTGGGATATCAAGCCCGGTTTGGATCAGGAATACTTCGAGTTTGTCATGCGCGAGTGGGTGCCCAATACCACGAAACTGGGTCTCACGCCGATTGAGGCTTGGTACAACGTCTACGCCAGCGCCGATATCCCCCGAATCATGGCGGGCGCCATTGCCGAAGACGCCGATTCTATGCGTGAGATCATCACCAGCGCCGATTGGGCTGACCTGCAAGCCAAGTTGATGGACTACGTCGAGAATTACAGCCACAAGATCGTGCGCGTCACCGGCGACTATCAGCTATAGGTCAGGCGCTAACCATCGCTTGGGATTAGATCTCTCCCTCATCCTGTGCGTAATCGTAGGGACTTGTCCGCTTCTGGGAAAACATGTAGTTCTTCACGCAATTATCGTCACTTAACCCCCCACCCCAAACCCCTCCCCCATAAAGAGGGAGGGGCTTTTTTGCAATAATCTCGACGCTTTTGGCTCCCCTCCCTTAGCTCGCTGGGGAAGGGGCCGGGGGATGGGGTTGGCCGCACGCAACAAAAAAGGGCGACCCAATGGCTCGCCCCTACAGATTCCCAATTTGCAGGTTCTTATGCCCAGACCAAAAGGGCATAGGCGTTTCGTGCAATGCTCGCTGCTTTACGGAAAAGATGTTGAGGGACGACAATATGTGCCGCCCCTAGAATTCGCGGTTTGGGCTTAACCACCCATCGCCACGCGCAGGGAATCACAAGCCGGGCAGTGGTTGCCGGGACGCACAATCGCGTAGCCTGCTTGCGGATCGGACCCCCAGTGAGTCGCGTCGACATTCCAGACGATGAACATACGGACGTAGCCGGAACCACGAAGCCGATGCACCGCGCCCGCCAGCCAGGATGCCTGCTGCGCCAACGTGGTGCCCGATGCCCAGGCGAAACCGCCAGGCAGCGGACCGTAGCCTTCGCGAGTCAGATAACCGAGCTCGGTGAAACAGAGCGGCTTGCCCGGGAAGAAGCTGCTGTATAGCTGCATCATGCGCGGCAGATACCAGGAATAGTGCCCGGAGCTGCCAACCGGCGCGCCACTGGTCGAATCGGGCGGGGTGATGCCGGCGTTGTAATGGACGCCGACGCAATCCATGACGTTGCCGGCTCCGGCCGCTGCCATCTGCTGCAGGAAGCAGTCGTCATCGCCGCCGCCGGGTCCGCAACCCTGGAAGAAGCCGGTTGGGGCGGGCGCGCCGCTGATGACCATCGTGCCTGGATTGGCGCCCTTGATCGCGTGATAGGCGGCTGAGAGCATCTGCGTGTAGTTATGGCCGCTGATTTGACCCGAGGGCCACTCGCGGTCGATATTCATCTCGTTCCAGACTTCTATCGCGTCCGCGCCTCCGCGCGCCAGCCCGGCCAGGAAGTTGGCGAAGTTCTGATAGAACCCGCCGGGGTTGCCGGCGATTTGATTCTTGTCGCCAATGACGCTAAGCAGGACCTTGAAGCCGTTGCCATGCGCGCTGTCAATCAAGTGCTGGAAGTTGCCGGCCGGTTCGCCGTGCCACTTGACCTGCCGCTTGACCCAGGTCATGCGGGCGCTGCGCATGAATTCCGGATGCGCGAAGGACAGGGCTTGGCCGCCGAGCTCGAATCCGCTGACGTTCGCGGTGCTGGGCGGACCCGGACCAACTGGAGGCGCCGCGCCAGGATCAGGCTGCTGCGCTGGCGCTGGTTCCGGCGCCGGTGGCGGCGGTGGCGCTCCCGGCACTCGCAGCACTTGGCCCACGCGCAGGTAATCCGGATCGGCGATGCCATTTATCCGCGCCAATTCGATATAGGTGGTATTGAACTTGGCTGCGATGATCGCCAGCGATTCGCCCCGCTGCACGGTATAGGCGCTCGTGCCTGTCGGCTGCTGCGGCGCTGGCGCGGGAGCGGGCGCTTGCGTGCTGCCCGGCGCCGGAATGGTAATAAAGTTGCCCATGTGAATGGTATAGGGCGGGACGATTCCGTTTGCCTGCGCGACTTCCGCAAGCGTCCGTCCATATTGTTGCGCAATGCGGAAAAGATTCTCCCCCCGCTGCACGACATGGACTTGTTGCGCCATGACAGAGGCGGAAGCCAGCGCTAGCACAACGATTATAGTCAATAGCAATACGATTAGACGGCGCATTTTCGCTCCTTATCGACATAGTCTCGCTATTCAGTTGCCAGTTCAAAAAATCAGTCTAGCATGAGTCGGGGAAACACGCTGAAGCCAGCTCGCGCATTCTGAAGCCTTCAGTTTTCAGGATGTCTCTATTGGCTGAAACCCCAGTTGGAAACACAGCGGTAAGACTAAGGTTCTATATAGTGTGAAGAGGCGCGCCCTAATAGCCGATATCCATTCCCGGATCCACCAGCGGCAGGCGAGGATCCATTGCCGCCAGCGTCTGGCGCACCCAGGCGTAATCCGGGTCATCGCTATGGGCGAATTCGCGCGACGAGCCGGCCATGAAGTTCAGCGTGTAAGTCGTCGTGCCCGGCGCGCTCACCATCGTGTAGTAGCCTTCCGGCATCAGAATAATATCGTGCTGGCGCGCCATCATCGTCGCGTCCGAACGCTTGTCGGCGCTATAGACGCGCTGGTAGGCGTAACCGGTCGGACGGTCGAACTTGTAAAAGCTAAAGCGATTCAGCTGGGCTTCCAGCACCTTGCCTTTGTCGTCGGTTCTGTGCGTATCATGCTTGTGCGGCGGATAGCTCGACCAGTTTCCGCCGGGCGTATACAGCTCGTAGACCAGCAGGCGGTCCGCCGGGAAATCGCTGCCGATCAGCCGGCTCATTTGCCGCGAGCAGTTGCCGCCGCCCAGCAGCAGCAATTCGGCGTCGTCCGGGCTAATCAGCCGGGGCGGGTGTTCTTTCTCCGTGGGCGCCCAGCAGGAGGCGAATTCGAAATCATCGGTGATCGCCTCAATCTCAAATTCGGTTTGCGGCGGCAGATAGAGCGCGTACGGCATGCCGCTGAAGACGTTGTCGCGCCGCCCGACGCCTTCAAAGTCGCCGCGATTCGTTCGGATATTGCAGCGTCCGCTCAAGACCACGGCGACATATTCAAAGTCGTCGATGGCGATCTCGAAGGTGCGGCTCTTGCCCAGGCGCACGGCGGCGAAGTTCATGGTCTCCCAGCCGGCGCGTTTGGCATCCAGCGCGGCAAAGGCGCCCGCTCGCCCCTTGTCTTCCGCGGGGATATGCAATGTCTCGGCGGTGAAGCTTGCCATGGCAGTCCTCAGAACCAAGTTAGTCTTGCGAAATTTGATCGGAAATCCACAACAATATTGGACGAGCCACCGGCTCGCCCGTACAATTTCTGGATCATTTTTGCAGTTTCTTTCATACGACAGTCTTTATCACGACTTCCTTGGAATGACTTAAGTCACCAGCCCACGCGTCACGCGCATGAACATGTGCTCCAGGTCTTTCTCTTCTTCATTGAAGCCCAGCAGCAATACGCCGCCCTCGATCAATTGACGGCTCAAGGCGCCCAACTCTTCATCATTGCCGGCGAAATCGATGCGAATGCGCGCCCGTCCATTTTTTGGGCTGATGATCTCGGCGGCGACGACATGCCCGCTGGCGCCCGCCAGGCTCGTCACCGCCTCGGCGGCCTCATGATTCATCACCGTGATGATGATCTCACGATGCGCCATCAGCTCCAGCTTCAACTCGTCGATGCTGCCCTGCATGATGATCTCGCCCGCTTCCAATATGCCGATATGCGAGCAGACATCTTCGACGTCAGCCAGGATATGCGAGGAGAAGAATATCGTCTTGCCCATATTGGCCAGCTCGCCCAAGAGTTCGCGGATTTCCACGCGGGCGCGCGGGTCGAGCCCCGAAGCCGGTTCATCCAGGATGAGCACTTGCGGGTCATGCGCCAGTGTCCGCGCCAGGGAAAGGCGCTGCTTCATGCCGCGGCTGAGCTTGTCCACCAGTTCTTCGCGCCGGTGCTGCAAATCGACCAGCTCGAGCAGGTCGGCAACGAGCGGCTTGCGTTGATTTTCCGGAATGTCGTAACAAGCGGCGAAAAAGTCGAGATATTCCCAAACGCGCAGATCTTCATAGACGCCGAATTCATCGGGCATATAGCCGATGGCGCGCCGCACCGCCCGCCGATCTTCCAGCACGGAATGCCCCGCCACCCAGGCTTGCCCCTGGGAAGGCCGGGTCAGCGTGGTCAGGATCCGCATCGTGGTTGTCTTGCCGGCGCCGTTTGGTCCCACAAAGCCATAGATGGAACCGGTCGGCACTTCCAGCGAGATGCCGCGCAAGGCCTCGAACCCGCCGAACGATTTGTGCAAATCCTGCGTCTGGATGATCAGTTCCATCGCCACATCCTACTGGTAGCGCCCCGTCTGTTCGATGCGAATCTTTCGTACGCGCGCCGTGCCCACGCCGTCGTCAAATTGCAGGCGCAGCCGCACGGCATTGCTCGGCCCCACATAGGCTCGCGGATTGGCGAAAGTCAGCTCCTCGCCATGGCGGTAGTCGAAGACATCGTATTCAGCGTTGATCCAGTTATAGAGCTGAACATCCAAGGACTGCGCGTAGCCGCCCCCGCGGTCTACTTCGACAAGCAGGCGCGTCACCTCGTCCATCGCCAAGCCCGGCAGCGGATGAAACAGAAACTCCGCGCCTTGCTCTTCATAGAGGCTGAAATTGTCGGTGCCGTTTTCGATCAGCCCCATCCGATCTAGCGTCAGCCAACTGAAGTAGGCTGATGGCAAGGTGGCGGTTCGGCTCGGCAGCTTGATATCGACATCCAGTTGGATGATGTAAAGGGTCGTATCTACCGCCGTCCAGCCGGCGCCGCTGATTTCCAAATCGGGCGCCCAATGATCGCTCCAGCCGGCCAGGTAAAGCCCGGCGCCGCGGGCATCGGAATCGTATTGATCGACCATAAAGCTGGCCAGGAAGGATTGCTCGCGCTGCGCCTGCCGCTCCGCCGTTGATTCCGCGCGCAGGAAAGCCCGCGTCCGCAGATAGCGCGCGCCCTGTACGTCTTTGATCGATTGGTTGCGCCCGCTGCCGGAGAAGGGCGACTGACCCGGCGACGCGACATGCAGCTCCAGCGGATTGGGCTGCGCCGGCGGGTCTGCGATATCGCTGCGCAGCGATTCGCGATCCAGCGTCACGATATCGCCCGGCGCGAAATCGCCCTCGAACCGATGAGCCAGTCCCGGACCCAGGATGACCGCATCGCGCAAGGTCGCCTCGCTCTCGTTGCGGATGACGCCTTGATAAGCGCCGCTCATCCGGCCGCTCTCCAGGATATCAAAGCTGAGCGTGAAGGACCCGCCGATCGCGGGCTTGGCGACGCGTCCGCTGGCGCTGAAGTTGGCGAAGATGCCGCCGTCTATCGTGAAGTCGCGCGCGCTAAAGGCGGATGCCTGCGAAATCTCGGTCGAAGTCTGGATAGTATTGCTGGCGAAAATGCTTGTCGGGGCGGTGGCGCCGGCGACGGCTAAGTAGCGCCCTTCCGGCAGGGCAAGCGAATAGGTGGCGCGCCGCGGCGATAGCAAACCCACGAATTGCTGCGCCAGCGCTTCATCACGATCGACGAAGGATTGCAGCACGGTCGTGCGGCTGACGATGATCTCGGCGCCGCGAAGACTGAAACCGACCGTCCAGGCGATGCCGGTAAAGCAGATGATGACGATGGGTATGGTGAACCAGGCATAGCCGTTGCGCCGCAGCCGCGAGAGCAGGAAATAATTTAGCGGTCCTATCAGTACGATATAAGAAACGAGAAAGAGGCAGAGCGTTTGCATTGGCGGCAGCAGGTCGACGCCGGGCAAATTGGCGATGGCGTCCGCGCCCCATGTGGGCCTGGTGAAGCCATTGCGCCAGGTCGGATGCGGCGCGCGCGTCGCCAGCAGCTTCAGCCACAGGTCGTCAAGGCGCTCCCAACTGGCGAGCGGCTCCAGCGTGGGATCGGCCGCCAGAAAATCGACCAAACCGGCGCCGATCTCGCGGCGGAGCAGCAAGGCGACGCCGTCTTGCTCAACCAGCGTTTCGGCATCCTCATGCGGGCGGCCAATGGCGATGATCGTGCGCTGGGGCAAGCCAGAGTTGTCGCCGGCGAAACGGGCGAGCGCATTCAAGTTCTCGAGGGGCTGGCTGCCGGAAAGCGCCAGCGGCAGCAGATCCGCCACCGCCGCCGCCGTGATAAGCGAGGCCGGACCACCGCTGACGATCAGGTGTCCGCCGCCCTCCACCCAGTGTTCCAGGGCGCGCCGCTGCCCGCTTGACAGGCTTTCGCCATCGATATTGACCAGCATGATCATATCGAGCGAGCCCAGCGACAAACCATTCTCGGGGATTTCATGCGCGCTCCAGAGCGCCTGCTCCGCCCGCTGCCCGCCGACATGAACGCCGGACAAGTTGGGCGGCGCCGTAGTTGGTCCGCTGACGACGGCGTATAGCTGGTTCGCCGGTCCCAGGTCAACCAGACCGGCTTCGCGCGAAGCCCGCACGATGCCCTCGTTATCAATCAACTCGACGCGAATCTGATCGGGGAAGGTCCGCGCCTGGATATTCAGCAGGGTCGACTTCGCCGCGCCCGTCGGCAGATCAATCGGCGCGCTGAAAGCATTGCCGACTACGGTGCCCGAAGTCTCCGGGCGGACCACCAGCCGGCCCGCGACTGATTCGCCATTGTTCTTCAGTTCGATGCGAACCGGCGTCCATTGTCCCGGGCGGAAAAATGAATCGAAGCCGACCTCGACCGCCATTTCGATGACATCAAGGAAGTTGTCCTGCGCCGCCAATGGGGGCACGCGCGCCAAAAGGAGCAGGGAGGATGTAAAGAGTATGAGACGCGCCAAGCGCAGCGCCATAAGCGATCCAGAATCACAGGCGGAATTCGCTGCTCATTGTATCACGCCGCGCCGCCTTGTCATGTGTCGGGTTCAGACGCCGGCGTTTTGCGGAGGCGCTTGAGCGGGCGACATGGCAGGTCGCCCCTACAGCAAATGTTCGCGCGAACGGGCGAGCCGGTGGCTAGCCCCTACAGAACTGGCTGGCATTAGGTTATAGTATCCGCTGCTGACGGGACGATTCAGGCATGGAGGAGCGGAATATGGTTTATCAGGCGGCGGAAGCGCGCTATGAGGCGATGAAATACCGGCGCTCGGGGCGCAGCGGCTTGCTGCTGCCGGCGATCTCGCTGGGCATCTGGTGGAATTTCGGCGGCGTAGACACGATGGAAAACTCGCGCGCCATGCTGCGACGCGCCTTCGACCTCGGCATCACCCACATCGACATCGCCAACAATTATGGTCCCCCGCCGGGTTCGGCCGAGGAGACCTTCGGCCAGATCTTCCGGACGGATCTGGCGCCCTATCGCGATGAACTGGTCGTCTCGAACAAAGCCGGCTACCGTATGTGGCCCGGTCCTTACGGCGAGTGGGGCTCGCGCAAATATCTAATCGCCAGCTGCGATCAAAGCCTGAAACGCTGCGGGCTGGATTACTTCGATATCTTCTATAGCCACCGGCCCGACCCCGATACGCCGCTGGAAGAGACCATGGGCGCGCTTGACACCATCGTCCGCAGTGGACGCGCGCTCTACATCGGCGTCTCCAGCTATACGGCCGAGCAAACGCGCGAGGCATCGCGCATCCTCAAAGCGCTGGGCACGCCCTGCCTGATTCACCAGCCGCGCTACAACATGTTCGACCGCCGGATCGAAGACGGCGGCTTGCTTGATGTGCTGGGCGATGAGGGAATCGGCTGCATCAGCTTCTCGCCGCTCGATCAGGGCATCCTGACCAACAAGTATATCGGCGAGCTCCCCGGGGATTCGCGGGCGGCGAAACATGAATGGGGCGACCGCCTGGCGCAAGACAAATTGGGCAAGGTGAGCAAGCTCAGCGTCGTTGCGCGCGAACGAGGCCAGAACATGGCGCAACTGGCAATCGCCTGGAACCTGCGCCATCCCGAAATGACCTCGGCTTTGATCGGCGCCAGCAAGCCCGAGCAGCTCGACGACGCTGTCGCCGCGCTGGACAATCTCGAATTGAGCGCTGAAGAACTGGCGCGGATTGAGGCCATCCTAAACGACTAAGTGAATCCGGGCTATCCATGCGAAACCGTCAAATACACAGAACTGTAGGGGCGACCTATCAGGTCGCCCGAAGCGGCTTGCCCGCAGATGACCCTGCTCGTCATTGATCTCGGCAGCTCATCAGCGCGGACGCTGCTATTCGATGATGAAGCGCGGCTGATTGACGGCTCGATTTGCAGCCGCCGGCACGACTTCGTGACCGACAGCGGCGGCCTCGCGATTGCCGACGCGCCTCAACTGCGCGCCTTGGTCGAAGATTGCATGGATGAGGTCCTGGCGCATCCGGCGGCGCAGTCGATACGCGCAGTCGGCATGGCCACATTCGTCGGCAATTGGCTGGGCTTGGACGAAGGCGGCGCCGCCTGTACGCCGCTCTTCACCTATGCCGATACGCGCAGCCGGGGGCAGATTCCCGCGCTCCTCGCGAAGCTGTCCGGCGATGCCGAGCCCTATCATCAGGCGACGGGCTGCTTGCTGCACCCGGCCTACCTGCCGGCGCAGTACGCTTATTTGAGCGAAGCGGATCCGGCAACGACTGACCGCGTCCACCGTCTAACCGACATCGGCGGCTATCTTTATCACAGCTGGTTCGGGAGCGATATACGCACGAGCCTGTCGGTGGCGAGTTGGTCGGGCTTGCTCGACAGCGCGCGCCAAGATTGGCACTGGGATTATGCCGGGCCGCTGGTCGGCGATAATCTGGCGGCGAAACTGCCGTCTTTGGCCGATTACGATGCCGTGCAGGTCGGCCTCGCCCAGGATTATGCAAAGCGCTGGACGGTGCTGAAAGACTGTCCCTTCTTCCTCGCGCTCGGCGATGGAGCGGCCGCCAATATCGGCTCGGGCGCGGTTGACGCGGGCCGCATTGCCCTGACCATCGGCACGACATCGGCTCTGCGCGTGGTCAAGAATGTCGAGCGCGTGCCCGACGGGCTTTGGCGCTATCTGGTCGCTGCGGATATGTCTCTGGTCGGCGGCGCCACCAGCGAAGGCGGCAACGTCTATCAGTGGGTGATGGATGATTTGCTGCTGGGCGATGAGACGCTGGAAGCGCAACTGGCGGATTGCGCGCCGGATGGGCATGGCTTGACTGTCTTGCCATTGATCGCCGGCGAGCGCGCGCCGGGCTGGCGGGCGGACGCGGCCGGCACGATTCACGGCATCGGGCGCCACACCAGCCGTCTCGACATTCTGCAAGCGCATTTGGAGGCGGTCGCGCTGCGGCTCTCGCTGATTTACGATTTGCTCAACGATGAAACGGCGGAGGTGATGGCGGGCGGGGGGGCGCTCCAGTCGTCGCCGGCTTGGGCGCGCATGATGGCCGACGCCTTCAATTCGCCGATTCACTTGCTGGCGGAAGCGGAGATCACGGCGCGCGGCGTCGCCATGATGATGCGCCGAAGTCTTGACGGAATACCGCTTGATGCCGATCAGCCCGCGATTGAAACCGTCATCCAGCCAGCGCCGGATCGCGTCCGCCTGCTGCGCCGCGCGCGGGAACGGCAGCTCGACCTGTACCGGCGTCTCTACGACTGATCGCTTTGCGCATTCAGCATTTTGGCGAAGCGCGCCACATCCTCGGGCGAGTCATTGCAGCCGCAGATCAGCAGCACGAGATTGTCGCTCCGTGACAAGCGATTCTTGATCTTGTCGGCCGCCGCCAGGGTGCTGGCCGCCGCCAACTCCGGCGTGATGCCTTCATGCGCGATGAAGTACTGCTGCGCCGCGATCAGATCCAAATCGCTGACCAGGACCAGGTCTTCCAAGTGCTCTCGGCATAAATTGAAGGCGGTTTGGCTGACGAAGGGCGCGCCCAGCGTCTTGGTGAGCGAAGCGGGCCTGATATCGACGAGCCTGTCGGCAGCCAGCGACCGCTGCATCGTCGGCGCCAGCTCCGGCTCGACGCCCCAGATGCGCACTGCGGGTTTGGTCGCCTTGATCGCTGATATGATGCCGGCGATGAGACCGCCGCCGCCGATGCTGACGATGATGTCGGTCATGCGCGGGCAATCTTCCATGATCTCCAGGGCGACGATGCCATTGCCAGCGATCTGCTCGGCATTGTCAAAGGGATGGAGGGACGCGCGCCCCTGCGCCACCCATTCGTCGGCGCGAGCGAAAGCGGCGACCGCGTCCGGCAGCAGCTCGACCGTAGCGCCGTAATCGCGCGTGGCGTCAATCGATCCCGGGGGCGCGTTTTGAGGCATGCAGACGATCGCGTCCAGGCCGAGTATGCCGCTGCAGTAACCGACCGCCCGGGCGAAGTTGCCGCCGCTGACGGCTACCACGCCCTTGCTCAGCGCCGCCTCGCCCAGCGCCAGCATCTGATGAAAGGCGCCGCGCGTCTTGAAGGAGCCGCTGTGCTGCTCCATCTCCAGCTTGAGCTCGACGCGTACGCCCAGGCGCGCGCTGAGCTGAGGCGAATGGCGCTGGGGCGTGCGCAGTGTGAGGTCTTGCACATTTGCCACCGCTTCGTGGATTTCATTCAGTGCGATCATTAGCGTCCTGTGTCTTCATCTCCAAATTCGAGCCTGACTATAGCATGAATGCGGCGCAATTGGCGAAGGGTCAGATCTGTAGGGGCGAGACTTGTCTCGCCCGCAATCCCCTCCTCAGCCCCCCCGACAGGTCAGATGGAAGCCAATCGACGCGGCTTGCGCGGGTGGGCGAGGCGGCGACTCGCCCGTACATTTGCATGCGCAGCAGGGCAAAGTTTGGCAACTGAGTCGAAATGGGTTACTATTGGCGCGGAAGAAAATCTCTCGCAAAGGGACTATTCAAAGAGGAGAATCAAAATGCCCAAGCAATCGCTTCTTAAGATTCTAGTTGTCGCCCTTGCAGCGCTGCTCTTGCTGCCGGGCGCGGCGCTGGCGCAGGACAGCACGGCGGTGACGCTGATGCACGGCTGGACCGGCGCCGATAATACGGAGATGCTCAACACCGTCTTCGCGCGTTTCAATGAGGAAAACGCAGACGGCTTGGTCATCGAACCGACTGCCTTGGGCTGGGACGACTTGTTCACCCAGCTGAGGCTCACCGCCGCCGCCGGCAACCCGCCCGATGTGGTGATGTTCCATAACACGGAAGTGACCGGGTACGCCAGAGAAGGCATCTTGCTGCCGGTGGACGATCTGATGGCGGCCGTCGATATCGACCTCACCGGCGTGCCGCAGAATATCATCGAGCTGAGCAAGATTGATGGCGAGTTCTACTGCCTGCCGGGCGACCTGCATCCGATGAACCTCTATTACAACGTTGACCTGGTCGAAGCGGCCGGATTGGATCCCGACAGCCCGCCCACCACGGGCGAGGAGTTCATGGCTTGGGCGGAGGCGATGACGATCACGGATGACGACGGCATGGTGACGCAATACGGCTTGGACCAGCCATTAGGCGGCTCGCTCGGTCGCTGGTTCTTCCACACCTTGCTTTACCAATTTGGCGGCAGTTGGCTGGGTGAAGACGGCTTAGCGGCGGTCGATAGCGAAGAAGCCCATGAAGCGCTGCAATACATGGTGGATTTGCAGAATAGCGGTATTTCGAGCATGGGCTCGGGTGTCGGCGACATCAGCGCTTTCCAGAATGAGCGCGCCGGCATGGTTTTGGTTGGACCCTGGATGGTCAATTCCTATATCAGGGAAGGCAAGAACCTCGGCACGGCCGTGATGCCAACCTTTGGCAATGTGCCGGCCACCTGGACCAATACCCACTGCCTGGCATTGACGCGCCAAGACAGCGATGAGAATTACCTCAATAGCATGAAGGTCATCAAGTGGTTCCTGGAGAACTACGCCGAGCCGGGGATCAAAGTCGGCATCGTGCCGGTATTGCCGGTGGCGCTGGCGGACCCCTACTGGACCGATCATGAATTCGCCCAATACTATGCGCCCTTCGTCGATTCGCTCTCCATCTCCGTTATGGAGCCAGCCATCGAAAAGTATACTTCTGTCTTCGCCTTCGGCGGTCAGTCGCCGATCCTGCGCAATATCGAGGCGGCTCAAGCAGGCGACAAGAGCGTCGAGGAAGCCTTGGCCGACATGAAAGCGGGCATCGACGAGATCCTGCTTGACGAGTAGGCTCGTTTCACCCCTCATCCCCCAACCCCTTCTCCCACAAGGGGAGAAGGGGAGCTAGGGAAAGATCAAGCCCCTCCCTCTTCTTGGGGGAGGGGGAAACCTTGGAACTTGCATTATGAGCAGGCCCGCGCCAGCAAAGGGCAAACGCGCCACATCACCTTGGAACAGCATCAAGAATGACTTGATCGCCTACGCGTTTATGGCGCCTTACCTATTCCTCTTCATCGTCTTCCTGCTGCTGCCCGCCATCGTCGGCGTCTACGCCAGCTTCACCAAATGGGGCATTGTCGGCCAACCCAAATGGGTCGGGCTCAAGAACTACAACAAGCTGATCAACAGCGATCTCTTCATCGAGTCGCTGCAGAACACGCTTTACTTTGTAGTCTTGGCGGCGATTCCACTAATCGTCTTGGGTTTCCTGCTGGCGTTGCTGGTGAATCAGAAGCTGCGCGGCCGCAATATCGCGCGCGCTATCGTCTTCTTGCCGCATGTGGTCAGCGTGGCGGCGGTGGGCATCATCTTTCAGTGGATCCTGGAGCGCAGCTCGGGACTGCTGAATTATTATCTGGGTCAATTGGGCGTCAATCCGCCGATCAACTGGCTGGGCGACCCGGACTCGGCCATGCCAGCCATCGCCATCACCACCATCTGGTGGACGGTAAACGGCAATATGATCATCTACCTGGCGGGCTTGCAGGATATCCCGGAGGACTTGTACGAGGCGGCAAAGATCGATGGCGCGGGCCGCTGGCAAGAGCTGCGCTATGTCACCATCCCCATGTTGATGCCGGTCAACGCCTTCGTCATCCCGCTGACGGTCATCGCCTGCTGGCGCGTCTTCGGCCAGGTATTCGTTATGACCCGCGGCGGACCGCAGGGCAGCACCTTCACCGTCGCCCAATTCATTTATGAGACTGCCTTCGTGAACTTTAACATGGGCTTAGCCTCGGCGGCTGGGGTGATTTTGATGCTCATCACGCTGAGCTTCACCATAATTCAGTTGCGCGCGATGAAAGTGATCTGACATGAGCGACTCCTGGCGCAAAGAAAGCGTCTACCGCGATGGCTCGCTCAATTATGGGCGCCTGGCGCTTTATGCCATCATGATCTTCGTCGCCATCGTCTGGGGCGCGCCCTTCATCTGGATGTTCGTCACCTCGATCAAGCCGGATACGGAAGTCTTCAGCTATCCACCCACCTGGTGGCCCGACCAGCCGACGCTTGAATTCTACACGCGGCTCTTCGATTCCTTCCCCATGATGCAGTGGTTCCGCAACAGCCTGATCGTGGCGACCATCACCACCGTGCTCACCCTGGCCACCAATATCTTGGCCGCCTATCCGCTGGCGCGCATGCGCTTCCGCGGGCGCAATATCCTGTTGTTGATCATCCTTTCGACATTTCTGCTGCCGGGCGAGATTCTGCTGGTGCCGCTCTTCCTGGGCATGATCAAATTCAAGCTGGCCAACACCTATTTCAGCATCGCTGTGCCGGCGGCGGCCAATGCCTTTGGCGTCTTCTTGATGACGCAATTCTTCCTGACCATCCCGGTTGAGCTGGAGGAAGCCGGACGACTGGATGGCTGCAGCCGCTTCGGTCTGCTCTGGCGCATCTTTATCCCGCTGAGCAAGCCGGTCATCGCCACCGTCGCCATCTTCACCTTCGTCCGCAGTTGGAACGATTTCTTCTGGCCCCTCATCATCAGCAACACCGACGCCACCCGCACCGTTCCGGTCGGCTTGGCGATCTTCGTCGGGCGCGGGCTTTCGATGCGCTTTGGCGTCATCATGGCGTCGGCGGCCGCGGCCACCATCCCGGCGGTGATCTTCTTCCTGCTCTTGCAGCGCTACTTCGTCCGCGGCATCTCCACGACGGGCTTGCAGGGTTGATTTCTTCATTCACCACAGAGGCACAGACGGCAAAGAAGTATCCGCAAATAAACAATCAGACGAATAGTGTAGGGGCGACTCTTGGGTCGCGTAGACACTGACCGCCAGTCGCCCTAATGCAAAATCTCAATATTTCGGGCGAGCCAAGGCTCGCCCCTACAGATTCCGAAAATGAGAATCGCCGTCCTTTTTGCACAACTTGATTGCAATTGCTGAGAAAGAGAGCCAACTGATGCCCCCGGCAGTAAATGTCGAAGAAATCGATTTCCATGGCTGGGACGGCGTCCGGCTGAGCAACGGCATCATCGACGCCGTCTGCGTGCCGGAGATCGGTGGGCGTCTGATGCAGTTCAGCCTGGGCCCGCATGAGTATCTCTTCATGAATCCGGAATTGCTGGGGGCGCGCTTCACGTTTGAAGAGCACGCCGGCGATGGCACGATTCTGCAGTGGAAGAATTACGGCGGCGCCAAGACCTGGCCCGCGCCCCAAGGCTGGGACGGCGAAGGACAGTGGCCCGGTCCCCCCGATCCGGTGCTCGATTCCGGGCGCTACGACTTAATCTCTGACGAGGAAGATGCGGGCGCTTCCGTTCTGATGATTAGCCCGCCCGACGAGCGCTCCGGCTTGCGGATTCGCCGCCAGGTCACACTGAGACCGGGGAGCTCGCGCCTTCAGCTTCGTCTATTTTTTGAAAATATATTGAATCGCGCCATCCGCTGGTCGATCTGGGATGTGGCGCAGATGCTGTGCAGCACAGCGGATGGTCAGCTGAACGATGACTGTTGGCTCTATATCCCCACCGATCCCGCGCGCGAGCGACCCTACGAAATCATGTTCGGCGATGACAATCCGCAATATCAGTTTGACGCCGAAAGCGGTTTGCTGGCGGTGCAGTATCAGGGCATCGTCGGCAAGATCGGCGTGCACAGCCCGGCCGGCTGGATTGCATTCGCCGACAGGCAGAGCGGCTTCGCGCTGTGCATGCAATTCCCTTATGATCCCGAAGCGGAATACCCTGACAATGGCGCGACAGTGGAATGCTGGACGGAAGCGCCCGGCGCGCCCTCGCCGATACCGATTCGCTCGCCCGGCTATATTCTCGAGGCGGAAGTGCTCAGTCCGCTGCTGACGTTGCGACCGCTGGAGATCAAGATGCAGCAGTTGATCTGGTCGGCGGCAGCTTGCCCGGCGCCTATCGTCGATGTCAGCGATATCGGCTGCGCGCACCAACCCTTGTCTGTCGCTGTCGCTGAGGGACGGGCGCGGATACGAGGCGTGTTCGGCTGCTTTCTGGAAGGCCGCGCGGAGATCGAATTCCTTGATGAAGCGGGAAAAGTCTTGAGCCAGATGGATCTCGGTCCAGTATCGCCCTTGCGCGCGCTGCACGTTGATACGCAGGCGAGAATCCCCGACGGCGCCGATCTGATACGCTTGAGAATCCAGGATGCGGATGGCGCTAACGCCGGCACGCTTGCCAGCGTCATGCTGTAACTACAGAGACCTTGTAGGGGCGAGCCATTGGGTCGCCCGTAATCGACCATAAGAGCGCGAAGGATAACTAAGAAATGACCGAACAGTGGACGCCCGAAAAAGCCAAGGCCTGGTACGTGGCGCAAGAACCCATCCGCGGCTGCAATTATCTGCCGCGCACAGCGGTCAACTCGACCGAGATGTGGCAAGCTGAGTCCTTCGATCCCGACACCATCGCCGAGGAATTGGCTTGGGCGGCGGCGGCCGGCTTCAACGCCGTGCGCGTCTTTCATCAGTTCCTCGTCTGGCAGAGCGATCCGGCTGGCTTGAAACAGCGCATTGACCAGTTCCTCGATATTGCGGCTGGGGAGGGCATCAAGGCTATGTTCATCCTCTTCGATGACTGCGCTTTCGCCGGCAAGGAACCTTACCTCGGACCACAGGATGATCCCGTGCCCTACACGCACAACAGCGGCTGGACGCCCAGCCCGGGCTTGACGCGCGTCGCCGATCGCAGCGTCTGGCCCCAACTCAAGGATTACGTCGTCGATATCGTTGGCAGCTTCGCCGATGACGAGCGCGTGCAGATCTGGGATTTGTACAACGAGCCCGGCAATAGCGAATTGGGCGAGACGAGCCTGCCACTGGTGGAAGCGGCTTTCGCCTGGGCGCGGGAAGCCGGCGCGCAGCAGCCGCTCACCACCTCGATCTTCCGTGGGCACGAGGGCTATGCGATGGAGCAACGGATTCTAGAGTTGTCAGATGTCACTTCCTTTCATCATTATGGCGATACCGGCGTCGAAGCGGTCATCCAGCGCTGTCAGAAATATGACAGGCCCGTGCTCTGCACCGAATGGCTGCGGCGCGTGGTCGGCCAGACGGTCGAGTTGATCCTGCCCATCTTCGCCCGCGAACGCATTGGCTGGTACAATTGGGGACTGGTCGCCGGACGGACGCAAACTTATCTTGATTGGCGGCGCGAATTGAATACGCCCGACAGTGTGACCTGGCAGCATGACATCTTCCACGCCGACGGGACGCCTTATGACGCGGCCGAGATTGATCTGATACGGTCTTTTGCATTTGACTAACAGCGAAAACTTTTGTCCCCCCGCAATATGTTATAGTTTGATTGCTTGATAGCTGAGGACAATGCTTACGATGGAAAGCGCTGTTCTTTCCCATGCGCTGACGAGCAATGGCTATGCGCTTTCGACCGCGCCGAATCGCCTCGGCTGGCTGATGGCCGATTACGAAGCCGGCGATATGGTTGTACACGGCGCCTACACCAGCCATGCCGCCAACGCCTCGCCCGAGGGCCGCATCCGCCTCTCAACCGATATTCGCTACCAACGCGTCAAAGAAGAGATCGACGTCCGCTGGAGCAACCACTGGTCCTTCGATGACTTCAAATAGTCCTGGGCGCCACGGCCGACACGTGCCAACTGGCCACTCTCCAGCTACGCCCAATTCGAATTCTGTAGGGGCGAGCCATTGGGTCGCCCACCCGCACTGAAAGGAGGCAACTATTAGACAAACGCGAAAAGATCGCCTAGTTTCACTACATTTGCCAATCAATTAAAGAATGGAGAATTATCATGACTCAACCAAAGCAAAAAGGCATATCACGCCGCGATATGCTCAAGACCATCGCCGGCGGCACCGGCGCAGTTGCCCTTGGCGCGCTGCCCACTGCCAGCGTGATGGCGCAGGATCCAGTCACCATCACCTACTGGCACGGCTGGACCGAACAGTGGGAGAATTACGTCCAGGACATCGTCGACGCCTTCCACGCGCACCAGGACGCCATTCGTGTTGAGCCGCTGGTCGTCCCCTACGGCGACTTTCTGGTGCGCTTGACCGCCGCGATATCCGCCGGCAGCCCGCCCGATATCGTCACCTTCTTTGGCTCGAACGAGATTCCGGGTTTGGCCTCGCTGGGCGGCATCACGCCTTACGCCGACCTGGGACCGGCGGAAGAAATCGCCGCCATCAAAGAATTCCTCACGCCGGCGGCTTTGGCGGGCGGCGTCGTCGACGGCGCGGTCTACGGCACGCCCAGCGGCTTCGGCGTCTACGACCTGGCTTGGAACAAGAACCAATTTGAAGAAGCTGGCTTGGACCCCGAAGTTGGCCCCAGCACGATCGAAGATCTGGATGCAATGGCTGATCAGCTCACGGTCGAAGACGCCGACGGCAACCTGGATCGCGTCGGTCTGCTGCACCTCGGCTCGCACGCTTCTCACCATCGCGCCTGGTTCGGCAACTTTGGCGGCCAGATTTACGATGCCGAGAATGATGCTATCACCGCCAACCATCCTGGCAACGTGCGCGCGCTCGAGTGGATGATGAGCTATAGCGAAAAATATGGCGTTGAACGCTTGCAGCGCTTCCAGTCCGGCTTGTCCGGCGAACGCGGCGCTGCGCAAGATCCCTTCATCGCGGGACGCCTCGCCATGCACCTCATCGGTCCGTGGAAACTGGGCGACTTCCACCGCTTTGCCGCCGAGGGCTTCCGCTGGGGCTTGACGCATCTGCCGCCAGTCGCGGGCGAGGAAGACAGCACCGGCTGGGGTTCTTGGATTTGGGGCAACTACCAGTGCATCCCCTCCGGCGCGGCCAATCCGGCAGCCGCCTACGAGTTTGCCAAGTGGTGGTCCGGCTTCACCGATCCCGATGTCATGGCCATCGTCGCCGCCTGGAAGGATACGCCGACTACGACCACTGGCTCGCTGGCCGCATTGGAAGTGGATCGCATCACCGCCCTCTTCGACGACCATCCCGACTACCACAGCTTCTTTGAAACCATGGGCAGCCCGCGCGGCTTGACCACGCCGATGATCCCGGTCGCCAACTTTTACATGGACCGGCTTGGCTCGGAAGTGGATCAAGCTTTGCGGCTGGAGAAATCGGCGCAAGACGCGCTCGACGCCGTGCAAACCGCCGTCGAGAACGAATATCGCCAGTTTTAGGAATGACAGCAGTGGGTCAGCCGCCGGCTGACCCGTACAGATTCAACGACGATACCAACTGTAGGGGCGACTCTGTGAGTCGCCCGAAAACCGCCACGGCAGATGATCCCTAATCTCGGCATCAAACGCGCAAACATCAACAACATCGTCTCCTTCGTCCTGCTGGTCGGTTTGTCGGCCGCCTTCATCCTGCCCCTGTTCTGGATGATCACCACCTCGCTCAAACCGATTGACCAACTGCTGCTCGACCCGCCGGTCTGGATTCCCACGCCGCTCGAATTTGACAATTATCCCAACGCGTTGGAAGAGCAACCCTTCCTGCAATATCTGGGCAACTCGCTGAAGATCGCGGTCGCCGCGGTTATGGGCGCGCTCGTCTCCAACAGCCTGGTCGCTTACGGTTTCTCGCGCGTGGAGTGGAAGGGCCGCGATGCCGTCTTCGTCCTCGTGCTTTCGACGCTGATGCTGCCTTATCATGTCGTCATGATTCCGCTCTTCGTCAGCTTCAGCAAGATCGGCTGGGTCAACACCTGGCTGCCGCTGATCGTACCCGCCTGGCTCGGTCATCCCTTCTTCATCTTTATGCTGCGCCAATTCATGCTGGGCATCCCCAAGGAACTTTCCGAAGCCACCCGCATTGATGGCGGCAGCGAATGGATCTTGCTGACGCGCGTCATTCTGCCGCTCTGCAAGCCGGCGCTGGCGACGGTGGCGCTCTTCCAATTCATCTGGTCCTGGAACGATTTCATCGGTCCGTTGATCTACCTCAACGACCGTTCACTTTACCCGATGTCGCTGGGGCTGGCGCTCTATCACAATTCGCAAGGCATCACTGACTTCAGCATTCTAATGGCCGCTTCGACCATGGCGGTCGTGCCGATCATCATCATCTTTTTCTTCATGCAGCGCGTGTTCATCCAGGGTATTTCACTGACAGGCTTGAAAGGGTAACCAGTGCTGAACTTCGCGGTTTATCTACCCCATCCCCCAGCCTCTCTCGCCATCTCTATGGCGAGCATCCCGAAGCATCAGGGAAGGGGAGTCTCGCAGGACGCGAGCGAGTCTCCCCCATCGCGATGGGGGAGATTTAGAGGGAGTAAGTTTCGCAAGTCTTACTTGGGGCTACTTCTGTGTCTATGAGGGCAAAAGAACCTATGCTGACGCCGCGCAAGCGCCGCGAGCTGCGCAAAATAGGGGTTGGTCTGGTCTTCATTTCGCCCTGGATTGTCGGCTTTCTCACGCTCAACCTCTATCCCATTCTCGCTTCGTTCTATTACAGCTTGACGCGCTACTCGCCGATTTCGTCGCCCAGGTTCATCGGCTTCTTCAACTACGAGAAGCTGCTTTACTTTGATCCGCTCTTCATCAAGGCGCTTACGAATACGCTGTACTTTGTGGTCTTCGCCGTGCCCCTGGGCAATATGCTGGCGCTGGCGTTGGCTGTATTGCTGAACCAGAAGGTCAAGGGATTATCGGTCTTCCGGACGATATTCTACCTGCCCAGCATCCTGCCCTTGGTCGCCACCAGCATCGTCTGGACTTGGCTGCTGCATCCGCAGTACGGCGCCGTAAGCGTCATCATGGCTGAACTCGGCTTGCCCGTCATCAGTTGGTTTTCCGATCCGCAATGGGCGAAACCGGCGCTGATCATGATGAGCATGTGGGGCACCGGCTGGATGATGCTGATCTACCTGGCCGCTTTGCAAGATGTGCCGCAGGAGCTTTACGATGTCGCCTCGCTGGATGGCGCCAGCCTATGGCGCAAATTCCGCCACGTCACCGTGCCCATGATCAGCCCGATTATCCTGTTCAACACCATCGTCGGCTTGATCGGCGCCTTCCAGTATTTCACCGAAGCTTACATCATCACCGAAGGCGGACCGGGCGATTCGACGCTCTTCTATTCGCTTTACCTCTTCCAGAACGCCTTCGCCTACTTCAAGATGGGCTACGCCTCGGCGATGGCTTGGCTGCTTTTCCTGGTTATTCTGATTCTGACCTTCGTCATCTTCCGCAGTTCGGCCAAGCGCGTCTATTATCACGGCAATTGAGGGCGTCCCGCTCGCACAATCGGTCCCGAAGCCGCGACCTGTCTTCTGTCAGAACACTGGCAGGCTGAATGCATTACAGATTGGGCGAAATCTGTTATCGTTTACCTTGTCTTGGTGACAGAAGGGATATCGGCATGAAGATCACGGATATCGAGATTCGGCTGTGCAAGCATCAGGAAGAGGTGTTGTCGGAGAAGGAACTGCGCGACAGTCATCGCTCCGAGCTTAACTTTCTCATGATTACGATGAAGACAGATGCCGGCATCGACGGCGTCAGCATGGGTTTCGCCGGTATGGGCGCTGAGATGGCCGGCTCAATCGCGGCGCAGTCCATCAAGCCCTTCTTCTTGGGGAAAGATCCCTTCGCGCGGGAGGCGCACTGGCACGAGTTCAGGCGTTATGAGCGCCACTGGCATCATACGCCGATCTACTCCTACGGACCTTTTGATATTGCGCTCTGGGATATCGCCGGGGTAGTCGCCGGTCTGCCGCTTTACAAGCTGCTCGGTCACTGCCGCGAGAAGGCGCCGACTTACGTCAGTTCCATGTATCTTGATAGTCCGCAGGATTATGCCGATCAAGCGGCCGAATTCAAGCAGAAGGGATTTCACGGCTACAAGCTGCACCCGCCCAGTGATTTTCAGGAAGCGCTGGAGGCTTACCGGCTCTGCCGCGAGGCAGTCGGCGACGACCCGAGCTTCAAGCTGATGGCCGACCCAGTAACGGCGCATACCTATTACGAAGAGGCGCTGCGCATGGGGCGCGAGCTGGAAAAGCTGGATTACTATTGGTTTGAAGAGCCGCTCTACGATACGGATTTCAACGGGCTGCGCAAGCTGACGCGCGATCTGGACATCCCGATTTGCGGCACGGAGGTTCTCGTCGGCTCGCATTATTCGACCGCCGAGTGCATCGCTAGCGGGGTCGTTGATATCGTGCGCAGTGATGTCTCCTGGAAGGGCGGGGTGACCGCGGTCATGAAGACGGCGCATCTGGCGGAAGCTTTCGGCATGCGCTGCGAAGTGCATACAACGATTTACCCGGCGCTGGAGATCGTCAATCTGCATTGCTGCTGCGCGATTGCCAACTGCGAATTCTTTGAAGCGCTTATACCGAGCTCGCTGATGAAGCTGGGGATTAAGAATCCGGTTGAGATTGACGCCGAGGGTTATGCCCATCCGCCAGCGGGCGCGGGCACCGGCATCGAATGGGATTGGGATTTCATCGAGAACGCGACGGTCGCGGTAATGTGATCGCGGGGCTCATCAACATGGAGGAAAAATGATGACGAGCGTCAAATGGAACGATGACGAGGGACTCTTTGCTCTGGCTCGGCGGGAGCTCTTCACCGCTGTCGTCGGCGATGTCATGGATAAGCTTGGCTTTCTGCATCAGTTCTTGCCGCCGCGCATCGGACCGCTGCGCCCGGATATGGTCGTTATTGGGCGAGCGATGACCGTGCTGGAAGCGGATGTCTTCGAAGAGTGCTCATCCTCGACAAACAATCCCGTCATGTCGCGGGCTTTCGGCCTGCTGTTTGAGGCGCTCGATGACTTGAAGCCGAATGAAGTGTATGTCTGCGCCGGCGCCTCGCCGCGATACGCGCTCTGGGGCGAGCTGATGAGCGCGCGCGCCATCAAACTGGGGGCGGCTGGCGCGGTGGTGGATGGCTACCTGCGCGACACCCACGGCATCCTGGCGCAGAATTTCCCCGCCTTCTCTTACGGATCCTATGCGCAGGATCAAGGTCCGCGCGGCAAGGTGATTGACTATCGCGTGCCGATAGAAATTGAAGGCACAGGCATCAACACCGGCGACATCGTATTCGGCGATATGGATGGCGTGCTGGTTGTGCCGCGGGAGGCGGAGGAGGAAATCTTCGTCGGCGCTATCGAAAAGGCGCGCGGCGAAAAGCTCGTGCAAAAAGCGATTGAGGAGGGCATGAGCGCGAGCAAGGCTTTCAAAACGTTCGGCATTATGTGAGTTTTGATCGGCGGCTTGAGTACGAGACATGCCACACAAGCCAGCCGCCAACAGCGGTCTGGGATATGGTGGCGCATGAACAGAAGAAAGTGTTAAAGTTTGGCATACGCTTTTGAGCGGAATTGATGATTGAAAGGAACAGTCTTATGGCGCGCGCAGGATTATCCAGTTTCTCGTTGCATTTGCCCGATGCCTTGGGGGATCCCTGGTTTGAATTGGACGAGGGCGGCAAAAGCGTCTCCGGTTCGTTTCGACAGACGGCGACTCTCGATTTGCTTGATTTCCCCGGCGAGGTGGCCGCGCATGGCATCCATTGCGTCGATCTCTGCATTCAGCATATCCCCAATATCGAGCCAGGCTACCTGGCCGAATTGCGCGCCGCCTTTGAGTCGGCCGATGTCGAACTGTATCAGCTGCTGATTGACATCGGCGAGGTTGGCAGTCCCGATCCTGACGAGCGCAGCGCCAGCATCGCCTTGACCAAACGCTGGATGGAAATCGCTTCCGAGCTGGGAGCGACCGGCGTTCGCTATGTCCCGGGCGATAGCGCGCCCACGCCGGAGACGATCAGCCAGAGCGGCGAGGCTTTCCGCGAACTATACGACTACAGTGTCCAATGCGGCGTGGAGCCAGCCACAGAAAACTACAAGGTCTTCAATAATGAGGCTGACGATCTCTTGCAGGTTCTCGATCTCTCCGAGCGCGATTATGGCTTGGTCGCTGATTTCGGCAACGCGAAAGGACCAGGGAAATACGATACCTTGGCCAGGCTGATGCCGCGGGCGACTGCCATTCACCAATGGGTAGCGATAGACGAGGACGGCGTGATCAACGACGAGGATTCCAAGCGCTGCCTTAAAATGGCGCGCGAGAACGGCTTTGATGGACCGGTGATGCTCTTGGGCGGGCAACCCTATCAACTTTACCGCGACACGCGTGAGATGTGGGACGCCGTCGACGAATTGCGCGGCGAAGTGCGGTCCGTTTTCGGCGACGCCTTCCAGGACTAATAGAAGAACAGTGTAGGGGCGACTCTTGAGTCGCCCGAATGCAAAATCTCGATGTTACGGCCGAGCAAGTCTCGCCCCAACAGATTCCGAAAATGAGAATCGCCCTTCTGCTTTGCTTAGCAATCTTGGAACTGGTTCGATAGCTGTTGACAACTTCGCAATGGAGTATTCATGGTGAAATACGCGAGTGATATAAGCAGGGTCGCCTGCGTCGGCGGCGGAACGATCGGCTTCTCCTGGGCGGCGCTATTCGCCCAACACGGCCTCCAGGTCAAGATCTACGATATCTCCGACGAGGCATTGGGTTGGACGAGGCGGGAGATTCGCAGCGCCTACGGCACTCTGGTCGAAGCGGGCCGCATGACCAGCGACGATGCGGCGGCCGCTCTGAGCCGGATCACGATCACGACTGACTTGGCGGCGGCGCTATCCGATGTCGAATTTGTGCAAGAGTCCGGACCGGAACGTTATCGAATCAAACGCGAAATTTATTGCCAGCTTGACCGGCTTGCGCGCCCTGACGCCATTCTTGCGTCAAGCACCAGCGCCATGTTGATGACCGAGATTCAGGCGGCGACGTCGCGCCCCGAACGCTGCGTGGTGGCGCATCCCTATAACCCGCCGCATATCGTGCCGTCGGTCGAGATCGTACCGGGTGAAGCGACCTCGGCTGAGACCGTGGCGGTGGCGCGGGACTTCATGGCGCGGCTGGGGCGGACGCCGGTGGTGGCGCGGGTGGAATGCCGCGGTCATATCGTCAACCACATGCAGGCGGCGATATACCGCGAGGCATTATGGCTGGTTGGCAATGGCGTGGCGACGGTTGAGGAGATTGATCTGGCTTTCCGAACCGGACCGGGCTTGCGCCTGGCGCTGATGGGTCCCTTTGCCATCGGCATGCTGACCAGCCCCGGCGGCTTGCAGGATACCTTTGTCGACCGGAAGCTCGACCACAGTTTGGAAGACGACATTCCCTCTCGTGTTGAGCGTGAGGCGCCGCCCCGTACGCCGGAGTTGGCGCGCGAATGGGCGAAGATCTGCACCGCGCAGATGGAAGAGTTGCTGGCGGATACGGACATGGAGCAAGTGAAGAAGTGGCGCGACAAGAAATTGCTGCAAATTCTCGACGTGATTGCCTCGGATTAGCCAACTCTAGTAAACGATCAAATACCGACCGTCAACTGAACTGCGAACAGCCAATGAAAATCACCGATGTAACGACAACGTATATCTCGATCCCGCATTTGGGCAGCATACAAGACGCGACCATTCGCCACCCGACGCCGGGCCGGAGTCAATTGTTCGTTCATATCCACACCGACGAGGGATTGGAAGGGCTGGGCGTCTGCGATGGCGGGCGCGCGGCTCAGGCGCTGATCAACGATTCGCTGAAACCGATTCTGGTCGGGCAAGATCCGCTCTTCATCGAAAAGCTCTGGGACGATATGTTCTGGCGCCTGCGCGGCGTGGGGCGGAAGGGCTTGGCTTTCGCCGCCATCTCGGCGGTGGACACAGCGCTGTGGGACTTGAAGGCGAAGTATTTCAGCGTGCCGCTGTACAAACTGCTGGGTCCCTATACCGACAGCGTCCCCATTTACGGCAGCGGCGGCTGGACCCACTTCAGCGTCGACGAATTGGTCGCCGAGCAAGTGGGCTACGTCGAGCGCGGCATGAAATCGGTCAAGATGAAAGTGGGCAAGGATTTCGGCAAAAGCGAACGAGAGGATATTGAACGGCTGGCGGCTGTGCGCGCTGCCGTTGGCGATGAGGTCGAGATCCTGATTGACGCCAACAATGGCTATTACGCCAAGCAGGCGATTCGCATGGCGCGCGAATTTGAACCCTACCGCGTGGGCTGGTTCGAGGAGCCGGTCTTGGCTGATGACATCGAAGGCTTGGCCGCCATCGCCAGAGCTATCGACATCCCGGTGGCGACTGGCGAGCACGAATACAGCAAATTCGGCTTTCGCGAGTTGATTGCCCGTGGCGGGGCTGATATCGTGCAGCCGGATATCGGCCGCGTCGGCGGCGTCACCGAGTGGATCAAGGTGGCGAATCTGGCTCACGCTTTCAACTTGCCGGTGGCGCCGCACGCCTTTCAGGTGATCCACCTGCATGTCGCCTGCGCCACGCCAAACCTGCGCATCGTCGAGTATTTGGGTGTATCCGAGGAATTTGATAAGCTGGTGTATACCGAATTCCCCGAGCCGGTGGATGGGATGTGGTCGCCTTATCCGGACAAGCCGGGCTTGGGCTTGGAGCTGAACCCGGATGCCGTCGAGAAGTATGGCGCCTGAACCCAAGTCTCCCCGAAAACCTAGCTGAAGGAGCGTGCCAATGAAGGCGGCAGTCCTCTACGAAGCGAACACCCCGCTCGTGATTGAGCAGTTCGATCTGCCCGACATCGCCGATGATCAGGTGCGCGTGCGGCTGATGGCCAGCGGCGTCTGCCACTCGGACTGGCATATCGTCAAAGGCGAATGGGTCGATGTCAACCGGCCGCCGGTGATTCTCGGACACGAGGGCGCGGGAGTGGTCGAAGAAGTTGGCGCCGCGGTGAAAAGCGTCAAAGCGGGTGATCACGTGGTGCTGTCCTGGATGCGCAATTGCGGCATCTGCGAAATGTGCCAAGAGGGCTATTCCAATCTTTGTGAAGAGCCTTGGGACCACAGCGCCCAACCGCGCTTCTCCGATAGCGGACGCCCGATGAAACGCATGAACGCGCTGGGCACCTTCAGTACCGAGACCATCGTGCCCCAGGACATCGCCATCCCGATTGACCGCGAGATACCCTTCGCCCAGGCTTCCCTGGTCGGCTGTGGGGTGATGACAGGCGTCGGCGCAGCATTGAACACAGCCAGGGTGCAGGCCGGCAAGTCGGTCGCCGTCTTCGGTTGCGGCGGCGTCGGGCTTAACGTGATCCAGGGCGCGGCAATTGCCGGGGCGGAGCCGATCATCGCCATCGATATCTTGGACAACAAACTCGAAATGGGCCGGCAGTTCGGCGCGACGCATACGGTCAATTCGGCCGAAACGGATCCGGTCGAGGCGATCCAGGAACTGACCGATGGCAAGGGCGTTCACTACGCCTTCGAAGCCATCGGCTTGTCGCCAGAGCCCTACACGCAGGCTATATTGTGCACGCGGCGGCGGGGCGTCACCGTCTTCGTCGGGCATGGTCCCGATAACACCCCAATCGACTTTGACTCCAAGATTCTGGGTCCCGAGAAGATGGTCATAGGGTCCTTGTACGGCAGCTGCAATCCGCGCATCGATTTTCCCCGCATCCTCAGCCTGTACAAAGCGGGCAAGCTGAAGCTGGATGAGTTGGTGACCCGCGTCTACCCGCTCGAAGAAGTCAATGAGGCCTTCGCTGCTTTAGGCCGAGGCGAGGTCGCTCGCAGCGTTTTGGATTTGACCTGACAACGGGATGTCGCTGTAGCCTTTGAGAGATCGAGAGACTCAGGTGCAGATCGAAGGTAAGACCGTTCTCGTCACCGGCGCCGCCCGCGGCATCGGACGGGCCATCGCCGAGGCTTTTGCAAGGGAAGGCGCCAACGTTGTGCTGGCGGACTTGGGCTCGCTGGCGCGTCAACCGGCGGCGGGCTGGCACTACGAGCTCTCGCCGAAAGCCGAATTGGCAAGCGCGGCGAAGAAGATCCGTGAAAGCGGCGGCTCTTGCGCGGCGCTGGAAGTCGATGTATCCGATCGCGCTTCCTGTCAAAGCCTCGTGCAAAAGACGGTCGAGGCTTTCGGCCCTTTAGATGTCATTGTGAACAATGCGGGCGTGATTAAATTGGGCAACGTGGCCGACTTCGCCGAGTCCGAATGGGATCGCATCTTCGCGGTGAACGCCAAAGGGGTCTTCTTGATCTCACAAGCGGCGCTGCCGCACCTGGAGGAGAGAGGCGGGCTCATCATCAATATCGCTTCAAACGCCGGCAAAAGAGGGTCGCCATACAATAGCGCCTACTGCGCCTCCAAAGCGGCCGTCATCGGCTTGACCCAGTCGATGGCTGCCGAGTTCGCCGGTCGGTCGATCCGCGTGAACGCCATCTGCCCCGGCAACGTCTTTACTTCCATGCAATTCGATTACCTAGTCAAGCACCGTCTTCAGCAATATGAGGGTCAATCTTTGGAAGAGGCATTCGATGCATTTGTTCAGGCGACGGCGCCGCTGGGCCGCAGGCAGGCGCCCGAGGAGATCGCCGAGGCCGCTTTGTATCTGGCGCGCGCCGACAGCGTGACCGGCATCGCGCTCTCAGTGGATGGCGGAAACGGGATTGGCGTATCATGAGGCTCGACCGACGCTGATGGACGTTCAAGGCAAGACCGTCATTGTCACCGGCGCCGCCCGCGGCATCGGACGCGGCATCGCCGAGGCTTTTGCCCGGGAAGGCGCAAAGGTCGCGCTGGCGGACCTGGGAGCGCTGGCGGATAAACCGGCGGCGGATTGGAATTACGCGCTCTCCGCCGAATCCGAGTTAGCAAGCGCCGCGGACGAGATCGCTGAGCGCGGCGGCATCTGCGCGGCATTTGAAGTTGACGTCACCGACCGCGCCTCATGTCAAGAGCTGGTAGACCAGTCGGTCGAAGCTTTCGGCGGCATTGATGTGATTGTGAACAACGCCGGCGTCATTCAGACGGGACCGCTGGTCGACTTTGCCGAGTCGGATTGGGACCGCATCTTCGCGGTAAACGTCAAGGGCATCTTTCTGCTGGCGCAAGCGGCATTGCCCCCGCTCAAGAAAAACGGCGGCGCCATCATCAACATTGCCTCGGTTGCGGGCAAGCAGGGCTTTGCCCACATGGGCGCCTACTGCGCTTCGAAGTTCGCGGCGATCGGCTTAACTCAATCCATGGCGGCGGAGCTTGCCGAATTCGGGATCAGAGTGAACGCCATTTGCCCGGGCAATGTCGATACGTCAATGTGGTTTGATCACCTGTCCAAGTCTGAACGACAGCGGCGCTTGTACGGCGTCGATACCGTTGAAGACACGTTTGCCGCCGTCATAAACGCTACAATTCCTTTAGGTCGTGAGCAGAGTCCCGCTGATATGGCGCAAGCGGCGCTGTATCTGACGCGCGCCGACAATGTCACGGGCATTGCGCTGACTGTAGCCGGCGGCTTTGTGATGCATTAAACTCGGTAGTTGAGACTGGAAGACGAGATATGGAAATGAAATCAGGCGAGAAATTCGATGTCGTCATCGTGGGCGCCGGCATCTCGGGCTTGTATATGCTGTATCACACGCGGGCGCTAGGCCTGTCGGCGCGTGTCATAGAAATGGCATCGGATGTGGGCGGCACCTGGTATTGGAATCGATACCCGGGCGCGCGCTGCGATACCAACACATTGGAGTATTCCTACAGCTTTGATGAGGAGCTCCAGCAGGAATGGGAATGGCCCGAACGTTATCCGAGCCAGCCAGAGATCCTGGAGTATCTCCAGCATGTCGCCGATCGTTTTGACCTGCGGAAGGACATCACTTTCAGCACACGGGTTGAATCGGCGCTATTTGATGAAGCGTGCAACTGCTGGCGGCTGTCCACCGATGATGGCGCGGAATTGGCAGCTCGTTTTTTGATCATGGCGACGGGCTGTTTATCGGAACCCAATCTGCCGCCAATTGAGGGGATGGAGAGCTTCCGCGGACCGATTTATCACACGGCGCGCTTTCCGCACGATGGCGTTGACTTTAGTGGCAAGCGAGTCGGCGTCATCGGCACCGGATCGTCGGGCGTGCAGGCGATACCGGTCATCGCCGAGCAGGCGGCGCAGCTCACCGTTTTCCAGCGCTCGCCGCAGTGGTCGATTCCGGCGCAGAACCGGCCCTCCGATCCCGATTTGGTGGCTGAAATCAAAGCGGATTATGCCGGCTTCCGCGCCCGCAATCGCTTGCAGCCGGGCGCCCAGATGTCACATATGCTGCCCAACGATATGTCGGCCAAATCAGTCAACGAAGAGGAACGCCAGCGCATCTTTGAAGAACGCTGGGAAGAAGGGGGCTTTGCCTTCTACGGCAGTTTCAACGATATTACGGTCGATCTCGAAAGCAATGCAATGGCCGCCGAATTTGTGCGCTCGAAGATCCGCGAAATCGTGAAGGACCCGGCGGTCGCCGAAGCGCTCATCCCCGACTACACGATTCACTGCAAACGCCCGGTCATGGACAGCGGCTACTTCGAAACCTACAACCGAGCGAATGTGCGTCTGGTCGATATCAATGCGGCGTCGATTGAGGCGATCACGCCCTTTGGCCTCCGGACCAGCGACGCGGATTATGACTTCGATATCATCGTGCTGGCGACCGGCTTCGACGCCATGACCGGCGCCTTGCTCAAGATTGACATTCGCGGGCGGGGCGGGCTGACCTTGCGCGAAAAATGGGCGGACGGACCGGTCAATTACCTGGGGCTTCAAGTTCCCGGCTTCCCCAACCTGTTTACCATCACCGGTCCGGGCAGCCCATCGGTCTTGACCAATATGATGGTGGCTATCGAGCAGCACGTCGAGTGGGTGACGGATTGCATACGCTATCTGGAGGAGAATGGACAGGCTTGTATCGAGGCGACCGAAGAAGCCCAGGACGCGTGGGTCGCGCATGTCAACGAGGTGGCGGATCAGACCTTGTGGACCGCCTGCCACAACTGGTATCAAGGCGACAATATTGCCGGCAAGCCGCGCGTTTTCATGCCCTTGCCCGGCTTCCCGCCCTATGTCGAAAAATGCGAGGAGGTGGTCGCCAATGGCTATGAGGGTTTTGTCTTGTCTTAGGCTTGGATGTCGCAAAGCATGATCGAGTTGACAAGTCCCGCAACAGTCGGCTTATGCGCCGACCGTCTCGGCAGGATCGCCGCTCACTTCAACCGCTATGTCGATGAGGGGCGGATACCGGGCTATCTTGTCCTGGTCGCGCGCCGCGGGCAAGCCGCTTATCTGCACCGATACGGCGCCCGTGATGTCGAAGCCGGGCTGCCGGTCGAAGCAGACACCATCTTCCGCATCTATTCCATGACCAAGCCCATCACATCGGTCGCCGTGATGATGCTTTACGAGCGCGGCTTGCTGCAGCTGGATGACCCGGCCTCAGAATATATCCCGGGATTCGAGCGCTTGGAAGTCTTCGAGTCCGGCGACGCCGAGCGTTGTCTCACGGCGCCGGCCGAGCGCGAAATGACTATTCGCGACCTGCTCACCCACACAGCAGGCTTGACCTATGGCCACTTGCATGCCCATGCCGTCGACGCCATGTATCGCGCGCGCGACCTGCTCGGAAGCGACATGACGCTGGGGGAATTCGTCGGCCATCTCAGTGAGCTGCCGCTGCTGTTTTCGCCGGGGACGCGCTGGAATTACAGCGTGGCTACTGACGTCTTGGGACACATCATCGAAGTCATTTCGGGTCAGTCGCTGGCTCGCTATTTCGCCGAGGAAATCTTGGCGCCGCTTGGCATGGTCGACACCGGCTTTTCTGTTTCGGCGGATCAGGTCGATCGCTTTGCCGCCAATTACGAGCGTGATGGCGCTGGCTTCCGCCTGATCGACAGTCCGAGCGAGAGCGCCTATTTGACGCAGCCGACGCTTTGCTCCGGCGGCGGCGGACTGGTCTCGACAGCGAGCGATTACCTGCGCTTTAGCCAGATGCTGCTCAATAAGGGCGAGCTAGCGGGCGCGCGCATCCTGGGGCGGAAGACGGTCGAGTTGATGACCAGCAACCATCTGCCGGGCAACGGCGATCTGTCGGGCATGGGCTACCTCCTGCACAGCGAATCGCGCGCGGACGGCGTCGGCATGGGCCTCGGCGCGCGGCACAATCGGCGCCGTGCAGGGATCCGCACGGAAACGCGTCACGATGGCGTCGGCTTTGGTTTGGGCGGCTATGTCCTGCTTGACCCGCCGGCGGCGCAGATCCTGGGCTCGCCGGGCGAGTTCGGCTGGGGCGGCGCGGCGAGCACGACTTTTTGGATTGACCCGCGCGAAGACATGACGGCGATCTTCCTCACCCAGCTGATGCCGTCGTCATCTTATCCGATTCGGCGCGAGATGCGCGTCTTGGCGAATCAAGCAATTGTGGATTGAAATCCTGAAATTTGCGCAGCGAGTCCGGTCCAATTATAAGCGTATCAAAAGGAGCGCCATACGATGAAAGTAACCGGTGTTGAAACCATTGTCGTGCGAAACATTGAGCCCTATATCGGCGGACGGCATTGGCTGTTTGTACGGCTATCGACCGATGAAGGCATCACCGGCTTGGGCGAGCGACCGACGATGCACGCCGCCAATCTCCAGCCGCAGATCAGCATGATCGAGGACTTCTGCGAGCAGTTTGTCATCGGCGCCAACCCCTTTCATATCGAGCGAATTTGGCAGCTGATCTATGCTTCGCGGCACGATTGGCGTCATCCCAGTTTGTATATGACGCCGGCGCTCAGCGCAATCGAGATGGCGCTGTGGGATATCGTCGGCAAGGCGACCAATCAGCCCATTTACAATCTGCTGGGCGGGCAAGTCCATGAGCAGTTGCGCGCCTATGCCTATATGCCAACCGCAGGCATTTGGGAGAACCCGCTCAAAGCCGGCGAGATTGCGATCAAGCTGGTGGAAGAGGGCAATACGGCTTGCAAGCTGGATCCCTTTACGCCGCTGTTTCCGCAGCCGCGCGATTTCTCGCTGAAGACGATTCGACACGTGGCCAAGATTTTCCGCGCGATTCGCGATGCCGTCGGCGACGAGCTTGAAGTCGGCATCGGCACGCACGGGCAATTCAGCACCGCCGTCGCCATACGCGTGGCCAAGGAATTGGAGGAGTTCAGCCCCTTCTGGTTCGAGGAGCCGGTGCCGCCGGAAAATATCGACGAAATGGCGCGCGTGGCCGCCCACACCAGCATTCCCATCGCCACCGGCGAACGCCTGGTGACCAAGTTTGAATTTGCCCAATTATTGAAAAAGCAAGCGGCGCAGATTATGCAGTTGGACGTCGGGCAGTGTGGCGGCATCCTGGAGGCGAAGAAAATCGCCGGCATGGCTGAAGCCCACTACGCCATGATCGCGCCTCACATGTACTGCGGACCAGTCGCCGCGGCCGCGGCCGTGCAGCTTGATACCTGCTCGCCCAACTTCTTGATTCAAGAATATAACGGCGCCGGCCTGCACAATGACATTCTCAAGGAGCCGATTCGTTTCGAAAATGGCTTCATCAAGCCGCCGACAGGACCCGGCTTGGGCATTGAGCTAGACGAAGCTGTGGTCAAGAAGCAGTTGGCTTAAGCCTTGGGCGGATGCCTCGCTCTTGCATCACTTTAGGATGTAAGGGATTGTTGTCGGACTGCGACCCGGTTTAGCCAATTCAAAGTCGTCGAAGAAATCTGAGAGCGATCATGATTCTTGAAAACAGGTTTCTGGGGCAAGTCGCCATCGTAACCGGTGGCGGCAGCGGAATCGGCTTGGGAATCGGCAAACGCATTGCGCAAGAAAATGGCACAGTCATTTTGGCGGATGTCAACGAGGGGGCGCTCGCACGGGCACAGGCGGCGCTGGGCGATTTGCCCGCTTCCGTCGAAACGGTGCGAATGGATGTCACGAGCGAGCCAGAAGTCCGAGGACTGATGCGCTTCGCCGCCGAACGATATGGGCGCCTTGACGTGGCGGTGAATTGCGCCGGGGTTGTCGGCAAGACCGCCACCAATATAACCGAATATGATTTGGCCACATTCCGCAAGGTCTTGGACACGAATCTAATTGGCTCGTTTCTGATTACAAAATATGCGATACAGGCGATGCTGCCTCGAGGCTACGGCCGGATATTGCTGCTCGCCTCCATTGCTGGCAAGGAGGGGAACCCGGGAATGGCTGGATACTCCGTTTCCAAAGCGGGTGTAATCGGTCTGGTGAAGGCGATCGGGAAGGAGTATGCGCAAACGAACATCACTGTCAATGGTTTGGCGCCCGCTCTTGTCGATACCCCGCTGCTAGCGGACGCGTCAGAAGCATCGCTCGCTTATATGACCAGCAGGATCCCCAAGGGTCGGTTGGGATCGGTGCAGGAAACGGCGGCGATTGCGTGTTGGATAATCTCGGGCGAAGCCTCTTTTAACACCGGCGCCGTATTTGATCTCTCCGGCGGACGCGCGACATATTGAGAATGTTCAGCGGTCGCCGGGACGCGGCGGGCGATAGCAGATTCAATCAGCAGATTTGATCAAGTCAATCGCGTCCCAGGTCAGCCAACTGTCATTGAGCAGGCGGACTTCCAGCGTATTCTTGCCGACCTTGAGCGCCCCGCCCGGCAGGTCAATCACAGCCGTCTGCGGGAAGGCAAGGTGAGCGGGATCGCGGTTCTGGATTCCCAGCCCGGTCTCCAGCGCCGTCTCGAAGCGCCGACCGTTCAGCGTCGCCTCAATCAGCGGGGCCTTTGACCGCGCCTGATCGGCGGCATGCAAGCGCAGGCGGGCGGGTCCGGCAGCGCCCGGCGATACATCAAAGTGGAATCGAAGGCGCGAGCCGCCCCTCAACTGCAAGGGCAAAGCCGATGGATCCGGTCGAATTCCTTCAATCGTTACGTCGCCGATTTGCTGGATTCGCGCTATGTCGTCATAACCGGCAAACTCTCTGCACATCGCGTCGCGCCGGCCGATCGAGAAAAACACATCGTCGCTTGGCTCTATCACGACCTCGTCGGCGTTCCAGCAAGATATGCGCCAGCCGGTCTGCGCCAGCGAGAGACCGCACCGCGCTGGGACGGGCGCGCTAATCGTGATCAGGCGCGTCTCGCCGGGCGGGATAAAAATGTGATTGTCCTTGATGTCGAGGTCGGTGCGGTAGGCGAGCAGGGGATGCGGCTCGCAGAAGAGCGCTGTCATTTCGCCCGTGTTGGAAAGTTCAATGAGAAGGCTGTCGCGTTGGTCCGCTCGCTGCGCGGAGCGAATACGAGCCTCTAGGGTTGTTCGCGCCGGACCGCGAAAAGCGCCGGATACCAGACCGGCCAGCGGCGCCGGCTCATTCGCTGAGCCGAATATCTGCAGGCGTTCTGTCAGCAAACGTCCATCAGCGTCGTGAAGCTGCAGTTCGACGAATAGCAAGCCATGCGCCTCTTCAGCCAGCGAACCGGCTTTGATCGCGCCCAGCTGCAGCGCCTGAAGCGGCTGAATCATCGCGCTGCCCTCATCCTCAGCCAGGGTCCGACCGTCGGAATCGCGCAAAAGCCAGCGCCACTGTAGATCAGCCGCCGGCTCGGGAGCGTCGCTGACCAGCCATAATTCCACATCCAGCCCGGTGCGGGGGTCGTATAGATTGGAGTCATGCTTCAATGAAAGACTGAGGGGTGCCAAAGCCTGCTTCTGGAAGTCGTAGGTCATCAGGGGCCGACCGTCATAATCGACCAGATAGGGACCGCCGCCGTTGGGCCAGGGCTCGTTGAATACCCAGGTGGTGATGCCGCCGATTCGCTTGCCTCGGCGCCGCAAAGCATCAACCGCGTAACGCAGCCCGTGCGCGCCCAGATACTGGCCCGCTTCCACCAGAGCCTCCAGCGAGCCGACCGTGCCAAAGAGGGACTCAAGGATGGATTTCATCAGCCAATGCTCTTTGGTGAAAACCGCTTGCACGACATTCTTGCGTATGAGCACGGGATCGTCTTCATCATAGGCGGGCCAGTGATTTGCCGGCGGAATCTCGCGCTGCCAGACCTCCAGGTTCGCGATGGAGTGACAGCCGAACTCGCCGTAACGCATCATCTTGTTTTCGCCACGGCGCCAGCCGGTATCGAGCAAGTCTTGGTCGTCATAGTGCGCATAATGCGTTTCGGGGTCGTAATGCCAGGGGCTGTGGCGCGCCCCTTGAATGGGGCAGGTGGCGCGGAACAAGCGGTCGTCCTCCTCGGCGACGATGCGCTCCAGCAGGTGCAGCGCGGCATGGTCATCGCCCTGATACCACCACATCTCATTACCGCCCGTCCATTCGATGATGCAGGGGTGATTGCGATAGCGCTTGACCAGTTGGCGGATCGTCTGCTCGAGGTTGCCCAAGAAGACGGCGTCTGTCTCTGGGCGGCAGCTCGACATGGGGAACTCCTGCGATAGCATGACGCCCAGTTCATCAGCCAGGTCGAGCATCGCTTCGCTCGGGAAGACGCCGCCGCCCCAGACGCGCAAGGTATTCATGCCGGCGGCGGCCGCCAGCCGTATGAGCCGTGGTCCGCGCTCATCCATGCGCCCGAAGAGCAGATCGGGCGGCAGGATATTTGAGCCGATCATGCGAACCGGTCGACCGTTGACGACCAGTTGGTAAGGGTTGATGAAGTCGGCGGGCACGTCTTCCACTTGTTCCCAGCGGATATCGCGCACGGCAAAACGGGTTGCGCGCTCGTGGAGCAATTCGCCGCTTTCCGCCTCCAGCAGCCGCGCCTCCAGCGTATAAAGCGGCTGATCGCCCTGTCCATTGGGCCACCACAGCGCCGGGTCAGGCAGCGCCAGCTGTAACTCCACGCTGTTGTCACCCTGGCGCAGCGTCGCGTTCGCATTGGCGACCAGACTTACCCCTTGCCCTTGCACGGTGATGTCGGCGGCGACATCCAGCCCGCGCAGGCTGTCGATCTCCAGCTTGACCTTGATCGCCGCCGCGCGCTGATCGCCGCTGAGTTCCGTCCGTACTTGCAGCCAATCGATGCGGGCGTCTCCGCTGGCTTCCAGGCGCGCATCCTGCCAGATGCCGAGCGTATAGACATTCACGCCCCAATCCCAGCCGTAGTTGGTCGGGCTTTTCAGGTCTTTCAACAGCTGCCTGGTCTGGTTGATGCCAACGACAAAGAAATCGGGACCCCACTCTTTCGGGTAGTTTTCGCCGCCACCGCTCATGGCGCCATCAGAGGCGGCCAGGATATGCACAAGTTCGGCTGGTATGCGCTCGATCTTGACCGCCAAGCGGTTGCGCTCGCCCGGCTTGATGATACCGGCGACATCATAGCCGAAGCGCCGGAACATGCCGGCATGCGCGCCCAGATGCTGACCGTTCAACCAGACATCGCAGGCGTAATCGACGCCGTCGAAAACGAGCCTGAGTCGCTTATCCGCGAATTCGCGCGGCACGTGGAAATCTCGCCGATACCACCAGTCTTTCTGTGCTGCCTCCGCCAACCGCGGGTCTCCAGCGCCGTACCACAGCGGTTTCAGTTCATGCGCCGCTTCCAGGTCCGCCTGAATATTGCCGGGCACGGTGGCTGGGATCCAGCCAGGGTTCGCCAGATCGGCCGCGCCCAGTGCCAGCGCTTCGCCACTGCCGTCGGCGTCTTCGCGGATGACCCAGTCCGAGCCGCTTAGTGTGATCGTGTGGGGAGAATGCTGGTTAGCCATCGGGTTGTTCCTTGGCTTCTGTGTATTTCCGAGTAAATCACAAGTAGTTCAGCGCGAAATCAACGCCCCTCTAAATCTCCCCAGCAAGTCTGAGTCTACGCTACCCATTGTAATAGGGGAGACTTTCGATTTCTGCTAAGGAATGACATTGGGCAACTAGACTCCCCTCTCCAATGCCTTGGGGGGCTGGGAGATGGGTTGGAATAGGGCGATTGCGCATTCTCATTGCCGTCAATAATCTAATTTGTTTTGGCGAAACGCCAACTAAGCAATTCGTTCAATTGCCCAATCAATCATAAAGATAACAGGCGACCTCGCGCCCGGCTGCCGACCGGTCATAGTCGGCTGGCGCCTGCAAAGCGGGGCGCGCGCGCCAGCAACGGTCCATGACTTGCGGGCAGCGGTCCGCGAAGAGACAGCGATCGCGAAGGCTGGCCCCGGGCGACCCGGTCTGCCCAATCTCCCCGATTTCTCCGATCTCGGCTGGGGGCGCGGAGGACAGATCCTCCGCCCAGCGTTGGCGCGGGTCCGGCCTTGGAATCGAGCTGATGAGCAGTTGGGCGTAGGGATGCATCGGCGTATTCATCACCGCTTGCGTCTCGCCCTGTTCCATGATGCGCCCCTGGTAAAGCACAATAATCTCCCCGCCCAGATACATCGCCGTCGACAGATCATGGGTGATGAACAAGGTGGAAATCCCGTGCCGGTCGCGGAAATCCAGCAAGATATTCAGGAACGAAGCGCGCATGCCGGCGTCGATCATCGATACTGGCTCGTCAGCGACAATGAAGCGCGGGCGCATCAAGTACACCCGAGCCAGCATGAGACGCTGCCGCTGGCCGCCGCTCAACTGATGGGGGTGGCGGTCCAACACTTCTTCCGGACGCAGGTCAACCGCCCGCAGCGCCTCCTCCATTCGCGCTTGCGCTTCCGCCTTGGTCTTGGCCAGCCGGAACTTGCGGATGACCAGCTTCAGCACGCGCTCCGCTCGATACACCGGGTTATAGACGCTGTAGGGATCCTGAAATACCGCCTGCACCTCGCTGCGAAATTTGCGATTCCACTGGCGACCGGGGCTGAAGATATCGGCGCCGTCATAGAGAACGCGCCCGGCCGTCGGCTTTAGCAAGCCCAATATGATGCGGGCGATCGTCGACTTGCCGCTGCCGCTCTCACCAACCAGGCTGACGATCGTCGGCTCCGCCGGTATGCGAAAGGAAACATCGTCTACGGCAAAGGTCTGGTTGCGCCCGCCGAATACTTGGCGCAGGTTCTCCACCACCAGGAGATCAGACATCGGCGGCGACCTCGGCATCGTACAAGTGGCAAGACGCCCAGCGTTCGTGCTCTTGAGCATGCAAAAGGGGAGCTTGCTCGCCGCATGGCTCGAAGACCTTGGGGCAGCGCGGATGAAAGCGGCAGCCGGCCGGGTAATTCCAGGGGCTGGGCGCTTCGCCGGGCAAGCCGTCGACCCGTTGACCGCTCTCGCGCGGGATGGAGCCGATCAAGCCTTGCGAGTAGGGATGGAGCGGCGCCTCGAAAATGTCGTTCACCGTGCCCAGCTCGGCGATTTTGCCCGCGTACATGACGGCGACGCGATCGGCGATCTGCGCGATCACGCCCATATCGTGCGTGATGAGAAGGATCGTCGCCCCCAGCTCATCGCGGATGCCGGCCAATTCCTGCAGGATCTGCCGCTGCGTGACCACATCCAGCGCAGTCGTCAATTCATCGGCGACGATTAAGGCTGGTTGCAAGCTCACCGCCGCCGCAATAATGACCCGCTGGCGCATGCCGCCGCTCAACTCATGCGGATAGCTCTCCAACAGTTTGGGCTCCAAATTGACCAAAGCGAGGGCTTCTATCGAACGGGCGAGCGCCTCTTCGCTCGAGAGACCATGCTGTATCAGCGTGTCCGTCATCTGGCGCCCGACCCGCAGTACTGGATTCAAGGAATTCATAGAACCTTGCGGGATGTAAGAAAAGTGTCGCCAACGCAATTGGCGCAATTCATGCTCGGAGAGCGCCAGCAGATCAACGGACTTGCCGTCTTTGAGCCGCAAGTTGATGGAGCCGGCTTGCAAAATTTGCGGCGGCGCCAGCAATCGCATGATCGCGGTGGCGAGCGTGCTTTTGCCGCAGCCGGACTCGCCAACGACGCCGAGAATCTCGCCCGCCTCCACATCGAGATCAACCTCGCTGACCACCTGGGTGACGGAACGGCGACCCTGCAAACCGGCCGACAGCCCGCGGATCTCCAAGAGGGCGGGCATTATTCGCCGCCCTCGATTGTCTTCTTCAAGCGCGGATTGAAGACTTCGTCCAGACCGGTATTGATCAGATTCAGCGCGAGAAAAACGTAGATCAATGCGCCGGCCGGCAGCAGCATCTGGCCCAGCAAGCCAATCGCGATGACGCTTTCGCGGAAGCCCTTGGCGATCATGAAGCCGAGCGTCGGCAAGCCCCCCGCGCCCAAGCCGATAATCTGCAAGCCGGCTTCAGCCAGCATGGAGCCGACGATGCTGAGCGAAAAGACATAACCAATATAAGGCAGCAAGGGCGGCAGCAGCTCCAGGAAGATGATCTCCAGGGAATTCTCGCCCGAGAGCACCGCCAGATCGACATAGCTGCGTTCGCGCAGGCTCTGCACCTGCGGCCGAATGACCCGCGCCACGAATGACCAGCCGAAAATCCCGAGTATCAGCGACAGCTTGTACAGGTCCCAGCGATCGATATAAGCCGCCAGCATCAGCAGCAGCGGCAGCGTCGGAATCACCAGCACCATGTCAATCAGGATGCGCGCGAGCGTATCCAGCCGCCCGCGGGCGTAACCGGCCAGAAAGCCAATCACAACGCCCAGGCTGGTGGAAGTCGCGCCGGCGATCAAGCCGATCTGCAGCGACGGTCCAATGCTGGTGATGAATACCATCAGCCCGTCGCGGCCGTCGCCGTCGGTGCCGATGGGATGTTGTGCCGAATCGAGCTGGTAAGGGCGGTAGCTGCCGCGCATACCGGGCCGTTCGCCGGGGAAAAGCAGTTGGCTGACAAAGGTCGGACCGGCCAGAGCGACCAGAACCATAAACGCCAGCATGATGAGACCGATAATAATGCTGGCATTCCTCATGCTGTCCTCCTTATGCGCGGATCCAGCAGGGGAAGCGCCAGGTCGACGATCAGCGTCAGCGTCAGGACGGCGAAGATGGAGAAAAGAACAACCGCCTGCATCGTGTTGAAATCGCGCAAGCCCATGGCCTGGACGAAGAGCGTGCCCAGGCCGGGCAATTGAAAGAGCACTTCAATGATGAAGGTGCCGTTCAGCGTCGCGCCGACAATGATGGCTAGCGCCGTCACCTGCGGAATCAGCGCGTTGCGGAAGGCGTAATCCTTGAGCACGGTATAGGGCGATAAACCCTTGGCGCGGGCGAAGGTTAGATAATCCTCGCCCAATACGCTGATCATCAGCGCGCGCATGCCCAGGGTGAAGCCGGCGCCGATGACGATCATGTTTGAGAGCATGGGCAAGATGGCGTGCGTCAACAGGCTGCTGATGAACTCCCAGCTCCATTCCGGCTGCAAGTGCCGGGCATAGGGACCGCCGGCCGGCAGCAGGCGCCAGGTGTAGCCGACGTAGATGATCAGCCCGAGGGCGACCAGATAAACCGGCGTGATCTGCAGCAGCGTCGAAAGCACCACCGCCAGCTTCGACAGGCGGCTGCGCTGGAGCCAGCCGATGAGCGCGCCCAAGCCAGTGCCGACGAGCCACGCCAGCAGCACCGACGTGGTGAAAATGCCCAGCGTCCAGGGCATGCGCCGGAAGACCAGGTCCTTGGTCTGCGCCGGATATTCGACGAAAGAGGGACCCAGATCCAGCCCGCCCAGGACCGCTTTTCGCAGATAGTTGACGTATTGCAGCGGAAGCGGTTCGTCCATGCCAAATATGTGACGGTAACGGGCGATGATGGCTTCTTCGGCGGCCGCGTCGCGCTGGCGTCCCTCGGCGCGCGTCAAATTGCCAAGCAGAATATTCATCGGGTCGCCCGGCACCAGGCGAAAAATGAAGAAGGCGACGGTGATCGCCGCCCAGAGCGTGAAGAGATAGACGCCGAAGCGGCGCAAAGCATAACGCAGAACCTCGCGCCGTCCGGCCCGCTGCTGGTCTTCGCTTGATTCGGCTGCGCGAGAGGGTGAATCCGCTGTCATTTTGATGTCACGGACTAAGCGCGTTGCTCATGCGAAAACGCAATTGTGGCGCAGGCGGGCGACCCGATGGATCGCCCTTAAAATGCGCGTAAATTGGGAGAATGGCGCGCATGCCTTGGCTTACATGCCACCCGCAGGTTCAAGGAAGTCGATGATCTGCCGCGCGGCCGGCGTCCAGTGCACCCAGGCCTGGCCCACTTCCAGGCCCGTCCAGTATTCGGTGTTGAAGACGACGCCTTCATTCTCGCCGTAAAGGGTCACGTAAGGCGCTTCCTCCGCCCAAAGTCGATAAGCCTGGCGGAAGAGCGCTTGCGCTTCCTCCGAGGCCGGGTTGTGGGTTCTCAGCTGCTCGATGATCGCGTCCATGTCGGGATTGCTGTAGCGGCCCGGGACGCCGCCCGTGCGTTCGCCGATGGGCAGCGCGTAATCGGAGTGCAAACCTTCAAACAGGGCGATGGGGTCGCCGGGCAAATTGCCGCAGAACCAGCGGAAGATTATGTCGAACTCGCCGTTGGGTCCCTGTGTCAAGAAGGTCGGAATATCGAGCAGGCGCGGGTTGATCTCGATACCGACCAACTGCGCTTGCTCGGAAAGCAGCCAGGCCCAAACGGTCCAGCCCGGGTTGCCGATATCGATGTACAAGGCATCGAGCGAAATCGGCTCCCCGTCCTTATCCACGCGCGCGCCGTCAACCAGCGGATAGCCGGCTTCATCCAGCAGCGCCGCCGCCGCTTCCGGATCAAAGGTCGTCACCTGGTATTCCTCAGCCGCCGCCGCGTCGTAATAGTTCTCGTCGGGACTGCCGAGATTGGGCCAAAGCACCGGCGTCACGTAGCCGGGCACGTTGGCGAGATTGGCCACCGCTTGCCGATTCAAAAGCAGACCCAGCGCGCGCCGGAACAGATTGTCGTCCAGCGGCGGAATCGTGGTATTGAATATCAGGCCGCGCGGGCAGGGATCCTGATGCACCAGCGGCTTGATATGCGGATTCGCGCTCATCATCCGTATCATCACGCTGTTAGGCATCCGCCCCAGATCGAAGTTGCCCTCTTCCCATTCGAAGACCGCCACATCCGCTTCCGGCCGCTTGAGCCAGACCATATACTTCGGCGCCGGCATACGATCGGGATCCCAATAGTCATCGCGCCGCTCCCATATCGTCGTGCGCGTGTCGGCGTTGCTGCTGACCAGACGGTAAGGGCCGGAATGGATGGCGTCCGGGTTCTTGAAAGTGGTTGGGTCCTGCCCTTCCCAAACATGCTTGGGCACGGGGGTGAATGTGCCGATGCCGGTGAAGTTGTAATGGAAGCGCCAGTTTGGCTCCGGCAGGGAGAAAACAATCTCGGCGCCCTCGGCGCTCCAGGTCACGTCCCTCAAGAATGACGACCAGTTAATGCCTTTATCGGCGTTTTCCTGATTGTATTGCAGGGTGAAGAGCCAGTCGTCCATCGTCAAGGGCGTGCCATCGTTCCAATTGGCGCCCTCGGTGATGACCAGGGTCATTTCCGTGCCGTCTTCATTGTATTCCCAGGATTGCGCCAGCCAGGCGTGGAAATCATGGCTGGTGATGAAGGATGGCTCAACGATCACGTTGGCGTAGCCGGTGGCGTTGTTATAGGTCGGCGCTTGATAGTAATTGAAGCTGTCCCAGACATCGTTGTGCGGCGCTTGAGAGGCGACGATGAAGGTTTCGCTGCGCGGCAAATCGCCGAAGACGAGTTCCTCATCTTGTGCAAGGGCGAGGCTGAATACGGATAGCAGCAGAAGCGCAAGAACGAAGACTGCCATACCGCGTTTTGCATGAATCATTAGGTTCTCCCTCAAATTGTGTTTTTCAACGGTCGATTTCCAATCTTCTTTGCGATCAGTCGATACCTCCTCCTCTCAACCCGGATGGTTCAATCGATTCGACTTCCCGTTCCTTTGCTGGCGCGCTAGCGATTGGCAATGATGACCGGCTGACGGCGCTTTGCGCCCATCAACTGCTGAACGATTTCGGACGGGTTGGCGATGAATCGCAACTGCGCCAGCATGTCTTCCTGCGTAGTATAACAGGGACGGGTATACATGCCCAACAAGGCGCTGCGCGGCGCCTCGCTGTTATTGGGGCGGGCGGTGTGCCAGGTAGCCCCGTGATACACCATGACGCTGCCGCGCACTCCCGTCAGGATCTCGCCATCGGGATGCCATTGGTCGACCATTTCCGCCGGCGGACGATGCCCTTTGCGATGACTGCCGGGCATAATGCCGGTCCCGCCGTTCTCCGCGGAGAAGTCATCGAGCAGCCAAATCGTCTGGCCGCTGACTGGGCTCGTGGGCCAAGGGTAATTCAGCCACTGGAAGGGGAAATCCGGATGCCATTTGTATGTGCCGAAGCCTGGGAAACTGGTGTTCGCGGTCCAGGTCGAGCAGATGACATCTTCGTCCAGGTACTTTTTCCAGATCGCGACAATCAGGGGATGCGCCATCAATTCGAGGAAGATCGGGTGCTTGACCGCAATGCCGCCGACGCGTTGTGTTTTGGCTGCGCGCGATGCGTCGGTCGCCTCTGCCTCCAGCAGACTTTCAAGGATTTCACGCGCCTGGTCGGCTTTTTCCGGCGAGATCACCGACGGGATGATGCAGTAGCTGCGCTCTTCGATCTGGGCGATGATCTGGTCTACGTCATGCTGCATCAGTGGATTCTCCTAAGTTCCGTGTCGGGCGACCCAATGGCTCGCCCCTACGTGGTTCGTTCAGAACGGTAGAGGGGCGGCTTCCCATGAGCCAGCAGCCAGTCGACGAACTTCTCGCGCATCGGCGGCGAGAATCCATGACCGAAGTTCGGATCGACGAAGTGTTCCGCGTGCCCACCCCGCTCGTTTATCAGCCGCACAGTTTCCGCGTTGACCTCGGCCGGGCAATCGGTGTCCAGCGCGCCATCAATGAAAAGCAGAGGCCGATCAGTAAAGCGCTCGGGATGCGATTGGGTGGCGAATTCGGCGCAAAAGTCGTCGCACCAGGTACCGGCTTGCGCCCGCCGGCACCATTCATCAGCCTGGTTAAAGCTGGAGCGGCCCACGACCGATACCAGCGAGACGAATGCGGCGTTCTCGGCGAAGACCATCTGCGCGATTAAGCCGCCCATGGAACCGCCGGTCACCTGCGGATTGCGCGCGGAACTGAAGGGCAAATCCATCACCGCCTCAAACAGCGCAGTCGCTTCGGCGCGGGTTTTGTCCATCGCCTGGCAGATGAAAGCCCAGCCATTGAATTGAGCGCGGAACCAGGCGTCGGTTGCGCGCTCGCCATGTTCATAGCAGTCGGGCGCCACCACCAGAAAGCCGGCGGAAGCCAAAAGAACCTGGCTCTGATCGGGCGTCTCAACCGCGCCTTTGCTGCCGGTCCAGCCGTGATAGTGGATGATAACCGGAGCGTCCGCCGCCCGCGTATCACGCAGGGTGATGCAAGGGATCCCCGCGAGTTCCTGTCGTTCGATTTCAATCATTTCCGCAGTTGTCCAACAAGGTGCGGTGGGCGCGGAAGAGCAAACGCTGCGCATCGTTCCAGCGCGCGAAGGTGCGGGGCAAGACGTAGGGCTCTTCGTCCATGGTGCTGTGATTCTGCGATCTCAGCCAAAAGGGTCCATAGCCGACGTGCAGCGTCTTGCGCGTCTGCCGCGAGTGGTTGGTTAAGCCGCCGTGTCGCAGGTTTTCGGTGAACAGGATGGCGTCGCCGGCTTTGACGGGCAAGCCGATCATGCCTGGTTCTTTGTCGGGGTCTCCCCCTTCGTATGGCGATGCCATATTGCTCTTGTGGGTGGCCGGCACGACGCAGAATTCCCCTTGGCCCGGCTCAACATCGTGCACGAAGTAGACCATGCGCACCATCATGCAGTTGATTCCCGCTGCATTGTAATAGTAGCGGAGCTTCAAGCCAACAGGTCCGCCACAATGCGCAGCGGTCTGGTTGCCAGGGTAGCGTATGCGTATTTCCGAATTATTGATCGTCGGCCGTTCCTGGACGATCGCCCGGATGTAGGCCATGGTTGGCGCATGATCAACCAGGACGTCAAAAGCGGGATCCATGTTAAAAAATTCATCGATAAGCAGCGTATTGCCTTCTCCACCGGCGCCACTGACATAATAGCCTTTTTCGGGGTTGTGACGGTATTCGAGCCCATAAGCGCTGATCTTGTCCGGCGGGCGGTCCACCTGCGCGAGCGCGTCTTCTTCGGCGGCGTCAAGCGCGGCCGCGAGGCTAGTCACTTCGGTGGCGGTCAAAAAGTTTGGAATGACGAGGTATCCCAGCCGGTCGAATTCGTATTTTTCAATCTCGTTCATGTTCGCCAATTCCAGTTGCTGTCGCTTGGACGAAGGCCGCTCGCGCGTCATCTGCGGACGCATTGTGTCTCTGACTGGCATTCACGATGCAGAGGCAATATGCGGAAGTTAACGCAAGACAAGGCGAAAGTCAAATTCTGCTTGATCTCGGAGGGGATTGATCAATCGAATTCGATGGGGCGCGTCCGGGCGATGCAGCTGCTATCGGGTTCGCTCAGCGGGTGGTTGATGAAATCCAGCGCGATGTCGACGGCGCAGAGATCCGAGCGCAGCACGCCGTGCCCGACGTGGGGCAAGACGAAACGGTATGCCGTATTTAAGGTCTCGCCCGCCATATCTGCGTAGACCGACGGCGTGATCGGGTCATAGTGGCCCGATAGCAGCAGGGCGGGCACATCGCTCTGCACCGGGTCATTGACGCTAAGGGGTCGCGCTTCTGCCCGCCACATGCCACAAAGGCGCGACAAGGTCGACAAGCCCTCCACCGGGTAGCGCAGGTAGCCGCCGAGATGGGGATGGGCTTCTACCATGCTGTAATAGTCGCGCTTGAGCGTGGAATCGTACTCCTCCTGACATTGCACGGTGTAGTGCATGCCCAGGCTGAGCGAGGTCATGCTCGCCTCGAAAGCGACGCCCAGGCGCACGGCGTTCCCGGCGATGCCGCGGTCGAGATCGTAAATCAGCTTGGGGATTCGCTGGATCGAGTTGACTTCGTAGAGCCAACTGAAGATCCAGTCATAGAGCCGGTAACCGCTGATCTTGATGTCCAGCCTTTCGAAGCGCGGGGGCGAATAACTTTCCCGCAGCGGCGCCTCATTCAAGCGTTCATAGACACGATGAAATACGGTTTCCAGATCGGGATAACGCGCGTCGCAGCGTTCGGAGGCCGAGCAAGCCTCGAACAGCGCTTGCATAGCTCGCTCGCCGTGATAATAGGCGTCGAGGTAGATGTCGGCTTGCGGCGGATACACCGAATCGAGAATGACGCTGCGAATGCTTGGCGCATAATCGCGCATCATTTCCAGCGCCAGGCGCGAGCCGTAGGACACGCCGACCAGATTCCATTGCTCATAGCCCAGCGCGCGCAACACTTCGACGATGTCGCGGGCGATATTCTCGCTATGGTAGGTTTTGAATTGGACGCCGTTGCGCGTCAGCCGCTCGTGGCAGTCGGTCAGGATCTCGAGCACCAGCTCGGCATGTTCGTCGTGATGGCTCTGCAAGATTTCGCCCAAACGCAAAAGCACCTCGCGACAATACAGCGGCGGATCCGATAGCCCGGTGCCGCGCTGGTCAATAACGACGATGTCGCGCTCATTGGCGAAGTATTTGAGGTATTTGCCGAAAGAGGTTTGCAGCAACTGTGTGCCGCTGCTGCCGGGTCCGCCGACCAAATAAACGAGGGGATCGGGCCGCTTCTGGCTGTTGCGGCCGTGGATCAGCGTGAAGTAGATCGCGACGCTTCCAGCGTCCGGATCATCATAATCCTGTGGCAGCGTGACATAGCCGCATTGCGCCAGATAGCCATAGGGAGTTTCCATGCAGTCAGCGCGTTCAATGGCGCCCTGCGCGCTTATGGCTATGGGCAGCAACAGTAGAAAAAGGGCGGCGACGCAGGTTCGGAAGCGCATTCGATCACCGAAGGCATTTGCAACAAGTAAACCATATAACGGCGGGCAAATCAAAGTTTGCGCTGGCCGCCGCCGAGCATTCGCTTCCAAATTGAAATCCGACGTGTAGAGCAGGACGAACAGAAACTTCATCACAGCCGCCTGCACGACACGGCTCGGCTTACATAAAATATCGAGCCCCCGAAAAGACAGATCTGTAGGGGCGAGCCATTGGGTCGCCCGCTGATTCCCAAGCTGTTGGGGCGCGAGCGACTGACGGTTCGCGCCGACACGCCTCCCGCGTCCATTTACTCGCCCGTACTCCTCCGTTTAGGCGTATGCTCAACGCGATGGGTTACGCCGCTATTTCACAATTCAGGGCTTCAATGGCTCGCTCTTATCCAATCGATCCCGTTGTCTGACTTAGCGGGGGTGGGGGGTACACCCAGAATACCCTGCTATATCCTTACTGTGTCTATACCTTGTGGCAGATTTCAGGGTTCTACTGGGGGCTTAGCGGAAAGACGCGCCCCGCCGACGCTATTCCATTCGTCCGCGCCGCGACTATAATTCGACACATGTCGATCACGTCATCGAGTTCATCCACGTCCCGGCGCAAACGGGCGGCGCTCATCACGATTCTTGCAGTATTCGTCTTGGGCGCCCTTGCTTTGGACTTGCGCAGTCGCGGCTTGGCCTGGCAATTCATCTGGACGCAGACCGGCGAGGAAGCCGCCGCCGGGCAAATCCGCGGCTTGGTCGAAGTGGCGGGCAACCTCATCCGTCATCCGCTGGAGACCGATGCGCTGGCGTCGATCGATAACAAAGCCTCATATTCCTACGGCATCAATACCTTTCTGGAGCAGGAAGTCGAGCGCCCGAAGATTGAAGCCATGCTGCGCATGATCCGCGAGGCCGGCTTCGTCTGGCTGCGGCAGGAGTTCCCCTGGGAAGACCTCGAGGTCGATGGGCGCGGGCGTTTCACCGATTCCCGGCTCGATCGCGATGGCGACGGCCAGCCGGACACGATCGATACCTGGGTGAAATACGACCAGATCGTCGAATTGACCGAAGCTCATGGCTTGCGTCTGATGGCGCGCCTGAGCAATCCGCCGGCTTGGACGCGGGCTGATCCCGCCGCTGGCGACCGCGCGCCCCCCGATGATCTGGCTGACTTCGTCAATTACGCGGCGGCTGTCGCGACGCGCTATCGTGGACGCATCAGCCACTATCAGATTTGGAACGAGCCGAACATCTACCCCGAGTGGGGCAACAATGCCATTGATCCAGCCGGCTACGTCGACTTGCTCTGCCGCAGCTACCGGGCGTTGAAGGAAGTTGATCCGGATATCGTGGTGATCAGCGGCGCAATCGCCCCGACCATCGCGCTGGATGGCGCGCGCGATCTGAGCGACCTGGTTTTCTTGCAAGCGCTCTATGATCAGGGTGGCGGCGACTGCTTTGATGTGCTCTCGGCGCAGGGCTACGGCTTGCGCAGCGGACCCACCGATCGACGCCTGCGCGCCACCTCGGTCAATGTAGCTCGCCACAGCTATTATCGCGACATCATGGTGCGCAATGGCGATGCGCATAAGCCCATTTGGCTCAGCGAGGCGGCTTGGAACGCCACGCTCGACGCCGAATTGCCGCCCGAGCAGATTAGCCTCTACGGCGCTTACGGCAGCGTCACGCAAGCGCAGGCGGCGCGCTATATGCCGATATTCTACCAGCGCATCCAGCAGGAGTGGCCCTGGGTCGGCAATGTCATGTACTGGTTCTTCACGCGGAAAGACCCGTTTGAAGCGGATCAGGCATTCTACTACTTCCGCATGGTCGAGCCGGATTACCAGCCGGAGAAACCGACCTTTACGCCGCTGCCGGTTTATCAAAGCGTGCAAGACTATTTGAAAAAGCAGGAGCCGATTCTGTATCGCGGCCGGCATCAAGCCGAGACATGGCAGATACAAGGGGAGGGCGCGACCATTTCCGCTGCAAGCGCGCGCTTCGGCCGCGCAAGGCGATTCGATTCGGGGCTGCAATTCAGCGCGCGGGGCACGGCGCTGGAGATTCGCTGGCGTCCGGTTGAGGCGGAAGACCTTGCCTGGCGCGTAACGCGGCTGTCGCTGTCGCCCGCGCTAGCGCAAACGCGGCGCATCTCATTTGGCGCCGGACCGATCATCGTTGATGAGATTGCCGTTTATGACCGTAGCTTGAGCCGACTGCTCTCCTGGCTCGTTTTGGCCGGCGCGTTGATGACGGTCGCGCTGGGCACGGTGGTTCTGGCGCTGCGAGAGCGCGCGCGATGACCGACGAGGCGCAGGCGGGGCGAGCGCCGGGACGCGGGAATGAGCGACGCCCGCTATTGATTTCGCTAGTTATCATCATCCTTTTGCTGGCGACGGCGGCGCGCTTCCACCACCTCGGGGCGCAATCACTTTGGTATGACGAAGGCGTCGCCTACGCTCATTCCACCCGGTCGCTGCCCGAGTTGGTATCCCACTTGCAGACCAATGTGCACGTGCCCGCCTACTTCACGCTGCTGGGCTGGTGGCGGAACGTAACCGGCTCATCGGAGTTCGCCCTGCGGATGTTGTCGGCGTTGTTCAGCGTCATCAGCGTCGCCTTCGCCTATGGACTGGGCGCGCGCCTTTTTCATCCGGTCGCCGGGTTGGCGGCGGCGGCGCTGGTCGCCTTCAACAGCTTCAGCATCTACTACGCGCAGGAAGCGCGCATGTACGCCATTCTGACGGCAATCGCCGCGTCCAGCATGTGGCTTTTCCTCAGAATTGTGCGCGAACGAGGTGCCGAGGCCAGCGGGAAAAATGGCTGGAGCCAAGCCATTGGGCTGGGGCTCGTCAATGCGTTTGGCCTCTACACCCATTTCGCGCACAGCTTCGTGATTCTGACGCAGGCGGCGCTGGTGACGCTCGGGTTTTGCGCCGCATTTGTTGGCTGGCGGAGGGCGCGTCGCAGGCCGGCGAGGCCTTGGCGGCATTGGCTCAAAGTCCCGCTGGCGCATGTTTTGACGCTGATATTGTTTTTGCCCTGGCTGCCGGTGGCCATCGCGCAATTGGGGGTCAGGTCGCATCGATTGCAGCACCTGCCCATCGATCGGATGCTGAACGAAATATTTAAGCACCTCGCCTTCGGCAGCGCTTTTGATTTGAGCGCAAGCCACCTGTGGCTGGTCGCCTTTGCCTTGCTGCTGCTGGGGCTGCTCCCATCGGCTTATCGTCAGCGAGAGCGCTGGATAGCTCTGCTGCCAGTCGTCTGGGTGCTGATCTCAATCGCCGTTTTTCTCTTCGTCGGCTTGGGCCAGGGTTTTCTGCGCTTCTTGCTGCCGGCGCAGCTGGCTTTCGCCTTGTGGCTGGGCGGCGGCGTTTGGTTCTTGTGGCAATTGCCTTTCGGCCGGGGTCCCTCTTATCTCCACGCCCTGCCCAAACTGGCGTCCGCCCTGGCTCTGGCTGTTTATCTCCTGGCGCTTGTTCGCGGGCTGGACGCGCTCTATAACGATCCGGCTTTCCAGCGCGATGACATGCGTGGACTGGCAAGACAAATTGAAAACGATCTGCGTCCGGGCGACGCCGTCATCGTCAGCGCTCCCGGCTTACAAGAACTGCTACGCTACTATTACCAAGCGGACGCGCCCGTCTATCCCTTGCCGAGGGGCGATGACGAAGCGACCCGAAAAGAGGTCTTGGATATCATCGCCGCGCACGATCGACTTCAGGTCATCTTCTATGGCGCCGAGCAGCAGGACCCCAATCTGGTCGTGGAGACGACGCTCAACCGCGACGCGTTTGAAGTGGACGATCGCTGGGTTGATGACCTGCGCCATGTCTTGTACGTCAGTCCAGCGGAGATAGACGAGCCAACGATTCTCGCGCGCAAATTCGCTGACGAGATTACGCTCCATGCCGTCGCGCTCGGCGCAGCAAAATTGGCGCCGGGCGATGTCCTGCCAGTGGAACTGCGCTGGAGCGCGCTTGCAGCGCCGGGCGGGCGCTACAAAGTCTTCCTCCAGCTTCTGAATAGCGACGGCGCTCTGGTCGCCCAGCGCGATAGTGAACCGGTCGGCGGCTCATCAAAGACAACGACCTGGCAGCCCGGCGATTCAATAGTCGATAACCACGGCCTGCTGATTCCGGCGGATTTGCCGGCGGGTGAATACCGCTTGATCGCCGGTCTCTACGACATCAATGACCCGGCTGCGCGCCTGCCGGCCGGCGAAAACAACTATGTTGAGTTGGGAACAATTGAAGTGGGCGGGGCCAGCTAGGTCGAAGGGTCGCGCTCATAGACTCGCTCGCCCGCCACATAGGTCGCCGCGATCGCCCGGTCGTCAGCGCAGATCATCAGCGCGAATAGCAGCTCGTCCAGCGACTCGGCGACATCAGCGCGCAGCCGCAGCAAAGGCGTCGCTCGGGGATCCAATACGATGATATCTGCGGCGCGGCCCCGTTGAAGACTGCCGACTTCCTCCGCCAAGCCCAAGGCTTCGGCGCTGCCCAGCGTCGCCAGATACCAGCACTGCGTCGCCGTCAGCGAGATGCCGCGCAACTGCGCCATCTTGTAGGCTTCGCTCATCGTCTGCAGCATGGAGAAGCTGGTGCCGCCGCCGACATCGGTGCCCAGCCCAACGGTGACGGGCCGTGCCGGGTCTTTCGTCCTCGCGATATCGAATAAGCCGCTGCCGATGAAGAAATTCGAAGTGGGGCAGTGGGCGATCCTGGCGCCGGTTTCGTAGAAGCGCCGCAGCTCGTCCTCCGACAGGTGGATGCCATGTCCGTAAATCGCGCGCTCGTCCAGCAAGCCGTAGTGCTCATAGATATCGGTATAGTGCAGGCGCTCCGGATAAAGCTCGGCGGCGCGCGCGACCTCGGCTCGGTTCTCCGAAATATGCGATTGCAAGCGCACATCGTTGTGTTCGCTCATCAAGGCGCCGGCCAGTTCGAGCTGGCGCGGGCTGCTGGTCAGGGCAAAGCGCGGCGTTACGGTATAGAGGCAGCGCCCTCGTTTGTGCCAGCGCTCAATCAAAGCCTTGGAATCGTCATAACTGGATTGAGCGCTATCAACCAGGGTGGCTGGCGCATGGCTGTCCATCATCATCTTTCCCGCCAGCAGCAGCATATTGAAACGCTGCGCCGCCTCGAATATGGCGTCAACCGAACCTGGCGCCGAGGTGCAGAAAACCGATGCCGATGTGCTGCCATTCCGATGCAGCTCGCTGATGAAGTAGTCGGCGATGCGCCTGGCGTGCTCGAGGTCGACGAAGCGCGCTTCCGCCGGGAAGGTGTATTTGTTCAGCCATTCTAATAGCTGCGCGCCATACGAGCCGATGATCTCGACCTGGGGATAATGGATGTGGGCGTCGACGAATCCCGGCATCAGAATCGCATCGGGATAATGGCGCAACTCGAAATCGTCCCGCAGCTTGTGGCGCAGGTCGGTAAAGGCGCCGATTTCGCGGATGATGCCGTCGCGTATCAGGATGCAGCCGTCTGGCTCATAGACGACGCAGTCCGAGGCCGCGTTAAGAAAGGGATCGGCGACCAGAGTGTAAGTGGCGCCGCGCAGGGCGAGTTCTGTCATCGGGTTAGTCGCTCACGCGCATGGTAGATGTAAGGAATTCCTGCGACAGTTAAATGGCATTGTGTTTAGAAAGTGGGCGCCCCTACAACGATTGGTAACATGAGCGCATCAATTGATTCGCAGGCATCGAACATCTTCCCAGGCGCCGCTCTCCCAGGAGCGGATCATCGCCGCGTGAACCTGCGCCACGGCAAGCGCATCCGCCAGACCGGGCGCGCGCTGCTTCCCTTCCGCGACCGCTTTGAGGAAGTTAAAGGCTTCGATCACTTTCATATCTTCGTAGCCCAAGCCGCTGCCTTCGCCCGGGTTGAAGTTGCCGTGGTAGGGATACTGATCGCCGCCGACCAGCCGCGTGTAGCCATCATGCCCGCCATCGGCATCGGGAAGGTAGAGCTGCAATTCGTTCATCCGCTCGAAATCCCAGCTGATCGCGCCCTTGGTTCCATTGAGCTCAAAAGCCATCTGATTCTTGGGACCAAGAATCGAGCGCGAGGCCTCGACCGAGCCGCGCGCGCCGTTTTCGAATTCCAGCAGCGCGCCCACATAATCTTCGTTGGTCACCGGTCCCTTGGGGTCTTTCGGCGCGCCGCGGGAATAATGCGTGCCCTTGCCCGGGATCGGCTTGGGCCGCTCGGCGATGAAGGTGTGCGCGTTGCTGACCACTCTTTTGACGCCGCCAGCGAGGTAGAGCGCCATATCGGTCACATGCGCCATGATATCGCCCAGCACGCCGTAGCCAGCGATCTCGCGGTCGAAGCGCCAGGAGAGCAAACCTAGCGGATCGCTGCCGTACATGCTGAAGAAGCGCCCGCGATACTGCGTCAGTTCGCCCAGCGTGCCTTCATCGATCAGCGTCTTGGCTTGGATGACCAGCGGCGCCCAGCGATAATTGAAGCCGACGAAGCTGAGGACGCCGGCTTTGCGCGCGATAGATTCGATTTGAGCGGTCTCTTGCGGCGTTCGTCCGACTGGCTTCTCGCAGAAGATATGCTTGCCGGCAGCAGCCGCCGCCTCGGCGATCTCAACATGCAGATGATTCGGCGTGGCGATGCTCACGATCTGTACAGCGGGATCTTCGATGACATCCTGCCAGCGCGTGGTGGCGAACTCGAAACCCAGCATATCGCGGGCGGTCTCGGCTCGCTGGGCGACATTGTCGGAGCAGATGACGAGACGCGCCGACAAGCCGCTTTCGGGGAAGCGCTGCTGAGCCAGGTTGTAAGAACGGGCGTGAACCTGCCCCATCCAGCCCATGCCAATGACGCCAATGCCGATTTCCGTCATGAATGGTCTCTTCGCTCGCTTGCGCCAAGAAGTATCCTATCAATTTGAGTGCGGTCGACGCCGATAGTTTCTTGCTTTGGCGGGTGACCCAATAGCTCGCCCCTACAGTTTGCGTTTCGGCGGGTGTCCCCGTCTATCGGAAACGCGCCGGATGTCATGGACTGTCTGGCGGCTCGATATGAATGCGAAAGCTTGATTTGGGATTTTCCGTATAAGCCCAGGCGCGGGTCTTGCTCACCAGGCGGACGCTCACCCGCTGGTAGGCGTCGCCCTCGTAGGCGTCCAGGCGCTCCAATTCATCGGCGCTGACTTCAAAGAGCATGCCCTCGACCGTGGAACCCGGATGCGGCTGCAGAATCGAATACACTTCATGGATGCCGGTGAGCTTCGCCAGCCGATAGCCGCGCAAGGTATCCGGCAAGCCGCCGCCCAAGGTACGACCCAGCAGCTTCTGCTGCGTCGCCGGATTGCGCAGCGTGCCATAGGTAAACAGCTTTTCCATGCGCGCGCGATTCTCCTTAGCGCCGGCTGGTGAATGATTCGATTTTACTTTGAAAACAAGCGTTTTGATAATACCAAGTTAACAGTTTATTCTTCGCTCTGAGGGTGTGGAGATTAGGCAATTATCGTGGGAAACTCGGACTCGTACACTATTGCGAATTTCCCTTTACGTTGCTTATGCTCTTCGACGCGAACTGGTCTGTCTTGCTGATTGAAATGCTGCTCCAATAGCTGAAATACTTGGGTCTTATATTCGGTATCCGGATTTCCTCGCAGATGGTCGCCTTTTGTCTCAAATATATTGAGTCTAATATCACCGAAGGCCACGAAATCAGGGTAAATTCGATCTCGCCGCCACCCAAGCACATAGTATTCCCGCTGAACTCTATGCCACCATTTGCGCGACTGATTGGCAGGCGGTTCTTCGTTTTGCTCTTTGAGTTCCTTATCCAAATGAAATGCGAAATCCATTTCCAAATCAGAATCGAATTGCTTTTCAAAGACTTTGTCAAAGAGACTCAGCTGCACCGGTGTACCGCCGCGCTCCAAGGTGTGGTCTCTGTCTCCAATCATCAAGGGGATTTCGTCAGGTAATCTATGACTTGGCTCGGTGTACAAGTCAAAGCGGATAATTCCTTCCTGAAGTTTCCTTTCGTAGATCGCTTTGCAAAGTCGATTACACTCTTTGCTCAAGTGCTCTCTCAACTGCTGGGCATATCCAGCGCGACTATCGAATATGTCCTCATCCGTTCGTCCACTGGCTTTAAGTTTGTCAAATAATTCTAGAACGAATTTGGCGGCTATCCACGGATTAGGTACGATATCGGAAAGTCGCCGTGTAAACCAGGATATACGCGGTGTCCTGTCGATTTCCAGTTCCTCAGAATGAACGACTACGGGATGCGTGTAGTCGACATCAACTTCAGCTTGATGCATACGAGGCGGATCGTGCGTATAATTCTGGATTGGCGGCAGGCGAACTTCATCCCAATCGACTTCCGCCAGAATATCTTGAAGATGATCCAATTTACGCCAGCCGTCGCGATACCGGTGCAGTACTTTCGGAATCTTGATGTCAATGTCGCGAAATGCCTCCCGCCTGGGAATGCTGATGCTGCTCCTAGTCGGGTCGTCGCCGTCCATGCTAAGGACTTGATCCATCAAGCCGGTAAGCCCTTCGTCTTGCAAGCCTTGTCTCACTTGATCCACCGCTTTAAGCACATCAAGATTCCAGCAGTATACGTAACAGCGGTCTAAAGCCTCGACCCCCGTGAGTCGAGCCTGGGGCTGGCGCAAGATTCTGCCCACAAGTTGCGTGAGGGCATTTTGCGAGCGCGTGTTGTCAAGCAGGACAAGCAGATAGGCGAAGGGGCAGTCCCAGCCTTCCATCAGCGCCGCTTTAGTGATGATCCAGCGAACCTCGCTGGTTTCCAATAATAAGTCCTCGCGTCCCAATTCATCGTTATCGGCGGATTTGACACGAATAGCATTGGGGGAGACACTCAGGTTTTGAATCAGGTATTCGCGGACATCTTCCGCATGAACGCGAAAGCCGTCTCGCTGGTCGCGCCCCGTCCGTTCTACGCGAACCACAGCGATAGGACGAATATAGCGATCCTGCTGTTGTTGCAGAGACAGCGCCGCATTGTCGATTTCGCTAAGTTTTTCAACGGCGGAGGACAAGGTCTCTTGCCAGTTGGCTTTGTCCGGGTTGAAAACCTGCACCGGCATCTTGATCATTTCTTCGGCTTTGAGTTCGATTCCTGTGATATCCACTAACAAATTGCTGATGTTCGGGTTGGGCGTGGCGGAAAATTCAAGCACTAGACTTGGATTCAGACGATTGATGGATTCGGCAAATTGCTTTGCGCCCTCTAATTTTTTACCGTAAGACTTGTGCGCCTCATCCAGAATGACGACCGGTTGCTGGACTTTGATGACATTGAACAAACTCTGTTTTACGGGACCGTCTTCCGCGTCAAGATCCGGGTATTGGCGCAGCAAGCGAGCATCATAAAGCGCGGTGTCACTATCGGGGAAAAACGAGTGATAGCGTCCCGAATCGCGGAAAAACCTCAGAAACTCTTTGCCTCTTTGACGATTGGCGGCGGGAAACATAAGGAGCATGACGCAAAGAAAATTGGCTATGTCGGCTGGCTGAAAACGGTTGTCTTTTTCCAGCATCTTGACACGCCCGCCGCTGGCTCGTTCCAGTCGTTGACGATATGGATGTTCTCGATTCCAGAGCGCGTCCTTCGTCTGCGCATAGATTGCGCGCGTTGGCACGATCCACAAGACAAGTCCTGTTGGACGCCGAATCCTACCCAATGCCTCGGCCGCCAGCAAAGTCTTTCCGCCACCCGTTGGCACTTTGAAACATACATGGGGAATCTGACGTCCCATGCCATCGTTCCGTGCCGCATATCTTCTGTCAGCGACCTTCCCGACCTCACCCAATTCTTTCCAAGTGCGACGAGGGAAATCGAGCGTGTCGGCGGGCATGGGCAAGCCCGCGTCTTGATATCGCTCAGCTTGCTCTTGGCCTTCTCGCTCGTTGCGCGTCAAAGCCTCGAAATAATCTTCGAATGTTTCCAGCGCCTTGACTTGATAATCCTTGAGTTCCACAATTCAGCCCCCAAAGCCCAATTCGTAAGGCAGTTGGCAGAAGGTGATATCCCATTGGCTAAGCTGGCGCTGCCCGATGAAATCCGCTGCGGCGAAAACTACTGCCGAACGCCCCTTGTCGCGGATGCGCTCCGCTCGTTCAAGATTTAGTGCGGCGTCGCTACTGCGAAGGAATTCCAGTCTTGGTTCATAAATGAGATAATAGTCTTGAGTATCGCTGGCGTAGAAATGACCGTCAGCATCGCTCGCGTTCAAGACAGTCGACGAAGCCGAAATCCCAGTCGCGGTATGCAGCAGGTAGCTGGCGAGATCCGAATATGATGGCAGCGTGCCGCCCTCCAAAAGGCTGTCCACATCGATAGCTTCGCCGAGCGTGCAATAAGCGAAAGAGCCGCCAAGTCCATTCCTAAGTTGCTGGTCTTTCGAGCCGGGTACACCACGTATCACGCGACGGACGCGCTCGGCGGTGATACTGTCTGCATAGTCCTCGCATTCGACAAGGATGAAGCGTCGATTTCCGCCGTCTTCTTTGTTGAGCGCGAGCACGGCCTGGGCTGTGGTGCCGGAGCCAGCGAAGGAATCAAGCACTAAATCATCATCACGCGTTGAGAGGTTTATCAGATGTCCAATTAGCTCGACTGGCTTTACAGTATCGAAAGGTGATTCTCCGCCAAACAGATCTTGAAGCGTCTTGGTTGCGCTTGTAGCAGTTCCATGCTTGCTGCCGATTAGCCAAGTGATAGACGTTTCCCCAAAGTCTCTCTTTTCCTCGTAAAAGACTTTCAAGGATGGTCTCGCATTACCAGACTTTCCAAAAACAATTCTGCCGTCGGAATCTAGTTGTCTGTATCTATCATATTCGGTACGCCAGTGTCGGCCAGGTGGTGGCAAATGAACCTGCCCTGTCAATTCATTTACGATCTCATAGGTTAAGTTCTCCCTAATGTTTGGGGCATCGAAAGGATCGAGTTTCCAAGGCCCCCTCGGGTCATTATCGTCGTTTGAATAGCGAGACTCACTGGCGGGCAATGGATAGAATGCAAATTCATCAATTCCATACCATTTATCTGCATTACTCTCCTTTAGTCGTCTATCACTTTTTCGTCGAATTCGCGCGAAAGCCATTATATATTCGTGACTTACGCTTATATCGGTGTCGTTTTGTACGGATTCTCTTGACTGCCATACAAACTGCGTTACAAAGTTCTCCTCACCGAATACTTCAGTCATTAGCATTCGTAAATTGTGAACTTCGTTATCATCAATAGATACGAAAATTACTCCGTCATCACGCAGTAACTCCCGCAGCAAATGCAAGCGGGGCCACATCATGCAGAGCCACTTTTCATGCCGTTCCAGATCTTCACCATCGACAGGACTTTGCTTCTCTAACCATTCCTGCATCATGGGGCTGTTTACATTGTCGTTGTAGACCCAGCCTTCGTTGCCCGTATTGTAGGGAGGGTCGATGTAAATGCACTTCACGCGCCCGGCGTAGTGCGGCAGCAAGGCTTTCAACGCATGCAGATTGTCGCCGTGAATGATGAGATTCTGGTCTGTCAATGGGACGTCGCCATTGTTTGAGGCGGGTAGTATCGAGCGCGACTCGTCCAACTGCAAAGGGCGATAGGGTACTGTGAGGTGATGGGCGTAGATGTGGTTCTTGCCCTTGAAGTCTAGTGTCGGCATGAGGTTTCCTCCTACCGTCAGATTCTATCCAACCTAGACCTACGCGGTCAATCTTCGCTGTGCGGGTGGGCGCCGTCCAGATAACCGGCGATCCATTTCATCATGTCGATTGAGCCCTGCGGGTTCGCTTCGCCATGCTGCAATTGGCGCTCAATGCTGTCATCGCTGCGAATGAGCGACGGTTTGCTGCGCCTGTCCGCCATCTTCGTGATCCGGTGAGCGAGGTTGCGCAGGTTGTTCGCCAGAATGTGGCGCTGCTCCGATGAAAGCCCGCGACCGACTTCATCCAACTCGCGCCGGATCGTATGTGAGTCTATCTCATGGATATGCTCGGCGTCAAAGGCTTCGGTGATATGTTCCAGGATGGTGTAGGTGGTGTTGATCGATTCGGCCAGCTCTATCGGGTCTTGGCTGTGCAGCCATCGCCGCATCGCCAGCACCGAATAGAGAATGTGCTTTTGCGGCTCAAGCTGGCGCTGTGGCTCCAACTCGCGCTCCAGCCGTTGCAGCTGCGAGAGGCTCAAGCCATGCGTGTAATGCCGCCACCAGGTATTTAGCGCTCCTTGCAGCGCCTTGCTCAAACCGATCTGTCGCCAGATCCGCCCCAAGCCGTCCACAACGATTGAGAGGTCTTCCTCTTCTCCGTACTGCAACAGCAGATGCGTCATCGAAACACGCGTCGCGCCCTCGGTCTCCAATTCCCGGCAGGCTTCAAACAGGCGCCACAGATGTCGGTAGGATACCCGCGCTTCCTGGTGTTTCGCCATCAGCCGGGAGAGCGCTTCCATCAGGCGCTGCGTCTGCGGTTCCCATTGAAAATAATCGAGCAAGCTAAAGTAGGCGTCGATCACTTCATTTGGCGGCGCGCTTTTGATGCCGCCAACCACGCTCATGACCGACAGAACCTTGTCCAGTGACATCACATCGCTTTCCAGCGCCTGGCTCAAACGCGGGAAGAGCAGTTCGCGGTCGGCAAAGTGATGCGCGGTATCCACGATCAGCTTGCGATCGTCGCATGCGACGATGCTTTCGAAGAGGAAGTCAAGCGCCTCGTCCGTCATTTGATGGCTGGCTTCGGTCGCCAGCAGGCGCGCTGCCGCCGGCGGGCGGAATACGGCGGGCAGATTGACCCGCTCGTCCGACTCATAAAGCGACCAGAGCCGCTTGACCGTCGGCAAGGTGGCCAGAACGTCGTCCGAGACTTGGATCCCGTGATACAAGGCGAGCAGGAAATACTCCGGCTTTTCGTCGATCAATTGCTCAATCGACGCCGCCGACGCCCCCTGCAGGGCCTTTCGCACTTTGGATTCCAGGGCGCTGATCAACCGCTCGTCCTGGTAGAGCGCATTGACGATTTCCGGTACCCGGCGGACCGCAATCAGTATCAAGTGAATGCCGAGCTCGCCGTCGGTATAGGCGCGTTGCCTGGCTTGCAGGATGGCCTCTTGCAGTATGTCGTGCAGTTGATAGGTCTGCGGCTCATGGGCGATGAGTTCCAGCCAGCCGGCCAGCGTGCCGACATCGCCCTCCTCGATAGCGACTTCCAACGAGCTGCGCGCGGCCGCCTGCAATCGGGGAATCCAGGCTTCGTCGACGCCCAGGTTCATCAGCCGATTGCGAATGAAGACGTAGACCGCATCCGGCTGATCTTCCAGCATTATGTCAAAGGTCTCGGACAAGTCGCTTTCTAGCGAGGCGTCCTTTTCAAGCTCTTCCGCCACACGTTTTCCTGCGGCTGCGTCTCGTTCACTGAGCGCGTTGTGCAGCAGCTTCCTGATGTACTGGCGGCGCATCTCATCGCTCGGCGGCGCAGCGCCATCCAGGATCCGCACAATCGCTTCGGTGGTGACTACATCGGCCGGCGCCTGCACCTGATAATCAATCCAATAGCGCTCCGCGATCTGGCTGAGCTCTCGCCCAAGGTCGCCCGATTCGACGCCAGAACCGGCGAGCGGCGCCAGGCTCTGAATCGCGGTCGCCAGCTCGATGACATCCCCGCGCCACAGTTCCCGCAGCACCTCGATATAAGGATGGACCATGACATCGGCGCTGACGCTCGGCGAGGACCAGTCGTAGACCCAGCCCGCGGCGCCCTTGACCTCATCAGCGAATGACAGCCGCGGGCCATGCTGGCTCTTCGCAGGCGCATGACTGGCGAAGGACAGACGCGCGGCAAGCCGGCCCGGCATCAACGCTTGCAAGCCTGCGATCAGAGCAAGCCGCTGCTGAAAGTCGGGCGGATAGCGGGCAATGACCAAGCCCCGCTCATGAACGAGAGCGCCAAGCAAGGTCAACACATGGTCAAAACGGTCCTCCGGCAATTCGTCCAGGATGCGCCCGAGGTTCTCCGCTCGCGTTTCGCTGTCAACCGTAATGGTAGCGGGCGGCTGCAGCAGCGGCAGGGTTCTGTCAATATCCGCCGAACTCTGCGGCAGTACTGCCAGCCATTGCTCAAACTGCAGCGCTGATTCCGCAAGCGTGTCAGCCGGCATAAACACATAGTGCTCGGTATAAGCCGACGAGCCGTCCACAGCGGGCTGAATAGCGGCCAGCAGCATTCGGCCTCCGTCATGATCAACCAGGACTAGCGCCGCGCCGGCCTTCCCATCTGCATCCGGCATCGGCTCCAGGTCGATCAGTTGGGCATAAAACCTGGGGTCCAGCGAAGGCAAGGCGCCGTTAAACAAGAGCAGTTTGCGGCCTGTCTTCCCACCCTCGTCGTTGTGACCCAGTATGACGTATTCCAGCGCCGATGCCACGGGGGCAGCTTTCTTCCAAAGGCTAGCGTTGCCATGCCACATCATTTTGTCAAATTGTGTCTAGACTTGCAAGCAGCGACATTGACGCTAGCGCTGATCTTGCTGGGTTTCGCGCTTTCTCGAGTACCAGTCGCAGTTTTGACATTGCCTCTCGCATGTCTTGACAAAATTACCAACCCGCCGTTGCAGCGCTTGCGAAACTTTGGCGCCCGCCATGTTATAATTCCGTCTATTGCAGTGGCGGGAAAACGGGGAATCGCCGATGAGAATTGTCGTGATCAGGATCGCCGTCGCCTCGATGTTGACGTGCATGTCCCTACTGTCGCTGGGGCAGGGCGCGCCGCCGCAAATTGACGCGGCTCTGCTCGATTTGAGCGCGCGGCTCGGATACGGCGTAGGCATCGGCAACTTGTCGAACTGGCGCTGGGAGCAAGTGAATTTCGCGGATAGCTCGCTCGGCTGCCCGACCGCGGCCAGCGATGGCGGCGCCGTCCTCGGCTACCAATTCCAACTGACGCACAATGCGATCACCTACGACTATCGCGTGTCCAACGATAGCGCGCTTGTCGTCTATTGCGGTCCGATTGATCCGGCGGCGACCGGGGCTGTCGCCGAGACCGTATCGCGATATGTCAATCGGCTCTGTGGCGACGGCGCCGCCGATGGAACATACCTGCGTTCGCGCATCAATGTGGGCATGGATGTTGAAATCGTAAACGGTCCTTTGAATATGCGCGGGCAGCCCTCTGCCGCTGCGCAAGTCTTGTTGCAGATCCCGTCGGAATGGATCATCGGCATCACCGGCGGTCCCGAATGCGTAGACGGATACGTGTGGTGGCTGGCGCTGGTGAACGGGCAGACCGGCTACATCGCCGAATCGGGCGCGGGCGGCTACCTGGTTAGACCAGCGACTCCGCCTCTCTTGCCTAGCCGCGAAGCGCTCAATGCCAACTTGATACCCTATCTGCTTGAATTCGGGCGCATAAGCGGCAATTTCCAGCCGGCTCACGACTGGTCATCCGACAGTCGTTTTCTGGTGGCGCCGGGCGCGGCTGGCTCTGATGGCGTCTGGGTGTATGACCTGCATCAGCCGACGCTGGCGCCGCAAATCCTGGAACTCGACGAGGGTATCGCCGTGCTTGCCTTTCGACCGAATCACCATCAGTTTGTCGTCGGTAGCGAATCCGGCCTGCTGCAGCTTTGGCAGATCCACGATGGCGCGCCTTTGACATTCAGCGAGCGGCTACACTTGAACGCCCACGCCGGACCGGTCTCCGCCTTGGCATTCAGCCCTGATGGTGATCGCCTTGCAAGCGCTGGGCATGAGGCATATACGCATGTCGATGTGGAGCGCAAATTTGCCGCAATCGTTTGGGATCTGCCGACGGTGGCGCAGCAGACGATTCTATCCGGCAACGGCGAACTAATCCACACGCTTGCCTTCAGCCCAACTGGCGTCAGCATTTTCACGGCCGGCGACGACAGCCGGCGCCTCTGGGATGCGACCAGCGGTACGATATTTGGCAGTTTCGGCGTTGCCTCTGTATTGAACGCGGCTCAATTCAGTCCCAGCGGTCGGCAGTTTGCCTGGGCGCAAGAACCGCCGGGCGACAGCCTCAAGATCCTTGATCCGGCGTCCTACGTGGCTTTGGCCAGTTACCCAGTGCCCACCGCCAATGTGACATCGCTCGACTTCAGCCCCGACGGTTCCATGCTGGTGGTTGGCGCGGCCGAGGGCGTCTTCTCCATTTGGGATACGGAGGCGCATGAACTGATCGCGACGCGCGAGACCGACGGCGGCATCCACGATGTCAGTTTCAGCCCGGACGGCACGATGATAGTGGTGTCCACCGACCGGCATGCCTTGATTCTATATGGCGTCCCGCTCGGTTCAGGTTGAACGGCGCGGTCGCTTGACTAGGCACGGCGCAGTCAATCGGGCTCAAGAACGTCGATTCCATCCAGCGCCAGCGCCTGAACATTGCCGAAGAGCATGTGCAGCGGACTGCCATAATCGGGCGGTATCGTCAAAGCGCGCTGGTCCGATGGTCGGTCGAGGTCCAGCAGAAACAGCAGGCCCGGGTATTTTGTCACCGACTGGTAGGCAATTTGCCCGGGCTGATTGGTGAAGGTCGCCTGCTGTTCGTCGCGGCTTTCCGGCTTCAAGGCCCCGCGCCGCGCCTGCTGTCAGGCAACCTGGAGTATGCTATACTGGTGCGCAATTATGTGAGGACGCTAGCTGTTTGCCTTGCGGGAGAAGTTCATGGAAATACTAGAATTATCGGGTCGAATAATCAAAGGCTACGAATTTGGCGATTTGCTGGGGCGAGGCGGCTTTGGCGTTGTCTATCGCGCCCACCAGAGCGTGGTGACGCGCGACGTGGCTATCAAGGTCATCTCGCCCAAATATGCCAACCAGCCTGACTTCATCCGCCGATTCGAGGGCGAGGCGCAGGTGGTCGCCCGGCTTGAGCACCCTCATATCGTGCCGCTTTACGATTTCTGGCGCGAGCCAGACAGCACTTGTTTGGTCATGCGTTACTTGCGCGCCGGCAGCCTGCGCGACTTGATCGAACGACAAGGCAAACTGGACATCACCTTAACAGCCAAGATTGTGGAGCAGGTCGGCAGCGCTTTGAACTTCGCCCACAACAGCGGCGTCGTGCATCAGGATATCAAGGCGGACAACATCTTTTTGGATGATGATGGCAACGCGTATCTCAGCGACTTCGGGATCGCCAAAGAGGTGGGCGCGGACGCCAGCGACGGGTCAGACACGCTGGTCGGTACGCCCGCGTACATGGCGCCCGAGCAAATCCGCGGTGAAGGCGCTGGCACGCAAAGCGATATCTACGCCTATGGCATCATGCTCTATGAAATGTTATCGGGCAGCCGTCCCTTCGCCGAAGAAACGCTGGCGACCCTGGTCTACAAGCACCTCAACGAACCGCTGCCCATGATTGATCATACCGCGCTCAATTTGCCGCCAGCATTTAATTCCATCATCCAGCGCGCCACCGCCAAGGATCCAAGCGAGCGCTACGAAGATGCGCTTTCGCTGGTGATGGAATTCCAGCAGGCGCTGCGCCAGGGGGCGGCCACAGTGGAGCTTGAGCTGGAAGAGCTTGACCTCTCCGAATTCGAATTGATCGAGACCAAAAATCCCTACAAGGGTTTGCGCGCCTTCCAACAGGCGGATGCCGCCGATTTCTTCGGCCGCACCGCGATGATCCAACGCGTGCTGGACCGACTGCAAGAACCTGTTGTTGAGAACAACTTCCTCGCCGTCATCGGCCCGAGCGGCAGCGGCAAATCCAGCCTGGTGAAAGCGGGCGTCTTGCCCGCCTTGCGATCGGGCCGTATCCCGGGCTCGGAGAACTGGTTCTATGCCGAAATGGTTCCGGGCGAGGTGCCGCTGGAGGAGCTGGCGGCCGCCCTATTGAGCGTCTCGTCTTCGCCGCTGCCCGGCGTCGTCGATACCCTGCGCGAACACGTCGATGGCTTGGCGCGCGGCGTCTACGAGGCATTGCCCTCTAGAGACAGCAAGCTGCTGTTGATGATTGATCAGTTCGAAGAGTTATTCACCCAGGTGGAGCAAGAGAGCGATCGCCAGCAATTTCTCGATCTCATTCTCAATGCCGTCAGCGCGGAAAACAGCCCCATCATCATTATCGCTACCTTGCGCGCCGACTTTTACGATCGGCCGCTGATGTATCAGGGTTTTGGCGAGCTCATCCGCGCGCGTACCGAACTCGTCTTGCCTTTGAACGATGAAGAATTGGCGGAGACGATTAACGGACCCGCCTCCCGCGTCGGCGCGATATTGGAAGAGGGCTTGGTAGAGACCATCATTGAGGACGTCCGTGAACAGCCTGGCGCCTTGCCGCTGCTGCAATATGCCTTGACCGAGCTTTTTGAACGCCGCGAAGGCGCGCTGTTGACCGGCGCCGCTTATCAAGATATCGGCGGCACGCTCGGGGCTTTGGCGAAACGCGCTGAAGAAGTCTATCAGCGCTTCAAAGAGTCGGGCCAGAATATGGCGCGCCAGATGTTTTTGCGCTTGGTTACGCTGGGCGAGGGTCAGGAAGATACGCGCCGCCGTATCCTGCAAACGGAATTGCTGACCTTGGGCGACCGTGATGTCGTGGAAGACGTCATTGACCGATTCGGGCGCTATCGATTGCTCACCTTCGACCTCGACGACGCCACCCGCAGCCCGACAGTCGAAGTCGCCCATGAGGCGCTGATCCGCCGTTGGGAACGCCTTCGGGAATGGCTGACCGAGAGCCGAAACGATGTCCGCCTGGAACGCGAACTGCTAAACGCCGCGCTTGAATGGGAGGCGGCGACGAAGGACAAGAGTTATTTGATGCAGGGCAACCGCCTGCTGACCTTCGAAGAATGGGCGGAGAGCACCAACCTGCGGCTCAATGAGTTGGAGCTGGAATTTCTTTCAGCCAGCCTCGCCGCCCGCGATGAACAAGAGGCGATCGAACGAGCGCGTCAGGAGCGGGAACGGGAGCTAGAGCGGCAAAAGGCGCGCAATATGCGCATCGCCGCCGCCATTTTCGGTGTGGCTGCCGTGATCGCCGTCATCTTGAGTCTCTTCGCCTTCGACCAGCGTAATCAAGCCGAAGAGCAGCGTTCCATCGCCGAAGAGCAGCGTGTCATAGCGGAATCGGAACGCGACCGCGCCGATGAACAGCGTGAGATCGCTGTTGATGCCATGCACGTCGCCGAGGTCAACGAGCGCAAGAACCTGAGCCTGGCGCTGGCGGCCAACGCCCGCACCGCGCTCAGCGAGCATGACCCGGCGCTGGCGCTGACGGTGGCGCTCGAAGCGCGCCATGTCTTTGAGCCGCCGGAAGCGGAGGTGCTGCGCATACTCGGCGCCGCCACCTTCTCGCCCGGTCCGCGCTTCCGCTTCACCGATTCGCCGCAGTCTATCCTGGGCGTGGCTTTCAATTCGGATGGCTCGGTCGGCGCCTACGCCGGCTCGGAGGGCGTTGTCTATCTCGTGGATACGCGCAGCGGCGGGCGCATCGACGCTATTGCGACCGGCAGCCCGGTCAATGCGGTCGCCTTCAGTCCCGACGATACGATGATCGCCGCCGCAATGTCGGATATGACCGTCGGCCTCTGGCAGGTGGCTGACGGCGCCGAACAGTATCGCCTTAGCGGCCATGAGAATATCGTGACCGATGTCGAGTTCAGCGCCGACGGCGAGACGCTGGCTTCTTCCAGCGCCGATTCAACCGTGCGCCTATGGAATGCCAGGACCGGCCAGCCGCTGCATGTCTTGCGAAAGCATATCGATTATGTCTTCAAGCTGAGCTTCAGCGCCGATGGAGCTCGCTTGGCCAGTTCTTCCGCCGCCATTGGCATATCCGAAAGCGACCGGACAACGGAACATAATACGATCCAGGTTTGGGATGTCGCCAGCGGCGAAAACATTTTGACCATTCCACCGGACGGCGTTGGCTTCGTGCGCGATGTTGAGTTCAGCCCGGATGGCGCGACCATCGCGGCGACCACCTGGAGCGGCGCGATGGGCGGCACCGCGCGCTTCTATGACGCCCTTACCGGGGAAGAACGGCAGCGCCTCTACGCGCACCGCGATACGATTGCGAATCTTGAATTTTCTCCCGACGGCGCGCTGCTCGCCACCGCCTCGCGCGATCAAAGCGTCAGGATTTGGGACATCGACAAAGGGGTTCAGGTTACAAGCTATGTGGATCTGGGTGATCGCATCCAGGACATTGAGTTTTCTCCTGATGGCGAATACCTGCTGATCGGCATGGGCGAAGCCGGCAACTTCCCCGATGGCAGCGACAGCCCGGCGGATAGCTCGGCTTACCTTTGGGATTTGCGCAATCGTACCCAGGCGCAGGTCTATTCCGGGCACGGCAACTGGGTCTGGGCGGCTGATATCAGTCCGGACGGATCTTTATTCGCCTCCGGTTCCGGTCCCCTGTTTGGTCCCACGTCCGTCGCCGTGCTCGATGCGAGCGCGCGCATTTGGGACGCCGAAACGGGCGAAGAGATCATGACCTTGGACGGGCATGAAGACACGGTCGATTCGGTGCGCTTCCTGGCCGATGGCCAGCAACTGCTTTCCGCCTCATGGGATGGCACGATCCGCCGCTGGGACCTGGAAACCGGCGCCGAAATCCAGCGCTACACCATCGAGGATGCGAGTGTATTCATGATCGATCTGCTGCCGAATGGCGCCCAGTTCGTCTCCGGCTCCAGCGATGCGATCATCCGCTTGTGGGACATCGAGAGCGGCGAGGTCCTGCGCGAATACGTCGGCCATGAAGTCGCGGTCAACGGCGTGCACGTCAGCGCCGATGGCAAACTGATGGTCAGCGCCAGCGGAGACTGGGGTGGCGCCGACCGTACGGTGCGCCTTTGGGACGTCGAGAGCGGCGAACTATTGCAAACCTTTGAGGGGCACGGCCATATCGTCAATTACGCGCGCCTGGCGCCCAACAACGAGTTCATCATCAGCACATCCTGGGACGACTCGGTCCGGATGTGGGATATTGAAAGCGGCGAAGAGATCCGCCAATTCGTCGGCCACGCTGGCAATACCTTCGGCATCGACATCACCGAAGACAGCAGCACGCTCTTGACGACATCATCGGATACAACGGTGCGCATGTGGGACATCGCCTCGGGCGAAGAACTCAATCGCTTTGACCAGCATGGGGACTGGGTGCAGGAAGTTGTGCTTGGTCCGGACGAAAGCCTGGCTGTCTCCGCCGGGCAGGATTACGTCCTGCGCCGCTGGGTCATTAAACGGACGGCGGATGACTTGATTGAGTGGGCGCGCCAAAACCGCTACATCCGCGATCTCTCATGCGCCGAGCGTCAATCTTATCGCCTCGAGTGCGAGTCCTAAAAGGGAATTCCCCTATAATGGTGGTGGGTTTAACGCGCATCAGATCTGAACGGGTCCGCCGCCATGACCGACGAATCGGTCTACGACAAGCCGAGTAACGAGGAAGGCGAACACTCCGCCTCGGCGATTTTCGTCGAGTTGATGCGGCAAGCGGCGGCGAAAGCGGCTCTCAAGCCGGCGCCATCGACGCCTGAGCAAATTGCGGACGATGCCGAGAAGCAACCCACGGCCGCCTTGGACAGCGACGCCGGCGAACCCAGCCTGGAACCAGCGGAAGAGGCGCATCGGATTCAGCGCGTGCGTCCGCGGCTCGTTTTGCGTCGACCGCAGCCCGGGAGCATGGCTGGCGGATTCTTCGGCACGCTGTCTGTCGTCATCTTGAGCACGGCGCTGGTGGCGACTCTGCTGATGTTTTTCGTCAACCCGGAGTTTCTGAATCCGGCTGTCGTACAGGGATTGCAACTTGAGCGCGCCGAGATCATCGCCGGAATCGCGGCGGCGCAGCCCACCCCGGTGCAAACGCCGCAGTGGCTCCGCCGTATCGGCATCATTTCCGGGCATCGGGGGCGCGGCCAGAGACTGGATTACGATCCCGGCGCCGTCTGTTATGACGAATACAAACGGGTCGTCCTTACAGAAGAGTCCATCAATTACGCGGTGTCGACTCGCGTCGTCAATAACCTTGAAGCCTTGAACTTTACGGTCGATATGCTTGATGAGTTTGACCCGCGCCTGGTCGATTATCGCGCCGATGCGCTGGTTTCGATTCATGCCAATTCCTGCATCGACTTTGGCGAGGTGGTGACGGGCTTTATCGTCTCCAAGTCGGACGCGCGCCCCGATACCGGCAACGATGTCTTCCTGCGCGAATGCATCGCCCTGAATTACGCCGCGAACATCCCGCTGGAACGCAGCTACAACGAGACCGAAGACATGATCAACAATCATGCCTGGCGCAAAATCCACCCGCTGACACCCGGCGTCATTCTCGAAATGGGCTTCATGCTGGCGGATAAGGAAATCCTCACCAGCCAACACGACCTGCTCGCCCACGCGATCACCATGGGCATCCTCTGTTACATCGAGAACGCCGGCTATTCCGCTGGGCTCCCGCAATCGGGCCGGCGGTCGGCGGATTATCTCGTCCCGCTGCTGGCGACGCCAACGCCAATATTTGGTCGTTGATGCGCTGGAAGCGGGTCGCGACTTGGAAAGGGGTCCCGTGTTTGCTATACTATAAGCGCATGAAAGTTGCAGCATGGATTTACGGAGAAGTCGCATAGAGGCCTAGTGCGTCCGCTTGGAAAGCGGATACGGGAAACCGTACGTGGGTTCGAATCCCACCTTCTCCGCCTTGAGGAGCCCGCTGGTCGGGCTCTTTTCCTTTGCCGGCCCAGATCAAGGCGAGGATGGCAATTATGACTCTGCCAGAAACGATTACCCTCCGTGTCAACGGCGAAGCGCGACAGCTTGACATCGACCCGGAGACGCCGCTGCTGTATGCGCTGCGCAATGACCTCGGCTTGAAGAGCGCCAAATACGGCTGCGGGACCGAGATTTGCGGCGCTTGCAAGGTGCTAGTCGATGGCGTCGCCGTGCCCTCGTGCCAGCTGCCCGTGAGCCATGTGCGGAACCTGGAAGTCACGACGCTGGAAGGCTTGGGCGGCGCGGACGAGTTGCATCCGCTGCAAGAAACCTTTCTGGAAGAGCAGGCCGGGCAATGCGGCTTCTGCACCGCCGGCATGATCATCGCCGCGCAAGGCTTGCTCAATTCTCAACGCTATCCAGCGGACGATGACATCCGCCAGGCGCTATCGCGGAATCTCTGCCGCTGTGGCGTTTACGACCGCGTTCGCCGGGCGATCAAACTTCGCATCGGCCGGCTCGAAAAACTGATCTGCGATGTCATGTATCCGGCGTCAGTCGACATTTCCGCTGCGCCTCATCAGCGCTCGCCCTCACTTGACGCCCACGATCAAATTGATGACTGGCTGCGCTTCAACGACGATCGCAGCGTCACCATATTCAGCGGCAAGGTGGAGTTGGGGCAGGGCATTTCGACGGCGCTGGCGCAGATCGCCGCTGATGAGCTGGATGTCGCCTTGGAGCGCGTACGGGTGGTGACGGCGGACACTGAGCGCAGTCCCGATGAGGGCGGGACGACCGGCAGCCGTTCGCTGGAAACGAGCGGGGTCGCCATTCGCAGCGCGGCCGCGGAAGCGCGCCGTCATCTGCTGGCGCTCGCTTACGAACAATTGGACTCGCTGACGCCGGCCGCTGCCTTGACTGTTGACGATGGCGTCATCACCGACCCAAGTACGGGGCGGAGTACGACATACTGGGAGCTGCTCGCGGGGGGACGCTTCAACCGTCCCATCACTGGTGAAACACGCATGAAGGCGCCGGCCGATTACGCGGTCGTTGGTACATCGATGCGGCGGCTGGATCTCTTGGGCAAGGTCAGCGGTGAACCCAGCTATGTTCATGATTTGGAATTGCCCGCGATGCTGCATGCTCGCGTCTTGCGTCCTCCGGGTTATCGGGCCCGCCTGGTCGGATTCGATCGCGAATCAATCAGCGCGCTGCCCGGCGTCGTTGAGCTTGTACAAGATGGTCAGTTCATCGCCATCGTCGCTGAGCGCGAGGAGCAGGCGATGGCGGCGCTGGCAAGGGCGCGCGCGGCGGCAAAGTGGGAATATGAGGGGGACTTGCCCGCCGCTGAAGAAATCTACCGCGACTTGCTTGAGAAACCGGCGCAGTCGAATCTCATCGTCGATGGCGCCGCCGTCGATGACCCCATCCCGCCGATTAAAGAACCGGCCGAGGCAAAGCAAACTCTCGGCGCGATCTTCCGCCGTCCCTTTCAGATGCATGCCTCGCTTGGTCCGTCGGCCGCCGTCGCGCTTTGGCGGGGCGGTAAGCTAACGGTCTGGTCGCATTCGCAAGCGGTATTCACGCTGCGGGGGGCCTTGGCGCAGGCGCTGGCGCTGGACGAAACGCAGATCCGCGTCATTCATGTGGAAGGGGCTGGCTGCTACGGTCACAACGGGGCCGATGATGTCGCGCTGGATGTGGCTTTGGTCGCGCGCGCCCTGCCCGACCAGCCGATTTCGCTGAAATGGACGCGCTGGGACGAGCATGCCTGGGAACCCTACGGCTCGGCGATGGTCATGCGGATGAGGGCGAGTCTGTCGGACGGCGGCGACATCATCGACTGGAATCACGATGTCTGGAGTTACGCCCATTCAACCCGTCCGGCCGTCGGCTTGGAGACGTCTGGACTGTTGGCGGCTTGGCATCTGGCGGCGCCTTTCGCGCCCCAAGAGCCGCGACCGATGAGCGGCTACCAATCCGGCGCCCATCGCAATGCCGATCCCATTTACAACCTGCCGCGAAAACGCGTCGTTCGCCATGCGGCCTCCGACAGCCCACTGCGCGTTTCGGCGCTGCGAAGCCTGGGCGCCTACGCCAATGTCTTCGCCATCGAGTCCTTCTTGGATGAATTGGCGCATGCCGCCGGCATTGACCCGCTTGAGTTTCGCTTGCGCCATCTGACCGACCAGCGAGCGCGAGCCGTCCTGATCGCGGCTGCCGAAAAAGTAAATTGGCCGGCATGTCGCGTGGCGAGCGGCGACGGCCAAGGCTGGGGCTTGGCGCTGGCGCGGTACAAGAATCTCCAGTGCTATTGCGCTGTCATTGTCAATCTGACGGTTGAGCGAGGGAGCGGTCAGGTCGCGTTTCAGCGCGTCGTCATCGCCGCCGACGCCGGGCAGGTGGTCAATCCCGATGGGCTGAGCAATCAACTCGAGGGCGGCTTCGTCCAGGCGGCCAGTTGGACGCTCTTCGAGGAAGTCAAGTTCGACGCGCGCGGCATCACCAGCGTCGATTGGGAGACCTATAGGATTCTAGGATTCGAGGCCGCGCCCAAGATTGAGACGCTGATCCTCAATCGGCCTGAGATGCCCATGCTCGGCGCGGGCGAAGCGGCGCAGAATCCGACGCCCGCTGCCATCGCCAATGCGATCTACGACGCCGTTGGCCTGCGCCTGCGGGATATCCCGTTCAGGCCCGAGAAGATCCTGGCGGGGCTGTGTGATTCGCCTGCTTAGGTGGGTGTAGGGGCGACATATTATGTCGCCCGCTTGACTCGCATGGGATAATCACTGGGTGACCCAAGGGCCGCCCCTACAGTTTCCATACTGATGCGGTTGGCTCTGCACTTATCGTTGCAGCTTGATCACCGTCACGTGCTTGTCGGGTGCCGCGGCCGGACCCAAAACCGTCGTGCTGTCGCCGACGCAATTCACGCTTAGCGGCGCGGCTACGGCTTCATCCAGCCATGTCGCTGATTGGACATCCAACTCCGGCAGAACCAGCCGACCGGCCGCGGGCCAGTCAAACACGTGCAGGTAGACGGTATCGCCCTTTTGCGTCGTGCGATAAGCCGCCGCGCCTTGAATGGGACCCGGTTGCGTGCCATAGATCGACTCGCCGTTGACATCCAGCCAGACGCCCATTGCTTGAAGCCGTTCGATGCTCGGCTCGGGGATCGCGCCCTCGGCATCGGGACCGATATTGAGCAGGTAGTTGCCGCCCTTGCTGACGATATCGACCAGGTTCTGGATCAGCTGCGTCGTTGACTTCCAATTGTGGTCGTGGGTCTTGAAGCCCCAGGTATCGTTGATGGTGGCCGGCGTCTCCCAATCGATCTCGGCTTGCAGATCGGGCGGGATGGCGTTGTCCTGCGCGGTGGCGTAATCGCCCAGCTTGTTGCCCAGCCGACCGCAGACCAGACAATCCGGTTGAATCGAGTGCACCAGTTCAAGCAGTTCCTGGCTCTGATGGCGCTCGATGATGCGCGGCGTATCAAACCAGATGATGCAGATCGGCCCATAATTCGTCAGGATCTCGCGCACCTGCGGCTTAACGTAGTTGTCGATGTAATCGCTGAAGTCTTGCTCTTCTTCGTTGAAATCCCAGGTGTTGCCGAAGCCGTCCGGATGATGCCAGTCTTGGGTCTGCGAGTAATACAGCCCGAGCTTGATCCCCTCGCGCGCGCAGGCATCGGCCAGCTCGCCCAAGACATCGCGGCCAAAGGGCGTGCCATCGACGATGTTGTAGTCGGTTTCTTTGCTGCCATACAGGCAAAAGCCATCATGATGCTTGGATGTCAGCACGATGTATTTCTGCCCGGCCGCCTTCGCCAGCTTGACGATCTGATCGGCATCGTATTTGATCGGGTTGAATTGCGGCGCCAGCTTTTCGTATTCGGCGATGGGAATCTCGGCGCGCAGCATGATCCACTCGCCGATGCCGGGGATATGCTCGCCCTTCCAGACGCCGGCCGGGATGCTGTAAACGCCCCAATGGATGAACATGCCGAATTTGGCTTCGCGCCACCAATCCAGCCGCGGGTCTTCGTTGGCGCCCGGTCGCTGGCCTCGTTCCGGTTTGAAGTATTCGATTTCTGTCATTTTTCCGTCCTTTTTTTCGTACTGTGTGGCGTAGGGGCGATTCTGTGAATCACCCACTTTTAGGCGTAACATCTTTGGACGACTTACAAAGTCGCCCCTACATTTCGCTGTCCCCGGTTACGTCAGCTCAATCGCATAACAGCAGACGTGATCGCAGGGCGGCGTCGCCGGCGCGGACATGCGCAGACCGTCGTCGCTTTGGCTCCAGCTGATCGCCTCGTCCGAGCCCAGCATCCTCACGCTGGCGATGTCCGCTGCATTCAGCGCCTTGATCAGCGCCTGTCCCTCTGGGTAAGCCAGCAGGAAGGCGTAGAGCGTACTGTCCTTCTGCGTGAAGCGGATATCGGCCGGCGTGAAGGGATTGCGATGCGTATCGGTGAAGGCGCCCTCCGGCACCTCGGTCGGTCCTTCGCCGTAGACACTCCAGGGCCGCGTGTCGTAGATGCCTTCGCCGTTGACCGCGATCCAGCGCCCGATCTCGCGCAGCATCTCCTGTTCAATCTCGGGAATTGAGCCATCAGCGCGCGGACCGATGTTCAGCAGCAGCGCGCCATTCTTGCTGACGATATCCACCAGGTCGGCGATGATGTCACCGGCCGTCTTGTAATCGTGATTGTCGATATAACCCCAGCTGTTCTTGGAGACCGAGGTATCGTTCTGCCAGAAGAATTTGCGGATATCGCTCAGCTGGCCGCGCTCGATATCAAAGACGGCCACGCCTTCGGGGTACGAGTCGTATTTGTGGTTGATGGCGACGCCTTTGCCCCACTCCTCGCCGCGGTTGTAATAGTAGGCGGCGAAACGCTGCAGATAGGGCTCGAAGACGACTTGCTCAATCCACCAGTCGAACCAGACGACCTGCGGCTGATACTTGTCCACCAGCTCGCAGCAGCGCGCCAGCCAATCTTCCAGGAACTTGGCGTCCGGGCGCGGCGTCCAGTCTTTCTTCTTCCATTCTTCGCGATTGAACTTGTCTTTGGAGGCTTGTGCAGCGGGTCCGTACAGACCGTCATTATCCGGATCCTGCACATCCGAGGGGAAGCCGCGCCCGCCATCAAAGTACCACCAGTGCTCGGCGCGATGTGATGACACGGCGAAAACCATATCCAGCTCGCGCACGGCCTCAGCCAGCTCGCCGCAGATATCGCGCTTCGGTCCCATCTTGGAGGCGCAAAAGTCGGTTAACTCGCTGTCGTACATCGCGAAGCCGTCGTGATGCTCGGCCACCGGCATGACGAAGCGCGCGCCAGATTCTTTGAACAGCCGCGCCCATTCGCCGGCGTCGAATTTCTCCGCCGTCAGCATGGGGATGAAGTCCTTGTAGCCGAATTCGGTGTGATAGCCCCAGGTCTTGCGATGGTGCTCGAAGGCGGGGTCGTCCCGCAGGTACATCCGCCGCGGATACCATTCGTTGCCGAAGGCGGGCACGCAGTAGGGTCCCCAGTGGATGAAGATGCCGAACTTGGCGTCCATATACCATTGGGGGATTTCATACTGGCTCAGCGATTCCCAGGTGGGTTCATATTTGCCGCTTGCCGTCGTCATATAATCTCGCTCCCATAGCTCTTCCGATTCATTTCGTCATTCCATTCGTTGCCACAGATAGGCGCATGCAATATACTTGCGCAGATGCAACCGGTTGCGGAGAGTCTAATTTAGCGATAGGCGCCTGTCAAGCAGTTCAGGCGGGAGGCAGATTCATGGCGGCATTCCCTATGCGTATGCGGCAAATCCATCTCGACTTCCATACCTCGGAAGCGATCGCCGGCATCGGCTCGAAATTCGACCCGGATGAATTCGGCGATACGCTGCAAAAGGCGCGCGTGAATTCAATCACCTGCTTCGCCCGCGGGCATCACGGCTGGATCTATTACGACAGTGTGGCGCATCCCGAGCGCATCCACCCGCGGCTGGAACGGCGGAATCTGCTGGCCGAGCAGATTGAAGCCTGCCACGAGCGCGGCATCCGCGTCCCGGTATACACCACTGTGCAGTGGGATCACCTGACCGCGCGGCAGAATCCCGAGTGGCTCTGCCTCAACGAGGACGGCGCCTACCAAGGCAACGGCATGTATGAAGCCGGCTTCTACCGCCGCATCGCCCTGAATTCGCCCTATATGGACTTCTTGAAGGCGCATGTCGCCGATATCTTCGCTTGCCTGCCGGCGGTTGACGGGCTCTTCTTTGATATCGTGCATGCCGCCGACGACAGCTCGATTTGGACGACGCGGGCGATGCTGGAAGCGGGGCTAAATCCATCCGACCCGGCCGAGCGCCTGCGTTATGGCGGCGTCGTGCTCGATACTTTCCGCTCGGAGATGACCAACTACGTGCGTCAATTCAGCGAGGACTGCACGGTCTTTTACAATCGCGGACATGTGGGACCGCACAATCGCCGCAACAAAGACGCTTTCACACATTGGGAGCTGGAGTCGCTGCCCAGCGGGCATTGGGGCTATATCCACTTCCCGCTGACGATTCGCTACGCCCGCACCTTGGGCATCCCCTCGCTCGGGCATACGGGCAAATTCCACACCGCCTGGGGCGATTTTCACTCGTTCAAGAATCAGGAGGCCTTGGAATACGAGTGTTTTCGCATGATGGCGATGGGCGCTGGACCCTTCATCGGCGATCAATTGCCGCCCGACGGCCAGATTGAAGAACATGTCTATGACCTGATCGGAAAAGTCTATCGCCAGATCGAAGCCAAAGAAGACTGGTGCCTAGGCGCCGAAGCGGTCAGCGATATCGCGGTGATGACGCCGGAGGAATACGCGCCGGTCGATAGCCGCGGCATGCAGCCCTCGATTTACGGCGTTCACAGTATGCTGAGCGAAGCGGCGCAGCAATTCGACATCATCGACTCGGAAGCTGATTTCAGCAATTACAAGGTGGTCATCTTGCCCGATGACATCCCGGCCGACGCCGCGCTCAAGGCCAAGATAAATGCCTACCTTGCGGGTGGGGGCGCGCTGATCGCCTCCTTTGAGTCCGGTATGAACGCGGAGAAAAATGGCTTTGCTCTTGATGCGCTGCCGGTGACGATGGCGAGCGAAGGTCCGCGCGACCCAAATGGCGAGCTCGTCCGCGGACGCGAATTCATGCGAGGCGACTACGCTGAGTACATCATCCCGTCCGGCGAGATCGGCCAGGGCCTGCCGCCCACCGAGCACGTCATGTACATTCGCGGGATGGATGTCGCGGCCGCCACCGATGCCGATGTGCTGGCGTCAATAACCGCGGCCGCCTTCGACCGCACCTGGGAACACTTCTGCTCGCATCGGCAGTCGCCTTCTTCGGGCGAGCCCGCTGGCGCGGCAATCGTACGCAGAGGGCAGGTGATTTATTTCTCCAGCCCGCTTTTCACGCAGTATTATCACAATGCGCCACAATGGTGTCGCACGATGTTCCTGAACGCGCTTGAAATGCTTCTGCCGGAGCCGATTGTCAAACACGGCGGACCTAGCACGCTGGATGTCTTCATCAACGAACAGGCGACGCAGAAACGGCAAGTGCTGCACTTGCTACACTACATTCCCATTCGCCGCAGCCAGCAGATCGACATCATTGAGGATGTCATTCCCGTGTATGACATCCCGGTCTCGATTCGCGCGGATAAAGCGATCGCCTCGGTGAAGCTGGCGCCGGAGGGCGATTCGCTCGACTTCGCGCATGTCGACGGTCGGATCGAATTCACCGTGCCAGTGGTCCGCGGTCATCAGATGATAGAGTTGAATTACGGAGAACGTTAATATGCAACCCGTCCCCTTCGGAAACACCGGACTAATGACCCCACCGCTCATCTTCGGCTCAACCGCAATGGGCAATCTCTTCCGCGAGTTTTCCTACGCCTCCAAACTGGAGACCATGCGCGCTATCATCAAGCATTTGCCCAAACCAGTCGTCATCGATTCAGCGGGAAAATACGGCGCTGGCTTGGCGCTGGAAGTAATGGGCGAATGCCTGCGCGAGCTCGGCGTGGGCGATGACGAGGTCATCATCAGCAACAAGCTGGCTTGGCTGCGCGCGCCCCTGACGACGCCGGAACCAACCTTCGAGCCCGGCGCCTGGTTTGGCTTGAAGCATGACGCCGTGCAAGACGTCAGCTACGATGGCATCCGCAAATGTTTTGAACAGGGGCTTGAACTGCTCGGCGGCGATTACAGCACCCAACTGGTCTCGGTGCACGACCCCGATGAATACCTCGACGCGGCCGAATCGGCAGTCGAACGCGAACGGCGTTTCGCTGACATCCTGGGCGCCTACACCGCGCTGGGTGAATTGAAGGCGCAGGGTGCGGCAAAGGGCATCGGCGTCGGCGCCAAGAACTGGAAGTCGATCGCCGAGATTGACGCGCAGGTTGAGCTCGATTGGGTCATGTTCGCCAATAGCTACACGCTTTATTCGCATCCGCCGGATTTGCTGGCCTTCATGGATTCGCTGAGGGACAAGGGCGTCGCCATTATTAATTCGGCCGTCTTCAATGCCGGCTTTTTGACCGGCGGCGAATTCTTCAATTACGTCAAGCTCGACCCGGCGAAGCAGGAACATCAGGAGAAATTCGCCTGGCGGCAGAAGTTCTTCGCGCTTTGCGAGGGGCACGGGCAAGTCCCAGCCGAGGTTTGCATCCAATTCGGCAAATCGCATCCGGGCATTGTCGCGCTCGCCCTCAGCACCAGCCGTCCCGAGCGCGTCAAAACCAATGTCGACGCCATGTCGGTTGAGATACCGGTCCGCTTTTGGGATGTGTTGAAAGAAGAGGGCTTGCTCGCGGGGGATCATCCTTATTTGTAGTCACAGGAAAGCGCGCAGGAGAATTGACGAAACTGTCTCCTCAGAATACTATTATGGCAATTGACAAGATCTCTCGCATAGCAACTGGCTTGTGTAAGCGGCAGGCGCGAAGTCTACTGGAGGCAAGATGAATCCCACTTTTTCGCGGCGAGATTTTGAGCGAGCCATAGAGACGCGGGGGGGGGACTCGGCGAGCGTAGCCTTAGCGATCATCGAGCTTGAGGACGCCGATGCGGGCGCGATATTCTTCTATGGCGACGACCCCGACCGCCCGCCATTATGCCATTTTCAAGGCGAGAATAGCGGAGCGCTTATCAAGTATGTGAAGACGCATTGGGATGAGAATGCTTCAGAGACAGTCTTTCCGGCCGCCGTCGAATACCGCCGCCCCAGCGAGAGTTATCGTGTCATCCTCCAGGGCGATATCTTCGACGGGACGATCTATGTTGAGACAATGGACGGGGATGAGGCGCCTGACGATATAGGCTGGGATTTAGCAATGCGATTCAACAATCACCCCGATCGACTGACCATGCTCAAGCAGCGCGGCGACGAGGGAATAATTTTTCGCCGCTGGACAGATGACGACCAGTCCTAGCGGCGGACTAATTCCAAGCGCGATTTGGAAGGGCTGCGGGGCTTGCTCGCCGCGGATCATCCCTATATTGAATAGGAGTGTGTCACCGCTTGACACTATACCCTCGGCGGTAAAAGCAAAATGAAGGGATTCGCAATCTCATGCCAGACTCACGCCCGAACATCCTCTTCATCATGTCTGACGACCACGCCTCGCACGCCATGAGTTGTTATGGCAGCCGCATTAACCAGACGCCCAATCTCGATCGCATCGCCCATGAAGGCATGCGCTTCGACAATGTTTTCTGCACCAATAGCATCTGTACGCCCAGCCGCGCCGCCATTCTTACCGGCGCCTACAATCACATCAACGGCGTCACCACGCTCAGCACGCACATGGACAACCGGCTGCCCACCTTCGTCAAGGACTTGAATGCCGGCGGCTATCAGACCGGCATGTTCGGCAAGTGGCATCTGGGTCAGGGTCCGGCGCACGAGCCGACCGGCTTTGATGATTGGGCGGTGCTGCCGGGGCAGGGGCTGTATCATAACCCGACCTTCATTTTCAAAGACGGCGATAGCTCCTCACGGCGTCCAGTCAAGGGATATGTCACCGATCTGATCACCGATATGTCCCTGGACTTCTTGCAGCAACGCGATGCGGAGCGGCCCTTTTTTGTCATGTGCCATCACAAGGCGCCCCACCGCCACTGGGAGCCGGACGAGAAACATGCCCATATGTACCTCAATGAAGATGTGCCGGAGCCGGAAACACTCTATGACGATTACGCCAACCGCGCCTCGGCCGCCGAAGCCGCTGAGATGCGCATGGGCGTCCACCATACTCCGCTCGATCTAAAAGCCGAAATTCCGCGCGACCTGCCGGAGATGGAATTGCGCAAATGGGCGTACCAACGTTACATCAAGGACTACCTGCGCGTGGTGGCCAGCATTGATGACAACGTGGGGCGATTGCTCGATTATCTGGATGACGAAGGGCTGGCCGAGAATACAGTCGTCGTCTACACTTCGGATCAGGGCTTTTTCCTGGGCGATCACGGCTGGTATGACAAGCGTTTCATGTACGAAGAATCGCTGCGCATGCCTTATATCATGCGCTATCCGGCAGCCATCGAAGCGGGGAGCGTCAACGAAGATATGATTCTGAATGTCGATTTCGGTCCGACATACCTCGAGCTGGCTGGCTTGCCGAGGCCCGCGGCGATGCAGGGGCGCAGCTTTGCGCCGCAGCTCGGAGGAGAGACGCCGCCCGATTGGCGCGAGAGCATGTATTATCGCTACTGGATGCACAAGACGCATCACAATGTCTACGCCCACTATGGCATCCGCACACACCGTTACAAGCTGATCTATTATTACGCCGACGCCCTGGGCGTCGAAGGCAGCATCGACGAGACCTACGAGCCCGAATGGGAGCTATTTGACCTCGATGTCGATCCCTATGAACTGAACAATGTGGTCGACGAGCCCGCCAATGCGGATCTTGTTGCCGGGCTCAAAGCGGAGATGCACCGCCTGCAAGCCGATGTCGGCGACGAGCGCTATCACCTCGATGTGGATTAGCTCTATTAACGCAGGCCCGGACAAGTCTCCCCCTGACGCTTCGGGTCGCGTAGACACTGACCGTCGGGGGGAGATTTAGAGGGGGGTTGATTTCAGTTTCTCCTTGGCTTGCTCAATGAAACGGCGGAAACCCGCATCCATGTACGGGTGGGCGAACCAGTCCTCCGGGTCAATCATCGGCCGCGCGCTCGCCGCCAACTCGAATAGCGCCAAGTCTGATAAGGTCCAGCCCGCTTCCGCCTCGTAGACGCGCAGGAATGTCTCAGCCGCTTCCGGGATGCCCTCGATGAAATAACCCATGCGCGCGTAAGCCACGTCGGCGGCCGGATGGCCATAGCCGGCTTCTTCCCAATCGACGACAGCGCTAATTTGATCGCCCTGCCAGAGGATGTTGCCCGCCCAGTAATCCGTATGGGCGAAACGCGGCTCGACCGGCGCCCAGTTTCCCCAGCGATCATTCATCAGATGCCAGACCATTTCCCCATCGCGGTCGGCGCGCATGTAATCGGGGACAAGGCCGTCCTTGATGAACCAGGCGACCTCGATGTTGTCATCCATCAGGAAGCGCTTGTTGGCTTCGCTGAATGGCGTATGATGAATCCGCGCCAGCATGCGCGCGGACGGCGTCGCCAACTCGGCCCAGCGATGCGCCTCGGCTGGCAATGCAATCGGCGCGCCCTCGACGAAAGCGGTCACGATGCCGGGCAGACCCAGCAAGTCCCCAGTCTCATCCAGCAGAAGCGGCGCCGGAACCGGTATGCCCTGCTTTTGCAGCAGCTTGAGCGCGTGGAACTCGCAGCGATGCTTGTCGTGCCCGTCTTCGTAGTTATCCGGATTGTAGCGGCGCAGGACGATCTTCTTGCTCCCGCCGTCTCGCAGCGCGATTTTGACCAGGTGCGTAAAGTTGGAAAACGTTGATGGCAGCGAATGGATGCTGAACTCGCGGTAATCCAGCCCAATCGCATCAAGCGCGGCGCTCACAGAAGCAGCCGAAGGCAGGCGCGAAAGTTGCGGGCTCACTTGAGCGTCACTTTCCAGGCGGCCGCCGTGTCTGTCTTGAAGGCGATTTCGCTTGCGTCGATGGTCAAGCCGGCCCGCGTCTGCTCCCAGCGAATCGGCTGATCGGACTCGACCAGCGACACCTGCTCAATGCCGACATTGTCGTTGAGCGCTTCAAATGTCACCGAATGCTCGGGAATGCCCAAGGTCATCGCGTAGACTGCCGTTCCGTCTTTCGACTGCGTGTAGCGCCGGTCATCGGCATTGCAGCGGTCATAAACCCAGAACTTGTGCCCGCGCTCATGATGCCAGAGCTTTTCCAGGTCGCCCTCGGAGTGGGTCGTCCAGGGGACGGTATTGTAGATCGCTTCGCCATTCCATGTCAGCCAGGCGCCCATCTCCAGCAGCGCATCCCGTTGACCGGCGGGGATCGTGCCATCCGGCTTGGGCGAGAGCGACAGCATCATGGTGCCGCCGCGGGCCGCGCAATCGATCAGCTTGCTGAGTAAGGTGTGCCCGCTGACATATTGCTGGTCTTCCACCCAGCCCCATGATTGATCGCCGATGCGCATGTCGTCGTTCCAAGGGCGCTCGAATTGCAGGGGTCGGTCGCGCCCTTTCTCGAAATTGATCACGCCGAAGTCAGGATGGAAATTGTATTGCATGCTGACCGGCAGCTTGTTCAGCACCAGCACCTCTTTCCCCCAGGCGACCGCTTGATTCAAATAATGGGCGAGTATCTCCAGCGCCGTCTCTTCGTAGCCGTCGTCGCGGAACTTGCCGCCATCGAACCACATCATATCGGGGCGATACTTGTCGATCACCTCGCGCACTTTCTGCTGCCAATCCTGGAAGAAGTCCTCAAACTGGCTCGTCTGCCGCACCCAATAGAAATCAGCGAAGTCGGGGTCGAAGAGCTCCCAGCCTTCCGCCAGCCCGCGCTCGACGGCGGCCGCGTCAAAGGTCTGATCCCATTGATTCCAGCCGGCCAGGAACCAGTTGAAGCCGCGAATAATGTGGAAGGGCGCCACCAGTCGCAGTCCGCGCGCCCGCAGCGCCCCCGCCAGCTCGCCATAGAGATCGCGCTTCGGTCCCATCTTTCCGACGTTCCAGCGGTAGACATCGCTATCCCACAAGCCGAAGCCGTCGTGATGCGCCAGCGAAAATCCGGCGTAAGACGCGCCGCTGGCGGCGAATAATTCCGCCCATTCATCAGGATCGTAATGCTCGGCTGTTAATCCGTCGATGAATTTCGTGTAGCCATAGTCAGCCGGCGAGCCAAAAGCCTCGACATGGCGCTGATGGATCTCATGCGCCGGGTCGTTCATCCACTTGCCGTACCACTCATTGCCGAAACCCGGCACGCTGTAGAGGCCCCAATGGGCGTATAAGCCGAACTTGCCGTCTTTGAACCAGGCGGGCGCTTCGTGCCGCGTCAAGGAATCCCAGGTGGCTTGGTAAGTCTTGGTCATGCTGTCTCCCAATATGTCTTTCTAACATCTGTGATAGTTAGTCATGCAAATGGAATCTGTTTAGGATTGTCCGATACTGGCGGCCTGACCGTTGATTCTAGCCCATATCCTCAGTTCGTCCTGATTTATTTCCGTCGTATCCCGTCACTTTAGCGATTCGCGAGTGAAGCAACAATTGGCCGGGAGATTGTTTGCTTTAGGTTTGTTTATGGTCCGGCATTGTCCGTTTTCGGCCAAGCAAACATTTTTTTCGGTCATAAGGCGCAGTTTTATGACCGAATCGGCCAATAAGAGCAGGGCGCCGGTATGAGTTTAGTTTGAATGCAAGCTGGCAGAGCCGCCACCAAAGAGACCTTAAAATACCCAAGTTCACCCTGAAAATCGGCAAGTGTATAGACACAGTATGGGTACGGGAGGAGGGGTATCCCCTCGGTCCGGTTAAGAAGGCGGAAATCCGCGTAGGGAATCCGCTGAGAGCCGGGATTGAGCGCGTGAGACAGTTTTTCCATAGGGGAAGCATATCACTGTTTTGAGTTGACGGGTGAATAAGTATTCACGCGAAGCAGAGCTTTTCCGCCCCATCTCCGGAGCCCATTCCGACCATCTCTAGTGGCGCGTAGACACTGCCACTCCTGGTGGGCATCCAGCGAGCTAGGGTCGTGGAGACACTGACCGCCAGTCGCCCGAATGCAAAACGGCGATGTTGCGGGCGATCCAAGGATCGCCACTACAGATGCCATAAAACGCTATTACCGTCTTGCATATGCATGACTAAAATGACTTACTCAGTTGCGTAAGATGCGCGGCTCATGCACCCAGCGCCACAACAGCCCCGCGCCGATGAGGCCGAATCCCAGCGAGACGGCGAAGAGCAGATTAATGTCGTAGGCTTCCGCGATCCAGCCGGCGACGATCGGACCAACGAAGGTGAAAGGCGCCATCATGGTATTGGTCAATCCGATATAGGTTGGCTGGTCGGCTGGGTTGGCGAATTCCAGCACGATGTTGAAGTGGGAAACCATATCGCTGGATATGGCGCAAGCGAGACAGATGAATGCTGGGATCAGCCCGGCGACAGTGGTTGAACTCAAAGCGAAAAAGGCTGCCAGCGCCATGCAAAGCGCCGAGATCACTAGATTGCGCTTATGCCCCCAGCGGTCGCCCAGCCAGCCGAAGAGCAGCCGCAGGACGGCTTGCGAGCCAATGAATATCGCATTCAGCAAACCGATATCGGCGCCGCTCAGCTCGTAACTGATATTGCCGAAAACGATGAAGAAACTCACCGCCATCATGCTCAGGCGCAGCAGCGCATAGCCGACGAGGAAGCGCCGAAAATTGGCGTGACCGCGCAGCACGTCGGGCAGCCGCCGGAAGTAATGCCGCAACGGCAGCGCCTCTTTGACCGTTTCACCGGGCGGCTCGCGGGTCAGCGAAAGCGAGAACCAGGAGATCGCGTGAATCAAGCCGGCGACCAGAAAGAGCAGGGCGAAGCTGCCCGGATAGTCGACGATGTCGAGCACGCGCCCGACGAAGTAGGCGCCGATGACGCCCATCAGCAGGCCGCCGCCATCGGCCAGCCCGAAGAAGATGCCGCGCCGCCGCGTTGGCACGACCTTGCCGATCATGCTGAACCAAGCCGGCGTGACGATGCCGCCGCCAAACGCGGCCGTCGCGATGCCGACGAAGAATAGCAGCAGCGCCACGCCCGGCGCCTCGACGGCGAATAGCAGCAGCGCGATCCCGATCAAAGGGTAGGGCAGGCGCTGCAGCAAGCCACTCCCCAGCAAGACGAAGGGCAGCTTGCGCGGCAGGCGCTCGGCATGATTGGCGACGAAGAGTTGGGGCAGCAAGAATGACAGGCTGAAGATGGCGGGGATCAAGCCGACGGCGATGGTCGAATCGGTCAATTCGCTGACGAGCAGCGGCATGATCGTCTCTTGCGAGACCAGGCTGATCGCCAGCGCGTAAAACATATTGTCAAAAACATTGACGCTGAAATTCCAGTTGAGGTTCTTCTCAACCAGGCGATCTGCGGAATCGGCCGCATCGGCATCCGATCGTGCGCCCAAGTTAGGTTTTCCGCTTGCGGCTGATCGGCTGGGGCGGCTGGAAACGCGGTTCTTTCACCCAGGCGAAGAGCAGCATGCCGCCGGCCAGCCCGCAACCTGCCATCAGAATAAAGAGCGCTTCGAAGCCGAAGTCGGCCAGCCAGCCGCCGAGGATCGGCGCCAGGAAGACCACCGGCGCCAAGAGCGTATTGGTCAGCCCGATGAAGGTCGGCTGATCTTCCGGCACGGCGAATTCCAGGATGATGTTCAAGCGCGATACGTGATCGCTGGCCAGCCCGACGCCCAGCAAGACAAAAGCGGGAATCAAGCCGCGCAAGTCGGTCGCGCCCAGCGCCACCAATGCCGCCAATGCCAGCGCGAAACCCGAGACGGTCAGATTGGCTTTGTGTCCGCGTTTATCGGCCAGCCAGCCCAGCAGCAGTTGCATCGCCGCCTGGCTGCCGATCAAGATCGCGGTGAGCAAGCCGACATCGACGCCGGTCAATTCGAAGTTCTCGTAGCCAAAAACGATGAAGAAGCCGACGCCCATTGTGCTCAAGCGGCTGATGGAATAGCTCAGCAGGAAACGGCGGAAATTGTGATTGTCGCGCAATATCGCCGGCAAGCGCCGAAAATAATGGCTGAAGGGAATATGCTCCTTGACGATCGGACTTTCCGGCTCGCGGTTCAGCGCCAAGCCGATCCAGGAGATGCCCATGAAGACGGCGGCGACGAGAAACAAAGTCGCGAAGTTTAACGGATAGCCCATCAAGTCCAACACGCGGCCGACGAAGAAGGCGCCGATGATGCCCATCAGCGTGCCCAAGCCTTCGCTGACGCCGAAGAAGATCCCGCGCCGGTTGACCGGCAGCACCTTGCCGATCATGCTGAACCATGCCGGCGTCGCCACGCCATTGCCGAAGGCGCCCAATCCGATCACCAGATAAAGGCAGAGCAGGGCGACTATGGGCGCGCTCTCCGCGAATAGCAGAATGACCAGCCCGGCGAAGAGATAAGGAACGCGCTCCAGCAAACCCCCGATCAACATGACAAAGGGCAGCTTTCGTTTCAGGCGCTCGGCGTGATTGGCGGCGAAGAGCTGTGGCAAATAATAGGCGATGCTGTAAATCGCCGGCGCCAAACCGATGGCGATCTTGGAGTCGGTCAAATTGCTGATCAATAGCGGCGTGATCGTCTCGCGCGAGATGATGCTGAATGCCAGCGTGATGAAAGTGATATCGATCAGATTGACCGAGAAGTTCCAGGGCAGATTTCTTTTGACGTACGCTTCTTCGCTTTGACTCAATTGGCTGCTCCAAAGTAAGACGCCCGCGGATTGCGGACGCCTAACTGTCAAACTGTGGACCCCTACCGCAGTCCGTCAATCATACTGCTTGTCGCGTCGTGTAGCGAAATAAATCAGCATTGCCACTGGACCAATGTAGGGGAGCACAAGAGACAAGATGCCCCAAAACAACATAACACGGGCTGATTTGCGGCTGAAGTGAAGGTAAATCCATGCTAACACGACCAATGGTAAATGCATGAGCAACATCAGATTGTCAGTGCCTAATTCTGTCATGAAATTCGTGACAAGAATGGGAGTCACGATGCTGGTCCCTTAATTTTGCTGGCACACAGTTGGTTCAGTATATCTCAGCGACGTCAGTCTTAAAATTGAAACGCGAAGGCGGCTCAAAGAATACGCGGTACGCGCCAATTTAACTGACCGCAGGAACATACCAGTTGAAGTTATAATGCAATTTCTACGGAATGCGCCGGCGCCTCGGGCAAATCCGGCAATTGAATCACCAAGTCAGAGCCGTCTTGTCTCCACTCCAGGTCGCCCTCCCGTCCCAGCAATTGAATGCTCGCGCCAGCGGGCGGCTCCAGGCCCTCAATGCGGATTTCGTTCTCGGCCGGCGTGCCTAGCAGCGTGGCGTAAAGGGCGCCCTCCGTCGCGGTGAAGCGGACATCATTGCCCTGCGTCGTCTTTCCCTCGGCGCGCTGCCAGGGGCGGGTATCGAAGATGGCTTCCCCATTGCGATCCAGCCAGCGGCCCAATGCTCGCAGCCGGTCGGCTTGGTTTTGCGGGATCGTGCCGTCAGCCATCGGACCGACATTCAGCAGCAGATTGCCGTTCTTGCTGACGATGTCGACGAACATCTGAATCAGCTCGTCCTCAGCCAGCAGCTGCTCATCGCCCTCTGCGCGGTTGTAACCGAAGCTGTGCCCGATGCCGCGGCAGCACTCCCACTTCAGCTCCTGAATCTCATCGAAAGTGGCGTATTCCGGCGTGATGTAATCAAAATGGGGACCGCGCGGCGACGTCAGCTTCTCGCCAACTTTAGGTCGCTGATCGCGCGATTGGGTGAAGCGGTCATTGATGACGCCTTCGGGCACGCTGTTGTAATAATAGGCGAAGAGCTCGCCCAGGTCGGCCGCCGCCGGGTAGCCGATGTCATTCCACATGATCGACGGTTGATAGCGGTCGATCAGTTCTTTCCAATGCGCGACCGAGTATTCGACGAATTCGGGGCTCTGCACAATCGTGCCCCAGACATCGGCGACGTCTTCAATGCGCGCCTCGTTGAAAGACCAATCCAGCCCGCCGGAATAATAGAGCGCCATGCGCATGCCTTGATCGCGGACGGCGTCGGTCAAATCGCCGACCACATCGCGCATGGTGTGATAATTCGCTTTGTGCGGGCAGGGGATATCGCTGTTCCAAAGCAGAAAGCCGTCATGGTGTTTGGTGGTCAGGACGACATAGCGCGCGTTGACCTCGCTGAAGAGCGCCGCCATCTCGCTCGGATTCCAGCGCCTTAATGCTGAATTGAAGCCGGCGACGAAGTCATCGTAGCCGAAGTCACTGCCGTAATTCTCTATGTGCCAGGCGCGCGTGGGACCATCCTCAAACTTGAGCGTGTTCAGATACCATTCGGCGTACGAATTATTGCTGAACCAAGCGCTCAGGTCGCCGCTCTGGAAGACCTCGCCAATATCGCCGCCGGCCGGCGCCCAAGCTGGCACCGAGTAGAGCCCCCAGTGGATGAAGATGCCCAGCTTGGCATTGTGATACCAGTCCGGGACTTCGTGCGCGCGTACCGATTCAAGTGTGGGTTCGAAAGTCATTCTGAGTTCCTTTTATGATCGTTTGTCTGTTGCCCATCGCGTCACAAACTCAGCTGCCGAACGGCGCCATCCGCCAGCGCCACCAACAGCGAATCTCCGTCAGCGTCCAGCGCCATGCAATCCACATTCGCCGCTGCCAATTCGCTCCAACTCGCCCCATCATCGCGCGACAGGACGACGCCGTCATCCACCTGCGTGATGATCGCGCCGCTAGCTGTAAGCGCCACCGCATTTACCGCGCCGTCCGTCTTCAGCAGCGTCTCCCAGGATTCGCCGACGTCCTTGGAGCGCAGCAATCCGTGTGTCTCGCAGCCGGCATAGAGCGCGCCCTTCTCCGCCAGCGCCAGGCTCAGCACCGTTTCATCGCCCGCCGGCATTATCACATCCCACCACAAGCGGCCACCGTTTTCGCTGCGATAGATGCCGCTGCTCGTGCCGGCATAGGCGATGCCGTCCATTACGAAATCTGGTGATAGCGCCAGCGAATAGACGCTGTGATCGAACAAGCCGTGATTGACCGCGCGCCAGCTTTCGCCGCCATCAGTCGAGCGGAATACGCCGTCTTCAAAGGCGCCGGCCAGGGCGCAGCCGTCGCTCTCGAATCCAGGTGACAGCGCCAGGCAGGTCACCAATGGCGCCGGCGCGCGAAACGGTTTCGCCTTCCAGGTAGCGCCACAATCCTGGGAGCGGGCGACCCCGCCGTTGATGCCGGCCAGCAGCAAATCGCCCGCTGCCGCAATCGCCAGCGTCGGTAGCTCTTGGCCGGGCAGCCAAGACTGATACAGGTTCCGCTCATCGCCGCTGGCGCCAATCCGATACAGACCGGTCTGCCTGGCCGCCAAGACGGCGTCGCCCGCCGCCAGCAGGCTGTTTGTTCTGTCGTTCGCGTCGGTTGATGTCATACTAGGGATCCGTCATTGTTTCCGGCTCGCGATGCAGCACAAGCACATCGATGGTCAGCGCCAAGGCGGCGCTCGATACAGCGCGATTTAAGGCCTCGAGCTGCACCCGCGCGACATCGAGGATGCCAGCCGCCGCCATGTCGACGATCTCGTCCCGCATCAGGTCATAACCGTCTGCCAGCCCATGGTTCGCCAGACGCGCCAGCGCTTCGCTCGGGTCGTAGCCGGCGTTGGCCAGCAATTGGCGTATCGGCGCTTCTACCGCCTGCGCCATGATCAGCCGGGCGGCGCGGCTCTCGATATCATCTTGCCCGTCGGCATCCTCGAGCAGGCGATCGCGGCAGCGCAGCATGGCCAGCCCGCCACCGGGCAGGACGCCATGATCGGCCGCGAGCCGCAATGCCCTTATCGCCCGTTCCGCCAGCTCTTTGCGCCCACGGATTTCCTCTTCGGCGATGCCACCCACATAGACAGTCGCCAGCCCGCCGTTCAAGCGTCCCAGCCGCTCAAGCAAGCGCCGGCGATCATCGTCGTCTTCCGCCGCGGCGTAGGTTTTGCGCAGGCTTCGCACAACCTCGCGTAATTTTCTTGGATCGCCTCTGCCGCTGGCGAAGCCAAAGTTTTTGTCATCAGCCCATACCCAGCGCGCCTCGCCAAAGTTGCCCGCTTGAACGCGCTCCATCGATTCGCCCGCCTTCTGCAGCAGCGGTCGCGCGCCGGTCAATAGCCCGATATCTTCCAGCGCGACGCTGTGCTCGCCCGGATGGTAAGCGTCTAGCTTGACGACAATGGTCTGAATTTGGTCTCGCAAGCGGTTGTCCAGCACGACCGACAAGCCGGTGTCTGAAATTGAAGCGACGATCAGCAGCAAGTTATTGATGCCGCGGCGCAGCGCCAAGCTCATCAGCGGCACGAGGTCGCGCGGTTCTTCAATATCCATGTCCGTCACCAGGATCGCGGCGTCGTGCATCTCGGCGATCGGGCGCTGGAAGCCGCGCAGCATCTCCTTGGATTGAGCGCCGCCGCGCCAGTAACTGCCTTCGACGTAATTGTATTCCATGCCGCGTCCGTGCCCGGCGCGGATATCGACCTGGCCATATTGCCCGATCGTATGCATGACTCCGCCCAGGACTGCCGCCATCTGCTCGTCATAGCAGACGGAGAATGCCAGCGCTTTGAGCTCCGCTTCCCCCGCGAGCGGGCGCGCCTGTGCCAGCAAGCGCTCGCTGACATTTGGAAGCAATTCCATGAGACGGGCGCGCAGCCGCATCGGGTTGGCGCCGGCGGCGATAAAACGCAGCCCTTCCTGGTAGATCCGCTTATAGAGCAGGGCTGTGGTGGCGGCGCCATCGCCGACATGCTGATGAACACCCCAAAGCACCTGCCGCAGCAGCATCGCCCCAACATCGTCATCGTGCTCGGGCAGCGCGATGATGCGCCGGGCGATCAAGCCGCCATCGTCCAATAGTTCAAACTTGGCTTGATTCCGCGCAATGGAGTGGCGGGGGGTCGGTCCCAACGTGGGCGCGATGGCATTCACCAGCGTCGTTATGCCGCGCTTTAGCGCTTGCTGCGTCCACGGCTCGTGGATGATTTTGGGTCGTGGCATAACGCTTTTGCACACCTGGCGGGCAAACGAACTGTGCCCGCGCCAAAGAAAACCGCGACAAGCTTACCACAGCCGCTCGGCGGCGGCGATAAGGTCTGGCACCTTCACAGAAAATAACAAGTAAGTTTCTTGCACGAACAAGGGAGTTTATCAAGAAGGCGAGATGATGACGGCGATCATGCTTGACGCGCTAGGAACATATTAAACTCCCCCGCAAGCGCAAGCAAGGCAGGTTCTCGCTCGTTCAGCGGCATGCCGCAATCGAATGCGCGTTCAATAACTCTTTGACAAAATGCCAATCCTCGTTTACTATACGATACATAAGCGCGTCGGCGAGAGGTTGCTTAACGTCTCGCCGCTAAAGGTTTGAATCGATCTTTTCGAAGGAGGCGCCATTAGCAAGAATCATTTTGCAGTTGTGTTTTCGTGCGAGGTATTGGTAAAGAAAGGAACCGACATGAGTACAGAAAAACTTTCACGGCGCGATTTCCTTAAGTTGACAGCCGCGACAAGCACCGGCGCCGCGCTCGCGGGATTGGGACCATTGAGCAGCATCGCCGCCGCGCAAGACCAGGTCGAGTTGACCTTTGGCCGGCACTGGGAAGCGGCCTTCCGCCCGCGCCAGGCCGAATACGATGAAGGCTTCATGGAGCGGCATCCGGATATCAAGGTTGCCATCACTTACAATACCTGGGCCGATCACAATAACGTCGTGCCCGCTTGGGCCGCCGCCGGCACTTTGCCCGATATCATTTACGTACATGGCAGCCGCGCCACGCCTTGGGCGCATGAGGGCATCATCATCGACATCCACGACATCGTGACCGCCGACGAAGAATTCAACATCGACGGCATGTGGGAAGAGTCGGTGCGTCTCTACCGCGTTGATGGCCGCATCCACGCGCTGCCCTACGATCATGGTCCGATCATCCTCGGCTACAACAAGGACATGTTTGATGCCGCCGGTATGGATTATCCGAGCGAAGACTGGACGATGGAAGATATGGCGGCCGCCGCCATCGAGCTGACCGACCCCGACATGGGCGTCTGGGGCTGGGACGGACGGCTGGACCTGGGCAACGGCGGTGGCGGTTTCTTCACCGGCGCCTGGGGCGGCGTCCATATGAACGAAGACGAATCCGCGATGACCATGGACACGCCCGAAGTTCGCGCGGCGCTCAACCACTGGTACAACCTGCAGCATGTGGAGAATGCCGGCGCTAGCGGCACGGAAATGGAAGCCTTCCCCAACTCGCAGCCCTTCCGCGCAGGGGTCGCCGCGATGGGTCATATCGCCACTTGGAGCACGCCGAGCATGCGCGCGCTGGCGAATTTCGAATGGGATGTCGCGCCGACGCCGATGGGCGCGGACGGCTCGCGGTATACAGGCGCTTTCGGTAGCGGTTACGGCATCACGCCGACCAGCGACAAGCCGGATGTGGCTTGGCGTTACCTGCGTGAATACCTCTCACTCGAGGGCATGATCTTCATGTGGAGCCTCTCGGGCCGCGGTTCACCGGCGCGTCCGGAGGGCTTGGAAGCCTGGCTGACGTCCGACCCGGCGCCGCCGAGCGGACGCTATTTCCTGGAAGCCATGTTTGACTACGCGGTGACAGGTCCTCCCTTCCAATCGCTGGCGGCCGCGCAGGTCAGCCAGATACTTGGGCGCGAGGCGGACTTGCTGCGCCTGGGCGAGACCTCGGTCGACGAAGCGATCGCCACCATTCAGGCAGAAGGACAGGCTGCGCTCGACGAAGTCGCCGACATGTAATTCGGTATTGTAGATTGCACTACTTGAGGGAGATCTTTCGACGGTCTCCCTCAATTCTGTTGGCATAAAGACGAGCGCAATATCAATGATTCGACGGTTTTCGCGGCCTTTATCAGCAAGCGCCAAGCGCGAAGAACGAATCTTTTATTTGTTCATCTTGCCTTGGTTGATTGGTTTGGTAGTCTTCAGCGCCGGTCCGGTCTTGGGCATGCTGGGTTTGAGCTTCACCGATTGGCGCATTTCGCTGGACGATCTGCAATTCATCGGGCTGGACAATTACGCCAAGCTCTTTGACGATCCGATATTCTGGACGTCAGTCGGCAATACGCTTTATATTGTCGTCGGCCGGGTAGTATTTGGCGTGTCATTCGCCCTGCTGCTGGCGGTTTTGCTCAATCAAAAGGTGCCGGGAATCGCCTTCTTCCGCGCCGTCTATTATCTGCCGACGGTGACCGCGGGCGTGGCGGTGGCGCTGGTGTGGATCTGGATTTTCAATCCGCGCCTCGGCATCCTGAATTACACCCTAAAGCAAATCGGCATCCAGGGTCCGCCCTGGATATTCAGCAAGACCTGGGTCAAGCCGTCCCTCATCTTGATGAGCATGTTCTCGGTCGGTCCGATCATGATCATTTTGCTGGCCGGCTTGCAGGGTGTGCCAAAGGAATTGTACGAATCCGCTGAAATCGATGGCGCGGGACACTGGGCGAAATTTCTCAATGTGACGCTGCCCATGCTTTCGCCGGTTCTCTTCTTTGTAATCATCATTTCGGTCGTGAGTTCCTTCCAGAATTTCACCGAAATCCGTGTAATGACCGAGGGCGGACCGGGCGAATCCAGTAATGTCTTGATTTGGTACTTGTGGGAGAATGCCTTCATTTTCTTGCAATTGGGCATCGCCGCCGCCGTCGCCTGGATCATGTTCGTCGTTCTCATGGTGCTGACGGGCGCCCAATTCTGGGTCGGCAAGCGCTGGGTTTATTACGAGGCTGACACCGGATGACGACGCGAAAACGCAAAGAGGGGGTCAGCTGGCGCAGTTCGATTCAGGGACGCCGCGCGATAGGCTATATTCTCACCTTCGCCTTGCTGGTGCCGCTGGGAATCGCTTTCGTCCTGCCTTTCATCGTCATGGTGTCGACCGCGCTCAAACCACTGAATCAGGTTTTTGCCTTCCCGCCGCGCCTCATCCCGGAAACGGTCCAATGGGAAAACTTCGCCGATGGTTGGTACGGGTATGGTTACGTCAATTTCACCACCTGCACCTGGAATTCGCTAAAAATCACCATCAATAACATCATCGGCAATGTCGTCTCCTGCACGCTGGCGGCTTATGCCTTCGCCCGTCTGAAAGCGCGCGGCAAGAATTTCTTCTTCGCCCTTGTTCTGGCGACCATGCTCCTGCCCAATGAAGCGCTGGTGGTGCCGCAGTATGTGCTATTCAATCGCTTCGGCTGGCTGGATACCCATCTGCCACTGATGGTGCCGCCCTGGTTTGGTTGGCCCTTTTTCATCTTCCTGCTGCGCCAATTCTTCCTGACGATTCCGGAAGAACTTGTCGACGCCGCCAAGATTGATGGCGCTGGGCACGCGCGCATCCTGCTGCAAATATTCATACCGCTTTCCAAACCGGCGCTGGCGACCTTGGCTATCTTCGCCTTCATCGGCAATTGGAACAACTTCTTTGGTCCGCTGCTTTATCTGCGTACGCCCGATGTGCAGACGCTGCCGGTATGCCTGGTGCAGTATCAAGGCGCATACGGCAACACCGAATGGCACCTAATGATGGCAGTGGCGACCATCGCGGTCATCCCCGTCTTGCTCATCTTCATCTTCGGCCAGCGCTACTTCGTCGAAGGCATCGCCACCTCCGGCGTCAAGGGCTAGGTTTCGCCACAGAGGCACGGAAGCAGTTGAAAGATAGTCATGCAATATTTGGGCGAAACTCAATCTATGAGGGTTTGTAGGGGCGATTCTGTGTGTCGCCCGCAAATCCACGATTACAGCAAGGGGCGATTCACAGAATCGCCCCTACAATGTCACATTATTTGTGGCATTTCATAATTGAGCTTACAGAGGACCCAGAGATTTTATTTTGTAACCGAATGAAGTCCGTTGCCCGCCTCGCTGTATTGATAGTTTGCACCACATTTCTAACAGCCATCGGCAAGCTCGAACCTTTCGTCGATGTCAGTGAACGCGCCGGCATTCACGCTACGCACAGCGGCGACTGGCAGCTCTTCGACAACGACTTCATCACCGGTTATCTCGGCATCGGCCAAGCCTGGGGCGATTACGACCGCGATGGCTGGCTCGATCTCTACGTCACCGGCAATCGCGATCCCAGCGTGCTCTACCGCAATAATGGCGATGGCACGTTTTCAGTTTCTGAACTGACGCCGCAAGTCGCGCTGGTCGATGTCGAAACCGGCGGCGCTGTCTGGGCTGATTATAACAATGACGGCTGGCTTGATCTCTATGTACTGAATCACGGCGCCAATACGCTCTTCCACAATGACGGCGGGCTTGGATTCACCGATGTGACCGAGCGGGCTGGGGTGGGGGATGCCGGCAAGGGCACCACCGCCACCTGGGGCGATTTCGATGGCGATAGCTTTCTCGACCTCTATGTCGTCAACTGGTCTTGCTTCCCCGAATGCGGCGATCCAAACATCACCCGCGAACATGACGAAGCCCGCGATACGCTCTATCGCAACCGCGGCGATGGCACATTCGAAGACGTCACTCATTTGCTGGACTACGATCTCTTGCTGGGCGCCGGCTTCAGCGCCAGCTTCACCGATTACGATGACGATGGCGACCCCGATATCTATGTCGTCAACGACCAGTTCAAAAATATGCTCGGCAATATCCTCTGGCGCAACGAAGGGCCCGGCTGCGGGGGTTGGTGTTGGCGCGATGTCTCGATTGAAGCGGGCGCGCGCACCTTCATCCATGGCATGGGCTTGGCGGTCGGCGATTATGACAACGACCTCGATCTGGACTTTTATTTCTCGGACATGGTCAACGGCATGGTGCTGCTGCAAAACCAGGGCGATGGCAGTTTCGACGATGTCGCCGAGGAGGCTGGCGTCATGGTGGGGCCGAGCAGCGCGGTCGGCTGGGGCACGGTCTTTTTTGATTACAACAATGACAGTTGGCTTGATCTCTTCCTCACCGCTACCGAATTCATCCAATTCGATATCGAGACTGGTCCCGAAGGCATGATGTTTGAATATCGCGATTTTCTGTTTAAGAATCGCGGCGACGGCAGCTTCGCCGATGTAACGCCTGCGGATTGGCTGGTCGATCTGAAACCGAGCATGGGCTTGGCTTATGCCGATTATGATCGCGATGGCTTTCTCGATTTTGTGCTGGGCAACTGGAACGAGGGCTACGCGCTCTACCGCAATACTGGCGCGGAAGGCGCAGCCAACAACTGGATCAACATCAAGCTCGTTGGTGGCGGCGATATCAATCGTGATGCCATTGGCGCGCGCGTCTACATCACGACCGATGAAAGACGGACATTGCTGCAAGAAGTGAAGTGCGGCTCCAGCCTGGGCGCGGGCAACGACACCGCCCTCCATTTCGGCTTGGGCGAGGCGGGCATCAGCGAGATCCTGATTCGCTGGCCCAATGGCGCGGAAGAGCGGCTGCGGGATGTCGCCGTCAATCAATTTCTGGAAGTTACGTATTCCCGCTAGACAGGCTCAATGGTGGCAGCGGGCGACCCAATGGCTCGCCCCTACAATTTTGCGCTGTGGTGGGCGATTCGAGGATCGCCCCTACATCGCTTTGCCTTAGGATTTCAGATACAGCTTGATCACTGGCACTTCGGACCGCGGCTGTATCACCGGCAGTTGCAAGATCGCCGTTCCCGCGTCGTCAACGCTGAACTGGACCTCGCTGCCATCGTGCAGAAACTCGGCGTATTTGATGCGATCGCCGATGTCGTCGATGTGCAAATGGCGGAATGGATAAGCGAAAACATGAACGTATAGCAGCTCGCCATTCTGCGTCAGGCGGCAATCCTGCGGCGCCGCGAACGCGCTGGCGGTGCAGCCGTAGATCGACTCGCTGTGCTGCTTCATCCAGTCGCGATAGACGCTGAGCGCGTCTTCCGCCCTGCTGTCCAGCTCGCCCAGCGCCGTCGGACCCACATTCATCAATAGGTTGCCGCCGGTCGACACCGTATTGACCAGCATGCGAATGAGCTGGCCTGGGCTCTTCCAGGTGGCTTCATCGCGATGATAGCCCCAGGAACCGCTGAAGGTCTGGCAGGTCTCCCAGACCACCGGCTCGCCATCGACGCGCACCCACTCGCGCGGCTGAAACTGTTCCGGCGTGTAGATGTCGGCCGAGGAGGGCAGGTCCAGTCTGTTGTTGATGATGATCTCCGGCTGCAGGCTGCGGCTGAGCGTCTCCAGCCCCTCGCTGTCCCAGTCATCGCGCCCCTTGCCATCCGGTCCGGGGTAGGAGAAGTCGTACCAGATCACATCAATTTTGCCGAAATTGGTCAGCAGCTCGCGCACCTGATTCTTCATGTAGGCGCGGTATTTGCTCATATCGCGGCCCTGATTCAGCGCCGCGCGCTCAGGGTGATTGCGTTGCGAATGGCGCATATCGACGGTGAAATCGGGATGATGCCAATCGATCAGCGAATAATAGAAGCCGACCTTGAGGCCCCGGCTGCGAAAGGCGCGCAGGACTTCGCCCAGCAGGTCTTTGCCCCAGGGCGTGTTGGTCGCTTTGTAATCGGTGTATTGCGAATCCCAGAGGCAGAAGCCCTCGTGATGCTTGGATGTGATGACCATGTACTTCATGCCGGCCGCCTGCGCCATATCGGCCCAGTGGTCGGGATCGAAGCGCTTCGGATTGAAGTATTTGAAGTAAGGCGCGTATTGCTCGTCGGTCAGTTCCTCGCGGTTCTTCACCCACTCGTGGCGCGCCGGCAGGGCGTAGAGCCCCCAGTGAATGAACATGCCGAAGCGGTCATGCGTGAACCAATCGGTGTTGCCCTTCGTCGGTTTCGGTTGATACATTGGCCAAGTCTCCTTCTAAGTCTGTCTCTAAACGCTCTTCCTGTGACAATTTGTAGGGGCGACCTATCAGGTCGCCCGTCATGAGTAGCGAGCCGCTTCTCTGCTAATCTGGAACACATACCCCCAGCTCAGCGGCCAGCCCACATAAATCCGCCCATACCCGCTCGGGCAAGGGTATGCCCGCTTTTACCCGTTCGCTGTAGGAGCGCGCCTCGGGCTCGCCAGGAACCAGCACCTCGTCAAAGCCTGCCACCGGCTTTACCGCTTTGACGCGCGTCTTCAGCGCCTCGACCTGGTCGGCAAAATCGGTCGCTTCGTCAAAGGCTTCCGGCAGCAGCGCCATGAATAGCGCCGGATTGCCATAGTGAAATTCGGGCGAGCTCATTGGCCGGTCGCCCGCCAGCAGATTGGGGATGATCTCCATCATCATCGACAAGCCCGAACCCTTGTGCAGCCCCATCGGCAGGAGCGCGCCCCCATCATCCAGATCGGCCGCCGCCGTTGTCGGCCGACCCGCTTTGTCCAGCATCATGCCTTGCGGCACGGGCGCCCCCTTGGACTGCGCCAGCATGACTTTCCCGTGCGCCAGGCCTGATGTGGCGAAGTCCAGCAGCAGCGTCCCTTCAGCGCCGCAGGGCACGGCGAATGACATCGGATTGGTGCTGAACAAACGCTCGCGCCCGCCAAACGGCGCGACGAAGCCGTGCGAGAATCCGCCGCCAGCGAAGCCAATCCCAATCAGTTCCTGCGCCGCAATCAGCCCCGTCCACTCGCCGAGCCGCCCGACATGGGTGGTCTGCCCCAGTGATACCGCCGCGATGCCATGCTCCCGCGCCATCTCAATCGCCAGTTCGGCGGCGAATCGCGCTCCGATCTGCCCGAAGCCATAGCCGAGCGTCACCATGGCCGTGGCGCCGAAGCGCTTGCGAATGCGCGGTCGCTCAGCCGGCTTGATCATGCCCCGGCGAATCATGCCGATGTATTGCTTCACCCGCAAGACGCCATGAGAGTCATGCCCCAAGAGGTTGGTCGTCACCAGCGATTGAGCGACAGCGGCCGCGATATCAGCAGGTGTGCCGGCGGCGGCGAAGATATCGCGCGCGAGGCGCTCAAGCCTTTCCGCCTGGATCGTGACTGTCACGGGCTGGTCCTTCGTTTCGCGCGATTAATCTGCTGGAGTTTAGCGTCAGGAAGGGCGAGGGACAAGCTGCGACCGCAGGTTTTTTGCCGCGTCGCTCGCCGATATGCTAAGATCCCAACCGTGCAGCAGATCAGTCGTGAAGGATGCCACATGAAACCGGCAAACCTGCTATTCATCATATCCGATCAGCATCAGGGGGAAGCGATGGGCTGCGCCGGACACCCAACGGTGCGGACGCCCAATCTCGACCGATTGGCGGCAGGGGGGACGCGCTTCAGCAATGCCTACAGCAATTGCGCCATCTGCGTGCCGGTCCGCGCCGCCCTCGCCACCGGTCAGTATGTGCACAGAATCGGCAATTGGGACAACGGCTTTCCCTATGACGGATCCGTGCCTAGCTGGGGCCATCGCCTGACCGAGCAAGGCATTATCGTCGATTCCATCGGCAAGCTGCATTTCCGCAGTGCTGAAGACGACAACGGCTTCCGGCAGGAAATCGAGCCGCTGCATGTGGTGGATGGCATCGGCGACCCGGCCAGCGGCATCCGCGATGGGTCGATTCGGCGCGATTGGCGCCCGGGCATCGAAGAAGCGGGCCCGGCTGATTCAACCTACCAGCAATATGACATCCGCAACCGCGAAAACGCCATCCGCTGGCTCCGCGATCATGCGAATGACGAACAGCCCTGGGCGCTCTTCCTTTCATTCGTGACGCCGCATCCGCCCTGGTTTGCGCCGCCGGAGAACTACGATCTCTATCCTCACGATGAACTTGTTATGCCGCGGCAGTGGGGGGCGGACGATTGGCCCCGCCACCCGGCTTATGAATACATGCGCCGCTTCTTCAGCAGCGAGCAGCCATTCCCGGAAGCGACCATCCGCCGCTTGAACGCCGTCTACTATGGCATCTGCACCTTCCTCGACCAGCAGATCGGGCAGGTGCTCGCGGCGCTTGACGATATGAATCTGCGCGATTCGACCCGCGTCATCTACAGCTCCGATCACGGCGAGCATATCGGCGCGCGCGGCCTCTATGGCAAATTCACCATGTATGAAGAAGCCTCCTGCATTCCCTTCATCCTGTCCGGTCCCGATGTGCCGGCGGGCAAGGTGGTCGATACGCCGATCTCGCTGATCGATTGCTATCCGACAGTCCTGGACGCCGTCGGCTGCGCCCCGCCGGACGATGGCATCGACAGACCGGGCTGCTCACTCTGGGACATCGCCGCCGGCGACGAGCAAGATCGCAGCGTCTTCGCCGAATATCACGCGATCGGCTCGCGCAACGCCTACTACATGCTGCGCGACCGGCGCTACAAATATATCTATCACGTTGATGCGCCCGCTCAGCTTTTCGATCTAATCGCAGATCCCGGCGAATTGAATGATTTGGCGCCCTCGCCGAGTGAAGAGACGCGGCAACTGCTCGCGGAATACGAAGCGCAGTTGCGAGTGATTCTGGATCCAGAAGCGGTTGACCGGCGCGCCAAAGCCGATCAAGCGCGGCGCATCAAGTCGCTCGGCGGGCGCGAGGCGGTGGTGACGCGCGGCGTCTTCACCAATTCGCCAGTGCCGGGCGAAGAGCCCAAGTTCCGGCGCTTTGTCGACGCCAGCGATTCAAATTGAGTAAACGTCAAGCCTGCGGAATGGAATCGTTCAGGCGCCCACCCGCGCCATGTCAAGTTTCTCGTGGAAGGTCAAGCGCTTGCGCCGTTCCACGACCACACGCTCGTGATACATGTCGGGGTCGTGATCCAAGCCGGTTTCCCGATCCAGAAACAGGGGAAAATCTTCCCGCGGCGGCTTGGCGTAATCGTAGGCGTTCGGGTAGCTGCGCATGATGATGCGCTGTTCGCGGTTCAGGGTCTTCAGCCATTCGGGGTCGGATTGGATGCGGTCGGCCGCGGTCAGCCAAGCCGGGCAATAGGCGATGAAAAAGTTCTTGCGCGTCACCTTGCTGAGGTTCGGCTCGACCTTGTGCCAGATGCTGCTGTGCATCACCGTCATCGTTCCGGCCGGCACCCGGAGGATTAACTCGCCCGCTAGCGTGTCATAGGTGTCATAGGCTTCCTGGTATTGCGTTCGGTGGCTGCCCGGCAAGACCACCAAATTGCCCATATCAGCCCTTGGCAAATCGGTCAGCCAGTAGGCGACTTTGATCTGCAAGGGCAGCACCGGCGAGAAGACGCCATAGGGCACGACGCGCGCGCCATCCGGGTGCCACTGGTTGCGCTGCTTCTGCATCGGCTCGCGCAGGAATAATTGCGTCTGGTGCAGCTTGAGCAACTCGCCATAAATGTCGTAAGCGAAGCCAACATGCCGCGGGTGATCGATCAGCCCGGCTAGCGTCGGATCCAACTCGACGAAGTTCTCCCGATAGAAGCGGTCGCCGTCCTCAAAGTCGGGGTCGGCGGCGGTGAGGCGATCAATCGCCGCCAGGTATTCGTCAATTTCATCCTGCGATAGCGCGCCTTCCATGATGATGATGCCGTCGCGCAAAAATGTCTCCCATTGCTCCGCGGTGAAACCTGCCGGCGCGACGCGATAGCCATTCTCGACCATTTCCATTGCCCCTAAATCTCAATATTCTTCAATTTCAAGTATAGCCCGCGCGTGACAGACATTCTACTGATTCGGCGAGAGATCGAGCGAGAGACTGGCGCAAAGAAAAAGCCAGCGCGCGGCTGGCTCATTCAGTCGTGCCTGGAGAGATTCGAACTCCCGACACCTGGTTCCGTAGACCAGTGCTCTATCCACTGAGCTACAGGCACAATAGCAGCCTAGAGCTTAATCGGCGAGCCGCGAAAAGTCAAGAGGGATATGCGCTAGCCTCAGGGCAATCGCATCAAAATCATTTTGGGGAGACACTGAGGCAAAAAGAGGAGTTGCCTCATGTCAAAAGGTAGAGGATTGAATTTAGAGGAATGTTTTGCTGATCTGCCCGATCCGCGAATAGAGGGACGCTGTGACCATAAATTGCTCGATATCATTATCATCGCCATTTGCGCGGTGCTCTGTGGCGCGGATAGTTGGGTTGGCATCGAAACCGTAGGCAAAGCGAAAGAGGCTTGGTTTCGCCAGTTTCTGAAGTTAGAGCATGGCATTCCATCGCATGATACCTTCGGCTATGTATTTGCCAGGATCAATCATGAGGCGTTCCAGCGTTGCTTTATGCGCTGGGTGGAGTCGGTGTTTGCAGTCAATAAGCGACAAGTGCTTGCGCTTGATGGCAAAACCTTGCGCGGCAGCCACGACAAGATGCGCGGCAAAGCGGCTATCCATTTGGTCAGTGCTTGGGCAAGTGAAAATGGCTTGGTATTAGGACAGCGCAAAGTGGCTGATAAATCCAATGAAATGACGGCCATTCCTGAGTTGCTGCGTCTGCTGGATATTTCCGGTTGCATTGTGACAATAGACGCTTTGGGATGTCAAACCAAGATTGCGCAAGCGATTCGGGACGAGAAAGCGGATTACATTCTACAGGTCAAAGGCAACCAAGAGAATCTAAAGCAGGACATGGCCGATTGGTTCAGCTATGGTGACAAACATGGATTTGAAGGCATGGACTGTGCCTTCGACAAAACGACTAACAAGTCAAGGGGACGGATTGAAATACGGAAATGCTGGGTGCTCAGTGATCCCAAAGCTTTTGAGTATATTCGCCACTATCAGGGATGGGCTGACCTGCGTAGCCTTATCCGTGTCCAGCGAGAGCGCCGTCATAACGGGCAGATTAGCCACCAGACAGCCTATTACATCAGTAGCCTTCAGGCGTCTGCCGCCGTTATCTTGCAGGCAACCCGGCGTCACTGGGCAATCGAAAACAGTTGCCATTGGGTCTTGGATGTCACTTTCGGCGAAGATTATTCTCGCATCCGAGACGGCGAAAGCTCCGAAAATATGGCAACCTTGCGCGCTATAGCTTTGAATCTGCTCAAGCGTGACACAGGCAAAAGCAGCTTACGGCAAAAACGCTTCCGCGCAGCGATGGATAACGATTTCTTGCTTCAGCTGCTTCGATCAATTTGATGCGATTGCCCTGGCGCTAGCCTTTCCAGGCAATGGCATTAGCGCTTTGCGCGCTAGCGGGTATCGCCCCTATAATGGTTGGTGATAGACAAGGCCCCATGCTGGCGTCGGACTGCAAGCTCGCCGGGGCGTTCATTCACGAGGAGAGCCTCGCCCTTGCCCGCTGCACGACTGAAAAACTGTTGTTGTGCCGCGCAAATTCTGCGGCTGATGGTTGCCGCGCTGGCGTTGCCGATGGCTCTCTCTGCTTGCAGTCTCGAAGCCCTGCTGCCGGCTACCGCGACCGCCACGCCGACCATCACGCAAACGTTTACCCCCACCGATACCGCGACGCCGACGCTTTCGCCAACCGCCACGGCGACCTCTACCGCGACAGCCACGGTGACTGCGACCGCGACCGCCACCGCCACTATCACGCCGAGCGCGACGCCGACAGTCTTTGGCATAGTCCGCGCGCGAGGACGCATCAACGTGCGCCGCGGGCCAGGCACGCAGTTCGCCGCCATTGGATCGCTGACGCCGGACAGCGGCGTTCAAGTCATCGGGCAGAACGACGCCGGCGACTGGTATCAAGTTCGGCTGGAAGATGGCGATGATGGATGGGTAAGCGCCTCCTTGCTAAGCATTGAAGAGCCTGCGCCCACTGCAAGGCCAACGGAGGGAGAGGCGCAGCGGATTAGCGAAGAGACGCGCATCGTCGTCGAAGTGGGCGATGCCGCTGCGGCGAGCGACGACGTGGATGACGGCGTCCTGGTCGTCAATCTGCCCATCGCCGATGTCGACGCCATGAGGATGACCGCGACGGTTCTGGTCGGCGCGGACATGACCGCTACAGCCGATGCGGCTCCTACGCAGCCTGCCGTACAGGCGAGCCCGCCGACGATTCCGGCGCCCGCTGTCGAAGGTCCCCCGGCGACTCCGCACTACAATGTCAATGTTTTCGCCTTCTGCAATGACCCAGCCTTCGGCATCCCCGCGCCAGCGAACTTGACCGCCGGCTCGACGATCCAGATCTTTTGGGCTTGGTTTGCCAGCACGGAGAATTATCTGCGGCAGCACATGACCAACGCGACGCACGAACTGCGCGTGAATGGCGCGCCAATTGAAAATGTGAACTTGTATCGCCTTGATCCAACGCGCAGCGGGGCGCAGCATGTCGTCTACTGGTACGTGCCCTTTGGTCCGCTGGAAGCTGGCCCTTATCTCATCACCTATCGCGTTTCCTGGCGCAATCCCATTAGCGATGGCTATGCCTCTTACGGACCCGGCACCAATACCGTATTCGAAGAGGAAAGCTGCAACTTCGTCGTGAGTTGAGCCGGCATGGGTCCCGCCAGTCCATGGCGCCTGACCGAGATTGGCGGCGGTCTCGTTGAGCTGGGGGGCGATGCGATCGGCCTGACGCTGCCGGCGGGAAGCGCTGCCGCCTACCACGATGCGCAGATCAGCGACTACCGCGCGTCCGCTCGCGACTTCGCCAATGAGCCGCCGCTGCGCCTGGAGCTGCGCGCCCGCGCTCAGGGCGAGATTAGCGGCACGGCGGGCTTCGGCTTTTGGAATCATGCTTTTCTCCCCGGGGAGCGTCGCTTCCGCCTGCCGCAAGCCCTCTGGTTCTTCTACGGCGGGCGAGCCACCGATATCGCGCTGGCGAAGGGCGTCCCTGGCAACGGCTGGAAGGCAGCGACATTCGACGCAAAGAATTGGCGCTTTTGCGCCTTGCTGCCAATTGCGCCGCTCGGCTTTCTGCTCATGCGCAGCGGGTCGTTTTATAATGCGCTTTGGCCCCTCGGGCAAGCGACCATCGGCGTCAGCGAAACGGCGCTTGACCCGTCCCTTCTTGGCGGCTTCCACACCTACAGCATTGAGTGGCGGCGGGATGGCGCCGTCTTTGCCGTCGATGGCGCGACTGTGCTGCGCACGGGGAAGGTTCCGCAGAGCCGCCTGGGCTTCATCGCCTGGATCGATAATCAATACGCGATCGTCAAGCCTCAGGGCCGCTTCAGCCAGGGCTTGCTCGATATCACGCGCGAGCAATCGCTCCACCTGCGGGATATCTCTATCACGCGTTTGTAAGGAGCCGACGCCGATCTCATGGGACTGGCTCAGCCGAGATGATACAATGAGCCTGAGACCGACTGACTGGACCGTTTCGCTGTATGCCTGAATCGACCGGCGAGCAAAATTACGCCGCGCTGCTGGAAGCGGTGGAGAGCCGCAAGCGCCTGCTGCTGGATTATCTGATGCAGGAGCGCTTCATCGAGCGATTTCGCCCGGCGCATATTCGCGAAGCCGTCTACAGCTATGTGACGCGGGGCGGCAAGTCCTTGCGCCCGGCGGTGACCATGTTCGCTTGCGGCGCGCTCGGCGGCGATGAATCGCGAGCCTTGCCCGTTGCCGCCGCCATCGAGATTTACCACACCTGGACCCTGGTTCACGATGATGTGATCGACCGCGACAGTACGCGCCGCGGGCGGTCCACCGTGCACCATGAATTCGCGCGGCGGGCGCGGGAGGAGTTTGGCTGGGCGGCTGACGATGCCGAGCACTACGGACGGACGATCGCCCTGCTCACCGGCGATGTGCAGCAATCCTGGGCTTGGTCGCTCCTGTTCGAAGCGCACCTCGAGCGCGGCGTCTCGGCGGCGGTTGTGCTGCGTCTGGCGCAGGAGCTCGCGAGCCAGGTGACGCCGATTCTGGTAGCGGGTGAAGCGCTGGATGTGCAGTATGCCGGGCGCGCGAGACATCTCAGCGAGGATGAGGTCCTCGATATGCTCTGGAAGAAGACCGGCGCCCTTTATGAGTTCGCGGGCCGGGCGGGGGCCGCCATCGCGCTGAATGACGCCAGGCCAGACCGGCCCGAAATTCAGGCGATCGCCCGCTTTGGCAGCCTCTGTGGCGCCGCCTTTCAGATTCAGGACGATATCCTCGGCATCGTGGGCGATGAGAGCCAACTGGGCAAACCGGTCGGCTCTGACATTCGCGAGGGCAAATCCACCCTGCTGACGCTTAAGGCGCTGGAACGGGCGGATGCGCGGGGGCGGGAGCGTATCTTGCGCAGCCTGGGCGACGATTCGGCGAGCGCCGCTGACATCGCCGCCTTGGCCGCGCTCATCCGCGAGCTGGGCGTCATCGACTACGCGCAAGACCTGTCGCATCGTTATGTGCGCGAAGCGCTTGCTCAACTGGCGCTGCTGCCGGAAAATGAGCACCGCCGTCTGCTCGCGCTCTGGGCGCAGTATCTCGTCGAGCGCGAGTTTTAACCCGGGTCGGCGGATTATTTCGCTCGCGCCCGGAACAGCGCAAATCTTACGTCACCAGTAGCGTCGAATTGACGCTGGGCAACCAAAGACTAACTGGCGCGTATTGACCGATAGACTTGCCGTCCTGGAAGATGCGAGGGTCGCGCATTGAAGATTCGTATTGCCCTGATTGTCGCCGCCGCGATCTTCGTTCGCGCGGGGCTCTCGCTGGCGCAAGAGGAGGAGATCTCAGCGCCTCAGCTTTTGCTGAATGACGCGGTCGCGCAGCTGCAATCAGCGGAGAGCTTCCGGCTGGCGATTGAGCAGAGCGGCGAAGCCTACCCGCTGACGCTGAGTTTCGACGGCGTCAACATGCTGCATGCCACGCTCGAAAGCGCCGACGCGCAAGTCATCAGCCCCAACGAGCTGTATATCAGCGCGCGCTTGCGCCTCATTATTCCCCTGACGATGAACATCTATGCGCGGGACGACCAGCAGTGGCTCAGCTTTCCGGGCGGCGCGCCCTGGATTCCCTTGCCCGCTTTTGAAGGATTCGATGTCAGTCGATTGCTGGCGCCGGGGGACGGCATCGAAAAGGTGATGACTGACTTGCGAGAGCCGCATTTCGCTTCCGCCGCGCTGGTTGACGGGTGGCCCGCCTGGCGCATTCAGGCGACCGCCCCCGGCGACGCGGTCTCGGGGCTGCTCTTTGGCTTTATCAATCCCATCGACGATGTTGAAATCAATGCCTATCTAAGCGTCGAGGATGGGCGCCTGGCGCTAATCGAGATTCTCATGCTGGAGACGGCTCACGATCCGGATCTGGCGCCATCGGTCTGGCGCATCCAGTTTTACGACTATGACGCCCCGCGCGGTTTTGACCCGCCCGCCGCTTAAACACGATCCAACTCGGCAACTTCGTCGACGCTTTCGCCGCGCCGCCGCTCGCGGACGTAGTAAATCGGCTTATGCTGGGACTCGTGATAAGTGCGCATGATCATATCGGCGACGATGCCGGTGCTGATAAGCTGCACGCCCAGCACCATCAGCAGCGCCGCCAACTGCAGGAGCGGCCGATCGCCGATTTTGTTCTCGGTCAGCAGCTTGAATACGGTAAGATAGGCGCCCAGCAGCGCTCCCACGCCGCCGACGAGGAAGCCGGCCGCGCCGAAAACGTAAAGCGGGCGATTAAAGTAACTGAGAACGAAGACGACCACAATTAAATCGAGGATAACCTTAAAGGTGCGGCCGAAACCGTATTTGCTGCTGCCCCAGCGCCGCGCCCGATCCTTGACCGGCACTTCGGCGACGCGCACGCCCATCTGGCTGGCCAGCGCCGGGATGAAGCGATGCAGCTCGCCATAAAGCCGGACGCCCTTGACCACATCGAAGTGATAGGCTTTCAGCGTACAGCCGTAGTCGTGCAGCTTAATGCCGGTGCTGCGCGAGATGAGGCGGTTCGCCAGCGCTGAAGGGATGCGGCGCAGGAAGAGCGATTCTTTACGGTTTTGCCGCCAGCCGCTGACGATGTCGTAGCCTTCGGCGAACTTGTCGAGAATCGGACCGATATCGCGTGGGTCATTCTGCAGGTCGGCGTCGATGGTCACGACGACCTCGCCACGCGCCGCGTCAAAGCCGGCCGCCAAAGCCGCCGTCTGCCCGAAATTGCGCCGGAAATGAATGATGTGCCAGCGCCCGTCTCGCGCTTGAATGGCGTTCAGCAATTGGTAGCTGCGGTCTTGACTGCCGTCATTGATGGCGATGACTTCGTATTCGCGTTCGACCTCATTCAGCGCTTCGGTCAGCTCGGCGTACAGCCGCTCGATATTGCCCTCTTCGTTGTAGATGGGGATGACGACGGACAGCGTCAATTCGGGACCATTTGTCTCATCCGGCGCGACGCTCATGCTTCTTCTCCGCGGCATTGATGCGTCCATTCTAGCATTCCAGCAAAGGCATAACCAGATTGCGCCCTGCCAACAGCGTAGGACACTCGGTGGCGAGACGGCGAGCGCGTCTGCTTCGTCTGTTTTATTCTGATAGAATACGCGAAAGTGCAGCATAGGAATGGCCATGGTGCCAGACGGCAAATCGCGCGGCGGGGACGGCGAGGATCCCGACGGAACCGAGCAAGCCCCCAAGCTCCCGCCGGCGGAAGACGATACCATGACAACCGAGATGGTCAAAGTGGAGCGCGGGACGGACGCGCCCTTTGCGCTGCCTCATGTCTCGGAGCTGGAGGAGACGACCCCGCGCGACGCCCGCAGCGAACTGGTCACCTTGCCCGCCTATGGTCAGGTTGCCGCGCCTTTGCCGCGCCAGAACAATTTTAGCCAAACCCCGCCACAGGAAATCGACGCCGTCCCTGACCGCGCCGTCACAGCGGTCCCTACCAGCGCGCCAAGCGACCAGGCGCCGACCCTCCCTCATTTCCCCAAAGCCGTAGTTCCCGCGCCATTGCCGGGTCCACAAGCCGGCGAGCCCATCAAGCTGGCGCGCGCACGACGGCGCAAGCGGCGCTTCCTCGGCGCCCCTATCGGCTGCCTCTGGCTGTTGATCGGCATGATGTTGACCTTTTGCGGCGGCTTGACCCTGCTGACGGCGGGCGCGGCGATGGTCATTTTGCCGCAGGTCGAGGCGGAGTGGAGCGCACGCGTCGCCGAGGTCGACAATTATCGCGGCTTCGAAAGCAGCTTCATCTACGACCGCTATGGCAACGAGCTCTACGAGGCATTTGGCGAAGGGCGGCGGACGCGCGTCAGTTACGAGCGCATCCCCGACGCGCTTGTCTTGGCGACCATCGCCATTGAAGACGATTCCTTTTACAGAAACATCGGCATTGATCTCGGTCATACGCTGCTGGCCGCCTTGAATTATGTCGGCGCCGCCGACCGCGACAGCACGCCTGGCGGCAGCACCATCACCCAGCAACTGGTGCGAAATATCTTCTTTGACTTTGAAAAACGCGCCGAACGCAGCATCGCGCGCAAAGCCGAAGAAATCCTGCTGGCGATTGCGCTGACGCAATCCCGTAGCAAAGAAGCAATCCTCGAGATGTACTTCAACGAGATCTACTACGGCAACCTGGCGTATGGCGTGCAGACGGCTTCCCAGACCTTTTTCGGCAAAGATGTTGACCAGTTGAGCGTCGGAGAAGCGGCTATGCTGGCCGGCTTGCCACAGGCGCCCGCCTGGCTTGATCCGCTTAACCCTGACCCGGCCGTGCAAGCGGCGGTCGATGCGCGCTGGCGGCAGGTGCTCGGCGAAATGGTCGAAGAGGGCTTCATCTCAAGCGAGCAGGCGAAGCTGGCGCTGCAGGAGGGCTTGTCTTTCGCGCCCGCCAAGACATCGCTGGTCGCGCCGCATTTCACCGTCTACGCCCAGGCGCAGTTGGAGCGGCTGATGCGCAGCCTGGGCTATAGCCCGGAAGACATTACCGGAGGCGGATTGCGCGTCTACACCACGCTTGATCAGGATGTGAACCGCCTGGCGCAGCGAGCGGCCGCTGGTCAAGTGGCGCGGCTTCGAACGAAGAACGTCAGCAATGCGGCGGTTGTGGTCACCAAGCCGGCCAGCGGCGAGATCATCGCGATGGTCGGCAGCATTGATTACAACAACGAGGATATTGACGGCAGTGTGAACGTCAGTACCGCTTTCCGCCAGCCCGGCAGCACCATCAAGCCCTTCACCTATTCGGCGGCGCTGGAGCGGGGCATGTCCACGGTGGATGTGCTCTGGGATACGCGCACGCAAATCGCGCTGCGCGGCGCCCCCGACTATACACCGCGCAATTATGACGATGCCTTCCACGGACCGATGACGATGCGCGCGGCGCTGGCCAACAGCTACAACATTCCGGCGGTGCAGACGCTGCGAAGTGTTGGCGTCGATTATCTGCTGAGTCTGCTGCGACGGCTCGGCATCAGCACGCTGGACGAGGACGCCTCCAATTACGGCTTGTCCCTGACCTTGGGCGGCGGCGAAGTCACCTTGATCGAATTGACCAACGCCTTTGCCGTTTTCGCCAATCTGGGCGACTATGTGCCGGTGACCGCCATCCTCTGCGTGGTCGACAGCGATGATCAGATTCTTTATCAATATGACGACGGCTGTCCTGACGGGCAGATCAACGAGCGAACGGTTTTGGGCGGCGCGGTTGCCGCTCGCGTCCTTGATCCGCGGGTCGCCTTTGTCATCAGCGATATGCTGGGCGACAATCAGGCGCGCTCGGAGGCGATGGGCGCCTACAGCCCGCTGCGCACGGAGGGGCTCTTCGCCGCGGTCAAAACTGGCACCACCGACGATGTCAAGGACAATTGGACCATTGGCTATACGCGCAATGTCGCCGTCGGCGTCTGGGTGGGCAATAATGATGGCGACCCCATGATCGATTCCTCCGGATTGACCGGCGCCGCGCCGATCTGGAATACCGTGCTCAGTGGAATCTACGCCGATAATCGGCTGCTCGCCGCCTTCGCCAGCGACGGGCAGTTGTTGAACGATCAGCCGATTCCGCCAAGCGGCATGACGCTGCGGCAAGTTTGCGATGTGCGCCTATTGACCGAACTGTCGACGCGCTGCCCGGCCACGATCAACGAGTGGACGCTGAATGCGCCCGCCGGTGTTCCCGATGGGCAAGGGGGGCTCGTCTATCCGCCGCCGGCGCAAGAGTACCCGACGCCGGTCCCCGCGCAGGGTTCGGTCTTGCATGAGGTCTCGCCGGGCGTTTATCAGACGCTCGTCTATCCCTTGCCGCCCGATGTCGCCGCCGGGATTCAATTTCAAGTTCGCCCGGGCGAGAAGCCGCCGGTCCCGCCGAACTTCTGTCGCGTGCCGGTGCAAGAGGCGCAAGAAGCGCTGGCGGCCGGCGCGCAAAATCTCGTCTTCATAGGCGGACCGACCACATCGCATGATGACGCCGTCGAAGCCGAGCGCTATGCGCGGGAAAACGGCTTGGCTTATCTGCCGACGGTGGATTGCTGGCCCGGCGTCTACAGTATGCAGGCGATCGGCAATGTTGGCGCGGCATTGCAAATCCAGCAACCGGCTCCGGGCCAAGTGGTCAGCGGCATGATCCCGATCATCGGCACCGCCCAGTTTAACCCGAGCCAAGCCGAGAATTATCATTTCTATATCCGCGGCGGTCCGTTCGCCGATTGGACGCCCCTGGGCAACCCGCAATACAATTCAGTCGTTCAGGGTCAGCTGGAAACGCTGCATGCCGACGCGCTGCGGCCCGGCAACTATGTCTTGCGGCTGGCGCTTGTCCAGGGCGGAAACATCGCGCAGGCGACCGATGTCATCTTCATCGTGCCTTAAAGCTGACGCGTAGCTCGGGGCCGGAATGTTAGTGTAGGGACGACTCTGTGAGTCGCCCGACTTGAACAACGTGTATCTTCGTATAATGGAACCGACGCAACGCAAACCATGACAGAAAAAAGCCAGCAGCCCGTTGACGCGCCGCAGACGCTGCTCTCGGCCGAGTCTTTGCGGCAAGCCAGCGCTATGCCCTGGAAGGCGGGCAACGAGCTCCGCCGTTGGTTGATCCTGCCTCTCGCATGGTGGGCGCTGCGAGGCATCGAGATCGGGGCTGGCTGGCGTTTTTATGGGCTGCCCATCATTCAGCGCCACCGCCACAGCCGGATCCGCATCGGGCGCGCCATGAATCTGCGCTCAAGGCCGCGCAGCAACCCGCTGGCGCCGAACCACCCGGTCATCATCAGCACAAGACGCGCGGGCGCGATGCTGACCATCGGCGATGATTTTGGCATGACTGGCGGCTCGCTCGTCTGTGATGAGCGCATCAGCATCGGCGATCGCGTTTGGGTGGGCGCCAACGCGGTCATCTGCGACACCGATTTTCATCCGCTCGATCCTGAGACCCGGCGGACGCGACCGCTGGAGGGCAAAACGGCGCCGGTGGAGATCGCCGATGATGTCTTCATCGGCATGAACGCGTTGGTCCTCAAAGGGGTGCGCATTGGCGAGCGGGCGGTGGTCGGCGCGGGCAGCGTGGTCAGGCGAGACGTAGCGGCGGGCGCCATCGTCGCCGGCAATCCGGCGCGCGTCATCGGCGAAGTGCCGACTACTCCAAATAGACCAGATCGTAGGTCAATAGGATAGAATCGCCCAGGGCGATGATATCGCCGTCGTTCAGGCGCGTCCGCTGCGAGACCTGCAGGCCGTTCACGCGCGTGCCGTTGGTGCTGCCCAGATCTTCCAGGTGATAATCTTGACCCTGCAGGGTGAGGCGCAGATGATAGCGGCTGATCTGTCCGTCGCGAATGGCGATATCGTTGGCGAGGTCGCGCCCGATGTTGACCAGCGCCCGTTCCAGTTGATAGATCTGATTCCGCAGCGGACCGCGCCGCATGACGAGCCAGTAACCCGGTTCCGTCGGCATAAGGCTTTTGTCGATATCCAGCGCCTCTTCGGCTGAGGTCGCCGTGGACTGTCTGTTGGCCGCGGCATGCGCCAGTTGCTCGTTGAAGTCTCCCAGGAAGTGATCCCAGAAGCGGTTTTCATCGCTGAAACTGCGCACGTCGTAGCGCATGACCGTGCTCAATCGCGGATGTTCGGGCGCTTCTTCATAGATGATCGCGAAGACCGGCAAGCCCGCGCCCAAAGCCAGCGACCATTCATAGGTGACGACGATCGAGCGGGTTGCCGCACCGGTCACAAGAACGATCAGCGCGTCCGCCGCTTGGATCGCCGCGTCCATCTCATAATGCCAGATCGCCCCTTCAATCGGCTGGGAGTCAATCCAGGGGCGATGTCCCTGCGCCAGCAGAATCCGGCGCAATTCCTCCGCTTGTTCGGAATCTTCCGGCGCAAAAGATAGATAGACCTTCTTCATGAGCCTGTCTACCTAGCGCCTTGCCTTTTCATATACCGCGATAGTCCCGTCCACCATGCCTTCAATGCTGAAGCGCTCTTCCAGGCGGGCGGCGCCTAGCAGACCCATGTACTTGCGCAGGGCGCGATCCTTGAGCAGGCGCGCCATCGCCGCCGCCAGTTGATCGACGTTGCGCGGCTCGACCAGGATGCCCGTTTCGCCGTCAATGACGACCTCTGGTATGGCGCCGACGCGGCTGGCGACGATCGGCACGCGGCGCGACATCGCCTCCAGAAGCACCAGACCAAAACCTTCATGCAAGCTCGGCAGCAAGAAAACATCAAAGGCGGCCATCAGATCAGCGGCGTCCGCCCGCCAGCCCAACCAATGGACCCGGTCGGCAATGCCCAGCATGCTCGCCAGGCGCCGCAGTTCTTCGGCTTTCTCGCCGTCGCCAGCGATCGCCAAATGGGCGCGCGGGAAATCCGAGCGAATGCGGCGCAGCGCCTCCAGCGCGTAGGGGATGCCTTTCTGCTCTACCAGACGGCAGGCCATGCCCAGCACCTGCGCGTCGGTCGCCAAGTTCAATTCGGCGCGCAGCCGCTGCCGGGCGCCGTTAATGTCTTCGTCGCTGAGCCAGCGGTATTCCATGCCGTAGCGCACGACGCTGATTTTCTCCGGCGGCGCCGTTTCAACCTCCAGGGCGAATTGCTTCATCGCGGCCGAGATGGCGATGCCGGCGTCGAACATGCGCCATAGCCTGCGATGGATGCGGCGCCAGCGCGCGCGATAGCGAAAGGCGTCATCGAGATGGCGGCTGCTGACGATGGCGGCGACGCCGGCGAGCTTGGCGGCAAAACAGCCGAAGAGATCGGCATGGATCAGGTGCGTGTGCACGATATCCGGCTTGATTTTACGCAGCGCGCGCCGCAGACGCCAAAGCAGCGGCAAATCATAATCGCGCCCTATCGGCAAGCGCCTGATCGGGATGTTGCGCTTGGCTGCCGCGGCCGCCATCTCATCCATAGGCCGGTCGCGCTCCACGAGGATGATCAAGCGGGCATCGACGCCTCGCCGCCGCAAGCCGTCCAACAGGAAGAGCAGATGCCGCTCAGCGCCGCTGATGCGAGTCACTTTGATGATATGAACGATGCGCATGATTCCTCGATCATCCCCTTCGGCTTGGGGCTCGGGCAGTTTCACTCTAGCAAACCGCCCTGGCAGGCGCTAGCTTGCGCCGCCACTATTGGTCCTAGCGCGGGATGATCTCCTGGGACAGGGGACCGATCAGCCCACGGGCGTCGCGGGCGGCGATGGCGATCCCGGCGTAGTCGGAAAAGCCGGCCCAGACCACCTTGGTCTCATCAATGGGCAACTGATCGGCGTAGATCAGCGAGCCGGCCGGTCGCAGCGCGATGATATAACTGGCGGCGTCTTCCACCGGTTCCCAGACCAGTTCATTTTTCCCGCCCTCGCGCTCGCGCAAGGCAATATTGGCCGGCGGTCTGGGCCCTTCAGCCAAGGCGGTGACCAGCGCCAGAGCCGCTTGCGTGGAGCGGCGCAAGTAATCCGACTCTATGAATTCAATTGTATCGGTGGGGTCGGCATTGCGCTTCTCTTCAAAGGCATTGATGAATCGAATCGCCGGATAGCCCAAATCACTAAAAGACTGATGATCGCCATAACGATTCTCCCGATCAACAGCGTCCATTACATGCAGGTCGATGGCGAGGTCATAATTGTGCCCGAGGAAGTTGGCTTCCCGCGCCAGACGCCGCGAAACCGAGCTGTCGTTGGGACCTTCGGAATAGACGCGCAGATAGCGATCTTCGCGATTGCCGTTGATGTCGTGAATGTTGCCGATGGCGTCGAGGTTAATCATGCCGATCACATTGACATTATCATCGGCGATCCAGCGGGCGAAGGCGATGCTGCCCTGCCGCTGGACTTCTTCCGCGGAAAACAGCACGAACATGATGGTCGCTTTGTATTGCGAGGCGCTCATGATGCGCGCCATTTCCAACACCGCCGCCACGCCGGAGCCATTGTCATTGGCGCCGGGCGCATATGCCGTGCCGGAATCGCGCGGCGTGCCGATGCTGTCATAATGCGCGCCAACGATGATCGTGCCGGCATTCAGGTCCGTCCCGCTGATCGCGCCGACAATATTATATTGCGACGTCCTTTCCTCGGGCGATGTGTAGGCATAGAAGCCGACTTCAAATGTGTAGAACTTTCCACCCGAAGCGGCCCGGAAAATCTCGAACTGGTCGTTGATATAGCGTCGGGCCGCGCCGATCCCCTCGCCCGCGATCGTCTGAGTCGAATTGATATGCCGCGTCCGCAGATCCTGCAGGCTGCGGATGTGCGACATCAAGCGGTCGGACTCGACCTGGTCCAGCAGTTGGCTCACGGCGTCTTCGCTTGCCGGGAGGGGCGTCGCGCCAATTTCGGGAAGCAGGACCGGCCGCGATTCGGCGTAGCCCAAGGTGGCTTGCGGCGTTGGGGTCGGCAACGGCGCCAAGGTTGGCGGGGCGTTCTCGCTCGTGCCCAAGTTGCAGGAAAGCAGCAGCAGCATGAATCCAGTTAAGATGAGGGCGGCTTTGCGATGGCTGGCTGTCCTGTCCATAAAGGCGATTCTAGCATAGTTCAGCGAAGTCATATCGTCTGTAGACGGCGCGTCCATAAGCCGTACAATAGTCGTAAGGTATCGTATGCATTGCTCTAGAGCGCCAAAGCCAGGCGCTCGCTTGAACATTTCACGAGCCTTGCCCAAACACCTTATCAGGCGGTTTTCCGGAGCCAAGACATGCGGATTCTGATCATCGGCGGGACGATATTTCTCGGGCGCGCGCTCGTGGATGCGGCGCTGCGGCGGGACCACCGCGTCACGCTCTTCAACCGCGGCCTCAGCAGCCCCAATGCATTTCCCGATATCGAAACGATTCAGGGCGACCGGGAGGTGGATATCGATCGGTTGAAGGGGCGGCGCTGGGATGCAGTGATCGATACATGCGGTTATCAGCCGCGGCAGCTCCGGCTGTCAGCGGCGGCGCTGCGCGAGGCGGTTGATCACTACTGCTTCATCTCGACGCTGTCGGTATACCCGGTCGCTGGCGAGCCGAATCGTGATGAGACAGCGGCTGTTTTGACCTGGGAAGACGACTCAGACGACGAAGTCAGCGCTGAATCTTACGGTCCGCTAAAGGTTGGCTGTGAGGCTGCTGTTCTGCAAGGGTTTCCGCGAAGCGCTCTGATCATCCGCGCAGGCTTGATCGTCGGTCCCCATGACCAGAGCAATCGATTCACCTATTGGGTGACGCGAACCGCCCGCGGAGGCGATGCCATCGCGCCGCCGGCGGAGCAGCCGCTGCAGTTCATAGACGCGCGCGACCTTGCCGATTTTGTGTTACGCGGGATCGAGAGGCGGGCTGCGGGCATATTCAATGTGACCGGGCCTGCCGGGCGCATGACATTCGGCAGATTCTTGCCGCTTGCGAAAACTGCGCTAGCCAGCAGTGTCCGCTTCCGTCACGCTAGCGATGCATTTTTACACGGGCAGAGCGTCGAAGAATTCATGGGACTGCCGCTTTGGCTCAATCAAGACGCGGCGGAAAGTTTCATGACCTTCAGCATTGAGCGGGCGCTGGCCGCCGGGCTGAAGTTTCGTCCACTGGCGCAGACGGTTCGCGATACTTACGATTGGGCGCGCGCCAATCCGGACGCGCCAAAGCAAGCCGACTTGCCTGCTGAGCTTGAAAAGACCTTGCTTGAGGCTTGGAATCCCTAGCGGCGGGTGGGGGGCTTTAGGAAAAGCTAATCCAGGTAGTCGCGCAGTTTGCGGCTGCGTCGTGGATGCCGCAAGCGCCGCAGCGCGCGTCCCTCAATTTGCCGGATTCGCTCGCGCGTCAAGCCAAACTTCTGCCCAACTTCTTCCAGCGTATAGCAATGGCCGTTTTGCAGGCCGAAGCGCAGGCGCAGGATACGGGCTTCGCGCGGCGTCAATGTATTGAGAAGTTCTTCGATCTTTTCTTTCAGCAGCTTGTTGTAGGCGCTGTCGGATGGATTTGGCTCGCGATCGTTCTCAATGAAGCTGCCCAGCTCGCTGTCGTCATCTTTGCCAACCGGATGTTCCAGGCTCAGGGGCCGCCAGGATACCTTCAGCATCCACTGGACTTTACGCGGGTCGCATTCCATCACCTCGGCGATTTCTTCCACCGATGGTTTGCAGCCGGTCTCCTGCTCCAGGTCGCGCGCCACGCGATACAACTGCCGGATGCGGTCGGTCATGTGGACGGGCACGCGAATGGTGCGGCCTTGATCGGCGATCGCGCGTGTAATCGTCTGCCGGATCCACCAGGTCGCGTAAGTGCTGAAGCGATAACCGCGATGGTAGTCGAATTTCTCCACCGCCTTCATGAGACCGAGGTTGCCCTCCTGGATCAAGTCGAGGAAGGGCACGCCGCGCGACATGTATTTCTTGGCGATGGAGACAACCAGCCGCGTATTGGCTTTGATAAGGTGGTCGCGCGCGTTCAAGCCATCCTGAATCAAGAATTGCCATTCAGCCCGGCGCTCATGGTCTGGCGCCTGCCTCAGTTGCCCTTCGGCTTTATGACCCGCTTCCTGGCGCATGGCCAACTGCACTTCTTCCTCTGTGGTCAACAGAGGAACACGCGCCATTTCCTTGAGATACAAGCCGACCGTATCGCTTGAAGCTATCTCGCCGAGGTCGTGATCGTCTTCTTCCTCGTCGAGTTCAAGGTCCTCTTCAAAAGCCTCTTCGAACAGCTCAATGTCGGCTTCGTCGAAGAAGAGCTCCATAGAATTCTTCTCGCCCTTGTTTTCGTCCAGGTAGGTCATTAGGTCGATATCAGACTCGTACCTGCCATCCAACTCGTCCACAATTTCACCCCTAGCTTGCCGAATGCGCGCAGCGAAATGCCCAGCGCATCCGTTTGATCGTCTCTTGGCTTACTTCAACAATTGCTGCAATATGGCCAAACGCGGATCTATCGCGTCGCCGCCGTCTACTTGCGGACCCGCGGCAACCAGCGCGCCTTCTTCTCCGTGGTTCAGGTTGATGCCGGTTTCGGCGCTCAATCCGCGGCAGTCAGCGCGGCAAACCGTTCGATAGCTTTCCTCGATGAGCACCTCTTCCCGCAGCAGCGGAGCAAGATCAATCTCGCCATTGCTGTCCACGCTAAACACACTGATATTTGCGTCCGGCGGCGAGGCGAACAACTCGGCAACGCTCAATTCAAACGCATGGTCGAATGCTTCAAGGCAACGGTCGCATTCCCGCGCATGACTGACATGCAAGGTACCCTGAACGAGGATTCCCTCTTTGGTGCGGGTCAAGACCAACTTTCCTGTAAGCGAGTCCAAATAGAGATCACTGTCGACTTGCACGCGCTGCGGCAAACGTATCGGCACTTCCTTGGAATTGCCTGGGCCTTCCGACAGCAAGAAACCGACTTGTAACCTAAGGAGCCACCTCTTTAGATAGCCGTTGCGCGCTCCGCCCAACTTACATTCTCCCTAACGATTGCGCATTTGCCGCATTTTATGAGATTGCAATAAATTATGTCAACAGCATTATATGTTGCTATGAGCGCTAGTGTCAAGCGTTTCTGCGCCTTTGCAGGCTCATGGCAGGCGATTGCCGCGTGGCCGGAGTTTTAAGAATATCTCGAAATCGGTTATGCTAAAGTTAAGCGCTTAACGCTACCACGATTCAGTTCATTTGCCAAGAAGACCGTAGGGTAACCGCTTGAATCCCGTTTCGCTTGTCTATCTGAGCCAAGATCAAGCCTTTGCCGACTCTATTAAGGAACTTCCCGAATACCATAACATAGAGTTGTGCCAGGCGCAAATGATTGCGGACGTCTTAATCGATAGGCATGTCGCGCTTGTTTTCGTTGATGGCGCCCACGCTCACTGGCGGCAGGCATTACTCGTGGTCAAGAACAATGCCGCCACCCGCCGCGTACCCGTCTGCTTCGCAAGCGACGACGGGGCCTTGCGCGCGGAAGCGGTGACCTGCGGCGCCGACCTCGCCTTGGGCTGGAGCGAACTCCGCGGGCGACTCAAGCAAATCATCGGCGACATCGCGCGAATCCCAAACCCCGCCGCGCTGGAACAGTTGGCTTGCGAATGCCGGCAGCCACTCCCCGACTTAGCCGTTGAGGGCATGCGCGCATTCAATCGGGGCGAATTCTACCGGCAGCACGATCTATTTGAGGCGCAGTGGGTCAAATCCGCCGGACCCATCCGCGACCTCTATCGCGGCATCTTGCAGGTGGGCGTTGCCTATTACCAGATTGAAGGCGGCAATTATCGCGGCGCCCTGAAGATGCTGCAGCGGAGTGTGCAATGGCTGTCGCTGCTGCCCGATCGCTGCCAGGGCCTTGATGTCGGGACTTTGCGGCGGGACTCCAACGCCGTGCGCGCCGAATTGCAGCGCTTGGGACCGGAGCGCCTGGACGAACTGGATCGGGGATTGCTCAAGAAGCTGCAATGGAATCCGATTCAATCCGACAAGACGTAGCGATTGAACCAAGTGAGCATGGCGTCATTATGCGCCCGCCGCAGGTTCACCGCTCCGCTGGTTGATCCGCCATGATAGCCGCCTGGCTGCCGCAGCATCTCGACCACGCAGCCATTCGCTTTGAGCACGGTGTAAAATTGCTCCGACTGTTCGGCCGGGCAGCGCCAGTCAATCTCGCATTGCACCATCAGCGTGGGTGTCCGACAGCGATGGGCGTAGGTGATCGGCGAGCAGCGTTCGTATATCTCCGGAATCTCATGCGGGTGTCCCCCTAGTTGCTCGACGCTGAACCAGATGCCGATATCGCTAGTGCCGTAAAAGCTGCGCCAGTTGGCGACTGGATTGTGCGGAATCGCGGCTTTGAAGCGGTCAGTCTGTCCGATGATCCAGCAGGAAAGATTGCCGCCGCCCGATGTGCCGCAGACGCCGAGACGATCGGCATCGGCCAGGCCGCGCGCGATGGCGTAATCGACGCCGCTCATTAAATCCTGGTAGTCCAGATTTCCCCAATCGCCCTTGATCGCGGTGGAGAACCCGTCTCCATAGCCGGTCGACGCGCGATGATTGAGGAAGAGCACACCATAGCCCGCGCCCGTCAGCATCTGAAAATCGAATTGAAAACCGTATCCGTAGGCGGCGTTCGGTCCGCCATGAATATAGAGGACCGTCGGGTAGGGCGCTTCGCCAACAGCCGGTTTCATATACCAGCCTTCGACTTGCACGCCGTCCACGCTGTCCCATAGCAGACGTTCCGATTCCGGTAAAGCGATCCCGCCCAGATAATCGGCGTTGAGCGCTGTAAACTGACGCGTGGATCCGTCCGACAGATCGGCGATATGGATGTCCGGCGGCGAATTCAAACTGGTGCGGGCGTAGAGCAAGTGCGAACCGCGCAAGTCCATGGGAAAGACTGCGCAATCGCCTTCGGTCACCGGCCGGCAGTCTTCGGGTCCATTTAAGGCAATCCGATAGATGTGGTCGGTTCCGCCGCGCTGCACCGTTGCGAAAGCCGATTCCCCATCGTCGGATACCAGCATGTTCCATTGCTTCAGATTCCCGAGTGGCATATCCATAATCAGATAACCGCCGACGCCGACATCCAGCGCAGCGCTGCGGCAATCGATGTTGCCGGTTGCGATATCCAGCGCGTAGACATCGGACTTGGTGCCGATCGGCTTGCCGTCATCGGGGCGACCGACAAATACGATCCGCGCGCCGTCAACCGTGAAGTTGGCGTTTTCGACGCTGGCCCAGTCTTCCAAGAGCAAGGTCTGGCGCCCTTCCAAATCGACCAGTTTCAGGTCAGGCGACATGGCGCGCGTATTATCAAAGCGCATATTGGCGTCGTACAGTATGCGGCGCCCATCCGGCGACCAGCGCGGATTGCTGTTATTGCCCCGATCATCGGTCAGTTGCGCGATCGCGCCGGTCTTTAGGTCAATCACATAGATATCGTGAACCGCATCATCGAGATAGCCGATCCCGTCAAAGCGGTACACCGTGCGGTCGAGGCGATAAGGCGCTTTGCTCAGGTCAGGCGCGGCGGCATCAAGGGCAGCGCTGAAAGCGATTTTGCCGCCGTCAGGCGACCAGGCAATGCCATCGCCGATTCCGCGCTGGAATTGGGTCAGCTCACGCGCTTCCCCGCCATCGACGGGCAGAATGTAGAGTTGCGCCTTGCCCCCGCGGTCGGAGATGAAAGCGAGCGACTTGCCGTCCGGCGACCACTCCGCGCCCCGGTCCATCGCTTTGCCATTGGTCATCTGGCGCGTCTCGCCCGCGGCGATGTCGAGCAGATAGATCGTGCTGTATTCTTTATCGGCTTTCGCGTCGATTTTGTTGACGCTATAAGCAATGCGCTGGCCATCGGGCGACAAGGCGCCGCCATTGAGGAAGCGAAGCTCGAACAGGTCTTCCTTTTGAATCGTGCGTATTTCGGACATCATTGCCTCGGGGGAAATCAATTATTGTGTAGAATCTGTGGCGGATATTGTAACAGCTTATCGCTGCGAACCGGAAAGAATGGCGATAGCGCCGCCATCCGGATGCCTGGCGCGCAGGCGAGTGGAGGCTGTCGCAGCGGTCAATGTCTTGTAAGATAGAATTTGCGCGACGGAATGGCGCGATCGTTTCAGTTGACTGTCAGTTGCAGCGCGTGCGCCTGGCGACAGCGCCCATTGTAATTCTCGTGGCGACGGTCGCAATATGAGGAGGTAACTGCATGACCGATTCAGCCGACGCAAAAGCCTTGTCCAGAGAGCGCTACACGCGCTTCGCCGAAGGTTACGTCACCAGCGAGACTCACGCTCACGGCTCCGATCTGGATCGTCTGCTGGCGATCGTCCAACCGCAATCCCATTGGCAGGCGCTCGATATCGCCACCGGCGGCGGACACACGGCTCTGAAATTCGCTCCGCATGTCGCCCATGTCATCGCCAGCGATCTCACGCCCCGCATGCTGGAGAAAGCGAAGCGCTTTATCGTCGAGGAGCAGGGCGTCGACAATGTAAGCTTTGAGCAGGCCGATGCGGAAAACCTGCCCTTTGAAGACGACCGCTTTGACCTGGTCACCTGTCGCATCGCGCCTCATCACTTCCCCGATGCGCAGCGTTTCCTGCGGGAGTGCGCGCGCGTTCTGAAGCCGGCTGGCGTGTTCATGCTGCAAGATCAAGTGCTGCCGCTCGATGCCGAGGCCGCTCGCCTGGTCGACGGCTTTGAGCGTCTGCGCGATCCCAGCCACCATCGCGCCTTTGACGAAGCGGAATGGCTGGCGATGTTCGAGCGCGCCGGCATCCAAGTCGAGTACAGCGAACACTACCGCAAACGGCACGAATTCATCCCCTGGGCGCGGCGGCAAGGCAACGACGAAGCCACCATCGCCAAGCTGATCCAATTGCTGCAGGAAGCGCCCCCGGTCGCCCGCGAATGGATGGATCCGCAAGGCTGGGGAAGCGAAGGCGCCACCTTTCTCAACCGGCATATCCTGATACGCGGTCGGCGCAAGTAGCGGGAGGATGCTTTGCCAAAGCTGTTCGTGGCCAGCGGTATATTTCATCCCGAACCCGGCGGACCCTCTACTTATCTCAAGGCGATCTTGCCGGCGCTGCAAGAGCGGGGCTGGCAGCCGCGCGTGCTGACCTTTGGCGAGCCCGCTAGCGACCAGAATGCCTACCCGGTGACGCGGGTGGCTCGCGCGTCCTATCCGATTCGCCAGGCGGGTTACGCGGTCGCGTCAAGAGGGCATCTGGCCTGGGCGGATTTGGTATTCGCGCACACGATCGATTTGCCGCTTTGGGGTGGTCGGGGAAAGCCTCGGGTCATGAAAGTTGTTGGCGATCAAGCATGGGAACGCTGCATCCGTCGCGACTGGATTCCGGCGGATTTGCGCATTGATGATTTTCAGGCATTCAGAGGCGATTGGCGCGTCCGCTGGCAGAAGGCTTCACGCTCGCGGCAGATAGGGGCGATGGACGCCGTGATCGTGCCGAGCCAGTATCTCAAGCGCATGGTGACTGCCTGGGGCGTTGAAGGCGCGAAGGCGCACGTCATTTACAATGCGTTGGCGCCAATGGAGCCGCTCAAGGAGACGCGCGCCGAGATCCGCCGCCAGCTGAACTGGGACGACCGCCCGACCCTGATCACAGTCGCTCGACTCCAACGCTGGAAGGGCATCGATCACTTGATTGAGGCGCAGCGCCGGTTGTCGGATTGGCGCCTTATTGTTGTAGGCGACGGTCCCGATCGACCGCGCCTGGCTCAACTGGCGGAACCGCTTGGCGATCGCGTCATATTCAAAGGCCAGTTGGAAAGGCAGCACGCGCATCGACTGATTCGAGCCGCCGACGGTTTGGCGCTTTACAGTGGCTATGAAGGCCTGTCTCATACGCTGTTGGAGAGCCTTCGCCTAGGCGCGCCGGTGCTGGCGAGCGATATCGGCGGCAACCCAGAAATCGTTCAGCATGGTGTCAATGGAGTGCTTGTGCCATTCGGCGACCCCGAGGCGCTGCAGCGTGGCATCATGGAATTGCTTAATCGGCGACATGAGTTTGCCGCCAACTCACAGGCGGGGCTGGAGCGGTTTCGCTTCGAAACGATGGTGGGGCAAACGGATGCGCTATTGCGCTCGCTGCTGTAGCAGCCAGGTTCAGCGCTGAATAAAGCGATAGCCGACGCCGCGAGAAGTCAGAATGTACTCCGGTTGCTGTGGGTTGGTTTCCAGTTTTTGCCGCAAGTAATGAATGTAGAGTTTGAGGCTGTCGATGGCATCGCCATATTCGTCGCCCCAGGCTTCGGTGACCAACTCCCTGCGCGATACGACCCGTCCGGCGTTCCGCACGAGTACAGCAAGCAAGTTAAACTCTTTCGGTGTCAGGTGTTTGAGCCGGTTGCGAATCCAAACTTCGCGATTCATGAAATTGATTCGGAATTCTCCGTTGTTGAATATGTATTCTTCGTGGATCCCGGTCTTGGGCGAGCGCCGCAAGCGCGCCCTGATACGCGCGACTAGTACGTCTTCGTCAAAGGGCTTGGCGATATAATCATCAGCCCCGATCTCCAAGCCCTTGACCACCTCGTCCTTGCCGGCTCTGGCGCTGACGAAGATGATCGGCATATCGGAAAGATTGCGCAACTGTCGACAGATGCCCCAACCATCGAGATCGGGCAAGACTGCTTCAAGCAAAACCAGATCCGGCTGCTGTTTGTATGCCATGCGCAACCCGGTCTGAGCGCTGGGCGCGTCGTATACGTCAAAGCCGCGCCCTCTTAACAGCAGCGAAAGCGATTCCACGGTCGGCTTGTCGTCATCAATGATAAGTATTTTTTCCGCCATTGATATCCGCTCCTAGTATTCTGCAACAGCCTTCTAAACTCGCGCGTAGTGTTACGATCCAACCATCCCAAGACCATACAGGCTAAAATTTGCACATGATTAATACTAAGTCGCAGGTTAGTTTATATCAAGTATTACAGATTGTGCAATAACCAGGCGCTTGCTGATTTGGGCCGGGCGAAACAACCAGCGCATAACGCGAGGCGCTGGCGTGACGCTCGACTATGTATGCACATTTTGATACCAAAGATAGAACGCGAACTTCGTGGCAGCGGTGGATGGCGAACCTAGGGCATGGCCGGAAGGCAAGCGATATCAAGAAACTCGACCGATGATGTTCCTGCTGGCGCGGCTGATAAAATTCAAAAGCAGGCAGGCGGCGGTTTATTCACGTACACTCAAACATCGAGCGCCTATTTATGATACATATAAGGCAATTGAATATCATAACTAGCAGAGTTGGCCGGCCGTCACCTAAACTATCTGTCATCAGGTTTCCATCAGGTCAGAATTACGTTTGAAGTTGCGCGCTTTAGATACAGGAGAGACCAGGCGGAATCGATTCGTCAAATCTTACGACGAGGACGATTCAGTCAGCTGCGGACTGACGAGATTAGCAGCCGCGCCCCTTCGGAAAAGGCAGCGGATGGCTCCGCAGCCGCTTTCACTGACACCTTGAGGATGTCGCCATTCGAGAGGATCTTGTGCTCGCCGTCTGATGAATCTATTTCGTCGACTTGTTGAATGAAGACCGTTCCGCCATCGGGCGCCACAAAATTGACGTGTATGTGGCCATAGTAGGCTTGGCTAGTGATGACGACGGACCAGGCCCGCGGATACTCCAGGCGGAAGTCGCCAGCGTCAAACAGCTTGTCAGTGACGACAACGGAGGCGCCCGGCGTGTTCTTGATATGCGGCGGTACAGTGGCGGGGACAAGCGGGGCGCAGGCGGCGACCGCCAGTAAGATTGACAGGCAAAAGACCAGCAAAAGAGCGGGGCGCCGGGATCGATTCAAGCGATTACATTTCCGCTATGGAACGGGTATCGGTCTTCCCAACGCCGTTGACGCTGCGGATCGCGCGAATCGTGTTCATCAGCTGCGTAATATCTTCGGACTCGACGAAGGCGATACAGTCGTCGGGACCGACAACGAGGTCCGCGCGCAGCACACCTTCAACGGCGCGAATATCACGCAGGGAATCAGCAAAATCGACCGACATATTGAGATGTATCAAGACATAGGCTGCTGGCATGGCTCTTCCTTCCGGGCAAGAGAACTACCTTATTTTATAGACGGTTTCGCCCCGGAGGGCAACCATCCCGCTTTCATTCCCACTCGATAGTGCCGGGCGGCTTGCTCGTGATGTCGTAAGCGACGCGGTTGATGCCGGGCACTTCGTTGACGATGCGAGCGCTGACGCGCGCCAGCAGATCGTAGGGCAGGCGCGCCCAGTCGGCAGTCATGAAATCATCGGTGGTGACCGAGCGGAGCGCCAAAACTTCTTCGTAGCTGCGCTTGTCGCCCATCACGCCCACGCTTTTGACCGGCAGAAGCACAGCGAAGCTCTGCGCGGTGCCTGCGCGCAGCAGGTCGGCCGCCGCCAACTCGCTGGTAAAGATGGCGTCAGCGGCGCGCAGCTTCTCCAACCGCTCCCAGTTAAGCTCGCCCAGGCAGCGAATCGCCAGACCGGGACCGGGAAAGGGCTGCCGCCAAATAATGGATGCCGGCAATCCGAGCGCTTCGCCGATCTGGCGCACCTCGTCTTTGAAGAGATCGCGCAGGGGCTCGAGCAATTCGAATTTCAAGTCAGCCGGCAGGCCGCCCACATTGTGATGTGATTTGATCGTCTTCGCCGCCGCGCTGTCGGCCGCGCTCTCGATGACATCGGGGTAGATCGTGCCCTGCGCGAGGAAGCGAATCCCCCGCAGCTTGCGCGCTTCGTCATTGAAGAGCTCGACGAAGAGCCGGCCAATCAACTTGCGCTTGGCTTCCGGTTCGGTGACGCCTGCCAGCGCCGTCAAAAAGTTCTCGACCGCATTCACGGCGATGAGCTTCATGCCTTGTTCGCGTCGAAACACCCTGACGACCCCTTCCGCCTCGCCCAGGCGCAGCATCCCGTGGTCGACAAATATGCAGGTCAGGCGGTCGCCGATTGCGCGATGAATCAGCGCGCCAGCCACTGCCGAATCAACGCCGCCGCTTAAAGCCAGCAGTACGCGCTCGCCGCCGACACGCTTTCGAATCCCTTCTACCGTTGCCTCAATGAAGGCGGCCGCGCTCCATTTCGGCTGGCAGCGGCAGATCTTGAAAAGAAAATTGCTGAGTATGGCTCGTCCGCTCGGGCTGTGCTGCACCTCCGGATGGAATTGCAGACCGTATCGATGCCGCTCCAATTGGCCGATGGCCGCCAGAGGCGAATTCTCTGACCGCGCCAGCATGCGAAAGTCGGGCGGGAGCGATTCAATGCGATCGCCATGCGACATCCAGACCTGTAGCTCAGGCGCCAAACCGTCAAAGAGCGGGCTAAGCGGCTGATGCGAAATGCTCGCCGGTCCATATTCTCGTTCTCGCGCCGCCGCGACATCGCCGCCCAAAGCCGCCGCCAATAGTTGCATGCCATAGCAAATGCCAAGAATCGGGCGCTCGCTCTCCAGCAGGAAGGGGGCAAGCTGGGGCGCGCCCGTTTCGTAGACGCTGCTGGGCCCGCCGGAGAGCACATAGCCGGCCGGCTCGTGCCGATTGATATGCTCAGCGCCGCCGTCATGCGCGTAAACTTCGGAATAGACGCCCAACTCGCGGATGCGCCGAGCGATCAACTGGGTGTATTGTGAGCCGAAATCGATGACGGCAATGCCGCCCTTTTTCAAGTCATCCATGCCGGGTCTACATCAGCGATGCCGCTTCGATCACATGCCTGAACGGCTGGCGCTTAGAAGAACAGCTTGGCCAGGCGGAGGATGCCCTGGCTCCATGGCACACGATGCGATACGCCAGACGCGTTCCGAATAGCAATCTGATTATCCAGATACCATTGATAATTGCGTAGCAGGGCATCTATATTGGAAAATTTGGGCAGAAAACCGAGCTTCGCCTGCGCCCGTTCGATAGACACGTATGAATCCTTGGCGGCTGTCTCGTAAACCCATTTGTACAATGGCGAGAGATTCAAGGCTTCCAGCGCGCGCAGCAGCCAGATCGCCGGCTCGGCCGGCAATGGCGTGACTGATTTTCCGTGGCCTGCGTAATCCAGCACAGCCTGATAATCCGCGCCCATGGTGGTGAATTCCGCGGCGCCGATATTGAAGGTGTCATTGACGGCATCGTCGTCGAGGGTAGAGCAAAGGTAGATGGCGTCGCAGAGATCTTCCACATCCAGCAGTTGATAGCGGTTGCTGCCGTCGCCTAAGATCGGGAAGCCGCGCCCGTCTTGCGCCCAGTCATAGAGAAGGGCGAAGACGCCCAATCGCTCCGGACCGACAAAGGACTTAGGCCGAATCACTGGGACGATCATGCCTTGTTCGCGGTAGGCGAAGCAGATGTCTTCCGCCGCCACTTTCGCCTCGCCATAGGCGCCGACGCCGATGCGCGGGTCGTCTTCCCGCGACGGCTGCCGCTCGGGGAGGCCATACACCGCCGTGGATGAAACATGAATGAAACGTTTCACGCCACCTTGCCGGGCGGAGTCGATGACGTTTCGCGTGCCATCGATATCGGTTGTGTGGATGTCTTCCGGCGTATAGAGCGGCAAGGCCGCGGCCGCGTGCACCACGATGTCGACATCCGTCATCGCGCCATCCACGACGGCGCGGTCGCGGATATCGCCGCGTATCTCGTTTATCTGGTCGCGTTCGGGATAATCGAAATCGGCGATATCGAGCGAGACGACATCCTGCCCCCGGGCGAGCAGGTATCGGCAGAGGTTGATGCCGAGGAATCCCGCGCCGCCGGTGATGAGAATGCGCGCCATCTATGCCACCCCTTCTTTGAGGAAAGCGGCGGGCCGCGCCCAACTGCCGTTGTACACGATGTCGGTCAAATCCTGACGCTGCCTCGGCGCCGCCTCGCGCTCTCGCTGACCGTCGTCTAGGTGATCCAGGTTGGCAGCGCGATAGCCCATTGCGATGGCGGTATAGGGTTCAAAGCCCTCGGGTATCTGATAGACTTCGCGCGCTTTTTCGGGGAAGAAGCCACCCATCTGATGCGTATAAACGCCATGGTCAAGAGCTTGCAAGACCATCTGACTGATCGCCAGCCCCAGATCGTGAACGGCGTGCCGATTCGGCGCATCGCTTTCGCGAAAGGTCTGCGTGACGGCGATCATCAAGACGGCGGCATAGCGCGCCCATGACTGATTGCCCTCCCGCAGCGCCGACAAAACCTTTTGGAACTCAGACGGATTCTGTCTCGGGGCGACGATGAAGCGCCATGGCTGCAAGTTGAATGACGAAGCCGCCCAGCGCGCCGCCTCCAGAATGCTCACAAGCGTCTCCCGATCGATGTCGCGCTCGCGATCGAAACCCAGCGGACTCCAGCGATGCTTTATGAGATCGTGCACCGGCTGCGCAGTCGCCGGCAGCTTTTGCGCCGGGGTGGCGAGCTTGTCGCCGCCTCTCGTCCCCGCCGACTTCGCGCCGTCTTGCAGCGCGTCAAAAACTTTGGGCGCGATCAGCCAGACCAGCTCGCCTTCATCCACCGCTTTGCCGATGACATCGACCCGCGCCAAGCCACCCTTCTTCATCGACACGTCGACGCCGGTGATTTCGCTCACGAGCAGGCTCATATCCGGATTGTGCCCGACAAACATGACCTCATCGTCGGCGCTCAAATTCTTGGTCAGCCGGCGAAGGTCGGCGCGATCAAAGCCGAAATTGACGGCTTCGGTAAGGGTTACGCCTCTGCCGAGCGCCTCGGCGACGATTTCAGCCGTTTGGCGCGCGCGCAATCGCGGGCTGCTGAATATCTGGCTCGGCGCAATGCCAAGGCGCTTCATCACTTTCGCGGAAGTCGCGACGCGGCGGCGCCCCCGTTTGGTCAGCTCGCGGTCGAAATCGCTAGTCGCCAGATCTTCCGCGATGCCATGTCGAAGGAAATACAGTCTCATCTCAACGATCCAATCGAGTGATTCAACAACTGCGCTGCGCCATGACGTTCACTCGGAGGCGGGCGCCTTTTCTTTCTTGGAGCTTGGGCTATCGCTCTTGCTTTCCGCTTTGGGCGCCTGCTTCTCGCCGTCTTTGGCGGATTTGCCGTTGCCATTTTCGCCTGCTGGCTTGGCGGGGTTCTTCGCCTTGTTGTTGTCGTTGACGTAAAAGCCGCTGCCCTTGAAGATGATCCCGGCCGGCTGGATGACGCGGCTCACCGCTTGGCCGGTGCTTGGGCAGGCCTCCAGCGGACTATCGAGAAAACGCTGCCGAATATCGAATGTCGAACCGTCCTCACGTCGATAGGTATAAACAGGCATAAGCGTCAACCACCACAATCAACTCGGAAATCTGCATCAAAGCTAATATCTTAGCCGATAATCGCGAATATTTGCACAGCTAATTTCGCGCATTGGAATCAGTGAAGTCGCCCGCGCGGATTCCAGCGTCAAGCGGGCTCAGGGCTTCACCGCTTCAAAGACCATCGTCTCATAGCGCATTGCCGCGTCGCTGCCCACGTACTCGCCATGCTGTTCAATGCCGCGCAGGTTCTCGTCGCCGCTCCGCCCGGGCTCGACGCGCGTCACCGCCGTGAAGCCGGCCCCTTCCAGCGCCTTGACCAGCGTTGATTCATCATAAATGAACTTGTGCCGCCAGCCGTGAAAAGACTGATTGATGACATGCGCCGGATTGTAATCGCCGACGCGCGGGCGAAAACGGTCCATGATCCAGCGGATGTAATCCCGCTGCGCTGCCCCGTCTGGCTGCGTGTAGACGGCGATAATCTGCGCGAGGTCGGGCGTCGCCAGGCGAATTCGGCCGCCGCTTTTGAGGATCCGCGCGCTTTCGCCGAGCATGATCGCCGCCTCGTCAAACTCGATATGCTCGATGACGTGCTCGCTGAACACGTAGTCAAAGCAGGCCGCTGGAATCGGGAAGGGCTGGCTCGCGTCCAGGAATACGGCGCCGGGGGCAAATGGATAAAGCGTCGTATTCAGCCAGCCGCTAAGCAAATTGAAGCCCGTGCCGATCTGAACTCTCGGCGTGGAAGCCTGGCGCAGATAGGCGTTTATTTTGCCCGGCGCCGTCCAGCGCCAGTATTGTTGCCGCAAGCGAAATCGCAGACTTGCCATCAGCAGCCCTCTTCGCGCTCATCTCGCAGACCATTGTACAGGCTCGGCTGAAACTGTACTATCGTTGGAGAGCCGCGCTCCTCGCGCGCATTGGGGAGGTCGGTAAAAGGAAGCCGCGAAGGATACGATGATACGCTGTGGCGTTGACATGATTGAATGCGAGCGAATCGCCGCCGGCATCGAGCGCAGCGGAGAACGCTTCCTGAATCGCTTTTTTACCCCCGGCGAACGTCAGGACTGCGCGGACAAACCCTATCGTCTGGCGGCGCGCTTTGCCGCCAAGGAGGCGGTCGCCAAAGCATTGGGCACCGGCATCGGCGATATTCGCTGGGTGGACGTTGAGATCCGTACGGCGCCGGAACGAAGACCGCGACTCAAGCTATACAGCCGGGCGAAAGAACTGGCGGAAGAAATGGGATTGACCGAATGGGATATCAGTTTAAGCCATAGCGACGCGCTGGCGATTGCGATTGCGGTCGCCAAGTCAAAGGGCTAGCTGTCCCCAATATTGTCAAACAGGCGCATCAGCTTCAGCGCGATCTGCAGGTTCAGCCGCGTGCTGGCTGAGGACAGGTCAACATCGCAGACATCTTTGATCCGCGCCAGCCGATAATTCAGCGTGCTGCGATGGATATGCAGCGTTTCCGCTGTTTGCACGCTGTTTCCGCCGGCATCCAGATAAGTCTCCAGCGTATTGAACAGGTCCGCCTGCCGCTCTTTGAGCAGCTCCCGCAGGACTGGCACTTGCGGATTCTGCGAAAGGCTCGCCGGTCCCGCGTGATAGAGCGTGTGGATGTATCCCAGATCGTCGAAGTGATGCACCCGTCGCGCGCTATTCACCCGCTGGGCAATATCCAGCGCTTCGTTGCATTGTTGATGGGCGTCGCCCACTTTATCGGCGCCGGTCATCGCGCTGCTGATGGCGATCGCGACGCCGCCCTCCATGCCTTCTATCAGCGCGCGGGCGAGCGCCTGAGGGTCTTGATCGGCCTGCGACAAAATCGCTACTTGCCCGGCGAATTGCGCCGCGACCGCCTGCGCCTCGCATTGAGCCAAGACCTGATTGATGATGCGGTAAGCGCGGGTGGAGGTCGGCGGCTGACCATTTCTGATGCTGACCAGAAGCATGCGGTAGGGCAGGCGCAGATCAACGCCATAACGCAGCGATTGATCGCTGAGGATCGTCTGACGCCCGCCATCGCCTTCGATCAGCTGCGCCATGAAGCTGCCTTTCAGCGAGGCTTCCGCCGTTTGCAGCGACTCCTGATAGAGCATCAACAGCGCGGCCACGGTTGCGCCGATTTCAATCGCCATCATATCGATGGGCGACAGCGCGTGCACATCGGCGATGATCCAGATATAGCCGTAGATTTCCCCATGCACCACAATCGGCGCTAGCAGCCGCTCCATCTCCAGACCGAGCTCGGGCATGACTGGCAATTGCACAGGCCGCAGGCTCTCGCGAATCTTCGGCAGGTATTCCACCTCCAGCGCTGCGATCAACTGTGGATTGGTGCGCCCATGCTCAATCGTGTAGCGGCGAGCGGAATCGACCTCGGCGATATTCTTGTTAGCGATCGCTTCAAAACGGTCGTTTTCGATACTGATAGAATGCCCAACCTGATCGGCAAGCATCTCGGCCAGTTCCGGGAATCCGCCACCCTCCAGCACCAGGCGAGACAGCCGCTGCTGAATGGATAGCGCCCGGCTGATCGTGTCCAGATTCTCTTCAGAGATCCGTTCGTTGATAACTTTGGCGATGTCGACAAAACGCGTCTGATAGGGCAATTCAATTAGCGGCAGACCGAGCTCGTCGCCAATGGCGCGCAGATACTCGGGGATCTCGTCAACCAGCATGCCGATGGTGATGACGAGCGCGACGATGCCCTTGTCCGCCAATTGACGCAGATATTCGCCTTGCTCGGCGGCCGATTCCGGCATGTTGTATACGGTCGTCAGCACCAGCTCGCCGCCGTGCAACCAGTCGGCCGCGTTCGGCGCGCCGGCATTATAGACCCAGCGAATCGCTCGATCGAGCCCGTCCGCGCCAGCGACGACTTTCGCGTTATCCAGAATCGGTAATTGAAGCGCGTCCCGTAAGGTCAGCATAAGCCGTAGCGCAATCGGCGGGGCAGATTATTGGTGATGAGTATAGTTTTGGAAGGGCAATCGCGCAAAAGTCAAGCGAGGAGAATTGGGCGGGAGACGTCTGGCGACGCCCCCCGAGTTATTTGACGATTCGCTAACCGCAGTCGCCGTCGCCGTTAATGAAGTGCGCGCTGATCCAGCCCTCCACTTCGTCATGCTCGACCTTGAACCAATTCGGCGTACGGGCGATCGCCGTCTTGGTTGCGCCGCCAGCAACGGTGCCGATTTTCTCGCCGCCCGGCTCGTCGCGGAAATTGAGGTTGTAGCGGGCGGTCACTTCGCAGCCTTCCAGCGAGACCATGGAATCCATGGAATCTTTCATCATGGCGTAGTCCATTTTCATGTCATCCATTTTGTCCATGTCGTCCATCTTGTCCATGGAATCCATGTCATCCATCTTGTCCATATCGTCCATGGTCATCATGTCGTCCATCTTGTCCATGGAGTCCATGTCATCCATCTTGTCCATGTCGTCCATCTTGTCCATGTCGTCCATGGTCATCATATCGTCCATCTTGTCCATGGAGTCCATCATCATGCCCGGCAGCAGGACGTAGGTGCCCGGTCCTGAAATAGGCGCGCAGGTCATGCCGTCCTTCATGCTGTAATCGGCCGACATCTCCTTGCGCGGGGCATACATTGCATCGAGGAAGGTTATCGAGCCGGAACCTTCAAAGCAGACTTCGCCGACAGCATTGCTGGGACCCCAGATATCAACCGCGTCAATCGGACCTTTCATGATAACGTTTTCGTTGCCGATAGCGCCTGCGCTCACCCGTTGACATTGAACGCCTGAGGTGTCGCTTTTGACCATGATGACGCTGGGAAGCATCTTGCAAGTCTGCGGCGGCGGCATCTTCTTCATCATTTTGTCCATGCTGTCCATCTTGTCCATCATCTGGGCGCTGGACAAACCGGCTGCGGCCAGAAGCGCAAACAGACAACAGACTGCGATGATCGCGTGGCTTGTTCTGTGTTTCATCTTCAGTTCTCCTGTTCAATTACATAGTATGACAGATGCTGATGTGATAATATTGCGCCATTTATTTCATAAAGCCTCTTTCAAAAATCAACTTCCACGATAGATGATACCGTATTTCGAAGATATTGCAATATTCTTACGGTCCGGAGAATTAGCAATATGATTAAACTTTACTATTGAATTATTAGTCCAAAAGCAACATCAGCATATCGTAGAGTTCTAGCGACGGGAGTTTCATGCCATCGGCATGTGGTGGCGCGCGGCGTATCGTCCGCTGACGTGGTGCGAGAGTTGCCGCTCGATGTCGGTGAGCAAGCCCGAGGCGCCGAAGCGGAATAGCTGACTGCTCAGCCAGTCATCGCCCAGTTCTTCTTTGATGAGAATCAGCCAGTTGAGCGCGTCTTTGGCGCTGCGGATGCCACCGGCCGGCTTGAAGCCCACCTGGTAGCCAGTCATCTGCTGGTAGGCGCGGATCTCCCGCACCATCGTCAAGCCGACTTCCAGGGTGGCGTTGACCGATTCTTTGCCGGTGCTGGTCTTGATGAAATCAGCGCCCGCCATCATGCAGACTTTGCTCGCCTGCGCCACATGCCAAAGCGGACCGAGCTCGCCGGTCGCCAGGATCGCCTTCATGTGAGCGTCGCCGCAGGCGCGCCGCATTTCGCAGACTTCGTCATAAAACGCCGCCCAATTGCCGCGCAGCACGTGCTCGCGCGAGATGACAATGTCGATCTCGTTTGCGCCCGCCTCGACCGATTGATGGATTTCTTCGATGCGCTGGGGAAAGGGGTTGAGCCCGGCGGGGAAACCGGTGGAAACAGCCGCGACTGGTATGCCGCTGCCGCGCAGAGCGGCGATCGCTCCCTTGACACGCTGGTGATAGACGCAGACAGCGCCGACAGTCAGGCTCAGCGATTCGACATCCAGCGCGTCGATCAGATCCTGGCGCAGTGGCATGCGCGCCTTGGCGCATAGTCGCGTCACCTTGCCCGGCGTATCATCGCCGGCCAGCGTTGTCAGGTCAATCATGGTGATCGCGCGCAGCAGCCAAGCCGCTTGCCATTCATTTTTGACGCTGCGCCGGGTAACGAGGGTGGCGGCGCGTCGCTGCGTCGCGCTGCGGTTTACGGTGGTCGCGCGAACCCAGCCCATGTCCAGCGGGATGCCCGGATTGCGCTTCAGATTCGTTTTCGCCATTGCGCTTACTCTACCTCGGTGGACTGCGCTCGATGAAGGCGATCACTTCGGCGGCGATTTCGACGCCCTTCTCCTCTTGCAAGAAATGCCCGGCGCCGCGAATGGTGATCTCCGGTTGATCAGCCGCGGTCGGGATGAGGCGGCGGAAGAACCCGGCCGCGCCCCCAAGGATGGGATCGCCATCGCTAAACATGACCTGAGCCGGCTTGCGCCAGCGGGACAAACTCTCCCGCGCCGCCTTCATCTCCTTCGCGCCGGGCATATCCGGCGATATCGGCACCAGCGAAGGGAAGACGGCCGCGCCCGCTTTGTAGCGGTCCTCGGGGAAGGGCGCATCGTAGGCGGCGATGATTTCAGCAGACAATTCGTAGTTGGCGATCGTTTGCGCGACCAGCCGCCCAACCTGCATGCGCGTGCCCACCTTCTGGCTGAAGGCGCGCCACAACATAAAGGCCTCGCTGATCTTTTCTTCGCCCGTCGGCAGAAAAGTATTGAGCAGGACCAGGCGGGCGAATCGCTCTTCGTGATTTGCCGCGATAGTCAGCCCGAGCAGACCGCCCCAATCCTGACAGACGAGGGTGATGTTCCGCAGGTCCATTGCCTCTATCAAGCCGACCAGCTTGTCATAGTGCATCCGGAAGCTGTAATCTTCCATGCGGGCGTATTTGTCCGACTTGCCGAAACCGACCATATCAGGCGCCACCACCCGGTAACGCTCCGCCAGCGGCGGGATCATGTGGCGGTAAAGATAAGACCAGGTCGGCTCGCCGTGCAGGCAGAGAACCAAGTCATCGCCGCCGCCTTCATCGACATAGTGCATGCGCGTATCGCCGATTTCAACATAATGCGGCGCGAAGTCGTAAGCCGGCAGATCATGGAATCGGTCGTCTGGCGTACGTAGAATGGACATCGGCATTCCTATAGTCTCATCTTAGATTGGGACACATGCCCGGTACCACCATGTAACAAATGGGCTAAGCGTCGGAATGTTCCGGGATTGCAAAGGGCTGCCAATTTCCACAAGCTGAGTGGGCAATCAAAGATAAACGCCGAAAAAGAAACCCCGCTATGATGCGAGGTTTTGGATTTGCACAAGTCTTTGTTGCGTCAGGACATTTTCTGTTCTAGTCGTTCAAGACGCTCGATGATTTCCTTGTGTGCAGTCTCGGAGGCAGCCTTGGTCTCGTCAACTTTTTTCTCGAGACTGTCAAAGTGGTTAAACATGCGCTTTTGATCATGCCGTACGTGCTTTAGCTCTTCCAAGACCTTTTCGTAGCGTTCGGCGTAATACTGTTCGCGTTCTTCTTCAGAACTCGCAAATGTAGACATCCATGCCCCCCGTACGCGGAAATCCTTTCTGATTCACGCGCATTATAACACAGACATGACATTTTTTCATAAGTGTCTTGAGAATATTTCAATTGTCCCATAGTCTGCTATACAATGCAGTGTATGTTCATTAGACGATCGCCTATCGGCCCAACGCGGCTAGACGAATTCTAACAAGCTCATCCCCGCTTGCACAGTAAAACCGTCCGCGGTCGCGGTCAGATTGTTCCGCGGCCGACCTGTCAATCTGAGCGCCAACCGCCATGATATCGAATTGAGCCAGGAATATGTTGGAAAAACTAGCCGAAGTTGAAAGTCGTTTCCTCGAGTTGGAAGGCTTGCTGGGCGACCCCGCCATCGCTGCAGACTACGAAAAGGTCGCTGAGCTGGCCAAAGAGCGCGCGAGCTTGCAGGACATCGTGGATGCCTATCGCCAGTATCAGCGGGGGGCGGCTGAGTTGGAAGAGGCCCGCGAGTTGCTGCTTGCGGACCAGGACGCCGATCTGCGCGAGCTGGCGGGTGAAGAAGTCGCCGAGCTCGAAGCAAGCAACGCCGAATTGTTGGAAAAGCTGCGGCTGATGCTGCTGCCGAAAGACCGGCGCGACAGCAAAAATGTCATCGTCGAGATTCGCGCCGGCGCCGGTGGCGATGAAGCGGGCATCTTCGCCGGCGATCTGATGCGCCTCTATACGCGCTACGCTGAAGCGAAAAAGTGGCGGGTCGAGATGCTCGATGTTAACGAGCAGGGCAACGGCGTCTTCAAAAACATCACCTTCGAGATAAAGGGCGAGGGCGCTTTCAGCCGTTTGAAATATGAAAGCGGCGTGCATCGCGTGCAGCGCGTGCCAACGACGGAAAGCCAGGGCCGTATCCATACCAGCACAGCCACTGTCGCCGTACTCGCCGAGATGGATGATGTTGATGTGCAGTTGGATATGAGCGATGTCGAGACGCAGGTGTTTCGCGCGCGCGGCGCTGGTGGGCAATCGGTCAACACCACCGATTCCGCCGTCCGCCTGATCCACAAACCGACGGGAACTGTCGTGGAAATGCAAGACGAGCGCAGCCAACTGCAGAACAAACTGCGGGCCAAGCAGGTCTTGATCGCCCGCCTTTACGAAGCGGAAGTCGAGCGCCAGCGCGCCGAGAGAGAAGCCGAGCGCCGCGGCCAAGTCGGCAGTGGCGACCGCAGCGAGAAAATCCGCACCTACAATTATCCGCAAGGACGCGTGACCGACCATCGCATCAACACCAGCAGCTACAATTTGCCCGCGGTTATGGATGGCGCGTTGGATGACTTCATTGACCAACTGGCGACGAGAGAGCAGGCGGAACTGCTGGCGGCCGGCGCTTTCAACTGATGCGCGCTGAAACCTCTGCCCCAGTCAAGCCCATCACTACCGTTCGTTCGGCTCGGCGAGCGGCGCGCCTGGCTCTGTCATCCAGTGAAACAGCCGATCTCGATGCGCAGATCCTGCTGGCCCATGTCCTCGGCGTCGATCGAACATACCTCTTCTCGCGCCCGGAAATGCTTCTGACGGAGGACCAATCCGCCCGCTGTCAGGCGGCTATAGAACGGCGCGCTGCCGGCGAACCAATCGCCCACATCACCGGCGCCAAAGGCTTCTACGACATTGAACTGCGGGTCTCGCCAGCTGTGTTGATCCCCCGGCCCGAGACAGAATTGCTGCTGGAAGAAGCGCTTCGTCTGACTGAATGCGAGGCTGGCCTCAATGTCGCCGACATCGGAACGGGCAGTGGAGCGCTCGCCATTGCATTCGCGCGCCAGCGACCGGCGGCCAAGGTCTATGCCAGCGAGATCAGCCGGCCGGCGCTGGAGATCGCGCGCCATAACGCCGAAGACAACGGCGCCCAGGTGGCTTTTCTCGAAGGCGATCTGGCTGCGCCCTTAATCGAGCGGAGCCTCCGGGTTGACCTGCTCATGGCAAATCTGCCATACATCGCCACGGGCGAACTGGCGGCGCTGGAGGTGAGCCGCTTTGAGCCGCAGCTGGCTTTGGACGGCGGCGCTGACGGACTGGATCCTATCCGCCGCTTGCTGACGCAGATTCGCTCAGTGTGCTCTGAAGGCGCCTGGGCGCTGCTTGAGATTGGCGCGGAACAAGGCGAAGCGGTAGCAAATCTGGTCCACGACCGCCTCGGCGCGCGCTGCGATATACTGCGAGATTACGCCGGCTTGGACCGAATCGCGCGATTTAGAATATGAACGAACACGGGCTTACGCGAAAAGACTTCCTCATTCGCGACGACATCATCTTCTTCAATCACGGCGCGTTCGGCGCTTGCCCAAAGCCGGTGTTTGAATGCTATCAAGCTTGGCAGTTGGAGCTCGAGCGCCAACCCGTCGACTTTCTCCTGCGACGGGGCGCTCAACTCATGGCTGAGGCGCGCGCCCGCATCGCCGACTATTTCAACGCGCTGTTCGACGAAATTGTCTTCGTCACCAACGTCACTACCGGGCTGAGCCGCGCCGTTCGCTCGCTGACCTTGCGACCGGATGATGAGATTCTCACGACGGATCACGAATATGGCGCCGTCAATCGCTTGTTGGATTTCGTCGCCGAGCGAACGGGCGCGCGCATCGTTCGCAGCCATGTTCGCCTGCCTTACCGGAGCGACGACCGCTTCGTCGAAGATCTCTTCGCCGATGCCACGGCAAACACGCGCGCCCTTGTCATCAGTCACATCACATCGCCAAGCTCGCTGATCTTTCCCGTTGGGCGCGTTTGCCAGCGCGCTCGGGAGGATGGTATCTTGACGATTATCGACGGCGCACATGCGCCCGGGCAGCTGCCCGTCGACCTCTCGGCCATCGGCGCTGACATGTACAGCGGCAATTTTCACAAGTGGCTCTGCGCGCCGAAGGGATCGGGCTTTCTTTATGTCCGACCTGAACATCAGGCCGCTGTCGATCCCTTGGTAATTTCGCATGGCGTATATGACGGCAGTGGTTTCATCGAGCGCAACGAGTGGCTTGGCACGCGCGATATCGCCGCCTTCCTGGCCGTGCCGGCGGCAATCGACTTTCAGCGCGAGCACAATTGGCGCGCAGTCAGAGCCGAATGCCACCAGTTGGCGCGGCAGGCACAGACGCGTCTCTGCGAAAAGCATGAGCTGAGGCCATTCTCTGAGAATCAGTTTGCGCAAATGGTTACGGTTCCGCTGCCTCAATGCGATGTTGATCTGCTGCGGAAGCGCCTTTATGACGACTACCGCATCGAGGCGCCGGTCGGCAAACTCGCTGATCAATGCGGTATCCGCATTTCGGTGCAAGCCTACAACAGGGCTGCCGAGATCGACGCGCTCATTGACGCCCTTGATGACCTTCTTGGCTAAAGCTCAAAACAGGCAATCGCATTAATGTAATAGGTTTGCGGCGCCAGATCGATCGGCTGGATTTCCCTCAGGCGGTAGCCCGTTTGGATGAGACGCTGGCTGTCTCGCGCAAGCGCAGCCGGGTTGCCGCTGACGTAAACGATCCGCCCGATGCGCAGTTCACCGAGGCGCCTCATGACGTCTTCGCTCAAGCCCGCCCTCGGTGGATCAACCAGCGCGATGTCATAGCGCGCTTCTTCATGGACCATGTCGGCGAGAACATTCTCGACGGAACCCTCTATGACATCGACATTGTCGAAATCAGCCAGGTTGCAGTCGGCATCGCCGGCCGCAGGCGGATAACTCTCGACCAGGGTGACCCGACCGGCGGCGTCCGCCAGGAAGGCGCTGAAGATGCCCACCCCGGCGTAAAGATCGAGTATTGCTTCGCCCCCCTGCAAGCGCGCTATCCGCTGCGCCGCAGCCGCCAGACCGGCCAGCGCGCCGATATTCGTCCGCATGTAGGCGCCGGCGGTGGCGCGGAAGTGGCGGTTGCCGATGGCATACTGGCTGTGAGCATCGCCAATGACGTTGACGGGCTCACGGTCCGGCAGAATCAGATTCACGCTCAAGGGCAGGTCGGTTTGCAGTTGCGGCTCTACTTCCGCGTCAATCTCGAAGATGAGCATCAGGCGCCCATCTGAGCCACGCCGCAGCGTCATCCGTTGCGCGGGCTCATAATCCAGGTCCAGCTCAAGCAGCAGCTCCAGCAGATCGGGATGCGCCAGGTGACATTCCCGGACGGGCTCGACGCCGCGCGCCTGGCGTTTCAGCCCCCAGCCGCCCGACTCGGCGCGCAGCAGGCTAAGGCTGTAGTTGTAAGCCCAGGGCTGTGGCGCCGGCAAAATCGGCTTCAGCGCCGACTCGATTATCGCATCGGTCAGCTTGCCGACGCGCGAAAGCTGATCGGCCAGCACATCCTGTTTCAGCGGCAGCTGGGCGCTGTAATCAATATGCTGCCATTGACAGCCCCAGCAGCGTCCGGGACCGAAATGCGGGCAGCGCGGTTCGACCCGGTCCCGCGAAGCCGCGATCAACTGCTGGCCGCGCGCGAAAAGAACCTTGCCGCGTTGTCCGCTGATTTCCGCTGTGATCGATTCGCCCGGCAAAGTATAGGGCACGAAAACGGGCTTCCCCCGATGCAGGCTCATGCCGCTCCCGCCATGCGCCATGTCGCTGATATCGAGGTTGACCGTCTCGCCCTTCAGCGAGTTCTGCCGCCCCCGCCGCGGTTTTCGCGCGCCTCTTCGCTTAGCCATTCTTCAGTGACTCTGTCTTGCCAGTAAGCATGACCACGCTAGGCATGCGAAAAACGAGGGGAAAGCGATAACGGGCGTGGCCGAGCCACCGGCTCGCCCGTACAGCGTTTCGATATTTTGGCGGATGATTCTTCATGGCAGAAACGATCATGACAAATTTGGCGCCGCGTAAGCACAGTTTAACAGCGCAAAAAACAGAATCCCGCCATTGAGCGGGACTCTGAACGGATCAGCCAGCGAATGGTTAGCCGCCGGAACCGAAGTCGATGCCGGCTTTGGCCAGCTCGCGCTGGATCATGCGCTCGAAAATGCTGTAGGGCTGCGCGCCGCTGAGTATCTGCCCGTTGATGAAGAAGCCGGGCGTGCCGCGTACGCCGGCGATCTGTCCGTCGAAGCCATCAATCTCGACCTCGTCGATATAGCGGCCCTCGTCCAGGCAAGCGGTGTAGTCCTCAATATCGAGTTCGTATTCCTCGGCTGTCTTCAGATAAAAGTCATAGCCGAGTTCGTCCTGGTGATCGAAGAAGGCGCCATGGAATTCCCAGAATTTGCCCTGGGCGAAGGCGCACTGGGCGGCGGCGGCGGCCGGCGCTGACTCCGGCGTCAGGCGGGCGAAATCGCGGTAGACGTAGCGGATGTGTCCGCCGTAATTCTCCAGCAGCGGCGCGAAGGTCAGGTCAAAGTGACGCTTGCAGTAAGCGCAGAAGAAGTCGCTGAATTCGACAATGACGATCGGCGCGTTTTCGTCCCCGAGATAGGGGTCATCGTCGACGAGAGCGAATCGGTCGGATTCTTGCTCGGCGGCCGCGCCGGGGGCACGCTCGTCGAGCACAGATTCGATGATCGCGCGCAGCTGCGCCTCGTCCACCATCACCGCCTGATCGGCCGGCGCTTCAAAGGCGGCTTTGCCAATCAATACGCCGATGACGCAGAAGGCGAGGGCGATCGCCAAATAATTCAGACCGACCCGTGAAATGCCCGCGGCCGAATCGCGCTTGTCCGTTTGAGTCTTGTCAGTGTCTTCTTGCACGTTGGTCCCTTTGATTGGGTTTGCTGATGTATCGCATGTAGTGTACTAAACTTCGAGGCGCTTGCCTATTCGCTTGTCTCCCCAGCTTCGGCAGTATGGATAGCCGCTTTTCCAATTCGGCGCCGAACATAGCCCGGTCGCCAAGACAAGTTATAATCGCTGCACGCGGGATGGCGGCTTCAAGCCAGGGAAAACAGGGAGGTTCATATTTGGGAGACCAGCTAGCAGGTCTGATCGTCAAGGAACAGAGCGGCTTCTACTGGGTCGAAGCGGCTGATGGCAACACCTATATGTGCGAGCTGCGCGGCCGGCTGAAAGAAGAGGCGAAGACTTCAGATATCGCCGCCATTGGCGACCGCGCCACGATCAGCACGCGGATGGAAGAAGGCACCGATGTTTTGATGGGCGCGATAGAATCGCTGGCGCCGCGCCATAGCGTGCTTTCCCGCGCGCAGCGCACCACGGGCAAACGCGGCGTCGGGCAAGCAGAACGCGAGCAGGTGGTCGTCGCCAATGCGGACCGCGCGCTCTTCGTCTTCGCCGCCGCCCAGCCCGGCCCTGACCTTGATATCCTGGATCGCCTGTTGGTCGCCGGTGAAAAGTCGGGCATCGCCGAATTGCTGATCGTGCTGAACAAGATTGACCTGGACTACCCGCCGGCTGTCGACGAACTGATGGCCGGCTACGAAGGCATCGGCTATCGCGTCCTGCGCACCAGCGCCTTGCGGGCGGATGGTCTGGCGGAACTGAAGGCGGCGCTCGCTGGTGGCATCTCGGTGATGACCGGTCCCTCAGGCGTCGGCAAAACCAGTCTGCTCAACCGCATCCAGCCCGGCTTGGGGCGGCAGGTCAAAGCGGTCGGGCGCCAGTCCGAAGAGGGGGTGCATACCACCCGCGACAGCGCCCTGATTCGACTGGACGGCGGCGGCTATATTGCCGACACGCCCGGCATACGTTCCATCAGCGTCTGGGATATCGAACCGGATGAACTGGACGCCTATTTCGTCGATATCGCCAGCCAGGTCCTTGATTGCAAGTTCAGCAATTGCACGCATACCGACGAGCCGGACTGCGCTGTGCAAGCCGCAGTCAAGAGAGGCGCCATCGCCGACCGCCGCTATCGCAGTTACCTGGAACTGCGCGAAGAGCTGCGCGACACCTATATCATTTACAATCGCTAGCGGTTAGACGCCCGCCTCATTCCTCGAAGAGATTCTCCCCGTGCGAGAGGCGCCGGGCGATGGTGAAGGTCTGCAGTTGCGAGCGCATGGTCGGGGCGTGGGCGGCCAGGTAGCGCGCCGCCGCGATCAGCACGTGATTGGCGCGCTCTTGTGACTGCCCCCTGATGACGCTGTACTGATTGAACGCCGCTTCCACACATTGGATTGTGTGGAAATCGCGATCTTCGCGCAGCAGCAAATGACCCATCGTCGCCATGAGCTTTTCCGGCGAGCCACCGCTGACGAGATACTGCGCCGCCAGCGCGCCCGCCTGATTGACTTGCTGCTGCAAATTGAGCAGCGGCTCAAAGCCAGCGAGCAGGGCAGCGGGATCTTCCACTGGATCGGGCGCCGGCAGCCGCACTGACGGCAGATTCAAAAAGCGATCAAGATAAATGCTCATCGCCGCGTCGAATATGCCCCGCGTCAAGCCGCTGGAATTGACCCGCTCCAAGCCCTGATGCACCGCGTTAGCAAAAGTGAAGGTATGCAGGGCAGTATCCCAATCGCCGAATTCGTTGCTGGTGTGGAAGTGGGCGATGCGGCGGGCGGCGGCGTAGGCGATGATGCCGGCCAATTCGACCGGCGGGATGCCGTCTCGCAGGCAATCGAGCAGCAGGTCAATGATCGCTTCCGGTTCGTCACCGAGCAGGGTTGGCATCAGCGCTTCGACATCATAGCTGGCTTCGCGCCCCGCTCCTCTTTCCAAAGCTTCCGGCAGTTTCTCGAAAGCGGCTTCCAGCAGCGGGATAAGGTCGATCGGCTTGCGCCAGGCGTTGGACTCTTCCATGCGGCGCGCGTCGGTTAAGTTGGGCACGACGCTGGTGAATGCCAGCTCGGCTTGCTCCCAGCCGGCGAGATCGACCGAAGTCAGCGCCTTGTTGATGAAGTCCAGCGTATGCCCGGCGTCGAGATAGCGATGGTCGGTCGCCGCGGTGAAGAGCATATCGGCGATCTGCACGTCATCAGCGCCCGCCCGCAGCGCTGAAACAATGGCGCGTTCGCCGGCTTGCGCGTCGCGCACCTCGACGAACTGGCGGAACCATTCCTTCAAGGTGGGGATGTCCGTTTCGTCATTGGGCAGCGGACGCGGATTGAAGCGGGGCGACATGCCGGCCGTATCGCTCGCCACATCAGCCAAGCCATGGAATAGCGCCAGCGGGCGATCATGCTCGTCCAGGTACGGCGCCAGGTTGATCGCGCAGCCCAGGGTGGTCAAGCCGCGCCCCCAATCCATCCCGCGATAGAGCGTGCCGAAGCCCAGCCCGATGCCGAAGGGTTCGGCCGGCGCCACGCCATGCCCGAGCAGATTGATCACCGCCTTGGCGACCACCAGACTGAGATTGTGCTGCAAGCCGTCGCGCAGGCGAACCCGCTGGCGCTCGACTGTATTGCCGTTGGCGCTCAGATCGACGAAGATCTCGCCATCGCGCAGCTCAACCGGGAAGCTGTCGATATCATCCGCCCAGAGGTCAAAGGCGCCGCCGCTGGCCAGGTCAAAACGGGCGTGATGCCAGTGACAGCTCAAGATCCCGTCTTCGACTGAGCCCTTGTCCAGGGGAAAGCCCATGTGCGGGCAGCGATTGTCCAGGGCGTAAACGCGGTCGCCATAGAGGAAGAGCGCCAGCGTCTTGCCATTGGGATGAACGGTGATGCAGCCTTTGCCTTTTAGATCGGCGAAGCGCGCGACCGATACATAAGTGTCTCTATCCATAGCCAAACCTCCTAATGTGCCGCATTAATTCATTGCCGCGAACGCTGACTTTCTGCCGCAGACAGGCCATATACGGGTATTCTTATTGATGAGACGGGCTGCTATGCTCTTACATAATCGGCGGCTGGCGGCGCGGGCGGGCGCTTGTCCGTCATCTCCGCATTTGCTAGACTCACAGGGTTGAACGGAAGGATCGTCCCTTGCCCGAACAAGCCCTTTATCTCAAATGGCGGCCGCTCTCATACGATGATGTCGCGGGCCAGGAGCATATCACGCGCACGCTTCGCAAGGCCTTGATTCGCGGGCGCATCCGCCATGCTTATCTCTTCAGCGGACCGCGCGGCACCGGCAAGACGACGACAGCGCGCCTGCTGGCGAAAGCGGTGAATTGCACGCACGAGGACGCTGGTCAGCGCCCCTGCAATGCCTGCGCCAACTGTTTGGCGATCAACGAGGCGCGCTTTCTGGATCTGATCGAGATTGACGCGGCATCGCATACCGGCGTCGATGATGTGCGCGAACTGCGCGACAAGATCGCCTTCGCGCCGGGGGAGGGCAGCTACAAGGTCTACATCATCGACGAAGTGCATCGCTTCAGCGGCAATGCCTTCGACGCCCTATTGAAGACGCTGGAAGAGCCGCCGGCGCACGCCATCTTCGTCTTGGCGACGACCGAAATCGACAAGGTGCCGGCCACCATCAAGAGCCGCTGCCTGCAATTTGAGTTCCGCCGCGTCTCCTTGACGGAATTGCTTGAACGCCTGACATACATCACCGAACAGGAATCGCTGTCTATCGAGCCGGCGGCGCTGGAATTGATCGCGCGGCAGGGCACGGGCAGCGTCCGCGACAGCATCAGTCTGCTCGATCAGATCGTGGTCGATCCCGAAGAAACGATCACGCTCGAAGTGACGCAGAAGCTGCTCGGCACGGCGCATGCGCTGCAAGTGGGTCAGTTGGTGGAAGCGCTCGCCGAAGAAGATGTCGCGCGCGGGATCCACCTGATCAATATGGCGATTGACGGCGGCAGCGATCCGCGACAGTTTGGTCAGCAGATTGTGACTTACCTGCGCAATGTGATGCTAACGCAGACGGCCAGCGTCGACCTGGTGGAAGCAGCGCCGGAAGAGGGGGCGATTTACGAGGAAATGGCGCAGCGATTGAGCCGGGCGCGTTTGTTGAAAGCGATCCGCGGCTTCAATGCGGCGGTCAACAATTACACCGGTGGCTGGCAGCCGCAGCTTTCGCTGGAGCTGGCGCTGGTCGAAATCCTGCAGGAGGATGAGCCGCCCGCCGCGCCGGTTCCACCGGGACCGTCCCCATCCGCTGCGAGCGGCGCTCCGGCAGCGAAGCCGCCTCCGAGCAAGGACGCGCCCCAAGATTACGAACGGGCGCCGGCAAGCGCGCCGGGGGAGCCGCCCGTTTACTCAGCCGCGAAGATTCAAGCTCGCTGGTCGGAGCTATTGTCGCAAGTCTACCGTTACAACAAGAACCTGCCGGCTCTGCTGGAGCACGCTCACGCGCGCCTGATCGAGGGCAACCGGCTAATCCTCGGCGTCACGACCGAGTTCTTCCGCGACAAGATTACGTCCGCCGACCGGGCGAAGTTCATTGAACAGGCGATTTTCGACCTGCACGAGGTCAAGCTGCGAATTGAAGTTCGCGTGGTCGATTCGGTGATTGCGCCGGAAGAGACATCCAAGAGCGCGGAAGCGGCGGTCGAAGATCCCTTGATTGCGGCCGGCAAGGCATTGGGCGGCGTCGTTGATGAGTAGGGCGTCCTGCCCAGCTGTCCCGCCTTTGTCATGGTGAATAGTCCTTATTGATTGCCCGCGAACGCGCCGAGTATAATCGTAGGGCGAATGAGTCGAAGTCTCAGGAGATAGATAATGGCGAAGCGACGCGGCGGCAGACGCAGTTCCTCGGGATTGCCCGGTGGCGCCAACCCGATGGCGATGCTGCAAAAGATGCAGCAGGACATGGCCGAGGCGCAAGAGAGCCTTGAGCATGAAACGACTGAAGTGTCCGTCGGCGGCGGCGCCATCAAGGTCGTCATCACCGGACATCAGCGCGTGCAATCGGTGGAGATCAATCCCGATGTCATTGATCTTGACGATGAAGAATGGCTGACCGATTTGCAGGATCTCTTGGTAGCGGCGGTCAATCAGTCTATCGAGCAGAGCCAGGCGATGGCGGCCGAGCGCATGGAAGCGATCACCGGCGGCTTGGGCGATATCCCCGGCTTGGGCGGTCTGCTTGGCTGAGCCCTTCTCCGCGATGTCTGAGCGAAGATCATGAGCAGCGCGATTCCGGAACCAGTAACCAAGTTGACGGAGGCTTTTTCGCGCTTGCCCGGCGTCGGTCCCAAAACCGCGTCGCGCCTGACCTTCTATCTCTTGCGCGCGCCCGATGACTATTCGCTGAGCCTCGCGGCCGCCTTGACCAACCTAAAAGCCCAAACGCGATTTTGCAGCAATTGCTATAACATCACCGTCGATGACCCTTGCGCCATTTGCGCATCTCGCGAGCGTGGAACGGATACGATCGCGGTGGTCGAGGAGCCGCTGGACCTGATGGCGCTGGAGCGGACCGGCATCTACCGGGGAAAATATCACGTGCTGCATGGCGCGATATCCCCCGTTAGCGGTATCGGACCGGATGACCTCAAGATTCGCGAGCTGGTCGCTCGGGTCGAGAAGGGCGAAGCGCGCGAAGTAATTATCGCGACCAATCCAGGCATGGAAGGCGATGCCACCGCTATGTACTTGCAGCGCGAGTTGGCCGGGACGGGCGTGGTAGTGACGCGGTTGGCGCGCGGGCTGCCCACCGGCGGCGATCTGGAATATGTGGATTCGGTGACCTTGATGCAGGCGCTGGAAGGGCGCAGCGAACTCAGTTAACCGGCCATGCGCTGGGCGGGGCAAGACAGTTGACTAAATCCAAATCATTGGATCGCCAGGAAGCGATCAAACGGATCGACAACTTCATCGCCGAGCACGACGACTGGCGGGGCGAGACCATGGCGCGGATCCGCGGGATCATTCACGAAGTCGCCCCCGATGTAGTCGAAGACTGGAAGTATATGGGCTCGCCCTTTTGGTCGCGCGACGGGATTCTTGGTCATGGCAACATCTTCAAAGCCAAGGTGAAGCTCACTTTGCATCATGGCGCCAGCCTCGCCGATCCGAGCGGGCTATTCAACGCGAGCTTGAATGCGAAGCAGTCGCGGGCGATCGATATATTCGAGGGCGACGAGATAGACGGTGATGCGCTAAAGGCAATGCTGCGCGCGGCGATGGAATACAACGAATCGCACTCGGTTAAGCAGAGCAAGGGCTCGCGCGACATTTAGCGACTCCTTGAAGATTCTGTCTTGACAGGCTTCGGCGGCACTGTTACCCTGTGAACACTGAAGCAGAGAGTGTTTCTCTCGCTTTTTTGTCCCCGATTGGGGGCGGTGCGGATTAACAGCAGAATAGCAGGTTAAGACAGAGCGAATCAAACCCTGTGAATACGGAGAGTTTGATCCTGGCTCAGGATGAACGTTGGCGGCGTGCCTAATACATGCAAGTCGAACGGGAAAGCGCCCTTCGGGGTGTTGGAGAGTGGCGGACGGGTGAGTAACACGTAACTGATCTGCCCTGTAGACTGGGATAACCTTTGGAAACAGAGGCTAATACCGGATGAGATCGCGGTAGTTAGAGAGCCGTGAGGGAATGCTGAGGCGCTATGGGATGAGGTTGCGGGCCATCAGCTAGTTGGTGAGGTAAAGGCTCACCGAGGCGATGACGGCTAGGGGACCTGAGAGGGTGGCCCCCCACACTGGGACTGAGACACGGCCCAGACTCCTACGGGAGGCAGCAGTAAGGGATATTGCACAATGGACGGAAGTCTGATGCAGCGACGCCGCGTGGGTGAAGAAGGTTTTCGGATCGTAAAGCCCTTTTCTATGTGACGAGGAAGGACGGTAGCATAGGAATAAGTGTCGGCTAACTACGTGCCAGCAGCCGCGGTAAAACGTAGGACACGAACGTTATCCGGAGTTACTGGGCGTAAAGCGCGCGTAGGCGGTTGGTTAAGTTACCTATGAAAGATACCGGCTAAACTGGTATAAGTTGGGTGAAACTGGTCGACTAGAGAGAAATAGAGGGAAGTAGAATTCCGGGTGTAGTGGTGAAATGCGTAGATATCCGGAGGAATACCGGTGGCGAAGGCGGCTTCCTGGATTTCCACTGACGCTGATGCGCGAAAGCGTGGGTAGCGAACGGGATTAGAAACCCCGGTAGTCCACGCCGTAAACGATGTACATTAGGCGTTCGGCAACGATGGTTGTTGAGTGTCGCAGCAAACGCGATAAATGTACCGCCTGGGGAGTACGGTCGCAAGGCTAAAACTCAAAGGAATTGACGGGGGCCCGCACAAGCAGCGGAGCGTGTGGTTTAATTCGAGGCTACGCGAAGAACCTTACCTGGGAGTGACATGTCGGTAGTACGGAAGCGAAAGCGGAAGGACCTTTCGGGGAGCCGGTACAGGTGCTGCATGGTTGTCGTCAGCTCGTGCCGTGAGGTGTTCGGTTAAGTCCGCAAACGAGCGCAACCCTCGGTGCTAGTTATAAGTGTCTAGCATGACTGCCCGTGACAAACGGGAGGAAGGTGGGGATGACGTCAAATCAGCATGGCCTTAATATCCAGGGCGACACACACGCTACAATGGACGGTACAATGGGTCGCGAAGTAGCGATACGGAGCCAATCCTGTAAAGCCGTTCTCAGTTCGGATTGCAGGCTGCAACTCGCCTGCATGAAGTCGGAGTTGCTAGTAACCGCGAATCAGCACGTTGCGGTGAATACGTTCCCGGGCCTTGTACACACCGCCCGTCACGTCATGGGAGTTGGTCGAGCCTGAAGTCGGGAAGCCAACCTTTAGGGGGCTACTGCCTAGGGCAGGATCGATGACTGGGACGAAGTCGTAACAAGGTAGCTGTAGCGGAAGCTGCGGCTGGATCACCTCCTTTCTAAGGGAGCGTCAGAGATGGCGCGAAGTTACAGAGTGTGTGAAACCAACGGGATTGAGATTGTGAAGTGTTAGCCTGCTATTGTGCTGTTAATCGTGAGAGCGGTAGAGCAAGACGATGGGGCAGTAGCTCAGCTGGTTAGAGCGCACGCCTGATAAGCGTGAGGTCGCAAGTTCAAGTCTTGCTTGCCCCACAGGCAAGTAGGGGGACGTAGCTCAGTTGGGAGAGCGCCTCGTTTGCACCGAGGAGGGAATGGGATCCCCCGTCAGGCTGGGGGAACGACGCGGTAAAGTCTCATTGTCTCCACTCGAAGGGGATATAGCTCAGTTGGGAGAGCGCGTCAATCGCACTGACGAGGTCAGGGGTTCGAGTCCCCTTATCTCCACCTAAATTGCAGCAGGATTCCTCTGGTTTCATAAGCCGCCTTTGCTCACATTCTCAATCGTCAAGCCTGATCTTCATCTCGACTTGAAGCCCCGACATCATCATCCACATCTGGCGTCTCCGCCTGGACGCCAAGTAGCGAAAGCAGCCGCGCCTTCCCACGCTCGCTGAAAGCTAATTGCGCGCGAACTCTTCAGTGACGTCCTTCTGCTTGAATGGCACTGCCCATCCTTCCAATAGCTCAATCAGCCGATTATCTTTCAATGCATAGTCCGCGCCGAAAATCTCGTTCAGGATCAGCGGAAAGGTGTTGATCAAGGTATACGACGGCGTGATGTCGATCGCGTGCGAGTCCGGCAGAAAGTAAGCTGCGTGAACGCCAAATAACGTGGCTCGGTTTTCTGGACTCTCCGAACGTCCATAGGTGCTGCCGTGGTCCGCCTGGAAAATGATGACGGGCTGATTTTCCGAGCCTTGGAGAACCGAATCGAGCATCTCTAGAAACTTGGCGTTGATAAATGCGAATTCCGCGAAGAACTCATCATGGCTCGGCGAATAGTTCCATTCGATTATTTCCCCATTTTCATTGAAGCTCACCGGGAAGTGGGGCTTTAGCAAATGGACGATCGTGAATGTCGCCTCCGGCATCGCGACAATCGACCTGACTTCGTCGATGGAAGCGAGGAAACGCTCAGGCGCGCTGGCGTCGTATGGCGGCGAGTCGGGTCCCCACCGAAGTTTTTCCAGTTGGGAGCGAATGATTCTTAGAGCGGTAGTATCGATGTACGTAGAGATGAACGGCATTCTGAAAAAGAAATCGACTTCCCAGAATGGGGTTCCCGATTGACGAAGGCCATTGAGCGCTTTGGCGCCCAGGTTAGTGTCTTCTTTGCGGATGTCAATCGGTCCGCTGGGCGTAAAGTCGCGGTTGATATCGGCAAGCGGGCTGGGGGAGAAGACTCCGGAGACGAATTGCACATAAGTATAACCAAACCGCTGAAGTTGACGAGCGACTTCGGAAGTGGCGATGGTCAGGCGGAGATAGTCGACATCGTTGAAATTTGATGGATTCTCTTCAAAGTAGCGCATGTTTAAGATGGAAGCCAAAGACAGCAATGAGGCGCCGTAGGTGCTTTGCGCATGATCGGCGACAACAAATCCGCGATCTTTCAAGCCGTTGGTGAACGCCGAGTTGTCGTAGTTCATTGCGGACAGGAGCCAGGCGTCGCTCGGATAGCCGTCCGGGATGATGTAATAGATATCGGGCCGCGCCGGTGAATCATTGGCTTTTTCATTGCTTGCTCGTGCGGCGCCTTCCCAGGCAAAAGCGGTGCTGACCTGGTCATAATTCCGCGCCGCGACCATTCTGCCCGCAAGCGTGATGACCTGCATGGCGAGCATCGCAACCATGATCAGGTTGAACGGGGCTGAGAACTGTGCGTAGCTGTGCCGCGGCAGCATGTGGTGAAGCGCTTTAATGATTAAGATGAGACCGATCGCGGTAGCGACATTCCAGATCAAGAGCGATCTGGGCATGAATATCATCACATAGACATGCCCGCTCAAAGAGAAAAATACACTGAGCATCGCAATGTAGAAGGCGCGCTTGTGTGGATCGCGGATGGCGCGGCCAGCAAGCGCGTATACAAGCGTCGTGCCAAGTATCACGGCGAAGACTGTCGGGGGCACTTCGAAATCCCGCACCAAGCCGAAATTCTGCAAGTACAAGTGAAGGATGGGATATATGCCGAGAATCCACAGATAGAACGGAAACTCTACGACTGTTCGGACTTGTCTGAGCATAAATTCAATTCTCAAAGCTGGGTTGCGGGAAAACCTGGAACACTGATTAGGAAGTGTACTATAGCATGCGCGTTGCGAAAGCCCGGCGCTTTGAGAATTCGGTATTGATTCCGCGATTGAAATGTCGTAGACTGTTGGGCGCTGTGCATGTTGCGCGGCGAGTGCGTCTTAAGAACTGAATAATCAACGCGAAGGTAATACCTAATTGTCGCATGCCAAGAGAGCCGGAGACTCCGTACGATGGTACGGAAAGCGACTAAGGGTACACAGTGGATGCCTAGGCGTCTCGTGCCGATGAAGGACGTGTTATACTGCGAAAAGCTTCGATGAGGTGTATAAGACCGTGCTAGTCGAAGGTGTCCGAATGGGGAAACCCGGCGGTGTTCAAGCGCCGTCATGCCGAGAGATCGGTAGGGGAACCGTCCGAACTGAAACATCTAAGTAGGACGAGGAGAAGAGAAGATTCTGCGAGTAGTGGCGAGCGAAAGCGGAGTAGCCCAAACCAGATGCTACGGTGTCTGGGGTTGCAGGACTTGCATAAGCTGGTGAAGAAGGAAGCCGAATGGTCTGGGAAGGCCGGTCGTAGAGAGTGAGAGCCTCGTAGGCGTAAGAGCTAGCCAGCGGCGAGAATCCTGAGTAGCACGATACACGCTAACATTGTGTGAAGCAGGGGGGTCCACCCTCCAAGGCTAAATACACGAGATGACCGATAGCGCATTAGTACCGTGAGGGAAAGGTGAAAAGAACCCCGGCGAGGGGAGTGAAAGAGAATCTGAAACTGTGTACTTACAACCGGTCGGAGGCGTCATAGCTGGCGCTGACGGCGTGCCTTTAGGAGAATGAGCCAGCGAGTTAATGTGCGTGGCGAGCTTAAGGCGGTGATAGCCGCAGGCGCAGGGAAACCGAGTCTGAAGAGGGCGATATAGTGGCGCATATTAGACACGAAACCAGGCGAGCTAACCATGGCCAGGTTGAAGTTACGGTAACACGTGATGGAGGGCCGGACCCACCGATGTTACAAAATCGGGGGATGAGTTGTGGTTAGAGGTGAAATGCCAAACGAGCCTGGAGATAGCTTGTTCTCCCCGAAATAGCTTTAGGGCTAGCGTTGTGAGATGGGTGTCGGAGGTAGAGCACTGTATGGGCTAGGGGGCGTCAAGCTTACTGAACCCAAACAAACTCCGAATGCCGGCATACCGATCACGGCAGTTGGACTGCTTGAGATGAGTTAAGCAGTCAAGAGGGAAAGAACCCAGACCTTCGTCTAAGGTCCCGAAGTGTATGCTAAGTGTAAAACGAGGTGAGTGTGTTGAGACAGCTAGTAGGTTGGCTTAGAAGCAGCCATCCTTTAAAGAGTGCGTAACAGCTCCCTAGTCAAACGCATTTGCGCGGATAATGTAGCGGGTCTAAAGCATACGACCGAAGACAGGGATAGTTGCCGCGAGAGCGGGAGTTATGGTAGGGGAGCGTTCCATTTGCGGAGAAGGTGTCTTGAGAGGGGCATTGGAGCGAATGGGAGTGCGAATGCTGGCATGAGTAGCGAGAAATAGGTGAGAACCCTATTCGCCGGACGTCTAAGGTTTCCGACGGAAGGTCAGTCCGCGTCGGGTTAGTCGGACCTAAGCCGAGGCTGGGAAGCGTAGGCGATGGACAACGGGTTAAGATTCCCGTACCGGTATGTGGAGTTTAAGCAGTAGCTTGTGGGAATGTCAGCCTCTGAGTGGATTGAGGTGGCAAGCGGGGCGATCCCGTGAAGCCGTGCCCTTAGGGCAGGAAGTGACAGTAGCCATGGGACGAGAAAAGCTGTTTGGATGCAGAAGCATGCCGTCCGTACCGCAAACCGACACAGGTAGACGAGTAGAGAATACGAAGGCGAACGGGAGAACCTCTGCTAAGGAACTAGGCAAAATGGATCCGTAACTTCGGGAGAAGGATCGCCTAATGGAGACATTAGGTTGCAGTGAAAAGGCTCTGCCGACTGTTTATCAAAAACACAGGTCTCTGCGAAAGCGCAAGCTGAAGTATAGGGGCTGACGCCTGCCCAGTGCCGGAAGGTTAAGTTGAGCGGTGAGAGCTGTGAGATGAAGCCCCGGTGAACGGCGGCCGTAACTATAACGGTCCTAAGGTAGCGAAATTCCTTGTCGGGTAAGTTCCGACCCGCACGAAAGGCGTAACGAGTGGAGCACTGTCTCAGCAGGGGGCCCGGCGAAATTGAAGTATGCGTAAAAATGCGTATTACCCGCAGCAGGACAAAAAGACCCCGTGGAGCTTTACTGTAACTTGCCATTGCGTTAGGGCGTTAGTTGTGCAGGATAGCTGGGAGGCGTGGAAGCCTGGTCGTCAGATTGGGTGGAGCCATTGTTGAGATACCAGCCTGTTAGGGCTTTGGCCCTAACCTGAGTGCGCGTAGCATTAGGGACAGTGGCAGGTGGGCAGTTTGACTGGGGCGGTCGCCTCCGAAAGGGTAACGGAGGCGCCCAAAGGTTGGCTCAGATGGAATGGAAACCCATCGTAGAGTGTAAAGGCAGAAGCCAGCTTGACTGCGAGACAGACAAGTCGAGCAGAGACGAAAGTCGGGCTTAGTGATCCTACGGTACAGAGTGGAATGGCCGTAGCTTACCGGATAAAAGCTACCCCGGGGATAACAGGCTAGTCTTGCCCAAGAGTTCGTATCGACGGCAAGGCTCGGCACCTCGATGTCGGCTCATCGCATCCTGGGGCAGAATCGTGTCCCAAGGGTTGGGCTGTTCGCCCATTAAAGCGGTACGTGAGCTGGGTTCAGACCGTCGTGAGACAGGTCGGTCTCTATCCGCTGTGGGCGTTGGGAATTTGCGAGGAGTTGCCCCTAGTACGAGAGGACCGGGGTGGACGAAGCGCTCGTGTTTCAGTTGTCGCGCCGGCGGCATAGCTGAGTAGCGACCTTCGGATCGGATAACCGCTGAAAGCATCTAAGTGGGAAGCCGGCCTCAAGAAGAGATTCCCCATTGGAATAACCAAGTAAGACCGCTGGGAGACTACCAGTTAGATAGGCGGGGGGTGTAAGCGCAGTAATGCGTGTAGCTGACCCGTACTAATGGTCGAGGGCTTTCCGTGCATATCGCGCGGGGTGTCTGGAGATTTTGGCGCGACTGGAATTGCCTTCGAGTTGATTATGAGTGGACCTGAGACGGGCTTTTGAGGGCGCGTAGCAGGGGAGCGCAGTGTTGGTGGCTAGAGCCGCGGGGGTACACCCGGCATCATCCCGAACCCGGAAGTTAAGCCCGCGAGCGCAGATGGTACTGCATTGGAGACGATGTGGGAGAGTATGCCGCCGCCAACACTTCACTCCACTGCTGCCGCCCTTTTTTTGTTGGCGCAACTGATCCGCATCAAAGGGGGAGCGCCACCCGTGATTTCAACAATCCTCTTCCGGCAGAGGAGACGCCTGCCGCCACGTTCTGCGCCCATCATGCTTCCAATGATTTACAGTTAGTTTACAGCAACGCCATAGCTACGAAACACATTGCCATTAGACTCTGCCCATTGCGTCTTCAGAACGCGCATGGATTGGAGACTCTATGGAAGTGATATTCGACTATTGGCTCCGCTTTGGCATCAACCTGGCCATCATCAGCCTATTAATCGCTGCGCTCTATTGGCGGCGGAAACCCAGCCGCAACTATGCGCTGGCGATGATCGTTGGCGGTACCCTGGTCTACGCGGTGATTCGCCTGCTGGTGCAATTCGAGATTAGCCTGGGCGTTGGCTTTGGCATCTTTGCCGTTTTCTCTTTGCTGCGTTTTCGCACGGTGGCCATTTCACTGCGCGATATGACTTATCTCTTCGCCACCATCACCCTGTCCCTGGTCAATGCCATGTTGATGACCTTCGGCACTTGGGAAGAGGTCGCCGCTGTCAACCTGGCGATCCTGGCGACCCTGTCCGTGCTGGAATACAGCCGCTTCATGCGGAATCGCGACAGTTTCACCCTGTCCTATGACAATCTGGAACTGCTGCATCCCAGCCGCCGCGCCGATCTTTTCGCCGATATCGCCAAACGCACGGGCATTCGACCGGCGCGCGTATCCATCAACCGAATGAGCATCAAGAGCCAGACCGCCCGCCTTCGTGTCTGGTATATAGACGAGGACGAATAACATGACACATAGACGTGCTGGACTTCCACCGAAAGCGTTAGTCGCCGCGCTTGCGGCATGGCTCCTGCTAATCGCCGCGGCTCTTCCCTCATCAGCGCAGACTGTGGAGCGCCCGTCAGGCTGGACAGACGAATCGCACGGCAACCGCGTCCCCGCCAATTATGACCTTGTCTTGCCTAACGACCGCATCAACGAACTCTTCATTACATTCACGCCTGAGTCTTGGGCAGCTGAAGAAGCCGATATGATCGATATCTACGGCGAACGCGGAACTGGTGAAGATGGCGGATTCGGCGGGCGCGGCGGATTCGGCAGACTTTTTCCACCGGATATCGCGGAGCTCGCGGCTCAGCTCGATCGTAGCGAGGAAGCGGTGCAAGTGGCATTCGCGCTCCTGCCCGATTTTGCTGCTGCCGCAGAGAGGCTTGAGATGAAAACCGACGAGTTATTCGAGGCGCTTGGGATACCGTCAGGATTCAGACCTCGGGCCGGGGAGGGGCGGGCTGGATTTCCTGCGGGCGGCCCAGGCGAGGCAGGTAATGCGCCCGGCGGTCCAGGAGGCGCGTTCGGAAGTGGCCGCTTAGACCTAGCCGGGCGAAACCCGATTTGGGTACCGGTTACGATTAAGCTTGGCGGCGAAATTTGGTTCGATGTTGGGTTTCGTTACAAGGGCAATTCTACGCTGTCCTTAGGATGGCGAAGCGGCAACATCGCCTTACCCTTCAAACTCGACTTTGATGAATTTGAGGATGACCATCCGGAGCTTCAGAATCAGCGCTTCTACGGATTCAAACAGCTTAGCTTCGCAAACAACGACCTAGACCCTTCGACGCAGCGCGAAAAGGTAACTGCCGATATCTTCCGTGATGCCGGTGTGCCAGCCGCCGAGACTGCCTATTACGCCGTCTACGTTGATAATGGAGAAAGTGACGGATACGAATTCTGGGGCATTTATACGGCAATTGAACTGCCGGACGACACGTTGATCGAGACGCAATTCGCTGATGACAATGGCAATATGTACAAGCCGAGCGGACGCGGCGCGACTTTTGCAGCGGGCAGCTTTAGCCAACCGAGCTTCGATAAAGAGACCAACGGCGATAGCGGATACGATGATGTGTTAGCGGTCTTTGATGCCCTGCACGCCGAGACGCGTCTCAGCGACCCGGCCGCCTGGCGCGCGAATTTGGAAGCCGTCTTTGATGTCGCGGGCTTCTTGCGCTGGCTGGCTGCCAATACCTTGATTCAGAATTGGGATACCTATGGCGTCATGTCCCACAACTACTACCTCTATGCCGACGAATCAACCGGGCAGTTGGTCTGGATCCCCTGGGACAACAACATGGCGCTGTCCTCGACAATGGGCGGGCGCGGCAGAGACAGCGCTGCGGACCCAGCCGAACCCGGGGAAGGCGAGCAGCCTGCGTTTCCCGCGCCAGGCGGCAGAGGCGTGCTTAGCCTGGAGATGGACGATGTCGATGGCGAACGTTGGCCCCTTATCGGTTACTTGATGGATCAGCCCCAATATCATCAGCTTTACATAGATGAAGTCGAGAGAATCAGCGAAGAAATATTCACGCCCGCGCGCATGACCGCGATTTACGAAGCGGATTTCGCTCTGCTATCCGCGTATATTGGTGCGAAGGAAGGCGACCAGGCTGTGGCAGATCTGCGACAGGCAACCGACGAGCTTGTCGCCCACGTTCAAGAACGGGCTGTAGCGGCGCAGGCTTATCTGCTGGAACAGACCGCGGACTAGCGTAGGGCCACCATTTGTCAGCTTCGATTGGACAGTGGGCAGTCAGCTGCTTTGGGCTAACTTCGGAAATGACAGCAGCCGTAGGAATCAGGTTCCATCTGCAGACGACGGGGCGCGTTTGAAGCTTAGCCGCCATCGCTAGCTCATCGCGACTTGTCCACAGCCCCAACCTACTATATTCTGGATGCGTGCCATTACGCTTAGATGAGCTCGCCATTTCTCTGGCCCGCAGCCTTAGGAGATTCTTCCGATGCCCCGTAAATCGCTAGCGCGTGCCTGCTTGCTGTGCCTGCTTCCGCTGCTATTGAATCTGCCCGCGCTGGCCATCGGCGAGAAGGACGAAGACGACCCGACCGCCGCTAGCGCCTTTCCCCCGGGCGCCGCTCGCATCATCAACGACGAAGGCGGTCCGGTCATCATCACCGGCGAACTGCACTACACCAATCTCTTCTTCACCAGTGGCGTCGACGATCCCTTGATTATCCTCGAAGACCAAGCCGGTTTCGTCGATCGCAATGAATATTTCATCATCCCGCTGGAATCGCAAGTGCCGGGCCAGATCACATCCGACTACTTCACATCGCCCTTTTCCTACAGCCTGTCGCTTCCCCTGGAGCCCAAAGGCAGCCTGCGCGATGTCGACAACAATGACGAAGACGATATCGGCGTCATGGTCTTTTCCATCGCGCATTGGACGAACATCTTCGGCGGTCCCCTGCTGGACAAATGCGATCAGCATGGCGGCGGCTGGTCAACAGCCTACGCGTCCACGCGCGGCAGCGACGATCCGGAGACACGCCTGGAAATCATCGGCGGCAAGTTCATCATTTACGCGCCGGAAGTGGGGCAGGGCTTCCCCGCCGGCTTCGGCGACGATGGCATGCTCTTCACCGCAGACGATCCGATCGTGAGCGTGCCTGCGGGTTACTCGGTGGTCGATTTGGACGAGCGGCCCTTCATCTTCGATCGCGCCGCTCGCCCGATCGTCAATCTGATCGAGCCCGAAGCCGCCGCCATCAACGATTTCTCCGCGCTCAGCTACAGCGATGCCTTCAGCGCGATGCTCGATCTCTTCCGCCGCGAATACGCCTATACCGAGCTCTATGGGCTCGCCTGGGACGAGCTGGAAGCGACCTACGCGCCGCGATTCGCCGCGGCGGAAGCAGCGGAGGAGGACGAGCGGCCCGCCGCCTTTGCCCTCGCCTTGCGCGATTTCATCTGGGAGATTCCCGATGGTCATGTCAGCGTGCCGTTGAGCGCCGTCAGCGAGCTCTTTCGCGAGGAAACCGATGGCGGGCTCGGTCTTTCGCTAACCGAGCTGGACGACGGGCGCATCATCGTCAGTTATCTGATTGAAGGGGGGCCGGCCGCCAATGCCGGCATGGAGCTCGGCGCCGAAATCCTGGCTTGGGATGGCGGCACAGTGGAAGAGGCGCTGGAGCGCGAATTCGTCTGGGCGCATCAGGCGCTCGCCACCGAGCACACCAAGCGCTTGCAGCAACTGCGGTATATCACGCGCTTCCCCTTGGGCAGCGAAGTCGATGTCAGCTTTCGCAATCCGGAAAGCGAGGAAGAAAAGACCGCCACCCTAGGCGTCATCAGCGAGCGCGCCAGCTTCACCAATTCCTCCTTCTTCGCCGGCATCGAGGGCGATGAACTGCCGATCGAGACTCGGATTTTGCCCAGCGGCTATGGATATGTCGCCATCTACTCGTTCAGCGACGATGAACGCCTGATGGTGAAGCTTTGGGAGCGCATGATCGAGAGCTTCATCGAAGAGGAATTGCCGGGCGTCATTATCGACATGCGCTACAACGGTGGTGGCAGCGGTTACCTGGCCGACCAACTCGCCGCCTATTTCTTCCAGGAGGAGCATACGCTCGGCTATTCGGAATTCTACAATGACACCAAGGGCGAATTCACGCTCGGCCAAAGGCCCGACCAATTCTGCCTGCCGGATGAATCGATGCGTTACGACGGCGAAGTCGCCATCATTATCGCGCCGGGCTGCTTTAGCGCATGCGAGTTCTTCACCTACAATATGACGATCGACGATCGCGCAGCCGTCGTCGGTCACTATCCGACAGGTGGCTTGGGCGGCGCCGTTGACGACTTCCTGATGCCGGACGATATCGAAATCCGCTTCACCGTGACCCGCCAGCTGGACGCCGACCTGAATATCCATATCGAAGCGCAGGGCGTCGCGCCGACCGTGCTCGTCCCGCAGACCTACGAGAGTCTATTCCACGACGGCGATTTGCTGCTGGAGGCGGCTGAAGAACATCTGACCACCGTCATCCTGGGCGAGCTGATCGACGGTGGCGAATTGTCGCTCGGCATCGGCAGCACCGACCTGCTGGCGAACGGACGGGTTGGCCCCGAGCAGCGCGTGCGCTACCGCGTGACCTTGCCCGCCAACCGCGTCGTCAGCGTTTTCCTCAGCGGTGAAGACGACTCGGTCGATACCGTTCTGGGCATTTATGACAGCGAGGGTTCGCGTCTGCTGGGCGAGAATGATGACGCCGATGACGAAACGCGCAGCTCCGCCTGGTCCGATCTTGAGGTTGGCGCCCAGCCAGGTGTATTCACCTTTGAGGTGCGCGTCAAGAACACCAGCGAATTCGAGGCTTTCACTCTCAAGGTCGTTGGCGTGGAGCCGGAAGACGAGGAAGCCGAAAGCGCCGAAGACGACGAGGAATCTGAAGCCGAAGGCGACGGCTCAGAAAATGATTAGGGCGATCTGGGGTTGACCATGCTAATCCCACTCGCGCTCATCCACAATCTTGCGCGCGTTTGGGTCGATGGCGCCCGCCTCCACGATATGCACCTCATCAATCCGCAGCCGTACGTGCTGCTGCGCCAGCGCGGCTAGCATCTCCGCCAGATCCTCGCCGTCCGCGCCTTCGTTGAGCTCGACATTGACTGTGACGACATCGCGGTTCGCGGGCCGCGTGATGACCGCTTGCAACTGCTTGATCTCGGGAAAGTGCATCGCCGCCGCATTCAGCTGATTGGGGTGCAGAAACATGCCGCGCACCTTGATGGCGTCGCCGCTGCGCCCATAGAGCCCCAGCAATTGCTGACCCTCACACTGCGGCTGCGGCGCCAGCGCGCCCAAGTCGCCCGTGCCGAAGCGAATCAGCGGGTATGCCTTGTTGAGCGTGGTCGCGACGATTTCGCCCGTTTCGCCGGCGGGCAGTGGCGCGCCCGTCTCTGGATCGCAAATCTGCAAGTAAATGCTCGGCATGATGCAGAAGCCCTGCAGGCCCTCACGCGTATAACCGATGAATCCCAGGTCAGCCGTGCCATAGGCGGAGGTCGTCTTCATGCCGTATTCGCCCTCGAAACGCGCCTGCTGGCTCGGCGTATAGGGCTCAGCCGAAAACAGCGCTTTCTTCAGCGGTACGGTCCCGGCGCCCATGCCCATCTCAGCCGTCTTGTCCAGCAGCGTCATTAGATAACTCGGCTGGCCCACAAAGCCGCTCGCGCCCAGCGCCATCATCATCATGATCTGCAGCTCGGTGTTGCCCGGTCCGGTCGGAATCACGGTGGCGCCGCAAGCGCGGATCGCCTCGTCCAACAAGATGCCGGCCGGCGTCAAGTGATACATGAAGGTGTTGAGCACGCGATCGCCCCGTCCGATGCCGATGTGTTTGAATGGCGCAAGCAGCGCTTCCGGCTCTTCCGGCGGCGGCTGCGGATCGTAAATGGGACCGGGAGAAATATAGATGCGCGGCAGGTCGTCGGGGTCGATGGTAAGAAAACCGCCAAAGGGCGGATTGGCTACATGAATCTCGACCAGCGAGTCTTTGCTCAAGACCGGAATCTTCGCCAAGTCCTCCGCGCCCTGAATATCGGAAGGCGAAAGGCTCGCCTCATCCATCAGCGCTCGTATCGCCGGCGCGCGCTCGTAGGCATGTTGGACCAAGTCGCGAATGCGTAGGTTAATGTCGGTCATGTCTGGTCTCCCGTTATTCGTGGATTCCAAATGGGCGACCCAGTGGCTCGCCCCTACAATCGCCATATATGCATGGGCAATCGGCTGGGGCGCGCAGACACTGACCGCAGGTCGCCTCTGTTTTCTTTGCCATCGGCAAACCCCATCCCCCGGCCCCTTGCCCCAGCTAGGGAAGGGGAGCTAAACCTTGCGAACACTGTATTCATCCAGTTTCTGGCTCACATTGTGTTGCAGAGTATTTTGCGTGGGCGGTGGTTTCGCCGCGCGTGTGTCTACAAACTACGTTGTAACATGGCGTCTACCCGAGCCAGCGCTTGCGCCGCTTGTAGTGCTTGACCTCGCGGTAATTCTTGCGCCCGCCGGCTTGGTTCAGCCCCAGATAAAACTCCTTGATGTCTTCGTTCTCGCGCATCTGCGCCGCCGGACCATCCAGGACGATGCGCCCATCCTCCATCACATAAGCGTAATCCGCCAGCTCGAGCGCAGCCCGCGCGTTCTGCTCGACGATCAATACCGACATGCCCTCCCGCCGGTTGATCTCGCCGATAATGTCAAAGATTTCATGAACGAGCATCGGCGCCAAACCCAGCGACGGCTCATCCAACATGAGAATCTGCGGATGCGCCATCATCGCCCGGCCGATCACCAGCATCTGACCCTCGCCGCCGGAGAGATAGCCGCTCACCCGCCGCGAGAGCTTCGCCAGCTGCGGGAAGTAATGATAAACGCGTTCCAGGTCGGCCCGGATCTGTCGCCCGCCTTGATAAACCATGCCGCCGATGCGCAGGTTTTCTTCCACCGTCAAGTGCCGAAAGAGCAGACGCCCTTCGATCACCTGCACCAGTCCCTTGCGCACCACATCTTCGGCCGGCAACCTATCGAGGCGTTCATCGCCCCAGAGAATCTGACCGCGCGTTACCTCGCCCAGCTCGGCTTTCAGCAGACCGCTGATCGCCTTCAGCGTGGTTGATTTGCCCGCGCCATTGGGACCCAGCAGCGACACCACCACCCCGGGCTTGACTTCCAGCGTGATGCCGCGCAGCACCAGAATGACGCTGTTGTAAATGACTTCGACATTGCTAACCGCCAGCGTTCGCGTGGATGTCAATTCTTGATGTCGTTCTGCAACAGTCATAGGTTTTCACTTAAGCGCGGGACTTGTAGGGGCGACTCTGTGAGTCGCCCGTTTCGTCCTCGGCGCTTGTGGTTCTGCCGAGGCTATGGTTCTTGCAAACCATGCATGGATTACGACTAGAAATACTACCCCCGCAGCTGCGGCACTTCCATGAAATCCGTCAGCGGCACGACAATCGGCACGAAGAGCTTGCCGCCAGCGGGGTTGTCAATCAGCAGCGCGTCATCGGGTCCCGCCGCCGGACCCGACATCGTCGCATTCGCGTACTTCAGCACCGCGATGCGGTTCCTCGTGGCGTCGCGCATGCCTTCTTCAAAGCGATGGTGCATCAAGCCGCCGAGTATCGAATAATCCATGTTATGGACTGTCTCGCGAATATCAGCTCCCGTAACCGCATCCAGGCTGCCCACGCGGTTCACCGTGCGGATGTAGGTCTCGATGATCGAATCGACCGCGCCCCAGGTCACCAGATAGGCGATATTCTGTTCTGCGGGGCCGCGCTCGTTGAGGGTGAACTGCTGATAGACGAATTGCACCGCCGGGCTCGTCAACTCCGTCCACCAGAGGAAGGGCATTGAGCCGAACATGCCATCCACGGACGGCAGACCATTCGGCTTCAAGACGCGCTGTCCCAGAAGCCCGACTGTGGTGTCCATCACCCAGTTGACGCCGGCCAGCTTGGTCTCCTCTTCCAAGCCCAGGTCAACCAGCGTGCCCGCGATCAAGGCGGGACCAGTCGCCAGCGAATTGGTGTAGATGATGTTGGCGCCGCCGTCGATGGCGTTTTGCACTTGTGTCAGAATGTCGGTATCGGTCGGCAAGAAGAATTGCGGTTCCGCCAGCACCTCGACGCCAAGCTCGCCACAATAATCCCTGGCCGCCGGCTCCGTGCCCGCTCGACCAAAGGCGTTGGGCCAAGTGACGAAGCCAATGACCGGGTCGGGGAAGACCTCCGGGCTGGCGGCGACAAACTGACAGAAGAAGCCGAACTGATTGATGTAAAGCGGATTGCTGGCGTAGAGCCATCCGGGCGTCTGTCCATCTTCGCCGTAAAGGCTTTCGATTGAGCCGGCCGAGATGAAGGAGACGATTTCGTCTTCCGCCAATTGCTCGCGCAGCAATTCGCCATCATCGGAGCTATAGAGCACCAACAGATCAAGCTCGTCGGGATATTGGCTGGTGAAGCGGTCGTAAGCGCTCTGCGCCGCTTCACGATTGCCGCCCGTATCTTCATAAACTTGCGCCAGTTCCGCGCCACAGACGCCGCCGCGACCGTTCCAGTATTTCACCGCATCGGTCATCGCCGAGACGAGCGGCTGCGTGATGAAGGCGTAGGGTCCGCTCAGATCGCCGAAGTGAAACAAATTGAGCGTCTCGCCAGTCAAGTCAACTTCGCAGGCGGTCAATTCCGATGGATAGTCCAACAAATCCTGCGCCAGGGTCGGCAAAGCGCCGGCAATCAACATCAGAAGCGCAAGCGTTATACATAACGTCTTCATGGTTAAACATCTCCTTGCTCTCGTTAGATTCAGTCTCTTTGCTATGTTATGGTACGGATACCTTACTTTAGCTTAAGCCAATTGCCCTGTTGAGGCAACTAATAGGAGTAGGGTCTGATCTTCCAGGCGACCTTGAAGACCTCCCAGCGATGGGCGATGCCGCGCGGCTCCATCACCAGAAAGACGATCAAGGCCGCGCCGAAGAGTATCGGATTAATCGCGCTGGTGATATTCACCGGATCAATGAAAGGGAACAGTTGCGGCAGCAAATCCGCCAGCCAGGGGCGCAATGCCGGGATGGCCGCTTCTTGCAGCAGGCGGATGAAGGTCACCCCGAACAGCGCGCCCAGCGGGTAACCGGCGCCGCCGATGATCAGCATCGCCAGCATCTCAATCGATACATCCAACTGAAACATATCCAGCGACAGGCTGTTGCGCTCGAAAGCCAGCAGGCAGCCGGCGATCCCGGCATAGACCGCGCTCAAAAAGAAGGCGCGCAGCTTGTAGGTGAAAACGTTGATGCCCAGCAGTTCCGCCGCCAGGTCGTTATCGCGCACGGAAATGAATGCGCGTCCCGTGCGCGTTCGGATGATATTGCGCGCCAGGAACATCAACAGCACCGCGAGCGGCACGATGAGGTAATACATGGCGATGTCGGTGGCGAAGCTCAGCGCCCGGCCCCGGCTGACCCGCGCCTCGAAGCTTGATGTCGATTCACCAGTGACGATGGAGACGCGATACTCGCCCGCCTTGCTCGCGATATAAGACAGCCCGGTCAGATTGCCGGCGCCGTCTTCGTACACGGTCATGTTGACATCGCCGCGGGGCAAGACATCGCCGCCGGGGCTGACCAGTTCAATAGTGGGGTAGGCGCCGTCAATCTCGGTGAAGCTGACCGATATCACATCGACGAAATAAGGATCGCCCGCCTCGAAGCTTAGTGGCTCGCCATCGCTGATCGTATCGTCGGCATAAGACAGGAAGGGTCCGATGATAGGCGCGGGGACGCTCAGGGGTCGCGTGCCGCCGGTCAAGTCCTCCATCGGATAGCGCAGCGCCCAGGGGATGATGAACTGCGCCGCCAGCGTCGCCATCGCCAGGTAAAAGCCCTTGACCCGCAGCGACGGCAAACCGAAGACGAGACCGATCAAGCCAGTTAGCAGGGCGCTCAGCGGCAGCGCCGTCCAAAAAGTGAAGCCGAGCTCGCGTGCCAAAATCGCCGCGGCATAGGCGCCGACGCCCATGAAAGCGGCGTGGCCCAAGGACATCTGACCGGTGTAACCCACCAGGATATTCAAGCCCTGCACGGCGATCACGAAGATCGAGACGCGCGCGATCAAGCCGACGTATTGATCGCTGATCAGCTTCAGCCCAAGCGGTCCCGATACCGACAGCAGCGGCACCAGCAGCAGCGCCAGCAAGGCGAGATTCTTCCACAGCTTGTCGCGCCGCGTGCGGTCGATCGACAGATCCTCTTCGTATGTCGTATCAAACACGCCCGCCGGATTGATATTCGCCATGAGCGTTCTGTTTCCCGCTAGATCCGTTCAATGCGCTTTTCGCCAAATAAGCCGTCGGGCCGGATGACCAGCACCAGCATCAAGACCAGATAGGGCGCCAGATTGGTGCCCACCTGTTCCGAAGAATTGATAAGCGTGCCGAACTGCTCGACGATGCCAATAATGATGCCGCCGACCAGCGCGCCCGTGATCGATTCCAGCCCGCCCAGCAAGACCGCCGGGAATACGCGCAGCGCCACGAAGCTGATGTTCAGCGACAAGCCGACGGCGCCGCCTTGCAAGACGCCGGCGATGGACGCCAGAACAGCCGCAACCGCCCAGGTGATCGCCAGGATCACGCGAACGCGCAAGCCCACCGATTGCGCCAGCTGCTGATCTTCCGAGGTCGCCCGCATCGCCAAACCGACGCTTGTATAGCGGAAGAAGAGCATGAAACCGATGAATGCGAGGAGCGCCAGGACGAAGGCGAAAACAAGCTCAACGCGGATAATGGCGAGGCCATCGAGCGCCTCTCTGAGGCCGTCCAGCCGAATGGGCTTGAAGCGGCTGTTCGTTTGCGGATCGACGAAGACGGGCAGGTTCAGCTCGACCGTGCCCCAGGCGATCTGCGTTATGCCATGCAGCACCTCGGCCACCGCCAGCGTCATCAGCACGGCGGTGAAGAGCGGCTGACCGATTAGCGGGCGAATCGTAAAGCGTTCCACCGCCAGCCCGGTCAAGATCGCGCCGGCGAGTGTCCCGGCCAGCGCGTGCAGCCATTGCCATTCAATGCCGCCGACTGTCATCAGCAGGGTCAGCGCAACTGTGCCGCCGGCCGCGATCAGCAGATTACGCCGCTCGAGCAAATTGCGATAGCTGACTGTCGTCATGATCATCAACATCGTAGCGCCCGCTAGCAGCGCCGCGCCCGCGATCGAGATTTCGCTGACGGTGAAAAAGCTCCAAAAGATCATCCCGCCGACGACCATCATCCAACCATGCGCAAAGTTGAACACGCCCGACGCCTTGTTGATGACCACAATGCCCAGCGCCACCAAGCCGTACACGCCCCCGACCAGCAAGCCCGATATCAAGGTCTGCACGATGCGCGCCGCTTTCTTCCCCGCCAGTTGATCGCCAATGAATAGCAGGAGCGCGATCGCGGCTATCGCATAAAGCAGCCAGGTCAACTGTCGTTTATTGCGATTGATGAATTCGGTCATTGGCGGTGTCCTAGTGGGCGACTCACAGAGTCGCCTCTACGGCTTACGTATTTGTCGGCGGGCGACCTGATAGGTCGCCCCTACAGCGTTCGGTGCAAAGGCAATCACACATCGGCCACGCGCAGCTCCGTCTCCACCAAACCCGTGCGGCCATCGCGATACCGCACCTCGGCGCTGACATGCACTTGTCGCCGCCCGCCATAAATCGCATCCAGCAAGTCGCGATATTTCTCTTGCAAGGCGCCCCGACGCAGCTTGCGCGTGCGCGTCAACTCGGCTTCATCGGCGTCAAATTCCTTGTGCAGGATCACAAAACGCCTGACCTGCGAATAAGCCGGCAGCGACTCGTTGATCGCGCGCAGCTCGCCGCGAATGATGTCGTAGACTTCCTCCCGCTGCGACAGGTCGACATAGGTGGTGAAAGCGATGCCCCGCTTCTCCGCCCAACGCGAGACATTCTGAAAATCGATCACGATTATCGCTGAGACGAAATCCATCTCTGCGCCGCCGATGGTCATCATGTCCTGCACATAGGGGCTGAATTTGCTGCGTCCTTCGATGTACTGTGGGCTGAACTTTTCGCCGGTCGATAGCTCAATCAAGTCCTTGACGCGTTCTAGGTAGATCAAGTGGCCCGTCTTCTCGTCCATATGGCCCGCGTCGCCGGTGTAATACCAGCCTTCGACATCGAGCGCCTCGCCAGTCTCCTCGGGCCGTTTGTAATAGCCTTTGAAACGCGCCCGCGTGCGGATGAGAATCTCCTGGTTCTCCGCGATCTTTATCTCGACCCCCGGCACGATGACGCCGACCGTCTCGAAGCGCACATCCCCGCGCAGGTGCACCGTGCCGAAGGTCTCGGTCGAGCCGTAGAATTGCCTCAGCTCAATGCCGATGGCGCGGAAGAAGCGAATGATATCGGCGCTCAACATCGCGCCCGCCGTCAGCACATTGCGCGCCCGCGTCAGCCCCAGCTTGTCGCGCAGCGGCTCGAAGATGGCGTATTCGCCCAGCCAGCGCAAGAATCGCAGTGGCGGCGGAATCGCCCGATGCTCATCTTCCAAATCGATCGCGCGATTGGCGATTGGCATGAATAGCCGGTACATCAGGCGATTGAGCGGGCTGCTGTCATTGATGCGGAATTGCACCACGCGCGCCAGATTCTCCCAAATACGGCTGGGGAAAAGCAAGCCCGCCGGCGCAATCTCGCGCATATCAGTCGGCACCGTTTCCGGTCCCTCGGGGAAGTTCACCTGCACGCCATTGAGCAGATGGGTCGCGAAGCCGAAGCCCTGCTCCGCCAGCCAAGCCATCGGGCTGAAAGACAGCCAGTTGTCTTCTTGCCGCGAATCGACATATTCGTCGTTCAAGGCGTGGCCGTAGACCAGATGATAATGGGTGACCTCGGCGAATTTTGGCAAGCTGGTCGTGCCTGATGTCATGCTCAAGATAATGGTGTCTTCGGGGTTGGTCGCCAGCGCCATCTCGTCGAATTTGCGCGGTTGATCTTGACGAAGCTCGCGCCCGCCCGCCTGCACAGCGCGGAAGCTCGCCAGCCATTCGTCGTCATAGCTCCACATGCCGCGCTCTTCCCAATAGATAACCCTGAGTATCTGCGGCAGGCTGGCCTTGAGCTCCAGCATCTTGTCTACCTGCTCCTGATCGTGGGCGCAGACGACGGTCGCGTCGGTGGAGTGAATCACATACTGGATGTCCTGCGTCCCCGCGTCGCTGAAGACGCAGCAGGTCTTGCAGCGCAAAGCGTGGGCGGCGATCTGCGCCCAGTACATCTCCGGGTCGTTCTCGCCGATGATCGCCAGCGTGTCGCCCGCGCCCAGCCCCAGCTGGAGCAGCCCCATCGCGAAGTCCACCACCTGGTCGTAGACCTCGTTCCAGGTGTATTCCTGCCAGATGCCGTAGCGTTTTTTGCGCTGCGCCACCTCGCTGCCTAACTCGGCAACGCGCCGCAGGAAACCCTTCGAAAGCGTATTCTCTTCCGGGCGTATAGGCTTGATCTGCTTGTCCAACCGCGAAGTGTATACCCTGCCCGGCGTCGCCGCGCGATAGGGGATCCGCTGTCCCTGCGCCAGCGCCATCTTAGTGCTCCCCTTCGCCCAGGTAAGCGTCAATGACCGCTTCGTTTTGGCTGATCTCGGCCGGCGCGCCTTCGCCGATTTTGACGCCGAAGTCGATGACGGCGATGTGGTGGGAGATATCCATGACCAAGCCGATGTCGTGCTCAATCAGCATGATGGTACTGCCCTGCAGCTCGTGAATATCGAGGATGAAGCGCGCCATGTCCTCTTTCTCTTCGACATTCATCCCCGCCATCGGCTCGTCAAGCAGCAGCAGCGTCGGCTCCAGCGCCAGCGCCCGCCCCAGCTCGACCCGCTTGCGCAAGCCATAGCTCAGTGTGCCCACAATCGATTTGCGGATATGTTCCATTTCCAGGAAGTCGATAATCTCTTCGACGCGCCGTCGATGGGCGATTTCTTCGCGCTGCGCCGCACCCCAAAAGAGGGCCCCCGCCAGCATATTTGTTTTCATGTGAATATGCCGCGCCGCCATCAAATTGTCGAGCACGGTGGCATTGGTATAAAGCGCGATGTTCTGGAAGGTGCGAGAAATGCCCAGCTTCGCCCGATCATGAGGCGGCAGCCGCGAAATGTCCGCGCCTTCAAAGAGGATTCGCCCCTGCTGCGGCGTGTAAAAGCCGTTGATGCTGTTGATCAGGCTGGTCTTGCCGGCACCGTTCGGTCCGATCACGGCGAATATCTCACCCGTTTCGACTTGAAAATCAACATCGCTTAATGCCTTAATGCCACCGAAACTCAGGGAGATATTATCAACATGCAGCTTGACCGGCATGGATGACCTTCGATTTAGGAACCGGGTAGGCGCGAGCCTGAGGGGCGCTCGATCCCTCGTCTAAACTATTCGATACAAAGATAACAGACCAGGTCTATAGAGGCAAACGCGACCGCCGGCACGCAAAACCTGTAGGGGCGAGCCTTGGCTGGCCCGCGTATCCCCATGCTTGATACGCACGAATTGCTGAAACGCCCGCCAGCAGGCCAATCAGCTCAGTCGTCAGACGCGCTCAAGCAGCCAGTCGCGCAAGTCGCTGATGATTTCGGCGCGCTCGATCTCGTTGACCAGTTCGTGGCGCAGCTCGGGGTAAGTCCTCAGCGCAGCATCGGCGCTCGCCGCATTTTCCACCAGGAAACGCGCGCCGGAAACCGGGGTCAGGCTGTCCGCGCCGCCGTGCAGCGCCAGCAAGGGCGTCTTGATGGTCGGCAGCGAGGCGCAGATCTCGCGCGCCATGCGCAGCATCGCCGCCGACGTCCCGATGCGCCACATGCGCTTTTCCACCAAGGCGTCTTCGCGCCATTCGCGCAGCTTGCCTTCGTCGCGCGTCAGCACATCGGCGGGCTCGCGCGGGGAGAGGCGAATACGAGGTATAAAGCGCGCCGCCAGCAGCAGCAGCGAAACCAGCCAAGCGGGCACGCTACGCTCGCCGTGGATGGCTGTCCCGCTCAAGGCGATGCCGCGCAGGTCCTCCGGCTGGCGCAATACGAAACCCAAGCCGATCAGCGAACCCATGCTGTGCGCGAAAATCAGTAGCGGTTGTCCCGGATGCTCGGCGCGGACGAGGCGGTACAACTCTTCAAGGTCGGCGACCGCGAGCTGCATGTCGGGGATATAGCCGCGGCGCCCGCCGCTCAAGCCATGCCCGCGGTGGTCAATGGCGTAACAAGCAAAGCCAGCGCCCGTGAGCGCCTCGGCGACATGGCGATAGCGACCGCTGTGCTCGTTGATGCCATGCAAAATGAAGACGATGCCGCGAGTCTTTTCCGCCTCTGGCAGCCACTCGCGGTAGAAAAGAGAAATCCGTTCGACGTTTTCAAACCTGCGTTCACGTTCGATCACCGGCGCCGCCAGTCACAGGCTAAGCACTTCGAGAGTCACTGCCGCAGCGCTTCAAGCTGCCCCCGAACGGCGAGAGCCAATGCGTTCATGTCGTCTTCGCTGCAGCGCTCGCTCAAGGGTACACCAAGGTGGCGCATCACCCTATAAGCGATGTCGTCAGGCGCTTGATCGGGCATGCGCGGCACGATGTGAAAATGAACGTGCGGATGATCAGCCGATTCCGCGAATTGCATGACGTAGGTCTTCTGGCAGCCGATATATATTTTCAGCGCCTGCGAAACTTCGCGCAGCAGCGCGCCCAGGTCAGCCGCTTCCCCGAAGGTCATTTCGTCAAGCGTCTCAATATGCCGCCGCGCAATCAGCACCAGCCAGCCAATGTACGATGTATTGTAGGCATGGGCGAGATCCCAGTAGCTGCTGCGATAGATGCTGTCCCAGGGCGGCGCCTCGCCCCGGTCGCGCTTGCGCAGCAACTGGCAGCTTAAACAGTCGCTCATCGGCTTCCTCCCTCGTCGTTGATTGTACTCAATTATACGGTCCAGATGCACAGATCTCTTCGCGCATCCGAGCTAGGTCTCGACCAGTGCTGGCGGTATAATCCGGCGCGGCAGGTTTCATTTTCAGGGTGAGGTCCGATGGCGGTAAACTCCAATCGAGCGCGAGCGCTGGCGCTGGTCGGCATGCCGGGCGCGGGCAAAACGATCTGCGCCGAATATCTGCGGGGGTGCGGCTACTTTACCCTGCGTTTCGGCGCGGTCGTCGTCGATGAAGTGCGGCGGCGCGGCTGGGATGTCAACCCGGCCAATGAACGCAGCGCGCGCGAAGAGCTGCGCGAGAGGCACGGCATGGCGGCGATGGCGATCATCTCGCTGCCCAAATTGCAAGACGCTCTCAAGCGACATCAGCGCATCATCATCGACGGCTTGTACAGCTTCAGTGAGTACAAGCTGCTTGTCGAAGAGCTGGGCGCGCCCCTGGTTCTCCTGGCCATTGCCGCGCCCCGTCATCTCCGTTATGAGCGCCTGTCGACCCGGCCCGAGCGTCCGTTGACCCCGCATGAAGCGCAGGAGCGCGACATCCGCGAAATCGAAACGCTGGAGAAGGGCGGTCCCATCGCCATAGCCGACTACACGCTGCTCAACGATGGCGCCCCAACTGCAATGCTCCACCAGCTGGACGCGCTGCTCGAATCGCTCGGCTTCGCGCCTTGATGCAAGCGCGTCGATTTGGCCGCTCAACTGCGCGCAGTCCCTTCAACAAGAACTAAATGCGAATTTAACGCTTGCGAAGGGCTGGTGAATCGGTTTATATTTGATGGGGACGTCCGAATTGCCGTTGCGGTAGATTGAGAGAGCCATGACCGCGACCGACTCCATGCAGGAATATCTGGCGGAAGCCTACCGCATCGCATACTACCAACCGGATAGTCCCTACGTCTCCACATCTGCCTTGGCTGAAGAGATGCACGTCTCGGCGCCCGCTGTGACGCGCATGGTGCAGCGCCTGAAACACGCCGGCTTTCTGGATCACGAACCCTACCGCGGCATCCGCTTGACCGAAGCGGGAGAGCGCGAGGCGCTGGCTAATATCCGCCGGCATCGGCTGGTGGAGCGCTTCCTCGTCGATGTCATGGGTTTCGGCTGGCACGAAGTCCATGACGACGCCGATGATATGGGCTTGGTCGTCAGCGATACCCTGGTCGACAAAATGGACGAAATGAGCGGCTATCCCAAACGCTGCCCGCATGGCGAACTGATCCCGACCGCCGATGGCGCGATGCCGCGCGTGGTCGATTATCCGCTATCGGAAGTGGATGTCGAGCGTGACTACGTCATCAGCCGCGTGCATACCCACGACCCCCACAAACTCCGCTACTTCAGCGAATTGGATCTGGAGCCGGGCAAGCGCTTCCGCCTGATGATGCGCGCGCCCTTCAAGGGTCCCCTGCAGCTGCAAGTCGACGGGCAGACGCACTTCCTCGGCCACGAGCTTGCTGGCACTCTGCGCGTCTGCAGCGAAGAAGAGTACCTGCTGGTTTAGCTGCGCAATCCACTGAGTTCTGACTAACTGTTATTGGCGCGAGGCATTCGCTTGATGGCTTTCATTTAAGGGGCTGTGCTTCGTTCAGCGCTGCCCTATGCTCATGCGGGATATTTAGAAAGGCGGCTGCTGGAGCAGGCTGCGCAAGTGAGTGCTGAATAGGGTGGAGTGGTAGCGCAAGTACCAGCGATCTCCCATTGAATTCGCAATTGATGACGATACAATAGCGTAGCATAATTCCCATGTTTTGAGATGGAGCATTCCATGTTACTGGAAGAAAGTCAGGTAGCTGTTCCTGACAACGATGAAGATCAAACGATAGAACAGGACAATTCTGAAGAGACCGTCAGCATCAACGAAAAGAATGTGTCAAGCTATGGTATCGACTACGACATCAGAGGTTACGTAGGTCGGTTGCAAAGCGGCGATATCAAGATTCCCGAATACCAACGCAAGTATGTGTGGGATCAGAAACGTGCATCGAGATTTATAGAGTCATTACTTCTTGAATTGCCAGTGCCAGGAGTTTACCTGTATCGCGACTCAAAAAGTGAAGAACAGTTAGTCGTTGATGGAAATCAGAGACTGCAGTCGCTGCGAGGTTACTACGAGGGTAAATTCGTCGATACAGATCGGCCATTCAAGCTTACCGGTCTTGAATCTAGATATAATGGGCTCTCCTATGAGGAACTCAATATAGTCGACAGGAGGCGTCTCGACAATTCTTTCATTCGTGCAACCGTAATTCGCCAAGTGAAACCTGATGAAGACGCAACTAGTCAGTATTTCATCTTCGAGCGATTGAATACAGGCGGAGTGGCATTAGCGTCTCAAGAGATTCGGGCGGCCATCTACGGTGGACCCTTTAACCGGCTGCTCCATAGACTGAACCGCGACAACGCATGGCGAACGCTGTTTGGAAAAGAATCAGAAGACAAACGAAAGCGCGATGAGGAGTTAATTCTTCGTTTCATCGCTTTATATTTTGATCGCGAGAACTACCGATCGCCAATGAAGGGTTATTTGAATGAGTTCATGAAATCTAATCAAGATCTGAGATTATTCTCCGAGGAGCAGATCGCTCAAGTATTTGAGACCACCGTAAGTTGCATATTGCAACGAATCGGCGATGACGCTTTCAAGCCCACGAAGTCTCTCAACGCTGCAATGCTAGATTCCATAATGATTGGAATCGCAAGCCGGTATGCAAAAACACCGATCAAGTCTGATATTAGGGACGAGTTCGAGGCACTGCGCGATGATACAGAATACATCGGCCTTATCTCAGACACCACCTCAGCTCCCGAACGAGTGCGCCGTCGTATTGAAATGGCTATCTCAGCATTTGCGAACGCAGGATAAGCCATGTATCAAGAAATACTTGATCGTCAAGATGAGCTCCAAGACCTATTTGATGAAGTGAATCGGTTGCAGAACTCGGGAGCGATTCACACTGATCTCGCTGTCCAACTTACGTGGTACCTATGCGTAAGGACGTCGGGTTTCTTGGAGAATTCTGTGCAAATCATACTTCTGGAGTATGTTCAGTCAAAGACAGTGGATGTACCTACTCAAAACTATGTTGAGGAAAATCTCAAATACATCACAGCAAGGTATGATGATATTCTTCGTACTGTTAGGCGATTCAATGTGAACTGGAGAGCGACATTAAAACAGAGCAACGTCCAGCAATTCAGGCCAGTATTGAATAACTTGGTCGAGAATAGAAACTTGATAGCGCACGGTAGAGACTCACAGATAACAATTCAGGAACTGCAGGGTTATTTCAAAGATGTACAGAACTTGGTAAAACTCTTGCACAACACCTGCCAATAGCAGAATGGCGGCGCGTCTGCAACTTAGCCTCACCCCCGCCCATACATCCGCCCGCCAAACTCCTCCGCCAGCGCGTCATCCAGCTCATCGGCCACCTGCGCCAGCCGCCGGATGATCGCATCGGCCTCGGACGCGTCCAAGCCCGCCAGCAGCCGCTCGTGATAAAGGTAGACCACATCCTCGTGCAGGCCGAGCGCCGCGTTGGTCTGCTGCAAGTTCAGCTCCAGCAGCCGCCGATATAGCGCCAGCAGATTGCTCGCCGGCAGGTGCATGATCGGCGACAGCACCTGCAAGTAGCCCTGTTCCTCCGGCGTCAGATAAACCTCGATCAGCGCCGAGCCACGCTGGAAGTTCCAGCCGTAACCACTCTCCACTTCCATGCGCGCCGCCTGCGGGTCGACGCCGATCGCGCCCAATATGCCTTCCACCGCGCGCAGCGACAATTCGAATTGCTCGGCAGCGGGCTCAGCCTGTCTCTTGTCGCGGCGTCCAAAGAAACGTCCCATGAAATTTAGTTCCCCGCTACGGCGCCGCGCGCCATGCTTTGCCCACAGCGCAGGCAGCGGTCCTCGTAGGCGCCGACCCGCGCGCCACAATGGGGGCAGGGCGGACCCTCGCCCTCGCCAAACAGCGCCGCCAATTTGTCGGCTTGGCGCGGATAGTCGCCGTCGTTGACCTGCGCCGCGCCACAAGTCTCGCAGTGATCGCCGCCGAAGAGTCGCGCCCGTGATCGCGACCCGCAAACGACGCAATAGTGGGTATCCGGCATCAGCTGGCGATCGCGTCGCCATTGCTCAGCCAGCGCCCGGACCTGCGACATCTTGATCGCCAGCGCATTGCCAGCGCCATCGACATTGCGCGTCAGCAAACCCAAAAGCTGCCCATTATCGTCATAAAGTGGATTGCCGCCGGCGTCGGGCATTTGCACCGGCGGAATCGTCGTGCGCAGCCAATACCGTGCTCGCCGGCTGTTGTGCTGAGCCAATGCGCCGCGCAGCCTGGCGCCGCCATAGCCCAATGCGAGGAAAGGCGAGTTCTCGGCAATCATTGAAGGTGGCGCGGCCGCTGGCGCCAGCGCGCTTCGCAGCCGCGACTCAATGAGAGCCAGGTCATGCAATGGGAAGCGCCGGACGACTTCGCCCTTCAGATGCCGCTCGGCATCTAAAGTGACCGTTACGCGCGCAACGCTGCCGACAGCATAGCTGGTCGTGGCGATCAAGCCTCTGTCGTCGACAAAGACGCCGCTGGCGGGACCATTTAAGCCGCCGATGATGCCGACGACCGGCGGCGCTGCATCCAGCTCGGCCGGATGGCGTTTGGCGCCCATCGCTGGCAGTTGACCCGGCTGCGGCCGCTCCGTCATCAGTTGATTGAAGCCCTGTCGAATCTGCCGATTGTCCGGATCCTGCTCGAGCGCCCGCTCCAGGCAGCGAATCTTGAATGCCCGGTCCTCGCGCGATTCCGCCAGCCAGACGTAAGCAGCCGCCCGCCCCTTGCCATCCAGCTCGGCGCATTCGGCCAAGCGATTCAGCAGGTCCACTGCCGGCGCGGCCTGGCCGTCCTGCATCAGTTCAATCGCTTGTCGCAATTCGCTCTGCGCGTTCATGCTTAGCGGTATTCCAGGTCCGACGGGATACCCACCATTCTAGCCCGATTCCCCTTCAACCGTGCGCCTGGGCGGACGCTATGGTACTCTCGAAGCCAGCTTTGTAGGGGCGACTCTTGACTCGCCCGCTTCTCGGACTCATCCTAAACTTTAGCTGCATTGATTAACTGTCGCGAAATGAGGACAGGCATGGAAATCGAACGCAAACTCGCGGATATGGGCTTGGACTTGCCGCCGCCGGTGAAAGCGCCGCCCGGCGTCGTGCTGCCATTTTCATTTGTGCGCATACACGACGGCATCGCCTACATCTCCGGGCACGGACCGCAGAACGCAGACGGCTCGGTGGCCGGTCCCTTCGGGAAAGTTGGCAGCGATGTCAACGTGGAGCAGGGCTATGATGCGGCGAAGGCGGTCGCGCTCTCGATGCTGGGCAGCCTCAAACGCGAGCTCGGCGATTTGGATCGGCTGAGCGCCTGGCTGCGCCTGCATGGCATGGTCAATTGCGCGCCCGATTTCACCCGGCAGCCGGCCGTCATCAATGGCTGCTCCGATTTGATCTTGGCGCTCTACGGTCCCGATCGCGGCGCCCATGCGCGCTCGGCTGTGGGCATGAACTCGCTGCCCTTCAACATGGCGGTCGAGATCGAAGCGATTGCCGCCATCGACTGAGCCTCACTCGCGCTCCAGCAGCAGATTCATGTGGCCATCAACGCGCGCGCTCCAACCGGCTGGCACATAGGTTGTGCTGTCCATTTGGAAGACGAGCGCCTCGCCGCTGAAGGCTGCCCCAGGACGAAGCGAATCACGTTCAAACAGCTGCATCGCGCCGCCGGCTGGCGACGCCTTTTCGCCGATGGGCGCCGCTTCGTGGGGGATTGTCGCCGCCACTTCGAATACAGGCTTTTCGATCGCGCCTATGCCAGCGAGGCGCAAATTGACGATCTCGACGGCGCGCCAGCGAATGGCATGGCCGTAAGCGCGCTCATGCGCTTCATGGAAAGACTCGGTCGCCCGCTCGTCAAAGGGGATGTTCAACTCGTAGGCTTGCCCCTCGTAGCGCATATCCAGCGTCGCCGCAAAGCGCATATCATCCTGGGCGATGCCTTCCCGCCGAAGCTCGGATTCCGCCAGCGCCAGCAATTCTCGCTCCAGCGCCCGCATTTGAAGCAGAACCTCGTCGCTCGCGCCGCGCATGATTGACCGGCTGTATTCGACGGCGACATCGGCGATCAGCAAGCCAAGCGCGCATAAAACGCCGGGCGCTTCCGGCACCAGCACACGCGGGATATCCAGCCGCGCCGCCGCCTCGCAGGCTTGCAGCGGTCCAGCGCCGCCAAAAGCCACCAGCGTGAAATCGCGCGGATCGTAACCGCGGGCGATAGACACGCGCCGGATCGCCCGGTCGATGTTGACATTGGCGATATCGACCACGCCTTGCGCCGCCTCCAGCGCGCTCGATCCCATTTGCCGCGCCAGCGCCGCCAGCGCGCGTTCGCCGGCCGCCAGGTCCAGCGCCATCGCGCCGCCGAGAAAATGCTCGGCATCCAGCCGCCCGAGAATCGCGTTGGCATCGCTGAGCGTCGCCTGCTCGCCGCCCAGCCCGTAAACGACCGGTCCCGGCTTGGCGCCCGCCGACTCCGGCCCGACGCGCAAGGCGCCGCCGGCGTCAATCCGCGCCAGCGATCCGCCGCCCGCGCCGATGGTCTCGATATCGAGCATGCGCACCCGCGTGGGCAAGCCATCAATCTCCGATTCCGGGCGTGGCTCGGGAACCCCGGCGATCAGCGCTACGTCGGTCGATGTGCCGCCCATATCCAAGGTGATGACCTTGTCGAAGCCAGCCATTTTCGCCAGATGAAATGCGCCCATGACGCCAGCCGCCGGTCCGCTGAGCGCCGTATGAATCGCCCCCTGTCGCACGCGGCTCGCCCGCATCACACCGCCATCGGACTTCATAATGCGCAGTGATGTCTCGCTCCCCAGCGCCGCCTCCAGTTCTCCGACATAGCGTGACATGCCCGGCCGCACATAGGCTTCCAGCGCGATAGTACTGGCCCGCTCGTACTCACGGAATTCCGGCAGCACCTCCGACGAAAGCGCCACCTGCCAGTCGTCGCGTACAATGCCGCGCTCCAGTATGCGCGCCTTGACGCGCTGTTCATGCGCCGGATTGATGTAACTGAAGAGCAAACAGACGGCGACTGCGTCCACTTGGTCGGCTTCCAGTTGGTCAAGCGCCCGGTCGAGCGCGTCCTCATCCAGCGGCGTCAAAACCGCGCCCTGAAAATCGAGCCGCTCCCGGATTTCATAGCAGCGCTCTCGCGGGATAAGCGGCGGCGGGATGCTCGGATGGATGTCGTAAAGCCGGGGGCGATCCTGCCGCCCGATGAAGAGCAGATCGCTAAAGCCGGCGGTGGTGAGCAGCGCCGCCCGCGCGCCCTTGCGCTCCAGAATGGCGTTGGTGGCCACGGTCGATCCATGCGCCACTTGCCGCAGCGCCGCCAGCCCGCCCGGCGAAATCGTCTCCAGCCCGGCGAGCATGGACCGCTCCGGACGATCCGGGCTGCTCAGCAGTTTGTGGATCTTCAGTTGTCCGCCATCGCTCAAGACCAGATCGGTGAACGTGCCGCCAATATCAACACCCGCTCGCATATTCATTTCCTGTTGCAAGGCACGGTCGCCATCACGCGCCCAATCATAACACCGGCTCGCCGAAAGCGAAACGCGACTGCGCCAGCGCGCTTGCGCGTCGTTTACGCGCCTCTATCGCCTATCTTACGCCGCGCTGCATTTTCTCTAACACAGCCGGCATAAGATGAAACTGTCAGACAGATTTTTGTAGGGGCGACTCTGTGAGTCGCCCAAGAAATCGCAGAGGAGGAAACACCATGATGATTCGCACGCGCAATCCCTACTTCCGGCTGGTTGACGATTTGCTGAACGACGCCCGCCCTTGGCTGACCAGCGGCGGTCCGTCTGAAGCGCGCGGATTCGGCTTGGCGCTTGATGTCGAAGAGACGGCCGAAGCCTACATCGTCCGCGCCAACCTGCCCGGCATCAGCCAGGACGCCATCAGCGTCAACATTCACGAAGATGTCCTGAGCATCAGCGCCGAGACCGCCGCCGAGAACCGCGACGAGAACAGCAAGATGCTGATCCGCGAGCGGCGCTTCGGCAAGTTCAGCCGCAGCCTGCGCTTCCCCACAGTCGTCAACGGCGACGCGGTGGAAGCCAGCTACGAAAATGGCGTTCTGAGCATCACGCTGCCCAAAGCCGAACACGTCAAGCCGCGCCAGATCCCGGTCAACGTCATCGCCGAGGGCAGCTAAGTCCGCCGCACATCCCGATCGTGAAGGGGCGACCCTTGGGTCGTCCGTCATCCAACTGCATCTCAGAAATGGGCGATTCACAGAATCGCCCCTACATTCTCTCCAGCGCTGTGACTACGGATCCCCCCAGCCGCCGCCGCCCGGCGTCTCAACAATTACGCGATCGCCCGCCTCGAGATGCGCCGAGTGCTTCCCGCCGACGATCTCTTTTAAGCCAGCGCGAATGACGGCATTCACGCCGGGCAGCCCCGATTCGCCCCCATTGACGCCGTAGGGCGCTCGCAGACGCCGCTCCGAATTAATGGTGACCGTCGCCGGCGCCAGCATCTCGTACTCGCGTACGATGCCATCCCCGCCGCGATGGCGTCCATTACCGCCGCTGCCCTCGCGCAGATGATAACGCAGCACCCGCATCGGCAGGCTGTATTCCAGCGCTTCGACCGGCGTGTTCAGCGTATTGGTCATGTGGCAATGCCGCCCGGACAAGCCATTGCCGCGGCTCGACGCGCCATGCCCGCCGCCCAGGGTTTCGTAATAAACAAACTGCTGCTCGCCATCAAAACCGCCGACGGCAAAGTTATTCATCGTGCCCAGCGAAGCCGCCGGCACCAGCTCCGGCAGCGCCTGCGCCAGCGCGCCCAGCACCGTATCGACCACGCGTTGGCTCGTCTCCGTATTGCCAATCACCACCGCCGCCGGAAAGCGCGGATTTAGAAAACTGCCGGCCGGCGTGATGACCTCGACCGGCTGGAAGCAGCCATGATTAACCGGGATATCTTCCTCGGCCATCAGCCGCACGCAATACCAGGTCGCCGAGCGCACAATCGCCGGCACCGCATTCACATTGCCCGGCACTTGCGGCGCGCTGCCGCTGAAATCCACCGTCATGGATTCGCCGCGCACCTCAATCCGCGCTTGAATCGGGATCTCAAACTCGGCCTGCCCATCGCCCTCCATCGCGTCGGTAAAGCGGTAGACGCCATCGGGAATCCCGGCGATGACCGCCTGTGTCATCCGCCGCGAGTATTCGAGCAGGGCAGAGGCGTGCTCAGCCGTCGCCTCAACGCCGTGCTCCACCATCATATCGAGCAGCCGCCCTTCGCCGATTCGGTGGGCGGCCATCTGCGCTTCCAGGTCGCCCAGCCGCTCGGCCGGGTTGCGGCTGTTCGCTACGATCAGGTCCATGGCGCCTTCGTTCATCCAGCCGCTGAGCCGCAGCTTCACCGGCGGGATGATGATGCCCTCTTGATAGAGCTCCGTGCTCAAAGGCGCTGAGCCGGGTGTCATGCCGCCGACATCAGCGTGATGCGCGCGGCTGGCGACGAAGTAGCACAGATCGCCACCGGCGAAGACCGGCGAAATCATGGTGATATCGGGCAGATGCGTCCCGCCGCGATAGGGGTCGTTGAGCACCACCAAGTCTCCCGGGAAGAATTCCTCGAACTCGGCCACGGCGGAAGCCACCGACGCCGGCATGCTGCCCAGATGCACCGGGATATGCGCCGCCTGCGCGATCATGCGCGCCTCGGCGTCAAAGACGGCGCAGCTGAAATCCAGCCGCTCGCGAATATTGGGGCTGAAGCTGGCGCGCCGCAGGGTCACGCCCATCTCTTCCGCCACCGCCGCAAACAAATTCTTGAAGACTTCCAAGCTGATGGCGTCAACTGGCATCGCGCGCCGCCTTTCTAAAGGGCGAATTCGCTCATAGGCTAGCATATCGCTGAACGACGATGTAGGGGCTACCAATCAGGTCGCCCGACAACACCATCAAATCATCTATGCGGTTTTGTCCGCGGTCTTGACAATGGTAAGATTCATCAGCGAATCCCTTTCCGATATCCGATCTAGAGAAATCCTGTGGTGAACGTTCTTCTCTTCGCCAACGGCGAACTCAATCGCGGCGCGATGCTAGACCGCCTGCTCACATCGCTGGATTCGCCCCGTGTCATCTGCGCGGATGGCGGCGCTCTCCACGCCCGCGCGCTTGGACTGTCGCCGCATGCGATCATCGGCGACCTCGACTCGCTCAGCGCCGAGCAAGTTGCCGCCTTTGAAGCGGCCCGCGCTGAGATAATCGGGCATCCAGCGGAAAAAGACGAAACCGATCTCGAATTGGCTCTACACTATTGCCGGCGGATTGGCGCCAAATCCATCCTGATCCTGGGCGCGCTCGGCGGCCGCTTCGACCAGACCATCGCCAATATCCTTTTGCTCACGCTGCCCGACTTTGGCGACATGCGCATCGAAATCATCGATGGCGACCAAAGGATCCGCCTCTTGCGGCCCGGCTCGCATCAAATCGACGGCGCGCGTGGCGATACGATCTCGCTTATTCCGCTCTCCGGCAAAGCCCAAGGCATCAATACCGCGAGCCTTCAGTATCGGCTGGCGGATGAAACCCTGCGACTGGGGCCAGCGCGAGGGATTAGCAACGTCATGCTGACGGATGAGGCGGCGGTGGAGTTTGCCGGCGGGCTGCTGCTGCTCGTCCATACTAGTGGACGCGCCTGATGAATACGTTTACCGTCATCAAGTTAAATGCGCGCGGCGAGCCCGAGCTGTCCTACGGGGGCAGCTTAAGCGAACGCGCTGCCGACTTCGTTTGCATTGACGCCCGTTTCGCCTTGCCCGACCGCGATTTGGGCTACATCAAGCTGCGCCGGGGCGATCACTTCCGCGAGTGGTTCTACCGCGATCGCTGGTTCAATATATTCCGCGTGTCCGATGGCGAGACGAGCCTGCTCAAGGGCTGGTATTGCAATATCACGCGCCCGCCCCGAATTGGATTGGATTACGTCGAGGCGGAAGATCTGTGCCTGGACGTCTTCGTTTATCCCGATGGACGCACGCTGCTCCTGGACGAAGACGACTTTGCCGAACTGAGCTTGCCAGAGGATGAAGTGGAAAAGGCATGGCAGGCGGTGGATGCGATCCGTTGTCTTGTCGCGGAGCGCCTGCCTCCCTTTAATGAAATTCGCTAAAGGCGCCCGTGGCTTGGACGGACGCGAGGATGCGGCCGCCTCACTCCAGATCGGGCCGGATGACCAGTACCGGCACATTCACGTCGTGCATCACTTTGTTGGCCACGCTGCCGAAGACCAGGCGCACCAAGCCCGAATGACCGTGGGTTGTCATCACCACCAGATCCGCATCTTCTTCTCCGATGTAATCAACGATGTGCTGCGCCACGCCAACGGCGTCAATGATGTGCAAACGGCATTCGATGCCCTGCTCCCGCACCTCGTTGCGCAAGCCCAACAGGTGCTGCTTGATCTCCTCGCGTATGCGGTTGGCCAGTTCGTACTCACCAGCGATTGCTAGCGAATCGACAAATTCGTGCATCGGCGGAGTGAAAACGTGTAGCAAAATTACTTCGCCGCCGCTGATGCGCCCGAAATCAACCGCATACGGTATCGCGCGTTCACTCCAAGCGGAGCCATCGGTCGGCACGACAATCTTATTGAACGGTCGGTGTTGGAACATCGGAACCTCTCTTTCCTCGTAAATCGCTCATATTTTTATTGTATCACAGCTTGTGAAGCTTTTCTCATTCGACCATTGACGCCATACAGCGAACCTGTACAATCACTGTGTGAAATCTACAGAATTCTATAGAAACATATATGGCTGAACTGAAGAAGGTCGATCTATCCGTCGGTCGCAATCTCAAAATCGCGCTATTCCATCTTGGCTCGGGCATGGCTGATGTGCTGACGACCGGCGTCTGGAATCGCATCATGGTCGCCGATCTCGGCTTCAGCGCCGCATTCGTCGGCTTGCTAACCGGGCTGCGCTACTTCCTGGCGCCCATCGGAGTCATCGCCGGGCGCTACTCCGACACCCATACAATTGGGGGATACCGGCGTCTGTTCTGGATATGGCTCGGGCGCGCGATGATGGCGATCAGCACCTTGATGCTGGGGTTCGCCACGGCCGAGTTGGTTCGGCGAGCGAGCGAGCAATCTGCCGGACCGACGCCGGCTGCGCTGTGGATCGCGCTGATCGCCTCCTTCCTCCTCTTCAGCTTGGGCGGCGCCATCTCGGGCAGCACCTTCCTGGCGCTGATCTATGATCGCGCGGCTGATCACCAGCGGGGGCGCGCCGTCGGTTTGGTCTGGACCTTTCTGCTGCTGGGGTTCACCATCGGCGGCATTTTCTTCAGCATCATGCTGCCGCGGGACGAAAGCGCCGGCGCCATCGCCTTCAGTGCCGATTCGCTGCTGGCTTTATTCGTCGTTACTGCGATCGCGCTGACGTTGATTTGGTTTCTCTCGCTCCTAGGCGAAGAGAAGCGAACCGTTGACCGGGACCAAAAAGCGAAGGAATCGGCTAGCAGCCTGCGCCGCGACCTGTCGCTCGTTTGGCGCAGCCGGCAAATGCGTTTTTTCCTCTTTTACCTGACCATGTCGATGGCTTTCGTCTTCTTGCAAGACACCGTGTTGGAGCCCTTCGCCGCTCAAGTCTTCGGCATGGAGGCGCATATCACCAACCGCTTCGCCGCCTATTGGGGGAGCATGGCGATTATGGGTTCCTTCGCCTCGCTATTTCTGCTCCGTCGTTCGCCCGCTTTCAACCATAGCAGCATGTCGCAAGCGGGCGTCTTTGTACTCATGCTCGGCTATATGCTGTTCGCGATCTCGTCGCTCGCTGAAATCCGTCCCCTGGTAACACCCGGCTTGATTTTGCTGGGCATCGGACTGGGCGTATGGAATATCGGCACGCTTGGCTTAATGATGGACTTGAGCCCGGTCGGCCGCGCCGGCACTTTCCTCGGCTTCTGGACATTCTGCGTGACTTTGGCGCGGGGCGCGGGCGTCGCTGGCGGGGGCATCCTGCGCGATATCATGCTGGCGCTATCCAACGCGCACACCATCGCTTATGGCGCCGTCTTCTGCCTGGGTTTTCTCGGGCTGCTGATTTCCTGGGTCGCCCTGCGCAATGTGCGGCACGGCGCCTACCGCGAAAGCGTCCAAAGCGATGCCGAGCTCGCGGCGATTCTCTCCAACGCGCTGGACTAAGACCGCATCAAGCTAGTCCCGAAGCCAGTCCAGCTTCTCCCGCTGGTAGATGTAATCTCTGCGTTCTTCTTCGCTGAGTTGGTCGCTCATATCGACGATTTCCCGCAGGTTGGTTTCGCCATCTGTGATTCTCGCGCGGCTGACATCCGAGAACTGAAATACCGTTTGCAGGATCTGCGCCTCAAGAATGGCGTCGCCGCAGGCGCCAATGCCTTTGAGTTGCCCGCTCAAGGTAATCTCCGCCATGCCTTCGTCGATGTGAATGCCGGCGACCGTCAAGCCCAGCAGCTTGATCCAGTCTTCGGTCTCGACATCCGCGTCTGGATGGCTCTGCTCCGGATCGAAGAGGGCGCTTAACGCCAGCGAAAGTTCCGCCAAGGTGTTGCGTCCGCGCGCCATTGCTATGTCGACCGGCAGAAGATAGCTCGCGCAGCCGACCTGGATGCCACCCCCTCTGTAATTGCTGTGGCTGCCGAGCCAAAATCGTGTCTTGAGCCCTTCGGACAGGAAGCCCGGCTCGGACAGGAAGTTCGTTGCCCAGGCCTGCCATTTCTCAAGCAGCGGCGCGAAATCTTCGCTGTTGCCGAACCCGAGCTGTGTGCCTACAAGCTCAAAAGGCAGCGTCTCCAGGTTTGCTAACTCGATAAGAGTCCAAACCGACACCTCGGCACAGGTAATCGGCATTTCGAATAACCGGAACAGCTGGTCAAAGTAGTTGGTCGGGTCGAGGCGATTCATCGCGCGAAGGCCGTCGTAAAGTTCCATGCCTTGCGCGACAGCCTTACGATGGGCGCTTACCTTGCTATCGCAGGGCGGACCGAATTGGTAATCCCACTGCGCATTGACAGACGAATTCAGCAAGCCGACAACAACCAGGATGATCCATATCCGCGACATGTGAAACACTCCCCCCACAAACCAGCTAGGCGCGCTCGCTTATCAGCGCTTTGACATCAGTGTAGCCCATGATGTTGTAGCCGGCGTCGACATAAATGACTTCCCCCGTGATGCGCCGCGAGAGGTCCGACGCCAGGAAGAGCGCCAAATCGCCGACATCGTCCTGGCTAACCAGCTCATTCATCGGCGAGGTGACTTCGGCGTACTTGAGCAGGTCGCGGAATCCCCGAATCCCGCCAGCCGACAGCGTCTTGATGGCGCCGGCGCTGATGGCGTTGACGCGGATCTTGCTGCGCCCCATATCAGCAGCCAAGTACATCGTGATCGCTTCTAGCGCCGCTTTGGCAATCGCCATGGCGTTGTAATTGGGGATGACCTTGCGCGAGGCGTTATAGGTCAGGCTCATGATGCTGCCGCCATTCGTCATCAGAGGCTCGGCGCGCCGCGTCAACTCGATCAAGCTGACGGCGCTGACGTCAATGGCGCTGAGAAGAGCCTCGCGCCGCATGTCGACGAAGCGCCCGCCCAAGGCGTCGCGTTCAGCGAATGCTACCGAATGCACCAGTATGTCCAGCACCCCGTACTTGTCTTTCACCGCGGCGAAAACGGCGTCCATTTCGTCGGCATTGCTGACATCCGCCTGGATGAAAAGCTCGCAGCCGATTGACTCGCCCAAGGGCCGCACGCGCCGCTCCAGCTTGTCCATTGCGTAACTCAATGCGATGGTGGCGCCCTCGCGCTGCAAGGCCTGGGCGATTCCCCAGCCGATGGAATTCTTGTTGGCGACGCCGAAAATCAGCGCGATCTTGCCGTCCAGTAAGCCCATTGCGTCCTCGCTTCCACTCCCTGCGCCGATCGGTGACCAGTTGCCTCTGGCGATTTGCGCGAATCATATCGCATCAACGCGCCGCCTGTAAAGCGCCGCCCGCCACATATCGAAGCGCGGGGCAGGGCGAAACACGATCATGTCGCGAATGCCAGACCACTGCCGCATTGACCGCGCGCGCGCCGCCTGCTAACCTCATCAGGTGCGGCGCAAGCCCGCCGGCGACCAATGGAGTTGAGCCATGTCTGAACCTGAGCGTATTTTCATCACCATCGCCATGGACTTCTCCGCTGAGATCCTGGTCGAATTGCGCGAGATTTCGCCGCGGCTGCATGTCGAGCGCCACTTCCCCGATGTCCCGCCCGATGTCATCGCCAGGACTGAAGTCCTTTATACTACGGGTTACTATCCCGAGCCGGAGCAGGCGCCCAAGCTGCGCTGGATACAGATGAATACCGCCGGCATGAATCAAGCCCTCGGGCACAGCATCGTCCAGGCGGAAGATATTCTGGTGACGTCCACCAGCGGCATCCACGCCACCAACATGGCGCATTACTGCCTGATGACGATGCTGATGTTCAATTACCAGATGCGCGCGGCTTTTGACTTGCAGCGCAATGCCGCCTGGCCCGAGCGCCCGCATGATCTGTTCACGCCGGTGGATATGGACCGGCAGACTGTGGGCATCGTCGGCTACGGCAGCATCGGACGCGAATTGGCTCGTCTCTGTTCCAATATGGGCATGACAGTGCTGGCTACCAAACGCGATTTGCGCAACACGGCGGAGGTGAATGCATTCGCCTTGGAAGGCACAGGCGATCCCACCGGCGATATCCCCGACCGCATCTATCCGGCCGATACCGTTGCCTCAATGGCGAAAGACTGCGATTACCTGGTCGTGACAACGCCGCAGACCGCCGCCACCGAGCATCTCATCGGCGAGGAAGTTTTTGAAGCGATGAAGGATTCGGCGGTTCTGGTTAACGTCTCGCGCGGCGCCATCGTCGACGAAAAAGCCATGATCACCGCCTTGTCATCAGGGCAAATCGGCGGCGCCGCCCTGGATGTCTTTGAAGAAGAACCGCTCCCAACGACCAGCCCCTTGTGGAATCTCGACAACGTCATCATCACGCCGCACCTGTCTGGCTTCACGCGTGATTATCATGATAAAGCGGCGCTCGTTTTCAAGGAGAATCTCCGCCGCTACCTCGAGAACCGTCCGCTGCTCAATCAACTGGATCGCGCCAAGGGCTATTAGATTCGCCACACAAGAATCGAAATCTGTAGGGGCGAGACTTGTCTCGCCCGCCTGCACGCCAACCTAACAATCTGCCTATTGCGCCCGCAACTCGGCCTTCAGCCGGCGCCGGGCCGCGCCGATGATCTTCTTGCGGATCTTGGCCGCGTTTTTGTCCGTCAGCGTCTTGTTCTCATCTTGATACGTCAGCGCGTAAGCCAGGCTCTTTTTGCCTTCCGGGATTTGGTCGCCGGTGTAGACATCAAAGAGCAGGGCGTCTTTCAACAGCCGCCCGCCCGCCTGCCGGATGACCGCTTCCACCTCGCTCGCCGGCGTATCCGCGTTCACCACCAGCGCGATATCCTCGAGCGCCGCTGGCGTCGTCGGCAGCGCCTCAATCGCGTGCAAGCGCTGATGCCGCCGAATCAGCGGCTCAACCGCGAATTCCCCGTACATCACTTTCGCTTCGGTCAGCTTGAAGCGAGCGGCCACTTCCGGGTGCAATTCGCCAAAACTGCCGATGTTCTCGCCAGCGAGCAGAAGATCGGCCGATCGTCCGGGATGGAAGCTGCTGTGCGTGCCGCGCTCTATGCGAAAGTCGCTGATGTGCAATGCATGCAGCAGGCTCTCGACCACGCCCTTCAAATCGAAGAAATCCATATCGCCGGCCGACGCAGCGCCGCCCCACCAGGTCCGGTTCCGCGGGCCGGTCAGTAGCAGGCCGAGGCGCAGCGGCTCCTCCGGCAGCAAATCACCGGCACCCAGGTACACCTTGCCGATCTCGAAGACCTGCTGCGTTTTCTGATAGCGCGCGTTATTGGACGCGGTTTCCAGCATGTTGATCATCAGCGTATGCCGCAGCGCATCGCGCTCGCTGGCGGCCGGATTGGCGATCTCCACATAATCGGCTTTTGGCAGCGATGACTTCAGGCCGTTTGGCACGAGCAGGGCTTCGCTCTCCCGGCTGGTGAAGCGATAATTGATCACTTCATAAAGGCCGCTCCCAACTAAAATATCGCGAATACTCTCCTCGAGCAGGACCGTCGTGTTCTCACGCTGGGGCGGCATCTCATCAGCCATGATCGTATCGGGAATCTGGTCGTAACCGATGATGCGGGCGATCTCTTCCAGCAGGTCATGCTGCCCGACCACCGGATCAGCGCTGATATCCAGCCGGTGATCGGGCGCCGTCGCCCTTATCACATCGCCTGTGACTGTCACCTCGAATTCGAGCCGTCTCAGCACATCCGCCGCCTGCTCAATCGCGACCTCCATGCCCAGCAGTCGCTTGATTCGCTCGATGGATACTTCGACCGTCACCTTGTCGGGCGGTCCCGGATAAGCATCCAGAATCCCGCGCGCGACTTTACCGCCGCCCAACCGCCGCATGAGCTCAATGCCGCGCCCGCCGCCCAATATCGCCTGCGACGGGTGCACGCCGCGGCTGAAGCGCGTCGAGGCTTCCGTATGCACTTTCTGCTCGCGTATCGTTTTGCGGATGCTGATGTTGTTCCAGGCGGCCGCTTCCAGCAGCACGTTGCGCGTCGAGGCGCTGATCTCGGTTTCGCCGCCGCCGATGACCCCGCCCAGGCTGAGCGCGCCGGCGCTATCCGCCACCAGAATCGTCTCCGGTCCCAAATCCCGCAAGACATCGTCCAGCGTCTCCAGTTGCTCGCCCTCGGCCGGCAGCCGTGTGATGATGGTCGGCGTACCCCCCGCACGCTCGACCAGCTTGTCGTAATCAAAAGCATGCATGGGCTGCCCCAGCTCAAAGGTCAGATAATTCGTGACATCAACGATATTGTTTCGCGGGCGTTGGCCGATCAGCTTAAGTCGATGCTGCAACCAGAATGGCGATTCCTTGACTTCCGTTACGCGCAGCAGCGCCAGCGTGAAGCGCGGATTCAGCGCCGGCTCGCGAATGTCGATATTCACCTGACCCTCGATAGGATCGCCATCAGCCCGGAAGTCGAAGGAAGGATAGCGCATCTCGACGCCGAGGATCGCCGCCACTTCGCGCGCCACGCCAATCACACTGAAGCAGCGCGCCAGATTAGGGGTGAATTCAATATTCAGGACCACATCGCCAAGCACATCAGCCAGCGGCGTCCCGGCGACATAATGCGCCTCATGCTCCATCACGATCACGCCTTCGTGCTCATCCGATATGCCCAGTTCCTTTTCCGAGCAGACCATGCTCTTGTTATAGATGCCGCGCAATTCCTTGCCCTTCAGCTTCATGCGTTTCGGCTTGTCGCTGTGGCCATCCCAGACTTCCGCCCCTTCCATCGCGAAGGCGCTCCAAATCGGCGGATCAATCGGTCCCGCGTCCTTGTAGCGGAAGAGGTTGGTCGCGCCGGTGACGCATTGCTCTGGTCTCTCGCCGCCATAATCGACCATCGCCAAGACCAGCCGATCGGCGTTGGGATGCGCCTTTACCTCGACAATGCGCGCCAGCAACAGCCTGTCGCGATCCCATACCAGGTGATCCGAGCTCGGCATCCGCAGGCCGGGCACAGACTGCTGCGGCAGGCCAATATACTTGAGATGCGCCACCTCCAGCCCGGCCACGGTCAGCCGCTCCGCCAGCAATTCTACCGGCACATCTATATCTACAAATTCTCTCAACCATGAAACGGGGACTAGCATCGATCGTCTGTTCCTTTCGCGCGTTACTCGTTTTTATTCACGCGCCTCTGGTTTCTCTTCCGGGATCTCCACGTCGGCCAAGGCCAGCATAGAGGACGGCTCGGTCGGGTTGCCGATCCAGTCGAATCGTTCATTTGTCTGATTGTCATAAAGAATCGCCATCAGACGGTATTTGCCCGGCGGCGCGTCGCTGATGTCGATGGAGAATTGACGCAAGCTGCCTTCTTGTGCAAGGGGCGGATCCAGTTGGGCGACGCGTTCCCAATCCGCGCTGATCAACTGATGTGACAGGTTGTAACGTTCCGGCGGGAAACGCTCAAGGGCTGTCCACCGGTGGACAAATAAAATTTGGCTTTCGCCCAATTCCACCGCAGCGCCGTAAAACTCGTAGCGAATTTGGTCGGTTTCCGCTGTCGCCAGCAATGGCCGCTCCTGACAGCCCAGCGCCCGCCAGGCGTATAGAGCAAGCACCGTATCCACACCCAGTTCATGGCGCTCGCACAAGCGGTAATCGGCCGCCATCATGAGGGAATCAGGACCCGCGTCGCTGTTGGCTTTCCGGGTCGACGGTTGGTCAATGACCCAAACAAGCGGCGCCACATGGCTGTGCTGGAATACGTAGTTCTTAAATGCCTCGAAACTCTCGGCGGTCACCAACTCCAGGTCCTGGTCGGTAAGGTAATGTCGGCTCGGCGGATAGCTGCTATATGCCAGGCCATGCAACTGCGAGGGGTCAAAGAGAAAGGCAAGTATCGGCGCCGAGTGCTGAGACTGCCGCGCCAGCCGGCTGACGATGTGCCAGGCCGGTTGCGAAAAGGAGCGCTCGCGCTCTGCGATGAAGGCGCCCCAATCGGCAACCTGCTGATAGCTTGCGCCGGCGGCAATCCACAAGACGACGACAATGGCAAGCCATCGTCGCCAGCGATACCAGCCAAATATCCCGCCGGCGATGACAAGGATAAAGGGCGGCCAGCCGCCAATGGTGAATCGCGCTGTGTCGCTTCCCAATGATTCGCTCTGCAATGCCACCAAGCAGAATAGGAGGAGATAATACAAGCCGATGAACAGCGGTCCCGCGGACGCAAGCGATCGTTGACGCCAGCCCAGTATCAATCCGGCAATCATGGTCGGCAGGAGGATCACGCTGCCATTGAATCCAACTTCGTACAATGCGCCCAGAACTACTCCCAGATCACGGCTTTCAGCCGGCCATATCGCCTCTGTTTGGTCGATGCCAGGTGAGTTAGAGACGCTCAGCCAGGGCGACACGAGCAAAAGACCGGCGCCGATCGCCAGCGCGACGCTCAACCAGCGCCTGTCTTTCCGCTCGTGCAGAAGGTGATAGACGCCAAGCGCGCTCAATAGCAAGACGCCGAATGCATGCGCGCCGGCCAGCGCGGCGCATGCGGCTGCCAAAGCCAGGTAATCGCTCCTCTTTTCTTGCCATTCGCGCTGACGCAAGCGCAGATAAAGCCAAAGCGTCAAGGCTCCCGCCAGCATCAGCAGGGGATACATGCCCGCGTTCGCATAATAGAAGTTGTACAAGGCATTGCTGGCGAGGACGATAAGCGCCAAAAGCCCGGCTATGGGCGCAACAAAATCCCGCGCCAGGCGATATATCAGCGCCAGCGACAGCAAGCCGGTGAAGAGAGACAGCAGGCGCAGTATCGCGATCTCTCCGCCGGCGACGCCTCCCCACAGTTTGAGGAGGATGACATACAGCGGGCTGTAGCTGTCGGACCGGCCGTCGGCGGATTCCAGGACAACAGGCGGCGAATCGCTAGCGCTGCCGACCAAACCCGCCTCCACCATGAAGCGGTATTCGTCGACGGCGGGCGCGACCAGGTCAAGTTGGCGCGCGCTCAGCGCAGTGACAAATAGCAGAACCGGGATCGCCCAGATCCAGTGCCCCAGCGATCGGTCCAGGCTGTCGAAAGCGTCTCTAGCCCTTGACTGCAACATGCTGTCTGCTTCGCTCTCCCTAGAACTGCTGCAGGAAACGCAAGTCATTGCCCCAGAAATATCTAATATCCTGGATGCCGTGTTTCAGCATCGTAATCCGTTCGGGACCCATGCCAAAGGCGAAGCCGCTCCATTCGCTGGGGTCGTAGCCGCCATTGCGCAGCACATCGGGATGGACCATGCCGCTGCCGGCAATCTCCAGCCAGCCGGTGTATTTGCAAACGCGGCAGCCCTCGCCGCCGCAGAGGAAACACTCGACATCAACTTCCATGCTCGGTTCGGTGAAGGGGAAGTAAGACGCGCGATAACGCACCTTCGCCTTGGGGTTGTACATTCGCTTGGCGAATTCGGCGATGGTGCCTTTCAGGTCGCTCATGCGGATGTTGCGCCCGATCGCCAAGCCCTCCACCTGCGTGAACTGAATCTCGCTGCGCGCCGTTACCTGCTCCTGCCGATAGCACATGCCCGGCAGAATCACCCGTATCGGCTTGCTGCCGTTATCGCCCAGTTCGCGCATGGCCCGTATCTGCCCGGGCGAGGTGTGCGTGCGCAGCAATACGCGCGGATCCTTCGTATAAAAGGTATCTTGCATATCGCGGGCCGGATGATGCGGGGGCAAGTTGAGCAGCGTGAAGTTGAATTCGTCCGCTTCGACATCGCGGCTCTGATAGACCTGAAAGCCCATATCAGCCCAGATCATTTGGAATTCGCGATGGGTGCGGGTGGACGGGTGCAGCCCGCCTCGTCCGCGCGGATTGGCCGGCAAGCTGATATCGATCTCGCCTTCTTCCAAATCGCGGGCAATTTGCCAACTCTGAACGGATTCGACGTGCCTATCATAAGCCTCGCGAACAATGGTCTGGCAACCATTGACATGCTGGCCGATTGCCGCTCGTGACTCTTTAGGCACGTCGCGCATTGAACGAAAAACTGTAGCAAAAGGACCCTGCGCTCCGAGATTCAGACTTTTCCACAACTCCAACTCTCGAAGATCTGTGATCACCTCGAGATTATTAACCATATCGTTTGCAGTCTTCTGCAAGTTTTCTATTAGCGGCTCCATAAATTCGCGTTGTCGCCGCTTTTGCTCTTCAATCAAAGGCTTGACGATTTCTTGTTGTTGCCGCTTCTGTTTTTCAATCAGGGGTTTGATGGCTTCTTTCTGTTGTCGCCGCTGCTCTTCGATCATCGGTTTTACTGACTCATGAATGCGCCGGTTTATCTCGTCCTGTTGTGCTTTGAGTCCACGTCGCAGCTCGTCACTTATTCTCGGCATAGTTCCCTCTTCATTGGTCATTACTTACTGAACAAAAAACGCCCTCAGTCCAACGAGGGACGAGAGCGCGAACGTTCCCGCGGTACCACCCTGATTCAGCGCCCCATATCGGCGCTGCACTCGTTTCGCCCATTGACGCCGGGTCCAGCGATGCGGACTACTCAGGCTTGCTACAAATCGCCCGTTCACCCGTCAGCTCGGAAGGGAATTCTGCAACTGCCTCCGCGGGTGCTTCCAGTCCATGACACCCGCTCCCTGCTTCGGCAGACACGCTAGCGCGCCGCATGCAGACTGTCTTCGTCGTCGCCTTTGATTTACATATTGCAACGCCAACATTATCGCGCGCCGCGCCGCCGAATGTCAAGTCGATTATCAGCCCATTGCCGCCCGAGACTTAGCGCCGCGTCGTATACTCGCCTTTGACGATCCACTTGTAAGTCGTCAATTCCTCCAGCGCCATCGGTCCGCGCGCATGGAGCTTCTGCGTGCTTATCGCTACCTCAGCGCCCATGCCCATTGCGCTGCCGTCGGTGAAGCGCGTGCTCGCGTTCCAGTACACCGCCGCCGAATCCACCTCGTTGAGGAAGCGCTCCGCGTGCGCCGCCGTCTCGGTCAAGATGCTGTCCGAGTGTTGCGTGCCATGTCTTCCGATATGGGCGATCGCCTCATCGACGTCATCGACCACTTTCAGATTGAGCGTCAGGTTGTACCACTCGGTGTCGAAGTCTTCCGGGACCGCCGGCATGACGCGCTCGTCCTCGCCGACAATCTGATAAGCGCGTTCGCCGGCGTGGAATTCGACGCCGGCCTCGCCTAGATTTTCAACAACTTGCGGCAGCAATTCGGCGGCAATCGACCGATGCACCAGCAGCGTCTCCATCGAATTGCAGACGGCGGGCCGCTGCGTTTTGGCGTTGTCCAGCACCGGCAACACCATATCCAGTCGGGCGCTATCGTCAACGTAGATGTGACAGACGCCAATGCCACCCGTGATCACCGGTATGCTGCTGTTTTCGCGACAGAAGGTATGCAGGCTATTCCCCCCGCGTGGGATGATCATGTCGATGTATTCATAGAGCCGCAGCATTTCCCTGACGTAACGGCGGTCGGTGCTGCTGATGTACTGGATCGCCTCCGCCGGGAAGTCATGCGTCGCCAACACATCTTGCATCACTTCCGTCAATCGCATATTGCTGTAGAGCACATCGGAGCCGCCGCGCAAAATGACGGCGTTGCTCGTCTTCAGCGCCAGCGTCGACACATCGACGGTCACATTCGGCCGCGACTCGTATATCGTCCCCAATACGCCCAGGGGCGTACGCCGCTTGATCAACTGCAAGCCGTTGTCCAAGGTCCGGTCAAGCAATACCTCGCCGACCGGGTCCGGCAATTCGGCGACCTTGCGCACATCGGCGATGATGCCGGCCATGCGCGTTTCCAGGTCGATGCGATCGCGAATCCAGATCGGGTCAATGCCATTCCGCGCCGCCAGCTCCAGGTCCCGCTGATTGGCTTCCAGAATGCTGAGGGTGTTCGCTTCCAACGCGTCGGCGATCGCCAGCAGAGCCGCGTTTTTCTCGGCAGTCGTCTTCCGCGCCAAGACAGCGGCCGCCGCCTTCGCCCGTTTTCCCATTTGCGCCAGATCTAGAGATTCGAGTACTGTCTGTTCCATGATTCGTCCTGCAATTCGTCATAGAGATAATGCGCCAAATATCGCACAGGAAGCGCCGATATGCAATGATTTTCAAAATGGGAGACGCAGGAGGAAGTTCAGTCTGAATTGGCTCACTTGTTGAACAGTCGGCCCAACTCGAGTGCAAAGCCGGGCAAGACGTCTTCGCCCGACAACTTTCCGTGTATGCCGACGGAACTAATCTTGAGTTGGTCTTCGTCGTCAAGTCGGCAGATCTCGGCGGTTTGCCGTTCCGGCCGCACGATCCACACCAATTGTGCGCCATATCTTAACAAGATTTCCGCCTTCCTCCGGAGAAATGAAACTGGATTATTAGACGCGGCAATCTCAACCGCGAGGTCTGGCATAAAGTTCACGAAACCCTCAGGCGGGGGATCTGGAATCCTCGCGTTGCTGATAAGAGCTATGAATGGCGCTAGCAGGGTGTGTCTGTCCGTCTCGACATAAAATCCTGCTCTGATGCCTACTTTGCCCAATTCTCGTTCTTCTGCGAATCGTCCAATAATGCTGGACAACTTGGCCGCCAATACGCCGTGCAGCAAGAACGCGGGCTCGATTTCAAATGGTCGTCCGTCAATCAGCTCGACGTGCTTGATGTGATCCGGTGCCTGACGCTGTAATTCCCAGACATCGTCAATTGTATAAAGTGTAGTTTCAGGCGCCATGCTCTCCTCCCATCGGTGTGGGTTTCAACTCAAGTATAAGTCAGTAGCGTAGCGAAGATTAAACGCGCTTCGGATTCACTACAGCAGCGCCAGGTTATTGCGATGCAGCACCGCATCGCCATAGCTGTAGCCGAGTATGTCGACGATCTCGCTCGACTTGTGGCCCCGGATTCGACAGAGATCTTCGCTGCGATAATTGCTCAAGCCATGGGCGATCTCGCGACCGTCGAGCGTCAGCACCGCCAGCGTCGCGCCGCGCTCAAACTCGCCGCGCACCTCGCGTATGCCGACCGGCAGCAAACTGGCGCCGCCGCGCAGCAAAACCCTGGCCGCGCCCGCGTCCACCACCAGCGCCCCCTGCGTCCGATCGGTCAGCAGCCAGCGCTTGCGGCTCTCCGATCGATCCTTGGCCGCCTCAATGCGGGTGCCGAGCCGCTCGCCAGCCACCAGCCGCTTGACCACATCTTCTTCGCTGCCGCTGGCGATGATCGTTTCAATGCCGCTGCGGCTGGCGATTTGCGCCGCCTGAATCTTGGTGACCATGCCGCCAGTGCCAATCGCGCTGCCGGCGCCCCCGGCCAGCTCAAACAGCTCATCGGAAACCTGCGAGATGTTCTGAATCAGCGCCGCGCCCGGATTCTTGCGCGGGTCATCGGTGAAGATGCCCGGCTGGTCGGTGAGGATGATCAGCAGGTCGGCATCCACCACGCTGGCGACCAGCGCCGACAGGTTGTCGTTATCGCCAACCCGAATCTCTTCGGTGGCGATCGTGTCATTTTCGTTGACGATGGGGATGATTCGCTGCTCGATCAGCGTGTCCAGCGTATCGCGCGCGTTGAGGTAGCGGACGCGGTGGCTGAGGTCATCCCGCGTCAGCAGGATCTGCGCTGCTGTGATCTCAAATATGTCGAAGAGGTCTTGGTAAATGCGCATGAGATGGCTTTGGCCGACGGCGCTGAGCATCTGCTTCGCCGGCACCGACTTGCCCAAATCCGGGAAGTTCAACTGGCTGCGCCCGGCGGTCTGCGCGCCCGATGAAACGATGATGACCTCGTAGCCCGCCTCATGCAAAGCCGCCACCTGCTGCGCCAGCTCTAGCATACGCTGCCGATTCAGATTTGGACTGCCTTTTGTCAGCACGCTCGTGCCCAGTTTCAGTACGATCCGTCGCATTTCCTGCCCCCTCTAGACGGCATTCTAGGGCAGCTTGTTTCAAGTTTGTAGGCGCAACAGAGAGCAGGGCTCTTAATCTTGCAGGGCCAATCGCAGCACATAGCCTAGCCGCAGCGCCGCTCGCCGGGTCAGCTCGGCCGCGTTCGCCAGCGCCTCCTCCAGCGGCATCGGCTTATCCACGATTGAGAAAGCCGCCTGCACACCCGCTTCATGCAGCAGCCGATCATCAATGTTCAAGCCGCCGACGATGGCGATGGTCGGCAGGCCCCGCGCCGCCGCCAGCTTCGCCACGCCCAGCGGAGCCTTGCCATCCAGCGTCTGCGCGTCAATCTGACCCTCGCCGGTGATCACCAGCGCGCAATCGGCCAGCTTCTGGCGGAATTGATTATGCGCCAGCACCAGGTCAATGCCGGGCTTGAGGCGGCAATTCAGAAATGCCATCAAGCCAGCGGCGAATCCGCCAGCCGCGCCGCCGCCCATCGCCGCTCGCACATCGATACCACGCTGTTCATAGATGACCGTGAAGCAGTGACGCAAATTGCGCTCCAGCCGCTCCACCATCTCCGGGTCGGCGCCTTTCTGTGGACCAAAAATCCGCGCCGCGCCGCGTTCGCCCAGCGTCGGGTTCTCCACATCGGAGGCGATCACGATTTCGACATCCCGCCAGCGTCGGTCCATGCCCATTGCGTCAATGGTCGCTATTTCAGCCAGGCCGCCGCCGCCAAGCGGAATCGCCTTCCCGCTCGCGTCCCGCAGATCCAGGCCCAGCGCGCTCAGGCAGCCCATGCCGCCATCAACCGTCGCGCTGCCGCCCAAGCCGATGATGATCCGCTCGACGCCGCGCCCCAGCGCTTCCACCATCAGCTGGCCCGTGCCGAAGGTGGTCGCGGCCAGGGGATTCAGCTCGGCCGGCTTTAGCAGCTCCATTCCGGACGCCAGCGCCATCTCGATTACCGCCGTCCCGCCCTCGTCGATCAAGCCGTATTCGGCGTCGATAGGGCGCATCAGCGGATCGGCTACGCGCAAGCGGATCCTTTCGCCACCGCTCGCCAGAAAGGCGTCCAGCGTGCCGTTGCCGCCATCGGCGATCGGCAGCTGCTCAATCGTCGCGCCCAGACCGGACTCCTCTAGTCCGCGCGCGATCGCGGCGCAGGCTTCCGCAGCGGTCAGGCTCTGCTTGAAGGCGCCGGCGGCAACCAGGATCTTTACGCTCTCGCTTTTGCTTATCGGCAAACCGCGCTCCAGCCGCTTCTCCCTTTCCCCTTGAATCACGTCGCCATTAAAGACACCATAAGGGGATGAATAGCATACAATTATAACAGCACGAGGCGGGGCAGAGAGATGGACAGTAAGAGCGCGCTGAATACAATCATATCCTCCGGCATCGTCGCCGGCATGCGCGGCGCCTTCCCGCCGGATGTCGCGCTTCGCGTCAGTGAGGTGCTGATGAACGAGGGCATCTCAGCATTCGAGATGATGATGAACTCGGAAGCGCCGATCGCGGCAATGACCGCCGTCAAAGCCGAATACGGCGACGAGGCGACCGTCGGCATGGGCACCGTGCTCGATGTCGAATCAGCGCAGCGTGTATTGGACGCCGGCGCCGATTTCGTCGTCTCGCCCGCCTTCCAGGCCGATGTGGTAGAAGCGGTCATGGCGCGCGGCGTTTTGATGGGACCGGGCGCCGCCACGCCCTCGGAAGCCGTCGCCGCCTGGGGCATGGGCGTGCCGCTGATCAAGCTCTTCCCGATCGGCGCGCTCGGCATCGATTACTTCACGGCGATCTTCGGTCCGCTCAAACATATGACCTTCATGTGCAATGGCGCGGTGAACGACCAGAACGCGCGCGAATTCATCCGCGCCGGCGCGGTCGCCTGTGGCATGGGCGCCTGGCTGGTCGGCGATGGAACTTGGTCGAAATCGCAGCTGCGCAGCCGCGCGCGAATTTTAGTGAATGCCGTGGCGTCGGCGCAGGGTGGAGTATAATCGAATTTGCGTTTGCCGCATGGCAATGCAATTGTCAAAGGGAGTAAATAATGACTGAGAAACGGCGGATCCGCGCAACGCTCGAAGGCGATATATTTGACGGCTCTCTGTACTTCGAGAATGAGGACGGCAGCGAACTTGATGAGGACGCGGTCTATGCGCTGGCGAGGCTGTTCAACAATCATCCCGAGCGGCTTATGTGGCTGAAAATGCAGCCAGGGCAGACCGCGATTCTGGAGGAGACGGTCAATCCAGATGAAAGCGCCCCCCCCCCCCCGAACTTGGCTGATTCCTCGCTGTAGACGAGTGGGGGCTGCGGTAGCTTCGGCCTGGGCGGCTGCGTAGTCGCGCGCGGACATTGGTGAATGCGGTGGCGAGTGGGCGGGTAGTATTGTACTTTAGCAGATTCGAATTGGAGTTGACGATGGATAAGCAACTCTCCCCAATAGATTTCCTGGAAAGACACCATGACGGTGTCTATGAGTTTTATTACCAAATGATGAAGGATTCAGTCTTCGAGTTTTACCGATGGGGATTGCGAACTGATAATGATGATGCCATCAAACTCTACGGAGACTTGCTAAAGCTGTACCGCAAGTACGATGGCAAATTCAAGAGATTGAATCAAGGCGAGGAATAAAGTGTCACTGACAAACAGAACGCTATGCGAAAACTTGCTGTATGCAGAATCGGAGCGGGAAGTTGTTGATCTCCTGAAGACGGCTGGCTACTGGGATGACGACAGCGTATGGCGCAACTTCGGCGACAATGAAAACAACTGGGCGCAGATAGGCAACCAGCAAGGACACCCCGTCGCGGCCATGGTGGAGAAGTTGGTCAATTCCATTGACGCTGTGCTGATGCGTGAATGTCAGGCGCGCGGAATCCCGCTCGACAGCCCTGAAGCGCCGCAAACCATAGATCTTGCATTGGAACAATTCTTCGATATCAAGAACGGAAATTTGGCAAACATTGGCGCGACCGCACGCTCGGAATTGGCGCAGAATATTGGTTTTATTGCCACAGGCAGAAGAAACAGGCCCAACTACACTGTATTTGACAGCGGAGAAGGCCAGACTCCAGGCGATATGCCAGACACGTTGCTATCGCTTTCCAAGTCGAACAAGCTGCGTATCCCCTTTGTGCAGGGCAAGTTTAATATGGGCGGTACTGGCGTACTTCCATTTTGTGGTACTCGCAACTTCCAGCTTGTCATATCACGCCGCTGCCCGGCTATTGCCAATTCGAAAGGTCCAAGTGCAGACAGATGGGGATTCACTATCGTTCGTCGCCAGGATCCGGCGGACGGCGCGCGCAATACTGTCTTTACTTATCTCGCGCCAGGCGGTGAAGTTCTGTCCTTCAAGCGCGAAACGCTACGGCTGCCAAGCGGCGACTCGGAATCAAGCAAAGCCCCACATCAGGAATGGGGCACAATTCTGAAAATGTATGAATATAAGATGACTGGTCATTTGACCAACATTAAGTTGGATCTGTACTACGCGATTTCTTCGCTCTTACCCAGACCTGGATTGCCTATTCGCTTTTACGAGCTTCGCGATTATGAGCAAGAGTCGCCCGAGGCAACAATGGCAGGGTTGATGGTGCGTTTGCAAGATGATCGTGGAGAAAACGTAGAAAATGGCTTTCCAACCCACCATAGCATTACGGTAAAAGGCGAAAACATGAACGTGTCAGTCTACGCCTTTAAACCAGATACAAATGACACTCGATTTCGCGGGAGAGACGGGGTTCTTTTTGCGTTGAATGGTCAGACGCACGGGACATTTAGAAAGGGCTTCTTTTCTCGTCAGATAGTCAAGATGGGATACATCGCCGACTCAATCTTGTTGTTGGTCGACGCCTCTGGCATCACTGCGCGATCGCGCGAAGATTTGTTCATGAATAGCCGCGATCGCATGAGGAGAGGCGAACTCTTCTCAGCGATCGAAGACAAATTGGCTGACATTGTCCGCAACCATCCCAAGCTAAGAGCTCTGCGAGAAGAGCGCCGTCGCCAGGATATCGCGGACAGGATTTCTGACGCCAAACCTCTCAAAGAGATTCTTGACAAAATGTTTAAGAAGTCCCCAGTGCTGGCGGCGCTATTTGTTACTGGCGCGGACCTTCGAAACCCGTTTCGTTCTGTGACTGCCGTTGAGACAATAGATCCTTTCAAAGGAGAGTATTACCCATCGTTCTTCCGCCTCATGAGGAAATTCCGAAAACGCAATGAACGGCCGATCAGTCGTGGTCGCTTTCGCTTTCAATATGAAACGGATGTGGCCGATGACTACTTTGTTCGCGACGCCCACAGCGGAGATTTCCAGTTGTTCTGTAACGGACAAGTAGTTATGGATTTCGAGGTGAATCTCCTTAATGGCGTGGTGACGTTGAACATAGAGCGGCCCGAAAATGTCTCTGAGGGTGATGTGTTGCTATTTCAATCGCGCGTAAGTGATGAAACGCGGATTGATCCATTCAATGATGAATTCGAAGTACTCGTAACCGATGCTGTCAATAGTAACGGCGGAAAATCGGGCGACCGTCAAAAGTCAAGGGATAAAGGCGACGGCAACCGTAACTTGCCGGGCGGCAGCACCATGCCAAATATGATTGAAGTGCGCGAAGCTGATTGGGCCAGGCACAGATTCGACAACCTATCCGCGCTGAAGGTGGTTGCTGGTGACGACGAAAGCTATGATTATTTTATTAACATGGACAACCTTTACCTGCTCAATGAGTTGAAAGCGCCGGCTGCCAGCCATGACCCGAAGCTCGTCCAATCCAAGTTCAAGTACGCGATGGTCTTGCTAGGTATGATGATACTAAAGGAAATGAGCGATTCGAATGAAGAAGATTTCGAAGAGACCATGACTGCCGAAGCGACTGTATACAAGTTTACTTCAATGGTCGCGCCAGTCATTCTCCCCATGATCGATTCCCTCGGGGATCTGCAAATTGAAGAATAACCTCTCACAGCAAGCCCCACCGCCACGCCACAAATCCGCCTCCTGCCTCGTCGCCTTCACCTCCCTGCTCATCAGCTTCGCCCTCATTGCGCTCAGCCTCTTCCTGCCGCCAATCAATCTGCCGGACCGCCTCCTCGCCCGCCAATTCACTTCCCTCAAAGCCGGGTCGTCGGTCGTCGCATTCGCCTCCGACTTTCGCCTCAGCTTGCCGGAAGAGGAAACAGTCGACAACTTCGCCATCAAGCTTGAGCGCCTGTCAGCGAGTGAATTCGCTGCTCCTGACCGCGAAGAGCCGCCCTGGCTTGCGTCAGCGCGTCAGTCGCTGCCGGACACGCTCTCGCTCGGCAGTCCCTTGTTTCTAATCGAGTCTCGCGGCGACGCCCCGGCCAGTCTGGGCATCGAATTGAAGCCGCCGCCAGATTCTCCGCAGCCCGCGGGTCTGTCACTTTATGGCTGGAACGGCGAATCCTGGCGCTTTATCCCCGCCGAGCACGACGGTGGCTTACTGCTAGGCGCGGCCGATTTCGCCCCGCGCGCCATCGGGGCATTTCAGATCAAGCTGGCGGCGCCCATCGTTCTCATTACGCAGGAGGTCTCGCATGACCTCGATCCGGAGATTGCCGCGCTCGCGACGATTCTGAGCCCGGCGGGTTTGCGTCCCACCTTGCAAGGCAGTTTGATCGGGAGCCTGGCGCCCGGCGGCGACGCGAACGCGCCCTATCTCTTCATGCCGCTGATCCGAAACTTTGCCGACCCGCGCGCTATTGATATCGCCACCGTTGAAACACTCATCTCGCGCCCGCAACTGCGAAAGCTTCATATCGAAAAGATAAGCGACTTGGCCGCCTTCAACAATTTTGACGGCATCTTCATCGATTATCGCGGCCTCTCGCGCCATCATCGCGGCGACTTTGCGCGCTTTATAACCGAGCTGGCAGCGAGCTTCTCTCAGCGGAACTTGCGACTCGGCGTCGTCATCGCGGCGGAGCGAGACGCGAATGGCTGGGCCAGCGAAGCCTACGACTGGCGTCGAATCGGCGAAGCCGCTGAATACTTGCAGCTGCGCCCCTTGATTGATCCCCGCAGCTACGCGCGCGGCGAAAGCGGCTCCGTAGACGATCTCCTGCGGGCGGTCACCGGCGCCGTCGCCAGAGATAAGATCCTGCTCGGCTTGAGCGCCCGTTCCGTCCGCGAAGTCGCCGGCCTGCAAAGCCGAATCGGCTGGCACGATGCCTTCGCCGCTTTGGGCGATGTGATCCTCAGCGCCGACGCCGTCAGCCAGACCGGATCGATTGAGCCCGGGGCGGTCATACGCGCCTCGCTCAGCGGCTACCAGGCGCGGACGGGCATACAACCGAGCATTCAAACCACATATATCGACTATGAAGATGACGCATCCGCGGCCATTTCGCGCATCTGGCTGACCGATGCCGCGGCGCTGCGCCATCGCCTGGATAGCGCGACCTCGGCTGCCATCGCCGGCGTCGCCTTTGACGACCTGCTCGCCGCTGAGCATGGTCCCGGCCTCGTTCAAGCCATTCTCAACTTCAAGGCGGGCGAGGCAAAGGGCGCGCAGCCCACCGAGCTAAGGGCGCTCTGGTCCATCGAAGGGGAGGCGGGCGCGCTTGATCACGTGCACACCAGCCTGGACGCCGACCTCGTGCTGACGCTTGACGCGCCCGATGGCAATTACGCCGTCAATTGGGCGGCCGTCGACGATTCCGGCGCCCAAAGCGCTCGCCGAGGCGCGGTCATACCCTTGTTCCGGCCGACAATCACGCCGACGCCAACGCCGATACCGACGCCAACCCCGATTCCACGTCGGGCCGTCGTCGTGGCGCCAATCATTGAAACCAGCGCTCCCCCAGCGCCCCGATTCGCGGCGGTGGCGCCACCGCCCGGCAGCATCAGCATTGAGCTTGGCGGCCATGTCCTCAGCACCAGCAGCGGGCCTACGGTCGGGGCGATGCGCTCTGCTGGCATGACCTGGATGAAAATTCAGTCGCGCTTTTACCATCACGCTCATCCGGATGTCTCCGGCAAGATCGCAAACGCGCATAACAATGGCTTCAAGATTCTGGTAGGCACGGTCGGTGACCCGAACGAATTGGCTCAGGGCGGCGAAGCCTATCTCAATGCCTACACCGATTGGCTCCAGCGCATCGCGGCCCAGGGCGCCGATGCCATTGAAGTCTGGAACGAACCGAACCTCGATCGAGAATGGCCCCGCGGCCAAATCAGCGGCGTCGCCTACGCGCGCATGTTGGAAAGAGCGTATCAGAAGATCAAGCAGGTCAACGGCGCCACCATGGTCATCAGCGCGGCGCCCGCTCCCACCGGCGCTGAAGCGGCATTCCCGGGCCAAGTCATGAATGACGACCGCTGGCTGCGCGAGATGGTATCCGGCGGCGGGCTGAATTATCTCGATTGCGTCGGCGCCCACTATAACGAAGGCATTATCCCGCCCAGCCAGACCAGTGGCGATCCCCGCGACGGTTATTACACGCGCTATTTTTACGGCATGCTCAATACCTATTACGGCATCACCAGCCGTCCCATCTGTTTTACCGAATTGGGCTATCTGACATCCCAAGGCTTTCCGAGCTTGCCCTCATACTTCAATTGGGCGCGCGATGTCACCGTGTCGCAACAGGCGGCTTGGCTCGCGCAAGCGGCCGCCCTGGCTTCGCAAAGCGGACAGGTCCGCCTGCTGATCGTCTGGAATATCGATTTCACTCATTACGGGTCGGATCCGCAAGCGGGCTACGCCATCATTCGTCCCGATGGCTCTTGCCCGGCTTGCGGCGCACTCGCTGGCGCCCGTTAGCGCTGCTGAAAAGTCTCCCGCGCTGGCGCCGATTGATGTAAGCTCTATGCATTCGATGACTGGCAGGAGCTGATGTGGTAACCAAAACGGTACACAAACAGATTCGCGGCTTTGTCATCATCTGGCTCGCCATCACCTTGATCGTGGTGATGGTTACTTTTCTTGCCATCTATTTCACTTACACTTCAGAACGATTTGATCCCGGCGCGGGGAATCCGCTGCCCCTCGCCACCGCTGACACAGCCGTTGAAAATGCGACGGAGGTTGTGGTCGTGCTGCCGAGCGCATCGCCGCAGCCCACATTCTCGCCGACGCCCACCCAGCCCGAGCCGACCATGCCGGTCTACCTGGAAGAAATCACGCCAGAGCCAACGGCAACGCCGGCGCCGACCTTGACGCCGATACCAACGGCTCTGCCCGTCGAGGTTACGCGCTACGAGGTCGGCATCCAGGTGGAACAGTCGCCCGATTTCAATGCCGAAAATCAGGACAATTGGTATCGTTCGGTCACCGCCGATCTGGGCATGCGCTGGGTGAAGCAGCAGCTGCGTTGGGAACAACTGGAACCGGAGCCGGGCAGCATCGACTGGCGCCTTCTCGACTTCGTCATGCCGAGCGCCCGGAAATTCAACATCAGGATGCTGCTCTCCATCTTGACTGCGCCGGACTGGGCGCGCGAGCCGGAAGCCGACCTCAGCAAGCACGGACCGCCGGCCGATCCACAGACATTTGCTGACTTCGTCGCCGCGATCCTCACGCGCTATCCGGGCCGGATTCACGCCATAGAAGTTTGGAATGAGCAGAATCTCGATCGCGAATGGGCATCGGCCCACGGGCTCAACGCGGAAAGATATGTCGCGCTCTTGCGCGCTGCCTACGAGGCGATCAAAGCCATTGAGCCTGGCATCATCGTCATCAGCGGCGCTCCGTCGCCCACCGGCATCGACGATGGCGTTTCGGCAGTGGACGACTTCAAATACATGGAGCGGCAGATTGAAGCGGGATTGCTGGAATGGGCGGATTGCATCGGCGCTCATCACAACGGCTACAACGTCAGCCCGGATTACCGCTATTCCGACATCCCCGATGATCCGACGGCAATCTTCAGAGGTCCCTTCACCAACAAACATCATAGCTGGAGTTTCCGCAGCACGCTGGAAGGCTATGCCCAACGCATCAGCGCGGCCGGGGGAGACACCAAGCTTTGCGTTACCGAGTTTGGCTGGGCCTCTTCTGAAGACCTGGGCGGGGCGCGTCAAGGATTCGAATTCGCCCTCGACAACACCCTCGCCGAACAGGCCGAATGGCTTCCTAAAGCCATGACCAATATGGAAGACTGGGGCTTCGTCTGGCTGGCTTTCGTCTGGAACTTTAACTTCGGCCCCCAAGCCGGCTACGCCATTAGCAACGACAACGTACCCTACTCATTGATCGGTCCCGGTTTCACCTTCCGCCCCGCCTACGATTCCATTCGGGCTTGGCAGCAGGATTATCTGGCGCGCTTGGATTCCTAGTATGCGGGGCATCACTCGCCGCAAATTTCTTCTATTGACGCTGGCTTACCTCTTGGTGACGGCATTCGCCCTTTTCGGCTGGCGCGCCCTGCAGCCGCATTGGGATCCGTTCAAGGCAAGCGCTGTCAAAAGCGCGCCCTTCCCCTCGCTGACATACGGCGTGCACACATTCTTGTGGTGGGATGGGGGCAGCGCCGGCGTTCACTTGGACCTGGTCCGTCTGATGTCGTTCAGCCATGTCAAACAGACTTTTGCCTGGCGCGATATCGAACCACAGTCGGGCGTATGGGATTGGACGCAGGCCGATCGCATCCTCGACGAGGTCGAACGCCGCTCTCTGCGTCTCGTCATCCGCTTGGGGATGGCGCCCGGGTGGGCGCGCGCCGCCGATGCCCTCGACGCTCGCGACGCGCCGCCGGCTGATATGTCCCGTTGGGCTGGGTTCTGTGCCGCCGTTGCAAAGCGCTACCGGGGACGGATCAGCGCCTATCAGATCTGGAACGAGCCCAATCTCAGCCGCGAATGGGGCGATAAACGGCCTGACCCAGCCGGTTACGTCGAATTGCTGGCCGCCTGCAGCGCCGCCATTCGCCGTTCCGACCCACAGGCGACGCTGATATCTGCCGGTCTGGCGCCCACCGGCAATTACGATGACGCCGCCCTGCCCGATGATATCTATCTCGACCAAATGTATCGCAATGGCTTTCAGCGCTACATTGATGTGGTCGGCGTGCACGCGCCGGGTTACGCCGCGCCCGAGGTCGGACCCGATGATGAAGAAGCGTTGCACCGCTGGTTTACCTTCCGCCGCGTCGAAGATCTTCGCAAAATCATGCTTAACTACGGGGACGAGGCGCGCCAAATGGCGATCATGGAATTCGGTTATACGACCGACCGCGTGAATCCCGCTTATCAGTGGTTCGGCGTGACCGAGCAGCAGCAAGCCGATTTTCTAGAGCGCGCCTATGAATACGCCATCGCCAACTGGCGCCCTTGGGTCGGCTTGATGACGCTGATCTATCTGCCCGATCCAGCCTGGCAGCCAGCGGACGAAGAATACTGGTGGTCCATCCTCGAACCCGACGGCAGTGGACCGCGGCCCGCCTATATCACCGTCGCCAATATGCGCAAAGTATGCGGCGACTTCGAGATTCCCGCGCGCGCATCCGATGGTCCGGTGGCGCTCGGCCAGGTCATTGCGCCGATTTGCCCCGCCATCGACCGCTCCAGCTGAAAGAATCCACAATCATTACTCCGGATGATTGCGCTTTGCATCGCCCTCGCCAAGACTGTCCTTCTGCCGTAACTTGAATCAATGGAAGGCATCTGGCAAGCAATCTGGGGTATACTTGCTGACAGCATGACAGCCAAATCGACGTTGATAAACTTGGTCAAGGGCCGCGCCCTGATGACCAGCAGGATGAGTTATTTCTTGGTTATCATCCTGCTTCTGCTCGCCGCCCTTCTGCGCACATACGACCTTGCGAATCTGCCGCTGGGCTTGAGCGATCAGGAAATCGTCAACATACGACTGGTTGATAACGTCCGGCAGGGCGATATCTTCGTCTTCTATCCTGGTGAAGAGGGCGGACGCGAAGGCGCCTACCACGTCTTCATCGCCTTTGTGACTTCATTTGTCGGCGAAGGCACTATCGGCTTCCGCATTGCCTCCGTCTGGCTGAGCCTGCTTTCAATCGCGATCATTTATACGCTCGGCAATCATCTCTTCAATCCGATTGTTGGCGTTTTGGCTGCCGGCTTGGTAACCGTCAACATGAGCAGCATCCTGCTCGCGCGTACGGTGTCAAGCGATGCCACTGTCCTTTTCCTCGTTTCAGCGACCCTGCTGGCTCTCGCGCGCTCGCTGCCCGTCTATCGGCGGACGCGCGTCGTCAGCTCCAATATCGTCTCTTTCGCCGCCTTGGGCACGCTTTTGGGCGTCGGTTTCTATGTGCATCCTTCAAGCTTGTTCATCGTGCTCGGCGCAATGGCTTATATCGCCCATTTGCTCTATATCCGGAACCTCATGTTTCGCCAGCGCCGCAGTTATACCGGCTTCGCCATCTTGCTCATGCTGATCATCAGCATGCCTTATTTGATTTCTTCCATCAATCTGCCGCAGTATTCGGCGGGCCAGCGCATTCTTTCGCAGTACAACGACGCGCTCCTGCGCTCGATCAGCGATGGGCTGCTGGCGATTGTCGCGAATGGCGACGCGAATCCGTTGCAAAACCTGCCCGGGCGCCCGCTGGTTGACGCCTTCAGCGGCCTGCTAATGATCGTCGGCGTCGTCGTCTGCCTCTTGCGGCGCCACCGCCCGCGCTTTATGTTTATGCTCATCATGTTTTTCCTGTCGTTGCCCGCCGCCCTCATCGTGGAAGACAGTCCGAATTTCGCCCGCATGACGGTCATTCTCCCGCAGTTGGCGATTTTTTTCGGCATGGGCTTTTATTCTCTGATTCGCGCTCCCATTTTCGTCGATGTCATTTTTCGCCGCATGGCAGTCGTCGGCGTGCTGACCTTGCTGGTCGTCAATGTCCTTTGGACCTGGACCGATCTCGTTGCCGAATGGCGCGGTCATGAAGCCGTCATGCCACTCGTTAGCGGCGAGCTAGGGCAGATCGCCCACTATCTCGATAAAGTCGGGGACGAGACGCCGGTCGTATTCTGCAATGCCGCATGGGACAAAAACGAGCCGGAACCAAGCTTGCCGGACAGCGACAAAACGCTGCTGATGATGAATCGCTCGAAGTTTGTCTTTCACGAGGCGGATTGCAGTAAGAGCCTCTTGCTCACGAATGGCGGCGAGAAACAGCGGATCGTTTTCTTCAACGAAGCGGCGCGCGACGACGTGCACCCGTACTTGCAGGAGTGGCTATCGAATGGAACGTCGGTGAAGGGCAACGTCCCGCGCGACGCCATCATTGAACTCGAAACGGCGCAGTTCCTGGCCGATCGCGCTGGCGCTTTAACCACTACCGCGCCGCTCTCTTATGCGCCGGAAGTGGGCGCGCCCGAGGCCATCGCGCCGCCAATCCGCTTCGGCGGCAATCTGACCCTGCTCGGCTATGAGCCCGATGTCAAGCGCGAATTCCTGCCCGGCGATAGCGTCGATGTGATCACCTACTGGCGGGTCGAGGGCGATTTCCTTCCCGATATCATCCTCAAGAATCACATCCTCGCCGATCCGGTTACGCCGATCGGCATCCGCGATGTCATTAGCGTCAACCCGCTCATGCTGCAAGAACGGGATGTATTCATTCAAGTGACCCCGGTGCAGCTGCGCGAAACCATTTTGCCGGGCAAATACACCGTCTCGGTCGGCGCCTATCGACAGAGCGATCAAATGCGCTTGCCAGCCCTGAAAGATGACCAACCGCATGGCGACCGCATCTTCCTTTACAACATTGAAGTGCTGCCCTTGCCGGCCGCGGATGAAAGCGGCGGCTGATGTTTGAGCTCGTATTCCTGGGCACTTCGGCCTCCGCGCCATCGATCTATCGGGGCTTGCCGGCGCTGGCGGTCCTGGCGGGGGAGCAGCGCTTTCTTGTTGATTGCGGCGAAGGCACACAGCGCCAAATCCTGCGCAGCGGCATCGGCTTCAAGCGGCTCAACCGCATCTTCCTGACCCATGCCCATCTGGACCATATTCTCGGCTTGGGCGGCTTGCTCTCCACCTATGGCCGCTGGGAAGCGCTGGACGAGATCCACATTTGGGGCGGTCTGCCCGCCATCGAACGCGTGCAAGCCCTGGTCTACCAGGTGATCTTCCGGCGAGAATCACCGCCTGTCCCCATCTATTTTTACCGTGTCAAGCCTGACGATGTTCTTTTTGAAGGACGAAATTTCACCGTGCGCGCCTTTCCGGTGTCGCACCGGGGCCGCGAGTGCTACGGCTATATCTTCGAAGAGGATTCGCGCCGTCCCTTCTTGGCGGAGAAAGCGGAAGCGCTTGGCGTTCCCCATGGTCCCGAAAGAAGACGACTCGTCGCCGGCGAATCAATCATCACGCCCGCTGGCCGCATCGTGCATCCCGACGAAGTCCTGGGCGGCGTCCTCAAAGGCGCGAAGGTCGTGATCACCGGCGATCTCGCGCGCACCGATGACATTCATGACGCGGCGCAAGACGCTGACGCTCTGGTGATCGAATCGACCTATCTTGAGCGGCACGCCGATATCGCTAGCCAGGTCGGCCATATCACCGCGCGTCAGGCGGGCGAACTGGCGCGGGACTGCAATGTGAAGTTTCTCTTCTTGACCCACATATCGCGCCGCTATCGCGAATTTGAAGTGATCAGCGAAGTCCGCAAAAGTTTCCCGAATTCCTACGTCGTGCGCGATCTGAATCACTTTGCTATTTTCCGTGATAAACTGCCGCAAAAGCTGGAGCCGCAATTTGGCGCCGCTGCTGAAGACGACTTGCCCGCAGGAGACGAATGAAGATGAGCCAATCTCTATCACAGCGCTACAATGCTTATGTCAACGAACTCTTCGTGCGCGAAGATGATACGCTGCGTTACGTGCGCCAGCAGACGGCCGCGCGCGGCATCCCGCAGATCAACCTGGAGCCGAATGAAGGCAAGCTGCTGCAAATGCTGGTGCGGCTCAGCGGCGCCAAGCGCGTCATCGAAGTCGGCGCTCTGGCCGGCTACAGCGGCATCTGCATCGCTCGCGCCTTGCCCGCCGAGGGCCAGCTCATCACCATAGAAGTGAGCAGCCTCCACGCCAAGGTAGCGCGCGCCCACTTCGAATACGCCGGCTTGACGGACAAGGTGAAGGTTCTGCAAGGCGCTGCGTTGGAGGTCCTGCCAAAGCTATCGGCGGATGCGCCCTACGATCTGATGTTCATCGACGCTGATAAAGGGAATTACCACTTATATCTCGAATGGGCGGCGGACAATCTTCGCCTGGGCGGGGCAGTCATCGCGGACAACGCCTTTTGGCAAGGGTACATCTTCAACCCGCAGACCGAAGACGATCAAGCCATGGTTGAGTTCAATCGAAGGCTGGCGGAACATCCACAGTTCGACAGCACCATTATCGAAGTCGGCGATGGCATCGCCCTGGGTGTCAAAATCGGCTGACTGATACGTATCGAATGTTGTAGGGGCGGGTCGCGTAGATACTGACTGTCAGCCATTGGGCTGCCCGCGGGAACGACAAACTGTAGGGGCGACCTACCAGGTCGCCCGCCTAAACAACATCATATAGGGGCGGGTCGCGTAGACACTGACCGTCAGCCAATGGGTCGCCCGCCTCATTCAATACCACCGATATCAATCATCCCCTCGCCATAGACCCGGCCCGCTTCAATCACGATCGGCGCGCCGACGTCCACTGTCGCGATCAGATCATAAGTGGTCGCGCCGGTGATGCGAACGGGCACGATCTCCCCGACCGGCAGCTCGCCCTCGACCAGCACATAGCCATCGATCTCGGGCGCGTCGCGGTAGCTGCGTCCAAGGCTGATCACATCGCCGGTTTCCGCGCCATTTTCGTCTTCGCCAGCGCCGTGCCCCTCGACGAGGATGTCCAGCGTCCGCCCGACCAGCGCTTGATTCTTCTTCAGGCTGATTCCGCTCTGCAATTCCATCAGGCGCTCGTAGCGTTCTTGCTTGATGGCGTCATCCACATGATTGGGCAGCGCCGCGCTCGGCGTGCCTAGCTCATAGCTGTACTGAAAAGCGCCGACGCGGTCGAATTCCAGCTCGCGCGCCATTTTCAACAGCGCCTTGAATTCTTCTTCGGTCTCGCCCGGGTAGCCGACGATGAAAGTCGTGCGCACCGCCAGCGCCGGCATCAATTCGCGCAACGTCCCAATCGTCTCGTAAACCCATTCCACCTTCGCGGGCCGCTTCATGCGCTTCAAAGTCTCGCGGTGCCCGTGCTGCAGCGGGATATCCAGATAAGGCAGCACCTGCTCGTGCCGCGCCATCGTCTCCATCAGGCGCCGCGTCACATAACCGGGATAGGCGTACAAGATGCGCAGCCAGGGGATGCCGGGCGCCGCATCCACAATCGCGTCCAGCAGATGCGCCAGCCCGTCTTTCAAGCCCAGGTCATAACCGTAATCGGTGCTGTCCTGGGCGATCAGCATCACTTCCTTGACGCCCATCTCTTGCAGCCGAACGGCTTCCGCTACAATCGCTTCCAGCGGTCTGCTCACCGCCGTGCCCTTGATCCGTGGGATGGCGCAAAAGGCGCAGGGACGACGACAGCCATCGGCGATCTTCAGATAAGCCGAGGCGCCCTGCACGCTCGCCCGCAGCACGCCGCGTTCGTCGCGCCCGACCACGGCGGCATCGCCAGGCAGGTGATAGAGCGGCTCGGGATGTTTGCGCGTCCGCAGCCGCGATATGAGATCGAAAATGTCCATCCAGCGCCGCGTGCCGATGACGCCATCCAGCCCGGGCACTTCTTGCACCAGCGTATCGCCGTAACGTTGCGACAGGCAGCCGGCCGCGATCACCATCTGGTCGGCTCGCTTGATCTCTACCAGTTCGCGCAAAGCATTGACCGATTCTTCCTTGGCCGCGTTGATGAAACCGCAGGTGTTGACGATCAACACCTCGGCTGATTCCGGGTCGCCGACGCCGCGCATGCCCTCGTGGTTTAGCACCTGCGCCATGCTTTCGCTGTCCACCGTGTTCTTGGCGCAGCCCAGGCTGAGCAGGTAGTATTTGTCTTTGCGTCTGTGTTTCGCTCGTTTTGTCATCCGTATTCTTCGCCAATCGTTCTCAAGGCTCTCCGTCAATCTGGCAGCGCGGCCGCAATCGCCCGAAACACTTCAGCATAGTGCGCGTAACGACGACATGATGCGGGCGGGTTGATCTCGTGGAAGGGGCCGGGCAACGCATCGTAATCCCACTGCGACTGAAGCAGGCCGAGGTGAATACGTTCGCGCTCATTCGTGATTTTGAAGACACCCTCCGCATCCAGCTGCCGCAGAACGCTCATTAGCCTGGCCGTTATTGGCTCGTCGACAGTCTCGTACACAGAATCATAATAGTCTTCTTCGTCCGCTTCTTCGTCTTCCAGCAGTTCGTCTTCCAGCTTTTCAATCTGGCTGCTCAACGCCCACAACATGTCATTTGACTTAGCGAAAAACTTTGAGAACGCGCTGTCGCTGTCTTGATCGATCTGAATGAAGCTGGATGGATGATAACGCAAATACGATTTTAGATTCTCGAACGGCAAGTGCATATACAATTCATTGCGCTGTATTTCGCGGCGTACACGGCGCACCAACTCTTCTTCGGTATTTACAAGCATGTGTAAATCTTGCATCACGTCACCGGTCACGAAATTGAAAGTGTAGAAGGTCTCGTTGCTGTAGTCCCGTTGCAGCTTGGCGAAGACCACGCGCGCCGCAGTGTACACCTCCGCTTCAAATGCGTCAAAGTCGAAATCGATTGTCAGATTAATATTCATCAGGCTCCCTCCTTCGTCGGCGGCTGACCCGCCTGCGTCACCCGCGGCGGTAGTATCGCCGTTGGAGGACCCGGCGTCGGCGTCGCGCTCGGGATCGGCGTCATCGTCGGCCAGGGCGTGTAGGTCAAGGTCGGTATCGGCGTCGCGCTCGGGATCAGCGTCTCGGTCGGCGTTGGGCTCGGTCCCTCGGTTGCTGGCTCAGCCTCAGCCGCAATCACTTCCGCTTCCGCCGTCGGGCTCACCGGCGTCGCCGCCCCGGCCGGTCCCAGCTCGACGATCGCCTCGGTCGCCGTAAAGCGGATATCCGCGCGTTGCCCGCGTCCGCCGATTCTGCCCTGCTGCTGACCATTCCATATCACATCCAGCGCCATCGCGTTGGCCGCCGCCAGCTTAACTTCATTCACCGCATTGTATTCCAGCAAGGTCTCTGGCACCGCGATGCCACTGAATTGCTCAATGCCATCCACCTGCACACTCATCCAACTGCGCTGCGTCACCAAAACGCTGACCAGAATGCCGCTGCCGCCATATTGCGCCCGATTCGCATCTGTCGGCGCGCTGGTTATCGTATTCGTCGGCGCCGGACTCTCAGTCTCCGTCGGCGGCGCGTCGGTCGCTTCGGCTGCCCCTTCGGGCGCGATTATATTCTCAATGCCGACCAGCTCAATCGTCACATAGGCGATGATGGCGATGGCGGCCGCCGAAAACAGCAAGAGCAGCATCAGCCGCAGCAGACTGCCGCAAGTGGAGGAACGGCGCTCCGCCAGCTGCATTTCCTGCATTGGCTGGGTCGAGCTGAGGACGCGCTCCGCCTCCGCGTCTTCTCGCCGTCGCCGCCGACCTCGACGCCGTCGCCGCCCCTTCTCCAGCGCCAGCCGCATCTGGTCATAGAGTTGCAGCACATCCTCTTCGTCCAATTCGAGGAAGCGCCCGTAAATCCGCAGCATCCCGCGGATTTGAATCTCCGGCACGCCAGCGATCTCAAATTCGCCCGCTTCAAACGCTTCCAGAAAGGGCTGGCGAATCCGCAGCGCGGCGACCGCCTCTTCAATTGTGATCTCGTTGGCTTCGCGCGCTTCACGCAGAATCTGCCCGAGGGAGTAGGCATCCATCAGCAGTGACGACCCTCAATCAAAAAACCCCGTCGTCCAGTATATCCTGTGGCTAACGGGGCGACATCTTCCGTTTTGCGTGGCAGTCCAGGGATGCTGACGCGTTTGACCCTTACTCCTTGCTCGTTGCGACCTCCAGCTCGAGGTCCGGTTCTTCTACGGCGGCCGCTTCTTCCGAGTCGGCTTGCGTCGCTTCGTCGCCGTCCGTCTCTTCTTCGGTTTCGTCTTCGGCGGAGGTCGCGTAACGGAAGCCATCCGCCATGATATCCTCCGCGCTGACCATCTCGCCCCGTTCGCGCGCCGCCAGGAATTCCGGCAGATCGTCTTCGGGCACAATCGTAATCTTCAGCGATGGCGCGATCTCCGTGCCCAGGCGCACCGCCACTTGGTGCGTCCCCACTTCGCGCAGCGACTGCTGGCTGATCCGCCGCCGATTGATATCGACGCTGGTGACGCGATCCAACTCGTCGGCGATTTCCTGCGTCGTCACTGAACCGAAGAGCTTGCCGGTGGAGGCCGCCCGCCGCCCGAAAATCAACTCGACGCCATCAATCTGATGCGCCAGGTCGTTGAGCATGTTGTTGTATTGCGCCTTGCGCGCTTCGACATTTTGGCGGATCGTCTCCGTCTGTCGCAGCGCCGAAGCCGTCGCGGGCACCGCCATCTTCCGCGGAATCAGGAAATTGCGCGCGAAGCCATCGGCCACCTTGACCACTTCGCCCGCCACCCCGTGCTTGTACAAATCCTGGAGCAGAATCACTTGCATTTCTCGTCCCTCGCTTCCTCGCCTTCACATACCGGCGAGGGAGTCTTGCATGAACTAAACTGGTATATTATAGCCTTATCGCCGCCCCTGCCAAGTGGCAATCCGCACCCGCGCAGGCGTCTAACTGTAGGGGCTACCCATCGGGTCGCTCGCATATGCAACCGGCTGTAGGGGCTACCCATTGGGTCGCCCGCGCCTGCGGCCAGAGGGCGGTTCTCAGGGAAAGGTCATGGCTCAAAGCGACGCACTGGACAATCGAGAGATTATCGAAAAAGCGCTGATTGTGCTCGTCGGTTTTCTGGCGAGCGGCTTGCTCGGATTGCTGCGCTTGGCGGTGGTCGGCGCGCAATTCGGCACCGGCGCCGCCTATGACGCCTTCGCCGCCGCCCAGCAATTGCCCGAGTCCGTCTTCGTGCTGGTCGCCGGGGGCGCGCTCGGCTCGTCCTTCATCCCTATCTACGCCAAGTATCGCGTCATCGACCAGGAAGCGGCATCGCGTCTCGCCAGCGCTGTCATGACCTTTTCCGCCGCTGGCGCCGCCCTGCTGGGCGCCCTCGTCCATGCTTTCGCCCCGCAATTGGCGACGCTCCTCCTCTACCGCGATCGCTCGCCCCAGGAACAGCAGTTGATGGTCGACATGATCCGCCTCATGATGTTGACGCCTTTCATCTTCAGCATCAGCGGCCTTTTGATGGGCTTGCTGCAATCGCACGCCGCTTTCTGGCTGCCCGCCATCGCCATCAGCATGAACAACATCGGAATCATCATCGGCGCCCTCGTCATCGCGCCCCTGCTTTCGCCCCATCCCGACGTGGGGCAGGTCGGCGAGCTCAACATCATGGGCTTGGCTTACGGCGCAGTCTTGAGCGCGCTGCTGCATTTGCTGGTCCAGCTGCCCGGCGTCGTCAAGCTGCCGACGCGCTTGCGCCCCCTGTTTTCGCCGCGCGTCCCGGGCTTGCTCGATGTCCTGCGCCTGATGGGACCGCGTGTTTTCGCTCTCGCCGTCGTACAGATCAACTTCCACGTCAATATCATACTGGCGAACACCATGGTCGCCGGCAGCGTCGGCGCCATCCGTTACGCTTTCATGCTGACCTTCTTCGTGCTCGGCATCATCGCTCAGAGCCAGGGCTCGGCCGTCTTTCCCACCCTGGCCGCGCTCCAGGCTGAGGGCGATTATGACGGCTTCAAGGACCGGCTCTCCAGTGCCATGCGCAACGTGCTCTGTCTGTCCTTTCCCGCGTCGACACTGCTGATCGTCCTTGGCGAGCCGCTGATCAGCGTGCTGCAGCGCGGCGAATGGACCAGCGATAGCACGGGGGCGGTCGCTTGGGCGATGGGTTTCTACGCCATCGGCATTGCCGGCTTTGCCCTGCTTGAGGTGCTTTCGCGCGCCTTCTACGCCCTCGAAGACAGTCGCACGCCCGCCATCGCCGGCGCCCTCGCCATGCTCAGCAATCTCGCGCTGAATCTCATCTTCATCCAAATCATCGGTGATCCGGAGAGCCTTGCTCGCGGCGCTTTCGCCGGGTTGGCGCTCGCCAATGCGCTGACCACGATAGTTGAAGCGCTGGCGCTCTGGTGGCTGATCCGCCGCCGGCTGGGAAAGCTCGGTTCGACGCCTGACATCCACGACCGCGCAATTCTCTCCAGCGCGGGCGGCAGTTTGCTGCTGTCGCTCCTGATGGCGGTCCTGCTCGGCCTGTTGATGCAGGCAATGCCCGCAGGTGGCTTAATGCTGGCGCTCAGCGGCTGCGCGCTGTCCGGCCTGTTGTTCTTCGGCGGCGGTTACCTGTTCAACATCAGCGAGGTGCGCCCCTTGCTTGAACCCTTTGTCCGTCGACTACAGCCATAAAGGACAGATCCCGTGTTTCTCGCCCGCCCGCAAAATAGGAATTGTAGGGGCGAGCCATCGGGTCGCCCGCCTGCAAAATAGGAATTGTAGGGGCGAGCCATCGGGTCGCCCGCCCGCAAAATAGGAATTGTAGGGGTGAGCCATTGGGTCGCCCGCCCGCAATATAGGAATTGTAGGGGCGAGCCATTGGGTCGCCCGCTCGGCCAACAGATTGTAGAGAAAGGACGCACCATGACCAACCAACTCGCAGGCAAAGTCGCGGTTATCACCGGCGCCGGCCGCGGCATCGGACGCGCCATCGCCATCGGATTCGCCGAGCAGGGCGCTAAAGTCGTCTGCGCCGCCCGCAGCCAGTCGCAAATCATGGAAACCGTCCGCGAGATTCGCGACATCGACGGCGACGCCATCGCCGTCCGCTGCGATGTGGGCGACGCGGCCGCTGTAGAGCGCCTTTACGCCGATACCCGCGCCCAATTCGGACCGGTCGATATCGTGGTTGCCAACGCCGGCGGCAACTTTTCTCGCGCCTCGGTCGAAGAAAGCGACATCGCCGACTGGGAATTGACTCTGCGCGTCAATCTCCTCGGCGTCTATTACAGCTGCAAATTCGCCATCCCCGACTTGAAAGGGAAGGGCGGGCATATCATCGTGGTCGGGTCCGGCGTGGGCCACCGCGTCGTCGATACAGCGCACTCGGCTTACGGCGCTTCCAAAGCCGGCGCCTGGATGTTCGTCCGCGCGCTGGCCGCCGAGTTGCGCCCCTACAACGTCTGCGTCAATGAATTGATTCCGGGTCTGGTGCAGACGGCGATCACGGCGGAGGTCAATCGTTCGGACGAGACCGCATTCGGCGCGGAGTGGTTCAAGAGGCCTGAAGACGTCCTGCCGCTGGCGCTCTTCCTGGCGACCCAGCCGCTGACCGGTCCCACTGGACAGAGCTTCAGCCTCATGCGCCGCGACTCGCAGTAGCGCTGGTTGTAAAATGTAGGGGCGACCCTTGGGTCGCCCGTCGATGCGCACAAGACTTGAAACGATCTCTGTGCCCTCAATAAAACTCGGTGTCCTCGTTGGTAAATGATTGCTATGTTCGCCTTAGGACTTCCTCACCCGCGCGAACAGAGCCTTCAGATATTCCGCCTCGGGGAAGCCCACCGGATGATCCAGCGCGTGACCGGTCTTCTCGATCACCTCCAAATTGAAGCCGGCCACCCTCGCCGACCGCTCCACCAATGGGAAGAACATCTCGGCATTGATTCGGCTTGAGCAGGAGGCCATCATCAATATGCCATCGTTCGCCAGCAGCCGCAGCGCCATCTCCACCAGCCGCCGATACGCCATTACCGCATTGCGCATGCTGGCGCGGCTATTGGCGAATGCGGGCGGATCGACGATTACCATATTGAATTTGCGCCGCGCCTGGATCAACTGCAGCAAGCTGGCGAAGGCATCGCCCGCCATCACATCAATCAGCTGGGCATCGAATCCGTTGCTTTCGACATTGAGCTTGAGCGTCTCTAGCGCCGGTTCGCTCGCGTCCAGCGCCGTGATCGTCCGCGCGCCGCCGGCCAGCGCATATACCGAAAAGCCGCCGGTATACGAGAAGACATCGAGCACGCGCCGCCCCTGCGCCAGCTTGCGCGCCTTCTGCCGATTATCCCGCTGATCAAAGAAGAAGCCGGTCTTGTGCCCCTTCCGCACGTCAGCCTGAAACAGCAAGCCGTTCTCCACAAACTGCACCGGCTCATCGGCGCCGTCGCCTAGCAAATGCTGCCCATCTTGCAAGCCGTAGAGTTTGGCGATATTCAGCCGATCCGATTGCAGCGCGCGGCTCAAGCGCAAGACCAGATTGTCAAAGACGACTGCGTCTTCCAGCGCCCCCGACAGCGCTTCCAGATGCGGCAGCCAGGCAGTCGTATAAAGTTTTAGCGCGAGCGTATCGCCATAGCGGTCGATGATCAGCGCCGGGAAGCCATCGCTCTCGCCATAAACCAGCCGATAGCCGGTGGTGCCTTCGCTGATTAGCGCGCCCCTTTTCGCCTGCGCCGCCTTCAATTTCTCGGCGAAGAATGCCCGATCAATGCGCAGCGGCTCCAGCGCTTGCAGGACTTTGATGCGAATCGGCGACAGCGGATCGTACAATCCGACCGCCAGAAAGCTGTTTTTTTCCCGATCGTAGATGACGGCCAAATCGCCGGCGTTGCCCAAGTGGCTCTGCCGGAGGATGGCATCCTCAAACACCCAGGGATGCCCGCGCCGCAGCGCCCGCTCGGCCGCGCCTTTGACCCGCACCGAGATATTCTTCTCCGCCGCCGACGGCAGCCGGCTGTAATCAATCATGCTTCGCGCTATCCAGGTGACGCGCCGCCTAATCCGCGGGATCCGCTTCGTCCACCAGCTTGATCTTCAGTTCGGCAGCTTCCAGCAGCGCCTGGCAATGGGCGGAGAGCTTCTGTCCCCGCTCATACAGCGCCACCGATTTTTCCAGTGGCAGCTCGCCGCTTTCCATCCGCGCCACCAGCGCTTCGAGCTCGTCGTAAGCCTGTTCATAGCTTAGATCCGCGATGTCATCCATCAGTCGTCAACCCTGACTCTGATCCGGTCTTTGGATAATTGTACGTTCAATCGCTGATTCTTGCTGACCTGCGCCGCCCGGCGGATGAGCCCGCCGCTTTCATCAATGATCAGCGCATACCCCCGCGCCAGAATATGCTCGGGGCTGGCGCGCTCCAGCGCCTTTGCCACGCTCGCCAAGCGGTCGCGCAGCCGCTCCAGCTTCAAGGTCCCCGCCCGCTCCAGCCGCAGCCGCCCCTCGGCCACATCGCGCCTCGCCGCAGCTATCATCTTGCCCGGCGTGACGAATCGCAGACCGCTCTGCAGCCGCTCAAGGTCGCGCGCATTTTGCGCCAGCGACGCGCCAAAGAGGCTCGCCAGCCCCGCCCGCAGCCGGTCCAGATCCAAGAGCAGATCATCGCGATTCGGCGTCGCCAATTCGGCCGCGGCTGATGGCGTCGGCGCCCGCAGGTCAGCGACGAAATCCACAATCGTAAAGTCTATCTCATGTCCCACGCCGCTGATCACGGGAATGCGGCTGTCCGCCACCGCCCGCGCCACGCCTTCGTCGTTGAAGCACCACAGATCCTCCAGCGAGCCGCCGCCGCGCGCGATGATGATGGCGTCGATGTCCGCGCGCTGGTTGAGCCGTTCCAGCGCGGCGACGATTTGCCGAGGCGCTTCCGAACCTTGCACCAGCGTCGGGCTCAAGACGACTTCGACAAGCGGGAAGCGCCGGCGCAGTACATTCTGTATATCATGCCAGGCGGCTGCGGTCGGGGAACTGACGATGCCGAGCCGGGCGGGGAAGGGCGGGATCGGCTGTTTCCGCGCCGGGTCAAACAAGCCTTCCCCATCCAGCTTCGCCTTCAGCGCCTCAAATTGCCGATGCAAATCGCCCAAGCCGCCGACCGCCTCAATCATATCGGCGTATAGCTGGTATTCGCCGCGGGCTTCATAGACGCTGACCCGCCCGTGCACCAGGATCTCGTCCCCCGCTTGAACATCAATCCGCACCCGCCGCGCCGCCCCGCGAAACATCACGCAGCGCAATTGCGCATCGGTGTCTTTGATGGTGAAATACCAGTGACCGGAACGCGCAATGGTCAGGTTCGAGACTTCGCCCTGCACCCAGACATCGGCCAGGACGCTGTCGGCGTCGAAGAGTTCATGAATGTATCCCGTGATTTGGGAAACGGATAAAGTTTGCATGGCATATCCCGTTGTGAAGCCGCCTTTAGACCGCTACAATTATCCCAGATTTCGCAATGATCGGCTAACGAGGATGGCAATGGCTTATCTCAACGAAGGGGAGCGCCGCGCGCTGCTCGACGACCTCAGCGGCATGCGACTATGGCGCGCCAAATTCAAGCTCCGGCTAATGGATCCCAAGGTACGGCTGCTCTACTTGCGCAACGTGCAGCAATCCGGCGAGTGGCACACCAAATACGTCCTGGAGAGCCTGGGGACGGAAGTCACCCTGATCGAGGTCAACCACGCCGCCAACGACCAGCCCCAAAACAAGCAGAATTTCGAATACGTCAACGTCATCGTCGAGCCCACCACCGATAATCAGACATAGTACGACGAAGAATGCGCTGACTTGTCATCAATCCTCACGTCAGTGCGAATTGTAGGGGAGACCCAATGGGTCGCCCTCTCTGATACGGCAATCCCCCAAATGCAAAAGTCAAATCGCTCATTCTTCAATCGCCGCTCTGTTCGTCTACGCGACTACGATTACACACAGGCCGGCGTGTACTTTGTGACCATTTGTACATTTCAAAAGGCTCGCCTGTTCGGAGCATTTCGCGGTGGCGCATTGATTCTCAATGAATTGGGAAAACTTGTTCAGGATTTCTGGCTTCAGATTCCGGTTTCACGGGCTAATACTGGGCTTGATGAATTCGTAGTGATGCCGAATCATCTTCACGGCATAATTCGGATCGGCGCGATTGATTCTGAGCAAAAGCGCTCAAACAGATCCCGTGATTAAGGCGTAACCACAACTACGTTGCCTTCTGGTTCTCTTGGTGCCACTATTGGCCAGTTCAAATTGGCTGTGACCAAACAGAGCCGGGCGCTGCCAGATCCCCCAAGGCCGCCAATTTGGCAACGAAACTACTACGAACACATCATCTCCGCAATGAAACCAAGCTGAATGAAATACGAAAATATATCTTGGAAAATCCCGCGCACTGGACTACTGACGACTTGTACGTTGACTGAGGCAGTTGTGTTCACAGAAGGATGCTGCGCTCGCTGTGCAAGATCGGGAGCGGATCTAAACATGGTGGGCAACCCAATGGGTCGCCCCTACAGCATTCGAATTGAATGAGGTTCGTTATTTTGTGATTGCCAAGTATTGTCACGCGAAGAACTGTGGTGAAAAAATCAATGCTCCCCATGATCATGCAGCGGATTGTGCTTATGGTAAATCCCCAGCCGATGCATCAACTGATGCAGCCGATTATGCGCCGCTTCGATCGCCGCCCGGATCTTCTTGTACTGCCGCGCCGCGGGCTTCGGCGCCAGCGTATCCACGTAGGCGATGGCCCCTTCGATCTGCTCCAGCACCGCAATGGCGTCTTCCCGCTTGAAGGGACGCGCGCCAGCGACCCGCACTTGCACGGCGCTGCTGTGCGCCGCGATCTCGCCCGAGCGTCCCCGGTGGCTGCCGCGCACGCGCAAGGCGATCCAGGTCGACTCGCTGACGGCGACCGCGCAGCTGCCGGAAGCCGCAAGCGCCCCGTCGACCGATTGCGCCTCGGCCGCAAGTCCGCCGACCACCACCTCGACTGATTCTAGCGGCAGCGCCGCCGATGCCACCCGCCAGGAAACATCCAGCGTGCCTCCACCAGCAGGGACATCCAGCCGGCCGCCCGGCGACAAGCCCTCGACAGTCAACTCCAAGAGCGGACCCACGGTAACGAAAGTATTGCCGGATTTGACGGCCGCCATCCAGTTCTCGTAGCTGAAATCGCGCTCGCCGAGATGGGCGTAGGTGCGGATTCCGCCCAGCAGCGACGCCGCGCTCATCTTGTCCGACCCGCCGACCACCGGAATCTGATAACCCAGATTGAGATAGCGATACCAATCCAGCAGACCATAAGGCGTGATCTGCGTATCAAATGGGTTGAAGCTCATCATCTCAATCGCGTGCACCAAACCGAGCACGATATCGGCGGCGCGCTCCGCCTGCGGGTTGGGCGCGTGCGGCAGCACCACCAAGCCATTCTGCTCGATGCAGCGCTCCGCCCACTCGGCCATGCTCACTTCCAGCGCATCGCCAATCGCCGACTCCGATGGTCCGCCGCTGCATAGGGGATGAATCATTGCGCCCGAATACCCAAGCAGCGAAATATGCCCAAGCACCTGCATGCGATTCTCCGTGCCGACCCGAACCAGAAACTCGCCATCGCCGCCGAAATCCTTCGCGCCCAGGGTCGTCCGCCCATCGAAATCGCTCACGTTGCTGAACATCTCGCCCCATTGGCTCGCCAATAAGTTGACGACATTGACTCCCTCAGCCGCGCCCTCTAGCAGCGCCGTTTGCGGGCTCAGAAAATGCACATGCGTATCGGCCGAGACCCAGCCGCGCTCGCCCCAATCGAGCAGCTTTTCCAATGTGAAGCTGATTTCCTCCGTCTCCGCCGTCACCTCGAAGCTGGTCCGGATCGGTTTCATCTCGTATCCGCGACTGATCTCGACGAAGACCTCGCCCAGAGGCAGCTCCACTTCGCAATGACCGGGGATATAGGCGTATTGATTCAAACTGTTGACGAACTCGCCATAATTGTCCTCGAACCAATAGCCATTGACCCGCCGGTGATTGCCCCGCGGCGGCAGATACTCGCCGTGTTCGCCGTGAAAATGGATTCGCACAGCCACCTCGCGCCCGCTTTCATCCACTACTTTGACGCGCACCAGTTGCCGCGCTTCATAGGTCCATACCGACCAGCCATCTGACTGACCGAGTTCGCTGGCCAGCCATTCACCGTCTTCAGCCTGCAAATACAGTTTCGCCTGCGGATGCGCCGCGTATTCGATGATCGCCGCTTGGTCCGAGCGCTCCGGCTGCGCATTCGTCGCCGGTCCAAACCACTCGTCGCGGTCATAGTCCAACTGCGCCCGCGCCGAAATCACCGTGCCCAGGTCGATGTCGACGCCATCCAGCTCGCCGATCGCGTTGAATTTGATGCCTTCCGTCAGCGTCAGCGCCAGCTTGCGCCGCGTCCAGGCGCGCAGCGGATGCGCTTCAACTTGCGTCGCGCTGATGCCGTAGACCAGGGCGCGCTCGCCTTTGCCCACCAGCCGAATCTCGCTGATCGTCTTGCTTGGCTCCGGGTTGGGCAGGGCATACAGCCAAATATGTTCCGCCGCGGCGTCCCGCCCGCTGCCATGACGCGTCTCGCCCCGTCCATAGGTATCCGCTGGCAACTGTCCCAAATCGATATTCTCCGACGCGCTGCGCACGACCTCGTCCTGCGTATGCGGTACGGCTTCGAAGGCGCTCGCGCCCCAGTAGACGCGCGGCTGCTGTATGGCGAATCGCCGCCGTATCACTATCGTTGCGGTCGCGCCATCTTCAAAGTGCAGCGCGTATTCCGCCACCAGATCGCCCAGGTCGTTGGCCGCTATCGCCCGTTCCCAAGGCTGAATCGCATCGATCGCCGCCAAATCATCCGGCAATTCCGGAAGCCTGTCCTCGACAATATGAGCGAATACCAGATAGCTCGCTTTGAGCCCGCCGGTCGCAAGCCGGACCTCGCCGCCATCCAACAGAATCCCGTTTGCCTGACTCGCCTGACCAAAAGAAAAGGGAATGCCGCGGTAAGATTGATCGCCAAAGGCATCGTCCTCGCGCAGCTTCAGCCGCTCATCCAGCGTCGCGCGGTCACAGTTATATGCTTTGTCAAGGGGAATCGCTGTGAATAAATCCGAAGGTGGGGCGGGCATGGCTGGTAGCTCCATCTTAATTTGGTCGTGGAGCTATTCTAGCCTGTAATCAAGTCGATATTCCAATCAAGAGGCTGTTCGCAATGAAATCGCGCTCCTTCCCATCGCGATCTGTGGACAGGACAGGTTTGATTCAAGCGTACAAGTGGGTGCCGCGTTAGACGTCTAATGCATCTCTCGTGGCGAAAATTGTAGGGGCGACCTATTAGGTCGCCCGAAAAGCCCAGCACAGTACAAGATATTCGACGAAATCTTTCTCGAAAAAACTTTGCCGTCCTCAGCTGATGCTTCGGGGAGAGGCTTTGCAGCCGCTAATCCATCACTAATTCAAAGTCTGCGCCGCCCAGCACGCGCCCATTCACCTGGATCTCCAGACGCTGCCGGCCAGGATAATACCTGCGCGTCGAAATCGGACGGACGGGGTGGCGCTTGCGAATGGCAGCGGTCTCGCCGGCTGGCAATCGCATCTTCTTCAGCTTGAACACTTTTGGCGCCGTTGACCCATTCGCTTTGACGAAGTGGGCCAGGAAGTCGATCATCAGGTTCTGCGGCCCATCGCCAGTGTTGCGCAGCGAGAAGCCAAACTCGAGTTCATTGCCAAATTGCAGAACCTCCGGCTCAAGCCATAGCTCGCTTAACTCGACCGACGCCGGCCCATATCCCAGGATCGCCAGCGCCCGTTGATCGCCGCGCTTCACCAAGGTCCGCAGCGCATGATTGATCAGCCAGCGTCGCTCTTCGCTCGCGCCAATCGCCCAGGCTTCCATCCGCGCCAACAGCAGCTCCGGATGATCCTTGCCGATGTCGTTCAAGTGATTCGCGGCAGAGCGCCGCACGTACAGCGATGGGTCGTCTTTCAGTTGCTCCAACAGCGCCAGGCTCGGCGTCGGATCGGCGATGAGGTCTGTAAGCTGCGGCCACCAGGGCAAACGGGGCCGGCTGCCTTCGCTGACCAGGCGCCGCACGTGTTCGTTCTCATCCAGCGCCCATTGGTGCAGTCGCGCCAGCGTCGCCCGCGAATGATGGATGATGTATGGACGAATCGCGCCTTCGCAGGATGTATAGCGCGTAATCACGTACATCGCGTCTAGCGAAGCTTCGGGGTGGTCGAGCCCATGACGATAGACGAAAGTCGGTATCGGCAGCAGGCGAAATCCAGCGTCTTCAATCGGCTCGAACAGACCACCGTCCTCATCAAGAATCTGCAAAAGCACTCCCAGCGCCGTCGGATAATGTGCCGGCAAGAATGCGCGCAATTTATCGGCGATCCAGGCGAAACGCTGCTTGAGCTCCAGACCTTCCAACTCGGCCATCACTGCCGTCACGAAACCATCGCGGTCAAACGCAGGATGAACGACCGCAATGCGATCAGCTATCTGCTCAGCCAACTGCCTGTCAATCATGTCCTTCAGCAGCGGAAACTCGGCCATATCCACTTAACTCGTATTAACCGAAAATGTAGGGGCGCCCCTTGGGTCGCCCAACGTAATCAATCTGCTTCGTTTACGCCTGCCCCGGATCCACGCTCTGCCAGAACGCCACCCGATTCCCGGTCGGATCCAGAAACATGCCCAGCGCGCCAAAACCCGGCACCTCCTGCCGCGGCAGAATTACCTTCCCGCCGAGTTCCGCCACCCGCGCCATATCTGCATCGAGATCGTCACTGTGGAAATACAAGATGACATCGCCCGGCTTAACTCCATCGCCCACCGGCGAAAGGGCCACGGCCAAGTTGTTTCCGAGGTCGAACATGGTGTACGTGAAGTCAGGACTCATTGGTACGTCTGTTGGCTGCCAACCCAGCAGCGACCCGTAAAATGCCTTCTGCGCGTCATTATCGGCCGATGCAATCTCGACATGTACTATTGGACGCATCATGGTTTCTCCTTTATCAAGCGAATATCTGTTCATTGCACCGATCTTAGATTGTTTGTTCTAAGATTGTCAAGCCCTTATGTTCATGTTTCGAGCCCGCATCCCGGCTATTCCAACGCACCTTTTGCCGCGGTCTTGCGTATACTGTTATGTGATTCGAAATCATCCACAGCATTCTTCACGACAAGACAACAATTCGAGGTGAATCCATGCGCGTGATTGTGCATACGGGCAAGGGTGGGGTTGGCAAAACGAGCATATCGGCGGCGACCGCCCTTCGCTGCGCCGAGCTTGGCTTGAAGACGATCGTCGTCAGCACCGATACGGCGCACAGCCTGGGCGACGCCCTCGATGTCGAGGTCGGTCCCGAAGCGATGCAAATCGCCGAGAACCTCTGGGCGCAAGAGCTCGATACCCGTTACTCCATGCAGAAATACTGGGGCAAGATCCAGGAATACCTCGGCGCCTTCTTCAATCGGGAAGGCATCGCCAAGGTCAACGCCTCCGAGGTGACCATCATCCCCGGCTTGGAAGAGGGCGCCCAGCTGCTCTGGATAAGCGAATACTTTCAAGCTGGCGAATATGATGTGCTCATCGTCGACGCCGCGCCCACCGCCGAGACTATCCGCCTGCTCAGCCTGCCCGATGTGACGCGCTGGTGGGTCGAGCGCCTGATGCGCATCGCCCGCGGCCTGGACAGCGTCATTCGTCCGGTGCAGAAGCTCTTCACCCGCGGGAAGAAAAACGACATTGGCATCGATATCGCCGAAAACGCCTGGGATCAGGTGCAGCTGCTCTTCGATACTCTCGATGGCGTGCGCGAATTGCTAACCGACCCCGAACACGCCAGCATTCGCCTGGTCGTCAACCCGGAGCGCATGGTCATCCGCGAAACCCAGCGCACCTACACCTATCTCAATCTCTACGACTACGCCACCGACGCCATCCTCGTCAACCGCATCTTCCCCGATGAAATCACTGATCCCTTCTTCAAGCGCTGGAAAGAGCGCCAAGCCGAAAACATCGACTTCGTTCGCGAAGCATTTGGCAGCTTGCCGCTGCTGAAGGCGCCGCTCTTCGGCGAAGAAATGGGCGGGCTCGAGATGCTGCGCCGCCTGGCCGATGAACTCTACGGCGAGCGAAACCCGGCCGAGCGCCTGTTTGACGGCGTCGTGCACAAGCTCGAACAACTCGATGGCGCTTCCAGCTGGATGCTGCGCGTGCCCATCGGTTTCGCCCAGAAGGAGCAGCTAGATCTCTACCGATCGCGCGAGGAAATCACCCTCAGCGTCGGTCCCTATCGCCGCAATATCGTCCTGCCAGACGAACTGCAGCACCTGGAAATCACCAGCGCCAAATTCGAAGAGAAATTCCTCAACATCCGCTTCGAGGAGCAAGCGTCATAGAACTGCCGGCCCTGTCAAGGTATGTAGGGGCGACGCTCGTGTCGCCCTCTCTGTGTTTCCTCGTTTCCTCTGTGGTGAAAAAATCTCGGTGAACTTAAGAAATCTCGATACCCTCGGTGGAAAGGGCACAGCGACGCTCGATCCGCTGCTTGCGAAGTCAGTCGTCCAGCTCGACCCGGATCTTGCCGCCCTTGCTGCCGGCGCCTTCACTCTCTTCTTCTTCGTCAGCCGACAGATTGGCGCGCGCCTGCGCCTCATGCTCGGCCTCGCCCTGCGCATCGTGATCTTCCATCTCGCTGGCTTTCTTGATCTCGTCGATAGCGGCGTCGATCAGCACGCGGAAGCCAGTCGCGAATTCAACTCCGGCCGCTTGCGTATGTTCTTTGAAGCGAGGCGGCAACAGCGACTCCATCGCCTTGCCAAATTCTTCCAAGCCCCGGCGCTGATGAAATATGAATTGTTCCAGCGGCGTCTGCCCCTCTTCGCCGAGCGGTTCCTCCGGCGCCGGATTCATCTCTTCGCTCATCGCGTCGCTCCTCAATAGTTCGGCGTCATCATCTCACTATACGCCCGACAGTCGTAATGGTTTCACGGTAAGGTGCGTAAATTTGTAGGGGCGACTCTGTGTGTCGCCCGCATTAAGACAAGCCTTGTAGGGGCGAGCGGCGGTTAGTGTCTACGCTACCCATCGGGTCGCCCTTTTGCTGGCGAAAATGGGGTCAACCTTCCTCCCCCGCCAGCGCCTCCAGCAGCGCCAGATCCTTCCGAATGCCGCGCTCGCGCCAAAACAAGCTGCCCGCCAGCGTTCCCAATATCACGAACACGACCGCCAGACCCAGCGCCAGATATTGCGAGTTGTCCGGCGTGATGAAGAATCCGAGCAGCGTCCGATTGTAAGCGTCCGCTAGCGCCGTCAAGTCGCCCGGCGCGCCTTCCCGCAGCGCGATATAACTGTCATTCCCGAAGACCAGGCCCATCGCCGTCAAGCCTTCGCCCGCGTATATGACCCATTCGCCGCTCGGCAGCATGGCGCGCTCCGCCTGAGCCAGTACGCTCGGCGCCTTTTCCGCCATAGCGTCGATCGCAAGGGCGATTTCCGTCGCCGCATCCTCCTGCGAATTGTCCGTCCGCGCCAGCGTCAACAAGGCGGTCCGCGCAGCCGGATCCCTTTCCACTAAGCTGATGACTGCCGCGCCCGCACCAGCCAGCCGCGCCATCACAGAAGCCGTCGTGTCTTCATCGTAGTCGTAAACCAGGACGCTCCAAGTGCCATCGGCCAGATTCACTTTGTCCTGGTAATTCGGCTGCCCAACATTGATGCCAAATGCGTCGCTCAACTCCGCGCCGACCGCGGCGATGATGTCATCCCTGGGCACGATCGCCGTGCGTATGGTCGCCTCCGCCTCCGCCAGGTGGAACTGCGCGTAGTCGTCGCCGCTCTGATCTTCCCAACCCTCGAGGATCGGCACGTTGAATGCCCGCGACTGAAAATAGGCTGCAGATTCCTCGTCGATGTCTTCCGCCTGGGCAGCGCCGTAGCTGAGCAGCGCCAACAAGATCATTGCCAATGTGATTGTGAATTTCATCATCATCTACTCGCTCAGCGCTTGCAGCTTTAAGTGATTCAGCGCCTCAATGCGCTCTTCCAGCCGGACGCGATGCCACATGATCGTGATCGGCATCAGCGTCAACCAGAGCAGCAAGCTGGGCACGAGGGCGATCACCACCCCGCTCGTCGCTTCAAAGCCGCCCTGGGCATTCTGCGGGCTGGCGCCGACTATCACCGGATGAATGGTCTCCGGCACGATGCGGATGATGAAGAGCGTGATCAAGACGGTCACGAAGGCGAGAATGCCGTATACCGACATGAAAGCGCGGCGCTTGCCCGGATCGTCAATGCCGGCGCGCAGCATCAGGTAAGCGGCGTAAGTCAGGCACATGATGGCGGCCGATGTCAATCGCGGATCCCAGGTCCACCAGGTGTTCCAGATCGGCCGCGCCCAAATCGAGCCTGTCAACAGGTTGATCAGCGAAAATGCCAAGCCCACTTCGACGCCCGCCAGCGCGATCCGGTCCCATCTCTCGCTCTTCCGCGCCAAATAAATGACGCCGCCGACGACCGTGAGGCCGAAGGCGGTGAAGGCGCCGAAAAACGAGGGCATGTGGATATAAAAGATGCGCTGGATTTCACCCTGCTGGATGTCGGTGCCGGCGACTTTCAGTCCCAGCGCCAGCGTTCCCGCGAACCCCAATACCGTGACAAGCGTCAATGCGCGCAGCAATCGCGGCGCCGGGCTTGATTCGATCCTGAGATTCAACGGCAATGATTTCGTCTTTTCCCCCACTATCACCTCCATTTGCTTGTCAAAACTATAAAAGTCTACCAAGTTAGCCACGAAATTTATAGGTTTTATACGAGAAGAATCAACTGCATTCCCGCGCAAAGTTTTCATTCTTCCAGAACGTATTCGTATAGCAGCAGACACAGAACCAAATAGATCACGGCGATCGCGGCCAGCATGCCCAGCGCGCCCTGCCATTCAGATGCCGGCGCGCCGCTCAATATGCCCTTGGTCGCGCGCACAGCCGTCAGCAAAAACGGCAGCGTAATCGGCAGCATCGCAATCGGCAGCAGCGCCTCTCGCGCTCGCGTCTGCACGGTCATCGTCGCCAGCAGCGTCCCAATGGTGGCCAAGCCGAATGTGCCCAGCGCCGTCGTCGCGATGATCCAGCCATCCAACAGCGCCAATCCATAAAGCGCCGTCATCAGCGGCAGCATCGCCAGCGCGACAATCAAGGTGAAGATGAAATTGCCCAGCAGCTTGCCGACGAATATCGCCGCGCGCGAGACTGGCGCCAGCAGCAGCGCGTCCAGATTGCCTTGATCGCGCTCTTGCGCCATGCTGCGGTTGAAGCCCAGCAGGCTGGAGAATATCAGCGTCACCCAAAGTACGCCGCTGACCGCCTCTTCCCGTGCTTCCCGGTCCAGCTCCAGCGCGAAGCTGAAGACCAATATGCTCAAAAGCGCGAACAGCGCCATCACGCTGACGAGCTCCCGCGCCCGAATCTCCGCGCGCAGATCCTTGCCGATGATCGCGTATACAGTGCTGATGAAAGGCGTTTTCATGCGCTGGCGGAGCGGTATATTTCGCTCATATCGCGCTTGCCGACGGCGTCGTCAAAGGTGATTTCACCATGCGATAGCACCAGCGCCCGTCCAACAGACCGCGGCGCGCGCTCCAATTGGTGCGTGCTCATGATGATGGTGCGCCCCGTGTCCAGCCAAGCGGACAGCATTTCATCCAGCCGCTCGATCGCCGCTTGGTCCAGCCCGCTGTAGGGCTCGTCCAGCAGCAGGACATCGGGCTGATGCAAGCTGGCGCGCGCAATGCTCAAACGCTGCTTCATCCCGCGGGAAAAGGTGCGGACCAGGCTGTTCGCCCGCTTGCGCAAGCCGACGGTCCGTAGCAGATCCGTAATGCGCCGTTCGCGTTCCTCGCGCCCGACGCCATAGAGCGCGCCGAAAAAGTCGAGGTTCTCGCGCGCCGTCAGGTTTTCGTATAGCAGCGGCTGATGCGCCACCAGGCCAATTTGCGCCCGCACCGCCATCGCCTCGCTCGGCATCTCCCAGCCGCCAACGCGGACCGCGCCCGCCGTCGGTTTGCTCAAGCCGCTCAACAGGCGCAGCAGCGTCGATTTGCCGCTGCCGTTTGCGCCGAGCAGCGCCACAAATTCGCCCCGCCGCACGCGGAAGTTGAGACCGCGCAGCACGGGCAGGCTGCCATAAGCTTTGCTCAGGTTCTCCGCTTCAATGATCGCGCCCTGATCACGCATCGGACCGCTCCATCAGTTGCGCCAGCTTCGCCTTTAATTCGCGCAGCCGGTGGTGATAAAGGTCATGGTTGATCCGCCCCTGGTCGTGATCCGCCTCCAGCCGCGCCAGCTCGCCAAGCAACTGATCAATTTCCTTCACGCTGTCGCCTTTGCGCCGCCTCATCAAGCCAATGCCGCCCAGGAGCGCACCGGCCAGGGCAACTGCGCCGAGCAGAAGAACGGGCAGCGCTTCACTGGTGATGACAAGGCGGTCTTCGCTGCTTGTTGCAAAGGGCTGACCGCTGATGCCGAAGCTGATCCGCGGATCATTGTCTATCGTCAGATCCGCGCTGTACTGCTTAAAGCCGTCGCCCGCCATGGCGTCGGGCTTTAGGCGCAGCCAATCGCTTTCCAGCCGCAGTTCCTCAGTCACGGTCACTATCACTTCAGCGCTTATGAGATTATTGAGTTCCTGCTCGAAACGCGCGCCGTCGCCTGCAAAGGGCATCCAGTATTCCAGCAGAGCATTGTGAACCTCGCCGGGCATCACCGGCAGCGTGTCAATTGCCGAGTCGGGCAGCCGCTCCACATCTTCGATCACGACATAGCGTCCATTTGCATCGCCGCTTAGCAGGCGCGCGCCCTGAGGAAACTGAATCAGCAGCGACGCTTCCCGGCCATCTTCGAAGCCCCGTCCGCTCGTATAGACGCGATCGGAATCGTTGCGATAGGTGAGGACCTGAGAGATGTAGAGCCCGGCGCCCAAGCCCTCGAGCGTGACCGGCTCGATGGATATCAAGATGCGCGCGACGCTGATCGCCAGGGGATCGTTCGTCGAATCGTAAATCGTTATGGACGGCTCAGCGTCCTCCAGCGGGAAAAAGCGCCGACTGAAAAGCCGCCCTTTATACTCCGCGCCCAGCGCATAATCCAGGTCGCCTGAAACTGGAATATCCTGGAAATCGAATCCGCCATCGGCCTCCGCGGTCGTCTGGTCCATGCTGAAGCCGACATCGGCATTGCCATAGCGAAGCTGCACCACCGTATCCGCCGGCAGCCGGCCTCCCGCCGTGCCATGCAGCACCCGCCCGCTGATCTCGCCAAGCGGCAAACGCGCCGCAGCCTTGTCCCCCGCCGCCAGCGAGTTCCAGCGCGCATAGGCGGTCGCCGCGGCCGCTTCGGCATCCGTCAGCGCCGAGCCAAACAAGTCGCGATTCAGTCTCGCGGCGTACTCCACGTCGCTGAAAACTGGCGGAATCACAGTGGGCAAATCGCAACCGCCGCAGCGTTCGCGCCAGACGCGCCGTCCCGCCTCCAGCAGCGCGTCGTCGTAAGCAAGCGTATAGCTGTAGAGCGCCACATCCCAGCGTTCCGCTTCGCTTAGCGCGTTCTCCCAAGGCGGCATCAACTTGGCGATATTGCCCTTCGTGATAATCTGAAACCACTCCAGAGGCGATTTTGCCATCACCTGCGCGCGGTCGGTCATGTCCAGCGGCTGCTCAACGCTGCCGGCCAGCACCAACTCGCCGCGTCCGTCGCCACTGAGGCCATGACATTCGACGCAGCGCTCGGCGAAGATTCGCCCGCCATTTTGCCGCTTCGGTTGGGGAGCGTCGTCGGCCGGTATCGCGCTTTCGCTGTTCACCCGAGGCGGCACGGTAGCGACGATTGCCGGTTCACCGCCCAATCCGCTGCAGCTCGCCAACAGGACTGCGAATGTCGCGAGGGCGATGGCGAAGGGACTCTTGCTCAAGCGTCCTCCCCTGTGCCTGGTGCCGGATGCTGTGCCGCGCGATAAGAAGCCACCGCTTCTTCAATCGCCCGATCAATACTTTCCGCGTCCTCTCCAGCCGCCAATGTACTAAGCTCACGCTCCAGTTGATCCTGCGCCCGCAGCAGCCGAATCCCGCGCAGCGCCCAGACCTCGCGCTCCTCCCGGTAATCGTCTTCGCCGATCTTGCCGGTGGCGAAGTCCTCATCCAGGTCGCGGATATTGGTCAGCACGCGCTCGTAGTAGGTCTTGACGCGCTTGCTCTCCAGGCGCAGGCTGCTCCCTGCCGATCGTCTCATACGCGCCGGACGCAGCAAGGGACGCGCCACGGCCGCAAGGGCGACCAGGCTAATCAGCAGCGCAATCAACAGCCCGGGGATACTCATTACGCTTCCGCCAACAGCGTTTCGATATCGGCGCTCGCATCGTCATAACGCAGGTTGCCGATGAAGAACCGACGCACCTCGCCGCGCCGATCGATGAGAAAACTCTCCGGCGGCGCTTCAACCCGATACAGATTTGTCACCCTTTCGCCAATGTCCTCGCCATTGGGATAGCCGATGCCAAATTCGGCGATGAAATCGAGCGCCTTCCGCCGTGAACTCTCCAGCATATTGACCCCGAGCACCGTGAAGCCCTTCGACCGATAATCATCATAGAGCGCATTTAAGTCGGGCGCTTCATCGCGGCAGGGCGGGCACCAGCTCGCCCAAAAATTGATCAATACCACTTGACCGCGATAATCGCTCAAACGGAAGTCACTCCCGTCAAAGAGCGCCAGCGCGAAATCGGGCGCCGACCCGCTCGTCGGACGTCCCATATTCCGGCGCGAAAGCTGCAGGCCCAATGCAAGCGACAGCGCCAGCAGGCCAACCAACAGCGCCAGCGACCCCAAACTGAAGCGGCGGCGAAGGGGAGGCGCGGCCTCGTCCCGCAGGAATTCCAATCTATCATCCCGCTTCCGCATCGTCACACCGTCAGCGCCGCCCCCGCACATCGTCTTCAAGACGCTGCCGATAGGCTTCGTCGCTCAGTTCGCTAGCGCTCTCTCCATTTGCTCTCCGTCCTTCTTTATGGGACGCCGGGTGCGGGGGCAATCCCAGTTTTGGCTGGGCGCCGAATCGCCGAAAGGTGAAGACGCCCGCACCGATCGCCAGCGCTGTCGCCAGCAGCGGCATGAGCACGGTCAAAGCGCGCAATACCGGATCCTGCGGCACGCCGACTACGTTATCTCCGAAGCGCGCCACGAAGCTGTCGATCACTTCTTGATCGCTGCGTCCCCTCGTCAACTGCGCCCGAATCTCCGCCTTCCATTCGACGCAGGCGGTCGTCTCGCAGTCGTCCAGCGGGATATTCTCGCATACCGGGCAATACATCCGCTCCGCCACCCGTATCACATCATTGTCCGTCACGCCCCCGTCCTGCGCGCTGGCGCCTGCGGCCACTGCGCCAAGCAAAGCGATTATCGCTGCCCATTGCACAAACGCAGGCAGCCGCCCCCAAGTTGAGGACGCAGGAACGAACAGTCGCTGTAGGGGCGACCTACCAGGTCGCCCGAAAAATCCCAACAAAACGCGAAGTCGGCGACAATATTTTGCTCGCTGAAGTACCGCCCTGCGTTCTGTGATCGTGGAATGGAGGGCTGGGCTCATTTCCCGACCTCCCGCTTCCGCTCTACGGGCGCAGGCGTCACCTTCGGATACGCCGCAATCAGCGTGCCAATCACCAGCAGGATGCCGCCCCACCAAACCAGATTCACCAGCGGATTAATATAAATTCTGAAGGTCGCGCGCTCGCGCTCGCCGCCCATCAGCAGCACGTAAAAGTCGTTTTCCAGCGTGCTGTGCGCGCCGGCGATTTTCATCGGCATTTGGGGATAATCGTCGATTCGCGGTCGCAGCCGCGCGATCTCGCCGCCATCCCGAAACACGGTCACCGCCGCGATATTCATGAGGCGCCCGTCAACCGCTTGCGCCCGCATATAATCGTCGTAGCGCAGCGCATAATCTCGCACGGCAATCGTCTCCCCGCGCGCCAGCGTATGCTGCTCCTCGGCCTGAAATACGGTACTCGCGATGACGCCGATGCCGATCACGGTCACGCCGAGGTGCACGATATAGCCGCCATATCGCCGTTGATTGCGCCGGAACAGCGCCGATACGGCCCGGGGCCAGCTTTCGCCCAGCGACCGCCGCCGCGCCTTCGCCCCGCGATAGACCTCAAACAGGGCGACGTAGCCGGCGAAAAGCGGGGCGCCATAGCCAAATGCAGCCACGGCAATGCTCGTGCCGCCAAGCGCAATCGCCGCTATGCTCAAAGCGGTCAGCGCGAGAGGCGCCTTCAATGCTCCGCCCAGTCGACGTACCGAGGTCGCGCCCCAGGCCGATAGCGGCGCCACGCCCATCAATACATACATCGCAAAGAAAAGCGGCACGACGTAGAACTCAAAGGTCTCCGCCCCGATGGTCACTTCCCGGCCCAACAGCAGCTCGGAGGTGATGGGCAAACCGAAGCTGCCCCAGAAAATCGCCAGAAACAGCGCGATGAAGACCACGTTGTTCAGCACAAACAGCGATTCGCGACTGAGCAAATTGGCGAACTGACGCTCATCTCGCAGTTCACCGCGCCGCCAGCGCCACAAGAGCGTCGCCAGCGCGACAAATGTCATCGCCGCCCAGAATGCTAGCATGGGAAAGCCGACCTCGCTGCGGGCGAAGCTGTGCACGCTTTCGATCACCCCGCTGCGGGTGGCGAAGGTGCCGAACATCACCGCCGAAAACGCGGCGATCACCAGCAGCATATTCCACAGCTTCAGCATGCCGCGCTTTTCTTGAATCATGACGCTGTGGATGAAAGCGGTGCCCACCAGCCAGGGCAAAAACGCGGCGTTCTCCACCGGATCCCAACCCCAATAGCCGCCCCAGCCCAGCACATCATAAGCCCAGCGCCCGCCCAGAATCAGCCCGATGCTCAAACAGATCCAGGCGATCAGCGACCAGCGCCGCGTCGCCTTGATCCAGCCGGTCGACAGATCGCCCGACGCCAGTGCCGACATCGCGAAGGCGAAGGGAATCGTGAATCCGACGAAGCCCAGATAGAGCATCGGAGGATGAATCACCATGCCGAAATGCCGCAGCAGCGGATTCAGCCCTTCAGCCCCAGCACGCAGATTCGCCTCGGTCGGCGCGATCGCCCCGGGCGGAATAAGCGCGGTCGATACCACTTGCTCGGCCGGAGGCGCGTCAGCCAGGATCCACCAGCGCTCAAACGGGTTTTCCACAATCAACGACAAACCGAGGAAGAAAGCCAAGGTCGCCATCATCGTGGCAATGGCATAGGGCATCAGCCGCCGCTCGCCGCGCCAATTGAGCGCGATGGCCGCGAAGGTAAAGCCGCTCATCAGCAGCGACCACAGCAGCAGCGAACCCTTCTGCGAGCCCCAAAGCGCCGTGAATCGATAGATCGCCGGTGTCTGCGGATCAGTCACGCTATACACATAGGTGAGTTGATACTGCTCGGTCATCAGGGTGCCGACCAACGCGCCGGTCGCCAAAAGAAGCGCCGGAAAGGTCAACAGCGCGGCATTGCGTCCGCTGAGGACCAGCCGAGCGGATTTCCTGCGCTCCCCAACGGAAGATGCGGCAATTGCATAAAGCGCCAGCGCAAATGCCAGCGTCAGCGCCGCCAGTCCAATTTCAGCGAGCATTACTGATGTTCCGGAATGCGACTCAAGCCTTCGGGCGCGGTTGACTCTTCAAAGCGGCTCGGGCACTTCAGCAGCAGTTCCGTCCCGGCGAAAACCCCGTCCGGCCCCAAAGCGCCGGTAAGGATCGCCTGCGCCTCATGCTGCAGCAAGTCGGGGATGGCCGCGTCTTCCACGATGACGGACAATCGCGGCGCCGCCGGATCAAGCAGCGCCTCCCGCAGCGCCGCCGCCAAGTCGTCGTATTCGCTTGGGATATTCACTATCTCAAAGCGGATGATCGCTTTCTCGCTGTCGTAGTCGATGCTCTCGCCATCGACCGCGCCCGCTATCCGCACCTTTTTCCCCAGGTAAGACTCGTCATCCAGCAGGTCGCGCACGGTGATGAAGTAGCGCGCACCTTGCAAGGTGCCCGAAATCAGCAGATAAAGCACTGCGGTCAAAATCAGCAAGCCCGCGCTGATGAACTTGAGCCGCTCGGATCGCTTCTTCTTCGGATGCTTCGGCTTCTGCCAGTTCTCGTTTGCCATCCAGGTCTCCGACGCGCCCCTTTTCTCAGCTGTTTTCTTCTTCGTCGCCCGTTGACTGACCCCAGCGAATGACGAAGACGCCGATGATGCCGGCGATGCCCAGAAAAAGCACCAGCATCGTCATGCCTTCGTGCGAGGCAGAGGCCTCGCCATCCTGCGCCAGCGCCGTTCCCGCCCTAGCGATAAACAGCGCCAACACCATCAAGACGCGATTCGCGCCGCATACCCCTGCGAGTTTATTCATCGGCTTCTCCAAAATCGCCAATCTCTGCGTTCTCTGCATTCCCGGTGCTTTCGGTGCTTAGAATTCCTGCGGACAACCTAGCTCCCTTGCAGCTTCAAAATGTCGTAAACCGTAAATGCCGCCAGCAAGAACAGCGCCGCGGCCGCCACCACCAGATAACGCCAGCGATGCGCATAGCCGATCGTCCAAAAGCGACGCAAGCTGAAGAAGATCGATATCATCGCCAGCACGTTGATCAGCAGCAGGATCGGCAGCGTCGCCTCAGACGCGATCCCGATGATTGGCAGCAAGAAGGGCAGCAAGGCGTACTGCAAAATGCAGCGCGCGCCTGAGAACATCAGCGACAGCGTCAAGGCATTCTCCGCGCCACGCTTTAGCGATTGCTCATCACCGACGGCGACAGCAATTCCGCCACTCTTGACAAGTAGCAGCTTCGCCATCAAGTTGTCCGCCCGACTTAGCGCCATACGTGTTTCAAGTCTTGTCCCTGCTCGCCAGTCAGAAAGCCATTGCGTCTGTGACCCAGCAGCCTTCATTCGCATTTTATCATAGCGCTGTTCGGCATGACAGAGCTTAACTCTGCGCGGGAGCGATTTCTTGACGCAAAATGGCAGGGATGATAAGCTCTCAACGCGCTTCTAAATTGTGGGGAAACATTGAGACACCTTTGGACGACGGTAACGACGGAACACACTTTTACGCATGATGCCGGAGAACCCGAATGGCTTGACTTGCCGTTGGACGACTTCGTCGTCCCCAAAGCGCCCGATGTTGATGAACTGCCAGCTTTGTACGAGCTTGACCCACCCTGGCAGCTTCGGTCAAGGTGGCTGATGGATGAAGGTGACATTGGCTACCTGCTAGTGCCTCTCGTGGAATACCGAGACCCCTTGGGCGTAACGCTTTTCAAGGGGAGGCGACGTTTGACAGATCGGAGGAGCTGCAGTATCCACATACCGTTACAGTAGAATCTTATATGGCAGAGCATCGGTTTAGGAATCTGTGGTATACTCTGCCCGGACTGTATACGTTCATCGTTCGCTGGGTCGGCAGCCCAGCCACTCGAGAAACCGGGCAGTTTTCCTTGTTGATTGAGGAATCGTAGAGGTGCAGTGCTATGACCCGCAAACTTACGGCTGAGCAGCTATATAAACTCATCGGTTTTCACAGAAGCCCTCGCGCGGCTCAGATGGCAGGAAAGAATCGGATCCGGGTTTTCAGGGGCAATGATGAAGAGTATCTCAAATGGCGGCGTCAGCTCCGTGAAGAGGAAATGGCTGAACGCAAACGTCGTCAAGATGCTGAAAGCGACCAGCAGGTCGAAAGCGGCGCCAAACAGTAGCGCCTTCTTCAAGCTGTATTCGCCTTATCCCCTTCAGTACGTCGCGCTCACTCGCCCTCCAGCAACTGATCCTGGCTATCCAAATACGCCACTAAATCCGCCAATTGCTGAATCGTCAATTGCCCGCCATAAAATTCCGGCATCACCTCGGCGTAATCCGGCGTGATGTATTCCAGCGGACGCACGATACTCTCCACCAAAAACTGACGATGCGAATACTCGGCGAAGGGCGGCAGCTTCAGCCGAATGTCGTTGATCCGTGTCCAGGTGCCCGCGGTCAAAGGCGCGATTGCCTCGTTCTCGTGGCAGCCGGCGCAGCCCAGCGGCGACCCGCCCAGCGCCGGTTCCAAGCCATTGTAGAGCAGCTGTCCCCTCAGCGGATCGCCGTACACCTCGTCCAGTTCAGTCAGGATTTGCTCTAAATCGTCGCCGGCAGATTGCGCCAGGATCAAATCGTCCAGCGAGGCGTAATCCAGCACCCGTTCGAGCATCACATTTACTTCAGCCTTGTTAGGCGCATAACCGCAATCCAGCGCCATGGACTGATAGATCGCGCCCAGCCGAAAGAGGTTGGCCAGCGCCATGTCGCGATCATTGGCGAAATCCAGCGTTAAATAGAGCGCGAATGTTTCCTGCTGCCGCGTCAGTTCTTCGTCGGTGCAGCCGACAAAGACATCTTGCGCCGCCACCGGCAGCATCAATGTGAGAATCAACAGAATGAGTAGGGGGAGTTTCTTCATCATACGCTCACCTCGGAAATGAAAAAGCCCCCGTGTCCGAGGGCTGTTCTTGTCTACGCCTCAAATCCTATTATTGCGTCAACAGGTAGGCGACAATATCCGCCAACTGCTGGTCGGTCATCCGCAAGCCGAAGTTCACCGGCATCAAGCCCGAGCTGTAGCCATCCACCACATAATCGCCGGGTCTGGTGATGCTTTCGACGATGTATTGCTCGATCGTGTAATCGGCGAATTGCGGCAGCGTCAGCCGCTCATTCCGAATCCGCGTCGCCGTCCCAATCGTATCCGGCGCCGACGCGCCATCGCGGTGGCAGTCGGTGCAGCCGAATTCCTGGTCGTAGAGCATCTCGCCACTGACGGCGCTGCCCACCACTTCCTCTAGCTCCCAGCGCTGCAAGATGCCCGCGACATTGTCGCCGGCCGGCGGCGGCGGCGGTTCGCTCGGCAAGGAGCCATCCGCCAGTGGCTTGCCATATTGCGCCACGGCGATGAAATCGTCTGTCGACCAATTGTCGCCCTTGTTCCAGTTCAGGATGTAAGCCGCCAAATCCTCGATCTGATCTTGACGCAAGGGCCCGCCCGCCGTCTGTGACCAAGCCGCCATGCCGGTGCTGTTGGGGTAAACGCGCGCGCTGCCCGGCCGCCCGTGAATCAGGGTCGTGACGACATAGCCATGCAGATCGCCAGCCCAGCCCACCTGCGCCAACCGCGTGCCATTAGTGTTGAAGAAGACTTCTACTTCGTTATCGCCCGTCTGCTCGATATCGACAACGGTATCCCAAAGCGGGAACAAGCCGTTGTCTACCGCGGTATCCAGCGTTTCGAGCATGGCGATGCGCTCTGCGACCGCGGCGTCAATTGCTATATTCTGTTCCTCGATTTGCTCTTCCAGCGCGGCGATCGCCGCCACTATCTCGTTTTGCCGCTCTTCGGTTGGCGGATTCTGCGGGTCGGTCAATTCAGCCAGCAAGCGGTCGATCTCCTTGTTCAGCCGCACGAGCGCCCGATTGGCATTTGTGATCGCCGCCGTCTGCAATCCGACCGGGTCGAAGCCGAAAAGATGCGGATTGTTCAAGCCCGGCGCGCGATCGCCAGCGCCATATCCCTCTTCGCCATGACACTCGGAACACAGCGAAGCATACAACTCGGCGCCACGTTCAATCGAGCGACCGGTATGCTGCCGCACAAAGGATTGCATCCGCGCTTCTTCGTTGATCGCCACCCAGCCCACCAGGATCATCATGCCGACAAACATCGTGATGCCCGCGAGGATGCGACCTTCGATTGACCTGATGAAGAGAATGTTCATTGAGTTATCCTGTGTCCGCTTCGCTCAGACGCGCCTAGTCGAAATAGGCCGACGCTTCGTGGATGAACAGATGGTCGCTGTAAATGCGCCGTACCGGAATCGGATTGCCCTCGGCGTCGACTTGATCGGAGTAGACCAGAATCGGATCGCCATTGTCATCCAGCTGAACCTCGCCGCCTTCAATCAGAACGCTGTCCCAGCTTACGACCCAATCCAGCCGCTTCAGGCTTCCTTGATTGTCGGTGATCACCAGGGCGCCCCAAACGTTGGGCAGCTCATTAGGCTCCGCCTCCAGATGGTGGGCAAATTCTTCCATCACCCGCATCAAGGTCGGCGCCTCGGCCGCCGGAATCGTGCGGAAGCGCAGCGGCAACTGATTCGCGCCCACATGCTGATCCTTCAGTTCCTGTATCATCTGCCCGAATTGCCCATTGGCAAGCACTTCGGCATTAATCTCGGCCAGCATGTCATTCGCCGACATGTCATCATGATGATGAATCTGCGCTGTCGTATAGGCGCCGACGATCATCTGGTCAAAGGGGATCGTGCGCCCGACGCCGACCTTGCTATGCGCCGGCTCGAAGGTCAGCTCATGCACAATTTCGGTCTCGGCCGATGTTTGCACAGCGAATTTCGCCAAGCCCATGTAACTCAGTATGGTCGTCACCGAAATCAGCAGGCTGGCGATCGTCAGCATGAAGCGGCGATGGGCATAACGCCGGCTCGGCGTCACATCAAGATAGGGTAGCAGCGCCAAGCCGCCCAGCGCAATCGTCGGAAAAGCAACGCCCCAGAAGAACTTGTCACCCAGCTTCAGCGCGCCCTGAATCCACAAGAAATACCAAGGCGCCGTCGTGCCCAGCGGCGTCACCTGCGGATCGGCGTGATTCTCCAGCGGCGCGTGATAGAACCAGATGCAAAGCGCCGTAATGATGAAGGTCGTCGCCCCCAGCCACATCATCTCATAAGTCAGCATGTCGGGGATGAAATAGACGCGCTTGTCCAGCGGCACGCGCTTTGCCGTGTCTTCGCCGATGTTCTCTTTCTTCGGCGGCAGACTGTGCCCGTGAATCACGACTTTGTAATAATGCACGCCAAAGAAGACGAAGAGCAGGGCGGGCAGCGCCAGCACATGCAGCAGATAAAAGCGCAGCAAGCCATTCGCGCCCAACTCCGGCGCGCCACGCAGCAGCAAGTTGACCTGATCGCCCACCACCGGCGTCGCTTCCGCCATCGACGCGCCAATCGTCACCGCCCAGAGCGACAGCTGATCCCAAGGCAGCAAGTAACCGGAGAAACTCAAGAAGCCCGTGATCACCAGCAGCAGCAAACCGGTGAACCAGGTGAACTGGCGCGGCTTCTTGTAACTGCCCGTGATCCAGGTGCGCATCATGTGCATCGCCACCACCGCCACCATGAACTCGGCGCCCAGCCGGTGCATATCGCGCATCAACTGACCCAGCGGCACATTGCTCAAAATCGTCAGCATATCGCCGTAAGCGATCTCCGGCGACGGCGTATACCAGAGCATCAGCAAGATGCCCGTGATCGTCTCGAACCAGACAAAATAAGAAGACAGCCAGCCCAGCCGGAAGGACGGATACATGCCCGTCACATCGCGGTTGAAATAAGACGGACGCATATGCAGCCAAAAGCCATCGGCATGCGGCGTCAAACGCGGATTGGGCCGCCGGCTCGCTGTTTCGCCGCGGAAAGCCTCGCGCATGTCCTGAACATTCAAGCCCGCGGTCAGGCGCTCCACCGAATCGTCGATGCCTTCAAAGACCGCTTTCTTGAAGCCCTTTTCCTTGACGTCATCGAGGAAAGACGGGAAGGGGAGGATGGTCATGGAAACTCCTCGTCGTTAAGCCAGCGGCGCTACGGGTGCAGGTCGCCGATGATGCGCGCGCCCGTGTTAATCTGTATGTTCGTGATCGTCCGCTCCGGATCCAGCGGAATCGGTCCGCCATCGGGCGGCGTCTCGGCCGTGCTGCCATCGGCATAGGTCACCGACGTGATGAATATGTCCAAATCGCGCGGCGCCGGTCCCTCGATCCAGGTCCCGCTCAACTGAAACTTCGAGCCGTGGCAAGGGCACTCAAAACGGCCGTTGGTGGGCACCCACTTGGGCAGGCAGCCCAGATGCGTGCAGACGCCGTAGAGCGCCCGCAAGCCCTCGGGCGTGCGCGTCACATGAAAACGCCCGGCTGGCACGCTGGTCGGCGCCGCGCCCACCCCCGGCAGCTCCTCGGGATTGAAAGCGAAGGTGCCGCCGAACTCGCCCTCTTTGAAACGCGGGAAGGCGAACCAGATTAAGGCCGCCCCGGTTTCGCCCAAGGCAAGGAGCGTTGACGCAGCCCAAATATAATAGAGGAACTCGCGCCGGCTGGGCGCGGCCACCTGGACGCTCGGCCTGGCCGCCGCCCTTGCGACTGGCGCGCTCATCGCCGTTGGATTGGTGCGTTCTGCTGTTGCCATAAGCCTTCCATTCCCACAGGACTGCCGCGTGAAATGATCAGGTTTTTGAAGCGCGTAGCAAACAAGATTTTTCAATCGTTAAATATATCACAATCGAAGCGGGAGTTACAAGTAAAAAGTTTTCGGGATCCGGTTCGCGCGTCACGCTAGATTCGGAATATGTAGGGGCGACCTATCAGGTCGCCCGCAAGCTGCTAAAATAGACGCAATTCATCACTTGGGGAGAGCCACCCAAATGGCGCCCATCACCATTCAGCCCAACGACCGCTACCTGCGGCAATACTACAGCACCATCGAGGAATTGCGCGATGCCCAGACCAAGCCGACCGAAGGCAATCTGCGCCGCGCCTTTGGCACGCTCCTGACCGGCCTCGGGCGCCGCCGCAAGCTGACCCTGATTGACGAATACGCCACGCAAGGGCAGGGCAGACGCCATATCCGCCCCGATGGCGCATTAGTCGACGAATGGAAGCGCCCATTCGCCTTTTGGGAAGCCAAAGACAGCAGCGACAATCTCTTCGCCGAAATCGAAAACAAGAAGGCGGTCGGCTACCCACTCGATAACATCATCTTCGAAGACACGGTCACCGCCGTCCTCTATCAAGATGGCTACGAAGCTCGCCGCACTTCTATCCGCGAAAAGAAGAACTTCGCCGCGCTGCTGAGCCAGTATTTCAATTACAAAGAACAAGCCCGACAGAATTTCAACGAAGCGGTTCAATCTTACGGCGAGCAGATTCGCGAAATCGCGGGGCAGCTCAAAGCCAAGATCGACGCCGCGCACGGTGACAACCCCGGTTTCCAGCGCCAGTTCGACGAATTCATGGAGCTTTGCCGCCGCTCGCTCAATCCCAATATCAGCATTGAAGCCGTCGATGAAATGCTCATCCAGCACCTGATGACCGAGCGCATTATCCGCCGCGTCTTTGATGTCGAGCACTTCGCCCGCACCAATGTCATCGCCTCCAAAATCGAAGAGGTCATCGACGCGCTCACCAGTTCCTATTTCAACCGCGCCGATTTCATGGGCGGCTTGCGCCACTTTCACCAAGCCATTGAAGACGCCGCCGAAGACCTTGATTTCAGCGACAAGCAAACCTTCATCAACTCCGTATACGAGCGCTTCTTCCAAGGCTACAGCGTCAAAGTCGCCGACACCCACGGCATCGTCTACACGCCGCAGGAGATCGTCGACTTCATGTGCGCCGCCGTCGAAGAAGTGCTGGAAACCGAGTTCGGCAAAAAGCTCGGCGATGAAGGCGTCGTCATCATCGATCCAGCCACCGGCACCGGCAACTTCGTCGTCAACCTGCTGCGCCGCGCTTACGAACGGAATCTGCGCCAATTCGAGAGCTTCTACCGCGAGCGCCTCTTCGCCAATGAAGTCATGCTCATGCCCTATTACATCGCCTCGCTGAATATCGAGCGCGAATATTACGAGCTCACCGGACGCGCCGCGCCCTTCGAGGGACTCTGCTTCGTCGACACCCTCGATCTCGCCCGCGAGCGCCAGATGACCTTCCTCACCGAAGCCAACACCGCCCGCGTCGAACGCCAGAAAGCGGCCGACATCAACGTCATCATCGGCAACCCGCCTTACAACGTGGGACAGGTCAACGAGAACGACAACAACAAAAATCGCAAATACGATGTCATCGACCGTCGCATCCGCGAGACCTACGCCAGAGATTCAAAGGCGACGCTCAAGAATCAGCTATACGACGTCTATGTGAAGTTTTGGCGCTGGGCGACCGACCGGCTGGGCGAACGCCCCGGCATCGTCTGCTACGTCAGCAACAACAGCTTCGTCGACCAGTATGCTTTTGATGGTATGCGCAAACATCTCATGCAAGACTTTGACCAAATCTACCACTTGGACTTGCACGGAAACGTTCGCCAGAATCCAAAAATTAGCGGCACGACGCACAACGTTTTTGGCATCCAGGTAGGCGTCGGCGTGACGCTGGCGGTGCGCAACCGGCAAAGCCAAGCTGATTGATTTACCCTGAGTTTGAGTTACTATATGTTCAAAGGGAAGCGAGTCAGGAGACAGCATGGCAGCGCAAGAAAGCGTCGGGCAGATTGAAGCGATCTTGTCCCAGGTTGCCACCAAAGCGGATTTGGAGCGTCAAACGAGGCTGCTCATATTGTGGCTCGTCGGCACTCAGATTGCGCTATTCGCCGCAACGTTCGTCATGCTATCGTCTATCCTGGGCTGAAGAATGCTTTCCAATTGAGGTATTGGATCGTGTGACAAGAAGACATTTTGTTGCTCAGTCCTGCCTCAAGGTGATGTACCGTTTGTCAAATGCTGAAACATAATGTATGATTTCCCTATCACAGCGATACACATAATCTGAATTTGCGGGAGCAAACATGGCAGTGCAAGTAGACGCGAATCCAACTGTCCATACCAATGCGCAGCGGGTTACCGGGCTCGAAGCCATATTGCCATACCTTGCCAAGAAGTCTGACATTGAACGACTGAAATCTGATCTGACCTGGCGCATTGTCATTGCCATCAGTGTCATGACCGGCATCTTCGGCACTATCGTCGCGCTGCTGGCGCTGTTCATCAGTCAGACGATGGCTTAGGCGCTCATGCCGCAAGGCAAACTCTACTACCACCGCCTGCCCGAATTCTGGCGCAAAGAAAATAAACTCGATTTCCTCAGCGACAACTACCTCAGCACCGTCGACTGGCAGCGCTTAATCCCCAACACAAAACACACCTGGCGCCGCACCGACACCGAAGACGAGTTTGATTCCTTCCTGCCCATCGGCAGTAAAGAAGCCAAACGCGCCGCCCCGGATAAAGCTGAAGCAATTTTCATAGATTTCGGGCCAGCTGTTTTAACTAGTCGAGACGTATATGTCTTTGACTATCGCTATAAGCTGTTACTTCAACGAATGGGGCAACTTGTACAAGACTACAACAGACAGGTTGCCGAATACAAAATTCTAGCAGTCAAACCGGATGTGGACGACTTCGCTGATGTCAAAAGAATTAAGTGGAGCGCGACTCTCAAGCAACAATTGAAGCGAGGCAACTCTGCTATATTTTCGACCGACAGAATGAGATTAAGTCTCTACCGTCCATTTACAAAGAAGTATCTGTATTACGCTGCGCCTTTTGTAGACCGTCCGGGACGATTCAAGTTCTTCGTACCTGATGAGAGTATCGCGACTGAGAATCGGGTACTTATATCTACAGATGTTGCATACCGAAGTGCTTCCGTGTCTACGATGATGGTAGACGCGATTCCTAGTCTTAGCCTCCTCTCTACAACTGACAGCCACCAATGCTTCCCCTTCTACACATACGACGAAGACGGCTCCAACCGCCGCGAGAACATCACCGATTGGGCGCTTGACCAATTCCGCAGCCACTACCACGACCCCGCCATCTCCAAGTGGGATATCTTCTACTACGTCTACGGCTTGCTCCACCATCCCGGCTACCGCGAACGCTACGCCCTTGATCTCAAACGCAACCTGCCGCGAATTCCCTTCGCACCCGCTTTCCGTCCCTATGCCGAAGCCGGCGCGCAACTCGCCGACCTCCACCTCAATTACGAATCCGCCGACCCCTATGCGCTCGACTGGCAATCCACCCGCAAACCCGTCAGCTATCGCGTCGAAAAGATGCTGCCCAAAGGCAAAGTCGATTCAAGCGAAGGCAATTACAAGGTCTACGAGACGCTCAAATACAACGACACGCTGACCCTGCATGGCATCCCCGAGCGCGCCTTCGCCTACCGCCTCGGCAACCGCAGCGCCCTCGATTGGATCGTCGACCAATACCGCGTCAAAACCGACAGGCGCAGCGGCATCACGCACGATCCCAACGGCTACAGCGATGACCCGCAATACATCTTGCAACTCATCGAGCGCGTCATCACCGTTAGCTTGAGGACGGTCGATATAGTTGAAGGACTCTCCAAACTCCCTTTCCGCCCTGAATCTACCGACTAGCTTTCCTCTGTGCCTCCGCGTCTCTGTGGCGAAAGAATCTCGGTGACCTCTCAATTCAACTCGGTGTCCTCGGTGGTGAAAAAATGCCACCATCCACTCCACCTAGTACGACTTCGCCACAATCCCATTCGCCTCTTGCAGCTCCCGAATGTACCGGATAATCAGCGTCACATCGTCTTCCGTCACCTGCGGCTGCGCTGGCATGTCGCCATAGGGCCAGTGATGCGCGCGCACCCCATTTGCCGCCGCCAGGTAAAAAGCCAGGTCCGAGTGATGCCCGGGATTGTAGATGTCATGGATCAGCGGCGGACCCAGATTCGTCCCCGCCGCGTTCGGACCGTGGCAGGCGCGACAATTGGCTTCGAACAGCGCTTCGCCCGCCTCGCCCTCTTCCGATAGCGCCGCCGGCGTCACCTGCACGGTAACCCCCGGAGTCTCCTCGGTGGTTCTGGACAAAATCACCAGCGCCGCCACCGCCCCAAAAGCAATCCAGGCGACTACAGCCAACATCACCATCCGCTGCCGCTGCTTCATGCCGCGCAGCCGATTCCGTTTCTTCATTGCCCGCCCCTCGCTATAAGTTTCGGATACGCTCCGCCAGTGACGCTATCCCGCCCGCCAACTGTCATCGCCAAGGCTACTTCGTTACCAATTATAGCAATATCAAGCAGCCAATTTATGACAGAATTCCTTTTCTCCGCGTCCAAACCCGCCATTCACCATCCGCGTCTATGGCGAAAACGCCTCCCCCATTGCGATGGGGTGATTGAGGGGGGTAGAATCACCCCCATGACCACCCGCGCCATCACCCACGCCAACACAACCTGGATCGACATCATCCACCCCGCCGCCGAAGACGTCGACTCCCTGCACGCGCGCTTCCCTTATTTCCACCCGCTCAACCTGGAAGACATCGTCAGCCCCATCGAACGCCCCAAGCTCGACCAGGACGACGACTACCTCTTCCTCGTCATGCACTTCCCGCTGTGGGATTCCCGCGATGAGCTCTCCCGCCCCAGCGAAGTCGATTTCTTCCTCGGTCGCGATTATGTCGTCACCGTGCACAACGGCGCGCTCAAGCCTCTCGCGGCCGCCTTTGAGCGTTGCCAGACGGACGAGAGCGCCCGTCAAGAATTGCTGGGGCAGGGCGCCAACCACCTCTTCCACGCCCTCATTGATCAGCTGGTCGACTACATATTCCCCATCCTCAACAAGGTCGACCGCCGCGTGCACGCCATTGAAGACGCCCTCTTCGAATCCAAAGCCCGCCGCGTCATCCAGGAGCTTGCTCTGCTGCGCCGCGATATCATCTCCCTCCGCCGCATAATCCGCGGGCAAATCCCCATCATCTTGCAGCTGGAAACCGTCGACCATCCCATCTTGCACGAGCACATGGAAGAGTACTTCGGCGATATCGCCGACCATCTCTTCAAGCTGCGCGACATCGCCGATGAGAACTTCGAAATCATCAACAGCTTCGCCGATACCGCCGACACGCTGGCGAGCTACCGCATCAACGAGGTCATGCGCATCCTTACAGTCATCTCGGTCATCATGCTGCCGCTCACGCTCGTCTCCAGCATCTACGGCATGAACATCGTTCTCCCCTTCGCCGATGACCCGCACGCCTTTGCAATCACCGCCGGCATCATGATCCTCATCGTCATCTTGATGCTCGCCTTTTTCCGCAAGCGCCACTGGTTGTGATGCTCCCGCCCGCCGCCTATATTGCTGAGGGACGCGCCCTCGACCAAGCCATCGAGCGCCTGTCGCGCGCCGAACGCATCGCCGTCGACACCGAGTCCAACAGTCTGCACGCTTATCGCGGCGTCACCTGCCTGGTCCAGATCTCGACCGGGGGCGAAGACCTGCTGATTGACCCGCTCGCCATCGCTGATGTCAGCGCGCTCGGCGTCGTGCTGGCTGATAGGCGCATCGAGAAGGTCTTCCACGCCGCCGAATACGACTTGATCTGCCTCAAGCGCGATTTCGACTTTGATGTGCGTAACATCTTCGACACGATGGCGGCCGCGCGCGTCTGCGGCATAGAGCGGATCGGCTTGGGCAACATGCTGGAAGACCTGCTCGGCGTCCGCCACAGCAAGAAGCACCAGAAATACGATTGGGCGCGCCGCCCTCTGCCTGAGAGCGTTCGCCGCTATGCCCAGGTCGATACGCATTATCTGCTCCCCCTGCGCGCCGCCTTGCTCGAGCAGTTGCGCTCCCTCGGCCGCTTGGAGGAAGCGCGCGAATACACCGCCGATATCATCCGCTTCGAGTTGAAATCGGAGGAATTTGATCCCGAAGGCTTCTGGTCCCTGGCGCGCCCCAACTCGCTCAAGCCGCAGGCGGCCGCTATCCTGCGCGAGCTCTATATCTTGCGCGATGAACTGGCGAAATCCCTCGATCATCCTCCGCAGCGGCTGATCTCCAACAAGACGCTGCTGCAAATCGTCAAGCTGCGACCGCGCGCTGTCAAACAGCTTTACGATATCCGCGGACTGCCCGCCTGGCTCGTCCGCCAAAGCGGCGACGAGATCATCGAAGCGCTGCGCCACGGCGCCTCCAGCCGGCTGCAATTCAAGCGCCCGCTTCAGGAGGCGATCCCGCCGCCGGTCGCCGAACGTTATACCGCGCTCCATAGCTGGCGCCGGGAGATGGCGAAGGCGCGCGGCGTCGAGTCCGATGTGATCATCAGCCGGCAGGCGCTTTGGGAGATCGCCCGCCGCAATCCGGCTTCGGCCGAAGGCTTGTGCGGCATCAGCGGTCTGGGTCCCTGGCGCCGCGCGACCTACGGCGCCGATCTCCTCGCCATTGTTAAGGACTGCAACTAGCGCCCGTGCTACTTCTCGTCCGCCTGCTTCTCACGCTTGCGAGAGCCCGTTGCACGCGCAGGGAGAGGGCGCATTCTTGTGTGTGAGCGCGGTAGATTCTCTACGGGCGGCGCGCTGGCGGAGATTGTTGCCCAAATCGACGCGCACCAGCCGGCCGACGCCAAAGAAGCGCGCGACATCCAGCGCATCAAGGCGCTGGTCGCCGAGTACCCCAATATCATGAGCAAGCAGTGCGAAATCGGGCATATCACCGCTTCCGCAGTGATTGTCCACCCGCCTTCGGGGCGGACGCTTCTCCACTGGCACAAGCGCCTGAAGCGCTGGCTGCAAGTCGGCGGGCATGTCGAGAATGAAACCGACATCGGACAGACGGCGCTGCGCGAGGCGCGCGAAGAGACTGGCTTGCCCGATCTCGCCCACTTTCCGTCGAGCGCTGCGCCCGCGCCGATTGACTATGATGTGCATACGATTCCCGACGCCGGCGATTTTCCCGAGCATTTGCATCTTGATTTCCGCTATGTGCTGGTGACCGAGCAGCCAGACGCCCTCGCCCCGGCCAGCGGTGAATCGACGCGTTTCCGCTGGCTGAGCTTCGCCGAGGCGCTGTCCCTGGGCGATGCCCTTGATGACTCGCTTCGTCGCCTGCTGCGAAAAGCCTCAACGTTATTCGGATTCGAGACCGATGGGTGACAGATATAGCGCGCATTTTTGTGCGAATTCCATTTATTCGCCAATTGACACTGTATCGATATTGACAATTTCACCAAAGGGGCTAAACTTGGGGTTAAGAAGCGAACGCTATGGATCGATTCCTCCTGCGCCAGTCTTTATGGATGCGTCTGGAATCTAGCGAGGCGCTTCTTTTTTTGTCCTTCGCGCGCCCTGGCAATTGGGACGACAACCGGCGGCTGTGTTACACTAGGGGCGACGATTCAAGCGAAGGCAGCAACCCTATGTCGACCGACCGCAGCGAGCAACTCCGCGCTATCAGAGACTCCGTCGTCAACCTCAGCGAGTCGCCACTTTACGATTATCGCAAGCGCAACAACTACCTGCCCGTCATTGGGCAGGGGGATCACTACGCCGACATCATGTTCATCGGCGAGGCGCCGGGCAAGAACGAGGCGGAAACCGGACGTCCTTTCTGTGGCGCGTCCGGGCGCGTTCTGGATGAATTGCTCGCGTCGATAGACCTCAAGCGCGAAGACGTCTACGTCACCAACATCCTGAAGGATCGGCCGCCCAATAATCGCGACCCGCTCAAGAACGAAATTGAGCTGTACGCGCCCTTCCTCGAGCAACAGATCGAAATCATCCAGCCTAAAGTCATCGCCACCCTCGGCCGCTTTTCCATGGAATTCATCTTGCGGCGCTTCGGCGCTTATCAGTCGAATCAGAAGATCAGCCAATTGCACGGCACGGTCATCAAAGTGCGCACCGGCTATGGCAGAGCGTCCGTCGTGCCGCTCTTTCATCCAGCCGCCGCGCTTTACAATGCGAGCCAACGCGAGACGCTGGAGAAAGACTTTCAAGTTCTGAAGAAGTTTGACGCCCCGGCGCAACCAGGTACAATGAGGTTGTTCTAGGTCGGATCTCAGGCGGAGTTTAGCTATGGTCTTGGAAAAGCAATTCATAAGTTCGGAAACTTTTCTCGACATAGTCGAGCGTCCCGAATATGAAGACCGCATCGTTGAACTTGTTGAAGGAGACATCGTCGAAATGCCGTTTCCGAATCCTATCCATGCGGCGATACTCGTTTCTTTGTCAGCTAGGCTCAGTTCTTTTGTAACTGAAAATGGTCTTGGAAGTGTCTTGGGCGGCAATGCGCCCTTTGTCCTTGAACAACACCCTGACGGCAAAGATACGGTTCGGGGCCTGGACATTGCGTTCATTTCGTTGGAACGCTGGCCCGAGGCTTTGCCGCGAAAGCCCTTCCTCATTGGACCAGACTTGGCTGTCGAAATCATCTCCCCCAGCAACAAAGCGGATGATATCGAGAAGAAAATCCAGCAGTTGCTCAATGCTGGCACGTCCGTAATCTGGATCGTTTATCCCGATTTGCGAAGCATAACCATTCACACGACGGATGGCGCCACAACGCTGATGGAAAACGATACACTTAGCGGCGGCGACATCCTGCCCGGCTTTGAAGTCCGCATCTCTGACATATTCCCCTCTTAACAGCGCCTCCCTTGCGGTTACCCCAATTCAGCGCTTCAATTAAGCATGCATGAAGTCGATTCACTTGTTCAGATCCTTTGGGAATACCTGCTGGTCGGCCATGCGCTGCGTCGAGCCGATTGCATCTTCGTCCTTGGCAGCCACGATATTCGCGTCGCCGATTACGCGATCGACTTGTATCAGCGCGGCTTCGCGCCGGTCCTGCTATTCTCGGGCGGCGTGCTTCAGCGCGATGCGGCGCTGGGCGTCTTCTGGGATATGCCCGAAGCCGACACCTTTGCGCAGCGCGCCAACGCACGAGGCGTCCCAGCCGATTGCATTCTGATCGAGAATCGCTCCACCAATACGGGCGAAAACTTCCGCTATACGCGAATGCTGCTTGAAGAGCGTGGATTGGACTTCCAGTCCTTCATTTTGGTGCAGAAACCCTACATGGAGCGGCGTGTCTTCGCGACCGCGCAAGTTCTGTGGTCCGAGAAAGACTATGTGATTACATCGCCGCCGATTAGCTGCGCCGATTATCTGAGGAGCCAGCTCCCGCGCGCTGCCGTGATTCAGCACATCGTTGGCGATTTTCAGCGCATCAAGGTCTATGGCGAGAATGGCTTTCAGGCGCCGCAGGAGATTCCGGCGGATGTATGGGTGGCATTTGAGCGGCTGGTCGCGCTGGGCTACGATGAGCGGATTATTCGGTAGTGGTGGACGCCGCGCCTAGATCGAGGTCAAGCAAAATGGCGGCGTGGTCGCTTAGCTTCTTCCCTTCCCAAGCGCGTCCCCAATCATGCACGCACGACTTAATGTAGGGCCGCACCAGGGCGTTCACGTAGGCATGATCAAGTCTGAAGCCGTTTCCAGACGATGAGTACCACGTCGGAGCATTCTCCTGTGGGTGAAACGCGCGAAACATATCGCGCCAGCCATGTCTTGCCAAAGGAGTTACAAAACGTTCTTTGAAATCGGCGGAATTCTCCGTATCTTCGTCTAGACCAGTCAAGGCACAATTTGTGTCGCCGATGATGAGGCCAGGACCGAACTGCCAATTCTCGGCTACCTTTACAAGCGCTGCGTAATACTCCAGCCGGCCATCTCGAATAGCCCAAGGCGCGTGTACAACACCCACGTGAAACGACGGCGCCGCTTCCACTTTGGCGAGCAGCCAGTACAAGTCACCATAGGGCACTTCTGGCAACTGTTGGGCGACGTGATTCAACTTGAAGCGGCTCGCAAGAAATACAGCATTCCAGGTCGGTTCGTCGGCATTCACAGCCGTCAGTTGGTATGCCAATCCCGCTTCAAACAGGCGATTGGCGATAGACTGGCTGTGCTTTGTTCCACGAAACTCGGCGAGCGCGACGATATCCGGCTTCCAGTCCATAATCTGCTCGACGATGCCGCCAGCGCGACTGCCACCGCCATGCATGATATTCCAGAACACAATCCGACATGAGGTCTTGCTGGTCATGATCACCTCAACGGATGCTCGTGACTCGGCGCCGGCACATCATCGGGGATCGGACATTTATAGGGACTGCGCTCGATCGCGCTTCGGAACTCATCCTGCGCCTGCTCCAGGATTCCGGGCGACATGATCAGCTCGGCCGCCGAAAGCGCCATCACTTTGGCCGCGTACATCATGCCCTTGTGCCCGATGGAAGTTCGCCCGGTCGCGACGACGCCCCAGGAATGCGCGGCCGCCCGGCTGGCCCAGGTCGCTGTTTGCAGCATGCTGCAAGGCGCGTACCAGCTCATGTTGCCCATATCCGACGAACCCGGCGAGACATAATCCTTGTCGCGGCTGGGAAAGACATCGCCGATCAGCGCTCGCTCCGCCCTCTGCGGGTCGACGCCGTAGCGTGTGACCAGCGTTTTCACATTGGCGTCGCCGAAGCGCTGGTTGATGGCGGCGGCGTAAGCTTGCTCGTCCTCGGTGAAGTCGATGCCGCCCAGCTCGCGCATGACTTCGTATTGCAGATCGGCCAGCACTTCGTTGGACAAGACGCGGGTTGAACCGGATTTGTAGACGATTTCGACCTGCGTATCGGTCATCATCGCCGCGCCCTTGGCGATACGAATGACGCGCTGGCTTACGTCCTCCAGCGTGTCCGGCTCGATGGCGCGGACGTAGTAATAACTTTCGGCGTAATCCGGCACCACATTCGGCGCCAGCCCGCCGCTCAAAATGGCGTAGTGCAGGCGCACATCATCGGTCACATGTTCGCGCAGGTAATTGACCCCGATATTCATCAACTCCAGCGCGTCCAAAGCGGAGCGTCCCGAATGTGGATCGGCGGCGGCGTGGGCGGTCTGGCCGTGGAAGCGGAAATAATAGCGATTGACGCTGAGCAGGCTGCCCTTCATCGCCGAGTTGATATACCAGGGATGCCAGTTAAAGGTCGCGTCCAGATCGTCAAAGGCGCCGGCCCGCCCCATAAACACCTTGCCGCTGCCGCCTTCTTCCGCCGGGCAGCCATAGTAGCGGACGGTGCCGGCACGTCCCGAACTTTGCAGCCATTCCTTGAGGGCGACCGCCGCCGCCAGGCAACCTGTGCCCAAGAGATTGTGTCCGCAGCCGTGCCCCGGCGCTCCCGCGGCGACGGGATCGGGCTTGTTTTGATCCTTCTGCGACAAGCCGGGCAGGGCGTCGTATTCGCCGGCGAAGGCGATCACCGGCTTTCCCACGCCCCACTCGGCGGCGAAGGCGGTGCTCAGCCCGCCGATATCCCAGGCGATGCGGAACCCTTCAGCCGCTAGAAAGTCCGCCTGCAGCTTCGACGCTTTGAACTCCAGGAATTGCAGTTCGGGATTGTCCCAAATTTCGTCGGACATCTTCGTGAAGCGCCGCTCATGTTCGTCGAGCCAATCGGCTATGTCTTGCTTCGTGCGCATAGTGCCTCCCTGGCTGGCATGAATCACATCGCCGGATATTAACCCGCACAGCAAGAAGAGGCTATGCTCGTTCACGACGCTATTTACCAGCGATGATGCGGGAGAAGGCGCGAGCTTATACGCTGACGGTGGCGATCACTTGCTGATTTGGTTCGGCGCTGTTCTCTGTTGGCAGCAGCTCGGCGGCGGCCTCCGGCAATGCCAGCGTCAGGCTGCGGAATCCCAGCCGGTGGCCCATATCACGGATCGCCACCAGCAATTGCGTGCTCAAGTGCCTGGGCGACCAACAATACACATCGGCGCTGCGTTCGTTGTAGAGCTGCTGATGGAAGCAGACGAGCGCTTCATGCCCCGACGCGTTGATGTAATGACGGTGTTTGCTGCGTTCGATTATCTGGGGAATGCTGCGCCAGTGTTCGATCCACTCGCTCTCCCAGAGGGCGCGCGGGCTGGTCCAGCGTCCCACCGCCAGCGCCCAGTCGTCAATTTGGTTTGCGTCCGTCTTGGCGTATTCCTGGCTCTTGTAAAAACTTTGGCCGATCTGCGCGTTTATGGAGTAGCGCGTCAGACGAAAGGCCTCGGTGGCGCCGAAATACTTGCGATAATAGGTAGCCAAGTCACTATCGTAATCCGGATGCGCGACCGACAGCCGCCCAGATCCACGGGCTTTGCCAAGAATCGTATCCGCCAGCGCATGATGGTCTTCATCGGAACAGCGCTCGTCCACCAATAATTCAGCCAAGTGCAGATGCGATCCCATCGGCGTCAATTCGCGATTGAGAAATGCTTCGGCATAGGCGAGCACGTTCCCGTCATCGACCATGACGAAAGCTAAACCATTGCCGCTGAGCACGTGGCTGAGCCAGATCGAGCCGGTCTCCAAAGACATCCAGGCGCCGCCATGCAGCCAGCGCTCATATATCGAAAGCGCATCGTAAGGCAAGTTTTCGACTTGGCCCTGCTCGTTCAGTCGCTGCCAAACGGGCACGCGCCCGCTGAAAAGCGCTACGATTTGCCGCGTGTCATCGAGTGTCGCTTGGCGTACCAACATGGGAGATTTTGTCGCCGCCTTCTTGCAAGCGTTCGCTGTCGAATCTAGTATAGTATAGCGCAGAGCGCGTTTTGGCATGGGGCGGCGCCGCCACAACCTGCGCTGGATTCACAGGCGGTTGGCTTGCCACGAAGCGCTGATTCGCAAGATCCGGGAGACAGGCATGCTGCTGGCTCTGGACATCGGCAATACAAATATCCATCTGGGCTTGTGGGATGGCGCCAGTTGGCGGCTCTCCTGGCGCGCGCGTACCGTCGCCGAGAAGATGATGGACGAATACGCTGTTTTGATCCGCAATTTTTTGGCAACGGCGGAGGTCAAACCCGATGAAATCGCCGCTCTGTGCATGAGCAGCGTGGTGCCTTCTCTGACGCCGACATTTCAGGAGTTGGCGCGCCGCTATTTGAGCCTGGAGCCGCTCGCCGTCAGCAGCGAAACGGAACTGGGAATCGCCATCGCGATTGACATGCCGGAGCAGGCCGGCGCCGACCGACTCTGCAATGCGGTCGCCCTGTCGCAGCTTTTCGGCGCCCCCGCCGTCTGCATCGACTTTGGCACCTCGACCAATTTCGATGTCTTGTCGGCGGACCGTTCTTACATCGGCGGTGTCATCGCGCCCGGCGTTCGTCTGGCGCACGATGCCTTGGTCAGCCGCGCCGCCCAACTGCACAAGGTTGAGCTCCTGCCGCCGCCACAGCCGATCGGACGCAATACAACGCAGGCGATGCAATCGGGCATTTTCTGGGGATATGTCGGCATGATCGAGTCGCTGCTGAAGCGCATTCTGGCACAGCTGGATGAGCCGAAAACGAGAGTCGTCACCACCGGTGGTCTGGCGCCGCTATTCAACGCTCATATCGACCTGATAGACGACTTCGCGCCCGAACTCACGCTAAATGGTCTGCGACTGATTTATGAGCTGAACCGCGCCAAATGAAAATGCCCCGTGGCGGGGCATCTCCAAAGCTCCGTAGCTTGGACTTGAACCAAGAACCTAGCGGTTAACAGCCGCCCGCTCTGCCAATTGAGCTACTACGGAATAATATCCTGCTATACTATCAGCGTCAAAACAGACTGTCAAGATAATCTTGCCGCATTGAGGCGCTGCCGATTGCGCGCAAGACCAAGCGACTGGGAGCGAGCACCCTGGAAATTAGGACACTGGCCAATCGGCGAGAATTTGAAGACTTCTTCTCCTTCCCCTGGCGGCACTACGCCGATGACGCCAATTGGGCGCCACCTCTGCTATCGATGCGCCGTCAACTGCTGGATAAAAGCAAACATCCAGCTTGGAAATACATGGAAGGCGAGTACTTCGCCGCCTGGCAGCGGGGGAAGATGGTCGGCACAATCGCCGCCTTTATCAATCATGCGCACAATCGCTTCCACGAGGAGAATATCGGCTTCTTCGGCTTGTTTGAGACGATCGATGATGCGGCCGTCGCCCAGGGCTTGCTGGAAGCGGCGGCCGAGTGGGTCCGCTTGCGCGGCGCTGACGCTATCCGCGGTCCCGCCAACTTCACGACCAATGAAGAATGCGGCTTGCTCGTCGACAACTTCAGCCAGCCGGTGATTATGATGCCTTACAATCCACCCTATTACGCGGACTTGATTGAAGGGGCCGGTTTCGAGAAGGCGATGGATCTGCACTGCATCTACCAGGATCGCGAGACCATCGAGGCGACGAATTCGCTGGAGCGGCTGGAACGGCTCGTCAAGCGCGCCTCGGAGCGCAGCGGCATCATCGTGCGAAACATGAACGCGAGAGACAAAAAGGCTGAGTTCGGGCGCTTCCGCGAAATATATAATGCCGCCTGGGAGCTAAACTGGGGCTTCATCCCGATGAATGACGAAGAATTGGAAGCGCTGGTTGATGATCTCGGCATGTTGGTCGAGGCGGATTTGGCCTTCTTCGCCGAAATTGCTGGCGAGCCGATCGGCTTCGCGCTGACGATTCCTAATTTCAACGAGGCGCTTCGGCGCGCTTATCCCCGTCCCGGCGTGCCGGAGTTATTTACTATGACGCAGGTCGCCTGGCACTGGAAAATACGCCGGTCGATCCGCGGCGTGCGCATGCCGCTTATGGGCGTCAAGCAGGAGCATCGAAACAAAGGCGTTGAATTGGCGATGCTGCTGGAGGTCATGAAAGCGCTGCTGCCGTCGCGCTACGACTACCTGGATTCAGGCTGGATCCTCGAGACCAACCCGCTCATCAAAATCAGCGTCAGTCTTGGCGGCCAGGTCTACAAAACCCATCGCTTTTATCAGAAATCGTTGGCGACTTAGCGCTCGGCGAGCTGGCTCAGCGCCCCCCTGGTCGCTTGCGCGGCGGTGGCATCGCCATGCAAGACATGGATCAGCGCTTCTTGCATGAGGCGCGGTGCCGTGCCGCCCTCATTTTCGGGCAGAGGGAGCGTGGCATTGCCCAGCAATTCGACAAAGAATTCGCGACTGACCGCCGCTGGCAGGCTGTCGTTCAAGAGCGCCGGCTGCGTCGGCAGGTGAAAGAGCGCGCGGGCGAAATTGGCGTGAAAGGCGGGCTCCATCATCCACTCCAGATAACGGGCCGCCAGGTTCTGCCGGCTCATATCGGGCGTGATCAACACCCACAGCCAGCCGTCGCGAATTGACTGGCCGCCGCCGCTCGCTGTCGGCACTTGCGCCGCCGTCAGCGACGCATCCTGCTGGTCAATCATCGCGAGGTACTCGCTGGCGCGGAAAACCGCCAACTGCGCGCGATCGGACCGGTTGATGAATTCGGACTGATAGGCTGCTGGCGACTGATAGGTGAGCACGTCCGGCGCCACCAGTTCACGCGCGACAAGATCTTCATAGAACTTCAAGACTGTGGCCAGCGCTTCTTCATTGATGCTCATCACGCCGTCGCGCGGCGTCAACCCGCCGGCCGCGAGATACTGCAAGTAAAACGTCTGATTCAGTCCATTTGTGCGCGCCGCCGGGAAAAGGAAGGCTGTGTCGTTTGAGAGCACATCGTCGAATGTCAGGCGGAAACCGTCAGTCGCTATCGGCTGGGAATGAACAGCCAACAACACATCATACAAATACGGCAAACCGTAGAGCGCGCTGCCCCCTTCCAGCGGAATCTGTCCAAACACCAGCCCATCATCCAAATCATTGATCAGCGAGGATGAGAACATGGTCTCCATGGATTGCAGATACTGCTGCGCCTGCGCCGGCGTGAAGTCTCGGCGGCGAATCAAGGCGACATCGGGCAGGGCGGCCGGCGCGACGTCTTTGCCCGCGCGGATTGTGGACATAATGCCGCCGACTTTGCCGACGTCCTTGATGCGGTATTCAATGTCGATATTGTTGCCGCTGGCGAAGGCGGCCGTATGCTCGCTAAGCAGTTGAAAGGCCTCTCCCGATTCATCGGAAATCAGCGGCGCCGGCAGCCATACTTGCAGCGGCGCTCGCGCTATATCGGGGTCAGACCTGCCTTCTTGCGCATTAGCCGCTGTTGCCGCAAACAGGCCAATGCCGATCAACACAGCCGCGCAAAGTCTAAGCACTATTCGCCCCCCATGTTCCTCTACCAAACCTTCCCCTCGTTTCCTACATTCTACCGGTATCGTGACAATAGGTCGGGTCTTCTTGCGCGTTCTGGCGGTGGCAAAGTCGCGCCCCCGGCCGCGGTCAGTCGCTTGCGATGCTGATTGGCTCCGTCGTCATTGACGGGGCAGATGACCGAAAGCCTCAAGCACATTCCGCCTATTATGTGCTATCGTGATCATGCCGTGATAGCCGTCCCCCAGGTAGGGGCTGCCTTCCATGAGGGCGATGACATCGGCCCACATGGGTCCATAACACACGAAGGGACGGCGCGGGACACCGCCGACGCGCATCAATTCCCAGGTTTCCGCGATCTCGTGCAAGGTGCCGATCCCGCCCGGCATCGCCAAATAGCCATCGGCATGCTCCACCATGTGCAACAGCCGGTCGCGCAGATCCGCGTAATTGACAATCTTGTCCAGATATCTGTTAGGCTGAACATTAAATTGCAGGCCGATCTGATCGGTGGTTACGCCAATGACCTGCCCGCCGGCCATTTGGGCGCCCTTGCTGATCGCTTCCATGACGCCTAAGTAGCCGCCGCTCATGACGGCGTAGCCAGCGCGCGCCAACTCTCGACCGATCCAAACAGCGTCTTGGTAAACCGCGTCCTTTGGTCCGACCTGGGAACTGCCGAATACGGTGATGATCTTCATTTTTCCTCGTCTGTCGCGGACGCGGTCAATCCGAAAAAGAGTATATCAGACTTCAGATAAAATGATGATTCCCCCCAATTGTTGGGGGGAACTTTCAGCATTTTCTGACGTATACTGTGGTGAAACACATTCCATTTAGGGAGGGGCAATGTACAGAAAACAACTGCTTGTAACGGCGCTGATCGTGTTGCTGTTTGTATTCGCTGGCGCGCAGGCGCAGTCGACGGATGACGTTTTCTGCGGCGACCTTTCCGATGCCGATTGCCAGATTCTGCTGGATAATGCCGCGGCTATGGACGAAGTCTTTAGCCTGGGCTTCAACGCGCGTATGGACTTTCAAGTGGGTGGCGACGGGCTCGATGAACCTTTTCTTATGAGGGGCTCTGCCGATGGGCGCCTGGCTTTTGATCCAGCTGCCGCCGCTGCTATCAAAGCGGCAGAAAGCGGCGTTGCGCTAGACGGAATGGCCTCGCTCCTGGAATCGTTTTTCGGCTCGATGGCGGGGGAGATCTCGCTGAGCTTCATCAGTGAGTCGGCGGAAGAAGACCTCGAGATGGAACTCAACATTGTGATGAAAGAAGGCGTGATTGTCCTGGACGCGAGCTCCTTGGAAGCGCTGACGGACGAGTCAATGGGCGACATGGCTTGGCTCGGCTTCGATATTACTGGCGTCTTCGACGATTTGTTGGAAGAAGCCGGCCTGGCGGATTTGTCTTCCCTGGCCGCCATGGAAGCGGCTGAAACCGCAGCCACCACGATTACGCGCCTGCCCGACGAGGTTGTTGCCGGCATCCCCGTGGCCGTCTTCCAATCCAGCGTCGATCTAAACGCCATCCTGTCCTCAATGACAATTGAAGATCTCCAGGCTGAGGCGCGGCCGGACCAAATGCAGGATGTGGAAACGGCCTTTGCATTGACGCAAAGCATCGACGTAAACGACTTCTCAAACCGGCAGTACATCGGTATTGACGACCGCTATACGCATCGGATGGACCTTGCAATGGACATTGTCATGCGCGGCGAAGCCCTCGGCCTGGATGAAGGCGGCTTAAATATGACCGTCCGCTTCGAGATCTATCAGTCCGACTTCAACGAGCCCTTCGATGTAGTGATACCGGAAGACGCTTTCATCTTGCCGCTGGCGATGTTAACGCAGATGAGCGATCAGTAGCGCGAAGGGGAAACGGGCGGGCGACAATCTGCCCGTCCGTCTCACTTGTTACCAGCCTGAAGCAATAGAGCGGAGAGGGTGGGATTCGAACCCACGGTACCCCGGAGGGTACAACTGTTTTCGAGACAGTCCCGATCGTCCACTCTGGCACCTCTCCTGAGTGGACTTTCAGTATACACGCGAGCGAGCGGAATTGAACACCTTCTTGCTCGCCTAAGCTTCCTTGCCGTCCCGCAGTTTGCGGAAGAACTGGCGAATGAGTTCAGCCCCCTCGTCGGCGTACAGACCGCCTTCGACATGGATGCGATGGTTGAGCCGGTGGTGCCGCGTAAGATCGAATACGCTGCCGGCCGCGCCCGCCTTGGGATCCGCCGCCGCGTATACCAGCCGCGGCAAGCGCGCCAGCACCATCGCCCCGGCGCACATGGCGCAAGGCTCGAGCGTGCAGTAAAGCGTCACATCGTCAAGGCGCCAACTCTGGAGCGTCGCAGCCGCCTCCCGCATAGCGATCATCTCGGCGTGCGCCGTGGGGTCTTTGTCGGCTTCGCGCCGATTGTGGCCCCGCCCAATAATCTCGCCTTGGCACACGGCGACAGCGCCAATGGGCACGTCGAGGCTTTCCAGGGCATACTCGGCTTGCCGCAAGGCTAGGCGCATCCATTTCCGGTCGTCATCCGTGATCGGCATGGTCAGAAGAGGCTCATTTGCGCGGGCGCATCCGGATCGCTCTCGCCCGCGTCTTCGTCTTCAGCGGGCTCGGATTCCGCTTTGTCCGTTTCCAGCGCGTCGGCGGCGACGCTGTCCGCAAATGTGACCGGTTCTGTCTCCTCCAGCGCAGGCGTCTCAGCCAAATCGGCGCCGGGAAAGACCTGGCTGTGCTCTTCCAGAAGCGCTTCGGGATCAAGGACAAGCGGCTGGCCCTCGGCGTCGAATTTGCTCTCATCGACAGGTACGCAGTCGGGACACAAGCATTCTGCCGGATGCGGTTGCGCCGCTTTGCGCTCGCTGAGAATCTGCAAATCGGGGCTGAAGTCTTTGCCGACCTCGTCAACATGCATCGTCGCTTCAACCCGCAGCTGCGCCAGTTCACTTTCGCGAAAGCCGACCTTGCTCATAACCGCCGTCAGCGACGGTATAGTCACGCGATCGTCATTGCGCACAACGTGTTTGTATTGTTCGCGCAGGCTGCGCAGCCATTCTTCGTGAAAGACGCTTTGCGAGTTCATGAACTTGTCTCCGAAGATGAAACCGATCGAAGCGAGCAGTTTGCCCGCCAAGAGTAGTTTACCGTTATTTCTGTTGATCCGGATGGCGCTGATAAAGACGCGTAAAATGCAAGAGGGCGTCTTTGCCCGGGTGATTCAGCGCCCCGTCAGTGATGCGCCAGGTCCAGTTGCCGGCGGCGACGCCCGGCTGATTCATTCGCGCTTCTCCCCCCAAGCCGAGCACGTCCTGCATCGGCATGATAAAGACGCGGGCAGTCGAGCGCATACCGACTCGCGCCATTGCCCATACAATTTCGTACACATCTTGCCCGAGATAATCCTTGACGAAGGCGCGTGTTTGCTCATCCACTTCATTGTCCCACCAGCCGCGGGTCGTATTATTGTCATGCGTGCCGGTATAGACGACAGAATTGACTCGGTGATTATGGGGCAAGAAAGGGTTTGCTGGTCCGTTCCAGGCGAAGTGCAGCACTTTCATCCCGGGCAGTCCGAAGTCGTCGCGCAGCTTTTCTACCCCGGGCGTGATCACGCCAAGGTCCTCGGCGATAATGGGCAATTCGCCGAGCGCCGCCTCGATCGCCTCAAATAATGGCGCGCCCGGACCCTCGACCCACTTCCCCTTGACCGCGGTCGGCTCGCTCGCCGGTATCTCCCAGTAAGCTTCAAAACCGCGAAAATGATCAATGCGAATGAAATCGACCAGCCGCAGCAAGGCCTTAATTCGCTCGATCCACCACTTGTATCCAGCCGCCTTCATCATATCCCATTGATAAAGCGGGTTGCCCCAGCGCTGCCCGGTCGGGCTGAAATAGTCGGGCGGCACGCCGGCGATCATGGTGGGACCGCCACTCTCATTCAGAAAGTACTCGCTTTGATGCGCCCAGACATCGGCGCTGTCGTGCGCGACGAAGATCGGCAGGTCGCCGATGAGCCGGATGCCCTTGCCATGCGCGTATTGCTTCAGCGCTGTCCACTGCCGATAGAAGAGCCACTGTCGAAAGCGCTCCAGATTGACCTGCTCGGCGCAGTCTTCGCTCGCCCTTGCCAATGCCTTCGGGTCACGGCGCCGCAATTCGCTCTCCCAAGCCGTCCAGGGTCTCAGCTTGTGCTGCCGCTTCAGGGCGATGAACAGAGCGAAGTCTTCCAGCCAGAACTGATTCTCGCCGACAAACTGGCTGAAGGCATGAGTCAGCGCTGGATCGGGATTTGCCGCAAAGTTATGGTAAGCGAGCGCCAGCTTCTGATTGTGAAAGGGGATGACCCAGCCATAATCGACGCGATCCTTGGGAAAGGGCGGCGTATCCGCCAGGTCGCCTTCTTGCAGCAGGCCGGCTTCCACCAATTGATCGAGGCTGATTAGGTTGCTGTTGCCGGCGAAGGCGGACAAGGTCTGATAGGGCGAATCGCCGTAGCTCGTTGGTCCCAGCGGCAAGACCTGCCAGATGGATTGCCCCTGCGCTTGCAGCCAATCGACGAAGCGGTAGGCGCCAGCGCCAAGATCGCCGATGCCGTATCGTCCCGGCAGCGATGTCGGGTGGAGCAGGATGCCGCTTGAACGCTTTTGTCCCTTCATACCCAGGAACCGCGCAAAACAATATGAGACATGAATCAGCGATCCGCCAACATGTCGGAGACGGTGGCTGCCAACAGATTTAACTTGACCCTTACTTCACTCCCATCGCTCAGCCGCCGCAACTTGACGACGCCGGCTTCAATCTCATCGGGACCGGCGATGACGACGATGGGAATGCCCTTCTTGTCCGCATGGGCTAACTGTCGCCCCAGCTTGCGCCTCCCCAGGTAGACCTCGGTATTGATGCCCGCCTCGCGCAGTTGCACCCCGATCCGCGCCGAATCGCGCCGCGTCTCCTCATTGAATACCGTCACCAGCGCTTGCACCAGCGTGCCACCCAGTTGTGGCGGATAGAGCTTCAACTCATCCATCAAGTCGATGATGCGCTCGATGCCAAAGGAGGTGCCGGTCGTCGGCAGGCTTTGACGGCGGAACATCCCGATCAGATTGTCATAGCGTCCCCCGCCGCTGATGCTGCCCAGATTCGGCGCCGAAATCACCGTCTCAAAGATGGGACCGGTGTAATAGCCCAAGCCGCGCACCATAGTGAAGTCGAAGTCATAGTGCTCGCTGGCGACGGCCGCGTCAGTCAGCAAGTCTGCCAATTCGCGCAATTCATCGATACCCTTATTGTCGCCGCCGATTGTCTCGGCGATGAAGTCCAGGCTGTTTTCGCCCGGTTCCTTGGCCTGAATCAGGTCCATCATGCGGCTGACCGCTTCGCCATCGATTCCCCGTTCGATCAATTCGCCCTTCACGCCCTCAGCGCCGATCTTGTCAAACTTGTCGACGCTTCGATAGAGATCGGGCAACTGTTCTTGCGGGACGCCCGAAAACTCGCCGATGGCGACCAGCAGTTGGCGATGATTGATCTTGATGAGGAATTGCGGGAAGCCGAGGCGCTTGAGAATTTCGTGCATCATGATCACGATTTCGGCATCGGCGCTCATGCTGGCCACGCCGACCGTATCGGCGTCGCATTGCCAGAATTCACGGTAGCGCCCCCGCTGCGGCCGTTCCCCGCGGAAGACTGGCGCGATGTGGTAGCGCCTGAAGGGCAAGTTGAGCTGGCTTTCGTATTGGCCCACCACGCGCGCCAGCGGCACCGTCAGGTCGTAGCGCATCGCCAGCGGCTCCCGCCTGCTGCGCCCGTGCTGCGCCGTGAAGATCAACTGCTCGGCCTCTTCGCCATATTTGCCAAAGAGCGTCTCATGCAGCTCGAGGATCGGCGTATCGATCGGCTCGAATCCGAAGAGGTGGAAAACGTCCTTGATGCAATCCAGAACGTAGTTGCGCCGCAGCATGGTCTCAGGCAGAAAGTCACGAAAGCCTTTGGGCGCGCGCGGCGCGATGAACTTGCTCATCAGCCCTCCAGAATGGGCGATTCATGAACGCTTAAAGCCTTGCCGCCGTTGCGTTCAACAGGCGCTTGCGCTTCAAGCGAGCGCGGCGCGAGCGGCTATTGCCTGACGCTTGACCTCTTCGATTTGCTCGTAATGCCCGACCTCGTGCGACAAGCCGAACAAGAAAGCGGCTGGCGCGTTCATCTCGCCGAATCTGGCGGTGAAACGCTCGGAAACGTCGCGGCAGACGCCCAGCAGCGGCGCATCGGGCCAGGTCTCCAAATAGGCGTTGCGCATGCGGCGGCTCTCTTCCAGGCGCTGGCGGACCTGCGCCACGGTCTTGATATCGCGCCAGGGCGTTTCGTAGCGCGGGCGCTCAGATGCCGGCACGCCCCGCGCCAGAAGTGAACTCAAAGCGGCGCCCTCTTCCGAGCTGGCGGTGACGTGGGCGATCAAATGCCCGAAATTCCAGCCGATCTCCTCTTCGCCTTCGACGGCAAAGGGATCGTCCGCATTGGGGTCTTCCGGATCAAACACAATATCGGGGTCGCTGAGCCCATCCAACAACTCGAACAAGAAGTCGACGCTTTCATCGCTGAGCTGTTTCAACTCGGCGGGCCCGATGTTTTCGCGCGCGGCGTATTCCATGTAAGTCAAATCGCCATCGCGCATGGGTGAAAAGTCAATCATTTTGGCCGCTCCCCTATTGCTACACTGGTGGCTTCTCATTCTACTGATGGCAGCGAATTCGACAACCTTTCATATGGATTAGCCAAAGTTGCGATTACGCAGGCGCGGCGCACTGTATTGCGGCTTCAAAATCGGCCAGGGTTCATCCTGACTGGTTGGTGAATCACTTACGCAATGGTAAACTGAACCTGTCAGTTTGCGCCGACCATTAGCCCGGCAAGGGCGCGCTCATCATGTTGACAGACGTGGAAAAAATGCTCTTCCTTCTGCTGGCGCTCTTTTCCTTGGGCGCCTGTTACGCTGGCTTCCGTGAGATGTTCCACATCATCGGGCGCGGGCAGGGCGAGTTGCGCATGGACGGTATCTTCCGCCGAACCCTACAGGCATTGTCGGTCTATCTCACGCAGCGCACCACCCTCAAGACGCGGCCGCTGACCAGCCTGCTGCATTGGGGCGTCGTGCTCGGCTTCACCTACTATTTTTTGATCAACGCGTTTGACCTTCTGATTGGCTTCATGCCCGGCTTTGAGCAGCGGCTGGCGCGCCTGGGATCCGTTTTCGATGCCTATCGTATGCTGGGCGACGCGCTGAGCATCATTGTTCTGGTCGGCGTCTTCTACTTCGTCCTGCGGCGATTCGCGCTCCCCAACCGGAAGGCGCTGCAATTTCAGGACAAGGTCCTCCTGCATCCCAAGGTCATGGCCGGCGGCATAAACGCCGACTCCATGATCGTCGCCGTCTTCATCCTTCTGCACGTCGGCGCGCGTTTCCTGGGCGAATCGGTGGCTGTGGCTCAACATGGCGTTGACTCGTTCATGCCATTCGCGTCGTCTATAGCAGGCCTGTGGTCAGGATTGAATATTGACGCGCTTGAAGTGATGCGTCATCTCTTCTGGTGGATTGCCCTGGGCGGCATATTGCTGTTCCTGCCCTATTTCCCGCAGAGCAAACATGCGCACCTTTTCATGGCGCCGCTGAACTTTATGACGCGTCCAAAGCGGCGCTCGCTGGGCGCGCTTGAGCCGCTCGATTTTGAAGACGATGACATTGAGCAATTCGGCGCGAGCCGCCTGGAGGATCTGCAGAAAACGCATATCCTTGACGGCTTCGCCTGCATCATGTGCAACCGCTGCCAAGATGTCTGCCCGGCATATGTGACCGGCAAGGAACTGTCGCCGGCGGCGCTGGAAATCAACAAGCGATTCTCAATCAAGGACAACTGGGACGAATTGACGAGCGGGGCGGATTCAGGCTGGACGCTCGCCGGCGGGCTGCTCAGCGAATCGGCGCTATGGGCTTGCACCGCTTGCGGCGCCTGCATCGATATCTGCCCGGTGGGCAACGAGCCCATGTTCGATATTCTCGATATCCGGCGCGATGCCGTCCTGATGCGCAGCGAGTTCCCGGCGGAGTTGCAAGGCGCCTTCAACGGCATGGAACGGCAAGGCAATCCCTGGCAGATCGCTGAGCCGCGCGGCAATTGGGCGGCCGGGCTGGATTTTCCCATTCCGACTGTCGCGGACAATCCGGATTTCGATGTGCTTTACTGGACAGGCTGCGCCGTGAGTTATGATCCGCGCGCGCAGAAGACGGCGCGTGCACTGGTCAAACTGCTGCATGCGGCTGATGTCAATTTCGCCATCCTCGGCGACGATGAAAGCTGCACCGGCGATGTCGCGCGGCGCGCCGGCAACGAATACCTCTATTACGAAATGGCTTCGGCCAACGTAGAGGCGCTCAATGCGCTCAAACCCAAGCGCATCGTTGTGACGTGCCCGCACTGCTTGCACAACATCGGCAAAGAATACGATGCTTTCGGCGGTCACTTCGAAGTCCTGCATCACAGCGAATTGATCGACGAGCTGATCGCCGCCGGGCGGCTCCCGCAAGGGGCGAATCCGACTCAATTGAGCAATGTGACATTTCACGATCCCTGCTATCTCGGCCGCCACAACGACGTCGTGGATGCGCCGCGCAGCGCCCTCAAACGAGGGGGCTATCCACTGGTGGAGATGGCGCGCAATCGGAAGAATTCCTTTTGCTGTGGCGCCGGTGGCGCGCAATTCTGGAAAGAAGAGGAGCCGGGTGATCGCAAAGTCAGCGGCGAACGTTATCAGGAAGCGGCGTCAACGGGCGCGGAGACGCTGGCGGTAGGCTGCCCATTCTGCATGCGAATGTTTGAGGATGCCCGCGCGGAAGCCGGCGGCGGGCCTCAAGTCGCCGATATCGCCGAGATCATCGCCGAGGGATTATAGAGCAGGCCGCCGAGACGGTGATTCGCCGCAGCGCCTTCTGTTTGCCTGCGCAGGAATCTCGCTCGGTTTCGACCGCGGAGGCTGGATTGACGACATTCGATTTCACCGAAGTGCCGACGCTGGAAACGGAGCGGCTGCGCCTGCGGCGGATCAGCAAAGCCGATCATGATGACTGGCTGGCGGTCTGGCATAGCTCGGGAGTGCTTGATTATCTCATCGACTTTGACGGGAAGCCACAGGGCGAGATCGCCCGCGAGATCATTGAGTGGACGGAGCGCATTACGTTTGAGAAGTCCGGGATCCGCTGGGCGATTACGCTCAAGCCCAAGGATAGCATGATCGGATCCTGCGGCTTCCATTTGTACCACAGGCGTGACCAGCGCGCTGAAATTGGCTACGAACTGCACTCGGACCACTGGCGTCGCGGCATCATGACCGAGGCGACGCAAGCCGTGCTGCAATTCTGCTTTGAAAGGCTGGGGCTGCGCCGCCTGGAAGCTGATGTAGTTGAGGGCAATGCCGCTTCCGCCGCGCTGCTCAACAAAATCGGCTTCACGCTTGAGGGCGTCTGGCGCGACCGTGTCTTCAAGCGCGGCGCCTTCCATAGCCTCTGGCAGTTTGGCCTGCTGGCGCCTGAGTATCACGCGCGGCAGAATGCTGCGGGCCGCGCATGAACCGACTCGGCCGGCTGTATCTGGGCGCGATGGTTGTCCTTCTGCTTCTAGGTTTTGCCTTGGGCGCGCAAAAGCTCAACGCGGACAATCTCTGGCTGGACGAGCTCTATTCGCTGTCAAATATGGGCGTCTTCGAGCAGCCATTCAGTCTGCCGGAAGTCGTGCATTCCTTGACCGAGCACAGTCCAAATCATGTTCCGCTCTACTTTTTCCTCGGCGCGCAGTGGGCGCGTCTTGTCGGCTGGTCACAGCTGCCCATGCGCTATCTGTCGCTGCTCTTCGGCATTCTGTTTATCGCCTGGACCTATCGCTTCGCGGCTGACGCTCTCGATCGCGCGACCGCGGTCCTGGCCGCCACGCTTGTGACGACGAGTGGCTTCATCCTGATGTACTTCCATGAGATCCGCATGTATACGCTGCTGCTGCTGCTGTTGCTCATGCATGCCTGGCTCTATTGGCGGCTATGCGCCAAAGCCACCGCCAGCGGGAGGGAGTGGCTGCTCTTCGTCTTGACCGCGATCGCCCAGCTCTATACGCATGTTTTCTCAGTATTTGCACTGATTGGTTTTGGTCTGCACCATCTGGTATTCGCGCGCAGAATCCTGCGCTGGCGCGGCATCTTGCTCGCCTGGATCATCAGCGCCTTGGCTTTCTTGCCTTACGCGCCCGGCTATCTTCGCGGGGCTATGGCGGAACGCACCATCGCCTCGCTGCAGGATAGCGCCCTCAGCGCGCCACAGCTGGCTGTAGAACTGGCGCATATCATGGTCAACGGACTTGAGCCGCTTTGGCTGCCGATATTGGCGCTGGCTATGCTCGCCCTTTGGAAACAGCGTTGGAGTGCCGACGAAAATGCGTATAGAATGCTTGTCGGGGCGGGGAAATTCGCTCTAAAACTCCCCTCTCCAATGCCTTGGGGAGGGGCCGGGGGTGGGGTTAGAAAGCGAAATTCCTCTACAAGCAGACACTCCCCACCGCCAGATTTCTGCCTCTTGCGAATTCTGGTCGTCTGCGCTGGAATCGTTCTGTCGCTGATGCTTTTCAACGAAGTCTTTCCCTTGATCGATAGACTCCGTTTCCGCTTCTTCCTGGCAGCCGTGCCCTTCTTTGCCATTCTCTGCGCCTATATACTTTGGCAGCCCGGTCGATCCCGCATTGTCGCCGCGCCCTTCTTGCTGGTCTGGATCGCGGGCGGGCTGCACATTCATGGCTTGGGCGACAGCTGGCGGTATTCCGGCAGGAATACGCTCTTCGTTGACATTCCGCCGCTGCATAAATTCGCCAACTCGCTGCAGCAAAGCAGGAATAAGTTGGACCTGGTTGTCGGCTTCAGCCAGTCCAAGTTCGTCGACTGGCCCCTGCGGCATGGCAAGAGCATCGCCGATTATTATTTCGGCGCGATACTGAACTTGGATCATGCATTTTTCATAGATCCATTAACCGATGCTGATTTGCGTATCAGTATCGATGAGCAACTGGACGACCATCCATATCTGCTATTGGCTTACGAGCCGGCTGAGCGGTCGCCCCTATACGATCAGGTGACCGCGGTCCTCGAAGCGGAGTACGCCGCCTGCGGGATCGTGGTGGACGAGGCAGACTTGTCCGCGAGGCGCTATGTGGACAAAGCGCTGACCTGCGACCGCCCGTATCAGCCGATCCACTATGAAAACGGCATCAAGATCGTGGACAAGTTCGGCGGCTATGACGCGGTGCGCCAGTCCGTCCGCGTGCTAACCGGCTGGGAAGTCGCCGCTGAGTCCCAGCTCGACGACTACAATGTTTCCATTCAAATCATCACGCCCGATTGGCAAAAGGTCGGTCAAGCGCCTGACCGACATTTACATGACGATGTGCTTAAATGGTACGTGGTTGAGATCCCGACAGATGCTTTATCTCCCGGCGCATATCAAGTTGTCATTATATTATACGATCGCCACAGCAAGGCGAAGGTCTCTGGCGTCGATCAGTCAACAGGAGAAACGGGCAATATCCTTCCCATTCTGGAATTCAGCGTCCAACGCTAGCGAGTACCATGGTTCAAATCAGATCGCTCTTGCAGAGTGAAAGAGTCAAGACGACTGCGACAGGCGAAATGGCGGGCGATGCTCGCGCGCGGCAAATCGCGCAGCCATATACCTTGGCCGCGATGACGCTGCTCATGCTGGTCGCCTTTGCCTTCGGCGCGAAGAGCTTGAATGCGGACATTGTCTGGCTGGACGAGATGTTCTCGCTGGGGAATATGGGCGCCTTCAATCCGCCGTACAGCCCGCAGGATGTCGTCAATTCCTTAAGAACTTACAGCCCCGATCATGTTCCCTTGTATTTCGTTTTGGGCTCGCAATGGGCGCAACTCGTCGGCTGGACGCAGCTGCCCATGCGCTACCTTTCCCTGCTCTTTGGCGCGCTGCTCATCGCCGCCATATTCAGATTCACCGTTCAGGCTTTGGGTCAGCGGACGGCGCTGCTCGCCTCCATCCTCCTCAGCACAAACGGTTTCGTCATCTTGTATTTCCACGAAGTACGCATGTACACCTTGCTGTTGCTGCTGGCCGTGCTCCATAGCTGGGTTTATTGGCGCCTCGGCAATGGTCTTCGCGCGAGTTGGCGGTCATGGCTGCTTTTTGTCGCGACGGCGATTGCGGTCATCTATACGCATGTCTTCGCCTTGTATTTTCTTGCCGGGCTCGTTTTGCAGCATCTCATCTTTCCGCCGAAAACGCGCCGGTGGCTCGCGATTGTCGCCGGCTGGCTGCTGGCGCTGCTGACCTTCCTGCCCTATGTCGCCGTGTTTTCCCGCGGATTCTTCGGCGTGACCACGAGCGTCAATACCTTGTCAAATGCCTTAACGACGCCGGAACTGGCGTTGAGCGTGGCACACGTCCTGGTCAACGATGTGATTCTTCTTTGGATTCCCATTGCGATTCTTACCGGACTCGCGCTGATGGCGAATCTTCCGATGATCATATCGGGCAATGGCAATGAGCGTAAGCAAGAATATCGAGCGCCGGCATGGATGCGGAAACTCGCGATAAAGCTCCCCTCTCCAATGTTATGGGGAGGGGCCGGGCGTGGGGTTAGAACGAGCAATAGCCGCCTCAACCGGCACTCCTCGTTCCTTCGTCTCCTGTCAATCTTCGTCGGCATGATGCTCACGCTATTTTTGCTGAACGGTGTATTTCAAGTCATTGGCATTAACCGGATGCGCTATTTTCTGCTCGCGATGCCCTTCTTTGTCATCGTCCTGGCGCACTTGCTGCAATCGATACGACTTTGGCGCGTTACTGCTGCACTGTTCGTGCTGGTCTGGGCAGCAGGCGGGTATCACATCTATCAGCAGGCCGAGAGCTGGGTATACGGCGGCCACCATACTTTGCTCATGGAGCACCCGCCGCTGCAGCAATTCTCCGATGCCCTTCACGGCGCCACCCGCGCGCAAGACTATCTGTTTGGCTTTGCGCCCTCGCCGATGATCAACTGGGGGCTCAAGCACGGATGGACCACAGCCGATTATTACACCCAAGTTGGGTTGGGTATCGACGGCGGCTTTGTCAATGCGCGCTTGCGCGGTGAAGAGTTGAAGCAAGATATAGTGGATCGATTGGACAACAATCCCTATTTGCTATTCGCCTACGATCCGAGAGACAAGCCAGTAATATTTAACGATGTGCTTGAGGCTATTGAGGCTGACTATGCCAAATGCAATGTGATGGTGAATCGAGATACGGTATTTGTTCAGCGGTACGTCAGTCAGTCGCTAACTTGCGATCGTGAATACCAGCCGATTAACTATGACAACGGAATCAAGATTGTCGACAGATTCGGCGATTACCATGCGGACAGCGAGTCCATTCGCGTTGTAACTGGCTGGGAAGTCGCCGATGAGGCGCAGCTCGATCAGTACAACGTCTCGATCCAGCTTCTCACGAGTGAAGGACGCAATGTCCGCCAGGCGGACCGGCATCTATACGACGATATTCTCAAATGGTACGCCGCTGACATGAGCACCGAGGGCTTGAGCCCGGGGGATTACCGCGTCGTGGTCATCCTATATGACCGTTACAGCAAGGCGAAGGTCAGCGGGACCGACCTCATCAGCGGCGAAAGCGCCAAGATTCATCTCGTAATGCAATTCAGGATTGAAGCCTAGGTATGCCAGTTCGACTTGTTTTCCTCTGCCGCGCCAGTCGGGCAGGGCAGCGCCTAGATATTGAGGAAACGTCCCTCCAAGCCATGCGCCGCCTCCTTGAGCGCCTCGCTCAGGGTGGGGTGGGCGTGAACATTACGGGCGATTTCGGCCGGCGTTAGCTCGGCTGCGCGCGCCAAGGTCAGCTCCGGCAGCAGTTCGGTGACATCGGGTCCGATCATGTGGGCGCCCAGAATCTCGCCGTATTTCGCGTCGCTAATCAGCTTGACGAAGCCCCCCGCATCGCCCATTCCTCTGGCTTTGCCATTTGCCTGGAAGGGGAACTTGGCCACATTGATATCGAATCCGCGCGCTTTTGCCCCTTCCTCGGTATAGCCGAAGCTGGCGACCTGAGGCTGACAGTAGGTCGCGCGCGGCATCATATCAAAGTCTAGCGTGACAGTGGGCGCGCCGGCGATGTTCTCGGCCGCGACCACCCCCATCGTCTCGGCGACATGCGCCAGCATCAGCTTGGCGGTCACATCGCCGATGGCGTAAATGTGGGGGACATTGGTCTGCAATTTGTCGTTGATCTCGATACCCCCGGCGTCGTTGAGTTCCACGCCCAGGTTCTCCAGCCCGTAGCCCTTGACCCGCGGTTGGAAGCCGATCGCCTGCAAGACACGCTCCGCTCGCAGGGTCTCCGGCGCGCCATCGGCAGCAGTCACTACGACCGAAACGCCATCGCCGCTTTCCTCAATAGAGTCGACGCGCGCGCCCGTCATCATCTTGATGCCGAGCTTCTTGAAGGCTTTGGCCAGTTCAGCGCTGACTTCAGGATCCTCAAGCGGCAGGATGCGGTCGAGGAATTCGACCATCGTTACTTCCACGCCGTAATTGCGCATGATGTAGGCGAATTCCACACCGACCGCGCCGGCGCCGGCGATGATGACGCTGGCCGGCAATTTGTCTTCCATGATTTGCTCTTCGTAAGTGACCACCCGTTCGCTTCGCGCGGTACCGGGAAGCAGCTTCGTTGACGCGCCGGTCGCGATGATCAGGTTCTTGAAACGCAGTTCCTCCTGCTCGCCGTTGTTGAGTTCGACGCGCAGGCTATTTGCATTTTCAATGGTCGCCCAACCCTCAAAAGCCTCGATCTTGTTCTTCCGCATCAGGAATTGCACGCCCTTGGTCAAGCCATTGGCGACGCGGCGGCTGCGCTTGTATGCGGCGCCATAATCGAAAGTGAAATCTCCGCTGATGCCGAAAGTCTTCGCTTCATGCGTCAAGATATGAGCCAGCTCCGCATTGCGCAGCAGCGCCTTGGAAGGGATGCAGCCGACATTCAGGCAGACGCCGCCCCAATACTTTTTCTCGACGATCGCGGTCGAAAGCCCCAGTTGGCTGGCGCGGATGGCGCCGACATATCCGCCGGGTCCCGCCCCAAGAACGACGACATCGAATTCCTTTGCCATAAAATATGCTCTCCTGCCCGCTGTGGATCTCCCAGTCGCGCTAGTCTACCGCAGCGCCTCGCAAAATGAAGAGGGGCTGTTTGGCGGGAATCTTACCCTTTCGCCGCTTCCAGCAGCTGTCGCTGCGCTTCGAATAAAATGACGGCGGCGGCGCTAGCGACATTGAGCGACTCGGTCGCGCCCATCATGGGAATCGAGATTTGTCTGCCCGCCGCATCCAGCGCGGTCTTGCTGATGCCCTGCGCTTCGCTGCCGAGAATGAGCGCCCAGCTATCGCGCCAGTTTACCTCGGTGTGTCGCGTTGAAGCCTCCGGCATCGCCACATAAACGCTTAGATCTCGGCAAAAGGCGCCGATTTCAAGCCAGCTAGACTCGACGATGGGCAGCCGAAAATGCGCGCCCATGCCCGCTCGAACCGCCTTCGGGTTGTAGGGGTCGACGCAGCCTGGCGCCAGAATCGCCAGCTCGACGCCGGCCGCGCAAGCCGTTCTTAAGATCGCGCCCAGATTGCCCGGCTCGCGGACCGCGTCCAGGATCAGCACCCGCTCGGCTCCCGGCGGAAGCGGCGGACGCGGCAACTGGAAGGCGGCCAGGATGCCCGGCGCCTGCTGTGTATCGCTGACGTGTTGAAGCACCGCCTCGCTCACCGGCTGCAGCGCGCAGTCGCGCCCCTGCAATTGAGCGATGATCTCATAGTCTGCGCGTCCAGGCAGGTACAGAACGAGGTCTGGCTTGCCCCGGCTGGAGAGGGCGTCGACAATGAGTCGGTCGCCTTCGAGGACCAGTTTTCGCTCGCTGCGCCGAAACCTGGGCTTGGTCTGGAGCGACTTGATATAGCGGACGCGCTTATTTTGCTTGCTGCTGATGATGTCCATTCAAGCCCAAGAAAACGAAAAAGGGTCTGTCGCCGGACCCTTGTCGAAAGTGATATTACCGCTGCGGATTAGAGGCTTTGCTTGGCGACCTCGACAATCTTGCCGAAAGTCTCCGCATCCTGAACGGCGATCGCCGCCAGGCTTTTGCGATCCAGTTCGACGCCGGCGCGCTTCAAGCCATGAACCAATTGGCTGTACTTCATGCCATTGAGGCGCGCGGCGGCGTTAATGCGCTGGATCCAAAGCCGGCGCAATTGGCGGCGTCGTTGACGGCGATCACGGTAGGCATACCAAAGGCTGCGCATCATCGCCTCATTGGCGCGCTTGAAATTCTTGCTGCGCGTTCCCCACTGCCCCTTGGTAAATTTCAGGACTTTTTTGTGCCGCCGGCGTCTGACGATTCCGGTTCTTGTTCTAGCCATGCCTTTTCTCCGTACATGAAAGACCCGGCAATTCAGCGCCGGGCTTATGCCTTGCGAGTGATGTTTTCCGCCTATGCCGGCGGGTTCGCCTTGTATTTGCCCAAATAAGGCGCCAACCGGCGGATGCGGCGCTGCGTCGCCCTTTCACCAACTTCCATGGTCTTGTCCCATTGCCGTTTGACCCGCTTGGCCGAACGCCGGCGCAGGTGACTCTTGCCGCCCTTGGTACGTACGATTTTGCCAGTGGCGGTCATTCGAAAGCGCTTGGCGGTCGCCTTATGCGTTTTCAGCTTGTACTTGGTCGTCTTCTTCTTGCGAGGCACTATTGCTTCTCCGAACCTTGTCTGATGTCCTTGTTTGGCGCCAGAATCATGAGCATGTCGCGCCCCTCCATGTTTGGACGCTGCTCGACGACGCCGACGTCTTTCAGTTCATCCTCAATCTTGCTCAGCCGCTCGCGGCCGATATGCTGATGCGTGATCTCGCGCCCGCGAAAGCGCACGCGGAACTTGACTTTCTTGCCTTCGAGCAGCCACTTCTCCGCCCGCTTGATGTCAAAGCGCAGATGGTATTCATCTGTCTTGGGGCGAAGCTGGATCTCCTTGACCGTCACCTTGACTTGATTCTTCTTTGACTTGCGTTCCTTGCGCCGCTGCTCGTACTGGAACTTCCCGTAGTCCATGATCCGGCAGACGGGCGGCTCGGCATTGGGCGCGACTTCCACGAGATCCAAACCGACGTCATCGGCGCGTTCCTGGGCATAGTGGATATTGACTACGCCGATATTGGTATTGCTGTCGTCAATCAACCGAACTTCGCGTACACCGCGTATATTTCCGTTGATCCTGTAGGGTGAGCTCGCTATCGCCGCACGTCCCTTCAAATGGATTTGGTAATATAAACTGACGCAGAGGGAATTACTGCGCGCGGAGAGTTTAACATGTGCAATAGAAGTTTGTCAACCGCAACTCGCGGGCGCCGGCAAGTCAATCAACCAGCGCAATGTCAAGTTCGCGTATCCGGGCGACGCAACCCTCATACATACTGATGAGTTCCTCATCGCTGCCCTTGAATCGGCGGAGCGTCTGCTGGGCGCAGGCGGTGCATCCACGCATTGCCCGATAGCTGTCCGTTTCGCAGGCGAGGCAGCCATTGAGCTCAATCATCAGGGACATCAGGGCGATCACTTCGATGCTGGTTTCAGCTTTGCTGGCGAGGCGGTCAATCAAGCGCATCCAAGCTGGCCCGCGTGTGTTGCGCAGCGCCGGGATCGCATAATGTGGAAACAGAATCTCGTTGTCAGTGTACAAAGTAAATTGCCTTAAAGTCGCGGAGCCAAGGGAAAGCTGCCTGCCTTACGCAAATCGCTTAGTAAAGCATAGGCTCATTTGGCGCCAATCGCAAGCGGCTTGTCGCCTTTCTTTCACGGCAGATTATTTTGATGCGCGAATCGCTCATTTCAGCGCGCGAATCAACTGAAGCGTCGCCGCCCTGGCTTCGGCGCTTCCGTCCAGCGTATCATTCCAAAGGCTGAACAAGATGCCGGCCATGTTGCCCTTTCCCAATACCTGCTTCAGCGAAGCGATGCTTTCCTTCAGCGAGGGACCTCCAGGTTCCGGATAGCTCATAGCCGGCATTTCGGCGCAATCGACGACATCGGTGTCAAAGTGCAGGTAGAGCGGTCTGTCGGGCAGCGCCGCGGCATTCAATCCGTCCAGGGATTCGTAAATCGTGACATCGCTTTCCCGCAGCATGATGCCCTCTTCCGGATCCAAATTGCGCACATCGGTCACGATCACATCGGCTTCGGCGACTGGCTCGAGATCGACGCCGCGCATCAAATGCTGATTCCCCCGGCCGACCAGCGCCGCCAGTGGCATCCCGCCGAGGAAACCGCTCGGCGTCGTCGCGGGCGTATTGAAATCGCCATGCGAGTCGTACCAGAGTATCGCCGGCGATTGCGCTTCCAAGCCCTTGACCATGCCCAGGCAGCTCGTGCAGTCGTTGGCGAATACCACCGGAATCTTGGGAGACTGCGCTTGGATTGCGGCGGCCAGCGCTCGATTCACCGCCACCACCGGGTCGACCGCGGCGGCGAACTCTGGCTCAATTTCGATCCACCTGGCCTCTAACTCGTCGGCGATCCCGCTCCCCCGCAGCGCCTCAACTCCTTGCCTTTCGGGGATTGATTCGCCCAGATAATAGGGAACGCCAATGCAGACATACTTCGACACGGTTCAATCCTTCGGAATAATCAACAGAACTTAGATGCCTCTGACGTGCGTCAAAGGAATCCCGAACGCTTCCTTGAATAGCTGCCAATTGAAGGCTATGAATTCACGAACGAGCGAGTAGGGCAAAATAAGCGGATCGCGAATGCGGCTTGCGGGTACCGGGCTGGCGAAGGCGTCGATGCCCCGCATTCCAAAGAGCCAACGCGCTCGCAGCATGTGACTGGCGTCGCTGACCAATACAACTCGCGATAGCCGAAGTTCATCCAAGATCCGTTTGCTGTAGATTGCGTTTTCTTCCGTGCTGCGGCTCCGCTCTTCGGTCAGGATGGCGCCATCGGGCAGGCCGACGCCGATCAGGATCTCGCGGCAGGCGGCCGCCTCCGTGCGCGGATAGTATTCGGATTGCCCGCCAGTGCACAGAACCAGCGGCGCGATGCCCTCATGCCAGAGCGCGGCCGCATGTCTGGTACGTCGGGTCAAGGCGGGGCCGGGGCGCCCGTCTTCCTTCAAGCCGGCGCCGAGCACGATGATGATGTCGGCCGTTTCAGCGCTGTCCTGCAAGCCGGTGAAGTGAACCGCGGTGGCGAAAGCGGCGAAATAGAGCAGGGCGGCCAGCAGAATGAATAGAGCCATACGCTTCAAACGCTTTCGCATTTTGGATTTCGGCGCAGTGCTCGGCGTCATCGGTTCGTATGAAAGGCAGGGGCTAACATTGCACAGCATACAGGGGACAATCTGTCACCGCTCGCGCCAATGCCATAGGGCTATGCGGAAAGCTTGGCCAGAGCCGGTTCAGCACTCGCTGTATCCGCAAGTTAGGCACTTGCGGCAATTCTCCGCCCGAATCAGCGTAATCGTACCGCAAGCCGGGCACATGTCGGCGCCCGAAATCGTCGAGTTCATCGTCGTGCCGCCTTCGTAATCAGCGGCGCCGGCCGCGGCGTGGTCTTGCTCGATGGGCAAGTTCAGCTGCTGGGGCTGGTCTTCCGGGAAAAACTCCAACTGCAATACGCGCGCCACCGCATCGGGCAGCGACAGGACTCGCTTGGGTCCAAATCCGATCGGCCGCGCGCCGCCGATATCCTGGAGTTGCTCGATGATCAGCTTGAGCATGTCGCGGCGATTATGCGGCGCCGTCGTGCGCAACTGCAGCGAAATCATCCGACCTAGGCTTTCGGCGTCGGCTTGAATATCGGTGCCGGCTTTGGCGATGGCGATGAAGACTTCAAAGGGATTTTCCTGCTCATCGTGGTTGATGGTGATGTAGGCGGTGCCAAACGGCGTCTGCGTCTTGACCGTTCGGCCCTGCAGGATATCGGGCCGAGGATAGACATGATGCGGCGTCGTGGCTGGCTCTGTGTCCTCGCCACCCTGAAGCGATTCCATCTCACTTTCGGCGCGTTCATCGCCCTTGAGCATCAGCACCTGTTCATCGCGGCTGCCATCGCGGTAGATCGTGCCGCCCTTGCAGCCGAGCTCGTACATATATTTGTAGAGCTCGCTGACCTGCTCGACCGTGTATTCATTCGGCACATTGCAGGTCTTGGAGATGGCGCTGTCGATCCAGCGCTGAAAAGCGCCCTGCACCTTCACATGCTCTTCGGGACTAAGGTCCATAGCCGTGACGAAGTAGTCCGGCAAGTCTTCGACATCGGGGTTGGCGTCGCGCCATTGCTGCACGACCGGCGCCTGCTCTTCATGCAAGCCGAGCCGCCCCTTGCGATAATAGACCCAGGAGTAAAACGGTTCCACGCCGGTCGAGGTATTGACCATTGTGCCGGTGGTGCCGGTCGGCGCTTGCGTCAGCAGGGTAACGTTGCGAATGCCATCGCGCCGTATCTTATCGCGCAGGTCCGCAGGCATGCCCTGCATAAAGCCGCTTTCCAAAAACTTCTCCGCGTCAAACATGGGGAAGGCGGCTTTTTCCCGCGCCAGATCGCTCGATGTTTCATAGGCGGTTACCGCGATCGCCCGGTAAATTTCGTCGATTAACTCGACCGATTCGTCGCTGCCATACCGGACGCCCAGCTTGAGCATCAATTCGGCGATGCCCATCGTGCCCAGCCCAACTCGCCGCTCCGACATCTGCATCTTGCGATTCTGCTCAAAGAAATAGGGCGTCGTATCAATGACGTTATCGAGGAAACGCGTCGCGAATGACACCGTCCGCCGCAATTCGTCCCAGGCGACGTCGTGGTTGGCCGGGTCGTAGAATTTCGACAAGTTTATGGCGCCCAAATTGCAAACGGAGAAGGCGCCCAGCGGCTGCTCCCCACAGGGATTGGTGCAAATTTGGGGATTGAAATACCAACTGTTGGCCATCTTGTTGCTGCGCTCGCGAAACCATACGCCCGGTTCGGCGCTTGCCCAAGCGCTTTCGATAATCGTGTTCCAGAGATCGCGCGCTTTTACCGTCTTGTAATGGATGACTTGCCTGCCGGCGGCCATCCAGGTGTCGACATCACCGTCCCATAGTTCGTCATAGTCCGGATCGCGCGTATCGGGGAAGATCAGCTCCCAGTCGGCATCGGCGCTTACCGCTTCCATAAGTTTGTCGGAGACACCGACGCTGATATTGGCATTGGTGATATTGCCCGATTGGCGTTTGCTGTTGATGAATTTGAATATATCCGGGTGCCAGTCGTTGAGGATTAGCATCAGCGCGCCGCGGCGGCTGCCTCCCTGTTCAATGAGGCCGGTGACGAAGCTGTACAGACCGCCCCAGGACACGGCGCCGCTGGAACGGCCGTTGACGCCTTTGACATAGGCATGATGAGGACGCAGGGTCGACAGGTTGATGCCGACTCCTCCCCCGCGCGACATGATCTCAGTCATCTGCGACAGCGTCGTCATGATGCCGTCGCGTGAATCCTGCGGGCAGGGAACCACATAACAATTGTAGTAGGTCAAGTCTTGGTCGGTCCCGGCCGCGGTGAGGATGCGCCCGCCTGGCACAAACTTCCAGTCATCCAGCAGCCAGCGGAATTTCTCCGTCCATTCATCTCGTTTGGCATCAGAGGCTTCGGTCGCCGCCACGCCGCGCGCCACCCGGGCCATCATCTGTTCCGGCTGCGTTTCGATTGGCTTGTCCACATGCTCCAAATCGCGCTCGACCGTTTCGCCTTCCAAGAGCCTTACCGTCGCTCTTGGCGGGTCCAGCGCTGTAACCCTGCCGATTTCTCGCTGGCCCGTTGTCTCGTTGACGACTACGATGACCGTATCGCCGACCGCCAGGCTCGCCCGCGTCATGTCCTTTTGCGCGTAGCGATCGAGGAAGATCTTGTAGCCAAGTTCGTGCAACGTGCTGGTGGTTGTTTGTGCCTGTATCATGACGAGGATTTCCTTCAAAGAGATTTCAACAATGTCACACCCATTGGGGTGAGTTGATTTAAGAAATCATGACTTCTCATTGGCGCAGGTATTTGGTTTGGGAATTCGGATCGTGAATTCTACTTCACGGAAGATGCTTACTTTTATAGCACGGAAACATCTACTTTGCGAAAGAAACTTCGTCGACTTTGTGTCCGATTTTGATTAAGAATCTGCCCTCTCCACAAATCGCATCCGTCATGCAGAGTCTAGCACAATAGTTCTATTCATGCAAGATTCGGCACAAATTGCGCAATAGAAAAGGTGGGCTCGCATGGCCCACCCTTCAGCGTGTTATGTCTACAATGTCGCGGGTTACTGACGCCGGTTGCGTTTCCGCAGGAATGCCGGCAGTTCGGTGTTCTTGGGGTCGATATTGTCGTAGGTCCGCGAGTCTTCCTGCGGTGGGGAAGGCGGCGCGAGACGGTTGCGCTGGAATGGCGACGATGACCCCGATCCAGCGCCGGCCGCGGCGTTTTCGCCGGGCGCTTGGATTTCCACTTCTTCGTAGATTTGGCGCTGTACAGCCGACGATTGCGGCAGGGGCGTCGCCTGGCGAATCGGCAAGGCGCCCGCTTCCTTCATATTGGTTTCCAGCCGGCTGCGCTCGAAGCCGGTCGCAATTACCGTGATATGGACCTCATCGCCCATGCTCTCGTCAATGTGGGCGCCAAAGATCAGATTACATTCCGGATGCGCGCTGTCTTTGATGATGGCGGCCGCTTCGTTGACCTCGAACAGGGTCAGGTCGCTGCCGCCAGTGATGGAGAACAAGATGCCGCGAGCGCCGTCAATGGTGACATCAAGCAGCCCGCTGGTGATCGCCAGCTCAGCCGCCGACCTCGCGCGGTCGTCGCCGGCCGCCCGTCCCACTGCCATCAAGGCGGCGCCGCCTTCGGACATCACCGTGCGCACGTCAGCGAAGTCCAGGTTGATCAAGCCGGGCACGGTAATCAATTCGGAAATGCCTTGGATGCCTTGACGCAGCACATCATCAGCCAGCGAGAAGGCTTGCTGCAGCGTGGAGCGCTTGTCCGCCATTTGCAGCAGGCGGTCATTCGGAATCACGATCAGCGTATCGACCTGGCTCTTCAGCGCCTCGATGCCAGTCTTGGCCAATTGCGCTCTACGAGTGCCCTCGAAAGTGAAAGGACGGGTTACGACGCCGATCGTCAATGCGCCGAGCTCCTTGGCGATCTGCGCGATGACCGGCGACGCGCCGGTGCCCGTGCCGCCGCCCATGCCACAGGCGACGAAGATCATGTCGGAGCCGCGGAGCACCTCAAGCAAATCTTCCGAACTCTCTTCGGCGGCTTTGCGCCCAATCTCCGGATTGCCCCCGGCGCCAAGCCCGCGCGTCAGCTTGTCGCCGATGCGTACACGCGTCTTCGCCTTGGACAGCATCAGCGCCTGGTTGTCGGTGTTTACCGCAATAAACTCAACGCCGCCCAGACCCTCGTTGATCATGCGATTGACGGCGTTTCCACCCCCGCCGCCAACACCAACGACTTTGATCTGCGCGAAGTTTTCCCCTGTTATCAAATCATTGACCATAATGTCTACCCTCATGAATCAGCACGTTAAACCAACGTGTGCGGCTTGTTCCATTGCTCATTGTACGCGTATCGCCATCCTGCGCAAATCAAATATAAGGCAATAATTCTCATCAATTCTTTAGTGGATTCCTCAATCATCCTGCGGCAGGAAGCGCCGCAGAATCTCGTTCATTCGGCGGCCCCATTGATTCACCGGAATTCCCATCGTGTCGACAACTTCGGGCTCGATCATCGCGTCCATCTCCAGCCCCAGCCGCAGCAATCCAACGCTGGTGCTATAGGAAGGATTCTTAAGGGTGTCGGCGATGCCGGTGATTTTCTCCGGATGCGCCAGACGCACCGGCACATTCAATATACGCGACGCCAAATCGCGATAGCCGGGCAATTGAGAACTGCCGCCGGTGATGACGGAGCCCGCCCGCAGCAAACCGGCGTAACCGGAGCGTTTGATTTCTTTCTCCACCAATTCAAAGATTTCCTCGAAACGCGCTTCAATCACCATCGCCAGATCGCGCCGCGAAACGGGAAGAATCTCGCCGCCGAAGGGCTCAACGGGGAAGACTTCAGATTCGCTAACCGCGTTCATATCGGCATGTCCGCGCTGGATTTTGACCTGCTCGGCCAAGCCGAAGGGAACGCGCATCCAGTAGGTGATGTCCTGGGTAACATGATTGCCGCCGACCGGGATGATCGCCGTATGCCACACCGTGCCGTCAATAAAGATGGCCAGATCGGTCGTGCCGCCGCCAATATCGATGACCACAGCGCCCATCTCGCGTTCGTGGTCTGTCAAAACGGCATCGCCGGCCGCCAGCGGATTGAGGATGAAGCGATCGACCAGCACGCCGGCCGATTCCACCGCGTCTTCGAGATTGGCCAGGCTGGTGGTTGAGGCGGTGATGATATGCGCGTCCACTTCCAGCCTGAAGCAGTGCATGCCGAGGGGGCTGCGAATGCCCTCCTGCCCGTCCAGGGTGTAGCTGCGCGGCACCACATGCAATATCTCGCGGTTATGGGGAATCGCGATGTTGCGGGCGACGCTCATCGCCTTGTCGAGATCGGCCGGTCCCACGCTGCGCGAGCCGACAATTGTCGCCAAGCCTCGACTGGTCAGCGAAGAAATATGACTGCCGGCCACGCTGACGAAGGCGCGGTTGATGTCGTATCCGCTGGATTTCTCCGCCTTGCGGACCGACTTGGCGATGGCGGAAGAGAGCGCGCCAACATCGTTGACAACGCCTTTCTTCATCCCGTCGCTCGGTTCAATGCCTAAACCGACTACGTAAACATCTTCAGGACGCACTTCGCCAACGATAGTACAAATCTTGTGAGTGCCAACATCCAAGCCTACTACTAAGTCGCCCATGTCAATCTAAAGCCCCCATATTACGCTGTAGAAAGGTGCATCGGGATTGGCGATGTTCAGTTCGGCAATCGGAATCGCGCGACTGATCAAATTCTCCACCAGCACATGATACATCTTAACTTTCTCGCTCATAATCGCCGCCGAATCACTGCCCATCCAAACCTGCCAACCGATTTCGTTGGTCCAACCCAGCCCGTGTATCGGATGGAAACTCAAGTGCTCGCCCGCTGGCAGGATCTCCTTGAGCTGCAGCGCGCCCAGGACCATGTCTCCAGTGAAGTCTTCCGCGCTTGGTTTTGGTCCGCCAAAATCGCCCGAAATAAGATTGACGCGTAGCAGGTTAGGCATCTCGGCGCGCGCTTGCATGACCCGTCCTTGAAGGTCAATCCAGGTCTCCTCGCCGGCCTCCGACCAAACGATGGCCGGCTGCCGTTCCTGCACGATGATGGTGATCAGATTTGGCGGCCAACCGAGCTCAACCGTGATATCGGCAATCGACGCCGACCGCAAAACGCTTTGACGAATCCGCTCCGGATCCAGCCAAAACATGTGGTAATCGGCGATGTCGGAATAGGCAAATACCTCCTCGCGCGTGATATGGTCATTCCCCCGCACTTGAATCGACCGCACATAAAAGACGTCGCTGGTAAAAAACAGTAATAGTATGGCGCTGAACAAAAGCAACATAATGGCGCTAGCGACGCGCCAGCGGGAAAACGCGAGGCTTCCGCCACTGCGCGCCGTCGCCCTTCGCTTCGGCACGGTCCCAGGCGCAGCCCGATGCAACACGCCGGGCGCCCGATCCGGTTGCCGTCTATGAGCCTGGACGTGACTTGCCACTCGGGGTCTTCCACTGGCAGCTTAATACAGCCGTCGCTCGGTACGGTGTTCAGTTTACAGTCGCTCAAAATTCGGCGCAAACTGACTGGGGCGGAATATCAGTCCCATTCGCCGAGGGTCTGTATCTCGAGCTCAAGGCGAATGCCAAGCGCCTCGTCAACCCGTTGGCGAACCAGGCGAATGAGTTCGTAATAATCGCGAGCGCTGGCTTCGGCGCCCATATTCACAAAGAAGTTGGCATGGACGGGCGAGACCTGCACTGAGCCGACTTGCAGTCCCTTGAGTCCCGCCGCTTCAATCAGGCGCCCGGCATAGTCGCCAGGCGGATTCTTGAAGATGCTGCCTAGGCTGGCGCCCGGTGGTTGTGTGGCGCGCCGATAGTTGTTGTTCTGCTCCATGCGTCGTTGAATTGCTCCTGGTTCATCACGATCAAAGCTAAACTCGGCGCTCATCACGAAGAACCGGCGGTCGCTACGAACCTTGAGCGAGGAATGACGGTAACCGTATTGCATGTCTATTGTTTCAATCCAGCGCTCGCCTCGGTCTGCGTCATAAATCTTTGTCCACGTCAGCGAGTTGCCGATATCGCTGCCATGAGCCCCAGCGTTATTGACCACCGCGCCGCCTATCGTGCCCGGTACCGCAATGGCCCATTCCATGCCAGTCAGCCCGTTTTCCTGGCAATAGCGCGCGAGGCGAATGAGATTGGTGCCGCTGCTGGCAATCACGATGGCCTCATCGCCTTCGTCTTCATGACTGATTTCTGTAGCGCTGTTGATGATTGTCAGACCGCGGATGCCGGCATCGGCGATCAGAACATTCGCGCCGCCGCCGATGACGGTCACCGGCATTTGCTGGTTCCACGCTTGGTCGAGAAGCGGGATCAGGTCGCTGTAGCTTGGATCCTTGGCGATGTATAAATAGTCGGCCGGACCACCGAGCCGAGCGGCAGTGTATCGAGCCAGCGCTTGTCCTTGGGGCAAGCTGTCGATCGAAGGCGCATGCGGCTTTTTCTTCTCACTCATGCTTCGCCGCCGAGGTAGAGATCCGCAATTTGGTTGGCATCGCCGGCGCTGAAGATCAGCACGACGGCCGGCGCCCTGACCTCGCGGCGCAAGATGTCGACGGCATCGTCAAACGACGGCGCATAGACTGCCCCGCTGTACTCCGCCATCGCATCGACCAATGCCGGGCTGGTCACGCCTTCGATCGCTTCTTCGCGCGCGGCGTAAATCGGCGTGATGAGCACACGGTCTGCGCCATCAAACGCGCTGATGAATCCGCGCCAAAATTGTTGAATCCGCGAATAGGTATGCGGCTGCCAAACCGCCCAGATTTCGCGCTCGGGATAACGCTGCCGCACCGCCTCGATATTGACCCGGATTTCGGTGGGATGGTGGGCGTAATCATCGACTACGATCACGCCATCGCGCTCGCCACGGACGTCAAAGCGCCGCGCTGTCGCCCGGAAACCTTCGAGAGCTTGGGCGCTTTCCTCAGGATCGACGCTACGTTTGCCGGCCGCGACCACTGCCGCAAGCGCATTGAGCAGGTTGTGCGCGCCCGGCAGGCTCAGCTTGATTTCCGCGCGCGGCGAACCATGGTGCAAAAGGCTGGCTGTAACCAGTTCGCCATCGAGTCGCAGATCGGCCGCTCGCCATTCCGCCGCCGTGTTGCTGATGCCGTACGTCGTCGCGTGGCCGCCTGCCGCCCGATACTCGACGGCGATTGAGCGCGCGTCGCCGTCATCGGCGCATGCAATGAGCGAGTCGCCCGGCGCCAGAGTCTCGACGAAGGTCTCGAAAGCGGCGTGCATCTGCGCCGGCGTTTTGAAGAAATCGGGATGATCATGCTCCACATTGGTGATGACGGCGAGATTCGGATTCAGTCCGTGAAACATGTTGTCGTATTCATCAGCTTCGATGACGAATGACGGTCCTTTGCCGACGCCTGCGTTCGCTCCCCAATTTGCCAGCGTGCCGCCGACGATGAAACTTGGATCTTTGCCCGCGCTCTTCAGGATATGAATGATCATTGAGGTGGTCGTTGTCTTGCCATGCGTGCCCGCAACCGCAATCGTATCGCAATCGCGCAGGATCGCCCCCATGAAGTCCTTGCGCCTGTAAACGGGGATGCCCTGCGCTTGCGCGGCGACAATCTCAACGTGGTCCGGCGGGGCAGCTGATGTCGCCAGCACCATATCCGCGCCCAAAACATAGCGCGCTTCATGTCCGAGGAAGACGCGCGCGCCATCCGCCGCCAATGCCGCCGTGAGCGGACTGCCTTTCAAGTCCGAGCCGCTGACGCTGTATCCACGCTCCAGCAGGATCCGCGCGATTGCCGACAAACCGGCGCCGCCGATGCCGATGAAGTGAATGCGCTGATGGGGCTTCAATTTCAGCATATAATCGCTATGCCATTCCCCGTCGAAGGTGGGATGGGCGCTAGAGAAACAGGACAACGACCGCCAGGATCACAAGAACGGCGACCGCCAGGGTGCTGCCGCCTCCCGCCAATCCCCCGCCGAGCACGACGATCGGCATTGCGCCAGCGCCCAGGAAACTGACTGACCCGTCGGCCGGCGCCGACAAAAGCTGGGAAAAAGGATAGCGATTGATATCAAGGAAGTACCAGGTTGAACCGGCGATGAGGTAGCCATTGAAGAATCCGACAGCGGCGCCAAATGCCATGTTTCTGATTCTGCCGGTCCTATCATCGGCGCGGGCGGCCAATCGGCTGCGATATGAGATCGCTGCGATCCCAAGCATAAGGGCCGTTTGCAGCAGAAATGTCTGTTCGTCAGTCAGCAGCAGATAGAGGCTGCCGCGCAAAAGGCTGTCAAATTGGAAAATGGCGAAGAAGCCCAGCAGGATCCCGATCGTGCCCGCCAATTCACGGCGCCAGCCGCGCAGCGCGCCCGTCAACGCGAAGAACACGGCGCAGGTCCACATCAGCGATAACAGACTAATCATGATGGAATCCGCAAATGCTTTTAGATCAAGACTAACACGACAACAAATAAACCAATGAGCGACAAGGAAAGCAAATCGCCTGAACTGCCCGGTCCATCAGCCAGCACATAAAGCGGCAAATTGCTCACCGTGCTCATGCTTAATGTACCGGCTGCCGGCGCATCAATATAAGGCGCTAGCGGGTACTCGTTGATGTGCATGAAGTACCAGATTGAACCGCTCAGCAAATAACCATTGAGCGCGCCGACGATGCCGCCCAGCGCCTTCGCTTGCAGGGCGTCGCGTCCTGCTTCGTCAGGTTGATTTTGCGCTCGGTTGCCCACCAGGGCGCGCGTCTGATAAGCGAAAAAGGCGATGAGCATTAGGATCGCGCTTTGAATGAGAAACTTCCCCTGCGAGGAGAAATTGACCAGCAGCTGCTCACGAATTGCGCTGTCAAACTGGTGCAGCGCGAATAAGCCCAGCATGATGCCGGCCATGGCGATGATCTCCTTGGTCCAGCCGCGCCCAAGACCGACTACGGCGAAGACCAATACAAATACCCAGACCACTGTCGCCAGTTCCAGCATCAGCTCGCGCCCGTCTCGATCAACAACCGCGCCAATGCGGCCGCGCCATCGGGGTTAGCCAGCGCGCGCGAACCTTCACTCATCTCGCGGAGACGCGCTTCGTCGTGAATGAGATGCGTAATCTCATCATACAGTCTTTCTGACATATCCTCGTCATCCAGCCGGATCGCCGCGCCGCGTTCGCTGAGGTAATCGGCATTGACTTTCTGATAGCGCCAGGCGTAAGGGTAGGGCACAAGAATCGCCGGCAGCGCGAAAAGCGGCAGCTCGGCCAGCGCGCTGGCGCCCGCGCGGCAAACGGCCAGATCGGCGGCGGCCAATGCCAATCCCATATCGTCGTGCAAATAGGGAAAGGCCTGATAATCGCGATGATCCTTCCACTCGCCCGCCGCGCGCATCGCTCGTTCCCAATCCAGTTCGCCGGTGATATGCAGGATTTGCAAGCCATCAGCCAGCAGACGCCCGAGACTCTCGCCCAGAGCTATATTGATGCTGCGCGCGCCGCGGCTGCCGCCGAAGACCAGCAGCGTTTTGCGAGAGGCGTCCAGCTGGAAACGCTCAAGCGCCATATCCCGTGTTGCGCGCAGCCGGTTCTCTTGCAGGGGATAGCCGGTGACCACCGACTTGCCAGCTGGGAAATATCGCGCGGACGCTTCGACAGTGATGGCGATCGTTTGAGCGAAACGCCGCAAGACCTGGATCGTCAAGCCCGGTTCGATATCGGGCAAATAGATCACGACCGGGGCGCCGAGAACGCGCGCGGCCATAGCGATCGGCAAGTTGGCCCAGCCGCCCGTCAGCAGAATGACCAGGGGACGGATCTGCAAGAGTTTCGCCAGCGACTGCATTGTGCCGATGCCCAATTTGACCAGGCTGGCAAAGGCGCTGAGCGGATTGACGCCGTGTACAGGACCGGCGAATACTTCGTGATAGCCGTCAAATTCGAGCGCCGATTCCAGAACCAGCTTTCGCTCCATGCCCCCCACCGCGCCGACGAAGTGCAACTCCAGCGATTCACTGTGGTCCCGCAACAGCGCCTGGGCGGTCGCCAGTGCGGGATAGACGTGCCCGCCGGTTCCGCCAGCTCCGATCAAAACTCGCAATATCGCTTCTCCGTTCCGAAGTCGATTTTCGCCGCGTCGCCACGCGATGAACGCTCAGCATCAGCCCGACGCCGATCATGATCACAAACAATGAGGAACCGCCGAAGCTGATGAAGGGCAAGGGCACGCCGGTTGACGGAACGGCGCCCGTCATTACCGCGATATTCAGCAGTGCCTGGATAATCACCCAGGAGGTGAACCCGACGCATAGCAGTGATCCGAAGTTGTCTTTCGCGCGGCGCGCAAACTGGAAGCCGCGAATGGCGAAGATGACGTAGAGCGTGACCACGATAGCCGCGCCCATCACCCCAAGCTCTTCCCCGATGATGGCGAATATGCTATCGGTATGCGGCGCCGGCAGCGCCCCGAACTTCTGCTCCGAATGACCAATGCCCACGCCGATCCACCCGCCGCGCAAAAAGGCGGTTATCGCTTGCAAAGTATGGTAATCCGACAGGGTGACATCGCTGAAACCGGCCAGGAAATCGGCGATGCGGCGTTGGGCATAGGGCCAGCTTTCGACTACCACCAGACTGACCGCGACAGCGATGCCGCCGACCGCCGTCATATGCAAAATGTTGGCGCCGGCGACGAAAAACATGACGCCAGCCGTTAGCGCAACAATCGCAGCCGAGCTCAAGTCAGGCTGTTGAACAATCAAGAAGCTGACTATGCCGACCACAGTGAGGAATGGCAGCATGCCCAGCAAAACGCTGTCCACTCTTGCGTTCTTCGAGCCGAGCCAGGCTGCCATATATAGGACGATCGCAAATTCCGCCAACTCACCGGGCTGCAAGCGGCCGTCGGTGAATGAGCGTTTGGCGCCAAATATGACTTCGCCGAATGCCAATACAGCAACCAGAAGAATGATCGTAAGAAGAAGCAGCCAGAAGGCGAACCGCTTCCAAAAGCGATAATCAATCGTGGCGAAGAAGACAAAGGCCAGCACCGCCGCCACGACATTGCGCAGATGCTCCTCAACGAAGAAGCCCGTCGCCGTGCCATAGGTCTTGTTGCTCCAGTCCCAAGTCGAGCTGAAAACCATCAGCGAGCCTATAGCCAGCAGGAGGACGACGACCGCCACCATCGGCTTATCCAGCGTCGCCAGAAAATGCCGCCGCCGATAGGCAGCCGGACGGACGCCCTCGTCGTTCACAGCGGAAATACCGGCGCCCCGTCGCAGTCTGCGGCGGATTCGACGCTGCCTGGTATCAAGATTGCTTCGGTCGCTCATGCCTTCCCGCCTCGCTTGCAAGCCACTGTCCGCAGGAGAGAATGTCTTGCCTCGTATCAATTGGTCGCAAGGGATCGATTCGCCACTGCCGAGCGGCTGCTGGCGGCTGAATCATGCAGTCCATTATAGTTGAGATACCAATTGGCGAAAGTGCTCCCCGCGTTCGGCGAAATCAGCGTAGGCATCGTAGCTGGTCCCGCCGGGCGACAGCAGCACGACATCGCCAGCTTGCGCTACTTCCGCGGCGCGAGCGACTGCGTCTCCCAATGTCTTCGCGCGGGAGACCTGGTCTTCGCCAACGCGCATGTTCGAGAGCAGCGTCATGACCTTGGTCGCCACCTGCTTGTCGCCATCTTCGCCGAAAACAATGATGTGCCGCGCCTTCCGCAGCGCAAACTGAATCGCCGTCTCCCAGGGCAAGTCTTTGTCGGCGCCGCCAAGGAGCAGCACGAGCGGCTCATCGTAGCTGGCCAGCGCGGCCAGGGTCCGTTCGGGCGCGGTCGCGATGCTGTCATTCACCCAAGTGACGCCCTTGAGCGCGCGCACGGTTTCCAGCCGATGCTCCACCGCGGTGAAGGCGCCGATCGCCTCGCGCATCACTTTTGGCATGACGCCCGGTCGGTCAATCGCCAGGCCCATCGAGCCGCTGATGGCGCAAGCGGCCAGCACGTTTAGCACATTGTGATCGCCGCGCAGGGGGATCTCCTCCCGCTCGCAAACGACGTGCGGGCTGGCGTCATAGCTGGCTGAGCCGGCGACGAGCAGCCGCCCCCCCAGCATAAAGGCGCCATCCGGGGTCATCTCGTAGCGGCTGAAAGCCAGCAGCTCGCCTTCGACGATTCGCTCTAGCGCCCGGCTTCCCGCGTCATCCCAGCCAAGCACCGCCACATCGTTCTTTCGCTGGTAGCGAAGAATGTTGGCTTTCGCCGACGCATAACGCTCAAAACTGCCGTGCCTGTCGAGGTGATTTGGCGTGAGGTTTAGTACGGCGGCGACTTGCGGGCTGACGGTCATCAATTCCAGTTGAAAGCTGGACAACTCCATAACGACGATATCATTCGCCGTGATTCTCGGCAGATCCTCAATAAGGGGATTGCCGATATTGCCGCCCAGCCACACTTTGTAACCCGCCCGTTCCACGATTCTCGCCACCAAGGCGCTCGTGGTCGTCTTCCCGGCGCTGCCGGTAATGCCGATGACGGGCGCCGGGCAGCGCTCGAGGAAAAGCTGCGCGTCGTTGCTCAACGGAATGCCGCGCTCTTGCGCCAGTTGCAGAACGGGTGTATCTAGCGGAACGCCGCCGGAAACGCAGATGCAGCGCGCCCCAATCAAGACATCTTCCCGATGTCCGCCGAGGTGAAAGCGGACCCCGGGAAAGTCGCGGCGGCGCAGATCCAGCTCTTTCGCGCTGCGGCTGTCGGTCACCGCGACTTCCGCGCCCACCGTCGGCAGCCAGCGCGCCAGCGCCTTGCCACCCCGGCCGAAGCCAAATACGACGACCTTCTTGCCAGCCAGGGAATCCCGTTCCGCCATCCTTGCCAAGCAGCCTCTAGCGTTATCGCAAGCGAGCAAACTCACTCAATTATAGTGCAATGATCGCATCTGGCTTCAACTTGAAGGGTCGACTGACGATCAGTATTGGCGGTCAGAGTTTACGCAAGGCATCAGCCCGCCTGCCACCAATCCCAATTGTAGGGGCGAGCCATTGGGTCGCCCGCAACTATCCAGAACCTGTAGGGGCGAGCCATTGGGTCGCCCGACCACCGCCCGCCAGCCCAAAAAACCTCACAGCAAAGCCAAGGCAACGCCGACAAAGGCGCTCAGTATCCCAATCAGCCAGAAGCGCTGCACGATCTGCGTTTCACTCCAGCCGCCCAATTCAAAATGATGATGGATTGGCGTTCGGCGGAAGGGCCGAATATCGACGCCATAAAAGCGCCGGCTCAGCTTGGCCGAGGCGACTTGCAGGATCACGCTCAAGATTTCCATCACCGGCACGATCGCGATAATCGGCAGCAGCAGCCATTGCCCGGTCATTACCGCGACTGTGCCCAGGGTAGCGCCCAATGCCAGCGAGCCCGTGTCGCCCATGAACAGTTGCGCCGGATGCGCGTTGTACCACAGAAAGGCGAAACAGGCGCCGACGATGACGAAGCACAACTCGACCATGTAGATCTGATCTTGCAAGAAGGCGATGACGCCGTAGGCGCCGAATGCGCTGGCAGTAATAATGCCGGCCAGCCCGTCAAGCCCATCGGTGAAGTTGGTCGCGTTGGAGGTCGCGACAATGATGAAGGTGCTGATCGAAATGAACAGCAATGGATGCAGCGGGATCTCTGCGCCAATCAGGGGCAGCTCCAGGCTATTGGCGAAGGAGAATTCGAAATAGGAGATGATCGTCGACGCGCTGAGCGCCAACAGAATCTGAAAGGCGAATTTCAGCTTGCCGGAGAGACCTTCGCCCACGTTGCCGCGAGAAGTTTGGATGCCCTCCCAGTCATCAATCAAACCGAGCAGGGCGAATCCAATCAGCACAATAAGCGGCAAGAGGATGCTGCGACCTTCGCCTACATCGACGATGCGCGAGATATTCAACGCCAGGGTGACGGCGATGGTCGGCAGGATGATCATGATGCCGCCCATCGTCGGCGTGCCGATCTTCCGCGCGTGATGGCTGTCCATCAGTTCGGCGCGGATCTGCTTGCCCATATTGAATCGATGCAGGATCTCGACAAAGGGACCGCCCCAGATCACGCCGAGCAAAAAGGTTGCTCCTCCTACACTGAGCGCCAAAGGAAATTGTCCGTGCATGACTCCTCGCGCCTATCCTCCGTCGGTGCTGACGTCCGTTTTGGACGCTTCAAGTCGATTGCGGACATCATCATCCGGTATTTCCAGCAGAATCACGAGACGGTCTGCGATTCTCTTGAAGACCTGAGGGGTGACAGCATAGCCGTAGTATTCATTGGGTCGGTCCAGCTTGACTAGAATGACCGCTCGCGGATCATGCGCCGGCACCGCGCCGACGAAGGTGACGATTGACGAATGCTCCCCGTATTCTTGACCGATCGCGGTCGAGATCCAAGCTGTGCCCGGCTTGCCCGCGATGGTATAACCACGCATAAATGCGCCCGTCGCGCCTTCGCGCACCACCCGGATCATCATATCGCGGACGATCGCAGCGGTTTCCGCAGATACGACGCGGCGAATAGTGGTTGGGCGCGCCTCCTCCACGCCCGCTTCGCCGATCACCTGCCGGACGATGCGCGGCTGTCGCATGACGCCGTCGTTGGCGAGCGCGCTAAAGGCGGTGATCAGCTGCATGGATGTCACCCGCAGATCCTGGCCAAAACTGTTGTGTCCCAGGTAACTCTCGCTCCAGTTCGTATCACCCGGAATCTTCAATTCGCCGGGGTCTTCCGCGAAGAGACCGACGCCGGTGGGTTGGCCGAAGCCAAAGGCGCGCATCATGCTATAGAACTGCGCCGTGCCCATTTCCAACGCAATGGTCGCCGCCCCCGCATTCAGCGAGCGGGTCAGCACGGTCGCGGCATCGGCAGTGCCATGCGCCTGAAAGTGACGGTTGTAGATATCTTGCCCGCCCACTTCCAATTTTCCCGTGTCATTATAGGTCCAATAGGGTGAAATCGCGCCCGTTTCAAGCGCGCTGGCAACCGTCAGCACCTGCACAATCGAACCCGGTTCGTAGGTATCCTGGACCGCGGGATTCTCCAGCAGACTTGGGTCTTCAATTTCCAGGAAGCGATTTGGATCCATGGTGGGGTAGTTGGCCAGCGCCAGCACATCGCCATCGCGCGGGTCCATCACGATCACGGTGCCGCGGTAGGCTTTGTATTCCTCCATCGCCGCCTTTAATTCGCTTTCGACCCAAAACTGCACATCGCGGTCCAGCGTCAGCACAATATCTTTGCCGCGCTGCTCCGCCGGTCGGTCTTCCGGCAGATAAAAGGGGACATTGCTAATCGACAGGTCAAGGACGCGCCCCGACAGCGTATCGTTGTAGGCGCCTTCGACGCCGAGCGAACCGACCAGCCCCTCATCCAGCACGATGCCGATCACATGCGCGGCAAGCGTCCCTTGCGGATAGAAGCGCTTGGGTATCTCCTCCAGCCCGAGAGAGATTTCATCCAGCGCGGCAATGGCTTGACCCTGTTCCGCCGAGATCGGACCGGCGACGAATTCCCAGATATTTTCGCTGTTGATCTTGCGAAAGAGTTCGAATTCATTGATATCCAGGATCGCGGCCAAATTCTTCATCAAAGCCTCGTCATCAGCCACCAGCGCCGGGCTGACGCCAAGACGATACTGGATAATGTTAAACGCGAACGGCTCGCCGTCTCGGTCGAATATGAGACCGCGCTCAGCCGGGACCCGCAGGGTCGTGTTTGTTACCGAGCTGCCAATTTTTTCCAACTCCTGCCGCACTGACCGCGGGAAGAACTGGAAATTCGCCAGATTGATCACCAGGTAAGCCGCCATCAGGATGAGGAAGACTGCCACAAATGGCAGCCGCGCCTGGATCACAGATTGCTGTGGGCTCGGTCCTTGCATGCGATCAAACGCTCTCGTCACTCGCCAAAGGATTCGAATTGGTCGCGCAAGAGGGTGAATTGCCGCTCGAGCCAGCCGCTAAAGGTCTCGGCATAAACCGGCGCCGCTTCCTCCAGCTGGCTAGACGCTGCCGTTTCCAATTGCCTGTACCCTCGTTGCGGATTATATCCCTCGATCAGCAAGTAATCGATGTCGCTGTTGGCCGCCGGACGGAAGCCGATCTCGACCGCGCGCGCGTACAGGCGCGGTACGGTGCGGAAGCTGGCGATTTCGCCGACAAGCTGCTCATTCTGTCGTTTCAATTGATCACGTCGGCTTATCAAGTCCTCGATCTCCCGGTTGGTGATAGCGAAGGATGCCACCTGCGAAAGATATAAACCGCCCAGGAGCAGCAAGACGGCGATGCCCAAAATCGCCATCGCGGTCGCCTGGTTGCGCGTGCGAAATCGTTTGCGACTGAATGTATGCTGAAACCAGGTCTGCGACATAGACATCGAATTCTTGACAATGGAATTCGCAACGCGAACAATACCGCTGCGCGAGCGCTCTATAATCTTACTAATGTATTCAGATTGGGATATCTCGCAACTCGCCTTAAGCCCGTTCCAACTTTTCGACCACACGAAGCCTTGCGCTGCGGCTGCGCGGATTCCGCCTTACTTCTTCGCTGCCAGGGGTGATGGGCTTGCGATTGACCGCGCGAACTTGAGCGGCCTTTTCCTCAATGGACGCCATTCCGGGCGGGGCAGTCACGGTCGTCGAAAGCTCTCGGAAGGTCTGCTTGACGATGCGATCTTCCAGGCTGTGAAAAGATAACGCGGCTAGCCGCCCCCCTGGTCGGAGCAGATCGACGGCGATGGGAAGCACATTCTCGACTGACTGCAATTCCGCGTTGACGGCGATGCGCAGCGCCTGAAAGACCTGGGTCGCCGGGTGTATCTTTGTAGACCGGCGGGCCGGCTTCGGCTTGACGCGCGCCACTAGCTCGGCCAGTTGACGCGTCGTCATGATCGGTCGCTCTTTGACGATCGCGGACGCAATTCGTCGCGAATGCCGCTCCTCGCCATAGCGATGCAGCAGGTAGGCCAGATCGGCCGTCCCCAACCCGTTGACCAGTTCCTGGGCGGTCACGCCGTCGCTTCCGGCATCAAAGCGCATATCCAAGTTCGCGTCGAATCGAAACGAGAATCCGCGCGCCGGGTCGTCCATTTGCAGCGAGGAGGCGCCCAAGTCCAGCAATATCGCATCGACCGTTTTCCAGCCCAAAGTTTCAGCATGAGCCGCCATATCAATATAGCTGCCGTGCACGAGGCGGGCGCGCGCCGAGAAATCGCTCAGGCGCTCGATTGCCCGACCGACCGCGCTCTGATCCAAGTCAATGCCGAGCGCTTCGTCGATGCCAGCGCGCATCAGCGCCAGCGTGTGTCCGCCGCCGCCAACCGTGCCATCGATCAGTCGCTTGACGGAAGGGTCATCGGCGCGCAAAGCCTCTATCACCTCGCCCACCATGATTGATATGTGTAGATTCATCGCCTCTATTATTTGAATCCTCCGGCAGGAAATCTGTTGGGACGTTTGATTCGTTGTGTCTACGCGATCTACGCAACTTGCTCTGCATACGCGACCTAAGACCCGCCCCTACAGTATACGAAGTTCGAGGCGAGATTCGTAATCGTCAGCGCAATCTCGTGCTGGAGCGCTGGCTATCAATAGCGCACAAGGGAGTGGTGAATTTCAAGGATGTATGAATTGCATGGGGAAAGCCTTGTACTTGGGATACTGCTGAAGATATAACTGCCGCCGATTCCAGGCATAGACAAAAAGTTTCACGTTCCGTCGAAGCGCCTCGGCACAACGAGAAAAGCAACGGGAACGCCGATGCAAGCGCGCCAAATAATGACGCAACTCCGCATTCATACCCTCCACTCGGTAGGTTTCGCTCTTATTTGGCATCGGAGTATGCTTTCCGGGGTAATAGAGCAATTTCTTATAGGAAGCCATCAAGTCGCTGTAGTACCAATGCGCTCGCGGACTTTGATCCACCAGTTTTTGCAATGTATCCTCGTCCCGTCGCTGGCTCACCAGAAAACCGACAATACAACTGCTAGCCCGGTCAACGAAAGTACTTATGTACCATCTGTTTTTTTTCGTTGGACAAAGGTATGCAACTCATCCATTTCAACAATATGCAACGGAGTTTCTTGCGGTGTTGGTGCAGGCGCCAGTTGATCGGCATGAGCTTTAACCCAATTCATCACGGTGACATGATGAACACCCAAATGACGCGCTATCCAGCGATAACTGGCGCCATCAACATACCATCGCAGAGCTTGCTGCCGCATGGCATCGCCGTAGAGACGCGCCGGCTGTGGAGTATAACGGCGCTTGCAGATGTTACAACGATAACGCTGGCTGCCAGAACGATTGAAGCCAGCTTTGACTTGCCTTTGTGTATCGTGACATTCTGGACAAGTATTCATAACCGCAGTCTATCATAACCGCCTATTCACCACTCCCGCGCACAAGGCGCGTACTCAAGTAAGGCGGATCATGCTAGAATTAGATATGTTTCGTCGCGTCGCGGGCAGCGATTCCCCCCTTATGACCTATCAAAAGCCAACTCATATTGAGACGATCTTGAAGAACCTGCCGGGCAAGCCCGGCGTCTATCTGCTGAAGAATAGCAGAGGCAAGGTCATTTACGTCGGCAAAGCCAAACGCCTGCGCAATCGCGTCCGCAGCTACTTCACGACGCAGGCCGATGGCAACAGCAAAACCCTCCGGATGCGCGGGCTGGTCGAAGACATCGACTTCATCATTACCGAGAACGAAGTCAAGGCGCTGATCCTCGAAGAAACGCTGATCAAGAAATACAAGCCGCGTTTCAACATCGAACTCAAGGACGACAAGCGCTACCCCTACATCCGCGTCGGCTGGGCCGATGCCTTTCCCAAGGTTGAGACCACGCGCCGCATCGTCGACGATGGCTCGCGCTATTTCGGTCCATATTCCGCCATGTGGGTGGTGCAGAAGACGCTGCGAGATTTGCGCAAGGCTTTCCCCTACCTGACCTGCGACCGCGAAATCACCGGCGCCGACGAGCGCGCTTGCCTCTTCCACGATATCAAGCTCTGCAACGCGCCTTGCATTGGCGCCGTCGACCGCGATGAATACCGCTTCATGATTCAGGAGTTGATGGATGTGCTCGGCGGCCGCGCCGAGAATGTGCGCAAGCGGCTCGAAAATGAGATGAAAAATGCCTCGGCCGCGCTCAACTTTGAAACGGCGGCGGGCATCCGCGATCAGCTTTGGGCGATCGACTTCATCACCAACAAGCACAAAGCTGTCGGGGTGCACATGTCCGATCATGACGTCATCGCCCTGGCCCGCGACGAGCGCGACGCCACCGTTCAGATCATGTTCATCCGCAACGGCAAGCTCATCGGCAGCGACTCGCGGACGATGGACAATACCGAAGGCGAAAGCGACGCCGCCGTGCTTGAGCAATTCATCAGCCAATTCTACGCCTCGTCTAGCAATATACCGCGCGAGCTCATCCTGCCCAGCGATGTCGAGGAAGCGCGCATCCTCGAACGCTGGCTGAGCGACAAGCGCGCCGGCGCCAAAGTGACGATACACGTGCCCCAGCGCGGCGACAAACGCAAGCTGATTGGCTTGGCGCAGGAAAACGCCCTCGAAAGCTTGCAGATGATGCGCGCCCAATACGAAGCCGACACCACCAAGCACGAGCAGGCGATGGCGGAATTGCAGGAGGCGCTAAAGCTGCCGCGCATACCTAACCGCATCGAATGCTTCGATATTAGTACAACGCAAGGCACCGCGATTGTGGCCAGCCGAGTGGTTTTCGCGCGCGGCGTCGCCCGCAAGAGCGAATACCGCCGCTTCAACATCCGTACGGTTTCGCATAGCGGCTCGGACGATTATCAATCGATGAACGAAGCGCTGACCCGCCGTTTCCTGCGCTGGAAACGGGCCGCCGAAGCCGACGCCGAACGCTCGCCCGATGGAGTAGACCGCGATGAAACCTGGCGCCTGCTGCCCGATCTGCTGCTGATTGATGGCGGGCTGGGGCAGCTCAATGTGGCGAAGTCGGTGCTGGCGGAATTCGGCTTGTCCGATCGTGTGCCCCTGGCTGCGCTGGCCAAACGCATCGAGGAAATCTTTGTGCCCGATCAGGTGGATTCCATCTTGCTGCCGCGCCGCAGCGAAGCCCTCTATCTGGTGCAGCGCGTTCGCGATGAAGCCCACCGCTTTGCCATCACCAGTCATCGTACGCAGCGTCGCAAGAAGGGCATGGCCAGCCGCCTGGAGACCATCCCTGGCGTCGGACCCAAACGGCGCAAGGTCCTGCTCAAGCACTTTGAAAATTCCATTGACGCCATCAAAAGCGCCAGTGTATCAGAACTGGCCGCGGTCAACGGCATCAGCAAGGAAGTGGCGCTGAATATCAAGAGTCACTTGGACTGAGCGCAGTGCTTGACAATGAGCGCTGGGCGGCGATAAAATGTGGCTTGCAGAACGGGGAGAAACTGACATGGCTGAGAGTGAGATCGCAAAGGAAACAATTCTGCCAAAATCTGGTTTCTGGAGCAGTGTAGCGCGGCTATTCGATTTCAGCGGCTCACTGGATCGGCAAACGATCGAGAGTATCAGAGCGCGCTATCGGGATCCGCAGCCGATCCCGTCGACGGAAGAAGCGATCCGAGCGACTTGGGAATCGGTGGGCGATAGCATGTACTGGGCGATCGGTGAGTACGAAAAAGAACTCGACGAGAAAGAGCAAGAGTGAGCGACGAAGGCAACATAGAAGACCAACCGCTCGACATTTCAGAACTGCTAGCTAATACCCCTATTTCGCCGGAATTGATCCAGGACATACCGCAAGAAAAGCGGGCAGAATTCCTGCGAGCGATCGTCGCATTCCGTCTCCAAGTCGAACAGGTTGAGCAGTATTCAGGTCCGATTCCGCATCCGAGCATAGTTGAACGATACGAGCGGACGTTGCCCGGTAGCGCTGACCGAATTCTCTCGATGGCTGAAGAACGTCAGGCCGCCAGCATTGGATTAGAGCAGCATGACCAGCAGGACAAAGTAAGAATTGATATGGCTGCGATTCAGGGAATAGTTTGGAATGTTCGTTTAGGAATGTTCCTCGTAGTTGGATTAGCTCTGGCGATTGTCTTGATTGGGATGCGCATCATGGAGCTTGGCCATAGCGCCGAAGGCTTTGCCTTAATTGTCGGAGCTGCCTGTGGCATCGGAATCGCCTACGTAAAGAGCTTGGGACGCGGGAGCGACCAAGGCCCGTCGTCAGACAATACTTAGCCAATCTTCCCTAAATCCGCAGTTGATGCACATGCCGGATGAAGTCCTGATCCCGCAGCGAAGCCATCACCGCCTCCGGCAGCGCCTCATCAAAATTCAGCACCGTCAGCGTATTGCCGCCCGGCGCCGCCCGACCGGTATGCCAACTGGCGATGTTAATCCCGCTCTCCGCCATAAGCGTGCCGACCCGGCCGATCACGCCCGGCTGGTCGTAGCTGCCCATAATGAGCAGATGCCCGCGCGGCTCGAAGTGAATGCGGTAATCGTTGATCTGCAGGATATAGGGCTTCTGCCGGTCGAGCAAGGCGCCGGCGATGCTGATCTCTTCGCCGTCCTCCAGCGTAATCTGACAGGTGATGACATTGCGATATTCACTGATCTTGATGCCCTTTGCCTGCGTAATCTGCCAGCCGCGCTCGGCCGCCCGCAGCGGCGCGTTGACGGCGCTGACGCTATCGCCCAGGATGGGGCGCAGCAGACCCTTGAGGATGCCCACGGTCATCGGCTTGATCAGCCCGTTCATGTCGTCGCCGATGATCTCGATGGCGATGCGCCGTATGGGGCTGCGCGCGAGCACGTGCTGAAGCGCGCCGATGCTCTCGGCCAGTTGCATATAGGGACGTACCTGCTCATATGAGACGCCCGGCAGCAGCGGCATATTGACGACATTGCGATAATCGCGGTCGTGCAGCGCGTCAATCACTTGCTCCACAACTTGCAGAGACAGGTCCTGCCGCGCTTCGGCGGTGTTGTCGCCGATATGCGGAGTGTGAATCACCTTGTCCATACCGATGAGCGGGCTGTTGAAGGGCGGCTCTTCATTCCAGACATCCAGTGCGACGCCGCCCAGATGGCCGTCCACCAGCGCTTCCGCCAGCAGCGATTCCTTGATGATGCCGCCATGCGCTGTATTGATGAAGCAGGCGCCGCGTTTCATCTGACGAAGGCTCTCCGCGTCAAAGAAGTCGTTGGTTTCTTTCGTCGCCGGCACGTGCATGCTGACATAATCGGACGCGCTCAGCAATTCAGGCAGGCTGACCAGTTGCAGCCGCGCCTCATTGACCCCTTCCTCGCCAATGTAGGGATCGTAAGCCAGCACGGTCATGCCCAGCGCCAGGCAAAGATGCGCCACGCGCTGCCCCACGCGACCGAGCCCGATGATGCCGATCGTCTTGCCATGCAGTTGAAGGCCGACCTGCTGCGTGCGATCAAAAAGCCACCAGCCTTCGCGCAGGCTCTCATGCACGGCCGGCAGGTTCCGATTCAGCGCCAGCATCAGCGTCAAGGTGTGTTCGGCGGCGGAAACCGCGCTGACGCCCGGCGTGTTCATCACCAAGATGCCGCGCTCGGTGGCGCAATCAATGTCGATGCCGGTCAGCCCGGCCGACATGCGCGCGATCAAACGCAGCTTCGGCGCATGCTCAAGCAGAGGCGCGTCCAGCTTGAAGTCCGAGCGCGTGATGATCGCGGTCGCGTCCTGTAAGGCGGCGCGTACAAGAGCCGTCTTTGGCGGCACGCGCCGAACATCAAAGCCGTCCGTCGATTCCAACAGCACGATGCTCTCTGGAGTGAGATCCGTGGCCACGACGACCTGTTGCTGCCTCAAGCGAATAGCCTTTCCCGTCTGACTCTGTCTAATACTTCGTGCAGACTGCTAAAGGTGTTGTCATTGATCTCCGCGAAATCGGCCATGCTCGAATGTGAAAGATCGGGCACCGTGTAGCAAGTCATGCCGGCCGCCAGCGCCGCCATTGTGCCGAAGCGGCTGTCTTCCAGCGCCAGGCAGGTCTCGGGCGCGCATCCCAGCTGCTTAGCCGCGTGCAGGTAGATATCGGGCGCGGGCTTGCCCCGCTCCATGAATTCTGCCGAATAGCGCCGCGGAATTAATTCGTCCCAGCCCATTAGCACTACAAAATGCTCGATAATCCGCTGCGACGAACTCGATGCGATGGCGCGCGGGATACCACGCTCGGCGACGTAATGAACCAGCTCATCGGCGCCGGGCATGGCTTTGATTCTGCCCGCAGGCAGGTTTAACATGCGGTTCGTAATTGCCGCTTCTATCGCCGCGGGCGACTCGCCCAGCCGGGGATAATAGCGCTGCAAAATGGCGGCGAATTCGTCCACGCGCATGCCGATGCCCAAATCGCGTACTTCATCCAAATAGTTGTAACCGCAAGACTCGATCAGTTCGACTTCGATCTCATGCCAGACCGGCTCGGAATCGACCAGCAAGCCGTCCATATCAAAGATGATCGCTTTGAATGCCATGCTTATATGACTTCCTCAAATTCGCGCATGAATCGTTCTTGAAGCTCCCCGTTGCGAAAAGACAACGTGCCGGATTCCCTGGTCGCCAGAATGCCCTTTCGGTACACCATTTCGTGCTTGGTGCCGCGCAGCGATTCCCAGCCGCGGCGCCCGGCGGCCAGCGGCAGAACCGCCGCCAGCGACGGACTGTGCAGGAAAATGTCCGATTCCGCCCTGACCCGGTCGCGCGCAACCACGCCGCCATAGCCGACGAAGAGGTCAACATCGCTTTTCGTCGCCAGGTCCGATGAGCCATCGCCAATCATCATGCGGCGCCCGGGGAGCGCGCCGGCCAGCTCGCTGATGATGGCTGATTTGCCGCTGGAGACCGTCAGCGGACCCTCGTCATAGTCGAGGTATGTTTGCGATTGCCGCGCGCCCGGCTCGGCATAATCCCACCAGCGCCCGGAGAGCTCGTTGTACTCCAACTCGACCGCGCGAATTCTATCCGGCGCCAAGCCCAGCCGCCGGCCGAAGCCTCTGACGGCGTCGATCAAGCCGCCGCTGATGATAAAGACATGCGCCCCCAGCGCCTGCAGCGCGGCGATGACCGCGGGCGCGTCTTCCACGGTCGTTTCCCAGTAACGTTCTTCCACCGCTTTCAGCTGGGCGCGCGTCGGTCTGATGGCGCGCAAACGCTTGCCGTAGACCTCAGCCAAATCTAGTTCGCCATCCATCGCTTTGTTCGTCAACAGCCCGACCCGCCCTTCTTTGCCTTTCAGACGGGCGAGCTCGTCAATGCCTTCAATGGTCGAGAGGGTGCTGTCGCAATCAAAGAAAATGAGGTCGAAACTTGACCAGTTTGGACTAACCATAGAATCTGAGCCTGTCTTAAGCTGGAAGGCCATGCGCGGTCATTATAGAGGCTTCGCGGTAGATTTGTAGCGCCGACCGTGGCTCGACGGCGAAAGGTTGTTTTTCGCGCTCTGAGTTTCTGGCGATCCCACCCTTTGCTGGCTTGAATCCTCATTGACGGTCATCTACAATCGAATCCTGTTTCGATTCGGCCTGCTTTGGAGAAGGAGCGACGAATTGGCGCGCAAACCGGCAGATCAGACGGTCGACCGCGAAGACATTCTGTGGGCGGCCGCCGAAGTGCTTCACCGCAACGGCTATGATGCGACCACGATGAAAGACATCGCGGCGCAGGTCAATCTGACCGCCGCCAGCCTCTATCATCATTTCCGGAATAAGGACTTTCTGTTATTGAATGTGCTGGAAGTAGGTATCGATTATACGATCGCCAAGCTGGAAGCTGTCGCCGCCTCCGACATGAGCAATGCCGAGAAGCTGGCCGGCATGATCCGCTCGCATGTGGTCAGCGTGACCGGCAATGTGGCGGTCGGCGCCGCCATGGTTTTCGAAATCCGCGCCGTGTTGAAAGTGAATAGCAAGAATGGCGACGACAAGTTTATGGAGGAATTCGCCTCAAGGCGGAATCAATTCTTAGCGCGGCGGGATTACTTCGAGAGTCTCTTCCGCGGCGTGCTGGAAGCGGGCATCGCCGCTGGCGAGTTTCGTCAAGTGGATGCTGATATCGTCACCAAGGCGATGTTGGGCGCGCACAACTGGGTCGGCGTCTGGTTCCGCGCTGGCGGGCGGCTGACGGGCGAGGAAGTGGCCGATGTGCTGGTGGATACCTGGCTGGCGGCGTTGAGATCAGAATAGGGAGCGAGGGAAGCGTGGCGGAGAAGTGGCCTCTAACGACGTGGCTTCCTTCATATGAAGAAGCGCGAACCGTCATTCAATTCTTGGAAGGCAAGTGTTATTCGCGTTGGCATTCCATGAACAATGAGATTTCCGAAAAATGGTGGTCAGCAGATTTCAAGAGCAAATGGTCTGATCCAGACGAATATATTCCCCTGGCGCTGACCGGGGAGAACCAAGCGCTGGCGTATAGCATCTGGAACGATACCAATGTCAATCCCACAAATGTAGCAAACACGGTAAGTTTGACCCTTCATCATAATCTCGCATACAGTTCCGACGATGATGTTTTCACATTGACTGAATCTGGCAAGCTATTCAAGCAGAGCGACGATGCGACGATCGCAAGAATTGATCACAAGGAGGGGCTGCTGGTGATAATTGCGGAAGTCGCGGCGAAAGGGCCGGTAGAAGCGCGAAATATTCTTCCCGCCTTTCGCAAGTTTCTCCTCTCGTATACGACGTTTCCTGCGAGGAATTCTGGGGCTAGAGCGCTAGACATTCGCCTTCATCATCTAAGACACAGGGGATTGGTCGACAAACGCGGGCAAATGCACAGCATTACAGACGGTGGCCTTGAGTACTTGCGTCGCCACAAAGGTGGAGATACTGGAAGCGGTTCTACAATAGAAGAACTGGTCAGAGAGAAAAATCAGTCTGTCCGCCAGCAACTTGACGATTTCTTACGGGCGGTGGATCCTTTCCAGTTTGAGCATCTAATCAAACGCTTGCTCGAACGAATGGGCTACGACAATGTCGAAGTGACTTCACCCACGAATGACAAAGGCGTCGATGTAGTTGCGGACATAGAATTGGGAATCAGTCGCGTTCGTGAAGTCATTCAGGTCAAACGGCAAAAAAGCAATATCGGACGTCCCGTCCTCGATCAACTTCGTGGATCGCTGCATTACTTTCACGCGGTGCGCGGATCAATCATTACTACAAGTGCATTTGCCAATAGCGCGCAGGAGTCCGCATTCTTGCCGGGCGCTGCGCCAATCACACTAATAGACGGCGAAAGACTACTCGACGAACTGATTAAGCACGACATTGGCGTTCGCCGGCAAGAATATAGTGTACTTGAATTCGACGAGGCGAGCTTGAGCGAATTTGGCACCGAGGAAGAGTTAGACCGCGTATCATTGGCAGAACCGGAGAGTGAATAGAAAATCATCATGCAAACCATCCTCATCACAGGCGCCAACCGCGGCATCGGTTTCGAGCTGACGCGCCAGCTCCTGCAAGACGACGCGGCCATCTTCGCCACCTGCCGCGCGCCCGAACGCGCCGACGCCCTCAACAATTTGGCGCGCGAACAGCCGAATCGCGTCACTGTATTGCAAATGGACGTCAACGATGAAGCGTCGATCAGCGCCGCGCTGAAGGCGGTCTCGGCGAAAACCGACGCGCTTGACCTGCTGATCAACAACGCGGGCATTGGCGGCGACGAGGGCGGCCGAATCATGGGACAGCTGACCGCAACGGAAGTCGGCAATGTGATCGCGACGAACGCGGTTGGCTCGCTCATCGTTACCCAGGCTTGCCGCGACCTGCTGAAAAACGGCGAGAATCCCCGCGTGGTCATGATATCGTCAGGCATGGGTTCGCTGCAGCGGGCCGGCGGCAGTTCCTACGCCTATCGCATGAGCAAGGCGGCGATGAATATGGCGGCGCGCGTCCTCGCTTTTGACAGCGCTATGGCCGGCATCGTCACGATCACCGTCAATCCCGGCTGGGTGCAGACGGACATGGGCGGACCAAGCGCCTCGCTAAAGCCCGAAGAGTCGGGCAACGCATTGCGCGCGCTTATCAACAGTCTGACGCCGGCCGACAATGGCATGTTCTTCCAATACGACGGGAGCGAGCTGCCATGGTGAGCGTCGGCGCGTGATGGCTTTACGGGAACTCAACCGCGAAAGGCGAATGGATAGATGGGATTAGCGATCAAGAAAGCGGCGGTGATTGGATCGGGCACGATGGGTGGCGGCATCGCCGCGCTGCTGGCTGGTGTCGGCATTGAAACGCTGCTGCTCGATATGCCGCCTCCGGACTCGTCGCCGGCCGATGGTCCCGCAGTACGCAACGCGATCGTCGCCGGCAATCTCAAGGCGCTGAGCAGGACGCGTCCGCCATCGCTTTACAGCCGCGATGACCTCGCCAATATCAGCATCGGCAATATTGAAGACGATCTGGACCTGGTAGGCGAGTCCGATTGGGTCATCGAAGTCATCGTCGAGAATCTCGAAATCAAGCGCGGCCTAATGAAGCGGCTGGCTGAGCTTGCGCGTGATGACGCGATTGTAACGACCAACACATCAGGCATTCCCATCGCCAGCATCGCCGCGGAGCTGCCAGAGAGTTTTGCGCGCCGCTTCCTGGGCACCCACTTCTTCAATCCGCCGCGTTATCTGCGCCTGCTGGAGATCATCCCGCACGCTGGCACCGACCCGGCAATCACCGACTTCATGCTTCGCTTTGGCGCCGAGACGCTGGGGAAGGGCGCCGTGCTTTGCAAGGATACGCCCAACTTCATCGGCAACCGCTTCATGTCGATGTCCGGCATGCAGGCGACCAATTACGCCCTTGATCACGGCTACACGGTGGAGGAGGTCGATGCCTTGACCGGTCCGCTTATCGGCCGTCCGAAAACCGCGACATTCAGCTTGAATGATCTGGTGGGGTTCGACATCGCCGTCGGCGTCGCGCGCAACCTGTATCACGCGATCCCGGATGATCCCGCCCGCGATCTTCTGATGCACGAGAAAAACGCTGAACTATCTGACGAGTTGCTCAAGCGGGGCTGGCTGGGGCGCAAGACCGCGCGCGGCTTCTACCACATGCGGCGCGACGGTGACAAAAAAGCATTGTGGGCGCTGAATCTGAACACGCTGGAATATGAGCCGCCGAGCAAACCGCGCTTTGACAGCGTCGGCCGCCATCGAAAGATCGAGCCGCTCGGCGAGCGCATCCGCCTGCTCATCAGCGCCGACGACCGCGCCGGCCAGTACCTCTATCACCTGCACGCTTTTCTGCTCGCTTATGCCTCGAACCGCGTGCCCGAAATCACTGACAGCATCGTCAATGTCGATAACGCGCAGAAATGGGGCTTCGCGCACCAGCTGGGTCCCTTCGAAATCTGGGATGCCATCGGCGTCCCCGAGAGCATTAAACGTTTTGAATCGGACGGCTACCCGGTGGCGGCTTGGGTGAAGCAAATGGTCGGCGATGGGAATGCCACTTTCTACCAGCGCGACGAGGGCGGCAAAGTCATCGGCTACTACAGTCCGCAGGAGCGCGCCTATTTGCCGCTTGTCAAGGATCCGCGCGAGATCACCATCGCCGACTTGCGCGCGTCCGGCGCCGAAGTCTTCAGCAACGGCGACGGCACGATCTATGACCTGGGCGATGGCGCCCTGCTTTGGGAATTCAATACCAAGCACAACAGCATCACACCCTCTTTAATTGAGTCGGGTTGGAAAGCGCTGGAGTTGCTGGCGGCGGACGACTTCAAAGCGCTGGTCATCGGCAATGACGGCGAGCGCTTCTCCATCGGCGCCAATCTTGATCCCTCGGCGCTAACGGCGGGCTTGGAAGGCATTGAGAAAGCGCTGATCGCGTTGCAAGACCTGACGCAGGCGCTGCGCCAAGCGCCCAAGCCAGTCGTGGTCGCCGCGCACAACATGGCGCTCGGCGGCGGCGCGGAATTGGTCATGTCGGGCACGGCGGTCGTGGCTCACGCCGAGCTCTACATGGGTTTGGTTGAGGTCGGCGTCGGTCTCGTGCCGGCCGGCGGCGGCTGCAAGGAGATGCTGCGGCGGCTGGTCAATCCCTTGGCGCGGACTGGCGCCGACGATGTGCTGGCCGGTTTGCAGAAGGCATTCGAGAACATTGCCACAGCCAAGGTCAGCGGCAGCGCGATAGAAGCGAAGGCGCTCGGATTGCTGGCGCCGACGGACAAGATCGTGATGAATCGCGCCCATTTGCTCGGCGAAGCCAAGTCGCTGGCCCTTGCTTTGAGTGAAACGCATAAGGCGCGCAAGCCCGAGCCAGTCTTCGCCGCGGGCCGAGACGCCTGCGCCGCGCTGATGCTGGGCGTGGCTGGCTTCCGCGAGGCCGGTTACGCCAGCGAGCACGACGCCCTGATCGCGAAGAAGCTGGCTTACATATTGACTGGCGCCGGACTTGCCGAGCCGCAGTGGGTCGATCAGCAGTATCTGCTCAACCTGGAGCGCGAAGCTTTCCTGAGCCTGATCATGGAGACGAAAACGCAGGAGCGCATCATGCACATGCTGCAAACGAACAAGCCGCTGCGGAATTAGGTGGTGAGCTTAGTCTCGAAGCGGCGGAAGGACTCCACTCGATTCAGTAATCTCAGGTTAGACATTGCTTTGATGATTTTCTCTGCGTGAACATGCGGCTGATAAGGTCTTTTAGCGTGCTCTCTGAACAGCCCATCAAGGATTTCTTTGGGATCGTTTGATTGCAGCGCTCGCTTAAGGCGACCAATGTTTGCGTTGGGATTGAACTGTCGGATGACATCGCGGACGGCTTTGTAGTCTGCGACCAGCCAAGTCTCCAGTTCGGCCTCAATACATATGAGCTCTACGTTTTCCGAAGAAACTCCAGCCATGATGAGAGACTCAAATATCGTTTCCTTGTCATTGTGTCTGCAAGGGGCCTCTTTGGGCTTAAAGATGGGAAATAGGTCCCAGATTATGAGCACCTTGTCACATCCAATTTCAAATAGTTGCGCGGCAGACTCGCCACAGCATTTAAGCAGTTTGCGCTTGTTTCCTAGTGGATCTGGCTCTATTTGAATGTCGGGTCTTATTCGCTTTGCCAGATGCTCGCATACCTTTAAGTCAGGGCCGTCATCGGCGCATTCAAAGATCATACCTACCTTCATGCGGATTCACGACTGCGTAGTCTGCCAGAGGCATGCAGGCGACCAGGACCAAACCGCTGCTTCCAGCTGTCTAACTCCTGGCGATTATCGGGTCTAGTGAATGTGGTCGCTCCACCCAGGCGTTCGACCAGTACGATATGCGAGAGGTCGAACAAGTCTAGCAAGTGGGGCGAATGAGAAGTTAGTATGATTTGCGAGCGTCCGCTTTCGGTAACTCGGCGGATCTCTTCGACGATAAGTTGCACTGACCGCGGGTCAAGTCCGTTTTCGATTTCTTCAATTACGATCAACGGCGGCGGCTCGGGGTGACGAAAGAGCGCAAGCAGCGCCAGGATACGCAGCGTTCCAGTTGAAAGCAGCCAACCAGGCACCTTGAAATCCCGTTCAATCATTTCCAGGTGCATCTGGTGACCAAGGACGTCAGTTAGAACTGGTTTCAAGTCGCTCATGTAAGGCAAGACGTATTGTAGAGCTTCCAGGATGCCTTGAAATGCATCCGGATACGATTGATCGATATGGTGCAAATATTCAGCAATGTTTGATCCGTCGCTTCGCAAGCGAGTAGGTCCTCCGGTACGTTTAATCGGTCGCGGTTCTCCCATCAACCATGGATTCAGCTTCAGAAACTGCCAGTCGAATCTAATCCCATAGCCCTTGACGTCGTCAAATCGTTCATCATCTTTAAGCCCTTTAGCATAATAGTACAGCCCACCTTGCGAGATGATTGCGTTTCCTGGCCGTATCCCAAACTCCATTCTATCATTTACGTACTGGATCACGCCCCTAGAATCGCGCTTCAGGATCTGTTCATCCCTATAACGGACTATTTCGTTCTCGATGAAGATCAAATCCGAAGCCGACTCTATATTAACTTTCATTACTGTTTCGTAATTTGGTGACCCAAAATCGCTATTGAAGACCGGCGAGAAATATAATCCGCTTAGCTCAAACTTGATCGGAGCGATTTTAGACGAATCATCTCTTACTGGTCCTCCATGGTGCAAAGGCGGGTTGATAATATACTCAAAACCTCTCCACATCTGCATAGCCACATCAAGCCCATCGGTAACAATGCGCTGGTAAGTCTGCAAGCCTTCAACAAGACTACTCTTGCCAGAGCCATTGTCGCCAATCAGCACCGTCAACGGCGTGAATTCCACGACTCCGCTGTTCTGTATGGCTTTGAAGTTCTTAAGCCTAAATGTACTTAGCTTTGATGTGTGGTCCATCTCAGTACTCCATTCCCCGCTCGCGTCCATAATACCACAGCCTGTGCGCCGCATTGACCCCGTGCAAATAATTGTTAAGATACTGACACTCTAGAAAGAAGGGGTAGATCATGCGCCAAGCAGTCATCGTAGCGACCTCTCGCACAGCCGTGGGCAAAGCGGGGCGCGGGCTGACCAAGAACGCGCGCTCCGACGACATGGCGGCGGCGGTCATCAGCGATCTCATTCAGAAGACGGACGGAAAACTTGATCCGGCGCAAGTCGATGATGTCATCATGGGCTGCGCCATGCCCGAGGGCTCGCAAGGCATGAACTTCGCCCGCGTCATCGCCCTGCGCGCCGGGCTGCCGGTCGATACACCAGGCCAAACGGTCAACCGCTTTTGCTCCAGCGGCTTGCAGACAATCGCCCTGGCGGCCAATAGCATCATCGCCGATCAGGCCGATGTCGTGATCGCCGGCGGCGCCGAGTCGATGTCCTCCGTGCCGATGACGGGCCACCATCTCAGCCCCAATCCTCACATGGCGGAGAACGATCCCAACGTTTATATGAGCATGGGCTTGACCGCCGAGCGCGTGGTATCCGAGTTCGGCATCAGCCGCGAAGATATGGATGCATTCGCCTACAGCAGCCATCAGAAAGCCGCTGCCGCCACCGACGCTGGCTATTTTTCGGCTGAGATCCTTCCCTATGAGTGGGATGAGACCATAGTGGGCGACGATGGCATTCCGACGGTCGTCACGAAGACGCTCAATCACGATGAGCATCTTCGGCGCGAAACGACGCTCAAGGCGCTCGCTAGCCTTAAGCCCGTCTTCAAGTCGAATGGCTCGGTGACCGCCGGCAATTCCAGCCCCTTGAGCGACGGCGCGGCTGCGGTCATCGTCATGGAACGCGAACAAGCCGAAAGCCAGGGCTTGACCCCGCTGGCGCGTTTTGTCGGCTTCGCGGTCGCCGGCGTCCGGCCTGAAATCATGGGCGTTGGACCCATCAAAGCGGCGCCGAAAGCGCTGGACCGTTGCGGCTTGACCTTCGACGACATCGACATCATCGAACTGAACGAAGCCTTCGCCTCGCAGTCGCTGGCGGTCATGCGCGAGTTGGAGTTGAATCCAGAGATCGTCAATGTCAATGGCGGCGCGATTGCCCTCGGCCATCCGCTGGGCTGCACCGGCGCCAAACTCACCGTGCAGATTATCAACGAGATGAAGCGGCGCGGCAGCGAGTACGGCATGGTGACGATGTGCATCGGCGGCGGCATGGGCGCGGCCGGCATCTTCCAGAATCTGAATTGACTTCATCCTGCCGGAAGCCAGTCCGCGGGTTTCTGTCGCAAGCCCCCTGAAATCCCCCAGGAATTTGGCAAGTGTATAGATAGAGTAAGGACACCAGCAGGGGGGGTGGGGGTATCCCTTTGGCGGGCGGGATTGGGCGAAGGGATATGGCGGTCATGTGATGAGGATAGCCGAGCGCGGCCGGCAAGGGGTGAGTGGATGGACGCGGTTTGAGTTCGCTTCATTTTTTACCACCGAGGACACCGAGGATTAAGAGGACACAGAGGTTAGAACATCTGTGATATAATGCAACGTTATGAATGACGACAGCGAAAGCGAGTTGCGTTGTGGCAGCAAATCGGAATCTCCACCAAGCGAAGTCGAATAAGAAAGACGAGTTCTACACCCAGCTTGTCGATATTGAGAATGAACTGCGGCATTACACGGACCACTTTCGCGGCAAGGTGGTCTATTGCAACTGCGATGATCCGCGAGTGAGCAACTTCTTTCATTACTTCGCCTACAACTTCCGCGTGCTCGGATTGAAGAAACTGGTTACCACCTGCTACAAGAATCAGCAAATGGATATGTTCAGCCAGCACGATGCGGAAAAGGCAATCTGGCTGGAATACGATGGGACGGAGAACGAGACCGGCGTTCCGTCAGCCGAAGACATCGGCATTCACTATCTTGAAGGCGATGGCGATTTCCGCAGCGCGGAATGTATCGAGCTGCTAATGGGCGCCGATATCGTGGTTACGAACCCGCCCTTTTCGCTGTTCCGTGAGTATGTGGCGCAGTTGATTGAGTACGACAAGAAGTTTCTGATTGTCGGAAACAAGAATGCAATAACAAAAAGAGAGATCTTCCCGTTAATTAGAGACAACAGAATGTGGATTGGGAATACTCCAATGAGCAGGGATATGCTATTTGATATTCCCGAAGACTATGCACAAGAACTGATTGCAACAAAAAAAGAAGGCAGTGGTTATAAACTAATTGACGGAGTCATTAAAGGTAGGTCTCCAAGCATTTGGTTTACAAATCTTCATCATGCAAAGCGGAATGAAGACTTGATTTTATTCAAACGATATTCACCGGATGAATATCCCGCATACTTTAATTTAGATGCTATTGAGGTGTCAAAAGTCAAAGACATTCCCTACGATTATTATGGAATGATGGGAGTCCCGATAAGTTTCATGGACAAATATAACCCACAACAATTTCAGATTATTGGATGGGCACAGGGAACACTAGGCAAGGAGATAGGCGTCAAACCGTGGACACCTAAGCATAGAAAACACCGAAGAGAAGTAGAAAAGAAAATCCCTATAGATGGCAACATTTACATGGTAATTGACGGAAGAATCGTCGAACCATACGCTCGAATAATAATCAAACGCAAGAGGATTCAAGCATGAAAATCGAACTCATTGACCTCACTGTGCGCGACCGGGTCGAGGATTTTTCTGCAGATGGCGAAGGCGGCGTGGTTGACTACGGTGGCAAGTTCGGCAGATTCTATGTCAGAGGCGACAGAAAATACGCGCGGATCGTTACTCAAAGGAAGCGGTAGATTATGCAGATAACAGTAGAAATTGAACACGTCTTGGCACTTGCAATCGCCATTATAGGCGGCGCATTTGCTGTGGTGCATTATGTATACAAGAGATTAGATAGATATGTGGACAAAGAACAATTTTCAGAAGTTGAAAATCTGAGCAAGCAAAATGCACAACAGTTGCTTTGGATAGTAGATAATGCCAAAGTAGAAAATCATCGAACTGGCGAGTCAATCACTCTGCGGGAAAAGGCGAAATTGATGACTGGGCGTGTTGTTTTTAAGGATGACGCTCAGTGAGAATTGAACTACTAGATTTAACAGTCCGAGACTTAGTTGCTGGCCACCATGACGACGGTAGTGGCAGTATGGTCGGCTTTGACGGCAAGCTCGACAGATTCTATGTCAATGGCTAGAGAAAATATGCCAGTATCGTCATTTGCCACAGGAGAGACGCGTCATGGGGTTTAAGCGTATGGAGTTAAAACGCAATGTATCAACCGAGCACCATAGTCGTGTCAGCTACCGAGATGTATGGTTCATAAACGCGAGGCCTACTATCGTTCGATTAATCACTAGCGGGAATGACGAAGAGAAGGCGTCGGCTTGTCAACTTATCACAGCGTGGATGGATAGATGTTATACGTTGTGTCATTTTACGTTTGATGCCGCCACCAAAAATCCAAGAGATCTAATGCGTAAATATAAGACAAGAGACATAGTTTGTTTCTTCTATGGAAACGGGCTCGAATTTAATGAGGACAAAACGGGGGACGGCGACAATCTTATAGAAGTGTTCAATTCGCTGAAACATGACGGGTGCTTGCGAGAAGGATACAAGTTTACTCCTTATGGTCCGTTGGTACTCGACGATGCCGTAATCCCAAAAAGAAACAGCCAAAACAGCAAAGATTCATTAGTAACAGTAAGTCCCGAAAGGTGGGTATTCACTCCGCTCGTCAAAATAGACGAGCTATTCATGGACGCAATTATTGTGAATGAGGAATGAGTCTGCTAATGAAAATCCAACTCCACGAAATCACCGTGCGCGAGCTCGTCGCCGGCTACCGTGACGACGGCGAAGGCGGCAAGAGTGAATCGAAGCGGATGAACTTGCGGACGCCGGGCGCCTGAGATACATTTCTTGTAGGTGAAGGGATGCAAATGAACGATCAAGAGCGAATCGAGTTAGTCAAGATTGCGGGTCGGCTGACGTCTGTTGAACAAGATGTGACGCAACTGAAGTCCGATATGTCAGAGGTAAAGGACGACGTATCTGACATGAAGCGGGACATTTCAGACATGAAGCGGGACATCGCCTATATGAAAGGCAAAATTGATGTCATTGTCGATTTGCTTAGCAGCGTCGTCAGTCTCATCAAAATCCCCGACAAATAAACAGTTCTGGCCCCAGACAACTTGCCGCCGATGAACATCGAACTGCTCGACCTCACCGCGCGCGAGCTCGTCGCCGGCTGCCATGACGATGGCGAGGGCGGCGTGGTCGGCTACGGCGGGGTTCATGGCTCCCTCCCCAACTTGACAAGTTGACTGAGCCAATCAATAATCATGGTGACTGTCAGACAAGGAGTATTCAATGGCGACTACGGACCAGACGCTGACTGAACGCATGGCTGTAATTGAATCTTCCATCGCAACTGAGCGTCCGCATTTGGCAACGAAAGCTGATTTGGAAAAGCTGAAAAGCGATCTGACATTCAGAATCATCGTCATTAGCGCCGCATTGCTCGGGCTCATCAAGATAATCCCGCCGTTTCAAGTCTAATCGCTTTGGAAGAGACGTCACTTCACGCAGGCGCTCAAGCGCAACTATACGAAGCCGCGCTTGCCGCTGGTTTCCTGAAATAGCTAAAGCGTTTACCGCATTGTGATACCCGGCAAAAAGCTGTCGATATGAAAATCAAACTGCTCGACCTCACCGTGCGCGAGCTCGTCGCCGGCTACCATGACGACGGCCAGGACGGCGTGCGCGGCTATGGGGGTAAGCTCGATATTCGCCCGCCCTTCCAGCGCGAGTTCATCTACAAGGAAAAGGAACGCAACGCTGTCATCGACTCGATATTAAATGGCTTCCCTTTGAATGTGATGTATTGGTCGGATCGCGGAGACGGCGCCTACGAAATTATCGACGGTCAGCAGCGCACTATTTCCATCGCGCAATATGTAGCGGAAAAACCGGGCTTCTCTTTCGAGGGGCTGGGCTTTGACAATCAGCAATCCGACATCAAAGAAAAGATTCTCAATTACAAGTTGATGGTTTATGTTTGCAGCGGCACGGACAGCGAAAGGCTGGCTTGGTTCAAGATAATCAACATCGCGGGCGTGAAGCTGTCCGATCAGGAATTGCGCAATGCGGTTTACGCCGGACCCTGGGTATCAGACGCCAAGCGCTATTTCAGCAGAAGAGGCAGCGCGGCCGCGGGCGTGGGCGGCGATTACCTGCGCGGGTCGGCGATTCGACAAGAGTATTTGGAAACGGCAATCAAGTGGATCAGCGGCAATGACATTGAAGAATATATGAGGCGGCGTCAGCACGACGAAAACGCCGCACCGCTCTGGGAGTACTTTCAATCTGTTATTGACTGGGTAGTAGCGACTTTCCCGAATTACAGGAAATCGATGAAGGGCGTCGATTGGGGAAGCCTGTACAACGATTACAAAGACAAGGAAGTCGACGCCGTTGAATTGGAAGCCGAAGTTGAGGACTTGCTTGATGACGAGGAAGTTACTAAGGAATCAGGCATATATCCGTATGTTCTCACGCGCGAAGCGAAGCATCTCAATCTGCGACAGTTTGACGCTCGCATGAAGCGAAGAATGTATCGGAAACAAGACGGCATTTGCGCCATCTGCAAGGATCCTTTCGGACTAAACGAAATGGAAGCCGACCACATTAGGCCTTGGATCGAAGGCGGCAAAACAGTCGAAGACAACTGCCAAATGCTCTGCCGCAAATGCAACCGCGAGAAATCAGCGAAATAGAATGACGCGCCGGCGACGGAGCGATTCCAAGGGGTGAACGTGTCCGCCTTCTACACTACAGTGGCGCGCTTCTATGATGCCGAAAACCATGACAAGACCGACGACCTGGCCATGTACAGCCGGCTCGCGGCCGACAATCGGGGCGACATACTCGATGTCGGCTGCGGCACCGGGCGCGTTCTGATCCATCTGGCGCAGGGTGGCCATCGCGTCTTTGGCATCGACAACAACCGCCGAATGCTTGATCAACTCGAGCGCAAACTTGAGCGACTGCCGCTGCTGCGCGACCAGATCTCGTATGTAGCCGCGGATGTTTTGCGCCACGATTATGAACGCGGCTTCGGCTTGATTCTGCTAACATACAATGCATTGATGCACTTTAGAGAGCAGGAGCGGCAGATTGCGCTCTTGGGCAGGCTGCGCAGCTGGCTGGCCGCGGATGGCAAACTTGTGATTGACCTGCCGAACGCGGGTCCGGTTTTCGCCTCGGAAGACAGCGATTCCCTGACGCTGGAGCGCGTATTCCTCGATGACGAGAGCGGCTGCATGATCATGCTGCAATCGGTCAGCGCGCTCGACCGCGCGGCGCAACTGCTGCACGTAGACTGGATCTACGACGAAATCGATGGCGACGGCGCGGTCAAACGCCGCCTTGCGCCCCATACACTGCGCTATTTCTTTCTGCCGGAGTTGCGGCTCTTGCTGGAACGCTGTGGCTTCGCGCTGGAAGCGGTCTATGGCGATACCGAAAACGGCGACTACGTTGCGGATAGCGAACGGATGATCGTCCATGCCAGCGGGACCTGACCGCCTCGATCCTCGGCCGTCGTTCCGTCTGTATTGCTTCTTGCGCAGTTGTTGCTTCCCACCTATTTGCTTCGCCTTGGCGATGAGCGTGCTCGCCGGCTGCGGCTTGTCGCCCGATTGGCCGCAGACGCCAATAGCGACCGCGACTGCCATCTCGATTACCCTTCCGCCGCCCGCCGCCTTCATTCCCAGCGCCGAAGCCCAATATAGCGAAAATACGCGCCACACCGGCGTGACAAGTTACAGCTTCGCCTCGCTGCCAGCGGGCGCGATTCTGCCGCCGGCGCCGTCGGCCGCCTCGGAGCGCGGCGTTACGCTATTGCTCGATGCCAGGACGACAATCCCGGGCGAGCTGTACCGGCGTGGCGGCCAGCCACAGCCAGCCATAATGATTTTGGGCGCCGAAGTCTCGGCTTGGGGCTCGCTGCCAAATCAGCTGTCTCAAGCGGGGTTCGTCGTCTTGGCGCTGCAAATTGGACCGACAACACCGGCGCGCCAAGTCGACCTGATGCTTCAATCGCTGATTGCGATTCCCGGCGTCAACGCTGGCGCCATTGGTATCGCGGGCGAGGCGCGCTCCGCCGATCTGGCGATGCTCGCTTGCAGCGTGAATTCACTTTGCGACGCTTTGGCGCTATTCAGCCCGACATCGCGCGATACCTTGTTGAACATGATCCCGTCGTTTGGCGGGCGGCCCCTGTGGCTGGCCGCGAGCAGGAACGACAGCGAATCCTACGCCGCCGCCCTGGCGCTGTCGCAAGCGCTGAGCGGGCAAACGCAATTCATCGAAGCGGCGGGCGGACGCGGCGCCGACCTGCTGAACGCCGAGCCCGAGCTGGCTGATCGGCTGGTCGCTTGGTTCAAGCTGCATTTGAAAAACACGTAGACGCGCCAACAAGAGTAAGGTTAGCAGGAAATGACGAAACTGTTGGATGACTTCAAGCGCCGGCAGAACGCCATGCTTGACGCGCTGGCGGAATTGGTCGAATACGAGTCCGCGACCCGCGAGAAAGACAGCGTCGACCGGCTGGTTGACTTTCTGGAGGCGCGCTTCCACTCGCTGAGCCCGAGCTCGATGCAGCGAATTCCCCAAAGCGACGTGGGCGATTTTCTCCTGGCGAAGTGGAACGAGAAGGCGCCGGGCAAGCCATTTCTTTTCCTGGCGCATGCGGACACCGTGCATCCAATTGGCTCGCTGACGAGAATGCCGATCAAGATCGAGGATGGGCGATTCTATGGACCCGGCGCCCTGGATATGAAAGCGGGAATTGTGATCGCCCTGGAAGCGATTCGAGCGCTGCAGGAAAGCGATGGCGCCCCCCTGCGTCCGATCCACTTCCTGCTGAACACGGACGAAGAGATCGGCAGCCCCTATAGCGAAGCGCTGATCAAGGACCTGGCGGCAAATTGCGAACTCGTTCTGGTCATGGAGCCAGCCACCAAAGAGGGCGCGATCAAGACCTGGCGCAAAGGCGGCGGCAAGTACAAGCTCACCATTGAAGGGCGGGCCGCGCATGCCGGCATCGCGCCGCAAGAGGGCATCAACGCCATCATCGAATTTGCCCAGCAGGCGCTGGAAATCAATCGGCTGAACGATCTCAAATACGGTACATCAGTATCGATCACCTTGGTTGAAGGCGGCTCGGCCGGCAATGTGATTCCCGCTCAGGTACGCGCTCACATCGATACCCGCGTCATGACGATGGCCGCGATGGAAGGCTTGCAGGCCGCCTTGGCCAATCTCTACCCGAAGATGCCCGGCGCCAAAGTCAACTGCGTGCTCATCAGCCAGCGACCGCCGATGGAAAGGCGGCCCGGTCTCTTCGGAAAAGCGGCTGCGATTGGCGAGCGACACGGCGTGGCACTGTATGAAGGCGGCAGCGGCGGCGGTTCCGATGGCAATTTCACAGCGGCGCTGGGCATACCCACTTTGGACGGCCTCGGCGCTCACGGCGATGGCGCTCACGCCCCGCACGAGCACGTCATCATCGACAGCCTGCCGCGCCAGGCAGCTCTCATCGCGGCTATCTTGCTGGAGTGGTAAGCCCAGGCCGACTTGCGTTGTACCTCTGCATACTGTTACACTTCCCGCGGACGGCATATAATTCTGCTACTTGGAAGGCATCTATTCGCTATGTTCATTGTTGAGCGCTGTGCATAATGGTTGAGCCAAACTTCGCAAATCAGACAATATGGACGGGCGACTGCCTCGATATCATGCGGGGCATGAACTCAGAGTGCGTCGACCTGATTTGCCTTGACCCACCCTTCAATTCCAATACCAATTACGCAGCGCCGATAGGCTCGGAAGCCGCCGGCGCGGAATTCAAAGATACCTGGTCGCTCTCTGACCTGGATACGGAATGGATTAACCTCATCGCCAGCAAGCATTCTGCGCTGTACCGCGTGCTGCTGGCAGCTATGACCGATAGCGATAAATCCTACTTGGTATACATGGCGGCGCGGTTGCTGGAATGCAAACGTATCCTTAAGCAGACGGGCAGCATTTACCTTCACTGCGATCCCACCATGAGCCACTACTTAAAGCTGGTCATGGACGCCCTTTTCGGAAGGCGAAACTTCAGAAATGAGATTGTGTGGCATTATCGCCGCTGGACGGCGGCTAGTAAGCATTTCCAGCGCATGCACGATGTATTGCTGCGCTATACCAGGTCCGATGACTTCGTTTTCAATTTGCAGTACGAGCCGTACGGGGATTGGATTGAGAAAGACTATGGCTATGTCGATGAAGAAACGGGCAAACGTTGGCGCTGGCACACTGTGAAGGGCAAGCGATACAAAGTCTTTCTCGAAGATAAAGACCGCGGTGTCAAACTCAATGATGTTTGGCAAATACCATATTTGGGTTCAACAGCCAAAGAGCGCACCGGCTACCCCACGCAAAAACCGCTTGCGCTCTACCGGCGCATCATTGAAGCCAGCAGTAATGAAGGTGACATTGTTCTTGATCCCTTCTGCGGCTGCGCCACCACCTGCATAGCCGCGCAGGATTTGGGGCGTCAGTGGGCGGGGATTGACGTAGCGAGCAAAGCCATTGAACTTACGAAGATGCGCTTGAGCAACGAGCTCGGGCTATTTTCCAATCCGATTCACCGCACAGACATTCCCATGCGCACGGACTTGGGCAAGCTGCCGCGCCCCGCCAGCCATAAGCGCGTTCTTTATGGCGAGCAAGCGGGAAACTGCGAAGGCTGCGCCCAGCACTTTCAAATACAGAATCTCGAGGTCGACCATATCATCCCGCGCTCGAAGGGCGGCACAGACCATATCGAAAACTTGCAGTTGCTATGCGGATCGTGCAATCGCATCAAGGGCAATCGTGGTATGGAGTATCTAAGATTGAAACTGCAACTTACGGACTAAGTCAACATCTACTGATTTTCTGTGCTAAATCTCGACGTAGCGCTTCCAAATCTCTGGACCCGAACCCAGCGCGATGACCAGATAGCTGGTGCGCGGGGTCTTCGGCTCCCAGAGCAGGCGCATCCCGGCGACGTTGTGCAGCCGGTTGCCCTTGCGGTGATTGCATTTGGCGCAGGCGCAGACGGTATTCGACCAGGTGTCTTTGCCGCCCTGGCAGCGGGGGATGATATGGTCGATGGTGAAATCGCGCTTGCTGAGGACCTTGCCTTTGACCAGCGCGCCGAGCTTGATCCCGCAATAGACGCAGGTATAGTTGTCGCGCACCAGCACGCCTTTGCGGCTCCAGTGCGACTTGCGGCGCGGCACATTCACGTAAGACCTCAGCGCGATCACCGAGGGCACCTCAAACTTTGTGCGGACGGTATGCAGGTATAGCCCCGTCATTTCCACGGCGATGGCTTTGCCCCCGAGCAGCAGATTGATCGCCCGCTGAACCGTTATCACCGATAGCGGTTCCCAGGTGCTGCCATTGAGGAGCAAGACGCGGCTCTGCAGAATGCTCACCCTCGACACTTTCTCTCGCGCCTTTCAATTCCGTCGATAGTACAGATCATATTCTGGCGCCTATTATATACCACGAATTCGCGCATTTGCCGATTGTCGCTTGATTGTCCATCTAGTCTTGGCTCGCGCGCTTGGAATGGCTGTTGGGCTATCGCCGTGCCGCTCTCGAAGGGTATGATTAGCGGGCGCCGCCAACATGGCGCGGCGGCAAGCGGAGAGAACATGCTCGAACGACCGAAGCTCGCTGATGAACGCATCATTGAGCAAATGCGCGCCAATTGGAGCATTAACGTACTTGCGCTCGAATTTCTGCCGATCGGCAATGACGCGCGCGCCTGGTCCTTCCGCGTCACGGCGCAGTCGGGCGACTACTTTCTGAAACTGCGCCACGGTTCAGTGAATCGGGCCTCGCTGATTGTGCCGCATTTTCTGGAGAACTATGGCATCGAGAACGTAGTTGCGCCGATACGCGGCGAGTCCGGGCAGCTCCACGCGCGGCTGAATGGCAACGCGGGCAATGCGGACAAGGCGGACTATGCGCTGATGCTATATCCCTATATTGAAGGTAATTCCGACTGGAATATGCGTCTAACGGCGGCGCAATGGCGCGATTGGGGCAGAATCATGCGGTCGATTCATGACGCGTCTATCCCGCTGGCGCTGGCCGACGAAGTCCCGCATGAAGTTTTCGCGCTGAAATGGCTGGACAAAATCGAGCGCGTCGAGGCGCTTTTGACGCGCGGCGATCATGCGGGCGAAGTGGCGGCGAAGGTCGCTCAAATATGGCGCGACAATGCGGAACTCATCGATTTATGCCGCAGCCGTTACCTCGCCTTGGGCGCGCGGCTGGAAGATCAGTCGCCGGTATCTGTCCTCTGCCACGCCGATATTCACCCGGCCAATATCATCATTGACAGCGCCGGCGCGATTCACATCGTCGATTGGGATGAAGCGCTGCTGGCGCCAAAGGAACGCGACCTGATGTTCTTCATCGATGATGGCCGACCAGCCGCTACCACCGACGCCTTCCTCGCTGGCTACGGCGATCATGCTGTCGATCCGCTTGCCCTGGCGTATTACAAATACGACTGGGTCATTCAAGAGCTCGGCGATTATGGCGAACGCGTCTTTCTTGCCGATGACCTAAGCGATAACGACGGGGCATTGGCGGAACGGGAATTCGCCCGCCTTTTCGCGGGGGACGACGTGATCGACCGCGCCCATCGCGCGTATGCGAAACTCTCAAGCCGAAGCGCAAACGACTAGGGCTGCACCATCTCGATCGCGGGCTCGCCTTCTGTGGTGAAAACGCCGCAGGGTCCGCCCTCGGGGCTCGCCAGTAGGTCGACTTCTTCGCCGGCGAAGTTCAGCACCGGGTGATAAAATTCATTCACCTTCTCGGCTTCGCCAACGATGTAGTGAGCAATTAAAGAACGGCGAAAACGCGTCTCGCTGCGATTGGGGAAGCTGCCGTGGATGACATGTCCGTTGAAAAAGAATACATCGCCGGCCTTCATGATGACCGGCTCGGGCTGGCTTCCCGGCGGAATCGGCACGGTGGCGCCGCTGAAACTCTGCGACATATCGGCTTCAATCGGGCAAAGCATGGGCAAGTCATGCGTACCCGGCACTATCTGCAGGCAGCCGTTTTCCTCATCGCAATCATCAACCGCCATCCAGGCGGCCAGGCAAGTGCCGGGCTGGACACGCAAAGGCTTCTGATCCTGGTGCAGCGCCTGCCCGCGCGCGCCGGGCGGCTTGAAATAAAACATGGTCTGCGCCGCATACGGCTCCGTGCCCAGCAGGGCGGTCGTCCATTGGCGCATGCGGTCATCAAGCAGCCAGTCCAGCGAATACTGATCAAAGCGATGTGGGTGTATGATGCGCGGGTAGGCTTTAAGCGGATCGTCGTCAGGCAACAAGTCGGGCTTATCGAGGTCATGGCCGTGCCCGGACGTGTCGTTCAAAGCCATGAAATGCGCTTTGAAGAATTCGACTTCCTCCGCCGAAAACAGCGAGGGCACAAGGACAAAGCCTTCATTCTTGAACTGCTGGATTAGCCCGTTCTGATCCATCTCTTTGCTCCTGCTTTCACATGCGCCCCAGCATTCGCGGCAGCGCCTTTGTGTAAATGTAATACAAAGTCGGGTGGGATGCAAAATCCCAGGCGCCGATATGCCGCGTCAATTGACCGCGAAATCCGCGCTTGAATTGATACACGCCCCAGAGGCTGTCGCTCTCGTCAAAGCTGTCGGGCGCGCCCCACATATCGTAGACGGCATAGCCCTGCGCCTTCGCCCACTTGATCGCCTCCCATTGCAGCAGGTAATTCGGCATGCGCGCGCGCTCTTCATTGCTGGACGCGCCATAGAAATACCAGCATTTCCGCCCGAAATGGAAGAGGATGACATGGGCGATCGCTGTCCCTTCATATTCCGCGATGAATGCCTGCGCCAGCCCCGCCAGCATAAACTGTTCCCAGGCGCGGCGATAGTAGTCGAAAGGTCGGATCAGAAACTGGTCGCGCTCGCCAGTGACTTGATACAGCCGATAGAGCAGGGGAAGATCATCAATCGTCGCCTGGCGCACGATAACGCCCTTCTTGGCGGCGACGCGGATCTTGCGGCGCGTATTGCCGCTCATCGCGTCCAGGATCTCGTCTTCGCTGCGTTTCAGGTCGATCGTCAGCGTATTGCGAAACTGCACCTGCGAGTCGGAGAAGCCCCAGCCACGTTTGCGCAGCATCCCCATGATCGCGCGACCGGCCTCGTGTGATTGATCATCCGGGCTGTTCGGCAAGCCCGTCGCCGCGATCACATCGGGGTCGATCTTTAGCCAAACGACGCCGAATCGGCGCGCGCGGCTCTCCAATTCGCCCATCACTTGCCCAGCCAGTTCTATGTCGCTGTAATCCAAAACGGGACCCTTGCTGGCGTACATCACCCGCAGCGGTCCCATCTTCCGCGTGAGCAGGCTCGCCATGGCGCTGACCTGTCCCCCCCGCTCAAATGCCAGCCGCAGCGGCGCCCAACGACCGGTCTCTCGCTTGAACTCGCCCCACTCCCAGGTCTGCAGCACATGCGCGCCGGGCAGCTCCCGCAAGCGAGCGTTCCAGTTTTCCCGCTCGTCGATCTCGCGAATCGTCAGAATGACCGGCGTCCTTTCGCGTCTAGCCGCTGAGCTTTATCGCGGCGCGATAGGCGGCGTAAACGAGCGGATTCAAGGCTTTGTCCCAGGCGCCAAGCGACCGTCGGACCTCGCCGCCCCAGCCCCGCTTGAAGCCGTAGACGCCCCAAAGGCCATCGCCGCGGTCTTTGAAACCCGCCTCAAGCGTCGCCTCGTCGTGATCAGGCACGCCCCAAAGGTCATAATAGCGGCAGCCGCGTTTCTTCGCCCACTGTATCGCCGCCCACTGAATGCCATAAGTGGCGTTTAGATGGGCCTTGACGCGCGACGAAGCGCCGTACAAGTACCAGGCGTTTTCGCCCAGAGCGAAGACCATAATTGCCGCCAGCAAATCACCCTCATGCCGGGCGAGCAGGAGCGTCCCGTACTCGGGCAAAAGCGATTCAAAGACCTTGTCGAAATACGCTTCACTGTGCACGCCGAATGCGTTGCGCTCGCCAGTTTGCGTCATCAGGCGGCTGAAGGCGCTGATGTCCGCGCGCGCGCCTTCCGCGATTTCGACGCCGCTTTTCAGGCTTTTGCGGATCTTGCGGCGCGTGCCTTGATTCATCAGCTTCATGATCGTCTCGTCGGCGCCCGCGATGTCGATGACGATGCTGCGCGGCGGCTGAATCGTTTGTGGGCTATCGCGGAATCCCATGCGCGCCAGATCCGGCGCCCTGCCCGGCGGATAGCAGCCCGGCTCCAGTTTGATGAAAGCGGCGCCCGTCTCCCCCCCGACCGCATCCCAGAGCAAGGGATAGAATGACGGGTCGGTCGCGAATCCGCCCATCGGCACATAAGCCATCTTTCCCAAGCCGAGCGGCAAGCGTTTCAACAATACCAACGCCCCCGCCTGTATCGCCTCTCCCGTTCCCAGCGCTACCATCTTCGCGCCCCAGCCGAATTGCGATTTCAGCGCTCCCCAAGCCGACAGCTGCAGCAGGTGAGCCCGCGGCTGCGCACGGACAAAACGGTCCCAGTCCGCAGCGCTAGGTTGGATAAGCGCAATGTCGGAAATCTGCTGCGAGATTGGAAGGGACATGGATTCATTCCGAAAAAGTGTACAGCCAAATCATAGTACAAGTTTACTCGTCTCGAACACGCTGGAAAATTAATCAGCGGGGAAGCTTGCTGTCGGATTTCGCCACGTTTTAGACGCGCCCAGGGTAAGTGAAAGCCAAGTCCAGGGCAATCGCTTCAAATTTGTGATAGCAGTTTTAGCAAGAAGGCGTCATCGAGAGCGGCGCGATAGCGTTTTTGTCTCAAGCTGCCCTTAGATAGATCTTTTTTGAGGATATTGAGGGCGATGTTGCGCAAAGCGATGAGATTTTGGGCGCTGTCGCCTTTGCGTGTTCGCATCTGGTCTTCTTTGAATGTCAGATCCATCACCCAATGTAAGCTATTTTCGATGCTCCAGTGCTGTCGTGTGGCATTGAGCAATGTCTTGGCGCTCGCTGCCAAAGAGCTGATGCAATAAGCTGTTTCTCGCGCAACCCTGTCAGCAAGCCGGCGCTCCCGCTGAACGCGAACGATGGCGCTTATATCCGCCCATCCCTCATAATGCCTGATATATTCAAAAGCGAGGGGGTCGCTAATCACCCAGCATTGTCGAATCTCAATACGCCCACGATTCTTGTTGACGGTACGGAAGTAGTCATGGTCTAAAGCATTGAAGTCAATTTGATCGGCATAGTCAAACCATTGCTGAATATCTTGATGAAGTTGTCTTTGATTATCCTTGACCGCCAAGACATAATCAGCTTGCTTATCCCGAATTTTTTGCGCGATCTGCTTCTGACAGCCCATGGCGTCAATTGTCACAATACATCCCTTAATACGCAGCAACTCCAAAAGCTCTGGTATTGCGCTGATTTCGTTCGACTTATCATCGACTTTGCGCTGCCCAAGCGTGATGCCATTGACACTTGCCCAAGCGCTCACCATATGAAGAGCATCCTTGCCAATCGCTTTATCATGACTGCGCCGGGCTGTCTTGCCATCAATACTTATCACTTGCCCTTCAGTGATAGTGAACACCCTTTGCACCCAGCGAACAAAACTACGCTGAAAGGCATCGCCATCAATCATGGCGAAGACATCACCGAAGGTATCATGCGAAGGAATGCCATGCTTCAACACGAGAAATTGGGCTAACCACTGTTCTTTGCTTTTCCCAAAGGTCTCAATGTCCACCCAGGTTTCGGCACCGGCAATCGCAGCGCAAATCGCTATCGTCATCAACTCCAGCAATGGATAACAGCAGCGACCTTGTACACGGGGATCGCGTATATCGCCAAAACACTCCTCTATACTCGCAGTCGGATTGACAGACATCAGATTTCCCTTTGCTCGCTTTATGACCGATTATCTGATGACTGAGCTTTTGCAACTCCTCCTTTCAAATCAAACTTTTTGAAGCGATTGCCCTGAAGCCAAGTCCAAAAGCCGTTGCATAAGCCAAATCGTCCTGCTATACTATTTCCGTTTGTGATAAATGGCGCAAACTCTGGCGCAGCGACGCGAACTTGTCGCGCCAGTCACGGGTCTGTAGGGCTTGGAGCAGGGCGGATTCCAAGGTGCCAACCACATGAATGTATTGAACGAATGGGCTTTTGTCGGTCTCTTTGCCGTGATGGCGCCGGTCTTCCCCGCCTTGCCGATCGTTATCGCCTGGCTCTTTCGGCCGCGCAAGCCGAACGTGCTCAAAAGCTCGACTTACGAATGCGGCGTCGAAACCATCGGCGATACCTGGGTTCAGTTCCGCGTTCAATATTATATCTACGGTCTTATCTTTCTCGTGTTTGATGTCGAAATGGTTTTCTTGTTTCCCTGGGCGGTCGCCTATAACGAGATGAGCCTATTCGGCTTCGTGGCCGGTTTCCTGTTCATCTTCTTGCTGACCGACGCGCTCTTTTACGCCTGGAAGAAGAATGCGCTGGATTGGAAATGAGCGCCAGTTGAGGCAACGCTGATGGAAGAACTTTGTACCGGCTTGTGCAGCATCCTGGTCGAATCGGGCGCTGATGCCGGTTTGGCGCTCTTCCTGTCTCTGCTCGTCGGCGTCCTGCTGGTGAGCGGCGTTCCGCTCATCACCGTCATCTTGCTCATCTGGATTGAGCGCAAGGTGGCCGCGCGCATTCAAGACCGCATCGGTCCCAATCGCGTCGGCCCCGTCGGCTTGCTTCAGACCATCGCCGATATGATCAAGCTGCTGAGCAAAGAGGACATCACGCCCACCGCCGCCGACCGCATCCTCTACAACGCCGCGCCCCTGGTTTCTTTTGCCTCGGTTGTGCTGCTATGGGGGGTTATTCCATTCACGCCATTCCATTACGGCGTCGACCTGGAGATTGGCGCTCTCTACTTCGTGGCGATCGCCTCATTTGGCACGCTGGCGATAATGGCGGCCGGCTGGGCGAGCAATAACAAATACGCGCTGCTGGGCGCTTTTCGCGTGGTCGCGCTGCTGGTGAGCTATGAAGTGCCGCTCGTATTCGCCTTGCTGGTGCCCGTGCTGCTCGCCGGCAGCATGAGCCTGGTCGATATCGTCAACGCGCAAAACGGCATGTGGTTCGTCGTGCTGTCGCCGCTGGCATTCGTCATCTTTTATATTTCATCGCAGGCGGAGACCGGGCGCGCCCCCTTCGACCTGATCGAAGCGGAATCCGAACTGGTGGCTGGCTTCAACATCGAATATTCCGGTATGAAGTTCGGCATGTTCTTCGCCGCCGAATTCTTGCACGTCTTCACCAACGGCATCATCATGGCGATCCTCTTCTTCGGCGGCTGGATGGGTCCCCTGTACTACGAATCGCCCTTGATCGCCTTTGCTTGGCTGGGCGCCAAAGGCGGCCTCATCTACTTCACGACGCTTTGGCTGCGCAACACCGTGCCGCGCCTGCGCATCGATCAGATCATGGCTTTCAACTGGAAGTTCCTGGTTCCCCTATCGATCGCCAATCTCATCCTCGTCTCCTTCGTATTAAAAGCGCTGCAAGAATTGGAATTGGCGCCGCGCGACATGCTGAGCGCTAGCTTTGGCGAACTGCTGCCGACAACTGTCATTTTGCTCGCCGTCAATGGCGCGATGATTCTCTACTTGCTGGACATCTTGCGCAAACGCGGCCGAGAAGCGCGCCGCGAGTCTCATGCAGCGCGCGCGGAATTCACGCAAACCGCTCGCGTGGCCGGGCACTAGGGAGACCGGCGTCATGGAATTGAACGCAATCTCGATCGGTTTCGTTGTATTCACCATCTTCACTCTGGGCGGCGCCCTCGGCGTCGTGACCACGCGCAATCTATTCCAAGGCACGATCTGGCTGATGGTCAGCCTCTTCGGCGTGGCCGGTTATTTCGTCTTGCTCAGCGCGCCCTTCCTCGCTGCCGTGCAAATCCTGGTTTACATCGGCGCCATCGCCATTCTGATCACTTTCGCCGTCATGTTGACGCGCAGCATCGCGCGCATCAAAGAGCGCTACATCAGGACGCTGCCGAATTTCATTGCCTCATTGGCGCTATTCCTGATTCTGCTGCTCGGCGTGACCATTCCCATCTTCGGTCCCCATTCGCCGGAGTCAATTCCTCAATACGTGGCTTCAACGCGCGATCTGGGGGCGGCGCTGGTTGATGAGAAAGGCTATGTCGTGCCCTTCTTGCTGGCGTCGGTATTGTTGACGGCCGCTATGATCGGGGCAATCTTCATCGCCCGCGACGAGACGACGTAGGGAGAAAGCGGAGTATGGTCCCTCTCTGGATGTATCTCGCGGTCGCCGCCGCTCTGTTCTCCATCGGTGTCTTTGGCGTCCTCGCGCGGCGCAACGCGGTCGCGATCCTGATGAGCGTCGAGTTGATGCTGAATGCGGTCAATATCAACCTGGTCGCTTTCTGGCGCTACAGCGAGACCGGCACTGATCTGCTGCTCAATGGATACGTCTTCACCGCCTTTGTCCTGATCGTCGCCGCGGCCGAGGCGGCTGTCGGCTTGGCGATTATCATCACGGTTTATCGCAATCGGCGTTCGGTCGTCCCGGAAGAAGCCCGAGCGTTGAAAGGATAAGGACCGCTATGGATTTCCTCAACGATCCACATGTGCTGCCCTGGTTGATCCCGGCCGGTCCTCTCTTGGCTTTCCTCATTATCACGCTCATCACCAATAAGGCGAAGCTGGTTCGCGCTACCGATCATCACGAATACGGCGGCCATCATCCCGATTACGATGGCATGCTGGTGCCGGTGGTGGCGCGCTACAGCCGCGTCATCAGCGTCGCCATCGGCATGGCCGGCGTCATCGCCGCGCTCTTGCTCAGTTGGCGCGCGCTTTACGACGCCTCGCAGCTGCATCATATCGGGCAGGAAGTCCTCGCCAGCAGCATCGCCTGGATGGATACCGGCGCTTCGACCTTCAACATGGGCGTCCTTGTCGATCCCGCTACCGTGATCATGCTGGTAATGGTGCCGATCGCCGTCTTGATGATCTTCATTTATTCCATCGGCTATATGGCCCACGACCCGCGCCAAGCCCGCTTCTTCGCCCTTATCTCGCTTTTCGCCGGCGCCATGCTGACGCTGGTCGTCGCCGATAATGTGCTGCTGCTCTTCGTCGGCTGGGAGATTATGGGCGTCTGCTCGTATATGCTCATCGGTTTCTGGTTCGAGAAAGAGAGCGCCTACAAGGCGGCCATCAAAGCTTTCACCACAACGCGCATCGCCGATGTCGTCATGCTTCTCGGCATCGCCTATCTCTACAGCGTCACCGGCACGCTCAGCTTCCGCGAAATCATGTACAACCCGGAGGCGCTTGACCTGCTGGCCACCACCACGCCGATCATCTTCGGCGGCTGGACCGTCAGCGCGGCGAGCATCATCGGCATCTTTCTCATCATCGGCACGGTCGGCAAATCGGCGCAATTTCCGCTGCATGTGTGGCTGCCCGACGCTATGGAGGGTCCCACCCCGGTCAGCGCCATGATTCACGCCGCGGCCATGGTCTCGGCCGGCATCTTCGCATTGATCCGTCTGTATCCGCTCTTCGCCGCCGGTGGCGACCCGCATCACGGCATACTGACCGAACCGCTGGCATTCATGGCGGTGGTCGGCGCTTTCACCGCGCTGCTCGCCGCGACGATGGCGGTGGCGCAGAACGATGTCAAAGCGGTGCTCGCTTACTCGACGATTTCACAGCTCGGTTTTATGATGGCGGCGCTCGGCATCGGCGCTTATATTGCGGCCGCCTTTCATCTCATCACCCACGCTTTCTTCAAAGCTTTGCTCTTCATGGCGGCTGGCTCCGTCATCCATGGCATGGAGCACGGCGAGCACCACGTTCACGAGCATGGCCACGATCATTCCTCCCTCCATCCTGATGGGGGGACCGAGGGGGGTTCTGCTGCCCATCCTGATGGGGGGACCGAGGGGGGTTCTGCTGCCCATCCTGATGGGGGGACAGAGGGGGATTCGCATTTCGACCCGCAAGATATGCGCAATATGGGCGGTTTGCGCAAGACGATGCCGGTCACCTTCTGGACTTTCCTCATCGGTGGCTTGTCGCTTTCTGGATTGCCCATCATCACCGCCGGCTTCTGGTCCAAGGACGAGATTCTGGCTGATGCCTGGCTGGTGCTGGACAAATACGGCAGCGGCGCGCACGGTCTCGTTTTCATTCTGCTGGCGCTGGCGGCTTTCATGACAGCCTTTTACACTATGCGCCAAATCTCGCTGACCTTCGGTGGCGAGCCGCGCAGTGAAGCGGCGGCGCAGGCCAACCTGGGGCAGGGCGTCGTCAGCTTCACCATGACGCTGCCGCTGGTGATTCTGGCTGTATTCGCAATCGGCGCCGGATTCGTCGGCGTGCCGACCGATTTTCCCCTGCTCGGTCCCATCTTCTCGCCGAAATACAACGCCTTCCATCACCTTGTTATTGAAGCGCTGCCGCTGCCGGAAGCGACCGCCGCCTACGCCTCGCTGCCGGATTATCACCCGCACGCGCCGCCCTTCAATATCGTCCCGGTCGCCACGTCATTCATTGTGGCGCTGCTGGGCTTGTGGCTGGGCTATATGGTTTACTGGCGCAAGCCGCTCAAAGCCGGGCAAGCCGACCCGATGGAAAACTTCCTCGGTCCGCTGCATCCCATTTTGCAGAATCGCTATTATTTGGACGATGTCTATATCGCCGTTTTCGTCAAGCCATCGCAATGGCTGGCGCGGCAGGTGATCGCTTTCCTCGATCGCGGCATTATCGACGCCCTTCTGCATGTCATCGCGCGGATTTTCACCTGGCTAGGCGATCTCGTCAAAGTGCTCAATCTCTGGTTGATCGATGGCGTCGGCGACGGCATTCCCATCGCCATCTTCCACTTTGGCGGCTGGCTGCGGCGCTTGCAGAGCGGTCGCGTACAACTCTACTTGCTCTTGGTCCTGGCGGCGGCGGTCGTGATTGGCGTCGTACTGGTCTTGTCGTCGGGCGCGGCCCTGCCGCTTTAGGGAGACGCATTCATGTTTCATGTTTTTGGGATAGACGCGCTCTCGGTTCTGATATTCGGACCCGCGCTCAGCGCCTTTGTCGTCGCCGCCATCGCCTCCTTCGGCACGAGCAAGCAGTTCGGCCGTTGGCTGGCGCTGATCCTGTCGCTGCTGCTGGCGCTGCTCTCGATCAAAGTCTTCGCCGATTATCAGGCGGCTGGCTTAGCCATCGGCGACGAGCAATATATCGTGGCGCAAGACGTCGCCTGGTTTGACGCGCTCGGCGCTCGCTGGACGCTCGGCATCGACGGCATCAGCGCCGTCATGATTCTGCTCACCGGCATCCTGACCCCGCTGGCGATTCTGGCAAGCTGGAATATCGAAGACCGCTCCAATATGCACCTGGCGCTGCTGCTCTTCTTCGAGACCGGCAGCATGGGCGTCTTCGCGGCGATGGACCTGATGGTCTTCTTCCTCTTCTACGAATTGACGCTGGTGCCGATGTACTTCCTCATCAATCAGTGGGGCAGCATGCCCAAAGCCGGCGTCAAATTCAGCGGCCGCTTCTACGCCTCCACCAAGTTCATGATTTATTCCTTCGGCGGCACGCTCGGCATGCTGCTGGCGACGCAGCTTATCGGCTGGTCGGCCGGCACTTTCAGCATGGCGACGCTGATCGAAACCTGGCCCCTCTTCCGTCAAGGCGAGGCGCTGCTCGGCATTGACGTAAGCGCGGTCAAGGCGCTGGCATTCGTCGGCTTCTTCGTCGCCTTCTGCATCAAAGTGCCGATCTGGCCCTTCCACACCTGGCTGCCCGATGCCCACGGCGAGGCGCCAACCGCCGGCTCTATGCTGCTGGCCGGCATCATGCTGAAGCTGGGCGCGTACGGTTTTATCCGCCTGGTCATCCCGCTTTTCCCCGATGTCTGGCTGACCGAAGTCATCATCATCGGCGTCAATGTCGCCACGCTCTTCGCCATCCTGTCGGTGGTCGGCATCGTGCTTGGGGCCTTCGCCGCCCTGGGGCAGAACGACTTCAAGCGGCTGGTGGCATACAGCTCGGTCAATCACATGGGTTTCGTCGGCATCGGCATCGCCGTCTTCGCCCAGACCTACGCCCAACTTTGGAGCGGGGCGAATCCCAACGCCGATATTCAGTCGGCCATCCTGGCGGGCAATGGCACCGTCTTGCAGATGTTCAATCACGGGCTTAGCTCGGCTGGCATGTTTTTGCTCGCCGGCGCCCTCTATCACAAGACGCATACGCGCGACTTGAGCGAATATGGCGGGCTCTGGGTGAAAGCGCCGATCTACGGCGGGATACTGCTCTTCACCAGTTTCGCCAGCCTGGGGCTGCCCGGCTTAAACGGTTTCGTCAGCGAGTTCCTGATCGTGCGCGGCAGCTGGCCCGTCTTCACCGTCCTCACCGCCATCGCCATGATCGGCTTGCTCTTCACCGGCGGCTATATTTTGAAAGGCATCCGCGCCGTCCTGCACGGACCCTTCAACATGCGCTGGCGCGATTACAACCTGGAATTGACGCGCGCCGAGCTCTTTGGCATCGCGCCCTTGATGCTGTTGATGCTGCTGACCGGCGTCTATCCCAACTGGATATTGCCGATGATCAACACCACGGTCTCGACCATTTTCGCCGCCTTGGCGAGCTAGGAACTCCCTTATGGAAGCGACGGGATTCTCAATCCTCACCGCCATCATCTTCATCCCGATCATCGCCGGCGTGGTCATCCTCTTCCTCGATCGCAAGAATCGCGATTTGGTGCGCGGCGTCGGCGTGACGGCGGCATCGGCTGTCTTGGCATTATCACTCGCCGTCTTCTTCGGCTACGACAATTACGTCAAAACTTCAGGCGGCTTGATTGAGCAGCAAGCGGCCATGCTCGAATCGGGCGTCGAATTGAGCGGCACGCAGATGTTCGCCGACGCGCTCGCCTTTGAGCAGCGGGTAGTCTGGGTCGAATCGCTGGGCATTGCCTACCACGTTGGCGTCGATGGCGTCTCCGCGCCGATGGTGCTGCTGACCGGCATGGTGGCGGTCGCCGGTGTCTTGATCTCCTGGAATATAGAAGACCGCCTGCGCGAATTCATGGCTTTCTTCATGTTCCTCGTCGCCGGAGTCTTCGGCGTCTTCATCGCCGTCGATCTTTTCATGCTTTTCTTCTTTTATGAGCTGGCGATTTTCCCCATGTACCTGCTCATCGCCGGCTGGGGCTGGGTCAAGCTGCGCGAATACGCCGCTATGAAGCTGACGCTCTATATCCTGGTCGGTTCTGTTTTCGCCCTCGTAGGCGCGGTGGCGATGTATTTCGCTGCCGCCGACTTTTTCAGCGGCAGCGGCGCCGATGTCTTTGAAGCCGCCGTCGCCAGCGGACTCTTGCCGGCCGACAGCGGACCCTACAGCTGGAGCATCGTCCAGTTCACTCTGGCCGCGGAAAACGGCGCATTCGGCATCGACATCCTGGGCATTGAAGGGCTGAACTTCGCCAAGTTCTGGTTCCCCTTCATGTTCATGGGCTTTGGCGTGCTGGCTGGCGTTTTTCCCTTCCACAACTGGTCGCCCGATGGTCACGTCGCCGCGCCCACCGCCGTCTCGATGATCCACGCCGGCGTGCTGATGAAGGTCGGCGCGTTCGCTGCCTTGCGCTCCGGTGTGCAGCTGCTGCCCGAAGGCGCGGATATCCACCTGCCCTGGATGGTTTTCTTGACGCTGATCAACGTCGTCTACGGCGCGCTCATCGCCTTCCGCCAGCGCGACTTCAAATATGTCATCGGTTTCTCTTCGGTCAGCCACATGGGGCTGGTCAGCATGGGCTGGGCGACGATGAACCTGACCGGCATGACCGGCGCCGGCATCCAAATGTTCAGCCACGGCGCGATGACGGCGCTCTTCTTCGGCGTCGTCGGCATGGTCTATGACCGCTCGCACACGCGCGATATCCCCAGCTTGGGCGGCTTCATGAAAGTGATGCCCTGGGTCGGCGTCGCCTTTGTCATCGGCGGTTTGACCAGCATGGGCATGCCCGGCTTGAGCGGCTTCATCGCCGAATTCCCGATTTTCCAGGGCATGTGGGCCGCTTCTGAGCAAATCACGCTGCAACTGGGCGCCTTCCAACTCAGCAATTATTACAGCGTCATCGTCATCATATCTGCATTGGGCATCGTCATCACCGCCGCCTATGTGCTGCGCGTCGCCGGGCAGGTCTTCTTTGGCGAGTTTGACGCCGAGCGCTTCCATGATGTCGGCAATATCGAGATGACCGACCGCATCGTGCTGATCATTTTGGGCGCGCCGCTGATCATCCTGGGCTTGTATCCGCCGATCATGGCGCCGATGATCGAATCCGGCATCCGACCCATTATCGCTTTGTTGGGAGGTGGCTAGATGGAATTTGATCTCTGGGCGCAGCTGCCATCCGTCTTGCCGGAGATCGGGCTGACCACGCTGGCTGTGGTCGTGCTCTTTGCCGATATCTATGGTTCCCCCGCGACGCGCCGCAACGTGGTCGTCATTTCCGCCGTCGGCATGGCGCTGCTGGCGCTCGTGCCGCTGATCTGGCAGCCGGATCCCGCGCTCTACGAAAACGGCGCGCTGCTCTGGGGCGGCATGGTTAATTACGACCCGCTCTCGCAGATCTTCAAGGTGATGCTTCTGCTGGCTGGCGCGATTGCCTGCCTGATGGCGGCTGGCGACAAAGGCGTCGGCGACAAAGGCGAGTTTTATCTCATCGTCATCGTCGCCACCCTCGGCGGCTTAATGATGTCCAGCGCCGCCGACCTCATTCTGGTATTCGTGGCTTTGGAAACGCTCTCGATCCCCTTGTATATGTTGGCCAGCTTCCGCCGCGGCGATCAGCGTTCCGCCGAGAGCGGCATGAAATATTTCCTCTATGGCGCTTTTGCTTCGGCGATTATGCTCTTCGGTTTCAGCTTGCTCTACGGATTCGCCGGCACAACCAATCTCGCCGGCATTGCCAGTGCTATGAGCGCCGGGCTGGATGAGGGACTGGTCGCTGTGATGACCGCGCTGGTGATGGTTGTGGTCGGCTTCGGATTCAAAATCAGCGCCGTGCCCTTTCACTTTTGGACGCCCGATGTCTATGAAGGCGCGCCCACCCCGGTGACTGCCTTCGTCAGCGTCTCGAGCAAGGCGGCCAGCTTCGCGCTGCTGCTGCGCTTCCTGACCGCCGTCTTCCCGGCTGATCTGGCCATCGCCGGCGTCTTCATTCAAGACTTCTGGGTGAACCTGCTGGTGGTCGTCTCCATCGTGACCATGACGCTGGGCAATGTGGTCGCGCTGCGCCAAAGCAATATCAAGCGCCTGCTGGCTTATTCCTCCATCGCGCAAGCGGGCTATACGCTTATCGGCGTCGTAGCCCTGGGTGGCGCGGACGACAGCCTGGCGGTGGCTTCGGTTTCCTTCTACATGTTCATGTACATCTTCACCAATCTGCTGGTCTTCGGCGGCGTCATTCTGTTTATCGCAAAAACGGACACGGAAGAGATCAGCGACATGGCCGGCTTGAACCGCCGCAGTCCCTGGCTGGCGCTATTCATCACTATCGGCTTGCTCTCGCTAGGCGGGATTCCACCGGCGGCCGGCTTCTTTGGCAAATTCTTCCTGTTCCAGGCGGCGGTGAACTCCAACCTGGTTGGCTTGGCTCTGATCGCCGTGACCAACGCCATCATCGCTCTCTATTATTATCTGGTGGTCATCAAGGTGATGTATGTTGATGTCGGTCCGGACGATGACAAACCGATCGCGATTCCGCGCTTCTATGGCTGGTCGCTCGGCATTACCGCTTTGATGGTTATCCTGCTCGGTACGGTCGCGGTCACGCCGATTTATGATTGGGCCGCTTTGGGCGCGGCTGGTCTCTAATGGCGAATCGCTGTGGCTATGCCAGTGCGTTTGTGATAAAATTCTCGAAGTTTGCCGAGGGAGCTGGACCACCCTAGATAGTTTGATGACAAGACATGGCTTAAATGAAACCGGATAACAATCCTCTCTCGACATACGGTCTCGTTGCGGGGGTGGTGGGGCAAGTGGGATGCATGATCCTGCTCGTCATTCTGGGAACATTGCTGCTCGGCTTGGCATTGGACGAAGCGTTTGGGACGCGCCCGACATTTCTCTTCATCATGTTGCTGGTGAGCATCCCAATTAGCATCGCGTCAATATTCTTTTACACGCGATACAAAACCAGACAGCTCCACGGCAGTACTAGAACAAAGGAGGAAGATATAAGTGAATAGCTTTTGGAACGGAAAACGCCGTTTCGTCGCTTTACTCATGTTCCTGGCCGGCGTGTTCGTCGCGCTTCGCGTGCCGCCCGTCATACCCTTCATCCAGCTGCCCGGCGAGAAGTTCCCCGAAGGCTTCAATATCCCCTTCGTTGATATCCGCTGGACGAACACCATGGTCGGCTCGGTTATCGTCTGGATTGTGCTGCTGCTCTTCGCGATATATGTCACGCGGCGCCGACCCAAAGACGGCAACGAGGTACCGCCCGGCGGCTTCTACTACCTGTTTGAAGTGCTCTTCGAAGGCTTGATGGGTTTCGTCGGCGGCATCGCCGGCGGCCGTCACTTCCGCCTCATCTTCAACATGTTCATGACGATCTTCCTGGTCGTCTTGATGGCCAACTGGATGGAACTCGTGCCCGGCGTCGATACCATCGGCTTCATTCATCCGCACGTCAAAGAAAAGTACGATGCCGATAAAGACGAGTACAAGCTGGTCACGACCGACGGCTATGAGATTTACCAAGGCTTCCTCGGCATCTCCTACGTCAACGGGCAATGCGACTGGATAAGCCCGGCCGATGAAGCGGCGGCCGACCAAACCGCGCTCGCGAACGCCGAACTGGCGGGGCTTGCAGCGGCGGAAGGGCTGGCTGTTGAAGCGGCTTACGCGCGCTATAAGGCGGCGCATAACGGCCACGACGATGAACATGTGGAAGACGCCGGCGACGGCCACAGCGATGACGACCACGCGGAAGAAGCGGTCGAATCGGATGAAGCCAGCGCCGCTTATGACGAAGTGCTGGCCGCCCGCATCGCTGAGAAACAAGCGCGAGCCGATCGCGGCTGCTATACTGGCGTGGCGGCCGCGCCCTGGCAAGACGGCTACGAGCCCTACGACAAGTCCAAGGACAAGGACATCTCGCTGCACCCGGACCCCAGCAGCGATGCAGCCAAGCTGGTGCCCTGGGTGGTGCTGCCATTCGTCCGCGTGCCCTCGACCGACCTGAACATGACGCTGACGATCGCGCTGATTTCTTTTGTCATGATTCAGGTCATCGGCTTCAAGGCGCTGGGCATTGGCTATCTCACCAAGTTCTTCAACTTCGGCACGCTCTTCAAATCGCCGCTGGGCGGCATTGACGTGGCGGTCGGCTTGCTGGAGTTGATTGGCGATTTCGCCAAGATTCTCTCGTTCAGCTTCCGTCTCCTGGGCAATATCTTCGCCGGCTCGATTCTGCTCTTCGTCATGAGCTTCCTGGTGCCGATCTTGCCATGGCCCTTCTTCATCCTCGAATTCTTTGTCGGCGTCATTCAGGCGCTGGTATTCGCGCTCTTGACCGCGATCTTCATGAATCTGGCGACCATCAGTCACCACCATGATGACGATCACGATCATGCCGAAGCGCATTAGTCAATCAACAAGCAGATTTAAGCGCATAACTGGAGGAAACCATCAATGGATCCACAATCAACGATTATCCTGGGTAAAGCGATAGGCGCCGGCTTGGCTATGATAGGCGCGGCCGGCGGCGGCATTGGCATCGGCCTGTCGGTTGGCGGCGCCGTGCAAGCGATGGGGCGCAACCCCGATCACACCGCTACCATTCAGACCAACATGATCCTCGGCGTCGCCTTCGCCGAAGCGGTCGCCATTTACGCCCTGGTTGTGTCGCTGATTATCCTCTTCGTACTCAGCTAGGCTGGGTTGGAGACGCATAGGAGGACATTATGAGCGTACTTGACAACCTCGGCATTAATCCAGGTCTGATGCTGATTTGGCTGATCGCCTTCATCGTGCTCTACACGGTGCTGACGCGCTTCATCTACGATCCCTTGACCAATGTGCTGAACGAACGGCGCAATCGTATCGCCAAGGGTTTGGAAGATGCGGCGGCGGCCGCCCGCGCCCGTGAAAACGCCGAAGCCGAAGCGGAAAAAATCTTGGCGCAAGCCCGCGCCGAAGCGCAAAAGGTGATCGATGAAGCCCGCGGACGTGGTGAAGATGTCGCCGGCTCCATCGAAAGCGACGCGCGCCAAGAAGCCGCTCGCATTCAGTACGATGCCCAAAACGAAGCGGTCGCTCTGCGCAACGCGGAGCTCGGCAATTTGCGCGATCAGGTCCTGAATATATCGGTCGCCGTCGCCGGGCGCATTCTGGGCGAGAGCATCAGTAAGTCCAAGCAGGAGACGCTGGTCAACAGCTTCATCACCGACCTGCCGGACGGCGCCAAAGGCATCGGCGGTAGCGTGGCAGTCGTCAGCGCCATGCCCTTGACCGCGGCTGAACAGAAGACAATCTCGTCAGAAGTCGGCGCGGATGATGCGGAGTTCAGCGTCGATCCCTCAATCCTCGGCGGATTGATCGTGCGCTGGCCCGGCGGCATGGTCGATGGCAGCGTCCGTTCCCAACTGAATGAGTTGGCGCGCAGCTTGAACTAACCCTTCGGAAATTGTAGGGGCGACTCTGTGAGTCGCCCTATAAGCGCAAGGGTCTATTAATCTACGACAAAAAAGACGCGCTGGATTGCCTCCGGCGCGTTTGTGTTTGTCAGAGGATCGTTATCGTGTTTGAATAAAGGAGCCATGCATCGTAAGCGGAATTCACGGAACATTCCTCATGCCGAAGTCTCTGCATGCATTGCTGGCTGCGCTCCCGGCCAATCAGATCCTCGCCACCAGCGGCGATCTGACGACCTTAATCAGCGCGCCCGTGGTCGAATCGAGCCGCGAAGTGCAGGCGGGCGGGCTCTTCGTGGCGCGGGCCGGGCAGTCAAGCGACGGCCACGATTTTATCCCTGAGGCCATCGCCGCCGGCGTCGCCGCTATCGTCGGCGAAACCGAGCAGTCGGAACTTCCGGTCCCCTATGTGCGCGTCAAAAGGGCGGGGCAAGTCTTGGGGCTGCTGGCTGCGGCCTATAATGACTTCCCCTCGCGCAAATTGGTCATCATCGGCGTCACTGGCACCGACGGCAAAACCACGACTTGCCTGCTGCTTCACAGCATTTTCAAGTTCGTCTCCGATATCAAAGCCGGCTACATCAGCACCATATCAGCCGACTTTGGCGATGAGACTTTGGCAACCGGCTTGCACGTCACGACGCCGAGCGCGCCGCGCATCCAAGCTTATTTGGCGAAAATGGTCGATGCAGGCGTCACCCACTGCATATTGGAAATGACCAGCCACGGCTTGGCGCAGGGACGCTTGAATGGCGTAGATATTGATGTCGCCGTGTTGACCAACGTGATGCATGAACACCTCGATTATCACGGCAGTTGGGAAGACTACCGCGCGGCAAAAGCCATCATGTTCAGAATGCTCCAGAATAGCTGGCGCAAGCCATCTGTGGACAAGGTCTCCGTGCTCAACGCAGACGATCCATCGTTCAACTATTTCAAGAGCATTCCCGCCGACTTGCAAATGACATACAGCATCGAGAATCAGTCCGATTTTCGCGCGATGAACATCGCATACAGGCCGGGCGGCACGCGATTTCAAACGGCTGATCAGGCGCTTGCCATGCAGTTGCCCGGCGAGTTCAATATCGCCAATGCGCTGGCGGCTATTAGCGCGGCGCGCGCGCTTGGCATCGGCTGGGCTGCCATCAAAGCCGGCATCGGGGCTGTCGAGTTGATTCCCGGGCGCATGGAGCGCATCGACGAAGGCCAAGACTTCATCGCCATGGTCGATTTCGCCCATACTCCCAACGCGCTCAAGCGGGCGCTGGAAGCGGGGCGCCGCATGTTAGCGCCCGGCAAGCGCTTGATCGCCGTCTTCGGCAGCGCCGGACTGCGCGATGTGAAAAAGCGCCGACTGATGGCGGAAACCTCGGCGCAGCTGGCTGATGTGACAATCCTGACGGCGGAAGATCCGCGAACGGAATCGCTCGGGGAAATCCTCGCCACGATGGAGGCTGGCTGCCTGGCGCGTGGCGGCGTCGAAGGCGAGACCTTCATGCGCGTTCCCGATCGGGGCGAAGCCATCTACCGAGCTTGCCAAATGACGCGAGCGGGCGATCTGGTGATGGCTTGCGGCAAGGGCCACGAGCAGAGCATGTGCTTTGGCACGGTCGAGCATCCTTGGGACGATCGTGAGGCGCTGCGCTCGGCGCTGCGTGGCGCTCCGCTCAGAACGCTGCCCACCGCCAAGCAGGGAAGCCATGCGCCCGATTGACTGGCTCGCGGTCACGATCCTTCTGCTCTTTGCCGCCGCCTTGCGCATCATCGGCATCGGCTTCGGCCAGCCAAATCCACAGTTCTTTCCCTCCTACACGCCTCATGGCATGGTTCACGAGCACCTGCCGGTTCATCCGGATGAGTTCTACACGGTGGCTTTGCCCTTTGAAATGGCGCTGCGCCAGCGGCTGAATCCTGAATTTTTCAATTATCCTGCCTTTCTGATCAACGCCAACTTGGTACTGTATCATTTGACGGGGTCGCTGGAGGGTCTGCAGCTCTCCGATCGCGACGGCGCGCCGCTCAACTCCTACGCGCCATTTTCGCTGTATGTGCTTTCTCGCGCTTATTCGGTCTTTGGCGCGCTGCTGGCGGTCACCTGCGCCTACGCCATAGCGCGGCTCCTCGCAGGTCAATTCGCCGCCATTTGCGCCGGATTGCTGGTTGCGGTCTCCTACACGCTCGTTCAACACGCGCATTACATCAAACCGGGCACGCTGGCGGGCGGCTGGATGATGTTGGCGGCTTGGGCCTGCCTGGCCGCGCTGCTCGCCAGCCAGCCTCGATCGCGACTGCGACTCTACCTGTTTGCCTGCGCAGCTGCCGGGTTGGCCGTGACGACGCGCTACAACGCTGCTGCCGTAACGCTAATCGTTGTGTCCGTGGGCACCTTGTTGGTCATTCGCGGGCGATCATGGCGGGCGCTGTTGCAAATTGCGGCCGGCTGGCTGCTCATCCCGCTCGTTTTTCTGCTCGGCTCTCCCTTTACGCTGCTGGACTTCGACCATTTCTGGCGCGACTTTTCATATATCGTCGGACAGTACATCGCGACTGGCGAGGATATCCATTCGTATTTCCTCGTCGATCCGTGGACGGGCTTGAGCTTGATGCTGACCTACGCAGTTCTGTTCGCGCTCGGCTTTCCCGCCTTCGGTTGCGCTTTCCTGGGGCTAATATCCTCCGCGTGGAGAGGAGACTTAACCTGGCGCCGGCATCAGAGGGGTCCGCGCCTGTTTATCCTGTTGATCGGATTGATGATCCTGGTTTACAGCTTGGTCGCGCTGCGCACGGTTCGGCCCGGTCATAGTGACGGTCTGCTCATCCTCATCATACCCTTTATTGCCGTGCTTGCGGGCTTGGGCGCGGACAGCCTGGTCAGAAGTTTTCGACTCCCCAGCCGATTGACCATGCCCGCAATCGCGCTCATTTTGATCATCCAGCCCTTGGTCCTGTCGGTGCAAGTCGTCAAAATGTTCTCGCAGCCAGATACGCGCCATATCATGTTGGAGTGGGTCCACAGCCGTATCCCCCGCGGCGCCCGCTTCTTCCTGAACGGTCCCTACAACGTGCCGCTGGACAATGCGCTTTATCCCAATCTTGCCCACAATCTGTCTTATGCTGCCGCCCTGCCCGACGGCAGCGAGTATGACTACCTGATCTACTCGGACACGAAAGCCTTTGACGTTCTTCGTTCAGAGAGCATTGTGGGCGCCGAAATTGCCGAAGAGGAGCGCGCATACCTGTGGGGGCTGGACGCCGCCTTTAGCCGAGTCGCGGAAATACAGCGCCCGCTTTGGACTGGCTCGGAAGCGATGTTGAATATGGCGCCGTACTGGCACAATCCGACCTTGATCGTCTACTGCCTCAATCAGGCTAGCTGTGAGAACCATCGCTGAGCCGCCTGTATCAACTGTTAAAGATGATCAGGCGCCGGTTGTGATAAAATGGTTGCGAACGAAGCAAGCGCCCGAGGCGAATGTGCTTGATCTTGGTATTGTCATCGTCAACTGGAATACCCGCGACTTGTTGGCGCGCTGCCTGCGGACGGTCCTCGATAGCGAAGGCGACTTCCGTTTTCGCGTCGTCGTGGTCGATAATGCCTCGGACGACGGCAGCGTCTCGATGGTGCAGCGGGATTTCCCCAATGTTGAGTTGATCGCGAATCCAGTCAACGCCGGATATCCGCGGGCGAACAATATCGGTTTGCGCGCTCTGGGTTTTCGCGGCGCGCGTGATGTGGATCCGTCGGCGCCGCGTTACGCCCTGCTGCTGAATCCCGATACCGAAGTGCCGCCCGCTGCCCTCTTGCAGATGCTGCGATTCATGGATTCTCGCCCCGATGTCGGCGTGGCCGGTCCCAAGTTGATCTTGTCCGATGGCAGCCTGGACAAAGCCTGCCGCCGCGGCTTTCCCACGCCCATGGTCAGCTTTTATCACTATTCCGGCCTGGCGAGGCTCTTCCCGCGCAATCGGCGCTTCGGCCGCTACAACATGACCTTCGCGGATGAAGATCAAGACCTCGAAGTCGATTCTGTGGTCGGCGCCTATATGCAGGTGCGCAAGGCGGCCATCGAACGCGCGGGCTTGCTGGATGAAGCGTTTTTCATGTATGGCGAGGACCTGGATTGGGCTTATCGCGTCAAGCAGGCTGGCTACAAGGTATGGTATCATCCGGCTGTGACCGTGCATCATGTGAAGCGCGCGGCAAGCAGCAAAAGCCCCAAAGCGCAATTTGAGTTTTGGCGCGCGATGCTCATCTTTTATCGCAAACATTTCCGGCGCGGCACGCTCTATCCCGTCCATCTGATCATCCTGACGGCGCTTTTGTTCAAGGGAGGTCCCGGCTTATGGCAGGAGATCCGCAACCCGTCTCATACCGGGTAGAGCCGCGCTCAATACGCTTGAGCAACGACCACCTCAAGGCGCTTTCCACGCTGACCTTGTTGCTCACCGACACGGCGATGCTCATCGTCGCTTTTGTCATCGGCTACGAGGCGCGCGAGCTATTGCCCTTCTTCCCCCGGCCGGAAGAGCAACCGGCGCTGGCGCGGTATATGCCCACCATCGTCGTGCACACCATCACGATCGTCATCATGTTCTACTTTTCCCAACTTTATCATTTGAAACGCGCCTTCAGCCGAATTGAGCAGCTGCGGCATGTGATTGGCGTGGTCACGCTCGGCACGCTTCTTGCGAGCGGCACGCAAGAGTTCTTGCTGCAGAACACGGCGATGGAAGCCGTCTATCCGCGCAGTCTTCTGTTCTATGTCTGGTTCTTCAGTGTCTTTCTGACCGTCTTCGGGCGCGAATTGCATCGCCGCAGTTGGACGCTTTTGCGCCGACGCGGCGTCGTCCGCGACAATCTGCTGATCGTTGGCGAGGGAGATATCGCGCGCAAAATCACTGAACATATTCGCAACAGCCCCGAGCTCGGATACACCATCGTCGGCATCGTCACTGCGGCGGCGCAAGAAGGAGAAATGCTTGGCTATCCATACATCGGCGCCTACGACGATATCCCGCGCCTCATAGACGATCGGCAAGTGGAACAAGTGATAGTCGCGCTGTCCGATTATCGGCGCGGCGAATTGGTTGAGCTGATCAGCCTCTGCCAGCGCGGCAAGGTCGATATCAAGGTCTATCCGGATATGTTTTCATATATGGCTGGCGATCTCAACGTCGACGACCTCGGCGGCACGCCCCTCTTGACCGTGCGCGATATCGCCTTGCGCGGCTGGAAGCTCAGCCTGAAGCGCGCCCTGGACTTGATTGGCGCCACGGTCGGCTTGGTGCTGCTCTCGCCCTTTATGTTGATCACTGCGCTCCTGATTCGCCTGGAATCCCGTGGTTCGGTGTTTTACTGGCAAGTACGCATGGGCCTCGATGGCCGTCCCTTTCCCATGATTAAGTTCCGATCCATGCGCCAGAACGCTGAATCCGGCGGACAAACGTGGACGGTGGAAAACGATGAACGCGTCACCCGGCTGGGCCGCTATATGCGCCGCAGCAACTGGGATGAAATCCCCCAATTGATCAATGTCCTCGTCGGCCACATGAGCCTTGTCGGTCCGCGGCCGGAGCGGCCGATGTACGTGCAGCAATTCCGGCGCCAAATCCCGGATTATATGGTGCGGCACCGCGAGAAATCCGGCATGACCGGCTGGGCGCAAATCAACGGTTTCCGCGGTGACACCTCAATCGCGCAGCGCACCGAAGCCGACCGTTTCTACGTGGAGAATTGGTCCCTCTGGCTCGACATCGTCATCATCATTCGAACCATCTGGCAATCCTTTACCCGCTCCAACCCGCACGCTTATTAGCCGGAACCTCGTCGTGGAATTGGAAACCTTAACCAGCGCAATGTATGAATTCGTCGAGAGCAAAGGCTGGCTCGCCGACGATTCGCCCAAACAGCAGACCCAACGCAACCTGGCAATCTCGCTTGTGCTGGAAGCGACCGAAGTCCTCGAGCTTTTCCAGTGGAGCGAAGAAACGGACAGCGCCGCCGAATTGGCTGATGAACTGGCCGATGTGATGCTATACCTCCTGCAGCTGGCCAGCCTCAGCGAAATTGATCTGGGCGAAGCGGTCATGGCCAAGCTGCAAAAGAACTACACGCGTGATTGGTCGCCCGATGCTCTACCGGAGCTCAATACGGGAAGCAAGGCTTCAAGCCAGTCGCATCCGTAGCGCCGCCCGGCTGCATTTCGTCTGCATGACGGTCTTTCATTCTGTAGCGCCAGCATTATAATAGCGTGCGCTCTGCCACGCTTTGTCTTGATCGCCGTTCGAGCGTTGGCTCTTTCATTGGCTCATGTCGAGAGGCGCAGTGGCAAGCTCTCACCACTAACCGCAATCGAGGAATCGCAATCATGTCCGAACAGGCAGTCACCGCCCAAAGCGAAGACTTCTCGCGCTGGTACAATGAAATCGTCTACCGCGCCGACCTCGCCGCGCCGTCGCCGGTGCGGGGCTGCGTGATCATCAAGCCTTACGGTTACGAAATCTGGGAGGGCATCAAATCGGGCTTGGACCGCCGCATCAAAGAAACCGGCCATCAGAACGCCTACTTCCCACTCTTCATCCCGGAGAGCTATATCAAACGCGAGGCGCAGCACGTCGAAGGATTCAGCCCGGAACTCGCGGTCGTCACCCATGCCGGCGGCAAGGAACTGGAAGAGCCGCTTGTCGTCCGTCCCACATCGGAGACCGTCATCGGCGAAGCCTTCAGCGACTGGATCCAATCCTACCGCGACCTGCCGCTGCTGATCAATCAATGGGCAAACGTCGTGCGCTGGGAATTGCGCACCCGTCCCTTCCTTCGTACTGCCGAATTCCTCTGGCAGGAAGGGCATACCGCGCACGCCACCCATGACGAAGCCGAAGAAGAAACTCGACAGATGCTGGATGTCTACACCGACAGCGCCCTGAACGATGCCGCGATTCCGGTGATACAGGGCGAAAAGAGCCGCCTGGAACGTTTTGCCGGCGCTCTCCGCACCTATACGATTGAAGCGATGATGCGTGACAAGCGCGCCTTGCAATGCGGCACGAGTCACAACCTGGGACAAAATTTCGCCAAAGCCTTCGATATCCGTTATCTGTCGGAGGCAAATACTCAAGAATTTTGCTGGACGACATCTTGGGGTCTCACGACGCGCATGGTCGGCGCCGTCGTCATGACCCATGGCGATGACAAGGGCTTGCGCCTGCCGCCCAAACTCGCGCCCTATCAACTGGTGATCGTCCCTATCTACCGGCGCGATGCCCAGCGGACGGCTGTTTTGGAAACTGTCGAACGCCTGCGCAAATCCTTCGAAGCGGCAGGCCTGCGCGTTCATGTGGATATGCGGGAAGGGCAGTCCCCCGGCTTCAAATTCAACGATTGGGAAATGCGCGGCGTCCCGCTCCGCGTCGAAGTTGGACCCAAAGATGTGGAGAACAACAATGCGGTGCTTGCGCGGCGCGACGTGATGGGGCGCGCGGGCAAACAGTTCGTCTCGCAGGATGATGTCGTCGCGGTCGCGAGCGAACTTCTCGGCGATATTCAGCGAAATCTGCTGGAAGACGCGCGAGCATTCCGCGACGCGCATATTCAGGACGCATCATCTTATGATGAACTCCGCGCGATCGTCGCCGAAGGGGATTGGGCGCGCGCCTTTTGGGATGGGTCGGACGACGATGAACTGGCGGTTAAGGACGAAACCGGCGCCACGATCCGCTGCTTCCCCTTTGAGCAGCCCGATGCCCAAGGTGAATGCGTCTATTCCGGCCGGACGGCGGAGAAAGTCGCGCTATTCGCTAAGGCATATTGAGTCGCGGGCTTGTATATTGTTTCGGGCGCAGCATCAGCCGATGCCCTAGGGCGTCGCCTGGCAAGGCCGCCTTTGCTATCAAGAGGCGATTGTTTACGAATTTCTAAGAAATTAATTTATTGTGAAAATTGACACAATCAATTTTCTATCGTAGAATGAGTTGCGGAGCGTAATATCCCGTTCAAAATTGTCATTTAGTGAGAATGTTGGATTTGCTGAGTTTGAGTCCTGTTCTTCGAAATGACCTTGCTCGCGCGAGGGCAGGGATTGCAAATAGGCGCGAGCGCGGCGGACCGTCTCGCTGCCATTGAGCGCTTGAGATTCTTGTCAATTGGCGGTGCGGTTCGCCGCAGTCGGTTTCTTTACTTAATGTCTCATACGCGATGTTATGACTTTACGCCGTAGCATATATCGTTTTTGGATACCCATGCTCTCACATGGATATTTCAAGTGAAGCGCCAGCTATGGTTCGCCGTGGCTGACCGCTAGATTTTTTGGACTAAATCATGGCCGCTTATTTGATCGCTGACGTTGACGACCTGCTAAGGTTTACTTCGCATAACGGCATAGACTTGCAGGAGCTGGCGGTTGCCCTGCGCGGGGGCGCCGGTTTCGTGGCGGGCTTGTACGACACCACGTCCCTCAAAGCCATTGCCGTTGCCGATTGGCGCTCGCAGCTGCGAGACGAAAACATGCCCTTGGAGCCCGAGGCGATTTTTCGCAGCGTCGGCTACCAGGTCATTGATGCGCGCGACCGATCATGCTTGCCCGATTGCCTGGTGCAAGACGTATTCGAACTCGATCCCAATCCCATTGAGGAGCTGATTCTCGCCACCACCGGCGTCGATCTCTTGCCTTTGATCGACCGTGTCAAGGTCACCGATAACGCGCGAATCCGCGTCTGGGGCGACGATGAAAGGGCCGTGCGCGCGGCTGGCCTATCCCGCGACGTCATCTTCCAACCGCTCGTTGGCTTGCATGGAATCAAAGGCAAAAACGTTTGGGTCTACATCGACTTCGAAAACATCTCCATCAGCCTGAACGAGCAGGGATTCGTCGTCAATCTCGATCACCTGATAGAGCGCCTTGTCTCGCAAGCGCAAGCCCACGGCAAGCTCGTCAAGATGTCGGCTTACGCGCCTTGGGGGCATCGTGGCGCCTTGCCGCCGCTGGTGGATTCTTCCGGGCGCGAAGTGGCTGACGATGCGCCGGCCCGCTTGATGATGGCGAATATCGACCCCGTTTTCCACTTGCCGGGCAAACAGAGCGCCGATATTCGAATCGCCCGCGATGTGCTTACCGACGCCGGGCACCCTGAGGCTGGCGACGTCATCATCCTGGCGACCGGCGATCGCGATTTCAACGATGTGATCAATCCGCTCTTGCAGCGCAACAGGACGGTTGTCGTCTGGGGCGTGCGCGGCAGCACCGGGCGTCTCCTGCAAAGTCACCCGTCGCTTCAGCTCGAATACATCGATGACTTCACCGATCTGCAGACCCACCAATCGTTAAGCGCGGTTGAGACCGACACCCATACGGAGAGCTTTGTTCCTTCGCAATGGTCAAGTGTCATCATTCAGTACTTCCGCCTCAATGCCGCTGACCCGGAAAAATCAATCACCGTCAAGAGTCTGATTGATCAACTTATCAAGGTCGGCGATGTTATCTCGGCGGAGCGCGGCCATGACCTGGTGTCACAGGCGATCTCGCTAGGCGTCTTGCAGCAGCAGAGCGCCCTGGGCGTAATCGAATTGAACCTCCAACATCCAGTGGTTGACAAGACGCTTCTCATCGTCAATCGCATGGTGCGGCGGGTCGCCAACACCTTGCTTTCACGCAATTGGGAATACGTCAATTATGGCTTCCTGCTCAAGGGCTTGGCGATGGAACGCGACCTCGACCGGCCCGGCATGAATGACAGCGACCAATGGCGCTCGCATTGGATCGATTGTCTCGTGCGGGAACGGGTGCTCCAGCGAGACCTCGTGCCCCATCGCCACAATCCGGACGATTTGGTGCCGGTCATTCGCTTGCCCGCGGTCAGCGAACACCCCTTGGCGCAGAGCGTTGCCGAACAGACCGGCGCTGATGAATTCTCGTCGCAAGAGTGGCAGGGCTTGCCGCCTCATTCGCTGTACGAAACCGACGCCGAAGTGGCGCGGATGGTGACGCGAATCGTCGTCAGCGTCCAGCAATTCACCAGCTTCCGCAATTTTGCCTGGTGCCCCTTGGGCAGTTTGCATCGGCGTCTACGTGAATTCGACAGCGGCGTCGTTTTCCAGCACGCGGTCGAGTATCTGCTGGTGAACAATATGGTGACGGTAAACGAATATCCCAACCCGCGCAGCGAATACAACACCAAGGGCATCGAGCTGGACGAAACTTACCCCTTCGTCGCCGTCATATTGGCGGAGCGCGATGAATTCATCCGTGTTCTGCTGGAAATGTATCGGGCGAATGTGACCATCTCCCAGGCGAATATCGAGCAGCATCTCAAGGGACAATGGGATATTCCCTTGTGGATATCCATTATGAAAATCGAGAATGTGCTGAACGCCCTGCCCGGGCGCGCCGATCAATTCAGCCTCTTCAGGACGCATCACACCGTCAAGCTGGTCGCCAACGACGATGTCGGTGAAGTCGCCGAAGCCAAGGGGTAGCTTGGGATTGCCCGCGATGACTCGAACTGATAGAATCAGCGCATTGTATTGACCGACAGGCAACCGATCCTGCCTGTCCGGTGGCTAAAGAAGGGACGGAAACCATGCCATTGGATAAAGCAACGAAGAATCAAATCATCAAAGATTACGCCCGCGAAGATGGCGACACCGGTTCGCCGGAAGTGCAGATCGCGCTGCTCACCGCCAGGATAACGCAGCTGACCGAACATCTGAAAGTGCATAGCCACGACGAGCACTCGCGTCGCGGGCTGCTAAAACTGGTGGGCCAACGCCGCCGCCACCTGAAATACATCGCGCGAAAGAAGCCGGATGTCTATTATGAGCTGCTGCAGCGCCTCGGCTTGCGCCGCTAGTGGCGATATACAGGGGGCGGTCGGGCGCCCGAGTCCATGTTAGATAGCGGCATGCCTGGCGCCCTGGAATACGCCAACAGGCAAATCTCGAACGAAATAAAGCGCGTCGATCATGGCGGCCGCCAGGTGGCGTCAACGCGTGATACGTTGACCGCCGTATCGCTGCTGCCATTGGGGCGCGCTTCGACAAGATGGAGAAGGCAATGACATTGGATATACGTGAATATCGGGGCTTGGTCGGTGGAAAAGAGATCATCATCGAGACAGGCCGTTTTGCCCAGCAGGCTGGCGGCGCGGTAACCGTCCGCATGGGCGACACCATGCTTTTCTGTTCAACGACGATGGGCTCGCCGCGCGCGCACCTGGATTTCTTCCCGCTCAGCGTCGACTACGAAGAAAAAATGTACGCTGGCGGAAGAGTGCCGGGCGGCTTTTTCCGGCGTGAAGGCCGGCCCTCCGAAGGCGCAATCTTGACCTCGCGCGTCATTGACCGCACGCTGCGCCCGCTCTTCCCCAAGAATATGCGTAACGAAGTGCAGGTGATCTTGATGTCGCTGTCGCACGATAAGGAGCACCAGGTCGACATGCTCGGCATCATCGCCGCCAGCACCGCGCTCACGATCTCGGACATTCCCTGGAACGGTCCGGTCGCTGGCGCCCGCATCGGACTGGTCGATGGCGAATTGACCGTCAACCCGACTTATAGCGAAATGGCCAACAGCGCGCTGGACCTGCGCGTATCGGGCACGGCCGACGCGATAAACATGGTCGAATGCAACGCCGACCAGGTGGATGAAGAGACCATGCTCGAGGCGCTGTTCATGGCGCACGATTCGGTGCAGGACATCATCGCGCTCCAGCAGCAGATTCGTTCCGAAATTGGCAAAGAGAAGAACGAGCCCTCTACTGATGACCTTGATGAGACGCTCCTTGCCGAAGTCAGCGCCAGGGTCGAGGGACCAATCCGCGAGGTGATGGTCACGCATGCAGACCGAAGCGAACGCCGCGAACCCTTGAAGCAGATTCAAGCCGCGCTGGTCGAAGAATACGAAGGCAGGAATGAAGCCGCCGATGACGACGAGGCCAAGGTCGATATGAAACATATCGATCGCGCCTATGACCAGGTGATGAAAAACGTGGTGCGCGGACGCATCGTCAACGATGGCGTCCGACCCGATGGCCGCGATTACGCTTCCCTTCGGGATTTGGCGGCCGATGTCAGCTTGGTGCCGCGCGTGCATGGTTCCGGCATGTTCATCCGCGGCGAAACACAAGTGCTGACGATTGCGACGCTGGGCACCCCGCGTGATTCGCAATTTCTGGACGGCTTGAGCCCCGAAGACGACAAACGCTACATGCATCACTACAACTTCCCGCCATACAGCACGGGAGAGACCTATCCCATGCGCGGTCCGCGCCGGCGCGAAGTCGGTCACGGCGCCCTGGCGGAAAAAGCGCTCTTGTCCATGATCCCTTCCGAAGAAGAATTCCCCTACGTCTTGCGCCTCGTAAGCGAAGTGATGAGCTCCAACGGCAGCACGTCGATGGCCAGCGTCTGCGGCAGCACGCTCGCGCTCATGGATGCCGGCGTCCCGATTAAGAATCCCGTCGGCGGCATCGCCATGGGTTTGATCAAAGAAGGCGATAAAGTCGCGGTATTGACCGACATTCAAGGTTTGGAAGACCATCTCGGCGATATGGATTTCAAGGTCGCCGGCACGTTGAATGGTATCACCGCCCTGCAAATGGATATCAAGATTTCGGGCGTGACGCGCGATATCATGCGCCAGGCGCTCGCCCAGGCGAAAGACGCCCGGCTGCAAATCCTCGATGTGATGCAGTCTGCGATCTCCGCCCCGCGCGACTCCATGAGTGACTTCGCGCCGCGGATGGAATCGCTCAAGATCGCCGTCGACAAGATCGGCGCCGTCATCGGTCCGGGCGGCAAAAACGTCCGCGCCCTGCAAGACGAACACCAGGTCAAGGTTGATATTCAGGAAGACGGCTTGGTATACGTCGCTGGCGAATCCGGCGCCGAAGTTGACCGGGCGCTGGAGAAGATCAAAGCCATGGTCGAGGAGCCCGAAGTCGGGACTATCTATACCGGCACCGTCAAGCGCGTCGAAAATTACGGCGCCTTTGTTGAATTCCTGCCCGGCACCGAAGGCATGGTTCACGTTTCGCAGTTGGCCGATTACCACGTCAAGAGCGTCGAGGAAGAGGTCAGCGTCGGCGACGAGATTATGGTCATGGTCATCAATATCGATGGCACGGGCCGCGTTCGCCTCAGCCGCCAAGCCGTGCTCGAAGGCTGGGATGTCGAAGAAGCGAAGCGCCGAGATGCCGCCGGCAGCCGTGGCGGACCGCGCCGCGGTGGGGGCGACCGTCGCGGTGGACGGCGCGATGGCAATCGACGAGATGGCGGACGAGGCGGCGATCGCCGTGGTGGAGACCGGCGCAACTAGGCGCTGCGTAGCGTAGTTCTCTGAAGGTGTCGCCGAAGCCTCGCGGCAAGTGCTGATCTCGGCGATTCCCGTATTCTGCGGAGGCCTCCCCCATGACCGACAACAAGGACTCGCCCAGCCGCGCCCTCGCCGAGACCGAGAACTATATCGTATGGGAAGTTCAAGAACCCGACGGTGAAGTCACTTATCATGTCGAGCTGGGCGCTGTCACGCTGCACTTTTTTCGCGAAGAATGGGACGAGTTCATGCAGTTGACCAAGGTGGCCGCGAGCAACCGTTGATGGATGCCTTGCGCTTGCGGCGCCACTTTGTCGCCGTCATGGCGAAGCATCTGCCGCCCAGCAGTTCGACCTTGCGCCTGCTTGATCTCGACGGCCAATCGGGTCCCGTGTTAGCAGCATCGCGCCAAGACCTTCAAGTCTGCCATATTCCAGCCAAAGACATTGCGGAATCTGGCATTGCGCCGGCTTCTTTCGACGCTGTGCTCGCCTACGACCTAACCCTGAGCGCGTCCCTGCTCAATGCCTGCCTTAGGGCTCTGCGCGCGGGCGGCCGCTTCATCGCGCTTCAACCGCAAGGCGCGGTCAGCGAGTCTCACTGGCGCCGCCTGGCTGATCACGGCTACGTCCGCATCCTGGTCGAGCCGGCATTGGACGAGCTCGGCGTCTTGATCCGCGGCGAGAAGCCTCACGCCCCCGCCGATACCTTGGCGCGCATCCAGTCGGTCGCCAGAGCTGATGCCGACGCGCTTGATCTCGCTCATTTCAGCGGCCGTTATATCCATCTCCTGATTCAGCAGCGCCCCAACAAGCCGGTCTGGAAGCTAAGGCCAGGCGAAACCATTGCCTGGCGCGCCGCTGCCATTCGCCGCAACGCGACGCCAATCTTGCTCGGCTTCAGCAGCTTGCCCAAAGCCGTCAGTTTCATGCAGCCGGCCGTCCTCGCCGGCGTCCTCGCCGATATCAATAAGGTGGGCAAATTCAGCGTCGAGCAAGCGAGCGCCTTGGAATGGGACATCATCTTGAACCCGACGCTTGATTCTATCCGGGGCCAAATGCTGACCTTCGTCCATATCGACCCCGCGCTGGCGGAAGCGCCGGACGAATAGCGGCCACCGATGGCGCTGGCCCTGGAGGACATCGAGTTTCTGCGCGGCGATCGCGCCCGCGACCTGCTCGCCGCCTTCGCCGACAGCGACCTGACCGAAGCGAACACGCTCCCGCTCCTTTCGCGCCTGCGCCAGCGGCTGAGCCCGCGAGAAGCATCAGTCGTCCTTCAGACGCTCAAGCTGCGGTCAAAGGCGACGACGAAGTTCCCCCGCTATGCTTCTTTCATGCTCTTCACCGATGAGGCTTTGCAGCAAGCCAGCCACCCGGCAGCGCGTCGATATCGCTCGCGGTTAATCGACGCCCGTTCCGTGCTCGATCTGTGCTGCGGCATCGGCTCGGACACGCTCGCATTCACCGCCGCAGGAAGTCAAGCGCTGGGCTTGGATATCGACCCCGTGCGAATTGCCATTGCCCGCCACAACGCCAGGGCGATGAATCTCAACGCCCGCTTTGAAGTCGCTGACGTCAGAGCCGCAGTGCCCGTCGGCTACGATTGCATTTTCTTCGATCCGGCGCGTCGCGATGAGCAGGGCAGGCGCATTCATGATGTCGAGCGTTATTTGCCGCCACTATCGCTGGTGAAGAACTGGCGGGCTGACGAAATCTGCGTGAAGCTTTCGCCAGCCGTCGATCGACGCCAGTTGGATTCGTATGGCGGCTGCCTTGAATTCATATCGGTCGCCGGCGATCTCAGCGAAGCGCTGCTTTGGCTGCGACGCCGGTGCGCGCCGCCCTTCGCCACCAAACTCGCTGACGGCGCCGTCCATCACCTCTATCATCGCGCTGGCGATCCCGCCGCAATTGCGCCGCCCAAACGCTGGCTGGCGGAGCCGGACCCCGCTGTTCTGCGCGCCGGTCTTGTTCAAGTGCTGGCGCAAGACCTGAACGCGACCATGCTCGACGAATCAATCGCCTATCTGACGACCGACGAGCGCATTGAAACGCCTTGGGCACGCTATTGGGCCGTCTTGGACTGGATGCCTTTTCAGCTGAAACGGCTGCGGCGATACCTGGCCGAACGCGGTGTAAACAAGGTCACCGTCAAGAAACGCGGATTCGCCATGCCGCCTGAGCAACTTATACGGCAGCTGCGGCTCAAGACGGGCAGCGAAGCCCGCGTTCTCGTCATGACCCGTCACCGCGGCCAGCCTATCGCCATCATCTGCCGCGAGCCAACATTTGGGTAATATGAACGAATCCCTTATAATTGACGCTATTGTCCTAGAAATCTACACGATGGAGGGAGCCGATCATGCTGATGCGCCCCGAAGAATCGCGTCAGCCGCGCCTGATCACCTGGGACGAAGTCGATCAGTTGGTTGATGGGCTGGTGCCGCGCATTCAACACCTGGGTCCTTTCGGCGCCATGGTGATGATCACGCGCGGCGGCGTCATTCCGGGGGGCTTGCTGGCCGAGGCGCTCAGCATTCAGCATCTCCTCACCGCATCCGTCGACTTCGTGGCGACCGAGCAATCCGGCATGATGGCTTGGCCCACGTTTCTTCAATTCCCCGATCCGGACCTGCTCCGCGGGCGTCGCACTTTGATCGTCGATGACGTCTGGGGCAGCGGGCGCACCAGCATTTCCGTCCGCGAACGGGTCGATGCCGCCGGCGGCAGTCCCGTCAATTGCGTCCTGCATTTCAATCCATATCGCACGATGTTTTCCAATATCAAGCCGGATCTCTATGGCGATGTTACCGACACTTACGTGGTCTATCCCTGGGAGATTGACCGCGGCCTTCTCGGTCGCGCCTTCCCCGAAGGCCAACCAGAAATCTAAAGACTTCGCGCCGGCGATGAAATCGAGTTTGTGTCATTCTGTAAACTTTGAGTTATAATGCTTTTTGCTGTTGCCGTGAAACGCAGGCGGACGAACCTTCGTATTGAAGTGTGTTCTTAACGAAGCCGTCTCGCGCTCGGCATACGGGGGAAGCTTTACGATTCCGTAAGACCTTGTGGGCTAGCGCAATATACAATAGTTGTGTTGTTCCAAGAGAATTCATTTCGCTGGTTCGAGTCATTGACGATAGCGCCCGGCAGCCAACTGTTGTGGCGCGATGAAGACCTGCTTGCGCAGGAGGCATGCCAAATCCTATGAGTGAAGATCAAGTACAAAATCCCGCCGCTGAAGAGAATTTCGAGGAGATGCTCGCCTCATCATTCGATTATTCTTATACGCCGCCGCGCCGTGGAGAAATCCGCGAAGCGACCATTCTGCAAATTGACGAACGCGAAATCATCGTCGACCTCGGGGCGAAGCAAGACGGCATTGTGCCTTCGCAAGACCTGGAACGCATGGATGATGAGTTTCGGGCCAGCCTGAGCACGGGCGCCAGCGTGCCCGTCTACGTCGTCAACCCGCGCGATCAAAATGACAACCTCATCGTGTCGATCAACATGGGCTTGCAGCGCTATGATTGGGAGAAGGCGCGCGAACTGCTCTCTTCGCAAGACGCTGTCGATGTCAGGGTCAGCGGCTATAACAAGGGTGGCGCGCTCGTGCGCTGGAACCGGCTCGAAGGCTTCATCCCCAGCTCGCATCTGGTCTCCACCAACTTGTCGATTGATCGGCGCGAGGCGATGCAAGAGTTGATTGGCAATACACTCGGCGTCAAAGTGATCGAAGTGGATCAAGATCGGCGCCGGCTGATCTTCAGCGAGCGTGAAGCGCAAAAGGAATGGCGCGCGCGCCAAAAAGCCAAATTGCTCGCCGAATTGAATGTGGGCGATGTGGTCAATGGCGTCGTCACGGGCTTGCGTGACTTCGGCGCCTTCGTCAATATTGGCGGCGCCGATGGTTTGATTCATGTTAGCGAGCTCGCCTGGCATCGCGTCGATCATCCGCGCGATATTCTGCACATAGGCGAAGAAATTGAAGTCTACGTCCTCAATCTGGACAAGGAGACCAATCGCATCGCCCTCAGCCGCAAACGCCTGCTCAGCGACCCCTGGGACGACGCGCAGTTCCGTTACCACGAAGGGCAGCTCGTCGCTGGCTATGTCACCAATGTGGTGGATTTCGGCGCTTTTGTCGCCCTCGAAGATGGCCTTGAAGGCTTGCTCCATCTCAGTGAAATGGGAGATGGCGCGCTGAAAGAGCCCTATTCCTATGTGCAAAAGGGCGATCAACTGTCATTGCGCATCAGCCATCTCGAACCGGAGAAACGCCGCGTCGGCTTCACCCAGCGCTGGGGCACCGAACTCGATGACGCGGAAGAAGAAGCCGCGGCCGCCGATAAAATGGACAGCGACGACGCAGACAGCGACGACGGAGACAGCGACGCGCTGATCGACGCGGAAGAAGCGCCGTCGGCGGATGTGAATGAATCATCCTAAACAACCTCTACAGAGCAGATACGGAATGCCTGCGAGCCGGCGGGCATTTTGCTTTTGCGCGCCGCCAATGTTGACAGTTAGTGACCGGCTCTGTATAATGCCCTTCGTTTTCTGGTGAGGTCAGATCGTTCGTTTAATAGCGCTGTCACTGACGATTTGCGGTATCAGAGCCTGGTTGTTCAGCGTCGGCTGAAACCGGGTTTTATTTTGCCAAACCGCAGCGCTGGCATTTGATGGCGATGCTCGCCGGGACCCGCGCTGCAGTCGTTCACATCGCGCGAATGCTCGCCAATGCTCGCAAGTCTATCGTACGGGGAGATAGTTAAGATATGCAATCAGAATCTGCACTGAGAGACGGTTCCGAGGAATTGGATTTCGCCGCGCTATTGGAGGAATCGCTGGCTCAGAGTCGGGTCGAGCGGGGCGATATCGTCAGCGGCACGGTCCTCTCAATCGACAGTCAAGGGCTGATCGTCGACATCGGCTGGAAGCAGGATGGCATCGTCGCGCGCGGTGACATCGAGCGTATGGGCATGCATACCGCGGATTTCGAGGTGAATGCGGAGATCAATGTCGCCGTCGTCAATCTGAACGACAACGACGGCAATCTTATTCTCTCGGCGGCACAGGCGCGCCAGAATGAAGATTGGAAACGCGCCGAAACGCTCATGAATGACGAGACCTTGTCGACTGGCGAAATCACCGATATGAACAAGGGCGGCGTTATCGTCAGCTTTGGTCATTTGCGCGGCTTTGTCCCGGCCAGTCATGTGCTTGATGTCCCACGCGGTCTTAAGGAAGAAGATCGCTTCGCTCATTTGCAGAGTTTGGTGGGCAATGAAATCACCTTCAAAGTCATCGAAGTGAATCGGAAACGCCGCCGGCTCGTGTTCAGCCAGCTGGAAGCCGAGCAGGAGAACCGCGCCGCGCGCAAGGAAGCGCTTCTGCGCGAACTGTCTGAAGGGGCAAAGCGCAAAGGCGTCGTCAGTGGCATCTGTGACTTTGGCGCTTTTGTCGATCTCGGCGGAGCCGATGGCTTGATCCATATTTCGGAATTGGCTTGGCGCCGCGTCCGCCATCCGAGCCAAGTGCTCGCCGTCGGCGAAGAAGTCGAAGTCTATGTCTTGAACTTGGACGAGCAGGGACAGCGCATCGGCTTGAGCTTGAAGCGTTTGCAGCCAAACCCCTGGAGTTTGGTCGACGACATTTACCACATCGGCCAGTTGGTCGAAGGCATCATCAGCCGGCTGGAATCCTTTGGCGCCTTCATCAGCCTGGACCCCGGCATTGAGGCTCTGCTGCACGTCAGCCAAGTGGAGGCAAACCCGGAAGAGAATCCGCTGCGTCACCTGTACGAAGGGCAAAAGCTGCTGATGCGCATTATCAGCATCGAATCCGATAGACAGCGCCTCGGTTTAAGCTTGACCGAAGTCACAGCCGCGGAAAAATCGCAATGGGAAGAGCGTCAGCTTGAGTTGGTCGCCGCCGCCGCGGAAGCCGCCGAGCAGGCTCAGGTGGATGAACAGGCTGAAATTGATGAGCCGGAAGAGACTGAGCAGACTCAGATTGATGACCCGCCGCAAATGGGTGAGCCGGAAGAGACTGAGCCTGTCGCGCAAGAATAATCTCGTGTACACTCGTGCTTCTGCTGGACAATTGCAAAGCTGAGAGACCAAAGGTGGTGATGAGGGCATGGCTTCGGTCAGACTAAAGCCCGGCGAAAGTCAAGAGCAGTTGCTGCGGCGTTTTCGCAAACGCGTGACCAATGCTGGCATCCTGAGCACAGTCAGGCGCAAACGCTGGCATATCTCCAAGAGTGAGTTGCGGCGCATCGAAAAGAAAAAGGCGATCCGCCGCTCGCGCCGGCGTCAGCGCAAAATGTGAAAGCGCCCGCTTGATTCGCCAATCTTCAAACGCTGCATTCATGGCAGCTATAAGATGTCAGGCATACGAACGCCCGCCGCGTACGTAGAAGGCAGCGGGCTTTTGCGTTATAATCACAAGCCCATATGATTGCTCAAGAGGAGGAGTATGGCTAAGAAAGAAGAAAAGATCGAAGTGGAAGGCACCGTCATCGAGGCTTTGCCCAATACTCAGTTTATGGTCGAGTTGGAAAACGGCCATCGGGTCCTGTCTTACTTGTCGGGCAAGATGCGCAAGTTTTATATTCGCATTTTGTTAGGAGACCGCGTCAAAGTGGAAATGAGCCCCTACGATATGAATCGCGGGCGCATCATTTATCGACACAAGGACAATGTGCGCACCTAATTCTTACATCATCGTCTGTGGAGCAACTCCATGTTTCCGCAACTGCACTGAAAGACGAGTCATCGCAAGGTGGCTCGTTTTCGATTGATTTCCCCCTGGCAGCCCATCGCCTCGGCAAAAACCGCCCCGTTTAGGTTCCATCGATAGTTGCGAAACTGCGCCCTTTGACTCCCCAGTGCACGGCCATCGCGCCAAACATGAAGCGTCTGAAACGCGCATCGCTGAACCCGGCCGCCTCCACTAGCGCCTTCAATTCGTCTGGCGTTTTGAAGGCTTGGGTCGATTCCGGCAGGTAGCGATAGGCGTCGCCAGCCGCCGTGCCCCCAATCAGCCTTCCCAGCAGCGGCACGCCAATCTTGAGGTGCAGCAGCATCAATGGCTTTAGAAAATTATCTGGCGGCGGCGAAGTATCGAGAATGACGATGCGCCCGCCCGGCTTCAAAACGCGCCACTGCTCCGAAAGCGCCTGCGGAATATCGACGACATTGCGCATGAGAAAGCCGGAAGCGACAGCATCAAAGCTCTCGTCAGCATAAGGCAGCGCCATGGCGTCAGCGCCCGTCCAGGCGACGCGGCGCCCGTAGGGTTCTCTGCCCATGCCGACGCGCATCATCCCCAGCGCGAAATCGGCGCCGACAGCCTGCGCGCCCGGCGACTGCTTCAGCGCCTCGAAGGCGATGTCTCCCGTGCCCGTGGCGATATCCAGCAGCTTGCCATCCGGCGGCAGCGCCGCAACCTCGACGACGAAGCGCCGCCATTTCATATCTTGGCCGCCGCTGATGATGCGATTGAGCAAGTCGTAGCGCCCGGCGATGCGATCAAACATTCCGCGCACATAATCCGAGCGTTCTCTGCCTCTGAGATGCGCCACTTGAATCGCTAGCCCGCCGGTCGTTTCGCTTCGACCAGAACCCAGTCGCCCCGTTGATGCCGCGCGTAAGGCTGCAAGCCCGTTCGCCGCAGCGCCGCTTCCACCTCAGCCAGCTGCGTATCGATGATGCCGCTGAAAATCGCCGCGCCGCCCGGTCGCACAATCTCGCCCAAGCCCGCCTCCGTCAGCTGCATGATGACCCGCGCCAGGATATTGACGACTGCCAGGTCGAAGCGCCTCGCGGAAGGCAAGACCGTTTCCAAGCCGCCGCATTCGGCGATGATCTTGTCGCCGACGCCGTTTGCTCTCGCGTTGTCCGCCGTCGCCGCCGCCGCGACCGGGTCGATATCCAGCGCCAGAACCTTGCGCGCCCCCAGTTTCGCCGCCGCGATCGCCAGGATGCCGCTGCCCGAGCCCAGATCAAGCACATCAAGGGCCGGTCTGCTATGCCGTTCCAGCGCTTCCAGGCAGAGCTGCGTTGTCGGGTGCGTGCCCGTGCCGAAAGCCATGCCCGGATCCAACGCAATTTCGATATCGCCCGGCGCGGGCTCGACATCGATCCAAAGCGGCCGGATCAACAGTCGCTGACCGATCCGCAGGGGCTGATAATGCGCCTTCCAAGCCTCGGCCCAGTCCTCCGCGTTCAGCCTCCGATAAACGGGCTGGGGCATCGGGTACATCAGCCGCATGTGCCCAAGTGCCGCTTCCAGCTCGGCTTTGGTAGTCTCAATTCCTTCATCATCGGGAATGTAGGCGCGCAGCATCACCTGTTGCGGCGGCGGGATTTCGCTCTCGTCCCAGGTATCAGGCGGGATGCCCGTCTGCTCAATCGAGACGCCTTGATGTCCATAGCGCGCCAGCACTTCGGCGATGGCTTCGGCGCTCTCGCCGTCGGCGCGCAAGCTGACTTCAATCCAAGGGCTCATGGCGTCGGCGAATTATTCATCGCCGGAGAGGAAGTCCGCCATCTTGGACCATAGTCCGCGACCGCCCGTTCTCGGCACGTTCTCGCGTCCCAACGTCTCCGCCAATTCTTCAAACAGCTTGCGCTGCTCTTCAGTGAGGTCTATCGGCGTTTCCACTTGCACATATACCATCTGGTCGCCCCGGCCCGAATTGCTGCCATCGGAGCGCAAGCGAGGTATCCCCCGGCCGCGCAAACGAAAGACCTTGCCCGTCTGCGTGCCGGGCGGGATATTGAGCTCGACGGGACCATCTACGGTATCCACGGTGATCCGGTCGCCCAAGGTCGCCTGCGCGACATTGACGCCAATATCGAGGATGATGTCATTTTCTTTGCGCTCGAAGTAGGCGTGGTCTCTGACGTGCACCACGACGAACAAGTTGCCGGGCGGGGCGCCATGTTCGCCAGCATCGCCATCGCCGCGCACTTGAATCTGAATGCCTTCGCTGACGCCCGCGGGAATCTTGACGTTGAGCACGGCGCGCTTGCGGCGACGCCCGGAGCCATCGCAGTTTCGGCAGGGATTGCCGATGACCTGTCCCTTGCCGCCGCAGTTGGGGCAAGTCTGCGCCCGCACCATCGAGCCGAGAAAGGTCTGCTGCACCTGACGCACTTCGCCACTGCCATTGCAAGTGCCGCAAGTCGATGGTCGAGAGCCGGCCGCCGCGCCCGTCCCGTCGCAGCTGTCGCAGCTTTCCAATCGCTGAAATTCGATTTCTTTTTCGACGCCGAAAACCGCCTCGACAAAATCGATCGTCACATCGACGCGTCTATCGCGCCCAGCTGCCGGTCCGCGCCGGCGCCCGCTCGCCGAGCCGCCAAAGGCGCTGTTGAAAATATCAAAAATATCGCCGAAGTCGGAGAATCCGGCGCCATAACCGCCGGCCCCGCCATTGACGCCGGCATGCCCAAAGCGGTCATAACGCGCCCGCTTGTCATCATCAGAAAGCACTTCGTAAGCTTCGTTGATCTCTTTGAACTTTTCTTCGGCGTCGACTTCCTGGCTGACATCCGGGTGATACTGCCGCGCCAATCGCCGAAACGCGCTCTTGATTTCGCCCTCGTCAGCGCCCCGCGCTACGCCGAGCACATCATAATAATCTCTTGGCATGTCAAAGCTTCCCTACGCGACAGTTTCTCCAACAGTGGCGTTTTTGACTAACGGTAAATTTTACTGCCCAGTTCGCGTGTAAAGTCCGCCAGTTCCTCGGACGCCTTGATAATGTCAGCGGCAGTTCCACTCTTGCGCGCTTCTTCGGCGGCTTCTATCAAGTATTCGAGTTTGGAAATATCTACGCGCTCCAGCATTTCTTGATGGTCGCGAATCAGTATTGTGGCATGATAGACTCTGATGTCCGCCGAATTGTCCGCCTCAGCTTTTTCCTTTCGCTTTTCATCATCCTGAGCGTACCGTTTAGCCTCTGCCAAAGCGCGTGCGATTTCTTCTTGAGATAGCCCGCTGGCGGCGGAAATGGTCACATGCTTTGCTTGATTGGTGCCCAGGTCCCGTGCCGCAACATGCAAAATGCCGTTTGCATCGATTTCGAAAGTGAATTCAAACTCGGGCTCGCCTCGTGACGCTGGCGGGATGTTTTCGAGCCTGAAATCGCCTAGTGATTTGTTTTCACTCGCCAGTGGACGTATACCTTGCACAACATTAACTCTAATTCCAGTTTGATTATCGACTGCAGTAGTGTAGTGCCTGCGAGTGCGCTTCACAGGAATTGCGGTATTGCGATCGATAATCCAGCTAACAAGGTCACCACTCACTTCGACCCCAAGATTAAGCGGCGTAACATCCCTCAACGTAATGCCGGCAACTTCGCCGTCCATTATGCCCCCTTGTATCGCTGCTCCTAATGCAATCGCCTCGTCTGGGTTAACGTCGGTTCGGGGCTCTTTCCCGAAGTAACCCTCGACCGCGCTGCGAATCGCTGGCATTTTTGTCATTCCGCCTACTAGCAAGACCGTGTCTATTTGATCGGGTGTTTTCCCGGCAGCTTCTAGCGCTTCGCCGCAGCGGTCGAGCGTTCTGGTTATAGGACCCTGTGGATCATTTACCAAATCCAGCAATTGATTGCGCGTTAAACTCGTAATGAAATTTACAGCCTCGCCATCTATCATAACGATGTTTGGCAGATCAATGGCGACTTTCTCGATAGACGACAGTTCTTGCCTTGCTGCCTGCGCCTCTTTCTTTAACCGCGACATGGCTGTGGCATCTTGCAGTGGGTCAAATCCATGTGCCCTCGAAATCTGCATGGCGAGCCAATCGACAACCGGGGCGTCAAAGTCGTCTCCACCCAAGAAGGCGTCTCCATCGGTAGCGATAACCTCAAAATTACCGTCATCAAGTTGTATGATGGATATATCAAAAGTCCCGCCGCCCAGGTCGTAGACAGCGATGAGGCCGTCGCGATTCCTTTCTATTCCGTATGCCAAGCTAGCGGCCGTCGGCTCATTAATGATGCGCAGCACATCCAAGCCGGCGATTTTACCGGCATCTTTCGTGGCGTTGCGCTGCGCGTCATTGAAATATGCCGGTACTGAAATCACGGCCTGATCGACTGTCTCATTCAGATGCGCTTCAGCGTCTTCCTTAAGCTTTTGCAGGATCATCGCTGAAATCTCGGGCGGACTGTAGTCGCGACCATCTACGCGAACCCAGATATCGCCATTTTCTGCCGGTATCAGTTCGTATGTCGCTAATTCAGCCGCTTTCTTTAGCTCTTCATTATCTCCGTTTATCTCGTCGTATTTCCGTCCCATGAAGCGCTTTAGGGAAGTAATGGTATTCGCCGGTTCGACAGCTTCATTGCTTACTGCGCTACCAATGAAGCGTTCGCCGTTCTTGATGGCGACTACCGATGGCGTTAGATAGCCGTCGCCACCGCCCTCAGACGGGGGTATTAATTTGGCTTTCCCATTTTCATATACAGCCACTGCGGAGTTTGTAGTTCCCAGGTCAATACCGATTACTCTTCCCATGATTTGCACCTAGATTCATATGTCTGTCAATCGTTTGGCAACGATTACAAAGCATAACGGGGCATATGTCAATATACCCCGTCTTGTTGCTCACTCACATTGCCGCCTAGGTCTCCGTGAACTCGGCATCAATGACATCTTCATCTTCCGTCTCGGGCGCGGGCTGCCCATCCGGCGCGCCTTCCGCCTCCTGATACATCTGCGCGCCCAGGGTCTGCAGCTGCGCCATCAGCGCTTCCGTCGCCGCCTTGATTTCGGCGATGTTCTGGCTCGCTTGTGCCGCGCGCACCGCTTCGATCTTCTCTTCCGTCTGCTGAACCGCCTCTTCCGGCAGCTTGTCCTTATTCTCGCGGATCAGCTTCTCAGCTTGAAAGATCGCGCCCTCCGCCTGATTGTCGACTTCCGCCTGCTCTTTGCGCTCGGCATCCTGGCTGGCGAATTTCTCCGCTTCAGCCACCATCGATTCGACCTCGTCATCCGACAAGCCGCTGCTGGCTGTGATGGTGATCGCCTGCTCGCGCCCGGTCGCCTTGTCCTTGGCGCTGACGTTGAGGATGCCGTTCGCGTCAATGTCGAAGGTCACTTCAATCTGCGGCAGACCGCGCGGCGCCGGCGGGATGCCATCGAGGATGAACTTGCCCAGCGATTTGTTGTCCTCGGCCATGGGCCGCTCGCCTTGCACGATGTGAATCTCCACCTGCGTCTGACTATCGGCGGCGGTTGAATACACCTGCGACTTCTTGCTGGGGATGGTCGTATTGCGGTCGATCATCGCCGTCGCCACCCGGCCCAGCGTCTCCACGCTCAGCGTCAGCGGCGTCACATCCAGCAGCAGGATATCCTTGACATCGCCGCCCAAAACGCCCGCCTGTATCGCCGCGCCCAAGGCGACCACTTCATCCGGGTTGACGCCCTTGGTCGGTTCCTTGCCGAAGAAGCCCTTGACCGCTTCCTGAATCGCCGGCATGCGCGTCATGCCGCCAACAAGCAGCACCGCGTCCACATCGCTGGTCGATAAGCCGGCGTCCTTCAAGGCTTGCCGGCACGGCTCAATCGACTTGCGCACGAGCGCATCCACCAGGCTCTCGAGCTTGGCGCGCGAAATGCTCATGTTGAGATGCTTCGGTCCGCCCGCATCGGCGGTGATGAAGGGCAGGTTGATCTCGGCGTTGAGCGTGGTCGAGAGTTCGATCTTGGCTTTCTCAGCCGCTTCTTTCAGCCGCTGCAGCGCCTGCCGGTCCTTCCGCAGGTCGATGCCGTTCTCCTGCTTGAATTCCTCCGCGATCCAGTTGATGACGCGATCGTCAAAATTGTCGCCGCCCAAATAAGTATCGCCATTGGTCGATTTCACTTCGAAGACGCCATCAGCCACCTCCAGAATCGAGATGTCGAAGGTGCCGCCGCCGAGGTCATAAACCGCGATGATGCCCTCGTTCCGGTCGCCCAAGCCATAAGACAAGCTCGACGCAGTCGGCTCATTGATGATCCGCAGCACCTCCAGCCCGGCGATCTTGCCGGCGTCTTTGGTGGCGTTGCGCTGCGCGTCATTGAAATAAGCCGGCACCGTGATCACCGCCTGGTCGACCGTCTCGCCCAGATAAGCTTCGGCGTCGGCTTTGATCTTCTGCAAGACCATCGCTGAAATCTCGGGCGCGCTGTAGTCGCGGTCGTTCAAGCGAATCCGCACATCGCCGTTGGAGGCGGCCGATACCTGGTAGGGCACCAGCTTGGCGGCATCGCTCACTTCGGCGTCGCTGAATTTGCGGCCCATGAAGCGCTTGACCGAAAACACCGTATTCTCCGGATTGACCACCGCCTGGTTGCGCGCCACTCGTCCCACCAGCCGTTCGCCGGTCTTGGTGTTGATGGCTACCACCGACGGGATCAGATTCCCGCCCTCGGACGATGGAATCACGGTGGGTTCGCCGCCTTCCATCACCGCGACGACCGAATTGGTTGTGCCCAGGTCAATGCCGATTATTCTTCCCATGTCTGTTTCTCCTGTCTCTTCCGGGTCATCTCCACGATGTCTTGTCCCCAGGGGCGCCTAATTGGCGACTTTCACCAGCGCCAGCCGTAGTACCTGCTCGCCAGCGCGGTAACCCTTTTGCAGCGTTTCGATTACGTGGCCGCTTTCCACCTCATCGCTGTCCTCGGCGCCGATCGCCTGATGCAAATTCGGGTCGAAGGGTCCGCCGGTCGGGTCAATCGCTTCGACCTCATAATGCTCCAGCAGACTGGTGAACTTGCGCTGGATCATCGAAACGCCACCGATCCAGGGATCTTCGCTGATCGCTTCCGGCACATTCTCAAAAGCGCGGTCGAAGTCATCAACGATTGGCAGCAGCGTCTTCAAGGTGTCGAGCGCAGCCCGTTGGAAGAGTTCGCTGCGCTCGCGGTCGGTCCGCTTTTTGAAGTTGGCGAATTCGGCGCGGGCGCGCTGCCAGCCGTCCTCGTTGGTCTTGGCTTCTTTCTGGGCCTCAATCAGCATCTGCAGCAGATTCGCGCCTTCCGGCAATTCAAGCTCTTCCAGCGGCGCCTCTTCCGCCGTCTCCTCTTCCAGCTCAGCGACTGGCTCAAGCGCCGATTCCTCAGCCGATTCAGCCTCCTTTTCGGGGGGCGTTTCCTCGCGCTCCAGCTCCTCAGCCGGATTTTTCACTTCGCTCATAGACCATCCCTGTAACAGTGCAGCCTGAAGATTCTGTGATACCGCCATTATGCCCGTTCACTGTATGACGAGCATCAGAATGAGAGCGATTATATTAGGGATGATATGGTATTTCGAGGATTACAGATGAAGTCTAATAAAGATTTTATGTTGAGAATTCAGAACAATCGCAGATTGCGAATCGGCAAACGGAACCCGCCGCGTCCCTCAGTGTTCTCTGTGTCCTCTTTCTTGACAAACCCATCCCGGAAGGCGTCTGTAGGGGCGACTTATCAAGTCGCCCGCGCCCAACTCCCTAAGAAGTCAACGGGCGAGCGGCGGTCTGTGTCGTCGGTCTGTGTCTACGTGACCCGGCCCCTTCCCCGTAGCAACGTCGAAACAAGCTTCCCCCCATTGCTATGGGGGGATTGAGGGGGGTAGACCGGAGCGAACGCGACCTACGCGACCTACGTGACCCGGCCCCTTCCCCGTAGCAACGTCGAAACAAGCTTCTCCCCATTGCTATGGGGGGATTGAGGGGGTAGACCGGAGCGAACGCGACCTACGCGACCTACTTGACCTGGCTCCTTCCCCGTAGCAACGTCGAAACAAGCTTCCCCCCATTGCTATGGGGGGATTGAGGGGGTAGACCGGAGCGAACGCGACCTACACACCGCTCATACACTGGGCTGCCCCGCGTCTTCCATGCCATCCTGATACAATGTCGCCAGCACATTCGTCATCAGATTCGACACGTAGCGCACGGTGCTGATGGCGCGCCCATAATTGATATGCGTCGGACCCAATATGCCGACGGCGCCGCTCATCTTCTCCGGATCGCCATAGCGGCTCAACACCATGCTCAAACGGCTCAGATCATCGTAGCGGCCCTCGCCCGCGATCACCACCTGCACATTGATCTGTTCGCCCGATTCAGCCGGCAGGCGATCAAGCATATCGCTGAGCAGCGCATTGAGCACCGTGTGTTCCTCCAGAATGCGAATCGCTTGCTGCGCGCCTTCTTCATCGGCAAAGCTCTCGATGACCTGGCTCAAGCCATCCCGATAGATGAAACCCGCCCGATTGTTGTCCACATTCTCGATGAGCTCGGCGGTCAGTTCCGCCACTTCGCGCTCCAGCATCGGCAGACTGTTGCTGCGCAGCCGCACCGCTTGCGCGCCCAAGCCGGCGCAGGTTTCGTTGACGCGTTTGGCCGCCTCGCCCAGCTTGCTCTGCGGCACCGGCTCCGCCAGCGTCAACATGCGCTGATGCACGCTCCCGCTATTCAAAACCAGCACCATTAAAGCCAGCCGCCCCTGAATCGAGATCAACTCCAGATGCTTGAAGGAATTCGTCTGCGAAATCGGTGGGGTTACAATCGAGGCCGTTTGCACCGAGCGCGCCAACAGAGCCGCCGTCCGCCGCATCCACTGCTCCATGCCTGCTTGCAAAGTGCCGACCCGCTCCGAGATATGGCTCTGTTCGCCGCGGGTCAAGCTGCGCGTCTGCAAGAGCCGCCGCACAAAATAGCGGAAGCCGGCCGCCGTCGGCACGCGCCCGGCCGATGTATGCGGCGCCGCGATATAGCCCATCTCTTCCAGCCGCGCCATCTCGTTGCGCACCGTCGCCGAGCTGATGTTGAGTTCGTAATTCTCCACCAAATAGCGTGAGCCGACCGGCTCCGGCTTTTCCGAATAAGCCTGCACGATGCAGGTGAGGATGTCCTCCTGCCGGCTGGTGAGATTGGGCAAGCGCCGTTCGTCGTTCATCAATGCCCGCTAATTCTAACCTTCGCGAATCTGCGTGGATTCCGTGAATGCTAGCACGTGCCCCATGCTTTGACAAACCGTGATGTCCATCCCTTTGGGCGAGTTAGATCATGCCCGGCCAAGCGGCAAAACGAGAAAACTTGGTCGCCTCTTGATCTCATAATCCGCCATCCTGTATTCATCAGCATATTAACAACCCTATCTTTCTGCGCCGCCTCTCGAGAAAAAATCTTTCGCGCGCGGTCACAAAACGCCTGTCCGGCCATAAAACCGTCGATTACGGTCACAACCGCGCCAAATCAGGCTCTCGTCGGTCACAACCGCGATTAATCAGAATCACAACGGTCATAACCGGGACACAACCAACATGCGCTGCGGACAATAGGGACACAACCGGGACACAAATCCACGCCCTTATGTCCGACGGTAGGCGCCGCCGCTGCCTCAAACGCATTTCTGATGTAAGATGTGCGCCATGCCCTTCGTCTTAAAGGCAGAGTTTTCAGAAGCGATGTTGCGGTCCCCCGCAATAGCCAAGTACACAGGAGAGATGCAGAAATGGGCGCGAAGACATTTGACGTCAACACAGACGAGTTCCAGAGCGAAGTGCTCGATAGCAGTACGCCAGTGCTGGTCGATTTCTGGGCGGAGTGGTGCGGTCCCTGCAAGATGATCGCCCCGATCGTCGATGAAATCGCCGATGAGTACGAAGGCAAGCTGCGCGTCGCCAAAGTCGACGCCGACGAGAACCAGGATATCCTGATGAACTTCGGCATCATGGGCATCCCGACCTTGATCCTCTTCAAAGACGGCGAAGCGGTCGAGCGCATTACCGGCTTCAAACCCAAAGGCAAAATCGTCAGCAAAATCGCGACGCATATCTAGTCGCATCAGGCGATGCAAAGGAAACGCCCGTCTATCACAGATGGGCGTTTCATGTTGTGCTGCCGCCGAGGCGCATTGAATTCTTCGCCTGAATCGCAGCCGCCACTATTCCCCCCGCCCAAGCTTGCTGGTATTATCAAGCGCGTCACAGAGCGCGAAATCGATCCGCAGACTGCTGCCGTCCGACTCCTGCCGGGATTCGGCCTTTTCCGCATAAGGTAGTCGATTGGAGTGATCGTGAAACAGATGCAGATGACCGACATCGTCAAGGTGCCCGGCGCCAAATTCCACCCGGAGCCAGCCAGCCCGGCCGACCAGGAAGAGCTAGAGCAGTCATCCACTATGCGCTTCGGCTCGATGAAGATCTTCTCCGGCAGCGCATCGGGCGACTTGGGAAACGAAATCGTCGATTACATCTGTGCCGTATCCGAATACAACATCAAGCCGGGCGCCTACTACCGGACGGTCTTCTCGAACGAGAATATCTTCATCAAGCTGCAAGAGAGCGTCCGCGGCAAAGACGTTTACCTCGTGCAGACGATGGCATCGCCCGTGCACGAAAACTTCATGGAAATGCTGATCATGATTGACGCCCTCAAGCGTGATTCCGCCTGGCGCATCAATCTTGTCGTGCCATATATGAGTTATACCCGCTCCGACAAGAAGGATCAGCCGCGCGTGCCGATCACCGCCCGGCTGATTGCCAATATGATGGAAACCGCTGGCATCGACCGTTATATGACGATCGACCTGCACGCCGGTCAAATTCAGGGCTTCTTCGATGTCCCGGGCGATGCGCTAACCGCCTTTCACTTGTTGAGCGATTACATCGTCCTCAAGATGCGCAATGGCGAGCTGGACGACCTGGTCGTGGTCACCACCGATTTGGGCTTCGCCAAGCAAGGGCGGAATTGGGCGGAGTCCTTGGGCGTGCCTCTGGCTTTCGTCGAGAAGCGCCGCAGCGGCGATGCTGAAAGCCCGCGCGCGCTCTCGCTGATCGGCAATGTCGAAGGCAAGAATGTCTTGCTCGTCGATGATGAAGTCAATACCGCCGGCAGCGTCGTGGGCGCGGTCAATGTCGTGCGCGACTATGGCGCAAAAGATGTGCTCTTCGCCTTCACCCATCCCTTCTTGACCGACAATGCATTCGAGAGGCTGGCGTCGCTCCATCTGCGCGAGATCGTCTTCACAAATACCTTGCCCGTCGCCGCGGAAAAAATGCTGCCCAATATGACCGTTCTTTCCATCGCGCCGCTGCTCGGCGAGGTGATCCTGCGCGCGCATGAAGGCAGGAGCGTAGGCGCGCTCTTCAATGAGTAAGTCGAATCAGCCTATATCCACCAATTCAGCGAAGCTCGCAACCGAATTCTCGACTCGCTCGCTCGTGATCGGCGGGCTCGGCTTTCTCGCGCTGCTGACCGCTCTCTATCTGCTCGTCCAATCCGTTGGAGACGAAGAACTGGCGCAGATGGTCGAAGACGCTGGCATCTGGGGGCCGGTCGTATACATCGCCATCAAAGCCCTGACCTTCACCTTCGCGCCGCTTTCCGCCGGTCCCATTCAGTTCGCTTCCGGCATCCTCTTTGGCGTGATACCCGGTACGCTGTATTCGGTCTTGGGCGAAGTCATCGGCGGCGCGGTCAATGTTCTGATCGCGCGATTGCTCGGCCGGCGCATCGTCAAGCGCTTTGTCGGCGACGCGGCACTGGCGCGCATTGACGATTTCTACGAGCGACACCTGGATGACTGGAAGTCGCTGCTGGCGGCGCGCTTGCTGCTCTTTTCGGTTTACGATTTCATTAGTTACGCCGTCGGCTTGGGTCACATCCGTCTGACCGTTTACATCGCCGTTTCCTTCATCGGCGGCTTGATCCCGACTTATATCTTCGTGGCAATCGGCAGCGAAGCGGCGCAGAATCAGGACGTTCTGCTCTTTTTCTACATTGCCGCCGCCGCGCTCTTCGTCGTCTGGCTCGTCTTCCGCCGTCAGATCAGTCGCCTGTGGGCAAAAATTCAATCCAAGACGAATCCTTGAATCTCGCGCCTTACGTTATCATCCTGCCCTGAGAACTGGCTTTGTCCATATGATATAATCGCTGGTAGCTGTCAACTCAACACAGTCTGAGGATTCATGTTCCGCAACATCGTCAAGAAAGTATTCGGCGACCCAATGGAGAAAGCGCTCTCCGGCTATCAGGAGTCGGTCGACGAGATCAACGCGCTGGAACCGGCGATGCAGAAGCTCAGCGACGCCGAGATGCGAGCCAAAACCAGCCACTTCAAGGCGCAACTCGCTGAAGGCGTCGGCTTTGAAGACATCATGATCGAAGCCTTCGCCCTGGTGCGTGAAGCTTCCGTCCGCACCATCGGACTGCGTCATTACGATGTGCAGCTGATCGGCGGCATCGTCCTGCACGAAGGGCGCATTGCCGAGATGAAAACGGGCGAGGGCAAGACGCTGGTCGCCACTTTGCCGCTCTACTTGAATGCCCTGGACGGGCGGGGCGCCCATCTGGTCACACCCAACGACTACCTGAGCAAGCACGGCTTGCAATTCATGGGACCGATTTATCACCTGCTCGGCCTCTCCGCCGCCGTCATCCAGAACACGGGCGGACAGCCCGATAGCGGTTCCTTCCTCTTCGATCCCGACTTCATCTCCGATGACGCCCGCTACCAGAACCTGCGCCCGATCAGCCGCCGCAATGCCTACGAAGCCGATATCCTCTACGGCACCAACAACGAATTCGGCTTCGATTACCTGCGCGATAATATGGTGCTCGCCCACGATCGCCTGGTCCAGCGCGAGTTGCGCTACGCCATCGTCGACGAGGTCGACAACATCCTCATCGACGAAGCGCGCACGCCACTGATCATTTCCGGTCCCTCCGACGAGCCATCCGACTTCTATCGCCGCTTCGCTTCCATCGTCAAGCGACTTAAGAAGAGCAGCGAAGACAGCGTCGAGGCGGAAGAACCCGATGGCGATTTCGTGCTCGATATCGGCGATCGCATCGTCTACTTGACCGAGCAGGGCGTGGAAAAGGTGGAGAAGGCGCTGGGCGTATATCAGCTCTATCATCCCGACAACGCCGAAATGCTGCCCTATCTCGACAATTGCCTGCGCGCCCAGACGCTGTACGAGAACGACAAGGAATACATCGTTCAGAATGGCGAAGTGGTCATCGTCGATGATTTCACGGGCCGGCTGATGCCCGGGCGCCGTTTCTCCGAGGGGCTGCATCAGGCGATTGAAGCCAAGGAAGGCGTGCAGATCCGCCGCGAAAATATCACCATGGCGACAATCACCTTCCAGAATTTCTTCCGCATGTACGATAAATTGGCCGGCATGACCGGCACCGCGCTCACCGAAGCGGAAGAATTCGAGAAGACCTATGAGCTTGATGTCGTACCCATTCCCACGCACCAACCCGTCATCCGCGCCGATGACAACGACCTGATTTACGTCAACGAAACATCAAAGTGGAACGCCATCGTCGGCGCTATTCAAGAGCGCAACCAGCGCAACCAGCCGATCCTCGTCGGCACCGTCGCCGTCGAAACCTCCGAGCGCCTCAGCAAATACTTGAATAAAGCCGGCATCAAACACGAGGTGCTCAATGCCAAGCAGCACGAAAAGGAAGCCGAAATCATCACCCAGGCCGGTCGGCCCGGCGCCGTCACCATCGCCACCAACATGGCGGGCCGCGGCGTCGACATCTTGCTCGGCGGCAATCCCGAAGGCTTGGCGCGGGGGGCGCTGCGCCGGCAGGGCATTGACCTCACCGCGGCCACGGAAGCGCAATGGCAGCGGGCGCTGGCCGAAGCTGAGAAGCGGGTCGAGCGCGATCGCCAGGTTGTGCTGGAAGCCGGCGGGCTTTTCGTGCTCGGTACCGAACGCCACGAAGCCCGGCGAATCGACAACCAACTGCGCGGACGTTCGGGCCGGCAAGGCGATCCCGGTGAATCCCGCTTTTACCTCAGCCTTGATGACGACCTGATGAAGCGCTTCGCCAACGACAATGTCAAGCGTCTGATGAAAACGGCCGGCTTCCCCGAAGACGAAGCCATCCAGCATGGCATGATCAGCAAGTCCATCGAACAAGCGCAGATCCGCGTCGAAGGCCACAACTTTGATATTCGCAAGCGCGTCGTCGAATATGATGATGTCGTCAATCGACAGCGCGAAATCATCTACGGGCAGCGCCTGGATTGGCTGAAGAAAGACGCCGAGCAGTTGCACGCCGATTATCTCGCTATGATTGAAGATCAAATCGCTGCCGCCGTCGAAGATGCTTTCGCTGCTGATCATGACGGCGAACAACTCGAAGCCGGCGCCATGTATCAACAACTCGCCAGCACCGGCTTGCCCCTGCCCGAGTCGATAAGCGCCGAGGCCTTGGAAGCGCTCGAACAAGAGGAAGTCACCGCCCAAATCGGCGCCCACGCCGGCCAGCTGCTGGTCGCAAAAGCGGCGCAATTGGAAGAAGCGCGCGAGGGACTGACCGAAATCGCCGAACGCCAAACCGTCATCCGCTCGCTCGATCACTTTTGGCAGCGGCACCTGACCGACCTCGATATCTTGCGCGAGGGCATCGGCTTGCAAGCCATCGCCCAGAAGGACCCGCTGGTAGAGTATCAGCGCCAAGGCTTCCAGATGTTCCGCGTCGTCGAAGATACCTACCGCCAGATCGCCTCGCGCCAGATCTTCCTGGTCCAGCCGGCCATTGTGCAGACGCCGCAGCGCCGCCGTGAAATGCGCGAGTATCGGCCCGAACTGCAGATGGGCAACGCCGACCGTCCGACCCAGCAAACCGTGCGCAGAAACAGCCAGCGCCCGGGCCGCAACAAACCCTGCTGGTGCGGCAGCGGCAAGAAATATAAGCACTGCCACATGCGCGAAGACAATCTCTCGGGCAAGTTCCAGCAAGCCGGCTAACGCGCGCCATGTTGCAAATCGGCGATATTGAAGTCTATCTCTTTAATGACGCGACCACCTATATGGACCCCGGCGGTCTCTTTGGCTTGGTGCCGCGTGTGCTCTGGTCGCGCCGCTACGCCGCCGATGAACGCCACCTGATCAAGACTGCCACGCACAACCTGCTCATCCGCGCCGCTGGCAAGAACATCATTGTCGATACCGGCTTCGGCAACAACTTGAGCGACTCGCAGCGCCGCTTCCTGCACATTGAAGCGTCAGACGGCACGCATCGCGGATTAACATCGCTTGGCTTATCTGCTACCGACATTGATATCGTCATCGATACGCATTTGCACGATGACCACTGCACGGGCAATTTCCGCCTCGACGCCGATGGCTCGCGCGCGCCCGCTTTTCCCAAGGCCGAATACCTGGTCCAGCGCCGCGAATATGAAGACGCCGTCAATCTCAACGAACGAACGCGGGCGACCTATCGGCTCGACAATTACGTCCCGCTCTATGAATCCGGCCAATTGCGCTTACTCGCCGGCGACGACGAAATTGTTCCCGGCGTATCGGCAATGGTGACGCCTGGCCACACGCCCGGTCACATGAGCCTCCGCATCGAGAGTGGCGGCAAACACGCCGCTTTCCTTTGCGATATGGCATCCCTGGCTGTGCACTTCGAGCGCCTGGCCTGGATGTCGTCATTCGATGTCGAGCCGCTGGTCACCCTGGAAACCAAACGCCGCTGGCAGCAATGGGCGCTGGAGACGAAGGCGCTGCTATTCTTCCCGCACGATGCCGCGACGCCGGCGGGCCGCTTGACCCAAGACGAACGCGGCCGCCCGGCCATTATTCCTGAAACTTTGGATTACGCCAGTCTATAATCCCCAGGACAACAACGTTTTGTAGGGGCGAACTATCAGGTCGCCGTATCAAACGTACAATACTCAGTAGTTTCAAATCAGTGGCGCCTGAAATATCTGTAGGGGCGTTTCGCCGAAACGCCCAAACTTGCGACTGGCAAAACGGGCGTCTTAGCGAGACGCCCCTACACATTCCTTCTGTCGCATACTCTATTGGAACTACATCTGTGCCTCTGCAGCAAATGCTAAACCCGCGCCGGCTGACATTGCGGGCAAAAGTGCGTGCCCCGCTGCGCCACCCGAATCTTGTTGATCGCCGTTCCACACTGCCGGCAGGGCCGATTCGTCCGCCCGTATACGAAGAAGTGATTCTGTGACGCGCCTTTGTCGCCGTCCGGCTTGCGATACCAGTTGATGCTGGCGCCTTCGTGCTTGATCCCCGTCTCCAGCGCCTCGCGTATCGTCTGATGCAGCAGCACGGAATCAGCCTCAGTCAAAAGGTCAACCCGCGTCGCCGGATGAATGCCAGCGCGGAACAACGCCTCGTCGGCATAGATGTTGCCCACGCCGGCCAGGAATTCCTGCTCCATCAACAGCGACTTGATCGCTCGTTTACGCCCGCGCATCCCTTCGCGAAAGCCCGCCAGCGTGAAGTCCTCGCTGAGCGGCTCCGGACCCAAATGGCTCAGCAAGCGGTCGACATCGTCGGTCAAATAGACGCGACCGAATTTGCGCAGATCCGAAAAGCGCAGCTGCCGCCCGCCATCCAGCTCAAAGCGCACATGCACCCATCTGTCCGCGTCGTGCTCCTCGCCGGCGTCGGTCACATACAGTCGACCCGACATCTTCAGGTGGATCACCAGCGTGTCATGCTCCAGCGCGATCAGGATGTATTTCCCCCGCCGATTGAGCGCCCGCACCTGCTGACCGGCGGCGCGCGCGGCGAACTCATCCGGCGCAGGCGAGTGGATCGTCGGCGCCCAATCATGCCACATGCGCTCAATCCGCCGCCCGATCAAGGGCGCGCGCAAGCCGCGCACAACCGTCTCAACTTCTGGCAATTCGGGCATAGTTTTTCATCTGTTCAATAGACTTAATGATTTGTCCAAAGGAAGGCGATTGCGCGGACATCTTGGCGCGTCGAGTGCTATAATACGGCTATCCTTCGCCATTTGAAACCCGTATCGACGCCGACAACCATCGACATCATGACCAGCGATTTCGTCCACCTCCACGTCCATAGTGAGTTCTCTCTGCTCGATGGTCAAAGCAGAATCAAGTCACTCGTCGAGCGCGCGCGTCAATTGGAAATGCCCGCCCTCGGCATCACCGATCATGGCGTCATGTTCGGCGCCCTTGACTTCTATCGCGCCTGCAGCGACGCCGGCATCAAACCGATTATCGGCATGGAAGGCTATCTGGCGCGCCGCGGCATGACCGATCGTGATCCGCGCCTTGACCGCAGCCCTTATCACATGCTGCTGCTGGCGAAAAATATGACCGGCTATCAGAACCTGCTCAAGATCGCCTCGGCTTCCCAGTTGGAAGGCTTCTATTACCACCCGCGCATCGACAAGGAATTCATGGCAAGGCATGCCGAGGGCATCATCGCCACCAGCGGCTGCCTCGCTGCCGAGATTCCCCGCCTGGTAGCAAATGGAGAAGACAAGCTTGCGCGCGAGCAAATCGGCTGGTATCAAGATGTCTTCGGCGCTGAAAACTTCTTCCTCGAATTGCAGGGCCACGACATTCCCGTGCTGGACGGGCTGAATCGCTGGCTCTGCGAATATCGTCGAAGCGGTCACAGCGATCTGCGGCTGCTCGCCACTAACGACGTGCACTATGTCAACCGCGACGATGCCGATGCGCACGACACCCTCCTCTGCATCCAAACCAGCTCCCTCAAGTCCGAGCCGGATCGGATGAAGATGGAGCCCTTCCACAGTTATTATCTCAAGTCGGCTGCCGAAATGCGGGCGGGCTTCGCCGGTCTGCCGCCCGAGCTGGTCGACGAAGCCTTCGCCAGCTCGCTTGCGATCGCCGATATGACCGAAATCGACCTGGCGCCACAGGGTTATCACCTGCCGGCTTTCCCGACGCCGGCCGGCTTCGACGAGCACAGCTATCTGCGCCACCTGATTGACATCGGCATGGAATGGCGCTTTGACGCCGATTGGCGGGACGACCCTGTCTTCACCGGGCGCATCGAACGCGAGCTCAACATCATCCACAGCATGGGCTTCGACGCCTATTTCCTGATCGTTTGGGATCTCTGCGAATTCGCCCGCCAAGCCGATATCTGGTGGAACGTCCGCGGATCGGGCGCCGCCAGCCTGGTCGCCTACAGCCTCGGCATCACCAATATCGACCCGATCCAGAATGGCCTGCTATTCGAGCGTTTCCTCAACCCCGGGCGCATCACCATGCCCGATATCGACCTCGATTATCCTGATGACCGCCGCGGCGAAATGATCGCCTATGCCGCCCAGAAATACGGTGAAGACAAGGTCGCCGCCATCATCACCTTCGGCACGATGGGCGCCAAAGCCGCCGTTCGCGATGTCGGGCGCGCCCTCGATGTCGAGCTCGGCTTGATCAACCGCGCCGCCGCTTTGATTCCCCAAGAAGCCCGCCAGAAGAAAATCCGCGAATATGTCGATGGCAATCCGGAATTGCTGGACCTGTACAATGCCGATGCCGATTTGCAGCGCGTGATCGACACCGCCATAGAATTGCAAGGCATGACCCGCCACGCCTCCACCCATGCCGCCGGTTTCATCATCGCCGATCGCCCCTTGGTCGATCTCGTCCCCCTGCATCGCATCGCCGGCAAAGATCCATCGGGCGGCGCCTTGAGCGCGGTGACGCAGTTCCCCATGGAGACCGCCGAATATATCGGCCTGCTCAAAGTGGACTTCCTGGGCTTGTCGACGCTCACCATCCTGCGCAAAGCCTGCGAGTTGATCTCGCGACATCGCGGCATCCACTACAGCATCGACAGCATTCCTTATCGTCACGAAGAGGCTGATGACGATGAACAGCGCGCGCTGCTCGATGACGCCTTTAGCATGATCAGCGATGGCGAAACGATCGGCGTCTTCCAGGTGGAATCGGGCGGCATGCAGCAAATGCTCCGCCAGATGCGCCCGCGCGTCTTTGAAAATATCGTCGCCGCCATCTCGCTTTATCGCCCCGGTCCAATGGAGTTCATTCCCCAATACTGCCGGCGCATGCACGGCGAAGAAGAAATCACCACGCTGCATCCCAAACTGGAACCGATCCTGGCTGAAACCTACGGCATCTGCGTCTATCAGGAGCAGATCATGGAGATCGCCGGCGAGCTCTTTGGCTACGAACTGGGCGAAGCGGATCTCATGCGCAAAGCCGTCTCCAAGAAACTGCCGGCCGAGCTCAATAAACATCGGGCTATCTTCATGGAGCGCGGTCCGCAAAATGGCATCGACAAAGATACCGCCGAAGAAATCTTCGAGATGATCGAATTCTTCGCCGATTATGGCTTCAATAAAGCCCACGCCGCCGATTATGCCGTCATCACCGTGCAGACAGCCTATCTCAAGCGCCATTATCCCGAAGAATATATGACCGCTCTGCTCAGCGTCCAGCGCGACGACCTCTCCAAAGTCTCGACCTTTTTGGAAGAATGCCGCCGCCTTCTAATCAAGATTGAGCCGCCAGATATCAATCGCAGTCAGTTGGACTTCGACATCGAGACGACCGCCGATGGCCGCCGCGCGATTCGCTTCGGGCTGGGCGCGGTCAAGAACGCCGGCGCGCGCGCCCTAGAGGACTTGATCGACGCTCGCGGTGAAGCGCCATTCAGCAGCCTGGAAGATTTCTGTGAGCGCATCGACTTGCGGGAAATAGGGAAACGCACGGTCGAGAGCCTGATCAAAGTGGGCGCTATGGACGATTTCGGCGCCAGGGCAACGCTATTGGCTTCTCTAGAGGAAATCATCCGCTATAGCGCGACCTATCATGAAGAAAAAGAAAACCGCATGGACTTCATGTTCGGCGATTCCGCCAGCGCTGTCGAAGGCAAGTTGCAGAGCCTGAAACATCTTGAAGAGGCGGCGCCTCGGCAACTGCTCAGATGGGAAAAGGAGTTGCTTGGCCTCTATCTCAGCGGACGCCTGGTCGACCGTTATCGGCATCTTCTCGAAGGGCAGAATTTGCAAAAGATCTCTGAGCTGAAGAGCCCGTCCCTGTCGAAGCCTGAAACCGTGCGCGTCGCCGGCGAAGTGACCGACCTGCGCAAGATCACCACCCGCAATGGCGACATAATGGCCGTGCTCGCCTTGGAGGACTGGCACGACAGCGCCGGCGTGATTGAAGTGGTGCTCTTCCCGCGCGCCTACGCCAAGGCGCTGGACAGCTTCGCCGATCGGAACGCGGGTGCGGAGTTCACCGCCAGCAGCCTGGAAGAGGGCGAGATCGTGCTGATCCATGGCCGCTACGACGAAAGCCGCGGCGATCCCCAGATCATCGCCGACGGACTCAGCCTCGAATTCGACGCCGCCTTGCCCGCTGACAGCCCGCCTGAAAGCCACCTTGAACCGGAGCCGGCCTGGGCGCGCCCGGATGATGAGCCGCCCGACGCCATCATGGCAGCGCTGGAAGGTCCCCCGCCGAGCTTCGACGAACTGCCGCCAGAGGCGCCGCCCCCGGCTGAATTCGACGCCCAGCCGAGTGAAGCGCCACTCGCCTCAAGCTTGGCTGAGCCAGACGATACGCCGGAGGACGAACCCGAATGGGTGAATGGCGCAAGCAACCTGGCGCTGCCCGGCGAAGAAAAAACGCAGGAACGGGCGCCGCGCGCGATCTCCGTCAAACTGGTCACAACGGAAGATCCGGAAAGAGATCAGCGCAAACTTCGGCATATCCACAACACCTTGGTCTCCTACCCCGGCGTCGATCGCTTTCGTATCGTCGTCTTGCGTGGTGGCGAGTCGACGCCGCTGGACTTCCCCGACCAAACGACGAACATCTGCGACGCGCTCGAGCAGGAATTGGTCGAGATTGTCGGCAGCGCCGACCTCATCGAAGTTGACGAAGAGACTTAATGCCGCCTGGCACTTTACCGCTACTTAACGCTTTTCTCTTTGAAAGCCCGCACAAAACTGTATAGAATACATTGTAAGCGATGTGCTGGCGGCGCGCTATAAACGACTGCGTCGCGCTAATTTGGCTTGGATAGGGAGCGCCTGAATGAAACGCATCGCCGTCATGACCAGCGGTGGCGACGCGCCCGGTATGAACGCGGCAGTCCGCGCGGTTGTTCGCGCCGGGCTGGACCAGGGCGTCGAAGTCTATGGCATCCGCCAGGCTTATCAAGGCTTGCTGGCTGGCGACATGGCGCTGTTGAGCAGCCGCGAGGTCAGCGGCATTCTGCAGCGCGGCGGGACCGTTCTACAGACCGCGCGCAATGAAGAATTCAAGACCGCTCAAGGTCAAATGAAGGGACAGCGCCGGCTCAACGAAAACGGAATCGAGGGTGTGATCGTCATCGGCGGCGATGGCAGCCTGCGCGGCGCGCTCGCGCTGCATCAGGTTGGCGTGCCTGTCATTGGCATCCCCGCCAGCATCGATAATGACATCTGGGGCACCGATACCAGCATCGGCGTCGACACCGCGCTCAATACGATCCTGGACGCCGTCGACCGCCTGCGCGACACCGCCACCTCGCACAATCGCGCCTTTGTGGTGGAAGTGATGGGGCGCGACTGCGGCTATCTCGCCGTGATGGCCGGCATCCTGGGCGGCGCCGAAATCGTCGTCACGCCGGAGAATGGCGTCACCATGAACGAAATCGCCGTCTCACTGGAAGACGCCTATATCCGCGGCAAAACCCACGCCATCGCCGTTCTGGCGGAAGGCGCCCCTTATCAAGGACCGGCCTTGGCGCACTACCTCGAACAGAAGCATATCGGCTTTGAAATCCGTCTGACCATCCTCGGTCATACGCAGCGCGGCGGCAGCCCGACCGCCTTTGACCGGCTCCTCGCCACGCGCATGGGCGTCTACGCGATGGAATTGCTGCTCGGTGGCGAGAGCGGCAAGATGGTCGCCCGCATCGGCCGCGAACAAACGCCGATCCCGCTGGCCGAAGCGACCGCTCGCACAAGGCAGATCACACCGGAATACTTCGATCTTGCCCGCATCTTGTCACGCTGATCACAGTCCGTCACCGGTCGGCCGCATCAACCAGCTCGCAGCCAAGCAGCTTTATCAAGTCCCCAGTCGCAAGGCGCACTTGCAGGCCCCGCTGCCCGGCGCTGATGACGATATGATCCAGCGCCTCCGCCCGCCGATCGAGATAGACTTTCCAGTTCTTGCTCTTCAATGCCAGCGCGCTGATGCCGCCCACATTTAAGCCGGTCCATTTCTCGGCATCCGCATGCGCCGCCAGCGCCAGCTTCTTCTCGCCCAAAGCCTTTGCCAGCCGCTTGAGATTCAGCGTCCGGTTCGACGGCAGCATCACCAGCGCCGGTTTCCGTGCCGATGGCGCTTCCACGACCAGGGTCTTGAAGACTTCGTCGGCGCAGAAGCCAACCGCTTCCGCCACTTGCCGCGCATCGCGGATCGACTTGTCATAGGCATGAACATCGTAGCGAATCGAATTGGCATCCAGCAGCCGCATTGAATTGAGCTTTTTGACTTTTGCCATCGCCAACGTCTTTCGCGCTAATCGCCGGGCGCCGGCTTGTATTGCCGCTTCGCCAGACGCGCCATGATCCCCGGCGCCAGGACGCCGCCCGCCAGGATCAAACGGTCGAATAGGCTCATAATCAGTCGCCGCCTTTTGCGCTCAGCCGCCCGTACCAGTGCGAGCGCGACCCTCTCGGCGCTCATCGTCGGCAGCCCCCCGCGAACCGCCGCGCTCGAGCCCAGTCGATTCTGATTGAACTCGGTCAGCGTGCGGCCGACGAGAACATCAGTCACGGCGATATTATCATCTTCCAGCTCCAGCCGCAGCGAACCGGCCAGGCTCGAGACGAAAGCCTTGCTCGCCGAATAGGTCGCTGTGAAAGGCGTGTGAACCCCTGAAACCACCGATGTGACGATGAGGATCTGCCCGCCGCCGGATGCTCGCATCGCTGGTACGGCAGCGCGGACGCTATGCAGCACGCCATCGATATTCGTCCTGACAACCGTCTCAATATGCGCCCAGTCCGTTTCGACGACCGCCCCATGTTGCCCGACGCCGGCATTGGCAACCAAGACGTCCAGCCGTCCGAAGCGCTCCAGCGCCATCGACACCGTCGCCTCAACCTCCGACGCGACGCAGACATCGCCGACGACCCCCAGAAATTCGCCATGTGGAGCCGGCAAGTTCGCAATCTCGTCGCCCAAGCCAGCGAGCCGTTCCGCGCGCCGCGCCAACCCGCAGACGTGATAGCCAGCCCGCGCGAAGGCCAGCGTCGCCGCCCGCCCGATCCCGCTTGACGCGCCGGTGATGAAGACGACCTTTTGGGTCACCTTGGGTCCATCTTCTCAGCGATGACTTTGCTGCTTCTAGTCATGGCTATTATTCGCTGACCTCAATCGACTCGGCGTCCTCGGTAGTTAAGACAATCACCGCTGTTTCACAGGACATACAGGCAAAGTATATCACCGCTTTTTCCCGTCTCCTGAACAATTTCGCCGCCCTTCCTCAGCGTCGAATGTTAAGGATTTTGACGCCTATCAGGCGATTTGTTAATATAATCTTAAAGTGCTGTTTCGATTTGCAGTGCCTTGTCCAAGGCCGCGGCAACATGCGCGTGCTCCGGTCCGCAAACACGAAGAGACTGACATGGATGCCGAAAAGAGCAAGCCCAAGAAAAAGAAGACCGAGATCCACTCCACCGATCCCATGGCCGAGGCGGGGCGGAAGATCTTCGCCCGGCAGCTGCGGCGGATGAAGAGCCACGAAGCCGGCAGCCGAAGCGGCGAAGATATCGAATCCGTGCATCAGATGCGCGTGGCCATCCGCCGTATGCGCAGCCTGTTCAATCTCATCGGCGCCTACTATCGCCGCAAGACCGTCGCGGAATTCCAGCGCGGCTTGCGGGAAATCGCTCGCGCTTTGGGCGCAATCCGCGATCTCGATGTCTTGATTCTTGACTTGCAAGATTTTCAGGCGGAGCTGCCGCCGGCGTCGCAGGCCGCGTTGGACCCGGTGATCGCGGCACTCGAAGATCGCCGCGGCGCCGGTCGCGTCCGTCTGAATCGGCTCTTCGATTCCAAGCGTTACGCGCGTTTTCTCCGCCGGTTTCAGCGCCTGACCAAACGTGCCGGGCGCGGCGCGCGTAAACTAAAACGGGGCGAGACGCCGCATCAACTGCGTCATGTGCTGCCACCGCTATTGCATGAACGCCTGGCCAGCGTCAAAGCCTACGATACGGTGCTGCCGGCGTCGGACGATGCCATCCTGCATGCTTTGCGCGTAGAGTACAAGCAGTTGCGCTATGCCCTGGAATTCTTCCTGCCGGTTCTGGGCGCGTCTGCCGGCGCGTTCCTGTCCCAGGTCAAAGCGATGCAGGAGATCCTGGGTCGCATCAACGATATCGCCGTCTTCAGTGAAACTGTCGCGGGCTTCGACGATCTGACGACCGAGCAGAGCGCGATCCTGCAAAGCTACCTCGCCGCCCGCGACGCCGAATTGGCGGACCTGCGCGAGCGATTCAACCTCGCCTGGACGCGCTTCAATAACCGCGCCACGCAGCGTCTCTTTTCCGATTCTCTTTTGGTCTTGCGCTAATTTAAGGCAGCAACTGGTAGGCGCCATCCAATGGATAGAATTCGCCCGCTGGCTCCCCGTCGACTTCGAGGGGCAGATATTGCTCCGCCACCGGATCCCAAACGCCAAGCAGGAAAATATAGCGGTCGCCTCGCCTGAAATCGGCCTCCGGATCTCGCCGCAGAATCTGCCGGTCTCTCACCACTTCGTCAACTTCCCAGTGCGAAGTCGAGTAATTCCCGTGGCGATGCTCACCGGTCCGCAGCGTCCATTCTTGCGTCGTCTCGTCCTCTTCCAGGGGCCGGAGCCGCAAAACAAATTGATAGTCGCGCTCGAGCGTCTGCAGCGCGCGCCAACTCGGCTCGAAGGTAATTGGCGTCTTCATGTATATGATCGCCGGATACAAGCCATCCACATAAGCTTGCAGCCGACCGCCATAGATGACCACCGGGCGTTCCGGCGGCTGCGATCGATGGCGCTTGGGTACCGTCCAGCGGTCTTTCCAATCCTGCGCTTCGTACAGCTCGTAACTGAAAGTGGCCTCCCGGTGTTCTTTCGTCATTCGAAATAGATCGACTCGTCCCAAAGCCGAAACAAGCTGGGTAGACCGTGGGTCCAGCCCGGCATCAAGATAAGCCTCCCGCGCCTTGGCGCCGTAAATGAAATGCGTGGCGCCCAGCGATTCGAATTCCGCCAGGCTCGCCACCGCCCCGTCAATGATTTGCATCTGCGGAAAAAAGAAAGGCAGACGCTCTTCCCCCGGCGCCAATACAACCGGTAGATTTCCAGTCGCTCGCGTGAAGTCTTCCAGTCCAAACACAACTTCCAGCAGCGATGGATTAAAGACCTGATACTTCCTCGTGTCGCTTTCCAGCCCGGCGTCTCCTAGCCAAAGCGTAGTCCAGCCGACATCAAAGGCCGGCGCCGCTATGCCAGGCAGGCTCAGGCAAAATAGTGCCAGATAATAGCCGTGCCGCATTCGCCTGCTCCAGCCGCTTATGCGCTCGCTGGAAAGCAGCGTCGACAGGGCGATCGCTATTGGCAAGCACAACAGGGGTAAAATCGCGAAGCCCAGACGATAGTGATAACTATAGGAGTAGAAGAAGGTGACGAAGTACGGCAGCGCCAACAGCAGCGCCCAGCCGCCGATGCCAATCATGCCTTTGACCTGCTTGTCGGAAGCAGCCCCATAACCGCGGCGCAGGCTGAAACCGCCAAGCGTCAGTCCGCCCGCGATGACAGCGATTTCCCCTGGCTGGATGGTGCTCGCCGGCGGATCAACCCGCTCAGGAAGGAGCTTTGGATTTGAAGCCAGCGCGCCCGCCAGCAGCAGCAGCACGCCGACTGCGCCGAGCATAGTTTCGCGCCGATTCAACCTGAAGCGAATTGCCAGCGCCAGCCAGGCGACGACGGCGGCAATCACCAGCGGCGCCAGGTAATCGCCACTGCGCAGCGCTCGCGTCAGCCAGACCGCCTTCGGCAGCGTGACGACCTCGTGCCCCAGCAACAGATTGCGCAGATACCAAAGCGCCCCCAATGGGATGCAAGCCAGCCCGGTCCATAGCGCGACCTTAAACCGAGGCCGCCAAGGGCGAAAATCAAATCGTTTGAGCAGCAAATCGACGGCGAGCAGCAGCAAAACCCCCCATACGAAGCCGCCGGCCGTCGGCTTGGTGAACAGGGCGATTCCCAGCATCAGGCCAGCCAGCAGCGCCGCAGTCCGCCGCTCGCCCGGGTCCTGATCGTCGCTCCAGGCGCGCAGAAAAAAGACAGCCGCCAAGGTGAAACTGAAGGTCAGCGGAATCTCGAGATCGCCGATCACCGCCCAGCGACCTACCTGCGGGTGCAGGCTCCAGAGCGCGGCAACGATAAGACCGACGCGGCGATTCAGCAGGCGCTCGCCCAGTAGATAGGCGGCTGCTATGCTGCCAATATGAAGCATGGGCAGCACCATGCGCGCCGCATGATCGTTGATACCGCCAATGAGCGTTTGCACAAAGGTGAACTGGAGCGACAGGAATGGCGGATAATAATCGATCGCGTTCGGGATATTGCCTTCGAGAAAGAAATGTCGTCCCTGATAAGCGAATACCCACAAGGCATCGTAGGCAGTGAAAGGCCAGAAGGCGGTGTGAATCCAACGCAGGGCGACGGCGACCGCAATCAAAGCCACGATGAGCTTTTCGTCAAAGGCGAGCGACGGCGCCGACGCTGCACGGGGCGCGCTTTTGTCTCGCTTGCGCCAGGCGAAATAACCGCCGGACCCGGCGATGATGACGCTGCCGAGCAAGATCCATTCGGGCTGCAGCAGGCGCGCATCGAGTTGAGCGCCGACGACGCCCAGGATGAGCATCCAAGCCGTCATCCAGGCGGGACCCAGCGCCAAAGCGGTCGCGCCGATCAAAGCTCTCGACTGCCAGTATCGCCTTGGAACGACGGCGTATGCCCAAGGCAATCCGACACCGAGGAACATCCACAAGGTCGGCAGAATGCCAGCCAGCGATTCTTCAATCCAATATGTTGACGCCATCGGTTCTTACTTGATAAACCCCTCGCCGGTGCAATGAGTGGGCTAGTTATTCTGTGTGAGTGTGATGAATTCTTTTCACTGCCGCCGAGCGGCTGTTGCTGCGATTCCACAGCGATGAAGCCAGCGTGATCAAAGCCAGTGACACGAGAATGGCCAGCGCGGGCGCCAGCGGCAGGTAATAGCGCGCCCAGGGCAGCGGCGTCGCCGCCAAAGTGATCAGCGCCGAACCCAAGATCCAGAACAGCAAGAGAATCCGACTGCTTGCCTGGACCGCCGAGCCGCGAGCGAGATGCGCCAAGCCAAACAGCGCCAGAAGCAGACCAATCAAACCGGCCAGTCCCGTCCCGCCGATTAGGCCCCCCGCCAGTCCAGAACTCTCGTAGTGCTTGATTTGCGCACTGATTACATCATATTCCGCCCAGTGTGAGACCTCAAAGTACTGGTGTTCGGCCGCGAATACATATTGGAAGAATCCTTGTAGCCCTTGCTCGAACGAGTTATAGCCGCCGAGCCAATCGACCTGCGCTCGCAGCAGATCCGCACGCAGCCCGATAATGACAGATGGCAATTCAAGCGGCGCCGACCACCAAGCCGGATTCAGCAGCATAAACGCCAAGGCGGCGGCGACTGGCGACAAGATGAAAACGGCGCGTTCTCTCCAAACAGTTTCCAATTTCGGGTTTTTCTCTCGCCGCTGCTGCCGGAGCGTCGCCAAAAGCAGAGCCAAGTAAATCCAGACGCAAACGATGATGTTCGGATGCTTGGCCGCGACAGCGAAGCCCATGCAGACGCCGAAAAGCGCATGCGCCCACCATCTCCGCTCACGCAGCAGCCAGGCGCCAGCCAATAACACCAGCATCAGCCCCAGCAAATGCGAGCCTTCCATCATCGCCCGGCGTCCATTGATCAAGACGTTGGGATGCAACACCAAGAACGCGCTCGCCAAATAAGCCGTCGGACGGTTCAAGGTCAATTGAACGAAGTGAAAAAACAACAGAAGCGCCAGCGCCAGTTGGGCCGCCGATGCCATCCGCGCCGCGCCAAGCAGTTGCGGCTCGGGTACGCGATTAGTCCTGCTATTGAATGCGTAATCGCGCCCCCAGTGCCATTGCTCGTTGAGATCGTCGGGTTCAAAGCCCTGATTCGAAGCCAGCCAGCCATATACCAGCTTCGAGATCGTGCCATCGATGAGGCGCGAGTGCTGGTTCGTGGCGCGCTCTGACCAATGGCGGTCATATAGAATCTTGGACAAATCGCCTTCCACGAAAAGGGAGTGATAATCCTGGCTCATGTGAATCAGCGTGGATTCATCGCCGTGGAAAGGCACGATCGCGGCGCCCGCCAAGATGTAGGCCGATAGCAGTGCCAGCCATAGGGCATCCGCCCAGCGTGGGATTCGTTTCGGAAGCGGCGCCATTTGCTCTCATTCTATCCGAGGACCGAAGGAATAAATCAAATTATAGGTTCAGTTGCGGTTTGGCAAAAATCGGCAGGGGCTAGTTTTCTTGCTCGGGCGCCTTGATTTCCACCAGTAGCTCATTCTTGTCCACCGCTTGCCCCGCCTCAGCGTGGATCGCGCGCACAACTCCGTCAATCGGCGACTTCAATTCGTTCTGCATTTTCATCGATTCGAGGATGATCACCGTCTGCCCCTTGGCGACGGCGCCGCCCATCGCCGCGGTCACTTCAACGATGAGTCCCGGCATCGGCGCCAGCACTTCGCCCGAGCTCTCGACCATCCCCCCGCGCCGCTGCATGAGAAGTATCGCCCGTTCATCAAGCACCTGCGCTTCAAAGAGGCGGCCCCGCATCATGACATCGATCCGGCCCTCGTCATCATCTATAACCGCTTCAAATGATTTATTCTCAGTGATCAGGGAGTACAGTGAACCGCCCAGATTCAGGAAATCCACATCGCGCTCTTCGCCATCAATCAGCACGCGCCCGTCATTGTCGACCTCGATCTCGAAGCGCCGCTCGTTGATGATGGTGACGTACTTCATCGATGCATCCTCTCGAAGCGCCCCATCCATTTCCAATTGCTGGCATCGCGCTTGGCCGGCGCCACCACCTGGGAAGCCAGCTGCCGCTGACGATGCGCGTAGAGCGTCGCCGCGATCGCCACAGTCTCCAGATGGCTCGCTGTCGGATCCTGCTCGTAGGTATTCATATTGAACCGCCGCTCGACAAAGGTCGTGTCAAACTGCCCGGCGATGAAACTGATGCTGTTCAATAGATTGATATGGAAAGGGATATTATGCTTCAAGCCCATGATGCGATATTCCGCAAGCGCCCGCCGCATCCGCAGCATCGCCTCGGAGCGCGTCTCGCCCCAGGTGATCAGCTTGGCGATCAGGCTGTCGTAATAGGGCGTGATCTCGGAGCCGGAATACACGCCGCCGTCGACGCGCACGCCTGGTCCGGTCGGCAGGATCTGCGTGCTAATGGTCCCGGTCGATGGCATGAAATTATTGTAGGGATCTTCCGCATTGATGCGGCATTCAATCGCCCAGCCCTTCGGCTCCAGCAGGCTCTCTGTGGGACCCATCCGCCGGCCCCGCGCGATGCGGATTTGCTCTTTCGCCAGGTCGATGCCGGTCACCAGCTCGGTCACCGGATGCTCGACCTGCAGCCGCGTGTTCATTTCCAGAAAGTAGAAGTTCTTGTCGCGGTCGACCATGCACTCGATTGTGCCAGCGTTGATGTAGCCGACCGATTCCGCCGCCGCGATCGCCATCGCCCCCATCTTCTCGCGCAGCTCGCGGTCGACAAAAACGCTCGGCGCTTCCTCCACCAGTTTCTGATGCCGGCGCTGTATGGAACACTCGCGCTCGCCCAGGTGGATCGTGTTGCCGTGCGCGTCGGCCAAAATCTGAAACTCGATATGACGCGCGCCCAGCAGCAGCTTCTCGACGTAGACATCGCCATTGCCGAAGGCGCTCTCGGCTTCTCGACGCGCCGTCGCCAGCGATTCGGCGAAATCCTCTTCCCGCTCCACCGGGCGCATGCCTGTGCCGCCGCCGCCGGCCACCGCCTTGATCAGCACCGGGAATCCAATGCCTTTGGCGGCATGGATAAGTTCATCATCGGGCATGCCCGCTTCCGTGCCCGGGATCAGCGGGACGCCATTGCGCCTGACCGTCGTGCGCGCCGCTTGCTTGTCGCCCATGGTGGCGATTGCGCTCGGCGACGGACCAATCCAGACGATGCCTTCGTCCATCACCTGCTGGGCGAAATCGGCATTCTCCGCCAGAAAGCCGTAACCGGGATGAATCGCTTCCGCGCCAGTCTTGCGCGCCACCTCGATCAGCTTGTCCTTGCGCAGGTAGCTCTCCGCCGGCCGCGGACCGCCGATCGGCACCGCCTCATCGGCATAGCGCACATGCAGCGCCGTTCGGTCGACATCGGAGTAGACCGCCACCGTTGGGATGCCCAAGTCGCGCGCCGCGCGGATGATCCGCACCGCAATCTCGCCACGATTGGCGATTAAGATTTTGTTGAAGGGACCGGTTTGCAAATTGTCAACTCCTTTCGCAGCGCTCCCCTTCCCTAGCTGGCTGGATGCCCGCCATAGAGATGGCGGGAGAGGGGCCGGGGGATGGGGTTGTGCGACCTGTCACTAAAGCGGGATATTGCCGTGCTTCTTGGGCAGATTCTCGTCGCGTTTGTTGGTGAAGACCTGCAAGGCGTTGATCAAGCGCGGGCGTGTATTGTGCGGCTCGATGATGTCGTCGATGAATCCGCGGCTGGCGGCGATGTAGGGGTTAGCAAAAGTCTCGCGGTATTCCTGCGCCAGTTCCTGTTTGCGCGCCGCCGGGTCCTCCGCTTCTTGCAACTCGCGCCGGTAGATGATTTCAACCGCGCCCTCCGGACCCATCACGGCGATCTCGGCCGTGGGCCAGGCGATATTGAGATCGGCGCGGATATGCTTGCTGTTCATGACGCAGTAGGCACCGCCATAAGACTTGCGCGTCGTCACCGTCAGCTTGGGCACGGTCGCCTCGCAATAAGCGAAGAGCAGCTTCGCCCCGCTCATGATGATGCCGTTATGCTCCTGATCGGTTCCCGGCAGGTAACCAGGCACATCGACAAAGGTAATCAGCGGCACATTAAAAGCATCGCAGGTGCGCACGAAGCGCGCCGCCTTGACGCTGGCATTGATATCCAGCACGCCCGCCAGCACCATCGGCTGATTGGCGACAATGCCGACCGCCGTGCCGCCCAAACGCGCGTAGCCGACCACGATATTGGCGGCGAAGTCCTCATGCACCTCGAAGAAATGCCCGTCATCGACGATCAACTCGATGACCTTCTTGATGTCATAGGGCTGGTTGGGGTTCTCCGGCACGATGCTGTCCAGCGCCGATTCGGTGCGCAGCGGGTCGTCGGTGCTCGGCAGGGCGGGCGGGTCTTCCATATTGTTCTGCGGCAAATAGCTGAGCAGCTCGCGCGCCAGTGTCAGCGCCTGCGTCTCATCATCGGCGACGAAGTGACAGACGCCGCTCTTGCTGCCATGCACCGACGCGCCGCCCAAGCCTTCAAAGGTCACGTCCTCATTGAGCACTTGCTTGACCACATCGGGACCGGTGATGAACATATAGCTGCTGTCTTGAACCATGATGATGAAATCGGTCAGCGCCGGGCTGTAAACCGCGCCGCCAGCGCAGGGTCCCATGATGACGCTGATCTGGGGGATGACGCCGCTGGCCAGCGTATTCTGCAAGAATATATCGGCGTAACCGCCCAGGCTCTCGACGCCTTCCTGGATGCGCGCGCCGCCGCTGTCGTTCAAGCCGATGACGGGCGCGCCCACCTTGACCGCCATGTCCATTATTTTGATGATCTTGGCCGCGTGCGCCTCGCTCAGGCTGCCGCCCATCACCGTGAAGTCCTGCGAATACACATAAACCAGCCGCCCGTCAACCGTGCCCCAGCCGGTGACCACGCTGTCGCTGAGCGGCTTGTTGCCGTCCAGCCCGAATTTGTTGTTGTGATGATGCACAAAAGCGTCCACTTCGCGGAAGGTGCCCGGATCAAGCAGGATATCCAGCCGTTCGCGCGCGGTTTTCTTGCCCTTGGCGTGCTGCCGCTGGATGCGGGCTTCGCCGCCGCCCTGCTGGCTCTCGCGGCGTTTGGCGCGCAGCTGCTCAATCTTGGGGCTGGTGGTCATAAGCGACCTCCCTCGGCTGTGGTGATGTCATCGGCATCGGATTCTGCTCCGCTCATTGTAACACCGTCTCGCGACGGACGGTTCAGCGCGAGCGACAAAGCGACAAGTATAAGCTGAATCCAGCGGAAAATGTAGGGGAAGCCTGCCGGCGACAAGCAAGACGACAATGTAGGGGCGAGCCATTGGGTCGCCCGCGAAACGGCGGCAGGCTAGGGCGTCACACCGAAGCGATTGAGCAGCTCGACGATGGCGCTGTTGTAGCCGCTGGCGGATTCGTCCTGGACAATGATTGCGTTGGTTTGTTGGATGGCGTCTTTGACTTCTTGGTCGACATCTGTCCACTTTTCGTCATTCAGATCGAATCCGCTATGCCAAATGGGAATAATGGTTCTATCATATTGCAGCGACCATTTTATTTCCTTGACTGTCATGTCAGAACATAAGGTTTTCTTGCCAAGCAAGATGATGAAGTAGTCACAGGCTTTGATGCGCTCTTCCAAATCGGCGTGCCAGTTTCCGCCTGCTTCCAGCGCCATGTCAACGAATGGGACGAGGCTGTGTTCTTTGAGTCGGGCGAGGACAAGAAGCGCTAGTGCGCTGCTGTCAAGACGGCGGTAGGAGATGAATACGTCATAGGGTTCGGTTTCCTCAAGCAGATGAAAGGCCGCATCAGTAAGTAGGTAATATCTGCTGCCTGCGGGAGAGACTGTATCTTCCATGTAACTGTGTCCTCGAAGTAGTTGGAGACAGTTGTTTGCAATGTGTTTGTGATCTCTCCATCGTACAGAAAAATAGTCATCTAAATCTTGGCCTCCCAGAAGGCTGTTGCCATAGAGTGAGCCAAACGAAGACCGCCACAGTTCTCGATACACGCCGAGGACCAATTCCTTTGCTAGCAACTTTACCCGCGCCACATCTCCACCGGGAATCGGAATCTTTGACCGCTCGTCCAGAAACTTCTCCAAATCGCTCACGTCATTTCTCCTCTGCGTCAAACTAGCGCGCCATCACGACAGCGGGCGACCCAATGGCTCGCCCCTACAATTCGACGTTAAAGGCGCTAGGAACCTTGCGCGCCATCAAGCCTGCCTCGGTGCCCTCAATTCAACTCGGTGTCCTCGGTGGTTAAAACGATTCCCCCACATCCACGCCAGCAAAAGCCGCAAACGTGCAATCTCTTACACCCAGCCCCAAGCGCGCCTTCACATCCGCAAAAATATCCACATAACTCCCGGCCATCCGCCGCGCGCCACCCAAGCCCAGCGCCTCGACGGCACGCTCAATCGTCGCCGCCTCGCCCTCGATCTCAGTGAAGTTCCCAAACGGCAGTTCATCCAGCACGATCTCCGCGCCCTCCAACGTGTAGGTCGTCCGATATTTCTCGTAGATCAACGCCACCTCATAGCCCAGCCGCTTCAGAATCACATCCATCGTCTCGAAGTCCCCCACCTCGACCTCGGCCTCGAAGCGGCTGACGATGCCGCGCTCCACGCTCGCGTCCGCTTTGTAGGTCAACTTGACCGCTTCGTCCTGACGCAGCCGCAGCACGATGCCCGCCGCCGTCAGCGAGCCATCGGCGCTGTCGTAGCGGATGTTCCGCTCAAATACGCGCGGCTTGACGAGCGTCGCGCCGGCCGTTTCCAACGCTCGCTTGACCGCCGCCAAATCCGGCGTATGCAGCTTGACCTCGACCTCTTGCAATTCGTTCTTCATCGCGCTGACCTCAAGGGAACTTCGCGGATCGCTTCGGGCAGGTAGTCGTCTATCGCATTGACGATGGTCGCGTAGGGGAGAACGGGACGATCGGGCGCCACCATGATGCCGTGAATATGCGCGCCGGCCGCTTGCTGAATCAACCAAAGCCCTCGCTCTTCATAGGAGAGGCCCGGCTGATGGCTCAACGACTGGAATTTCACCGCTAGCATGACCCCGTTCAGCTTTTCGATCCGCGCTTCATCCAGCGCAATCCGCGGTATCGTCTCCAGCCGCACACCCTCATAAGCGACTTGCAGCTCAATCTCGCCCAGCTGATATTCGATGACCCGCGCAACCGAATGCCGCAGGCGCCGCTCCAGGTAATAGGCGGATATCTCCAGCACGCTCATCACGCCGGCCGCGCGCGCCGCCACCGCCAAGCTCGGTAAACCCAGGCGGCTCGCCAACTGATAAACATCCGACCCGTCAAATGGCATGTTTCATTTCCGCGAGGGGCGTGGTTCGGTTGCTTGAATTTGCAGGTCGCCCAAAAGCGAAATCTGTAGGGGCGACTCACTGAGTCGCCCGACCGTGTAACCCTGATTCTGCGGGCGGTCCAAGCGTCGCCCCTACAGTTGTCATCACGATCGAATCTTGAGAATATGGCTCAACTACAGTTCCAGCACCACTTTCCCAAAGACCTCATTGTTTTCCAGAATGCCCTGCGCCCGCCGCGCCTCGCTCAAGGGCAAGCGCGCGCCAATGACCGCTTTGATGCGCCCGGCGAAGACCTGCTCCATAAAAGCGACATAATCGCGATGCGGTCCCATCGTGCTGCCGATCAGCGAGATATGCCGCGTGAAAAGCTGCGCCACATTCATTTCAAACCCGTAACCGCTGGTGCCGCCCACGATCAGAATCCGCCCGCCGATACGGCAAGCGCGCATGCTCTGGCTCAGCGTCGCCGCGCCCACGTTATCCACCACCACATCAACGCCGCGCCGATTCGTCAGCTTGTAGAGCGCCCGCGACCACTGTGGCTCCTCCGCGCGGTTGATCGCGACATCAGCGCCGATCGCTTCCGCCTCCGCGCACTTCTCGCTGTCGCTGCCGACCACGTAAACGGTCGCGCCCGCGAGTTTGGCGATCTGAATGCTGATGCTGTTGACGCCGCCGCCCGCCCCGACGATCAAGACCGATTCGCCCGCTTTCAGCCGGCCGCGCGTGATCAGCGAATGCCAGGCGGTGACGCCGACCAAGCCAACCGCCGCCGCCTCGCCGAAATCAAAGTCGTCGGGCATCTTCATCAAGTTGCGCTGAGGCAAGACGATGTATTTAGCCGCCGTGCCGCTGTGATGCTCGCCCAGGATGGCGATATTTGTTTGATTCTCCAGCCCGCTGTACAACGCCGGATCATCGGGCGCCACGATGGTGGGATCGATGCAGATGCGGTCGCCGGGCGCGAAGCCCGTAACGCCTTCACCGACGGCATCGACCATGCCCGCGCCATCCGCGCAGATGACATGGGGAAAGTCCAGCGACAGCCCTCTCCAGCCGGCGCGCACCCACAGGTCCAGCCGATTGAGCGCCGCCGCCGCAACTTGGATGCGTACTTCACCCGCGCCCGGCTCGGGAATGGGCAAATCCTCTACGTATTCGACGACTTCCGCGCCGCCGTGTCCTGTCAATACCGCTGCTCTCATCGCAACCCCAATTCGTTTCTGGCGATCACCATGCGTTGGATCTCGCTCGTGCCTTCGTAAATCCGCGTGATGCGCGCATCGCGGTAATAGCGCTCCAGCGGCATCTCTTTGCTGTAGCCCATGCCGCCATGGATTTGCAGCGCTTCGTCAGTGACATAAGCAGCCGCCTCGCTGCAGAACAATTTCGCCATGCTCGCTTCGGTACTGTAGCGCCCGCCGGTCGCCAGCGCCCGCTCTTTGGCGATGATCGCCTGGTAAATCAGCGCCCGACCCGCTTCAATCCGCGTTTTCATATCGGCGATCTTCTGTTGGATCATCTGGTAGCTGCCGATTGGCGCGCCAAAAGCCTGACGCTCGCGGGCGTAATCCAGCGCCGCTTCGTAAGCCGCTTCCGCGATGCCCAGCGACTGCGCCGCGATGCCAATCCGACCGGCGTCCAAAACCGTCATGGCGATCTTGAAACCCTGCCCGACGCCGCCCAGCACATTCTCAACCGGACAGGCGTAATCCTCGAAGATGATTTCGCTGGTGGCGCTGGCGCGGATGCCGAGCTTAGGTTCGGTCTTGCCGCGGCTGAAACCGGGTTGGCTGGTATCGATGAGGAAGCAGGTGATGCCGCGATGCTTCTCTTCGGCGGCCGTCATGGTGAATAGCACGATGCGATCGGCGTATGGCGCGCTTGTCACCCAGCTCTTGCGCCCGTTGATGATATAGTGCGTGCCAGCCTCGTTCAGCGCGGCGCGGCTGGCCATATTGCCGGCGTCGCTGCCCGACATCGGCTCGGTCAAGCTGTAAGCGCCGATTTCCTCGCCGCTGGCCACCGGCCTGATCCACTCGCGTTTCTGCGCCTCACTGCCGAACCACAAGATGCCATTGCAATAAAGCGAGTTGTTGACGCTCAGGATTGTGCTGTGGCTGGCGTCGACTTTGGCGATCTCGATCATGGTCAAGACATGCGCCAAGGTGTCCATGCCGGCGCCGCCGTAGGCTTCCGGCATCTCAATCCCCATCAAACCCATCTCGCCCATCTTGCGCACCGTATCGATGGGGAATTCGCCCGATTCGTCGAACTCAGCCGCCACCGGGGCGATCTCGCGCTGGGCAAAATCCCGTACCGCCGCCAGCAGCATCTCATGCTCTTCCGTCAGCGCCAGGCTCAGCGGGCGCGTCATTTCCTTTAGGACCATATCCACCTTCCGCGACAATTCCCGCCGCTAAACTTTCCGCATTTCGCCACTCATTATAACATTCAAACATACCTAGCCGACGCACTACGTCTCAAATGGGAGTGGCAAATTGCCAACACATAATGTCTCGTTGCGGTCAACAAAGAAATCTCTGTGTACTCTGTGTTTCCTCTTTTTCCTCTGTGGTGAAGAATCCTGTGCAGCACTCGGCTATAGCGACAATCCGCGACTTTCACCACGCCCGTCTCGAATCGCCCCGCGGATGAATACGGCATGACCGACATCAAGCTCAATCACCTCGCCATCGTCGTGGACGACATGGAAGCCGCGCTGCAATTTTGGCGCGAATGCCTCGGCTTGGCGCAAGCGGGCGAGATCGAATCGGTGAACGCTGAAGATGTCGACATCGCCTTCCTTTCGCTCGGCGACGCGCATATCGAGTTAGTCCAACCGACCAGCGACGACAGCGGCGTGGCCAAATACCTGGCCAAGCGCGGACCCGGCATGCACCACCTCTGTCTCGAAGTAGCCGATCTGGATGCCAAGCTGGAAGCACTCAGCGCGCGCGGTTACGAGCTCATCAACGAGACGCCGCGCGAGCGCGACGGCCGGCGCTATGCCTTCATCCATCCCAAGAGCGCGGGCGGCGTGTTGCTCGAATTGTACGAGAAGACTTAGGCAGATAGTTGGGCGGATGCAAAATGCGAATATTGGCTGCCCTCGCCTTACTCTTGATGTCCTTTTCAACTGCCCTCGCGCAGGATCTGATATGCCCGGCGCTGCAGGCGGCCGCGTTTGACAAAATCGTTGCGCATTGCGCGGAACAAGAGGCGGGAACACTTTGCCTGGGGCAGGCGACCGTTAGTCCCGTCTTGCGTGGACCTGCGCAATCCGCCGCTCCTTTAGACGAGCCCGGCGACAGCATCTCCATCGCCGAAATCGATTGGCTTAGCATCAGCAGCGAAGACAAAACTTGGGGGGCGGCGCGCGCCCTCTTTCCCGCGTATTCCAGTGATGATCTGGAAGCGCGGGACGCTGCGCTCCTGGCTTTTGGCAATGTCGCGCTTTCTCTGCCCAAAGCTGTGAAACCGCCTTCGACGCTCGCCGATGTCCAGGTCACCGCCGCGCAAGGGGCGAATCTGCGCGCGCTGCCCAGTACCGATGCCCGCGTCATCGCCCAGTTGATGGTCAGCCGCGAGTTGAAAGCGATGGCGCGACATCGTGGCGGCGGCTGGCTCTACATTTATGCGACGCCGGAACTGCGCGGCTGGATCAGCCAGTCGGTCGTCTCCGTGCCAATCGAGCGCTTGCCGACGCTCGACGCCGGCGGCGATACCGTTCCGCTTTGGCTGCCCTGGCATCGCTTCGACTTCCGCAGCGGCATGCATGACGCGCCTTGCGAGGGCGCGCCCGAAAGCGGCATCCTTTTGCAAACGATCGAATTTGCCGCGCCACGCCAATTTGTGATCAATGGCGCGCGCCTGTCGCTGAGCGGCACGGCTTGGCTGCAAGCGCAGGTCAGCAGCGGCATGTTCGTCCACCTTCTCGACGGGCGCGGCTGGCTGTCGATCCCCGCTGGCGAAGTCGCTCTAAGCAGCGGAATGTTCAGCGCCGTCGCCCTGGAACAGACCGATGACGGCGCGCTAAGGCCTGCTGGCCCGCCTACCGAGCCCACAGCCTACACCTACCATGAGTTAAGCAGTTTGCCGATCCACGCGCTGCCCTTCGAAACCCGCGTGAGCCTCTACCCCTATGCCGTGGTCGCGCCAGTGCCAGCTGACGGCGGCAGCCCACTGGAGGATTTGGAGAGCGATGCGCCCTGCAAGTTTTCCGCAACGCGCTCTGGCGCCAACATTCGCTCCCGTCCCGATCCCGAAGCGCCAATTATCGCCGTCATGGCTTACCGTGAAAGCGCCGAGCCAATCGCCCGCGCCATCGGCGTCGATAGCAAGCCCTGGTGGAAACTGGCCGATCAGATCTGGGTCCGCATCGACGCCACCGTCTCCGGCGGCAGCTGCAACGACCTCCCCCTGATTCGCGCCTTGAACTGAGCGCATTGCAGCCGCTCTCTTGACATCCGCTGAGAATCTGCGATACTATACCTATAGGGGTATAGGTATTGGAGCTTGGGGCATGACAACTGAATTGTTGACCCATGATCACGTCCATCGCGGCGAATTCAATCGCAAGACCATCAATCGCATCCGCCGGATCCAGGGCCAGCTCAGCGCGCTTGAAGCGATGATCAGCGCCGACGACGGCAGCTGTGAGGAACGCGTCTTGCGCGCCCGCACCATCGAAAAGGGCATGTCCAGCCTGATCAATCATCTCTTCGATTGCTATATCGAAAACACGCTGGCGCAGGACCTGGGCGCCGACCCGCAAAGCGCGCTCAGCGATATGCAGCGAATCCTCAAGTTGATCAATAGTTGAGAGAGCGCGAACGATGACAATCAAGGAAATCACGCTGCCGGTCACCGGCATGACCTGCGCCATGTGTGTCAAAAATGTCGAGCGCAGCCTCAAACGCGCCGACGGCGTGGACGCTGTCAGCGTCAACCTGGCGACCGAGCGCGCCAGTGTGCAATACGACGATAGCGCAATATCGACCAGCGATATGATTGAGCGCCTGGAGCAATCAGGCTACGGAGTCGCCACGGCCACAATCGAACTGCCCATCACCGGCATGACCTGCGCCATGTGCGAGAAGAATGTGGCGCGGGCGCTGAATCGCAGCGACGGCGTCATCCAGGCGACGGTCAACCTTGCCAGCGAAAAGGCCAGCGTGTCTTATGTGCCGGGCTTGACAGACCGCCGCCAAATTGTCGCCGCCGTTGAGCGCGCCGGCTATGGCGTCATCGACACAACAGTCTCGGACGCGCCCGAAGATCAGGAAGCGGCCGCCCGCCAAGCCGAGATCGAGCGCCAGGCCCGCCTGGTCAAAATCGGCGCCGTCTTCACCATCCCGCTGACCATCCTCAGCATGACGCGCCACTTCCTGCACCAGGTTCCTTTTCTGATGGACCACTTCGCCTTCCTGGCTGACGACATCTGGCTCTTCATCTTCGGCGCGCTGGCGACGCCGGTCATGCTAATGCTGGGAAGGCAATACCTCAGCGGCGCGGCCAAATCGCTGCGCAACGGCTCAGCCAACATGGACGTGCTGGTGGCCATGGGTTCTATCGCGGCTTACGCCTACGGCATCATTGTCCTGCTGGGCATCGTCTTCGGCTTCTCCGATGTGGTCGGCAAGTCCGATTATTTCGAATCCGGCGCCGTCATCCTCACGCTGATCACCCTGGGCAAGCTGCTGGAAGCGCGCGCCAAAGGCCGCACCAGCGCCGCCATCAAGAAGCTGATCGGCCTGGCGCCAAAGACCGCGACCCTCCTCAGCGGCGGCAAAGAGAAGTCGATCCCCATCGACGAAGTCGCGCCCGGCGACCGGCTGCTGGTCAAACCCGGCGAGCGCATCCCGGTGGACGCCATCGTGACCGAGGGCTCCTCAGCCGTTGATGAATCCATGCTCACCGGCGAGAGCCTGCCAGTCGATAAAGCGGTTGGCGCGGAAGTTTTCGGCGGCGCCATCAACCAGCAGGGCAGGCTGATCATCGAAGCGCAGCGGGTCGGCCGTGATACCGTCCTGGCGCAGATCATCCGCCTGGTCGAGGGGGCGCAAGCGAGCAAAGCGCCGATCCAAGCAGTCGCCGATCGCGTCGCCTCGGTCTTTGTGCCCGCCGTCATCGTCCTGGCGCTGATCACGCTCTTCGGCTGGCTCGCCATCGGCGGCGCGGACCTGCCCGCAGCGATTCTCAATATGATCGCCGTGCTCGTCATTGCTTGCCCCTGCGCCCTCGGCTTGGCGACGCCGACCGCCATCATGGTCGGCAGCGGACGCGGCGCCGAAGCTGGCATCCTCTTCCGCAGCAGCGAAGCATTGGAGCGCGCCGCCGCCCTGACAACCATCCTGCTCGATAAAACCGGCACCATCACTCGCGGCCAGCCAACCCTGGTTGAGGCAATCGCCCTGCCCGGCGTGGCGGAGCGCGACGTCCTCCGATACAGCGCCTCCGCCGAAGCCGCCAGCGAGCATCCCTTCGCCCTGGCTCTGCTGGACGCAGCCAAATCCCAAGGCATCAACCTGCTGCCGCTGACCGAATTCGAGGCGGTCCCGGGCCAAGGCATCATCGCTTCGCTAGAGGGCGCGGAAATCCTGGTCGGCAGCCCCCGCTTCATGGGCGAGCGCGAAATCGACATCGACCCGCTCGCAGCCGCTATCGCCCGCCAGCAAAGCCAGGGGCATTCGGTCGTCTTGCTGGCGCGAGACGGCAACCTGCTGGGCGCGCTGGCCATCGGCGACTCGGTCAAGCCGACGTCCAAAGCCGCCATCAGCGCGCTGAAATCTCGTGGACTGGAGGTGGCGATGATCACCGGCGACAACCAAGCGACCGCCGAGGTCATCGCCCGCCAAGTCGGCATCGAGCGCGTCCTGGCGCAGGTCCTGCCCGCCGACAAAGCGGACGCGGTCAAGCAGCTGCAAGAGGAAGGCGCGGTCGTCGCCATGGTCGGCGATGGCATCAATGACGCGCCGGCGCTGGCGGGCGCCGATGTCGGTTTCGCCATCGGCAGCGGCACCGATATCGCCATCGAAGCCGGCGATATTACGCTGGTCGGCGGCGACTTAAATGCGCTGGTCTCCGCGCTGGCGCTGAGCAAAGCGACCCTGCGCACGATCCACCAGAACCTCTTCTGGGCTTTCGTCTACAACATCGTGCTGATACCGGTGGCGATGCTGGGCGGTCTGCTGCCCATGTTCGCGGCGGCGGCGATGGCTTTCTCGAGCGTCTTTGTGGTGAGTAATTCGCTGCGGTTGCGGGGCAAGCGGTTGGCTTCTTAATCACGCCGACAATCCTCTTGTCGCCAGATTGACGAACCGCGATCCAACTACAAATGTAGGGGCGACCCTAGGGTCGCCCGTTTTATTCTGCCGGACAGCTGCCCGTGTTCGTCGTTGCATCCGTACCTAGAGGCAGGCAATATCGATACGATATCGGGTATTGTGCTCTGCGTCAAAAGCGATGGTAACTGGATTCGCGCCAACAAACGCCTCGTAGCGAACTTCATAACGCCCTTTGGGCCAGTTATAGCCATCCCATTCGTGAAGGTAAAAGCTTTCATCTGGATCATCGACGAAAGTTTTTAGATCGACGTCTGCTGCAGCTCTCCACTTTTGAGAACCAGGCCGTTTCAATTCCAGAAGATAATTTGCATTCCCATCGCCCACGACGACTACGAATATGTCAGGCCTCGAGGCGCGTGTGCCGTAAGTCACTCCGACATAACAGCCGTACTCGTCTTCGTACATTCCATCAAGACTTATCTCTCGTAGGACATCCAACTCTATAACGCCTTCCGATGGCGGGTCGCATTCGGCCAGCACTTCACGCAAATCTGCCAGCAGCTGTCGCGCTTCGGCGATTGTAGTGGGCATCGCGCTATTCGCGAACGCCTCTTCGACGCACACGTCTTGGGCAGAGACCGCGGCCACACCGGTCAAAATGATACAAACTACTAAGATACTCAAACAAATCGATTTGCTTATCATGGCAAAGCCCTCCCTTTAGATGTCTACCTTGAATCCGCGTGGAATGGCGAATCTGATATCATATTCCGCAATTCTGTTCCAATCGATGTTGCGTTCGTTTGTTTCCGACGTGCAATTCATTTGATTCATGCGCAGCGCAGACAATTTGGTTTCCGCACGAGAACGCAGTGCCGGTTGGCCTGCCGAATCAACATATTTACCTACGCCCACGAAAACGACAGCGCGGCGCACGGGCCCAACATGGCGCAACGTGCATGCTATCGTGTGCACTGCCTGCCTTTGACTGGAGTCAATACCAATTGATGCTGGTTCAAGCACATATTCGATTCTAATGCTGTCTGCAATGGTAACTTTCAGGACGGTCAGGCCGCTCCTCGAGAAGATGACCGACTTAAGCTGCTGTGGTTTCTCTAGTTCAGTCGAGTCCAATTCCAACAATGTCTCCGTTTCGGGTGGATCGAAATCCGGAGATTCACTATTTTTCGTGAAATTGCCAAGCAGTTCTTTGAGTGGATCATGTGCGGCCCCGATAACTAGGGCTGCGGCCACAAGAACAATCACCGACAGATATCCCAAACCGCGTGAAGATCTTGGACTCTGTTTCACCTTCTCTTTTCTTGGCACAGGCTCACCTCCATGAAAGTTACAAATGAGGAAGAAGTAATTGGGAGGCCGAAGCCTCCCAAACGATCCCCACTATCCGGTGACTGGCAATGACGTAATATCGCCATCCACGCGGACCAACTGGGCGAAGACCCATCCGCTTTCCATTTGCACCCAGGTGCCTGCTGAATTACGTCCTACAGCTACCGCGTGCTGGCCATTCTGAAAGCTGCCGACAACTCTATAGCTTGTACCAGGCCCACCCCGCACATTCATGTTTGTAGTAGCTGTGACCGTCACATCGCTTGAGTCGCGTTCAATGACCTGACCTGGTGCTGGTTCAGCACGGAAGACGACAAGGCCTGTCCTATACCCTTCCTCAAACATGGCCAGCAGGTTTGAGTCGTCATTTTGAACGAGGAACCATACGCTGCCACTGCCTTCTCCACCCGGACGCAACTTTAGGTCAAGTGAACTGGAATACGACACATAGTCGTATACAGTTCCATTGTCGCCAGTCAATTCAAAGTCACTGTAGCCAATTTCACAGAAGTCCCCTTCTGGAGCAACACATTGCAGGTCTGCCACCAGGGCAACATATTCCCAGCCCTGCGGAGCCGCGTCATCCCAGCTATGGCGGTACTGGTCGGCTGGACGTACGATATTGCTGATTTTCAGCAAATAACCTTGACTAGTGTCACCAAAATAGTCAAAGGCATACGGATCGTCAAAGGTGCCCGAGCCCACTTCAATTACACCTGACGCAGCGAGTTCGACGATGTTGCGACATTCGTCCAGTATATCGCCAATAGTATTGTAGAAGTTTTCCACTTCGTTATATGTTGCCAATGAATCGTCTGCAGAACGCGTAACTTGAAACTCGGTATAGCTTGTATCCACGCGTTCTATGATTGAACCCGCGCTACACGGATCAGCGTCGGCGGAAAAGGCTTCCTCAGTATCTTCCTGCGCAAATGCAGGTACCATGACCGCAAAAAATAAGACTGAGATCAACACCAATACATACCTGTTCACAGCAATCACCTCGCCTTTCATATAGAATTCAAACGTGTACGGGTGCAGTGCCAAGCCGACTGCAAGATAAATGTAGATTACTCAACCTGCCTCAAAGTGTCAATAGAACAGAACCTGTTTATCTTTGTTTCTCTCTTCGTTTCTTTCGTGTAATTGTGGTCAAACTCCTCTGTGCCCTCGAAAAAACTCGGTGTCCTCGGTGGTAAAAGAATCCAATCCCACGCGACCATCCTCTCACCCCGTCCCACCCAGCCCATGCTAACCTCTCCCTGACACCCGCCGACGTAACAATCGCATATCCCGCGCCGCGTACGTAATCATTTGCAGGATTTACCCTCCCTCTGCAAATGCCAATGACCGCCGATTTCACCCGCTAACCCGCGCCAACGCTGCGATCCCGATTTGCAGAATCCCCGATTCCTTTTGCAGAACCGCCTGCCAATGCGCCAATCTTCGCCACCCATGTGCTAAACTCGCCAGCAAAACAAAACCGCGAGGAACCCCCCCATGTCCGACTCCCAACCCGCCATCACCGCCGAGCAAATCGCCGCCGCCGAATCCCTGCTCGGCCTCGACTTCAGCCCGGCCCAGCGCGAACAGATGCGCGAGATCGTCAGCGGCCGCCGCGAACAGTACGAAAGCCTCCACGCCGCCGACCTCGACAACAGCGTGCCGCTCTCGCTGAACTTCAGCGTGCTTGCGTCCGATCCCGCGCCCGCCGCTGTCCCGCGAACTTACGCCATGAGCGCGGGTCCGCCGGTCACGCGCCCGGCCGATCTCGAAGACGCCGCCTTCCTGCCCCTGACCCAGCTCGCCCAGCTCATCCGCACGCGCCAGGTCACGTCGCGCGAGTTGACCGAGATGTACCTGAAGCGGCTCAAGCGCTACGATCCCCTGCTGCAATGCGTCGCCACATACACCGAGGAGCGCGCCCTGGAACAGGCGGAGCGCGCCGACGCCGAGATTGCCCGCGGGCTCTATCGCGGTCCGCTGCATGGCATCCCCTGGGGCGCCAAAGACCTGCTGGCGACGCGCGGCTATCCCACGCAATGGGGTGCGGCGCCCTATGTCGGGCAGCAGTTGGATGTTGACGCGACCGTCGTAGAGCGCCTTGATGAAGCCGGCGCCGTGCTCATCGCCAAGCTGACCCTGGGCGCGCTGGCCAACGGCGATGTCTGGTACGGCGGCGCCACCAAGAATCCCTGGGATACCAGCGAGGGCAGCAGCGGCTCATCAGCCGGCTCGGGCGCGGCGGTCGCGGCCGGCTTGGTCGGCTTCGCTATCGGCACCGAGACCATGGGCAGCATCGTCTCGCCCTCGACCCGCTGCGGCGTCACCGGCTTGCGGCCCACCTTCGGGCGCGTCAGCCGCTACGGCGCCATGGCGCTCAGCTGGAGCATGGACAAGATCGGTCCCATGTGCCGCTCGGTCGAGGATTGCGCCCATGTCTTCAGTGCCATCTACGGTCCCGATGGGCGCGATATGACGATCAGTCCCGAGCCGTTCCAGTGGGATCCGGCGCTCGACGCGAAGAGCCTGCGCATCGGCTATGTCGAGAGCGCCTTTGCGCCCGAGGCGGCGGACACCGATGATCCCGAAAAACAAGCGCTCTTTCGCGAACATCTCGAAAACAGCGTCGCCGTGCTGGAGAACATGCGCGGGCAAGGCTTCGAGTTGATCCCGATCGCGCTGCCGGATAGAGAGATCGGCGGCTTGTGGACGATTCTGGCTGCCGAAGCGGCCGCCGCCTTCGATCAAATCACGCGCGATGGCTCGGTCGACAAGATGAAACGCCAGGACGACAGCGCCTGGCCCAACGTCTTCCGCGCCGCCCGCTTCATTCCGGCAGTCGAATACATCAATGCCAACCGCGTCCGCACGCTTTTGATGCATGATATGGCCCGCATGATGGCCGATGTGGATGTCTTCATCACCCCCAGCCATGCCGGAAGCGCCATGCTTATCACCAACTACACCGGGCATCCCACCGTCGTCGTGCCCAATGGCTTCACCGACAAGCGTACGCCCACCAGCATCTCCTTCATCGGCGGCCTGCATCAAGAAGCTGAGACTCTGGCCGTCGCCAAAGCCTACCAGGACGCCACCGATTGGCACCTGCAGCATCCCGATTTGGACGCGGCGCTTGCTCGCAATGAAGACACGTAGTGGCGACCGACGGGCGGTGTCTACGCGCCCTATCAGGTTGCCCGCAAAACGCGACGCAACCTGTAGGGGCGACTCTGTGAGTCGCCCGCTTTGGAGGCGGGCCGCGTGAATCTTACCCCAACAGCGCCTCGACCTCGCCCCGCACCCGCTCATCGTCGTCGCGCCGATGCAGGTCGGCGAGCAGCTTGCTGGCGTCCAGCTCCATCGTCCGCCAGAGCGCCCAAGCCGCATGCCCGCGCACCAGCGCGCTCTTGTCATAGAGCAGTTGAATCAGGTGGGGGATGGCGCGCTCGTCCCGCCAGTTGCCGGCGGCGATGCAGGCGTTCCGCACCATCTGCTCGCGCTTGATCCGCTCGATTGGCGTCCGCCGGAACATCGCCCGATAGGAGGCTTCAGTCGAAATCAGGATATCGGTCAGCGGCGGCGCCACCCGGTCGATATCAAAAGGCAGAAAGGCGACCTCCTGCGTCTCTTCGCTGAAGCGCTGAAAGGGGCAGACATCCATGCAGATATCGCAGCCGAAGATCCAGTTGCCGAAGTCGCTGCGAAGCTCGCGGTCGATCCAGCCTTTGTTCTCGATAGTGTGGTAGCTGATGCAGCGCCGCGCGTCGAGCACATAGGGCTTGGGGAAGGCATCGGTCGGGCAGGCGGCCAGGCAGCGCGCGCAAGTGCCGCACATCGTTTCGCGATGGGGCTCGTCGTAGTCGTCAAATTCGAGCGATGTGACGATCTCGCCGATGAAGAAGCTCCCCCCGCGCCTCGGATGGATGAGCATGGTGTTCTTGCCGATGAAGCCCAGACCGGCTTGCTGCGCGTGGCTGCGCTCCAGGATGGCGCCGGTATCGACATAGACCTTTTGCTGAATCGTCCTCCCGCTCGCTTCGGCCAGCCAGCCCGCGAATTGCTCCAGTCGCAGTTCCATCACCTTGTGATAATCCAGCCCCCAGGCATAAGCGGCGATTCGCCCGCGGGCCGGGTCATTCAGCGTTTGCTCGTCGGCGAAGCGTGAGAAATAATCCAAGCCGACCAGAATAAGCGACTTGGCGCCCGGCATGATCTCGCGCAAGTTCTGGTGCCGGCGCACGCGGTCGAGCCGCGCCATGTAGCCCATCGCGCCCTGCATGCCGCGCTCAATCCAGCGAAGGTAGGCGCGCAGGGTGGGCGACGGTTCTGCCGGCGTGATTCCGCAAAGGTTGAAGCCCAGGCCGCGGGCGGCCTGCTTGATGCGCCTGGCGTTCAAGGACATCGTTGGCGCGGTCCTATGCCGGCTGAAGCGGCTGGAGAATGCTCGCGACTGCCGGCGAAGGGACTAGCTCGCGGCGGGCGGGTATTCGATTTCCGTCAGAGCGGCGACGATGGCTTCCCAGGTGGCGGGCGCTTCATAATCAATTTCGATGGTCTGCTTGCCCGCATCGCCGTTGACACTGGCGACGCCGTTCAGCTCGCGCAGTTCGTTTTTGATCGCTTGCACGCAGCCCATGCAGTGGATGTTGGGAACTTCAAAGATCTTGTTGGTCATGGCAATGCCTCCTTCTGTGTCGATTAATCCTCTTGGCGCGCCGTCGGGCGACATGATACGTCGCCCCTACAATTACATGAAAGCCTGGATGCCCGTTTGCGCCCGGCCCAGAATAAGCGCGTGAATGTCGCTGGTGCCTTCATAGGTGTTGACTGCTTCCAAGTTCATGACGTGGCGGATGACGTGGAATTCGTCGGCGATGCCATTGCCGCCGTGCATATCGCGCGACATGCGGGCGATATCCAGCGCGGCCGCGCAGGAGTTGCGCTTGACAAGCGAGATCATCTCCGGCGTCGCCTTTCCTCGGTCGAACAAGCGTCCGACGCGCAGCGCGCCCTGCAAGCCGAAGGCGATAGCGCCCATCATATTCGCCAGCTTGAATTGGATAAGCTGATTGGCGGCCAGCGGACGCCCGAATTGATGGCGGTCCAGCGTATATTGGCGGGCGGCATGCCAGCAGAATTCAGCCGCGCCGAGCGCGCCCCAGGCGATGCCGTAACGGGCGCGGTTCAGACAGCCGAAGGGACCGCTCAAGCCGCGGGCATTCGGCAGCAGGCTCTCATCTGGCGCGAAGACTTCGTCCATGACGATCTCGCCGGTGCTGCTGGCGCGCAGGCTGAATTTGCCTTCGATGGGCGGCGCCGACAAGCCAGCCATGTCGCGCTCCAATATGAAGCCGCGAATGTCGCCCTCTTTGCCTTCGGCCTGGCCATAGGCTTTCGCCCAGATGATGAAAACATCGGCGATTGGCGAATTGGTGATCCACATTTTGTTACCGTGCAGAATCCAGCCGTCATCGGTTTTTGTCGCTCGCGTCTCCATCCCCCCGGGGTCGCTGCCGTGATTCGGTTCGGTCAAGCCGAAGCAGCCGACCCACTCGCCGCTCGCCAGCTTCGGCAGATACTTCTGGCGTTGGTCCTCGCTGCCATAGGCGTAGATGGGATACATAGTGAGTGCGCTTTGCACGCTCATGGCGCTGCGATAACCGCTGTCGACGCGCTCGACCTCGCGGGCGATCAAGCCATAACTGACGTAGTTCAAGCCGGCGCCGCCATATTCTTCCGGCAGGGTCGCCCCCAGCATGCCGAGCTCAGCCATTTCGAAGTAGATATCGCGATCAAATGACTCGTGCCGGTTTGCCTCGAGGATGCGCGGCATGAGCTTGCCCTGGCAATAATCGCGCGCGACATCGCGCACCATGCGCTCCTCGTCTTCTAGCTGGTTTTCAAGCAGAAAAGGATCGTCCCACTGAAATTGACTTGCCATGGCCGCCCCGTCGAATGCGCCATTCCGGATGACTATATCATACCGATTTCGCGCGACAATTAGAACAAGGAATCACGGCTTGCGGAATGGCGCCGCCTTGATTTATCCGTTTTCGCTATGGTGACATGCGGTTATAATGAGAACTCGAATTTCACGCTTTCCTTGTGGACATTATCAGCAAGAGGGCTATTGCGGCTAAGGGCTCAGCCCTTCGTTTATCGGCTCTGGAAGACGGCATGACGCAAGACAAAATCATCGTGCGGGGCGCGCGCGAACACAATCTTAAGAATATTGATGTCGAGATCCCGCGGAATCGGCTGGTGGTCATCACCGGCTTGTCCGGCTCGGGCAAGTCATCGCTTGCTTTCGATACGATCTTCGCCGAGGGTCAGCGCCGCTATGTCGAGAGCTTAAGCAGCTACGCCCGTCAGTTTCTCGGGTTGATGGAGAAGCCGGATGTCGATCAGATTGAAGGCCTGAGCCCGGCGGTGTCGATTGATCAAAAGAGTGTCAGCCACAATCCGCGCTCGACCGTCGGCACAGTCACCGAGATCTACGACTACCTTCGTCTGTTGTACGCGCGGGTAGGGATCCCGCATTGCCCGAAATGCGGCGCGGAAGTATCGGCGCAGAGCGCGCAGCAGATTGTCGATCAAATACAGAATATGCCCCCCGATTGCCGCATACAAGTGCTGGCGCCAGTCATTCACCGGCAGAAGGGCAACCACGTCAAGGCCTTGGAGGATATCGGCAAGGGTGGGTTCGCGCGCGTTCGCGTAGACGGCGTCGTGCGTGATCTCGATGAAGAAATCGAGCTCGATCGTTATGTGATTCACGATATTGAAATCGTGGTCGATCGTCTTGTGGTGCGGCGCTATGAAGCGGATCAGGCAGAGGACGCCACCGCCTTCGAAACGCGGCTGACCGACGCGGTGGAAACGGCGCTGGAGTTGGGCGATGGGCGGATGATTGTGCAGGATGTGACCGACCGCGATAATTCGATTGATTACCTGTTCAGCGAGGATTTGGCTTGCCCGGAGGGTCACGGCAGCGTACCGGAGCCAGAACCGCGACTATTCAGCTTCAACACGCCAAGCGGCGCTTGCCCCACCTGTCAGGGTTTGGGATTCAGCCTGGAGATTGATCCGGACATGGTCGTGCCGGACAAGAGCAAGTCCATCGCCGACGGCGCCATCAGCGCGAACGGACACAGCGTGGAAGACAAGCGCGGCTGGAATTGGAACGTCTATTGCAGCCTGGCGCGCAGCTATGGGTTCCGCCTTGATGTGTCCTGGCGCGAGCTGAGCGAGCAGCATCAAGAGTTGATGCTTTATGGCTCTGGCGACCGGCGATTTGATGTGACCTACTATCATTCCAACGGCGCGGAACGGACTTGGTCGACGCGCTTTGAGGGCGTCATACCCAATCTGCAGCGGCGCTATCAGCAAACCGAATCGGACTGGATTCGCAGCAAGATTCAGGAGTATATGCGCGAAATTCCTTGCCGTTCCTGCGGCGGGCAGCGATTGCGACCCGAAGCGCTTTCGGTGACCATCGGCGGCGCAACGATTCACGATGTCACGCATTTGCCAATAGACGATTTGGAAGTTTGGGTGGATTCGCTTCGGGGAACGGACGCGATCTTGACGGAGCGCGAACAGCAGATCGCTCGCCAGATTCTGCGCGAGTTGGATTCCCGCGTTGGTTTTCTCAGCAATGTGGGGCTGAATTACCTGTCCTTGTCGCGCAGCGCGGCGACATTGAGCGGCGGGGAATCGCAGCGGATTCGTCTGGCGACGCAGGTCGGCAGTCAACTGACGGGCGTGCTCTATGTATTGGACGAGCCGTCGATCGGTTTGCATCAGCGGGACAACAAACGGCTGATTCGTACCTTGACGGGTTTGCGCGACATCGGCAACACGGTACTGGTCGTTGAGCACGATGAAGACACGATGCGTTCGTCCGACTGGTTGATTGACCTCGGTCCCGGCGCTGGCGAGCGCGGCGGAAAAGTTGTCGCCGCCGGCACCCCGGACCAGGTGACGCTGGTGGACGAGAGCTGCACCGGCGCTTTCCTCGCCGGACGCTTTCAGATTCCGCTGCCTGAAACACGGCGGGCGGGCTCGGGCGAATTTCTGTCGCTTCGAGGCGCGCGCGCGAACAATCTGAAGAGCGTCAACATCGATTTCCCGCTCTGCAAGCTGATCTGCGTGACTGGTGTCAGCGGCAGCGGCAAGTCTTCGCTGGTGGTGGAAACGCTGTATCGGAAGCTGGCGCAGTTGATCAATCGCAGCCGTGAAAGAGCCGGCGAGCTCGACGAAATCATCGGCGCCGACAAAATTGACAAGATCATCAATATCGACCAAAGCCCGATTGGGCGGACGCCGCGCAGCAACCCCGGCACCTATACCAAGATGTTTGATGATATTCGCAGCCTCTTTGCGGAGTTGCCGGAGAGCAAGATCCGCGGCTATAAGGCGGGGCGCTTCAGCTTCAATGTCAAGGGCGGGCGCTGCGAGAATTGCGAGGGCCAGGGGCTGATCAAGATTGAGATGCAATTCCTGCCCGATGTCTATGTCCAGTGCGAGGTCTGCCGGGGGACGCGCTACAATCGCGAGACCCTGCAAGTCCATTACAAAGGCAAGTCGATCTCTGATGTGCTCAACATGACCGTCAGCGAGGGCTTGGCTTTCTTCGAGAATCTGCCGCGCATCCGCCGCAAGCTGGATACCCTGGACGCGGTCGGCTTGGGTTATATTCGCATTGGTCAGCCGGCGACGACCTTGAGCGGGGGGGAGGCGCAGCGCATCAAGCTGAGCCGTGAACTCTCCAAACGCGCCACCGGTCAAACGCTGTATATCCTCGATGAGCCCTCGACCGGCTTGCACGCCGTCGATGTCGAGAAGCTAATCAACGTCTTGCAGCAATTGGCGGACGCGGGCAATACCATCATCGTCATTGAGCACAATTTGGACATTATAAAGGTCGCTGATCATATTATCGATCTGGGTCCGGAAGGCGGCGGCGGCGGCGGCGAAGTGATCGCCCAAGGCAGCCCCGAAGAAGTTGCGGCGACTCCGGGCAGCTATACCGGCGAATACTTGCAGTCCTACTTGAAAATGCCTCTACCTGTCTAAGCCCAATCGACGGGATTCGTTCTGTGGCATCCTTTTGGTTCGCTTCCGCGCCGCTTTACAGTCACACCGATTGGGGCGGCTTCCTCAAAACAGCGCAAGCGCTGCAAGAGCGCGGGCATGACATTCTCTGGCTCAGCGAAGCGCCGCTGGAAAACGCGATCAGGCAAAGCGGCATCCCGTTCGTCGCCATACGCCAAACTGGCTGGTTATGGCCCCCGCCGCCACCACCCGACTTGAGCGAAATCTCGCCCCAGGAGGCGGTGACGCTGCGCTATCGGCGAGCGTTGGACACTTGGCTCAGCGAGGAGTTGGTGGCGGAGGCGGTCGAAGCCCTGCTGGACCTGGAGGACGAAATCGGCGCGCCGGACGCGATTGTATCCGATCCCTTCCTGAGCGCGTCGGCAATCGCGGCCGATATTGTGGATATACCGCTGGTCATCTGTGGCTGGCCCGCGCAGGCGACGCTCGACGAGCAAAGTCTGTTTCCGGTGCAGCGCGATCTGAGCAGCGAGAGCCAACAGCGGATTCAGCGACTATGCGATCGCTTCGGCATTGACGGACGAAATTTCTCGAAGGGCGTGGCGCCGTCCATCATCAGCGAATGGCTGCATGTCACCTACTTCACGCCCGGCTGGTATCAGTCCGAGTTGCCAACAATCCTGCCGCAGACGCAGTTTGTCGGCGGTCGCGCCCAGGGGCCGACAGATCCGCCGCCGTGGCTGCTGGATATTCCGCCGGACGCGGCGCTTGGGCTCGTTTCCTTGGGTACGAGTTTCACCGGGGATCTGGGATTTTACAGCTGGGCGGCGCAGGCGGTCGCGAGCGCAGGCATGATCCCGATCGTGACGATCGGCTGGCATCCGGTCTCGGCTGCGCAGAAAGCCGAATTGAAGCGGGCGCTGCCGGCGGGCACGCGGCTGTTGAATTGGGCGCCGTACGATCATGTTCTGCCGCGTTGCCGGATCGCGATTCATCACGGCGGCATCGGCACGACGCACAGCGCTGTCGTTCATGGCATTCCGCAGATTGTGGTGCCGCACGCGGCTGACCAGCGGATCCAGGGTCGGCGGGCGGCTGAGGCGAAGGTGGGCTTGCACTTGACGGCGCACGATGTGCGGCAGGGGCAGCTGCGCGAGGGCGTACATGCGCTCATGGAGGCGGACTGGGTGCGCGAGAATGCGCGGCGTCTGGCGCGGGAGATGGCGGCGCTGGGCGGGCCTGAGCGGGCTGGGGAGTTAGTGGCGGGGGTTGTTGGGTGATCCTCAGTTGAGCTTGCGGATCGAATCTGCCAACTTATAGACGCGGGTTCCAACGTCGTTCATCCAAGCTGCATGCCTTTCCCTATCCGTTTTTTCTGCGTTCTTGATTGCGGTTTCCCGTCTCTCTATATAACAGGAAACTTTGTAGTTTGTCTTCTGATAGTTGGGTTCGATTCGCTTTCTTAGCTCGTCGATGACTTTGTCGCAGCCGCCTAACGCAGCGCTGCCTTCAAGCCCCGGTATTTGGTGTAGTGCTTTGCAATGCATGATCAGCCAAATCTCGAAACAAGGATTGCTATCAGCGAAGAGAAACCTTCTTCTGTCAGCGGCTGAAAAGATTGCGTTTAAGTCGTAGTCATCTTTGTCAATCACGAGCCAGAGGTCGTCGACTGTTCTGATATCGCCGTCTTTCGGCTTATACTTTTTTAGGCGCTGAAGCACTTTGTCGGGAGATGTCTTTGATGTGCTTTTGAGTACATCAATGTTCCCTGCACGCAGTTCGCGCTTAAGCCTGTTGAAATATTTGTACTCCGTTACACCTTCGGTTGCTATAAATATCCGTTTTTTGGGCTTCCCTCTTGCCGATTTACCATTCCCGCGACGAGACCTGCTCCTAGCCATCGCTACTTTGCCCACTCAAGCTTATCGTCACTTAAGAGTATTGGGATTGCGCCAAGCCTTCCACCCAGATAGCCCTTTTCTATATTCATGCTTCGTGACAGTTTAAACTCTTCCAGTGAAAACAGCGACGAAACACCGCACCGATCTTTTTCCAAGAACCAAATTTCATCTCGTCGAAGCAAGTCTAGATCAAGCAAGCTCGTGTCATGCGTAGTCACAATAAGTTGGCTGTTGCGATTGTCACTATTTTCAAGGAAGAGTTCCATCAGCTTGTAACTCAGTTGCGCGTGCAAACTCCTGCCGAGTTCGTCAAGCAAGAAAACATAATCAGTCTTCTCGCTTATCAGTCCGAATAGCGCTGGAATGATCTTCAAGAGTCGTCTAGTGCCATCCGACTCCATACTTAAGTCAAAGAAAACTTTCCGATCTTGTTCGTCAGCAGCTCTACGAATCGTTGCCAATCTAAATTCTGTATACTGCGAGTTTGCGTCCACAAAAAGGTATGTGTCGCGATTGCGATTGTAGAATACTGCGCGTTGATCGGTACTCGGGTCTATCTGTTCAGAATACTGAGCGACGCGTTCTTTGAATTCGTCCGAAAGGTGCGACTCGGCATTGAAGTCGGGACTTGACTTTAGTCCGATTTCATCAATGCCTAGGTCAAGCTTTTCAAGGATTTCCAAATAACGCTCTTGGAGTTCGCCCGGTTTCATCAATCCGATCGGAATGCCGGTTGCCAGCACAGAATCTGTAAAGATTGGAGCAAGAGTGACATTAAACCAATCATATATGATGTCGAGAAATGCAATTCTGATTTCAGTTCCGTTGATTCTGTTTTCAACTCTATTGATTGCGGTCAAAAATAATTCGTTCCGGCGTATATTGATAGGATCTTCCTTGTTCGCGGCCCAATGCGGGACTTCGCCTATCTCAATAGTTGGGGGAGCATCAGAATCGGTTTCGCGCTCAAACATCATTCTTGTGCTTGAGGGAAGAATCTCGTATAGGGATTCCTTATGGACACGCTTCTCATCAACCACAAACTTATATTCGAAACTCTGCCCTTTACCGCATTGAATCTCGAATAGGAATTTCGAAGGTCTTTTCTCGCTGGTGCTGTCAAGTAGAAACGGAGTTAGCTGAAGATTCTCTGTCCTCATAGATCCGGTGGTTATGAAGTCCTGAGCAAAGCTAATTGCTTTAATTAGATTGGTCTTCCCCGACGCGTTCGCTCCTAAGATCACGCCAGTCTTTAGAAGGCGCAGATCTCGAACTCTCACGACGTGGTCAGGATGCTTCCGCGCCCGGCCCGCGAGCATCGAAAACTCAACTTCGTCTTTGAACGACAAGAAATTCTCGACAGTGAACCTAATCAACATAGTAGTCCACCTCCTCATGATGGACGGGGCAGGAATTTTCCTATTTATATTCTAGTGTATGAAGTCGCACTAGAGCAATGGAGTTATGGAATGGGGAGTGGTGAATAGGCGGTTATGATAGACTGCGGTTATGAATACTTGTCCAGAATGTCACGATACACAAAGGCAAGTCAAAGCTGGCTTCAATCGTTCTGGCAGCCAGCGTTATCGTTGTAACATCTGCAAGCGCCGTTATACTCCACAGCCGGCGCGTCTCTACGGCGATGCCATGCGGCAGCAAGCTCTGCGATGGTATGTTGATGGCGCCAGTTATCGCTGGATAGCGCGTCATTTGGGTGTTCATCATGTCACCGTGATGAATTGGGTTAAAGCGCATGCCGATCAACTGGCGCCTGCCCCAACACCGCAAGAAACTCCGTTGCATATTGTTGAAATGGATGAGTTGCATACCTTTGTCCAACGAAAAAAAACAGATGGTACATAAGTACTTTCGTTGACCGGGCTAGCAGTTGTATTGTCGGTTTTCTGGTGAGCCAGCGACGGGACGAGGATACATTGCAAAAACTGGTGGATCAAAGTCCGCGAGCGCATTGGTACTACAGCGACTTGATGGCTTCCTATAAGAAATTGCTCTATTACCCCGGAAAGCATACTCCGATGCCAAATAAGAGCGAAACCTACCGAGTGGAGGGTATGAATGCGGAGTTGCGTCATTATTTGGCGCGCTTGCATCGGCGTTCCCGTTGCTTTTCTCGTTGTGCCGAGGCGCTTCGACGGAACGTGAAACTTTTTGTCTATGCCTGGAATCGGCGGCAGTTATATCTTCAGCAGTATCCCAAGTACAAGGCTTTCCCCATGCAATTCATACATCCTTGAAATTCACCACTCCCATGGAATGCGCCCATTCCACGCTACAATACCCCCCACTGGCAACCCACCACAGAAAGCGCTCTCAACATGAACCTCCCCCTCGACAACATCGGACGCTGGCGCTGCATCGGACCCTTCCGCGGCGGACGCGTCGTCACCGTCGCCGGCGATCCGCGCGAAATCGGCGCCTTCTACTTCGGCGCTTGCGCTGGCGGCGTCTGGAAGACGGACGACGCCGGGCAATACTGGCGCAACATCTCCGACGACTACTTCAAAACGGCTTCTGTCGGCGCGCTGGCGGTCTCCGAAGCTGACCCAAATGTCATTTACGCCGGCACGGGCGAAGCCACGATACGCATTGATGTCTCGCATGGCGATGGCGTTTACAAGTCGGCCGACGCCGGGCGCAGTTGGAAGCATATCGGCTTGCACGACACGCGCCATATCGGCAAGATTCGCATTCACCCGCAGGATCCGGACACCGTCTTTGTGGCGGCGCTGGGGCATGCTTTCGGGCGGAATCAGCAGCGCGGCGTCTTCCGCTCGACCGACGGCGGCGAGAATTGGGAGCAAGTTCTATTCGTCAGCGACAAGGCTGGCGCGGTCGATCTGAGCATCGACGTAAACAATCCGCGCATCATCTACGCGACGATCTGGGAAGCCTACCGCAACTTCCACATGATTAGCAGCGGCGGCGAAGACAGCGGCATCTGGCGCTCCATGGATGGCGGCGATACCTGGGAGAATATCTCCAGCAAAAAGGGTTTGCCGAGCGGCATCCTAGGCAAGATAGGCATCGCAGCGTCGCCGGCGCAATCAGGGCGTGTCTATGCGCTCGTTGAGCATGAAGAAGGCGGCATGTACCGCTCGGATGACTATGGCGACAGTTGGCGATTTGTCGCGCGCAACAACGACATTATTTCACGCGCTTGGTATTACATGCACCTGACGCCCGATCCGCAGGATCCGGATACGGTTTATGTCAATAATCTGCGCTTCTGGAAGTCGGTTGACGGCGGCAAGACTTATTCCATGATCGGCACGCCGCACGGCGACAATCACGACTTGTGGATCGACCCGCAGAATCCGAAGCGCATGGTGCAGGGAAATGACGGCGGCGCCTGCGTCTCCTTGAATGGCGGCGCGACCTGGTCCAGCATCTTCAACCAGCCGACGGCGCAGTTCTATCATGTGGCGGCCGATAACCGCGATCCCTATTTTGTATACGGGACGCAGCAAGACAACAGCAGCATCGCCGTACCGAGCCGCAATGAAAAGTCATCGCTGATGTGGATGGACGGTTTCATCGCTGGCTCGGGCGAAAGCGGCTATATCGCCGTCAAGCCAGATGACGACGATATCATTTTCGTCGGTGCGATCGGCAGTTCGCCCGGCGGCGGCAACTGCTTGCAGCGCTATGATCATCGCAGCAAGCAGCTTCGGCTGGTGACGACCTGGCCCGAGACGACATCGGGCGAGGCAGCCGCCGATCTCGAATACCGCTTCGCCTGGACCTATCCCATCGTTTTCTCGCCGCATGACGCGAACACGCTCTACGTCGGCGGGAATCGCATAATGAAATCCACTGACGAGGGGCATAGCTGGGCGCCGATCAGCCCGGATTTGACCCGCGCGGATCCTTCCACGCTGCAAATCACCGGCGGACCAATCAACCGTGACGGCGCGGGCGCTGAGGTCTACGCGACTGTCTTCGCCTTGGCGGAATCGCCGCATCAAAGGGGAGTGATTTGGGCTGGCTCGGATGATGGCTTGGTGCATATCAGCAAGGACAATGGCGAGACCTGGCAGGACGTCACGCCGGCTCAGCTGCCGGAATGGTCCTTGATCAGTATGTTGGAGCTATCGCCACATGATCCGGCGACCTGTTACCTGGCGGCGACCCGCTACAAGCTGGATGATTACGCGCCCTATCTTTACAAGACGGACGATTACGGGCTTAGCTGGGAGCGCATCAACGACGGCATTCGCGATGACGACTTCACTCGCGTCATTCGCTGTGACCCGGCGCGGTCCGGGCTTCTTTATGCTGGCACGGAAACGGGCGTCTACGTTTCTTTCGACGACGGCGCGAACTGGGAGCGCTTCCAGCTGAATCTGCCGGTGACGCCGATTCACGACTTGCTGGTGAAGGATGGCGACCTGATCGCCGCTACGCACGGCCGCTCGTTTTGGATACTGGATGATCTGACGCGCATTCATCAGTTGTCTGACGACATGCATGGTCAGAGCGCGCTGCTGCTCAAGCCACGAGACACGCAGCGACTTCTGGAAAGCATTGACGCGCGTCGAATGGTCGATCAGCCGGGCAAAACCTACCAGAGCTCGACCGGCGTTATGGCCGCCTATACGCATGTAGTGACGCCGGAGCATGCCGTCGAGCGCCATTTTCTCGATTCGGGAGAGAACTTGCCGCGCGGCGTTTTGATCAGCTACTACTTGGGCGCGGCGCCTGAATGCAAGATCTCGCTGAGCATATCCGATGCCGATGGCAGCCTGCTGCGCGAATTCACTAGCCTGGACGATGCCGAGCGGCAGAAGCAAAAGGAAAAGCCGGACCGATCAATGTTGTATCTCAGCGCGAATGACGGCTGGAATCGTTTTATCTGGGATATGCGCTTGCCGACATCGCCTGCGATTGACGGTAAAGATCCGCAATTCGAACGGATGCCGGGCCCGACTGTGCCCCCGGGCGCCTACCAGTTGACCTTGCGCGTCGGCGGCGAAGAACACAGTCAGTCTTTCAACTTGATCAAGGACGCCACTTCGGGGGCCAGCGAAGACGATTCGCGCAAGCAGTTTGAACTATTGATGGCGATCTATCAGCTTTACTCGGACGCCACTGACAAGCTCAATACGATGCGGCGTCAGCGGAGCCAATTGAAGAGCTTGGCCGAGCGCCTGGCGCGTAATGACCAGCAGGGCGAAATCGCCGATCAGGCGACCGCGCTCAGAGATCGCATTCTTGAAATCGAGAAGGGCATTTTCATTCCCGAATTGCGCGAAGGCTGGGCCGGCAGGCTGAACCAAGGTACCGACCCCTTGCGGCGGCTCAGCGCATTGCCCTCGGTGGTGAGCTTGGGTGAATTCCCGCCGACCGAGCAATCGTACGCGGTCTGCGAGAAGCTGGCGGGGCAGATCAGCAGTCCTATGGACGAGTTCGATGCCTTGTGCCTTACCGAAATCGCCGCCTTCAATCGATTGCTAACGGAAAAGGGAATCGCGCTTATCGGATGAAGCCGCCTGACAGTGATACTCGCGCCCGCGTATTCACCGGCTAGGCTGGTCCAGAGCTAGTACGAGGGTTTGACCAATCGAGAGCATTCGGGGCAAGCCCTCATCTTCTTCCAGCAGCACGACGAAAGAGAAGGTCGTTCCTTCGGCCTGGGCGACGAAGCCGTTAAGCCATAGTTGGACGCCCTCGCCTGACTGAGACATGGCGACCTGCGCGCCAACATCGGCGCCGCCTGTGTCAATCGGTAGCGCGGACCATGATCTGCGCATGACCGCTCGCAGTTCCTGAGCCGCTTCAGCGCTGATGAGAGGGACGGTCGCCCCATCGGCCGATGTCTCGCGCCACTGCTGCGCGCCAGGATGTCGTGTGGCGGTATGCAAGTATGGCTTTCTGAGCTGCCCATCGGTTGACACAGCCGCCATGATTGCCGCCATATGCAGCGGGGTGGTTGTCAAATCGCCTTGGCCGAGCGCGGCGCGAAGCTCCAGCGCCTCGTCATTGAACTGCACCGCTGAAGCCGCGGCGGGCAGATTGATCGGCGCCGGTTGCGGGAAACCGTCCAGCCCGATTGGATTCTCAAAAGCAAAGCGCGTCAGAATTGCGTCCAAGTCGATTTCTGGCTCGTTGAGAATAAAGGCTAGAAAGGGCGCCGGGCAACTGTAGGCATAGGCTTCGGACAGCGTGAGCGCATTCGATTCCGGCTCAATGACGCAGGCGATCGTCATGCCATCTTCAAACTCGATTGGCGCGGCGGCCTGCGGAAACTGCTGCGTCGGATTAAATCCCGAAGTGATCGCCCCCGCCAGCAAGAAGGTATAGATCGTGCCGCCAAGCTGATAGTTGCCTTGGAGCGCGCGATTAAAGAATGGTTGACCTTCTGCCTCGACCAATGCTTCCCAGTCTTCATCCAGCGCGTTGGCGTCGACGCCGGGCTGGCTGAGCAAAGATAGGATCTCCCCGTTCATCGCGTTTATGACGACGGCCGCGCCACGGCTTCCCCCAAAGGCCTTGACGAGCGCGTCTTGCAATTCAGCGTCAATCGAAAGCCTGATATCGGATCCAGTCTGCGGCCGATGTAACAGTCGACGTTCGAAAAAGTCTTGTAGACTCCTCATTTCGCGCGAGCCGGCCAGCAGGTCGTCGTAGGCGGATTCCGCGCCGCTTGATCCGAAGCGCAGACTGAAATAGCCGACTGCGCTGAATGTCGCTGGCATCGGATACCGTCGCTGCAAGGCCTCGGCTGGGCCGTCCGTTTCAGCGAGCGGTCTCCCGTGCCGGTCGAAGATGCTTCCGCGCTGAATCGCGGCGAGCGCTTCAATCCGTCTGGGATTGTCATCGCGCTGCAGAATCGAGGCTTGCCCGCTGATCGCCCAGTATGTCGCCGAAAGCCCGATCACCAGCAAAAGAGCCAGCGTAGCGAGGAGCAAGTGATGGATCCCGCGTGAGAAAGCCACCTAGCGCGCTCCCGGATGTCGTGTGGCGAACGCCTCGGCGGAAAGACGAAGCAGGAGGCCGATCATCAGAAAGCAGACCAGAAGCGAACTGCCGCCGTAGCTGATGAATGGCAGCGTGACGCCTGTCAATGGCAGGAGCTTCAGGACGCCGGCCATGATCATGAGCGCCTGCACGACCAGCATCATGGTCAAACCGACCGCCAGCAATTTATGAAAGTCGCGGCCCGAATGCGTAAGCCCGATTGACAGGCCGCGCAGAGTGAGAACGGCGAAGCAACTCAGTACGCCGATCACGCCGAGCAGCCCCCATTCTTCCGCCAGCGCGGCAAAGATGAAGTCGGAATGTACGACCGGAATATACCCTGGTGAGCCCAAGCCAACGCCGGTCCCCAAGATGCCGCCAGCGCCGAAAGCCATCAGGCTCTGGACGATCTGGTAAGCGCGCCCGTCAGATTCGGGCCAGGGATTCAGCCAGATATCGACGCGCAGCCTCACGACGTCAAACAAGTGATAGGCAGCGGCGGCTGCGATGAGCACAAGCAACAGGCCGCCAATCAGAATGCGCCAGTCGCCGCTCGTCGTATAAAGGAGCAATAAGAACACCACAAAGAAGAGCATGGCGGTTCCGAGGTCGCGCTGCCAGACCAGGATCACCAGCGAAAGCAGCCACATCGACAGCATGGGGCCAGCCAGCCGCGGCGAAAGAGGCAGCTTCATCTTGGCATCGCCACGTTCAGCGCGGATCGCGGCGCTTTGTTCACCCAGATAGCTTGCCATGAAGGCGACGAGAACCACCTTCATGAACTCGGACGGCTGAAAATAAACGGCGCCTATGCGCAACCAAAGCCGGGGGGCGAATTCGAAGCCGGAGGGATTGCTGCCGAATACGATCGTCGCGAGCAACAGCAAGAGCGCCCCGGCCAAGAAGACGTAGCGATAGACGCGCAGCCAGCGCAAGAGATGAGGAAATAGGGCGGCGAAGAGCATGGTCCCGACGCTGATGACAAGCCATAAAGCCTGCCGATCGGCGAATGACGGCGCCAGTCTTTGACCGGCGACTAGCCCCCAGCCGCTCAAGAAGATCGCCAGAGGGAAGAGCACCGGGTCGCGCGCGGGCAGGTAGCGATTCAAGAGCGCTGTTCCCACGAGCGCGCAGGCAATCCAGATCGCAAATCCGGTCCAAAGGGCGGCCCCCGATGGGCGCGTCAAGGAAATGGCGGCCATCCCGGCGAAGACTGCCATGCCGGCAAAAGCGAGCAACAGAAAGTGGTGGCGCCTGTTTGAGAGCGATTCCGCTGTGGAACTCATCTGTTGCTCATTTTTGGTCATCCAGCCCGAGCGCGCGAGCGAGGATCGGACGCAAGGCGGCGATTACCCTAGCGTCCATTGCAGCGCGCGGCGTCGCCAGAGCCGCATCCAGAGCGGTATGCGCAGGCGTTTCCGTATCTTCGTCGAGCTGCGCGATCGCCTTGACCAAGGCCTTTTGCACGGTTTCGATGTTCGTTGCCAAAGTTTGAATCACCATGTCCGAGGTGACCGCTGCTTCCGCTTCATGCCAACTGTCGTAATCGGTCACGTGAGCCAATGAGGCGTAGGCGATTTCGGCTTCGCGCGCCAGGAAGGCTTCGGGCGCGGCCGTCATGCCGATCAGGTCGCAGCCCCAGGCGCGGAACAAGTGGCTTTCCGCTCGGGTGGCGAATCGTGGTCCATCTTCAATCAGGAAGGTTCCCTGACGATGCACCGTGCCGCCGACCGTCTCGACGGCGTCTGCGATGAGGTCCCGCAGGTATTCGCTCATGGGCTCGGCGACTGATATATGGGCGACGACGCCGTCTTCAAAGAAAGAACGCGCTCGCTTGTGTATGGTGTAATCAACGATTTGATCAGGCGTGATGATATGACCGGGGGCAAAGTCCTCACGAAGCGAGCCGACGGCGTTGACGGAGATGATGAAGCGGACGCCCAGTGTCTTCAAGGCATAGATGTTGGCGCGGTAGGGCAGCGTCGAGGGCGAAAGCACATGACCCTCGCCATGGCGCGGCAGAAAAGCGACCCGCTTTCCACTCAGGCTGCCGACGCGGATTGCGCCGCTCGGCTCCCCAAAAGGCGTATCCAGATCCATCGTTTCAACATCGGAGATCGCGGCCATGTTGTACAGCCCTGACCCGCCGATCACAGCAGTATGAATCGCTTCCATCGTCTTCTCCTCCTTCTTGGACTCTGCCCATCGCTAAGGGTCCATGCGGCGCTGCCTGCGCAATCGACGCCTTTACCGGCTCACATTACTTGTCAGCGTAAGCCGGTAGCTGAAATTGCCGATTCCGATGACATCGCTGTCGGTGAGAATGGTGCGCTGATCAATGGCCACATCGTTGAGGCGAGTGCCGTTGCGGCTGCGTCGATCTTCCAGCCACCATTGCCCGTCCTCCAGGACAATGCGCGCGTGCTGGGCGCTGACGTAGTCGTCATTGACGACGATTGTGTTGCTCGCGGAACGCCCTAGGGTGGTAATTGCATGAAGCGGGAATCGTTCTGCCGCATCGTTGGATTGCTCGGAGTCAGAAATTAGGCGTGTTAAGTAGCCATGCGCCATGCGCGAAGCCGCCAACTGACGATCGACTTGTCGCATGCTGCGCCAGACGATAGCGAAGAGGACCGCCAGGAAACCGATTAGGCTTAAGCCCGCCAGCAGGCGCAAGATGAAGACGGCGGCTTCGACGCTCAAGATATTGACCTAGTCCGGCGGAAGGACCTGCGTCGTGCCATCGGTGAGGCCGCGCCGATACCCGTCGGCGTAAATGAGATCGGTATGACCCACTCGGATCACATCGCCGCTCTGCAGACGGTGCTCTCTGACGACGGTGCTGTTGACCATCGTGCCGCCGCGACTGTTGACATCAAACAAGGTATAGACGCCGAAGCGCTTCCGCAATTGGGCGTGATGACGTGAGACATAGTCATCGTCGATGACGACATCATTGGCGCTGTCGCGGCCGATGTTAACTACGGACTTGGCCAGCGGCACCGCGCCCGCGCCTACGATGTGGAGGTGAGCGTTACCCAGCGGCGGACGGGGCGGCGCATCGGTCGACAGCGGGGTCATGCTTTCGGTGTTGACGCTTGATGCCTGGCTGTGTTCGGCGGAGACCCTGGCTTGATGAATCTCCAACTGGTTGTCGGCGAGAACGGCAACCTCTGGCGCGGCAAGAAGCTGGAAGCCGGATTCTTTGCTTAGCTCGGCCAGTAAAGCGGCCAGGCGCGCCGGCAAATCCGGATAGCGCGCCAAAAACCGCGCGGCATTTTCCGGCTGAAGATAAATGGCGTATGTATCGGGCGCGACCGGCTTGGTCTCAGTTGATTCAGCCAAGGCCGCGTTGTCTTCCATCGCTCGCAGGAGCAGCAGGGCGATATCGCGGGCGTGAATCGTCCGGCGGAATAGGCGGGAAAAGGCGCCTTCGATTAGTTCCTGGAGTTGGCGTTCCAGCTTGTCAATTGGGTTTGCGCTCATGCCTGCATTATAAGCGAGACGCCCAAAGGGGCAAACTGGAACGGTCTGAGTTGAATGACAGGATACGCGCCAATGCGAACGATCTAAAGGCTCGCCGTGGCTGCGTTACTGTTTCTAAGCTGATTTCGCGCTCAACTGCGCGGGATGTTATCCAGCCAGGCGTCGAAGATCTCGAAGCGGTCGCTGTTGTCTTCGCGCAAGGTTTCTTTCAAATACTCAAGTTCCTGCAGCTTGGCGCGTTGAAGTTGCGATTCAATGTCGCTGCCGCTGCGCTCTTCTTTGCTGCGCACTTGCACAATGTGAAAGCCAAACTCGCTTTCGACGGGACCGACGAGCGCGCCGATCGCCGCCTCTTCGATTGCTTGGCGGAACTCGCGCACATAATTGCCGACGTAGGCTTCGCCCAGCTCGCCACCGCGCGCGCCGCTGCCAGGATCGATCGACACAGCGCGCGCCAGCGCCGCAAACGATTCGCCTTGCTGTAGAGCTTGCAGTGCTTTCATGGCGGCCTCCTCGTCGCTGACGAGGATGTGGCGAGCGTCGGCGTAGAGCAAGCTGCCGTCATCGGGCGCCAGGGCGTCGGCGAGCAAAGCCTCCAGCGCGTTCCGCTCGAAGAAAGCATCGACCGTTTCAGCGGCGACGCCGACGCGATCGAAATAGGCGCGGTAGTCCTGCTCGTTTTGCGCGAAGTCTTCGCGAACCTCGTCGGCGCTGCGCGTCGGCTCAATGACCGTCGGCTGCGGCGTCACTTCTGGCTCAGGCGTCGCCTCCCCGTCGCTAGCGGCGGGATCGGGAGTCGCCGTCGGCTCGGGTATGCTTGTTGGCGTGGGCGAAACGAATGGCGTCGGCGTGATTGTCGGCTCGATCGTAGCCGTCGGTTCGACGCCGATTAGCGCGACCTGGGTGGGGTCATAACCGAAGAATTCTTCGACTGCCTGGCGCATATCTGCCTGGTCAACGCGGATGTTGCGCGCGGCCGCCTCTTCCGCTAGCAGCCTGTCATCGACCATGTCGTTAATCACCCGCAGGCCGAGTTGGTCCGGCACATTCACTTCGCTAACCCAGGTCTTATAGGGCTCTTGCTGCGCCAGCTGCTGAAAATCAAAACCGGCGGACTGGACCTGGTTGAGCTGCAGCAGGAGCCTGTTTCTCTCCAGCAGGTATTCCTGGCGAAACTCCCGCACGGTGATCTCAACGCCGTGAACCACCGCCACCGCTTGATTGGGCACGATGAGCTGTTCGATGGCGAAGGTGACGGCGACGATCAGCGCCAGGACGGCGGCCACCGCGATGACGCCGCGAAGCACCCATTTCTGCAATTGCGCTTCTCTTTCGGCGCGGCTGACATAAGACGCGTCGGTCTGATTCAGCGGGATGTTTTCGCTGCCTGGCGCCGCATCGGACGCTTGTCTTCGGCGCCGCCGGCGTCTTGGCGCGCCTGTCGTTTGAGCCTTCTTCGACATGAATCGCTGAGCTCCTCAGATGGTTTCAACCTGACGCGAGCGGCTGGGATCCCGGCGCAGTCTGCGGGACCTCGCCAATGAGTGTGGCTGAATATGCCTAGTCGGCGACGACATAAGGCAGCAATGCCAGATGGCGGGCGCGTTTAATCTCACGCGACAGTTCACGTTGGCAGCGCGAGCAGTTGCCGGTTTGGCGCCGCGGCTTAATCTTGCCGCTCTCGTTGACATAACGGGAGAGCATATCGAGGTCTTTATAATCGAAGCAGCGGCCTTTTGGGCAATAGGTAGAGCGGCCGCGGCGACGCCGTCCGCGTCTTCTGCCTTGTGGTCCGCCGCGCCGTCCAGCGCCTCGATCAGGCCGGGAGCTGGATGTGGATCGAGTCGGTCTTCTTTCCGGATTTTCGCTCACGAGTTTTGATCTCCATTGGTAGCGTATCTTGAAGCGGGAACATGCGTCACGCGGATTGGTCGCGCTAATGTATTATCCGTGATCAGGACGGCTGCTTGACTTCGCCCTCTTCGCGCACGAGCAGATAACGGAGCACCGGATCAAAGAGCTTCAGTTCGGTCTCCAGCTCCTGAATGTGGTCGGCTTGAATGGCGGCGCGAATCAGCACGTAATGCCCTTCGCGCTGGCCGCCGATCTGGTAGGCCAGTCGCCGCCGACCAAAGATCTTGCGGTCGACGCTCTTGACCACGCCGTTGTCGCCCAGTTCGATAAAACTGATGACTTGGTCGATGGCTTGATTGACTTCTTCGTCTGAGGGGAGTATGCGAACGATGAACGTGAGTTCATAGTCTCTCATGGTGTTCCTTTCCTCGGGTCGTAGCCTCGCGTTCATGGGTGTCGCGAAGCGGAAAGCTGTCATTCGATTGTCAAGCTGCCATGCTAATGCATGCGGTCCCTTTATGCAATGGCGCCTTTAGCCAAATTCTTGGGACCCTTCTCCATAGCCAGTTTCGAGCTGGCAACGCAAAGCGCGACGATCAGCCAAAACCAGGTGATCGATGACTGGAAATCGAGGCGAAAAAAATACAGGTCGGCGATGGCGTTCACCAGACCGGTGAATAACGCCGCGTGGAATCCCAAGTGAATAGCGGCGAATGCCGGGTCGTCGCGCGCATATCGCCAAGCTTTGCGGCCATAGGCGAATACGCCCAGCATCGCCGCCAGGAAGATCATCAAGCCCGTCAACCCGATCTGATTCGCCATCATCAGATACATGTTGGCGACATTGGCATAGATATCGATCTCGGGCGCGCCGGTGAAACCCACGCCGACAAAGGGATAACGCCCGACAACCTCTAGCGAATCCGTCCATTCGCCAATGCGCATCTGGGTCGCCAGATCGGTGCCTTGAAAGGCTTGAATCAGCCGATCGATGTAGGCTTGCGTCTGTGGCAAGAGCAGAAAGATCAATCCGGCGACGAGCAGCGCCGGGATCAAACGGCGGTAGCGCAATAGACCAATGAAGAGCAAACCAGCGCCCAAGGCGAGGAAGGAAGCGCGCGAAAAGGTCAACAGCAGCGCCAAGGTGACGACCGCGAATACACTTAGTGTCAGCCAGCGCGACGGCAGGAGCGACCGTTTGGCGACAACTTGTGGCGCGATCATCATGGCCGCTGTCGCCAGGATGCCGCCCAGCGCGTTGGGGTCCACCCAGCTGCCGATGGCGCGCTCGGCCAAAGCCGGGTTGTCTTCGATATAACGGATGACGCCGCCGGGGGGATAGCCGATCCGCGACAGCCGCACCAGCAGCGCCTCAGCCAATGTGTCTGGCGCGAGGTAAAGGACGATGGCCAGCAGGGCTTGCGCGCCGATTGCCAGAATAATGACCTGCGTGAGCCGGCGCAGCATGGCCGGGCTGCGCAAAAGATCGGCGAGGATGAACACCATGCCAATGCTGAGCAAGGTTTCGGCGAATTGGCGAATCGTCGCGGATGTCGGGCTGGCATGGCGCAGACCTAAGGCAAAGGCGAGCACGAGCCACATGACATAGAGGATGATCAGAGCATGCGCCGGCGTCAAGCGCAAGCCGCCTCTACGACCGGTCATCCACTGGAAGAGGTACACCAACAGGAAGCCGCCCAAAGCCAGATCGAGCAGGGTGGGCGTGATGGCGATCTTGACCGGGAAGACGCCGAATGGCAGAAGCAGCACCACAGCGATGATGGCATAAAGCGCCGCGCTGACATCGGTGATGATATACAGCCCGGCCAGCAGACCCAACATCGCCGCAAGCGCTAGCAAAGGACCCATCACCGCGATCATTAGGCCCAAGCCTGCGCCGATGATGCCGACTCCCAAGCCGACCGCGAGCGCGTAATGGCGGCGATCAAGCTGGCTGATCCAGACCTGCAGTCCGCTGGCTGTCCTCATGCTTCATCTCCGCCAAACAGTCGCGAGGGCGAATAGCGCCAATCCCAGCCAGGCGACCAGACTGATCAAAGCGCCGATGGCGTAACTGAGAGGCGCGAATTCAAGACTGAGCCGGTGCTGCCCGGCGGGGACTTCGATAGCGGTCAAGCCCGCATATGCGCGCAAGATTTCAGTTGGTTTCTCGTTCAGGCGCGCCCGCCAGCCCGGATAATGGGGCAGTGAAAGCGAAAGAATAGCGTTGTCCGCGGTGTCGATGTCGAGCGTAATTGCTTCTGGCGCGAATGAATTCACTCGCACGGTTCCCTCGGCGGCGGCTGCGGGCAGCTCGAGCGTCGGCGGCTGATGCAGAACGATTTTCTCGCGTTCGTCATAGCGCGGGTCGGTCATGAGTTCCAGCGCCCAATCATCGCTGTCGACAATGTCCGCCTCATAATACAGGATGGCGAAGGGGCGCGGGTCCTCAAGCTTGTGCAGATAGACCTCGCCGTCTAGATCGCGGCCGCGGCCGATGACAGCGGTGGGCAGCGCAAGCGAATCCGACCCGCTGAAAATATACTTCACCGCGAACAATTCCCAGGCGAGCGGGTTGTTGACGTAGTCGCGGTAGATGATCGCTTGCGGTCCTTTGAGAAAGAGCGGGCTGATGCCGCGCATGTCCATCACCCCGTACAAGCTGCCGAAATTGTCGCGCAAGCCCCGGAAACCGTCGACGCGAAAAGGTCCCGAATTCTCGTCGTCCAATACGGTCTGGATCAATGGCGGTGGCGACATGGCAAGCTGTTCGCTGTACGGAATGGAATCGTAGTTGGCCGGCTGATTGATGTTCACCGATATCAACTCGAAGGCGATTAGCGCGATCAAAGCCAGTTGCAAGGACGATCGCCGGGGCGCGCGCAGGAAATGGCGCAGGATAGCATAGGACAGGGCGGCGACAATCGCGCTGCGGGCGGCGATTTCGAAAAGATTGCCCCAGCGCGCCGCGTCATCATTCCAGGCGAAGAAAAGCCCGAGGGCGATGATGACCAGCAGAGCAGTGAAGCGCAACCAATAATTCAGGGCGCCTTTGCGGTGGGCTTGATTGGACCAATTGGCGACACACGCGATGCCTAGGCCCGCCAGAACCGCCAGACTGTTGGCGACCAACAGGGCAGCCCGTTCCTGCCCGCGAAAGAAGCGCAAGCCGGGGAACAGATGGTAGCTGGCATGGTAGAATGCGCTGTTTTCGCCCAGGCTGAGCAGAGTCGCCAGGGCGGCTACGAGCAGCCAGAAGCGGCATTGGCGCGCGCGGCAAAAGATGGCGACCGCCGCGAAGAAGAGCGCCGGGATGCCGACGTAAAGCGGCGACCATTGGCTAACCGAACCCGGATAGACAAACTGAACGATATCGCGGAAAGGGAATCCGTTGCCCTTGGCGGCGAACCCCAGCCCCTCGCGCGACGTATGCAGCAAATATTCGATGCCGGGGATTAGCGTCACCGCGGTGAGGCCGATGGCAACCAGCCCCAAGAGAATGAATGCGCCTATAAATCTCTTCCAGCTAATCCGCCGGTGGTAGCAGCAATAGGCCAGGTAGGCCGCTGCCAGATATGTTATGAACCAGCTCGTCTGCGGATGACCCGCCATCCAGGACAATCCCAGCGCAAAGCCGGCCAGCGCGATAAAGCGAAGGTCTAGCGCGCGCTGACGAGTCGCTTCGAGGATGCCGATTAGCGTCAAGGGCAGCCAGCTCGCCGCCTCCAGCACGGCCAGCTGCAAGGGTGGATAGCCGGTGCTGTAGCCGCCGTAGCCGACAATCACCGAAGCGGCCAGCGCCGCCAGATGGCTCAATTCACTGCGCATGGTCAGCCGCCGTACGAACACGTACATCAGCAGGGTGTAGAGCAAGACATGGGCGGTCATCTCCATTTGGAGCGAGTTGTAGGTCCAGCCGCCCGTTAATGCGCTAAGCGCGATGGTGACCCAGCGGGGCGGATAAAAGACGGCCGCCTGCGTATCGGCGATGAAAGGCAATCCGCCATTGTTGTATGGATTCCAGAGCGGGATTTCACCACGCGTCAATCTTTCATATTGATAGGCGCCGAAAGCGACGAACTGCCCGGAGAAATCGCCTTGTGTCAGCGATGCTTGGTCAGACGCTATCGGCGTGAAAAGGCGCCAAAAGAAAAGCAGCCAAAGCAGAAGCAGAACGCCAATGGCGAGGGGATCCTTGCGTACTGCCAGTGAATTCAGTCGCATCATCGAGAGCAGCCGTCAGATGATCGTCTGATAAAAGGCGATGGTCTCGCGCGCGATGACATCCCAGTCGAAATGCCGGCTCAACTGAATGGCGCCCGATCGCAGGCCTTTCAATTGTTCGCGGTCGCTCATCAGCTGTCGAACCGCCCCTGTTATCGCGTCGGCGGAACAGCGCGGAACCAACCACAGATTCGTGCCCTGTTCAAAGCTGTCTACCGAGACGGACGGTTCGGTTGTCAGGATTGCGCAGCCGCTGTGGATCGCAGCTATCAGGCTGCTGCGCCGATAAGACGCGCCGTCGGTGAATGGCAGCGCCATCAAATCAATTGCCCCGAAGCAAGCCGCTGCCTCACGGTCAGTCAGGTAGCCGGTCCAGTCAATCGCGTCGACGAGCCCAAGCCGCTCGATTCGCGCTTCCAATGCGCTTAGATAGGCGGCGTCCTCGTCGGTCTCGACTTTGTTCCGCCTTGCGCCGATGAACAGGAGCCGCAGATCGTGCCCGGCGCTTCTCAGGGTCGCCAGCGCCTCGATCAAGAAATCGATCCCTTTGACCGCATTCACAAATCCGAAATGGCCCAGCACGAAAGTGTTGGCGTCGGCGGGCTCTCGCCAGCGCCCGGCAAGTGCGGCGCCCTCGCTGCGATTTGCTCTTGGGATGCTGCTGCCGATCGGGACAAGGCGGCGATTCGGCAAGCGTGCCAAGCAAATATCGTCCTCGTGATTGGTTGTGATGATGCCGGCTGATGAATGCGCCAGGCGCTTTACGATCCAGTCGCGGAGCCGTCCGGCTTTGGGGAATAGATAGGGATGACGCAGATCGTGAAACGTTGTGACCAGCGGCTGATCTACCGCTATCGGCAGGAAGTGAATAAAGGGGGACATATCGAAGGCGGCCGTCTGATATTGCAGATTGACGATGTCGAGACCAAGCTGGCGCGCCCAGGCTCGAATCGCCGGCAGACTGCGTAGTCCCCAGCCGCGGACGGCGCTCACGTTCAAGCTCGCGCTGGTCGATCCCGAACGGCTAAGGATGTGGACGTCATGCCCTTTGTCGCAGAGGCTTTCAGCCAGGCTTCTGGTGAAATCGCCAACGCCGCCGGGCATCGGCGGAAACTCGCCGCTGATCAATCCTATCTTCATGACCGGACTCTCAAGCCCGTGCGTAGCACTTGCCAATAGACGCGAACGCGCTGCGCTCTGAGATCGCGTTTGTGGCCCAGCGCGCCCTTTAGGCTCTCCAGGCACAGCTGCCAGCCGAATTGCAGCAGCAAGATCGCGCGCAAAATCAGGTACTGCGTGTCGCCATGATGCTTGCGGAAATAGCGGAGCTTGCTGGTCTGGAAGTGGATTTGCGTTGAGGCGGCCGCCTGTTCGCTGCTTTTGCCGCCATGATGCGTGATCTCGGCGCCGCCGTGATAGAAGACCTGCCAGCCGGCTGTCTTGGCGCGCCGGCAGTAGTCGAGCTCTTCTGAATACATGGTGAAGCCCTCGTCCAGCCCGCCGATAGCGTCATATACTGCGCGCCGCAGCATAAGCGCCGAACCTTGCACCCAATCCGCCTCCAGGATGTCATCGTCATTGGTGTCGAGCATTCGATAACGGCTCTCGACAGCAGCGGGCGCCCAAGCGGAGAGCCAGGTGCTTTCGAAGATGCCGGTCAAGAGCGTAGGGAAGCGGCGGCGGGTCGATTGATGGCTGCCGTCGCTATTGAGCGTATGCGGTCCCACAATGCCGGCCCGCGGATGCCCGCGCATAAAGTCGATCACTTTGCCGATGGCGTCGGGGCGGACTTCCGTGTCCGGATTGAGCAGGAGCAGGAATGCGCCGCGCGCGCGCTCCAAACCGATATTGTTGCCACGCGTGAAGCCAACGTTTTGACCTTGCGGCAAGAGCGTCAGGTCCGGATGTTTTTCGCGCAGCAGCTCGACGCTGCCGTCCGCGCTGCCAGAATCCACAACGATGATCTCAATCTTTAACTGATTTTGACCCGGCTGCCCATTCGAGCGCCGCGTCCGCCGCAAGCTTTCCAGGCACTTGTCAAGCAGTTCGCGCACATTCCAACTGACGATGATGACGGAAAGGTCGACCAAATCGAGATCCCTCGAGTGCTCGTTCATCCCGCAGTTTAACAGGGTTGACGGGGCTGTGTCTACGCGCCCCTCGTCGGTCGTGAGCGCGCAAGTTTGCGGAATCAACTAGGCCGGCGGCAGGGCGAACAGCCGCTCGGCATTGCAGGTGGTTTGCCGCGCCATCTCCTCAGGTGGTAGGCCATGCAGTTCTGCCAGTTTGGCGTTGATAAAGCGGACGTAGGCCGGTTCATTGCGTTTCCCCCGCCGCTGCTGGGGCGCGAGAAAGGGTCCATCGGTTTCGACCAACAGGCGGTCAATGGGGATGCGCCGGGCAACGTCCCTAAGGGCATCCGCTTTCTTGAAGGTGACTGGTCCCGTGAAGCCGAGGTAGAAGCCAAGATCAAGCGCGCGTCCGGCGATTTTGCTTGAGGAAGAGAAGGAATGGAGTACACCCAGACGGCCATCCAGCTTGGCCGGGGCGGTGGGCGCCCAGTTTGCCAAAATCGCCAACACATCTTCGCTGGCGGACGGGGCTGTGTCTACGCGCCCCGGCGGGGCTGTGTCTACGCGCCCCTCGCGGCTGTGGATGATCACGGGCAGTTCCTGTTGGGAGGCAAGGTCAAGCTGAGACTCAAAGGCGCGCCACTGTCGGGGCTTCGGGCTCTTGTCCCAATGGTAATCGAGACCGATCTCGCCGACCGCCACGACCTTGGAGTTTCCTGCCATCCCGCGCAGCACGTTGAGATGCGCGTCGTCAAAGTCGCCGCTGCTATTGGGATGGATGCCGACCGCTGCGTATATGCCCCTTTCATTCGCGGACAGCTCTAGCGCCTGCCGGCAACTCTCCAAATCGATTGCCGGGACGATGATGCGCTTGACGCCGGCTTTGAATGCCCGGCTCAATACTTCAGCGCGATCATGATCATAGCGGGGAAAATTGAGGTGGCAGTGAGTATCGACTAACTCCATCAGATGACCTGGTTCGGGTTGTCGCGCAGCTTCTTCAGATCCGCGTCGACCATCATGCCGATGAGTTCTTCAAAGCTGACCTTGGGCGTCCAGCCGAGCTTCCGCCGCGCCTTGGTCGGGTCGCCGACCAGCAGGTCAACCTCGGCCGGGCGCATGAAGCGCTGATCCTGCACGGCATAATCGCGCCAGTTCAAGCCGACATGGGCGAAAGCGACCTCGAGCAGCCGCTCCACCGAATGCGTTTGGCCGGTGGCGATGACATAATCGTCGGGATCATCCTGCTGCAGCATCAGCCACATCGCGCGCACATAATCGCCGGCGAAGCCCCAATCGCGTTTGGAATCGAGATTGCCAATGCGGATCTCGTTCGCCAACTCGAGCTTGATCTTGGCGGCGTGGTATGTCACTTTGCGCGTGACGAATTCCATGCCGCGGCGCGGCGATTCGTGATTGAACAGTATGCCGCTGCAGGTGTACAGATCGTAGCTTTCGCGGTAATTGACGGTGATCCAGTGTCCGTAGACCTTCGCCACGCCATAGGGGCTGCGCGGGTAGAAGGGCGTCGTCTCTTTCTGCGGCACTTCGCGCACCTTGCCGAACATCTCGCTGCTTGAGGCTTGATAGAATCGAATCGCCGGGTTGACTGTGCGCATTGCCTCGAGCATGCGCGTCACGCCCAAGCCGGTGATGTCGCCGGTGAAGACGGGCTGGTTCCAGGATGTCGGCACGAAGCTTTGCGCGGCGAGATTGTATACTTCATCGGGCTCGACAGCGCTAATGGCGGTGATCAGGCTGCTTAAGTCGCCCATATCGCCCTGAACGAGTTGGAGCTGGTTTTGGATATGCTGGATGCGCTCGTAACGCACCGTGCTCGTCCGCCGCACCATGCCATAGACATCATAGCCTTTGCCCAGCAGGAACTCAGCGAGATAAGAACCGTCTTGTCCGGTGATGCCGGTAATCAAAGCTTTCTTGGTCATTGATAGACTTCCTCAGCTTTCCTTCAGGCGTCCACGGCAATCCGACAGGACGTCGCGCAGCGTGTCTTCAAATGTCAACTTGGGCTGCCAGCCAGTGTCACGATGGAGCTTGCTGGAATCGCCTCTTATCTCCGGTACATCGACCGGGCGCAACCGCGCTGGATCGACGCGGACGTCGATCTCAATATCGGATAGTCGAAGCAGAGTATCGAGTAGATGGCGAATGCTATGAGCCAAGCCAGACGCGACATTATACGCTTCGCCGGGCTTGCCCTCTTCCACGATCATGTGATAGGCGCGGACGATATCGCGGACATCGGTAAAATCTCGCTTTGCCTCCAGGTTGCCGACGTATATAACCGCGTCGCCTGCGCCTTCCTCAATGGACGCGATCTGCTTGGCGAAAGCCGGCGCGACGAATCGGTCGTTCTGGCCGGGACCGATGTGATTGAAGGGTCGCGCGCGCATGATCGGCAAGTCATGGCTCAGGTAGTACTGCAAAGCCAGCATGTCCTGGGCGACTTTGCTGACGCTGTAGGGATTGGTCGGGCGAATCGCCGCGTCTTCGTTCAACGGCAGTTGACCAGGATCAACCGCGCCATAGATTTCGGCGGAACTGACGATCAGAATGCGCGGCTGCAAATCGAGGTCCAGGCAGGCGCTAATGATATTGAGCTGAGCGCGGATATTATTCTCCAGCGTCTCCCAGGGATCTTCAAAGGAGCGCGGCACAAAAGCCTGCGCCGCCAGGTGGTATATGGCGTCGGGGCGGCAGCTTTCGAGCAGATTGCGAACTTGCCCGTACTCTTTCAGGTCGATGCGGCGATGTTCATCCACTGCCTGGTGGACGGTTTCGCTGGGGAATAGCGTCGTTCCGATCAGGCGCGCCGCAGCCTGGACGCGGCCAAGGTGGGCAGATAGATGGTGGCCGACAAAGCCGCCGGCGCCAGTGATTAGGACGCGCACAGCCGGCACTCTGCCGCGGCGGACATCTTTGGGATGGCTTCAGCAGATGAGACTGTTTCCAGCATTGCCATTATGCTTGCCACCCAACTGCATTAAGGACCTTTGCCTGCGACATTATAGTTCATAGAAGACCGTCATCCATACCAAAGGCAGCGCCTGCAAAACCTGTCGCCAACTGGCTTGCCGCTTTACGCGCGAGAGGCAGTTCCCGGTATGAAGCGGGTGCACGGGCAAGACAGCGGCTGCGCGCCGGGCTTGATGACCAGTGCCGCTCCGGCATCAGCCGGTCAGGTTGCCCTGGTCGTCATGCGAGGGCAGCAAACTCTCGACATAGCTTCGATTGTACATCCGTCCGCGAAGCAGCAGCGCGACATAGTGGGCGGAAATCCAGCCGTCTTTCTCCCTATAGCTGGTCTTCAGCCACTCCGTATTCTCTGTAATGCCGCTGATAGCGATCTTCGTTCCGGCGGGAATCATGGCGAGCGACTCGGCATCCATGCTTGGATGTCGCCGCAAATGGAGCATGGCGCCCGGATCAAGCGCCACTTCGCCGACGATGCCTTTCATCATGTCGTCAGAGGGAGGAATTGGCGTCGGTCCGCTGTATTCTCCGCTGCGGATGCTGCCACGCATCTGGTCGCTAATATGCGGAGCGATGGTTTCATCCAGCGCGCGCAGCGTATTTACCAGCACAGGTTCTCCGTTCAGCAGCAGTTGAATATAAGCGGCGCTCACCCAGCCTCGATAGATTTTGCCATCGTCCGCTTCGTAATCGACATAGGCCCAGGTGTCCGATACATCCAGCCCAACGAGGCTCAACTCGGCGTTTAAGGGCAATTGCGCCAATACTTCGCTATCGGCATTGTTGGCCATGCGCAGGTTAAGCAGGGCGCCCGGATTGATTTGGTAAACGCGGGCCGTCACATGGTCGGAGAGATCCGGCGGGCGCATTTCGGTATTGAAGCTGCTGCCCGCCCGGTTCTGCCGTACCATTGGCAGGCTGGCCAGCCGCTGCGCCTCACCAATTGCGTCAAAGACTTGCAGATAAAGCGCGTTGACCCAGCCCACAAGCGCGCCGCCATCCTCCGTCTGATGGATGACAAAGAGCCAGGTGTCGGCCGGGCGCAGATCTTGCGCCGGATAAAGCCCCGCGGCCGGATCGCTGCGGTAGTCGCTGAGATCGACGGGCAGGTCGGGCGTTTCGCCGGCATAATAAATGGTCAGACCACGGCGGCCCAACACGGTGAGTTCGGCGCCCCCAGGAAGCAATCCAAGGGACATCGAGTCGCTGGATGGATATTGACGCAGTTGCAATCTCGCGTCCGGGTCCAAGTCGACGATGGCGTATGGACCGCTCACGAGCGTTGGACCGGTTTCGGCAGGCGCCTCGGTTTCGCCGGCGGTATCGTCTTGAATGGCTGAGTCGGCTTCGGCTTCCGCATCCGGCGCGGTCTGGGATTCGGGCGCTTCATCGGATGGCGCCGGCGCATCAGTCTGGTCCATGTCGTCCGCGGGATCCTCAGCGCTCTGCTCAGCCATGTCTTCGGAAGAGACGCTCGCGGATGGCAACGCGGCGGTCAAGCGGCGCATCAGACTGGTCTCGGCGATGAGCAAGCGAGGCGCGGTAAAGGCGCTGCCGGGCATGGCAATCAGGCTGTAATAGGAACCAGGATAAAAATGGGTGGGCGGTATCTCGACCGCGCCACGGTCATCGCCGATTTCAAGCGTCATGGACATGGCTTGCGCCCCAGGGACGATTTGTGCCGCTCCAGCAGACTCGCCGAAGACGACATCGGCCGCGACAATGGCGCCGCTGTCCAGCCTCAGACGGCTGACCGTACCGTTCGGCACGGCGTTAATCAAATTGACAACCGTTGAAGCCGCCGTTAAGTCTCGAAGCGAGTCCGCATAGGTGAATACTCTCAGCGATGCGGGGGTGCCCATGACGGCTACCGTCTGCATTTGCCCGGCGTTGACGTCCAGGATCAGGGATGAAATGACAGCGCCGCCCAGGCTCAAGGTCAACTCATGCGATCCGCTTGGCAATGCAATGTGCTCTGAGGGATTGGCGAAAGCCAGAGACGGGACAATCATGTGACCATCGACCTTTAGATCAATGGCGGCGGCGCCTTGTACGGCGTGGACGAAACGGACAAGGCCGCTATCAGCATCGGCATCGGCGGCTGCCGTCGCGAGCATAAGCTGCGGACCGCCTGAATCGCCATGGATCAGCATGATATTGCTTATTCCAGCGGAAAACGTCGCGCTGAATTGATGACGCGCCGCCTCTTCGTTCGCGCTCGACGAATGCAGGCTGAATTCGACCGAGCCGGCTGGAAACTCGAATGAGCCCAGCGTTTCGCCCGGCCTCATATTGCTGGCGTTCAACCGCTCGTCGCTGGATGAGACGATATCGATATCGGAACCGTCAGCAAGCATATTGACGATCATGAGGCGAGTCTTGCCGAATTCCAGCGGGCTCAAGTCATCGGCGATGATGCTTGTCGGCGCGCCGGCGCTGGCCGAAAGGACAATGGTGGATGCCGCGTATTCCAGATCGAGGGATTGCTTGCTCAACTGCGTTGCCGTGCCCGCAATATTTGCCGTTAGCTCGGCGGCGCCAGCGGGCAGGCTGAAATAGGCGCTGTCTTCGCCGTACGACAGAGCGCCAGCGGCCAGCTCGCCGTTAAGAAAAACATCAATCGCCGGTTTGTCGGACGCGACGTGGATGATTCGGGCGCGCAGGGCAGCTTGGGCGCCGGTGCTGCCGGTCCAAAACGCCAAGCTTACAATAACCGCAAGCAAGGCCGCCAAGATTTTTCTGTCGCTCATGGGTCCTAACCCCGTTCCCCGAGATTCGGCCAATCGTTATATCGTATCAGCGCAAGAGGGGCGGAGTTGTTATCGTAGTGCGCCTGGGTTCGGCGGGTATATCAGGTGCCTTCCTGCCATTGATTGAGGTAGGCTTCCTGCTGCTCTGTCAGTTCATCAATCTTCACACCCATCGCCTGCAGCTTGAGGCGCGCGATTTCCTGATCAACATCGGCAGGTATAGTATAAACTTGCGCCGCCAGTTTTTCCACATTGCGCATCAAATACTCCGCGCCGAGCGCTTGATTGGCGAAGCTCATGTCCATCACCGAGGCGGGGTGTCCTTCGGCGGCGGCCAGGTTTATCAGTCGCCCTTCGCCCAGCACATAGATTGAACGACCGCCAATCCGGTATTCTTCCACAAATGGGCGGACCAGGGTCGCCGGACCGTCGGACATTTCCGCGAGGGCGTCAAGATTGATTTCGACATTGAAATGACCGCTGTTGCATACAATAGCGCCGTCTTTCATGACGTCGAAGTGCCGCCTGTCAATCACGCTGAGGTCGCCGGTGGCGGTGACGATGATATCTCCCAGTTTCGCCGCTTCAAGCATGGGCATCACGCGGTAGCCGTCCATGACTGCTTCGAGCGCGCGCAGCGAATTGACTTCCGTGACGATGACATTGGCGCCCAAGCCGGCGGCGCGCATGGCGATGCCGCGGCTGCACCAGCCATAACCGGCCACGACGACCACCCGCCCGGCCAGGAGTATGTTGGTCGCGCGGATGATGCCATCGATCGTGCTTTGGCCCGTGCCGTAGCGATTGTCAAAGAGGTGTTTGGTGGCGCTGTCGTTGACGGCGATCACGGGAAATTGCAGGGCGCCATCTTGTGCCATCGCGCGCAAGCGAATGACGCCGGTGGTGGTTTCTTCGGTGCCGCCTACGATTTGGTCCAGCGCCTCGCGCCGATCCTTGTGGATCGTGCCGACGAGGTCGGCGCCGTCGTCCATTGTGATATGTGGCTTGTGATCGAGCGCCGCATGGATATGCCGATAATAGGTCTCGTTGTCTTCGCCCTTGATGGCGTAAACCGGAATCTCGTCATTCGCCACCAGCGACGCCGCCACGTCGTCTTGCGTCGACAGCGGATTGGAAGCGGTGAGCACGACATCGGCGCCGCCCGCTTGCAGCGTCTGCATAAGATTGGCTGTTTCCGTTGTCACGTGGAGGCAGGCGGACACGCGCAGACCTTCCAGCGGCTTTTCCCGGGCGAAGCGCTCGCGAATCTGTTTGAGCACTGGCATCTCCCGCCCCGCCCAATCGATGCGGTAGCGGCCGCCGGTTGCCAGTTCAATGTCCTTGATGTCATTTGCGATCGGCATGGTCTCTCCTGGGTTTCTCCCCTAGCCAGGGCGCTCGCGCCAAAACATGCGCATTCTAGCACAATGCCTGAATTCTGTCGCTGAGCAAGCGTATAGGGAGTGGTGAATAGGCGGTTATGATAGACTGCGGTTATGAATACTTGTCCAGAATGTCACGATACACAAAGGCAAGTCAAAGCTGGCTTCAATCGTTCTGGCAGCCAGCGTTATCGTTGTAACATCTGCAAGCGCCGTTATACTCCACAGCCGGCGCGTCTCTACGGCGATGCCATGCGGCAGCAAGCTCTGCGATGGTATGTTGATGGCGCCAGTTATCGCTGGATAGCGCGTCATTTGGGTGTTCATCATGTCACCGTGATGAATTGGGTTAAAGCGCATGCCGATCAACTGGCGCCTGCCCCAACACCGCAAGAAACTCCGTTGCATATTGTTGAAATGGATGAGTTGCATACCTTTGTCCAACGAAAAAAACAGATGGTACATAAGTACTTTCGTTGACCGGGCTAGCAGTTGTATTGTCGGTTTTCTGGTGAGCCAGCGACGGGACGAGGATACATTGCAAAAACTGGTGGATCAAAGTCCGCGAGCGCATTGGTACTACAGCGACTTGATGGCTTCCTATAAGAAATTGCTCTATTACCCCGGAAAGCATACTCCGATGCCAAATAAGAGCGAAACCTACCGAGTGGAGGGTATGAATGCGGAGTTGCGTCATTATTTGGCGCGCTTGCATCGGCGTTCCCGTTGCTTTTCTCGTTGTGCCGAGGCGCTTCGACGGAACGTGAAACTTTTTGTCTATGCCTGGAATCGGCGGCAGTTATATCTTCAGCAGTATCCCAAGTACAAGGCTTTCCCCATGCAATTCATACATCCTTGAAATTCACCACTCCCGCGTATATGCAGTTGGATTAATTCGCGCCGAGCAGACAATCCAGCAGTCCATCGTCATCGACAAATTTGCGGAAGCGCTCGACGAAAGCCGCCAAGGTGAATTTGTGATTCTGGGTGCCCACGACTTCCAGGGCGTAGGTCGCGCTCAATGCGCCGATCTGGGCGCAGCGATTGAGGGGCAGGTTCTTGCTCAGCCCGAGAATGAAGCCAGCGCGATAAGCGTCGCCGGCGCCCGTGGGATCGGCGATTTGCGTCGGCGGGAAAGCCTCGACTTCAATGGCGTCGTCTGCCCGATAAATCTTGGATCCCTTTTCACTTTCGGTGATCACGACGATCTCGGCCAGATTGCGCAGGTCCGCGAGTGTCAGCCCGGTCTTCTCATAGATGACGCTCGCTTCATAGATATTGACCACGACCATGAAGGCGCCCTTGACCCCGCGTCGAAGTTCCTCGCCACTCAAGCGCGCGACCTGCTGTCCCGGGTCATAGATGAATCGGACGCCGCTCCCCCGGCATTCGTCGCACAAGCTGACCATGGCGACCGGATCATTTGGCGAAATGACGACTATATCGGGCTTCTGGCCGAGGACATCAGCGATACGATAATCTCGCGCCAGGTTCATCGCGCCGCCATAGAAAAAGGCAAGCTGGTTATTGTCATTATCCGTGTTGGCAAAGAATGAAGCGGTGAACAGTTCATCAATCTGGATCACGGTGCTGCAATCGACGCCGCTGCCCTCCAGCCAGCGCCGATAATCGCCGAAGTCGCGCCCGACCGTGCCCATTAGCTTGGGGCGCAGGCCGAATCTCGCCAAAGTGAAGGCGATGTTGGCGGCGACGCCACCCCAGTGTTTGGTCATGTCGTCCACCAGGAAACTGAGGCTCATGTTATGCAGCTCATCGGGAATGAAGTGCTGTTGAAAGCTGCCGGGGAAGCGCATCAAATAATCGTAGGCGATAGACCCGGTTACGAGGATTTCCATCGTTGCGATCCACTGTCAAGTTCATGGCACAAGCGGGCAGTATAGCGCAATAGATTGCGTCGGGGTACGGAAGATTCCGCGCTTCGCAAGCTGGCGGGGCGAATTCTCGCGCTTGCGCGATGAACGGCATTGCTGGTGATATACTCTCCATTTGTCAATCACCCCGTTTATGCAAGGATATAGCTTGATAATCTGTTTGAGCGCGGCTTGCCTCAACGCTGCCGCCGAGCGCCCTGTGATTTGAAACTTGGACAGCGCGCAAATTGGGGAGCGCGAGAATTGTCGATTTTTGATCGGAAACGGCTTAAAGCGAGAGTTTTCAATTTGCCGGTGGAGGATTTGCGCCGCGGCTATTACGCCGACCGCTACTTCGCCAACAGCCGCCTGATGCTCTCGGCGCTGGCCGACGAAGGTTACCGTTATCGCGGGGCGAACCCGCGCGACATCGCTGGCGCGGATATGCTGGACCTTGGCGAAATCGAGGTGGAAGCGCAGATTTTCAATCGCCGGTCGCCAATGGCGCTGATTGCCGGGGTGGATCATGCGCTGGCGCAATTGCGCTGCGCGACCGGCTACTTTGCTGAAGACGAGAACTGGGTGGAAACCTGGCGGGCCCTGGAAGTCAGGGCTGTGCAAGATGGCGCGCTGACCTACTACGATGGCGACCCGCAGCAGGTGTCGACCGTCATTGAAATCCGCGGATCATATAGCGATTTTGCCGTACTCGAGACGTCTATCCTGGGCGTGCTGTCACGCGCCAGCAGGATCGCCACCAATGTCTATGAGGTCTTGCAGGCGGCGGCCGGCAAATCGGTGCTGTTTTTCCCGGCGCGTTTTGACCTGCCGGAAGCGCAAGCGATTGACGGCTATGCCTATTGGCTGGCGCTGCGGCGCTTTCATCGCGATACCGGCATTGAACTGGCTCCGCTGGCGAGCACGGATGCCCAAGCGTCGTTGTGGGGTGGCGCCGGCGTCGGCACAATTCCACATGCGATGATCGCCTGTTTTCTGGCCGATAGCGCCGAGACGATGGTGCAGTTCGCGCGCCATATTCCGCTGGATACGCCGCGCATTTTGCTGGCGGACTTCAACAATGACGTGGTCGCCGACAGCCGCGCGACTCTGGCCGCCTTTTGGCCGCATTACGCCGCCGCTTATCAAGCGGACGATGGCGATGGCTTGGCGCGCTGGCGGCTGAACGGCGTCAGGCTGGATACCAGCGCGACCTTGCGCGACCGCTCCCTGCCCGCGGAGGCGGAGAGAGGCGTCAGCCCGCAACTGGTCTTCACGGTGCGAGAGGCGCTGAACAGTGCCTGGGAGAGTTGGGGCGTCCCACGCGAACTGGAGTCGGTCGCCCGTGACTTCTGCCGCGGCGCCAAGATCGTCGTTTCTGGCGGATTCAATATGGAGCGCGTGGCGCGCTTCGAGCGTGAGGGCGCGCCGGTCGATAGTTATGGCATCGGCTCGGCATTCTTGAGCAATGATCGTCGCAGCAACGCCGATTTCACGATGGATATCGTCCGCGTGAAAGTCGCTGGCGAATGGGTCGATATGCCCAAAGTCGGGCGCCGCCCCGGCGACAACCCCGATTTGGAACGGGTCGATCTCAGCGAACTTTGCTGATCTCGCGAAACCTGCCAGTCCCGTCGAAAACAGTGCTACAACTTATCGCCGGCGACAGCCCGCCGCAAGCTCTCAACGTAGGGTGGCCTGGCGATGCCGTATTCGGTTACGATGCCGCTAAGGTAGCGGTGGGGTGTGACATCGAAGGCCGGATTGCGCGCCTTGAAGTGAGCGGGAACAATTCTATTGCCGTAGGGCGTGGTCACTTCAGCCGGATCGCGCTGCTCTATCGGAATCTGTTCGCCAGCGTTGAGGCTGAGATCGATGGTTGAGGTGGGCGCCACCGTATAAAAGGGGATGCCGTGAGCCTGCGCCATGATCGCCAGCTGATAGGTGCCAATCTTGTTGGCGAAGTCGCCGTTGGCCGCGATGCGGTCGGCGCCGACGAGGATGATATCGACCTCGCCCTTGCCCATATAAAAGCCGGCGGCGGTATCGGGGATAATGTCGTAGCTGACGCCCAGCCGTTCCAGCTCCCAGGCGCTGAGCCGCGAGCCTTGCAAGCGCGGGCGCGTCTCATCCAGCAAGACGTGAATTTGCTTCCCAGCCTCAAAGGCGGCGCGTATCACACCCAAAGCCGTACCGTAATCAACGGTGGCGAGCGCGCCGGTATTGCAATGATGCAAGACTGTCGCGCTGTTATTGATCAGCGCCTGTCCATGCGCGCCCATTCGGCTGTTGATGGCGACGTCGTCATCGGCGATCTTCTGCGCCGCCGCCAGCAGGATTTCGCGCAGGTCATCCGGATTCTTGAATTCGCCGCTGGTCGCGATACCCAACAGTTTGTCCACCGCCCAAGCCAGATTGACCGCCGTCGGTCGGGCGGCTTTCAACAGGTCGCCAGACCTGCGCAGGTCCGCGATCAGCGCGTCGATGGTAGCGGCTTCGCTCTGTCGCGCTGCCAGCGCCAATCCAAAAGCGGCCGCCGCGCCAATCGCCGGCGCGCCACGAACGGTCATGTCGCTTATGCTTTCGGCGACTGCTTCGACGCTTTCCAAACGGACGAATTCCAGCTTCCAGGGCAGAGCGCGCTGGTCAATCATCTTGAGGGCGCCGTCTTGCCATTCAACTGTGCGCATCCGCTTTATCCTATCGCCTGGGACGTCCTGGTGAAGGTCAAGCCATTGTCGCGATGTTGCTGGAAGACGGCATCGGCCATGGCGTCGAAATCAATGCCGGGAACCACCACTGAGGACATGCCATCTTCCAGGACCCGCAGCCCTTGAATGCGCTCGGGACGTCCCGCCAGCGCGCGCATGATGGAGTTTACCGTCTCCAGGACGCAATGGCTCTTGGCTTGGCCCGCGAGATAGACCAGATCGAATTCATTCAGCTCTCTCAAGAGAGCGCGATTCAAGCCGCCTTGCGGGTGATCGGCGACTTTGACTTCGGGCTCCAAAATGGAATAGTGCTCCGTCTGCGGGATGGAACCCTTGCTCAGCTTCAGTGGCTGGCTTTGTCGCGCCGCCGCGTGGTAGCAAATCGCCTCATAAAGCGAAGGCGACAAATTGTGACCGACAGTGCCCACCATCGTATGGAAGGGCCAAATCATCAATTGCTTCTTGTGCCGCGTTTCTAACAGCCTGACGTAGCGCTTGGACCATTCTGTCTCATAGAGCGGCTGCCATGTTCTCGCCTTCACCGCGTCCGCGCTAATGACTGTGTTCGCCGGCGGATGACCCTTGGCGGCAGCGCGCCACCAGGTCGAAAAGAAAATCTGCAAGGGATAGTGGCTGTCCAGCGAGAGAAAAATCTTGCTGATCCGGCCGACGTGCCGATAAATCCACTCGACTATGCGGCGGCAGTCTTCCACGGCGCCGGGCACCGAGAGAGCGCCATCGTGATGAATGAAGTCGATCTGCATATCGACCAACACCAGCGCCACGCGTGGGTCGTCCTTGCTGGCCGCCGGCAGATTCAGCGCCAGCCCGGCATCAACCGCCGCCTGAATGTCCGGCGCGAAGAGAGCGCCGACGTGGCTTGGATCGTAATAGGATGGAAGTGACATGCCGCCGACGGGCGCCGCCGCTAGTTGAACTGCGCGATCAAGGTGCCCAGCTGTTCAATATTCGGCTGATTGCTAAAGGGCGTGAGCTGCGGCATGCTATCGCCGATCTGATAGAAGACCGTCGGCGTGCCCCTGACTTCCAGCCGCGTGGCGTACTGCGTGTCGATATCAACCTGCGTCGCGTCGCGCGTGCATTCGAGCAGGTCGGCATAGGGCATATCCATCATTTCAGCGAAACTGCGCGCCGAACTGTCGTTGAAGCGGCGGGCGCTGGCCAATTCGAAGAGCCGGTCATGCGCATTCCAAAAGGAACCGGGACGCAAGGTATCGGCACACTCGGCGAGCTGCGCGCTGAGCCTTGAATAGGCTGGATCGACAACGGGCGTAAAGCGATACTCGAAGCGCGCCATACCCTTCGCGACATACTGGCTGATGAGCTCGTCCACGGTTGATTTGTAGCGCTGGCAATGGCTGCATAGGAAGTCTTCGAAGGCAACAATGGTGATCGGCGCGGCCGGATCACCCAGAACAAAGCCGCCATCGTCGCGCCGGCCCTGCGGAATCTGTGAATAATCTTTTGCCCCGTCGCTAGTCGAGCTCTGGCTGGATAAAACCACCAGAATCGCGGCAACCGCGACCGCGACAATGATGATTGCGCCCAGGATGAGCTTGTTGCGCTGGGGCGCGCTTTTGATTTTCTGCGCCACGTCTAGATCCTTGTCCACTACTTGATTCCTGAGAAAGCCATCACCGGCGCTGGAAACCGTCCTGAGCCGATACTTGAATCCTACAAAGCATTTTACCAGTAGTCAATTGTGTTGCGGGTTTGCCAGCCCAACTTTACATCTGATTTACCTTTGGCGCTTGCTTTATACTGTATGGACGCGAGTCGAGTCGCTTTCACAGATAGACAGGCGAGGAGTTGAGCGCTTATGCGAATGGATGAAGTCATTGAGAGAAAGCGCGATGGTCATGCGCTGACCGAGAGTGAGATTCGCTTCTTCATCAAGGGCTGCACGGCGGGAGACATCCCCGACTACCAGATGGCGGCGCTGCTTATGGCGATTTACTTCCGGAGCATGAACCGCGCCGAAACGGTGAATCTGACGATGGCGATGGCGCAGTCGGGCGAGATGCTCGATCTGTCAGATATCTGCGCCTATGCGGTGGACAAGCATTCTTCGGGCGGCGTCGGCGACAAGACCAGCCTGGTCGTGCTGCCATTGGTGGCGTCTTTTGGCGTGCCGATCGCCAAGATGAGCGGGCGCGGATTGGGTCCCACCGGCGGCACATTGGACAAGCTGGAGTCGATCAGCGGTTTCGATGTCAACTTGTCTGATGCAGAGTTCCGGCGAAATGCGCGCGAGGTCGGCATCGTGATCGCTGGGCAAAGCCAGTCCCTGGCGCCGGCCGATGGGCTGATTTACGCGTTGCGGGATGTCACGGGCACGGTGGCCAGCCGACCGCTAATCGCCAGCAGCATCATGAGCAAGAAGCTGGCGGCCGGGGCGAGCGGCATCGTATTGGATGTCAAGCTGGGTCGCGGCGCCTTCATGAAGACGCTGGAAGAAGCGCGGGCGCTAGCGAGCACGATGGTGCAGATCGGCGTCGACGCCGGGCGCGATATGGTCGCGCTGCTATCGGATGTGAATCAGCCGCTTGGCGTGGCGGTCGGCAATGCGCTGGAAGTGGCGGAAGCGGTCAGGACGCTGCGGGGCGAGGGGCCGGCCGATTTTCATCAGCATTGCGTCGAAGTCGCCGCGCACATGCTGCGCCTGGCTGGGCGAGGAGAGCGCTGGGCGGTGCTGGCGGAAGCGCGGGCGGAAGCCGATCGCGTATTGAAAGCGGGCGCCGCTTTCGAAGATCTTTGCCGCATGGTGGGGGCGCAGGGAGGCGATGTCTCGCAGATGGAGGACCCGCGCAAGCTGCCGCAGGCGAAGCTTCGCTACAACTTGCACGCGCGCGAAAGCGGCTATATCGCCGCCATTTACGCCGACCAAATCGCCTGGGCGACATTGACGCTCGGCGCCGGCCGGCGGACCAAAGACGACCTGATTGATCACGCGGTCGGCATTGAGGCGCACTGCAATGTTGGCGACGCCGTGACCTCCGGCGACCTGCTGATGACAATTCACGCCAACGATGAGATCAGTTTACAAGCGGCACTTGCGGAATTGGGCGATGCGGTCGCATACAGCCCGGGTCCAGTCGATTCATTGCCGCTGTTTCATGGCGTCATTGATGGCCGCGAGCTCTAACCCGCATCAAGGACGAGTTGGTCGCCCTCCAGGCGGTAACGGTTGAGCGGGGCATCGGCCCAATAGCCGTCTTCAAAGCGAATGAGCCCGTTGAGGCCGCGGTGTTCCGCTGTGCTGATCGCGCGGCCATCCGTCAATGCCGCTAGCGCCAGTTGGGCGATATCGTAGGTCAGCGTTGCCAGCCAATTGGGCGCCGGCGCATACATCGCGCTGTTTAGGTATCGCTCGCGAAAGCTTGCATCGGGTGGCGATCCGCTGCTGACGAAGCTCATCGACTCGGAAGCGTCCGCTACCTTGCGCGTTTGAATAAGCAGATCGAGATCGCCGCGTCCCCGCGCCTTCGCCCGCTGCGCATTGGCAGCGAAGAGACTGTCCTCATCGGCGCGGTCCTGCCCCCAATTGCCGATTAATATCAGCGCTTTGTCGTTCGCCTTTTGCACGGTCGCGTGTGTTGCGTTTGGCCCCAGGGCGATGATTGCCAAGACCGCCGGATCGAGATTGAGCGCTCTAACACGCGCGACGGCGGTTGCCCGCGTACCGCCATCGTCAACTGCAAGAAGTTGAACATCATGCGGCTTGGCGTCGCCTAAAGCCAGCCGAACCGCGTAAAGTGCGTTGTAGCCGATTTCGCGATATTCGCCTTCAAAGGGCGCCAGCAAGGCGATTTTGCCAGGCAGTTCAGGATTTGACGCGCCGCAGGCTGTTAGCGCATGAGCCAGCAGCAAAAGAAAGATTGTAGTCGCGCGGAGGCATTGGCAAGTCCCCCGGTCAGCAGCCATTGGCGACGTGCTCTTCAAAGGTGACCGCGAAATTGTGGTAATGCGAGTTGTCGCAGGCGGCGCGGAAATAATAAAAGCCGGACACGGCCGGGAAGACAGCCGCTTCTATCGCCGACAGCCCGGGGCTGGCAATTGGACCCGGCGGGAAGCCGTGGTGCAGATAAGTGTTGTAGGGGGACTGAACGTCATAGTAATCGGCGCGGGTAATCTGGGGCCACCAAGGACCGCGCGCCCCTTGAATGCCATATTGCACAGTGGGATCGGCTTCCAGCTTCATGCCGATGTCCAGTCGATTACGGTACACGCCCGCGATCATGGGGTGCTCGTCGCGCCAGACCGCTTCCCGCTCGATGATGGACCCCAGCGTGACGGCTTGATGCAGCGTGAGATTCTGCGCCAGCGCTTCTTTGCGCAAGGCACTGCTGACGCGATCTTGAAACGTGCGCAGCAGCATATCGCGCAAGCCTGCTGCCGAGATGTCCGGCGGCAGTTGATAGGTATCGGGGAACATGAAACCTTCCAGCGAGGCGCCGGCCGGGATACCGGCCCAGTCGGCGAAGTCCGCGGGTATCGGCGTGCCTTCATCGACCAGGGGCAGGAAGTCAGCGCCATTGAAGCCGAAGAGGCCGTTCCGGTCGATCAGCTCCGCCAATTCTTCAATGCGCGCCCCTTCCGGTGTGCGGAAGGCGATGAAGCTCTTGCTGGAGTCCGTCAAGATTTCGGCGATTTGTCGAATGGACTGCGTTTGATTGAGGAAGTAGACGCCCGCTTCGAATCGCCGGTCGTAGCCTTCCAGCCGAGCGTAATCCAGGAACAGGTCGGCGTCGCGAATGAGACTGGCGTCGGCGAGCGCCTTGGAAATGGCGCTGGCGCCGGCTCCAACCGGAACATGAAATCGGACCGGCTTCGCGACGCTGCCGGCGGGCGCGTTCAATTCTGACGTGCGATTGCGCAACTGGAAGCGCAGAATGCCCATCCGCACGGTGTCGTATATTTGACCGTCTGTAGCGAGCAATATCGCCGCCAGCAATCCAATCGCCAGTATCGCCAGCGATATGCCCAGGACAAAGCACCCTCGTGTAACGCGCCGCAACACTTTGCCTTCGCCCTCAACCGTCTGGAGCCAAGTTCATGGAATGCCGCTGCCAGGTGAAAGTCATCAGCATCTCATTCTTCCGCTTGGTCTTCCGCGCTTGCCGCAGCCCTCATATCAACCCGAACATCGCTCAATTCGACGCCATCGAGAGAACGCATTACCGTGACCCATGTCCGCCCCGGCTTCAGCATGATCGGCCTGCCGTCGCTATGGTTCAACGAGAGAGCCGCGCCTCGATTGTGGGTCAGGCGGCTCCAATAGCCCTGGTAGAACTGTCCATCGCGCATGACGTAAGCAGGACCTCGCCCCCAAAGTGCGACTTCATAAGATTCGTTTATAGCGCCGGGCTCAAATAGATCGGGACGGCGATGGTGGGCGACTTGCAACATGACCAGATTGTCCGCCCAGAGCTGCTTGTCATCCGCGGCATCGTAATGCGGCGCGCCGTCGGCGTAGCGCAGGTATCGCCGGCTGTCGCTGTCGTATTGCCAGCGCGTGTTTGTCCGGTTGTACCAATTGATATAGATATCCTTGACATCGCTCCCGCCGCCATCGGGCTGCAAACCGAAGGCGAAACCAAGGGCGCGAAACCCGATATTGACATCGCGCCGGCTGGCGGTTTGCCACATCTGGCTTGTATTGCCGAAGAGCGTGTGCTCGTAACCGCGGTCGCCCAAGGATTCGTCGCGGCAAAAGCCCGCTTCTTCGCAATTGTCGCCCAGCGATGGCGAGAGAAGCAAGAAACGGTTGATGCGCTCTCGGTAAATCTCTCGCACCGGTCCGCTGGTGCCGGAATAGGCGAGCAAGGCGGCGTACATATTGAGCAATTCCATATCGACCAGGCGCGCGCTGCGCACGGACCCGACCTTTTCCGGGGCCTTGCTGCGGAAAATCGCGGCGAATCGCGTGACGCCGCCTTCCGATTCCATTTCAAAGACGAGATCGGCTTGGTTGATCGCGTGCTGCGGGCGAACCCGGGGCGGCCAGTTGGACACCTTGACGATGAGATTGCGTCGCATGCTCGCCTCTTCGTTTGGATAGGGCAGGCCAGTCAGCGGATTGATGCCGCTTGGGTAGCTTGCCGGTCCCACATCTTCAATATGCTGGGGCGCGTAGATATCAGACACGACCGTAGCAATCAGTTGCGGTCCTTTCAATGAAGTATCAGGCGTAGCGGTGGCGGCAGGTCGCAAGTTCGGCTCGGCTGTAGGCGACGCCGGTTCCTCTTGCCCGGCGATTGCGAGCGGCCAAATAGCCAGCCATAAGACGAGCGCGCAAATACAAAGCCCATTCAAAGGTGTCATTTGACGCGTCAATGCTGGTTTCCTCGCTCCTGATTGATCGCCGGCAAAAGTATAGACATGTGCCGCTGACTTCGACAGTACGCAGTCAGTATAATAGGAGAATCGTATCTTAGCCTTTGCCTAAGTCGGATAATCAATGGAAAAGCGCCGCCTGCTGATCAGTTATGCCCATCCGGACGATGAGAGTTTCGGTTTGGGCGCCGCCATTCCCAAGTGGATTGACGACGGGGTCGAAGTCTATTTGATCTGCGCGACCAATGGTGATGTCGGTCATGTTCCCGAACAGCTGCGGGGCAAATACGCGACGGTGGCGGAACTGCGCCTGAGCGAACTGGCCTGCGCGCGGCAGTACCTGAAATTCAAAGATGTCTTCATGTTGGGCTATCGCGATAGCGGCATGCTGGGCAGTGAAACCGCGAGCCATCCGGAATGCCTGGCCTACCGCTGGCAGCATCAGCCGGAGCGCGTCGTCGCTGATGTCCTGGAGGTTATGCGGGGTGTCAAGCCGCAGGTCGTCATCACCTTCAATCGATATGGCGGCTACGGTCATCCTGACCACATTGCGATTCAGCGGGCGACGGCGAGCGCGTTTGAGTGCCTGCGAGACGAGGCCGAATGCTCGAAATCTTACGCGCCGCAGCGGTTGTATTACGCCGCCTATCCCAAGATTTCGCTGCGGATGCGCATATGGAAGGCGCGGCTGAACGGGCGAGACCCGCGCCGGATGGGCATCAACCAGGACGTCGATACGCTGAAATCCCTGAACCACATCGAGCCCGTCCATGCCCGCATTTCGATTGGCTCTTATCTTGATATTTGGGAAAAGGCGAGCCGCTGCCACGCCAGCCAGGGCGGCGGTCGGATAACGCGGACGTCGCGATTGCTGCGGCGCGTCCTTTATCGCAAGCAAGGCTTTACGCGCGTTTATCCGGCGCCGGAGCGCGACCGCGTTGACGAAGACGATTTATTCGCCAATGTCGTCCTCAACGAACACGGATGAGCTTCTGGGAAGCGCCGTATTTTTTGGCAAAGGCGCTAGCTAGGGGGTCCCATCGCACTGCATGAAGCGCGTCAAGAATTGCGAGGCGTATTGTTGCAGCTTGCCTTCGATGATAGCTCGGCGCATATTCGCCACGTGGCGCGCAAGAAAGTCGATGTTGTGCAGGCTGAGCAGATAATGCGCCAGCAGTTCTTTCGCGACCACCAGATGCCGCAGGTAGGCGCGCGAAAACTGGCTGGCGTAGTTGTCAAGACGCGTGTCTATCGGCGTTTCGTCGCGCTTGAAGCGGGCGTTTCTCAAGTTGATGCGACCGTCGTGGGTGAAAGCGGCGCCATGCCGGGCGAGCCGCGTCGGGATCACGCAATCGAAAATATCCACCCCGCGCAGGATGCCTTCAACCAGATCATCTGGCTCGCCGACGCCCATCAGATAGCGCGGCACGTTGTCCGGCAGGCCCGGCAGCGTATGATCCAGCGTTGCGGCCATTTCCGCTTTGGTTTCGCCGACGGCAAGCCCGCCGATAGCAATGCCTTTCAAGTCCATGTCCGATACAAACCGGGCTGATTTCTCTCTAAGATCAGGAAAGACGCCGCCCTGTACGATGCCGAATAGGGCTTGCTCGTCATCGTCGGGATGCGCCTCGCGGCATTGCCTCAGCCAGCGTTGACTGCGCTCCACGGCGGTGCTGACTTCTTCTCGATCATTGGGCGCCGGACATTGATCAAAAGCCATGATGATATCGGCGCCAAGATTCTGCTGGATTCCCATTGAGATCGCCGGGTCAAGCCGCTTCATGCTGCCGTCCAGGTGACTGCGGAAGGTGACGCCGTCGTCGTCGATCTCGTTGATCTCGCTCAAACTGAAGACCTGAAAGCCGCCCGAATCAGTCAAGATGGGACCGTCCCAATTCATGAAATGGTGCAAACCACCCATATCCCGCACGAGCTCATCGCCGGGCCTTAGGTACAGGTGATAGGTATTGGAGAGAATGAGATGGACATCAAGGGCGCGCAGGTCTCGCGGTGGCACGGCTTTGACGGTTCCGGCAGTGCCTACGGGCGCGAATACCGGCGTGGGAATATCGCCGTGCGGGGTGCGCAGTATCCCCGCTCGCGCCTTGCCATCCCTGGCGACGACCTCGAAATCAAAACTCATGGCAATTCCCGTTGGGCTGGCGTGGTCGCCCGGCGATGCCGGAGCGGCCTATGCTCGAGTGCCATGTCAACTTTCCTGCGCGCCCGCTGCGAGAGCTTTCGACCGCGGAAATTATATCACAGGGCTAAGTGAAGCTCATCTGTGCCCTGTCGGCTGGGGAGTGGTGATTTTGGTGGATGAGGAATGCCTGCGATGACACACGGTCGCCAAAGCTAAGCTACCCTCCTTAATGCATTCTGAGGACAGGACAGGTTAGAACAGACGATAAATGAAAGCGCTGCGGAAGCCAACACAAGCATCAAATCTGGCGAATGCTGTAGGGGCGACCTATCAGGTCGCCCGAAAAAGGCCAGAACGGTACAGGATATTCGACAATATATTGCTCGGAGATAAACTGTCCTGTCCTCAGTAATACCTTGGGGAGAGGCCGGGGGTGGGGTTGGAAAAGGCAGTGTCCGAAGCATTGCCAATCGAGGCCAGTCTTGATGTCCGGCAACCTCTCCTGGATTTAAGCGCGGTCATTCGCGGCGGCTGCTATACTGCTTGCGTAACGCAATGCTAGCTGAATGATGATGCGTATCCAGCTCAGGCAGGCAGAAGGTGGATAGTGATCCCGGATTAGCAATGGCATACGCGCGTTCGCCATTGACCGAGCAGCTTGTGAATGGACGGGCGGCGGCTTTTCCCAGTCGCGTAACAATCGACCTGGGCGCGCTCGCTTTTAACATTCGCTGGATCAAAGCGCGGGTTGGCGGAAATGTGGCGCTGATGGCGGTATTGAAGGCGAACGCCTATGGACACGGCGCGGCGGAAGTGGCGCGCGCGGCGCTGCAAAACGGCGCCGATTTGCTGGCGGTCGCCAACTTTGCCGAGGCGATGGAATTGCGCGAAGCACATATTGACGCGCCAATACTGATGTTGAGTTATGTGCCAGCTGAAGCGATTCCAACCGCGATTGAGCATGACCTGAGCATAACGGTCTTCGACGAAGCCTCTGTCGAGCGCTGCATTGCAGCCACAGTCAGCGCGAGTTTTCCGCTCAGGGTCCATGTCAAGGTCGATACCGGCATGGGGCGGCTTGGCGTTCCGCCGCAGGCGATGCGCGACGTCTGCCGTCAATTGCAGGACGCGCCCGCTATCAGACTCGAAGGCGTCTATACGCATTTTGCCACCGCTGACGATGACCCGCCGTACATGCTGGAGCAGTTGAAGACCTTCAAGAGCGTTCAGTCCCAATTGCGCAGTGCTGGGATTCGCGTCAAGTATATTCACGCCGCCAATTCCGCAGCCCTGCTCAACGGCGGCGACAGCTATTTTGATGTCGTCAGGCCCGGCGTGCTGCTCTACGGGCTGGAGCCGATGCCGGACAGTGGCTTCGCCCAGCACATCCGGCCGGTGATGGCTTGGAAGACCCAGATCGCGCAGGTGAAGACCCTGCCGCCAGATTCGCCGGTGGGATATGGCAATGCTTATCGGACGCGCAGCCAAGAAACAATTGCCGTAGCGCCGGTTGGCTACGCTGATGGTTTGCGCCGAACGCCTTACAGTTGGCGCGAGGTCCTGATTCACGGACGGCGGGCGCCGCTCGTTGGACGGGTCAGCATGGAGAAGATCACGATCAACGTCAGCCATGTCCCCAAAGTCGCGGTCGGCGATGAAGTCGTGCTGATGGGACGGCAGGGCGACGACTGCATCAGCGCGGACGAAATCGCGACCTGGCTCCAAAGCAACAATTATGAGGTCGTCACCTCGATCGCGCCACGCGTTCCGCGAACCTACATCAATCGTTGACGATCGCGTTTATTCACTTCAAAAGCCTACGCAGTTCAGCGGCAATCCGGTCGGGCGGCAGTCCGAATTGGAAACGCATAATCCAGCGTCCGCTGGCATCAAGCAAGTACGAACCGGCGCTGTGGTTCACCGAATAGGCGCCCGTTGAAGCATCGCCACTCACTTCAAACGAGAGGCCCAATGGCGCCCCGAACGCTCGCACCGTTTCTTCGGCGCCGGTCAAGGCGGTGATTCCCTCCAGTTCTCGGCGCGCGAAATAGCTGCGAAGGGCTGCCGGACTGTCGCGGCTGCCATCGACGCTAACAAATACAAAAGCCACTTCGTCCGCTTGATCGCCGAGCAAATTCTGGATTTGCTGGAAGTCGCTTAGGGTCAATGGACAGATATCGGGACAGTTGGTGAAGCCAAATGTCAGCAGCACGGGTCTTCCGCCCATATCGTTTAAGTTGGCTTTGTCGCCATCCTGCGTGATGAGCGGAAGGCCGGACACGAAGATTGTCCGCCCTATCCGGATCGCGCCGTCGAACTGTTCGTCGCCCTGAACGTGAAAGTGACCGACGTCAACCGCCGATGGCGCCCGCAGTCGATTCTGGACGAGGTAAATCGCCAAGGCCGATATGCCGATCAACAAGCCAGCGATCGTGCCATAAAGCGCATTCGGGACAAATGCCGATTTTCTCTCCCTTTTCACCCTTCAATTCCCATATCTTTGCGTCGCCTTCACCGTGACTTGATTTTAGCAGCAGTGGGTCGCCTGCTGTAGTCGAATCCTCTGACGCGCGTACCCGGGAATCGCGAAGGCGCGAGTTGCGGTCGAGCGGGAAAGTCGCTAGAATGATGCTGCTGCTGGAAGAGAGATTCTGTCGACGAACAGGACGCCGAAGGGGCAAGCGACAAGTAAGCCAACTTGCGTGAAACTCTCAGGCAAAAGGATTCCAGGGGCAAGACACTCTGAAGGTCAGGCAGACCGACAGGGCGCATTCTCGGCATGAGTTGCGCCCTTTTTTATTGCAAACGCTTGAGGAGGGTAACGATGGGGGACTGGAAAACACCGGCGAACTTAAGATATGCGGAGACCGATGAGTGGTTTGCCGTGGACGGCGGTGTGGTGATGATTGGCATCACAGATTATGCGCAGGATCAGTTGAATGACATTGTTTATGTTGAGTTCAGAGACGCGGGCGACGATGTGGACGCCGGCGATTCCTTCGGAGAAGTCGAATCGGTGAAGGCGGCTTCCGAATTATATAGCGCCGTCGCCGGCGAGATCGTTGAAGTTAATTCCGCGCTTGAGGACTCGCCCGAGACGGTGAACGCCGATCCCTTTGGCGCCGGCTGGATGGTAAAGGTCAAAACGAGCGACTTGGCGCCGCTGTCAGGATTAATGGACGCGGCCGGCTATGACGCATATTGCGACAGCCGCTAAACCTGCGCGGACGGCTATGCTGCTGCCGGACGGGACTTGGCGCGGCGACCCGCTTTCAGCCGCCCGATAGGCACGAGAGAGGATCAACAAAAAGTGAGTTACATACCGCATACGGCAAACGAAACGCAGCAGATGCTGGGGGCAATCGGCGTCGATTCCATTGACGTCCTGTTTGATGCGGTGCCGGCGACGCATCGCTTCCCCAAGCTGGATTTGCCGCCGCCCATGAGCGAGATGGAGATGGCGGCCGAAATGCTGGCCATCAGCGAGGCGAACGATCATGCGCAAGACTTCGCCATCTTCCGCGGGGCCGGCGCCTATCACCATTTCATTCCGTCGGTCGTCAACCATATCCTGCTGCGAGGCGAGTTTTATACCGCGTATACGCCCTATCAGCCGGAGATTTCGCAGGGCACGCTGCAGGCGACCTACGAATACCAATCCATGATGTGCGCGCTCACTGGCATGGACGCCGCCAACGCCAGCCATTATGACGGCGCCACCAGCCTCGCCGAAGCCGTCACCGTCGCTCTTGAAGTCGCGCGACACAGACGCAAAAAGGTCATCCTCAGCCACGCCATCCACCCGCAATACCGCGAAGTCGTCCGCACATACCACCAGGGCCGCGACATCCGCATCATCGGCGACCGCGGACGCGGCGAGATCGTCGACCTGATGGAGATGCTCGACGAAAACACCGCCATGCTCGCCGTGCAGTATCCCGACTTCTTCGGCCAAATCGATGACTTGAAGGCGCTTGCCGACGCCGTGCATGATGCTGGCGCTTTGTTGGTGGTGGTCGCCAACCCGATGGCGCTGTCAATCTTCAAGAGCCCGGGCGAGTTGGGCGCCGACATCGTCGTTGGCGAGGGGCAACCAATGGGCGTGCCGCTGGGCTTCGGCGGACCATATCTGGGCTATTTCGCCATCAGACAGAAATATGTGCGCCGCATCGCGGGCCGCATCATCGGCGAGACCCTTGACGCCGATGGCAAACGCGCCTTTGTCATGACCCTGCGCCCACGCGAGCAAGACATCAAGCGGGAGCGCGCCAGCAGCAATATCTGCACCAACCAGGGGCTGATGGCGCTCTCGGCATCGGTCTATATGGCATTGATGGGCAAGAATGGCCTGCGCCATGTGGGCGAGCTCAATTATCACAAGGCGCATTACGCCGCCAACGAAATCAGCCGGCTCGACGGCTACAGCGTCGATATGAGCAAGCCCTTCTTTAACGAGTTTGTGGTCGCCTGCCCGCGCCCGATTGCCGAGATCAACGAAGCGCTGCTGGCTGAGGGCATCATCGGCGGTTATGACCTGGGACCGCACTACTTCCACCTGAACGACCGCATGCTGCTCTGCGTCACCGAGATGAACGCGGTGGAAGAAATCGACCGTCTGGTCGAGATCCTGGGAGGGTTAAGTTGATGAAAGCAGAGCAATTGCAGCCACTGATCTACGACATCGGCTCGCCGGGGCGCATGGGCGTCAACCTGCCCGATTGCGATGTGCCCAAGGTCGAGCTGCCGGCGGCGCTAATGCGCGAGGAGCTGGCGCTGCCCGAAGTGGGCGAAGTCCAGGTGGTGCGCCACTTTGTCAAATTGAGCAAACTCAATTACTCCATCGACCAGGGCATGTACCCGCTTGGTTCCTGCACGATGAAATACAACCCCAAGATCAATGAGGATGCCGCGCGTCTGCCCGGCTTTGCCCAATTGCACCCGTTGACGGACGAGAGCGGCTCGCAGGGGGCGCTCTTCCTGATGCACGAGCTGCAGACATGGCTGGGCGAGATCAGCGGATTCCCGGCTGTCAGCTTGACGCCTGCCGCTGGCGCCCAGGGCGAATTCGCCGGCATCCTCATGATCCGCCAATACCACATCGACCGCGGCGAACGCCAGCGCGATCTCATCCTTGTGCCCAATAGCGCCCACGGCACCAATCCGGCGACGGTCACCATGGCCGGCATGGATGTGCTGGAGCTGCCCGCCGACGACCGGGGCAATGTCGATATGGTCGCCCTGCACGCCGCCTGCGAAGGCGAGTTGCGCGACCGCATCGCCGGCATGATGATCACCGTGCCCAGCACCTTGGGCTTGTTCGAATCGACAATCCTCGAGGTGATCGCCACCGTGCATGACGCGGGCGGACTGATGTACATGGACGGCGCCAATATGAATGCCCTGATGGCGGCCGTCAAGCCGGGCGCGCTGGGCTTCGATGTCATGCACTACAACCTGCACAAGACTTTCTCCACGCCCCACGGCGGCGGGGGACCGGGCAGCGGCGCTGTCGGCGTAAACGAGAAGCTGGCGCCCTACCTGCCGGGGCCGATCGTCGAGATTGTGGAGGAAGGGAACGCGGACATTGATGGGGGCGGGCGACATAATATGTCGCCCCTACAGGTCACCCGTACGGATAAAGTCGGTGTAGGGGCGACCAACCTGGTCGCCCGTGAGGGGGAGGGCGATGGAGATGAACCACCCCTTTACGGCTTTGTCATGCCGGAAAAGAGCATAGGCCGTCTAAAGGCTTTCCACGGCAACTTCGGCATGCACCTGCGCGCCTACGCCTACATCCGCGTCTATGGCGATAGCGGCATCCGCGACGTGACGCGCTATGCCGTGCTCAACGCCAACTACCTGCGCGCCAAGCTGATGGCGACATACACCGTGCCATACCCGCGCTATTGCGGGCATGAATTCGTGCTGGAGGGACATTTCCCCGACGCTGAGGACGTGCACGCTCTCGATATTTCCAAGCGGCTGATGGATTACGGCTTCCACCCGCCCACAAACTACTTCCCGCTGATCGTGCCGGAAGCGCTGCTGATCGAGCCGACCGAGACCGAGACCAAAGCTGATCTGGACGAATTCGTGGCGGCGATGGAGAGCATTGCTGAAGAAGCGCGCCGTGATCCCGAGCTGCTGCTTAATGCGCCCCATACTGCGCCCGTGCGCCGGCTGGATGAGGTGCGGGCGGCCAAGGAGTTGGTCTTGTGCTGCGCGCCGGCGCGAGCGGCAGGCGGTGCTTGAGCTCCCGCTGACGGAATTGCTATCCCGCGATCGCGACATAACTCACCGGTTTCGCGGTGATCTCCTGCCGACCAACACGGGAAGTCTTCAATCTGTCGACATATCAGCACCACTCTCTCGGAGATGGCGAGGCTCCCCTTCTCGAAGCGCTGTGTCTACGCGCGCCCCTTTGTGGGAGAGGGGGCTGGGGGGTGAGGGGTACAAAAGCAACCGTCGCGCCATACAACCGGACTAACCATTCAATATCGCGAACATCCATTCACCCCTTCTGCTCAAACCAATGATACGCTCCCCCTATGGATAAACTGTCTCACGCGCCCAATCTCGGCATTCAGCGGATTCCTTCCGCGTATTCCCGGTTTGGCCACCCGACCCTAGGGGATACCCCCCTCCCGTACCCATACTGTGTCTATACACATGCCGATTTTCTGGGTCAAATTGGGGGTGGTTGAGGTACAGCGGCGGCGGGCGCGCCGGCTCGCCTGCAAACTAAAAGCAAACCAGCGACCCTGTGCCTTTTGACCGTTTCGGCAACAAAACGAGGCTTATTGACCGAAAAATATATTTCATTGGCCGAAAACGGACAAAGTCGGACAATGAACAAACGCAAAGCTAACTATTGTCCCTCAATTACCGCTTCGCTCGAAAATCACTACAGTGGGGCGACGACGGGGGTAATAGACGGTACGAACCGCCGATGCGGGCTGAAATCTACGGCCAGGTCCCCAGTATCGGAAAAGCCTTGCTTAAACGGATTGACGAAAGAATGCCGTGCTTGAGCTTCTGAACATCTTCATCGACAACATGATCCCGGTCCTGGCGATTGCGGCCGTGGGCGTCGTCTTGCGTCGACAACTAAATGTCGATCCGGCGATGATATCGCGCATGATGTTTTATGTATTCGCGCCGGCGCTCGCCTTTGACGCCGTCTTCACCAGCGACATCAGCGGCGGCGATTTCCTGCGCGTCTATTTCGGCACGCTGGCGCTCATGGCTGCGGTGGGCGCAGTCGCTTTCCTAATCCTGCGCGGGCTGCAGATGGCAGCATCGACGCGCTGGAGGTGGCAGTGTCTACGCGCCACCCAGATCAGTCGGCGTGAATTTGCCACCACCCTGGTCGCTGCCTTTGTCTTCAATGGCGCCAACTTCGGCATTTCCATCGTGAGTTTCGCCTTTGGCGGCGAGGCGCTGACATATGCGGTCATCATTTACATCGCCGGCTCGACCGTCGCCTGGACGCTGGGTCCTTACGTTTCTTCGAGCGGGGCGGCGTCGATGCTGAAGTCGCTTGAAAGCATCTTACGCACGCCGGTGGTGTATGCGCTGGCGCTCGCGCTTGCGCTCAAGGCGGCCGGCATCAGCGAATTGCCGCCAGCGCTCAGCCGCACATCGCAGCTGTTGGCGGATGCGTCCATCCCCTTGATGTTGGTGCTGCTCGGATTGCAGCTGGGCGGATTCCGCAAGCCCGATCGTTGGCGGTTATTGCTCTCGGGCACGGCGATACGTTTGCTGCTGGCGCCAGTGATCGCGATTGTCTGCGCTTCCCTCCTCAATTTGGATGGCGCCGCGCGGTCCGCCTTCATCCTGCAAGCGGGCATGCCGACTGCGGTGCTGACGCTCATCCTGGCTTATGAATTTGACACCGACCGCGACCTGGCGCTCAACTTGATTATGACGACGACGTTGATCAGCCCGATTTCGCTGACGGTGCTGATATATTTGCTGCAGAACGGCATCGTCTAGGAACAGGCATTCCAGTGAGATTGCGCTATTCAGTCTTGCGCCGCCTCCCTATAATTCACACAGTTTCGCCGGGAGAGTCTCGTGACGGGCAAGCAGCTTGTTGAGATCGTATCGCTGAAAAGCCAAAGGCGGCATGCGCGCGTCCTGCGAGTGGGATTGCATGATACGCGCGCGCTGATAAATGAGTTTCGTAAACCACTCTTGGTCTTCTTCCTGACGGTCTTCGCCGGCGGGTTGGTTTACCTGTATCTCAACAATACGTATTCGGACAACGAGCAGCTGAAACTTATTGATATGCCGTACTACATGCTCACCTTTATGGTGCTGGAGTCGGCAATCGAGCCGCCCGACGAGCCCTACTTGATTGTGTTCTGGTACGTGATGCCCTTGGTAGCGGTTTATGTGCTCGGTCGCGGCGCGGCTGATTTTCTGCGGCTATTCATCGATCGCGAACAAAGGCGTAGCGCCTGGGAGGTGGCGGTGGCATCAACATTTCGGCGGCACATCATTGTGGTCGGCATTGGGCATACTGGCATGCGCATCGTGCGCGAACTGACGCAAATGGGTTTTGAGGTGGTCGCGGTGGATATGGACATCGACAAAGAGGCGCATGAACGCCTGCATCAGCGCGATGTGCCCTTGATCGCCGGCGACGCCCGCAACGAACACGTGCTTGAATTGGCGAAGCTGGAGCACGCTGTTGCCGCGATTGTCTGCACCTCGGATGACTACGCTAACTTGGAGGTCACGATGCGCATCCGCGATATGAACCCGGGTATCCGCATTGTGGCGCGCATGTGGGACGACCGCCTGGCGCAGCAGATCGAAAATTTCTTCAATGTCGAGGTGCTCAGCGCCTCAGATTTGGCGGCGCCCGCTTTCGCTGGGGCGGCAGTCGGCGCCGAAATCACGCAGAACCTGCACATCGCCGGCATGGAGTACAGCATGATTCGCTTCATTGTCGGCGCGGAATCCTTCATGGATGGCGCGACTGTCGATGACATACAGGAGAACGAAGGCGTCGATATCGTGCTGCTGCACCGTGAAAATGGCGGCGCTGACGTGGCGGAGTCTACGCGCCACCCGGATGTTCACCCCGACGGCAAGGTCATTGTAAAAGCTGGCGATACCATCGTGCTTTTCGCCCATCACGACCGCATCACCGAGATCCTGGGCCGCAACGAGAAGGGGCGCAGGTAGGGTCCGGCGCCCGCGCCTCACTTGCGCCGCGGAAAACGCGTCAAGATCGTCAGCGGCTGCGGCACCACCGCCCGCGACCCGATGGCGAGCTCGGCGTAATTGCTTGGCTTGGCTCTTCCAGCGCCGGCAAAGACCGCGAGCTTTGTACCCGGCTTTCGGAATGTGCGCTCGATCAAGGCTTGACCCAGTTGATACCCATCCGTATCGATATTGCAGCTGGTGACCGTCCCCACAACGCGGCCGCGCGCGTTGACGATCGGGTCGCCGTAATGCGCCGGGCGCGCTCCCTTGCTGTCCAGGCGGAAGCGGCTGACTTGTGTCTTGCGTGTCGCCTCCTGCTCAATGAAGGCGCCCTTGCCGATGAAGAAGGGTTTGTACAGCTTGACGTAGGCGCCGAAGCCCGCGTGTGCCGGGTTCAAATTGAGGTCGCCCGCCAACTCCAAGCCATAGAGCGGCAGACCCGCTTCTGTGCGCAGGCTGTCGCGAGCCGCCAATCCGCAAGGCGTCACGCCCATGTCGACCAGCCGACTGAAGAGCTCGCCCGCCCGCTCGGGGTGCACGAAGAGCTCGTAGGCGACGCGCTCGCCGGTATAACCGGTGCGGGAGACGATCAGGTCGAAATCGCCGAGACGCGCCCGCGCCACACCCGCCCACTTCAAGCGCTTGACCGCTGCCAGGTCCTCATCGCTGCCACCGAGCGCCAGCAGATAATCGCGACTCTTGGGACCCTGCAGGGCGATATCGACGCGTTGTTCTTCCCCCCATTGCCGCTGCCTCAAGTCGCGCAGTTGGACGCGGTCGCGACCTTCAATGCGGCGGCTCGGTTCCAGCCGGTCGATCATAACTTCGCCAGCCATCACGGCTTGGAGCCAAGCCCAGTTCTTGTCGTTGTTGGAGGCGTTGACCACGGCGAGGAAATGATCCTCCGCCAATCGATAGATCATCAGATCGTCCAGTGGGATGCCGTCAACGTCCAGCAGGTAGGTATAGTGAGAGCCGCCGACTTTCAGGCGCCTGACGTCGTTGGTCGCAACCAGGTCAAGGAAGGCTAAAGCGCCGCGCCCGCGCAAGTCAAAGACGCCCATATGCGCCACATCAAAAATGCCGGCGTCCTCGCGCACGGCCGCGTGCTCCTCGCTGACTGACTTGTACCAGAGCGGCATGTCGTAACCGGCGAAGGGCGCCATCTTCGCGCCCAATTCCAGATGCAGGCTGTGCAGCGGCGTTTGTAGGGGCGAGCCTTGGCTCGCCCGCATTATCCCTTGTTCACGCTTGGGCGACTCAAGAGTCGCCCCTACAGGTTCTTCGTCGGCGGGGAGTGGGGTAGGAAAGGCATGCTCGCCGTTGATGCCGATGTGGTAGGCTTTTCTGTCGTAGCCAGCGGTCGGCGCCAGCGCGACAGGTTCAGTCTCGCCGATGACCTTGACGGCGACCGGACCCGGCAGCTTGGCGTGAATGTCATGGTCGTCAAAGAGGACGAATCCATCGCTTAGGGCGCGCAGCCAGGCGACGGCGCGGTCGGCGACGCCCGCGATATTCAGTTGATACTCGCTCGCCGACACGCGTGTGATCTCGCCGCTGGCCATCACTGAGCCGTCTTTCTCGAGGATATGCGTCGGCTGGCTCTCGCCGTCATTCAGCGCGGCGACATCGCTGGTTGTCGCTAGGTGCAGGAAGTCGCCGGCGGCTGCGCCCGCGACTGTCACAATTAGGCAACGTTCAGTCCCTCTGCTATCTGACACATCAAAGTGCGGATAGTCGTCGGCTTTGGCGTCCGTGTCGATTCCGACTCGCCGCGCCAGCTCGCGCGAACGCGCAGCAGCGGTCTGAAGCAGGTCGAAGTCGATTTTGGCGCGCGGCAGCGGACGAATGCGCCCGGTGAGGCTGAAGGGCAGGCAGGCTTCCAGCACATCAGCGATGATGTCGCCCAGTTCGTCAATCTCGGCGGCGCCCATGCCACGCTGCGTCACCCAGGTCGTGCCGAGGCGAATGCCGCTTGGCCGCAGCGCCGAAGTATCGCCCGGAATCGTCTGGCGGTTCACGACGATGCCAGCCAGGTCGAGGATGCGCGCCGCCATGTCGCCGCTGAGTTTTGTGCCATCGGCGCCGACGATCGTCTTGCAATCCAGCAGCAGCAGGTGCGTATCGGTGCCGCCGTAAGGCAGGCGCAAGCCGCGCGCTTGCAGCTTGGTCGCCAGCCGAACGGCGTTTGCCAGCGTCTCCCGCTGCAGCCCTCTGAATTGCTCGCTCCCGGCGAGGCGCAGCGCGACCGCCAGCCCGGCCATCGTGTTGATGTGGGGCCCGCCTTGCTCGCCAGGGAAGACGGCGCGGTCAAGCTTGCGCGACAGGTCTTTACGATGGGTGATGAGCACGGCGCCGCGCGGTCCGTTGAGGGTCTTGTGGCTGGTGAAGCTGACGACATCGGCGATGCCAACCGGGTTGGGGTAGAGGCCCGCCGCGATCAAGCCGGCGACATGGGCGACATCGGTGAGTAAGAAGGCGCCGACCTCATCGGCGATGCTGCGGTAGGCTTCCCAGTCAGCCGCATATGGGTAGCTGCTGAATCCGCCGATGATGAGCCGCGGTTGATGCTCGCGCGCGAGGTCGCGGATCTGGTCATAATCGAGGCGCTCGGTTATGGGGTCGATGGAATAGCTGACTATGTTGTAGTTGATGCCGCTGCGGTTGACCGGGCTGCCGTGCGTGAGGTGCCCGCCCATAATCAAGTCCATGCCCATGACGGTATCGCCGACGTTGAGCAGGGCGCTGTAGACGGCGTTATTGGCGGGAGCGCCCGAGAGCGGCTGGACGTTGACCAAGAGATCGTCCGCGCTCAGTCCGTTGCCAACAAAGAGCTCGGCGGCGCGGCGGCGCGCCAGCGACTCCAGGATATTCGCGTATTCCGCCCCCTTGTAATAGCGCTGGTCCGCTTGGCGGCGAAACTCCGGCAGCCGCCTATCAAAATCCAGGATCTCGCCCTGGGACATAGTCCGTGAATTCTCCAGCGGATAGCCCTCGGCGTAAATGTTGTGGAATGAGGAACTAATCGCGTTGCGCACGGCAAAGGGCACGGTGCTTTCCGATGGGATCAGGATCAGTTTTTCCTGCTGTCGCGCCGTCTCATGGCGGATCAGTTCGGCGACCTCCGGGTCCAACTCAGCGACGTCCCCGCGAAAGAGAAAGTCATTGTATGTCATGGCTGGAAGGGACTCCTGTCTGGTCAGGCTTAAGCCGCCATTCTATCACGGCTGATTGCCAGGAACTATGCGGAGTCGAGCCGCGGCAATGCGCCAAAGTTAGCCGTCCTTGGTTGCGTCGGCTGACACGAACGCGCTGATATCAGCAAAGCGGGGGGTGTGACAGGCGCCGCTCCCGATGCAGTCGGAGATTTCGCCAGCGGCGACTTCGGCGACAAGCGCATGCAAGAGCGGACCATAATGTTTTGTAGCGCTCCAGAAATTGTCCTGCGTGTGCATCGGTTGCAGATGCTCCTCAAGCGCGATGTAATGGTAGGATTGGCGGCTATGCTCCAGCAAGAAATCGTATACCGGGCGGGGGCGGGGCAGGTTGCTGAAATAGCGAATCAGATGACTTTGCAGGGGCAGGTGAAGGACAACGAAATCGGAACCGGCTTCATGAACATCTTGGGCAAAGGCGTCAATGATCGCTTTGCCCAGTTCCCCGCCTTCGCTGCCCGGACTGTAAATGTCTGGCTCGTCTTCAGCCTGCCTCAGCGCTTCAAACACGAGGCTGAGCAGCCGGCTCGCCGCCCACCAACGCGCCGCCCGGAAGCGGCTCTGATAATAGAATTCGTATGGCGCAAGCGGGTGATCGTTAAAATTCTCAAAGACGTTCAATAGATGTTCAGGCGGCAAGGTCGGAACATTTAGCAGTTGAAGTTCGTCGTCGATCAGGGCGAAGCGCGGTTTGGAAAAGGCGGGTCCACTTCGGTGGAGCAATTGCCGGAAGACGTTCACATTCCGTTTGAGATTTTCCGGCTGCAAACCGAATATGACGATATCCGGTGAAAAGCTATTGCCGAGGCGCTGCCAGCGCAGATAAGCTTGCCCCATGCCATAGGCGCCGACGCCGAAGTTCAACACTTCTGCTCTGATGCCGTCCTCGTTCAAGGCGCGCTCAAGCAGGTAGCCCCAGACTTCATCATCGCGAACGTCGTCGCCCGCGGTGAATGAGTCGCCGAAAATCGCGATGCGCAGCGTATCCGCTGGCGGGCTCTGGGCAAATTCGCGTTGCGAGCGAAAGCCGGCGCCGTTAATCGTAAACTCGCCGCCTTGGCGGACTGAATTGGGGCGAAAGGCCCAGCCCGTCCATTCATCGTAAATCACGACCGCGATATCCTTGTTGGCGATGTAGCCCTCGACTTGCCCACGCAGCTCGTTGACGGGCAAGTTCTGCGATTCCAGCGTGAAGTTGAGCAGCGTGAACCGCCCGTCAGCATCGGTTGTGCCAACCACGCGGACCAAGACTTCCAATAGAATTAGTGTCAGCGCAACCGCGGAAATTACGACAAGCACATTGGCGAGAGCTTTTCGGCGCAACAGTTTCTCTCCAGAATTGTCTCAGCCGGACGACAGGACCGGCGAGTTCTCATCGGCTCGGTATTGTCGTGACCCGATTATACCTTCGCAGCGCACTCATGATTCGGTGGACTCGGCTTAAGTGGGAGATGCGACTTTGACAATCACGCCTCCCATCTATACAATCCAATACGCTCTCGGCTCGTTAGGAGCCGTCATTTGTCAGCTTCTGGAAACCAGATCAAGGCTTGTTTGGGGACGAAATCACGATGAAGGAATATCAGACGGAAAATATCAGAAACGTCGCCTTAGTGGGGCATCAAGGCTGTGGCAAGACATCGCTGGTGGAGGCGCTCTTGTACAGCACCGGCGCTACGAATCGGATGGGGCATATATCCGAATCGAATATGGTTTCCGACTGGGATGATGAAGAGAGGGAGCGCGGCTTGTCCTTGTCCACATCTTTGGCGCCTGTTGAATTTGATGACATCAAGATCAACCTGCTGGATACCCCCGGTTTTACCGACTTTCAAGGGGAGCTCAAGAATGCGATACTGGCCGCCGATTCAGTGATTGTGGTGATCGACGCGGTCGCCGGCGTGGAAGTGGGAACGGAGTTGGCCTGGGAATACGCCCGAATCAGCGAACAGCCAATCATTGCCGTCATCAACAAGATGGATCGCGAAAACGCCAATTACGAGGTCGTGCTCGACCAGTTGCGCAGCCAGTTTGACGACTATAAATTCATCCCCATTATGCTGCCAATCGGGCAGCAGACGGGCTATACGGGCGTCGCCAATGCCCTGACGCAGAAGGCCTATCTCGGTGATGGCGCCGAGCGATCCGATCTTCCTGGCGAATATGCCGATGCGCTGGAAGAAGCGCACATGGAACTGATGGAAGCGGCCGCCGAAGCGGATGACGATCTGCTAGAGAAATACTTTGAGGAAGAGACGCTCTCGTTTGACGAGATCCGCGATGGCATGCGCAAGGCATCGCGTTCTCCTGAGTTGAAGACGGTGCCCGTCTTTACGACATCGGCCACCGAAAACATCGGCACCATTCCGCTGTTGGAGGCGCTGGTCGCCTACACCACCGCGCCAAACGAGCGGCGTGTGAACATCATGCGCGGCGAAGAAGCCGATGTATTGGCGCCGCCGCATGCCGATGACGATCCCCTGGTCGCTTATGTCTTCAAGACATTGAATGATCGATTCGTCGGCACGCTCAATTACTTCCGCATCCTTTCTGGCACGATTTCGAGCGACGGGCGCTATACCAATTCCAATAGCGGCGAAAGCGAGCGATTCAATTCGCTATTCGTCATGCGCGGCAAGGAGCAACTGCCGATCTCGACGCTGCACGCGGGCGATATCGGCGTGGTGGCGAAGTTAAGCGAGACCAAGACGGGCGATACATTTGTCGATGCGGATTCAAATGTCCGCGTGGTCGCTCCTGATTTCCCGGCGCCGCTCTATATGCTGGCAGTGGCGCCGCGCACGCAAGCCGATAGCGCCAAAATGGGACCGACCCTCAGCAACCTCTGCGATGCCGACCCGACCTTGCGCTGGCGCCAGGATGGCGATACGCGGCAGACGGTCCTCGAAGGCATGGGCCAGATTCACCTGGATGTCACGCTGAAGCGGGCGGAGGCTTTGGGCGTCGGCATTGATACCGACATGCCCAGGGTGCCCTACCGCGAGACGATCACCAGCAACGCCGAATCGAGCTATACGCACAAGAAGCAGACGGGCGGCGCCGGGCAATATGGCCGTGTGGATCTAAAGGTTGAGCCGACGATCGAGGGCTTCGAGTTCGAATCGTCGGTCTTTGGCGGGGCGATCTCGCAGCAGTTTGTCTCGTCCACGGAGAAAGGCATTCGGGCGGTGCTGCCGGATGGGGTCATCGCCGGCTTCCCGGTGGAGCGGGTGAAGGTCAATGTCTTTGACGGCAAGGAGCATCCGGTCGATTCAAAAGATATCGCCTTTCAGATCGCGGGTCGCGAGGCTTTCCGCGAAGCCTTCCGCAAGGCGAAACCGGTCCTGCTGGAGCCAATTATGGATGTCAGAATCACCGTCCCCGAGTCGATGATGGGCGACATCATGAGCGACCTGAATACGCGTCGCGGCCGCGTGCAAGGCATGGATACGATCGGCATCAAAAGCGTCGTCACGGCTGAGGTGCCGCTGGCGGAGATGCTGCGCTACGGCAATGACCTCCGTTCAATGTCCGGCGGACGCGGCATCTACACGATGGATTTCAATCGCTACGATCGCGTGCCGTCTTACGTCCAGGATGACATCATCGCCGAGGTCGAGGCGGAAGCGGCGCAATAGCCGGCGAGAAGTGTAGATATGACAAAGGGCGAGACCGGTTAATCTCGCCCTTTTGAATTGCATAAAGTGGCAGTCCGCCTGGAATACGCGCTAGCTTGGTTCGCCCTCCACCTCAGCGGTCTCTTTCGTATCAGAGCCATTCTGTTCCGATGCTTGCGGTTCCCGCAGATGCTTGGCCACGGATTCTGGCACGATGTCTTCCAGGTCTTCTTCCAGGCTCAGGATGCCCAAGATCTCTTCGCGCTCGACCGTCTCTTTTTCGAGCAGCGCTTCGGCAAGCTGATCCAGCCCCTCGCGATGATCTTCCAGCAGCTCACGCGTCTCTTGGTAGGCGACGTCAATAATGCGCTTGATTTCAGCATCGAGTTTGGAGGCGGTGTCATCGCTGTAATCGCGTCCGCTGGCGATCGCGTAGCCGAGGAAGGGTTGCTCAGAGTCGTCGCCGTAGTTGACCATGCCGACCGAATCGCTCATGCCGAACATCTTAACCATCCGGCGGGCGATCTGGGTCACCTGCTGAATGTCGTTGGCGGCGCCGGTGGTGACATCGTCAAAGACGATCTCTTCGGCGATCCGCCCAGCCAAGCCTACGCGTATGAAAGCTTCAAGCTGCTTGCGCGATTGATGCAGCGAATCGTCCTTCGGCATATAAAAGGCGACGCCGAGCGCGCGCCCGCGCGGGATGATCGTCGTTTTGAGCAGCGCCATGGCATCGGGCAGCAGAAATGAAACCACGGCGTGGCCCGCTTCATGATAGGCGGTGATGCGGCGATCCTTCTCGTTGGAGAGCGGCGGCCGTTTGGTGCCCAGGCGAATGCGTTCGTAGGCGGTGGTGAAATCGGACATTGTGATCAGGCGGCGGTTGAAACGCGCGGCGTGCATGGCGGCTTCGTTGGCGAGGTTGGCGATGTCGGCGCCGGAAAAGCCGATAGTGGCGCGCGCCAGCGATTCGAGCTCGACGTTGTTGCCTAGCGGCTTGTTCTTGGTATGTATTTTGAGGATATCGTGCCGCCCCTTGACATCGGGCAGATCGACGGTGATTTGCCGATCGAATCGGCCGGGCCGCAACAGCGCGGGATCCAATACATCCGGACGATTGGTGGCCGCGATCATGACGATATTGGTGTCGTTGTCAAAGCCATCCATTTCCGAAAGAAGCTGATTCAGCGTCTGTTCGCGCTCGTCGTGGCCTCCGCCCAGTCCGGTGCCGCGACGGCGCCCAACGGCGTCGATCTCGTCAACGAAGATGATGGCGGGCGCATTTTCTTTGGCGCGTTTGAACAGGTCGCGAACGCGCGAGGCGCCAACACCGACGAACATCTCCACGAACTCGGAAGCGGCGATACTGAAGAAGGCCACGTTGGCTTCGCCAGCGACAGCGCGCGCCATCAAGGTCTTGCCCGTGCCCGGCGGACCAATCAAGAGGACGCCCCGCGGCACCTTGGCGCCAACCTTGACATATTTCTCCGGTTGCTTGAGAAAGTCAACGACTTCTTCAAGCTCCATCTTGGCCGCGTCTTGGCCGGCGACGTCATCAAACTTGAGGGCTGGCATCTCCGGCGTTTTTTCGCGCGCCTGCGACTGTCCGAAGGAGAAGATGCCATTCATCTGGCCCTGCGCCCGCCGCCCCATCCAGACGAAGAAACCGATGATGAGGACCAGCGGCAAGAAGTTGATGATCAGCGTCAGCCAGGTCGAGGGCTGCGTCCAGCTTCCGTCAATCGTGTCGACGCCTCTTTCATGCGCCATGCGCAGCAGTTCAGCGCCGGCGTACGGCGGGAGCTGCGCCGTGAAGCGCGAGACATTCTGCATGCGGCCGGAGGCGCCCGTGACGATGATGCCGCTCTTGAACGTTCCGCTGACAGAGACATTGTCCTGGAAATGCAATAGGCTGATATTGTTCATCAGCAGCTGTTCGTAGACATCGGAGTAAGCGATTTCCGGCGTGGAGGAGAATCCGCCAAAGAGCCCCGGCGATGATATCAGCGCCAGCAGCATCACGAGGACGAGCAGCCCCGGCGAGATCCACTTGCGCCAATTCGGCGGCGGCTGCGGTGGTCGCGGGCTGTTCCCACCGTCGCGACTCTCGTCGTTATCGTTGTTTTCCCAAAACTGCATCGATTGATCGTACCTTCGAAAAGCGGCTTGTATAACCTGATTATACCGTATCAGCGGCGGGAATTGTGCAAGACTTGTCTTAGAATGCGCCAATCCCGCCCTTGTTGCGCGGCTGTATGCGCCGATGATACCATGAAATACGCGCGATTTCGCCGGTCGGTTGCGGAGCCGCCTGATGCAGCATGCGGTATGGGCGCCGCAAGCCAATTCCGCCCTAGCGCGAATCGCGATTTCACTGCGGGCGAAACTCCGTTATTCTTCTGGGAACGGTTGTGGATGCTTATGGACCTGAAGGCCAGCAACGAGGGAGCATGAATCGACTTATAGACGAGACCAGTCCTTATCTGCTGCAGCACGCGGACAACCCGGTGGATTGGCATCCCTGGGGCGAGGAGGCATTTCGCATCGCGCGCGAGCAGGACAAGCCGGTCCTGCTGAGCATCGGCTACAGCGCCTGCCACTGGTGTCATGTGATGGCGCATGAAAGCTTTGAAGACGAGGCGACGGCTGGAATGATGAATGCCCTCTTCGTCAATGTCAAAGTCGATCGGGAAGAGCGGCCCGATGTCGATGACATCTACATGGGGGCGGTACAGGCGATCGCCGGGCAGGGCGGCTGGCCCATGACCGTCTTCTTGCTGCCGGACGGACGCCCATTTTATGGCGGCACCTACTATCCCAAAGTACAGCGCCCGGGCATGCCGTCGTTCACCCAGCTGATGGGCGCCGTGCATGACGCTTATCGCAACCAACGAGACAACCTCGAGCAGCAGGCCGACAATCTGCATGAGGCGTTGAAGCGCGATGTGCTGGCGATCGGCCGTGAAGACGATAGCGGCCTGACCAACGACATGCTTGACGAGGCGGCGAGGATTCTGCTGGCCAGCGTCGACCGGGAAAACGGTGGTTTTGGCGCCCAGCCGAAGTTCCCGAATCCGATCAGTCTCGAATTCCTGCTGCGTTATCATGCGCGCGCCGGGGACGAAGAGGCGCTAAACTTGGCGACCTTTACGCTGCGTCAAATGGCTCATGGCGGGATCTATGATCAGATCGGCGGCGGCTTCGCCCGTTACAGCGTCGACGCTTTTTGGCTGGTGCCGCACTTTGAGAAGATGCTCTATGACAACGCCCAACTTAGCCGGCTCTATCTGCATGCCTGGCAGATCACCGGCGATGACTTTTTCAAGTCGATTGCGGTGGACATTTACGATTACATCTTGCGCGAGATGACTGCATCGAGCGGCGGATTCTACAGCGCCACCGATGCCGACAGCGAGGGTGAAGAGGGCAAGTTCTTCGTTTGGTCCATTGAGGAGGCGGCGGAAGCGCTTGAGCCGATTCGCGCACAAGTTCCACGCGCGCTGGAAATCACCATCGAAACCTACGGCATGTCGCCGCAGGGAAACTTTGAAGGCGCCAACATCCTGCACTTGCCGCACCCCTTGGATGAGACCGCCCTATCGCTCGGGATGTCGGTTGCTGCATTGATCGCCGCCCTCGACATAATCAAGCAGCAGCTATATGCCGTTCGCGCTGAGCGCGTGCCACCGGGCTTGGACGACAAGATTCTGACCTCTTGGAACGGCTTGATGCTGGCGAGCCTGGCGGAAGGGGCTCGGGTACTGAAACGCGACGACTACCTGGCGGCCGCTCGACAAGCCGGCGAATTCCTGCTGAATCATATGGTGGACGACAACGGGCGTCTGTACCGCACTCACAAGGATGGGCGGAGCAAGCTCAACGGCTATTTGGAAGATTACGCCAACATGATTGACGCGCTGTTGGAGCTGTATCAGTCAACGTTTGAGGAAGACTGGTTTGCGGCGGCGCGGCGCTTGGCCGATGCGGCGCTGCTGCATTTCCCTTCGGACGATGGCGGATTCTACGACACCAGCGACGATCACGAAGCCTTGATTGTGCGGCCGCGAAACGTGCAGGACAACGTCACGCCATCTGGCAACGCGATGATGGCCAAACAGCTTTTGCGGCTGGCGGCATATACTGCTGAGCCAAGCTACGACGGCGCGGCGCGCGCGGTATTGCGTAAATTGTCGGATGCCATGCGCCAGTATCCACAAGCTTTCGCCGAATCTTTGAACGCTGCTGATATGCTGATTCAGGGCATCGCCGAAGTGGCTGTCATCGGCGACCGCGCCGACGGGGCCACTATTGAAATCATGGATGCTCTTCACCAGCCGTTTCGTCCAAATCTGATCAGCGCCTTTGCCGAAGACAATGTCGATCAACATGAACTTATACCACTGTTGAACGCGCGCAAGCGGCGCGACGGCAAGGCGACGGTTTATGTTTGCCGCGATTTCGCCTGCAAGATGCCTGTGACCACGGCAGCGGAAACCGCGGTCTTGCTGTCTGAGCTTTATTCCTGACGCAGCCTGGCGCCGCTAATGCCTTGGAATGTCGCGCGAATGGCGCAATTGCTGAAAGCGTAACGGGTGTGAGCGTCGTGAGACGGGTCCGCTGATGGTCCAGGAACGACAAGCCGGGCAGGAGTACTTCAGGACCCTGCTGCAGACTGTGGTGGGGCAGGCTTTCAGCGCCGCTGGCTATCAGCTTCAAGACGCGCCTATGCAATGGGCGGGCGGGAAGTATCGCTATTCAAAAGCCTTGTCCGACGGTTACTTCGGCTTGATCGATTTCCAGATCCTGGTTTACAGCGACACCATGTGGTCGGCCGGGGCGCCATCGCGTTTCAAAGTGCAGTTGACGCGCGCGCGGGATCGACATGGCCGGGCTGACAGCAGCGCGGGACAGGTAACGCGCGGGTTGAGCCAACTGGTGGTTGAAGATTTCGGCGTGGCGATACTGCCGGCCGCCGACCACTGGTGGACCTTTCATGACACCGAGACGCTGGGCGCGGCGCTGGCGGAAGCGGGACATCTCGTCGTCGGTTATGGCATACCCTGGTTGGCTCGCGATTTGACCCCGCCGGTTGATATGGAAGTCAACGAGCTTGCTTGACAAGTGGATTCCAGCTTCGTACCATGACGGGCGACTTTCGTCCCGGCGGACCTAATCTATGTTCCGTTTTCCTGTCATCGTTTTGACCTTGTGTTTATTCCTGAGCGCCTGCAACTTTCGCCGCCTGGAGTTAGCGCTGCCGACGCCGGATGAAGACAACATCATTTATGTCACGGCGACGCCGCTGCCCGTGGTGGCGCAGGCTGTTCCCACCGACGATCCGACCGAGACGGCGCCGGTCGCGCAGCCGACGCCTGACATTGACCCGCAGCAACTGCTTGAGTCGGCTGAGAGTTTCACGCGCAACGGGTATTTTGAAGAGGCGGCCGGCATCTATCGCAGCTTGCTTAATGCTGGCGACGGCATTTCGGCCCAGCAGCGGGCTGAAGCGGGATTCCGTTTTGGGCAAATCGCCTTGCGCGCGGGCTATTACGAGCAGGCGCACGATGCCTTCAGTCTGTACATCGACGAATTCGACGCGGAGGCGCAGCTCGCGCAAGCCCATTTCTTGCGAGCCGACGCCCGGCTTGGTCTGTCACGGTGGGGCGAAGCGATTGACGATTTGCAGCGTTATCTGCTGCTGCGACCCGGCTTAATCGATAGCTACGTCCATGAGCGAATCGCCGATGCGCAGATTGTTTTGGGAATGGCGGAAGCGGCGCTGGACAGCTATCAGCGCGCCATTGACGCTGAGCGCTCGAAGGTGCCGCAGCTGATACTGCGCGAGAAACTGGCGCGGATCGACATTGAGCTTGGTCGTCACGCTGAGGCGGTCGCGCAATATGACGCGATTCTGACGGTCGCGCGCAATGCCCCATATCGCGCCGATATCGCCTTGACGGCGGCGCAGATCACGCTTGACAGCATCGATACCGAGACCGGCTTAGCGCGCCTGAAAGCAGTCGCGGAGAATTACCCGGGAACAGCCGGCGCCTGGAAAGCGCAAGATCAGTTAATTCGGCACGGGACGGCGTTTGATGGCTTTCGCCGTGGGCAAGCGGCTTTTGTCGCCGGCGACGCGCAGGCGGCGATCGATGCGTTCAATCAGTTCACGGCGGCGCAAGAATCGACGGCGGTTCCGGCGGAGCTTTACCTACTGCTAGGGCGCGCCTATCGACAGTTGGGCAATTTCGCTGCCGCATCGGTCGCCTTCCAGACGCTAATCGAGCGCTATCCGCAAGATCCGCTTTTCGGCGACGCGCTGCTCGAGCGCGGTAGGACCCGCTTTCTGGCCGGCGACAGCCCGGCGGCGATCCAGATATATCTGGCGCTGGCTGAAGAATATGATCATCTGGCGAGCGCGGCCGGCGAGGCGCTCTGGCGCGCCGGATATCTGTATGGCGCCAACGGTCAAACGACTTTGTCGCGTCAGGTGTTCACGCGGCTGGCCGATCGCTATCCCAATCACGAACTGACGACGAATGGACTCTTCATCGCGGCGTCGGCGGCTGTACGCGATGAAGAGTGGCTCATCGCTGAAAGTCTTTACGCGCGAATCGCGGCGCTGATGTCGGGCGAGGATCAAGCGGCGGCATATCTTTGGATCGGCCGCATCGCGCTGGGCAACGGCGATGCTGAAGCGGCGAACGAGGCTTTCGACCAGGCGATCGCGGCGGCGCCGGACAGCTATTTCGCCGCGCGGGCTGGCGATTTCCGCATCGGCCGGCAGCCCTTTCAGGCGCCAGCTGCCCATCGATTCGAATTCGATGAAGCAGCCAATCGGAATGAAGCTGAGGATTGGCTGCGGCTCACCTACGATATAGAAGATGACGGCGAATTGTGGCGACTGCCCGAGGCGCTGGAGAGAGACCCGCGCATGATACGCGGCCGCGAATTGCTGGCGCTGGCCGCTTTTGACGAGGCCTTCAACGAGTTTGAAGATCTGGTTGACGAAGCGCGTGACAATGGTGATGTCTTGAGCAGTTATCGCCTGGCGACATATCTGCGTGATGCGGGTGTCTATCGAGAGAGCATTATCGCGGCAGCCGATGTAATTATCGCGTCTGGGCTGGGCACGCTGGATGTACCGCGCTATATCGCCCGGATGCGCTTTCCGCCGTATTATATTGATGTGGTCCGACCGGCGGCCGAAGAACGCGCATTTGATCCCTTGTTGATGCTCGCTTTGATCCGGCAGGAGAGCCTCTTTAATACCTTGGCTACCGCGGCCGCCAGTGAAAAGGGCTTGACGCAAGTCATCCCGTCGACCGCGCAGTATATTGCCGAAAAGCTGGCTTGGCGGGATTATCAGCATAAAGATCTCTTTCGTCCTTACGCCGGCGTCGCCTTTGGCGCTTTCTATCTTGATGAGCAATTGGGCCTTTTCAACCGGAACGCGATCGTTGCGCTGGCCGCCTACAATGCGGGACCGGGGCGGGCTTACGAATGGAATGCCCTGTCCGGCGGCGATCCAGACTTGTTTATGACGACCATAACGATTGATTCAACGCGCCACTACGTACAGTTCATATATCGCAATTACAATATCTATCGCGAGCTATACGGCGTCGGCGGCTGAGTACCATCTCGACTGGGAATGCGGTCCAAAGTCGCGCAAACGCCGCATATCTCGCAGCCGTTTTCAGTGTTGCTATTAGCGAGGCTCATGGTCGTTTCTGATTATGATGCTGTGCTACACTGAAGACGAGCAAATCCGCCACGAAAAAGGGTAAACATGCAAGCGCAGCGCCTACTCGAAAACCTGCATGCCCAACAGGATAGGGAGCTTGAAGCCTTCTTTGGCAGCCCTCGCTTGATAGACGAAGCGCATTCGGCGTCTCCCTTTGCGGCAGTGAAGCGTGTCGCGGTCTTGACCGAGTCCTTCCTGCCGAAGGTTGACGGCGTGGTCAAGACGGCTTTTCTGACGGTTCGCTACTTGCAGGAAACCGGGCGCGAAGTGCTGGTATTTGCACCCGATATCGCGGTTGACCAGGTCGGGAATTCACAGGTCATCCCGCTGCCGTCGATAAGTTTGCCGCAAGCGCCGGAGACACGAATGGCTCTGCCGAATCCGGTCGTGGCGCGGCACATTGAGGACTTCAATCCAGATCTGATTCATCTCTTCAGCCCGGCGGCGATGGCGGTCAATGGCATGGCGGTAGGAAGGCATCTGAACTTGCCGGTCATTGCCAACTATCAGACTGACCTGCCCGGCTATACCGAGCACTATGGCTTTCCTTTGCTGTCAGGTCCGGTGAATCGCTGGCTGAGATATATCCACAACGGTTGCCATTTGACGCTTGCGCCGACGCGCACCATCATTCGCCAACTGCGCGCGGTGGGCTATCGCCGCGTTCGCCATTGGGGACGCGGCGTCAATACCGAGCGTTTCCATCCGCGGCACGCGCGGCCCGCGATGCGCCGGCGGCTGCTGAATGGACGCGATGCCGATTCGCTGCTCTGCATATTCGTCGGGCGTCTAGCCCAGGAGAAACGCGTCGACCTATTGCATGATGTGGCCAAAACGCCGGGCGTGGCGCTGACAATAATCGGCGATGGCGCCTTGCGCGAGGAACTTGAAACCCAATTCGCCGATACCGACGCGTATTTCACTGGCTACTTGATTGGCGACGAGCTGGCCCAAGCCTATGCCAGCGCCGATGTCTTCGCCTTTCCCGGCGAATACGAGACTTTTGGCCAGGTCATCCAAGAAGCGATGGCATCTGGTTTGCCATCGATCGTTGTGGAAGCAGGCGGCGCGCCGGATGTCATTGAGCACGGTGTGAGCGGCATCGCCGTGGCGCCGACCGCCGCTGCCTTCGCTGCTGAAATCCGCCGGCTGCGCGACCGGCGACTGGTCCGGGAGGAGATGAGCCGCCAGGCGCGACTGATGGCGGAGCAGCGCCCGTGGTCGGCGCTGATGGCTCAGCTTGAGGGCTACTACGAAGAGGCTTATACGATGAACCAGCGCTTCAAGAGCCTGTTCGGCTTTACGCGCTATCACCTGCCATTGTCCATTCCGGCGCAGTTGGTGCGCCGTCCCAAGAGTCTTTCTTAGCTCGGCAAAGACCTGTACTCTTGAAATGAGACCGTAACAGGATGCCAAGACGACCGAAAAGAAAGACGCTCGCCCTTATCTCCCATGATGGCAAAAAAGCCGACATGGTCGCGTTTGTGATGGATCACAAAGAGCGGCTGCGCGAATTCGATCTGATCGCGACGCATACGACGGGCACACTGATACGGGAGAAGACGGGCCTCGACGTTCGCTGCATGCTTTCGGGGCCCTATGGCGGCGACGCGCAAATCGCGAGCTCGGTGGCGGAAGGGCGCGTGAACGCCGTCTTTTTCTTCCTCGATCCGCTGGGCAAACATCCGCATGATCCTGACATTCAGGGTCTGCTTCGAATCTGCAATGTGCATAATGTGCCGCTGGCGACGAATATCGCGACTGCCGTGCTTCTCATCAATGCCTGAATCAGCGCCGATTTAACAGATTTCTTGCATAATCGCCGGCGGTCCGGCGGCATAATTGATCGTGTGTAGCGACGGTCTGCGCAAGCGGACTACATCAAGCAAGGGCGAGATCTCCGAATCTCGTTTGGCGGGGCAGGGATAAAGCGTGCCGGAAATTGATCCTGTCATACTCGAATGGGTGACGCTGGCAAAAGCGGGCGATTCGGATGCCTTCGCCGAATTGCTCTACCTCTTTCAAGATCCAGTCTACAACCTGTGTTATCGCATGTTGGGTGAAGGTGGCGAGGCGGAAGACGCGACCCAAGAAACATTTCTGCGCGTCTATAAGAACCTGAATCGTTATGACACGACCCGCCCGTTTAAGACGTGGATACTGTCCATCGCGTCAAATCACTGTATTGACCGACTGCGGAAGCGTCGAATGCAGCTTGTGTCGCTTGATGATGAGCCGACCGCAGCCGCCCTTGCGCTTCGCAGCAAAGATCCCACGCCAGAGCAAGCGGCCGTCGCTGGCGAACTCAGCTCTTTCATACAGGGACTATTGCTTCAGCTCGATGAGCATTATCGGCTCGCCGTCATTTATCGCTATTGGTTTCAGTATTCCTACGCCGAGATCGCCGAACTCATGGATACGACCGAGAGCGCCATCAAGAGCCGGCTGCATCGCGCGCGCAAGAAGCTGGCTGAGTTGATGGACACGGTAGAGCAGATTCACATAGAAGGCGACGACCGGCTGGCAGATCCGCTGCCGAAAGGAAGATGAAATGTCCCAAGAGCGAGACCCGCGCCAGCAACTGATGCAAGATGCCATCGACGGACAGCTTTCCGATGATATGGCGCGAAAATTGGTCGACATTTTGGGCAGCGACCGATCGGCCGCGCAGGAGTATGATCGCTTGCAGCGGGTCGACAGTTTGCTCAAACGGGCGCCGCAGCAGCGAGCGCCGGCGCGCTTGGCGGCCACGATTATGGCGCGTCTGGCGCAGCGCGTCCAAGCCGAGACGAACCTGGCCGACCTGCCAGCCGAGACGCAGCAGGTGATGATGCTCTGTCTTTCCGCCTCGATGATGGCGATGATGCCCATGATGGAGGCGGCGTCCTGGCTCGTGCTGAACGCGCAGCGCGATCCCAAGCTCTTGAGCGAGGTCATGATCGAGACTATCGGCTGGATGACACTCGTCACTGATGCCTTGATACAACTGCTGGATGACGCGGAGAATCGGGCGCGCAGCGAGCCCGAGATAGCCACGGCGACGCTCGCGCTCACCCCCTATTTGCTACGATCCGTGCTCGATTATTTCGACGAGCTGCCGCAAAAGGCATAAAGCTCTCAGCCCGCCCGGTGCCGTTCAGCGCGACTGATTCCATAGCTTAAACAAAAAGGGATACTGACCGGCAGTATCCCCAGTTCGAATTGGCGCGCTTGCCTTTAGTTGGCGCCATCCGGGATCATTTCGATCTTGCGCACCCGGTAAGTGACCAGCCCATCGGGCACTTCGACCTTGACGCGGGCGCCCACCTTTTGACCCAGGAGCGCCTTGCCCACCGGCGAATCTAGCGAAACGCCGCGCCGTCCATGTGTGATTTCTTCGTGATCAAGCAGATCCAGCGTGAACTCTTCCTTTTCGGCCGAGTCGTAGACGGTTACGCGATTGCCAGCGGTAATGGTGTTCGGGTCTTCGTCCGCATCAATGATCTCGGCGCGCGCCAGCACGTTCTGCAAGTGGGACACGCGTTCGTCCAGTCGTTCCTTGGATACCATCGCGTCGAAGAATACCGCCTCTTCGCCTTGATCGTCTTCGCGCGCTTCGGCGAGCATTTCGGCGACTTTCGAGTTTTCTTCGCTGGTGAGTATGTTGAGCTCACGCTGCAGCTTCTGGTAGCCCTGCCGCGTTAATTGAATGCGTCGTTCAGCCATGTGATCTTCCTTTCAAATTGCAGTCACCAGTCTATACGGCGACCAGTGCTTTAGGTCTTAGCTAGCGCCTAAACCGGCGGAATCGCTTTTACTAGATGAAACGCCCTGCCCAAAGGACAGGACGCGAAGCGACTGCTCTGCAACCTAACTTACTCGTATTCTATAAGAAAACCATTAATCGGACAAATCTCTTTGCGCGCCACATCCATTATCGCTGCGCGACGTCTCTCCTTGGTACCGTAGTTGACCTCAAACCCGCAATCATTGGGCAATCTAATGGCAACCATCTTGATACAATCTAGGGCGAATGTCAATCTCCAACAGTTGGAGCCGGGACTATGGGGCACATACTGATGTCGACGCAGTACGAAATCGCCGGCATGGAGATCGACGCAAGCCTTCACCTTTCACGCATAGGGCACGGCGGTCATGGCACAACTACGCACATAGGCGCGCAGACGCCTACTGATTTCCTTCGTAGACCTCTGGGTTGGCGCAGGTGGGCAGCCGCTCGCCAAAAAGGCCGGCGATCACGTTGTCCACCGCCATCTCCGCCATTTTGCTGCGCGTGGCCACGCTGGCGCTGGCGATATGGGGCACGATCAGGCAGTTGTCCAGCGTCAGCAGCGGGTCATCCGGCGAAATTGGTTCAGGATCGGTGACGTCTAGCCCGGCGGCCAGGATATGGCCGTCTCTCAAAGCGGCGTAGAGCGCCTTTGGATCGAGCACGCTGCCGCGCGCGGTATTAATCAATATCGCCGTCGACTTCATCTGCGCCAGCTCGCGCTCGCTGATCATGTGATGCGTCTCGTCCGTGAGGGGCACGTGCATGCTGACGAAGTCGCTCTGCGCCAGCAATTCGTCCAGGCTGACTTTCTCCCCGCCGAGCTGGCGAATTTCTTCTTCGGTTTCCAGGCTGTTCACCAGCAGGCGCATATTGAAGCCTTTCGCGCGCCTGGCGACAGCGGCGCCGATTCTTCCGCTGCCGATAATGCCCAGGGTGGCGCCAAACACATCTTGCCCGGCCAACACCGTCGGATGCCAGGTTTGCCACTTGCCGTCTTGGACGTACTGACGTCCTTCGGGGATGCGCCGCGCGACCGCCATCAGCAGGGCAAAGGCGAAATCGGCGGTGGTTTCCGTCAGGACGCCGGGTGTATTTCCAACCGGGATGCCGCGTTTGGTGGCGGCGGCGATATCGATATTGTCGAATCCCACTGCCATGTTGCTGATGACCTTGAGATTGGCGCCCGCGTCCATTAGCGGCGGGTCAATGCGGTCAGTCAACAGGCAAAGCAGACCCGCGAGCTCAGGCATCTTCCCGTAGATGATCTCATAGTCGGGCGGCAGGAAGTCTTCCCAAATCTCCAAATCGCAATGTCGCGCCAAACGCTCCAATGTCGCCCCTGGCATTTGGCGGGTGGCGAATACCTTGTCTCTGCTCATTTTGCGCTCCCCTTGCAGTTTACCGCGCGAGATTATAGCGCAGATTGCCGCGCGCTGGAAATCGTAGTGGCGTGATCAGCCTATTGCGCCAAGCCCGTACAGATGCGGACAATCGCAAGGTGGCTTGGCGGACAATCAGGGGACGGTTTCAAGCGATACTTTGACCAGGGTTCCGCGGTTTGGCGCGCTTCCAATGGCGATCCTGCCCCCGCTTCCTTCAATGAAAGCTTTGGCCAAGTGCAGACCGAGCCCCAGACCCGGGTTATCGACTGAGGCTTGCCAGAAGGGGAGGAAAGCCGTCGCTTTGTCAGCGAGCCGAAATCCATTACCGCGATCGCGAATGGTGAAGTCGACGCGATAGCCGAAGTCTTGCGTTTGGATGCTTACGGTATGGACGCCGCTGTGTCGCGCTACGTTGCGCGCCAATTCAGCAAAAGCAAGCGTGATATAAGTTTCATCGCCGATGACGAGAAAGCGCGCCGGCGGTTCTTCCAACTCCGTATTCTTGAGGATGGATTTCATTCGCTGCACGAGTACGGCGCCATCAAATTCATCGCTGGCATATTCGAGCATGTCATGCTGCAGCAGCGAGTAATGCCAGATATTGGTCATCATCTGCTCAATAGACAGCACGGTATCGTTCACGTGTTCGATGACTTGATACTGTGCGCTGCTCAGTTCCCCATCAAAGCCGGCGGCCAAATTGCCCAGCGTCTGCTTGATCGGATCATTGAGCGCGTTGAAGCGCTCGAGGACGGCGGGCCGGGTGGCGGCGTGCTCAATGCCCAGCGAGGTGATGACATCCATGACCAGGGTATGCACTCCCCAGCTATAGGCGTGAATTCTCTTGAAGCACTCGCGTTGGTCGCCGCTTGTCGCGCCGAATTCCGCGCGCATCAAAGACTCCATGAGCGAGATGATATCGCTGACGGGGTCGAGCAGCTTGCTATAGGTGATATTTGGCACGCCGGAACGCTCGCACACTAGTCATACTATAAGTATAGCAGATGAAAGCGGGGCGTCGCGCGATAATGACGAAAGCGAAGGGCGTTCACACCAGGGAATTGCATGAGGCGCTGCCACACATTCGATGGCAAGTCAGCATAGCCGCTAAACAAAACAAAGCAACTGGATCAGCGCCAGCTGCTTTGTTTGAAATGATACTGATGCGGGCGCGAGACGAACGCCTGCGCGCGACTGTAGAACCAATTTACTTGAGCTCGACGACGGCACCGGCTTCTTCCAGCTTGGATTTGCCGTCTTCAGCCAAGTCCTTGCTGACTTCTTCCAACACGGTTGCCGGGGCCGATTCGACCAGTTCCTTGGCCTCTTTCAAGCCGAGCGGCGTGATGCCGCGGATCGCCTTGATGACGTTGATCTTCTTGGGTCCGATCTCCTTGAGCACCAGGTCGAATTCGGTCTTTTCTTCTTCGGGCTCGGCTTCGGCAACAGCGCCAGCGCCGGGCGCCATCATCATCATGCCGCCGCCAGCAGCCGCTTCGACGCCCCAGGCGTCTTCCAGCTTCTTCTTCAGATCAGCCGCTTCGAGAATAGTCAAAGCACTGAGGTCCTCTACCAATTTGTCCAGGTCAGCCATTGTTTCTCCCTTTCTTTCTGAACTTATCTTGGGCTGCGCGTTCGATTGGCATTTGCGCGCCGCTCGATTTTGCATTCTGTAAGGTTATGCGCTGGCGGCAGCGGCTTCTTCGTTCTTGTCCAGGTAGGCTTGCAGGACGTTGACGACCCCGCCGGTCGCTTGATGCAGCACGTTGACCACGCCTTGCGCCGGCGAAATCACCAAGCCCGCCAGCTGCGCGCGCAATTCATCTAGCGTCGGCAGCTTCGATATGGCGTCGACTTGTTGGGCATCCAGCAGATCGCCGGTCATGATGCCGCCCGTCACCTGCATCTTCTCGGCGAAATCCTGATCTTCAATGTGCTTGAGCAAGGCTTTGGAAACGCTGGGCATATTGTCTCGCCCGAAGATGATCGCAATCGGTCCGACCAACAAGTCGTTGGGCACGATCCAATTGGCAGTCTCCAGCGCTTTTCGCATCAATGTGTTCTTGGCCACGATGTACTGCCCGTTCTGCTCGCGAATGGTGTTCCGCAGCCCTTGTATTTGCGACACGCTCAATCCTTGCGTCTTCACGATGATGAAGCCGTCGCATTCATTCAGCATATCGACATAGTTACTAACAAGTTCACCCTTGCGCTCTCTTGATATTGGCAAGTGACGCTCCTTTCCTGTTCGGCCACTGGTCGCGCCTTCGCGCGTGTGATACCGGCGGCTAAAGCAAATAAGCGACCCGAGAAACGAGGCCGCCCAAAAGGTCAATCATGCGGACATACACGATGAACTTGGCGCGTACCTCGGCAGGGCATTAAGGGCGGGAGCCCACCTGCTGTCTACGGATTGCGTCGCTATGCGGTTGATAGCCGAAGCAGCATTATAGGGAAATTGCCGCTTCAGTCAAGGTTGAATCTGTTGAGTTGACGGCGGCTGACCGATGCGCTACAAAGTGACGGAATGACCATTTGCCTGAGACGGAAAGATTATGGAACTGGATCGCGATGCGTTACAGAAGAAAGTGCATGAGCTCTACGCGCGTGAACATGCCGAGCTGGGTGAGCGAGGCACGTTGGAACATCTTGAACGGGGGCGACAATGGAAGCTGGCGCACACATTGAGCGCGGGCGGCGTATTGGTCTTCCCCCATGCGGGCGTGCATGATTGCGGATATCAGATCGGTGCCTGCGTGCAGGCGGCGCTCGACAGTGGCGCGGACAAAGTGGTTGTGCTTAGCGTCCTCCACGCCTTCACGCCGGAAATGGAGGCGGCGCGCGTGTCGGTCGCCGCCGGCGAAGACCCGGCAGCATTCGAATTCTGGGGCATCCAAGGTCCCGGCATCGACGGGCGGCATGAATGGAAGGGCGACCATGCCTTGATAAGCTGGCGTCACTTTTGGCGCGCGGAGCTCAAACGGCGGGGCATCGCCGAGGCTGAGGCGCCGCGGGTCTATGAGCGTTATCCTTATCTCGCGGGCGGCAAGCCGCAGGACCTGCCCGGCATCGACGAGCTGGCGCGGTTGATGGAAAACGCCGCTGTTGTATCAACGGCGGATCCCTTCCATCACGGCATCGGTTACGGAGACGCGCCAGAAGACGCATACGATCACGATGAAGTGGGCTTGGCGCATGCCAAAACGGTCATCGAGTCAGGCATAAGTCTTTTGGAGAAAGGCGACTACTGGGGATACAACCAACACTGCGTTGAGGCGAAAAGCGATGCGCGCGACACCGGGCAAGTGTATCGCTATCTGCGCGGTCCCATGTCCGGCGCGGTAAGGGACATCAGCTTCACCGACTCTTCCGCGCTTTACGACCAGCCGAAACCGACCTGGGTGGCCGGCGCCTTGATCGAGTGGACATTGTACCGGTAGGCGAGACGCGCCGCGGGCAGGCTCAGCTCTCGCATTCGCTGGCAGCATCTACTTGACTTTCAAAGCGTTTCAGCGCGTCTTGTAGCTTCTGCTGGCGCAGGCTCTGGGTCAGGTCGCCTCGGGTTCGCTCGAGCACGCCGCGCACGACATCCGTCTGACGGCGTAAGCCTCGGGTGAGCGCGTCGGGAAAATCAAAAGTGACCAACTGGTCGTAGATATCGTCCATGACCTTGAGCAGGCGCTCTGCTTCGGCGCTGTGGTCCTCGTCTCGCCGCATGATGTCCAGGATGAATCGGCGCAATTCGGTGGCGGCTTCGCCCAAGCCTTTGAGATAGGTTGAGCTTTCGATATCGAGGTCGGCGGCGGATGGCAGCGTGTGGCCGGCGATGATTGCGCGGGTGATAAAGGCTTCGGCGACTTCTTTCAGCGCGTCCTGCGTATAGCCGGTGTGATAGAGATCGGGGTAGTCGCTCACCACCGATTTCAGCGCAGCGGCGCCGGCGGTGACTTCATCCAGCTTGGCATCGGCGCCATCCCAGTCTCGCCGGTGGATCGCGCGGATGCTCTCAGAACAGTGGCGGATGAGCTGGCGAGAGAGGACAATCGCCTGGTCGCGCGCGGCATTGCGGCGCTCAAGATCATCGCGCAGGGCGCGGCAGATTTCGCTTAGTCCGTTCAGGTCTTCATCTTCGCTGCAACGTTTGTCTGTCATGGGCGCCTCGCCGCGCTGCGGATAACCGCGCCATTATAGCCGATGTCCGGGAACGGCTGTAGGCGATTCTCGCGGATGACACAGTCTTGATTTCGACTGCCCCTAAGCGGATGGATCGATTATCCTATTTGGCGAGAATTCACATGATGGCGAGGAAGCGCGATGCCGACATACATTTATCGGATTCAGCCGGTGCGGCCGGAGATGTTATCCGAGGGAGCGACAGCCGAAGAGGGAAAAATCGCCGGCGAACATTTCGAATACCTCAAGCGTCTGCTGGGCGAGGGGATCTTGGTTCTGGCCGGGCGCACCCTGAACAGCGATTACTCCGCCTTCGGCATCGCTATCTTCACGGCGCGCGACGACGAGCACATGCGCGAGATTACGGCGGGCGATCCCGCTGTGGCGAAAAAGCTGTTTCGCGCCGAGTGGTTCCCCTATCGAATTGCGCTGCATGCGCCGGAAAACAGCCTGCAGGGCTAGCTGATGTCTGCCTCAACACCCCGGCATATCGTCGCCGCCAGCGCGCTGATACGAAACGAAAAGGGCGAGATTGCGCTGGTCAAAACCGAGCGCCGCGGCTGGGAACTGCCGGGCGGCCAGATCGAAATGGGCGAAACGCTGCCGGATGGTCTTCAGCGCGAAATCTTTGAGGAGTGCGGCATCCAGGTCAAGCTGGGTCGGCTATTGCATGTGCGCAGCAATTTGAGCGCTTCGATAGTTATATTCTTGTTTCAGGCGACCTATGTCAGTGGCGATTTGCGTCCCAGCGAAGAGACGCCGCAGGTCCGCTGGGCCGATGCAGAAACCGCCCTGCGCTTGATTACGCATCCGGCGCTGCATTTGAACTTGCGCGAATTGCTGCGGGATGACGAGCGAGTGCGATACGACGCTTACCAGACTGATCCCTTTGTGCTGGTAGAGACGCGCGCTATTTAGCCTATGGGTTGGCGAGATGGCATGCCAGCTTTGCGCGGGTATCGCTTCGGCGTCGCCGCAATCTTGTCTATGACGATGAGGTAACGCGGATTGTCCAGCGAGGGCAGCGCGATTTCTTCAACGGCGAAGAGCTCGCCACCGAGCGCGTCAATCGCTTTGGCCGCGGCATTGGTTTCGTCGAAGGCTGAGGCGCCCTTCATGGCGATCACTTGCCCGCCCAGCTTGCAGAGGGGCAGGCTGTACTCCGCCAGCACAGGCATTTGAGCGACGGCGCGTGCGACAACTATGTCGTAGGCTTGACGGTGGGATCGGTCTCTTCCCGCATCTTCGGCGCGCGCGTGCATAGTGCGGACATTGTCCAAGCCAAGCGAATCAGCGGCATGATCAATGAAGCGCAGTTTCTTTGCGGTCGCATCCATCAGCGTCATTTGCAATCGCGGGAAAGCGATCGCCAGAGGCAAACCGGGGAAACCGGCGCCAGTGCCGACGTCGATCAAACGCAGTCCCTCGACTTTCGACAGGACGCGTTTGAGCGTCAAGGCGTCCAGATAATGCTTGACGGCGATCTCCGCCGGATCGGTGATGGCGGTCAGGTTCATCCGCTCATTCCAACTCAGCAGGAGTTGTGTCAAGCGTTCGAACTGAAGAAGCTGCTCGCCTGATAGGTCAAGGCAAAAAAGGGACGCGGCGTATGTGGCGAATATCGAACCTTGAGTCAAGGCTGGCGGGAATTGGGCTGCCGAAGCAAGCCAAGGCCGCGGCTCACTCTTCCGTCTCGCTAAAAGGGAAGGAATCCAATGGGTACTTGGGCCGTTCAGGCATGATCTCGAGCCCATAGGGATTCTTCTGGATGGCGAAGCGGCAGCCGCTTTCCAGCCGTTCGTTTGCCGTGCCGGGTCCGAAATCTTCGTAACCGTCGCTGATCGCATTCGACCAGGTCACGACAAAGCCGATGACGTAACCGCCGGGCCGCCAGTGATCACCCAGGCTGACGGTGTAAAAGACCCACCAGTCGTTGCTGCCGGGCAACTGCTTGATCTCGCTGGTCTGGACATCGGGTATGGGTTGAGAGTCCACTTTCACATCGTATTGCGCGTTGTTCACATGATCCTGAACCTGCTCAGGCGTCTTGGCGTACCAGGACCAAAAAACCTTTAACTCATCTGTGTCGTAAAGGATGCCAGGGTCGGCGCCAGTGACATCCAGGCATTCGGCAAAGATCAAGCCAGGGTTGGCAGTCCGCCCCACCGGGCTCTCGACGCTGGGCCTCGCGCCAATATGCACCAAACCCTCGGGGGCACGCTGGAACATCGGATTCAACATCGATCCATCGGGGGTATAGACGCCCGAGCTGATGACCATCTCAGGGTCGGCGGCGATCTCGATGCCTTCTACCAGGGTCGCGCCGGGTTCTTCGCATTCGCCGAGGAAATCATCGGATGGCTGCTGAAAGAGTGTGCTGTCGGGGTTGTTCTCTCTCCCAATGCGGATGACCACACTAATCGGCGTGCCCAGGGCGCGCGTCTGGCCATTGAGCCAGAGGATAACTTGGCTGACCGCGTATTCGCCGTTCACGCTGACGCGCCGCAATGCCGTGATAGGATCGCCCAGACCGCCAAGTTGGTCGAATGCTTGAAAATATAGGTCGTAACCAAGCTGCATAATGCCGCGCAGATCAATCACCATGCGGTCTTCGCAAGCGCTGTAAAACCAATTCACCGTCGACGTATAGCCGCTGTCATCTTGCGCTTGGCTCGCGGCAGGAGCAAGCAAAAGAAGAATCAAGCTTAGAAGAATCGTCAGTGTGCGCATAAGAGCTTATTCCTGTCTAGATCGAAGCGGACAGTCTGTCGCCTCTATTCTACCGCAAATGCGAAAATTGCTCATCTCTATCGCGTGGCACTGTCGCGAGCGGGGGCAATACGCGGATAGGCTTCTTATCATACAATGAAAGAGGACACGGAAAGATAGGGGCGGCAAGCTATGGAAGCCTTGGGTGCAACGACGATCTGCGTCTTGCAGGGCGATCAGACGGGGCAGGAGTTGTTGGACGAGGCATTGCGCGTGCTCGATCCCAGCGTGATACGCCTGAAGAATCTGCGATTCGAGACATTTGACCTGTCCCTGGAGAATCGACGGCGAACGAAAAACGATGTCGTCCGGGAAGCGGCAGCGCGCATGCTGGATACCGGGCTCGGCATCAAGGCGGCGACAATCACGCCGGGCGATCCCGATGATGTGGGCAGCCCAAACGCGCTGCTGCGCGAGTTGCTTGATGGCAGCGTCATCCTGCGCACCGGGCGGCGGATCCCCTCGGTGATGCCCTTTGCGGGCGTACATGCGCCAATCGCGGTGGCGCGCATGGCGGTCGAAGGCGCTTATGCGGCTGAGGAATGGCGCGAGGGCGAGGGCCTTGACGAGGTTGCTTACAACAAGCGCCACATCACGCGACGCACCTGCCGCGCCGTCGCCGAGTTCACTTTTCAATACGCCTCCCAGCACCATGCTACTGTCTTCGGCGGACCCAAATATACAGTGAGTCCAATCTACGAGGGCATGTTCAAGGAAGAGCTGGATCGCGCGGCTGGCATGCATCCCGGCGTTCGCTACAACCCGCAACTGATTGACGCGACTTATGCGCTATTGCTGGAGACCCATGGCGAAGCGCTTGTGATTCCGGCCCTTAACCGAGATGGCGACAATCTCAGCGATCTGGTCATCAAAATGTTCGGCACGATTGCTGGCGCCGAGTCCATCGTCTTCTCATTTGATGAGAACTTCAAGGTTCGGGTGGCGCTGACGGAAGCGCCGCACGGCACGGCGCCAAGCTTGCAGGGCAAGAATATCGCCAATCCCATGGCGATGATCCTGGCTTGCGGCGCTCTGCTGCGCTATGTCGATACCCATGAAGCGGCGCTCGCCAGCCGAGCCATTTATGAATCGGCGCTGGAGTCGGTGTACAACGGCGTCAAGACACCGGACTTGGGCGGGCAAGCGAGCACGACCGAATTCGTTGACGAGGTGATCCGCGAAGTGCGTGGTAAACTGGAAGTGTGGGATGCCCTGGGCGATTGACGCCCGCTTGGAGGCGACAGAGATTGGACGACAACCTCGACCGTGATGCCGCGGATCTTTGGTCGACCTTGTTCGAAATCGTCACCGATGGCGAGAAGCGGCTGGCCAATCACTTTGAAGCGCATCAGCTTACGCCGCCGCAATTTTACGTTTTGAAGACGCTCTCGGAAAACGCCGGCGAATGCCGCATCGGAGATATCGCGCGCGATCATCATCTGACCAGCGCCACCATGACCGGACTGGTCAAGCGGCTAGAGGCCATGGATCCGCCCTTGGTTCGGCGCCGGCGCAACCAAAACGATGGGCGCTCGGTCGATGTCGTATTGACAGCGGCCGGCGAAGATCGCTTCGTCGCCGTCCAGCGTGGTTTGATGGTTCAACTGCGGGAGGTGTTTGGCTTGCTGCCCGATGCGGAACGGCGCGATATCATCGCCAAGGTCCGGCAGTATTTCGCCGTCTTTTCGCAGCAGTTTCCCCTGGAGCGCTTCTAATTTCGCGCGGCAGCCAATTTATGTCATCTCCCATGTCTTAAACTTTATTGCGATGTCTTGCGTCATGGGGCAAGGATTCACCAGCCCAGTCGATGACGCCGCCAATGAAGAAACATCTGCCAGGCGCGCGGCATCGTATTTTCCATGCGCCGGGCGAGGTCGGGCGCCAGCAAGGCGCCGTCGTCCTCTTCAAGGCAATTGCTGGCGATTAAGGCATCGATCAGCTGTTTCAGGTCGCGCCGCAGCGTTCGCCTTTCCGCCCAACTGAACTTCTTTTCACCATAGAAGCGGTCAAGTCGGTCGAGACTCGCGACAGGCGGCTCCCTCCAAAGCCGCTTGCACCAGCGCGCTCGAATTTCCTGCCATTCGGCATTCAAGCGCAACCGATGCGTAACAGTGATATTGCTCTTGTGGCGGCGCGCCAAATAGAGCCGCTGCGGCACATTGGCGAAGCGCGTATGTTCAACCATTCGGCAATACAGTTCCCAGTCTCCCAAAAGAACCTGACTGTTAAAGCCTCCAAGCGGGGTCAAAACCTGACGCCGAAATATGGCCTCGGCGCCGCCGATACTCCAAACTCCAAAAAACAGGTTCATGACGATATGGGCATGGCGCGGCGGGAAATCAATATCCCGTAACGGCTGCAAGTTCTCATCTACCTGTTTCCGCTGAGCGCCAACCACCCCGATTTCGGGATTGGTCCGCAGGAATTCCAGTTGTATCTCCAGACGCCGCGGCAAACTGATGTCATCGCTATCCATTTTGGCAATGTAGACTCCGCGCGCTTCCGCAAGGCCCCGATTCAGGGCGCTAGATTGCCCACGATTTTGCGCCAGCTGGAAGAAGCGGATGCGTTCGTCGCGTCTCGCATATTGGCGGATGATCTCCGCCGAGCCGTCTTCAGAAGCGTCATCTATGACAATCAGCTCAAAGTCTGCGTAGGTCTGCGTCAGGATACTTTCGACCGTCTCTGCCAGAAAGCGCTGGCCATTGTACACTGCCATCAATACCGAGACTCGAGGGGAAGGCATGATATTAATGTGCTTCCTAGACGATTGAAGGGGGCGAACTCTAAAGGGATTTTGCAAGGATTTCAAACGATGCGTTTCAGAACGCACTTTAACGCGAGGCAATCTAGAACGCAAGCGTTCGTGAATGGAAATCAGAGCAATCGCATCAAATTGTTTTCGCCACAAAGACACAAAGGGCACAAAGAAAAGGCATTTCTGGCATAGATTTCTCGATGCCTTCGTTCTTCTCGGCGTCCTTGGTGGTAAAGCTTTTGTTTCCCTTTTTCAGGCGCGGATGTGTCGCAGGCCTGTTTGCAGCAGGTCGTCAAATCTGTCTTCAGTTGCCAGCTGCGCGATGGCGAAGGGCGCTCGCGGCTTTTCTGGCGGTTGGCGCAATTCCAACTGCCACCAGCCCGTATCGCGCCAGGCGCCGGCCTTGTGGCCTACATTTCTAAACACCCCGACTTTTCGAAATCCTACCGACTCGTGCGCGCGTATGCTGCCCTCATTCGGCAGGGCGATGACACCAACTGCGCTGCAATAGCCTTGTTGGCGCAAAATCGCGAGCAGCGACGTGTACAATGCGCGTGAGACGCCGCGCCGTTGAAAATCGGCATGGATGTAGACGGTGGTTTCAGCCGTCCACTGGTAGGCCGCGCGTACGCGGAAGGCGCTTGCATAGGCATAGCCGGCCAGCCGCCCGCTGAACACGCATACAATCCAGGGGTATTGCCTTAGCGTCTTGTCAATTCTATCGGCAATTTCGCGAACCGTTGGCACGGTCTGCTCAAAGGAGATGTGCGTATTCTGCACAATTGGTCGGTAAATCTGATGGATGTCGGCGGCGTCGGCGGCTGATGCGAGGCGGATGACGGCGGTCATTGGCTCTTGACGGTCCCGGCGATGGCGGCTTCGTCTTCCTCGGTCGGGCGCCAGACGCTCGTGGCAATGTCTATATACAGAATGCCGTCGAGATGGTCGATTTCGTGCTGAAACACGCGCGCCAGCCTACCTGACGCCGGCAGCCGAATCGGCCGTCCCTCGCGATCCTGTCCAGCGATTTCGATGCTTTCGTGCCGCTCGACATCGCCGAGCAGTCCAGGTAGAGAGAGACAGCCTTCAACGCCGCTGACCATCTCGTCGCTGCGCCGGATGATTCGGGGATTGGCGACCACGTAAAGCTTAGCGGCCTCTTCGGCGGTTTCGTCCCCGCGGTCTTCGCTTTCCGAGACGCGCGCCAAAATGATTCGCAGGCTTCGGGCGACTTGAGGAGCAGCCAGGCCGATGCCCTGCGCCTCCACCATGGTGTCATGCATGTCATCAATGAGAGATTGCAACTGTTGTCCGAAGTCGTTGACGCGCGTGGCTGGGCGGCGCAGGAGCGGATTGTCCGGCTGGATGATTTGCAGCACCGTCATCGGGCGAATCTCGTATACTTTGGTAGGTCAAGCCGATATTGTATCGCAGAACACGCCACAAATATATGGATCAATCCGCCGTATTCCAGAATGCGCATGCTCGATTGAACCGGAGGTGAAAGGCGCCCTTATGACCGGGAGACCATATACAAAGATTTTACATGGCGTTTACAGACTTGTTATGACAATGAGGCACAATAATCGTTGAGAGGCTGCTGCCTCTCCGGCAACGAGAGCGGCGCGGAGGAGAATAAAGCTATTTTGCCCGGTCATCGCCGCGAGGATGCATGATGCGAGCGCATTTGCTTTTGCAATGTGTTTATATCCGGTCAATTGAGTGAGAATACGAGATATGCCCAATTGCAATCGATCTCGAAAATACGGCCACAACGAGTTTAGCGTCGAAGTCCTTGCTAAGCTTGAGGCGGAATATCTGCGCCGCCGGGGTGAAACGATCGTTGATCTGCTATACGGTATGGAGAAATTGAGTAGGCTGCGTGGCGAAGTTGCATCATGCGCCAGCGTACAGACCATGGGCAGGCGAGGCTGATGATGGAATTAACAGGCAGCAGCAAGAGCGACAACATTCTTGTCGTCGATGACGAACAGCGGATCATTGATCTGGCGCGGATGTACTTGGAGCAAGACGGATTCCGCGTCACCAGCGCCACCAATGGGACGGCCGCCAAGCGAAAGATCCTTCAAGAAAGACCGAATCTGGTCGTACTGGATTTGATGTTGCCCGGCATGGACGGACTGGAGGTTTGTCGCCGTGTGCGAGAAGAATCGGATGTCCCGATTATTATGCTGACGGCGCGCAACGATGACATTGACAAAATTGTGGGATTGGAACTGGGCGCCGACGATTACCTGACGAAACCCTTCAATCCGCGAGAACTGGTTGCGCGAATCCGGGCAATCCTGCGGCGAGCCGATCGCGCCGCCACGCGCGAAGAAGCGCCAGCGCCGATCAACATCGGCAACCTGTGCGTCGATTCGCAGCGCCGTCGGGTCGAGGTCGCCGGCGCCGGCGTTGCATTGCGAATGAAGGAGTTTGATCTGCTGAAGACTCTGGCGGAGAACAAGGGCGTCGTCTTCAGCCGGGAGCGGCTGCTGGAGGTCGTGTGGGGTTATGATTTCGCCGGCGAAACGCGCACGGTTGATGTTCACATCGCCCATTTGCGCCACAAACTGCGCGGGATGGACCCCACGATCGATACCATTTGGGGGGTAGGCTACAAACTGGATGATCGTGAGATTGCCTAGCTTCAATCTGCGGATGCGCCTGCTGACTTCGTATCTGGTGCTGATATTGGTAACACTGGGTGTGATTGCGCTGGCGCTTTTCGTCCTGATTGGCAATCGTGGCGCGCCGCCGCAGCCCACATACGAGCGCCTGGCCGCGCTGACGCAGGGCTTGAATTACATTGACGCCATTGCCGATATCGCCGCGGATCCCAACAGGCGTTTCCTGCAAGAACAGGTTCACGATTTGCTGGCGGTCTTCGCTCGGACGCGCAACGTAAGGACCTTGCATATTCTGCTGACTCAAGACCAAACTCGAGTCATTTACGATAGCGCGCGGGAGTACGAGCCGGGCGATCTCATTCACTTGCGGGCAGACACCTACAGGAGCAAGCAATTGGCAAGTGTCCTGTCGCGCGGAAGCAGGCAATTCTTCGGCGGCTTTGACGATCCCGCCGGACGAGAGTGGCTTTATGGCGGCGTCGTCTTTGGCCAGCAGCGGTTCTTTGCCGAGCGCGTGGACCATCACGACCTCTGGCTATTGGCTGAGCCCCAGCCGACCGTCAGCTTACAAGAGACGTTGGCGGTCTTTAGCAATGCGCTGGCGCCCCCTCTATTGCAGGCGGGCATCGCCGGCTTCGTATTCGCTATCCTTCTGGCAGCCTTGATCAGCCGCAATTTTGCTCGACCGCTGCAACGCGTGGCGCGAGCGGCTACGGCGGTGGCGCGCGGCGATTATTCCGCGCGGGCGCCCGTCAGTGGACCGCCCGAAGCGCGATCGCTGGCCGAATCATTTAATCAGATGACGGCGGAAGTGCTGGCGGCCAACACGGCTCAGCGCGATTTTCTGAGCAACGTGTCGCATGATCTCAAGACGCCGCTGACCTCGATTCAAGGATACGCCCAGGCGATCATTGATGGCGCGGCCGAAGACACTGGCGAAGCGGCGCAGATCATCTACGAAGAGGCCGGTCGGCTGAACCGGATGGTGGTCGAGTTGACCGATCTGGAGCGCCTGCAGGCGGGCCGACTGTCGATGGCAAGCGACCGTATCGACATGGCGCAGCTCGCCGAGGGCGCGGTACAGAGCCTGGCAGTCGTCGCGGAGAAGCAGCAGATCCGTCTTGAATCGGCTATCAAGCAGGCCCCGATAATCATCGGCGATGGCGACCGCCTGGCGCAGGTGTTGATGAACTTGATCAGCAATGCGCTCAAGTACACGCCGGCGGGCGGTTTCGTCCGGGTGGCGGTTGAACGCGCTGGCGCCGGGGCGGTCGTCTCGGTTCGAGATAGTGGCGTCGGCATCCCGCGTGCGGAGTTGTCGCGCGTGTTCGAGCGCTTCTACCAGGTAGACAAGGCTCGCGGCCCCCAGCGCGGAACGGGATTGGGGCTGGCGATCGCGCGGGAGATTGTCGAGGCGCATGGCGGCCGCATCACCGTAGACAGTCGCGGTCGAGGCAAAGGCGCCGAGTTTCGCGTTTGGCTGCCGGGGGTAAATGCGATAACGCGTCAGTGATTGTTTGCAAGAAATGGAATTGCGCGCTTGTATTACGCTAGCACGTGCTCGCTCTCGTTGTCATAAGCCAGGGCCGGCAACGCCAGCGACACCGATACCTGATCGCCTCGCCGGTAGTAACGGTCGACGCCCGCGTGGGCAATTAACTCGGTGCCATCCGCCAGCGCCAGGCCGAGCCGCTGATAATGCCCGAAGAATTCGCGCCAGCGCACCGCAGCTGGTTTGCCTTCTTCGTCGAGCCCGACCGCCAGCGCCTCGGGTCGAATCATGAGCTGGACGCGTCCCGACTTGGGATGGAAGAGCTTGACTTCACCCAGGCGGCTGTCGGCTGTCATCCCATGAGCTTCGGCCGGCAGGAAATTGGCGTCGCCCACAAACTTCGCCACTTGCATGTTGACCGGTCGATTGTAAAGCACGTGCGGGGTGGCGACCTGGATGAGTTTTCCATCAAAGATGACCGCGATCTCGTCGGAGAGGCTCAGCGCTTCATGTTGGTCGTGGGTGACGAAAATGGCGGTGGTGCCAGTTTCCAGCAAGATATGGCGAACTTCGGTGCGGACTTGCGCTCGCAAACCGGTATCGAGATTGGAGAAAGGTTCGTCGAGCAGCAGAATATCGGGATTCGGCGCCAATGCGCGCGCTAGCGCCACCCGCTGCTGCTGCCCGCCTGAGAGCTCATAGGGCATGCGCTCGGCAAATTGAGTCATGCCGATGAGGGTCAGCAGGCGCTCGACTTGCCTGCTTTGCTCCTTTCGCGGACCATGCAAGCCAAAGGCGATATTGCCAGCGACATCGACATGGGGGAAGAGCGCGTAATCCTGGAACACCATGCCCACTTTGCGTTTTTCCGGCGGCGTGAAATGCGAATCGTCGGCGACGATATGGTCGCCGATTTTGATACGACCTCTTGTCGGCGTTTCAAAGCCGGCGAGCAGCCGAAGCGTCGTCGTCTTGCCGCCCCCGCTGGGACCGAGCAGCGTGAGGAATTCGCCCGGGCGCACGCGCAGCGTAATGTCATTGACGGCTGGCGATTGCCCGTTGTATAGCTTGGTGAGATGGTCGGCTTGCAGCGAGTGTTCCATTGGCGACGGGATCAGTCCAAGAAATCTTCTTGAACAAGAATAGTGGAAAAGCGCAAAGCATAAAGGGCAAATCGCCCGGGCGCATTCTCGACGTCGCGCTGCGTCACTCGTTACATTGGAGTTGCATTAGGCAACCGTCTCTTCACGTCGGAGGATGATCGCCAGCGCGAAGGCTGAAACCAGGATCAGAACGAGGCCTGGCAGCGCGATTGAGGACAGAAATGCCTCATCGTAGGCGCTCCAGATGCGCGTGGCGAAGGTGCGGAAACCGATTGGACGCAGAATCAGCGTGGTGGGCAATTCCTTCATGACATTGAGGAAGACCAGCGCCAAGCCGGCCAGGATGCCGCCGCGCGCCAGCGGCACGGTGATCCGCGCCAGCGCCGCCCAGGGAGATAGACCGAGGCTGCGGGCGGCCTCTTCAAAGCGCGGGTTGATTTGAGCGAAAGCGCTTTCCGTGGCGCCGACGCTAAAGGGCAGGTAGCGAATGGCGTAGCCAATAATGAGAAGGGGCAAGGTCTGATAAATGCTCAGCATGTTTTGCGTGGCGAACATGACCAGCGCCAGCGCGATGACGATGCCGGGCAGAACGTTGCCAGCGTAGGAAAGATTGACCAGCAAGCGATTGAAACGCGTCGCGCCGCGAGCGGCCAGCAGCGCCAAGGGAAAAGCGGACAAAGTGACGACGAGCGCCGAAACCGCGCTAACGCCAACCGTATTTTGAAGGAGCAGGGTAAGCGGAACTTTAACCGGGTCCGTGATGGTGTGGCCCGCCAGCCAACTGAACAAGACCAATAGCGGAATGACGACGCCGAGGAAAACAATAGAGGCGCAAAAGATCAACGCCGGCGCCTTCCACTTGCCCAAAGGCTGCACACCCAAGTTCCGCGACGCGCCCGTGCCGACGCGATAGTGCCGGCCGCGCAGTTGCATTCGCGAGTGCAAGAGCAGCAGAACAAAGGTCATGCCGACCAGCAGCAGCGCCAGCACTGACGCCTTGTCCATGCGATAGGATTCGGTCTGGATGAAGATGGCTCTCGTGAAGGCGTTGAAGTGCATGACGGCGACCGCGCCGAAATCGCTGAGGCAGTAGAGTGCAGTCATCAGCATGCCCGCCGAAAGTGCCGGACGCAATTGCGGCAGGATGATCTGTCGGAAGACGACCCAGCGATTCAAGCCCAGGCTCTGTCCCGCTTCCTCGAGGCTGCGATCGCAATGCAGCAGCGCCGCCCGGACGGGAAGAACAATATAGGGAAAAGTGACCATTGTCAGCGTCAGCGCCGCGCCGGCGAAGCCCTTGATGCCCGGCAGTCTTTCGACGCCAAATGGTTCCAGCATTGACTGCAAGATGCCCTTGGGACCAAAGGCTTCGGTATAGGTAACGGCAGTAAGATAAGAGGGGATGACCATAGCTGCCAAGCCCAGCACGAGCCAGGTTCGCCGCCAGGGGAGGTCGCTGCGGCTGGTCAGCCAGGCGAAAGGGATGGCGATCAGAGTTGCCATCAGAGTCGCCGACAGCATAAGCGCTATGCTGTTGCCGATGATACGCAGCGTCCGCGCGCGGATCAGATAGTCGACGCCTTCCGCGCCTGCGCTCAGGGCGCCGAAAACCAGATAGACGACTGGAATCAAAACGACGGCGACCACAGCCAAACTGACAGTCTGCGCAAGCTGGCGGTTGCCCACGTGCCAGCGCGACAGAGCATGGTGGCGGCCGTTTATTCTCAGTCTTGGCCTGATGGCATCGGCGAGTTGCATGACTCTCCTTGAAGGTCAGGCCAGGGCGAAGGATTCCCCGCCCCGGCTACTGAGGCTTGGGCGCCTTCTAATCCAGCGCGCCGCTTTCCTCAATCATTTCTAGCGTTCCTTGCAGATCGGCGAGGTCCGACAGGTCGATCTCGGGCGTCTCGATATCGGCCAGCGCTGGCAGATCGACCGACGGATCGACCGACGCCACCAGCGGATACTCGTAGGTCGTCTGGGCGAAGTATTCCTGCGCCGCATCGCTAAGCAGGTAGTCGACCAGCGCCAAGGCGTCGTATGGCTGATCGGTCGACTTCAGAATCGCCGCGCCGGCCACATTGATCAGGGAGCCGAGGTCGCCACCGGGGAAGAAGTGAAGCGTCGCAGTGATGTCCGGGTCTTCAGCCAGGAAACGGAACAGGTAGTAATGGTTGACCAAGCCGCCAACGACTTCGCCGTCAATGGTGGCTTGCACGATTGGCGTGTTTTTGGGATAGGCTTGCACGCCATTTGCGATCATGTCCGCCAGCCAGCTCGCGGTCTCTTCTTCGCCCAGCAGTACGCGCATGGCGGTGACATTGGCGACGAAGGAAGCATTGGTTGGCGCCCAGCCTACCAAGCCGCTCCATTCCTCGCCGGTGAGATCCAGGATTGAGTCCGGCAGATCCAAGCCATGCTCTTCCAACGATTCCGGACTATAGACAAAGACGCGAGCGCGGCCGCTCAAGCCAGTCCAGACGCCGTCGGGCGATACAAAGGCCTCGTTGGCAACGCGGGCGATTGTCGCGTCAGGCAGCTTATGGAGCATGCCAGCGGCAGCCAGCGCCCCCAGCGCGCCGCCATCCTGCGCGATGAAAACATCGGCCGGGCTGTTTTCGCCTTCGGTGAGAATCTGGTTGGCGACGGCGCTGGTCCCGCCATAGAGGATCTCGGTTGCGATGCCGGTGTCTTCGGTGAATTGGGCCAGAATCGGACCGATCAAGCTCTCGTTCCGGCCGGAATAAACCGTCAGGACATCATCGCCTATGACCGGTGCGGCGATGATGCTCGACAGCGCGGCGACGAGCAATAACAGGGTAAAACGTTGAAGGGACATACGGTGAACTCCTTGCGTTTGGCGCAAATCCCGTATAGGATTTGCTTTAGATACGAGGGTCAACTGGGCTTGAGAGCTATAGCCAGAACGCTTCACTCCCGGTTGACCTTTTCGTTTTAGCAGAAATAGGGAGCGGCTGTCCACGCTAGTGGTAAATATCACTTTTCCCGCGCAGACAACCGCCAATTAGTACGTTGTGCGCCGCGGCTATAACCAATGTCGACACAATTGTTGCGGGCGGTTAATCTTTCTGCACAGGGATTTGCAGCTTCAATGCGCGTAGAACCGCGGCCCGTGAATGGCTGTTCATAAGAGTCCTGGCTGGCGCGCGATCGGCGAAGCGGGCTGAACCTAGACAATGGCTGTGTCAGGCAATAAAGTTAGATAGCGTTGGCTAATCGGCTCCAATTGCGGGGTGGCGTAAATGTCCAATTGGTGGGGTACGCGCAAGAGTGTCTCGTCTCGCCTGATTTGGGAGGTTGAGGCGATGAAAGCCACCTTTGGCAATACCTTTGAGTTGGTCGTGCCCCCATTTGGCGGATTGCTTTATTGGCAGGGCACTATCGAGATCAATATGAGCATTCTGGATTCGCCCTATCACAGCCTCAAATTGGTCTATCCCAAGGAATACCCAAACCGGCCGGCTGAGGCATACTGCATCAAGCCGCGGATCTACAGCGAAAAGCATCAGTATGAGGACGGGCAACTCTGCCTCTTTAATCCTAAAGACGGCGAACAATATGGTTGGAACCCGTCCAAATCAACAGCGGTCACCGTCGGCGGCTGGGCGATCCAATGGCTCTACGCCTATTACACCTGGCGTTCCACCGGCAAATGGCCCGGCATTGAGGAGCGCATCAAAGCCAGCACGCCGCTTCCGCGCCGGCGGAGGCGCTGAGACATGCGCAGGATGGATGAGCCCGAGTTCCTGAAGCTCGCGCAGATGGAATTCGACCATATCAGAAAGCGCTTGCGAGGGATGGCGATGATTTCACGCGGAATTGTGCCCAACGTGGTCCTGTCGCGAAGGGCTGTCGATAGAATGCTCTCGGCTGCCGACCAGTTTCTGGTCGATGAAACCGGCGAAGCCATGGTTGGTTTTGTTGTGGAAGACGATACGCCCGAAGGTCTGCCGACGATTTACGTGCTCGATACGATATCGCCAGACGAGACCGCGGTCCGCCGCTCGCACACCTTCCAGCAAGGCGATGCCCAGCAAGATGAGATCATTTGGTGGCTGCAGGAGAACTGGCACTTCCATCGAGAGCGGCATCGCGGGACGGATGCCTTGCCCGATCGCTTTGATGTGCCCCTTCGATATCTCGGCGATTGGCACAAGCAGCCCGGCTCCATGATACAGCCCAGCCATGGCGATCACATGACGGCGCTGTCTTGGTTGGACGACGAAGAATCGGGCACGGACTTCCTGCTGGTGCCGATCGTTACCGTGGGGCACCTGCCGAACATTGGCGAGACGGATCTCACTGTCAATTACATCAATGTGCCGATGGATAACGGCCGGGTCATGCGCGTCGACTGGTGGTATGTGCATCGGGATGTGCGCGTCTTTCAGCCGGTCCATCCCAAAGTCGTCGCCGACGAGCAGCTTCCGCAAATGATGAAATACAGTTGGCACGTCGTCGATCCCGATCGCCTTTACACTGAAACGGCGGCGCTGGAGAACGATGGCCAATTGGTGAGACGGCTTCTGTACGAATGCGATGGTGAAGTGCCCCTGGAGTACTGTTTCTTCACCATCCGGCAGGGCAGCTCTTTCTTCTTGCTGTTTGCGACGCAGCACGATTATCCCGAAAGCCCGCCACAAGCCTACAAGGCGCCTTTCGTTGACGGCTTGGACTTGATGGATCCGGTCGAGACCTTTCAAAAACTATGGGCAGTGCGAGAACCTATCGAAGACCCGCTCGGTTGGGTCTGGTCGCCGGACAAGTATTTGTGCGAGTTTGTGATCGCCATTGAAGTCGAAATGGGATTGCGAGCGCCGACATCGTTCTCGATTCCGGTACTGATCGAAGAAGACGAAATGCCAATGAATGACGGGCGCGACGCGGCGGCGGTGGCAAGCGTATCCCAAGTGGAAGCGGAAGCGAAAGAGGTGGATGAGTCAGCCGCCGGCGAACGGACGGCGGACGAGAAGACCGGAGCAGAGGCGTCATAAATGAGCAATCTCTGGGAACGAGTCGAACGGCTGATTGGCGCGGACAATCTCGACCGACTGGCGGAGAAGAATGTGGCAGTGGTTGGGTTGGGGTCGGGCGGCGGTTTCGTGGCGCTAAGCCTGGCGATGAGTGGCGTAGGTCATTTTGTGCTGGTGGACAATGACGCGCTTGAAAGCGGCAACGTCATGCGCCATGTGGCGGATTTGCGCTATGTTGGCGTGAACAAGGCGGCTGCCGTCGCCGATTTAATCCGGGGGCGGAACCCTGACGCGCAGATTGAGGTGCGTGAAGGTACGATCGAAGATCACTGGGATTGCCTGGATGATGCCGACATCGTGGTGGCGGCGGTGGATAACGAACAGGTGAAGTACGCGATCAATGAGCAATGTTTGGGCAAGCGCATATCGGCCTCCTACGCCGGCGTCTATGAGCGCGGCGAAGGCGGCGACCATGTCATTATCAAGCCTCTTGAAGGACCCTGCTACGCCTGCTGGTCGGAGGCGACGCGCGAAGGCGTCAAGGTCTCGCTGAACCCGGGCGGCGATTTGGATTACGGCATGATTGGCGCGATGGGGACGCTGGATGCCGAGCCCGGGCTCTGGGTCAATGTCACCAAGGTGGCGGGCATTCAGGCGGACCTGATCATCAACGAATTGCTGCGCGGCACGAGCGCGCACGAGGAGATGCCGGCGAATACGCTGATTGTCGCCAACAGTTACCTGGACATTATTGAAGAGCAAGAGAGCGAACCGCATTCGAGCCTGTGGATCGAAATTGAACGCGACCCGGATTGTCTGATCTGTGGCGAGCGGCTGAAGCGGGGCGTCCGTCTACTGGCGCAGGCGGACAGCGACGACATCTCGCTCGAAGACCTGGCTGCTTCCGGCTTGACCACCGACATCGTATTCGAGGAAGAGGAAGACTAGCCCGCTTCAGTTTCCAATTTCCAACACCGTAGGATATCAGTGAACGCCTCTCTATGTTCCAGGCGCTCTCTTAATTTGAATGACGCGCGGTAGAGGCGGCAGTCTCCGTCTGCCGGAGGGTGACCGTCGTCATCGTAATAGATCCTGAAGTTATTCTGAATGGCGACGCGGTAGACGCCTGGATCATAGACCGGCGCGCGATAGGCTAGCTTGCGAACGCCGATGCTGAGCATGATTTCGCTGTCGTGATAATGCGCCCAAACGCCGAGCAAGCGTAATGTCTGATAGCCGTGATAGCCCTTGCTGTGATACCAGATGACCACCCCGGACCAAGCCCGTCCGCGCACCGTTTGCGGACCATAGCATAGTACGCGCTGATAGTCGCGCTGCGCCAATTCCGCCAGCGCGTCAAAGGCGTTCAGCAGATCGAGAACGCGGTCCTGCGGCGTCCGCGGTTTTTCCTCTTTGCGGGCGCTGCCGAAGGGGCGGCGGCGCTCGATGTTTTTCAGAATGTTCTCGTAGCGCTGCTTCTTGTCTTCTGCGGGCATGATTGCGCAAGTTGGCTTCTGGCTGGCCGGCAGCTAAGTTCCCGCCAGGAATTCTCGGATGGCCTTTTGAAACAGCTCCGGATGTTCCAGGTTTGGCAAGTGACCGGCATCAGGCATTAGCAGTTTTGAGGCTGCTGGCAGTTTATCGACCAGGTAGTCGGCGGCGAGCTTGAGGTAAGGCAAGTCATTTTCGCCAATGACGATGAGCGTTGGCATCGTCAGTTCGTTCAGGCGCGCGGCGGCAGATTTCGCCTTGGTCTTGCGGACATGGGTACCGATACCCGTCAGCTCATGTTCGGTAACGAGCTTGGCCATCGCGCCAGCTTTCCGCCGGGCGCGGGCATCGACATCCTGGGGCGAGCGCCCAATGCCGTCGAACCATATTTGCATATCTAACTCGGCGACGCGATCCACATCGCCGGCTTTGAATGCCGCTTCGGATTGGGCGAAGAGTTCGTCGGGCCAGGGCGCCTCCAGTTCCAAGCCGGCCGGATCGCTTCCCACAAGTATCAACTGTGACACCCGGTCGGGATGGGACAAGGCGAAATCGATAGACAAGCCGCCACCCATTGAACATCCCATAAGAATGATAGGACTCGGAATGTCGAGTTTGGCCAGCAGCGCTTCCAGGTCATCCTGAATATTGAATTCGCCTTCCACGGGGGTGCTCTTGCCATAGCCGCGCATGTCGAAGCGCAGCGCCAGATGACTCCGCGAGAAAGTCGCGAATTCCTTGTCCCACATGCGGCAGTCGGCGATGCCGGCGTGAATCATAACGAAGGGCATGCCGCTGCCGGCGCGCTCGTAATAGAGGCGGGCGCCGTTGACTTGGGCGAAACCGGACTGAATTTCCATTAATACAACCTGGCCATTTCTTTCGGAATGCAGTTCAAATGTTCAACGGGGATTCGCCTTTTGTGAGCAATCGAAACGGATCCCTCACTCAAGCGCCACCTTCGCCAGCTCGACGCCATCGCGGAGCAGCTTTTCGTAGTTTACGAAGCTATGGTGCACGCGCATGCCCACCCGCTCATATAGCGCCAGCGCATTGGTCAGGCTGTCGCCGTCGACTTCCAGGCAAACCGAATTGATCCCGCGATCCCAGTAATCGAGGAAGCACCGTCTTAGCATTGCCGAGGCCAAGCCGCGCCGTCGATACGCTCGGCGAACGCCCACCATGTCAATGTAGCCGACGCCCGGCCGGCGGTGATATTCCGTCAAGGGAAGCGCGCTGCCGGCCACGATGCCCGTCGCTTCGTCGATGACGAGCAAGAGGCGATCGGGGTCGAAAGTGGGGCTGCCCTCGAACCAATGTCGGAATATCTCAAGATCTCGCTCGAAGCTTTGCTCGATATGGCCGTAATGATCGGAAAAAGAATCGCGGACGAGATCGACCAGAATGGGCAGGTCTTCTTCCTGACGATAGGATCGGGTGACGAAGCCATCTGGCAAGGCGACCGCCGCCGGTCTTTCGATCATGTCGATTCGCATTTCATGCCAGGTGCGCCCGGGCGAAAAGCCAGCGTCTTGCAGCGCGCGTTCGTCCGCTCGGTAGCCTTCATACGTGCCGCCCCAAAGGCTGACGCGCGCATCCGGCGGGCAATTCGCGATGACGGATTCGCCCCGATTGATGGCCCAGGACAGCAGGCTGGCGCGGATGCTGCGATCGGCGTGCTCGGGATCCACGCCCCAATTGAACCAGGGACGCACCGGCGGTTCCTGCGTGTCAAAGAGGACAGCAAAGCCGACAAGCCTGCCCCCGGGGTCGACGACACCCGCCGACGAGGCGCTTAGTTCAAAGTTTGGTTCGGTCCACTCTGACCGAAGGTCGCGCGGATGGATGCGCTCGCCAGCGCCGGCCCGGCTCGACACGGCGGTGCTGATTTCCGCGCAGCGCTCGGCGTCTTCCAAAGTGAGCGCGCGCCAAAGGCAGCCTGAATCGGTCATTATCAGATATCCTTGCGCAAAGCCTGTTGCGTTGCCGCATTCAATAAGGCGAGGTTGCGGCGGAGAACGGGCGCAGGCAAGCGAAAATTCCTCCGCCAGCGGCGAATTATAGGGAGAAAAAGTCTTGCTTAACAGCCTTATCCTTTTGCTGTATGATGACGGCGTTTTGACCGGGCGCGTGGAGCAGGCCACAGATGAACAAGACGACCAAGACATTTACCTACATCATCGGGATTGTGATGACAGTGGCGATGGTGGGCAGCCTGATCCTCCCCATGATTTCGAGCCAGGTTGGCGTTGGCGAAAGTTATTTGGAGACGCCGCAGCCAACGCCATTTCCTGAGCCAACGATGCCGCCTCCGCCCGATACCGCTGCAATCGACTTTGACAGCCGTTATCTGCACCGCTCCGGCCTCTTTACCATAGGCGCGCCAACCGGCTGGAGCCCGGCTACGGACAGCAGCAGCGCCGACGAATTGCGCGCTGGATTGAACAACAGCGACGTACAGAGCGTCGTCGAGCTGCGCATCAGCAAGAATCACGCGGGCTTGTCGGATGCGGAAACGCTTAGCGACTTCCTCGACAAGACCTGGCTAGGGCATACCTGGAGCGGCTACACCGGCTGGGACGAGACGAGCCGCAAAGTCCTGAGCGACGGGGTGGTGCAGATCGATTTCAACCTGCGGCGCGGACGGTCTCATCTCATCGCTCGTCAGGAATCATGGCTTGAAGACGGCGATATCTATAGCGCGCGCGTGGTCACGGCGGAAAACGCGTCGCGGGAGCTCAAATATCTGCTCCGGGGCTTGGCGGACAGTGTGGAGCGCATCGGCGAATACGCTGGCGCGCCTTTTGATTGGGACGCTTACTTCGACAATAGCGACAAGCACATGGTGCGCTTTCCGTCGAATTGGAAAGTGGCCGACTCGGCCGACGGCTTGGCAGCGACCATCGAAGGCGATTCCATCGTCCTGGTAGTCAGCGCTGCGGATGTGGCGCCGGCAAGCGAAGACGAGGCGCTGGCTTGGGCTGAGAGTTGGCGTTCCGGCGTAAAGGCAGGCGGCGCCCGCGCGATCGAAGTTGCTGGCGCCCCCGGCTTCCAGGTATCCTACCGGCTCAAGACGGTCGAAGGAGCGGTGGCGAGCGGTTTGATGAACATGCTGCGCGGAACAGACGATCGGCTCCACATCGCAAACATCAGAATGCCGGATCTGGATGAAGATCTTTTGGCGGTGGATCCCGCTGATTATCCCTGGTTGGCCGTGCTGGATAGCTTCCGTCTCTTGCCTGATCTCGAAGTAAACATCAATTGAAGTCGTGAAGGAATCCGCTTGCATCGCCTGAAAAAGCGCAATGCGGGTTGGTCCCGCGGGCGAGACTGATGCCGCGCCTTGAAGAATTCCGTCCTAATTTGTGGATTTACGAGCTGGAGGCGCCGCCCTTTGTGGTGCGCGCCGCCGTGGTCAAGGGCGAGAAACGCGCGGTGGTCTGGGACACCCTGTCCCTGCCGGACGAAGCAGCGCCCCTCGCTGATGCGATAGCCGGCAAACCCTATTATGTGGTCTATAGCCACGCGGATTATGATCATGCCTGGGGCACGGCGGGCCTAGGTGATGGTCGCTTGGGCGTTGTCGCCCATGTGGAGTGCCTGCGCCGCTTTGGCGATGATGTGCCGCGAACGCTGCAGCGCATGCAAATTGCCGACTTCGGCAAGTGGGATAGCGTTCGGCTCGTCCCGCCGAACATCACCTTTCGCTCGCGCGTCGCTCTCGATTTGGGGAATCTCACGCTGGAGCTGCATCACGTCCCCGGGCATACAGCGGATTGTATCGTCGGCTGGATTCCCGAATGGGGTATTCTGCTGGGCGGAGACGCGATCGAAACGCCGCTTCCGGTCGTCAACAATGCCCATCTCCTTGAGCATTGGCTGGATACGCTGGTGGCTTGGCAGGAAAACGACAGCCTTGAATACAGCATCCCCTCTCATGGCAGCGCGGTTGGGCGCGATAGTCTCGACCAAACTGTCGACTATTTGCGCGCCTTGGCCGGTGACCGCCAATTCAAGCTGCCGCGCAAACTCGACGACTTTTATCGTGAAACGCACCAGAAGAATCTTATAGTCGTCGACGGCGGGCTCGTCCTGCATGAATGATGTCTTGCCCGATGTTCTGGATAAGGGACTCATCGTAGTATTCTGCGGGACGGCCGCCAGTGAAGTTTCCGCCCGCGCCGGCGCCTACTACGCCAATCCAACGAATGCCTTTTGGCGCTCCCTTCATCTTGCCGGCATGACGCCGCGCCGCTTGAATCCAACAGACTTCCGCGGGCTGCTTGACATGAAGATTGGCTTGACCGATCTGGTCAAAGACGCCTCCGGTTCCGACCGAAGTCTGCACTGGCGAGATTTCCAGCGCGAGCAATTGAGCGGCAAGATATGTCGCTTCCAGCCGCAGATTGTGGCATTCACGAGCAAGACAGCCTGGCGTGGCTGGAAGGGCTTAAGCGCCCGTGCTTCCGTCTCCTACGGCTGGCAGGACGATACGCTGGGTGCGACAGCGTTCTATGTGCTGCCTTCTCCATCCGGCGCCGCGCGCGGCTTCTGGGATCTGTCGCCCTGGCGCGCACTGGGAGACGAGTATTTGCGCCGGCTGCGAAAGTCTTGAGGGAAATAAGAGCGCAGATGCCGCAACGAAAAATGACGACTAGGACTCGTGCAGATTCGCGACCTCACTTGGCGGCCGTAAGCCAGGCGTCAAACGCGCTGTCATCGCCGGCTGCCAGCACCTGGCCGGTCAAGGACTGCGCCGCGTCAGAACAGAGGAAGAGAGCGGCCTTGGCGACTTTCTCCTTCGATTCATCTGAAGAAGGAGTCGCGATGCAATTGACGCGGATCCGGTGGGGCGCCATTTCGCGCGCGGCCTGCCGCGTCATGCCGATGACGCCCGCGCCGCCGGTGATAAAGCCGATTCCCGCTGGCAGAGAAGAATCGTTGGCTTCGACTGAGACCAGATTGATGACGCCGCCGCCGCCTTCGTCGGCCATGACGCGAGCGACCAGTTGCGTACAGAAAAACGTTCCGGTTATATTGACCTCGATCTGCCGCCGCCAATTCCATTCGTCAACATTCAGCAACGGCTCGGCATGCAGGATGGCGACGGCGTTGACAAGGATGTCAATCGCGCCGAAAGCGTCGCGCGTCTGCTCGATCATGCTGGCTACTTGAAAGCGATTGGAAACATCAGCCTGAAGCGCGCATGCAGCGCCACCGTTAACGCAGATCGCGTCCGCGGTCTTATCGGCGCGTTCGATATTGAGGTCGCTGGCCGCCACCGATGCGCCTTTCGCCGCGAGCGCCAGCGCAATGGCGCGTCCATTTCCTGCGCCTGCGCCGGTGACAAGCGCCGTTCTACCGGCGAGGTCAAGATCTACATCAGTCACAGGGAAGCGACAATGGAATCGTACAGACCAGAAATAGCCTAGAAGGGAATATCATCGACGGATGCGGGCGAGTCCGGGTAGTTCGACGCGCGATCGTCGCGCTGCTGTCGCTGCTGTCCGCCGCCGCGTTGCCCGCCGCCTCGTTGCCCGCCACCACTCCAGCCACCGCTTTGTTGACTGCCGCCACCATCATCACGACCGCCAAGAAAGCGAACATCGCGCGCCGTTAAGTCGAGTGACGCGGCCGCTTCGCCATTATTGTTGATGTATCCCCGAGCGGCCACATTGCCGATTACCATGACTCGTTGCCCGCGTGAAAGGTATTGATTGCAGGTTTCGCCCAAGCCGCCCCAGGCCGCCACACGATACCAGGTTGTCTTCTCACGCTGTTCGCCGGACTGACGGTCGCGCCAGCGTTCGCTCACAGCAACGCTAAAATTGCATACTGCCTGTCCACTCTGCAAGTAGCGCAGTTCGGGGTCACCGCCAAGGTTGCCGACGACAATGGTTTGATGCCAAGTCATTTTGATTTACCCCTGATATTCGCTTAATGCTGTTTCATGTCCTCAAGTTTATCCAACAATACGCTACGCACGACAGCCGGATCTCCTTTGCCGCGCAGCTCGCCCATGATTTTGCCCAAGAGCGCGTTCAGCACCTTTTGGTTTCCGCCGAGATAGCGCTGGAGCATATCGTCGTTCTCGCCCAGCGCCTTGTCGACGGAGGCCGCGATGACGGACTGGTCGGAGATTTGCGCCAAGCCTTTCGCGTCAACGATGGCGCGGGCGTCCTTCCCGGACGACCACATCGCCGGCAGCACCTGCTTGCGCGCTGTGCTTTGGTTGATGGCGCCTTGCTGAACCAAGGTCAATAAGCCGGCGAAGTTTTCCGCGGACACCGGTATCTGCTCAATGAATTCTCGTTCTATATCGTTCGCGTTCATCATGCGAAACAGGTCGGTGGTCAGCCAGTTCGCCGCCAGTTTGGGCTCGACGCCGGCTTCCACGATCGCTTGAAAGTATTCGGCAACGGCGCGCTCCGCTGTGAGCACTCCAGCGTCATAGGCGCTCAAGCCCAATACGTCTACGAAACGGGCCTGCAACTCGGCGGGCAAGGCGGGCAGCTTGGCGGCGATCTCGGCCACCTGTTCACGGCTGACCTCGACAACTGGCAGGTCCGGCTCGGGGAAGTAGCGGTATTCGTCAGCCCGTTCCTTATAGCGCTGCACGGTGATCTTCTGCGCCGTTTCGTCCCAACCGAGCGTCGCCGGCTTGACCGTTTCACCGCTCTCATAGAGCTTGATCTGACGCTTCACTTCAAAGTCGATGGCTTTGACCATATTGCGGATGCTGTTGAGATTCTTGATCTCAGTGCGTTCCCGCAGATCGGCGTCGCTCTCGCGCCTGACGCTGACGTTGGCTTCGAACCTGAGCACGCCCTTGGACATGTCGCCGCTGTTGACGCCGAGATAGCGCAGGATCGAGCGCAGCTTGCGCGCGTAGGCTTCGGCTTCTTCCGCGCTGCTGATATCTGGTTCGGAGACTATTTCCAGCAGCGGAACGCCGGCGCGATTGTAATCGACCAGGCTGCCGCCCATGATGTGCGAGAGTTTGCCTGTGTCCTCTTCCATGTGGGCGCGGCGCACGCGGATCCTTTTGCTCGAGCCGTCTTTCAGCTCGATATTGATATAGCCATTGACTGCCAGCGGGCGGTCGTATTGGCTAATTTGATAGCCCTTGGGCAGGTCTGGATAGAAATAATTCTTGCGCGCGAATTGATTGATAGGCGGAATTTCACAGTTGAGCGCCAAGCCGACCATGATGCCATATTCCATCGCCTGCATGTTGATGACGGGCAGGGCGCCGGGCATGCCAAGCGACAGCGGGTCGACGGCGCTGTTGGGCTCGGCTTCGACGCTGTCGACCACCGGGCAGCTGCTGAACATTTTGCTCTCGGTTTCCATCTCGGCGTGGACTTCCAAGCCGATGACAGTTTTCCATTCGCTCATCATTTGCACCCTACCGAAAACAACACGCCATGCCAAATCCTAGCACTAAAGTTCTCAGATGCAAGAGTGCGAGTGTGACTGAATCCGCGTAGGCGACAATTGAGGCCTGCATTTCTTGACAAACGGAAGTGGGGGGGGGGTAAGCTATCTCGACTGGGTTAATCAGCTCACGGTCTTCGAAAAGAAATAGGAGCGATGTCGGAATGGACTGGGCAACATGTTGCGACCTGATCGAATTCGCTTATGGGATTTACGAAAGGAACGATACATGGACGGTGGAAAAGCGCAAGCTGCGGTAATTCAATAGTGCCTAAGGGAGTAAAAAAATGTTTCGAAAAGACAAAAGTTCAGTATCACGCCGAAGTTTCCTAAAGATGGCGGGTGCATCGGCCGCGAGTTTAAGCGCCTTGGGCAATTTTGCGGCGGTATCGGCGCAAGACGCGCCTCTCGAATTGACGTTGTGGCACTCGTTTGGCGGCTCCTCGGCACGGGAAATGGCGATCAATGCGATGGTCGAAAAGTTCAACGCCGATAATCCCGATATCGTCTTGGTGCCGAATGGATTTCCCAGTCAAGAATACAAGCAGCAGATCTTGAATACGGCCTTCGCTGGTGGGGATCCTCCCGATATCTTCACTTCTGTCGGATTCGTCTGGTTGCAAGAGTTGGCCGATGCGGGCCAGGTGTTGGAAATCACCGACTACTATCGGGAAAACCTGGCCGATCGCTACGTGCCGGGTATGGAATTCGGCTACGCTTTCGACGGGCGAGTTTATGGAGTGCCTTGGCGTCTCGGCGGAACGCCGTTTCTGTTTTACAACGGCGATCAGTTATCGGAGCTTGGCTTTGGACCGGAAGCGCTTGAAACCGTGGATGGCTGGATCGACGTGATGGATGCCGCCCTTGCAACCGGAAAGACACCGGTTTCCTGGGGCAATGGCAATCCCTACAATGCGATTCACTGGGGCGCGAATTTCATCAAGAACGAAATTGGCGCGGAGTCCATGATCAATCTGTCCACCAGCCAAGGCGATGTGCTTTGGACGGATGCGGAAGTCGTGACGGCCGTACAACGATTGAAAGATTTCTATGATGCGGGATACCTCGGCGAGAACACCGCAAATGAAGCGGTTCGGATCACGCAGGAAAGATTCCTCGCCGGTGAATCTGTGCTTTGGGGTACGGGCGGGTGGTTGGTTAGGAGTGTCGTCACGGCTAACGAGGCGGGCGGGAACTTCGACTATGTGCAATTCCCGGTCAGTGAAGGTAGCCCGGGCAAAGGCAGCGACTGGATCTACTGGAGCTCGAACTGGGCGGCCTCAGCGACCGACGATGAGCGCGCGAGGGAGGCGCGTATACGCGTACTAGACGCGTTTGACTCGCCCGAGTATCACGGTCTCTGCTTCACGTTTAGCCGAGAATTCTACGGAGCGATTGGGGCGTCCGACTTTGCGGGAATAGAAATTCCTCCCATGCTGCAAAAGCAGATGGATCTTTTCGACGAGGCTTCTGCCTTGGTCCCGATTCCGGATGTTGCTATGCCGCAGGCGGCTGCGGAGGTCTTGCGGCAAGAATTTGCCGGCGTGATACTTGGACGGGTGTCCGTCGAAGATGCGATGGCGAACATTCAGCGCTCGGTGAACCGAGTATACGGCCGCTAGCGCATTTCGTTGCGGCCAGAGAAGGTTTTGCCCGGCCGCTCGGCTTGGATCTGTGCCGCGTTTCGCCTGGGCGGGACAATGTGCGGCCAGGTCGCATGGGGGACCGCCGCCTCGCGAAGGCGCCTTGGGCGGGCTATTCTTGACGACGGGCGCTCAATCTCTGCCGATCGGTCGAGCTTCGGGCGCTTGATAAGCTATCGGCGCCAGGAACCAAAGTATGCGCAGCAACGGCAATAGAGTGGCCTTTCCTCGTTCCCTTCGCGCCTGGCTCGTTAGTGAGCGCACCATTCATTGGCTGATGGTGATCCCCATATTTGCGTTCTTTATCCCGTTGCAGGTCGTTCCCATCGGCATGGGATTCGTCTATAGCCTTGCCGACTGGAATGGCCTCGGCCGGACGATCAATTGGGTTGGCTCGGGAAACTACCAAGAACTGTCTACTGACCCGTACTTCTGGTCCTCAGTTGGTGTCACGGTTAGATTTGTCACCTATACCGTTCCATTCATTCTGGTTCTGAGTCTGATTATTGCTGTCGCCCTAAACACGCGTACCAGCCGACTAATTGGTCCGGCCAAGGTCGCTGTTCTTGTTCCCATTGCCCTGTCACCGGTCGCCATAGGGATTCTTTTTACCCTCCTCGCCAGTCCCAGTATCGGGCTGCCAACAGTGATTGTCGGGAAAAAGATTGATCTGTTGGCCGGTGACGCCAGCGCTTTGCTTACCGTTGCGGCCGCCCACATTTGGGGCAGCATTGGTTTCAATACTTTCATCTTTCTCGCCGGCTTGCAAGCCATTCCCGACACGCTATATGAAGCGGCGATGATTGATGGCGCCGGTCCCCGGCAGCGCTTTTTTCGTGTGACCTTACCGCTCCTGCGGGAGACAACAATTCTCAACCTCATCATCATCTTCATCAGCGCCTTCCGTACCTTCGGCCTGATTTACTCAATGACCTATGGCGGACCCTATCGTGCGACCGAAGTGCTGGCGATGTATATGTACCGTGAGACTTTTGTGTCCTGGCGTCTGGGTTATGGTTCAGCGATCGCCTTCGTACTCTTTGTCGTTATTGCCACCGTGACGTTTTTCCAGCTCCGCATCACGCGAGCTGGAAGCCAACGCTTCTATTAGCCCTGCGATGAAACAGGAACACCGGCGCAGACGGGAGACGTCGACAAATTGAAAGACCATTCGATCGGCCTGAAAATATCAAGGAATGCCCTCTTCTGCCTGATCATTATCATCATGGGATATCCCCTGTTCTGGAGCTTCTCGTCGGCGATTAAGACTAATGCGCAAATCGTGGCCGAACCGTATGGACTGCCCGTCAATCCGTCATACGATAACTTGACTGAGCTGTGGGTAAAGGGCGAATTCCTGCGCTATCTCTTCAATTCATTGGTGACAAGCTTGGCGTCGGTGACGGGAATCGTGGCGATGACGACCATGGCCGGTTTCGCATTTTGCCGACGAAACTCGCGGGCTTTTGACTTGATGTTTGCGATAATCCTGGCGGGCATGATGATCCCGCGTGAGATCATCATCATTCCGGTGTTCAAGATCATAGCGGATCTGGGCCTGCGCAACTCACTTCTCGCCTTGATCCTGGTATATCTCACCTGGACACCCTTCGGCACCTTCCTGATGAAGACCTACTTCTTGACCCTGCCCGTTGAATTGGGAGAATCCGCGAGAATAGACGGCTGTACGGAATTTGGCGTCTTCTGGCGGATTTATTTGCCCTTGGCGACGCCGGCGATAGCGACGGTCGCCATATTTGGTTTCATCTGGACTTGGAATGACTTTCTGTGGCCGCTGATTCTAGTGCACAAGCAGGAGTGGTTCACGATTCAGGTCGGCGTTCTGTTGTTTCAAAACGAATTCATGATAGATTGGGCGCGCCGGCTGGCTGGCCTTGCCTTTGCCATCTTCCCGCCGCTGGTGCTGTATCTGATCTTCAACCGGGGCATCCAGAAAGGGTTATCCGCTGGAGCGATAAAGTTGTAAGGGCTAAGAGCTGAATGGCTGCCGAGTACCGCAGAGTGAGGCTTAGATGAGCACGTGTTTGCTCGCCCTCGGTGGCATGACCAATTGCGCAAGTAACCCCGGCATATCAACCGGGGCACAGACATCGCATATGCAAAGATGCCGCAATCAAGCCGCGAATACTGACGCTTCCGGTTGCTGCGCCAGCCCGCGCGACACGAGGAAGCGCTCTAACCTGTCAAGCGCCTCGAGAATATTCGCCTCGCTGGTGGCATAGCTGGCGCGGACGAAACCACGCCCGCTTTCGCCAAAGGCGCTGCCGGGGATGAGCGCGAGCCGTTCTTCCTGAAGCAATGTTTCGCAGAAGGTCTCATCATCCATGCCGGTAATCTTGATACTGGGGAAGGCGTAGAAGGCGCCGCGCGGCTCGAAACAAGTGAGGCCGAGCCGATTGAAGCCGTCGACAATGAGCCGGCGGCGTCGATCGTAATCCTGTCGCATCGATTCGACATCGCCCTCGCCATGAAGGATCGCCTGCATCGCAGCCGCTTGCCCGGTGGTCGGCGCGGACATGATCAAATATTGGTGGATCTTGTACATCGCTTCGGTGAAGGCTGCGGGCGCGGTCACGTAGCCAATGCGCCAGCCGGTCATCGCATAGGATTTGCTCATGCCGCTCAAAACGATAGTTCGCTCGCGCATGTTTGGCAGGGTCGCGAAGTTGATGTGTTCTGTGCCGTAAACGAGGCGCTCGTAGATTTCATCAGAGATGACGACAAGATCGTGCTTTTCGGCGACCGCAGCCACTTGAAGCATGTGTTCGCATGTCAATACGGCGCCGGTTGGGTTGCTGGGATAGCTGAGCAGAATCGCCTTCGTGCGCGCCGTGATTCGCGCTTCCAAAGCCGGGACAGTCACCTGAAAGTCATTATCGGCTCTTGTCGGCGCTATTACCGGTAGGCCGCCCGCCGTCTCGACGAGAGCGGGATTGGCGACGAAACAGGGTTCCACCACCAAGACCTCGTCGCCCGGATCCAGCAGAATCTTCAGCGCCAGAAACAGCGCCTCGCTAACGCCGACCGTCACCAGCACTTCATTTTCAGGAGAATAGCGCAGGCCGTAGCGCTCCTCGATTTGCGCCGCGATCGCCGCTCGCAATTCGTAAATCCCGGCATTTGAGGTATAACCAGTCTGACCGCGATGGAGGCTTTCCACGCCGGCATCGACGATATGCGCGGGCGTCACAAAATCTGGCTCGCCGATTCCGAGCGTCACCACATCGTCCATCGTGGCGGCGATGTCAAAGTAACGGCGAATCCCCGATGGGCGTAAGCTTTGCACGCTTCTGGAAAGGTATTGGCTCATCAATGGCGTCCTTGTGTACAGATAGCCTTAATCTTTTTGTATCACAGAATTTCCGGCAAAGCATTGCACAGCATTATTCAATTCAGACAGAAGTTTTGCTACACAGTGTAGGACGTCTGGCCCATGAAGCGGTCTAATCGCTGGATTATTAGCCCAAAATGTAGGATGCGTCAGGGCGAATTCATCGAACGCTCATGTTGAGGCGACAGTAAGATATACATGCGCGCCAACACTAAATCATTCGCCGTTGCTTGCACAGGCGCCGGGGCTGGTCAGAATAAAAGTTGCATAAGATACACTCGGCGATGGGAGGAGAACAGCGATGGCGTTGCCAGCATTGGCCAATTGGGAAGCGACGCGTGACGCCCTGCATCAAATCGCGCTGATAGTGGGCGCGGTGCGCGTCGGCTGCTCCGATCAATTGCCGAATGACCTGCACTTCAGCCTGGATGTGACCGCTGATGGCATTTCGACGACGGTTATGAAATGTGGCGGTGTCCTGCAATTTGACTTCAATTCCCAGCAGCTGACCTTCGTGCGTGGAGGCAGCCGGGTTTTTTCCATTGGTGTAGCCGGACATTCGCAAATTTCGCTGATGAGCCGATTGCTGGATCGCCTTGAAGACTGCGGCTGCAACGTTCAGCCATCGATGAAATACATTACGAATGAAACCGCATTCGCAATTGATCGGTCGCAGGCGCTGGACTATGCAACGACTCTATATGCCGTGTTCACGGCTCTGGCGAGATTCCGCGCCAAGCTGAGTGGACGCATGACGCCGCTGGTGCTGTGGCCGCATCATTTTGATCTGGCTTTCATTTGGTTCGCGGCTGACGGCAAGAATGAACAGAGCGCCCCGCAGATTGCATACGGGTTCGCGCCCTTCAGCCCCGGTTTGGAGCGACCGTATTTCTATGCCTATGCCTGGTCGGAACCAACGGGCTATCTCCAATTGCCATTGGAAGCGCCGGCGCGGGCGCTAAAGGAACCGTATATCGGACTTTATGCGCCTTATGACGCGCTGCGAGAAGGGCCAACCTTTGATGCGTCGGTCGAGACGATGCTCATGAGCTATCATCGAGAGGCGGCGGGGCAATTGCCGCCTTGAGAACCTGCCCAATGTTGTCGCATTAGTCTTGCGAACAACGATCCAGATGTATTCGCGTATAAGACTGTGAAGAGCGGGATGAAAAGAGGACTGAGCCGCGCTTTGGTGTATGAGTGCAAGAAAAGCGTTGCAAGTTCGGAATTGAACTTGGCAAAGCATGCGTCTATGGTCTAAACTATGTAATCGTAGTGGCGAGCGCGGAACCTTGTGTGTATGAATTGCGCGGGTTGCCACACTGCGGCAAAACAGAGGGTTGAAATGAGCGACGAGAGCAGAAATCCCAACGATAGTCTGGACGAGAATCTGAACGATTCGCCGAGTGGATCTTCGGCCGATGACATGGGAGACCGGTTAGAGCGCCTGGGCGGTGAGCCGGCGCCGGCGATAACTCCCGAAGAGTTCGAGCGGTTGCAGAAGGCCGGGCAGGTGCATATTGATTCTCGCGGCCGCGTTCGCACGGCGCGGCGCAGTGGCGCGGAAGCTGGCGTATCGTTGCGCAAACGCAGAGCCTGGTATGATCGCGCTCGGCCGCGCGCCTTCGTTTCATGAGCAGGTAGAGCGGTTTCGTCCCAAGCAACTGCTCGCAGACGTCCGCGCGGATTCGGCGAATCTCGCCGATAAAGGCCGTCCTATAGTGCGCGCCGCGGAAGCTCCCAATGCAGTTCACGCTATAGCAGCCCCTCCAGAAGCGTAAGACTCGGTCAGGCGCGCGACCTGGCAAACGATAGTTGCGCCTATTGCAGCCGACCCAGCGCCCAAAACGTGAAACAAATATCCGCCCCTATGATTCCATTGATCACCTTGGAACACGTCCGTAGCGCTTTAGCATTGAATGATTTTGATTCGGTGGCGGCCTTGCAGCGGATGGCGCCGGCGCCGCGCGGCTGGCAGAAGCGCGACTATCCGCCGCAAGCGGCAGCGGTCATGATACTGATCTATCCCGGTCATGCTGGGGTCCTTCATACCACGCTGACCTTGCGCGCCGCTGGATTGCGCGGGCACAGCGGCCAAGTCAGCTTTCCGGGCGGGCGTCAGGATCCCGGGGATGCGGACTTAACCGAGACCGCCCGACGCGAGACCTGCGAGGAAATTGGCGTTTGCGGCGAGCGACTGTCCATTGTGGGACATTTTCCACCGTTTTACATCCCGGCTTCGCACCACGAAGTCTTTCCAACTGTCGCGTATTTTGACGGCGCGCCGGTGTTTACTCCTAATCCGGATGAAGTGGCGGAGGTTTTCAGCTTCGCGCTGGAAGATTTGCTGCGGCCAGGTTTCAAGTTTGTGGAGCAGCGTCGCATACGCGGTGTTGATGTGCGCGTGCCTTACTACCTGGCGCGCGGGCACAAAGTCTGGGGCGCGACCGCCATGCTGCTTAGCGAGCTTGAGCAGCGCTTGCGCCTGGTATTGCCGCGTAACAGCCTGCTTGATCTGTCATAAGCCGATAGGGAATTTGCGTGTATTCGGCGCCGCGCGCGCGGTCTCGTTAGCGGTAGGGCGGCCGCCCATCTGCTTGTCACCATGCGGCATGATTGGTATGCTTAACGCAACTGGAATCGCGGGCGACGCTTTTCTTCGCTTCAGTCGCCCGTATGTGAAATTGCATGGATAGCATTCTTAACGGCATCCCCATCCTGGCAGTTACGACCGGCACGGGCGGGTCCGGCGAATGGTCCGCGCTACTGCTTTATGTTGGCATGGCTTTGATCGTGTCTTTCCTCTGTTCCATCTGGGAAGCGGCGATGCTGTCGACGCCAGTTTCGCACATCGAATTGCTGGTGCAGGAGGGCCGGCAAGCGGGAGTTATCATGCAGCGGCTGCGGCAAAATGTCGAGCAGCCCATATCGGCGATTCTAACGCTGAACACGATCGCCCATACGGTGGGCGCATTTGGCGCCGGCGCCGAAGCGACGGTCATCTTTGGCAGCGAGTTTGAAGGCCTCATCGCTGTCGTGTTGACGCTGCTCATCCTCGTCTTTTCCGAAATCATCCCCAAGACCCTGGGCGCGGTATATGCCAAGCCGCTGACGACTTTCACCGCCTATTCTTTGCGCGCGCTGCTATGGGTGCTGCGGCCCGCTGTGTTCGCCTTTGAGTTTGTCACCCGTTCCATGCGCCCGAGTGAGGAGCCGCCGACGGTAACGCGTTCCGAATTGCAGGTGATGGCGCGGATCAGCGCGGAAGAGGGCGGCATTCAAGAGCGCGAGAATCGCGTTGTCGCCAATCTGCTGCAACTCGCCGATGTGCTGGTCGAAACTATCATGACGCCGCGAACGGTGGTGCTCATGTTTCAGGAAGAGCAGACGGTGGCGGAGGTGATGCGGTCCTATGCTTTTCTGCCTTTCTCGCGCGTTCCCGTTTACGGCGAATCGGCCGATGATGTCAAAGGCTATGTGCTGCGCCACGAGATATACCGGCGGGCGGCAGCGGATGAACACGGCGTGAAGATGCGCGAAATCTTGCGGAAGCTGGAAGTGGTGCCGGAGACCAATTCGGTGGCGCAAGTGCTCGACGAGTTCATCAGCAAACAAGAGCAAATCTTTCTGGTCATCGATGAGTATGGCGGGACGGCGGGCTTGATCACGCTGGAAGACACCTTGGAGACTTTGCTCGGCATCGAGATCCTCGATGAGTCGGATCCTGTGACCGATTTGCAGGAATTGGCGCGCCGCCGTTATCAGAGCCAGGCTGATCTGCTCGCGGCAATGGCGCGCGGGCAAGACGCTAATCCGATAGCGGAGGACTCGCCCGACGCTGGCGCAGCCGAATGAGGGAGGTTCATCTTCCGCAGCCGCCCTTCGCCTACCGTTTCAACTTGCTCCTGGAGTTCCTCAAGCGCATCGCCCATCCGGCGCGCCTCGTCGTCCAGGGCGACACCCTGTGGCGCTACACCGACGGCGAGCTGATCGCATACCGTCAAGCGGGAGACGCGATCGTCCTGCAAGGCGAAGGCCTGTCCCATGCCAACTTAGAGCGAATCAAGCGGATTTCCCGCCATTGCCTGGGGCTCGGGCGGGATCTCAGTTCGTTTTATGATTTTGCCGCGCGCGACCCGGCGCTTTGGCGCGTGGTGGCGCCCTTGGTCGGACTTCCGATATTCTGCAGCGAGACCGTTTTCGAAGCGTTGATTACGCTGATAATCGAGCAGCATATCAGCTGGAAGAACGCCCTACGCTACCAGCGGACGCTGATGCGGATGTTCGACAGCGGCGCATCGCTTGGACAGGCCGAGGTCTATCGATTTCCATCTCCTCAGCGATTGGCGCGCTCGTCCCATTCCGAGCTGAAGGCGCTTAAGATCACCAACCGCCGAATCGAAATAATCATTGATATCGCGCAAGCAGTCGCCAGCGGCGCTCTCGATCTGGAATCTATCGGTCGAAGGGAAGCGTTGGCGGCTTACGACCAACTGATGACGTTGAATGGCGTCGGACATTGGACCGCGAACAACGTCATTGGCCGGGCGCTGGGCGCTTATCCCTTCGTCAGCCACAACGATGTCGCTCTGCAAGCCGCGGTTCAGCATTACTTCCACGATGGCAAGGGTCAAAAGAGCCCTGAACTGGTTACGAAAACACTGGGCTGCTACGGAGAATACGCTGGACTGGCCGGGCATTTTGTGCTGCTGCGATGGGTGCTGGAACGCTATCCGCCGGTTTCACAATAGCGATTCCTATGCCGAGAGCTCGTCGTATAGCAGCTCCTGGCTTAGCGACTGAAGCACTGTGTCTTCGCTTTCGAGCGTGAGCGAGGCCGCGGTGACGCCGAGCCGCATCGCCTCATCGATTGGCACATCGTTGAGGATGCCAAAAATCACCGCGCCGGAGAAGGCGTCGCCTGCGCCCGACGTATCAACCACTTCGGCGTGAATCGCGCGGATGTAACCGCCGCCGCTGCTATCGGCATAAGCGAGACCCTGCTCGCCGAGCGTAACGACAGCGATGTTCGCGCCCATGTTGACGAGCTGCTGCGCGGTGCCGATTGCGGAATCGCGCTCGGTGGCTGGCGCATCCAGCGAGCAGAGCGAAGCCGTTTCGCTGGCATTTGGCACGATGAGATAGAGATTGGCGATGAATCGACACAGGCGGCTGGCTATCAGAGGCGAAGTGGGATCGGCGCAAACGCGGATCTGGTGGCGCGCCGCCAACTCAAACAGCGTTTCGAGCGCATCGTCGGAAAGCGTCGCATCAATAACAACGAGGGCGGCTCTTTCGAAAAGCCATTCATGCTCCAGCAGGTAGTCCGAATCCAGCGAGTCGGCGATGCTCAAGTCATCGACGCGGGTGCAGCTGTCATCGGCCTCGTAGACCAGTATGGATGTGGCCGTGTGCGCCCCGTTGACGCGCAGCATATGGCGGCAGTCGATGCCGGCCCGGGTTGAATGCGTAATGAGGTGCTGGCCAATGTCGTCGTCGGCTATCGCGGAAAGGAGCACGGTTTCAATATCCAGGCGCGCCAGATTCTCGGCGATATTTCGCGCCACGCCGCTGACCGACGCATGGATATGGCCATATTGCCGCGCGCCCAGCTGTAGGCGGTCGCCAGTCCGGCCGCTGATTTCCAGCACTGCCGAGCCAACCACCAGGACAAAGTCGCTGTCCATGTTTACGCTCCTTGCGATCAATTAGCCGCCAGAACTGGAAGTGTTGCTATCTTCCGCCTGATTGGAATCCGGCGGCGGCAAGGTCGGCTGCGCATTAGGTATCGCCGTAATTTCCGGCGGGGCGGGCGGCACGTCGGCGCCCAAATTCGCCGGGTTCAAGTCGGCCGAGCCAATCACATCTTCGTTCGGCGGGTTCTCTACGCAGCGGAATCCAATCCAGCGGAGGAACTCGTCAGGGCGCGCCGATTGACGGTGAACGGTACGGCTGAAAAAGGGCAGCCCGTCCCACGAGCCGCCGCGCAGCACCTTCTGCTGCCCAATAATCGGACCGGTGGGGTTAATGGCGTTGCCGCTTCTTGCTTGCTGTTCGTAATGTCGTTCGCTGTAATAGTCGCTGATCCATTCGGCGACATTGCCCGCCATGTCGTAGACGCCGTAGATGCTCGCTCCCAGCGGCAGGCTGCCCACTTGCAGCGAGCCGGGCGGGGCGTCCCGGGGCAGGCGAGTTTTGGCTAAAGCGTTGTCCCAGGTATTGCCCCAGGGATAGATCCGTCCGTCGTCGGCGCGGGCGGCGCGCTCCCATTCGGCTTCCGTCGGCAAGCGGCGTCCCACCGCTTCGCAATATTCGCGGGCGCCGTACCAAGTGACGGCGTAGACAGGATGCTGCGACAGTCCCGCGCCGATTGTGTAAGTCGCGCCATCAAAAATGATCGGGGCGTCGCGGCTCTCGTTTTGCGTTTGGATGCAAGGAAAGCCGGCGCAGCGATTCACATGCGCATCGGGTCCGCGGATATTCAGAAAAGCCACGTACTGTTCAAATGTCACTTCCGTGGTTTCCATCAAGAAAGCGTCAACGGTGACCTGGTGCGCCGGGAATGAATCTTGCGCGTAGCTCGCTTCACAAGCGCCGGTGTCGCGCGTGATGCATTGCCGGACGGCTTCGGTGACCTCGCCCGGCGTCGTGCCCATTACAAAAGCGCCGCCGGGAATCGTTACTGTCAAGCTGCGAACGACTTTCAGCAACTCCGGGATATCGCTGCTGGGCGCTTGCGTCGGCGGCGTGACGATTGCCGGAACATCGGTGGGTATCGGCGTGGCCTGCACTTGCACCGAAACGACTTCGCCGGTATCTGCTGGGGCGGAGGTCTGCTGCGCCAGCGCCGGCACGTCGTCGACTGCGGAAGCTGAATCGGGCGTCGCGGTTACGACAATGAACTGAGCCAGCGGAGTGGGAGTGGGCTGGCTGGTATCTTCGGTGGCGGTCATGACAACGTGCACAACGGTAGTCACGACTTCCGGTTCCGATGTTGGCAGAAAATAGGCTGGCAGCGTTCCCTCAAGCATGACTGCGATCATGACGCCAAAGCCGCAAAACAGACCCGGAATGAAGCCAATCAGCGCCCATTGCCAGGCGGCGCTGCGTTGGCGCCTGCCGCCGATAGGTCTATAGGACATTCAGACTCTCCCGCGCGTCGCCGCTTTGCGACCGCTCAAATAGATGAACCAGTCTGCTTTTTCCCCCTATCATAGCGTAAAGCACAATGCGTCGTTCTGCAATTGTAGTTGGCGGCCTCTCGTCGCGCGCTGCCCCCAGTTGATGCTTGTCAGCTGCGCCGCGGTCTGCTTGACAGGGGATAGCCTAGGGATTAGGCTTGGAAGGAACTGCTCGGACCAGGCAACCATGACAGCAGGAAGCCGAAATCTTGACCGGTATTAGCGTCAAGCCATTGGCGTCGACTGCGGCCGCGGATGATGGACTGCGCCCTGTCAATCTACGCACAGACCTGCGACCGCTGGCGGATCTGATCGAGTTGGTCTTCGCCGATTCGATGGACAGCGCCGGACGCTCAGCCATCAATGAAATGCGCTATCTCAGCCACTTGGGATACGGGCTCAAACTGATTGCAAGGCTCAACGATTTGGCTTTGGGCATCAGCCTGGGTTTCGTTTATGTCATGGATGGCAAGCTCGTTGGCAACGTCTCGGTATATCCGGCGCAGTACCCGAAGGAGATGGGCGAATCTTGGATCCTGGCGAATGTCGCCGTCCATCCGCATTATCGGCGGCGCGGCATCGCCCACAGCCTGGTTGAAGCCTGCATTGATATGATCCGCCGTCGTGCTGCCGCCCGCGTCGTCCTGCAAGTGAACTATGACAACCTAGCGGCGCAGCGGCTCTACGAGCGGCATGGCTTCATTTATGAGCGCGCCTGGCGAATCTGGCGCCGCAGCGGTTTTGTTCGCTCTGTCGCGGGGCCCGCGCCCGGTCTTTCAGTGGCGCATTTGCATGGCACGGAGTGGGCGGCGGAACTCTCATTGGCGCAGTCGGCGCGCCCGAACAAGCGGGGCGGCATTGGCTGGCTCAAGCCGGTGCATCAATCGAAGTTTTACTCGCCCTTGTGGAAGCGGCTGCTCAGGCAAATTTCGCTGAGCGGCGCGGAAAGGCTGGTCATACGCGATAAGACGGGCAGGGCAATCCTGGCCTCATGCTGGTTGGAGCGCGCCATGGGCTTCAGCAGCGTTCGCGGCTGGCTTTTTGTCTCGCCACAAGTCGATCAGCGCGCCTATTTGGAAGCTTTGCTCAACTATGTCGTCAGCCGCGACGAGCGTTCAACGATCCACTTCGAACACCCGCATGACGACGCCATCGCGTACGATCTCTTCAAGCAGCATCATTTCAAGGTCAACCGCGAGCTCTGGCACATGCGCTACGATCTATAGGGCAGCCTCGCCGTCAGGCATATCCCGTTTCTGCTTGATCGCTATCTTCCGAGCGCAAACGGCGGGGACGGCGGCTGTTCGCCGTCTCGAGTGGAGAGCGGGCTTGCGAGTCGCTCGGTGGCGCCGGCATGATCTTGCGCGGAAGGCGCTGTGGGCGGTTTCTGTCGGAGTTGCTTGCTGGGCGTACTGCCCCGTCGTCAGGGGCAAGTGGCTCGCTGGCAAAGGAATTGGCGCTCGGTAATGCAGCCTCGGCCACATTCGTCTGCCGTGGCTCGCTGCCCCCGTTCACCGTATCCAAATACTCGCCCAGTATCTGCCGCTGCTGCATGGCATCGTATCTAGCGCGGCGTTCGGCTTTCTGATGCTGACGGCGAGAAATTTCCTGCTGGATTTCCCGCGGGTTCGCAACGCGGTGAAACATTTTGGGTTCGTCGGCGCCCACCAGCGACATGCGCACATCGCCATATTTCAGCAATGCCGCCAAAATGCCGCGCGTCATTGACTCCACATTGTCGATGCGCTCAACCAGAATCTGGTCGCGCAGGCTTTGCAAAAAGAAGGGACGCTTGTGCACCAGCGTGATCGTGTCATCGGAAATGATGTAGAGATCGTTGCGCCAGTCCCAATCCATCCAGTAGAAGGCGAGGCAGCCAATCAGCAGCGCGACGAATCCGATGGGCATGGCGATGACGCGCAAGTCCGGACTGACGAGAGCAAGGCTTAGCCCCAACGACGCCAGCGCAACGAGGATAATCGCGAGCGGGATTAAGGTATGCTGTGCCCAGACGCTCGCGTGTTTGCGATAGACAATGTCGCCGTTGCTCATCTCGATGCGTGAACTGAGAAAACCATTAGTGCCGCGGACCGGCTTCGGCGCTTCATCGCTATTGGCTGTGCTGGCAATTTGAGCGGAATCGTCAGTTTCGCCGGCCAGCCAGCGCTGCAATTCCGCGCGCACGATTTTGTGATGCCTTTGCGCCTGGCGGCTCTCGAAATATCGCCGGTCTTCGATAATGAGCTTCTGAAACTGTTCCGGATTGGGCATGAAATCCAGTTCCAGATTGCCCTGCGCGCCGGCAGTCTTGACGATGACGTTGCCATAACGAAACAGACGGGCGAAGGGATCATACGAGGGAAATTCGAAATTGATCTCGTGCACGCTTTCCAGGCCGACCTGCGTCACTTGTCGAACCATTGTCAGGATCGTTCGGTTGATGCGGATGATTCGCTGGTCGGTTACGATCACGGCGTCGTTGCGCCATTCCAGATAGAAGTAAGCCAACGCGGCGCCCGGCAGCGGGACTGACAGCCCCAGCAGAGCGAGCGATAAAACTTGAACCTCGAGCAAGAACGCGCCGCCCCACATGGCAAGCATCAACAGCAAAGGCAGCCAGGCGCTGCGCAGGAATGACCACCAGTGGCGCTTAGTCTGGATCAGGATTTCTTCATCTTCGCGCTGTTCGGCGAATTGGGGGCTGATCCGCGCCTGTTCCCGGATCCGGCTCAGGCCGAATGCCGCGCCCAAATCCGGATGCTCTTCAAGCAGGCGGTTGAATCGGTCTCTGGAGAGCAAGAATAAGGTGACGGGCTGTGCCGCGCGCAGGGTGGCGGATTGCAGGGCGTCGCCAAAGAGGGCCTCCCGGTTGACGCTCTGGCCGGCGATGATGGTCGCCAACGGCGTTTGACTGCCATCCGGTTCGGTACGGAAGAGCACCGCTTCGCCGGATTCAACGATAAGCATGCCATCGGCGGCGGCGCCCTGCAGGAAGATGTCTTCGCCGGCGCGACAGACGCGTCTCTCCAGCACGCCAGCAATCAGTTCAAGCTGCGACGGGCTCAGATTTGCGAATAGCGGTATGCGTTCCAGACCGAAGTTGTTCTTCATGCGCTGCAATCTTCTCACGGCACCGCTTCCATTGAGTATAGCATTATCCGCGATTCCTCACTTTGCGGCCACGTTAATGAAACGCGGCGCGCCTGCCCGCTCGAATCCCCCAGTTAAACCCCGCAATTGCGCGCTTGGTATAGACACAGTATGGATACAGGAGGGGGGGTGGGGGGGCTTGTGGCAAGCGGCAACATCGTCGCCATGAATGAGCAACTCCGCCGGCCCGGGACGAATGACTAGGATAGGATTCGCCATATAGCCAAGCGTAAGAGCTTTTTGGCGGAAAGGGCGATTTCATGGTCGCGTGAGCGTCATGAGCTTAGAGCGCCTTCTCGTTATTTCTGCAAAGCGTGTTATAATGACCGTGAATTTCAAGAGGGGGAGAAATGGAATACTATGCCGAATCTGGGACCAACTGAACTGTTTATCGTTTTGATCATCGTTGTTTTGCTGTTTGGCGTCGGCCGCGTCTCGCGCATTGGCGGCGAGTTGGGCTCGGCGGTGGCGAATTTCCGCAAGGGCTTGCAGGAAGGCGCCAAGGGCAAGACTGAAGAGGCCGATCAGCCGGAAAGCGTCTAGCCTTCGGGTCTAGCGCCTCTTAACCATCGCGTCGGAGAGCCTGCTCAATCAGCGCCTCGCCACCCAGGATTTGCCGGTGGGGGATGCCTTTGGGCAGCGTGAGATTGTGCAGCAGCGCCTCGCGATTGTAGCGCTCGACGCGCGCGAGGAATTCTCCTCGGTAGCGAATCCAATCGGATTCCACTCCGGCCGCGCTTTGAGATGTCGCCTCAGCCCCAGCTAGCTTCTGGCGGTGTTGTTGAGCGCGCGTCTCGAGTTGTTTTCGCAGCGCCGCTTCCATTTGTTCCAGCCGCCCCGCGGTGGCGATCCACTCTGGCATGACATTGTGATCATCCATCATCTTGAAGGCTGCGCGCCATTCGCTCGGCGTATGGCTCTCGTCTCGCGTCGGCAGTTTCTTGCCGGCGCCCGACAGATGCGAAACATCGCCATCGCCGATTGCTTCGTTGATGAGCCGATCAACAATGCGTTCCCACTTTTTCATTAGACCGTCTTTCGTTTAAGACACCGATATGGGCGCTATTCTTCCGCCGCCGGTATCTGCAAGGTCTGCAAGGAGCGCCCAATTTCGTCTCTCAACGTTAGCGTCTCGCCGGCTTCCCATACGCTGGCGTCTCTTCCCCAAAAGCGCGCGTCGCCGGTGCTGGTCCCGCTGCGCGTATAGATGACCACTTCGCCCTGTTGGAATAGCATCGAAACCGGAAATCTGAAATGGTTGTCATCTTCGTCGGAGAGCGTCCAGTTGCTCATATCGACGCGGTCGCCGGTATTGCGCAGGCGAATGCCTTCCGCCGTTATATCGCCCAATCCCTCGACGGCGACAATTTCGAATTGCGCGTTCACTGGCGTGCTGGTGGCTTCGGCCGCGGGCGCCTGAGCGCCGCCCGAATCTGACGCCGGCGCCTCGCTCTGAGCCGATTCGTCGAGGCAGCCCTCCAGCGGCACGACGAGAATATCGCCAATCTGAAGATTCTGCGATGTTTCGAGCGTCAGATCGTTGACTTCCAGAAGCTCTTGAAAGTCTGCTCCATAGCGCAGGGCGACGCCGTAGGGCGTATCGCCGCTCAGCACAGAGTGATAGATGCAGTTTTGGGCTTGGATGGGCGCGCCCGCTCGCGACGTGGTGGGCGTGCTTAGCGCGACGGGCCGCGCCCCCAGGTCATCGGCGTCAATGGTGGCGGCGGCCTCGGTCGCGGCCTCTTCTGCGAGGCTAAGGGGCAGGTCCACCTGCGCCGGCTGGGCGCCAGTCGGCAAGACGGTAACGAGCTTGGGCGGCAGCGGCGTGACCGTGATGACAATTTCGACCGTGATGATTTCGGGAACATCAGCCTGTTCGGATTCGGCGCCGAAAAACTGCAGCGCGAGGTAGGCGCCGCTTGCCGCCGCCAAAAAAGTCAGTGCGAGAAATACAAGCTGCGGGAGAATATTCTTGCGCCGCGACGCGCTGGATCGTTCGATCATAAGCCTGCCTGTTCGGTCGGGCTGCCACATGGGAATCCTAGCACAGGCGTACTAGGCTGGCAATTCATCTGCGCAAGTGATTGCTTGAAATGAGCCAATGTTCGGCTACAATCGCGCTTCAGCAGGCATGAATCGAGATTGATGTCGTTTGATGCGAGTCCTGATAGCGAGCGCCGAGGCGGCGCCTTTTGCCAAAGTTGGCGGCTTGGCCGATGTCGTCGGCTCGCTGCCGGCGGCCTTGCGCGGACGGGGCTTGGACGCCCGGGTCATCATTCCGGGCTACGGTTTCATCGACCAAAGCGAAAGCGACATTGAACCGCTGCTCAGCTTTGATTTTCACCATCGGCTGGGTTTCAGCGAGGTCCAGCTCTTTCATTGCCAATACGATGGCATCCCCTTCTATCTGCTTCAGTCGCCGCCATACTTCGGTGTCGAGGGCGATGTCTACAGCCGCTGGGATTGGGATATGGAACGCTTCATCTATCTCAATCAGGCGCTGATGGCGGCGCTATGGCATTTGGAAGAGCGCGCTGGCTGGTCTCCCGATGTATTGCATGTGAACGACTGGCATACGAGCTTGCTGCCCTTTTTGGTCCGTGATCATGGTGGCAACCGTTGGCGCGAGCTGGCGACGGTACTAAGCATTCATAATATCGCTTACCAAGGCAAAGACGCTGGCGGCTTCTTGTGGCAGGCGGGGATTCATGGCCGTCACCATCCGGATCTGGTCCAGCTCGGCTTAACCGACAATTTGCTCGGCATTGGCATCGCCTACAGCAACATGGTTTCGACGGTCAGCCCGCGCTATGCTGTGGAGATTCAGTATCCTTATGCCGGCTTTGAGCTGGCGCCATTGATCAGCAGACGCGCCGAAGACTTGCGCGGCATCCTCAACGGACTGGATGTGGGGAAATGGGATCCTGAAAGCGATGAGACGCTGGTGGCAAAGTTCAACGCGGAAAACTTTGAAGGATTGCGTCCGCTCAACAAACGACATTTGCAATCCATTTCTCGTTTGCCTCTGCTCTCGGACGCGCCTCTGGTCGGCATCGTGAGCCGGTTGGCGGCGCAGAAGGGCTTTGATTTGGCGGTACCTGCTTTGCGGAACATATTGGCGCGGCGGGATATGCAATTGGTTATTCTTGGCACTGGCGAAGCCCAGCTGGAGTACGCTTTCTGGCAGCTGGATCAAGACTTCGGCGACAAGGTCCGAGCCTTTCTGCAATTTGATGGCGCGCTGGCACAGCAAATCTACGCCGGCTGTGATATCTTTTTGATGCCGAGCCACTTTGAACCTTGCGGCATGGGTCAGATGATGGCGATGCGCTATGGCGCTCTGCCATTGGTGCGCGAAACGGGCGGATTGGCTGACACGGTCATCAATTATGACAACGCGAATGCCGATATTGGCACGGGATTCGTCTTCCACTGGCAGGAGCCGGGGGCGGTGGAAGGCACATTGGATTGGGCCTTGGATGTGTATAAAGGGCGGCCCGCTGCCTGGCGGCGGATGCAGGAACGCGGCATGCGGGTGGACTTCAGTTGGACGAAGAGCGCGGGCGAATACATTGCGCTTTATGAGGATGCCCTTGCCAAAGCGCGGTTGAGCTGATGGCAATCGACTGACCAAATTAAATCAACGCGATCAAATCATGGCTGGAGTGGCATAGTGATATCGGGAGCGGGCTGTGAAGATTAAAGCGGTGATCCTCGCGGGCGGCAAAGGGACGCGGCTGGGCGTATTAACGATCAAGCGCGCCAAGCCGGCTGTGCCCTTCGGCGGAAAATATCGAATCATTGACTTTGCGCTCAGCAATTGCGTCAACTCCAATGTCTTTGATGTGCTGGTCTTGACCCAGTACCGTCCGCACAGCCTGAATGATCATATCGGAAAAGGACGCCCATGGGACCTGGACCGCTCCTTCACCGGCGGCGTGCGCATGCTGCAGCCTTATCAGGGCAGCTTTGATACGGACTGGTATGCCGGGACGGCCGACGCCGTCGCGCAGAATCTCAATTTCGTACGGCAGGGCCGGCCCGAGTATGTTCTCATTCTCTCCGGCGATCATATATACGAGATGGATTACGATATGCTGGTGCAATATCATCGCGACAAGGGCGCGGCGGCCACCGTTTGCACGATTCGTGTGCCCTTGGATGAGGCGAGCCGCTTCGGCATCGTCGATACGGACGGCGATTATCGCGTCACTGGGTTCGTCGAAAAGCCGGCGACCCCACCGGGCAATCTGGCGAATATGGGCGTCTACGTTTTTGATTACGATGTGCTGGAACGGGTGCTGCTGGACGACCAGAACGACCCGGATTCCGAGAATGACTTCGGCAAGAATGTTTTGCCGAAAATGGTCGCCGACAAGATGAACATATTCGCTTATCCCTATGGCGGCTACTGGATTGACGTGGGCACGGTGGACGCCTATTGGGAAGCGCATATGGACCTGCTTTCCCGGCCCCCGTCCTTGAATCTCAACGACCGCACCTGGGTGATCCATACGCGCAGCGAAGAACGGCCGCCGGTGCGCATCGGCGCGGATACCAACATCGTCGACAGCATGATCACTGATGGCTCTGTGATCGGCGCGGGCGCGGTCATCGAGCGATCAATACTTTCGCCCGGCGTCTTCATCGGTCCCGGCGCGGTCATTCGCGAGTCGGTCATATTGAATGATGCCTACATCGAGGCCGGCGCCCGCGTCGAACGGGCTTTGGTGGACAAAATAGCCGTCATTGGCAAGGAGGCTCGCGTCGGCTCCTGGCAGGATATGGGCGACCTAAAGATCACGAGCATCGGCAAAAACGCGCGCATCCCGCCAAGTTTTTCGATCGGCGCCGGCACGGTAGTTGGATCCGATTGTACGCATCAGAGTTTCGCTCGCTACAGCGATATGACCGTGCCGGAGGGCAGCGATGTCGAATTCGCCTCGCGTGTGGGCCGGCATTGAGGAGACGAGCAGCGGGATCGCAATGGCTTTTGCGTCAACGACGGCGCGGGCAAGGGGCGGGACTAAAACCGAATTGAAATGGAGTAGAAGGGCAGAGCAATGGGCAAGATGAAAGTAGGCGTACAGTTGCATCCTCAGCGTGTCAGCTACGCGACCTACGCCGAAGCGGTCAAAGCGACAGAAGCGCTAGGCGTCGACACGATCTGGAATTGGGATCATTTCTTCCCGCTTTATGGCGAAGGCGATGGGGAGCATTTTGAAGGCTGGACGCTGTTGACGGCGATCGCGATGCTGACGTCCCGCGCCGAGATCGGCACCCTGGTCACCTGCAATAGCTATCGCAACCCGGCGCTTTTGACGCAAATGGCTAATACGGTCGATCATATCAGCGGCGGCCGCCTGATCCTCGGCATCGGCGCCGGCTGGTTCGAGAAAGATTATGTCGAGTTTGGTTATGAATTCGGCACTGCCCCCAGCCGACTGCGCGATTTGGGCGAGGCGCTGCCGATTATCAAGGAGCGCATGGGGGCGGAATTGCCGCCGCCCGTTCGCAATCCCATTCCCATTATGATCGGCGGCGGTGGCGAGAAGGTCACGCTGAAGCTGACCGCGATGCATGCTGACTTGTGGAACGGCTTCGGTCCGCCGGAGACTTGGGCGCACAAAAATCGCGTGCTCGATGATTGGTGCGCGAAGGTGGGGCGGGATCCGGCTGCGATTGAGAGGACCGTGTCGCTTACGCGCGAAGATGATATTGACGACAGCCTGGACGCCTATGCCGAAGCCGGCTGCACGCACTTCATCCTGATGTCCGCGGCGCCGCCGAATTACAAACGGGTCGAAGCGCTGCTGGCATGGCGCGACAAAGCGAACAGTTAGACGAGGCCGCGCTTAAGCTTGGGGCGACTCCTCAATGATGGTCGTTACAACACAGTTGTCGCTCCCATAGGGGTTGGGCGTGTAGCTTTCGGCTTCGGCTTCGTTGATCCAGGTGTCGCCGTTCACCAGGTAACGAAACTCATAGCGCTCGCCGGCTTTTAGGTAGCGCATTATCATAAAGCGGTCATCTTTCAGCCGGCGCATGGGATGCGCCTGCCAGTCATCAAAGCTGCCCACAATTTGAACGGACTCGGCTTCCGGCATCGCCTCGGTATAGAAGCCGAGAGCGATTTTGCCGTTTTTGGTTTGTGTCTTTGTTATCAAGGGTTACCTCGATTCTGGAATGGTCTCCGCCACATTTCCTTGGCTCGGCGCCAACCGCGTTGAGCAGTGGGCTTAAGCGATTGCCTTCCATCTTAACATATTTTCGCAGCGCCAAGAAACTTACGATATGCTTCCGATGTTTTGCGCCCTGCGTGATGAAGAATCCAGCGGCGATTGCTCGGACAGCGGGCCATAATCAAGCTGGCATCATGACGGATTAGATATAGAATGGTGCGCTTGGAATCCATTCACATTCGCAGCCGCAAGGGAGCAGGATCCATGGTGCAACCGATCGCGCGCGTGAATGTCGCGCCGAAGCTGCCGCCTCAATTGGGGCGCTTGCATGAATTAACGTACAACCTCCGCTGGTCTTGGGATCACGAGTCTATCGCCCTGTTTCGGCGGCTTGACCCGGATCTATGGGAGGAGACGGGGCACAACCCCGAATGGATGCTGGGACGGATGAGCCAGGAGCGTCTCAACGCGCTGGTATTCGATACGTCCTTCATGGCGCACTACGACCGCGTTTGTCGATCTTTTGACGATTACATGGGCGGGGAGCAGACTTGGTTCGCCGGGCAGTATGGAAGCCTCGAGCGGCAGCCGGTCATCGCTTACTTCTCCATGGAATTCGGCTTGACGGAGTGCCTGCAGAATTACTCCGGCGGCTTGGGCGTGCTCAGCGGCGACCATCTCAAAAGCGCCAGCGATTTGGGCATTCCGCTCGTCGGCGTGGGCATCCTGTATCAGGAAGGCTACTTTCAGCAGTATCTCAACGCCGATGGCTTCCAGTTGGAGTCTTATCCGCTTAATGACTATGTCAACCAGCCGGTCAAGCGGCAGACCGACGGCGCGGGCAAAGCCATTAAAATCTCGGTACCCTTGCCCGGGCGCGCTCTTTACGCCCAGGTCTGGAAAGTGCAAGTGGGGCGCGCCTCGATTTATCTGCTCGATACCAACATCGACGACAATTTGCTGGAAGAAGATCGCAATCTGACCAACCGGCTCTACGGCGGCGACCGGCGCACGCGTATCCGGCAAGAGATGCTCTTGGGCATTGGCGGCGTTCGCCTGTTGCGCGCCATGGGCATTGAAGCCGATGTCTTCCACATGAACGAGGGGCATTCGGCTTTCCTGCTGCTGGAGCGCATCCGCATCGCCATGCGCGATCATGCGCTTGGGTTCGAGCAGGCCAAGGCTTTAACCGCGGCGAGCAGCGTCTTCACCGTGCATACGCCCGTACCGGCCGGCCTCGAGCGCTTCGAATTCGACTTAATCGACGAACACTTCGGCGAATTGATGGGCGAGTTGGGGCTTTCGCGCGATCAGTTTCTCGATCTTGGGCGCGAGAACTTGGGTCATTATGAGCTCTTCTCGATGTCGGTGATGGCGCTGAATCTGTCGTCGGGCGCCAATGGCGTCGCGCGGTTGCACGGGGATGTGTCACGGGAAATGTGGAAGTGGGTTTATCCCAATGTGCCGGTGCATGAAGTGCCAGTCCGCGCGATCACTAACGGCGTGCACGTGCAGACCTGGGTCAGCCAGGAGATGGCGCAGCTATTCGATCGCTACCTGGATCCGGGCTGGCGCTCGGAGGAATCGAGGCGCGAAGTCTGGGAAGGGGTGGCGAGCATACCCGATGCCGAGCTGTGGCGCACGCATGTCCGGCGGCGCGAACGGCTGGTGGCTTTCGCGCGGGACCGTCTGCGCGAGCAGTTGCAGCGCCGCGGCCTCTCGCAGACGGAAATCGAAGAGGCCGAGGAAGTGTTGAATCCCGATGCGCTCACGATCGGATTCGCTCGCCGTTTCGCGTCTTACAAGCGCGCGAACCTGATCTTTCGCGATCTGGGCCGCTTGCGCAAGTTGCTGACGGATGCCGAGCGTCCGGTGCAATTCATCTTCGCCGGCAAAGCCCATCCGCATGATAACGAAGGCAAGGAATTGATCCGCACGATTGTCAATGTGGCGCGCGACCCGGACTTCCGCCATTCAATCGTCTTTCTGGAAAACTATGACATGAATGTCGCGCGCTACCTGGTGCAGGGCGTGGATGTCTGGCTGAACAATCCGCGGCGCCCGAAAGAAGCGAGCGGGACCAGCGGCATGAAAGTCATCTATAATGGCGGGCTCAATTGCAGCATTCCCGATGGTTGGTGGGCGGAGGCTTATCGCGGCGATATCGGCTGGTCGATCGGGCACGGCGAAGAATACCGCGAGGACGAATGGGCGCATCAGGATTATGTCGAGAGCCAGGCGCTTTACAATTTGCTAGAGCAAGATGTGGTGCCGCTCTTCTATCGGCAGGCGCGCGATGGCTTGCCGCGCGAATGGATCCGCCGCGTCAAGCGCAGCATGAAAGAACTCGCGCCGCGTTTCAACACCCACCGCATGGTGCAGCAATATACGGAAGAGTTTTATATGCCGCGTTTTCAGGTGAGCCAGGCGATGCGCGCTTCAAACTTCGCCGGCACGAGCGCCTTTGTCGAATGGCGGCGCCACCTGGACCGTGTCTGGCATGAGGTCGCCGTGCTTGATGTGGATATCTGCGATGGCGATGTCGAGATTGGCAGCGCAACGACCATCCAAGCGCGCGTGGCGCTCGGCCAACTTTCCCCGGGTGATGTTCGGGTGCAGCTTTACTTCGGTATGCTGGATTCCGCCGGCAACATTCGCGATGGCGAGTCCGTCAACATGCGGATCGAAGGCGAAAATGGGAGCGGCGCCTACACTTACGCCGCCGATCATGTTTATCTGACGACGGGGCACGTCGGCTTCTCGGTGCGCGTCTTGCCCTATCATGAGTACCTGCATAGCTCAATCGTGCCGAACAAGATCGTGTGGGCTTGAGGCGGGCGACCCAATGGCTCGCCCCTACAATTCGTTAGTGGAGCGCAGGGCAACGTGGAGGCGCGCCGAGAATTGACCGGATGGGCGGCATCGACTAGAATACGCCCGAAAGCGGCAAGAGAGTAAAGACCGACGCCATGCAATATCACATTTGGACCCTCGGCTGTCAGATGAATGTGGCGGATTCTCAGTTGCTGGCATCAGAGTTGGAAAAACTGGGGCATAACGCCGCCCGCGGCAAGGGCGACGACGCGGACATCATGATCGTGAATACTTGCGTCGTCCGCCAAAGCGCTGAGGACAAGGGCTTGGGGCGTCTTCAGCTATTGCGCAAGATCAAGGAGGCGCAGCCCGAAAAGGTGATCGGCGTCATGGGCTGCATGGTCGGCGTGCGCGATCCGCTCTGGATGCGGCAGCGCCTGCCTTTTGTCGATGTTTTCATGCCACCGTCGGATCCGTCGGCGATGGTCAGCTTTCTCAGGGAGCGCCAGGTCGAAGCTGACGTTCGTATGATGGAGGGCGAGGCGCGGACGCAGCGAGACGCGTTGCAAGACGGAGAGCTCGTTCTGCCGCTGCGCGAGCGCGGTCAACTGGTGAGCGCGCATGTGCCCGTCGTCTACGGCTGTTCGCACGCCTGCACATTTTGCATCATCCCCTTCCGCCGGGGCGTCGAGCGCAGCCGGCGCGTGGGCGAGATCGTCGCGCATGTTCGTAGCCTGGCGCGGCAAGGCGTAAAGGAAGTGACGCTGCTCGGTCAAATCGTGGATCGTTACGGATTGGACATTGAGGATGGTCCTGATCTGGCTGATCTGCTGCGCATCGTGCATCAGGTCGCCGAAGAAGTCGGCATCGAGCGCATTCGCTTCCTCACGAGCCATCCCAACTGGATGACGGACAAGCTGCTGCGAACGGTCGCCGAGCTTCCGCGCATAATGCCGCATATCGAAGTGCCGATTCAAGCCGGCGCCGATGCTGTTCTGGCGCGGATGCGGCGGGGCTATACGGCCGACCAATATCGCAAATTGGTGGCCAAGATTCGCGGAATTATCCCGCAGGCCGCGATTCACACGGATATTATCGTCGGCTTCCCCGGTGAAACGCGGGTGCAGTTCATGGAGACTTACCGCGTCCTGGAAGAGCTCAAGCTGGACAAGGCGCATCTGGCGCGCTACAGCCCGAGACCGCAAACGGTCAGCGCGCGGCGCATGGAAGACGATGTGCTGGATGAGGAAAAACGCGAGCGTTTGCGCATGCTGGAAGACTTGCAAGCGCGGGTGGTTGCGGAAATCAACGCGCAATACCTGGGCCGCACGGTGGAAGTGCTGGTCGAAGACAAGTACAAGAGCCGCTGGCGCGCGCGAAGCCCACAGAACAAGCTGATCTTCTTTGAAGCCGAGGGCGATTGGAAGGGCAGGCTGGCTCGGGTCGAAGTCACCTGGACCGGTCCCTGGAGCATGCAAGCGCGTCTGGCGCAGGCGCAGCCGCTGGCTGATCCCCTGCTTGTCCTCGCTGGTTGATGAAAGCGCTCATCAGTCGATTTGTTACCCCTGTCATAGTCCGTTTGTTGTTGGGAGTCGTCTGCCTCAGTTTGGCGGCCTGCAACCTCCAGGAAAGGACGGACCAAGCGAGCCGGGGCGAACCCACAGACCTTCCCGCCGGTCCGCCGACGATAGAGATCGCATCGCCAAATGAAGGCGCGGAGTACGTGCTTGGCGAAGAAATACTGGTGTCGGTGCTGGCCGCCGACAGCATCGGCGTCAATCGCGTGCAGCTATTCGTCGACAGTCAGATCGTGCGAACCGTATCGTCCGAGTCGCTGCAGGGGGACCTGGCAATGCAGGCGATACTCAATTACGTGCCGCAGCGCGCCAATCTGGGCGAGGTTAATTTGCGGGCGGTGGCTTATCGCGGCTCAGTCGTCAGCCAGCCGGACGAGATCACGGTTGTCGTGCGGGAATCCCGGTCGCAGGTTATCGCCACGCCGATACAGCAGTCGAATGTACCTTTCATTCCCAACGATGGCGTCTGCCGCGCCTTGGTCAATGTGGGCGGCTTGAACTTCCGCACGGGACCAAGCACCGGCTTCCAGATCATCACCGTGCTCAGCAGCGGCACCTTGGCGCCAATCACTGGCCGCAATAGCGAGCATAGCTGGTGGCGCCTGAACGTCGACAATCGCGTAGGCTGGGTCAGCGGCGATTTCACCACGGAATACGGGGATTGCAGCCGGACGCCGGTGGTGGCTGGCTGAAGGCTTGTCCGGTAGTGGGCGCACCACTGCTGTTTTCTACCCCATCCGCCGGCCCTCTCGCCATCTCTATGGCGAGCATCCCGAATCATCAGGGAAGGGGGGCTTATACCTCACGAGCTCGGCCTAGAAATCCTGACCACGGAACGAACTCCATCGACAAACCGAAGCCAATACAACTCGGGGGTCCCCAATGCTTTGGGAGTACCGAAGGGGGTAGATATGTAGTGGTCCCGAAAAACTGGACACCTAGTTGAGAGAGTATACTAGTGTTTCAGCAAGAGGGGAAACCACCATGGGAAGGGCGCGTAAGTTTAGTCCGGAGTTCAAAGCGCAGGTTGTATTGGAGATCGTGTCAGGCCGGAAGAGTTTGGCACAGGCGAGTCGCGAATATCAGATCAAGGACACGGTATTGTCTCGTTGGAAGGCGCAGTTTCTGGATGGCGCGCCGGGGATATTCGAAGCGGGACGTCCGGCGGAGGAGAAGCGGCTGCGTGAGCGCATCGCGGATTTGGAGCGATTGGCGGGGAAACAAGCCCTGCACCTGGAAATTGCAAAAAAAGCCAGTCGCTACTTGAAGTCTCTACCGCCCGAAAGCGAGAACTAGTGCAAGAGTTGAGCCAGGAGTATACAGTGACAGATTGTTGCGCAGTCGTGGATTTGGCTCGCAGCAGCTATTATCATCGCGGCAATCAGCCGGACAGCGCTGCGCTTCGGGACGCGATAGCGGATATCGCCAGGCGGCATCCTACCTACGGCAGCCGGAAGATCAAGAAGCAGTTGGAGCGCGCGCCCTATCGGATGGAGGTGGGTCGACATCTGGTCCGCCGGTTGATGCGCGAGATGAATCTTCTGGTGAATCCCAAGCGACGCCAGGTCATAACAACGGACAGCCGGCACGGTCTTCGCCGCTTTCCTAATCTGGTACGGGGCGTCAAGGCGAGCCGGCCGGATCAGATCTGGGTAGCCGACATCACCTATATTCGCTTGCGTACGGACGAGATCTACCTGGCCATCCTCATGGATCAGTTCAGCCGGGCGATTCGCGGCTGGAACCTGAGTTCGTCCTTGGGTCAGGAATTAGCGCTCATACCCTTGCGGTATGCCTTACGTCACTACCCGGCGCCGGAAATCCATCACTCCGACCAAGGGACACAATACGCGGCAAAAGCCTATGTCCAGCAACTGCAGGATGTTGGTACGCAGATCAGCATGGCGGCCGTTGGCAAGCCGAGCGAGAATGGCTATGCCGAGCGGGTGATTCGCACCATCAAGGAGGAGGAAGTGTACCTGAGCGACTACAACAACGTGGCAGACGCTCGCCAGCAAATCGGACACTTCATTGATGTGGTCTATCGGCACAAGCGCATCCACAGTGCCTTGGACTACCTGACGCCGGCGGAATTCGAGGCAGGGTGGCGGCATAACCCTCCCTCAACATCCTGATTTTCGTGTCCAATAATTTAGGACCACTACAATACAATGGCAGACACGAAAAAAGTCAGTAGCGGACAAGCCTTATAGTTTTCCGCTTTGGCGCCTTCCAATGCGGATGGGTTTCCGAAATTCGACGTCGACTTATCGTCATTAGCGCCGCCGTTTTTGTCGCCGTCGGCGGGCGGCTGTGATAAAATCACTATTGTGGATTCCTCGAGCGACACATAGGCGAATGACATGGCTTTGGCGATAACGCGGATCATCGTGGTCACGCGAAATGTGCAGTTTGCCATTGATGTCAAGCGGGCATTGGAGGCGCTGGGCGAGTACAGTGTGACGACCGTCGCCGATGTTCGCAATGCGATCGAGCAAATCCGCGATCATCCGCAGCACCTTCTGCTGCTGGACACGGCGGGGCTTTCGCTTGATCCCGCGATGATGATTGATGTGGTTCGGTCGCGACAAGAAGGGATCGCGATCGTCTTGGCGCCGGACACCCCCGAGATGCGCGAACTCGCCCGCGAATATCGCCTTCAAGGCTTGGTAAATATCCCGGTGATGGCGCGAGATCTGATTCCGCTGCTGAATGCCGCGCGTGAGGAATCCGATGACGCGTTGCAGCAGACCCAGGAAATGGCCACCGTAGACGTCGGCGAGGACACCATCTACATCGAGTCGCTCGTCGATGATTTGATCGAGGAAGACTTGGCGCTCAATTATACGCGCCGCCGCTTGCAAGCCTCTTATGAGCTGCTGAACCCGCGCAGCGATACGGAGGCGGCCGATAGTACTGTTCAAAGCGCGCATGAAGTGTTGGTCGAGCCCGACGCCGAGGGCGATACCGTACGCTACCGAGTCGTCACAGTCGAAGATGAGGGCGATTCAGTCGCCGCGCAAATGACGGAGGCGGATATCGACGAGACGCCCATATCGGCAAGCGCCGGCAGCGAAACAGTGCGCGATCTGGCGAATGCGATCACCGGCGAAGAAGGCGCATCTGCGGAGCCAGCGTCAGCGTCAGCGTTGGATGCAGCCGGGTCAAGTCTTGACGACAGCGGGTCATTTGAAGACATGCTGAGCGCGGTTCTGGACGAAAGTACGCAGTTGGAAAACCTGACGCTGGAGTCGCTTTTTGACACCACGCGCGAGCTGCCCGGCGCGCTCGGCACCGGCGTTGTGCCTGCCTGGCTGCGCGAGACCGAGAAATTTATCCGCGAACCCGGATTCTTGTCCGAGATGGCAGAGCGCCTGCCGCCGCTGGAGCCAGAGGCCGAAGTTGGCGAGACGACCATCCCGTCTGGCGAGGGCAGCGCCGCTGCCGATGTCCTGGTGCAAGAGCCGAGCTCGCCACATGAGGCCGAGACCGAAGAGAGCAGCGCCCCGCCGGCCCGGTCCGGTGACGAGCGCCCCGCGGTTCCAGCTGATGATGGTTCGCGGGCGCCGCTCTGGAGCCGAAATGACGATCCGCTACTGGGACAGCTGGCGGTTACGATGACCCAGATGATGACCAACCTGACCGCGGACGCGACGGTATTGACGCGCGACGATCAGATCGTGGCTTTTTCCGGCGAGATGCCGCTGGACAAGTTTCGCCTGCTGCGCCGTGTGATCGCCGACGACTGGACGGCGGAGGGCAGTCAATCGCGGATTCGTTTCATCAAGCTGCCCGAGAGTGGTTTGGATTACATGCTGTACTCGCGTGGTTCAGTCGGCGAGCATACCTTGACGATGGTCTTCGCCGGGGGGCGGCAACTGCGCGACATTCGGCGACAAGGCGATCACATGCTTCAGGCATTGGATGCGGCGCCGGCCAGCGACCCGCCCGCTACGGCGAACGAAGAAGCATCCTCGGCAGATGAGGCAGATCCGCGGCAGCCCTTCGCCTTCGTCTGGCTGGTGGATGATCCGGCGCGCTTATTGCGGAAGCGCGTCGCCGAGCAATTGGTTTTCTGGCTGGAGGTTCAGCTCAACAGTTTGAATTGGAAGATACATCGACTTGACGTGCATCATGATTTCATTTACTTGCGCGCCGATGTGCCGGGGAGCGCCTCGCCCGATGCCTTGGTGCGCACAGTGATGGATCGCGCGCGCCAGATCGCCTGTTCGGAAGATCAAGCATTGCCGCGGGATCTCTGGGCGGACGCCTACCTCGTGCTGCAGCCGGGCCGCGATATGAGCGAACGGGAATTGCAGCGCTTCCTTCACTTCGCCCGCGCCTGAAGCTGGGCGGTCCGACTTTTCGCCTGTCAGACTGACCCGCCGTCGGCTATACTCGCCCCAGTGTCAAATCAAGTGTTCCGCGCAGAGATTAAGCTATGGAAACGCGCCCGGTACTCTACCTGATCGACGGACACGCGCTAGCCTATCGCAGCTATTTTGCCCTGCAGCATGGGGGCTTCACCACCTCAAGCGGCGAGAGCACCAGCGCCGTCTATGGATTCAGCCGGACGCTGCTGGATGTCTACGAGCATTATCAGCCCAGGTATCTCGCCGTCACCTTCGACGAGGGCTTGAGCGCGCGCGAGGAGATCTACCCGGAATACAAGGCGACGCGCGAGAGAATGCCGGCCGATTTGCGCAGCCAATTCGACCGCATTCGCCAGTTGGTCTCCGCCTTTAATATCCCGCAATTGACCATGCCAAATATGGAAGCGGACGATGTGCTGGGCACGATCAGCCGGCAGGCGGTCGAGATGGGCCTGGACGTGCATATCGCCACCGGCGACCGCGACATTCTGCAGCTGCTGGGACCGCATGTTCGCGTGCAATTGCCGCAGCGTGGCGAAGACGACAAGGTCTGGGATGTGCCCGCCTTTCGCGAGAAATGGGGACTTGAGCCGAGCCAGCTGGTGGATCTAAAAGCGCTGGAAGGCGACACTTCGGATAATATCCCGGGCGTTGCCGGAGTCGGCAAGAAGACTGCCACCGATTTGCTGCAGCAATACGGCGACCTGGAGACCATTTACGAGAATCTGGATGAGATCAAAACGAGGCCTCGCAACCGCTTGATTGAAGGCCGCGACATGGCTTATCTGAGCCGCGAATTGGCGATGATCATGCGCGATCTGGATATCGAGTTGGATCTCGAGTCTTGTATCGGCGGCGACTTCGAGTTGAAGCCCGTCGACGATGTATTCTCCGCGCTTGAATTCAGGACGCTGCGCGAGCGCCTGCATAAGGTCTATGGCGGGCTGCATGGCGAAATGATCGAAACCGGCATCGTTCAAGCGCATGAGGTGGTATCGACCATCATCGTGCGTGACGAGGCGCAGTTGAACGAACTGGTCGCTGAACTGAACCGCGCCGAGATGATCGCCTTCGATACCGAGACGACGAGCATCGACCAGATGTCGGCTGAGCTGGTCGGGATTGCCCTAGCGGTCGACGGCGAGCGCGGCTTTTACCTGCCAGTGGGGCACCGTGTCGCTGACGAGAACGGACAGAGCGATATGTTCGCCCAGCCGGTCGGTGATCAGCTTCCGCTGGACAAGGTGGTCGATGCCTTGCGCGGACCGCTGGAGAACGCGGACATCCCCAAGACGGCCCATAACGCGGTTTACGATCTGATGATCATGCGGCGCTACGGCATTGAGGTGGCGCCGATCGCGTTTGACACGATGATCGCGGAATGGGTGAGCAATCCGATCAGCAAATTCCTCGGCTTGAAAGGCTTGGTGGCGCAGACGCTTGATGTGCAGATGACGGAAATCTCTGAGCTGCTGGGCAAAGGCAAACAGCAGAAATCGATGGCATTGGTCGATATCGATGAAGCGGCGCCTTATGCGGCGGCTGACGCGACGATGACCCTGCGCCTGGTTGAGCCGCTAGCCGCTGAATTGCGGGAGGCTGATTTGGACTCGCTGTATGCCTCGCTGGAGCTTCCGCTAATCCCAATTATCAGCAGCATGCAATACAAGGGGGTCGCGCTTGATGTGGACTTTCTGCGCGAGATGAGCAGCCGCTTGAAGTCCGAGATCTCGGCTCTGGAAGCGTCAATTACCGAAGCCGGCGGCATTGGCAAGTTCAATATCGGCAGCCCAAAGCAGTTGAATCGCGTTCTCTTTGAAAAGTTGCAGCTGCCGACTGACGGCTTGAAGAAGACCAAGCTTGGCTTTTCGACCGACGCCGCGACCCTGGACGCGCTAAAGGACGAGCACCCGATCGTGGACATGATTGTCAACTATCGCGAATTGTCCAAGCTCAAGAGCACCTATGTCGACGCCTTGCCAACCCTGGTCAATGCCGGCACCGGACGCGTGCATACGAGCTACAATCAGGCGGGCTCGGCGACGGGCCGCTTCAGCAGCAGCAATCCCAACTTGCAGAACATCCCGGTCCGCACCGAGTTGGGGCGGGAAGTGCGGCGAGCCTTCGTCGCGCCGGAAGGCTACGTCCTGCTGGCGGTCGATTACAGCCAGATCGAGCTGCGCGTCATGGCGCATATCAGCGAAGATGAAACCTTGATCGACGCCTTTCATCAGGAGCTGGATATTCATCAGGCGACAGCCGCGACCGTCAACGGGATTGCGCCGGAAGAGGTCAGCTACGAGCAGCGCAGTTTTGCCAAGCGCGTCAACTTCGGCTTGATGTACGGTATGGGCGCCTTCCGCTTGGCGCGAGACAGCGATCTGACGCTGGCTGAGGCGGAAGACTTCATCTCGACTTATTTTGAACGCATGCCCGGGGTCAAGGAATATATTGACCGAACCAAGGCATTCGTTTGGGCGAATGGCTATACCAAGACGCTTTATGGACGGCGGCGGATCTATCCGGCGATAAGGGCGAATGGCAATCGACGCAGCACGGCCGCGGAAGAGCGCGCCGCCATCAATATGCCGATACAGGGCACAGCGGCGGATATTCTAAAGCAGTCGATGATCGACCTGGACAGACGTCTGGCGCAAGAGCAGTTTGACGCGGCGATGATCCTGCAAGTGCATGACGAACTCGTTCTGGAAGTGAAAGAAGAGCAGCTCGAAGCGATAAGGGCGCTGGTGGTGGAGACGATGGAAGCGGCCTTGCCCGATGGACAACCCTTGCGTGTGCCCTTGAGAGCCAATGCCAGCTACGGCGCCAACTGGCGCGATATGGATGGGGCGTTGTAATTCAGTTGGGGCGTAGGCTTTGTCAAGTGCTACCTAAAATTTCACCACATGAGGAAAAGAGGAAACACAGAGTACACAGAGCTTCATTGTGAATGTGCGGACACATCATGTCTTCATCATTTATCATTGCCGTCGATGGCATCATGTAGCTGGGCTCTGCGCATGTGTTATACTTGCAGTCCCTATCGGCCAAAGTGTATTTCCCTGAAAGATTCGGTCCCCGGATGAATCATTTTCTGGAACTTGCCAGCGTCCCGACCAGCGAGCTTCACGATGTGCTTGAGCTTGCGCTGCGTTTGAAAACGGAGTGGAAGGCGGGCGGGAACAGGCCCCTGCTGCAGGGCAAGACGCTCGGCATGATCTTCCTGAAGCCGTCGCTGCGGACGCGGGTCTCCTTTGAAATGGCGATGAAGCATCTGGGCGGCGGCGCGATAATGCTGGGGCCGCAAGAGATCGGCTTGGGCGTGCGCGAAAGCATCCCCGATGTGGCGCGCGTGCTCTCCGGCTATGTGGATGGCATCATGGCGCGGGTCTTTGATCATGCCGATGTCGTCAAGCTGGCTGAGTACGCGACTGTCCCGGTCATCAATGGGCTGAGCGACGGCTATCACCCATGTCAAGCGCTTGGCGACATGCTGACGATTCATGAGCATTTCGGCACGCTGGAGGGCTTGCGGTTGGCTTTCGTCGGCGATGGCAACAATGTGGCGGCGTCGGTGGCGCTGGCTTGCGCCCACTTCGGCGTCAGCTTCAGCATCGCGACGCCGGAGGGCTACGAAATGCAGCGGCCGGTGCGCGATCAAGCCTACCGCATCGCCGGGCGCAACGGATCGGTTCTGGAAATGTGCACGCGCCCGCAGATCGCCGTGGCTGAGGCCGATGTGGTTTACACGGATACCTGGGTCAGCATGGGTCAGGAAGCGGAGGCAGCCGAGCGCGCGGGCGAGTTCGACGCATATCAGGTCAACGACGAGCTGCTGCGGGGAGCCAAGTCAGGAGCCATCGTCATGCACTGTCTGCCCGCCCACCGCGGCGATGAGATCACCGACGCGGTCATGGACGGTCCCCAATCGCGCGTCTTCCAGCAGGCGGAAAACCGCATGCACGCGCAAAAGGCGATCCTCGCGCATCTGCTGGCTTAGCAGGCAGCCATACGCTGCGGCGGGCGACTCACAGAGTCGCCCCTACAATTTGCCCTGGCGGGCGACACCACTATGCGATACGGACTAGGTGCAGTTGACCATTGCCTCAGCTCATCTTTGCTGGGAAATAATCGGCGCTCTTGTGTAATAGATGATAGACTATGGTAACTTGATACATATCAATGGGTTAATACAAGTAACTAAACTATCGGCGGCTGGACCAAATCCCGCCGATTGCCCGCTTGCGGAAGGTCTGCTGTGGAACAAATCCTCTTAATACTGGAAAGCGTCGAATTGCGAGATATCGTCGATATCGCCATCGTTACGACGCTGTTCTACAGCATCACCTTTATGTTCCGCGGCACGCAGGCGGTGGCGCTCTTGCGCGGCATCGCGCTTGTGGTGATCGGCTTGATCTCGGTCGCGGCGCTGTTTCGGCTGCAAGCCTTGAGTTGGCTGCTCGCCAATAGTTTGACCGCGCTGGTGATCGCCATCCCGGTGATCTTCCAGCCCGAGATTCGGCGCGTGCTGGAACGTTTGGGACGCGGGGCATTTCTGGGCACGCGGCTGGCGCCCCAAGCCGTGCGCGTTTCGGTGATCGACGAAATCTGCGCCGCTTCAGGCAAGCTCTCGGATCGACGGCACGGCGCGCTGATCGTGCTGCAGCGCAACAGCAGCCTGCAAGAATACATTCGAACGGGCATCCAACTGGACAGCGTGGTGACGGCCGACTTGTTGGCGACGCTATTTTGGCCGCGCACCGAGCTGCATGATGGCGCGGTGATTATCGACAACAGCGGGCGCATCGCGTCGGCTTCGAGTGTTTTGCCGATTACTGCCAGCCGCAATTTGCCGAACCCGAACCTGGGCACACGTCATCGGGCGGCGGTCGGTATCAGCGAAGTGGGCGATGCCCTCTGCGTGATCGTGTCGGAAGAAACGGGCAAAATATCGGTGACCAATGGCGGGCGCATGATCCTTGATTTAGATGCGCAGCGGCTGCGGCTGATTCTCAGCGCCTATTATGGACCGGCGGAAGCGGCGGCGCTGTCGATTCGTGGACGAGCGCGCGAGATGGCTGATGAGCTTCGGCTCCGCGTTCAGACGCGCAGCGGCCAGCAGGCGCAATCATGATTCGGCGTATCGCAAAATCGGACATGGCGGGCAACTTGCTGTGGCTGGCGGTTTCGCTGCTATTGGCTTCTGGCATCTGGTACATCGCCGTGACATCGGCCGATCCAATCGGAAAGAAGAGCTTTCGCAGCATTGCGGTGCAGATCGTCCCCAGCCAAACGGCGGAGATGACGAACAGTCGTCTTCGCACGGTCACAGTGACGATACAGGGCTTGCAGACGACGATCTCAGACAAGCGGGCCGATGACATCGTCGTCCGTGCCGACTTGTCTCGTTTAGGACCGGGCACACACACGGTTCCCCTGGAAGTGACCGTGAGACAGCCAGATACCGATTCGCTACGAAGGCTCGTTACATTGGTTCAACCGTCTCAGATTATCGTTGAGTTGGAGCCGCTCGAATCGCACGAAAAGAAGATCGTCATCGAATTGCTGCAGGCGCCGCCGATTGGCTTTCGACATGACGAGCCGACGCCAGACGTCACGGAGGTCCTCGTGAGCGGCGCGGCCAGCCGCGTGAGGCAGGTGGTTGCCGTGCGCGGTGTCTTGGACCTTTCCGCAAGCCGCAATCCGATTGAAGTCGACTTGCGTCTGTACGCGATTGATGCCGACGGCAATCGCATTGACGATGTCCAATTGGATCCGCAGACGGCGACGATATCGGTCAATATCGCCCGACGCGATGATATCCGCCAGATCGCTGTTCGCCCGAATGTCTTGCTCGATACCTTGCCCGACGGCTTCACCTTGAAGAACCAGAGTTATGATCCCGAGTCAATATTTGTCAGCGGCGCGCCCGAGCAATTGGCAAAGATTTCGGATACGATTTTCACCGAGCCAATCAGCCTGGTAGAACGTCAGGAGGGCTTTGTCATAACGGTGCCGGTGCAATTGCCCGATGATGACCTGTTCGTGATGAGCGGCGACAATAATGTGACTGTGTCGATAGAGATCATTCCGATCATCGATTCGCGTCAGATCGACGATATTCAAGTCGCGCACATCGGATTGGAGGGCGAGTACTCGGTATCCATCGTGCCCAAGGCAGTTTCAGCTATCGTCACCGGACCGGTGGTCACGGTCGATGCGCTGACAGTCGAGAACATCCAGGTCGTTGTCGACTTGCATGGACTTGCGCCCGGCGTTTATGATCAGCAACCATCCATCGCCATCAACCAGGGCGAACTGAGCGGAGACAATGTTTCACTCTTGCCGGATGTGGTCAATGTCGAGATAAGCTCGCCCCAAGACGAAGCGCAGGACGTAAGCGAGTCTTCGGGCGCATAGCGCAACAATAGCGGCTGAGCCTGAGTCGGGAATACAGTTCCGGGCGCTTTCTCTTTGGGGCGTCGGTCGCCTCTTCCCTATCAAGACTTTGGAATGGCAACTACAATGCACTGCCAGTCTGTCTTTCAGCGGCGGGGCAAATTGAAGGCATGTCGCGCAAACCATTTGTCGCTCTAGTAGGGCGCCCAAACGTTGGCAAGAGCACGCTGTTCAATCGGCTTGTCGGCGAACGAGTCGCGGTCACCCACGATATACCGGGCACGACGCGTGATCGCTTGCACGGCGAGTCGTTCTGGAATGGTCTTACGTTTCAGGTCATTGATACGGGCGGCATTGAAGTGTATCAACCAGCCGGCGCTCGGGACGATTCGCCACTGGCGGAGGGGAGCAAGGACTTCGTCAGGGAGATCATCGATCAAGCAATGATCGCGATCGCGGACGCGGATGTCGTTATTCTGGTGGTCGACGCGCAATATGGCGTCACTGCTGCCGATGAAGCCATTGCGGAGATTCTGCGGCGGTCGGACAAGCCGATCATCGTGGCCACCAACAAGGTGGACGACAAGCGGCATGAAGATGAAGTCTTCGATTTTTACTCGCTAGGTTTGGACAACGTGATCGGCATCAGCGCCATTCACGGTTTGGGCTTGGGCGATCTGCTGGATGAATTGGTAAAAACCTTTGGCGCGTTGGACGCGGAGCTGTGGGACGATGAAGATGACGACCACTTGAAGATCGCCATCGTCGGACGCCCGAATGCGGGCAAGAGCACGTTGCTCAACAAATTGATCGGCGAAGAGCGCGCGATTGTAAGCGCCGTGGCCGGCACGACGCGAGACGCCATCGACACGGACATCAGCTATTTCGGTGAAAAAGTAACATTGATCGATACCGCTGGCATACGCCGCCGGGGCCGCATTGAAGCGGGGGTGGAGCGGTTTAGCGTCATAAGGGCGATGAAGGCAATCGGGCGAGCCGATGTGGCGCTATTGGTCGTTGACGCGGGCTTGGGCGTGACTGAGCAGGACGAGCATATCGCCGGTTTCATTGTCGGCGAATACAAGAGTCTGGTGATCGTGGTCAACAAGTGGGATACGGTCGAGAAAGACGCCCATACGATGAAGGCTTTCAGCGACAATATCCGCGAGCGGCTGCATTTCGTTCGCTACGCGCCGATTGTTTTCATCAGCGCGCTGGATGGACAGCGGATCCACCAGGTATTGGAAGTGGCTTGTCGCGTTTGGGAGGCACGCTTCTTGCGCATGCCGACAGCCGATGTCAACCGGCTCATGCGCGAGGCGATTGAAAAACATCCGCCGCACGCGAAAGGGACGAAGCGGCTCAAATTTTTGTATGCAGCGCAGGTGCGTACCGACCCGCCCTTGATCTTGTTTCACGTCAACGATCCGTCCCAGGTGCATTTCACCTACAAGCGATATCTGGAGAATCAGTTCCGCGATGCCTACGAGTTTGAAGGTACGCCGATACGCTTGAGCTTCCGCGCGCGGGATAGCAGGCGGGCTGGCGCCGGCGAGGAAAACCGAGCGATTGAGTGATTGAGCGTACTTCCTGATGAATCGCAATGGCCAGGCAAATCTGTAGACAATATCTATTGCGAGGGCTTTCGCTCAATCTTATAATCGGGCATGCTGTCAGTTGCGCCGATGCACGACAATATTGCACGCTGGCGTCGACGAAGGAGCGAAGATGTTTGGCAGCCATACCGGCGAGTTGCCGCGCCCAAAACTGAAGACGCCGGGCTTGCTGGCTGAGGTGGTCAGCACGGTAGTCTTCATCATTGCCGTAACCGTGCTTTTCGATCTGGCGATCCCACGGTCGTTGGTCGATGGGCACAGTATGGAGCCGACCTTTTTTGGCGATGATCGCTTGGTCGTCAGCCGGGTGCACTATCTGCTTGGTCAGCCCCAGCGCGGCGATATTCTCGTCTTCAATTCGCTGAGGGAAAGCGAGTTGGCGCGCGGCGTCATGCTGATTAAGCGTGTCGTCGGCCTGCCAGGTGAAACCGTTGAAATCCGCGATCGAATTCTGCATGTCAACGGCGAAGCGCTCAATGAGCCTTATATCAAGGATGAAGACTGTCGTAGACGGTGTCATGATCAGACTTGGGAATTGGCGGCGGACGAGTATTTCATGATGGGAGATAATCGCAACAATAGCAATGATTCTCGGTCTTTTGGTCCGGTGCCATTGCCGAGCATCGTTGGCCGGGTCATCCTGCGCTATTGGCCCGTCAAATCGGTCGGCATGATCCCTAGTTAGGGCGGCGCGATGAACGATGCCAAAACGAGAGGTTACGCCTGTCCACGTTGCACGGTCGGGCGCTGTACACCGCGGAAGACGACCTTCGCCGAGGTCTACCACGGGCAGTTGCTGTGCGTTCCCAATGTCAGCGCCTTTGTCTGTGATGTGTGCCACTTTGCCGAATTCGACCCGGAAATGCTGGAAGCGCTCTGGGAAGACCTGTATGGCGAAGCGCCGCAAGATGATTTCCAATCCGTCGCCGGGCAAAGGCGCGACTCGACTTATGGCGAAGGATCGAACTGAGGTCCCGCAACTGAATTCACCCAAAACTCAGGAAGTTTCATAGTTGATGAATGCTGAAATCGAACTACGCGAATTGATTTGCCGCGTCGGGCGGCTGATGTACAAGCGAGGCTATGTCGATGGAACAGCCGGCAATATCAGCGCGCGCCTTGATGACGGTCGCGTTCTGGTCAGTCCCAGTGGCTTGGCGACTGGATTTCTGGCGCCGGAGCAACTGATTGCCGTCAATCTGGCTGGCGAGCGCGCCGATGAGCCGACTGAGGAAAACGCGGCGCTGCGACCCACGTCAGAGAGTTCCATGCACCTTGAATGCTATCGGCAGCGAGACGATGTCATGGGGGTCGTTCATGGCCATCCACCGACTGCCGTCGCCTTGACGCTGGTCGGCTTCGACTTTCAACAGTGCCTGATACCGGAAATGGTTGTGCTGCTGGGCTTGGTGCCAACCGCGCCCTATTCAACGCCGTCGAGCAAAGAAAACCGCGACGCGATCACAAGCTTGATCCGGGAGCACGACGCCATTATGCTTTCCAACCACGGCTCGCTCACAGTGGCAAAATCGCTGTGGGATGCCTACCTCATGTTGGAATCGCTGGAGCATAACGCCGGGATCATCCATCGGGCCCTGCAGCTGCGCCCCGAATTGAAGGCGATCCCGGCCGACAAGATTGAGAAGCTGGTGGATTTCCGCGAGCAGTTTGGATTGCTTCGCCCGGGCGATCGCGCGCGCTTTGCCCGCATTATCGAGCGCCAGGGAATCGAATCTTGACTTCGCTTGCCTTTCGCTGTATTCTGCGCAGCTTGAGAGGCCCCTTCGTCTAGCGGCCTAGGATGCCACCCTTTCAAGGTGGAGACACGGGTTCGAGTCCCGTAGGGGCTACAAAAAATCAGATTTGCATCAACCCTTCACATTACCGGTGGGGGGTTTTTGCATTCGAGGGGTCATTGCGCTAACATCTTAGCGTCCGCTCATTTGTCGTCGAAGGGAGGCTTTATCGGCATTACGCTATACTCATCGGAAGCAATGTCTCGTAGAAGGCGAAGATTCAAAAAGAGAGGGTAGAAGATGATCACCAAACGTCTGACTTTATTGTTGCTGTTTGCACTGCTGGTCGCGTTGACGGCCGGCGCAGCGTCGGCGCAGGATAAAGTAACCATCTGGGCGGCTGACAGCGATACGGGCAGCTGCTGGGCGCGGCTGCTGGTGGATACTTTCCCGCGCGAAGATATTGAGATTGAAGTTGTGCTGCAGCCGGGCAGCGGTCTGGTGGACGCGCAGCGGACGGCGCTGCAAGGTGGCGCGGGTCCTGATATTACATTCTCACATGGTCCCTCGTTTATGCTTGAGTTGGCGAATGCTGGTCTGCTGCTTTCACTTGACCATTATGCCGACGAGTACGGCTGGGGCGACCGGTTCGCGCCTTGGGCGCTGGACCTTGGCCGCGTCGAAGGTTCGCTGTACAGCTTGTCCGAAGAGCTTGAGACGGTCATCCTGTATTACAACAAGACGGTCTTTGAAGATCATGGCTGGGCGATTCCCAAGACAATGGACGAGCTCTACGCCTTGGCCGATGCCATCCGCGAGGCCGGCTTGGTGGTTATGGGCCCGGCATTTGGCGAATGCGCGCCCTGCTTCGAATGGGCGGTCAGCGTCTTCCTCAGCCACCACGCCGGTCCGGACAAAGTCTATGAAGCGCTGACCGGTCAACGCCCCTGGACCGACCCCGCTTTTGTCGAGGCGATAACGGCGCTGAAGGATATCGTGCAAGACGGCTGGTATATGGGCGGCTTGGATCTATTCTTCTCCGATACTTTCCAGCAGGCGCATTCGCTGTTTGGCGCTGGCGAGATCGCGATGAGTTTTGAAGGCACCTGGATGCTGGACAATTACCAACGCGATTACTTTGGCGAGCCGGGCGGCAACGAGAACGAGTGGGATTGGTTCGCCTTCCCGACGGCATTCTCGGATGAGCCGCACTTCATCATCGGCGTCGGCTCGAGCTGGGGCATCAGTCAATCGGCGCAGAATCCGGACGCGGCGGCAGCCGTGCTCGATCACTATTACAGCACCGGCTACCAGGCCGAGTCGCATGGTGTATGTGGCAATGCCCCGGCGCCCCTGATTTACGAAGGCGATGTCTTCGCCAATGCCGACCCGCGCGAGGCGCGCCTGTATCAGGAATTCGGCCAGGCTTCGGCTGCTGGCAATTACGGCTATACCAGTTGGAGCTTCTGGCCCGCCCGCACCAATGTCTGGCTGTGGGAGCAGATCACGCGCGTATACGATGATCAGCTTTCGGTCGAGGATTATCTCGCCGGCATGCAGAAGGAGTTCGAAGAAGAATTCGCCGAGGGTCTGATCCCGCCGATTCCCGCGCGATAAGGTCATTTAGAGCCGGTGTTCCAGCGCAAGCCCGGCTGGAGCGCCGGCTAGTCTCGCCAAAGAAGCGACGGCGATTGCATTGATATCGACAGCTTCTTCCATTGAGTTGCCAGCCCCGAACAGCTGAGGTGTATCTTTATGGCTCTGGATACCGCGACGCCGCTTGAAAGTCGACCTGTCCAGGCGCCGAATCCGCCAGGCAGAAAGTCCAAGCGGAAGCGGAAATGGACGCGCTATCGCCTGATGCGCTATTACGTCGTGCCCTGGCTGTTCCTGATTCCAATACTGGGATTGCACGCTTTCGTCGTAGTGATTCCCGCGATGCAGGGCGTCTATTATTCCTTCACCGATTGGTCCGGCATTGGCGACGCTAAATTCATTGGCCTGCGCAATTTCGAGGAGATGTTCTTCGAAGATCAGAGCTATATCGACGCGCTATCGAGAAACGTCCAGTGGATGATCTTCCGGGTGACCATCCCCTTTGCCTTCGCTCTCTTTGGCGCCAGCCTGCTGGCTCGGGTCAGGCGCGGGGCGATGTTTTATAGGACGGCGCTCTTTATGCCATTTATCCTGCCGAGCATCGTAACCGCGACAATCTGGCGTTATCTGTACAATCCTCGCTACGGCTTACCCACGCTGGTTGGCTATGACAAGGCTCTACTCGGTCAGTCGGATACGGCGCTTTGGGCGATCGCCTTCGCTGACAATTGGCAATTCTGGGGCTTTCTCATGGTGCTCTTCCTCACCGCCATGCAGGGCATCGACCCAGTGCTCTATGACGCGGCCAAGGTAGATGGCGCCAACCGCTGGCAGGAGTTTTGGAATGTTACCTTGCCGGGCATTAGACCGGTGGTGCTGTTCATGATGATGATGGTGATGATCTGGGCATTCCTCGTCTTTGATTACGTTTTTATTCTAACGGGGGGCGGTCCCGCGGGCGCTACCGAGGTCATTTCAATAGACATCTACAAGAACGCCTTCCAGCGCTTTGAAGCCGGTTACGCCGCGGCGCAGGGCATGACGATCTGCCTCTTCGCTGGTCTGGTCGTCAGCGGCTTTGCCTTTTTGCGCAAGAGGGGATGGGATATATGATTGCCAAGCGCGAGCCGTTTATCTTCCGCAAGCAGCGCGAGAGCACCGCCTTCAATCATATTTTCTTGTCCATTTTGGTCGTATTCTCGCTGGGTCCAGTGGTGTTGCTGGCTGTGAATTCATTCAAGTCCAATGCGGAAATGGGCTTGAATCCGCTGGGCTTGCCACAGGAATGGCGTTTGGAAAACTTCGGCCGCGCTTGGGAACAGGGCGAATTTGAGCGCACATTCAAGAACAGCGTCATATACGTGGTTGGCACCGTTTCCCTGGCGCTGGTCTTGTGTGGCTTGGCAGCCTACAGCCTGGCGCGCAAGAACCCGCCCGGCGCTAATTTTGTCATGTTGTATTTGCTGGTGGCCTCCACGGTGCCAGTATGGTTATACCTCGTTCCTCTGTTCTTTTTGTGGCGACAGCTAGAATTCCTGAATACCTATCACGGACTCATTCTCATCTATACAGCCTTCAACGCGCCCTTCTCGATTTTCCTGCTGCGTTCCTTTCTCATTGGATTGCCCGTTGAACTGGAAGATGCCGCGCGTGTAGACGGCGCCAATGAGTTGCAGGTGCTGCTGAAGGTCATCGTACCTTTGGCTTGGCCCGGCTTCCTGACGGTTGGGCTTGTTGTGGGCATAGGCGTCTGGAGCGAGTTTCAGGTCGCGGTGATCTTCACGCACAACCCGGAGATGTTCCCGGTGACGACGAGTTATTTCAAATTCACCGACCGCTTCGGGCGCGACTGGGCGTTGACAAACGCCGGCGCCTTTATGATGGTGGCGCCGGTCCTGATTCTATTTCTGGCATTGCAGCGCCGCTTCGTCGAAGGCTTGACCCAGGGCGGCGTCAAGTTTTAATCGCGCTATTAGCTGCGCAAATCCACCGCGAATTTGATCAGGTCGTCGGGAGCTTCCAGAATGTGCTGGAAGACACCCGTGGCATCATCCAGCCCCTCGTAGACGCGGTTGATGAGGCCTTGCGCTTTCAGCCGGTCTTGGCGCATCATGGACAAGATGGTTTCGCCGACGCGCCGGTTGTTCCAATGCGGATAACCCCGCGTTTCATGCCAGCCGCCGCAGCCATTCGGCACGATCATAGTCAGATTGTTCATGTGCCATTCTCGGCCCAGAAAGAGCGAGTGCGCCTCGCCTTGATAGAAGCCAGCCGAGCAGACCGTCCCGTTGAAGCGCGCGCTGGAAATAGCGGTACTCAAGCCCGGGTAGACGCCGGTCAGCTCGATGCAGACATCGACGCCCATGTTGTCGGTCAAATCGCGGATGGCCAGGGCGGCATCGCCGTCGCTTGGGTCAATACTATGGTCGGCGCCATATTCCTCTGCCAGCGCCCGCCGTTTGGGCAGGAAGTCCACTGCGACCAGAGTCTCCGCGCCCGCCGCTTTGGCGATGCTCACCGCCAGCAGCCCCAACGCGCCCAGCCCGATGACGGCGACGCGGTCGCCATAGCGAATGTTGGAATCGCGCACGCAGTGAATGGAGACATGGGCCGGCTCCATGCACAGCGCAATCAAAGGGTCGAGGTCGCCTGGGTCCCAGAGCGAGTCTTCATGCACCACGTTGGTTTCGCGGATATCCATCAGCCCGACCACAGTATCGCCGACGGCGAAGCGCGTTACGCCCGCGCCAACCGCTTCGACCACACCATAGCCGCTGGTTCCGGTCCCCCATGGATTCTCTGGGCTGGGCCGCCGCCCCCAGCCATCGTCATCGGAGTCAATGAATAGCCTGCGTTCGGCGTCATAGCGCTTGCCTTCGAAATTGCGTCCATCAAACATGGCGAAGGTGGTGCCGTGTTTGCCGGAGGCGATCTCCGTCCGCACCAGCACATCATTTTCGCCCAGCGCTCCATCCTCATAATCCAGTACGCTGGCTTCATGCATTCCGGTTACTGCGAGTCGGCGTGGCATTTTACCTGTTCCTTTCCTTGGGCTCTGGCTCGGCGAGAGCCTCGTTCCCGCCCGCAGCGCCGCTTCATTTGTCGGTTCAAGATTATAGAAGCTGACATCAAAAATGCCAAACGGCGTCAGGCGAGGTCAGCCGATTCAAGATTTACTCCTACCAGGTGCGCCGTGTCGGCCACATCACCGGCGTTGGTATAGTCCACCAGGTAGATGCTGCCGTCTTCGCGCTCGATCCAGGAGCTATAGCCGTGATCAGGCCAGGGCTTTTGCGCCGGGTGGTTGGCGTGAATCTGAATCATGCGGTCGCGCTGATACTGGTCGGGGAGATTGCCTGATACGGCTTCCCACTCCCAATTGAAGTCGGGGAGAGTTGGATTACGCAGGCGATAAGAAACCCGCCGCCAGTAGCTGCGGCCGCTATCACCCCATTGACCGAATTGACTGCGCCGCCGGGGGTCGCCCCCATGAAAGTCGTTTGCCGGCGTCTCCTCGCGGAAGACACAGTTATGAAGAACGATCTCGCCATCCAATTGCACTTGCAGCCATCCACGACGATGCTGCAGCGAGACTTTTCGATAGCGCGTCATATCGGCCGCGTGTCTGATTTCATGCCGACCGCGCTCGATTGAAATGTGGTCGGGACCTGCTTTCAGGAGCTGGCCCAGGCGGGAGATCGATAGAAACGCGACCGAGGCGTGCCCTGCGGATGCTTCGACGCGCAGTTCCGCCTCAAAGTCAACATCGCTAAACGGTGATTCGGGCGGCAGCAAGGTGTAGCGGCATTCGCGCTCGGGTCGGTTTTGGATCATCAATGCGTCCTCGAAGAGAGTCGCGTTATAGTTTCGCCGCGGTCCACCGAGGGCGTAGGCCCCGGCGGCTGCTTCCAAGTCGCCGACCCAGGCGTAAGTTCCCAGCTCGCCATTCACATTCCGTCCCGTGACCATTACGCGACCGTCGGCGAGCTGCTTGGCATAGAGCCGGTGCAGGGCGAAGGGCAGCATTTGCGGGTCGCCCCAGTTGTGACCGCAATCATCGGAGAAGGCGACGAAAGAAGGGATGCCGCCGGAATGATTCTCTCGCATGATACAGGCGAGCCGCCGTCCGCCATCCAGCAGGACTATGGCGTCTTCACAGAAGCGATGGTAGCAGTCGTGCGCAATCGTGCTGCGTTCGCTCCAGGTGCGCCCGCCATCGTCGCTGGCGAGCATGGTCAAGATCTGGTCCTCAGCGACCAGTGCGCGTCGACATCGCTATAGATCAGCAAATGGCGCCCCGTGGGCAAAGCGACAATGTCTGGGTTCTTGGTGAAACGGCCAGGACTGCGCCAGATTTCAACGACCTTGTGAGAGACTGACCGTGGGTGTATGAGCTATGTTATCCGCCTTCTCGTTGCGATTGCGATATTTGGGAGTGGTGAATTTCAAGGATGTATGAATTGCATGGGGAAAGCCTTGTACTTGGGATACTGCTGAAGATATAACTGCCGCCGATTCCAGGCATAGACAAAAAGTTTCACGTTCCGTCGAAGCGCCTCGGCACAACGAGAAAAGCAACGGGAACGCCGATGCAAGCGCGCCAAATAATGACGCAACTCCGCATTCATACCCTCCACTCGGTAGGTTTCGCTCTTATTTGGCATCGGAGTATGCTTTCCGGGGTAATAGAGCAATTTCTTATAGGAAGCCATCAAGTCGCTGTAGTACCAATGCGCTCGCGGACTTTGATCCACCAGTTTTTGCAATGTATCCTCGTCCCGTCGCTGGCTCACCAGAAAACCGACAATACAACTGCTAGCCCGGTCAACGAAAGTACTTATGTACCATCTGTTTTTTTTCGTTGGACAAAGGTATGCAACTCATCCATTTCAACAATATGCAACGGAGTTTCTTGCGGTGTTGGGGCAGGCGCCAGTTGATCGGCATGCGCTTTAACCCAATTCATCACGGTGACATGATGAACACCCAAATGACGCGCTATCCAGCGATAACTGGCGCCATCAACATACCATCGCAGAGCTTGCTGCCGCATGGCATCGCCGTAGAGACGCGCCGGCTGTGGAGTATAACGGCGCTTGCAGATGTTACAACGATAACGCTGGCTGCCAGAACGATTGAAGCCAGCTTTGACTTGCCTTTGTGTATCGTGACATTCTGGACAAGTATTCATAACCGCAGTCTATCATAACCGCCTATTCACCACTCCCCGATATTGGGAGTGGTGAATATGTTAATATGATAAACTGAATATATGAAAAGATGCCCCCACTGCGAAGATACAGAACAACAAGTAAAGGCAGGTCGCACTGGTTACGGAAGTCAAATGTACAAGTGCAAGCCCTGCGACCGCCGTTATGTTGCACAATCTCGTCGATATAGCAAGGAAATGCGGCAATTAGCCGTTGAATACTATGCGGATGGCTTGAGTTACCGAAAGATCGCCCGTCATTTTAAGGTTCATCATGTGACGATAATGAATTGGGTGAAAGCTTGCGCCGATCAACTGCCACCGGCGCCGATACCGCGAAAGAAGCCACTGCATATCCTTGAGATGGATGAGTTGCATACTTTTGTCGGGCGAAAAAAAACAGATGGTACATAATCACTTTGGTCGAGCGAGCTAGCAGTTGCATTGTCGGCTCACTGGTGAGCCAAAAGCGTGATGAAGCGACTTTGCAAAACCTGGTAGATCAAAGCCCGAGAGGGCGCTGGTACTACAGCGATCTGATGGCCTCGTACAAGAAACTGGTCTATTATCCGGGCAAGCATATACCGATGCCGAATAAGAGCGAGACTTATCGGGTAGAAGGCGTGAATGCGGAACTTCGTCATTATCTATCTCGTTTGCAACGGCGTTCCCGCTGTTTTTCCCGCTGTGCCGATGCGCTCCGGCGGGCAGTGAAGCTCTTTACTTATGCTTGGAATCAGCGGCAGTTGTATCGTCAACAGTATCCCAATTACGATGCTCATCTATTTGAATTCGTATATCAATGATTCACCACTCCCGATATTTTTGCTGTTTGTCAGTAAACCGGTTGTGCGATATATTTGTGCAATTATATGCTCGCTAGATGTAATGTGACGAAGTCGGTGCAAGGCGTCTGTGCATTGTGGCATCACCGACAAGAGACAAAGCGTCGAGCGAGTATCAATTTCGTTTAGCAAGAGGATTATTATGGTATTGAACATGGTCCACCGCCATAGGCCGGTGTCACTGGACAAGGTGGAAATCAGCCGTGGATTCTGGGGCGAGCGGCAAGCGGTAAACCGGGAGGTGACGATCCCGGCCATCTATCAGAAGTTGGAAGAGACGGGGCGCGTGGCTTCCTGGGCGATGGAGGGACCGGCATCGCCCCCGCCTTCGCACGAGCGGATCGGCGTGCGTGTATTCTGGGATTCGGATTCGGGCAAATGGTTGGAGTCAGCCGCGTACAGCCTCGCCACCCATCCCGACGCAGAGTTGGAGGCGACCGCCGATGCACTCATCGATGCCATCGAGAGCGCCCAATTCGATGACGGCTACCTCAATACATACTTCCCGGTGCATTTCCCCGAAGGGCAATGGGCCAATCTACGAGACAATCACGAGATGTACAACGCCGGGCACCTGATGGAGGCGGCCGTGGCCTATCATCAGGCGACTGGAAAACGCAAATTGCTCGATGTTCTCGCGCGATTTTCCGACCATATCGCCGCGACTTTCGGCGTGGAAGAAGGCAAGCGGCGCGGTTACCCGGGTCACCCGGAGATTGAGCTGGCGCTGGTCAAGATGTACCGTGAAACCGGCGAGAAGCGCTTTCTGGATTTGGCGTCGTACTTGGTCGACGAACGCGGACAGGCGCCGCACTATTATGATCAAGAGGCGAATGATCGCGGCGAGAACTCGGAGGATTACTGGGCGCGAACTTATCGCTATTGTCAGGCGCATTTGCCCCTGCGGGAGCATACTGAGGCGAACGGCCATGCGGTGCGCGCTTGCTATCTCTACGCGGGTATCGCCGATGTGGCGCTGGAGACGGGCGACGAAGGCTTGCTCAGGCTGTCGCGCGTCCTCTGGGACGACCTGACGCGGCATCAGATGTATGTGCATGGCGGGGTCGGTCCCTCGCATCATAACGAGGGCTTCACTTTCGCCTATGATATGCCCACCGAGACCGCTTACTGTGAAACCTGCGCCGCCATCGCGCTGGCTTTTTGGGCGCAGCGCATGTTCCATCTCGATCCCGACAGCCGCTACATCGATGTCATGGAACTGGCCATCTACAACTCGTCTCTGAGCGGGCTATCGCATTCCGGCGATGAGTTCTTTTACGCCAATCCGCTGTCGGCTTACCCGGGGGTCAACCCGCAAGGCCGCTGGCACGAAAACATGGAGGATGGGCATCATCGCCGAACGCCCTGGTTTCACTGCCCCTGCTGCCCGCCGAATATCTCGCGTTTGATCGCCAGCATCGGCGAATACGCATATTCGCAGGCCGGCGAACGCGTCTATGTGCAGATGTATCAGGACAATTCGGTTTCTGTGGAAGTCGGTGGATCTGAGATTCGGCTGGTCCAAGAGACGCAATATCCCTGGGACGGCTCTGTGCAAATTACTGTGAATGCGGCGCATAACGTCGAATTCGAGTTGGCGCTGCGCATTCCCGACTGGTGTTACGATTATCAGCTCTCGGTCAACGGCGAAGCGCAAACGGCGGCGGCTGAGCGCGGCTACGTGATCATTTCGCGCGAATGGTCTGATGGCGACACGGTGGAGTTGACGCTGGCGATGCCGGTCGAGCGCGTCATGCCGCATCCGAGCATCCGGCAGACTGCCGGTCAGATTGCGCTGCAACGCGGACCGCTGGTTTACTGTCTGGAAGAAGTCGACAATGGGCCGCGCTTGGCGAATGTCTGCATTCCTGAGAGTTCCGCGTTGGACGTGTCCCTGGATAGCGCGCTTTTTGGCGGCGTCTCGGTGATTAGCGGGCGGGCGCTTCGGATTGAGCCGGCGGAAGAAAGCGCCGCGCTGTATCGTCATCACAGCCAGACGGGCTATAATGAGACGGCATTCACTTTCAAGGCGATTCCCTACTATCTGTGGGCGAATCGTGATTTGGGCGAGATGCGCGTCTGGATTCGCTCAGGCTAGATTGGTGTAGCCCGGGTCTTGCAGCCCGGATGGAAACTCTATAATTGGCATATGACCTAGAAGGAGCAGAAACATGAGTATTTCACGTAGAGAGTTCTTGAAGTTGACGGGCGGATCGGCGACTGCGGCAGCTATGCTGGCGCAGCTCGGCTATCTGCCGTCGGCGCTGGCGCAAGATGTCACCAATATCACTTTCGGCGGTTGGGGCGGCGTCGCCGAGGACGAGGGCGTCAAAGCGGCGATCGAAGTCTTCGAGGCGGAAAACGAAGATATCGATGTGGAATGGCTGCACACACCGAGCGCCGGCGATTACGGGCGCGTTTTGCTTTCGAGCATCGCGGCCGGAACCGCGCCCGATACCGGTTTCATCTTGTCTGATAACTACGAGACCCTGGCTGTCGGCGGCGCTTTGATGGATATCACCGATCTGGTCAAGAATGATCCGCTGCTGGGGCAGCCGGGTTACTTCCTTGAGCCACAGGAAGCCAACCGCTGCGAGGTCAATGGGCGCTGGTATGGCATCGGTTCAACCTGGGTCGCCCATCACTTCTACTACAATGCCGAGATGTTTGAAGCGGAAGGCATTACGCCGCCCGGTTTCCAGGATGACGAGATCTGGGAATGGGACGAATTCCTCGAAATCTGCCGCGCATTCACCAAAGACAGCGGGGGCCGTCATCCGGGCGATGCCGGCTTCGACAGCGAAGACATCGTGCAATGGGGCGTCGACTGGCCCTTCTGGTGGATGCCGCTTGGTTTGGCTGCCCACGCCAATGGCGGCGAGTTCCTCACCGAAGACGGCTTGATCGGTCTTGATTCGCCGGAAGCGATGGCGGGCTTGCAGCGCATCACCGATTTGGTGCACGAGCATCATGTGGCGCCGCGCGGCGCGGCATTGGCCAGCCTGGGCATGAACAATGTGCAGATGGTCGACAGCGGTCGCCTGGCGATGGCGGTGGACGGCTCCTGGGCGCTTTCCTGGATGAATCCGTCGCTGATGAGTGTGGCGATGGGCACGGGCGCTCTGCCCAAGATGCAGAAGCCGGCCAGCATCATGCAGGCGCATTTCCATTCCGTGCTTGCGGGCACCGATCACCCGGAAGAAGCCTGGCGCTGGGTGCGCTTCCTGGCGACGCCCTTCTATCAGGAGCATTTCTGCAAGATCGGTCTGTGGATTCCCAACCAACAAGCCATGCTGACGGAAGAGGGTTTGAAGGGTTGGATCCGCGAAGGCATCCATCCGCCGAACTATTCGCAGTTCGCGACCGATTATCTTCCCAAGCACGGTGTCGCCGTGGCGATTCCGCCGGGCTACATCGAAGCGGCCAATGATTACATCAACCCGGCTTTTGAGGGGCTCGCCAATGGCGAACGGGCGGAGGACATCATGCCGGATGCCGTGCGAGGGGCGAACGAAGTCCTGCTGGCAGCCAGGGAAGATATGTAGCTTCCAAGGTCTTGGGCAGCGGGGGACGGCGCAAAGAAAAGTGAGAACCTGTGAGCGGGAGAGTTGTAATGTTCTCCCGCTCTGCACGCCAACGACGGATGGGATTGATTGACTTGATATGAGCTTGGCTACTGAGCCTCAAGCGGCCGAGCAAGGCTTCTGGCTGACGCGGCAATACAACCGCTTGACCCTGCGGCAACGGCGTACGCTGATGGGTTATATTTTCATTGCGCCCTTCATCCTGGGCTTTCTGTTCTGGTGGCTGGGTCCGGCGGCGGTAGCGGGATATCTCACCTTCCACAAGTGGAACTTTTTGGCGGCGCCCAAGTTTGTTGGCATGGTCAACTTCAGCAAGATGATCGGCGATCCGATTCTGGCGCAGAGCTTGAAAGTCACGATTGTCTTCTCTGCGATTTCAGTGCCGCTTGGCTTGGTCTTCGCCTTTTTCCTGGCAAATCTGATCAACGCCAAATTTCGCTTCATCGCCATATTCCGCACCATATATTTCTTGCCCAGCATCGTGCCGGCGGTGGCGAACGCGATTCTGTGGGCTTGGCTCTTCAATACCGAATTCGGACTGATCAATTATGTCATACGCGCCTTTGGCGGTCCCAAGATCGGCTGGCTGCAAGATCCCAACTGGGTGATGCTGGCATTTGTGATCCTGACTGTCTGGGGCGTCGGCGGCTCGATGATCATCTTCCTGGCTGGCTTGCAAGGCATCCCGCAGATTTTCTATGAGGCGGCCGAAATTGACGGGGCCGGTCGCTGGCAGCGCCTGCTTTACGTGACCTTGCCGATGATGTCGCCGATTATATTCTTCAACCTCGTCATTGGATTTATCAATTCCTTCCAGGTATTTGTCAGCGCGCTATTGATCACCAACGGCGGACCGCAGCGCGCGACGCTGTTCCTGGTGCTGCACATCTGGCGCACCGCCTTCAGCAGCCAGAAGATGGGTTACGCCGCTGTGTTATCGTGGCTGCTCTTCCTCATCTTGATGGTGCTGTCGTTCATCGTTTTCCGTTATATCGGTTCGCGCGTCTATTATGAGAATCCGGGAGAATAGGAGCGAGACTCGTGGGCTTTAGCGAGAAAGGGGCCGAATTCGTCGAATCACGACGCGCGCCTAAGTCCTACGGCGATGTCATTTTCCACTGGCTGACGGTGTTCCTGCTGGTGTTTTTTGCCGTCGTCATGGTCACGCCCTTCATCTGGCTGCTCTCCAGTTCGCTGAAAACGCAGATCAACATCTTCCAATATCCGCCGCAATTGATACCCGACCCAATCGTGCCGGAGAATTATCTCTATGCGCTGACCTACAAACCCTTCGGCACATACTTCCGCAATACGATTTTGGTCGCCGGTCTCAATGTTATCGCGGTGGTGTTCACATCATCATTTTGCGCCTATGGATTCGCGCGGATGCGTTTCCCCGGGCGCGACTTTTGGTTCGGCATTGTGATGGCGACGCTCTTCTTACCCTACGCCGTGCTGCTGGTGCCGAGCTTCATCGTCTTTTCGCGGCTGGGTTGGGTCGATACCTTTCTGCCGCTGGTCGTGCCGCCATTCTTCGGCGGCGGCGCCTTCAACATATTCCTGATGCGGCAATTCTTCCGGACGATACCGGAGGAAATCGCCGATGCCGCGCGCATCGATGGCTGCAGCGAGTTCGGCGTCTATTGGCGCGTCATGCTGCCCCTGTCCAAGCCGGCGCTGATTACGATTGGCATCTTCACCTTCCTCTTCGCCTGGAACGACCTGATCGGTCCGATAACCTATCTGCGCTCGCCGGACAATTTCACGATTGCGGTCGGCTTGGCATCTTTCCGCAGCCAAACGGATATCAGCTGGGATCTGCAATTGGCAGCGTCCACAGCCGTGACCCTGCCGGTGATCGTGCTCTTCTTCTTCGCGCAGCGTTACTTCATCCAGGGCGTGGTGATGACGGGGCTGAAGGGATAGGCGGGGCGCTAAGTCTCAAGCCCAGAAGGCTTTTTCAAGATCGGTGAACTCAGAAGGCGGACCCTCAAACTTGTTGCGCCCCAGTTCCAGCACGTAGACGTAGTCAGCGATTTTCAGCGCTTCGCGGATTTCTTGATCGACAAGCAGGATGGTCAAGCCCTCCTCATCGCGCAGATTGACCAGCATTTCGTACACTTCTTCGCTCAGCAGCTTCGCCAAGCCCGCCGTCGGTTCGTCAACGAGAATCACCTCGGGGTCGGTCATTAGCGTGCGACCGATTTCCACCATGCGCTGCTGGCCGCCGGAGAGGCTGCCGGCATGGTCATGCTGCTTTTCGCGGAGGATGGGAAAGCGATTGAAGTTGTCTTCGATCTTGCTCTCGATGCGCTTCTTGTCTTTCTGAAACGTCCAGGCGCCGAGCATGAGGTTTTCTCGCACGCTCATGTGCTTGAAGACACCGGGCTGCTGCGGGATGTAGCTTATGCCGAGATCGATCAAGCGGTGCGTCGGCGTGCCCGTGACATCCTTGCCGTTGAGCAAGACTTGCCCGCTATGCGGCTTGAGGAAGCCGTAGACGGCTTTGAGCAATGTCGACTTGCCGACGCCGTTCGCGCCGAGGATCGTCGTCAATTTGCCGGTCTGCGCCGTCAGGCTTAAGCCCCGCAGTATGTGCAGATCCTCGTAATAGCCGACGTAGAGGTCGTTGATTTCGAGCATTTAGTCTTCCTCGTCGTGGCCCAGGTAGGCGTCAATCACGGCGGGGTCATTCCTTACGGCGCCCGGTTCGCCATCGGCAATCACCGCGCCGTGATGCAGCACGATCAGGCGCTGGCTCAGCTCGAAGACGGCGCCCATATTGTGGCTGATAAACATGATCGCCTTGCCGTTTTCGTGTACGCGATTGATATAGTTGGTAATCGTATCCTGCAAGCGCGGGTGCACGCCGGCGAAGGGCTCGTCCAAAATGATGACGGCCGGGTCAAGCATGAGCAGCCTTCCCAATTCCAGCAGTTTGCGTTGCCCCCCGCTCAGGGCGCGGCTCAGTTCGTGGGTCAAGTGGTCAATCGTCAACAACGTCAGGATTTCCTGCGCTTGCGCTTCCAGATCGGCGCGGCTGGCGCGGGGATTGTGCGCCAAACCCGGCACCATCATGTTCTCCATTACCGTCATGCGGCCGAGGGCGCGCGTAATCTGAAAGGTGCGGCCCAAGCCCGCGCGCGTCACATCGTAGGGCGGGTGCCCATCAATACGCCTGCCATTGAGGTAAATTGTGCCGCTGCTTGGCTTGAGCATGCCGCTCATTAAATTGGTCAAGGTAGTTTTGCCCGCGCCGTTCGGACCAATCATGCCGATCAACTCCGGTTCCGTCACGTTAAATGACACGTGATCCACGGCTTGGAGGCCACCGAAGCGTTTGGAAACATTATTGAGTTCCAGGTGGAGATCACTCATCGTCCGCCTCAATTCGCGCGGCATGGTCATCATCGCTCTCGCGCTTGGAAACCGTCTCCTTCATCGCAATGTCGCGTCCGCTGAACCAGGTGATGATGGGGTATAGCAGCCCGTTGCGCATATAACGCAGGGTGAAGACCATCACGAGGCCGAACAGGGCAAAGCGCCAGAATCCCGGCTCCCAGACGAAGGCGTCTGAGCCATCGCTGGTCGTCATGCCGAAGGGGAGGGTGATCACCACTTGTCGCATCGCCTCCAGCAGATAGCGCGAGATGAAGGCGCCGGCCGCCGCCCCAATCAAGCTTTCCATACCACCGATGACCGCGTAGGCGATGATCAGCGACATTTGCAAAATTTCCAACTGCTCGGGGATGATGCGCTCTGAACCTACATCGCTGTAAAAGATCGCGCCAGCAAAGCCGACAATCATGCTGGTGAATACGAAGACCAGAATCTTGTAGCGCACAACATTGACACCGAGGGCGGAGGCGGCGTCTTCGTCTTCCCGCATCGCCCGCAGGAACAAGCCAATGGGAGAGTTCGCCACCCGGTACAAAGCAATCAGGCAGACGATCAGCAATCCGAACATCAAATAATACTCGACCTGACGCGCGGCGTCGACATCGGCGATTTGCAGCAAGGGGCGCAGCGACAATCCGTTGGAGCCGCCGGTGTAATCATATTCGGTCAACATCATAATGCGGAATAATTCAGAGAAGGCGATCGTGAACAGCGCCAAATAGGCGGAGCGCAATCGCAGCAGCAGCCAGCCGATCACCAACCCGACCGCGCCGGCGGCGATTGTGCCAATGATGATGGAGCCGAAGGCCGAGATGGACTCAGGACTGATGCTGACGCCCAGCATCGCGAAGGTGATGCCGTCCCGCGCGATCAAGCCGGCCGCATAAGCGCCAATCCCCATAAAAGCCATGTGGCCAAAGGAGAACTGTCCGGCAATGCCCGCCAGCAGCGCCCAGCTGGATGACATGATGGCGTAAAAGAATCCGCTGATGAAAACGGTCTTGGTGTAATTCGACTGCGAGGCGTCGTTGGGGAACCAAAGGAAAAACAGAATGACCAGAACAATGACAAGATAACCCAGTTTCCGGCGGCCGATGCCCTGATCTATTGCCGACTCGAAGCGCTTGAAGAAAACCATGATCAAGTCTGCTCCCTGCCGAAGAGGCCGGTCGGTTTCAGCAGCAAGACAAGAGCGAAAATGACAAGGGCGAAGGCTTCCTTATATGCGGCGCCGCGGCTGGGATCTGGATGGCAGCCCGCGCCCAGCGCTTCCACAATGCCCACGATGATACCGCCCGCCAGCGCGCCGGGAACCGAACCCAGCCCGCCGAGGACCACGATTACGTAGGACCGACCGACCATCTCCGCGCCGACCCAGGGCACCCAATTGAATATCGGAATCAATGCCGCGCCGGACATGGCCGCCAACATTGAGCCCATGGCAAATGACAGCGTGTTCATATTGGTCGGATTGATGCCGGTGACAGCGGCCGCCTGCCTGTCCTGGCTGGTGGCGCGCAAGGCGCGGCCCGTCCAGGATCGCTGCAAGAAATACAGCAGCGCGAAAATCAAGACTATGCCAACAATCATGGCGAAGGCGCGGTCGCCAATGATATGAATCGGACCAAAAGCGAAGTCATCTGTGATTTGGGCGCGGTCTAGCGTGAATCGGCGAATCTGGATGAAGCGGTCCGTCTTTTGCGGGAAAGGACCGGCGACCGCCAGGGTGGTGTATTCAAGGAAGAATCCAAAGCCGAATGTGATCAGGATGGCGTATTCGGAAACGCGCTCAATGAGACCTTCGTGCATCGGCTTGAGAAATACGCGCTCGAATGCCGCGCCCATGATGAAGACGATGAAGGCCGCGACTGGTATTCCCCAGATCGGGTTGACGCTGATTTCGGCGCCGGTCAAGTTGCTTAGGTGGTATCCTGCATGCTCTAAAAAGTAAAACGAGAAATAACCGCCAACCATGTAGAGTTGGCCATGAGCAAAGCTGACGACGCCTTGCACCGAATAGATCAAGGTCAAGCCGACCGCCATCAGCGAATAGATGCAGCCAATGACCACGCCGTTGGCTGTCTGCTGCGTCAAATAGGTGGCGGCAAAGGGAAGCGCAACGCAAGGATTGGTCGGGTTTTGGATGGCGAATAGCACATAGATCTGCCAGGCGCCCAATGCGCCCAAGGTGATCATCCAGTCCCGATTGATCTTTGGCGTGGTTTTCCACATTAGGCCGAAGATCAGGGGACCAATGGCAAATCCACCTAATGCAGCCGCGGTAAGCGCATTTTGATCGTCCGCTTCCAGATCGCGGTAATGACGCGGGATGAAATATGCCGCCAGCGCCGCCCATAAGGGTCCTGCGAGCAGCAGCCAGAGCACCGAGGGAAAGTTCGGATCAATGACCCGTACCAGCACTTGCGATGAAATGAAAACGGTCAGCACGACGCCGAGCGTCAAGCTCGTGCGCCGAATGAGCGCCGGCTCAAAATAGAATAAGCCTACGCCAATCGGTCCAAGGGCAAAACCGCCGATCAAACCGGCGATCTTCAATGTTGACAGGGAGAATTGATCTTCTTCTTTGAGCCCGCGATTTACGCCGGGCAGAACAAACAGGCCGACGGTTGCCCAAAGCGGACCCGCGACCATGAGCCAAAGGATGAATAGAGTGTCTTCAATGACCATCCAGATCTGCCCCTTGGTTAAAGGCAGCGGGTGGGCAAAGCGCCCACCCAACTGGCTTTAGAAACTTGATGAGACGTGTGATGAAGCCCATCAAGCTCCACGAATTCCTATGGCGAAGTTCCCGGTACGATGTAGCCCGAACCGTGGGTTTGATAAACTTCCGGGAATATCACAGCGGCCTCAAGTGAGCTTTGACCTTGCTCGAAGTACTGCATCATGGTAACGACTGGGTCGGGCCATTGATGCCACATGAAAGCCGGCGTGCCTTCGGGCAGGTCTGGATTGTGATTGCCGAATTCGAAATAGTAGCGTCCCTGCGACAGATCCAGGTCGGTAGTTTCAATCGCGGCGACGATGGCCTCGCCATCGGTGTAGGAGCCGGCGCGGGCAATGGCGTCCGCCAAGATGAAGACGGCGTCATAGGTAGCCATGGCGAAGCTGGGGACGATATCCTCGAATTCTTCGAAGTAGGCGGCGTTTAATTCAATCGCCGTGTCGCTGAAGAGGCTCGGGATAATGCCGACCCGATTGAAGGCGCAGTAGTTGCCATCGGGGACGCTTTCCCAATACTGCTCGGACTGGAAGGCGAATTGGTTAGTCACGCAGATGGTGTCTTCGGTGGGCGCGATACCCAGTTCTGCCATCTGCTGCGTCAAGTTGAATGAGGTTTCACCGGTTACAAGCACGCGGATGACATCGGGCGTGTCCGCCTGTGCCTGGATGCGGCTGAGGATTGGGACAAAGTCTTCGGTTCCCAATTCCACGTTGATCTGCGATACCGTCGCGCCGGCCGCTTCGAAGCGCGCCGATTCATCGGCCGCGGCTGGTTGGCCGTAGTCGGTATTTTCGGCGATGATGACGACATTGTCGACGCCCAGGTTTAGCAGCCAATCGACAACGACGCCGCCGACCATTGAGCTGGCTGGCGAAATACGGAAGATATGATCGATGCCATCGGCGTTCCGCGGCGGTCTGCCATCGTATTCCTGGATGCCGTTGGCGCTGACGTTATCGTTCCAGGGTTCGGAGAAGACAGTCGGAATGCCGTTCTCATCCAACATGCCCATGGTCGCCAAGCCGACAGCGCTGTGATAGACGCCGGTGACCGCATGGACCTCATCCTCGAGGATGAAGCGCTCGACCACCGCCTGCCCGCGTTCCGGGCTGCCTTCGGAGTCGCCAATGACGATTTCTACGCGATGATTGACGCCTTCGATTGCAATGCCGCAATCGGCGTTGATGTCGTCGGCGGCGCGATTGGCCGTCCAAGACATGGCGACGCCGCCAAAGACCGCGCCCGGCGCCGAGAGCGGCACAAGCCCGCCTATCCTGATGCTGTCTTCGGCAAACTCGCAGTGACCATCCGCTTGAACCGCGCTCAATGGCAGCATTGCGATCATCGCCAATAAAGCCACGATGCTGACGATCAAAGTAAACCGCTTCATGATGTTTTCCTCCATAACCAGTATCAGATGTAAGATTGCCACAATAGACCACAACTAGATTAACTTGCGCTCAACCTTGTGTCAAGCAGTCTGCGCGTATTTGCGCATCCAATGACGGGTTAATCGAGTGACGATGCACTGGCTGGCGCTCTAGGCGACTCGCGCCAATTTGACAGCGCATTCTGCGCATAGTATATTCTCGTGACCTCATCTGGACCATGCGCCGCGGGCGCTTGGCGCGCCTTCGTCGCCCAGCCTCCGCTGCGGATTACAGGTGAAAACACTAGATTAAAGGGGGCGCCAGCGAATTTCCTTTGGAGAATGTGAGTGACCACAACTGTTCATAGACCGATATGGTAAAGAAAGGAAATCCAAGATGAAAAGGTTCAAACTGCTTCTGCCGCTTGTATTAATTGTCGCGGTTGTGATCGGCATCAGCTTGTCGACCTCGGCGCAAATGTCCGAGCAAGTGCTGCGTTCCGCTCATGATGCGGAGTGGACGGGCTTGGACCCGCATGTCGCCAGCACAGTATCCAGCTTTCATGTATTGGCCAACGTCGTCGAATCGCTCACGACCAACAATGACAACATCGAGTTGACGCCGCTCTTGGCGACTGAATGGTCTCAATCTGACGATGGTCGGACCTGGACATTCAATCTGCGCGACGGCGTTCAATTTTCCAACGGTGAAGCGATGACTTCGGAACACGTCGTCTTCTCAATGAACCGCATCATCAATCCCGAAACGGGATCCGGGCGCGTCGCTTCCGTTGGCGGTCCCGATGCTGTTTGGGAGGCAGTCGACCCGCACACGGTGAGCGTGACGACACCGGAGCCGAATGCGATTCTGCCGATTCTCCTGTCCGCCCGCTCCACAGCCGTCGTCCATCCGGATAGCGTGGATGAAAATGGTGTCATTGTCGTGCCGATCGGCACCGGTCCCTTCACTGTCGAAGACCTTGATGGCACGATCAGCATGCGTCTGGTCAAGAATGAGAATTACTGGCAAGAGGGATTGCCCTTGCTCGATGCGGTTGAAATCACCGTCATCCAGGAAGAAGCGGCGCGCGAAGCGGCTTTGCTCGGCGGCGAAGTGGACTTCATCACCAGCGTCGCGCGACAGGCGGTGCAGGCATTGCAAGACAATTCCGAGGTGAATGTACTCGTGTCACCAGCGCTGGCTTACAAGTACATCGGCTTGAACTTGACGCGAGAGCCCTTTGACGATGCCCGCGTTCGTCAAGCGATCGCCTACGCCATCAACCGCGACGATCTCTGCGCCGCCGGCGACTTCGGTTTGTGCACGCCGCTCTATGGCGGTCCGATTGATACCGGCAGCCCCTGGTACTTCGATTATGCGCCCTATTCATACGACCCGGACAAGGCGAGGGCGCTGCTTGCGGAAGCGGGCTTGGCTGATGGCTTCGAGATGGAGTTGATGCCCACCTCGACGTATCAGGACACGGTGCGCCAGGCGCAGGTCTTGCAGGCGCAGTTGGCTGCGGTCGGCATCACCACCACCATCAACGCGCCGGAATGGGCGGAGTGGCTTGAGCTTGAGGGCAATTACCGCTACGACGGCTACATCTGCAGTTGGAATGGTCTGGTGGATGTCGAGCACTACTTCTACCTTCAGCATCGCACGGATGAGGTCTTCAACTTCACCGGTTACAGCGATCCCGACTTTGACGCCCTGGTCGAGCAAGGGCGGCAGGTATCCGGCTTCGATGAGCGCTATGCCATCTACGAACAGGCGAACCAGATCCTGGTGGACGCCGTGCCCTACGTCTACTTCTACAACCCGGCGTTCACGCGGGCGATGAGCAACCGGGTTCAAGGTTATGTCTTGCGCTCGGACAACAACAACCTCTACATGAACACCTATCTCGAAGGCTAACTGCTTCGTGGGCGCGAATTGGGCTTTCCCGTTCGCGCCCCGATTCCTCCCCGCCGGCGATCCGCATCTGGTTCCTGGGGATAACTCGGTTTGAATTATCAATACGTCGTTCAGCGATTGCTTCTGGCATTGGTTGTCGTGCTCGGCATAACCATTGTCGTCTTTATGATCATACAGATCGTCCCGGGCGACCCGGCGCGGGTCATTCTCGGTCCCTACGCCAGCGATGAAGCGGTCGCAGGATTGCGCGATCGCCTCGGCCTCAACCGTCCATTTTTTGAACAGTATTTGACCTGGCTTTCCAACGCAGTGCGCGGTGATTTCGGGCAGAGCCTGCTAAGCAGCCAAGAAGTCGCGCCGCAATTGCGTGGCAGAATCGGTCCCTCATTTGAACTGGCAATGGTCTCGCTGGTGATCGGCTTGGTCATTGCCTTTCCCATCGGCATCATTTCGGCGCTAAAGCCGGGCAGCGCCATTGACATCGTCGCGACGGTATTCAGTCAGATTGGCGTGTCTATCCCCTCGTTCTGGATGGGTATCTTGCTAATCATCATTTTCTCGCTCAACCTGGATTTGCTGCCGCCCAGCGGTTATACGCCGATTTGGGAAGATGCGGGCGATTGGCTGGCGCATATTATTTTGCCAGCATTCACCGCCGGTTTCGTCAGCGCATCGGTCCAGACACGTTTCATCCGCAGCGCCATGCTTGATGTGCTGAATGCCAATTATGTGCAGACGGCGCGGGCCAAGGGGCTGACGGAACGCACGGTGATTATGCGCCATGCCCTGCGCAACGCCCTCATCAATATCGTGACCATCATCGGCTTGCAAATCACCGCGCTGTTCAGCGGCATCGTCATTGTCGAGGTGGTCTTTTCCTGGCCCGGGCTGGGGCGGCTGGCTTTCAACGCTGTGGAGGAGCGCGATTATCCGCTATTGCAGGGCACGGTCATGATCATCGCGATCATGGTCACATTGGTCAACTTATTTGTCGATCTCTTGTATTTCCTTCTCGATCCGCGGATCGAATACGCTTAGAAGAAAGAATCAGTGGTGGAGAGCCCTGGGCTCATACGCATTCGCAGGGAAGTTACCGACGCGCCACTGGGACCGGCGAATACGCTCTGGCGCGATGCCTTTCGCCGCCTGCTGCGTCATCGGCTGGCGATGTTCGGAGCGCTGGTGCTGCTGGTCGTTGTGGTCATGGGCATATTTGGTCCCGCGATTACGCCTTACGACCCCAACGGGATGGACTTCGCCGATCGCTTCGCCACTCCGTCTCTTGAACACTGGATGGGCACGGACGACTTCGGGCGCGATATTTTCTCGCGCATCATCGTTGGCGCGCGCGTTTCGCTGCAAGTTGGATTTATCGCCGTCAGCGTGGCGACTATCGTCGGCACCGGGCTCGGCTTGATGGCCGGCTATGGCACGCGCATCACCGACGAGGTCATCATGCGGGCGATGGATGTGCTCTACGCCTTTCCCGCCATTTTACTGGCGATCGCAATCATGGCTGCCCTGGGCAAGGGCATTGGCAACGCCATGATCGCAATTGGCATCGTCTACATCCCCATTTTCGCCCGTATCGCCCGCGGCGCCGTGCTCGGCATACGCAACGAAGAATTCATCATCGCAGCGCGAGCTATGGGCGCCGGCGATATCCGCATCCTCTTGACCCACGTCCTGCCCAATGTGCTATCGCCGATCATTGTCGAAATCACGCTCAGCCTGGCATTCGCTATTCTCGCCGAAGCGGCGCTGAGTTTCTTCGGCTTGGGCACGCAGCCGCCCGATCCGAGCTGGGGCAGGATGCTCTCGGAAGGGCGCGCTTTCTTCCGGCAATCGGGCTGGATGGGTGTATTCCCGGGCTTGGCGATCTTCTTCACGGTGATGGGTTTCAATTTCCTCGGTGACGGGCTGAGAGATGCGCTTGATCCCAAACTTCGGCGCTAGCCTGGGCGAGCTGCCGGCGCGGCGCCTGCTGGGAACGGCGATCCTGTCGGCGAGCGCGCTGCTGCTCGAGATCGCGCTGACCCGTCTCTTCTCGCTGATTTTTTTCCCGCCCTATGTATTTCTGATTCTCTCGGTCGCGATTCTGGGCATCGGCATCGGCGCGGCCGCAACGGCGCTGCGTCCGGCATTGGCGCGGCGGATCGGGCTTTCGCTCGGCGGCGTGGCCGCGGCTTTCTGCGTAATTCTGCTGCTTCTCTTCGCTGTCTACGGCCGCCCGGTTGAGATGCAGGTGCTTCTCTTCGTCCTGCTTGCTCTCCCTTATATCTGTTTCGGATCGGTGGTCGCGTTGCTGTTCAGCGAGCATGCGGCGGCAAGTCGAATCTTGTATATGGGCGATCTGGTCGGCGCCGGCTGTGGCGCGCTATTGGCGATTCCGCTAATGAACCGCTTTGGCGCCCTCAACGCGATCCTGCTGGCGGCAATCGGTTTTTCGCTGGCCGGGCTATATTTCTCCAACGGGCTGGAGCGGCTCGCCGCCGTCATTTGCATCGGCATCGTCGGCGCTGCCTTTGCCGCCAACGTCCGCGGCCCATTCCTGGAAATAGACTCATCTAGGCTGGCGACTGAGAAGCCGATTGTGGGCGCCTTGGCCGATGGCGGCCGTGTATTGCAGACGCGCTGGGACGCCTTCGCTCGCAGCGACCTGGTGGATCCCGGCGCCGGGCGCCCGCTGCGCATTTATGTCGATGGCGGCGCTGCTTCAGTGATGCCGACGGAGGCCGCGCGACAAGAGCTCCTGGGCGATATCGGTTTTTTCCCCTTTGCCACGGAGCAGCCCGAGCGCGTTTTCATCATCGGTCCCGGCGCCGGGCTGGATGTTTGGTTCGCGCTGCAGAGCGGCGCCAAGCGGATTTCCGCTGTCGAAGTCAATGCCGCTAGCATTGAACTGGTCGACGCCTGGCGCGGCTACAATGGCGCGCTTTACCACCGACCCGAGGTGACAGTCATCGTTGACGATGGCCGCAGCGCCCTTCGCCGGTCGCGGGAAAAGTATGACCTCATCTATCTGTCGCAGGTGGTGACGCTGGCGGCGGAACGGGGCGGCTACGCGCTTTCGGAGAACACGATATACACCGAAGAAGCTTTCGCCGATTATCTGGATCATCTGGACGCGGACGGGCAAATCGCCCTGAAGCTCTATGACGAGATCACCCTAACGCGCGCCCTTTCCACCGCGCTCGCTTCACTGCGCCGCCGGGGTTTGGACGACCAGCGGGCGCTGCAGCATTTGATGGCTTTCGTCGATGGGGTGAGCAGCCCGCCGGCGCCGCTGCTGCTGATCAGCGCAAAGGCTTTCAGCGAGGACGATTCGCTGGCGCTCGGCGCGATCGCCCGCGATGTGGGCTTCCAGTCCGTGCTGCTGCCGCATGTCTTGGTCCAGCCGCCGCTTGACGCTGTTGCCAGCGGCGCTCATTCATTTGACGCGATCATCGCGGACTCGGAGGCGAACATTGCGCCTGCGACCGATAATCGACCTTACTTTTTCCAGTTTGAAAAGGGCATTCCGTCCAGCCTCACAGCGTCGGTTGCGCTGGCTGCGGCAGCAGTTGCCGTCGTGGCGCTGGCAATTATGGCACAGTGGCGGCGCGGCACAACGCTGATCCAACGCGGCTATCCCTTGCTCTTCGGCATGTTGGGCATCGGATTCATCGCGTTGGAGATTTATGCCATCCAACAGACTCGGCTTTTCCTGGGCCATCCGACCTTTGCGATCACGCTTGTGCTGGTCACATTTCTGGTTGGCGGCGGCCTTGGCAGCGGCTTGAGTCAAGCCTTCTCGCATCAATTGATGGAGCGTCGTCCGCAATTGGCAACTGCGGCAGTCTTGATATTGTCCACACTTTGGAGCTGGCTTTGGTCACCACTTAGCGCGAATTTCATCGCCGAGACTGTGATGACGCGCGCCATAATCGCGGCGCTCTCGCTGCTGCCGCTGGCGTTTTGCCTGGGCGTCCCCTTTCCGCAGGCGTTGAAGCTGGTTGGCGCTGAGGACAAGCCTCAAGTGGCGCTGGCCTGGAGCATTAATGGCTTGATGACCGTCGTTGGCTCGGTGCTCGCGGTCGCGCTCTCCATTACGTCTGGGTTCAGCGCGGTGCTGTGGCTTGGCGCGGGCGCATATTTGGCGGCGACAGCAATCCTGGCGATCACTCATCGAAGGAGCGGATCATGACAATCGAATCGGCCGGGGCGATCAGTGAAGCGATCGCACTTATGGCGAAGGTCGGCCGATGTTGGTCGCCGTCTTTTTCGCCTGATGGCGCTCAGATTGCCTTCGTCAGCGATTTGACCGGAAGCCCGCAAGTCTGGCGCTTGCCGATAGCGGGCGGTTTTCCAGCCGCCGTGACCGCCTTTGACGAGCAAGTATCGCGGGTGATCTGGTCGCCCGATGGCGATTGGCTCGCCGTAGAATTCGCGCCGGGCGGTGGCATGAATTCGCAGATTGATATCGTCCGTCCCGATGGCAGCGATCGCCGGCGCTTGACTGCGGGTGGCATCAGCAATAATTGGCTGGGCGGCTGGGCCAAGAACGGGAGAGCCATCTATTACTCGTCGAATATAGATGAATTGGATTCGATGGCTTGCTTCCGTAGATCGATTGAGGCCGGCGCGGCGGAAAGGCTGACGAGCGCCGGCGGGACCGCAACGATTGAAGATATCAGCGCTGATGGCGCGAGGCTTCTCATCAAGCGCGTCGCCTATCGTGGAGACAACGACGTCTATCTGCTGGAACCGCCTGACGCCGGCGAGCAGCTGCTGACGGCGCACGAGCCGCCTGCCAGCTTTGAGAATGCGCGATTTTCCCCCGACGAGCGGGCGGTATTTGTTATTTCCAATCGCGACGCCGATATGGCTTGCCTCTGCCGACGATCCCTGGAGAATGACGCGCAATGGGAAAAAGTACGCGCGCGCCAAGATGCCGAGCTGGTTGAATACACGCTGAGCAGCGATGGCGAATCGGCTGCGCTCGTCTGGAACATTGCCGGCCGACACGAACTGGAGCTTCTCGGTCTTACCAATAATGAGATCAGTCGCGTCGTTGAATTGCCGGGCGAGATCGTCGAATCGCCGCGTTTCTCGCCCGATGGCTCGGCTCTGGCGCTGTGCGTCACCGGCGCGCGAATGCCGCAAGATATTTGGCTGCTGCATATCGCTGGTGGCAGGCTTCAACAGTTGACGCGCAGCCCGCATGTCGGCCTGGACCTTGAGCAACTGGTCGACGCCAGCTTGCTGGAGTATCGCGCTCATGACGGCTTGCCCTTGACGGGTTGGTATTATGCGCCGCGGGCTGGCGATCCGCCTTATCCGACCGTTTTGAGCTTTCATGGCGGACCGGAAGGGCAGGAGCAGCCGCGATTCCGCTATGATTATCAGGCTTTGCTGGCGCAGGGGATCGCTGTTTTCGCGCCAAACGTGCGCGGCTCATCGGGCTTTGGCAGGCGCTTCGTCAACCTGGACAATGGCGCGCTGCGATTCGATGCCATTCAAGATATCGCTTCGACGGCGCAGTTTCTGATTGACAGCGGCCTCGCCGACGGTGACCGACTGGGCATCATGGGCGGCTCTTACGGCGGATATATGACGATGGCGGGCTTGGCGGCGTTTCCAGATCTGTTCGCCGCCGGCGTCAACCTCTATGGACTGGTGAATTTCAAGACCTTCTTCGAGCGCACGGAGCCCTGGATGGCGAGCATCTCGAAAGTCGAATACGGGGATCCGGAGACGGAGGGCGACCTGCTGGACGCGCTATCGCCCATCCACAAGCTGGCTCGCGTCCGCGCGCCGACCCTGGTGCTCCATGGCGCCAACGATACCAACGTGCCAGTCGAGGAAGCGGAGCAAGTCGTCGCCGCCCTGCGGGAGCGGGATCTGCCGGTGGAATACATCTTGTTTCCCGATGAGGGACACGGATTCTACAACGAGAACAACCGCGTCAGAGCCGCCGTTGCCATCGTGGGCTGGTTCGCGCGCTATCTTCTGGATGGACATCCGACTTAACGAACGGCGCGCTGGCGTGGCGACACGTGCCTGATTTGCTATGATTGATTAGCGATGAACGCTGGAAAAGGGAAGAGGGCAGAACCATGAGCGAAATGACGATTGGCTGCGCGCTATGGACCTTGGGCGCGACGCCGGATGTGGCGGCGCTGGCGCGTCAGATGGAGATCGCCGCCGAGATTGGCTGCAGCTCGGTACAGCCCTGGATCGTAAATGTCGAATATGATCCCTGCATACTGGATCCCGAAGTGGGGTCGACGGAAGATCGGCGCGAAGTGCGACGAATCGCCGAGTCTCTTGGGCTGACCTTCAGCGGCTTTTGCGCGCAACTGCAAGGGGCGGTCACCTGGGGCGGCCTCGAGGAGAGCGAAGGGCTGCGATGGCGGATCGACAAGACGAAGCAGGCGCTGGATACCACAGCCGAATTGGGCGGCGATATCGTGACGACCCATGCCGGCGTTCTGCCGGAAGACAAATCGGAGCCGGCTTATCAGATTCTGCTCGCTTCCGTTGGCGAGATCGCGGAACACGGCGCTAAGGTCGGCGTCTATTTCGCGCTTGAGACGGGGCAAGAATCGCCCCAGGCGCTTGGCGATTTCATCGACGAGGTCGGCAATCCCTGGCTGAAAGTCAATTATGATCCCTGCAACTTACTGAGGTTCGGTTCGGAGGCTGGCACGATTCAAGGCGTCCACATTCTGGGAGACAAGATCATTCACACGCACGCCAAAGATTGGAATCCGCAGACGATGGGTGCGACCTGTGGCGAGGGGCTGGTGCCCTGGGATGGTTATATTCAAGCATTGCGCGACATTGATTATGCCGGCGTTCTGGCGATAGAAGATGAGACTGGCAACGAAAATATGATTGAGTCTATCGGCCGCAGCTACGCCTTCCTGCGAGGACATGTCGATGCTTAATGTCGGCATTCTTGGCGCCGGAGGCATCGCCGCGCTTAGCCATTTGCCGGAGATTGCTGCCATTGATGGCATGCGCGTCACGCACATTTGCGGTCGCCGCGAGCGCCGTCTTCGCCTGCTCTGCGAGCGCTTTGATGTGCCGCGCTATTCGACGAATTGGGCGAGCCTGCTGGACGACGAGACTTTGGACGCGGTCATCGTCGCGCTGCCGCATCCCTTGCATGCCGAAGCGGGCCTGGCTGTCCTGGAACACGGGCTTCATCTATTCATGCAGAAGCCGCTCTGTACGACGATTGAGGAGGCCGATCAGTTGGTGGCGGCGAGCGAGGCGCGTCCAACGCAAGTGGTATACTGCCGTCCTTCGTTTGACGGGTCCGTCTACGAGATGCGGCGGCATTTGGCAGCGGGCGCGATTGGAAGAGTCTCGGGCGCGCTCGCCCGGCACAGCCATGGCGGTCCCGAAATCTATTACGCCGAGGTCGCCGACGCTTTCGAAGAACCGCGCCTGGAAAATGACTTGTGGTTTTACGATGCCGAAGAGGCCGGCGGCGGCGCGCTGATCGATATGGGCGTCTATTCCATCGCCAATCTGGTCGCGCTATTGGGCAAGGTGGACTACGTTAGCGCGCGCATGACGACTGTGGACAAGCCGACGACCTTGGAAGACACGGCAACGCTGATTCTGGAGTTTGCAAATGGGGCTTTGGGTACGGCGGAGACGGGCTGGTGCGATCCGGCGCGCTCTTCATTCCTGCGCGTACATGGCACGATGGGCAAGCTTGTTCTGCGCGGCGAAAAGATCGATTACATCCGCCCAAGCTCATACGAACGCGAATGGGCGGCGCCCTTGGTAGATGAAATCACGCCGGCGCCGGTTGTCAATCAGCATGAAGAGTGGCTGCGCTGCATCGAGCGGGGCGCGCAGCCGGCGCTCTCCAACTTGTGGACGGCGCGTCACATCATGGAAATCATGCGCGCCGCCGTCAGGTCGAATGAAACGGGCGCGCGCGTCGCCGTCCGCTCTGATCCGCGAAAAATCTAGCGCGAGGCCGCTTAGAGTTCCACGCCCAGCGCCGTGAAGGATAGGGGCGGCAGGCTCATTTGCGCCATCCCGTCAACAATATTCGGCGCGTAAATCGCCTGCGTCGTCAAGCGATTGGGATCCTCCCAACTGTTGAAGGCTTTCGGGTCGTTGCCGGCAAGCTGATGCGCCGAGCTGACTCGCCTTGGCGCGGCGTCTCCCCAATAGATCTCTATTGGCATGCGCTCGGTCAGGCTGCGATTGACGATGAATATCGAGTTCCTGCCGGCGGCTTCATCGTGGGCTGAAGAGACATCCAACAGCGGCATATCGCCAAACTGTTTGGTTTCGTAACGCGGCGACTCGACAAGCAGGTCTAGCGAATTGCCGCTCGCCATCTGGCTGAACATCAGCAGCGGATAGTATATGGTCTGTTTCAACAACTTGTCGGCATTGGTCAAGATCGGCGCGATGACATTGACGATTTGCGCGATGCAAGCGATCTTCAGCACATCGGCACGGCGCAAGAATACGTTCAGCCATTGCGCCACCACGAGCGCGTCTTCCAGGTTGTAGACCTCTTCAATAAGATGCGGCGCTTCAGTCCAGCGCCCACGCTTGTCCGAAAGTTCGTTCGCTTTGTACCAGACATTCCACTCGTCCCAGGAGAGATAAACATCGTGCTTTGAGCGCGTCTTGGCTCTGACATAGCGCAAGACGGCGGTGACCGTTTCAACGTAGTCCTCAAAGGCGGCGCTTAGCGCAAGATAGCTCGGGCTGTCATTTTCTAGGTTGTCTGCATAGTAGTGCATGGAGTGGTATTGCACGAGATCCCAGCAATGCTCCAGTCCGATACGATCCCACTCGGGATAAGTCGGCATCTTCGAGCTTGACGAGCCGCAGAGCACCAGCTCGATTGAATCGTCATGAAGGCGCATGAGCTTCGCCGCTTCCCGCGCTTTTTTGCCATACTCGACCGCATCGAGATGGCCGATCTGCCAGGGGCCGTCCATTTCGTTGCCGAGGCACCAGTACTTGACGCCGTGGGGGACTTCGTTGCCGTTTGCTGCGCGCATATTCGCGTATTTGCTGCCCGTCGGCGCGTTGCAGTATTCGACGAGATTGGCGGCGTCTTGAATTGAACCCGTTCCTAGATTGACCGCCAGCATCGGCTCACTATTGATGTCACGGCAGAAGTGAATGAACTCGTCGACGCCGAACTGATTCGTCTCGATGGATTGCCAGGCGAGCTCCCGGCGCGCCGGACGCCGGTCCTTTGGCCCGATGCCATCTTCCCAGTGATAGCCGCTGACGAAGTTGCCGCCGGGATAGCGCATCGAGCGGAAATTCAATTCTCGCAGCGCCGCCAATACATCCAGCCGCAATCCGTTTTCATCGGCTTGAGGCGAGGCTGGGTCATATATGCCTTCATATATGCAGCGCCCCATGTGTTCGGCGAAGCCGCTGAAGAGCAGCGGTGAAATCTCGCCGATGACGCGCTTGGTGTCGATGGTGATACGAGCGATCTCAGCATTGCTCATTTCGCATACCTCTTATTCCTGATCTGCCAATACATTATGCCTGACTCTCATCAAGCCCGGCGCGCATAAATTGTAACGTACCAGTCTAAAGCCGCAAGCAGAAGACTGTGGCAGGCAGTGTTCAGGTACTTGCCTTTAGCTGCCCTTTGCCAGGTCTAGCGGCGACGCGCGCCAGATATCACGGTTGTATTCCGCAATCGTTCGATCCGATGAGAAGAAGCCGGAACGCGCCGCGTTGAGGATCGACATCGTCGTCCAGCGTTCGATATCGGCGTAGGCCTCCTCCACCTTGCCCTGGCAGGCGAGATAAGCGGCGAAGTCTGCGCAGAGCATGTATTCGTCATGATAAATCAGCGAATCGACGATTGGGCGAAAAATCTGAGTATCGCCGCCGGAAAACTGCCCGCTGGCGATCCAGTCTATCGCAGCGCGCAGGTCGGCGTTGGCGTCGATGTAGGCGCGCGGATCGTAACCGCTGTCTTTGGCCGCGAAGACTTCTTCCGTCGTCAAACCAAAGAGGAAAAAGTTCTCCGCGCCGACGCGTTCGCGGATCTCGACATTGGCGCCGTCCAGCGTGCCGATGGTCAGGGCGCCGTTGAGCGCGAACTTCATATTGCCGGTGCCGGACGCTTCCTTGCCCGCCAGCGAGATCTGCTCCGATACATCGGCTGCGGGATAGATGAGCTGGCCCGCGGTGACATTGAAGTTGGGAATGAAGACCACCCGCAGCCGCTCGGCGGAAACCGGATCGCGATTGACCACGTCGGCCACCGAGTTTATCAACTTGATAATCAGCTTCGCCATGTGGTAGCCGGGCGCGGCTTTGGCGCCAAAAATGAAGGTTCTTGGCGCCGGCTCCGCGTTTGCATTCAGCTTCAACCGCTGATACAGATGAATAATATGCAAGGTCTTCAGAAGCTGCCGTTTATATTCGTGCAGCCGCTTGACCATGATGTCGAATAGTGAGACCGTGTTGATAGCCAAGCCGCAGCGGTCGTCGATGTAATCCGCCAGTTGCTCTTTGTTGGCTTTTTTCATATCGCGCCAGGCGCGCCGGAAGTCGCCGTCATCGACGAACTCCTCTAGACGCGCAAGCTCCTCGAGATTGGTCAGCCAGCCATCGCCGATTCGCTCGCTGATCAATTCCGCCAGGATTGGATTCGCCAAACGCATAAAGCGGCGCGGCGTGACGCCGTTGGTCTTATTGCCGAACTTTCGGGGCCAAAGGGCGGCGAAGTCGGGAAATACATGCGATTGCAGCAGGTCGGATTGCAGCGCGGCGACGCCATTAATCGAATAGCTGCCGATGCAGGCGAGGTTGGCCATACGCACCTGTTTTTCCGCGCCCTCCTCAATGATCGACATCCGCTCAACCCGGCCGATGTCGTTGGGAAAAGCCATGCGCACTTCATCCAGGAAGCGGTGGTTGATCTCGTAGATGATCTCGAGATGGCGCGGCAGCACCCGTTCCATCAGCCAGACGGGCCATTTCTCCAGCGCCTCCGGCAGCAAGGTATGCTGCGTCGAGGCGAAGGTACCGGTGGTGATTCGCCAGGCGCGCTCCCAATCGAGCAGATATTCATCGACCAACAGGCGCATGAGCTCGGCGATGGCGATGACCGGATGCGAATCGTTCAAATGGATCACCGCGACATTCGGCAATTCCTCCCACTCCACATTCTTGATCATGAAGCGCTTGATGATATTGTTCAGCGAACAGGCGACGAAGAAATACTGCTGCTTCAGCCGCAGCTCCTTGCCCTGCGGCGTATTATCGTTGGGATAGAGGACCTTGGTGACATTCTCCGAACTGGTCTTTTGTTCCACCGCGCGCGAATAATCGCCCACATCAAATAGCTGGAGGTCGAATTCGCGGGTTGCGCGCGCGCTCCAGAGCCGCAGCATATTCACAGTCTTCGTCTTGTAGCCGGGCACGAGCGTGTGATGGGGCTGGCCCATGATCGTCTGCGCCGGTATCCAACGAACGCGGTAGTTGCCGTCGCCGTCGGTATAGCTCTCCGTCCCGCCGCCGAAGCCAACTTCCACCATGTCGTCGGGATGGGGGAATTCCCAAGGGTTGCCGAAATAGAGCCACTCGTCGGGGCTTTCGATTTGCCAGCCGTCGCGGAATGATTGGCGGAAGATGCCGTATTCGTATCTTATGCCATAGCCAACCGCGGGAATGTTCAAGGTCGCCAGCGAATCCATGAAACAGGCGGAAAGACGCCCCAAGCCGCCGTTGCCCAAGCCCGGTTCAATGTCCAGTTGACAGAGTTCGGTCAGGTCAATGTTGTGGCGCCGCATCGTGTCTTGCGCGAGCGAATGGGTATCGGTGTAAAGCAGATTCTTTTCCAACTGCTGGCCGACCAGATACTCGGCCGACAAGTAATAGACGAATTTGGGATTCTGCCGGAAATAGCAGTCGACGTTCTGCTGCCAGTTGTACATCATGTAATCGCGGACCGTATGCGCGAGCGCGAAGTACAGATCGTGCTGCGATGCCGTATAGATGGCTTGCCCGCTCGTGTAATAGAGGTTGTCGCGAAATGCTTGGTCAAAGGCTTTCTGGGAGAGTTCTACCTCGGTGATGTTCTCGAAATTCGCAATCACTTTGCTCTTCCTTTCATGCTGATGGGCGAGCGCTCGTCGCCCTCGACAGCGCGAATATGATCGTAGTCGCCGCTGCCTGAGCGCGGAATACTCCTATCATAATAGCGTCAATGACAGTCTGCATACAACTTTGCTTGCTCGCCTCAATGCCGGCGCCGCGCTACAATTGCGCGCACGCTCTCTATACGAAGGCCAACTGATGAAACGTCCGAACATCCTCATCATTTACACCGATCAGCAGCGATGGGACGCGCTGGGCGCCAATGGAAACGGCGAAATCAGCACGCCAAACCTGGATGCGCTGGCGGCGCGCGGCACGAATTTCAGCCGCCATTTTGTCCAGAATCCAGTCTGTATGCCGAGCCGCGTCAGCATGCTTTCCGGTCGATATCCGTCGACGCTCGGCATCACGCACATGGGCGTGCCAGTGCCTGAAGATCTGGTGACGCTGCCGCGCCTGCTCAAGCAATACGGCTATAGAACGGCGAATATCGGCAAGCTGCACTTTCTGCCGCATGCCAACCGAGATCACAGCCGGCCGCATCCAGCGTATGGCTTTGATCACCTGGAAATCGCCGACGAGCCCGGCGTCTATGAAGATGCGTATCGCGCCTGGGTGCGGCGTCAGGCGCCCGATCAGATGGATGGCATCAGCGCCGGGCTGCCGCCCAATACCAGTGTCTGGCAGCGCGCCATGGGCATCGAGGATGGCATCGTTCATCGAGGCGAGCCAGAGGGACGGCATGACTACAAACGAGCGATTCCCTTCGCCGCCGCCGACCATCTGACTTACAGCGCCTTCGTCGGCTCCCGGACGATTGAATTTATCGAGACTGCTGGCCCTGAGCCTTTTCTCTGTATCGCCAGCTTCTACTCGCCACACGCGCCCTGGATCGCGCCGCAGAAGTACCTCGATATCTATGACGCGAACGCTCTCTCGCTACCCGATTACCCGCCGGAAATCGACAGACAGCGGCCCCGCGATAAGGCCGCGCTGTACTCCGATGCGCAGTTGCGCTCGGCGAAGCAAGGCTACTACGCGATGATTAGCGAAGTTGATCATTACGTCGGGCAGATCCTGGATGCGCTCGAGGTGGCTGGCAGAAGCGATGAGACGATCGTCGTCTTCACCTCGGATCACGGCGAGTGGCTGGGCGATAACTTGCGCTTTGGCAAGGGCTATCCCGCGGACGATGCGGTGAGCCGCGTACCGCTCATCATCGCTGGACCCGGCGCAGGCGAGGGCGGACGGCATGAGGGCATCGTGGAGGCGGTTGACCTGGTCCCGACTTTGCTCGAATTGGCCGCCATTCAGACGCCTTCATTCATGCAGGGCGAAAGCCTGGTTGGCGCGCTGAATGGCGTCGGCGCGCGCCAAAAACGCGTCGCCTTGACGGAAGCGACGGGCTGGAAGAGCCTGCGCATTCCGCGGTTTCAGTATTTGATTCACGATGATGGGCGCGAGCATCTCTGGGATCTCTCGATTGATCCTGGCGCATACCATGATGTGGCCGAAAACGGCAGCTATGGAGACGAACTTACCGCATGCCGCCGATATCTGCTGACGCGGCTGCTGGCGATGGAGCGTCCGCGCGAGCGTACCTGGACGTATTAGCGGAGCTATCCAAACGGGTATTCGCCAATCGTGTTTTCTGTAACGAGCGGCCAGAGCGCTTCGATCGCGCGAATATCGTCGGGGTTCAGGCTGATCTTCTGCGGATCGCGGGCGAAGGGCGATTTCAGGACGCCGCGCCGCCACATCACAAACTTGTGGAAAGAAACGCCATACACGGTCGCGTAATTCAGCAGCGGGAGCAGGCTGTGGCTGATGCGCTCAGCCTCGTCTATGTTGCCGGCTCGATATAAGTTGTAGATAAGGACTTGCGCGTCTACCAATCCACCGGCCGGCATATTGCCGCAAGCGCCGCGTTTCAGTTCATCAATGAGATAGGTGCCGTTGGCGCCACCAAAAACGCCAGCGCAGTTGCCCGTATCCAGCGCCAAGATCTCGTTGATGTGCTGCAGAATTGGGTTCGTCTCTTCTTTGATGTAGAGGATATTGTCTTCAATCGCTAGCAGATCAACCAGCTCGCGGGGCGACAAAGGCGTGCCAATTGGCGCCGGCGCATTCTGAATGATCAGCGGGCGGTCAAATTGCGCCAGCGCCCGGTAATATTCCCGCAAGTCCGCTTTCAAAGCTTTGCGCAAGTAGGGCGGCATCGCCATCAGCGCCGTCGCGTCGTTCGCGCAGGCATGCTCGGCGAATTCGAGCGCGATCCGCTGATTCAGCCCTTGTACGCCCACGACAAAGGGGACGCGCCCCGCGATCGCGCCACTGGCAAATTCGACCACTGCTCGCCTTTCGGCATCACTCAACGTGAAGAATTCACTGGCGAGAGCCGGCGTGACCAAGCCGTGTACGCGGGCCGCCATGCAGTATTCGATCTGATTCGCGAAGCTACCCCAATCGATCGCGCCGTTTTCATCGAAGGGCGTTTGCAAGATCTGATAAATGCCGGCTAACACGAATGCCTTCTCCTTGTCTTTCGCGCGCATTGCGCTTTATGCCCATGTCCCATAGACTATAGCGCTCATGGCGAGTGGAAGCTACAGATTCTAGCGGAGGCTGCGGGACATGAGCATCATCAAGGTCGAGGCGATTCCCCTGCGCATCAAACGCGATGAGGCATATTTGGGCGGTATTCCAGAAGGAGCTGATCCGGCAGCTTACTTCACGCGCCCGCCTTACCGCGCGCTGTATTCGGCCTACTTCGAGACTGCTTTCGTCAAGATCACAACCAAAGACGGGATCGTCGGCTGGGGCGAGGCGCTGGCGCCGGTCGCGCCGGAGGTCGTCAGCGCGATTATTGAGCAACTGCTGGCGCCCATTCTGATTGGACGGGACCCGCTCGATGGCAATGTGCTCTGGAATGTCATGTACGATCTGATGCGCGAGCGCGGCTATTATGGCGGATTCATGCTGGACGCCATCAGCGCTTGCGATACCGCGCTATGGGACCTGCGCGGGAAGCTGCTGAGCCAGCCTGTATACAAGCTGCTTGGCGGCGCCTACCGCGATCGCATTCCCTGTTATGTCTCCGGCTTGCCGCGCCCGACAGCGGAAGAACGAGTTGCTCTTGTGCTGGAGTATGTGGAGCAGGGCTTTAGCGCCTTCAAGCTGGCGGCGGGGCACGGCGTGCAAACAGATGTCGCCAGTGTCAAAGCCTTGCGCGCTGCCTTGGGCGAAGAGGCGACGCTGCTGTTGGACGCGCACTGGGTCTACGCGCTGGACGAAGCGGTGCAGCTCGGTCATGCCTTGGCTGACTTGGGCGTCGGCTTCTTTGAGGCGCCGATCAACCCGGAGGATATCGAATCACACGCCCAGTTGGCGGCCGCCGTTGCCGTGCCCATCGCCCATGGCGAGACCGAGCGCACGCGTTATCAATTCCGGCCCTGGCTGATGCAGAAGGCAGCCGATATTCTGCAGCCCGATATCGGCCGCGCCGGCATCTCGGAAGTGATAAAGATTGCTGCGATGGCGGAAGCTTTCAACGTAAAGATGGCGCCGCATCTCAGCGTGGGCTTGGGAATATGCATCGCGGCGACCATTCACGTTGCAGCGGCGATCCCCAACTTGTACCTGCTCGAATATCAACCGCCAGTCTTCGAAATCGCCAGCATGCTGCTCAAATCACCGTTGATCTGTGATGCGGGATACTATGAGATACCTGGAGGCGCGGGACTCGGGGTGGAGTTGGATGAGAGCCGAATTCGCGAACTTCAGACTTGAATTATGCGCTTTATATGAATAACTTGAATTTAAGTTGTGCATGATGCATAATTATTGCTTGACATTTCGGTTATTCTGCGATAGTTGCAAGTGACTGCGCAAGCAGTCAAAAGCAAAAATAGCAGGAAACGGAGGGGAATGATGTTGAGAAAGAATGCTTTGCTCAAATCGGTATTCTTCGTTCTGTTAGTGATTCTGCTCATGCTGCCAGCAACAGGCAGCGCGCAGGCGCAGGATGGCACTGTAACCGGGTCAATGGTTGTAGATTGCTCTACACTATCTGGCAAAGCGCTCGAATACGCTCAGGATAACGATATATGACCTGAGACCGGTGGTACAACAACAGAAGATGCAATAGCAGCCGGAACCGGCACAAACACAGGAAATTGCGGGACTGTTTCTCTGACTATCGAGAATTGGCCCGCGCCGAATCAAGCGATAATGTCCACAAGGGTAGTGTAGACGGTTGGCATAATTACCCAAGTTTCGTACAGTATAGCTTGGAGAAACAACGATACTGGTCAGGTAGGTACGGTAAACGGGGGGACATCGGTTCATGCCTCAACTGTGTATCAATCGCCATATCATCTTGTGATTACGGGTAGTGGCATAGTTAGAGGAGTGCTTAACGGGCAAGCTACGGTCAACTTGCTTCTAATATGCACATTCAAACCAACCGTCGCATACGAGATAGTAGGCTGAGTTGGCGCTGTCAAGCATGTCCTGCGCAGATTCTTAGCTGAGTTTGGCTCGTGGGAGCGGGCTAAGCTCAGTTCCAGGCATTGGAGAGATTCCGTGAGCTTCGAAACCGATCTCTTAATCTCGCAAGCGCAAACGCTCCGCTATCTCCCCCCAGGCACGTATTTGGAGACGGATCAGGCTGAGGACGAGCAGTTGTTAAACGACTTGCTGTCCATCGATCCGGACCTGGGTCCCATCTCGTGGCTGATGGAGACGCATGCGGGAATGTGTGTGGAATTGCTATTTTGGCAAATCCTCGACAGCTTGCGCAGCAATCTTTTAGGTTTGCAGCGGACGCTGGCCGAGACGGCATCTGTGGTCAACAGGAGTGAACTTGAAGCGGGGCTGGGATACAGACTCAATGAACATGATCTATCGTTACTAAGACCGCTCGCGTACATTCATCCCTTGCAAGCGAATTCTGAAACTTTGTTGCAGATCTTCTGGCAGTTGAAGCGCGAACTAGTTCCACTTGCAGCCAGCAGATTTGAAAAGCCAAGCCTTGAACTGCGGACCGAACTGCTATCGCTTCCGAAAGATGTCGACCCCTTGAACTGGCTGCGGGAAAACCACCTCCAGTATGCAGCCGAATCGACCCTGCGTTATCTCGTTTCGCAAGTGATACCCCAAACTGCCAGGAATTTGTTCCACCATCCTCTACCGAAACATCATTATCCGAAACTGCCACGCATCTCTTGTCGCGCGAATGGTATAGAGTTCACGGTAAATCAGCTATATCCGCGCTTTGATGTCTTTGCCGTCTGCATTGCCTTCACCATATCCAGACGGCAAATAAAAGGATTAGACTCTAGGCCAGAGGGCTATCAATTGTGGCAGGGCATTCCTGAATTGACCGATGATCTGGGCAATCGTTATCTGGCAACTTTTGGTGGTGGCCAAATGGCGGTTGAGTTTCCAATGAAATGGGAACTGCAATACGCTTGCTACCCAAAAATTGTAGAATCTGCCAGAACCTTTACCTTGTCATTTGATCATGTTTTGCTCACAGTTGAGGAAAGGAAAATGCGCAAAGGTCATCTGCATCCTGACTATGACATCAGGCGATGTTATGACATTCCCGTCGAGAATCTGAAATGGACGGTCGATATCGCCGCGCTTCGGCGACAATTCCCCGGCTTCTATTGATGTGACCGGGCTGTGTAGAATTGGATGAATACCGGCTTCTCGAACTTCAGGCATAATGCCCCTCGGCGAGTCCCGGTATTAGCGGCGGCTGCGGACGCACGATGTTCAGCCGTTCAGGCGATAGGCGCGCGGCCAACTCGTCGGACACCTGGTAGCCGAAGCGGAAATTGCCCCATGACGGACCGTAACGGAAAACAATGATGCGCCGTTCGCCGGGATTCACCCGCTCGGCCGAGCCATGGCAGAGCGCGTCGACAAAGAGGAGCGCGTCGCCGGCGTCCATGTAGATATTGACAGCGCCTTCCACCTGGTCTACCGACGCGACTTCACTGTACATGGCGTGTTTGCCCTCGTCCGGATGGGGGAAATGGGCTTTATGGCTGGCGGGAACGACCATCGTATTGCCATCGCCGGGTCCGATGTCCGTCAGCGCCATCAGGATGTTGATCTGCCCGCAAAGGAAGCGCCCATTGTAGTAGCGGAATTGTGTGCGCTTGGTGCCGTCATGGCCGCCGGAATGCAAGCCGATCGCCTCGCCGGGACCGCGAACGTTGGCGAAGCATTCATCAATGAAGAGCGGTCCGTGATTGTAATCGAAGGTGTCGGCGCCGCCGACGAAGTGCTTGACCTTTTCAATCCAGGACGGATGATCAATCAGGTTTTCGAATGCAGCGCCGCCTTCGTAGATCTGCTGCAAATTGATTCCGTCATCGTCGCCATAAGTGTGGCCATGCACATAGCCTTTCCATTCGCCCGCCTTTATCGGCAGCAGTGCGTCAATGGAGGTATTGATCTCGGCGACTTCCTGCTTGGATAGCGCGCCTTTCAGCAGCAAAAAGCCGTTGAGGTCAAAGAAGTAGCGCTCTCGTTCCGTAACTTGCATTGTTCGCCGTCCTTAAACATCTCCGCTATTCGTAACATTGTAGCGCAAATACCGTCGCCGGCGCATCGCCCTGGCTCTCGATGATTTCGACCCGCAAGCAGTCGGTTTCGACCGGCTCGTCGAAGTCAATGCGGTTCACGGTTTGATGATTGTCAGTCATTTCGGCGAGAATCTCGCCAGCGCCATTTCGCAGCCGATAATATTTGACGGCGAAGGGCATGACGTCTTCCGGATGACCGCGAGTCACCGTTTCCATGGCGTGGTCAAAGTCGGTATCGAACATCAGCGTCACGCGGCTGATGCTCTGCGGCGCGATCCATTTGATATCCAAAGTCGGGTTGTCATCAGCGGGGTCGGCCACCCAGGCGTTCACCTCAGCCACCGGGCGCGCTAGGCCGTTGCAGATATTCTGCGGGTCAAAGCCGTTGATCGGCGGCGCGAATGTCATCGCCATATTGTGCCCTTCGGGGCGGCGCGGCGGCGTCCAGAACTCGAAGGCTTCGACGCCGATGTCTTCGTATGGCTCCTGGTCGCGCCAATATTGCAGCGCGAGCAATCCGGTGACGCGCGTATCGCTTAGGTGCAGGCGCAGCGCCGGGTTCTCCATGACGCAGACGAAGACATAGCGCGAATCACCGATCAGTTGGTCGAAGTCCAAGTGGATCACCTGATCATCGCCGGCCGGCACGTCGAAGTTGAGCGTTTTCAGAATGACATCCGGCGTGTGATTGTCTCGCTTCGAGCTTTGGCGCAACTGCACCTCGACATGCGTGTCCTCCGAGGCGTCGACCGTGATCGTCATACGCGGGACGCGGCCGCGCTGCAGGGGCAGCATCTGGGCGTAGGGGCGCTGGAGCGGGAGCCGCGGACCGTCATCCGGCAGTGTTTCCAGGCAGAGCTTGCTGGAAGCGGTCACCGTCGCCTGCCTGACGAGGTTGGCTTCGTCATCCAATCTGAATTGCGGGATATAGCCGCCGACCCGCTGCAAATCGCGTTGTAGCAGCAGGACCTTCTCCGGTTCGGCGATGTCGCGCGGTTGCAAGCCCCGTTCAATGCAATGGGCGGCCGCCATGCCGACCGATTGCGCTGCGCAAGCCAGCGTCAGCATCACCCGCGTCGAGCCAAAAGCGACATGCGAAGCGCTCATAATGCGACCGGTGATGAAAAGGTTGCGGATGTTTTTGCTGTATTGCGTACGATAGGGCACTTGATAAACGCCCTTGGCATGCCATTGATCGCAGCCGGGCAGCTCGCTGAATACGCCATCGGCCGGGTGCAAATCAATCGACCAGCCGCCGAAGGATATGGCGTCATAATGCTGCCGCTGCTCAATGAGATCTTGCTGGATCATCATATAGTCGCCTTCGAAGCGCCGGCTCTCGCGCTTGCCGGGGATCTGCCCGACCCATTCCAGCGTCAGCGTCTCGGCATTGGGGAATTCGCCTGAGTTCTTGATGTAATTCCAGACGCCGTAAACGACCTTCCACAGTTGCCACTTGATGGTCTCGGTTTCGTGCACGGTATCCAGGCGGCCGCCGTATTCGATCCACCACAAGCGGCAGCCGTCGATCGCGGTGTTGAAACTGCGGAAGCGCGGGATCTCCGTGATGTCTTCCAGCGCGTAACTGGGCGGGACGAACTTGACCGGCTCACCGATATCTTTGGTGTAGAAGTAAATCGAATGCCCGAGCAGATAGCCATATTCTTCGCTCGGGGCAAACTTCTCGCCGAAATCCTCGCTGGATTCGGCGCCCATGCGAAAAGCGGCGCCCGCTTGAAACGCGACGATGCCATCGCCGGAGGCATCGCAGAAAAGCGGGGCATACAACTCATATTGCGTCGAGTTCTGACTGCAAAAAGCGGTGACCGATTCGATTGTCTCGCCGTCTGACTTGCTGACGCTGACCGCAGCCGTATTGAGCAGCAGCGTGATATTCTCTTCGTTGACAACTTTTTCCAGCAGCACCGTATCAAAAATCAGCGCGTTGCCTTCTTTGTTGCGATACATATTCTCGACCAGGATTTCGTCGATGACGCCGCCTTCACGTGCCCAGCGATTGTTATTGTTCATATGCGACGTGGCGCCCAATGCCCACAGGCGGACCTCGCTGCTGGCGTTGCCGCCCAAGACCGGGCGATCCTGCACCAGCACGACCCGGATGCCGGCGCGCGCCGCGGTGATGGCGGCGCATGTTCCGGCTAGTCCGCCACCGACGATGACTAGATCACTATCGATACGAATGGTCTTTGGCGCCCGAACATCCGGCGAGAAGGGCTCGCTCAACATTCTGGGGATCTGATTGTCTTGTTTCATCTTGCGCCCTCTGATATGGGATCGTTGAATACGCTGATTACCGCCCGAGCCGATCTTGCTCAATGCCGTGCTCTTCGCACCATTCATGCAGTGGATTGGCGCCGCCTTGCGGCTGGAACTCGACTGTGCTGTCGACCTCTTCGCCGACCAGGTATCGCTCAATGTCGCTGAGCTTATCCACAAATGAAGCGTCCTGTTTGACGTAGTCCATCGGCTTGAGCCAACGATAGCAATAGCCAATCATGACGCATTTGCGGGTGACATCGGTGAAGTTGGGCGCGCCCGCATGCCAGGTGCGGTACTCGAAAATGACGCAATCGCCAGGATTCAGCAAGGGTTCCAGCGCGTTCGCCGGGTCAGTCGCGCCATCGGCGATCTCGATTCGCTCCGTCAGTTGGTTGCTGCCCGGCGCCAGCATGGTAACGCCGGAATTCGGCTCACTGAGGTCAGTCAAATAGAAGGCGCATTTCAATCCCAAACGCGGATAGTTGTCCTGGCCCAGATCTAGCTGTGTGCGGCCGCCATCGCGATGCCAGCCGGGCCGCCTTACCGAATCGGGCGTGCCCGGCGGGTCCGGATGACGATAGATGAGGTGGCTGGTAGAAAGCTGCAAGTTTGAACCCAGCAGTTGAATCACCAGCGGCAGGGTGATGCCGTTCGTCAGCAGCGGGATGAAGGCGTCGTCCATCACGATGCAATTGCGAAAGCCATCGTAGAATTCGCTGGTCTGGTAGCGATTGAAACGCTCGTCGGTGGCGATGAGTCGGTCTCCCGCTTCAATGAGAGGGCTGATCATATCCTCATCAAGGGCGTTTCGAATGATTAAGTAGCCCTCATCGCGGAACTGTTGTCGTTGTTCATGGGTAACTTTGGTAAATCCGTTAATCATCGCGAGCCACTCCGATCTGTCGCCGTCAGATTCATTTAAGTATAGGTGAAATATGCCGTCGCCACACTATCATTCTCGCAGCGCAGGCGAACCCAGTGGGCGCTGTAGCCATCCGGAAAGGCGTGATGGACATAGCCGCCCGCCGGTACTTCGAAATTGTCGTAAGTTCGCCAGCTGCCGTTGCCCAGGAAATCGACTTCCAGCGCAAAACGCGCCGCCGAATCGGCGTCGTTGCTCAGATGCAGCGTTTTCTTGTCGAAGCCGGTCATCAGGTAGGGGTCGGAGCTTTCGCCAGCCGCGACCTCGTCTTCCCACCAGACGCCGCCCCAACCAGCCGGCTTTCCGAATTTCCAAAGATCGTCGGTCTTGCCGAAAAACAAGCCAGACTGTGGCTCGCCCGCCAGGTGATTGGCGCCATTGTGCGGGCTGGCATTGTCCGCGCCGAGCACCAGCATGCCGCGCCAGGCGCAAAAATCGCCATGCACCCAAAGATGCGTCGAGATTGGTCGAATGCCCCAGATATGATTGTCGTAGGCCCAAGTCGAAAGCTCGTAAAACATGCCATGGCAATCCATGATGAAGCGCTCATGATCAACTTCGCGGATGCGGGGCCATTCGGTCTGCCACATGTGGTCGAAGCAGTGGCTGGCTTTGGGCAGGCGGTAGCGCTTCCATTCGCCATTGGCGTCGGTGTAGACCTGGAGAATCGCCGAGCGCTTGTCCCAGCCCATAGCGAAGATTGTGCCGGCGAAGTTCCCGCGGCCATTCACTTCGATGAAGGGATTGTGCTCGATAATGGTCCAGTGCTCGCCATCCCACTCCGCCAGTCGTCCGGCCGCCTCGACGCCGCTGAAATCACGCTCGTCATAACTGTTGTTGGCGACGACGCGGCCAAAGTTGCTGTAAGCCGCTTTGAAATGCGCGTACTTGTGGTCGGGCACGCCGAGCTCGACGGTGAGGTCGGCCAGAAAACGCGTCTCCAGCGTATGTACATTCAACTCATAGAATTCGCCTTCCATGCCCAGCATGTAGACCCAGTTGGCTTGGTCAGTCAGGTGGCGCATGGTCGAGCAGAGCCGCACTTCCAGCAGATCTTCAATCGTGCGGACCTTGCCCTCCGCATCGATGACGTGCGGCCCAATGAAGAGCTGGTTGGATTCCCAGTGCACCATGCGGTTGGTATAGGTGCCGACGTAACTGTCGGGATGTTTCGCCATCTCCAGCCGCTCGTTGATGCTGTAGAGCCCGGTGCCGACGCCGCTAGCGGATTTGTGCGAGACATAGGTGACCAGCCAGAGCACCCCCGCCCAAGCCATCATGGCGCCGACGCCGCATTCTGTGCGCGGCGGACCCAGTTCGGCGCTCAGCGCCAGATGCGGATAGACGCCGCTTGCGTTTGCGTATTGGCCAGACGCCATAGTTTTTTTAGCCTTTCAATGATGTCAATTCAGTTGGATCTGCAGCGACGCGAGCGACAACGCGATTGCGCCAGTTCGTCACTGCTGCCTGCAAAGCCGCTTGAATCTCGCTGCAATCAGGATCATCAAGACGATTTTCCAATTCGCAGGGATCATCGCCGATGTTGTAAAGCGCCGCCGGCTTAAGCGTTCGGTCCTTGGTGACCAGTTTCCAGGACTGAGTAGTGGCGCAATAATGCCGGAATTCGCAAATCACAATTCGATCGTCATCTGTCGCGCCACCTTCGATTTGCGCGCGCAGAGAGATCCCTTCAGCGGCTTCTGGCGCTGCTACCGCGGCGTAGTCGAGCAAGGTCGGCATCAAGTCCACCGTCGCGGCCAGCTGGCTGTTTCTTCCTCCCGCTTGACCGGGCGCCCGCACAATTAGCGGTACATGCAGCGATTCTTCGTACATCACGCCCTTGCCAAATAGACCATGCGCGCCTGCCATCTCGCCATGATCTGATGTGAACACTACTAGCGTATTTTCGCGCAGGTTCAGTTCATCCAGACCGTGCAACAAGCGGCCGAAGGCGGCATCGAGGTGGCTGATCTCGCCAAAGTATAGTTCTCGGAAAGTTGCCACATCGTAGTCCGCGCTCCACTGCGGCATGTCATACCAGGCTGAAGCATCGGCGTTTGCTTCTGTGAGCAGATCTTGCCCGCGGTAGCGATCCAGAAATTCGCGTGGTGGCGAGCAGGGCGGGTGCGGCGCCTGATAAGACACGAGCATGAAGAAGGGTTTCCTGTCGGTGGCTGCCTGCGCCATTTGCTGCTGGGCGATGTCACTCAGGGCATCGGTCTCGTGACCGGGCATCTCAATCGGCTCGTTCGCATCATCGCGCCAAATCAATCCCGCATGATGATCGACATGATGGCTCTCCCATCCGATGAAATGCTGAAAGCCGGCGCGTTTGTCCGGCGGCACCCAGCGGTTCGCTTGCGGGGCGCCGCTCAAGTGCCATTTCCCGACGTAATGCGTCGCGTAGCCAGCCTCGTTGAGACGGTCGGCCAGGCTTGGCACGTCGCTGGGAAATGCTTGTCCATTTTGCCGCACGCCCGTCTGCGATGGATAGAGCCCGCTGAGCAAACAACCGCGATAGGGGGTGCACACCGGGGAGGTGCTGATGGCGCGTTCGAATACGGTGCTTTCGGCGGCGAATGACTCCAGATGCGGCGCGGACACCTGGGCGTACCCGTGAATCGGCAGCCAGCGCGCGCCCAGTTGATCGACCAGCACAAAGAGGATGTTTGGTCGCGAAGCCATCGCCGCGAAACTCAGCCTTTCATGCCGGAGAGATTGGCGCCCTGGATAAACTGCTTCTGAAACATGAAGAAGACGATTAGCACTGGCATGACCATCATCACGGATGCGGCCATTTGCAAGTGATATTGTCCGCCTTGGCCGGGCAAGCTCTGGAACTTATAAAGGCCGATGGCGAGCGTGTGAAGTTTCGCGTCCTGCAAGTAAATCAGCGGACCGAGAAAATCGTTCCAACTATTCTGGAAACTCAAGATGGCGATGACGACGATTGCCGGTTTGGCCAGCGGCGCCATGACCTGGGTGAAGATGCGGAATTCGCTGGCGCCGTCAATCTTGGCCGCGTCCAGCAAATCTTGCGGGATGCCCAAAAAGAACTGTCTGCATATAAATATGTAAAACGCGCTGCCGAAATAGTTTGGCGCGATGAGGGGCCAGAACGTGTTGATCCAACCGATTTCGTTGTAGACGATATACACGGGTATCAGCCTCACGGCGAAGGGCAGCATCAGGGTCGCGAGCAAGATGAGAAAGAGCGTATCGCGGTAGGGAAAGCGAAAGCGAGCGAATCCATAAGCGACGATTGTCGAGGAGGCAATATCGCCGATCAAAGAAAAGACGGTGATGATTAATGTGTTCTTGAAACTATTGCCGAAATCCCAAAACTCGAGCGCGTCCGTATAGTTATGGAATTGCCACTGACGCGGGATCCATTCGGGCGGAAAGATGCCAACCTGTTCCAGCGGCATGAAGGAACTCATAAACATCCAGAACAGCGGCGCCAGATACCAAAGCGTAATGCCGACTAGAAGCGCGTAGAGCGCCACCCGCCCACAAAACCGCCATAGCTGACGCTGCTGGTCGCGCCGCCTGGCATCCTTGGATATTGAACTTCGCTGGAAACTGTCGATGGCGGTCATTGTCAGTCACCCTGATAGAAGACCCAACGTCGTGAAGAGGCGACAATAATGGCGGTGAATACGAAAATAATCATGAAGAGAATCCAGGCAAGGGCGGCCGAATAACCCATCTCCGGCGGCAAGTACTGAAAAGCATGATCGAAAATATGCAAGACATAAGTTCGGGTGGCGTCACGCGGTCCGCCTTCCGTCATAATCAAGACCTGTGTGAAGACCTGAAACGCGTTGATAATATTGATGAGCACGTTGAGATAAATGGTCGGCGTCATCAGCGGGATGGTGACGCGCCGTAAACGCTGCAGCCAGTTCGCGCCGTCTATTTTGGCGGCGTCATAATAATCTTCCGGGATGCCTTGCAAGCCAGCCAGAAAAATCACCATGGTCACGCCCACCCAGGTCGTGCTCATGATGAGGAAGGCGAGCATCGCGTAGTCCGGATCGGCGAACCAGCGCACCCTCGGCAAGCCAAACAACGTCAAGAACCAGTTGAGCAAGCCCGCGCGCGCATTCAACACATAAAGCCACACTACGGACAGCGCCACGATTGGCACCACCGAGGGCACGTAGAACAAGGTGCGCCACATACCGAGGAAGCGCACTTTGGCATTGAGCAGCAAGGCCAGGGCGAACCCGAGCAGGATGCGGATCGCGACTGACCCGGCTACATACACCGAGGTGTTGCCGAGCGACTTCCAAAAGAGCGGATCGTCCGTCAGGATATTGTTATAGTTCTGCAGGGCGACCCACTGCGGCGGCTGCACAAGGTTGTAGCGGGTGAAGCTGAGCACGAAAGAGGCCACAAAGGGGAACAAGTTAAACATCAGCACGCCGATGATCCAAGGCGAGATGAAGAGCAGACCGAAGCGCGCTTCGCGTTTTCGAATCGGCGAAAGATCGCGCCAGCGCTCTCGTCTCTTGCCGCGCAATGCGGACAGCTGCGAGCCAAATGATGTTGCCATCTCTTGCTTCCGGAATCCCGATACCCACCCCCCTTCCCCAAAATCAGGGAAGGGGAGGGTAGATGGGTAGATCGAGTGAGGGGGTTTAGCCGTATTCTTCCCAGAAGGCGTCCAGCAATGCTTGGACTTCCGCCTCCGCGTCAGCTAGCGCCTGCGCAATACTCTTGTCGCCGAAGAGCACATCATCGCGCATCCGATTGATAATCTGATTGGCTTCCGGCTGCACCGGCGAAATCGGCGCCACGGCGTCCAGCGCGGCCACACCAAGGATTGCCTCAGCCCGATGGTGCGTTTCGCCATCTTTCATGTAGCCGTCGCAAGCGGCGATTGGCGAGGGACGCTGCTGCTGCTGCAAGAACCAGCAGCCGCCGGTACCCTCAACTTCGGTGGTCAGCCACTTGACCAGCTTCCAGGCTTCGTCCGGGTGCGCGGCGTTCTTGGGCACCATAAAGCCCCAGCCGCCCCAGGTTGCGCCGCGTTGGTCCGGGCTGCCACTCGGTCCGTAGGGGATTGCCGCGACTTCGTAATTCAAGTCTTCCGCGTGCGATTCCAATTGGAAGAGGGCCCAGGAGCCGGTCGACTGAATCGAGACCAGATCGAGGATGATCGCCATCTGGTCGAACTCGCCAGCCGATTCCCAGAAGGCGTTCTGCTCTTCGACGCCGTAGTTGATCTCGGTCATCGCCTGCAAGAACTCAAGCGTCTGTACGCCGGCTTCATTGTTGATCGTCACCGTGCGCAGATCGTCACTGATCCATTGCTGACCGTTGGCATTGAGCCAGGTGATGAACGAGGGCGCGCCGGCAGTGGCGTTGGCGTTGAAGCCGATACGGTCAAGGAATTCGCCATCGCCCTGCGTCAGCGCCGCCGCCGCCTCCAGCATTTCGTCCCAGGTCTCGGGGAATTTCTCGATGCCGGCTTCGGCGAAGTGGTCGGTATTGTAGAACATCAAGTTCAGCGCCCCGCCGCTCGGGTTGGGCAGCATCCAGGTCTGACCGTTGTAGACGTTGCCGACGAACTCGGCCGGAATGAAGATGTCCGACGTAACGCCATCAGCCGCCATGTAGTCGTCCAGCGGGATGATCTGCTCGGTCGCGGCGAAGAAGGGCAGGTCCTGGCGCCCGAACATGGTGACATCGGGTGGGTTGCCGGCCGCGATCGCCGTCAGCAGATTCTGCAAGCGGTTGTCCCAGGGCAGGAACAGGTTGTTGACGCAGACGCCGGGATGAGCGTCTTCGAAAGCGGAGACGACTGCTTCCATCAAGGGAATGCGGTTGCCGCCCCAGTGATGCCAGTAAGTCAGCGTCACATCGCCTTCACAGTCGGGGTTCTGCGCCGAAACTGTCGCTGACAGCGGCAGCATCGACAACACGATGACGATTGCAAAGACCAATAGTGTCGATCTCTTAAACATTGGATTCTCCTCTCGAGATTGCAACGGGTAAATTATGTCTGCGCGTTAGTCAGTTGCCAAGTGCCATCTGGCTGGTGAGACCGATGTTCGCATTTCTGGCTACACCTATGCCTCCGTGAGTGATTATAGATATATAATGCGCGACTTCAAGTAGAGTCTCGAACGATCAAGCGCGTCGATACGATCATCACATTCGGGTCATCATCTGAACCATCCATCAAATTGCAGAGCCGCAATCCCGCCAGGCGTCCCATTATCCGCATATCGAAACCAATGGTCGTGAGGGCGGGGTCGGAGAACCGCGCGATTTCATAATTGTGAGTGCCAACAATCGCAATATCGTCGGGGACTTGGCGCCCGGATTCCTTGATGGCTTTCAAGCCGCCTACCGCCATGCCATCATTCGCGTAAACAATCGCATCGACAGGCTGCGCCTGCGCCAGCAATCTAAGGGTAGCGATGTATCCGCTTTCAATCTCGAAATCCGCTCCCGCTGTCACTTGATATGCTTGAAAGGGCAAATCGTTTAAGTTGAGCGCCAAGCGGAGTCCCTTGTATTTCTCTTCACTGGTGTTGGTTTCGGGTGGACCGTTTACCAGGCAAATATGGCGGCGGCTCCTGGATGCGAGATGGTCGACGGCGAAACCCATGCCTTGCGCATAATTCGCCATGACAGCGTTGACATCAAGCGGATAGGCCTGCGCTCCCGCTGTTACGAAAGGGATTTCCCGCTCCTGCAGCCAGCCCAGGACATCGTGATTGAAGATTCCTCCCAGGAAGATGAAGCCGCCTATCCGATGCGCGTCGACGAGATCGCGCATTTCTTCGACGCTTCCGCCCGAATTGTAGATGTGTGTAGCTATACGTTCCTTTTCAAATATGGCTTGGGCGCCATTCACCACGATCTGATCAATGCCGCTCAGCTGCACCGGCGCCCCCTGGGCATTATTCTCTTGGAAGTTTGATATAAAAGCCATCGCATGGGTGGGTTGCGCAGCCTGCCCTCGAATCCGCGATAAGGGATATTGCAATTCATTGGCTATCTTCCATATGACTTGTCTGGTTGTGGATTCGACATGCGGGTGATCATTCAAGACGCGCGAGACGGTCGAAACGGACACGCCAGCTTCACGCGCGATGTCACGTAAGGTGATCCGGCCCTTCTCGCGAGGATGCCTTTTCTTCATATCTTGATTCGAGCCGTCGCCGCTTAAAATTCCTTATCCACAACTCTAGATTTGTTTCTGCAACAGTTCAAGAAATTGCCAGAAACTTGCAAAATATGAAACAACTTGGCTCGGCTCTGCAATTTATCCGCCCATCCAGGCGCGGTGCATGGCTTGCAGCAATATGTTGCGGCTGTCTTGCAGCGCCCGTGTTGGATTCGACAGAGACGGATTCAATTCCAGGCTCAACGCGCCTTGGTATCCGACCGCATCCAGCGCCCGCAGCGTCGCCGCGAGCGATTCAACGGTCATCACGCCGTCGAGCAAGGACCAATGCAAGTCGCTGACGCCATCGTTATCGTCGAAGTGGACGTAGCCCAGTCTGTCGCCGGCGTTGGCGATCACCCTTTCCGGATCTTCACCCGACATTTGGATATGCCCGCTGTCGTAAAGCAGGTAGACATTGTCATGGTCAAGCTGGCGGATGAATTCAAGTGTCTCGCCCGCTGTAGGCAGCGCCGTGCCGGGAAAGTGCTCGATGGCCAGCTTGATCTCCCGTTCAGCGGCTGCATCGGCAAGCTGCGCGATGGAACGGCGAAAGCGCTCAAGGACAGCGTGATGATCGTCGGCGCCCGGTATGACGTAGACGGTATCAGCCCCGATGTCGGCGCCATGCTGAATCGCCGCGATGATATGGTCGATAGCGCGCTGGACGCCGCTTGGCTCGGCATGGTCTAGCGCGGCGCCATCCGGCATGCCGAAGGAAGCGCCGACGCAGGAGACGCGCAGACCAAGCTCTTGAGCCAGCAGCCGACTCTCCAGCGACCGCTGGTGCGACGGCTGGATATCAATAAAGTCGAAACCGATATCGCGAACCTGGCGCAGCATATCGGTTTCGGGTTTGTCAATTGCCCAGACGCAGCAGGCGATTCTCATTCTTATCGTTCCTCCCTTGGCCTCAGCGAGACCGATGGTAGCGCATCGACTTCGACTTGTCACGATTTGACAAGAGTCGTACACTTGGCGCTGCATAAATGGGCGAGGAGAAACGATGGAGCGGCGGATTGCATTGATTACAGGGGCGGGTTCCGGCATCGGTCGCGTATCGGCGCTGGCGCTTTGGAAGGAAGGCTATGCGCTGGCGCTTGCGGGCCGGCGCGCGGACAAATTGCATGAGACTGTCGCCATGGCCCAGGTCAGCGATGATCGCGCGCTGGTCATACCCACTGATGTAAGCGATCGCGGGGCGGTCGCCGCCCTGTTCGCCGCGGTGGTGGACCGGTTTGGGCGGCTGGATCTGCTGTTCAACAATGCCGGCATGAACGCGCCGGCCATCCCGCTGGATGACTTATCCGCGGACGATTGGAACAGCGTCATTGATGTGAACCTGACGGGCGCCTTCTGGTGCTTGCAAGAAGCCTTCATAATGATGAAAGCGCAGGACCCGCAGGGTGGACGCATCATCAACAACGGGTCAATCTCGGCGCATGTGCCCCGGTCAAATTCGGCCGCCTACACGGCGTCAAAGCACGCGCTAACCGGCTTGACCAAGTCGACGGCGCTTGATGGGCGCGCATTTAACATCGCTTGCGGGCAAATCGACATCGGAAACGCCCGCACCGAAATGTCAGAACGCATGCAAAACAAGCTTGAGACGACCAAAGGCGCAGCCGCCGTTGAACCGCAAATCGACGCGCGCCACGTGGCCGATGCCGTGGTGTACATGGCGAATCTGCCGGTCACCGTCAACGTGCCCTTTATCACGGTGATGGCGAACGGCATGCCATACATCGGGCGAGGCTGATGCATTATGAGCGATCTCGTATGGAAGACCGCGGTGGAACTGGCGGCGCTAATCAAGCGGGGTGAGGTTTCCTCGACGGAAATTCTGCGCGCGCACCTGGAGCAAATCGACGCCCTGAATCCAGAGTTGAACGCCATCGTCACCTACCTGCCGGAGATGGCGCTGGAGCTGGCGCGGGAGGCGGACGAGAAACAGGCGCGCGGTGAAGAACTGGGCGTCTTGCATGGATTGCCAATAGCGCACAAGGATGCCAATGAAACCAAAGGCATCCGTACGACGATGGGCTCGCCCGTCTACCGCGACTATATTCCGGAGTCGGATGATCTAATCATCGCGCGCTTGAAAGCGGCCGGCTGCATCACCCTGGGCAAAACCAACGTGCCGGAGTTTGGCGCTGGCTCACACACTTTTAATCGCGTCTTCGGCGCCACGCGCAACCCCTATGACTTGAGCCGAACTTGTGGCGGCAGCAGCGGCGGCGCGGCGGTGGCGCTGGCGGCTGGCATGATACCGATCGCCGATGGCAGCGATCTGGGCGGCTCGCTGCGCAATCCCGCCAGCTTCTGCAATGTGGTCGGCTTTCGGCCCTCGCCCGGGCGCGTTCCGCAATATCCGGCGTCGATGGCATGGGCGCGCCTCGGCGTTGATGGTCCTATGGGGCGGACGGTGCAAGATGTGGCGCTCATGCTGCAGGCGATCGCCGGTTACGACCCGCGCGCGCCAATCTCGCTTGAAGCGCCGCCGTCTCGCTTTGCCGATGACCTGGACCGAGACTTCACGGAAGTGAAGATTGCCTACAGCCCCGATCTGGGAGAGCTGCCGGTCGATCCGCAAGTTACCGCGACAATTGAAAAGCAGTTGCCGATATTCAGCGATCTGGGCTGCAATCTCGAACGGGCGGCGCCGGACTTTCGCGATGCCTATGATATTTTCCAGACCCTCCGCGCCTGGTCCTTTGAGTTGAGCTTTGCCGAGCGCTTCGCTGAATTCGGCGAGGAGCAGTTCAAAGAGACGATCTGCTGGAATGTGGCGCAGGGCAAGCGCTTGACTGGCGCAGACATCAGCCGGGCTGAAGTGAAGCGCAGCGAACTCTTTCATCGTGTGCGCGAGTTTCTCGATACATACGAATTCCTGCTGCTGCCGACCGCACAGGTGCCGCCATTCCTCCTCGAGTGGGAATACCCGACGCAGATCAACGACGTGGCGATGGAAACTTACATCGACTGGATGATGAGCTGCGCCTTTATCACGGTGACGGAACTGCCGGCGATTTCCGTGCCTTGCGGCTTCACTGACGAGGGCTTGCCAGTGGGCGTGCAGATTGTCGGTCGTCCCCGCAGCGATTTCGCCGTGCTACAGCTGGCTTATGCCTTCCAGGAGGCGACGCGCTTTTTTCAGCAGAAGCCGCCGCTCTGTCAAAAACCGCTGTGAAAATGGTTCTCCGCCGCTTGCTTTGCCTCGTCGGCAATGCGGAATGCCAAATGAATGACCGCATAGAATGAATTATCGCGGAGAATTGACTTGGAACTCAATCTAGTCAATTGGCTGCTGGCGCTCACCCCTGTGCTTACAGTGCTGGCTTTGATGGTTGGCGCGGGATGGGGTGGAGGTCGAGCCGGTTCCGCCGGTTTCCTGATGGCGCTGCTGCTGGCGCTGACGGCATTTGGCGGCGATGCGAGTTTGGCGCTGGTGGCGATTGGCAAGTCGGTGTTGCTGGCGGTTGACGTGCTCTACATCGTCTGGATGGCGCTCTTCTTCTACAACGTCACGAATGAAGCGGGCGCCGTCAGCTTGATTGGCCGCAACCTGCAACGCCTCACGTCGGACCGCGCCGCGCAGAGCTTGCTCATCAGTTGGATCTTCGTATCGCTTATTCAAGGGGTCGGCGGGTTTGGCGTGCCGATTGCGGTGGTTGCGCCTTTGCTTGTGGGCTTGGGTTATACGGCGACGCAATCGGTGATTATGGCTTCGCTCGGTCATGGCTGGGCGGTGACCTTCGGCTCCTTGGGAACGTCATTCGTCGCCTTGACCGCTGTCACCGGCTTGCCGGGCGAGGCGCTGGCGCACGACGCCGCCTTGATTCTGGGCTTGGCCTGCTTGATCAGTGGCGCGCTGGTCGCTTATGTCAGCGCTGGCTTGAAGGGATTCCTGCGCTCGATACCCATGCTGCTTGTTGTTGGCGCGGCGATGGGACTGACGCAATGGTGGATCGCCACCAATGGCATCTGGCCCCTGGGCGCGACTACGGGCGCGCTGGCTGGCGCTCTCGTCGGCGTCATCTATGTATTGTCGCCTTTCCACCAGGGGAGTGATCAGCGCGAAAATACCGCGAGCGACGATGGCGGACGCAGCCTCGCGCTGGCGCTGGCCGCTTATGTCATCTTGCTGCTGTTGGCCTTTTCAATAAATCTGATCGAGCCGCTTGAAAGCATGATGGACAGCGTCGTGTTACGCTTGGAGTTTCCGGCGGTGGCGACCACATTGGGCTGGACTGTGCCGGCGGAGCCTGGCCGCGCGATCAGCGTATTCGGTCATGCGGGCGCCATTCTGTTTTATGCCGGCTTTTTCGCCTTTCTGCTTTATCGCGCCGCCGGCTCTTTCGAGAGTCCATCGGTTTGGCGCGATATTTGGAGCAAGGTGCGCCAGTCAGCGCAGAAATCGACCATATCGATTTTAGCTCTGGTGGCGATGGCGTCGCTGATGACGCATACCGGCATGACTCAGATCATCGCGCGCGGCATCAGCGAGACCTTCGACGCCGACATCTATCCCTTGTTCGCGCCCTTCATCGGTACGCTGGGCGCTTTCATGACCGGCAGCAACGCCAATTCCAATGTCGTCTTTGGCGCCTTGCAGCAGGAAACGGCGACGCTCTTGGCATTGAGCGTGCCCATCATTCTCGCCGGGCAGACGGCCGGCGCATCGCTTGGCAGCGTGCTGGCGCCAGCAAAGATCATTGTCGGCTGCAGCACGGTCGGGCTGGGCGGGCAGGAGGGTCCAGTTATAAGGCGCATGCTGCTGCTGGGCTTGATACCGGTGCTGTTCGTCGCCCTGTTTACATTCGCGCGCCTCGCCTTTTGGGATCTGTAGGAGCGAGCCTTGGCTCGACCGCTTCCGCCCACAAATCCCAACACCGCTCCCCACTCCTAGCGCACGCTAGTCGGATAACCAACAGGATCAATCATCACATCAGCCAGAAAAGGCGCTTTGGCGGATAGTCCAGCGCGGATTGCCACGTCGCATTCCTCGCGAGACCTGACTTTGCGATACGCGATGCCATATGCCTTCGCGATGTGTTCGTAATCCGGGTTGGCAAATTCGGTGCCGAAAACCCGGCGTCCGCGCCGCAGTTGAGCCGAGCGAATCAGGTCCAGCGCCGCGTCGTTCATCAGCGCGATCAGCACCGGCAGTTGCCGCTCTTTCAGCAATCCTAGCTCGCCCATCGCCATAGCCAGCCCGGCATCGCCGGTGATGCAGACGACAGGCTCTCCGCTGATCTCAGCCGCGGCGATTGCGCTGCTCAAACCAAAGCCCATCGCCGAGAGCCCGTTGGACACAAAGTAGCGATTCGGCTGACGCGCTTGCCATTCCAGCGCGGCGAATATCTTGTGCGAGCCAACATCGGTGGTCAGGATGATATCGTCGGGACTATTTTCACGCAGGGAATCCAAGAATGTTTGCGGCGAAATACGACCTTGCGCTGGCGCCGGCAGCGGGCGCGTGGCGAGTTCAGCGCGGAAGCGTCTCACTCTATGTGAGCCCCAGCCGGAGTCTGTACTCGCCTCAGCTTCGCCAACTTCTTCCAGGATATCGGCAATATTCCCAACCAGTTCCAGATCGCAAGCGATCTGCGGGTCATGGTTGCGCCACTTCGCGATCCAAATTAGCGGCTTCATATAATCCCAGGGCTTGACCAACTCGACCACGTCAAAGCCGATGGCGACGATGGCATCGGCTTCGTCGAGCAACTCGTATACCGGATCGCTTCGTGTCAAGCCGATTGTGCCGGCGAAGAGCGGGTGATCCGCCGAGAGCGCGCCTTTGCTCTTCGGCGTATCAATCACCGGCGCGCTGAGCGACTCGGCGAGATATCGGATCTGTTGGTATGGACGGTTCGGCTCCAAGCCTAGCCCGACGACGATGATTGGTTTCGCTTTATCCGCCAGCAGGTTTCGCGCTCCGTGAAGATCGACTGAATCTACCAAGCTTTCATGCTGTGGCGCTCGAGCCGGAATAGCGGCGGAAATCGCTTGCTCGGCGATGCGATTATGGATGCTTGTATGCACCGGACCCGGTCGATTGGCTCTCGCTAGCGCAATAGCGTGCTGGATCGTGCTGGCGGCGTTTTTGACCGTCAGCTCGGCGCTGAGCTTGCAGACCGGGCTGAAGACGGCGTTGAGATCAATGACTTGATGGCTGTGTTTGCCGATAAGTTCCGGATCGTTTGCTGCGGTGATGAGCAGAACCGGCGCGCGGTCAAGATAAGCGTGCGCCAGCCCGGCGTATGCATTGGCGGCGCCGGGACCCAGCGTGGTCAGCGCGACGCCGATGACTCCGGTCAGGCGCGCGTCGGTGGCGGCCATGAAGCAGGCGCTGCTTTCATTCCTGACCAGGATGAAGTCGATTCCCTGGCGGCGAATCGCATCCAGGATTTCGACATTTTCCCCGCCAGGCAGCCCATAGACGCGTTCAACGCCGGCAGCGGCCAGCTGCTCAGCAAAAAAGTCGGCGACTGTCGTCATCTTCGACATTCCCATGTCATTTCGGCGCAATCTGATTATGCAGCTTGGCGCTTTTCTGTCAAACGCGCTGCGGAGCAGGTACAATGCAGCGCAATGGGAAGCAGAGTCACTCTCATACTACTGGGGGAGCCATGGCATTTCTGAAGGTCGCCAAATCAGAAACCCTTTCCCTGAATGAACGGTCGCGGGCATTGGCCGATGCCGGGCGCAGCGTGTACCGCTTTGGCTTTGGCGAATCGCCATTTCCGCCTCCGCGCCGAGTGCAAGTGGCATTGCGCAGCGCTGCCTATCGCAAGGATTACACCGATATCGCCGGGCTGCCGGCCTTGCGAGAAAAAGTCGCCGCCTTCCACCACGAGGCGGACGGCTATCCGGTCGGGTCCAGTCAAGTCCTGATCGCGCCGGGCACCAAGCCCCTGCTGCACAACATTATGCGCGCCTTTCAACCGGCGGAAGTATACATTCCGGGACCATCCTGGGTGTCGTACGCGCCCCAAGCCCGCCTCGCCGGTCACAAGGTCATCGGCATTCCAACGGACTTTGAGGGGCGCTGGCGGGTAATGCCGGATGTCCTCGAGCGCGTCATTCGAGGTCATGGCGCCCCCGGCAGCCAGAAATTGATGGTCTTGAATTATCCGGGCAATCCCGACGGCTTGACTTACAGTTACGAGGAGCTGGAGGCGTTGACAGCCGTGCTCCGCCGGCATGGCGTCTGGGTGATTGCCGACGAAATCTACGCGCTGCTGGATCACCGCGGGCAGCATGTTTCTTTGGCGCGCCTCTATCCGGAGCGAACGCTGGTGACGACCGGCTTGTCCAAATGGTGTGGCGCTGGCGGCTGGCGATTAGGCGCTTTAATCTTGCCTCCTGAAGCGCCGACGGCTCTCCATGACGCGCTCGTTGGCCTTGGCTCCGAGACCTATTCCTGCGCCCCGGCGCCCATACAAGTTGCCGCTTTAACCGCATACGAACTGGACGCAGAGTTGCATGGTTTTCTCGCGGCGCAGCGGCGGATCCTGCGTGCTATCGGCTCGGCTGTACATCGCGCGTTGGCCGAGGCGCGCATTCGAGCCCACGCTCCGCAAGGCGGATTCTACCTGCTGCTGGATTTCAGCCCATTTTCTGAATTGCTTGCCGAGCGCGGGATTCGAAGCGACAGCCAGCTTTGCGACCGACTGCTAGCTGATACCGGCGTGGCTTTATTGCCGGGTGGGGCTTTTGGAATGCCGACCGGTTCTTTCACGGCGCGCCTGGCTTATGTTGATTTTGATGGTGAAGCCGCGCTGCGGGATGTGGATCGAATTGAAACGAACGCTACTGTCCATGCGGCGAAAATGCTCGAAGGCTTAGCCGCCTTGCGCGAATGGCTTCGCTAGCCGGAAAGCAGCAGATAAACGCTGAGCCCAGCGAGCGGTATCATCATCATCAGTTCAAAGATCTGTTGATTAATGCGGTCGATCAGCCGGCGAGCGACCAGCACCGCCGGTGGAATCAGCAGGAAAACCCAGGCGATGCTCAGCAGACGATCGTAGTCGAAGAGTTCCAGCGCAATGAAGCTAGGTACTTTGGTCAGGTTCATCACGGCGAAGAAGAGTGTGGTCGTGCCGACGAAGCGGCGTGGCGTCATCTTGGGCTGCAACAGCAGATAGGCGGTGAAGGGCGGCGCGCCAACGTTGGCCAGCGTGGAGCCGAATCCGGAAGCCCAGCCGGCGAAATAGCCGTGCCAGGTTCGCGGCTGATAAGCGAGCGATGCCAGGCGATCGCTGGCGATCTTGAAGGCTAAAGCCAGCAGGGTCAGGCTGCCGATGACGCGCTTGAGCGTCGTGGCGTCTATGACGTCCAGCACGAGCGCGCCGAGCGCAACGCCGACCAAACCGGGCGCCATCATCAAGACGATATAGTGGCGATCCCATTGCCGCCAATAGAAGTAAAGGGCGAAGGCATCGGCGAATATGAGCAGTGGCAGCACTAACGCGACGGCGATCTGCGGCTCGATGAGCAAGGTCATCAGCGGCACCGTCAGCGCGACCGGAACGGGCCCGCCAAGCCCGCCCTTGGACAAGCCGACCAGAATGCCGACTATCGCATACAGGATGATTTCTTCCGCGCTCAGCATAGAGTCGTCGTCCGGCAGATCCGACGCCCTAGATTATATGTCGGTAGCGGCGGGTTCGCGAGGAACGATCGCGGTCGCTACGCCCGGCAGCGGGTGAAGGCCTCTGTTTCGTTTGGCGCTGTCACCATAAAATAACTGGGCGATCATTAGTGAAGGAGGGCGAAATTGGACATCGGGCGGCTCAACCAAGAAGGGCGCGCATTGTGGAACCGGAAGGCGCAATTCTGGGATGAGTTGCATGGCGATTTTGGCAACCAGTTTCATCGGCGCTTAATTGAACCGACTGTGCTCCAGTTGCTGGACTTGCGACCGGGCGAAGCTGTGCTGGATATCGGCTGTGGCAATGGCGCGCTGGCGCGGCGGCTGGCTGGAGAAGGAGCGCTGGTCACCGCTTTCGATTTTAGCGAAGAGATGATTCGGCTAGCGAAAGCGCGGCGCCCTGCAGACGGAACCAGCGTCGAGTATCACAAGCTTGACGCCACCAACGAAACGGCAATGCTGGCGCTGGGCGCGGGCCGATTTGACGCCATCACCTGTACGATGTCGCTTATGGATATCCCGACGATTGATCCGCTGTTTCGCGCGGCGGCTCGCCTGTTGCGGAAGGGCGGGCGCTTCGTATTTGCCACGCAGCATCCGGCTTTCAACTCCAACAATCCGATCTTTGTGCAGGAGAAAGAAGATCGCGCTGGCGTCGTCAGCGATCATTATGCGGTCAAAATACGTGCCTATCTTGATTTGCCGCCGGTGAAGGGTGCGGGAGCGCCCGGCGAACCGGCGCCGCATTATTACTATCATCGGACATTGGGAGACTTGCTTGGCGCTGCCTTTGCTGCCGGCTTTACATTGGATGGCTTGCTGGAGCCCGCCTTCACCAAAGATGACGCCGCCGCATCCCAAAGATTAAGTTGGCTGAAGTTAACGCAGATCCCGCCAGTGCTTAGCGGCCGTCTGCGCCCGGCCTAAATGGCTGGATTGTCGCCATTGAGCATGGCGGCGTCGAAACTTCCGCCGGCATATTCAGCCAGCAGCTTCTTCAGGTCGGCTAGGCCGCATTCGATATCCGCCGGCCCCTCGTCGTGATGCGCTTCGACTGTGATGACGGCGTCGGTTGTGGATTCGCTGGAGGCGCTGGTCGCGCTCTGACGCCAACACCATCGCCGCGCCACCACCATGTGCTTTTTGTCAGAGAAGATCACTTCACTCGGCTCAGGATGGACGATTTTGTCGCTGCCCAGGTCGGTGAAATGCTCGCTGCCATCGGCATAGCGCACGGTGATCGGCAGCTCGATCTGGCGCGTATCGAAGATGGCGACGGGCAGACCGTAGCGGATGCTGACCAGATTGCCGATATCGACCAGCGTGTTGATATTTGGGATATCGCCTTTTTTGGTCAGCCGGCGCAGCAGCGACTCGGCGGCGCTTCGATATTTGGTTGGGGAGACGCCGAATGCGCTGATCGCCCGCCGCCAGGCGCCAAGCGTCGGCAGCTCGCTCAGTGGCGTCCTGCCGATTCGCCCCTTGATCGTTTCCTGCTCCGCCAAATAGAGCTCGCGCAGCGCATCCGGAGACCGGCCATTGCTCATCCCGCGCGCGACAATGACGCCGGCAACCAGATTGGGGTAATTCTCGATGATCGCAGAATCGTATTGAAAGCTTGTCATATCAACCTCCGGTTGCCAGTTCGGGTGAGACGGACAGCGTATGCGACTCTCGTTTTTCCAGCCATTGCACAGTCCGCGCCCAGACGAGCAGAGGCGCCAGCGACACCAGCGCCGCGCCAAATACGATTGCCTGAATGCTTTGGTTTCCCGCCGCGTCGATCAAGACACCAATGACGACAATGCCGATGCTTTGCACCAGTTCAAAACCGGCGAAGTCCAGCGAGAAAGCGCGCCCCAAGTATTCATCAGGCACAACCTGCTGAATGATAACCGAACTGTAAGTCCAGTTGATTGAACCGCCCATGGCGCGGACTACAACGGCAAACACCAGGAATTCTAGCGAAGGCGCCAGCCCCCAAAGCAGCCAGCCAAGCGTCATCAGGATGAAGCCGATGATGATCAGCCGGCGCAAGACGCGGACCGAACCATCGCTGAAATGGTTGGTAATGAACGGTCCGATGATGGCGCCGAAGCCAAAGGCAGCCCAAAGGATCGCCATCGAGGTGATGCCCTGGTCGCCCAAAACGAAGACCTGCGTGCCATAGATTATCAGCACGGTGTCGGAGCTGGTGACGCTCAATCCCATCTTGACGAGAAGGGGCGCTGCCGCTCGGGGATGTTTCAGCAGAAAACGGATCCCGTCCACAAAGGTGCGTTGCGACTTTTCTTTGACTTTGCGAATCTCTCGCCCAAGCTCAGAGCGCGGCGTCTCCGGGATCACGATCGTGATGACCAGCAGAGCCGAGACGACAAAGGTCAGCGCGTCAATCAGAAGGGCGGCTTGTATACCCAGGAGCTCGGCGACGAGGCCGCCGGTGATCGCCCCGATCGCCAGCATCGCCGACCAGGTCACGCTGCTGAGCGTGTTCCCGATGACGAGTTGATGACGATAGAGGATGCTCGGCATGATTGCATTGCGTGCCGGTTCAAAGATGGACGATACTAGAAACTGAATGACGATGAATACATAGATCAACGGCAAGTATTCCGGACCTTGCGTGGTGAACAGCAAGCCAAGAACGGCAAGGGCGCGTAAAATATCACTGGCGATCAACAGCCGTTTGCGGTCAAAGCGATCGGCCAGCACGCCAGCGAGCGGACGCATTAACAGCGGCGGGATCAGGCGGGCGATGAGGAATGCGCTGACGGCGACGCCCTGGTAACCGGTCTCTTCCGTATAGGACACAATGAGCGCGGAGATGACAATGGTGCTGAACCAATCGCCGAGAAGGCTTACGAGCTGTGCCGCCCACAATTTGGCGAAGTCGCGGTTGCTGCCAATGAGCTTGACGTATTCCATGATCGGTTCCTATTGCGATAGGTTAGTGTACTGTAGAACAAGAAACGATGCACGGCGGAAACGCTGAAGGCCGCCGGCATATGGTCCTTAGGCGCGACCGTGCCACAATGAGGCTGTTTAGCGGCGAAGCCAAAATCAATACAGTCTACGGCGGGAGCCAACGATGGAAAGTCTGATTTATGTAGGATTGGGCGGGTTTTTCGGCGCCAACGCGCGTTACGCGCTTTCGCTTTGGGTCAATAGCTATCTGGCGCCGCGCTGGGGTCCCTTCCCATACGGGACCTTCCTGGTAAATGTGATTGGGTCGTTTGGGCTCGCCATTTTCGGTGCCTGGATTAGCGCAAGAACCGGGATGTCGCCGGCATTGCGCCTGTTGGTCGGCGCTGGATTCTTCGGCGCCTTCACGACCTTCTCTACATTCGCCAACGAAAGCGTCGCCTTGATGCAGGGGGGCGACTGGACATTGCTATTGTTGAATCTCCTATTGAACAATGGTGGCTGTTTGTTCGGCGTTGTCATCGGTTTATTTGTGGGTAATCGACTTTTCGCCCTGCTGTAGTCAGTTGGGCAATCCATATAGCCGCTCGCTAGCATGATGACTGCATAATGGAAGACATTTTCAAAGTTGCCATTTTGTCGCTGATTCAAGGCGTCACTGAGTTTCTGCCGGTTTCATCGACCGGGCACCTTATCGTCGGCGCGGCTGTGCTCAGGTTTGACGCCTTGCTTCCGCCGATTTTTGAGATCTTCATACAGATCGGCGCGGTGGCGGCGGTGCTTGTCTACTATAGAAGGCTACTGGGCGACCGGATTCTGCTCTTGCGATCGTCCTCGGCAGCGCGTCGGTTTTGGCTTGGAATAGCGCTGGCTAGTGTGCCCGTGGCCTCTCTTGGCATCATATATCAGCATGAAATCGAGGCTCTGTTTTTCTCTCCCCACGTGGTGGCCGCGTCGCTGATTTTTGGCGGAATCGCAATCCTATTGGTTGAGCGGCTGCCCCGCTTCCAGGACGGCTTCGCAGACGGACCGTTTGAGCTTGGCAAAGTGAGCCTTCGTCAGGCGGCGCTCATCGGTCTGGTGCAAGTGCTCGCGCTTATCCCCGGCATGTCGCGTTCGGGCAGCTCAATTGTAGGTGGCATGCTGGCCGGCTTGAGCCGCCGAGCCGCGACCGAGTTTTCGTTTTTTCTGGCGATACCGCTTCTGGGCAGCGCGACGCTTTACAAGTTCGTTACGACGGCCGATTCGCTGGGTACGGAACAGCTTCTGCTGTTGATTCTGGGAGCGGCGTTATCAGGCATTTTCAGTTGGCTGGCTATCGATTTGCTGTTGCGTTTTATTTCTCGCCGCAGCTTCGCCGCCTTCGGTTGCTACCGAATCGCTGCCGGCGCGCTCATCCTGCTGGGTTTATCGGCCGGCATGATAGCCTGACGGGCGGCCGCCCCTTGCAGCGCCCTCGACTTTCAGATTATTGCGAAGCCTGTCGCAATCTCGTTTGTCCATAATCTCCACTCTACCTATAATGAACAGCGTAAGGCGGCTTGAGTCGAACTCGGCTCTTGAAATACCGATGATTGACGGTGAAGCGCCTGAAGAGAAAACACGACGATGCGCCGACAGCCTTGCCATAGGGAGTTGCCGACCGATGATTGAGCGCCATCGACGCGATCTGCTCATTGCTTTGCTTGCTATGATGTCGCTGTTGCTGACAGGATGTTTTCGCGATACATCCGAAGTGATTCAGCAGCAGCCGGTAGCGCGCCAGGTTTCCTCGCCGACGCCGGCCGAAGAAGCGGAGCCAAGTCCCGCGCCGCCGACTGCCACCGCGGAACCGGCTTCGACGGAACAGGAAGCCGACCAATTCGCGCTGACGGCTACCGCGCTGATTGCCTTGCAAACTCAGCCGGCCGCTCTTGAGGGAACGTCAACAGGCGCTCAGGAAGTCGCGGGATCATCGATACAGGCGACAGCGATTCCGCCTGCGCGAGCCACTATTCCGCCCGGCGAAGATTGCGTGCATGAGATTCGCGCTGGAGATACCCTGTATCAACTGTCGCTAGCTTATGGCGTGACGGTTGATGAGATCGCGAAAGCGAGCGCCATCGACAATCCCGATCGGATTGCCGTCGGCCAACATATTACGATTCCAAAATGCGGAACGACCGGCTTCATACCGCCCCCGACCTCCATACCCGCGCCAACGCAAGCCCCGGCATTGATTCCAGCGACGGCTGAGCTTGAACTGGCCGAAGCCGACACGCGCGACACCCTGGTTGAGCAGGCGCAGACCACGCTCCTGGGTAACGCACAAACAGATGCGGAAGCTGAATTCAGCATTCAGTCGGCCCCGATATCGACCCTTGGTGGTTCCTATACGGTGCAGCAGAACGATACGCTCTATGGGATCGCTATCGCGCTCGGCACCACCGTCGATGTTTTGGCCGAGCTCAACGATATCACTGACGTAGATTCGCTGGACGCGGGGCAAGTGTTGCAAACCCCATAGAAGCGGAAAGCCATTTCACAGTTTCGCATTCCGGGCACGCTTCTCCTGCCGCCAAAGTCACAAGCGGATACCCTTGAAGGCCACGCTGATTCTGTGCTAAAATGCCTGCTATTCAGGAAGACATCTTACGCCTTCGGGCGTATTTTTGTGGAAGGAACGCAGCCATGAGCCAGGAGTTGGTGGAGGCGCTGGTCGCCGAGAATCACAAGCATCCGAGCATCGAGTCCGGCGACACCGTAAAAGTTCATGTGCGGATCGTGGAAGGCGCGCGCGAACGCGTGCAAGTATTCCAGGGCGTTGTGATACGGGCGCGCAAGGGCGGTAACGAAGCGAATTTCACCGTCCGGCGGATCGCCAGCCACGGCGTCGGCGTTGAGCGGACCTTCCTCCTGCGCAGCCCGCGCGTCGAAAAGGTTGAGATTCTGCGGCGGGCGAAGGTGCGGCGCGCCCAACTTTATTATCTGCGCGATCGCCGGGGGAAATCCGCTCGGCTCAAGGAGCGTCGCCGCTAGAGCGGGATATACCGGAATTGAAGCAAATGGGCGCCGAGTCTGGCGCTCTATTTTATTTCACAAGACCTATTCTCTAAGCACGTAATAGGTGCCCTTCTTGGCGCCGATTCGTGTGAGGATTCCTTTTTCTACCAGGTCTGCAAGATCCAGACGCAAGGTCTCGGCCGATACCGACTGTATCAAGCCGCGATATTCGCGATTCGTTATCGAGCCGGTTTCTCGGATGTATTGCAGGGCGCGCGTCTGCCGGTGATTCGTATCCCGCGACCATTCGGGCACTTCCGGCTGCGTGCGTTCGTTGTGCAAGGCGACGGCAAAGCTATAGGGGCGGGCGTCGAATCTGGGTGGGGAGTGACCGGCTTGCTCCATCACTTCCATCATGCGGTCAATGCCGAGGCCCAGTTCTTCAATGTATCCCCAATGGAATAATCCGCCGACCAATCGCGGATTGCGGGAAAAGTGCTCGTCTTTGATGTTCTCAACTGTGATAAAGCCGGGCAAGCCACCGGGCGAAATCACCTCGAGGCGGTCGGAAAACATACGCACTTCAATGCGCCGCCCGCGCAACCGATAATCGCGATGGCAGATCGCGTTGACCAGCGCCTCGCGCACGGCAAATTGCGGATATTCGAAGGTTTCTTCGCGCTCAAGCCCCTTGACCACAGCGCTGATCGCCATTTCGCTCCATACCAGATTCCAGGTCGCTTCGATCAGGCGTGGAACTGGACCGATCAGTTCTTCGCGGCGTGAGTAACCGGCCAGCCCGCTTTCACCCCGTGGTGTCTTGCCAACAAACTTGGCGAATACGACGCCGCTTTGTGGCAGCCAGCGCTGCGGATACTCGCTGAACAGCAAGAGTCCGCAGACCGTCGGTTTGCCATCCGCTGTGATCGCGCCGACCTCAGCCAGCATGCGATTGACCTCGCCGCTATAAGGCCGTTTGGTGCGTTCCGCGCGCTTCTCCAGATATTCGTCGATCATCGCGCGGCTAAAGTCCTCGATGGTGGCCCCGGGGACTGCCTCGCTTTCGAAGTCGCCGGTGTTCTTCGCGCTGGCCAACCGCTGAATCTCTTGCCCGCCCAACGGACGATTGACTTTTCCGCTCCGTATCAAAACGCGTCCATCGGCGAGGGCGTGCAACTCAGTGCTGCGCGGCACGCGAATGGCGTATGCCGGCGCCTGACCGCGGAGGGCTGCGCCAGAGATGCCGCCATTGCCGCTGGCGGCCGGCTTGTCTAACAGCTGCTGGGGCGGCTCGAGCACAATCTCTTCCCAGTTTTCACGGACGACCGGCGGATTATAGAGATCATCGGCAAGACGCAACAGGCGGCCAATGTCGTGGTTGTCAGACGCAAGAGTTGGGATCTCGCCGTCGGCTTGAAGACCGATGATTATTGTCCCGCCTTCGGTGTTGGCGAAGGCAACCATAGTCTCGGCGATGAGCTCGGCATCGGCGCGATTGACGAAGGCCTGCCTTGGTCCTTCGCTGTACTCATTGAAAGGGATCGAGAGCATGGCAAAACTGCCTAAAAGTATGGCGGCAACACGCACTGCAGCGGATCAATATGATAATCGCGTGATGACACTTCTGTCATTATAATGGAGATTCTGCGCGTCGATGCTGCCTTATTTTGGCAGATACACAGGTAGCGTGCAAATGTTGGATCTTATTCCACCAATGGGCAGTGTTCTGCTGACTTGGCTGCTGCTGTTCCTGCTGTTCAGCGGCTTAGGCTTGGCTGTCTTGCTTGCGCTGGGCAAGCCACTGGCGTCCGGCTGGGTTTGGTTTGACAGCTTCTGGCTTGGCTGGGCGCTCGCGCTGGGAATTATGCAATTCTGGCATTTTGTTTTTCCGGTGAATGACGCGCTCGCGCTGTCTTTTGCCTTTTTCGCGGCGCTCTTGCTCATCTTGCGGCGTCAAAGCCTTGTGGACCTGGTTGGTCGTCTGTTGCGCGACAGGATGTTTCTGCTTGCATTTGGCTTGCTGGCGCTTTGGATGTCCAATCGGGCGCTCGGCATGCCGATTAAGTACGACACCGGTTTTCGCGATATTCAGGCCGTGACTTGGATAGATACCTTCCCCATCATTCCAGGCTTGGGAAACTTGTTTTCATCGTTGGCGTTTAATCACTCGGTCTATCTGTATGATGCCTTGTTGGATACATCTATCTGGTCCGGTCGATCTGTATATATTGCAACGGGCCTATTATTGACGGTATACCTGGCCTATGCCCTTGGCGCGGCGTTCCAACTCTTGCGCTCGCAGACGGCGGAGGAGGCGCGTTGGTCCCGCGTGTTCGCGTCGGCGACGATCCCATTCATCATGTTTCAGACGGTGCGTTTTGGCGGCATCACGCACTTCTTGACTGATACTGTGGTAGATCTTGTCGGATTCATGACCATGATCTATCTGCTTGATTTTCTACAGTATTGGCGCCCGAACAGCGGCTCGCGCGATTATCTCGTTTATCGACTGGCGATTATTATCTTGACCGGCTTCACCGTGAAGCAGAGTTTTATTGTGTACGGATTGGCAACCGCCATGCTTGCCGTCGCTGTTTGGCTGCGGCGCGGTGGAATGCGCTCCGGGGCTCGGCGCACTCAACGTACAGTTGCGCTGGTATTTGCGGTCGGATTGACGCTCTTGCTCCCTTGGATGGCGCGCGGTGTTATTACCAGCGGCTATGTTGCCTACCCCCAATCGATTGGCAGGTTCAATGTCGATTGGGCGATACCGCTCGATCAAGTCGAAGTCCGGCAGCGAACGCTTGCCACCAACACGCGCCTCAGAGGCGGCGATCCCGATGCCGTGCTGTCATCCTGGGAATGGCTGGGTCCCTGGCTGCGAGAGTTCGCCGGCAACATTTTCCCAACCGCAATGCCGACCTTCGTGTCCGTAGTTGGGCTGGCCCTTTATCTTTATGGAATACGGAAGAAGCAGCCAGCGCGCCAGGCGCCGTCCTTACCTTGGTGGGCGCTGCTGCCGATGATGATCATGCTGGTATTCTGGTTTGTCACGGTGCCGGAGGACAAGTATGTGCGCTATATTCTCTGGAGTTTCGCCGCTCTGTCAATCACGATGGCGATACTGTCATGGCGCTGGGTTGGCTGGCGTCGACGGGTGCTAGCTGTGTTCGCTTTCATTTTGATCAGTCTGGCTTACGTCGCGTTTCTGATTATCAGGCACGAAGAAATCCTGGTGCCGGCCGGATCTACCGGCGGTTTTCACGCGCCCTTCCTGCCGGAATACGACCGATACGAAACTGAGGACGGCTTAATTCTCCATGTCCCGATTGGCATGAACCAATGCTGGGCCATACCATTGCCATGCACGCCATATCCCGATTCCGCCGTCGCCGCGCGCATCCCGGGCGATCTGCGTCATGGCTTCCGCAGGGTTACGAATAAGGAGACGAGCTAGCGTGATGGAGAAGCCTACTTCAATGCTCGCAATACGTCGGGTCAGCAAGATAATGGGATAGGTCGATGGCTACGATATTGCCAGTTTTCATGTTGGCGGCCACGGTGCTGTTTTTGCGCGCCTGTCTGGTGACCCTGGGTTTCTACAAGGAACCTATTCTTACGGCTTTTCAGCGCTATGGCGATGAAGTGGGATTTAGTCCGCTGTTTGAATCCTTCGCCTGGGGCGGCGTCCTGGCATATCTATTGTTCATCGTATTGGTGCCGTCGTCCTTCCTCATATTGATAGGGGTGTTCTGTTTTGTCCTTTTCGTGATGCTCTATTGGCGCATCAAAGACAGTATTCTGAACCACCCGCATATATTCTTGCGATTTCCCTACTGGTATCGCGAAATTGTCGATCGCACGACACGCGAAGAAAGGCGGAAACTCTCGTACATGTGGCTGGCGCTGCCGCTTAGAACGCGCCTGCTTTACAACGCGCAGCACGAAGAGTTTCGCAAGTGGGTCGAGCTTGTCGTTCTGTCCGTCTCTTAGAGGGCGCGAATCGAATTGCAGACCTTGCCAAGAAGAAAGGTCCGATGACTAAGGACGGACCTCACGCTTTCTGGGAGACCTGGACTCGAACCAGGAATGGCGGATCCAGAGTCCGCTGTTTTGCCGATTAAACTATCTCCCAATCCTAGGCAAATATCGTAACATGCCCAGAGTTTGAATACAAGTCTCGCGCGCCGTTGCGGTCGAGCTTGGCGGCCTGTCAGGGGCGTGAATCGTCATGCCGGCTCAGCGTTCAGAGATCGCAAAGCGAGTTCAATCCGGCGGATGGATTCCTGCTTGCCCAGCACCTCCATCGTTTCGAAGGTCGGCGGGGAAACTTTCTGTCCGGTCACGGCGGCTCTAATGGAGCCAAAAACCTGGCCATTCTTGTAGCCGGTTGCCTTGGCGAATTCGCGCATCGCCGCGTGCTGAATGTCGGCTTCGAATGTTTCGAGTCGCCGCAATTGCGGGATCGAACCGCGCAAGATATCTGCTGTGCCCTTGATGTCCATTTTTCGCTGAATGAGAATCTCGGCGGGCGGCGCTTCGAATGCGGCCCAATCGGCGAAGAAGAACCCCGCCATTGGCACGACATCATGCAAAGACTTCAGCCGGACATGCAGCAAGGGGACGACTCGCCCCAAGCGGGCTTCATCAACCCTATAGCCCGCCTTTTCCAGTATGGGCTTCAGCAACTGACAGAGTTCCGCCACATCCGCGCGCTGGATGTACTGGCTGTTCAACCAATCCAGTTTGGCGATTGGGTAGGCGCTATTGGCTGGGTTAACGTCCTTGAGATCAAAACGCTTAATCGCTTGGGCGGCGGAAAAGATTTCCTCGTTGTTGCCGTAATTCCAGCCGATATTGCTAAGGAAGTTCATCACCGCCGCCGGCAGATAACCGGCCTCAATGAATTCGTGGACGAGAACGGGGACGCTTCTGCCATCGGCATCGGCGAATTGTTCTTTGCGCTTGCTGAGCTTGCCCTTGCCATTTGGATTCAACAGCACAGGCAAATGCGCGAATTGCGGCATCTCCCAACCGAGCGCCTTCCAGATTTGGATGTGCAGGGGGAAGGAGGGCAGCCATTCCACCGCGCGCGTAACATGCGAAATCCGCATGTGATAGTCGTCAACGATATGCGCGAGATGATAAGTAGGGTAACCGTCCGATTTCAGCAGGACCGCATCCTGCAATTGATCATTGGCAAATTCGACTTCGCCGCGGATCATGTCATAGCCAACGGTCGCCCCGGTCAAGGGCATCTTGAAGCGAATGACATATGGCAGGCCCCGCGCTTCCATATCGGCCGTTTCGGCGGCGGATATCGCGCGATATCGTCGGTCGTAGCCGCCGCCCGCCTTCCGCATTTCGGCGAGTTCCTCGGCGGTCGCGAAGCACTTGTAAGCGCAGCCATTTTCGACTAGCCACTTCGCCCAGGTCTGATACAGTTCAAGGCGCTCCGACTGCACATAGGGTCCAAGGGCGCCGCCCTCGCGGGGACCCTCGTCGATGTCCATGCCCAGCCAGTCAAATGCCTCGAGGATCATGTTTACCGAGCCGGGAACGGTTCGCTTGCGATCGGTATCTTCAATGCGCAGGATGAATTGCCCGCCATGGCGACGGGCGTAAAGCCAGGCGAACAGCGCCGAGCGGATGCCGCCGATATGCTGGGGTCCCGTCGGGCTGGGGGCGTAACGGGTGCGCACTGGTCGGACGGATGGCATGGTCAATTCGCACTCTCCTACGATTGGCTAGCTCTTTTGGTCTCTTATGCAGCATCCATTTGGGTCAAATGATGATGCGCCGCCGCCGAACGATCACGCTTTCGACCAGGCCAATGCCCACCATGGTGAACAGCAACGATGTGCCGCCGGAACTGACGAAGGGCAGGGTCAAGCCGGTGACGGGCATCAGGTTGAGGTTCATGCCGATGGATACGGTGGTCTGGAAGAATATCATGGCGGCCACGCCGTAACAGATCATGCTGCCGAGGGGATCGCTGGCTTCACGCGCGCCCTTCAAAATACGCGATAATACCAGGGCGAACATCGCAAGTACGGCGAGGCCCCCGACCATGCCAAATTCGTGCGCGATGACACTGAAGATGAAGTCGGTGTGGCGCACGCGCAGGAAGCGGCCCGTATTCTGGGGACCAACCGCGTAGCCCTTGCCCAGGATGCCGCCCGAGCCGATGCTGATGCGCGCCTGATTGATATTGTAGTTGGCGTCGGGATCCTGCTCCGGGTTGATAAAGGTCTGCACGCGCAATTGCTGGTATCCCGGCAGCAGCGGGAAGATGATCGGCAGAGCCACCATCAGTGTGAGCAGGAAAAGGGCAATATGCCGCAGCCTTAAGCCAGCCGACCAGACGATAACCGCCCAAATCACCAGAAATACGATGGTGGTGCCCAAGTCCGGCTGGACGAAAATCAAAGCGGACGGAATCGCCACGTGAATTATCGTGCGAAACACAGTGGAGAGTTTGCCCAGTTCGAGATAGCGTTCAGAGATATACTGCGAGAGCGTGATGATCAGGATGATCTTGCCAATTTCGGAAGGCTGGATTCGGATGCCGATATTCAGCCAGCGCTTGGCGCCGCCCGCCCCTTCTACGCCAAAAGCGACCACAACCACCAGCACCGTCACGATGGCTGCGTAAAGCCAGGGACTCAGGCTGCCCAGCAGGCGATAATCGATGGTCGCCATGATGATCGCGACGATGAAGCCGATAATGGCGAAGTTGGTCTGGTCGTCCACGCGCCGAATGATGTCATCGTCGATGGCATCCTGCGTCGCGCTCGCGATCATCAAGATGCCGAATACGACGAGCACCAAGGTGGCGGCGAACAAGATATAGTCAAACCGACGCCAGACGCTGACGCTCTCAATCATGCGGATCGCTTCTTAGATCCAATCACAAGCACATTATATTGAGAATGGATTTGCCAAAGCAAGGTCAGATGTAAAGCGCGGAACTCCGCCTGCAATTGTCTACTGAAGGCTGGGGTTGGCAAAGATTGCGGGCCAACAGGCGGGCCTATGGCAGCCAGACAGCTTAAAGTCAGCTATGATTTCCGTTCGTCCGCTTCCGATTGGTCATTGTTGCGCTCGTCGGCTTTCTCGTCTTTGGATGCTTTCGGCGCATTCGCCTCGTCGGGTTCGGCAGAATTGTCATCTTCCGCCGCGTCGGCATCGGCGCCGCTGTTCGCTCCGTTGGCGCCCGCGCCTTCGGGAGCCGCCACCGTATTCTGGACCGCCTGTTTCGCTGCGGACGGCGTATGGATGGCGACCGGGATTTCGGCCGTCAGCTTGCTATGCGTTCGGTCTCGCTGTTCCAGGTCAATCTCCACCAGGTCCTGGTCAACGACGAGATACTTGACGATTACTGCCAGGATCTCTCGTTTCATCTCGTCCATGCGCTCGGGTGGCAGATTGATCCGATCGTGCTGCAGGACAAAGCGCAGCCTGTCCTTCGCGGTGGCGCCGCTGCCTTTTCTCGCTCGCCCGAACAGACGGCTCAATAGGTTGGTCATGAGAGATTCCTTTGCTGGTACACGTTGGTCTTGATTCCGTTCTGGCTGCGGCGCCTACCGACCATTGAGTAGCCCGACGAGTCTTTGAAGAATGCCGGGGTTTTCGTCTAGATTCATAAAGGGCACATCTTCACCGATGACGCGTCTGGCGACATTGTTGAAAGCCATGCCGGCTTTGGATTGCATGTTGAGCGTAACTGGGACCCCGCTGTTGGACGCCGATAAGACCAGTTCGTCTTCGGGGATGATTCCGATGATCGTCAAGCCCAGGATATCGAAAACATCTTCCGAGGAGAGCATTTCGCCCTTTTTGACCAAATCTGTTTTCAGGCGGTTGATGATCAGCTTGCCCGGTCCTTTGTCGGCCGCCTCGATCAAGCCGATGATGCGGTCGGCATCGCGCACGGCGGAGACCTCCGGATTGGTCACGATCAGAACTTCATCGGCTGGCTCCAGCGCGTTGCGAAAGCCACGCTCAATGCCAGCCGGGGAATCGATCAAGACGTAGTCAAAGTCTTCTCGAAGCTCGTTGGTCAGTTTCACCATGTCTTCCGGGCTGACGGCCATCTTGTCTCGCGTCTGCGCGGCGGGGATGAGGAATAGATCATCGAACTTCTTGTGCTTGATCATCGCCTGGCGAAGTTTGCTCCTGCCCTCGACGATATCGACGAGGTCGTACACGATGCGGTTTTCCAAACCCATAATGACATCAAGATTGCGCAAGCCGATATCGGCGTCTATGACGACAACTTTCTTGCCTAAGCTCGCCAAGGATATCCCAAGGTTGGCGGTGGCGGTCGTCTTGCCCACGCCGCCTTTCCCCGACGATATCGTTACGACTTTCCCTCCCATTCGGCGTCCTTTCTCGGCCTACTCTCGAGATTCCACGATGATCTGATTGCCGCGCACGAGAGCGACTTCCGGCTTAATCTTCCTGCGTTTGCCCGCTGGAGAAGTGACAAAGTATTCGGCGATGCGCAACTGGCTGGGGCTCATTTCCAAGGCGCAGACGATGGCGGATTCATCGCCGCCCGCGCCTGCATGAACGTAGCCGCGCAGTTTTCCCCAGATGACGATGTCGCCCGCCGCAATCACTTTCGCGCCCGGATTTACGTCGCCGACGACAATGACGTGGCCCTCGCTGTGGATCGTGCGGCCCGAGCGCAGTGTGCGGCGGAATAGAACGCCATGCGTCCCGGTTTCTTCGGGATTCACCGGGGCGGTCTCTTGCTGCGCCGGCACGGGCCCTTTGGGGGAGGCGTGGTTGTTATCCGTCGGCACATCCAGCGAAGCAGCCGAAATCTGCGTCGTGTTGCTTTCGCTTCGCACCAGCGACAGCGTCAAGCCGCGGCGCTCGAGCAGAGCCTTCAGGGAACTGAGCTCATACTTGGGCACCGGTCGCTCGCCGAGCTCGACGGTGATGTTGGCGCCGGCGTAGAATTGCGCCTTCTCGTCTATTCGCGCGGCAAGCTGATCGGTTACCGATTGCCAGCTTTCGGTCGCGCTAAGCGATATCAACAAGCCGTCGTTAACGCCTTTGATGGCAACGAGTTCTTCTTGCATGTTGGGTCGTGTCCGCTTGGGCGAATTGCGTTGCTAACTGCGCTGCCTTTAATATACTCGCTTTTGGATTTCGCGCCTGCGGCCGCGATAAGGAAAAACCCACTAAAGTCCTACGGAATGGGACTCAGTTTGCTGGCCCGAGGCGCCCGGGCAATGCGCATCAGTTGACTCAACTTCGCAAGATTTCCAGCAACAGTAATGCCGGGAGCACAAAGTAGAATGACGAAACGATATGAATCCAGCGGCCCGATTCGTCCCCAAGCGACTTGTTGACCCATTGGCCGATGGTGTTGACGGCGTAAGTCATCCACATGACCTGGATGATGAACAGCGGTATGAGCAGGACTTCACGATGGTTGCCACGATATGTCAAGCCGAAGCAAATGTAGGCGGCGTACGCGATCATGGTCACGGTGCCCAGCGGCGGATACCAACGAGACAGGCGCGCCACGCCAATGACGCCGAGCACGATGCCAAAGAGGCTGAACTGGGCGATCACCAACTGACCCAATTCAATCCAACTCGCCGCCGCCCTCCAGCCCCAAATCTCGAGCGGAGTAGGCTGGGGCAAGACGTAGGCGCGAACGAGCAGATAGCTGCCAAAGGCGATGATGGCAAGAATGCCCAGCCAATAAAACGCGGGAAGCCTGGCATACGATAAAAACAGAGCCAGCAACAGCGCCGGCGCGAGCAAGGTGACCAGTGGATCGTTGATGGCGCCGACGGCGAATAGAAACAAGAGGCCAGCGGTATGCCAGGTCTTTGGATTCTGCGCTGGCTGAATACCGGGTCGCGGATTGGTGAGCAATATCATGTCAACCAGCAAGTAAAGCAGCCAGGCGGTTACCAGTCCGGTCAGGCGAAGACTTTGGGCGGTACCGATCTGGCTCCAAAATATCACCAGGAAGAGGACAATGCCCGAAGCAATGCCCAGGTCGCTGCGCTTGAGCAGGCGAGACGCAGCCAGCATCGCCAATCCGGCGGCGCCGGTGGCGAGAACAATTGTCGTCGGCTGCGATTGACCGCCGCCCGTCTGTGACCAGAAGACCGGGCAAAGCGCCAGCGTTAAGCCACCGGCGATTGAGGCGACGAATCCCATCTGGCGCATACCAGCCGTCACGCCAAAAATGGCGAGCGCCAAGCCAGACGCGCGCGCGATCGGCGTTTCGCCAACGATGACCATCAGCAGCCAGGCGATCGCGGCAGAAAAGCCCGCCGGAAACCACTTTCGAAGCAGTAGCCGCTGCTCGGTTGAGAGTCGCCGCACGTTAAGCCTCGCTTGCCAATGCCGAGGCGTTCAAGGGCCTGCCGTCGCGCTCAACCTTTAAGCGGAAATACTCGGCCATGGTTCGGCGCACAATCGGCAGCGCAACCTGCGAACCCTCGCCGCCGTTGTAGACAAAGGCAAGGATGATGACCTCTGGATCATCGTAGGGCGCGTAACCGGTGTACCAGGCGTGCGCTGGCCACTGACCCGGGACGCACAGATTCAGCGCCCAGGCATTGTCATCGCAGTATTCGGCTGTGCCCGTCTTGCCAGCGACCTCGACAAATGGCAGCGTCGCTGGCTGCGCCGTACCGCCCTCGCCGATGACCGCTTCACGCATGCCTTCCCGCACCAGATCAAGCGTGCCCGCGGTGACAAAGGGCGGAATGTAGGGAGTGTTTACCGTGCGAAATCTCACTTGCTGGCAAACGGAGCCGTTAAAGCTGTAGTTAAGCGGGATGTGAATGCGGTAGGTCTGCAAGTCTTCAATGCCCGGGTCAGGGTTCAAGTCGACCGTATTGCGATACCCTTCCGGATCGCAGCGAAACGGGTCATACCAGGCCGAATTGGGCTCGCATACGCAGGCCAGGCTCGATTCGCCCTTCATCAGCATATCCTCTAGCAGAAGCAAGGTCAGTTTATCGCCGGGATTCATCATTTGGCGATTGATCGTACGCAATACTTTCGGCTGGAATCCGTCGATAACCTGGCGTTCCTCATCGAGGAATTCACGGATTATCGTCGGCTGATAGAGAACGCCCCCGTTGATGGTGGCGGCGACGGACGCTATCAGCTGGAGGGGCGTTACATTGACGTAGCCTTGCCCGAATGCCGCGTTATAGGTATCACCCGTCGACCAGCTCTCGCCTTGATTGCGGCGCTTCCAGTCCGGATCGGGCATGCGATTGGGATTCTCGAACGGGAGTTCAATCCCTAATTCACTGCCAATGCCGAAGGCGGTGCCATAGCGGAAGAGATCGTCAATGCCCAAGCCGCCCGGACGAATGGTCAGTGAGGAAAGATTGGGATTCCCGCCGCCGATCTGGTAGAAGTAGACATCGCAGCTCCAGGCGATGCCGCGGATCATGTCGACGCGTCCGTGTCCGCTGCGGAGCCAGCAAACGAAACGCTGCGCGGCCGCGCGATCGAGCGGGGCATAGCGGTTCTCCACCAGCAGTTGACCCTCGTCCAGCAGCAGCGTTTCGGGATCAATGACCTTCTCCTCCAAGACGGCGGCGGCGGTGATCACCTTCCACACGGAGCCCGGCGGGTACTGGCCCTTGATTGTCTTGTCCAAGAGGGGAAAAAGCGGATCGGCGACGATTTCCAAAAAGTACTCGACGTCAATTGCGCGGGCGAAACGGGAATTGTCATAGCTGGGATAGCTGACCAGCGCGAGAACTTCCCCGGTGCGCGGATCCATAGCGATGACGACGCCTTGCTGCGAGACGGCGCGCCCAGCCGTCCTGTTGAGTTCCTCCAGTTGATCAATCAGCGCCTGGCGGGCAAATGCCTGCAAATCGCTGTCAATCGTCAGTCGCACATTCTGCCCCGGCGTCGGATCGACCTGACCGACGACTTTGACCACTTCGCCCGCGACATCAACTTCGCGGAGAATGGAGCCTCGCTGGCCCGCCAGACGGGCTTCCAGGTAGCGCTCTATGCCTTCGTAACCGATGCGGTCAAAGGCGGGATTGTAGCCTAGCGCTATCAGCTCTTCCGCTTCTTCTGCCGGGATCGGTCCCATGTATCCGATGATATGCGTGGTCAAAGCGCCTGTTGGATATTCCCGAACCGCGATCGGTTCCACATCGACGCCGGGCATGTATATGCGTTCTTCCAGGATTTGCATCGCGGTCAACTGCGGGACATCGCGAGCGACGATGACCGGTCTGAAGGGCTCAATGCCCTCGCCTTCTTCGACCAGGTCTTGAATGCTGCGCACGAATTGACCCGATTGCTCGGCGATTTCGCGCGTCGGCGGGACGCCAACCAATGCCGACAATCGGTTGTAGACGTCGAGCTCTTCCTCTTCGTCGCTCGGCAATTGGGCGGGAATGATGGTCACATTGTAGGCTGGCACGTTAAAAGCCAGACGTTGGTCATTGCGGTCAAAAATCGCGCCGCGCCTGGCCGGAATGGGCAGCTCTTTGAAACGAAGACCGTCCGCTGCAACCTCGAATTCCTCATGCCGCAACACCTGCAATTCGTACATGCGGATGCCAAATATCAGGAATACGGCAAAGATAACCGCTTGAAAAAAAGTCAAGCGCCAAGTCTGAAAAGGAACAAGTCGGTTGGATTTCATTCGTGACCAACCATTTCCGTGCCAAGGGTCAAGCTATGAGGCGCGATCTGCAAGCCGCCCTCAAGCCGCCGCTGAGCCAAGCGGACTAAGGCGTACAAAGGTAGTACGGCAATGAGATTGTAAATCAGAGTCGGCAAGAGCATCAAACGGATCAAGGCCGGGACATCGTAGGAATGGCCAAGCAAAAACAGTGCGACGACAGTGTAGGCCGTCATGAAAACAGTTGCGAGCGCCGTTATCGCCAGCAAAAAGAGAATGCGCAGACGAAGAAGCTGTTGCGCGACGCCATTGACGACGAAGACGATCAAGACCAGCGCGGCCGACGTTGTGCCTATCGGCAAGAACGACATCGAGTCAAGCAAGATGCCGCCGACAAGCGCCCAGACGAAACCGTCCGCCAGGCTGGAGCGCAAGGACCAGCAGATCACCAGCAGCATCACCAGGCTCGGATGCCCCCGCGAATTGTTCAAAACAGGTGTGAAATTGCTTAGCAAGGCGACGACGAAGGCGATGAATTGCGGGATAAAGCTGGCGGAAAGCGCCGCCGCCAAGCCCAACACGCCTATGGACAAGTAACGGCCCATATCAACTCTCGCCCGTCTCCTCGAATACCATCAGGTCGATCGGTTCAAAACTGGTGATGACCAGCACCAGTTCAAGCGTGTCAAAGTCAAAGAGGCTGCGAACTTCCGCTTCTTGAAAGAGCTCGAACTCGAATTGCCGCACGCTCGTCACTTGGCCGACCACGATATCGGGCGGGAAATTACCGCCCAGCCCCGAGGTGATGACGAGGTCGCCTTGCTCAATCACCTCGTCCAGGTCGACCATCGTGAGCCGCAGCACGCCTGAAGCTTGCCCAATGATGCTGCCATGCGCCCGCGTCGTCTGCAAGCGGGAGCTAACGGCGCTGTTTTCGTCGTTGATTAGCTGCACCTGCGCGGCGTTGGCGCTGACGCGAATGATTCTGCCCACCAGTCCCAATTCTGTCGTGACCGGCATGCCAACGGCGATGCCATCGCGCGTTCCGCGGTTGATGATGACGCTGCGCGCGATCCCCGTCTGTTCGATGGCGATGACGTCTGCGGGCAAGAATTCCTGATCTTCCAAAGGCGCTGTGTAAGCGAGCAGATCCCGCAGCCGAACGTAGTCGCTGGCCGCCTCGCGCAATTCGATCAACTCGACCTGGCGCCGGGCGAGTTGCTCTTCCAGCGCGGCAATCCGCTCGCGCAGCTGTCCCAGGCTGTTGAGTTCCTCAAAGGCTGCATTGATTGATAGCGAGACGCGATTAAACAGACCAGAGAGCCCATTCAGCGGAGCGGCGACCACGGCTTCGGCCGGCGCCAATATGCCAGCGAGGCTGAGCAAGGCCAAGCCACCGCAAAGGCTGAGCATTAGAATCAGCGCCAGTATTCGGCTGGGTTGGCGCAGGTTTCGCAACTTGATGACCTCTTGCAAGCAAAGTTTGTATTATGTTATCACAGATTGAGCCTGAGCTTTTGCGAGTGCCCCCTTCGCGGTTATGCGCTTGCTGCGGGGGAGGGGAACCGCCATTGTGGCGCCAATAGCGAATTAGACCCTTTGCTAATGCCGGGTGCTGCCGCGTTCGGGCCCGGTGAGTAGACGGCGCAGATTGTTGTAATCTTCCAGAACGCGGCCCGCGCCCCGGGCGACGCAAGTCATCGCGTCATCGGCGAGCCAGGAGCGGATGTTGACTTCCTCGCGCAGGCGTTCGTCAAGGCCGCGCAGTTGACCGCCGCCACCGGCAATGGTGATCCCGCTTTCCATCAGGTCGGCAACCAATTCAGGCGGTGTATCGTCAAGCGCGTCCTTCACCGTGTCAATGATGATGCTAACGGAGCCGCCGATCGCTTCCCGGATTTCGATCGAACTGACCTCGACGGAATCGGGCAAACCAGTGTTCAGGTTCCTGCCTTTCACCATATAGGTGCGCTCTTGCGGCAGGGGAAAAGCCGAGCCGATGTCGATCTTCGCCTTTTCGGCTGTCGGCTCCCCAATGAGCAAATTGTGCTTGTTGCGCAGGTGCTGCACGATGTCTTCGTCCATTTCGTCGCCAGCCACCCGAATCGAACGGCTGATGACTATGCCGCCCAGGGAAAACAGCGCGACTTCGGTCGTACCGCCGCCGATGTCCACCACCATGCTGCCGCGGGTCTCCAGCACTGGCAGGTTGGCGCCGATGGCGGCCGCCACCGGTTCTTCAATGAGGTGGGCTTCGCGGGCGCCGGCATCCAGCGTCGCCTCGATGACAGCCCGTTTTTCGACCTCGGTGACCCCGCTTGGTATACCCACCACCACGCGCGGCCGGGGCACAGGCACCCAGCTTTGCTCGTGCGCTTTCTTTATCAGATAGTCCAACATGCGAGCGGTGATTTCGTACTCGCTGATAACGCCATCGCGCAGCGGGCGAACAATCAAGATATCTTTTGGATTCTTGCTCCACATTTCTTTGGCGCGCGCGCCGACTTCAATGGGCGCCCTGGTCTTGCGGTCGATTGCGACGAAAGAGGGCTCGTTGATGACGATGCCTTTGCCACGTACATACACCAAGGTATACGCGGTACCCAAGTCAATGCCAATGTCGAGCGAAAACAGCCCGAAGAGGAAGTCCAGGGGACTAAGCACTAATGAATCCTCGACGAAACGCGAACGCCGCGCATTATATCATAGTTCAACATTAACGAATATTTTCCAAACTTAACGTTACTTCAACGCTGGAGACTGTTTCCATGGCTTCACTCAAATATAGCACCGATTCGCGCATCGTTCACAAGATGACCACGCCAGGTTATGATTGTTTTGTATTCGGTGAGCGGAGGTGATTCGCAACATTATACGCGATGATTGTGGAATCGGTTTTGAACACGCTGAGGCAGCACGACGCATTCGACGACGGCGAGTTGGTCGTTGTCGGCGTTTCGGGTGGCAGCGACTCAGTGGCTCTGCTTCATCTCTTGCGTCGCGCAAAAGACGCGCTAGGAATTGAGCTGCATGTCGCCTCGCTAAATCATGGTCTTCGAGCCGAAGCCGGGCAGTTGGACCTGGAATTGGTCGCTCGTCTGGCAAAGCGCTGGCGCTTGCCGTACACGCTTGGTCATGCGGATGTGACCGAGCTGTCGGCAAAATGGGGAATCGGCATTGAGGCGGCGGCGCGGCGCGCCCGCTATGCTTTTCTAGCCCAGGTCGCGCGCGAGCAAGGGGCGCGATATGTCGCCGTCGGTCACCATGCGCAAGACCAGGCCGAGACTATTCTCATGAATATCGCCCGCGGCTGTGGCGCTCGCGGACTGCGCGGCATGCGGGTCCTTTCCGATATGCCTAACCATGCCGGCCTGCGTCTGGTCCGCCCTCTGCTGCGCATCGCAAAGCGCGAACTGGAAACATATTGCCGCGAGCGCAAGCTGCCGTTTCGTGTTGACGAGAGCAATGCCGATATCAGCTATCGCCGAAACTTCCTTCGCCACGAGGTGCTCAGCCGCTTGACGCGCCTTAATCCTGAAGTGCTGGCGGCCTTTGAGCGATTGGCCGAGAGCGCTGGCGTCGATGAAGACTTTATTGCCGAGCAGGTTGAACGGACCGTGATGCCATTGGTCAATGCAAATTCGGACCGCTGGCGAGTGAAACGCGCCGACTTTGCCGCCCTGCATCCGGCGCTCCAACGGTGGTACATTCAGGCGGCCTATCGCCAATTGTCCGGCGGGCACGATGCGCTGTCGCATTCGCTCACCCTTGATTTAGTCGCATGGTCGCGAGAGGCGGCGACCGGCTCTCGACGCGATATCACAGGCGCTCTACAAATGCGCAGGTCATATGACGCGCTCTACATCGAACGGAAAGACGCGGCTGACGAGGATGAAGAATACCGCTTGATCCCGATTGCGACTGATAAGCCGCTGCTGCCAGGTAGCCCGCTTAGGATTCAGGAATTGACGATTTGCCTGTCTCCCGGTTGGAAGGCGGAAGGCGAAGGAGTCAAACTGCGTCTGCCGGCTGCGCTCGCGCTTCAGCTGCGCACTCGGCGCCCGGGCGATCGCTTCAAGCCAAAAGGGATGGGCGGCCGATCGCGCAAGGTTAAAGAATGGATGATTGATCGCAAGATCCCGCGCGAGATACGCGATCGGATTCCTTTGATCTGCGCTGATGGCGCTATCGTTGCAATCTGCCTGGGTGAAACCTGGCACCTGTCCGATACCGCTCATGACGATCTGCCCGATTCTGAAGTTGTGACCCTGACGCTGGCTTGAGCGCCGAATTCAGCATTGGAAATGACGGTCATTGCATTTTCACGCTCTACCGACATCCTATATAATTCCTAGTAACCTTCGGTATCGGTCCTGGTGGCCGCAATGGCTGAGAGACAACTCATGCGACTTCTGCTGGTTGACGACGACGGCGTCAATCGCTACACCGTCAGCAAAGCGTTGCAGCGCGTTGGCTACCTGGTATCGGAAGCAAGCAGCGGCGAAGCGGCGCTTGAACGATACGACAAGTCAGACTTCGACCTCGTCCTCTGCGAAATCGACCTGCCGGGAATGGACGGCATCCAGGTTTTGCAAGGCATCAAGCGCGAGTCGCCGGATGCCATGGTCCTTCTGATGGCCGAGCAGGCGGACGTCGACACGGCGATTCAGGCACTGCGACACGGCGCCCACGATTACTTGATCAAGCCATGCTCCAGCGAAGAAATCCGCGAGAGCGTTGAACGCGGCATAGAAACCGCGCGCAGCCTGATGCGCCGCCGTCGGCTGTTGGATACCATTGAACGAACGGTCTCGGAATTGTCGCGGGAAGTCTCCGATACGGCATCCGCGGCCAAGCGCGATATGGAGCCGGGCGCGGCGGAGATTCGTGAACGTCTGCTCCCGCGCGGCAACGCCATCAGTCTCGGTTCGCTCTCAGTCTTGCCAGGCAAATATCAGATAACGTCCGAGTCCGGGTCGGTTGGCTTGACGCCGACGGAATTTGACCTGCTGCTTTATCTGGCGGCGCATCGCATCCGCGTCGTATCTTGCCAAGAATTGGTGCGCGAAGTTCGCGGATATCATGCGGAAGAAGGGGAAGCGCGCGAAGTCATCCGTCCGCACGTCAGCAACCTGCGTCGCAAGCTGAAGCGCCTCGGGGACATTGACCTGATCGTCAACGTGCGAGGCATCGGTTATCGTCTCGGCGAAATCTCGGAAGAAGGTTGAATCGCCTCTGCCATTCCAGGCGCCATTTGATATCCTTACCCCTATCATTCATTCGTCATCTCACTTGACGGAGTCATTTTGCAGCGGTCAATCATTGCAACTGTTATTGTTGCGATTGCATGTCTTGCGCTCTCGCCCGGAAATGAAGCGCAAATCAAGCATTGCGCGGAAGCCGGAACACTCTCGCGGAATACCTACTTCAGTTCGATTTCCAGCCATGAGCGGAAATACACCATATATCTGCCGCCCTGTTACCAGGCGACGGATGCGTCTTATCCGCTGCTGCTGCTCTTACACGGCTCGGACGCCGACGACAGTCAATGGACGCGCTTGGGCTTCTTGAACGCGCTGGAAACAGCCATTCAGCAAGATAGCGCCCCGCCCATGATCGTCTTGATGCCCTATGGCGGATCAATCGCGAACAAGAATAACTTCAACGGCATCAGCTTCGACAGGATCTTGCTTGACCTGCTGAGTCAGGTAGAGGAGCGTTATCGCACTAACGGCAGGCGAGCGATCGGCGGCATCTCGCGTGGCGGCTTCTGGGCTTTTCATCTCGGCTTGCGCTTCGCGGACGAATTCGTCGCCATCGGCGGACACAGCCCCTACTTTGACCGCGATCACGCCGAGCCGGCCGATAACCCGCTCGACCTGGCGGAGAGCCTCAGTCGCGATACGCATCTGCAGCTATGGATGGACCGGGGCACGAACGATCATGCCGCGGACGGAATCGACCGCATGCACGTGATTTTGCGCAACGGGGGCGTGCCGCACGATTATGTTGTGCAGCCCGGCGGCGACCACAGCGAGGCGACCTGGCGCCGACACATCGAGGACTATCTCAGCTTTTATGCGAGGGCGATTGATGGTTCCAGCGCAGCCGCCGCGGAGGAGGCGGAAAACGGCAGCGAATTGTGGCTGCCGGCGGCCGGCTTCGGCGCCTTGCGCACATCGGTTGACTCGGCAGATTTGACGAACCTTCTTGGGGGCCAGCTCGACGAGCGCCTGATCCTCAGCGAATCTAACGCGGACAGATTGCGCAGGCACGGCATCGTTCTGCATCCCCGTTCTCAGATCGTCCCCGACAACAAGCTGTTTTCCGCGCTCTGGCGCGATAAGCATAGCTACACCCTCTTGCCCTTTGACCAGCTTCACTTGCGGCTTCGACCATTGTGGCTGGATGATGTCCCGGTCGTCGATCAGTTGGCGCGATATCCGTTGATCTTCCAAAGCGCCGTTCCCAATTTCAGCAGTCAGAGCTTGACCCGGATCACGCTATCGGGCACGACAGCCATCGCGCGTCACACGCTGCCTGTGATAGAAGCCATCGGTGTTGAACAGGCGGCCAGCGGCATCGGCGATTACGCGCGCCGGTCGGATTATTTTCATATCACGCACGAAGCCTCGATCGCGCCGAATTGCCCGCGGCATACTGGCGTCGAGCTGGGCGGGGTCAACAGTTTGTGTATGCTGCGCGACCACGCGCGGCTTTTCGATATTCTAGATGTGGACGTCGTCGATCTCACCGGAAATCACATCAACGACTTTGGATACCAAACCTTCGAGGATACCCTGGATTACTTCGAAGAACGCGGCTTTGCCCTGGTGGGCGGCGGACGCAACCTTGAGCAGGCGCGGCAGCCATTGATCTTGGAGCGCAATGGCTCGCGAATCGGCTGGCTGGCCTGCAACAACATCGGTCCCTATTACGCCTTCGCCAATGACGATCCGGATGCGCTCGGGGGACGGCGGCCCGGCAACGCCTATTGTCGCGGCGGCTGGCTGCGCGAAACCTTGCCACAAATGGCGGCTGAGGTTGATCTTGTGCTCATGAGCGTTCATTATCGCGAATTCGAGGCTTTTCAGCCGATGCATCAACAGCGCCTCGATTATCAGACTTATGCCGAGTGGGGCGCTGATATCGTGATCGGCACTTCGGAACACAAACCGATGACCTTCGAGTTTTATCAGACGCGGCGTGGCGAGACCGCCTTCATCCATTATGGTTTGGGCAATCTGTATTTCGATCAACTGCCTTGGGGCAACCGGCGGTTTTTCCTCGATACGCTGTATATCTATGAAGGCAAGCTGCTCACTGTAGAGCTTTTCCCCGGCATCATCGACGACCGCGCCCGGCCGCGGCTGCTCGCTGGAGAGGACTTGTACAACTTTTTACACTTTATGTTCGTACAGAAAAACGAGTTCTAGCGTCAAACAGGCCCGGACGGACTTGACGCGCGAACCTTGACATCGCTCGCCCGAATGCGAAACCGAGTGTGGCGCGAGCTATCTAGGTTTCCCGCCGGCGCCTTGCAGTTTCTGACGTTTTTCATACGCGGGGCGCGAGATAATCTAGTCGTGGCGCGGCGTCCTAAGCTATAATGACACTGCGCCCTGGCATGGTTAGAGTGACGATAAACGCAGAGGATAGCGCTGGTCGATGTCTACGCTTAATCCCGACCTGATTTCGAAAGATATGGACGCCGTTCTGAACGACGCGGTGCCCTTGTTGAAGGAATACCGCAAGTCGTCGATCATGCCGGAAATGGTATTGCTGGCGCTGCTTCGGCGAAAGAACACAGCGGCTTGGCGCATGTTGAAGATGTTCGAGACTTCACGCGGCGTCGATCTCGAGCGGCTGGAGCGACAAGTCAAGGTAGCGACGCAATCGCGGCGAGACCCGGATGGCAGTCTTGATTTTGTCGCTATAGGCAACCGCAAGATTTCGCTAAGCCGACAGTCCATCGTCTTGTTGGATGACGGGCTCACGATCGCCAATTCGATGAATGAACAGAAAATCGACACCGATCACGCCTTGGCGGTATTAGCCGAGTCATCGGTGAGCACGGGCGGGATCCTGCGCCAATTCAGCATCACGCCAAAAGCGATACAGGACGCCTACAGCGACGCCAGCAAGATCATCCCGGCGCGCGAAGACAGCACGACGGTGGATTTCGTCAAGCGGGCGAAACGCGGCTTGCTGCGCGCGGTCCATTTTCGCGAAGACTTGCTGCGCAATGTGATCAACGTTCTGACGCAATCGGTCAATCGCCATATCGTGCTTGTCGGTCCCGATGGGGTCGGCAAACGCACATTGGCTTATAGCTTGGCTCTGTTAATGGCGGAGGAAAAAGGTCCGGCCGGGCTGTCGAATCTTGTGCAGATCAGCGAGACGGCGCTTCTGGATGGCGACCAGGAGGCTTTTCGCGCGGGCATGAGCGCGGCGCGGCGCGGTATTCTCTTCCTGCCGTTGATTCATCGCTTCTTCGGCGGTCCCATCAAAGCTGATTTCAACAAGGCGACTTCGCTGGTGCAAAAGGCATTCCTGAGCGATGACCCGATTATCATCTGCACCACAAGCGTGCAGGAGTTTGAGGAACGGATTCAAAGCGTCAGCGCCATCATGGAAAACAGCCAGGTTATCCGCGTGGACGAACCGTCGCTGGACGAGACCGTGTGCATTCTGGAAACGATCGCGCCTCATCTGGAAGCGGATTACGAAATCGCCGTCGATCACGAGGCGCTGAAAATGGCGGCGCGCATGGCTCAGCGTTTTCTCACCATTAGCCCGCTGCCATTGAGCGCGGAACAGTTGCTGCATCGCACCGCCGCGATGGTCAACATGGGCAAACAGGACGACCTGGCATTCAAGCCGGAGAACAATGACGCCTCGCTTGATGTCGAAGATGTCGCCGAGATAACCAGCCAAATGACCGGCATCCCGGTGACCAAGCTGGGCGCCGACGAACGGCTTCGCTATGCCAATATGGAAGATCATCTGCGCTTGCGTTTGATCGGGCAGGAGGAGGCGGTGCAATCCGTCAGCCGCGCCATCAAAACCGCCCGAGTCGGTCTGAAGGATCCGCGGCGTCCTATTGGCGCCTTTCTGTTTTTGGGACCGACCGGCATCGGCAAAACAGAGCTGGCGCGCGTACTAGCCGACTTCATGTTTGGCAGCGAAGAAAATCTCTTCCCGCTCGATATGAGCGAATACAAAGACGAAAGCAGCATCAACCGCTTGATAGGCTCGGCTGTTGGCTATGTCGGCAGCGACGAAGGCGGGCAGCTCACCGAGCGAATACGACAGCAGCCCTACACGATTGTCCTGCTCGATGAGATTGAAAAGGCGCACCCGCGCATCATGGACGTGCTTCTGCAAGTGATGGAGGAGGGCCGCCTTACCGATGGCCGCGGCAATATCGCGCGCTTCAGCGAGGCGGTTGTGATATTGACCAGCAATATCGGCTCCGAGCATCTGATGGTGCGTCATATCACCGAAGACCTGCGCGAAATGATCATGGAAGAAGTGCTGGAATTCCTCCGGCCCGAGTTCATCAACCGGCTTGATGAAGTCATCCTCTTCAATGCGCTGAGCGACGAAGACTTCGTGCTCATTCTGGACTTGTTGATCGAGAAGGAAAACAAACTGGCGAAGGAGCGTGGCCTGACCCTGACCTTTACGCAAGGCGCCAAGAACTGGCTGCTCGCGCAGAACGACGAGCCCGAATTCGGCGCGCGGCCGCTGCGTCGGATCTTGCGCCGCAACCTGCGAGAACCCTTGGCCGATTTTCTGCTGCGCGCCAATCCGCCGGAGGGCACGGAAGTTAGGATCAGTTCCAGCCGTAAGCGCGGCGGCGGTTTGAAGTTTTCCGCCAACGTCGACGGCGAGGAGTTCGTGCTTGATTCCTGAAATCGATTGGGACGGCGCGCACGGATCTAGGGGGCAGAGCCGATACACGGTCTGCCTTGTTTTTTGAGAATGGGCGCGCGGGCGTCCTGGAAACAGAATTGATGGGCGCGCCGCTGGCAAAGCCGAATTGAGGAGCTAGAAAGACAAATGACAAAGATCGATCCTTCGATTTTCCGCAAGTACGATATCCGCGGAACCGCGGCCGGCGACGCGCCGCAACTGACGCCGGCTGTCGCTCTGCTGGTTGGCAAGGCGCTTGGGACCTATTTGCCGCAGCACTTTCAGTCGCAGCGCATATTCGTCGGTTCCGACAATCGCGAAACTTCCGGACCGCTCAAAGCAGCCGTTATACGAGGTCTGGCGTCCACCGGTCTGCCGGTCACCGATATTGGCGAAGTGCTGACGCCGACCGTTTACTTCGCCTCGGCATCGTATGACGGCATTGGCGCCGGTGTCATGGTCACCGGAAGCCATCTCGACACGCGCTACAACGGGATCAAGATGGCTTTTGGCAAGCTGGCGCTGGCTGGCGAGCAGATTCAAGACCTGCTCGGCATCATCCATGACGAAGCCTTTGCGGTGGGTCAGCCGGAAATCGCTGAAGACTTCGATATGATTCAGCGGCACATGGCGGCGATTCAGAGCAAGGTGACGATGGCCAAGCGAATGAAGGTCGTTTTGGACGCCGGCAATGGCTTGTCAGGCGCCTATCTGCCGCCGGTGCTGACCGCGCTGGGCTTGGACGTGGAATGCCTCTATTGCGAGCCGGACGGCAGCTTTCCCAATCACCTCCCCAACCCGGAAGACCCCGAGATGACGCGCGATTTAGAAGCCAAAGTTGTCGAGCTGGGCGCCGATCTGGGGCTGGCTTTCGATGGTGACAGCGACCGCTGCGGCTTCATCGACAATCACGGGCATCATATCGCCGCCGATCGATTGCTGGCGCTGCTCGCGCGTGATCTTCTCAGCCGCCATCCCAACACGCCGATTGTTTTCGATGTCAAGGCGTCGCAGGCTTTGCCCGATGAGATTAGCAAATACGGCGGCTTGCCCGTCATGTGGAAATCGGGCCACAGCCTGATGAAGCAGAAGATGAACGAAATCGGCTCATTGCTGGGCGGGGAAGTCAGCGGTCATCTCTTCATCGGCGAGGACTATTACGGCTTTGACGACGCGCCCCTCGTTGCGCTGAAGACGCTGGAAATCATCAGCAATACCGATTTGACGATCGCCGAGATTTTCGAAGAGATTCCCAAGCTGGTGGCGACGCCGGAGATTGTGCTGTCCGCGCCGGATGATCTGAAATTCAAGATGATTGACGAAATGACGGCAAGCTTGCAGGGCGACTATGAAGTGGTGACGGTCGACGGCGCGCGCGTGAACTTCGATCAGGGATGGGGGCTGGTACGAGCGAGCAATACGCAGCCGGCCGTCACGCTGCGATTCGAGGCTTATACTCGCCCGCAGATCGTCCGCTACATGCGCGTCTTCAAGGCGCAATTGGTCAAATATCCTCAAATCAACCGCGAGCGATTTGAGGAGCTTCTGGTCGAATTCAGCGCCTGAGCGGACCGCCTGTGACATGGGTGATCAGTATCGCGTATTTTATCGCAACAATGCTCGGCTCTTTGACCGGCTGGTCGCGCGAGAAGATCGTCGGGGCAATCTCTTCGCCGCGCTCAATCAGATTTGCCCACTGGATGGCTTGCGGGTCATCGAGTTCGGCGCGGGAACGGGAAGGCTGACCAGATTGCTGACGCTGCAGGCGAGCTTCGTATGCGCCTTTGATATTGAAGCCGCGATGCTGCAGGTGGCACGGGAAAACCAGCTGGCGACGGGCTTGCGCAACTGGTCGCTGGCGGTGGCGGACAATGTCAATTTGCCCGTCGCAGATGCCAGCGCCGACCTCGTGATAGAAGGCTGGAGCTTCGGCCATACCGTCGCTTGGTATGGGTCTCGCTGGCAGGAGGCCGCCGACCGCCTGTTATTGGAGATGCAGCGCCTGCTTCGGCCTGGCGGCACCGCCATACTCATCGAGACCCTTGGCTTCGGGAGGCGCGAGCCATCGCCGCCGACAGCGAGCCTCAAACGTCTATTTCAGCATTGGGAAGCGACGCAGGGATTCAAGCGAACGTGGATCCGCACTGATTTTCAGTTCGCTTCCGAGGCGGAGGCGGCGGAGTTGCTTCGCGGTTTCTTTGGCGGGGAGCTGGCGGAAGACTGGCTGCAGCGCGGCGCGCTCGTTGTGCCGGAGTGCACCGGCATCTGGTGGAAGCAGTTCGACAGCTGATAGATCGTCCAGATTTCAAAAGGGCGCCGGCGGCGAAATTGCCTGCGCCAGATAATTGAAGACGCTGAAGAGCAATAGCACAATCGCGCCGAATAGGGCGACCAGCGATCCATATATGACTTGACGCCGATCCCAGGCGCGCGTCCGCTGCGGCGGCGAATCGCCATGACTGCGCTGCAGTTTTCGCTGCCAGGTACGGTCGCGGTCGACGATCAAAATAAGGCCCCAGATGATGAAGGGCAATCCAAAAACCGAACCGAAGCATAGTGCCGCTAGCATGATAGACGCGTCTGTCATCAATCTGAACGGGACGGTTGCGAAGCATGTGTTCGCCGCGAAGCCGCGTGCTTAGCGCATGCCACAGGCATTTTAGCGCAAGGGCTGGGCGCGGCACTATTGCAACATCAATGAATTGGGTTATGATGTTCTGATAACATCCGCCGTTTCCCCACGTGGATACGCATTTATAGAGATGCGGAATGACCATGCTAAACGCGCCAGACGAGGTCCCCAATATCGAGTTTGAGGTGGACCGGGAGCATTCCGGCGTCCGAATGGTCGGCTGTGTCACCTTCATCGTCGGCGCGCTTGTCAGTTATTTGCTTATCAGCAGCATTCTCCCTCAGGGTGGCTTGATCACTATTGGCGCCGCGCTCATCGTTGCCGTGCTTTTGACTTATGGCGCCGATTATCTGACCAAGACCTATTGGCCAAGCAATCGCGCCATCCAGTTCGCGGGCGATTTGATCAAGCTGGTCAGCGGGACCAAAGTGCAGGGCACAATAGACGCGGCGCAAAACGTCAATCTGCTCATGTGGCATTTCGAGGCGAAGCGACATCCGCGCGTGCCCAAGGGCTGGTACGTGGTGGCGAACGCGCTGGAACAGGACGGCGAGTATATCGTCACCTACAGCATCGTCTCGCCAACGGACTTTGAGGCGCTCCCGCTTTCGCGTCTTTCGCTCAAGTATGAGCGCAAGAAAAAACGCAAGAATGAAGATGGGCGCGACTTGCGCGAGGCCGGTAACTACCGTCGGATCGCGCAGGCGGAGTTTCATCGGGGCGAGCTAGGCGCGGAAATGTCGCAAGAAGACTACTACGCCTATCTGGATTATCTAGCCGACACCTATACCTCCTGGATGCCGAAAGAAAAATGACCGCCCCGGGCAGAATCATTTTCTGCATCGTTTGCCTGTTGGGGTCCGTCTCCACCAATATAGCGCAAGACACCGCCCTGCGGGTCGGCAGCGTTGTCGATGGCGAGTTGGCAGCCGGCGAAACCGACCGCTATGCGCTGACGGCGCTCGAACTGTCTCTGCTTTCTTTCCGCGTCGAAGCGTTGAGCGAAGGGCTCGACCCGCTACTGGAAATCTACGATCATACCGGAAGGCTTGTGGTTTCCAACGATGATTACAATTATCCCGCCGAGCGCGACGCGGCGATTCAAGCCTTTGTCTTGCCGATTACCTCAACCTATGCGATCGCGGTGCGCGGCTTTGACGAAAGCGCGGGGAGCTATCGTCTGCATGTGCTGCCCGGTTACGATCGCCTGATTTTGCGCGAGGCGCCGGTCGAAAGCGCGAATTGGGAAATCGTTTACAGCGATACGGCGGTTGACGTTTCCGAATCCAGCGCCTTCGCCCTGGAAATGCGCGGACTGGCGCAGTCGGTGGGCTTGGTCGGCTTGCATCTCCCCATCGAAAACGAGCTGTACTTCGAGGTTGCGTTTGGGCAGGTGAATTCGCCGGCTGTTTGGCAGGTCGGTCTGCTATTCCGTTATCTTTCGCCGACAAAGTACCATCGCCTGCTGCTGAGCAAACGGGGTTACTGGCGCGTCGATCGCATAGACGGCGAGGACATTACGCCGTTGCGGAATTGGACCGCCCATCCCGCCATCCGACCGGGCGTGGCGGATTTCCGGCTGGGTGTATTGGTTAGCGGCGGACACTTTGATGTTGTCTACAATGGCCAGGTCGTCGGCTCAGCTTGGGACCGGGCGCCGCTAACGCCCGGCAGCCTAGGCGTCGCCGCGATGACGGATGAACGAGTCGGCGGCGCCGTGTCACTTGTCGTGGCGGAGACCTTGGTGACAGCGCCTACTCGCGCCGGCGAGCGCTTGCTCTTTCCCCCGCGTTTGGTGGCGAGGGGATACTACGCCATGGCAAGCGCGCTGGCCAGGCAGCAACTCGTTCCCGTCGGCGGCGAAATCAAGCTGGCAGTGCCGGAAAGTTCGATCAGCCGCGCGCTCGCTGGCATATCGCGCTTGCCAATCGCCTCCAACTTCAGCTTCGCACAGTTTGCGATAGGAGCGTCGTTGACGCTGGATGTGGGTACTGTGCAGAACGGAGGCTGCGGGCTGTATTTCCACTACAACGATGATGACAATTTCACGCTGGCTTATGTTACCAGCCACGGCGATTACGGGGTTTCTCGCCGCACGGCCGCCGGGTTCGAGCCCGGCATATACGGGAACCAGGGCGTTGCCGATGGAGAAGAGCATGAACTGCTCGTTGTCGTGGGGGACGAAACCATCCACTATTACCTCGACGAGCGATATGTCGGCAGCCTGGACAGCATACCGCGGATCGGCGGCGTCGGCATTGCCGCAGTGAATTACGATGAGGTGAGAACGGCCTGTCTGTTCAGCGATCTCTGGCTGCTGAGCCTGGACAATTGACCAAGCGCGCTCCGATATAGATTCTGCTTGGGCAACCCGCCGCTAACTGAACTGGCTGTAGGGGCGAGCCATTGGGTCGCCCGCCCTCTCTATGATGCCAGTTCGGGCGACATGAGATATGCCGCCCCTGCGATTAGTGATTTTGAGCTAGCCGGCCATAGCCTGGGCCAGTGTGGCGCAGGCAGGGCATGCCCCGCCGGGCCGAATCATCGCGTAGCCCGCCTGCGGATCGGCGCCCCAGTGCGTGAAATCGACGTTCCAGACTATCATCAGTCGCACGCGGCCAGAATTCCGCGACAGTCGCGCGGCGTCAGCCAACCATTGCGCCTGCTGAGCAACACTAACATTGCTCGCCCAGCCGAAGTGGCTGGGAATCGGGCCCGGCATGCCTTCGCCGCTAAGGTAACCCAGTTCCGTCCAGCAGACCTTGGTATTGGGGAAATATTGCAGACCGCGATTCAGCATGGAGTTGAAGAAATAGGTTGGATAGTGACCGCGCGGGTCGCCGCCGCTCTGCGACGGGCTCAGCACGCCTTCGTTATAGTGCAAGCCCAGGCAATCCATATATTGCGCGCCGCCAGCTTGCGCCATCTGCTGCATGAAGACATCGTCGTTGCACCCTTGGCCAGTGCAGCCCGCGGCGCCGAAGTAGCCGGTCGGGGCGGGCGCGCCGCTGATGACGATTGTATTCGGGTTGGCCGCTTTGATCGCGTTGTAAGCCGCGGCCAGCAGTTGGACATATCTTCCGCCGTTGATCTGTCCCACTGGCCATTCCCGGTCAATATTTGGCTCGTTCCATACTTCGATTGCATCGGCGCCTTGACTTGCCAGGAAGCCGACATATTGCGCAAACTCAGCGACATAGCCGTCAAAGTTGTCACGCAACCGGTCTTTGCTGCCGAGGGCGCCCAGCAGCACTTTGAACCCGTGGGGGCGCGCGGCGCCAATGATGCCCGCCCCATCTGAAATGCCGTGCGTCACTTGCTTCTTGACCCAGGTCATGCCCGCTTGCCTCATGGCGTTGATCGCCCCGCCACCGAAACCGGCGATGTGGCCGCCCAACTCGAAGCCGCCGACATTCGCCGTGCTGGCGATCGGAGCGACGGCGACCGTCTGGCTCTCAGCAGGTTGAGGCGCTGTTTCTGGGGCCGCTTCCGGCGCAGGCGCAGGCGTCGGCACCGGCGTCGGCGCTGGAGCAAACTGCGGCGGAATGATGGCTTCGTCGCAAAGCACCGAGTGTGCCAGATCATAACTGACGCGCGCCTGATATTCCTTGCCGGAGGAATCTAGCAAGCTGTAGGTCCAACCAAACAAAATAGTCGCGCGTTTGCGCGAATAGGGAATACTGGAGGCGCAGCTGTCGATGCCAAAAGCGCCATAAAGCCGCGCGCTCTCCTGGCTGCTCCAATTGTCCTCGTAATAGCGCCAGCGAACGAGCCTCAGCGGCGCTTCATGCTCTTCTTCGGCGAGTTCCCTGGCGATAGCCAGCCCCTGCATGAGCGGGCTGTCTTGTGTCAGCGCCGACGAAGCAACCAACAGCATGGCCATTAAAAGCAAAAGAAATGTCAACATCCGACCGGCATTCACCCCAGCATCTTGCAGCCGCATAGGTTTCCTCACTTGTCTAAACCCGAACATTTGCTGAAATCATAGCGAACTAAAGCCAGTTTACCATAGCTCGTTTGCCGGCGTAGGCATTCCGTCAGCCAATGTGACTGCGCGAATCACGCCGATGCCGACGCTTCATCGCGTGGCAGCGTGAAGAAAAATGTCGAGCCGCCGCCTAGCTGGCTCTTCACCGAGATTTCGCCGCCATGCGCTTCGACGATGGCTTTGACCAGATAGAGACCGAGGCCCGTGCCGTGGGTGCGGCTCGTCAGTTTGTCGTCGACCCGATAGAAGCGCTCAAATACTTTCTCAATCTGGTCTTTCGGGATGCCAGCGCCTTCATCGCGCACAAAGACGGTCACACTCTTTTCGGTGAAGCGCCCGCCTATGGTGATAGTTGAGTCTTCCGGCGAATACTTGATCGCATTTGTAAGAAGATTCTCTATAACCTGCCGCAAGCGCATTTCGTCGCCGAGAATCAGCGGGAAACTGTCCGAGAAACTGAGCACGATCAGATGATTGGTTTGGCTCTCCAGCCGGGCGACGGAACGCGCGGCGACGGACCGGAGATCGGTATCGGCAAGGTTCAGCCGCAGCTCGCGCGCCGCCTGGATTTTGCTGGCGGTCAGCAAGTCCTCTACCAGATCGGTCAGTCGATCGGCTTCGTCTTCGATAATCGCCATATTCTCGCGGATGACGCTGCTGTCCCATTCCACATCGTCGCGGCCAAGGGTGCTGGCGTAGCCTTTGATGATAGCGATCGGCGTGCGCAGCTCGTGATGCACGGTGGAGACGAAGACGGACTGCATCTCCTGCGCTTTGCGGAAATTGGTGATATCGCGGACGTTCGCGATAATGCTATCCAGTCGGCCGTCGCCGGTTCGCAACGGGGCGTAGGTGATCCCGATGCTGATCTTCATGCCATCTCGCCGCAGCAGATCGCCTTCGACGGTGATCGTATCAGCGCGCTCGTCGGCTGATTTCGACTGCGCCCAACCGGCGCCAAGCGCGTCTTCTATATCCGAACCTTCCAAAGTATCCCAGACGATCACATCGCTTTTGGGGCGGTCAATAGCGTCTTCCGGGCGCCAACCCGTCATTCGCTCAAAGGCTAGGTTCGCTCGCTGGATGGTGAGATCGGGATTCAGAATGAAGACGCCGTCGCCGCTGTTGTTCAGGATCGCTTCCAAGCGCTGATGTTCCCGATTGATTTCGCCGTAAAGCTGCGCGTTGTTGACGGCGATGGCGGCTTGATCGGCGAAGCTCTGCAGCGTAGTCAGGTCCTCCGGCGTGATGCTGGTCTGATAAGAGCGAAAGACGATTAGCAGACCCAGGGGATTTTGGGCGAATACCAGCGGCATCGCAATCGACTGCGCGAGCCGAGGATCTATGACATCGGCCATTTCACGCAATTTGCGATTCAGAAACTCGCGGCTGAAACCGCCGGCCTCTTGCGGGTCCATCAATTCTTGCAGCTTGTCATTGAGTTGCGGCACATCGTCGGCTGCGATGCCACTGTAGGCGCGCACCGAAAATATGCCGTCATGTTTGTCGCTTAAGGCGACGATGCCGACGCGACCGGCCAGCATGACAAGCGAGGCATGAAGTACGCGCCGCAGTACCTCGCCAAGGTCGAGTTGAGCGGTGATGGCGCGTGTAATCTCCAGCAGAAAGTCGCGCTGCTGCGTTCGAAGGTCAGGTCGCATCAACATAGTTCGATTGTATCACGCATGCGAGCGGTCAAGTTTGTTGCGCGGCGGACCTGCTCCCGGCATCAGCTTAGAATCGCCGGTCCAGTTCGCTGATGTCCAGGTTGCCGCCGTCGGTCGCCACCAACGCCGCCGCCCCGGCGAGAGCCACGTCGTCGCCCAAGGCTGATTGCTCAATGCGCAGATTCTCGGTGTAGGCGTCATCCATTACATGCCTCCGCACCGCCTCTCGCATCGGCGCGAACAGCAGGTCGCCGGTTTTGCTGACGCCGCCGCCAATGACGATGACCTCGGGATTGAACAGGTGCAAGATGGAAACGATGCCCAAGCCGATGATGCGGCCAGCATAAGCCAGTTGCGCGATCCCCAATTGGTCGCCAGCGGCCGCCGCCAAACCGACCGCTTTAGCGTCAATGCGGTTTAGATCGCCCTGGACGAAGTCTAAGGCCTTGGACTTGGCGCCCTCCTGCAACGCTCGCTTGACGCGGCGCGCAATCGCCGGTCCCGCCGCTTCCAGCTCAACGGAGGACACCGTTCCGCCTTCGAGCACGATGGGAATATGCCCGAATTCAGCCGCCAGACCGTCGCGCCCCAACAGCAGCTTGCCATCACAGATAATGCCCGCGCCGATGCCGGTGCTGACGGTGATATAGACCACATGACGGCAGCCTTGAGCGGCGCCCTTGGAGGCTTCGGCAAGGGCGGCCACGTTGGCGTCGTTGCCGATATACACGGGCAAATTGAATTCAGACTCCATGATGTCGCGCAGCGGCACATCTAGCCAGCCGTGCAGATTCGGCGGCGCGACGATTACGCCCGCGAAGGGGTTCAGCGGACCGGGCGACGAGATCCCAATGCCCAGGATATCATCGCTGCCGGCGGGCATGACCTTGCGGACATAAGCCTTCATGCGGTCAATGGTGGGCTGCACACCCAAGTGAGCCCGCGTCAACGTGTTCTCGCGTTGCAGCAAATTGAGGTCGAGGTCGTAGCGGGCGGTTCTGATTTGGGTCCCCCCCAAATCGACAGCGATGATCTGGCTTCCCACGGTTTTTGCTCCCTATTTCGGCGCCAGCCAATTTGGAGGCGTTGGTCCCCGATCGGCGCGCAACGGCGAAACTCGCGCCCAGCCCATTGGCTTAGCCAGGCAGCTTGTAGGCGATTATTGACGCTGCTAGAATAACATGGATTCAGCCGAGAATTAAACTTGTTGAAAGCGCAGGCAGGGTCTGGTGATGGCTCGTGTGACGCCCATGCGGCGGCAATATCTGGAAATCAAGAGTCAATATCCCGATTGCATCCTCATGTTCCGCATGGGGGACTTCTACGAGATGTTCGACGACGATGCGGAAGTGGCCGCGCGCGAGCTGGATATTACGCTGACATCGCGCGCGCATCGCAAAGGTGGAGACAAGATCCCGATGGCGGGCGTGCCCTATCATTCGGTGGATGGCTATATTGCCAAATTGATCGAGAAGGGTTTTCATGTCGCCGTATGCGATCAGGTGACCGAACCAACGGGCCGCGGCATCGTCGAACGCGAGGTGACCCGCGTCCTGACGCCGGGCACCGTTGTCGAGCCGGCGCTGTTGGACGATGGACGAGCCAATTATCTGATGGGCATCCTGCCGGTCGGCGATGCTGAATCGGGCGAGTGGAACCGGGCTGGCATTGCCTTCGCCGACATTTCCACCGGGGAATTCGGCGCGACGCAATTCAGCGGCGCCGATGTCGGCATGCGCGTCTTTGAAGAGCTCTCACGGCTGGAACCGCGCGAAGTCATCATGCCGGAAAGCTGGGTGGAGCGCGGTGTAACCCTGCCCGAGGGCATTCATCTAAGCGCGGCGCAAGACTGGACCTTCGAATTCGCCGGCGCTGAGCAGCTCCTGTGTGATCACTTCCGGGTCGGGACGCTGGATGGCTTCGGCTTGAAAGACAGCCAGGATGCCGTGTCGGCCGCTGGCGGCGTCCTTCAGTATTTGCGAACGTCCCAAAAGCAATCGCTCGAACAGCTGACGACAATTCGCGCCTATTCAACGGACGCCTTTATGGTGTTGGATCCATTCACGCGGCGCAACCTCGAGTTGGTATCGACGATCCGCCAGGGCAAAACCAAGGGCAGCTTGCTCGGCATTCTGGACCGGACCGTGACCGCGATGGGCGCGCGTTTGCTGCGCAATTGGCTGAACCGGCCGCTGCTTGAAATTGGTCGCTTGAACGCGCGGCTGAATGCGGTCGAAGCCTTGGCGAGCGGCGATATCCTTCGTGAGGAGTTGACGGCGGAGCTCAAGCGAGTCCTTGATATCGAGCGGCTCACGCAGCGCATTGCCGTGGGTAAAGTCGGGCCCCGCGATTTGATCGGCTTGAAGCAGGCGCTGGCGGCCGTTCCGCGGCTGCGCGAATTGATCAGCGAGCAGGGCAGCCTGACCGCGATTGCCGAACGTCTCGATCCCTGTGAGGACGTCTTCAATTTGATTGCGACGGCCATCCAAGACGATCCGCCGGCGACATTGAATACGATCGGTTTGATACGCCCTGGTTACTCAACGGAATTGGACGACATTATGTCGTCGTCGCAGGACGCCCGCGATTGGATCGCCAACCTTGAGTCGCAGGAAAGGCGCCGCACCGGTATCGCCAGCATTAAAGTGAGTTACAACAAGGTCTTTGGCTATTACATTGAAGTGACGAATGCGCATGCCGATAAAGTGCCCGATGATTATGTGCGCAAGCAGACCCTGGTGAATGCCGAGCGATATATCACGCCTGAACTGAAAGAATATGAATCGCGCGTGCTCAACGCCGAGGAAGAGATCCTGGCGACCGAGCGTGAATTATTCGCGGATATATGTCGGCAAATTGGCGCGGACCAGGAGAGACTGCTAAGGACCGCGCGCGCCATCGCTCATTTGGACGCCTTTCTGTCTCTGGCGACGGTGGCGGTCCGCGAAGGCTACACGCGCCCGCAGCTCACCGAAGATACCGTCCTCGATATCCAGGCGGGGCGTCACCCCGTGGTGGAGAAGCTCTTGGAAAGCTCGACGCGATATGTGCCGAATGACAGCCATCTCGATCTGGCATCGCGGATTCATATCATCACCGGACCAAACATGTCGGGCAAATCCACCTATATTCGTCAGATTGCGATCATCACGCTGATGGCGCAGATTGGCAGCTTTGTGCCGGCGGACTCGGCGACAATCGGCCTGGTGGATCGCATATTTGCCCGTATCGGCGCCCAGGACGAAATCCACGCCGGGCAGAGCACTTTCATGGTCGAGATGGTCGAAACGGCGCGCCTGCTCTCCGGCAGCAGTCCGCGCAGCCTGCTCATACTGGATGAGATCGGCCGCGGGACCTCCACCTACGACGGCTTGGCGATAGCGCGCGCCGTCTTGGAGTATATCCACAACAACCCGCGGCTCAATTGCCGAACGCTGTTTGCGACGCATTATCACGAGCTGACCGAGCTGCCCAATATCCTGCCTCGCAGCGCCAACTTCAATGTGGCTGTCGCGGAGCAAGGCGATGAAGTCGTCTTTCTGCATCGCGTATTGCCGGGCGGCGCCGACCAGAGCTATGGCGTCCATGTGGCGCAGCTGGCCGGCATGCCGCGCTCGGTGGTGGATCGGGCGCGGGATCTGCTCTTCCAGTTGGAGGAGGGCGGCAGCGATTTCTCGCTCCGCAAACCAGCGCCGCAGCATCAGCAACTCAGTTTCCTTGATACGCCGGAAAACCCGGCGCTAGGCGCTTTGCGCTCGATGGAGGTGGACGGGCTTAGCCCATTAGAAGCATTGACTAAACTTTATGAACTCAAGCGGATGGTGGCGGAGGCATAGGTGTTTTTCGCCAATACTATCGTGATCGCCAGCCATCGCCGATCCGGAATGCAGTGGACGATTGACGCGCTGCGGAACAACAGCCCGGACATCAACGATTCTTACATGTCGCTGGAGCAGATTGAAGCGGACCACGACGCTGTCGTTCCTTTGTCCAGGTTTCGCCGGCAGCTGCTCAATATGGACGGGCGCGTCTTGATCAACGTGCACGATCTGCCCTCCGCCGATTCCTGGAATGGTTTGGACGAGCGCCTATTTGTGCGCGCCGTCTTGCAGCATTCGCCGACCATTTACGTGCATCGGGACGGTCGTGACGTCATGGTTTCGCTCTACTACTATATGCAGTCTTTCAGCGAGACGGTGCGCAATCAGACTTTCGCGCAGTTTTTGCGCAGCGAAGCGGCGCTTGACGGCGAAGAATCCGCATATAGCCGCCCCGGCTATTGGGCGCATCACGTTGATTCCTGGTTGCAAATGGACAGCTTGCTGGCCGTCTCTTATAGCGAGCTCGAGACCGACTTTGAATCGACAGTACGGAGGCTGGCCGCCTTCCTTGAAGTCAACCTCAACGACCGCTTGCGACCGCTCACCACCCCGGGTCCGCAGGACAGCAAGCCCATCCTTGACACTGTCTTGGGAAGATTGGGCCTCAGGCGACGGCGGGGCGCATATTCCGATCAAGCGCGTCTGGGCAAAAGTGGCGACTGGCGAAAGCTATTCGACAAACGCGATCGTGACTTCTTCGCCAGGGAAGCGGGAGGAGCGATGCAGCGATTGGGTTACGCGCGCTGATTTCAGCTAAAACCCGCCATAGAGCTGAGCCGCGCGTTCTACAACAAGGTGGTACAGCTGGGAAAGCAGAATAACCAGCATCACAGCGATGATTGCCCGGTAATGGCTTGCCTTTAACCCGTTCACGCTGGAAAAGGGCGTCGCCTCTAGCGCCAATCCAACCGACCAAAACAGCGGTATCAACAGCATCAGCATGAATCGGGGTCCGGAACTAATCGAGGCGAACCACATAAATCCAACGCTGTAGGCCGCAAAGAGCAATGCCACGAATACGAATATCTGCACGTCTTTCACAGCGGGTCGAAGGCGAGCATCCACTAAATTGGCGTAGACACAACTTAAGATGATTAACACCCCAAACCCGACATGGACGCAAAGACCGAATTGGCTCGGGCCGTCGGCGCTGCCGCAGGCGTTTTTGTACATGCGCGTCGCGCCCTTAGTAAATCGCTGCAAAATCTGCGCCAGTGTGTTTTCTTCGAGGTATTTCGTCAGGCTCGGTATCTCATCGTCAGGCATATCGGGCCAGCCCTCCCGATCGCCGGCCGCCTTTGTACCCTCCTTCGCTTCAGCCCAATAGTCGTACCACATATAAAAGGTTGTACTGACGTTGTACAAATAATGCCCATAGCGGTCTTTGCTTTCGTTAAAGTAGGGAAATAGCGCGGCGGCGAAAATGACCAGCGGCGCAATAGCGAACATGATGATTCGGGTAAGTCCCGTCCAATTCAGGCGGCGGCGGTAGATCTCTGCCAAGAATGGAACAGAGTAACTGCCGGCGTACACCGCAATTCCCAGCAATCCGCTGGCTTTGGTGAAATGCGCCAAGGCAAAAAGCAAGCCCACGCCGATAGATCTATACCACTTTGGACGGCGGATGGATTCGGCGGCCAGCATAAATGCAAAGGCGAACAGAACATAAAAGAGGATCTCCGCTTGAAACCACGGCGCCTTAATAGCGAAACATAGGAAAGCGATGACCGCGATGGCATATGAGGCGTACAATTTGGAAAACTTCAGAAAGAAAGCGGCGCCAATTGCAGCGATGCCAGCGATCGAAATCAGAACGTTGATCTGTTTTCCCTGTTCAAATAAGGCCTCGTCGCTCATCTCCGGCGAATAGAACAGCGCCTGAACCCAGGGGAACAGAGGCATGCGGGCGCGACCGCCCGTGTACGTGTAACCTGACTCGTAGGCTCTCTTGGCGAAAGCCATGTACGCGAATTGATCCATCGATCCCATGTCAACGTTGACATCGCGCTGTATGCCGGTGATGTGCAGGTATATCGCAAGCGAAAAGCCGATGCTAGCCAAGAACAGCAGCAGTCTGGCTGCTTGACCGGCAGCGGGCAGTTTAGGCATTTTCTTGGGAAGGCGCCGCTTCCGGGCGCGGATCAGGTATCTCCGCCTCGTCTTCGCGCAAGATCCCCTCGGAAAGCAGAACGCGCTTGAAGGATACGATCGCAACTTCGATCATGTCGAGGCTTGGCTCGTTGGTTGTCAAATGCTGCAAAGCCAGATTCGGTTGGATCATGATGCGTATCCAGGCTTTGTCGAGGTTGGATGCTGTGTACTTCAAGAACTCGTAAGCGACCCCGGCGATTACGGGAATGAAGAGCACGCGTGAGAAAATAAGAAGCGCGAAGGGCGGGCGCCCGATTAACGAGAATAGCATCACGCTGACGAATACGACTGTCAGCAGGAAGGCGGTGCCGCAGCGCGGATGCTCAATGGCGTGTCGTCGGACGACTTCCGGCAGCAGTTCGTCGCCGGCTTCGTACGCGTTAATCGTCTTGTGTTCGGCGCCGTGATAGGCAAAGATCCGCCGGCCATCATTTGTCCGACCGACAAACCAGATATAAACCACTAGGATCGACAGTTGCACCACGCCTTCAATCAAGTTGATGAGAAAGGCGTCCAGACCGATTGGCAAGGCTTCGTAAGCGAGGAAGTTGCGCTGCTCGGGTTCCACGGCAATTTCCACCCCGTCGTCGTTGACGACGATCTCATGCGCCACGGTGCTCAGTCCAAGCAAGTTGCCGATGCCGGTTGCGGCGGCTGTTGGCAACAGGAAAAATATGCCGACGCCAATCAACAGGGAGACGGCGATCGTCGCCCAGCCGATCGGACCGTTGAAGCTGATGTCTTCTTCTTCATCCAGGGCGATGTCGGCCGACCACATCAAAGCCCGGATGCCCAGACCGAGGGCGTCCCACAAGCCGATCAAACCGCGAAGAAAAGGGGTCTTGGCGATGCGTCCGCGGTAAAGTCTCGCGCTTAGAGGCTGCTCATGGATGACGATTTCGCCCTTGGGATTGCGCGCGGCAACCGCCATGGAGTGCGCCCCGCGCATCATGACACCCTCAATGACGGCCTGGCCGCCGTAGGAGAATTTTAATTCGCCCGCTTCTCGTTGATTTGTCCTCGGCAAGGTTACCCCCTGAGGTGATCAGACCTGCCCAATATACGCGGCTGGCGCGCGGCGGTCAAGCTGAAACACGAGCGTTAACTGGCGGCTTGGCGAATATCCAGCAGTCGCAGCTGCAGATTGCGCCGCCCACCCCATTCGTTGATCTCGGCATGATATACGGCATCGATTCGGCGCGGCATCTGCCTCGCCCAGTTGCCTAAGCCGAATCCAATCGCATCGGCTTGCCCGCCCCCGCTGTTCGCGACGCGAAGCTTGAGATGACGCCCATCCTCGCCAACGCGGCGACAGTGAAGTACGTTCAGGTCGCGAGTCAGAAAGGTAGCCTTCTCGTTTTCGTGCCCGGTCGGTTCGAGCAAGTCGAGCTCCCGCAGGAGATTCTCATTCAATTCGTTGAGCTGGATTGCGCCGTCGATTTGTAGTTTCGGCACAAGCGCTTGCCCGCGCAGCGCGGCTTCCGCCTTTTGCTCCAGCGCCTGTCTCAGCGTCTCTATATTGCTGTTCCGCACGGTGAAGCCAGCCGCCATGGCGTGCCCGCCGTGCCGCACAAGCAGGTCGGCGCATTCGTCCAGGGCGCTCGTGATGTTGAATTCCGGGATGCTGCGGCAGGAGGCGCGGCTCTCGTTTTCGCCAATCTCGAGAATTACTGCCGGCCGATAAAAAGCTTCGACGAGCCGCCCAGCGACCAGCCCGATGATGCCCGAATGGATGTTTTCATCGCCGGCGAAGACCAGCGGCTGATCTGGTTCCTCGCCGACCTGCTCGCTGATGGCGGCTTGCGCGCGGCGTGTCAGTTGCTGTCGCTGCGCATTCAGCGACTGCAATTCCTGGGCGCGCGGCATGGCTTCTTCGACTGATGCCGAGCAGAGCAAGTCGAAAGCCGACTTCGCGGTATGCAGGCGGCCCGCCGCGTTGATGCGCGGGCCCAAACCGAAGCCGATATCGCTGGCTCGAATGCTGCCTGGCTTTAGTCCGGCCACCTGCGCCAGCGCGGCGATTCCCGGACGCCGGAATTCGTTGATCGTGGCTAATCCGTGTTTCACCAGCCGCCGATTCAAATCGACATTAAGCGGGATGACATCGGCGACGGTGCCAAGAGCAACCAAATCCAGCAGGTCCGACAGTCGCAAGCCGGCGGGGTAATGGTCCCGGTCGGTCCCCCAGCGGTGCAGCAGCAGCGCTTTAGCGAGCATGAAAGCGACGCCCACGCCGGCCAGGCGCGCTTCTCCGGCGCAATCTTCTTGCCGCGGGTTGATCACCGCCAGCGCCGCGGGCAATTCCGGACCAATGGAGTGGTGATCGGTGACGATGATATCAAGGCCAGCGAGCAGGCCAGCGGCGACTTCCGCAAGCGAACGGATGCCGCAGTCGACGGTGACAACCAGCTTTACGCCACGCCGAGCCAATTTCTCCAGCGCGGGCACATTTAGCCCATAGCCTTCGTCGGCGCGGTCAGGAATGTACGGCGCGACATCGCCACCCAGTGCCCGCAATGTCTGCGACAACAACGCGGTCGCGCAGACGCCGTCGGCGTCAAAATCGCCGTAGACGGCAATCGACTCTCGGCTGGCAATGGCATCGTTAATCCGAGCAACCGCGATGTCCATGTCTTTCAGTTCAAAGGGGTCTTCGCTCAGGGCGCCTCCGTTTACGAATTCCTGAGCCTTCCGCGGGTCTTCAAAGCCGCGGTTGAGTAGCAGTTGCGCGAGGATAGGGCTGAATCCATGAAAGCGCTCCAGGTGTTCCGCCGGCGCCCGTTGCGCCAGCACCCATTCCTTTTGCATCATAGACTGCGACCCGATAATCCCATAGAATAACGGTTCGATACTACCATTTCGCTATGTGAGGCGCTATGGCAAAGATAGTCTTCATGGGTACGCCGGCCTTCGCCCTGCCAAGCCTGACCGCCTTGCTGGATTCGCATCAGGTGGTAGGTGTGGTCACCCAGCCCGATCGCCGGGCGGGCCGCAGCCAGCGCCTGCGAGAGTCGCCAGTGAAGGCGCTCGCGCTCGAAGCCGGCCTCCCGCTGATTCAGCCGGAACGCGTCCGCGAGCGGGCGGCGATCGAGGCGCTGCGTTCATGGGCCGCGGATTTGCATGTGGTCGCCGCTTATGGGCAGATTCTCCCGCAAGTGCTCTTGGATCTGCCCTCGTATGGCACGGTCAATGTACACGCCTCGCTTCTGCCTCGCTGGCGGGGCGCGGCGCCGATTCAAGCGGCAATCAAGGCGGGCGATTGCGAGAGCGGCGCTACCATCATGCTCCTGGACGCCGGGCTGGACACCGGTCCGCTGCTGGCAAAGCGCGCGCTGCCCCTTGCGCCGGATGAAACGGGTCAAAGCTTGCACGACAAATTGTCTCTGCTGGGCGCTGAACTGCTGGTCGAGACGCTGCCGCGCTATTTGAGCGGCGAGATTGAACCGCGGCCACAGGATGATTCGCAGGCGACTTACGCGCCGCGGATCAAGAAAGAAGACGGCAGAATTGACTGGACTTGCTCAGCGCAGTCGATCGAACGCTTCGTGCGCGCTTTCACCCCTTGGCCCGGCGCCTACACCCGCTGGGCTGGCGTCCCGCTCCGGATTCTGGCGGGGCATCACGGTGCTGGCAGCGCCGAATCCGGGCGGGTAATTGAACAAGATGGAAACATCGCGATTGGGACTGGAGACGGACTATATTTTCCGACGACATTGCAGGCGCCTGGAAAGAGACGATTGCGCGTTTCCGATTTCGCCAACGGCTACAGCGATTTCGCTGGCGCGCGTCTGGATTGCTGATTTTCTGCTCAGGGCAGTCTAATGCGTCCTAGGCCAATTCGGCTCATGGACCTTGCCGTCGCGGCGCATGGATTTGAATGTCATCCATGAATGAAGCGAAACTGGAATCCGAACGCCATCCCTATTTGCTTCGTCCCAATCGAACGATCCTATACCTCTCACTGCCAATTCTCCTTTCGCTGATTGCCGAGCCAATGACCGGGTTGGTCGATACGGGCTTGGTTGCGCGTCTTGGCGCGGCACCGTTGGCAGCCCTCGGCGTCGGCGCGGGTGTCTTGTCGTCCGTGTTTTGGATCTTCAACTTTCTAGCTATTGCGACACAGACCGAGGTGGCGCAGGCCTTCGGCCGCGCTGATATCGACGGCGCCAAAAACGCGCTAAGCCTGGCGCTTTTGATCGGCATCGCCATTAGCCTGCTGCTTAGCGGTTTGCTCTATGCAGGAGCGACAGTCATGGCTAGTGCGCTGGGGGCGGAGGGCGCCGTTCATGACTCGGCGACTGAGTATATCCGTCTGCGGGTGCTGGGCGCCCCGGCCGTCATCGTCGTCATTGTTGGCTTCGGAGCGCTGCGCGGCGTGCAAGACATGAAGACGCCGCTCTGGATCGCGCTGGGCGTCAACCTGGCGAACATCCTGCTGGATTATCTCTTCATATTTGGCTGGGGCGCGTTTCCGGCGCTGGGCGTGGCCGGCGCGGGTTTGGCTAGTTCTGTCAGTCAATGGCTGGGCGCTGTCTGGATGTTGCGAGAATTGGGACGGCGCATTGGCTTAAGCCGTCATGTCAGCTGGCGCGATGGGTTCAAGCTGCTTCGCGTTGGACGAGACCTCTTCATCCGGTCGGCATTGCTGACGATCTTTGTGCTCTTCGCCACGCGCGTCGCGACGCAGATGGGCGCCGAGGCCGGCGCGGCCCATCAGGTGATCCGTCAAGTCTGGTTCTTTACGGCATTGATCACGGAGGCGCTCGCCACAACTGCTCAGAGCCTGGTCGGTTATTTCATTGGTTTAGGCCGCCGAGAATATGCCAGGCGCGTCGCGATATCGACGACGCTCTGGAGTCTGGCGACCGGATTTGCCATGCTGGTCCTGATGCTGGCGGCAACGCCGATCGTGCTGGCCGCCTTCGTGCCAGCCGGCGCGGCAGCCATCTTTTACAGCGCCTGGGTCATCGCCTCGCTCTCGCAACCCCTGAATGCGCTGGCTTTCATCACTGACGGCATTCACTGGGGCGCCAGCGACTATCGCTTCCTGCGCAACGCCATGATGATGGCGACCGCTTGCGGTTTGCTGGGCTTGCAGTTGATCGCCAGCGGCCCCGCGGAAGCTCTCAGCGGCGTCTGGCTGATGATGACGCTGTGGATCGGCGTCCGCGCTTTCTGGGGTGTGGCGCGGCTCTATCCTGGGATCGGGGACAGTCCCTTTCGCGCCAGGCGGCAGCGGGCGTCAACTGCGACGCGGTAGCCTAATCGGCGTATAATACTTTAAGCAGCCCATACTTTGACACGGGGCGGCCAGCGCCAAGACTGGCGGACACTACAGGCTGCCGAGGGAGAAACTGGCGGCATGAAGATTGATTTGAAGAAGAAACTTTATCGTTCGCGCAAAGACGAGCAATTCGCCGGCGTCTGTGGCGGCATCGCCGAGTACCTGGACATCGACTCGACGATTGTGCGTCTTCTCTTCGTCGCCTTTGCCCTGGCTGGCGGTCCCGGGATTTTGGTCTATATTATTTTGGCTTTTGTCGTGCCGGAGGAACCTGAATTCGTGCAAGCCAGCGGGGACAAAGCCAAGAATGAAGATGTCGCCTAGCGGCCAATCGCCAGCCAGTTGCAAGCGAGCAAAGGCCTTGGGACAGCGCTAGGCAATCTTTGCCAATCGACCGCGCCATTCCCTCGTTGATTCAAAGCAGATCGTGAATCGCCTCGCGCTCCGAGCGCAGTTCGTTTTCAGACATTCTGATTTTTCCCCGTGCGTAGGGGCTGAGTTCAAGTCCTTCTACAATGGAGACTGTCCCGTCCCCGGCAGTGCGCAAGGGAAATGAATAGATCAGCCCGCCAGCGACGCCATAGGGATTGCCCTCGCTGTGAATGGCAGCGCTGAACCAGTCGCCTTCCGGCGTCGGGTTTAGCAGGCTGCGAATGGTATCGAGGGCGGCGTTGGCGGCGCTTGCGGCCGAGCTAAGGCCACGCGCGTTGATAACGGCGGCGCCGCGATCTTGCACAGTCGTCATGAAATCGTCTTCCAGCCAGCTCCGATCGCCGATGACGGATTCAGCCGACTGCCCACCGATCAGCGCGTGCTCAAAGTTCGGGAACTGCGTGCTGCTGTGGTTGCCCCAAATCGCGAGTTTGCTCACTGCGCTGACTTGCGCGCGAGCCTTCTGCGCCAACTGAGCTTTGGCGCGGTTCTCGTCCAGGCGCGTCATGGCGAAAAAGCGTTCAGCGGGAATGTCGGGCGCATTGGCTTTGGCCACCAGACAATTGGAATTGCAGGGATTGGCGACTGTCAACACGCGAATATCTTCTGCCGCATGCGCGTTGAGGGCGCGGCCCTGCTCGACGAAAATCGGCCCATTGGCTGCGATCAGGTCGCTGCGCTCCATGCCGGGTCCGCGCGGCCTGCCACCTACCAGAATCGCCCAGTTGGCGTCTTTGAAGGCGACATTGGGATCGTCAGAAATGATCACATCCTGAAGAAGCGGCTGGGCGCTGTCCTCCAATTCCATCACCACGCCGCGCAGGCTGTCCATCGCCGGCGGAATTTCCAGGATCTGCAGCGCGACTGGCTGGCCGGCGCCGAACACTTCGCCGTTGCCGATGCGAAAAAGCAGGCTGTAAGCGATTTGGCCCGCGCCACCAGTGACCGCTACGCGAATGGGTTGCGTCATTCCGTCGTTTCCTCTCTTGGCCTATTTGGGACTAGCGGGCGAGATTATACTGGAAAAGCGAAATCTTGTTCAGTGACGATCCTTCTTAGCCGGCCAGGTGCGGCATCTCGGCAAAGGCGCTTATCCGCCAAATGTCGTCGAAGCGTTCTATGGTCGTGATTGAGGTATTCTTCATCGCTTTGTCGGGCAATGAGGCGAACATCGATGCGAACAATATCATCATGGCGGAGCTATGCCCGACTATCGCAACCGTTTCCATGTTGGCAGCGCCGGTGATGACATCCCAAGCCGCCTGCATCCGCCGCTGCACATCTAGCCGCGACTCGCCGCCCGGGACGCGATAAGGGCGATATCCCGACTCCCATTTTCGGTAGGCTGTGGGGAACAGCTTTTCGACTTCGGCGAAGGTATGACCCTCAAAATCGCCGAATGCAATCTCGGCAAGGCGCTCGTCTTCGCAGACATTTTGTCCCAAGACCGCGCCAATGATCTGCGCCGTCTCCAGCGCGCGCGACCGCGGACTGCTACAAATGGCGTCAATGGAATCCGATTTGAGGTAATTGGCTAGCGACCGAGACTGCGTGCGCCCGCAATCGTTTAAGGGAACGGGCAGCGCCCCTTGCAGACGATGTTCGAGATTGAAATCGGTCTGTCCGTGTCGGATGAACAGGACCCTTTTTGCGCTCATTGAATCCCCTTGTACTTGACGAATAAGCGGGTCACAGGCAAAATGACGCCAGCGCAAGAGTGTATCATTGGTGAAGGCGGCAATCGAGTGACAGAAGAACAGAATGTTGAAATGGCGGGTCCGAGCAGGCTGACGCAGTATGGATTGGCGATGGTGGGCGGCGCCGGTATGACGCTGCTGATTCTCGGCGCCAGCATCGGTGTCATCTACGGCGCCGGCTTTGGCGCGGAATCAACGCATTCGCTTGGCTTGGCGCTCATCGTTGGATTGCTCTTGCTGATCCTCGCCATCGGCTTTTGGCTGGGTTGGGCGCGCCCCTTTGAACGCTTTGATGATATCAACGTGCCGGCGGAACCCGAGCATCACTAAGCCCTCAGCATGAAGAGAAAATCTGAGCTTCAGCGCCAGCCCATCGCCGAGCGCGTTTCGGGCATCGTCACTGACCTTGACGGGCATGCGCTTCTGTCGCCGGTGGAATTGCCCGCGGGGGTGGTGATCGCTCGTGGCGAACTGATTCTGCGTTATGGCATCACTCTTTTGGGCAAGCCGCATATGTCCATCGTGCCGAATCTTGTCGTCGCCGATTATGGCGAACTGTTGAATGGCGAAGAGGCATGGGATTTTCTGATGACCAGCGCGCACCTCTATCCCCGCGCCGATGTTTGCGGCTTCCTCAACGATGGCAGTGACGAAATGGTTGCGCTTAAGCATCTGGATTTCGATTATCCCTTTGACATCTTCGTCTACCGAGAAGTCCAGGATGATCAGCCCCTGGCCGCGCTGTCCGCGCTGATTGCCGACGCGCCGCCGTCATATCCCGACCGACTGCTGCGGCGCCTTCCACGCTTCGACAGCCTGAGCGCCTGGCGAAAGCATGAGTGAATTGGATTCGATCTTCAGCGATGACTGGGGGGAAGATCATCGCTCGGGTCTGGTCGCGGTGGTCGGGCGGCCCAATGTCGGCAAGTCCACTTTGATTAACGCGATCCTGGGACAGAAGATCGCCATCGTGACCGCCAAGCCGCAAACGACGCGGCAGCGTCAATTGGGCATATTCACCAATGACGAAGCGCAAGTCCTTTTCATTGATACGCCGGGCATCCACCGTCCGCGATCAGTACTGGGCAATTACATGGTCGGGGTCGCGCATGACGCCTTGAAAGATGCCGACGTCATTCTCTGGATCCTTGATGCGGCGGCGCCCCCGACAAATGAAGATCAAAACATTGCGGCGCTGTTGGGGCGGATCACGCCCTGGACGCCCAGAGTACTTGCCTTGAACAAGATCGACTTGGCTCACGACAGCGCTGAATTCGCGGCGCATCTTGCATTGTGCGAGTATGAAAAAGCGCTGCCCATCAGCGCTAGGGAAGGGCGCGGCATCTCTGATTTGATCGCCTGTTTGATTCCCCTGTTGCCGCCGGGTCCGCGCTATTATCCGGCCGACCAGGCGAGCGAAACCAATCTGAGATTCCTGGCCGCGGAGATCATCCGCGAGCGCATCATTGAGCTCACCGACGACGAAGTGCCGCACGCAGTGGCAGTGGAGATAACGCGCTTTCGCGAGAAGCGGCGCAGCACAGAGATCGAAGCCTCAATCTTTGTCGAACGGGGATCGCAGAAGGGCATCGTCATAGGCAAGCGCGGGGACATGATAAAGCGGATCGGCGTCGAATCGCGCGTGGCCTTGGAATCACTGCTTGAGGCGCATGTGCATTTGGAGACGCGCGTTAAGGTGCAAAAGAACTGGCGCAGCAATGCCGAGTTCATGCGGCGGATCGGTTATCGATTGCCCAAGCGCGGGCGAAATTAAGAACGCTGGTCGGGCTGCAAGCTGTTTCTGACAGCGGCGATGTCGGCTTGGATTTGCTTCTGCAAGTCGTCCAGGCTGCTGAATTTCCGTTCCGGGCGCAGTCGTGTCTCGAAACTGAGTTCCAGTCGCTCGCCATAGATGTCGCGGTCGAAATCCAGCAAGTGCGCCTCGACGGTCACGGCATCGCCAGCAAATGTGGGCCGCAGTCCGATATTTGTGGCCGCTGCGAAACGCTCGCCGCCGAACCGCGCCCAGGTGGCGTATACGCCGTTCCCCGGGATGAGCTGCTCGGGCCAGACCTCGAGATTCGCCGTCGGCGTCCCGATCGTTCGTCCACGGCGCTCGCCGGCGACAACGACGCCTTCCAGGGCATAAGCGCGCCCCAAGAAGTTGGCGGCCGCCGCAACCTTTCCCTTGCGGACGTAGTCGCGCACAGTCGTGCTGCGAATGAATTGCTGGCTAACTTGAGAGGTGATCAGCTCCACTGCCCTTACTTTGAAGCCGCGCTTTTCCCCTTGCGACCGCAGATAGCGGACATCGCCTTCACGCTGAAATCCGAGCGCGAAATCAGCGCCCACCCATACTTCTTTCACTCTCAGATTTTCAACAAGCAACTTGATAAAGTCGGCTGCAGGCAGTTGGCGGGTCTCGTCGTCAAACGGATGAGTGATGACAAGCTCGACGCCGAGATCGAGCAATAGTTCAGCCCGTTTTTCCGGTGTCGTCAGATAATAGCGCGTCTCTACCTTATCCAGAACTTTATCGGGATGCGGATAAAAGGTGAGCACAATCGCCTTGCGTCGCGAGGCGCGCGCGCTTTCGACCAGGCGCCGAATGAGCTGCTGATGACCCAGATGCACGCCATCAAAGACGCCGATTGTCACGAGCGAATCGGAATCGAGATTGGCGTCCTTCAAATGATGCAGGTGTTTCATCGGTCTGGCTCGCTGCATTGGCTCGCCGTCATTTTATCAAGGCCCGCTTACAAATACCTTGTGTGGTTTCCAGCGCTCGCCGCGGGGCTCCAGTATGGCGATAAGTCGGTTAGACGCATCAAAGGCAAACACGCTGCGGTCGGCGACATTTGGCGGACGGCGAATGAAACGTCCATGGCGCAGGCTTTCGATGTCTCCGGCATCCAGTTTTACTCGAGTGTATTCTGCCAGCGCGTCATAAGGCGGGGTGATGTGTCGCAGCCATTCGTCGGAGTCGGCAATCGCGGCAAGGGGGAGGCTGTCGCGAAGTTTGAAGCCGCCGCTGGCGCTGCGAGTCAAGCCGGAGAGATAGCCGCCGACCCCTATCTCAGCGCCCAGGTCATGAGCCAGGCTGCGGATATATGTGCCGGAGCCACAGGCAATTTCGAGCCCCAGGACTGGATTGCGCCAGGACAGGATTTTGATCGAATCTATTGTGATCGCGCGCGGTTCGCGCTCTATCGTCTGCCCCTGCCGCGCCAGTTCGTAGAGCTTCTTACCGCGGACTTTAATCGCGCTGAACATCGGCGGCACTTGCTCGATATCCCCGATGAACCGCGGCAAAGCGCGCTCAATATCGGCGAGATTGATCTGGTCCGCGCATTTGCGATCGAGGATTTCGCCGGCGGCATCGTAGGTTGTTGTGGCAGCGCCAAGAGTGATCTGCGCGCGATAGACCTTTCGCCCGCGCATGATGTAGTCGCTGAGCCGTGTCGCAGCCCCCAGACAAATGACCAGCACGCCGTCAGCCAGCGGATCCAAGGCGCCGGCATGGCCCACTTTTTTGGAGCCGGTGAGCGATCGGTAATGGCGGCGCACTTGCGCGACGACATCATGGCTGGTCGGGCCGAGGGGTTTGTTGAGGTTGAGGAAACCAGAGGCGGCGCTAGCGCTCAATCTTGCCTGCCCCTTCCGCGAGGACCTGCTGGGCCAGCGGCAGCACGACTTCATGCGCCCGCTGCAAACTGCCCTCAATGGTGCAGCCGGAAGCCAGGGTGTGGCCACCGCCACCGAGCTGAAGCGCGAGGCTGGCGACATCGTATCCGGGTTTGGCGCGGAATCCGATTTCGACCGTTTCCTCCGGCAATTCCTTGAACACAATCGAGACCTTGGCTTGATCCACGGTTACCAGATAACTGACCAAGCCGCCATCGCCGGCTTTTTCTAAACCGACCTGGCGCAAATCTCGCTGTCGAATGCTGGCGTATATCAAACCATCTTGCAGCCGAACCGATGGCAGCGCCAGTTTCCAAAGTTCGACTTCTTTGTAGGTCCGCCGATTGAGCGTGCGCGACATGATTTGCGAGAGGGGAGCGCCCTTGCTCATCAAGTCTTGCGCGATTTCGAGTGTGCGGCTATTGGTAGCGCTGATGCGAAAACCCTGGGTATCGGTGACCAGCCCGGTCAAGAGAGCGTAGGCCGTTGATGGCGAAATACTTTGACCGAGGCAGGCGAGAAAGTCGTAAACGATTTCAACCGCGGCGACGGCCTCGGGCGCGATCAAGTAAATGTCGCCGAATCGCGTGTTGGTTGGGTGGTGATCGAGATTAATGACCTGCCTGCTATGCGCCATGCCATAGGCGCCGGCGCGGCCGATGCGCTCAATGTCGCTGGAATCGAGCGTGATCAACAGATCGAATTCTCCCGCGTCCAAACCGGGCGCCACCGTGTCGCTGCCGGGAATAAAGCGCAAGTCCGCTGGTACGCCATCGTCAATGGCTGAAGTGACGCTTTTGCCCATGCCGCGCAGTGGACCAGCCAGGCCCAGCAAGGAGCCAATCGCATCGCCATCGGGCGCGATATGAGAGACGAGCAGAATCGAATCTGCGCGGGCGATGGCCTCGGCCGCGGCTCGCCACTGGGGCTCAGCATGCCGAGTCGTCGGCATAGCGCTCATCGTCGGAGTACTCGGCTGGAATTTCGAGGCTGGAGATGATGGCGTTGATGCGATCGGCTTGTGCCAGGGTGCTATCCCATTTGAAATGGAGCTCCGGCGTATGGCGCAGGCGAACGCGCTTGCCAACTTCGCGGCGCAAATAGCCGCCCGCCCGCCGCAACCCCGCCATCACTTCGGTTTCGCGCTCCTCGTCGCCCATGGCGCTGACGTAGACTTTCGCCACCATCAACTCGGGATCCAGTGTCACTTCGGTGACTGTGATGTCTTGCAGGCGCGGATCGGCAATCTCCGTCAGCAGCAACTGACTGAGAATCTGATGAAGGCGTTCACTCATTCGATCTCGCTTCAGGGACATGCCGCCGCCTCAGCTGACGCGCTCGCGCACATAGAATTCGATGACATCGCCTTCTTCAAAGTCGTTGACGCCGTCGAGCCCGATGCCGCATTCGAATCCGGCGCGCACCTCGCGAACATCATCCTGGAAGCGCCGAAGCGAAGAGACGCTGACATTGTCGTGGATGATCGAATTGCCCCGTCTCACCCGCGCTTTGGAGTTGCGGCGCGCCTCGCCCTTGCGAATGATGCTGCCGGCGATGAGTCCGCTGCGCGGTATCCTGAAGGTCTGTAGCACTTCGGATTCGCCGATGAGCCGATTGACGAACTTCGGCTCGAGCATGCCGTGCAAGGCGAGCTCGATGTCTTCAAAGAGCTTGTAGATAATGTTGTAGCGCCGGATCTCGACGCCCTGCACATCGGCCGAAGCCTGGGCGGCGTTGTCCGCGCCGACATTAAAGCCAAAGATGATCGCATTGGATGCGCTGGCCAGCATCACATCGGATTCGGTGATGCCCCCGACCTCCTGGCGCAGCACGCGTACGGCGATGCCTTCTTCATTGCGTTCCGAAATATTGGTCAGTTCGTCCGTAATCGGCTGGATCGAGCCTTGTACATCCGCCTTGAGAATAATCGAGAGTTCTTTGGCGTCGCCGGTTTGGAATTGCTGCAAGAAATCTTCCAGCGTCATTGACGGCTGCGCTTGCCCGCCAACCTCGCGCGCCCGTTCGTCATCGCGGCGGTCCTCGGCGATGCCCCGCGCGGTCTTGTCGTTCGCAGTCACTTCAAACATGACCCCTGGCGCCGGCGGAGAGCCGAGGCCGAGCACAGCCACCGGCATTGACGGGGTCGCGCGCTTCACCGGTTTGCCGGCCGGGTCGAACATTGCTTTGATTCTGCCGTAGGAAGTGCCGGCGACGATGCTGTCGCCACGTTTCATTGTTCCATTCATCACCAGCAGCGTCGCCATCGTGCCCCTGTTTTTGTCAACCTCGGCTTCGATCACGGAGCCGCGCAAAATTCCTCTGGGATTGGCGAGAATCGCGTTCTCATCGGCGACAAGGACCAGCGCCTCAAGCAAATCTTCGACGCCTTCGCCCGACAAGGAATTAACAGGCACCATGATGGTCGAGCCGTCCCAGTCGTCGGACACCAGATCTAGTTCCGCCAGTTGTTGTTTGACTAATTCCGGGTTGGCATTGCTTCGGTCCACTTTCGTAATGGCCACGACCAGGGGCACATTGGCGGCGCGCGCGTGATCGAGGGCTTCCCGCGTCGTTGGCATCACGCCGTCATCGGCGGCCACCACCAGAATGGCGATATCCGCGCCATGAGCGCCGCGAGCGCGCATTGCCGTGAAAGCCTCGTGGCCGGGCGTATCCAGGAAAGTTAAGGTATGCCCGCCGTGCTGCGCTTGATAGGCGCCGATGTGCTGCGTGATGCCGCCCGCTTCGCCCTCGGCGACAGCTGTCTTGCGAATCGTATCGAGCAAGGTTGTCTTGCCGTGATCAACATGTCCAAGAATCGTAATAATGGGCGGCCGCCGGGTTAAGTCGTCGGCTGATTCGCCCTCATACATCGCGCTCCATTTTTCTTCTTGCAGCTCGGCGCGCTCTTCTTCTTCGCGGGCGGCGGCAACCGCGCTGGCGGATTCGGCGGTGAAGCCCAATTCCTCGACGACGATCGCGGCGGTGTCAAAGTCGATCTGCTGGTTGATCGAAGCCATGATGCCATTTGAGATCAGCGTCTTCATGACATCTATGGGGCTGCTGTCTATCAGTTCGGCTAACTCACGAACTGTCAGATAATCCGGTACGAGGATACTCTGTGCTGATTCTGCCATACCTGCCTCCTTCAGTTTAGACGACCGTATGAGGCAGGACTGGCATTCCCGCCTCGACTAGCTGTGTCGCATCATGATGGTGTCATCTGCCGCAGGTAATCACGGTCATCTTGGCTCAAATCTCTTCGAAGCGCTCTGTTTAGAACGGGTCGCGCGGCTGCCTGGCGCCAGCAATTGGCACTGGCGCACAAATAAGCGCCGCGGCCGTTCATCTTGCCCGACTCGTCGATCCGCAGTTTCCCCTGCTCGAACACCAATCGCGTTAACATCCGTTTGTCCCGCTTCGCGCGACAGATGACACAACTCCGTTGCGGGCGGTGCTTGCTTCCCATTCCTCGCCTCTACGACATCGCTAGTAGTCGTAATCTTCCCAGGTTTCTTCATCCCAGCTGCCGCGTCTGCCCTTGCGGCGGCGCTTGGCGATGACTTCGCCGCTTTCCTCATCCAGGACGAGCTGGCGGCGCCGCTGCCGGTCCGTACGCCGCTGTTGCTTGCCCTTTTGACGGTCGCGCTCAAACTCGCGTTCCCCTTCTTCATCCACGAATACGACATCGTCCGGCCGGGCCTCGCGCTGCCGTTCCTCTTCAACGACGGGCGCTTCCAGCGGGGCGGGCGGTTCAGCGAGTACGGTTTCCGCCTCGCCACTTGCCGCCTCAACTTCGGGGCGCTCTTCTTGGATTGGCTGTCCAAAGGCATCCAGCATGACTTCAGGCTGGCTGCCATCGGTGCCGTCTTCGGCTTCCGCTTCAGCCGCCGGTTCGCCTTCGGCAGCTTCTTCCGCCGGCGCCGCAGCCGCCTCATCGGCAGCCGCTTCATCCTCTTCGTCTTCTTCAATCGAGAATGCTTCAGCCAATAGTTGATCGAGGTCAGCCGCATTGATGATATCCAGCGCCGTTCGCAATTCGACCATCGGCTCGCCTTCCAGGTCCACGAAGCGGCCAGCGATCAAGGCTTCATCGACGGCGCAGATCAGCATTACTTCGCCGATATTCTCGAATGGCTCCAGGATGTCGAGCATCTCTTGCGAAACCGCCAGGACATCCAAGGGCAATTCAAAGAGCTGCGGCGCAAGCGATTCCCGCGCCAACTCCCGCTGTTGCAGAAAGATCTTGTGCGCCTCATCGCGCTGCTCTTGCAGTAGCTGCTCCACAATATCAGCCAAGCGGGCGAGCGATTTATACTCTTCCGGCATAACGGCGAGCTCCAGGCGCTTTTTCTCCATGATGCGCAGGGACTCGGCGATGAGATCGGCGTAGCGCTCGACCAGGCTGTCCAGCGGGGGAATGTCGAGGTTATCCAAGGCGCCTTGCACGGTTTCGGCCACGCTCTTGATATCAATGCGCCAGCCGGTGAGCTTGGCCGCCAAGCGTGCGTTCTGTCCCTCGCGTCCGATCGCCAGCGACAACTGGTCATCGGGGACGAGCACGACGGCCGTTTTCCCGTCAATTGGATCATCATCAAGGTAGACGCCGGTGACGCGCGCCGGGCTCAAAGCTTTGGAAATGAAGGCGACCGCGTCGTTGTTCCACTCGATGACGTCTATCTTTTCGTTGTGAAGCTCCTTGACGATATTCTGGATGCGAATGCCGCGCATGCCGACGCAGGCGCCGACCGGGTCAATCCCGTCTTGCAGCGCCGCCACAGCGACTTTGGAACGATGTCCCGCTTCTCGCGCGATGTTTTTGATTTCAACTTGCCCGTTGTAGATCTCAGGCACTTCATACTCCAGCAATCGGCGGAGCATGCTGCGGTGCGCTCGGCTGACCAGGATTTGCGGTCCGCGATTGCTCTTGGTTACTTCGACAACGAAGACGCGGATCTTTTCGTGCGTGCGGTAGCGCTCGCCGGGAATCTGATGCTGTCGCGGCAGATCGGCTTCAGCCCGGCCAAGGCTGAGGGTTACTTTCCTGGCGTTTGTACTTTGCACGGTGCCCGTGATCAAGTCGCCTTCGCGGTTGATGAATTCGTCGTAAAGCGAGTTGCGTTCCGCTTCGCGGATCTTCTGCAAAATGACCTGTTTCGCCGTTTGCGCAGCAATGCGGCCCACGTTCCTGGACGTGTGGTCCACCTGTACCATGACGACATCATGGATCTGCGCCTCCGGCTCAAAGAATCGCGCCCGTTCCAAGGTGACTTCGGTGGCGTCGTTCAAGACCTCATCGACGACTTCTTTCTCAACCAAGACCTTTTGCCGGCCCGTGTCGGGGTCGATTTCCGCTTCGATGGCCTGCGCCGAGCTGGCGCCGGTATCCTTGCGATAAGCCGAGACCAACGCGCTCTGCAGCGCCTCAAGCACGATGTCCGAAGGCAATGCCCGGATATCGGTGATTTCTTTGAATGCGCTTTGCAATTCGTTCGACATGCTGCTTCACTCCAAATGCCGAGCTTCTTGACGATACGATGTTCGCGGCATCCCCATATAAAACGAAAAGTGGGGGACTCCCACTTCTGCGAACATTATATGACGCCCAGAATAGCACGCAATTCGGCGAACGTCAAGGCAGGGCGGCAACAGACGTATTCGCGCGCGCCAGCGTTTAGACTAGCCTCTGGGGAATGGCGGAAACTTGCGAATCGCTCCGGCGGTAGAATCACTGACGTATACGAATCCTTCTTCGTCAACGGCGATCCCGCCGATATCGCTGAATTGCCCGAGTGCGAAGGATTCTCCGGCTTCGGCAAACGAGCCGACGCATTCGCCGTCAGTTGAATATACCAGGATCCGCTTACCATCCGGGTCAGTGACGTACAGCAAATCTCTCAACTCATCCAATGCCAGGTAGGGGCGGTTAAATGTTGTGTTGTACCAGCCGCGAACGCGGAAGTTCATCAAGTGCGCGCCATCCACATCAAAGACGGCGATGCGGCGGTTCCAGGTGTCGGCGACGAAGAGCCGCCCGTCGTTGTGGATGGCCAGCCCGCTTGGCTCGTCCAACTCGCCGGGACCGCTGCCGCCGCTGCCGATATCGAACTGATGGACGGCCTGCATGTCTTCAAGAGAATAAACGCGAATACGCTTGTTGCCGGTATCGGCCACGAATACGCGCCTGTCGCCATAGAGCGCCACATCGCGCGGTCCCCAGAAGCCATCGGTCGGGTCAACGGGCGCGTCAAAGCCGAATTCGCCAGCGCTTCCCCATGAAGTCGTGGCGCTGTCTTCCAGGTCAATTCGTTGAATGCGGTAGTGCCAGGTATCGACCACCAGCAAGTCGCCGTTGGGCAACGCCAGGGCGCTGTTTGGGCGATTGAATTCGACCAAACCGCTGTCGCCAATCTTGCGGACATGCTCGCCATCATAAGTGAAGATGTGGACGAGATTGGCCTGCTCATCAGCAATGTAGACCGAACCCGCGCTTGCCGACAGCCCGAGCGGATTCTTTACTGCTTGGACCATCGTATCGAATTCGAGGATGGGATTGATCGGCTGCCAGTTCGCGGCGCATTGATTGATCTCGGCCGGAATATTGCTCGGCACATCGCCATCGCCCAAGCCGTATTCCCATATCCTGGACGCGAAGTCTTTGCGGATGTAGACATGCATGCGATCGGAGACGGGCCAGTTGGTCAAGGAGAAGTCCTTGCCCGTCGCCTCGCCATAGCGGTCGTAATCGCGCGACCACCAGATATCGAAGATTCCGCGCCGCAGCGCAGAGGCATCGGCGTTTGCAGGCGAGAAATCCAACACGTTAAGGATGCGCTCTGGCGTCAAGTTGAAGTATTCTTGCATCGGCCACCACATGCGCATGTGGTCGCGCCGCAGATAATGATCTTCAAGGATCGGCTCCACATCGCCGCGATGGCCCGCGCCGACAACGACAAATATCGCATCTTGCGTGTTCTGCACGGTTGGATTGCCGCCGACGAATACGGCGGCCGTATAATCGCGAAAATACCAACTATAAGGCCAGGAGACTTCATCGTCGTAAGCGAACTTCATATCCTTGCCATCGGTCAGGCGCAGGCTCATTTCCTCGATGTCGTCCAGCACCCACTTGACGCCAGGGGCCGCGTGCGCATAAACGAGCAGCTCGGTCGGCAAATCGTAGTTGATGAATGACGCCATCCAAGCCGCCCGAAAGGTTATCACGCTCAGGATAGCGAAGGCAGTTGCCGCGCCGATGCGCCGAATGTGCATCCAGCTAGTCCAGCGGGCCAAGCGCATAAGCAAATAGCCCAGCCCAAGCGCGAGGAAGAGCGATGCCAGCCAGGCGTAGGTGCGCCTAAGCTGCGCCTGTTCCAAACCGGCGAAAGGCGGATCGCCGACGATGTAGGCGCCCAGTACTTGCGCAAGGCAGACGAGGAAAACCGGCGTCACCAGCAGCGCCAGCCAGCCGCGTGACAAGAACAGTGGCTTGTCAATCCGCGAGAAAACGCCGCCGAAATACCAAGCCGTTATCAAGATCATTGGTGTGGTCAAGTGCGTGCCCAGCCAAGGCATCTTCTCGCCCGCCAGTGAATAGCCGACCAGGTTCAGTACCGCCCACCATGCCAGCAGCAGCAAGAAAGGAAGCCGCTTGAGTTGGTCTGCTTCTGCGACGCCTATATTCGCGTCATCGATTCGGGCGGCGTCGTGCTCTTCCGATGCGAGCGCTCGGTTTGACGCCGGCTCATTGGCAAGGTCATCGTCCTGGTCCGGCGCGGTCTCGTCCGCAGCGACTAGAGCCGAATCTTTCAACTGCAGCGCATCTGTAATCGCAGAGTCAGCCGACGCTGCCGCATCTACATCCGCAGACTCTCTGCGAAGCTTTTCAGCTTCAATGAAACGTTCTCGGCGGGATTTCCAAAAGCAGGTCACCCCGGCGAACATCGCGCTGACGCTGCCGACGATGGGCAGGAATTCATAGGTCGGCAGGATAATGAGCAGATAGTAATACTGCGGCTGGCTGCCGCGCCGGACGCCTTGCTGCTCCAGCCAATAGCCCAGGCTGTAAATCATGCCGGTGCCCAAGCCGGCGATATTGGTGAATACGCTGGTGAAGAAAAAGGCGAATATAATGTGGAATATGGCGGCGGATATAAGCCAGCGCTTCCAATTCCAGCTTAGACCAATGACGATGGAAAGTATGGCGAGCGGCGCAAAGGCGAAAACGCCAACCAGAAACTGCCCCACTTGAGAAGCGGAACCCATGTTGGGCAGAATGGCGAACAGGCTGTACAGGACATCAGGCAAGGACTCGGCGACGCCGGCGAAAGCCAAGCTTGAACCGCCCATCATGCGGACGAAGAGCGCCGTCGTCCAAGGCAGAATAAGCGTGCCGATCAAGACGATGAAATCAACTTCGGGAAACTGATAGAGAAATGCCCAGAGGCCGCCAGTTTCCGATTTATCTAGCGCCTGCTTGTCTTTCATTGACGCCGCACGCCGCTTGTCGCGGACGAGGAATACCGCGACCGCGATCGCAATTAGCCAGAGCGCAAGCGCGGGCGCCCAGCGAATCCCGGCGCCTTGGTTGGATTCGCTGTCGGCGTCAATTGCCGCGTCAGGGACCGATGGTTCAGCGGTTGCCGTCGGCTTGGGAATGTGGGACAACTCTTCAATGAATAGCAGGCTCCCGGCGGTTAGCAAGGCGATGAGCAGGATCGCGGCGGCTTCGCGCCAGGGTATGCGGCTCCAGCGATCGCGGAAGGCATATAGCGCCGGCGCGACCAGCACGAATACCGCGCCAAGCACCGACAGCGCCATCCAACTGATCCAGCTGTTTCGTTCAAGATCACTGAGGTCAGCCCAGCTCGTGCCGCGCCCGGGCAGGATCTCGGCCGGTATCACATCGACAACAATGTACATGCCCAGCGTCATGACGCCGCCCAGCAAGATGCCCAGCATTATCGAGTGGAAGATCGGCTTGCCCGGTAGTTGGTAGCGCCGCTGAAATAGACGAATAAGAAAGTAGACGAGCAGGAAGCTGCCGAAGATCGCAATATAGATGAAGGCTGTTTCTTTCGAGCCCAGATTTAGAATCATGGCGGCGGCGAAAAGATAGAGCCAGACGGCGCGGCGGCGGAAGCGCGGCGACCCATCGAGGTACATCAGAATGCAATAAGCCATGATCATGCCGAAAAGAATGGACGGCGTGTCATGACGGATATAGCGATTGTAGTAAAGCAGAAGCGGCGAAATCAGCAGCATGAACGAAGCGAGCGCGGCGCCCCAGCGCCCCAACCACTTGCGCAGCAGCAGCGGAAACATCACCATGAGGACGCCGAGGAGCGCGGTGTAGATGCGGCCCGAAAAGTCGCTGTCGCCGAAGAGATAGAAGGACAAGGCGGTGGCATGAAATAGCACCGGACCGTGCATCAAGGGCGTGTGCTGAAAGTTGCCATCGCTGTATAGATTGTAAGAATATCGCGTGTGAAGGCTCTCATCGTGGCTCATGACGCGGTCTTCCAACATGTGGAAGCGCGTGAAAAGCGCCAACAGAAGAATGACAATGTAAACCGCGCTCTCCCAATTGACTGGCAGGCGCTGTGAAAGGGCGCGCCCCAAGGCGTTGTCTTCTGGTTGATTGGGAGAGGTTATCATGCGTTGTCGACCGGCTCAGGTTGTATCAGGCTCGGCGCGGACGAAGCGGTCAAAGGCCCGGCGCCGGTGTATTGTGCAGCATTGGTCCCCGGCCGCGCCCGGCCGGTTCCGCCGTCGCGATAAGGGCTGGTCTACCCGCCTGATGCGCATTTTGCGTTGACACGATAATGCCGGACTGCGGCCGTAGCGGCAAATCGACAGGCGACAAAGAAGTATGGAAACCGATCATCATCGGCAGCAACAGCGCAATCGATACCGCCAGCATGACCAGCCCATAGCTGACTTGCATGCTGTGCGGCGAGGCAAAATCGCTGAACCACAGGGTTTGTTTCGCCGGCGTCTGAAGTTCCGTCTGCAGCGATGACCAGAGCTCGTCCAGGCGCTGAGGGCTGGGTCGGCCAAGCGCAGGCAGATTGGTTTCCAGTTTCTGTGCGAATTCCCGATGCCGCAAGTATTCACGCTGACAGACGTCGCATTCGTCGATGTATCGCCCAACGCGCCGCCGCGCCGCTTCCGAAAGATCGCCGCTGATGAAACGCGCCATATGAACTTTGCAGTAGCGATACTTGAACCGGATCATCGTTTCCTGTTCGCCTCCCGAAGGCGTCTAATGCACTTTCAAGAGCTCTTCCAGCAGACCCATGCCCACGGGCTGCAATGACTGCTTAAGGCGCTGGTGCCCCAGGCGAACGCGGCTTTCGGCGGTTTTCTGCGGGCAGCCCATCACCTCGGATATCTCGCGATAGGTCATGCCCTGGCCGTAGCGCAGCACTATCGCCTCGCGCAGACGCGGGGATAGATCTTGCAGAGCCTTCGAGATCGACTCATGGGCGTCGCGGCGAATGACGGCCGCCTCCGGCGCTTCCGAGGGCGGCGCTTTCAATTCCAGACCGAGCCATTGCGTGATATCGACGGTGAGAAACCGTTTGCGGCGATAGGTGTTGCGGCAGCGGCTTACGGCGATTGTGTATAGCCAGGTTTTCAAGGAAGCCTTTCGCGAGTCAAAGCGGTGCAGGTTTTTGAAGGCATACAAAAAAGACTCCTGCAATATGTCTTCGGCGTCCTGTTCATTCATCAACAAGCTATAGCACAGCCGGTACAGGCTGGCGGCGTAGCGATCGTACAGTTCGGCGTAGCCGATCTGGTCGCCGGCGAGGGCGCGTTCGATTATCGCGTCAACCTCAGCGTGGCTTTGCCTTCGATCATCAGTCATGTTCGCATACCTGTATACCAAGCTCCACGGACACTCCCTCATTTACACATTGTAGCGCGAACATCCTCAATGTTGGACATTCGGAACGCCGTCATAGACATCTTGCCGCAGCCATAGCAGCGCGCGTTCTTCATTCAGCTTGCTTTCGCGCAATCGACCTTGCGACCACCAGGCGGGCAAATCCCATAGCGCGAGATCGGCGAAACTCCAGCTTCGGCGCAGCAGGAAGCGCTGCCCGACATAGTCGCCTTCCAGCGCGTTCGCCTCGTCGTTACGCTGCGCAATCAAGACGATTGGCGCGCCCGCCGCTTCTTCCGCCTTGTTAACGAAGCGCGCGTTTGGGAAGTCGCGCATCAGCCAGGCGACCAGCCCATCGCTTTTGAGGGTCCCGCCGGCGTCGCGCACGATGACGATCTCCAATACGGGAAAGCCGGATGTGTCTCGGTCGGCCAATTCAAACAGAGTTTGGCGCAGCAGATAAGCATCGGCGGAGACAGCGCGCTGTTGCCACAGATTTCGTGGCGTCGCCGCGTCTGCAATAGAACCATGCCAGGCGCCGCCCAAGCCCGATATCAGCATCAGCCACAGGAAACCCAGACCAATGCCTTGCAGGCAGGTGCCCAAGCCCCAGTAATTGGCCGTGAACAAAAAGATGATCAGGGCAATGATCGCCGTTATCAGAATCAAGCCGATGCCATGTAGGAGCCTCAACTGCGAGGCGTCAAACAGCAGGGGAAATAATTCGCCAAAAGCTGTGCCGACGGGCAACTGCAGCAGCAGGCGCGCGATCTGCATAAACTGCACCGAGAGAATGAGCAAGAACATGAATATGCCGGCTGAAATCGCCCACTTGACCCAGCGATAGCGCGGCGAATATAGCGCGCTTTCGCCGATATCGTCTTCATCGGCCGCCCAGAGAATCACCACGCGTCGATCGACCATCAACTGCGTAATGCCGTAACTCGCCAAGAGCGTCAGCGGCAGGACAGCCCACATCGCGTCGCTTGCTTTTGCGCCGGGGTAGAGAAGCAAAGCGACCGCCCCAACGGCGGCCCAGGCGGCGGCGAACCGGTCGACGTAAGTGATGTCGCCCTTCTTCCAGAGCAGCCAGGCGCCACCCAGCGCGTAGACGATCAGCAAGGGTTCGTAAGCGAATAGGGCGACGAAACCCAGACGCGTCCCGTCCAAGCTGCTGCTCTGCGTCAGTCCGCTGATGGCCTCATTGACAAGCTGGCTCACCGTGCGCACGCCCGCCGGATTGAACATAAACGCGGTCGATATCAGGAAAACAATCAGAAGCGGCACAAAGGTAGCGCCCCCAACAGGGAAGGCCCGCAGCCGTTTGACCGCAAGCTGCAAAATATCGTCGCCGGGCAAGCCCAGTCGCTGTGGGGCGCTTAGCGCGGTTCGCCATACGGCCAGCCAGCCCGCCACCAGAATGACTGCCAAAAGCGGAATGCCTGATGGACTGGACAGCAGCAACATAGAAGTAATGGCGGCAATCGCCCAGCCGGCATCGCTTAGCTTTTGCGAATACCAGTAGCGGCGGATTAGCCAGATCGCCATTAAAGCAGAGAGCATCATGAACGCGCTGCCATCAGCGGTGCGCGACGCGACTGTCGGCACGGTCAGCAGCGAAAGCAATGCCGCCCAGACAAATGTGCGCGTCCGGCCCAGACTTTCGCGAAAAAGAAGCGGACTGAGCGCAAGAGCCGTACCGGCGATTGCCGCGCTTATCCGCGCCCCAAATTCGTTCGCGCCCAAGAGCGAGAATGAGATCAGTTGCGTCAAGTAAGTTAGCGGGCTGCTCGCAACAGCGAAGTCGCCGGGCGCGTCGTCCTCAATTGTGTGCCAGGCATGCAGCGCGCCTTCGGCTTCAAGGTCCGATATCGGTACAATATCGAGGCTGCTTACGCGGAGGAACAGCGCTGCCAGCGCCAAGGCGACGTAGGCCAGCGCTTCCATGGAAATCGCGGGCGCTGTATCCCGGCGTTCGGCGGCGCCCCGGGGCGTCCTTTCATGGACAACGCGCGTCAGAATAGCTTCCGCTTCCACAAAAGCTCCTGTCTCTCCACGATTATCGGCAATCAATCAATTCGAACAAGTGGCTCACCGCTTGCCGGCAAAATAGATTCTCGAGCGTCCGGATTGACAGACGATGGGCAAGTTGTCGAGAAACTTCTCTTCGCCAAATTCGCCATATTTCTGTCGTTCCGATTCGCCGTACAGTATATAGTTTACGTCATAACGCGCGATGATATCGGCAATATCCATCATGTCGGCGGCGGTGAACAGGCGCTTCATATCGGTATGGCGCGACCCGGCAATCGCCCCATAGGTGTTTCCACGCCACTGCCGCTCATGATTTTCCCAACCGAGCACAATGGGGATCCCCGTCAAGGTGCCAACCCGTCCGTACTCAATTCGGTAGGGATCACCCACCGCCTCGGCGACCACGACATCAGCTCGCCCGACCAAGGCGTCGAGGCATTCGATGGCGTTTTGGTCATCTCGGTTGAGCAGACCGGGCGCGCCATCAAGGCTGAGGGGTTCGGCGACGATCACAGCGTCTTTATCAAAAATGACTATGCCTTCGTGTTCCGCGCGAATCAAGTCCCCCTCCGCCGCGTCGATCAGGTTGCCTCTTGAATATAGTATCGTGCCCGGCTCAACCCGCTCCCCCGCGGCGACCCGTCTGATTGCGCTATCCCATTCGCTTGGCGCCGTGTAATGTCGAGGACTGATTGCGTGCCCGCGGTCTGTCTCAATGATAGACCGGTGGTAGAGACTTTCAATGCTGTAGGCCAAGCCGGCGCCCAGGCAAAGCGCCAGCGCGATTGCAAATCCCAGTCGAATGAAGGGATGCGGCAATGGCAGGCGGCTGTCCGCCATGATGCTGTAAATGCCATAAGCCGCCGCCAGGCTCCAGAGAACCCAAGCCTGGTAATAGAACTTGAAGACCGTATTGATGCGCACGCCGAAATTGTCTTTGAGATAGAGGAATTCCGGGAACAAGGTCAGAATCAACCCCATGCCAATCAAGAGCATGGCAAAGCCGGTCGCGCTCGGATATTTGATCCAGGTGATCGCCACTTCCCCACTGCTGATGGCTTGTCGGCGCGCGGGAAAGATCCTCGCCAGCACGATTGCGATGCCCAAAAGGAGCAAAGCCGACGTCGCGCCGAACTCGATTCGCCGCTGAATCAATTGACCGGCCAACTCGTCGGATTTCTCCGCACTGACGACGGTGGCGCCGACTATAAACTGGTCGGGATTGCTGAGGGCGATCACAGCGCCGAGCATTAGCGTGGTTCCGGCCAGCGCAAGCAGCAGGAAGCCGGCCGATGTCAAAGCGAAGCGCCAGTTCAGCCGCTGCGCCATGTGTCCGCGCCATACCTCGACGAGCAGGTACGCGCCTACACCTATTGTGAGCGGCCCAAACATTACAAAAAAGCGGCGAAAGAGCGTCGGATGCAGCAGATTCGGCAGCAGCCCCCCGGCTTGCGAGCGGAAGCCGACGAAGTAGGGCAGGTAGGCGACTAGAGCAATCAGCGCCAGCGTCGCGCCAGATCGGATTATGCCTAGCCAATCATGACCGGTTAGCTTGCCGCTTTCGCTTGTCATTAGTCGGCGGAGCGCGTCGGCGCCGACAAAACCAAAGAGATAGATAGGACCATCCCAGGCGTTGAGGAAGGTCAAACCGCCGACAACCAAGCCGTAAAGCAGCAGTTCATCCCCCGCTGGCGCGCGCCGCAGAAGGGTCAAGTTGAGCATCATGCCGATCACCATCACGACGAATGGGAGCGCCAGCACATGCGGATGATTGTCTCCCAGGATGAAGCTGAAAGCGGGGAATTCGCCAATGGGCTGCGTGCCGATCGGGGCGCCGTCCAAGTCGTAGTCGGTCACGACGCGGCTGGCGCGGAACCACCACCAATAGTCCCAACTGGAAGAGCGCAGAGACAGGCCCGCTTCGGGATCCTGAATGTAGGCGCCCTCGCTGAAATTTGAGCGCGCCTGCGTACCCCAGTAGTCCAGATAGGCTTGAGGCGCCGCGCGGGTTTGATAGGGCGCTTCAATCAAGACCATTTGGAAATTACCGACCAGGATCAGCAGCGCCATCGCCAAGACGCCGGTCGCGATTGACGCCTTTTGCGCTGTTGAATTGCGCAGCCGACTGATGGCCTCTTGCCTGCGCGAGCGTACCAGGTTGTAGACCACGCCAAAAGCGGTCAAGCCAGCAAGCGCAAACAGCGAGGCCACCGTCAAGTTGAATCCGACGGCGCTTCCCACGCCGCTCAGGGTGGAAAGCGCGGACCACATGACATAGCCCATGTAGTAGTAACTGATAGCGTAGCCCGACATCCAGGGGTCGTTCGGCGGGAAAGCGATGCTCCGTTGCGCCGCGCTGAAGAAGGCCAACTCCATCGGCTTTTCAGTGCCGGTGATGTCATTCTGGTGCGCGCGGAATAGCGCCCAGCCGAAGAACAGAGCGACGAAGAGCAGCTCGGCCACCAACACAACCATTCGGTTCTCGCGCCACCAACTGACCAGTCGATGCCGATCAGCTGAGCGTTCATAAAGCGCGAGGGAGAAAATCAGCAGCAGCAGCCAGGCGAGGACGATGCTGCCCGCCGAATTGTCGAGCAAGCCGACGCTGGCGAGCAGCCAGAAGATGAAAGTCGCCAACAGCATGCCTAGGGAGCGCGCCAGCGTATATCCCTTATCGGGCAAACCGCCCAAATAGCGCAGGCAAAGCGGAAAAGCGGCGGCGCCCGCCAGCGAGATCCAGAGCCACCAGGCGAAGAGTAAATGCCCTTCACGGGACAGCCAATCCAGTAGCAGCGTCATCGGTAGCGCTCCACCACATAATTGAAAATCGCCGCTTCATTCGCTTCGTAGATCATCCCTCCTTCGGTGACAAAGGCGATATCCAGCAAGCCGGAGTCGACCATGCGGTCGAATTTCGCCAGTCCATGCGCGGTCGAATGCACGTCCTCCAATCCGCTGCGGATGATGTATTTGATATCAAAATGGCGGATGATGTCGACAGCGATGTCCATGTCGGCGGTATTGTAAAACTGCTGGATATTTTTCTCACGCTGATCTACCCAAGTCGGCATCGGATGAAAGGTCCGTTGCTGCCGCTGGTGGAAGTTCCAGCCGAGCACCGATGGCAGTCCGGTGGCAATGGATATGCGTCCATTCCATTGATACTCGCTTGGCCGCCGGCGGCCTTCAATGATCACCGGCGAGCCGCTAACATTTTCCTGCAGCCATCGGATCAACTGATGATCCACCGAAAGATCGATCCAGGCGCTTGCGCCCGAGCTTGGCGCGCTTTCATAATGGCGCGACTGGGTCATGTAGTCTAGACCGTCCAGAGTCAGCGGCAGATCCGGCGCCAGGCGATCGAATGAGCGTCCCCGCGTCCCCATGATAGGAAACAAGCCCGCGATGAAAACCAGGGCAACGCACGGCGTATACCAAATGATACGCAAAGATCTGCTGAATTTCTCGGATGCGCGCAGCAGGCAAGCGAAGGCGACGCCGCCGGCGACGCTCAGGAGCAGCCACACCTGCATGTAGAATTTGAATACTGTGTTCTGCCGGCCGATATCGCCGCCGATGACAACCACCTCGACGCCAAGCGTCAGGGAGAGCGCCAATCCAATCAGAACGAACGTAAAGCGTAAAGCGAGGGACTGGCCCGCGCGAAAGAACAATAGCGCGATCCAGACGATCGTAGGCAGAACAACAAGCGCGACCTGGTAGCCGGCCGAAGCCATAACGAAGGCTAGCAGACAGACGATGATGCCCGCGCCGCCAGCCGATTTCACAAGCGCTAGATTGGAAATTAGCGCGCTGACCCGCGTGGCGCGCAGCCATTTCGCCGTGTCCCACATTAAGAGCGACAGGATCAAGAATAGAAAGAGCCCGTGAATGTCGAAGTAAGCCCAAAGCGGGGTCTTGCCGCCATCCCAGAGACGGACGCTGTTATAGGTGGCGGCGTACCAGGATGTATAGGGCAGGGCGAAGGCGAGATTCAGAATCATAAAACCGCCGACGCGCCCCAGCAATTCGAGCGCCGACGATCTCACGAGCCAGAAACGGACGGCGACGACGAGCGCGACTATCGCGGCGCCCCCCAGGAGCAACAGCCGAACGCTGCTGGCGATGTTCGGTAGCGCGGAACCAAATCCGTTGTAGGCGGCGCGGTTTGCCGGGATCAAGACTGTGACGAGCGCAGCCGCCAGCATGAGCGCGCCGAAAAGGCCAGCGTAGAATCGACGATCAGTTAACGGACAGAATGTAGAGCGCCATCGCAGCCACCAGGCGTAACCCAGCCCGACGATGGCGAACAGGGTCATCGTGGGCCAATCCCAGGTATTGGTCGCTTGCAGAATGCCGACAGCCAGCGCTCCTAGCGCCAGCGCGAGACAGCGTTCAAGATTCGACCGCTGGTCGCTTCCCGCCTGCGCCACTTCGTTAAACAGGAACAGCACAGACAGCAAGATCAGAGGCATGCTAATCATGTGGGCGTGAAGGTCGCCATAGAGAAAGGTGAAGAAAGGCATTTCTGTGATGGCGCCGCCGCGTACGCCCGGCGTCTCCGCCAAGACGCGCGAAGGACCCCAATACCAGCGATCGCTTCCAATCGGCAATGGCTCGCCGGCCAGCGCTTTGCCAAAGCCCCGAAGCAGCCCGCCAACGAGCGAGACCGAACTATCGATCTCGTAGCGGAGGCGGTCCCCGGGATGCCAGGAGACTGCTCTATCAGCCAGCTGACCGCGGACATCGGCCGGCGCTTCTATGCCGTGCTCTGCGGCGTATTCGCTTGCCAGGAATGCTTCAAGTCCTTCGGGCTTCTGATACCCGCCCAGATAGGCGATGCCATTCCCCAGCACGCGAACCGTATCGAGGTTGCCGAGGATGATACAGAGCATGAGCGCCATGATGCCGGCGACCCAGGGATTGCCGAGCTTGCGCCTTTCCGACAACTGTGACTTGGGCGAGTGTCTGCAACTCGAGCGCCAATGCGAAAGTACGTTGAAGGCGACGGCAAACGCGCCCAGGCCGGTCAGGCTGAAGACTGTTGGAATCATAAGGTTGTAAGCGAAGCTCGGAATCACGCCAAGCAAGAGCGTCGGCGCCCCCAGCAGAACATAGCCGAAATAGTAGTAGTTGATAAAACCGCCAGCGAACCAGGGATCAATTGGCGGAAAGATGGTGCTGCGCAAGACGCCATTTAGATAGGCGAAATCCATCGGTTTCTCGCCGCCCTTGAAGGGATGCCAAAGGTCAGGATTGGTCAAGCGCACCATGATCATCGCGGCGAAGGCGATCATGCCAATCAGTTCTATCCAAACGAGCCGCCGCCAATGATCGCGCAGGAACGCTGCCAGGCGAATACGATTGCGGTATCCGAGGAAAGCGCTCAGCGCCGTGAGCAGCGCCAACGAAAACAGGATGCCCGCTTGCGACCACACGGGAATCTTCAAGCTGGAGAGCGCCCAGGCAAACCAGGCGACCAGCAGCATGCTCGCCAGTTTGCAGACGGCGTATCCGCCATCGGCCATCATAGGAAACAGCGCAAACACCAGGGGAAAGGCGAGCGCGCCGAAGAGAAATATGGTCGCGTACCAGACGATCACGCCGGCGACCTGGTTTCTGTTGATGATGCTGTCGCTGAAGAAGCGTTCGGACCAGGCGCCGCCCGATGTCTGCGCCTCATATTCTTCCGGCGTGAATGTCAGCGCGGTGGGAACAGGATCGGACTCGGCTGAATTCCAGTAAAAGACGCCGAGCAGCTGAGACTTGTCATCCGAGCCCTGCAATTCATGCGCCTGTTTCAGCGAAACTTTGGCTAGCGTCGCCTCGACATTGGCCCGCGAATAGTCGGCCGATTTGCGGAAGATGAAAACGGCCGGATGATCATAGACGTGAAAGGCTTCGTCGGCTTCCAACTCGTTCAACCAGGCGGGGGAGTCGTAAATGGGCAAGTGCTGGTCCGATACGCGCCAGGGACCCCATTCGAAGGTTTCGTCAAAGACCGCAATGAGGTCATAACCCAGCTCGCCGGCGAACAACTTCTTATAATAGAGCGTGGTCAGCGGCCAGCGCATGGGATTGCGCGTTTCCGCGTCGTAAAAGCGATTGCTGGCGATCGTCAAGTAGTCGCCGATATCCAGGGTGCGCAAGATATCGTCGTACTTGATCTGGTTGTCCACCGGAAAGGACATGATCTGGTCTTGCGCATTGATAAGGCGGAAATCGGCTTGCTTGGCCTTGCAGTCTATCGATGTCAGCAAACCGGGCGGCGGGTCGTCGGCCAAGGTCAGACCATCCGGCAGTGTGCAGGTTCGTATGCCGGTGACGCGATTGTCCCAATCGCCTTCGGTGAGAACGACGGATCCCGAGCCCAGGACATCTCCGCTGCCGGGCGCAATGGTCACTTCAAACTCGTAGCTGCGGCCCGCTTCTACTTCCAGCGCCTCGTCAAAGGGAATGCGGTACGATGCGCCAAGCGGATGCCGATCGCGGCTGAGGTCTGCCCTTAAGATCGCTTCGGCGGCTGGCCTGTCGGTGTCCAATGCAAATACTCGAATGACAACTTCTTCCGGCTGCTCATCATCCCAGGGGTCGGCCAGATGCGGCGCGAAAACGCTTGAGACCGTGCCGCTTGCCGGCGCGACGAAACTTGCGCGCACCGGCTCGTCTTCGCGGTACAGCGTCGCCCGGTCAAAGGGAGAGCCGCTCAACTCCGGTATCGAAATGCTCGTGCCACCCACGGCGATATTGATTAGGGGTACAGTCTCGTCGGCCCCTTCGACTTTCATGGCGAAATCGCCGGGAACGCGCTCGAAAAGGTAGCGGGACGACTGGACGAGCGTCGTCTGATGGCGATAGATATTGCCGTGCATGAGGCCCCACAGCAGCGCGAAACCAACTGTGAATGTAATCAGAATCGCCGGTCGGTGACGATTGACGGGCGGAAGCAAAGCGCTTCCCAGCAGTATGATGCCGATGCCGAGCGCGCTTATCGCCGTCGCGTCCAATACGCCAATGGCGACCTGATAAGCGCCGACCGTCGCCATGACTGTCCCGAAAGCGCCCAGCAGCCACGATGTGATGGGCAGGCTCCGCCGCTGAGTGCTTGCGTAACGATACAATTCATAAAGACACCAGCCGGCCAGGACCGCCAATGCGCCGTATAACGGTAAGTAATAGCGCATGGTCAAGGTCCACAGCCGGCCCATCCAAAGCAGGTAGACGCCAATCCAGATGATCAGGATCAAGTTCGCGGTAGCCGCCGGTCGGCTGCGCAGGACGCGATATGCCGCCCAGAAACAGCCGAAACAGCCCAAGGCGCCGAAGCTCAAGCCCATCCCCCAGAACAGCAAGTCTTTGCTGACATAGACGAGCGGGGAACGCGCCAGCCACTGCCAGTTTGGCGGATAATCCTGTATGCCCCCAACACCGAGACTGACTTGAGCAAGGTTCGCAAGCCAGCGTTCGTTTGGCAACAGACCGAAAAATCCGGGGCCGGTAAAGGCGTAGGGATTGCAGACTCGAAATGCCAGGAAAGCGCCAAAGCCCGCCAGCAGCAAGCCAAGCAGGTGACGGCCGACAAGCGCTCTGCGGTCTCGCGCGCCCAGGCGGCGGCTGAATGCGGGCATAGCTTGCAGGGCGGCCGACACAACGATGATTCCGGCCAGGGGCGCCAGGTTGATGCGGCTGGCGACCGCCATGCCACATGCGATCCCAAACAGCAGATAGGTAGCCAGTCGCCCTCGCTGCTGGACGCGGACAGCGTAGTAAAGAGAGAGAATGACGAAAAAGGCGGCGATTGCATTGACGGTCCCGAAATGCGCCTTTTGAATGGCCAAGGGCGCCGTGGCATACAGTGCGGCGGCGAGCAAACCGACCCAGCGATTGTGCGTCCGCGCGCCGAGAGCAAAGACCACAAATATGCTGAGGATATCGAATATCATCGATAGACCGCGCCAGACCAGATGGCCGCCTTGAAAGTCAAAGAGCGGCCAACCGGCGTCGCTGGCGGCGCGGACGAATTCGCTGCCGAAATGGGCGAGCAGCAAAGGAAGCGTCCCGTAAACGAAGAAGCCATGGCCGGCATTATGCGGATTTAACGGCGAACAGCGCGCGTCGAAATAGATGCCGCTCCCGCCTGAGGCCGGATAAAGATAGCGACAGTGTAGGGACTGAAGGTCGACAGACTTAAGCAAGTCCACACGATAGACAATGTCATCTGTGGGAAGCAGGAAAGGATCAACCAGCAGCGCGTCGACAGCGCCTTCAAGCAGGGCGGTCTCGGCCAGGCTGAAGGAATCAAAGACGCGCAACCGGTCGCGGCCGACTAGCCATTCGCCCGCCTGCGCGGCGAACGATTCACGGACGACGCCGAGCCGAGCCGCAGGCTGATCGCTGATATCGGCGCTGCTGCGAATGATGGTCGACTCGCGCAGTACCAGAATTTGTTGTTCTGGAAAGCGAGCGTCGTCGGCTGTATACGAATTGCGGCCACCGAGATTTGGCAGGACGAGCAGCGTAAGAAAGAGTTCATCGGGGTGGGTATGGGAGAAATCATCCCAGTTCTGCCCTACGAACCGCAAGGCGCTGCCGTAGATCAAGATGATTGCGAGCAGTAACGATGAGAGGGCGTGATTCCGCATGTGTTGGCGTCTCGCTCTTTCGTCCCGCATATCAATCATTGAAGGGCTATGCCTGGATCAATCGGGCTTGACAGACCTACAGATTCTCTTGCAGGAAGCGCCGCAAGCCGTCGACGCCTAGTGCCGGCGCTCGATAAATGTAAAATAACTTGTGAAAAGGCTCAATCGAGATTTCCATTTGCCTTCCATACGGAAACCACTCGATTAGCAATCGAAGGGCATCCTCATTCTGTTGCGAATAAAAGAAGAGCAAGTCTCGCTCCGGATCGAGTCGAAACTTTCCCTCCCTCCTCAAGCCGCGCTCTAGCAGCTGTGGCACTGAAGCAGCGTCTCCGCCGCTGTCCCAAAACATTTCGCCAGCTTCGATCCCGACTGCGCGAACATCCCACCAGTGCGGGGACGTGAGCACAAAGGCATTGCCAAATGCGCCATCGCTCTCGGCGAATCCTCGCAGGATCTTGCCGGCCTGCGCCTGCGGATGCGACGCGCGCACGAAGTTGTCGGTGAAGCCTCCGAAGTAAAGACGCGTATTGTAGTGGTTGGCCGCGAGCAGCACTGCCACAACAAATGCGGCGGCAGCCAATATGCCCAATCGCCCCGATAGTCTATTACACAGGCGCAGACAGAAAACCGCAACGGGCAGCGCGGCGATCAAATAACTTGGCGGGATGGCGCCACTTGCGCGGATAAAGCTGGGGACTTCTATCGGGAAGGACAGCGCAAGCGTCGTTGGCAGAAGGGTCGCCAAGAGATAGACCGGGACGAAGATAATGGCGACATCGCGCGTCTTCGCGATTAGCGCAAGCCAGGCGGCGACGCCGAGGAACATGAAGGCGGCGGTCACCGGGTCCATCGCCGGCTCGTCGATCAATCCGCTGACCCAGGTGCTGTCTCCGTAATAGTGATAGATCAGCGCCGTCTTTCTGATGTTGCTCATCAGGATCGGCACGCTTTCCGCAAGGAATGCAGCTCTCTCGTCGTCTGTTGTTGGCAGGTCGCCAAATATTCGTGTGCTGGTCCGCCGCATATAGTTTTCCGGTTCTTCCGTCCAATAGTGAAGCAATGGCAAGAAGACCATGAGCGAGACAAAAGCCAGGACCGCCAAGTTGAGCAGATAACTGAGACGCCCGCGCCAACTGTGCTTGGCAACCACAAGCGCAATCGCCACGCCAGCGACGGCGGCCAGCGGCAGCATGCGAACCGCCTGATATCCCATCAAACCGAATCCCAAAGCAATCCCGGCTTTTACGTAGTCCGGGCGCCGATTGTGACGCAAGGCGCGAACGAGGTAGACGGCGGTCAGCGCTGAGAAAAGTGGCGCCAGGCTGATTCGCATGCCCTGCCGGCCGATTGCCACATGCCAAAAGCTGACCGCTACCAAAGCGGCGACCAGCACCCCCAAGAGCGAAGCAATTCGTCGTCGGCGCTTGCCCATCACCTCAATGCCCAGCCAATACATGACCGGCAGCGTGATGAAACTCTCGAGCGCCGACATCAACTTGAGCGCGTAGTGATCGAACTGCATGCCCGGCTGGCTGGCGAGGATGGACAGCAGGTAGAAGTGAATCGGCTCTCGACCGCCGATATTCTCAAAAAAGATTCGGTAATCGTTGAAGTGATGAATCTTGTAGGCGTCCTGGATTTTCTCCACCAAATCGCTGAACAACTGCGGCGGGTAGGCATCCAACTTGTTGAAGCGGAAGGCGGCGCCAAGAAGCAAGACCAGCGCGAGGGCGATCAAGGTCCTGCGATGCGCCCGCCACTGAAACCGGCGCATGCTGTCTATTCGGTCGCTTGCCCAATCAAACAGGTTCCAACCTAGCGGCGCAAAGACAAAGCCCCAAAGCGCGGCGCTTATTAGCCACAAGAGGATGATTGGCGGCTCAATGCGATTGCCGGAAGTGTTTGCCCAAACTAACAAGCTGCAAGTGACGGCAAGCGCAATAAACAGACTGCGAGGCCGGCCCAAGGTCGTCAAAATTGGCGGACGAGGCGGCTGCCGAAGAATAATTGTGGGCGCTTCAGCGCCTTCTGCCGCCCGGCGCCGAAGAGCTTGCCAATAGGCGATTTCGATCACGATCCATAACAGGCATCCCAGTACGCACCATCCGACTGCCGCCAGCGCCAAATCTGTCGCGCTTTCGCTGGGCGCGCTTGTAGACGCAGTCAACAATCTCAATGCGTTAATCCAGATCGCCAAGGGCAACGCTCGCGCGGCCCAGCGCAATCGCCCTTCACGGTTGAGGCCGCGCCAATATCCCTTCAGTTGCGTCCAGTTTCCGACGAGTTCCGCAACGAGCCACAGCAGAAAACCCAGCCAAAGAAACGGACCGCCTACGATCAGCGAATAGCCGTTTGCTCGCGTCACATCGTCAGTGCCTCGAACGATGACGCTGCCAATCAGGGCAAAAACGATGGCGGCGCCGTTGAGGAGCAGTTGAATCGTTTCGCCTTGCCGCAAGACAATTGGCAAAGATCGAAGGGCGTCCAATGTGCTGCTGCGCCCATCGCTCATCTCTGGCGGGCGGTACGCCGCAATTGAAGGCTCAACTCTGGGTTGCGGTCTGTCAATCGACCGAGACGCCACCGCGGTCCGGAGCTTGCGCCAAGTTGGCGCAGGAGCGCGCATCCACCGCATAGCGAGTTCGCCAAGCGTCAGATCTTCAATCGGACCGTAATCCGCCACGTTTTCGTCTTCCGCGCTCGCCGGGACCGGTTCCCTTTGGATGGAATCAGCCCGAGGATCCTGCGATTCGAGTTCAGTGTCCTCATGAAGATTAACCTTGGCGCCGATGGGGTCGTCCCTATTTGCCGGATCGGTCAGGCCCTTAGACATGTGGCTTTCGACCCTTTATCGCCAGATTTACAGTCGCTCGATGCGGTCCCTCGTCAGCGGCGTTCTTGCGGTCGAAGGCATTGAATATAGCGACGCCTAACCTGACCGGATTGTAAGTACTTCCCGTTGTTTCGAAGTCATGACGATCGGCGACGGCTTGCATGGTTTTGGGCAGCAGTTTGGATTCCAACAGCGGCTTGCCAAGACCATAAACCAGATTGTGAATAAATGGGAAACAGCGGTGCGTCAAGGATCGCTCTTCTTCAATAAGAAATCCCGCCTCTTGCACGACGCCACGCAGTTGGCCGGCGGTGTAAAGCCGCAGGTGATTGGCCCAGATCCCCGCCAGCGGTCCACGCTTGATGCGCCAGTTGAACAGGCTCTCCAACACCTTGTTGAAGGGATCCCACAGGAGAGGATAATTCGCGTTGGGCACGGTGACCGCCAGGACGCCGCCCGGTTTCAGAACGCGAAAGGCTTCCTTGAGGCCGCGGACATCGTCGTCAATGTGCTCGAGCACTTCGGACAGGATCACTGCGTCAAAGCGATCGGGCGGATAGGGCATGTTATATATGCTGGCATGATGTATCTGGATGCCTGGCATTGGATCTAGCGCCCGCTTTGCCTCTTTGATCACCTTCCAGTCTAAGTCGGCGCCGACCAGATCGCATTGGCTCACTTGGCGCAACATGTTGAGATAGAAACCACGACCGCAGGGAAGATCGAGGATCCGCATGTTATCGCGTGGGTTGATGAATTCAAAAATCGTTCTAACGCGTCGCTTAAATGCCATGTCCGCTTCATGGCGCGTCATAAACGTTATCATTTCCGGATCGACCATTTGGCCTCCAGACGCGGCGCTGGACTCAGGACCTGGCGTATTCTCGCAAGATCGATTCGTATCGGCTGACGGTTTCTTCAAAGGAGAAAATGTTACGTACAAATTCTCTCGACTTGATGTAACGGTCGGGATCCGCCAGCACATCGAGCGTAGTTTCACCGATAGAGCGCCAGTCGCCCGGCTGTGCCAGCTTGCCCATGCCGGTTAAGGTCACAGCCACCCGCCCGCCGGCGATGTTGGTCATCACGATTGGCGTCCCGCAGAGCATCGCCTCGCCTTGCACCAAGGGAAAACAGTCGCTGTCGCTCGGCACGACGAGTACATCGCAGGCGGCGTAGAAGTTTGCCAGTTCTTGCTTGTCCCGTATGAGACCGAGGAAAATGAGCTGAGACCGGTAACGCTCGACGAGGTCTTGATGTCGCTGCCAGGTGCCTTCATAGCTGATATCGTATTCGCCGGCAAAGACGATCCGAGCCTTGGGATACTCCCGGTTGACGACGTCCAGCGAGCGAATCAGCAAGTCGGGCCGTTTCTCCTGCACGAATCGTCCGGCGTATCCAATGAGCGGTCCACTATCCTGCCGCCACTGTTCGCGCAATCTTTTCACGCCTGCGGGATCCGGCTCGGGAATGATCATGGGCGGATAAACGATTCGCACCTTGTCGCGAAATGGCAGCAAGTAGTAGGAATTATCCGCGTAGTCATCGCTAAGCCCAATGATGCAGGGCACGCGTTTCGCCATGAATTTGTAAAAGGCGAACATGATTTTGCTGATCATGTCATTGACGGGATTCTTCGGCAAGATCAGGTCGCCATGGTGCGTCGGAATAACGTTGACGCCGGCGATGCCAGCCAGGAATGCCACCAGCGCCGTTTCCAAAAGCGGAATGTGAATATTCACGACATCGTGTTCGCGCAGCAGTTTGTTAATAGCCCAGGGATAGGTCGGCATGATTCGACCCCGGCTTATGGTGATTGGCGCCCACAGACGCACAACGCGAACGCCATTGAGCGTGGTTTCGCCTAGCGGCAGTTCGCGACTATGGCGGGACGCCGCCACCGTGACTTCGTGGCCCCGGCGCGCAAGCTCCTCAGCAAGCATCCGCACATAATGGGTTAAGCCCGTTGAATGCGGGTGGTAGTAAAGCAAAATGATCAGGACCTTCAGCTTGCGCTGCCGACGCTCGGGCATGTTTGTCATGGATGAATCCTGCGTTCCTCGGCTTCCGCCACTGCTATGAGTCTATATTCACTGGAATTCACAGTTTTCCACCCTGGACCAGGCGCCAATGGCTCGGACCACACTCGCAGACTTGCCGACGAAAACACGATACGCGCAGTATCTAGCGAAGCGTGGTAGTCTCGGCTTATACACCATGGGCAACGAAATACATCTTAGCACAATCGCCTCACTGTGAAAGCGGCGCGGAACCTTACCTGTGATTCAGCAGTAATCAGTCAGGAAACCGTGCAATTGAGTTTTGCGGCGCCTCTTGGCTTAGGTCGCCCGCGCGCTTGAATCGCCGGCCGAATCATCAGATTATCGCTGAATTCGCATTCTTGCCGTCAGCTGCAAACTTGACACCGCGACTGCGCCCGTCTAGAATAGATGCAGTCCGCGGGTATAGCTCAGTTGGTAGAGCGCCTGCTTCCCAAGCAGAAGGTCACGGGTTCGAGTCCCGTTACCCGCTATCTGGAACGCGCCCTCGAAAACGTGGGCGTTTTTGTATCCCCGCTATTGACCGGAGCTCAAAGCCCGACTAGAATCAGCCGACTATGCTAGGTAAAGAATTCGCTCGCGAGGGCAGGCCAGCAATCGCGCCGCGCGAGAATTGAGGAGTATTTGCATCATGGCGGAATTCCAACTTGCCGCGGAAGTGCGGCAGGCGCAGGGAAAGAAGAATCGCCAGCTTCGGCGTGAGGGAATGGTCCCGGGAATTGTGTACGGGCCCTCAATCGACCCGATCAGCGTGCAGTTTCCCTATCGCTCTGTAGAGGTTACGCTCATGAACGCGGGCGGCACCAACCTGATTGATATTGAAGTGAATGGCGACAGCTTTCCCTCGTTGGCGCGTGAAGTCCAGCGCGATGTCGTTCGCGGCGATATCCTGCACGTCGATTTCCTCGCCGTTGATCAGACCCAGCGCATCCGTGTTGAAGTGCCGATTGTGATGCAAGGCGAGAGCCCGGTCGTAACGGCTCGTGAAGGTATCTTGATCACCGGCAGGAGTTCGCTGACCTTGGAGGTATTCCCCAGCGATATCCGCGATAGCATTGTGATTGATCTTACGACATTGACCGAAATGGGCTCCGAGGTTTTGGTGCGCGATCTCACATTTGGCGAAAGCGTCACCGTGCACAACGATCCCAACGAGATGCTGGCCAAGATTGTCCAGCCGGCCGCGGCGCGCGCCGAAGAAGAACTGGATGAGCTCGACGGTGAACTTGAGGGCGAGGAAGCGGAAGGCGAAGAAGCCGAGGGCGAGGAAGCGGAAGAATAGACTGGCTCGGCGCTTCCGCACGATCTCATGTTGGCGCGTTTCGCTTGCCATACGCAACTGATTAGCAGGCCTTTGAACTGTCCCTAGAAGCTCATCCAAACTGAAGCGGCCTTAGAAGCGCGTTTACTTGCTGCCGTTGTGCTCAGACGGGCTCTCGCATTCGTCGGTCGAGATGTTTGGCTTGTCGTCGTCTGCGTCATTCATAATCGCGATGCCGGCGACCTCGTCATCATCATCTAGATCCATTACAGTTACGCCTTCAGTATTCCGCCCCTTAGCGCGGATTTCAGACAAGTCAGTTCGAATCACAGTGCCCTTCTGCGAAATGAGCATGATTCCGTCGTCTTCGCTGATGCATCGCACAGCCATAACTGCACCTTTACGCTCTGTACGTTTGAGAGTGATTACTCCGAATCCATATCGTCTCTGAGGATTATAGTCTTCGATGGTTGTGCGTTTGCCGTATCCATTCCGTGTAACGACGAGAATGTGGCTGTCATCTTTGGCAAGGATATCCATTCCAGCGATTTCGTCGCCCTTTCTCAAGCGCATTCCTCGAACTCCAGCCGCAATACGTCCCATCACTCGTACTTCGTTTTCTCGGAAAAGAATCCCCTTCCCATCGGAAGAAACGATGACGATGTGCTGATCTCCGCGTGTGGCTTTGACCCAACCAACTGTGTCATCATCGTGCAGGCGGGTTAACACCAAGCCACTAGGTCGGATAAACTGAAACTCGCTCAGTTCCATCCGCTTAACGCGCCCCTTTCGCGTCGCTATCACACAATAGGCTTCGTCGCGCTCGTAGCTAGAGGGTGGAAGCGCAAGAAGCGCTGTAATTCGCTCATCGTGTGTCAGCGGTAAGAGTATCTGGATAAGTGTGCCGCGCTTTTGCCGCTGTGTTTCAGGTATATCGTAGGACTTACGCGAATACACTTTTCCCTTGTTGCTGAATAATAGAATGGAATCGTGGCTGTGGGCAAAAAATATATCCAATAGACGATCGCTGTCCTTAAGCTCCATCCCCCGCATACCCTTGCCGCCGCGCCGCTGCGCCCGGTAGTGCCTCGCCGCCACCCGCTTGATGTAGCCGTTTTCCGTCAGTGAAATAACGACATTCTCACGCCGATAGAGATCCCCTTCATCAAGGTCCACATTGCCGTAAGTCACCGTCGTCTTGCGCTCGTCGCCGTATTTTTCCGCGATTTCCTGTACATCTTTCCGAATCAGATCGAGGATTTTCTGCGGAGAAGCCAGCAAGTCTTCTAGATAGGCGATGCGCGCCCGCACCTCATCGTATTCTTCCTGCAGCTTCTGCCGTTCCAGGGCGCTAAGACGCCGCAGCTGCATGTCCAGAATGGCATTTGCCTGGATCTCGTCCAGCTCAAAATTGGCCATTAGCCGCGTCCGAGCGCTCTCAACGTTTTCCGAATTGCGAATCGTTCGAATGACCTCGTCGATATTGGCGACAGCCTTGAGAAGCCCGCTCAAAACATGAGCGCGGGCGCGCTGACGTCGCAGGTCGTGTTCCGACCTTCTCACGATGACATCGTAACGATGTTCTATGTAAATCTGCAGACAGCGTTTGAGGCTCAGCGTCCGTGGCTCGCCATTTACCAGCGCCAGCATCTGAATGCTGTAGACGCTTTGCAGCTGCGTGTATTTGTAAAGCTGATTGAGCACGCGCTGCGGCTGCGCGTGCCGTTTAAGTTCGACGACGAGGCGCAATCCCTGCCTGTCGGACTCATCACGCAGGTCACGAATGGCTTCAATGCGACCGTCGCGGACCAAAGACACGATGCGCTCAATGATGGCGGACTTGCTGACTTGATATGGAATTGAAGTGATGACGATGCTGATGCCGTCGCCTCGCTCTTCAAAGTCGGCGCCGGAACGGACGGCGACGCGCCCCTTGCCTTTGGCGTAAGCCTCCCTCATTTCGTCGCCAACGACAATCTCGGCGCCAGTGGGAAAGTCCGGTCCCTTGATGAATTGCATCAAATCGTCGACTGTTACCGCTTCGCTCCGGCTGTAATTGTCGATTAGGTGGGTAATCGCCGCCGCCAGCTCGCGCAGGTTGTGGGGCGGGATGCTGGTCGCCATGCCGACGGCGATGCCGCTCGAGCCATTGAGCAGCAGATTCGGCAAGCGGGCGGGCAGAACAGTGGGCTCTTCCTGCGTTTGATCGTAGTTATCGGTGAAATCCACCGTATCCATGTTGATATCGGTCAAGAGCTCGCTGGCGATGTTCGCCATTCGCGCCTCGGTATAGCGCATCGCCGCTGGCTTGTCGCCATCTTGGCTGCCGAAGTTGCCTTGTCCATCGACCAGGGGATAGCGAAGAGAGAAGTCCTGCGCCATGCGCGCCATGGCGTCATAGATTGCCTGGTCGCCATGCGGGTGATACTTGCCCAAGACTTCGCCAACCAGGCGCGCGCTCTTCTTGTAGGTGGCGCCGGGGCGCAAGCCCATGTCATGCATTGCGAACAAGATTCGCCGATGCACCGGCTTCAGCCCGTCGCGGGCGTCCGGCAGCGCGCGGGCAACAATGACGCTCATGGCGTAGTTGAGATAGCTGCCGCGCATCTCTTCATTTATGGTGACAGTGCGAATGCTGTCGGCGCCGTCTTCCAGAGTATTCGAATCGATACTATCCATGGTTCGCGGTCAGCCTCATGTTAAATTGACCCCATTCTTCCGGTCTTGGCGACCAATCGCGCTGTTCTTTCCAGGCAGCTTCCTGGATATTCCGCCTGAGTTCTTTTCCAGAGAATTGATCGTGGGAAGGGGCGCCGATCTCTGCATCACTCAGTGTTGCGCCCTCGCGATTATTTGTAGGAATTATACCAGATACGGGTGTGGCGCGCCATACAAGGCTCCGCGAAATAGGCGAGCGTGGCAGTCGCGAATCTTCCCGTTGGGTGCGCGTTTCCAGCATTCGCCGGGCGGCTGCGGAATGTGGCGGCGGCTTTCGCTAATTTTGCCAAGAGTGCAAGGAAATTTGTACGAAAATTACAATTGGTGGCTTAATTTGCTTGCCTGCGAGAATTGTCTTGTATATACTATGGACAACTGACGCGGGTAAGTTCTTATGAATCTTACCTATATATAGATGTCATTACATCTTGCACCGCATCGTAGTTCTTAGCATTCTTAGGAGGAATCAAAATGGACAGCGATAAAATGATGAGAGGGATTATTCCGGGGATCATCGCCGGGTATCTCTTCCTTGCCTTCATCGGCGCGAGTATGGTGCCGGGCATAAGCGTCACTACTGACGACGCCGGTATGGTGACGGCTGTCGAACAGAGCGGCGCCATGATGAACAACGGCATGCTGGAAATGGTGGGCGGGATGATCGGGGCGGACGCCTTGATTGGCTTCATCCTGCATATCATCATCAGCGCGGTCATCGGCGCGCTCTACACCGGGCTCTTCACGCAATACGTCGATCTGGGAAGTCCGCTGTACAACATCGCGATAGGCGGCCTGATCTATGGCGTAATCTGGTGGATCATCGGCGGCTTGATCATTATGCCGGCCATCGCAGGCGGCGAACTGCTGCAGATTGATCTCAACAGCCCGAGCCTTTTCGGTCACATCATGTTTGGCCACGCGCTCGCCTTCCTGGTCGTGATTCGCGACGCCGCCCTCGGCATGGGCGATGACGGATAAGCTCAAATTGGCTAATGCGTAAAAGCTGATATCTGTCGGGTCTGCGATAGCCATCGCGGACCCGTGTTTGTTTCCTCGCCAAGCGCTTCGAATGCCGCTGCCCAAGCGCTGACACCGAAATCAGCTAGCTCGCTTCCAGGCGCCGTTCACCAGATTGAACAGGACGATCTCGGCCCGTGCGCCATTGTCGCCGCGAGCTTGCACGGTGGCTTGCAATTGCGTCTTGCCGTTCGGCGCTGACCAAATCAACTGATCAACGACGCCGTAATATGGCGCCGCTGCACTGCTGCTGTAGCGGTCGTATGCTACCAGTCGCACATTTTCATCAGTTGTATCATACAGGCTGAGCCATTCATTCTGCTGGCGCGCGTTGACGAGCTCGTTTTCAAGCGCCAATCGCCATTCGATGAAGTCGCGCCAGTCCAAATCCGCTCCTGCCAGCGGCTGATCCAGCACCGCCTCCAAGATGGACATATCGCTCGTGGCCGATAGTTGCGTCAGCAGCCGCGCGACCTTGTCACCGCCGTAGTTTTCTGCGATTGACCGCAGCAAGACGGCGCCGCTATCCAAGCGGGTAAACGTCTCGCTGAGCCAGGCGATCGCCGCGCCTCGCAGAAAGTAGGCGTCATGCGGGTATTCCGCTGCCAGGTCATTGGTGTGAGCTTTGACCAGGCGCTCGGCCAGCATTCTGCTGACGAGCAGCTGCAGCCGGCCATTGAAAGGCCTATCCGCGCGCGCGATATCAAGGTAGGGCGACCGGATCAGAAGGCGCATCGCCGCCTCGTTTGTCCAGGCGACTTCGCCCGCTGCTTCGGGATCAATGTCAACCGTCAGCTTGGGCAGATCCCCACAATCAAGGATTCCACAGCCTTTGGCGATCCAATCCTGCAGCGCCGCGCTGACCTGCCGCGCAAGCTCTTGATCGGCCCCGCGATAATTGACAAGAACGTCCGGGGACTCAATGCTGCCGGGCTCGCCCCAAAAGGAGAAGTCCGGCGCGCTATGCCGCCAGCCTTCGCCGCTTCGACGATAAAACCACAGCCTCGCGTAAGGCAGTTCGTTGATGTCCTCCTGCACGAGCGCGCGGGCTCGCTCCCCGGCGATTTCCACCGCCAATATGCTGCCGGTAAGTTGGATAGCGCCGCTCGACTTGAGTTCGCTGTAGCGCTGAAACATGAGTCGTTGTCGATTGATCCAGTCGGCATCGTCAGAATCTTGCGCATTTAGAAAGCTGTTTAGATCGCCGATGCGTAAAGCGGCTACCTCGGCTTTGACGGTGTCTTGAAGAAGCTGAGCGAACTGGGTTTCGACCTCATGTATGCGCTGCCTCACAAAGAGCAGGCTTAGCGCGATCGATGCCAACAACAGGCCGATTAGCGCGGCCAGCAGAATCATGTTTCGCCGCCGCCGCCGCTTTGCCTCCACGTCTTCGCTATCGAATCGCTCCATCTGCTGCGATTCGACATTCCATTCGAAACGTATTCGACTCATTTATCGACTCTCATTTGCCGCCTGAATGCTGAGATCAGCCGCGTTAGTTTGATGGATTCGCCCATTGTCATCACGAAACAGCAGGGCGCCTTCCGCGTTCACATCCAGCGCCACACCCTTGACGCCATCTATTGTGACCGTTTTGCCCAAGGTATTCAGCCGGGAACTCCAGGTCGAAAAGAGGATTGGCGCTGCGATCCGGCAATACCAGTGATCAAGCCGGCGCAGCAGTGTCGAAATCAATTCGACGCGGTCTAGCCGCCTTTCGACGACATCTTCCAGGCTAATGGCGGTTTCTCGCAGTTCTGTGCCGCTGAAATCCGCGCGCACGTTGACGCCGATGCCAAGGACTGTGCCGCGCAGCTCGCCCGCTTCCCAGATGGCTTCCGGCAAAACGCCGCTGACCTTCAGCCCATTGACTTGTACATCATTAGGCCACTTGATGCCGACGACTTCGCAGCCACATTCGCGAGCGAGATCGTAAACGCTCAGGGCGGCCGCCATATTCAATCGCGGCAGGAGCGCGCTGTCGGGCTTCAAGATGAGCGATAGCGCCAGAGCCACATCTGGCGGCGTATGCCAATGGCGTCCCAGGCGTCCCCGCCCGCGCGTCTGCTCGTTTGCAATGACCACCGCTCCCTCTGGCGCGCTGGCAGCCAGCCAGGACTTTGCCTCATCATTACTGCTTTCGACCCGGTCAAAGTACTTGAAGGGCCGGGTCAGTCGCTCCTGCAGAAGCTTTTTCGACAGCGTCACATCAGTTCCATTCCGCATTCAATGCTGCGCATTGTATCAGACTTGGCAACGTGGCTAGAATAGAGTTGTTTGGCGGCGCGATAATCGAACACAGGAATCGCGCCATGCTGGCGTCTGATGCCACGCCGAAGCGCTTGGTGGCGGATAGGGAGGAATATGAATCAGATCTGGGCGCCATGGCGAATGGCATACATCAAGGGCAAACGCAAGGGAATTGAATCATGTATATTCTGCCAATTTGCCCAACAGCCTGAAGACGATCTGAGGCATCATGTCATCGCTCGTTCAGCGCATACCTTCGCCACGCTCAATCGCTATCCCTACACTTACGGCCACACGATGGTCATTCCCTATGCGCATGTCTCGTCGACGGAAGATCTGGACCCCGACGCCTTGGCCGACTTGTCGCTGATGACGAATCGCACGATGCGCGCGCTGCGAGAAATCGCCGATCCGCCGGCATTCAACATCGGCGCCAACATTGGAGCGGCGGCGGGCGCGGGCATCGCGGCGCATTTTCACTTTCATATCGTGCCGCGCTGGAATGGCGATCACAGCTTTATGGAGTGCATCGGCGGAGCGCGCACCGTGCCCGACACCTTGTCAAATCTGTCAGAGCAGATGCGCGCCGCCTGGGAACAACTCTTCGAAACCGTGCAAGACTTCGACGCATGATCCGACGGCGTCCGTCCTACCACCACCTTGAACTGGCTGGGCTGGCGAAGTCATCATGGCGCGCTCGCTAATTCTGACGCACTGGCGCGATTTGGCCGGGCTGGCGCTGGTCGTTTTGCTCGCCGCCGTCATGCGCCACAGCCGCGGCGATGTGGTTGAGTATTTCCATGACGACGCGATGCTCGCCACTATGGCATTGGAGCTTGCCGATGGGCTGCGTTTGCCGCTGACGGGGATACTGTCATCGACTGGCATCCCGAATTCGCCGGTTAGCGTCTATGCCATGGCGCTTCCATTTGCCCTGTCTTCCAGCCCGGCTTTCGCGATCCATGTCATCATGGCCTGGAATGTGATTGGCGTCGCCTTGCTCTGGCTGCTCGCACGGCGCTATGGCGGCTCCCGCATCGCTTTGCTCGCCGGCTTGCTCTACGCCATCAATCCCTGGGCGGTTCTCTTCAGCCGCAAAATCTGGGCGCAGGAACTGCATACGCCGTTCGTGCTTTTTGCTTTGCTGCTTCTGCTTCACGGATTTTACCACTCACGCGCAGAGCGGCCGCGGGCCCGCTCCGTCGCGCTGGCGCAATGCCTGAGCCTGCCGGTTTTGCTCTTGGCTATTCAGTTTCATTTCGCCACAGCACCCTTGCTTGTGCTGATGCCTGCCGCTATTTGGAAGGGACGGGAACGGATTCATTTTCGCGCCCTCGTCGCCGGGCTGATCTTGTCGCTGATTGTCATCTTGCCCTACCTCATCGGCCTTGGGGAGACGCTGGCGGTTGATCCGGCGCGGATTTCCGACGCGCTGGAGCGATCGGCCGCGCGTGGACCTGAAATCAGTTCTGCCGCAGCCACGGCCAGCGCGCGTCTCGCATCCGGCATGGGAATGGAATTCTGGCTGGCGCCTGACCAGGCAGAGGCACTCGCCGCCGAGTTCCCGCCGCTGCATGCGCTTTCATTCGTTTTGCTTCCAACGCTGTTCATCGGCTTGGGCGCGGTATTCTGGCGCGCGCGCGCATTCGCCGTTTTTCTGGCGCTTTGGGCATTTCTGCCAAGTCTGATTCTCATCGTCGAATGGACGCCCGTTTACATTCACTATTTCATCGCCTCGATACCGGCATTTGCGCTTCTGACAGGATACGGCGGAGATTCACTCTTGCGGATGGTTGCGCGTTGGCGTCCGCTGCACTATGCGTTGTGGCTCACATTCGTCCTGATCCTTGCGCTGCAAATTCTACAGTGGCAGGCCGCATTGAAATTCGTCGAAGAGCGCCATATTGCTTATCCCGGTTTCACGACTCCCTTGGCGAAACTCATGCCTTTGCGAGACGAGCTGTCGCGCGCGCAAGATGTCGTGATTCTGGCTGGCGGCATGGCTTGGAATCTTCATCACGAGGTTGCGGTCTGGGATACGCTGCTGTGGGACGCGTCCGCTTGTGTGCGCACAATCGTCCCGGCTGGATACGCTGTATTTCCGCGGCAGCCTTTCGCCGCGGTCATCGCGCCCGGCGCGCCATCAGGCGACGTGACCGATCTCTATCGCCATGATAACCCCAAGATATTCCCGACCAGGCGCGGCGGCGAAGATTACGTCTTATACCAGTGGCAAACAACGCCGAGCTGGTCTGGCGCGAGAATTGTGCCGATAGAGCCGGAACGCTTCGCCAACGGCCTGCGTTTAACCGGCTATGCACTGGAAGATGAAAACGTGTTCCTCGAGTGGCAGCTTCCCGCCCGTCAGGTCGGCGCCGATTTTCAATACAGCGCGCAGCTGTATGACGCCGGGGGCGAGCGGGTTGGTCAACTGGATGCAAGGTTCTGGCACGGGCGTCATTGGTGCGCCGATGATCGCCTGCTCACCTGGGGACCAATTGAGGCGAATGCTAGCGCGACGACGTTAAAGGTTGCGCTTTATCGTCTGGGAGTTGGCAAACCTGCGGGCCAGATCTCAAACCTTAACCTGCTTGATGCGCAGGGAAATCCAAAAGGGCAGAGCGTCGATATCTCTCTTGGCTATCACGATCCCTAGGGTTCAGTTGCGCTCTCTGCTGTTGATTCGGTTTCGATGCCCTCATTTGAAACTGGCAAATCTTGAGAATTGTCCCCCGCTCCGTCGTCCGTTGGGGCGGCCGTTGGCGTCAATTCGATCACTTCCGGCGCGATTTCCCAAGGAATGGTGAAGGCATCGAGAACGAGCTCGGCGACTTCGTCCTCTTCTTCAACCGTTATCGTGTACCCCAACTTGGGGTAAGTCAAGCCATCGAAAATGTACAAGCCGACGGAAACTCGGTAATCGAGCATATTGTATGCGGGGTCAAAACGGTGAAAGGTTGTGAATGACTCGCCCCAGCGCCAATACTTGGTTGGCAGGCGAGGCCTGTTGTCGTCTTGGCTGACTATATTGCCGGCCGCGTCCAGCAGATGGGCGAACACCGTGTAATTCTCTTCCGGCGTCGATTCGGCTTTCCAACTGAGCGAAATCTCGTTATGTTTCAGGTTGGGCTTGAATGATTCGAGGCGGATCGTTTCGTCGAATACCGGTTGGGAATCCACTGGAATCTCGCTGTAGCCGGAGGCGGGCTGCTGGTATCTTGCCGTGACGATCGCGCCGATATCCAACAAAACCGGCTCGATTACCTCACCATCGGCGTTGGTGGCGGGAATGGTTGCCGAGCGCGCCCCGCCTTTCCACTCAACGCGCAAATCGAAGGGATAGCGCCCGTAGGCGGCGCTGTTGATGTTGATCAGGTATTCGTCAGGATAGATGAAGCCCGCCTGCCAGCGCGAGGTGCGCAAGCTGCCGGCGCCGGGATAGGTGATATAGCGGCCGATCTCTTGCCCGCGATCATCAACCAGCGTAAAATGGATGCTGTTGTCGTCTGCTGATTGCTGAAGCACTTGCCAGTAAAGCGTCAGCCGCACCGAGTCTCCGGCGCTGTATCGACGATCAACGCGTTCGTAGGCTATCAGCGCGACATCGCCAAAAGCGGCATAAAGCGGGCGAGCCCGATCCGGCGGCGTCTCGACCGGCTGTGGCGCATTGTATTGACTTGCTATCACTGTGAAAGGCACGAAGAGCGCCACAACGGCGAGGAATTTCAGTTGCCAGAGCATGGTGCTGTGCAGCAGTTCTTTGGGAACGGCGTCGCCAGCGCGGACGAACTCGAGATTCGGCGGTCTTAAAGAGAAGACAATCCACCAGACGATTTCGACGAAGCCGACCGCCAGCAGCGGACTAACCACAGCAATAAGCGGGAAGAGCATGCGCCCTTCCGCCGCGCGCGTCAAAGTGCCCCAGTACAAGACGCCGAGCCACAGAAGCAAGAGCGCGCTGGCGAGCGTTAGCAGATGCGCTAATTCGTAGCGGGCATAGGCGAAATCGCTTATCGCCAGCAACTGCATCCCGAGAAAAACGCAGCCGATAAGGCTCAGGACAGCCATTAAATCCAGCAGCAAATAGAAAATGCTTGCCACCTGAATATTGAGCGCGCCAAACAGCCCCCAGAAAGACATGCGAAACTGTTGATATTCGGCGAATAAATCGGCCAGGTTGAAGGTCGGATCACGCGAGCCCGCGAGTTCGGCCATGGTGATAATGCCGAAGGGCTCGTCGTACAGCTGAAAGTTGCGAAGATACCACCAGCCGGCGATCAGCAGCCAGCCCAGCGCCAGGGCACACAAATAAATCAACAAACCGCGACGATCGCGCGTCTTGCGATAAACAAGGAGCGCAACGCCAAGCATTACCGGCAACAACACCAAGCCCGTCAGTTTTGTCAGGCTCGATAAGGCAAACAGCGCAGCCAGCGCAACAATGGCGCGCAGCGAGAAGCCGTCGCGCAGGGTTCGCAGCATCAGCCAGATAAGAGCGCCGTTGAGGAGCATCGCCAGCGCGTCATTGTTGACCGAGGCGGTGACGAAGATATACATCGGATTCAAGCCGGTTAACGCCCCGGCGACGAAGGCGACCGTTTGCCGCTGTGGCGCGACCAGCTCGCCAATCTTGTAAACGCAAACAATCGTGCCCGCGCCGAGGGCGATTCCCAGCGCGCGCATAACAAGGACCGCCAAGCCAGCGCCACGGTATAGAGATAGCGATTCATCATGCACGATTAAGTTCTTATTGCCAAAGGAGCTCGGCTGATAGATGTTGACGTGCGGGTTCAGCCGGCGGTATTCCTCCGAGTCGTCGATGTTGACCGGCGCCGACGCGATTGCCATCAATGCATAATACAAAGGCGGCTGGCTGCCGTGGTGCCGGTATATCGTATGCCGCTGGTATAGGCTCTGCGCCGGGAGGCTGCCAGTCTCGCGCAGATGCTCTACATAGCCAAAATGCCAAAGTTCTTCGTTGGCCTCAAAAACGGGCGTCGCCAGGGCATAGATGAGCCCAAACACAAGATAGAACAGCAGGATCCATTGCAAGGGACTGAGGGGTATGTCAAGCGAGTTCAGCCAGCGCCAAACTCGAAGCGGCAGCTCAGTAGCTCGCTCGGCGTCGACCATCAGTCGCTTGAATAGACGGCGCGCATTTGACTTAATTTTTGCGACTCTTGCCATCATGGTCGCGAGACGCTTTCGTTGATTGTTCGCGCGTTTCTGCTTTGGCGTCAATTGAAAGTATAATGCGAAACTTGTCGCATCAAAATATGTTGAGATTCGTCATTGGCGCAGATCGGTCGATGCCAGTGGCGTCGATTGCGCGCCCCGGTCCGCCGCCTCTTTCGTTCAGTCCATTTCCGTGCCGAACCGGTCTTTGGCGTGCTCGATGTAATTCAATGACTGATGCCGGAAATAAGTATTGTAGAGTTCGGCATAGTGTCCATTGTCACGCAAAAGCGCCTCATGATTGCCTTGTTCAATGATCGCGCCGTCGCGCAAGACGATAATGCGGTCGGCGCTGCGCACGGTGCTGAGCCGATGGGCGATCAGGATCGATGTTGAGCGCGCCAAAATCAGGTCAATGGCGTCCTGAATCTGTGATTCGGTGAAGGGGTCTATGCTGGCGGTAGCTTCATCGAGGATGAAGATGGATGGCTTCTGCACCAGCACGCGCAGCAGGCTGACCAATTGTCGCTGGCCCACACTGAGGCGCGCGCCCCGCTCGCCGACAGGCGTATCCAGCCCGTCCGGCAGACTGTCCAGCCATTCTCCATGGCCGATGCTCAGGGCAATCTCATTGATTTCATCCAGCGATGCTTGCGGATTGCCATAGCGAATGTTCTCCAGAACCGTGCCACTGAACAGAAAGGGCTGCTGTGGCACAATGCCCAGCCGCGATCGGTAGCTCTGCAAGTCAAGCGCGCGAACATCGGCGCCGTCGATGCGAATCGCCCCGCCTTGAAATTCGTAGTAGCGCGTGATCAATTTGGCAATAGTGCTCTTTCCCGCGCCCGTATGCCCAACAAAGGCGACGTTCTCGCCCGGTTTGATATCCAGGCTGAAGTCCCGTAGCACCGGTTCGCCAGCGTCATATTCAAATGTGACGTCGTCGAATTGAATGCGCCCGGCAAGATCTCCTAGGGCGATGCTGTCCCTCTGCAAGACGGTGTTCTCGGCATCTATCAGGGCGAAAATGCGTTCCGCCGCGCTCAAGCCCTGCTGAAACTGGCTCCAGAACGACGCCAGATTCATGAATGGAAACCAGAATCGATCGACGCTCTGAATGTACAGATACCAGGTTCCCGCGCTGAAGGCGCCTGCCAGGACGGAATGCGTGCCTACCCAGACAACGATTGACAAGGCGATAGCGGAGAGAATGCCCATGGTGGGGAACACCAGCGAAAGAATGAAGCCGCGGCGCAGATTGATCTGGTAGCTTAGAATATTGACGGCGGAAAACTCGTTGTAAATCATCTCTTCTTGACGGAAATTCTTGGCGACGCTGATGCCGGTGACGCTTTCCTGGATATTGTCGTTGACAATCGCCATGGCGCGCGAACCCTGGCGCGTCACGATCCGAGCCAGATAGCGAAAGGCGAGCGCGGCGAATACAACCAGGGGCATGGTGAACAGCAGCACGATGGTCATTTCGAGGGAATAGCTCAGCAGCGCAGCGAAGAGTATCGACACGGAGAGAAACTGCGAGATCACTTCGCTGCCAAGAAGCATGACATCGCCGAATTCTTGCGTATCGCTGGTGATGCGGCTGATCACCGCGCCGGACTTGTGTCGGTCGTAAAATGCCAGGTCGCGTTCGATCGCCGCTTCAAAGCAATCTTTTCGCATGCGGGCGACGATCCGCCCAATGACGACCATCGTGAAGCGGCGCCGGCCATAATTGCAGATATATTCGCTAAAAGCGATCAAGCTCAAAATGAAGAGGATGAAATTGAGCGCGCCGCCCGTGTTAACCAAGTCATCCACTGCCGCGCTAATGAAAACGGGACGCAGCGCGCGCGCCATGCCCACGACTAGGAAGCCGAGCAATCCTAAAACGACGAGTCTCTTGTGCGCCGCGAGGTAATTGCCGATGCGCTTGAACAGATAAGTATCGCCATATTGCCTGTCGTAGACATCGCTTTGCAAACCGCCAAAGACCGCCGCCATCTTATCCTCCCGCCGCCAGCTGCATCGGCGCGTCCGGCGAAGCGTAGCGATCAAAAATATGCCGGTACGACTCGGAGGTCCGCAAAAGGTCTTCATGGGCGCCTTGCGCGACCACCCGTCCCTTGCGCAGCACGACAATGTGATCAGCCCAGCGGATCTGCGAAAGTCGATGTGTGATCAAGATGGTTGTGCGCCCGCTCGCCGCCGACCAGATCGCGCGCTGAATCTTGTCTTCGGTCGCGCTGTCGATAGCGCTGGTGCTGTCGTCAAGGATGAGGATTGGCGGGTCCGTCTGGAAGGCGCGGGCAAGTGCCAATCGCTGACGCTGCCCGCCGCTCAATGTCATGCCGCGCTGCCCGATGATGGTGTCATATCCGGCTTGAAGGCCCGAGATGAACTCATGCGCCTGCGCCGCTTTGGCAGATTCGATGATGCTGTCCATATCGACTTCGTCCTTGCCAAAGGCGATGTTTTCCGCCACGCTGCGGCTGAAGAGAAAGACGTCTTGTTCGATGATGCTGATCTGCGATCGCAGCGCCTGCAAATTCCAATTTCGCACATCGACGCCGTCTACCAGAACGCGGCCCCCATCGACATCATAAATGCGGTTGACGAGTTTGCTGACCGTGCTCTTGCCGGAGCCAGTCTGCCCAACAATGGCGACCGTCTGCCCAGGCTCGACGCGGAAGGAAATATCGATGAGATTCGCATCGTCCGCGCTGTATCCAAACGAGACGTTCTCGAATTCAATGCGGCCGCCAATGTCCTTGCGATATCCGTCGATGTTCTGATCGAGCTTGTTGGTCGTCACCAATACTTCGAGGATGCGCGCGGCGCTGGCGTAGCCAGAAGCCAGCCGGGACGAAGTGAACAGCGAAATAAATACCGGGAATTGGAAGAGACTGATGAGACCGAGGAAGGCGATGACATCGCCCTCTGAAATTGCGCCGCTGCCATATAAGACGGTTGAATGAAACAGCGCGCCAACGATGGTCAAGCCAAAGAGCAGTACCGACAGGTAGCGCGCCTCAAACTCGCCTTGATCAATAAAGCGATCGCGGACGAGATCAGCCAAGCCATTAAAGGCGCTTATCTCGCTCCCTTCTTGCGCGGCGCCTTTGACCACCTCCAAGCCATCGAGCGATTCCGCCAGTTTGGCATTCATGCTGCCGAAGCTGGCGCGGACGTCCTGCGCGATCGGATGCAGGCGGAAGACGAAATAAATCTGTACCAGAATATGAGCAATGATGAAAAACAGAGGCACGATGATTAGCTCGGGCAGAATCCCCGGCGCATAAATCGCGGGCATAATCAAAAACATGTTTGCGCCGGTGATCAGATTGACGCCCGGGTTCATCATCAAATTCATTTCGCGCACGTCATTGGTCACGCGCGCCATCGTCTCGCCAACCGGCTGCCGGTCGTGATAACTCATGCTCTTGCCCAGCAGGCTGGAGTAAAGCTCATCTCGAATATCGCGTTCGAAGCGCTGGGCGAAGACTTCGGCTGAGAAATTGCGCAGGAACTGCAAGACGGAACGGAGCGTCTGGGAGACGATGATAAGCAGGATGCTGTTCAAGACGAGGGAGATCGTCTCATCATTGAGAAGCAGAATCGCGTTGAAGGCGGCGCCAAGAGCGCCCGGCACGACGCCAGCCAGATAGGCGTTGCTAAAGGCGCCTAGTACGAGAAGCACGGCGGTGACCGGATGGCGCAAGATGTGTGAAACAATGAAACGGAAGGGGCTGCTATGGTTGCTTTGGATTGGCGATTTGACGTTGAATTCGGCGGTCATGGCATTTCCGGCGTGGACGAAAGGTGATGCGCCGAGTTTATACGACGCCCGTCTATTGCAGAATGGATGATTCTGGCTCAAACCCGATCACAACGGTTAGCGCGTCATTCAATGGTCAGCGCAATAGGCAGAACACCAACCGTCCCGCCTTCGATGACTGTCGCGCCGCTGACGGGCAGCCTGGTGATTTCGCCGCTGCTGTTCCGGCGGTACATCAAGACCCAGATCTGATATTTGCCGGACGCGGTGTCTTCGGGCAGGCGAAGCGCGCGGTTGTCCCATACGGGCGCGCCAGGCTTCCAGGAAGACGTCGGCGCGAAACTGTCTTGCGGCCCCGAATCCCTGCCTTGAATGATTGGCGCATTCGTGATTCGGTCGGTGATGAACCAGGCAATCGAGTAGTCGTGCTCAAGCGGAGCCTCCGTCCCCCATAAGAGCGAGAGCTCAATCGACTCTCCGGGACGATAGCTTTCGCCATTGGGCAGCACGAGGCTCAATAGCCGAATGCTCGCGCCGTAGAGCAAATCCGTGTTGATATCGCCCGCGTATTGGCTCAAGGGATTGGGCGCCGCGCTTCGCGTACTGTATTCCAACAGGCGCACAGTCTCGTCGACCGAGGACAGCTTCACCTCGCCCAACGGATAATAGTGCTGCGCAAAATAGCGCTCGAGCGGCCGATAGCTCCAGCTTAAGTAGGGACTGGTGCTGTCCAACACCCACAAGCGGTCCTGGCTTCCGGCGATATGCCGTATGGTTCGGAAGCTCTGCACATCGAACCAGTCATTTGGATTTGCGGAAACGACTTCCGCCGGCTGCTTGGCGCTGGCCGCTTGCGCTAGCGGTCGCTCCAGGATGACTGGGCGCGGCGCTCTGCTGTCCAGGTGATTCAATATGTAATCGCCGTAATCCGTGCCGGGCAGCAGCAATATTTCGTCGGGGCGCGCATTCTCAGCGAGAAACGCAAGCGCTTCATGCAATGCCCTCTGACTTGATTGCGTCTGCGGATCTTTGTCGTAAGCGGACATCAAATTGAGCAGGATCAGCGGTACGCTCAAAACGAAAAGCACTGGCGAAAGGTGGCGCCAGCGATGTCGGGACCCGCGCAATGTATGCGCGATGGCGGCCGCGGCCACTGCCGAGTAAACGGCGAAGCTCAAACCCCATATTGGCAAGTTCGCGCGCGTCCAAAGAAACTCATATCCCAGGTCTCGCCAACGCTCCGGCAGAACCACCCATCTGAAATAGCGCGGCTGCAACATAGACGGTTCCCATTCGGCTAATCCCTCCGCTTCGGGCGGCAGAGACTCGCCAAATCTCTCAAAGCTGAGCGATACCCCGACGAATTGAATCCAGACGCCGTAACAAAGTAACGCAATCCAGACAATTCGCAGCCACCTCGCTCTCGCATTGAACAGCGCTTGGGCAAAGGGCGCGGTCAGCAACATGAGCGCGGGAACGGCCGGCAGCAGGAAACGCGGCGGCCAGCTGAGCCCGCCAAACCAGTGTGATTCTGTCAACAGCGCATGACCAAGGGCATAGCCGGCGAATAGCAGCCAGACGGAGGCGACCAGCCGCTTCTGCCCTTGTCGCCACAACATAACTCCGCCAGGAACGGCAAGCAGCAGCAGTGGCGATGTCGCCCAAATGCTGGCGCCCGGGCTGAGAATGTAGGCGCGCAGAGCGGCAGCCGCTTGCTCTGTCTCGATGCCGAATTCCAGCAGGAGATCTCGAGCCACTGGCGGAAACGGCACGAGCAGCATCAGGATGCAGATGACCAACGCCGCGAATGCCATCAGCCTGGCAAGCGCCTTGCGCAAGGCCGGATAACGCTGAATATGCCAATCGGGCAGGGCGAATATGACGACCGCAGCGGTGGCGAACAGCGCCGAGAATTTCGTTGCGATGGCGAGCAATATCGTAATGACAGCCACAATGTAGCAAATCGCGCGGCCGCCGCCTCTTGCAGCGCCAAGTTGCAAGGCGAGCAAGGTCGCCATGATGAAGAATGTCGTTAGGGGATCACGAAAAAATGTCTGGCTGTACGCCCAAAGGTTTGTGCCCAAGCCGGCGCTGACCGCAACGAGCGCCGCAACCGTATCCGCATAGCCTATCGCGCGCAAAAGCAGGAAAATCAAGCCCGCTGTCAGCGCGGTGATGATGACATTGAAGAGCCAAACCGTGTGAATATTGCCAAGCCGCGGGAGCGCTTCCGCAATCCTGAGCAGTGGACTGGCGAGAAGAATCTGGAGGCGCTCGTCGACGCGGAATTCGCCCAAGGGAAGGGCGGCGGACTCACGGATTCGAAGTGGCAGCTTAATCCAGTTCGTTTCGTCCATGAGCCAATCGCCATAGCGAACGAAACTGCTGACGGCGTCGAGCGCGCGCCGCGTATCGCCAGACTGAATAAGTCCCCGATATGTGAGCATATATATGCCCAAGCAAAACGCGACCAGCAGCAAGAAAACACGAATGCGATGGATTCGATCCGAAGCGTCGTTCATTGAGATTGATTCACGGTGAGGCGCCCGACAGGCTGTTGTTATTTCCCTTTTCCCTGATTATGGCGAATAGCGCATCGGCGATTCGGTGCAGGTCAGCGCGCGCGATGTGCTGGAACGCCATCGCCAGGCGAAGGAACGGGAGATTGTCGCTTTCGGCGGCGAAGTCGCGCCACTCGGATTCTGTGTCCGCAGGCGCTGCCGGCAAGCTGATCGATCCGGACCTTTCCGGCAAGGGTTGCGTCTGCGCCGCGAAATAACTCACATCAATGCTAAGCGCTTGCGCCAAGGCGGTCAGATCGCTGATGGCGATTTTCTCGTCACCGAATTCAAAGTTGGTGAGTTGAATCGCTTCCAGCCCGACGGTCTCGCTCAATTCCTCAACCGGCATATCGCTCGATTCTCGCGCCGCCCGCAGCAATGCGCCGATCAAACGCTGCCGCAGCAGAATATACTCGCCTTGCGCTGCCCGATCTACCGGATGCGCGCTGGCGGGGGAGGAATCGCGCCCGTTCAGAAAGCCCGAGAGCAATTCCAGTTGCGGCAGCGATGGTTGGCTTTCGCCATATTCCCAAGCCTCTATCAACCTGGTCTCGGCGCCCATGTAATTGGCGCATTCCGCGAGCGAAAGTTCGGCATCCAGACGCCACTTTCGAATGAGAACGCCGACAAGTTTGCCGCGAATTCTGCGCGCTTCGTCTTGGTATCTGGATGTGGTTTTCTCTGCTGCCGAGGGTTGCAGCGCTTCCAGCGCCGCTTGTATCAGGTCAACGCGATCCATTGATGGTCTCAATTCTGTGTATCGAAGATTATAGACCTGAGCGAGTTATCAGGCAAGAAAATCGCCCGCCGGATTTTCGAATGGCATATTGCTTTTGGATGAACGCGAAGATGCCTCCATACGAGCGCGACCTCGAATAGTGCTGGACGTATGCGAGCCGAATAGAATATCATAAGGCGCGCCCGACCAATAGAGAAAGTCGCCTTCGCGCCCTCTGATATTTGGACGGCCAAAGCGCCGCGGCTTGTGATTGAACGGTGGCTATGCAACGAGACTCAGCAGTGCCGAATAAGGCGCATCACGAGACGAACCGCCAGTCTTGGAATGAGGCCACCAAGGCGCACAACAGCCACAAAGGCGATCAAGCCGCCTTTTTTTGCGCCGGCGGCAACACGCTCTTTCCGGAAGAATCCCGCCTGCTAGGGGACATCACTGGCGCGAGCTTGCTTCATCTTCAGTGCAATAGCGGTCAAGACAGCTTAAGCATCGCCCGGCATCATGGCCCTATCGTCACCGGCGTCGATATCAGCGACGAGGCGATACGATTTGCCCGGCAGCTCTCCCGAGACAGCGGTATAAAGGCGAGCTTCATCCGCGCTGACATATATGATTTCTTCGCGGAGTCAAGCGAAGGCTTCGATATCGTCTTCTCGTCCTATGGCGTGCTTTGCTGGCTGTCGGACCTTGATGCCTGGGGACTGGGCATTGCCGGCTGCCTCAAGCCCGGCGGCAGATTTGTGCTGGTCGATTTCCACCCGGCCTTCGCCATGTTCGACCAGGCATGGAACCTGAAGCACGGCTACATGGGCGGCATTCTTTACAAGTTTGAGTCAGGTGTGGGCGATTATGTCGCCATGACCGGCGCGGCCGCCGAGGTTGAGAATTTGCTGCCAGGCATACGCAATTTCCGCAATCCCTATCCGGGGGTTGAGTTCCAGTGGGGGATCGCCGAAGTGGCGACCGCCTTGCTCAAGGCCGACCTGTCACTGTCGCACTTGGCCGAGTACAACTTTTGCAATGGGTTCAAGCCGATGTCCGACATGGTTGATTTGGGCGGGCGACAATATGCAATGCCAGATCATTTGCCGCGGAACGTTCCACTGATGTTCAGCCTGATCGCAGAGCGGAAGCAATGAGCAACAGCGCAGGCGACAGTCAGTACGATCCGGCCGCGATGCTGGCGCGCAGTCTCGTCGGATTTATCTTCTCCGCCTGGATTCCGCTGTTGGTCGCCTGGATTCTGCTGTTATCCTCGCCGGCTTCACCGGCACAATCATACGAACAGATTCGCCGCGCCCTGCTGCTGGGGGTCGGCGTCGCGACCGCGCTCACATTGTTTTGCGGAATTTGGATTACCCGCCGCGGCGAGACTGCCAACGCGAGAATGGCGCATTCCATTGTGGGGCGCTTCAGCAGTCTTTGGCTGGCGCTGCTCCTACTCTTGCTGCTAATCGAGTCCTGCATCATGTCGTTTCTGCTATTCCGCGACATTGCCCCTTCGATCACAGTACCCTTCAAGTTCTTGCTGGTCTGTTGGACTGTCGTCTTTGCCGCATTGATGCTGACCATTCACTGGCGCTTGGCTCGCCGCGGCATTTCGCGCGGACGAAACCTGATGGCGCTGCTGGGCTTCACTGTTTTGGCGCTTCTGCTGTTCACGCTTCTGACGACGCTCAGCAGTCGATTGCTCAACAGCAGCGGGATATACGAGCGTTTGCGCGGGGCGCTGGATTACCGCCCACTCGAGTTTATTGACGATGGATCGGCGCCAACGTCGCGCGAGTTTTGGGCGGAGCAAAGCACAGTGCTGGTGCGTTGGCTTCCATACAGCTATTGGACGGTCGCGCCATTCGAAGGTTCATACATCAATGTCGATCAATCGGGAAGACGGCATACGCCCTCGTACGATGAAGATTCCGCGGCGCCGAGCATCTATTTCTTTGGCGGCTCCACCATTTGGGGGCTGGGCGCGCGCGATGCCTATACCATTCCCGCGCAAGTGGCGCAGTTGCTCGCCGAGCAAGATTACCCCGTGCAAGTTCAGAGCTATGCGCAAACCGGCTATGTGAGCTGGCAAGATCTGCTGCTGTTTCAAGCGCAATTGGCTTTGGATAACGCGCCCAATCTCGCGGTGTTTTATCAGGGATTCAATGATGTTTACGCCGCCTACTTGCAGGGCGCCGCCGGCTTGACCCTGCGCGAAAACCTGCGCGTGAATGATGTCGAGCTTGGTCGGCTAGTGCGGAGCGGTCAACCGGTGCTGCTGCCATTCGACGCCGATATCAGCGAATACGACTGGAGCCTGGTCACGAGCGGGACAGCCAAGCCACAGGCGATCGCTGAACGGTGGCTGGCCAATCGTCGCTTGATCCGCGCCGCCGCCCGCGAGCACGGCGTCCGCGTTCTATTCGTCTGGCAGCCGGCGCTATTTGCCAAAGCCGAGCGAACGGATGGCGAAGAGCGAATCCTGGACGATGTCGAGCGCCAGCAATCCGGCTTTACAGACTTGTATCGCGCGGTCGTTGGGATCGTGCGCGAAGGGCTGGCGAGCGACAACAATGATGACACGGTGTTCTTGACCGATGCCTTTGGCGATGTGAGCGAAGCCATTTTCTTTGATCGCGTTCATATCACCGAAATCGGCAATCGTTTGGTGGCGGTGTCCCTGGTCGATTCGGTTTTGGACGCCCTCGCCGACCGATAAGCCGCACACGCGTCGCCGTTCTCACGCAAGCGGTCTCGTATCTTCGTCGATTCTTGACATCAGCCGAATCGCTTCCGCTTTCTCATCTTCAGTCAATCTGAAGTCATTGCTGAAGTAGACGGATTCGGGAAAGCGGTAATTCCAGGCGCGATAGAAATCGGCTCGCCGCCAATCTCGGCTGAGGTTGCAGTCAAAACGAACCAGGTAGCCGTTCGCCAGGCGTGCGTCGTGCCCATGCTGGATATGCGCCAGCCCCCAGCTGACGCCCTGACCATCGCCGCTGTCGCTGAAAGCATCAGGCACATAGGGTCCAGCGGCCACCGGCGGAACCGTTACTTTGCCTGCCACCTCGAAATTCAAGCCGTCCGGCGCAAACTGCACTGTGTTCTTTTCCGGACCTTCGTGGCTGGTGATGGCGGCGATTCCCCCGCGAAAGGGATAAAGAAATGTCTCGTGACCGCTGTTGGTCAGCGGGTTCAGAGGCGACTTGACAAAGGGACCATGCGGATCGTCGGCAGTGGCGGCGCCCCAGCCGATGCCCAGGTCATGACGATAGGTGCGGCCATATTGCACGCCTTTGTAGTAGAGCCAAATCCGGCTGCGGTATATCAAAACAAAGGGATCATGCAGCTTGTGCGAATCCCAGTCGCCGTAGCTGTCCACCGCATCGGCGTCATCCTCGTCGCCGACGAAGTTGCCTCGCGCGCCGGGTCGCAAGACGGGCTCAGCCAGCTTCGTCCAGGGTCCGTCCGGCCTGTCAGACCAAGCCATCCCAATCTGGTGAATGGATCGGTGCTTCCAGACGCCCTGAATCACCTGATAGTAGAGATAATACCTGCCGTCGAGAACCAGGATATCGGGCGTGAACACTGCACGGTCGTCGAATGAGCCCGGCGGTCCGCGCTGCACGGCTGGTCCGCGTTCTTCCCAGTTGAAGCCGTCGCGCGATGTGGCGTACCAGATGTCAGCCATATCCCAGTCCCAGGCCGGTCTGGTCTCGCTGGCATGTGGAATGCCCAGCCAGCGCTCTTCGGTCAGCCGCCGCGAATACCAGACGTAGAAGACGCCGTCGACCTGAATGACTTTGGATGGATCGCGCCGTGTGACGCCCTGCTCCTTGCCAATCCCGCTGACGGGAGAATAGCGAAAAGCGCTGAAGAACTCGCTGCCCGCGTCCTTGTAGACGCCGTAGGTATCGTAAACGCGTTCCATCGCTTTGCTTATGGGCGCGGCCGGCCGCGATTCGTCGGGCCGTTCCGGCTCATTGAAGTAGACCTGCTCTTGCATATTGCGCTCGTTCAGCGCCAGATCCGGCGAGAAATAGACCTCCTCTGGATATCGGAGATTGCTGCCGCGAAAGCCGGGCCGTTCAAAGTCGCGGCGCAGATTGCAGTCGAAGCGGACGATATAAGAATTGCCGGTTTTCATCTCTTCGGTGGCGATATGCGACAAGCCCCAGATGATGCCGGCGCCGTCCTGCGCATCGCAATAGGAATCGGGCGCGAAAGGACCGGCAGCCAGAGGCGGCAGATTGACATGGGCGACCACGTCGAAGTTGAGGCCATCCGGCGCGTATTGGATGCTGTCTTTCTCCGGTCCATCATGTCCGCAGATGGCGAGTAGGCCTTCGCCATAGGGGAAGAGGCAGGTCTCATGGCCGCTGTTGGTGACCGGATTCAGCGGCGATTTTACGAAAGGTCCCTCCGGGCTGTCAGCGATCGCCACACCCCAGCCGATGCCCCGCGAATACTTGGTCGTCCAGCCCATCGGCTGGCCCTTGTAATAGAGCCAGTATTTGCCGTCGCGAACCAGAATGAAGGGATCGTGCACCTTGTGGCTGTCCCAGGCGCCGTAGCGGCGGACCTCGTCGGAATCATCATCGCCCAGCCACTCCCCCGGCTCTCCCGGTTCCAGCACTGGGCATTCGGCGCGCCGCCAGGGACCATGGGGGGACTTCGACCAGGACATGCCGATCGTGTTGCGCGTCCGCGTTCGATAGGGGTAATCAACCGCCTGATAATACAGGTAGAAGCCATCGCCGGTCATCAGCACATCGGGCGTGAACACGGAACGCCCGTCATAAGCGTCCTTGGGTCCGCGCTTGACGGCGACGCCTTGTTCCGTCCAGTTGAAGCCGTCGATCGATGTGGCATACCAGATTTCCGCCAAGTCCCAATCGAACACCGGTCGGTCCCAAGTTTGCTCGCGCTGGGGCGGTTTGTTGCTGTGGTCGCGGTCATGCGCCGTCTGGCGTCGCGTGTACCAGACGTAATAGGTGCCGTCGATGCGCAAGACTGTCGTCGGATCGCGCCGCGTGACGCCCGCTTCTTTCCCGATGCCACTGATGCTGCTGTACTTGAAGGTGGTATAAAATTCGTTGGTCGAATCCTGATAAATGCCCCATTTGTCGTACAGCCGCGCGTGGGCGGCGCTGAGCGGGCGTTCGCTTGGCTTCTGTTCGCAGGGTTCGCCCGGAAGGCGAGGTTTCTCGACCATTATCTCTTCCACGTTTCACTTGTCCTCCATGATCATGGCGGCCGCCTTTTCGCCGATCATAATACACGGCGCGTTTGTATTCGCGTTGATGATATGTGGCATGATCGAAGCGTCGGCGACGCGCAAACTGGCAATCCCGTGAACGCGCAGGCGCTCATCGACTACAGCCTTCGGGTCGCGCCCCATTTTACAGCTGCAAGTCGGGTGATATATCGTCGTGGCGAATTCGCGGATGAAGTGCACGAGTTCCTCATCGGCTGTCACTTGCTCGCCGGGCAGGAACTCAGCGCCGCGATAGGGATCGAAAGGTCGGGCCGCCGCAATCTGCCGACCAAGCCTTAGCCCTTCCAGGAGCACCTGCACATCGTAATCATCTTCGAGGCAGGCGAAGTCGATGGAAGGTGGGGCAAAGGGATCGGCGGATAGCAGTTTGAGCTCGCCCGCGCTTTTCGTGCCCACCAGCCCCACAAGAATCGTGAAGCCATGCCCGGCCGGCGTCTCGAAGCCGTGGCGTACGAACCAGTCTGGACCAAAGTGGTATTGCAATTCAGGCGCCGGCGCATCAGGATTGAGCCTCACAAAGCCGCCAGACTCGCCGAGGTTCGACGTCAGCAGCCCCATGCGTTCTTCTTGATAACGTTTGATCTGCTCGCGCGCGTCTTTGCCGACCAGGCTGAGGGGCCTTTTGCAATGATAGGCAAGCGGAACCTGAATATGATCCATCAGATTTTGTCCAACGCCGGGCAGGTCCATCACCAGCGGAATGTCGAACTCCGCGAGATGATCGGCCGGTCCGATGCCGGAAAGCAGCAGCAACTGTGGCGAGTTAATCGCGCCGCCGCAGATGATGACTTCCCGATTCGCGCGCGCCGTTTTGAGCTCACCGTTGTGGTAATACTGAAGGCCCGTACACTGGCGATTCTCGATAATGAGATTGATGACTAGCGCGTGAGCGACGGCGGTGAAATTGTCGCGTTGCAGCGCTGGCCGCAGATAGCTCACCGCCGTGCTCTGCCGCTGGCCCCGCTTCTGCGTAACCTGGTAGACGCCGAAGCCTTCCTGGTCGCCGTCATTGAAATCGGCGTTGCGCGCGTATCCGAGTTCGAGCGCCGCATCGACGAAAGCCAGACTGAGCGGATTCGGATCTTGCGGGTCCGCGATGTTGATGGGTCCGCCGACCCCATGATGCTCGGATTCGCCGCGCTCCTGATGCTGCATCTTGCGGAAGAAGGGCAACACATCCTGGTATGACCAGCCTTTGTTTCCGCGCGCCGCCCAGCCGTCGTAATCCGATGGGTGCCCGCGCTGATAGACCATGGCGTTCATCGAGCTGGTGCCGCCGAAGACCTTGCCGCGTGGCACGTATTCCCGCCGATTGTTGAGCCCGGGCTGGGGCACGGTCTGGTAATCCCAGTCGTCTTCGGTGTGAAAAAGCTCGGAGAAGCGCGCCGGAATGCCGATGTTGGGATTGCTGTCGGGTCCGCCCGCTTCCAGCAGCGCCACCGTGCAGCTTTCGTCTTCGCTGAGGCGGCTCGCGATAGTAGCTCCAGCCGAGCCAGCGCCGACCACGATGTAATCCGCAATGATCATCTCGCGCTCCTGTTTCGGAAGGCGCCTGGCCTCGCGCAATCCAATCCGGCGATTTGAATTGACAGTGTCTATTGTCTACAATTCAGCCATTATACAGAGTGAGGTTCTGCTCTACAATTTTCGCGTTCTGATTCGCGCGCCTGGCATAGGAGGAATGATGAGCGAAGACAGGAAAGAGAGAACCGCTTTTCCCGGTCGGCTGCCGCTGGAAAAACCGACGGATCGTCCATTAAGCGCGGCGATGGAACGCCTCTATGATATGTGGACGCCCAAACAAGATCCGGGCAATCCATTTTATACCGTCTTCAAGTATTCGCCCGTCAGCGGCATCGGCAAAGACGATTCCGAATTATCGGTTTCGCGGCGTGATCCTTCCAAGGTGCTCAAAATCAAGGACACCTACTACGTCTGGTATACGCGCCGGCGGACGAAGAAGGCGCCGGTAGGTCGCTTCAATATCGAACAGGGTGATGATGAGACGCCAATCGTCGACTGGGATCTGGCTGACATATGCTATGCCACTTCAAAAGATGGTTTCAATTGGGTCGAGCAAGGAGTGGCGGTGCCGCGCGCGCCCAAGGGCAACTATGGCGATCGCTCGCTTTCGACGCCAGACATCCTCGTCTATGGAGGACGCTACTATCTCTATTATCAATGCTTCACGACGATGTGGCGGCAGAACGACTGTGTAAACGTCAGCATGGCTTGGTCGGATTCGCCCGACGGACCCTGGACGAGGCTCGAGCGCCCGGTCGTGGAGCAGGGCGGGGAAGGCGAATGGGACAGCTGCGCCATTCATGATCCCTATCCCTTGGTCTACCAAGGCAAAATCTGGGTGTATTACAAAGGCTCGCCGGCTGACAAATCGCCGGGCAACTTATTGCGGGCGCAAGGCGTCGCTGTTGCCGAGCGGCCCGAAGGTCCCTACATCAAGTCGGAGTTGAACCCGGTGACAAATTCCGGGCATGAGACCATGCTCTGGCCCTATGAAAGTGGCATTGCCGCCTTGCTCATCCAGGACGGACCGGAGAAAGACACGGTGCAATACGCGCCGGACGGCTTGAATTTCGTTCCAAAGGCGCACGTGCAACATTCGCCGCACGCGCCCGGTCCCTTCTGTCCGGATGCCTTCGCCGACAATGGCGACGGGCGTGGCGTCAACTGGGGGCTAAGCCACATCATTCCGCAAACGGACGATGGCTATAGCGGGTTATACATCGTTCGCTTTGATTGCGCCCTGTCGCGCGATAGCGAAAGGCCCGAATTCAAGGGCAGCAATCTGCATTGGCATGAAGCGTCCTGGTTTCAGCCCCAGCTGCGGCTGTCTGATGAATGGCGCGCGCGCATCCTGGCGGAGCAAGCAGATGTGGACCGCCCGACCATTGGCGCTTGATCGATTGTTTGAGTCGCTGGATTAGCGCCCCATCCAGCCGCCGTCTACCACCAGGATCTCGCCGTTGACGAAGTCCGACGCGGCTGAAGCCAGGAAGACCGCCGGTCCCTTGAAGTCGTCGATTTCGCCCCAGCGCCCGGCTGGAATCCGCTCGAGGATGGAGCGATAGCGCTCGGGATCGTTTTGCAGCGCTTCGGTAACGTCGGTGCGCACATAACCGGGCGCGATCGCGTTTACCTGCACGCCGCGCCCCGCCCATTCATTGGCGAGCGCCTTGGTCAATTGGCCGGCGCCGCCTTTGCTCGCCGCGTAGCCGGGCACGGTGATGCCGCCTTGAAAGGTGAGCAGGGAGGCGGTGAAGATGATTTTGCCGCTTCCCCGCGCCAGCATCCGTTTGCCAATCTCCCGGCTGAGTATGAACTGCGCGCTGAGATTCGTGTCGATGATTTTGTCCCAATAATCGTCACTGTGCCGTTCAGCCGGCTCGCGCAATACCGTGCCGGCGTTGTTGACCAGGATGTCAATGGCTGGATGATCAGCCGTTACTTGGTCGATGAATCTGTAGAGGTCATCACGATTTGAGAAGTCGCAGCGGTAGCCGGCGAAGGCGCGACCACGCGCGGTGACCTCTTTCTCTATCTCGCTCCCCGTCTTTTCAAGATTCGCGCTGACGGCGATGATATCGGCGCCCGCTTCCGCCAGCCCAAGCGCCATCGCTTTGCCAATGCCGCGGCGAGCGCCAGTGACCAGCGCGACTTTGCCATCAAGCCGGAACTGTTCCATAATGTTCATTCATATCTCCAAGAGAATCTTCATTGCGCGGCCGCCTCTTTCCATGTCTTCAAAACCGGAGCGCAGCCCGCTCAACGGACGGATATCGGTGATGAGCTCGTCCAGGGGCAGGGCGCCCGCCGCGGCCAGCGCAATGGCGTCGGCGAAGTCTTGCGATTCGTAAACGCGCACGCCTTTCAAGCGAAGCTCGCGCCAGAAAAAGCGGAAGAGATCGATCTTCGGCTTCTGCGCGAAAATCGCCACCACCACCGCCAGCCCCCGCGTGCGCAGCAATTCCGTCATGATGTCGGCGCCCGCTTGCGAGCCCGATACTTCAAATACAATGTCAGCGCCTGTTCCTTTCGTCCGCCGCATGACCAGCTCAATCAAATCAGTCTCGCTTGGATTGAACGCCTCGAAGCCAAGATGTCTCGCGAGCTCGACGCGATATGGGTTGATTTCGGAGACGACCACGTCGGCGCCGGCTTCCCGCGCCACCAGCGCCACCAGCATGCCGATCGGTCCGCCGCCAAGCACAACCGCCTGATCGCCCGGCTGCAAGTCAGCAAGTCGAACATCATGGCAAGCCACCGCCAGCGGCTCAATCAGCGCGGCATGCTTCAAAGATAGATTCGGCGGTATGCGGTGCAAAGTGTATGCGGGAACCGTCCAATGGCTTTGGAAGGCGCCCGGCGTATCAATGCCGAGGAAGTTCAAGTTGTGGCAAATATGACTGTGCCCGGCGGCGCAAGCGGGGCAATCGTTGCAAGGCGCAAGCGGCATGACGACCACCTTGTCGCCCAATGCAAAGTCCTCGACGCCATCGCCCAGCTGCTGCACGGTGGCCGACATTTCATGGCCCATGACCAGGGGCATTTTGACGCGCGCGTCCATGGCGCCATGGAAAATATGCAAATCGGTCCCGCAGATGCCGCAATGCGAAATCTTCAACTGCGCTTCGCCTGCGCCCGGATCAACCGGCTCGCCGACGCCCAATCGAATCCTTCGGTCGCCTTCATAATAGGCTGCCTGCGCCATATCGTAATTCCTTCGCTTCTGAACTTGTTCTCTGACTTGAATGCGCGGGCGAATCTCGGATGACACAGACCACGTTGAGGGCCCGCGGACAGCGTGCCGAGATGACGGCAGCTCCCCTATTGAATGTTGGTCGAAAGCGCCTCGATTGCCTCCGCTCGGTCTCGGGCGCGAATCGCGTCAAGGATCCGCTTGTGCTCGCGGTAGCTTTCCATGAGATCGTCCAGCCGATTGTATTGCATCATCATGCGCATGGCTATCGGCTGCCATAGGGTGAAGAGATCGCGGTCGTCGTGACTCTTGATGATCGCCTGGTGAAAGCGCAGATCGTAATTGGTAAGCGCGTTGAGGTCATTCGATTCACAGGCAGTTCTAATGTCGTTCAGAATCGCCTGCCAAGTATCAATGTCACCGTCCGTGATTCTATCGAATATGCTTTCCAGCACATATACTTCGATGGTGCGCCTCAATTGCACGACTAGCGGGCGCATCTCGTCGCTGGGATTCTGCGCCACGCGTACGCCTTTGTTCGGCTCCAACACCAGCAAGCCCTGCTGCACGAGCTGACGAAAAGCTTCGCGCACTGGACCTCGGCTGACGCCAAAACGTTCTGAGAGATCGGCTTCGCGCAAGGGTTCGCCAGGCTTTAGATGGCCCCCTAGTATGTCCTGCTGCAGACGCGCAGCGATTTGCTCGGGCAGTGTTCGAAAGATTTCATTCGCCGACATTGCTTGTCTTTCATTCAGTTCCGTCATTCGTCGTATCGCATCAAGAAAGCGCCTTACGGGCGGGCGGACTGTGGCTCGAATAAACGTCAGTACGCTATTGCTTATACGGATCAGCGGCATCGCGCAAGCCATCTCCCAAGTAATTAAAGGCGAGGACCGTGGCGATGACAAACAAGCCCGGAATCAGCAGCCAGGGGCTTTGGCTGAGACTGCGGATATTCTGGGCATCCTGCAGCAATACGCCCCAACTGACTGCTGGCGGTCGAATGCCGATTTGCAGAAAACTCAAAGCCGTCTCCGCCAGGATCATGCCGGGCACGGCCAGGCTGAGCACCACAATCAAGAAGCTGGCAAATGAGGGCAAGAGATGTTTGATGATGATCTCCATGTCGCCCATATTGGATATCCGCGCCGCCATCACAAAGTCGGCTTCGCGCAATTCCAACAGCTTGCCGCGGACGGCGCGCGCCAGCGGCGGCCAACTCACCACAGCCAGGACGACGGTAATGCCAAAATAAATTTGCGTGGAACTCCATTCGGGCGGTAACGCGGCGGAAAGCGCCATCCAGAGCGGGATTTGCGGGATGGAGATGATGAACTCAATCACTCGCTGAATCACCAGGTCAACGGCGCCGCCAAAATAGCCGGAGATCCCGCCGATTAAACAGCCGAGGCAGAAACTGACGATAACGCCGACAAAGCCAATGGAGAGCGATATCCGCGCCGCGTGCATCGTGCGGGAGTAAACATCGCGTCCCAATTCGTCGGTGCCGAAGGGGAAGAAGACAGCCGGTTCATCCACGCCCATCAGATGAATATTCGTATCAATCAAGCCCAGCAGCCGATATGGTTCGCCCTGGACGAAGAATCTTATGGGATAGCGCTTCGACCGGTCTTCCGTGTAAATGCGCTTCAGCGTATCCATGTCCAGCTTCTGCGTCATGTCATAGATGAAAGGATTTAGATGAAAATTGCCCTCATCGTCGACGAAGCGAACCGTGTGCGGCGGCGCTTTAGCATATTTGACATGGCGCTTGTGATGATCGTTGACCGAAAAGAATTCGGGAAATATCGCTATCGAGTAGAGGAAGATGATCGCCAGCGCCGAGATCATCGCCAGGCGATGACGGCGGAATTTGCGCCAGATCAACTGCCATTGCGACGCCAGATAATAGCTCTCGTCAAATTGCGCGGCTCTGTTTGGCGTTTTGGCTCGGCCTAATCCGATACGGCGCAGCATATCAGTCCTCGGCTAATTTGCCGCGCGCTCCATGCGAATGCGCGGATCCACCACCACCAGCAAGATATCGGAAACCGTCGTTCCAATTACCGTCAAGATTGTCACAAACATCAGCAGCGTTGCTGACAAGAATGTATCCTGAGTCAGCAAAGCGCGCACCATCATCGGACCAGCGGTGGGCAGCCCTAGCACCCAAGCGGTGATTACGCCGCTCGAGATCAGCGAGGGAAATAGCCAAGCCAAGCCGCTGACGATCGGGTTCAGCGCGACCCGGACCGGATATTTGAAGAGCAGTTTCACTTCGCCAACGCCCTTGCTGCGCGCCGTTATCACATATTGCTTGTTCAGTTCATCGAGCAAGGTGCCCCGCAGCACGCGAATCATACCCGCAGTCCCGGCGGTGCCGATCACGATAATTGGAATCGGCAGATGCAAAAGCATGTCGCCAACCTTCGCCAGATTCCAAGGCGCGTCGAGATATTCTGCCGAGAACAGTCCGGTAAGGTTTAGCCCGTAGGATTTCCAGGCGACGTAAAGCATGATGAGCGCCAGCATAAAATTGGGTATGGCCAGCCCGATAAAGCCAATGAAGGACACCAGGTAATCGGCGGCGGAGTATTGATGCGTCGCTGAAAAAATGCCAATAGGAATAGCGACCGCATAGGTGAAAAGGGCGCTAAGAATGGCAATCGTAAACGTCAGCGCCAGCCGCTCGCCGATGATATCGCGCACCGGCTGCTGCCAGTCGAAGGAGAGACCGAAGTCGCCCTGCAGCACCTGCCCGAACCATTTGAAGTAACGTGAGAAGAGTGGCAGGTCCAATCCGTACTGGCGGCGCAGATTCTCGACTTCTTCGTCGCTCAGGTCTTGGCCCGCCTGTTCAAGCCGGCTGATATAGGTGGAAAGATAATCGCCCGGTGGCAACTGAATGACGACAAAGGTGACGATAGAGACCAGCCACAAGAGAAAAATCATATATATAAGACGCTGAAAGACGTAAGTTCTCATCAGCTCATCAATCATCTAACTCGCCGCACACGACGAACGCGAGCCGAAGCAAAGGAAAGTTTCGCAGATTCTAGCCTGGTCACCATAGATTGTCAACAATATACACTGTACAATCTTTTGTAAATCACAGTCAGATGGGATATTATCGAGCGCGGTTCGCCAATTCAAGCGCCTCCCGCGGATATGAAGCCCGGGCAGTCAATTCCTAGTATAGTTATGGTTGAGGGTGAAACATTGATTATCGAGGGCTTAGAGTCCAAACACTATCGTATACCGCTGACGCACCCCATGACCGATGCGTCGCATGGTGTCATGACTCACTTTGAGATTGTCCTCGTCAAGCTGCAATCCGATTGCGGATTAGCGGGTTACGGATATACCTACACCATTGGCTGCGGCGCTTCTGCCATCCGGTCGCTCATTGACAGGGATTTGACCCCCGTACTTCTCGGCGCCGATGCGAATCGTATAGAAGCGATTTGGGATCGTATGTGGTGGCGCCTGCATTATATTGGACGAGGCGGATTGGTCTCTTTCGCGATGTCCGCGGTCGATATCGCGCTTTGGGATCTCAAAGGCAAGCGAGAGAGCCTGCCGCTTTGGAAACTGCTCGGCGGATTTTCCGGCGAAGCGCGCGCCTATGCCGGCGGCATCGACTTGCAACTGGGACCTGACGAACTGGTGGAGCAGACGCGCTGCAATTTGCAGGCGGGCTTCCGCGCCATCAAAATCAAGGTCGGGCGCGCCAATCTCTCGGAAGATGTTGAGCGCCTGCGCGCCGTGCGCCATTGCATCGGACCAGATATGCCGCTGATGGTCGACGCCAACATGCGCTACAGCGTTGAACAAGCCATCGGCGCCGCCCGTAAATTCCGCGAATTTGACGTTTACTGGTTTGAAGAGCCGACCATACCGGATGATTACAAGGGCATGGCGCGGATTGCGACCGAGGGCGGCTTGCCGATCGCGGCCGGCGAGAATCTGCATACGATCTATGAGTTTCGACACACGATTGAAGACGCGAAGATCGCTTTCCCGGAACCGGACGTCTCCAATATAGGCGGCATCACCAACTGGATGCGCGTCGCGCGGCTAGCCCATGCGCACAACTTGCCGGTGACTTCGCACGGCGTGCACGAATTGCACCTGCACTTGCTGGCGGCAATTCCCAACGCGTCGCTTCTTGAAGTACACAGTTTCGGCTTGGAACGCTTTATCAAGAACCCGCCGAAACTGGAGGGCGGCGTCATGACGGCATCGGATGCGCCTGGGCATGGCGTTCAATTCGACTGGAGTCGATTGCATGAGCATGAAATACGCTGATTTCGCGCTACTGGTTTTGGCGCAGATAGACGATACGCTGTAGTTTGTGCCTTGATATCTTCTTATTTCCTTTGGTCGAGAGGAGGCAAATTGGCGAATATTGAGAATCCGGCAAGTCCTGAAGCGTACACAGTTCTGGAAAGGAACACAATCATGAAACGAATCATCTTTACCCTGTTTTTGCTCGCGACCCTGTTGATTCCGTCTGCCGCAAACCTGGCGGATGAGATGCTGGTCTATCCGTTCCAGTATGCGGATCTGGACGCTTATGCCGCCGCCACCGGCAATTCCATTGACATGTGGGGCGAAGCGCCGATGCTGGCTGAACGGGTCGCCGCTGGCGAATTGCCGCCGGTTGAAGAGCGCCTGCCCGCCCAGCCCGTTGTCGTGCAGCCGCTTGAAGCCATCGGCGAATACGGCGGCGAGCTGGCTGGACCCACAACCAACCCGACCTGCTGCGGTTGGGACGTGCTGGAGATGCGCTTGCAGAAGCTGCTCACCATCGACACCGATCTGACCTCCATCATCCCCAACATCGCCCGCGCTTACGAGGTCTCTGATGATCAAACTACTTTCACCTTCCATCTGCGCGAAGGGCACAAGTGGTCGGACGGCGCACCATTCACCACCGAGGACTTCCGCTTCTTCTTTGAGGATGTTCTGGGCAACACCGACTTGACGCCTTCGCCTGGCGGTCCCTGGGTGCTGAAGGGCGAATTGCCGCAGATTGACATTCTGGATGAAACAACCATCCGCATGACGTATGCCGAAGCGCGGCCAACCCTGCTCATTGCGGTCGGCAGCGAAGTGGGCCGGCGCGGCTTCCGTCCGGCGCATTACTTCAAGCAATTCCACATCGACTACAACGAAGACGCCAACGCGCTGGCGGAAGAGAATGGCTTTGAAGACTGGGTCCAAATGTTCAATGCCAAGATGAGCCCGTATGGCTTCACCTGGAACCTGGGCTCGGAGACCGATCCCCACGCGCCAACGCTGAACACCTTCGTCTTTACTGGCGAAGATTCCTTCGGCAACAAGCACTACGAGCGCAATGCCTACTTTTTCAAGGTGGATACGGCCGGCAATCAACTGCCCTACACCGATACCTTGCGCCGCATCCTGGTCGAGGATCTTCAGGTGCAAGATCTGAAGGGCATTGCTGGCGAATACAGCCACTATGGATGGGGCACGCTTTTGAGCTTCCCGACCTATCGCGACAACGAAGAAGCCGGCGGTTACCGTACGGCGCTGGCTGAATACAGCCGCGGCAACGAATACTCGATCATGTTCAACTTCACCACGCCAAACCTGGAATTGCGCGAGATATTCTGGGATATCCGCTTCCGTCAAGCTATGTCCGTGGCCATCAATCGCGATGAGATCAACGAGCTGGTTTACTTCGGCTTGGCAAATGCATCGGCGAATTCACCCGTGCCTTCCTCGCTCTTCTTCGAAGACTGGATGCCCGGCTATTTCGCGCAATACGATCCCGATTTGGCCAACCAACTGCTTGACGAAATGGGACTTGATCAGCGCGACGGCGACGGCTTCCGTTTGCGCCCCGATGGCGAAACGCTATTCATCAACTTCCAGGTTTCGGTACCGGAAGACTCTTGGCGCCAGATTGGCGAGTTGATCACTTCCTATTGGAATGATGTCGGGGTCAAGACCAGTTACAAGCTCATCGAGATTGGCTTGTATCGCGAATTGCGCGATGGCAACCAGGTAGATATGGCGGCTTGGGGCACCGATATGCTGGATATTGGCGAAGTCGCCAACGGCTTGGCCAACATGCGGCCGCACTGGGGCGCGCGCGCTTCCGGGCACCTCTGGCGCCAGTGGATGCAAAGCGACGGCGAAGATGGAGAAGAACCGCCGCAAGAGATCAAAGACTTGTGGGCGGCTGGCGAAGCCTTCCTCGAGGCCAGCTACGGCTCGGACGAATGGCTGGAATTGGGCAAGGAATTCTATCGCTTGTCCATGGGCGGGCTCTATCAGATCGGCACGATTCAGCGTCCGCCGCAGCCGCTGCTCTTCAAGACGAACTTGAAGAATACGCCGCCGAACGACACCACCGGGCAGTGGAGCTGGACCTACCGCCAATGGGTCATGTTCATGCCCGAGCAGTGGTATTTCGAGAGCGACGCCTAGAGCGCCGCGTCTGTGTTACAATCCGAGGGACTGGTGATCGTTGCCAGTCCCTTTTGTTTTAGACGAGTGAGGTAAACAGAAATGAAGAGGAAATCGATAGCGCTAATCCTAATTCTGTCACTTGTTTTGACCGGCTTAACCTTCGGTCAAACCATCAGCGAAAAGACCTATCCGCAGCAATTCGGCTCGCCGGCGGCCTACGAAGCGGCGACCGGCAACAGCGTCGGCATGTACAGCGAGGCGCCGATGCTGGCCGAGCGCGTCGAAGCCGGCGAATTGCCGCCGGTCGAAGAGCGCCTGCCCTCCGAGCCTGTCGTGGTTGAGCCGCTTGACGCAATCGGAACCTATGGCGGCGAACTGGCGGGGCCATCCACCAGCCCGACCTGCTGCGGCTGGGATGTATCCGAAATGGTGATGCAGAAACTCTTCACCATCGACACCGACCTGCAGACGATCATCCCCAATATCGCTGCGGCCTACGAAGTCTCCGACGATCAGACGCAGCTGACCATTCATTTGCGCGAAGGGCACAAGTGGTCGGATGGCCATCCCTTTACGTCTGAAGACTTCCGCTTCTGGTTTGAAGACGTCTTGTGGAATGAAGACGTCACCGGCGGGATTCCGGGCGAATGGCGCCCCGGCAACCAGAAACCGCTGCTTGAAATCCTCGACGAGACGACGCTCCGCTACACCTTCGCCCAGCCGCATCCATCGATGATCGTGCGCATGGCGAGCAATCCGCGCCACCGTGGTTTCCGCGCCGCCCACTACTTCAAGCAATTCCACATCGACTACAATGAAAATGCGAACGATCTGGCGGCGGAGGCCGGATTTGAAGATTGGGCGAAATTGCTGAACGCCCGCTTGCGCCCCAATACTAATACGGGCACGACCGCCACCGACACCGTCGCCGGCATCCCGACTTTGAACACCTTCATCTACGCCAGTGAAGACTCCTTCGGCAACAAGCACTTCGAGCGCAACCCCTACTTCTTCAAAGTGGATATCGCCGGCAATCAGCTGCCCTACGCCGACACCTTGCGGCGCGTCCTGGTCGAAGATCTGCAAGTGCAGGACTTGCGCGCGATCGCCGGCGAATACAGCCACTTCGGTTGGGGCAAGCTGCTGAGCGTGCCGACCTACCGCGATAATGAAGAGGCCGGCGGTTATCGCACGGCGCTAGTCACCTACAATCGCGGCAACGAATACAGCATGATGTTCAACTTGACCCATCCCGACCCGGCGATGCGCGAGATCTTCAATGATGTGCGTTTTCGCCAGGCGATGTCGCTGGCGATTAGCCGCAGCGAAATCAACGAGTTGATCTACTTCGGTTTGGCGACGCCGTCCCAATCGGCGCCGACGCCGGATTCCAGCTTCTACGAACCTTGGATGACGGATTACTTCGCCGAATACGATCCCGATCAGGCCAACGCGTTGCTCGACGAGATGGGCTTGGACCAGCGTGATGGCGATGGCAACCGCCTGCGCTCCGATGGCGAAACGCTGTTCATCAATATGCAAGTCGCCGTGCCGGAAGAAGCCTGGGGCCAGATCGCCGAGCTCGTCGTCTCTTATTGGAACGCGGTCGGTGTCAAGACCCAACTCAAGCTGATTGAACGCAGCTACTATAATGAACTGCGCGGCACCGGTGGACACGATATCGCAGGCTGGGGGCTGGACATAGTCGACATCGGCGAATTCTCCGGCGCGATCAACAACATCAGACCGCATTGGGGCGCGCGCGCCGGCTCCAAGGAATGGACCGACTGGCTCAACAGCGGCGGCGAACGCGGCAGCGAACCGCCTGACGACATTCAGGAACTTTGGGATCTCAGCCAGCTATGGCTGCAGCAGCCTTATGGCTCGGAGTCATATCTGGAAATCGGCAAGCAGTTCCACGACATGACCTTCCGCGGCTTGTATCAGATAGGCACTGTGCAACGACCGCCGCAGCCTTTGCTCTTCAAAAAGAGCCTGAAGAATACGCCGCCGAACGATACCGACGGCATGTGGAGCTTCAGCTACCGGCAGTGGGTCATGTTCATGCCCGAGCAGTGGTATTTCGAAGACGAGATGTAATTCGCGAGTTCGTCCGACATGGTAGTCGTGGTGTGGCGATTGTCACACCACGCTGCGTTTGAGCAAGGTTGTGAAATCATGCGCAGTGCAGCAATGCAGCGCTTCAAGTTGCGGGACGTCGACAACCCTTGGTTCACGAAATTCCGCTACATGAATGTCGCAGGCCTCGGCTATGAGAAGGGCATCGTACGCCGCGATCCCAGCTGCATCATTCATGTCGATGGCTTCTATTTCGTCTGGTATACGCGCGGGGCGCACCCTTGCCCGGCGGTCGGCCACGAGCGCGCCACCGATGTGATGCCAGCCATGCCCTGGGACTTGACCGATGTCTGGTACGCCACTTCCATCGACGGAAGAAATTGGCGCGAACAGGGACCGGCGGTCGAGCGCGGAGCGGCCGGCAGCTATGACGAGCGCAGCATCTTCACGCCCGATGTGCTTGCGCATGACGGACGCTATTATCTGGTCTATCAGGTGACTAAAGCGCCGACCTGGCGCAGCACGCCGGAGTCAATTGCCTTGGCTTGGGCTGATTCTCCGCATGGACCCTGGACGAAGACGCCGGCGCCGGTGGTCGAACCGCATCCATCGGGCGAGGTTGATGAACGCGCGCACCCGCTGGAAGCGACGGCGCAAGGCACTTTCGACAGTTTGCGCGTGCACGATCCGGCGCTGCTCTTTCGCGACGGTCGCTATTGGCTCTACTTCAAGGGTGAAGGCATCGGCCACAGCAATATGGAGAGCAAATGGGGCGTCGCCGTCGCCGATGATCCCTTGGGTCCCTACGAGAAGTCACCGCTCAATCCCATCACCAACAGCGGGCACGAGGTGATGGTTTGGAATTACGCTGGCGGCGTCGGCGCGCTTCTGACCCGTTGCGGACCGGAGAAAAACACGATTCAGTTCGCCGCTGACGGAATCAACTTTGAACCGAAAGCGACGATCATCGATCCGCCACAAGCGGCCGGCGCCTTGCGCGTCGTGGAAGAGGAGAACAACGAGCCGCTCTCCGGCTTGAGTTGGGGGCTCAGCCATGTCACCCAGTGGAGCCCGCATGCGGCGCGGCAGGGGCAGGATCCCTTAGGGATTACCGCGATTCAAGCGCCCTGGGACTTCCTCATCCGCTGGGAGCGCCACGATCAATCGCTCGGCTGGATCTAGCGCGTGATTGGCTTGGGAGCGAGAGGATGACGCGGCCGCCCAATGTCATCTTCGTCATCACCGACGATCAGGGATACGCTGATATCGGCTATCACGGCAATCCCGTACTCAAGACCCCCAATCTCGACCAAATGGCGCGTGAAAGCGTTCAGCTGGACAGTCATCATCACGACCCGCTGTGCTCTCCTTCCCGCGCCGCCCTGCTAACCGGGCAGTATGCCTGCCGTAACGGCGTATGGCATGTGATTCATGGGCGTCATCTACTGAATCCCGCGGCTGTGACAATGGCGGACATCTTCGCCGCGGACGGCTATCACGCGGGCATGTTTGGCAAGTGGCATCTCGGCGACAACTATCCCTTCGCCCCGCAATATCGCGGCTTCGACGAAACGCTCTGTCATCGCGGCGGCGGCATCGGCGAGCTGCCCGATTACTGGGGCAACAATTATGTGGACGACGTCTATTTTCGCAATGGCGCGCCTGTCCGCTGTCATGGCTATTGCACGGATGTATTTTTTGACGCCGCCCTGGCCTTCATTGAGTCACATAAGGAAGCGCCGTTTTTTGTTTACCTGGCGCCAAACGCGATGCACGCGCCGCATATCGTGCCAGACTCCTACGCCGAGCCATACTTGGCGCTCGGCGTACCGGATGAGCGCGCCAAGTTTTATGGCATGATCGCCAACTTTGACGAGAATATGGGTCGCTTGTTCGCGCGTCTGAAACTGCTCGGCCTTGATGAAGACACCCTGGTCATCTTCACCGCCGACCATGGCACAGCCTCAGGCTACGATCCCGCGACCGGCGACGGCTATAACGCGGGTCTGCGCGGCGTGAAAGGCTCGGTTTACGATGGCGGGCATCAGGTGAACTTTTTCTTCCGTTGGAGCGGGCATCTGCCGGCCGAGCATAAGATACGCCAACCGACGGCGCATATTGATATTCTGCCGACGCTGATCGACATCTGCGGCCTATGCAGCGACTTCGATCTTGAGTTTGATGGCTTGAGCCTGGCTGATTTGCTGCGCGGCGACGACCACGAATTGCCCGAGCGTTCGCTGGTCATTCAGCTGCAACCCGACCAGCCGCGGAAGTGGCATCAGACTGCCGTGCTCAACGGACGATGGCGATTGGTCTATGGCGCCGAGCTCTACGATGTCGAAGCCGATCGGGCGCAGGAACATGACGTCGCCGCTGAATTCCCCCAGGTCGTGGCGGCGCTGCGCCGGGACTACGATGCCTTCTGGGACAACATGCAGGACAGTTTTTCCCAAGTCATCGCGATTCCTGTTGGTATCAAACGCGAGAATCCGGCGCTGCTCTCGGCGCGCGATTGGCATCCAACCGAGGGACGTGTTCCCTGGCGACAAAGCTGGATTGATGATCCCGCCTATGACGCGAACGGCTTCTGGTGGATTGATGTTGCGCAGCCAGGTCCCTACCAAATTGAGTTGCGGACGCATCCGCGCGAGGCTGAAAGAGCGATGGGCGTGTCCGGCGCCTGCCTGCAAGTTGACGAAAATAAATGGTCAAAGCGCCTGTCGGGGGAAAACTGTCATGCGACTTTCAACCTAGATCTTGATTCTGGAATATATGAATTGCGTACTGAATTGCGCAACGACACCGGGGGTCGACGAAGGGGCGCCTATTATGTCTACGTCACGCAAGTCTAGTGAAGCGAGGGAGACCACGATATGGCATTGAAGCGATCGGACGTGCTGATCACTCGTCCCTGCAGCATGGACGTCTATCGACGCTATCGCGCGACTGGCTTGGGTTGGGGCTTTCTGCCCGAGCCGGACCGCCGCGGTCTGCCGCCGGACGAAGAAATGATGCGCGATGTCGATGAGGCGCATCGCTGCGGCGTCAAGTTTCAGGGACGGGTCGAGCTGGACGCGGATTGGATGGGCATGATCGACTTCGATTCCAATTTCATGGAGTCGACCGCGCGCGATCTCAATGACCGGCCCGCGATCACCTGGTGGGCGCATCGATACAAGGGGCATCCGCCATATTTCTTCTGCACCAACGCGCCCGGCTATCGCCATTACTTGATGTATCAGCTGCGCCGCGTGATGGAGGCGGGGACGGATTGGCTGATGATCGATTCGGCGATTCCAACAATCGCCTCGCTCAACGCGCGCTATGGCGGCTGCTTCTGTGAGCACTGTATGGAAGGCTTTCGCGAATACCTCAAGTCGAATCTTGGCGCTGCCGATCGTGAAACCTGGGCGATTGAAGATCTCGAATCATTCAATTTTCGCGACTTCCTGCTGGCTCACGGCTTCACCGACGAGCGCTATCGGACGCAGATACTGGCATTCCCGCCGGTGATTCCATTGGCGAACGAGTATTTCGATTTCCAATGGGCGGAGGTCAACGCGCTCTTCCGCGAATTCAAGCGCTATGCCCAAGAATTCAGCGCTGATGTGCCGATGAGTTCCAATTCACCATTTTACTGGGCGGAGTTCATGTATGCGGTTGACGCCCATGACTTCTACACCAACGAAATGCAATACTTGCCTCCTGAAGATGAGATCTTGCCCACCGATCCCGTTTACACTTTCAAGCTGGCGGACGGTCTGGGGCGGCTGCTGGCGATCACCGGCGTGCCGCGCGCCTTTGAGCCACCCCGCCTCAACGACCGTCCCGGGCATATTCGCCTCTGGATCGCGCAGGCTTACGCCCATGGCCATGTCTTCATGGCGCCGGACAAGATGTGGACGCTGCGAAACGCCGGCGAGCCAGACCGTTGGTATCATAGCAAGCCCGGCGATTATGAGGCGCTTTATCACTTCATTCGCGACTATCCCGAGCTATTCGATGGCTACGAATCCGCTGCGACTGTAGCCCTGATCTTCAGCAACAATGCCGTGCGGCAGTACCTCGGCGACCGCTTGAGCGGCGGGCATCTCGGTGGCCAAAATCGCAGCGCGCCGCGGACCGATTTGGCCGAGGCTTGCTTTGCCCTTAGTCGCGCGAATGTTCCATTTCGCGTGATTGTCGCCGGCGATGACTGGGTGGAGGACCGTCTATTGAATGCGGATCTTGCGCCTTACCGTGCTGTCGTTCGCTTTGAACCGTCGTTCTTGACAGCAGAACAAGAAACCAAGCTGCTGTCGGCCGGCGAAAGGCTAGTCACCTGGTCGGGCGCGCCCGATCTTCTCGACATCGTCGGGGGCGCTGTTCGCGTCGCCGGCGCCGACAACGTCAGTGTGCAGTTGCGACATCAGCCGATTCAGCCCGATACGCCGGTCATCTGTCATCTGCTAAACAGCAACTATGACTTGAAGTCGGACGCCTATCTGAAATTGCGCGATGTCGAATTGACGATTGCCGGCGACGTGCTGGACCGAGTGTTCTCTCTCGCGACGCTCTATGCGCCCGGGGAGTCGCCTCGTGAGATCAATTGTAGGGCAGTAGGTTTAGACACCGTCGTCTCCGTGCCGAACATGGGTATGTGGGCGATCATCATGCTGCATTAGCGGCTAGAGGATATCGCCTGATTGCCAGGCTCTCCTCACGCCTTCCAATTGGGACAAATGTTGATCGCGCGCGAATTCATCTTCGTAGAAACTGCAATGCTCGAAGAAACGAATCAACTCCTCAAGGCGTGCCGTGACGCTTTTATCGGCAGCCGAGAAGGGCAGGATGGCCAGCGGGCGTTTCCATGCGGGCGCCCTGAGCCATTCCGGTGGCGGCTTCCCCGTCTCCATGATATACTCGCTGGCTTTGAAGTGGCGCGTTATGGCGGCATTCGACGCGCGATTGGTCGTCCAAATGGCGACCCAGGCGACCATAGCGCCGCCGATTAGAGAAGCAACTATGAAGAGCGCCAGCAAGTCCATCAGCTCTACTGCTCAACCCCGCGCAGCGGCAACTCATTGGCGAAGTGACAAGCGGCGTAATGACCGGCCGCGACCTGCGTCCATTCAGGCGTCTCAGTCGCGCAAATATCCTGTGCGTAGCGACAGCGCGGGTGGAAATAACAGCCCGATGGCGGCGCGGCCGGATTGGCGACTTCGCCGGGCAGAATGATCCGATCCATCTTGATCTCAGGATCCGTCGTCGGTACAGCCGATAGCAGAGCCTCGGTATAGGGATGCTTGGGCGACGTGAATAAGGATTCGGTGTCGGCCAGTTCAACCAGTTGCCCGACATACATCACGCCGACGCGATCGGAAATATGCTCCACAACGGACAGATCGTGCGCGATGAAGAGAAAAGTCAGGTTGAACTCTTCCTGCAAGTCCTCCAGCAGGTTGAGTATCTGCGCTTGAATCGAAACATCCAGCGCGGAGACCGCTTCGTCGCAAACGATTAGCAGCGGGCTTGGCGCGAGCGATCGGGCGATGCCGATTCGTTGGCGCTGGCCGCCGGAAAAAGCATGGGGATAACGGTTGAGATGCTGGATATCCAAGCCAACCTTGTCCATCAGTTCGCGCACGCGGTTTTGTATTTCGCGGGTGTCTGAAAGGATCTTATTGTTGCGGATCGGCTCGGCGATAATATCGAGCACCGACATGCGCGGGTCGAGCGAGGAATAGGGATCCTGGAAAATCATGTGAAAGTGCTGGCGCACATCGCGCAATGCTTTTTTGTCCAGCGCCGCGATATCGACCTCTTCACCATCAGGCAGACGGAATAATATTTCGCCTGCGGTCGGTTCGATGCCGCGTACTATGCAGCGCCCCAAGGTGGTCTTGCCACTGCCGGATTCCCCCACCAAGCCAAAGGTCTCGCCTTCGCGTATCGTGAAGCTGACGCCGTCAACAGCCTTGACGTAGCCCTGTACACTGCGGAAGAATCCTTTCTCAATGGGAAAATGCTTCTTAAGATCGCGGACCTCCAACAGCACATCGCCGATCTGTTTCCTGGTAGTCGCCTCCGTTTCAGGCATAGACCGGCTCTCTCTCTTCGCTGTGCAAATAGCAGCGCACGAAGTGGTCGTTACCCATGTCGACGAGAGCGGGCACGGCGGCATCGCATTTGCCGCGGATGAATTCATCACAGCGCGAGGCGAACCCACATTGCGGCGGCGGATTCATCGGTACCGGCACATTGCCGCGAATGGCGTCGAGACGCCCCCGCCCGCGGCCGCCAAGCCGAGGAATGGATTTGAGCAAACGCTGCGTGTAGGGGTGCAGCGGATTCTTAAACAGCTCAACCGTAGAGGCACGCTCTACCACCCGGCCGAGGTACATGACGTTGACCTGGTCGGCGATTTCGGCGATGACGCCCAGATCATGCGTAATATACATAATCGCCATGCCGAACTGTTCCTGCAGTTCTTTCATCAGTTCGAGGATTTGCGCCTGAACCGTGACATCAAGGGCGGTGGTCGGTTCATCGGCGATGAGCAGGGAGGGGCTGCAAGAAAGCGCCATAGCGATCATCGCTCGCTGGCGCATCCCGCCGGACAATTGGTGCGGATATTCATCAAAGCGCTGCTCTGGATTCGAAATGCCGACGCGGTTGATCATATCCAGCGCCAGTTGCCTGGCTTTTTTCTTGTCGCTTTCGATATGCAGTTGAATCGCTTCGACGATTTGTGCGCCAATAGTGTGAACCGGCGAGAGGCTGGTCATCGGCTCCTGAAACACCATCGAGACTTCGGCGCCGCGAATGGCTCGGATTGCCCGGCTGCGCGGGTTGAGCTTGCCAACATCGACGGCGTCCCCATTTTTGCGCCGCAGAATGATCTCGCCGGATTCGATCGCGCCCGGCGGCGGCACAATTTGCAGGATGGATTGGGCGGTCACGCTCTTGCCCGAGCCAGACTCGCCAATGACACCGACAGTCTGATGGGGAGCGATGGTCAAGTCGACGCCATCAACCGCCTTCAGCGTACCCTCGGGCAAATGAAAGTAGGTTCTGAGGTTGCGCAATTCGAGCACATCGCTGAATTCGATAGACATGTCGCGCAGTCGGCAGCTAGCGGATGGCGACATATTGTAGACAATTGACAATAGCCTGTCAAGCTGCGCGGCGTTTCGGGGGGTGGGCGCCAGGAGTTTCGGAATCCGCTCTCATAGACGATTGACGCCCGTCGCGAAAATAGAAACGGCGCCAATCGTAGCGCCTGTTTCGGTAGACCTGATTATGTGGGCGCTATAAGACTCGAACTTATAACCTTCCGGGTGTAAACCGGATGCTCTGCCAATTGAGCTAAACGCCCGCTTGATGTCTGATTATAGTTGCTATGTTTCGAATAAGTCAAGGCGTCATCGCCTGAGAGCGCGCCAAATCCCTGCTTACATTCTTGGCGGCGTCACGCCCGTTTGCCCCTGATACTTGCCCTTCTTGTCGGCGTAGGATTGCTCGCAGGTTTCGTCCGCTTCAAAGAACAGGACCTGCGCCAGACCCTCGTTGGCGTAAACCTTGGCCGGCAAGGGCGTCGTGTTGCTAATTTCCAGCGTGACATAGCCTTCCCACTCCGGCTCGAAGGGCGTGACGTTGACGATCAAGCCGCAACGGGCGTAGGTCGATTTGCCCAGGCAGACAGTGAGCACATTGCGAGGAATGCGGAAGTATTCCACCGAGCGAGAAAGGACGAAGGAATTCGGCGGAATGAGGCAGACATCGCCGCGGAAATCGACGAAGGATTCGTTGTCGAAGTTTTTGGGATCGACGATGGCCGAGCGTACATTGGTGAAAATCTTGAACTCATCGGAGACGCGCAGGTCGTAACCATAAGAGGAGACGCCATAGCTGATGGCGCCTTCACGCACCTGCTGGTCGACGAAGGGTTCGATCATGCGATGTTCCCGTGCCATCTCTTTAATCCAGCGGTCGGATTTGAGTCCCATGAGATTGTCCCTTTCATGTTATCTGGGCAGACTGCCGAGGCAGGCAGTCGCTAGACCATTCGCGCGAACTCGAGATCATTTTCGCTGCCGCCGAGCGGCTTACATGCGTTCGGGCGCGGACATGCCCATCAGGCGCAGGACGCGATAGAAGACGACCGCTGCCGCCCGGTAGAATCGCAGCCGCGCTTTGGCTGTTTCGACGGGCACCTCGCTGTGCAGCACACGCGCGCGATCGTAAATCGGATGGAAGACGGCGGCCAGCTCATGAGCAAAGAAGGCGATTTTGTGCGGCTCGCAGTGGACCACCGCCTGCTCAATGACATTGCCCAACTCAAGCGCCTTGCGGATGAACTTCAGTTCGTCCTTGCCCAGAAGATTCAAGTCGGCGCCATCGTCGTCTAAACCGCGTTCTCCCGCCTCGCGGAAGATACCGGCGCAGCGCACGTAAGCGTTCTGAATATAATAGACCGGATTCTCATTCGACTGCTTGACCACCTGATCGACATCGAAATCCAGCTGTGAATTGGGGCTGCGCGCCAGCATATGGTAGCGTACGGCGTCAGCGCTGGTCATGGCGACCAGGTCGTCTAGCGTATCAAAGTCGCCGGCGCGTTTGGATTGTTTGACCGCTTCGTATTCGCCCCGCTCATCATTCCAGCGCACGGCGCGCACCATCTGATTGAAGATGACCTGGATAGGTTCAGGATCCATACCCAGCGCGCGGATGCCGTATTTGACGACTTGCGCCTGGGAAAAGTGATCGGCGCCCAGCACATTGAGGGCGATGTCAAAGCCGCGCTCCAGCTTGTCGCAGTGATAAGCGATATCGGGCAGGGTATAGGTGGGGGCGCCATCGCTCTTGACCATCACCCGATCTTTTTCGTCGCCGAAGCTTGTGCTGCGGAACCAGGTGGCGGGCTGATAGCCCTTGGACGTGACTTCGGCGATCTCGTCTTCGTCGGCGCCATCCCAATGCGCCGCCTGGTAGATGTGGCCGTTATTGCGCATGGTTTCCAGCACGGACCAGATCTTGCCCGATTCGAATAGCGAAGTCTCGTTGTAGAAGGCATCGTGCTTGATGTCGATTGACGCGAGCGAGCGCTTGATCCAATCAAACATGCGTGATTCGGCGGCGTCTTTGAAGCATTCCCAGCTTTCACCGCGCAGCGAATCGCCGTGCTCCGCCACCAGGTCAGCTGCTGCTTCAACCAGATAATCGCCTTGATAATAGTCGGCTGGAATTTCGACCTCGTCGCCCAATTGTTGCCGGTAGCGCAGCATCAAACTCTTTCCCAGCTTGGTCATCTGTGCGCCCGCGTTGTTGTAGTAATACTCGCGTTGGACATCATAGCCGGCCGCTGCCATCAGGCGCGCCATGGCATCGCCGACGACTGCGCCACGCGTATGCCCGATGGTGATGGGTCCGCTGGGGTTGGCGCTGACGAATTCGACCTGAGCCCGCTTCCCGCGGCCGATGTCCAACTGAAATAGCGCATCGCCCTCAGCTATCATCGCATCGATTTGCAGTCGGAGAAATTCGTCGGCGATTGTGCAGTTGATAAATCCGGGCGGCGCCACCTTTAGCTCACAGGCGAAGTCCAAGTCCCGCATTTTGCCTACGATCAGATTGGCGATATCGAGGGGCTTTCTACGCGCGAGCTTCGCCAAGCCCATCGCCGGATAAGAAAGGTCGCCCAGGCCCGCGCGTTTCGGCACGCTGACCGGGATGCGAGGAATCGCAAAAGACGGCAGTTCGCCGGCGTCCTGCGCCGCCTGAATGGCGTCTTCAAGCGCATCTTGCAACTCTTTGTTCAGCAGCTTCAACGGGATATGTCCCCTGTGTGAGGCGAGTCATGCGGCTACGGATTCTAGCAAATTTGGCTCGCTTAGGTAATGGCGACTTGCTGTGCCGAGCGCAGAACCTTTTCTCGGGCGCCGACGCCAATCGGCTCGCTCTCGCCCGCTTTCCACGCCCAGACTTGACTGTAGTCTTCCTGCCAGATTTCGATGTGAATGTCGCGCATATTCAGCGTTGCCAACTCGCGCCGCATCCGTTCTTCGCTCCAGGTGCGGTTTGGCATCCAGCGCGTGTCGATGCGGATGGTGGTCAGCAGCAAGCCGCCCGGGCGCAGCACCCGACACATTTCCTCGAGGGCGGCCTGCGGGTCTGGAAGGAACTCAAGCGCCTCCAGGCAGGTCACGACATCGAAAACTTCATCGCCAAAAGGCAAACGTTCTCCCGCGTCACGGCGCATCAGCGTAATGAAACTCTCGAAGCGCTCGGCAGCAACTTTCTGCCGCCCGACATCCAGCATGCGGCGGCTGGCATCCAAACCAACAACATGGCCGCGGAAGCTTCCGTTTCGCGCCATGATCAGTGGCAGGCGGCCGGCGCCGGTGGCCACATCCAGAATCAGGGGGTCAGCCTGGGGCTGGATGCGCGCCATAATCGGCTGGGAGATTAAGATCAGGTCGGCTTGTTCATCAAACTGTTTGACGCGATTGTAGCGGGTGGCGTAAAGGTCATACAGCAAGATGACCATGCGTTTGCCGAGGTAGACGCCTTCAGTCTCGACGATCAGCCACCAAAAAAGGAAGCCGAGAAGGAGCAAGAGAAAGAGCAACGCTAGCGGAGTCGCCATGCCGGACCCGGAATAGGGGACGCTTGTAAGCAGGATTCCGGCATTTGGGTGCGCCTAGCTAGGGACAAAGAGATCCGTCTCGCGAAATTGCATCTCATAAAGTTTGGCATAGAGGCCCCGCTGCGCCATCAAGTCTTGATGCGGTCCCAACTCGATGATCTGTCCCTTGTCCAGCACGGCGATGCGATGCGCGACCCGAATAGTGCTCAGGCGATGCGCGATGATCAGGGTCGTTCGATTCTTCATCAAACGCGCCAGCGCCTCCTGCACCAATTGCTCGCTTTCGTTATCCAGGCTGGATGTGGCTTCATCGAGCAGCAGGATTGACGGATTCTTCAGCAAAGCGCGCGCGATGGCGACGCGTTGACGCTGCCCGCCGCTCAGCTTGATGCCGCGCTCGCCGACGATGGTATCGTATCCCTTCGGCAGCTCGATGATGAAGTCATGGGCGTTGGCCGATTGCGCCGCCTCAATCATCTCCGTCTCCGGCGCATCCAGCTTGCCGTACAGAATATTCTCGCGAATGCTGCCGCCGAAGAGCAGCGTCTCTTGCGGCACGATGCCGATATGCCCACGCAGGCTGTTCTGTGTCAAGTCGCGGATGTCGTGCCCGTCTATGCAGATGGAACCGGCGCCCACATCATAGAAACGCGGAATCAGATTGAAGAGCGTGCTTTTGCCGGCGCCGCTCGGTCCGACCAATGCGATGATCTCGCCCTCGGCGATGTCCAGGTTGATATCGCTGAGTACATTCAAACCGTCTTCGTAAGCGAAACTGACCCCCTGCAAGGAAATCGCGCCATTGACCGCTGCCAGCTTCTTGGCTTTTGGCGCGTCGCGAATTTCAGGCTGCGTATCGAGAATCTCGAATACGCGCTTGGTTGCGCCCAGGGCTTCCTGTACCTGCGAATACATGCTGATCACGCCGGCGAAGTTTGCCGCTACCGTCAAGCCATAGATTAGAAAGGCGATCAGTTCGCCCGCGCTCAGCCTACCATCGAGCACTTCGCGACCGCCAAACCACAATATCAGCGCCAGACCGGCGAAGGCGAAGAAGGCAATGATGGGACCGAAAACCGAGCGTATCGTGAGCAATTTGACCGCGGCGCGAAAGGCGATCTCGATAGCCGCGTTGTAGCGGGCGACCTCGTAACTCTCGCGCACGAAGCTCTTGACTTCGCGGATGTTTTGAAAGACCTCTTCGGCGACGACGGTGGCGCCGGCGATCTCATCTTGCACGCGCGTGCTCGTCCGGCGAATGGCGCTCCCCAGGACGAAGGCGACCGCAACGATGATCGGCATCAGCACGATGATGAAGAGGGTCAAGCGCCAGTTCAAGTAGAACATGATCGCCACCGAGCCGACCAGCGTCAGCGTCTGCTGCAGAAAGCCGCTGATATTGCCGGTGAGCACGGTACGGACGACGGTGACATCCGATGAGATGCGGCTGATAAGTTCGCCCACGCGCCTGTTGTTGTAGTACTTGATCGATAGCGTCTGAAAATGCGCGTAGAGCTCGCAGCGAATATCGACCACGATCTTCTCGCCGACATAATTGAGATTGTAGTTTTGAACGAAGCTCGCCAGCGACCGCAAAATGAAGACAGCCATTAGCGCTAGCGTAATCGTATCCAGCAGGCCGATATCAGCGTCGGTGAATACCGAGTCAATCACCCGCTGAATCACCGCCGGGAAAACCAGGCTGAGCGCCGAAGCGAAGCACAATCCAATCGTCGCGAGGAGCAGCCGCAGCTTGTAGGCGGCCAAATACGACAGGAGCCGGCGCCACTGCATGGGCGTGGCCGGCACGTCGCGTCCTTTTTCTCCGCCGGGGGATCGGACTCGATAGATCATTGCAATTTAATTGCTTGCGCTTCGATGGCGCGGCGGTCTGCCGCGGTGGGCAAGCGAACGCACCACGCCGCTAAGCTGTCGGCTCGACATCTTCTTCGTCCGCGGCTGGGTCGGTGATTGCATTGTCAGGCGGATCTTCAGGCTCCGCTGCATCGTCGAGATCAATGATCAGCCGATCATCTTCATCGGTCTCGCTCGGCAAGGGCGCATCCGGCAATGCCGGCGGATCGCTTGCTTCAACGACTGGGACGGCTGGCGTCGGATCGCAAACAAGCCGCCAGGGCGCGTCAGCCGGCAGGGTCTCGCTGTGGCCTGAGGGAAACTTGACGAGTATCTCGTCGGGGTCTCGCTGGACGACGACGCCGTGCTGCTCAACCGAAATGGAATCGTCCCAGGTAAATTCGCCGCCCACCCAAACGCGGTCGGGCGCGTCGATCGAAACGCCGAGCACGGCACTGAGCAGATTCAGCGGGACGATGCCCCCGATATGATGATCCTCGCCGAAGCCCTTCGCCTCGTCCGCGTGATAGAATTGCGACAGCTTGCCTTCTCGCGCCAAGACGCGCGCCAAGCCATCGAGGACCCGTTTCATCAGCGCGGTCGCTTCCCGCCGGAAGCCGGCCGCCACCATGCCTTCGCCGATCTGCGACAGCCAGTACATCCAGATGCCGCCGCCACCGCGCGCATTAGAGGGGTCGAAGTTGCGATCGCTCGCGCTGACCATCGTCAAGCCATTGGGGCGCAGGAAATGCGCTTCGTCCAGCGCCAATTCAACCAAGGCGGCTGCCCGTTCCGGGGGGAGGCCTCGGCAGATCAACGGCATCAAGGCGTTGATGTCGAGCCTACTGCTATCGATTGTGGTGGTGTAAACCTTGTATACCCGGCTCAAGCCTTCAATCGCGATGCGGTGAACGTGGGAAAGCGGCAATTCGGTGGTATAGACGCCCTGACGATTCTGCCAGTCAAACTCCTCAGCCGCCGCTTCAATCGCGCATTCCTCGCCATCCTGGTCTCTGCCTGCCAGCTTCAGCGTGATCCGCGGCCGTTGGCTGACGCCGCCGACGACTCGGACGACGACTCTGGCTGGCCTCAGCAGCGCCCGGTCCAGTTCGTGCGTCTGATCGCCCGCGCCCCGGTGAAGCAGTTCGACCGCTTCCGCTGTGAAGTGCGTGTCGCGATCGCGATAGCTATAGCGCCTGCCGTCCCAGAATTCTTCCAGGCTCGTTTCCATCATCGCCAGCTGTTTGTGGAGGATCTGCGCGCTCTCGGTTTGATCCAATTGCTCCGCGATTTGGCCGAGCGCATCCGCTTCGGCGATCAAGTAAGCCAGCAGATCGGGGCTTTCCATCTGTTCGATTTCGGCCCCTTGCGCCCAGTATTGACCCTGGCCAAATGTTGGAAAGGCGACGTAGCCCATCTGTCGTTCCGAGCGCCACTCCGGGACACCGTCATCATCCGCGTCCATATCGCTTTGCAGCCAGCGGCCGAAGAAAGCAACCAGACCCGGGTAGACCTCGCTGAGAAAGTCCCGATCGCCCGTTCGCTGATAGACCTGCCAGCTGAGCCGCGCCAAGAGCGGCATCATCAGCAAGCCCTGCCGCTGACCGCCCAAGCCAGGCTGACGATCGACAAAGCCCGCTTCATCTTGCGTCGCTAGATAATTTCGTATCAGTCCCTTGGCGAGCTCGGGGTCGATATTGGCGACTGCGCTGGCAGCCAGATAGGCGAGCGTCGGGTCTTGCCCGGCCCAGGCGCGGATGTGATCGGCGCCGTCGCCGCGCCGGCTCCAACCGCGATTGCCGACGCGATTGGCCACGGTCGAGGCATGAGGCAGATGCTCGCCGGGTTGCATAAATGCCTTGATTAAATGCGCGTAAGAGAGATCGATGACGAGGTCCCAGTCTTCGTTCCCGGTGCTGATCCGCGGCGCGGCGGTGGCAGCGCGCTCGATCTGTTCGAAATGACGATCCCAGCGCCGCGACATCCAGTTCATCGCCACGCTGAAAGAGTCGCGCATGTCTTCCAGCCCGGCCACGGCAAAGGCTATTCGCGTGGTCTCCGCCGGCGCCAGCGTCAGAGCGCGGCCGATTTTAGGGCTGCCGATACGACCGCCATAGATCTCGGCGCTCGCGCCTTCCAGGGTGGCGACGGGATTGATATTGCCGATTTGCCCCAGATGCAGCGCCAGTGTGCCGTCGCCCAGCGTCAGCACATTGAGCCGGACATTGCGGCTGTTGATCACAGCGTGACCAAATAGTTCCAGCTGTAATTCAACGGGATCAGCGCCCCGGTTGCTCAGCGCGAATTCGCCGCCGGCCGCGCGCGATTCCATCGCCCAAAAGCGGGCGACCAGCGAGACATTGGCCAACGGCGCGGCCTCGATCTGCATAAAGTTTGGGGCGAAGTGAGTGATTACCGGGGGCTGAGCGTAGGTTTGCAACTGATAGACGACACCTTCGTCGCCGCGCCACATGGGAACGAGGCTGGCCAAGCCCGCTCGCCCGCCAAATTGCGTTTGGAAAGCCAGCGCCGCCTCATCGCGCCGGCCGAGCCGGACGGTCCAGGCTTGATCATCGCAGTAATCGGTGCGGCTGTTTCGCGCATCCGCCGCCAGGTAGTATTCGAATGGCTTGCTCGCGTCTATCGAATGACGCCGGAGATTACGCATGGTTAGGGCTTCGAATTCGTCTTCAGCTTTGGATGCGCCAACTGCGGGAATCTTCTATGAATTGGACGGTGTCGCCCGCCAGATTCTTTACCTGATGATAGCCCGGCTCCGGCACATATTCGTTGGCGTCATTTACATATCCGCCATGATGGTACTCGTAACGGGTTGTGTGTCCCAGTTCGACATCAAGCGCCCAACCGATCGCCAGGCGCACTTCCGGGTTCTCCCGCCAGAGTTTTCCAAAGCCGCGTATGGGCTGCAAGCGGCCCTCGGGCGGCAAGATCTGCGGGTCGGATTCCGCCTCGCCGTCGACGAATGTATCATCATATACGCTCCAGACATGCTCGCCGTCGTCATCTTCCGTCAGCACCCAGATTTGGGTATTGGGCTGGAGCCAAAACATCCATCCGCCTTCAAAGCGTTGTTCGGCAACATAAATGGAGCCGACTATCGTTTCCGGAAATGGATCTGGCGTCGGCGTCACTGAAGGAGTTGCAGTCGGTACGGATTCGGTGGCTTTCGTGATAGCAGTGGCAGTCGCCGCGAGGCTGTCCGCGGTGGCGACGGCTTGGGCGAGGGCATCCGACAGCGCGGTAGCGGTCACATCCGCCGGCGATGTCGACTGGCTTTGACAAGCCGCCATGAGCAGGAGGCAAAGCATCAAACAAGCTGTAACTCTCACATGAGCCATTTAGAGCGCTCCGCCAAGGAAACGTTTACCAGAATGAAATCATTGTATCAAAGCGATATCGATAAGCAAGTTGGGCGATCCCGGTGGCGATTGCGATGACGGTCCCGGTCTCAACTTGTCTGCACTTGCGGGTTTTCACCGATGGCGCCTTTCTTTAGCATATACGCATTGGGCGGAGCAAAAGGCGCGCCGAATGGATAATCGACCCACGAATATCACGGTGGACCGGGGAAAAGGCGAATTGCAAATCGTCTGGGACGACGGTCTCGTCAGCATCTACCCCTTGGCGCAACTGCGCGAAGCCTGCCCCTGTGTCGAATGCCGCGGCGGGCATGGCAAGATGGGCATGGAACATGCTCCCGATGACATTCTCAAGCTGACGCCGCGCCGCTCGTACGCCATCACGGGCATGAGCGCAGTCGGCAATTACGCGCTGCAACCCAGCTGGGACGATGGCCACCATACGGGCATCTACACTTGGGAATATCTGCGGCTGATTTCGCCGCAGCAACCGACCGACTAGACGACGCGTCCCCTACCGCTTGCGGGGCATTGCCCAACGGATTCCACCTGGTGGCTTTGCTCGGCCATCCTGATTATACTTGTGTTCGAATTTAGACGATCAGCTTCGTCCTGATAGGAACGACGCCATGCAGCCGCCCTCCCTTGATGTCGTGAAGCGCGCAATCGGCGCTGAACTTGCGCGCACGACCTACCGCTACCATGAGCGCGATGTCGCGCTTTATGCGCTGGGCATCGGGGCGCCGGCCGATCCCCTCGATCAAGATGAGTTGAAATATGTCTATGAGTTGAGCAGCGTCGGCTTCCAAGTCTTCCCCACCTTCGCCGTTGTCTTCTCTTATGAATTCAACCGCAGCGTGCCAATTGGCGAAATCGCCGGCATCCAATATCACCCGATGATGGTCGTGCACGGGGAACAGTTCCTCCGTGTCTTTCGACCCTTGCCAATAGCCGCGACCGTGACCTCCAGTATCAAGATTGCTGACATTTACGACAAGGGCAGCGGGCTCTTGATGGTCATCGACATCTTGAGCTGTCTCGAAGATGGCGCAGAGCTGGCGACCGCTCGTCATTCGCTATTCTTCCGCGGGCTGGGCGGTTTCGGCGGCGAGCGCGGTCCTTCATCCCAATGGGTCTTGCCTGAGCGCGAGCCCGACTTTGTATTTGAGGTAGGGACCGATGCCGCGCAGGCTCTGCTTTATCGTCTGGCCGGCGACGACAACCCGCTGCACGCCGACCCGCAATTGGTCGCGAGCGGCGGTTACGAGAAACCGATCCTGCACGGCTTGTGCACGATGGGTTTCGCCTCCCGCGCCATCCTCAAACGCTGCGGCGACAACGACCCCGACCGCTTCAAATCAGTTAATGTCCGCTTTTCCAGTCACGTCTTCCCGGGTGACACGCTGGTGACTGAAATGTGGCGCGAAACGGATAATGAGATCCATTTTCAGACCAAGGTCAAGGAACGCGCTGTCGTCGTCCTCAGCCACGGCGTCATGAAATTGCAGGGTTGAGGCGTGACCTTTGATCTCACGCGGCATCCGCATCGACGTTACAACCCGCTATTGGATGAATGGATACTGGTCTCGCCTCATCGGACCAAACGGCCCTGGCAAGGCGGCGTCGAGAGCCTGCCGCAGGACCGGCGCCCCCGATATGACCCCGACTGTTATCTTTGCCCGGGCAATGTTCGCGCCAATGGCGAGCGAAATCCGGCCTACGACAATACCTTCGTCTTTGTAAACGATTTCGCCGCGGTGCTGCCCGATGTGCCCCCGGCGGAGATCGGCGGCGAATCCTTGCTTCGCGCCAAATCGGTTCGCGGCGAGGCGCGCGTCATCTGCTTTTCACCGCGCCACGATTTGACGCTGGCGGAGATGTCGCTGGCCGAGATTCGCCTCGTGGTAGATCTTTGGGCGGCGCAAACAGCCGAGCTCGGCGCTCGCTACAGCTGGGTTCAGATATTCGAAAACAGGGGCGATATGATGGGCGCCTCCAATCCGCATCCGCATGGGCAAATCTGGGCGACCGATCGCATGGGCGACATCGCCGCGCGGGAAGACCAGCAGCAGCGCGCCTACCACAGTCGAGACGGCGGCAATCTTCTGCGCGATTACGCGAATCAAGAGCGGCAAATTGGCGAACGCTGCGTGCTGGAAAACGCTAGCTGGCTGGTAGTGGCGCCTTACTGGGCGGTTTGGCCCTTCGAAACGCTGCTGCTGCCCAAGTCGCCTGTGGAGCGGCTGCCCGATTTGCGCGATGGCCAACGCAATGACCTGGCGGCAATCTTGAAGCGCCTGCTGGTGAAGTATGACAATCTGTTTGAGGTCTCGTTTCCTTATTCGATGGGCTGGCATGGCGCGCCATACAACGGCACCGACAGCGCGCACTGGCAATTGCACGCGCACTTTTTTCCGCCGCTGCTGCGTTCGGCGACCGTGAAGAAATTCATGGTCGGCTACGAGATGCTGGCCGAGGCCCAGCGCGACATCACGCCGGAAGAAGCGGCCGATCGGCTGCGGCAATCTTCAGAATTGCATTTCAAACTGCGTTGATGCGCGCCGGCCGCCTTCTCATTCGTCCCAGTGGGATTGCAGGAGATCGACAACCAGCGGGCTGCCAAAGTAGTTGCAGCTGTTGGCATCGGGGATGACCCATTCTCGGCTCAATTCCTGCGGCTGCTCCGGATTGAAATGGTTGTATACGCGGCGCGACACCTCGGCGAAGAGCGGCAGCGATTCCTGGAAGTTCAACCACTCCGGCTGGAAGAGCATCATCGCGATAACATAGTCGCCGCCGGGCGTGAAAAACAAGGCGGCGTTGCCATGGGTATCGGGTATCCAGCCGTGCTTATGCGCCACGCGCGTATCGGCTGGCGCGCCCGATTTCAAGAGGGCATCAACGGTATTGTTGCTCATCACGTGCAGCATCTGCCGGCATTCGCGCGCCTCAATAGCTTCGCCAAAGTTGTCGATGAGCGCGCCGCCAGAACCGTAAGCGCATTGGTAGAGATTGGCGAGCAATGAGCCGATTTCGACGACGGTCAACTGATTCGATAGATCGGGCGCCGCGCGGACCTGATCGGCCGCCGTTACGGGGAATACCAGCGGCTGAGGAGGAGGCTCCGGCGTGCCAATGGTGGTGAAGGGCGCGATCAAGAAAGAGCGCGCCAAGCCCAACTCCTGGTACAGGTCGGTGACCGCGTCCGCGCCAAGGTAGGCGTTGCCATCGCCGATAATGCTCAGCAGGCGATTCGTCGCCGCGTTTTCGCTGCAGATCATCGTGTTGAGAATATCGGTGGCCGTCTCGATGGACGGCGGGGCGTCAAGCTTCAAATAAAGCCTGGCTAGAATGGCGACCTTGTTCAGGCTCGTGCCGCTGAAGGCGAATTCGTCGCCGAAAGTGAAGGCTTCGCCGCTGGCCAGATCCATGAAGAAGAGCGTGCCGAAGCGGCTCGTCTGCGGATCAAAGTCATTCCGCAAGAGCAGATTCCAAAGCTCGTCCGCTAGAATCTGCAAGTCTCCGCCAAGCGGCAGCGGCTGCCCCCCGTTGATGCCGCTGGCTTGAATCGCCGCCGGCGTCGGTGTAAAGGGTGGCAGGCTGAAGCGCGTCTGCGAAATCGCGACTGTGTTGAAAATATTCCCGCTGATCTCCAGCAGGTCGCGTGCTATCCAGGCTTGCCCGCCAGCCGCATCGGGATAGCGAATCCGCACCCAGGGATAAATCGTATGATAACCAGTCAAATCAAAGCGATCGCCCGTATAAGCCACGCCGGCTCGGGGATATTCGACGCCGGGTCCGTAGCGGATATTCACCTCGCCCGATACCCGGCCGCTGACGCCAAAGACGCCGATCGTGGGCGTTGGCGTGGGCGCAGCGCTGGTTGCTGTAGAGTTTGGAAGGGGGCTGGCTGTCGCCGTCGCCGGATTAGGCGGCGCAGACGCGTCGATAATCAGATCGCTGAAGGGGACGCGACTAATATCTCCACTAAGCACGACAAGTGTTTCGAATACCCAGCCCTTTGGCTGATCCGTATCGCTTTCGCCCAGCAAGAGCCAGGGGTAGAGCTGACTGCGACCGAGCACCGGGTAGTTGACGCCGCTTCGGATTTCGCCGACGAGCCGCGCCTCAATATTGTCGTCGGCGCGCAGATTGGCTTGGCCAACCGCCTGCGCATAAACGCCGGAATTCTGCTGCTGCGCCTGCGCCGCCCAACTGACAGCCAGCAGGAAAATCGTCAGGACGAGAGCCGGAACGGAAGCGCCCAGCCAAGGGATTCGGCCGCCTGCCTCCTCAGCATTTGGCGGTGTGATTTCTTTCAGTTTGCCTCCTCGCGTGTTTCATCGCTGCCAATCGAAAACGCGCTGCATTATATCACGCGCATTAGCGTCAGGACAGCGAATCTCGCGCAAGCAGCGTATTGACATGCCGTTTTGAACCGCTATACTGCTAGCTAATGAGACGCCGAAGTGGCGGAATTGGCAGACGCGCTACGTTCAGGGCGTAGTTCTCTTCGGGGAGTGTGGGTTCGACTCCCACCTTCGGCATCAAAGTCACCCGGTCTAGCGGCCGGGTTTTCTGTCTATCGCGGATTCCGAAAATCACATGTTTGGGCTGGTCTCGTCCACAACACAAGCGCCAGGTCGGCTCGTCGCCGAAGGTCAGCTTGCCTGCCGCCGAGCCAGAATTCGCGGCGTCCGCGCTGGCGCGTTTCCTTCTCTCTACTATGATTGTTGTCAGGCGAAATTGAGAATCACAGGCAGCAATGGCTGAAGGCGGATTGAGCAGACCGCAGTCAAGCGCGGCCAACCGACGCGTTGGTCGGCGGGGGCTGACCAGCATTCAGGTGATGCTGGCCGTCGTTCTCGCCTTTGGCTTGGTCCTCACGCTGAACTTTAGCGGCCGCATCAAGCTGGACCGTGACTTAGGGAGCATCCACGCGCGTTTCGCCGCCGAAATAGACGCATTGCTGGAAGAACAGCAGGACTTGATTGAAGAGTTGAGTTACGTCAAGAGCGATGCCTATGTCGAGTATTGGGCGCGCGATGAAGGCAAAATGATCCGCGACGGCGAAGTCTTGATAATGCCCAAGAGCAGCGGCCCGCAAAGGACAATCGCGCGATCGACGGCGCCATTGGTCGAATTCCTGACGACCGCGCCCGAACCGGCGAATTGGGAGTTGTGGTGGGCGCTCTTCTTTGACGGCGAGCCGCCCAAGTTCAACTAAGTTGACGGCTGCCGAGGCTGTGCCAAATCGCGCTCTGCGTCAATTGCTTGGTGGAGGCGCCCCTTCCGGCAGGAGAAAGGGTGGCTGCGCCGCGGCATAGTCGATGACCTTGGCATTCGGCCCGTCCACGCCCACGGTTAAGTCCGTGTTAGGCTGCGCGCTGCCGATTTTGAGCACCGCCAAAGCATGGATTTCGCCATCGGGCGCCTGTACGCTGCTCGTTAAGGCGCCGGCTGGTTTGCCCTGCGCGTAGATAGGCGCTGGCGCCGGCGTCATGGACGATAGCGCAACTTTGACCAGAGTCTTCGCCAGCCGTCCGCGGCTCTCCATGCGCGCGATGATTTCTTGCCCGGTATAACAGCCCTTGCTGAAGCTGATCTCGTCCCACAGACCCACTTCCAGCGGAATGTAGTCCGGCGACAATTCAAGTCCCGCCGGTCTTCCGCTGCGGATGCGCAAGCAATTGTAGGTCAAGGAGCCGGCCGCCATCAAACCGGCAGCCGCCCCGTTTTGCAGCAACAAGCGGTGGACTCGCGCGCCCGCATCACCTTCCGCGATCACGATCCAATGTCCGCCACAGATGGATTTGCGCCGAGCGATTATCAGTCGTCCGATATCTGTATCGACTTCGACGACGCCCAGCGCCGCAATGGACCGTGCCGCCGGCGCCAGCGATTCGATTACTGCGTCGGCGGCTGCGCCATGCAGGGCAAAATGAGCGGTCTCAGCGCTTATATCGTCGACGGTGACTTGATCGCCGAAGAAGATGCTGCGGCGCAGATAATTCGCTAGCGCATCGCCCTGGCCCGGCTCGCTGATCAATAGCAAGCCCCGCGGCAAGTTGAAGCAGCCAACTCGAAACAGGATGCGCGCATTGGCGTTGATGAAGACGGTTGGTTTGCCTTCATGGAGGCCGAGGCGGCTCACATCATTGGTTGACATGCGGTTGACAAGCGCAAGCCGGTCGCGCCCCTGCAGCAAGATCCGGCCTTCATGCGAGCGATCGAGCAGGATCGCGCCTTGGTCCGCGGCCGCGTATTCCGCCGCCCGGTCGCCATAATGCAGCGGGATGCCATCGGGCGCCAGGCGAGCGCCCAGCGAAAGATGGCCTTGCGCGAGGTCGTTCATGTTCTTTCGACCTGCAACTGACGTTCCGCCATTTCGCGGCGGACGATGGCGGCCGTCGCCTCAATCGCCTGCGCCAAGTCATCATTCACCACAATGTAATCGCAGCGCGCCTGGTAGGGCAGTTCCAGCGTTCGCGCTCGTTCGAGCCGCTGCTCAATGTCCGTTGCCTCATCGGCGCGCCCGCGCATCCGCTTTTCCAATACCGTCATCTGTTGGGCGATATCGTCGCCCGGCACGGTGACGAAGACCTGGACGACGTTATGTGGATAAGCGGCGGCGAGCTCGATGGCGCCCAAGACCTCAATATCGGCGATGCGAGCGGCGCCAGCGCTCAATGCCTCCAAAACCGTACGGCGGGGGATTCCATAAAACTTGCCTGGCGTCACTTCCTGGCGTTCCAGCAATTCATTTTGGCTTATCATCTCTTGAAACTGCTGCGCGCTCACAAAAAGATGCTCGCGCCCTTGCTCCTCATCGGGGCGCATGGGCCGGGTGGTGGCGGTCGCCAGCTGCTTCAGCGCCGGAAATGCAGCGATGACCGCCTTCATAATGGCGTTTTTGCCCGCGCCGCCCGGTCCGATGATGACGAAGATGATACCCGGCAGGTTCTCGACTGAAGCCACTCTGTGCTATCCTCAAGGCAGTAGTCGGCTGGGAACAGTGTAACAAGAGAGAAAGACAATCTCCATAGCCATCCGCCTCCCGGTCCAGCGGCGGCGGCAACCGCAAAGTGGGGCGTTCAGCCAGTTTTCGCCTGCGATTTAAGTCTCAGCTGCTTGGCGGCAGCGAATCAAATCAAGCGCGCGCCCGAAGGAACAAGCCCTATTCTTGCATGAGCAATGGCATTGATTGAGAGACTGGAAAGGAATCGCGATGCCAGCCAAGATTATTGATGGACGTCCGGTAGCGCAGCGGATTCAAGGCGAGATTAAGCGGGCGGTCGAAGAATTGCGGACGAAGTCGGGGACGCCGCCGGGCTTGGGCGTCGTCCTTGTCGGCGATGATCCGGCCTCAGCGATGTACGTGCGCATGAAGCGCCGCGCCTGCGAACGGGCGGGTTTGCGTTCCGAGGCGCGGATCTTGCCGGCCGCGTCGACGCAGGCCGAGGTGGAGAACGCGGTGCGTTCTTTTAACGCCGATAGAAACATTCATGGCATCTTGCTGCAATTGCCCTTGCCGGACCACATCGATGAAGAGGCGACGCTCAACGAAATCAGCCTGGTGAAGGACGTCGATGGCATCCATCCCATGAACCTGGGGCGGCTGGGCATGCGCGGACGCGAGCCGACTTTCACGCCGGCGACGCCCACTGGCGTGATGCAGTTAATCGCGGAAACGGGCGAAGCGATTGAGGGCAAGCGCGCGGTCGTCATCGGCCGCAGCAACATCGTCGGGCTGCCGGTGGCGCTTATGCTGGCGAACGCCAACGCCACGGTGACCATCTGTCATAGCCGCACGCGCGACCTACCGGGCACGGTGCGCGATGGCGATATCGTCGTCGCGGCGGTCGGGCGGGCGGAATATGTCAAAGGCGATTGGATTCAGCCGGGCGCCATCGTCATTGATGTCGGCTCGAACTCCGTGCCCGACCCCGATAGCGAAAAAGGCTATCGTTATGTCGGCGATGTCGAATTCGAATCGGCGCGGGCGACCGCTGGATACATCACCAAAGTGCCCGGCGGCGTCGGACCCATGACCATCACCATGCTCCTGTCGAATACGCTGAAGGCGGCGCGCCGTAGCCTCGAAGCCTGATTCCGCTGCGATGAAGGCAAAATGACCGGCCTTTCCTGCGGGGACCGGCGCATGACTGGCTGAATCTTGTAGCGCATTTGCTGCCGTATTATATTAGTGGCACGAATGCAGGGAATCGCGGGCTGATGTCGACGCTCCTTTTGAAGAACATTCGCTGTCTGGCGACATTTGACGATGAGGGGCGCGAACTGGATGGCGCCTGGCTGCTGATTCGCCATCGGGTCATAGAAAGCATCGGCGCGGCCCACGAGGCGCCGCCGGAAACAGCCGATCGCGTCGTCGACCTCTCCAATCACGTTGTGCTCCCGGGCTTGGTCAACACCCATCACCACATGTTTCAGAGCTTGACGCGCGTGACGGCGCAGGATTGCGAACTCTTCGACTGGCTGGGCGCGCTTTACCCGATTTGGTCCGGCCTCCAAAGCGAAGACGTATATGTCGCGGCCAAGCTGGCAATGGCGGAACTGCTGCTTTCCGGCTGCACCACCGCCAGCGACCATCACTACATTTTCCCCAATGATGTGCGGCTGGAAGATGAAATCCGCGCCGCCCAGGAAATGGGCATTCGATTTCATGCCGCGCGCGGCTCCATGAGCCTGGGCGAGAGCGATGGCGGCCTGCCGCCCGATCATCTGGTCGAGCGCGAGCCAGACATCTTGAGCGACACGCAGCGCCTGATCGAGACCTGGCATGACCCGGCGCCGCAATCGATGCTCCGGATTGTTGTGGCGCCCTGCTCGCCCTTCAGCGTAACGGTCGACCTGATGCGCGAAGCGGCAAAGCTGGCGCGCCACTATGGCGTCCAACTCCATACGCACCTGGCGGAAAACGACAAAGACGTGACTTATAGCCTCGACAGCTTCGGCAGGACGCCGGGGCAATATGCCGAGGACCTGGGCTGGGTGGGCGACGATGTCTGGCACGCCCATTGCGTCAAGCTGAACGGCGACGAAGTGCGGCTCTTCGGGCGCACGGGCACGGGCGTCTGTCATTGCCCGTCGTCGAATATGCGGCTGGCGTCGGGCATCGCGCCGGTCCGCCAGCTGCTCGATCATCGCGTCAACGTGGGCTTGGGCGTCGATGGCTCCGCGTCCAACGACAGCGGCCATCTCTTGGGCGAAGCGCGACAGGCTCTGCTATTGGCGCGCGCCTTGGGCGATCCGGCCGCTTTGTCCGCCCGCGAGGCGCTTCAAATGGCGACCCGTGGCGGCGCCGCTGTTCTCGGGCGCGATGATATCGGGCAGATCGCGCCGGGATTGTCCGCCGATGTCGTCGCCTTTCGACTGGACGGGCCAGGAATGGCCGGCGCCATGCACGACCCGCTCGCCGCGCTGGTCTTCTGCCAGCCGCCGGCGGTCGATCTATCGATCATCAACGGCGAGATTGTGCTGGAGGACGGGGAATTGCTCACAGCCGACTTGCCCCGCTTGATAGAGAAACACAATCACTTGTCCGCTAAGTTGATACGAGGCGACGGTTGATGGCAATTGGGAGAGGCGCGAATGTCGATTGTTGATCGCCTGGCGGCGGCCCGCGGCGATGCGCCAGCGGATCTCGTTTTGCGCAATGGTCAGCTCGTCAACGTGATCAGCGGCGAGATCTACCCGACCGATATCGTGATCCACGACCGACACGTCGTCGCCCTGGGCGCGGGATATGTGGGCAAGCGGGATGTCGATCTTGCTGGCAAGTACGTCGCGCCCGGTCTGATTGACGCCCACGTGCACATCGAAAGCAGCCTGGTGACGCCGCCGGAATTTGCCCGGGCGGTGCTGCCGCATGGCGTGACCACCGTCGTTACTGATCCCCACGAAATCGCCAATGTCCTGGGCTTGGAAGGCATGCGTTATATGCTGGAGCGCGCCAAACACGGTTTGCTCAATATGTATGTGATGGCTTCAAGCTGCGTCCCCGCCACCGATATGGAGACGGCGGGCGCCCGCCTGGAAGCGGAGGATCTGGCGCCGCTGGTCGATCACCCTTGGGTGCTCGGCTTGGCCGAGTTGATGAATTATCCCGGCGTGGCGCTGGGCGATGAAGGCATGTTGGACAAGATCGCCCTATTTGAGCAGCGCGCTCTGGATGGTCATGCGCCTGACATGACTGGCAAGCTGCTCAATGCCTATGTGACGGCCGGCGTGCAGAGCGAACATGAATGCACGACGGTGGCCGAGGCGCGGGAGAAGCTGCGGCTGGGCATGACGGTTTTCATTCGCGAAGGGACAACCACGCGCAATCTCAAGCCATTGCTGCCGCTGATTTCGGCTGAGAACCACAGCGCTATTTGCTTCTGCACCGACGATCGCATTCCAGCGGACCTCATTGATCACGGGTCGATCGATCACATGCTGCGCATCGCGATCGCCGAGGGCGTCGATCCCATGATGGCGATCCGCATGGGCAGTTATAACACGGCGCGCCATTTTGGCTTGAAGAAATACGGAGCGGTGGCGCCGGGCAAGTACGCCGATTTGCTGGTCCTGCCCAACCTGCAGGATTTCCAGCCCGAGCAGGTTTATCGCGGCGGCGAATTGGTGGCGCAGAATGGCGTAATGGTCGGCGAGCGCGGCGAAACACGTCGAATGGACTTGCGCAGCACGGTGAACATCGGCGCCGGCGATTTGGATTTCACCATCAGGGCGCAGGGCGAGCGCATTCGCGTCATTGGAACGATCCCCGATCAGGTGGCGACGAATCATCTGGTAGAGCGGGCCAAGATCGTCGATGGCTTTGCCCTCAGCGATATTGAGCGCGATATTCTCAAATTCGCCATGGTGGAGCGTCATCGGGCGAGCGGCAATATCGGCTTGGGCTTCATCAAGGGTTTCGGCTTGCAGCGCGGCGCGATTGCCGGCACCGTCGCCCATGATCACCATAATCTGGCCGTCATCGGCGTCGATGACATCAGCATGCGCCGGGCGGTGGCCGCCGTTGTCGAGATGGGCGGTGGTTTGGCGCTCGCTGACGGCGATGCCATTCTGGCGCGCCTGCCTTTGCCGGTGGCGGGCCTGCTCAGCGAACTGCCGATTGAAACGGTGCGCGATCAATACGATGTTATGATTGAAGCGGCGCGCGAGCTGGGGAATCGAATGAGCGATCCCTTCATGGTTATGAGCTTTATGGGGCTGGAAGTGATTCCAAAACTCAAACTGACCGACCGGGGTCTGGTGGATGTCGAACAGTTCAAACTCGTTGATCTATTTGTCTGAAAAAGGCGCTTACTTTTTGTAGTTTTGTGCTAATGTACGGTGGATTATTAGAGAGGCGTTCAGCGGCAGGTAAGGACATGGTAGACCATACGAAACTTCAAGATTTGCGGCATCGCGTGGAAGAACAGCGGGAGGAGATCATCGCCTTTCTGCGCGAGATCTGCGCCATACCCAGCATGCAAAACCAGATTCGCGCTTGCGGCGAACGCATCGCTGAGGAGATGAAGCGTCTCAACTATGACGACGTCTACTGGGACAAGATGGGCAATATCGTCGGGGTCATTGGCCATGGCGACCAGGTTCTGCTCTACGACAGCCACATCGACACGGTTGGCATCGGCGACCCTGATGAATGGGAATGGGACCCTTTCGAGGGCAAAATCGAAAACGGCATTCTGTATGCGCGCGGCGCCTGCGATGAAAAGGGCAGCACGCCCGGCATGGTCTATGGCTTGGCGCTGGCTCGCGATTTAGGTTTGCTCGAGGGATACACCGCCTATTATTTTGGCAATATGGAAGAATGGAATGACGGGCAGGCGCCCCATGCATTTGTCCAAACCGAGGGCGTCAAGCCGGATTTCGTCGTCATCGGCGAGCCCACCCGCATGCAAATCTATCGGGGCCATAAGGGACGGGTCGAATTTAAGATTGTAGCCAAGGGCAAGAGCGCCCACGCCGCCAGCAACTACCTGGGCGACAACGCCATCTACAAGCTGCTGCCCATCATAGAACGCATCAGCCACATCGAGCCGGAGTTGGGCGATCACGACTTTCTGGGTCAAGGGCGTATCACCGTCACCGATATGGAAGTCAAGACGCCCAGCATCAACGCCGTACCTGATGAGGCGACTATCTATGTCGACCGCCGCATCACCTTTGGCGAAGAACCGGAGACCGAATTGAAACGCCTGCAAGCGATCATTGGCGAACGAGACGATATCCACGCCGAGATCCTCGTCTATGACGAGCCGAGTTATACCGGCTTTGTCTTCCCGCTGGACAAGGTTTATCCGGCCTGGGCTTACGAAGAAGACGAGCCGATTGTGCAGGCGGGCGCCTCGGCGGCCGAAGTGCTATACGGACATGTGGACACCGGCAAATGGGATTTCTCCACCAACGGCATCTACTGGGCGGGCAAGGCCGGCATCCCCAGCATCGGCTTCGCGCCGGGCAATGAGATCCACGCGCATACGGTGCTCGACCAGGTGCCGCTGGAAGATGTCGTCCGTTCAACCGAGTGGTACGCGCTTTTCCCGGCCATCCTTCAACAAACACTAAACGGCGCGCGCTAATGGACCGTCTACGCTGTGGGCTAAGCCGGTAGCTGTCCCGCAATACCGATATTCTTGTAGGCGCGAGCCGGTGGCGACCATAGAATATAGGACCATGTAGGGGCGAGCCATTGGCTCGCCCGCCAATGCACACGATAATATATCTGGAAGCAATCAGGAGCGAGCAATGCAAACGGACTTGCGAGGTCGCGACCTCATCAGCACCCAAGACTGGTCGAAGGAAGAGATAGAGACGCTGCTGGATGTCGCCTGGGATCTGAAGCGAAAGCGGGCTCTGGGTGAGCCTCATGCCTTACTCCGCGACAAAGTGCTGGCGCTGCTATTCTTTTTCACCAGCACGCGCACCCGCATCAGCTTTGAAGCGGGTATGGCTCAATTGGGCGGCCACGCCCAATTCATCGACAGCACGACTACGCAGATCAGCCATGGCGATACGGCGAAGGAAATTGGCGAAATTGTCGGTCGTTATACCGATGGTATCGCCATTCGCCAGTGCGACTGGGGCATCGGCAACGCCTATATCAACGCGGTAGCGGAGGCCAGCCGCGTGCCAGTGCTGAATATGCAATGCGAGGTCTATCATCCCTTTCAAATCCTGGCCGACCTGATGACCATACAGGAGAAATTCGGGCGCGACCTGCGCGGCAAGACCATCAACATCAGCTGGGCATACGCCTCCAGTTATCAGAAACCGATATCAGTGCCGCAGAGTCTCGTCTCGCTAATGACGCGCTTCGGCATGAACGTGCGTCTGACGCGGCCGCCGGAGTACAAGCTCATGCTGGACATCGTCGAACAGGCGAAGGAAAACACCGCGAGACATGGCGGTTCTTTTGAAATCCTGGACGACTTCGAGGCTGGATTCAGCGGCGCGGATATCCTCTATCCCAAGAGCTGGGGCAGCTGGCTGACAACCGAAGACGATGAGGAATCGGCTGAAATCGGCGCCAAGTATGTGGACTGGATCACCGACGATCGGCGGATGGCGCTTGCCAACGACGACGCCATCTACATGCATTGCCTGCCGGCCGATCGCAATATTGAGGTGACCGACAGTGTCATTGATGGTCCCCAAAGCGTCGTCTACGATGAGGCGGAAAACCGCCTGCATGTGCAGAAGGCGGCGATGGCGCTGACGATGCGTTAGTCGAATGCCTTGAAAATACTATTTCGTTGATGCGGACGGCGCTGAGTGAGAGCGGTTGACGATGATCGATAAACTGGTGGTGGTGGCGATCGGCGGCAACTCGCTGATTCCCGACCCGCGCAACCCCCATATCGACGAGCAATGGGAAGCGGTGCGGGAAACCTGTCGTCATATCGCCGATATGATCGCCGACGGCTGGCAGGTGATTATCACGCACGGCAATGGTCCCCAGGTCGGCTACATCATGCAGCGGTCCGAGATCGCCATGCGCGAAGCCGGCATCCACGACGTGCCGCTGGATCTGGTGGTCGCCGATACCCAGGGCAGCATCGGCTATATGCTGCAGCAGGCGTTGGACAATTCGCTGCGGCGCGTCGGCATGAACCACACCGTCGCCACCATCATCACACAGATGCGCGTCGATCCCGAAGACCGGGCTTTCGACCATCCGGACAAACCCATAGGCGGCTTCATGTCTCGGGCGCAAGCCGACAAGGCGGAGGCGGAAGGCTGGCAAGTCTTCGAGGACGCCGGCCGCGGCTGGCGGCGCGTTGTCGCATCGCCTAAGCCCCTCGTGGTCAACGAGATTAACGCGATTCAAGCGCTGGTGCTGGCCGGCTATATCGTCATCGTTTGCGGCGGCGGCGGCGTACCGGTGGTGCGCAATGAATTCGGCAGTTTGCGAGGTGTCGCCGCGGTGATTGATAAAGACCGCGCGAGCAGCTTGCTGGCGCAGACCCTGCGTGCCGATCTGCTGCTGATTTCGACCGGCGTGGAAAAAGTCTGCCTCGATTTTAACACCCCGCGCGAACGCAAGCTGGATCAGATCACGCTGGAAGAAGCGCGCCGCTACCTGGAAGAGGGGCATTTCGCCCGCGGCAGCATGTACCCCAAGATAGACGCGGCGATAGACTTCGTTCACAATGGCGGTCCGCGCGCAATTATTACCAATCCGACCAATATCACACGCGCGCTGCACGGCGAAACCGGCACGCGAATTGTGCCGGGCGGCTCGGGCTAAGGGTAAAACCGGTGTATATGGCGCTAGTGGGAACGATTCTGAGGGACGCCCGGCGGCAAGGCTTGGAATCAACTGCGCTCACAGAAAATATTAAGCCCTATCCTTGCGCGATTAAGTAGGTTTGCTAAACAAGAGACTAGCAGGCAATGGCGGACATAAAGGAATTGCGCTGCGTCATCGGTGATTGCCGCTTTGGGGTCGACGAGGTCAGCTATACCTGCCCGGTGCATGGCGAATTGGGAACGCTCGATATTCTATATGACTACGCCCGTTTGCGCTCGCAACTGGACCGAGATGAACTGAGCGCTTCGCCCGTCTCCAATTGCTGGCGCTACAAATCTCTGATGCCGCTGGCGCCCGCGGCCAAAGTCCCGCCGCTGTCCGTCGGTTGGACTCCGCTATACGACGCGCCGCGTATCGCGCAGAAGCTCGGACTGCGCAGCGTCTGCGTCAAGGACGATGGCTCCAACCCTACCGGCTCGCTCAAAGACCGCGCCAGCGCTCTTGTATTGGCGCGCGCTCTGGAGCTGGGCATCAGCACGGTCTGCACCGCCAGCACCGGGAACGCGGCCGCCGCTTTGGCCGGATTGGGCGCTTCCACCCCCGAAGTCGACATCGTCATATTTGTGCCGGCCAGCGCGCCAGCGGCCAAGATTGCGCAACTGCTGGTTTATGGCGCCGAAGTGCTTCTGGTCGAAGGCAGCTACGATGAGGCTTTTGACTTGTGCACCGAGACATGCGCGGAGCAGGGCTGGTACTCGCGCAATACCGGCGTCAATCCCTTCACCACCGAGGGCAAGAAAACCGTCGCCTTGGAAATCGCCGAGCAGTTGGACTGGCGCGCGCCCGATGTGGTCGCCGTCAGCGTCGGCGATGGCAGCATCATCAGCGGATTGTACAAGGGCTTTTACGATCTGCTTCAGTTGGGCTGGATCAACGCCATGCCGCGGCTGATCGGCGTTCAGGCGGAAGGCAGCGCCGTATTGGCAAAGGCTTTCGACCAGGGTCTGGCCGCGCAAGATATCGCGCAAGAAGCGGTCGCGACCATCGCCGACAGCATCGCCTCGGAGCTGCCCCGCGATCGCGCCAAAGCCTTGCGGGCGGTTCGCCGCAGCGATGGCCGCTTCGTCACCGTTTCCGATGCCGCGATTCAGGCGGCGATACCTGAGTTCGCCCAGTTGAGCGGGGTCTTCGCCGAACCCGCGGCGGCGGCTGCCTATGCCGGCTTGAAGCGAGCGTTGCGCGCCGGCCTCGTCAGCGGCGACGACAGCATCTGCATCGTCAGCACCGGCAACGGTCTAAAGGATGTCGACCGCGCCCGGGCAGCGGTATCCGGCGGTATGCGAGTCGCGGCTGATCGCGCTGCGGTCGAGGCCGCCTTGAAGAGCGCCGGGCTGGTATGAATGCGCGTCCGAAGTATTCGATCGTGGCGCCCGTCTTCAATGAAGAGGGCAATCTTCGCCGATTTTACGCTGAAGTCGTCGAAGCGCTATCTTCCGTCGGCGACAGTTGGGAGCTGCTGATCGTCAATGACGGCAGTACTGATGGCTCGTATGAACTCATGCTTGAGCTGGCCAGAGCGGACACACGGATTCGGGTGATCAGTTTCGCGCGCAATTTCGGCCACCAGATAGCGGTGACGGCCGGCATCGACTACGCCGGTGGCGAGGCCGTCATCCTGATCGACGCCGACTTGCAGGATCCGCCAGCGGTGATACCGCGCCTGATCGCCAAATGGAAAGAGGGCTATGAGGTCGTTTACGCCGTGCGCAAGCTGCGCAAGGGCGAGCGCTTCTGGAAACGCTTCAGCGCCAAGGTCTTCTACCGCTTGATCCATCGAATCACGGACATCAACATTCCGGTCGATACCGGCGACTTCCGCCTAATGGACGCGCGGGTGGCGCGCGTGCTGCGGCAAATGCGCGAACAGCACCGTTTCGTCCGCGGGCTGACCAGCTGGGTCGGCTACCGGCAGACCGGCGTCGAATATGTGCGGGAACAGCGGGTCTGGGGCGAGACCAAATACCCGCTGCGCAAAATGTTCGCCTTCGCCCTGGACGCGGTTACCAGCTTTTCCTTCTTCCCCTTGCAGATTATGATTTATATCAGCTTAATATTGGCGGTGCTTTCATTGCTGGTGGGCTTGGTGATTTCCGTCCTGCGCCTGACGATGGGCGAACAGTTTTTCGGCGGTCAGGCGACCACGATCGTTCTCCTGCTGCTCTTGAGTTCGTTTCAGCTATTCTTTCTATTCGTCATCGGCCAATATGTCGCGCGCACCTACGATGAATCGCGCGACCGCCCCCTTTACGTGGTCGCGGCGACGACTGGCTTGGGCGAAGCGCCGGTGGCGAACCAGCGTATCGCTGTCAAGACGGAAGTAACTGTGAAACGGAACGATCCGCTCGCCGAGGCGAATATGGAGGTCGAGGGCGATGCCTCCTGAAGAGAGCGGCCACTTTGCCCTAGTACAGCGATACCGACAATTGGTCGAGGCTTACGAAGCGCTGGACAGCCGGATTGACGAGCTCGTCACCGCGAGCCGCGGCGATACCAACGAGATGTCGGCCGATGACCTGCGCCAGTATCGCGAATGGGCGCGGCAGCGAACTGAGCTATTGAATGACATGCGCCTGATTGAACAGCAGCTAAACTTGTCGGGAGACGACGCGCCCAGCGCAGACTAAGGACCTCAACATGATAACTGGTCCCACATTTGAAGAAATGCTGCATCCGCGGAAGATGAACCCAGCCATTCGGGCGGAGGCGATCGCCGCTTTGGACGCCGACCCATTGAATCCGCTGAATCTTTACAATATCACCTGGCGCGATCCGCAGAATCAGGTCTATCACATCGTGCTGCCGCGCGAGTTGACCGGCGTCGACGCCCAGATCGTGGTGATTTATGGCAGGCGATTCCCGTCGGGCAGCCATAAAGTGGGGGCGGCTTATTCGGTCTTGCTGGAAGAACAGCTCTTGGGCGAAGTCGATCCGGCGGTGCATACGCTGGTTTGGCCGTCGACTGGCAACTATGGCATCGGCGGCGCCTTCATCGGCTGTCGCATGGAATATGACAGTATCGTGGTCCTGCCGGAGGAGATGAGCCAAGAGCGTTTCGATCGCATAAGCAGTTACGGCGCGCGCATCATCCGCACGGCCGGCAGCGAAAGCAACGTGAAAGAAATCTACGACGAAGTCAGGCGTCTGCGCGGCAGCGATCCCAAAATCCGCGTGTTGAATCAATTTGAAGTGATGGGCAATTATCGCTTTCACTATTATGTGACCGGCAATACGCTGGTTGAGTTGGCGGCCGAACTGCAGCAGGCGGGCATTGGCGCGGGCCGGATTTCAGCCTTTGTCTCGGCCATGGGCAGCGCCGGCACGATCGCGGCGGGCGACCGCCTCAAGCAAGTTTGGCCCGAACACAAGATCGTGGGCTTGGAGCCGATCCAATGTCCTACTTTGTACAACAACGGTTACGGCGCGCATGATATCCAGGGTATTGGCGACAAGCACGTGACCTGGATCCACAATGTATTCAACATGGACGCGCTCATGGCAATTGACGATATGGACGCCTTGCAGGGCTTGCGCCTGCTGTGGGAAGAAAGCGGGCGCGAGGTCTTGTCTCAGCGCTTCGGCCTGGCGGAAAGCGCGGTGAACGCATTGGCGGAGACCATGGGCATCAGCGGCATCTGCAATATCATCGGCGCCATCAAAACGGCGAAATTCTACGAGATGAACGAGCGCGATGTCATCGTTACAGTGGCGACCGACGCCATGGAGCGTTATGGTTCAGTGATGGCGAATATGCGATCGGCTCATGGAGCGCTGGACGAAGCGGGCGCGACCGCCATCGTCGACGGCGTTTACCATCGCGCCGGCGCCGATTGGATCATGGACGGCGGGCGCGAGGCCCGCGAGCGCTGGCACAACTTGAAGTACTATACTTGGGTCGAGCAGCAGGGCAAAACGGTCGCCGAGCTGGATGCCCAGCGCGATCCGGACTGGTGGCTGGGGCATCAGGAGCAGGTCGGCGAGATCGACAAGCGCCTGTTGGCGCAGCGCAGCGATAGCAGGGGAAACGGAAGGGGCAATGTACGCTGACGACCGCGTGCTGGTTGGCGTTGTCAAGCGGGCCAAGGACTTTGAGATCGCGCGGCGAAACCATTGGTATCGCATTCCCGAAGGACAATTGCCGCGAGGTCTGAACGCCGAGTATATCGCTTTATTCTTGAGCGGCCGGTCATTTGAGGATTGGGGCGGCAGCGTCGCCTTCTTCGCCCGGATCACCGGACTGGAATTGGCGCGGCGGCGCGACTTGCTGCCGGATGAGACGCGACGAGCGGACGAAGTCTATTATAAGCTGCAGTTTCGCGATCTGGTTCAGAAGGACCCGCCGATTCGCAACCAGCCGGCGCGGCCCATCAGCTTCATTCGCACCACCTGGGATCGCTTCATCAGCGCCGAATTCGTCTCCGACCTCTACCTGAAAAGCGACTTTTATGTCGACCGGGTCTATCACGCTTTGCGCAGCTGAAAGGGCGAGAAATGAGAAGGGGCATGCTGATCGTTAACGCGAACCTGATCACGCTCGGCGCTGAGCCGCGGATTCTGTCAAATCATGCCCTGTATATCGACGGCGACCGCATCACCGCCATTGGCGCGCGCGCTGAGCTGGCGGCAGACTATCCCGACGCCGAGATCATCGACGCCCGCGGTCAATATGTTATGCCGGGCGGGATCTGCGCCCACACGCATTTTTACGGCGCCTACGCCCGCGGCCTGGCGATTCCCGGTCCGGCGCCCCGTGATTTTCCCCAGATTCTCGAACGCTTGTGGTGGCCGCTGGACAAGGCGCTCGATCGGGAAAGCGTCCGCGCCAGCGCCCTGGTCTGCCTGGTCGACGCCATCAAACATGGAACCACCAGCTTGATCGATCATCACGCCAGCCCCAACTTCATCGCCGGCAGCCTCGATGTCATCGGCGAAGCCGTAGAGGCGGCCGGGCTGCGCGCCGTCCTCTGTTACGAAGTGACCGATCGCGATGGCGGCGACAAGATGCGCGCAGGCATTCATGAGAATTTGCGTTTCATGGCGGCGACCGCCCATCACGAGCGCCTGAAGGGGACCTTCGGCTTGCACGCCAGTCTGACTCTGAATGACGAGAGTTTGCGCGCCTGCGCCGATGCCATACCCGGCAAGGCCGGTTTTCATATCCATGTCGCCGAGCATGAAGCCGACCAAGGCGACAGCCTGGTCAAGAGCGGATTGAACGTGGTTGAGCGGCTGGACCGATTTGGCATCATGAACGAGCGAACCATCGCTGCTCATTGCGTGCATATCGAAGCGCATGAGCGGGACATATTGCTGGATCGCGGCGTCTGGGTCAGTCATCAGCCGCGCTCCAATATGAACAACGGGGTGGGCGCCGCCGATATCGACGGCTTGTTGGCGGCCGGCGTCAAGCTTTGCCTGGGCAATGACGGCTTCAGCAATAATATGTGGTCCGAGTGGAAGGCGGCCTACCTGCTGCACAAGGTTGTCAATCGTGATCCGCGGCGCGCCGATGGCATGAATATCGCGCGCATGGCTTGGGAAAACAACGCCCGGCTGATGGAGGTTTTCTTCCCGCGCGCCAAGATCGGCGAAATCAGCACTGGCGCCGTCGCCGATCTGATCTTCGTCGACTACCAGCCCTTTACCCCGCTAACCGCGGGCAATCTGCCCTGGCATCTCTTGTTCGGCTTTGAAGCGTCTATGGTGACGACGACCATCTGCGGGGGCCAGCTCTTGATGCGCGACCGCGAGTTGCTGACGCTTGACGAGGCCGCCATCGCGGCTGAAGCCAGGGACTTGGCGCCGGCAGTTTGGGAAAGGTATACGCGATACGTCCAGGATGCCCTACAATGAAGGACTTAACGCGACAGACCACAGACTGAGGCAGCGATGAAAACATTGGCGATCTTGGGCGGAACCGGCAAAGAAGGCGCGGGACTGGCGATGCGCTGGGCGCTGCAAGGCTACCGGGTGATTATCGGTTCGCGATCGGCCGACAAAGCCGAGAAGCGCGCCGAAGAGATGAATCGCGAATTGGGGGCGGATTATCTCACGGGCTTCGCCAACGCGGAAGCGGCGGATTTAGCCGATATTGTCATCTTAAGCGTGCCCTATAGCGCGCACGGCGCCACGCTTACGAGCGTCCGTGAGCAATGTCAGGGCAAGATTCTGGTTGATTTGACGGTGCCCTTGCAGCCGCCCAAGATCACCCAAGTGAATCTACCCGGTGGCGGCGCCGCCGCGCTGGAAGCGCAATCCCTGCTGGGCCCCGGTGTCACCGTCGTGGCCGCCTTCCAGAACGTCAGCGCCGTCAAGCTCAAGATTCTGGATCAGCTGGTCGATTGCGATGTCCTGGTCTGCGCCGATGATCGAGCGGCGCGGGCGGCAGTCATCGAGCTGGTGGCGGCCGCGGGCATGCGCGGTCTGGATGCCGGCGTGCTGAAGAATGCGGTGGCGGCCGAGTCTCTGACGCCGGTGCTGCTTCATATCAACAAGACCTATGGCGTACAGGGCGCCGGCATACGCATCACCGGCCTGGACGATGGCAGATGACACCCGCGCCCAAATTGATCGCTTATGCCGTACCGGGCATCCCGCTGATCAAAGCGGATGACGACATTATCGCCATCATCATTGAACGAGCGGATGCGGCCGGCCTGCCGCTGAGCGGCGGCGATACCCTGGTTATCTCATCGAAAATCGTTTCCAAATCATTGGGGCGCTTGGTCGCGCTGGATGGCGTCGAGCCATCGGCGGAGGCGCAGGCTTTGGCGGCCGAGACGGGAAAAGATCCGCGTTTGGTCGAACTGATACTGCAAGAATCGCGGCGCGTTTCCCGCAAACGACCGGGCGTATTGGTCACCGAACATCGCTTGGGATTGGTGTCAGCCAATGCTGGCGTTGATCAAAGCAATATCGAGGGGGACAACAACATGGCGCTGCTGCTGCCGCTCGACCCCGACGCCGCCGCGCGCGATTATCGCAAGCGCATCAAGCGGCGCCTCGGCATTGATGTGGCCGTCATCATCAGCGATACGCACGGGCGTCCTTTCCGCGTCGGCAACGTGGGTGTGGCGATTGGCGCGGCCGGCTTGCCTACCGTTAAAGATCTGCGGGGCCAGCGCGATCTCTACGGCCGCCTGTTCGAGGTAACGCAAGTCGCCTACGCCGATCTGGTCGCCTCGGCGGCGCACCTGCTCTGTGGCGAAGCGGACGAAGGCTTGCCGGCAGTAGTCCTCCGGGGCCTCGATCTGGGCGCGCCGCACGGCCGCGCGGCTGATCTAAATCGCGCCGCCGAGCATGATCTGTATCGTTGAGATGGCGATGAACAGCGCTGAATTGCTGGACTTCATGCGGGGGAGACGGTCCCTGCGGCGTTACCGTTGTAAAGACGTGCCGCGCGCCGCTATCGAATGCTTGCTGGAGGCCGCCACCTGGGCGCCTTCGGCCCACAATCGGCAGCCCTGGCGCTTTGTGGTTATCGATGAGAATGATACAAAAGAGCGGCTGGCGCGTGAGATGGGGGCGGCGCTGCAACGCGATCTAAGCGCCGACGGCTTGGCGCAAGATGTCATTGACGCCGATGTTGGCCGCTCATACGCGCGCATCACCTCAGCGCCGATATTGATTTTGCTCTGCATGAGCCTTAGCGATATGGATGTATATTCTGACGATCAACGCAATCGCCACGAACTTGCGATGGCGCAGCAGAGCACGGCAATGGCGGGCCAAAACATGCTCTTAATGGCGGAAAAACTGGGATTGGGCGCCTGTTGGATGTGCGCGCCCCTGTTCTGTCAGGATTTGGTCGCGTCAGTCCTGGAGCTCCCGGCTGACTGGCGGCCCCAGGGGATGATCACGCTGGGCTACCCGGCAGAGCGGCGAGAGCGCAGCCGCGAGCCCTGGGCGACGAGGGTATTGTGGCGTTAGACAAGAATATTGCCGTTTTGATTGGCGGTGTCGGCGGCGCCAAACTAGCCAGTGGGCTGATTGAGGTGGTCCCGCCGGAACGTCTGACATTCATCGTTAACACCGGCGACGACTTCTGGCATCTTGGTTTGAAAATCTGTCCCGATCTCGATACGCTGATGTATACGCTGGCTGGATTGGTCAATCCGGAATGGGGTTGGGGGGTCAAGGATGATTCGACTGTCGCCTTGGACAGCCTTGCGCGCCACTATCAAGTCTCGCCCTGGTTCCGGCTGGGAGACAAGGATCTGGCGACGCATTTGCTGAGGACGCATTGGCTGCGGCTGGGGCGCAGCTTGACGGAAGTGACCGCCTGCCTGTGTGAACGGCTCGGCCTGCGCGCCAATGTCTTGCCGATGTGCGACGAAGAAATGCCGACGATGGTGCATACGGTGGAGCGCGGCGAGCTCGCCTTTCAGGAGTACTTCGTGAAATACGCTTGGGGTCCGACGATTCGTGAGATCCGCCATCAAGGCAGCGAGAACGCCAGTCTATCGCCGGCTGTCAGACGGGCTCTCCTTGGCGCTGACATCGTCTTGATAGCGCCTTCAAATCCCTGGCTGTCGCTGGCGCCGGTTCTGGCGGTGCCGGGTTTCCGAGATTTGCTGGGGCGAGTGGCGGCGCCGGTGGTCGCGGTGACGCCAATTATCGCCGGGGACGCGGTCAAGGGACCGACAGCAAAGATCATGCGCGAGTTGGGGCTCGCGGTTTCGGCCCGGGAAGTCGCCCTTTTCTATGACGGTCTCATCAATGGATTCGTCGATGATCGACGCAATGAGCCCTTCGAAATGTGCGGCTTGCGGACCCTTCAATTGAATACGCTGATGAATGACCAGGCGGACAAGGTCGCCCTGGCGCGCGCACTGCTGGGCTGGATCGGGGGATGGGCGGCATGAGCCTCTGGGCGATTATCCCGGTCAAACCGCTCAAGAACGCCAAGAGCCGATTGTCGCCGGTTCTTATGCCCGATCAGCGCTTCGAATTGGCGCAGGCGATGCTTCGCCATGTGCTGTCGGTGACGACGACTATTCAGCAGATCACCGGTGTCTTGGTGATCTCGCGCGATACTAAAGCGCTCGCCATCGCCCGCGAGATCGGCGCCAAGACCCTGCAAGAAGGCGCCATGTCCAACCTGAATCCGGCCTTGATGCGCGCCACCATGGTGGTCAAGAGCTGGCGCGCCGACGCGGTGCTGGTCTTGCCGGCCGATTTGCCCTTCATCAACGCGGAAGACATCCGCGGCTTGATTCAGTTGGCGCTCGATCGATCGATTGTGATCGCCACTGATAAAGCTCGCGACGGCACGAACGCCCTGCTGGTCCGGCCGCCGGGCGCGATCGAGTTTCAATACGGCGGCGGCAGCTATGAGCGGCATATTCGATTAGCGGAAAGCGCCGGGTTGCAAGCCTTCACCTATGAATCCGACCGGCTGGCGCTGGATATTGATTTGCCGGAAGATCTTGAGACCTATCAGCGAATCCTGGCGAGCGGGCGCTTCGGGCATTTGCCCTCCTTTCCGCTAGCCTGCAGCGCCGGTTGAGCGCCTGGCGTTCTAGGTGATAAGCGCGCTTGCAATGTCTGATATGATGGTATGAATCAACAGATGCGGAGACGGGAGAAGACTCATGGCTGATCGTGTAGCACTGTATTTGCAAGACGCGCACCCGCTGGCTGATGCGATCGAATACGTAAAATACGCCGAGCTCTGCGGTTTCGAGGCGGTATGGCAGGCGGAGAGCCGGCTTGTCCGCGACGCGATCGTGCCGATGGCGGCTTTCGCCGCGGTGACATCGCGCATCAAGATCGGCTCCGGCGTGATCAACAACTGGACGCGCAACGCCGCCGTAATCGCCGCCACCTTTCTCACCCTCGATGACCTGGCGCAGGATCGCATCTACTGCGGCATCGGCGCCTGGTGGGATCCGCTGGCGGCAAAGGTCGGGATTGAGCGGCGCAAGAATCTGCTAGCCATGCGCGAAGTCGTGACCGTCGTGCGGCGGCTGCTCAACCGAGAGCGCGTCAGCTTTGATGGCGAGTTTGTGCAGATGGACGATGTCGAACTCGATGTCGTGCACGGGCGCAAGGAGCCGCGCAACGTGCCTATATACATCGGGGCGACCGGACCCAAAATGATGGCGCTGACCGGCGAAATCGCCGACGGCGCCGTGCTCAATTATCTGGTCTCGCCCAAGTACAACGAGATGGCCATGGCTCAACTCGAGATCGGCGCGCGGAAAGCGGGCAAGGCGATTGACGAAGTCGACAGACCTCAGCTCGTCGTCTGCTCAGTGGACAACGATCGGGCGGCCGCTCTCGATGGGGCGCGCAAACTGGTGACGCAGTACCTGGGACAGCAGCCGCATATCATGAAAGCCAGCGGCGTCAGCCAGGATTTGCTCGATGAGATTAATCAAGTCTTGACCTGGCCCGCGACCGAAGAACAGATTCTGGAGGCGATGAAGCTGGTGCCGGACGATGTCGTGCAAATGATCACCGCTTCCGGCACTCCCGATGAAGTGAAGGCCAAGGTGCGCGAGTACATGACGGCCGGCGCCACCTGTCCCATCCTCTATCCTCTTGGCGACGATGTGCGTCTGATGATTGATACCTTTGCCGGCGGCTTTACGAACTAGATGGCGGCTTTCAGCCCTGAATTGTGATCATGTGGGGAAGGCGCCTGTCGCGGTGAAGATCCTCTGTGTTAGCGATACCGAGATGCCGCAGTTGCACAACGCGGCCAATTTGCGCCGCCAATACAATGATATCGATCTGATCATCAGCTGCGGTGATATGCGCCCCAACTACCTTGATTTCATCTCGAGCATCATCGGGGCGCCTCTATTCTATGTTCGCGGCAATCATGATGAGATCTATCACGAAGAGCCTCCCGGCGGCGTCGACTTGCACGGACAGATCTTGGAATTCGGCGGCTTGACCATGGCGGGCTTGGAAGGCTCGATCCGGTACAACAGAGGCGAGATCCAATATACGCAGGCGCAAATGCACAGCAAGGTTCTTGGATTCGCGCCGTCGGTGATGTGGAATCGCTGGGCGCGCGGACGGCGTATAGACTTATTCGTCACCCATTCGCCGGCGCGCGATATTCATGACGGCAAAGACTTCGCCCACCGCGGCTTTGACAGTTTCCGCTACTTTATGAAGTGGTTTCGGCCGCGTTATATGCTGCACGGGCACGTCCACACCTGGGATCGGCGCAAGACGGTGCGGACGCAGTTTGAATCCACCTGCGTGCTGAATATCAACCCGTTCACGGTGCTGGAATTGGAACCCCTGACCTGAAGGCAAGAGCGGACTGAGGAGGCTCGTCTAGGATGTGGGAAGCCTACCATAGCGTCAGTACCATCGACGAAGCTTTATCGCTTTTGGACGATCACGGCAGCGCGGCGCGCATTGTCGCCGGCGGCACCGACTTGATCATCGAGATGGAGCGCGGTCAGCATCCGAAGCTCAAGACCCTGATAGACATCACACGGGCGCCGAACCTGGATCAGATCGCGCTGAAAGAAGACAGGATCGTCCTCGGTCCACTGGTTACGCATAATCACGTCGTCGCGAGCAAGTTGATCCGCCAACGGGCGCTGCCCCTGGCGCAGGCTTCCTGGGAAGTTGGCGCGCCGCAAATCCGCAATCGCGCCACCGTCGCCGGCAATCTTATCACTGCCTCGCCCGCAAACGACACCATCACACCTTTGATCGCCTTGGAGGCCGAGGTCACGCTGGCCTCAGTCGCGGGTGAGCGCACCATTCAATTGGCGGACTTTTACAGCGGCTTTCGCCAGACTGTTCTGCGCCCCGATGAGCTATTGCGCGAGATACGGATTCCGCCAATCCGCGAGGATCAGTGCGGCATATTCCTGAAGTTGGGTCTGCGGCGCGCGCAAGCGATTTCCGTCGTCGATGCCGCCGTTGTCGTCAGTCTTGACCATTCAGGCTGCGTCAACGAAGCTCGCATCGCTTTGGGCAGCGTCGCGGCGACGATCGTGCGCGTGCCGGCCGCCGAAACCTATTTGGCGGGCAAACGCTTGACGGACGAAACCATCGCCGAAGCCGGACGGCTGGCCAGCGAGTCGGTCAAGCCAATTGATGATGTGCGCGGCAGCGCCCTGTACCGAGGGGAAATGGTGAAGACGCTGGTCGCGCGCGCGCTGCGGCAGTTGGCATCGGGCGAGCCGCTTGACAACATTCCGGCGGCGCCGCCAATGTTATGGGGCGCCAATCAAGGCATCGTCAAACGAGGGTTGTCGGCCTCGATCGCGCATTCGCCTGACAAGCCGATAAAGAGCCGCGTGAATGGCGTCGAGGTAAATGTCGCGACGGGTCAGCAGAAGTCGCTGCTGCATTGGCTGCGCGATGACCTTGGGCTGCCCGGCACGAAGGAAGGCTGCGCCGAAGGCGAGTGCGGCGCTTGCACTGTCTTTCTCGATGATGTGGCGGTTATGTCCTGCATGGTTCATGCCCCGCGCGCGCATGGCGCCGAGATTGTCACGGTCGAAGGGCTGCAATGCGGCGAATCGCTGCATCCGATACAGCAAGCCTTCATCAATCAAGCGGCGGTGCAATGCGGATACTGCACTCCGGGTTTCCTCATGTCCGGCGCCAAGCTGCTCGACGAATTCGACGCGCCCGATACCGAACAGATCAACTACAGCATTAGTGGCAATTTGTGCCGCTGCACCGGCTACTACAAGATCGTCGACGCATTCCGTCAAGCGGCGCGCATGAATGCGGAGGCCAAGCAAGGCTAGCTCATGGACCGAACCGTACCACAGACCGGCAGCGAAGAAATCGAACTGTATATGCGAACCTATTATTCGCTATTGCGTTCGAGCGACAGCATCAAAATCGAGACCCTGGTCGAGAGCCACCTGGCCATGCGTTCGTCCCTGCATGAGCACGCCGCCGCTGTCGAGCCCGACGTTTCTGCATTGATGTACAGCGCGCTGCGCCTGCCGCCTTGCATCGTTCAGACGGAAGAAGTCTTAATCGGGCAGATGAACCGCTCATTCATCGCCGCCGGCTACCGCAATATCGACGCTTGGCAGCGCGTCTTCGCGACTGGCCGCCGCCGTCGCACGCACTTTGATGGCGAAAGCATCCTGGCCGTCTATGTCGTCAGCCGCTCCGATATTGACGACCTGGCGCCGATCTTGACGGCTTTTCAAATTGAATGGAACAAGCTGCATCATCTGCTGCAGAATCCCGATCTTTCTGACTTGCTGGGACCTTTCGCCGATACGGGCGATTTGCCAGCGGAAGACTTTGCCTTCCTCGCCGCCGCCTTACGCATCCGCGTGAGCGATCTGAAGCGACTTCACTTGCTTTGGGGGGAAGACTTCGTCAACAACTTGCTCTATATTCGCGAGCATCGCAAGAGCATGACTCTGCGCCTGATCGCCGGTTCATTAGCCGATTACCGGCGCGCGACCGCTTCCTGGTGGAATGAGCTCTGCGCGGAATTGTCGGCGGCTGAGATTGATCCCGGCGAACGCCCGGTCTACTTTGTGTCGAGCAATACCCATTCTCTAATCAACCTGCTCGCCGGATTCGCGCGCCGTTATGAAGAAAGCCTGATTGATTACATCGAAACCTTCGAAGAGAAATCCCTGCTCACCGAATACGAAGACACCAAAGAGAGTTATCACAAGAGTACGGACAACTTCTTATATTTTGTCTTGCGGCGCTATCTATCGGAAAAAGGCAGCCAGGCGCGTAATGTTTTCGCCAAAGAAGAGACGCGCCTGGGCATCCATCGCGTGCCGAGCCGGCATGGCTTTGAAATGGAAACCCAAGTCATCGAATTGGGCAAACTGGAGGCGCGCTGGTTTGATCCGCGATTGGGGCGCGCCGACGACCTGCAACCCCTGCGCCACAGCAATGCCATTATCATCAATATCGATTATCCGCTGGGCATGGCTTCTTATGAATTATTGAGCCGCATCTCGCAGGGGGCTGGACGGCTGGACGGCGTCTATGTCATGGGCAAGGCGGCCACCTTGAACGGACGCATCGGCGATATGATGATTCCGAATGTGATCCACGACGAACACTCGCAGAACACCTATCTTTTCAGAAACTGCTTCACCGCCCGGCACGTGCGCAGCTATATGCAGCATGGCAACGTCCTGGACAATCAAAAGGCCGTGACGGTGCTCGGCACCTTCCTGCAGAATCCCAACTATATGAGCGTGTTCTACAAAGAAGGTTACACCGATATTGAGATGGAAGGCGGTCCGTACCTGTCGGCGGTTTACGAAGCCTTCCGTCCGCAGCGGCATCCGATGAACGAGATTGTCAATCTGCATTCGGTCAAATTCGATATCGGTTTCCTGCATTACGCATCGGACAAGCCGATGAAAACGGGCCAGAATCTGGGCGCGGGGAGCCTGAGCTATGGCGGAGTCGAGCCGACCTACGCCGCCGCCATCGCCATCTTGCGCCGCATCTTTTACAACGAAACGGAAAAACTGATCGAAACCACCTTCGAGGCGCTGCCTGCTTTTTGAGTTCAATCAACGCGCGAAGCCGATCTGACGAGGATGCCCGCCGTGATCCCCGAACATACCAAGGTCATCAGCAAATCTATCAAGCGTATAGACGCCCGTGGCAAGGTCACCGGCGAGACGCTTTATCCCGGCGATATCAATATCGAGGGCCAGCTCTGGATGCGCGTCAAATTCAGCGAGCGCGCCCATGCCCGCGTCGTAGACGTCGATGCCAGCAAAGCCGAGGCCCTGTCGGGCGTCGCCCGAGTCTTCACCAGCCATGATGTGCCGATTAACGAATACGGGCTCGTGATTAAAGATCAGCCCGTGCTTTGTGGTCCCGGCGGGGCAAAGGCGGGCACGGATATCGCGCGCTGTTATATGGATATGGTGGCGACTGTCGTGGCGGAGACCGACGCGATCGCGCAGGAGGCGCTGGATCTGATAGACGTGCGATATGAGGATCTGCCCGCCGTCTTTGATCCGGAAGAGGCGATGGCGCAAACCGCGCCCCAACTCCATCCGGATAGTCCGCGCAATCTGGTGACGCGGTATCGCATTCGCCGCGGTGATATGGAAGCGGGCTGGGCGGCCGCCGAGGTCGTAGTAGAAGGCGAATACGAAACGACCTGGCAAGAACACGCCTATTTGCAGCCGGAAGCGGGCCTCGCCTACATTGACGAAGAAGATCGAGTGACCGTCCTGGTCGCGGGCCAGTGGACGCACGAAGATCAAGAGCAGATCTATCATGCGCTGGACTTGCCGCCCGAAAAAGTGCGCGTCATCTATCCGGCTATCGGCGGCGCATTTGGCGGCCGCGAAGATATGACGGTGCAGATCATTCTGGCGCTGGCGGCCTGGAAGCTGCGGCTTCCGATTAAAATTCAATGGAACCGGGAAGAATCCATCCTCTATCATCACAAGCGGCATCCGATCAAGGTGCGCGCGAAATGGGGCGCCACCGCGGACGGGCTGCTGACCGCCGCCTCGGCCGAAGTGATTGGCGACGCCGGCGCTTACAACTACACCTCAAACAAGGTGCTTGGCAACGCCCAGTTGACCGTCACCGGACCTTACGAGATTCCCAATGTCCATGTTGATACCTATACGGTGTACACCAACAATATCCCGTCGGGGGCATTTCGCGGCTTTGGCGCGCCACAAGCCTTGTTCGCCGCCGAAGGACAAATGAATCGCCTGGCGGCCGCGCTGAAGATGGATCCGCTGGAGATCCGCCTGAAGAACAGCATCCGCGAAGGAAGCATCGGCTCGGTCGATACGCCTTTTCCCGCTGGCGTGACCATGCCGCAAGTGTTTGAAGCCTGCGGACGCGAGTCCTGGTGGGGGCGCTCTGAAGCTGGCTGGAGGCTGAGCGCGGCGCCGCAACCGGGCGATCGACATCTGCGCCGCGGTCGTGGCATCGCTGGCGGCTTCAAGAATGTCGGCTTCAGCTTTGGTTTTCCCGAGCATTGCTGGGCCGGCATCGAGTTGCGCGGGAGCGCCGAAATCGAAAAGGTGATCCTCTACCATGCCGGCGCCGATGTTGGGCAGGGGGCGCATACAGCGCTTAGTCAAATGGCGGCTGACGCCGTCGGCATGCCCTTTGACAAGGTTGAGATTGTCGCCTCCGACACCGCTTCATCCGGGTCGGCGGGCAGCGCATCAGCCTCGCGTCTTACTTTCATGTCCGGCAACGCCATCCGCGGCGCCGCCGAGATCGCGCTGCGCAAGTGGCAGGACGAAGAGCGCCCGGCCCTGGGCGAATTCATGTATCATCCGCCAGAGACGACGCCATTCGATCCGGAGACTGGACGGGCAAAGCCAAACTTCGCTTATGGCTACGTCGCCGAAGCGGTCGAGGTTGAAGTCGACATCGAGACCGGTCAGGTGCAGCTGCTGGAAGTCGTCTGCGCCAACGATGTGGGCAAGGTCATCAATCCGCAGCAGCTGCAGGGGCAGATTGAAGGCGCGATCGTGCAGGCTCAAGGCTACGCCCTGATGGAATACCTCGTTTCCGATGAAGGCCGAATACTCAATCCCTACCTCTCCACATATCTGATTCCGACATCGCTTGATGTGCCGCCGCGGATCAAATCCGTCATCTTGGAGAATCCCGATCCCATCGGACCATGGGGAGTGCGGGGCATGGCGGAGATGCCCTTTCTTCCCTTGGCGCCGGCCATCGCTGCGGCGATTTATGACGCGACCGGCGTCTGGATCGATTCCCAGCCATTCACGGCGCAGAAGGTGCTCGGGGCGCTGCGCGAGCGCGGCATCGGCGCCATCTGACCGGCAGACGCGGAATACCGTCTATCGCCGAGATTCGCTTAAGCGCGCATTCTCAAAAGCATCAAGCACGCTTCCTCGCTTTCATGTTATCATTGAGCCTGTCAAGCTATTGAGGTCTCGTCAAGAATCGGCCCGCCCTGTTCGCGGCCGAACGTCATCTGGGAAAAGTCGATGCGGTTCGAGCAAGCTTTTGATGTGGCGCCAGGCGATGTTGTCGCTTTCATCGGCGCGGGCGGCAAGACATCGCTGATGGTCGGCTTGGGCTATGAGCTGGCTGAAGCCGGCTGGCGCGTCTTGGCGACGACCACCACCAGACTCTCAACCGATCAGCTGGACTTGTTTCCCTGCACGATGGCCGCCGGCGCCGCTCCTCAGGCGATCTCGGAGGCGCTGACCGAGCACCAGTTCGTTTTGCTCCATGAACAGATTCGCAGCGGCTACGTTTACGGTCCGCCAGTCGAATGGACCAGGCAGCTGCTGGACAGCGTCGACTCGGATATCCTGCTCGTCGAATCCGACGACGCGGCCGGCATGCCATTCAAGGCGCCCCTCGCCGATGAACCCCAGATTCCCTTGGAGACGTCGCTTGTGATTTCGGTCGCTTCCCTCCGCGCTCTGGGTTTGCCGCTCGATAGCGACCACATCTACAATCCGGCGGCGATGATAGACCGCTACGGATTCGTCGAGAACAGCCCGGTCAAATCGCCATGGCTGGCGCAGGTGCTGCGTGATGAAAAGCTCGGTTTGCGCGGTGTCCCGGCGGAGGCCCGCGTCATTGTCTATCTGAACCAGACGCCGGAAGGCGGATTCATGCGCGGGCGGGCGCGGATGATCGCCAGGCTGAGTTTGCAGAGCGCGCGGATCGACGCGGTCGCGCTGGGCGCGGTGCGCGGCGCCGAACCCGTATTTGAATTGCAGCGGCGGGTCGGGGCGCTCGTGCTCGCCACCGGAGAATCGCCCTGCAAGGATGGCGACAGGATGCTGCGGCCAGCCGACCGGGGCCGAGCCGCCGTCGCACAGATAACGGAAAGGGTCCTTCGCTCGCGCATTGATCACATTCGACTGGTTACGGGCCGGCGGGCGTCTGAAGTGCGGGCGGCGACCCGACCGCTCGGAGTAAAGACGATACATGATCGGGCGCATCAGGCGGGCGGAGCAGTGACCGCGCTGAAAGCTGGGCTGCGCGCGTTGCCGGAAGAGCTGTCGGCGGTGCTGGTTGTGCCGGGCGATCAAGCGCGCCTGCAGCCGAAAGTGATTTATCACATCTTGGCCGCCTATGCGCGCGGGGACGGCGAATTCATCGTGCCCAGCTACCGGATGCGCTCAGGATATCCGGTTCTCATTGGTAAGCGCTATTGGCAGGATTTGCTCAAGATGCCGCGCCAGAGCGACTTCCGCGCCATCGCCCAGCGCTTTCTCGCCGACATTACTTTCCTGAATGTCGATAGCGACAGCATCTTTCATGATCTAGGGCGCCGGCCTCTCCATCGTTCGGACCGCCTCGACGCGCGGCTGGTCCACCGCGGCCGCTAACCGCTGTCCCCCTGCTGAATCAACTCGCGGATCATATCTCTCGACCAAGCCCCGCTGGCGGTTATGTCGACATCCAGCCGCAAGGTGGCTGGTCGCTTATCCTTGTCTCCAGTGGCGTTGGCGCGCATTTCATCAAAGTATTCCATCGGTGTGATGACGATCAACACTTCGTTCGGCTGCACCAGGTGCTCAGGCGGAGGCGTATAAACGAATTCCCGGCGATTGGCGCGGCGCACGCCAACGACGCTTGCGCGATAACGCATGGTTAACGCCAGTTCGCGAATCGTCTTGCCAATCCAGGACGAATCGTTTTCCATGTAGAGTTCGGCCGTCTCGAGCCCGGTGATTTCGTTGTAGAGCACATGTTGCAGGAAGTCGGCGATTTCCGGTCGCGTGGTCGAGAGCAACACGAACTGCGCGGCGACATGAAAGGGGCTGACGACGCGATCGGCGCCAGAACGCCGCAGCTTTTCTATCATGTCGTCGGTCGTGGCGGTGACGGATATCAGCAGCGATTTGCTGATGGAGCGCGCCGACAAGACGGACAGAACGGCAGCCGCCTTGTCCTGAATCGAAATCATGATTGCCTGCGCCCGTTTGACGCCGGCTTTCTTCAGCGTGGATTCCTGGGCTGGATCGCCATGAATCACGCGGAAACCGCGCTGCCGCCAACGCTCAGTGACTTCGTTATCGTTGCTGATTAGAACGAAAGGACGCGCTGGATCAAGAAAGCGCACCGCGCTCTGGATGATATGGTCGTTGCCGCAGATGACAAAATGCTTCGCCATCGTGTCGACAACAGCCTCGCTTTCCTCAAGGCTGTAGACCTCGTCCAGGCTCTTGGATTCGCGCGTCGGGACCAACCGCTGGAAACTGGCGAAGCGCATCTCGTCCCGGCCTTGCGGTCGGCAATCATGCTGAAGGATAGGAACCATCGGGCCAGGCGCGACGACCAGCAGAATTTCGTCCTCCTGCAGCAGCCGCCGGCCGCCAGCCGTATGCGCGAAATCGCCCGATTCCAGCCGTATACCCAGGATTCCCGCATTGTATCTCTCGTTTAGAGCAAGGTCGTTTATGCGCCGCCCGATCCAGGGCGAGTTGTCTTCCAGCTCCAGCTGCGTAATCTGATGATGTCGATCTTGCTCAAAGAGAATGCTGCTGAAGAAGTCGTTCACCGCTGGCCGCAGCGTCGCGCTGTTGAGGAATTGCGCCGCCACTTCATAAGGCGCCAGGACAACATTCGCGCCCGCCTTGATCATTTTACGTTTGAGTTCCTCTTCAACGGCGGCGGCGGTGATGTATAGCCGCGGGTTCAGGTTGCGCGCCGTCAACACGGTCAGCAAGCTTTCGGTATCCTGGTTGAGCACGACCATGATGGCCCGCGCCCGGGCGATTCCAGCGGAAAGTAAATCATCATCGTCTGTTGGATCGCCATCAATCACGAGGATGCCAGCGGCGCGCAGGTGCTCGGCATATTCTTCATCGTCAGTGACAACGACCAATAAGTCGAGCAGGGTGACGTGGTCCACAAAGACATGGTGGTATAAGAGGAAGAGACGGTAAATCAGCCTGTGCAGGGCAAGAAAACGACCGCGTTCCGCTGGCCCAAACAGGCGTTTCAGCCAATTCTCCAGCGGCTGGTAGAGGCCCTGCTGGTGTTGCTTGCGCCGGATTTCGGCGCCATGCAAAACGTAACCAATCGTCTTGTCGACCATTTCGCCGGTGCCGCAAATAATATAGTGTCGGTTGAGCTTGCCGATCTTTTTCCTGGCCTGGAAGAGACGCCGGCGGGTCATCGCTTCGGAGCTGAAAAGCAGCGCGAATGAGGAGGAAAGGAAGAAAAGCAGGGCGCTCATTCCAGCGCCGACAAGCACCAGCGTGAACAGCCTCCCGAGTTCAGTCTTCGGCGTAAAATCTCCGTAACCGATGGTCGTCAGCGTGATGATGGTTAGATATATCGCGTCAAAGACGGACATGCCTTCGATAAGAGCGAAGCCGGCTATGCCGATCGGCACGACAATAAAAATGAGAACCGCGGCCGCGCGAAACTGCCGGCGCAGATCGTTCACTGATGACGACTCATTCTGGTAGATCTGTCCGTTGCCCACATTATATCGGAGAACAATATCTTGTGTTAATATGACGCTAACGAGGATTCCTCTGTGTCTCAGGTATCCATTCAGAATTGAGCTTGGCAGTGGATCGCAGTCGGAAGCGCGGCCATTCCCAGCAGGCAGGTAAGGTCGGGAGTAATCATTTGTACAATCAAGTTGATTTCCAGCGCGCCGCTTCGGTCGTCCAGTCGTATTCATCCTTGCGCCCGACGATCGGGCTGGTGCTTGGCTCCGGTTTGGGCAAGCTGGCCGACGAGCTGGTGGATAGCGCCGTCATTCCATACGCCGAAATCCCCGGCTGGCCCGCTTCCACTGTGGAAGGGCATCAGGGCAACCTCATCATTGGGGAATTGGAAGGGCAAACTGTCGCCGCCCAACAGGGGCGCGCCCACTTCTACGAAGGTTACACGATGGCTGAAGTGACTTTTCCCATACGCGTGATGAAGGAGTTGGGCATTCACAGCGTGCTTCTGACGAACGCCGCCGGTGGCGTGAACAAGGGCTATCAAGTTGGCGATTTGATGCTGCTCGAGGATCATATTAATCTGCCCGGGATGGCGGGCGCAAACCCGCTCATGGGTCCAAACGATGACGCGCTCGGCCTTCGTTTCGTCGGCATGTCCCAGGCTTATGACCGGCGACTGCGACGGCGAGCGCTGGAAGTGGCGCGCGACCAGGCAATTCCGCTGCATAGCGGTGTCTACTGCGGCTTGTCCGGTCCCTTCTTCGAGACGCCCGCGGAGATTCGAATGATCCGCGCTTTGGGCGGCGATGCCGTGGGCATGTCAACCGTCAACGAAGTGCTGGTAGCGCGTCACGCCGGCATGCGTGTCATGGCTTGTTCCGGCATCACCAACCAAACGATTGATGCGGTCGACACCGACTTGGAAACCAATCATGAAGAGGTCTTGGAGGCCGGCGAGATTATCGTCCCGCGCCTGATTGCGATACTGAAAGGACTGCTCAGCAATTTCCCAGTATGACAGCCGTTATCGCGCTAATCGACCAGGTCGCCATCGGCATCTATTTCTTGATCGCCGCTGGCATCCTGTTTGCGCTGAGGCGGTATATCATACATCGGGAAGAATACCGTTCCACTTACTTTGAATTAGAACGCGAACTTTCGCGTTATCGGCGAACAAACGCCATTACGGCGATCATCTTTTTGCTGGAACTGGCTGTCATCGTTGCTGGCGTGCAAGCGGTGATCGTGCCGGAGCTGTTGCAAGATCGCCAGATTGAAGCGCTTGTCGCTGGCGCGCGGATGGACGATGGCGACTTCCAAACGCCGGTCCCGGCGCCGCCAGCATCTGATCTCGGCATTGATCCAGTCGCGCTGCCGCGTTCAGCCGGGGCGGCCAATCAGATTCTAGCCACGCCTGTGCCGACGCCCACGCCGGTCGGCACCATCATTCCCTCCGACCCGCCGGAGGGCTGCGATAAGGCCGAAGCCCAACTGCTGATTCCTGGAAATGGCATGCGCGTTTTCCAGCCAATACCTGTGATTGGCACCGTCTTCACCGATCAGTTTTCATACGCCTCGATTGAGATCAACGGTCCAAGCACCCTGGGCAGCTTTCAAGTCATAGATGAACAGCATGTGGAAGTTCGAGAGCGCGCGGAATTCGGCCAGTTCGTGCCCGCGCCTTACGAGGCCGGCGAATATCAGTTTCGTCTGATGGTCTTTGACATCACCAACGCGCTCAAAGCCTCATGTATGGTGCATATCTACATTTCTGATCCGCTGCCGACGCTGACGCCCGTTCGCTAAGCGGCCCAAGTCCTGCCCTGGACGAGCAGCCAACAGCTTTTATGCGGCGACGAATCGGGGCTGCGAGCTTGCCAAGAGACGAGCGCTTCAAGATTGCAAGTCGCGCACTTTGCTATTGACGCGGCGGCGCCAGCGGCGTGAGCGCGAACGCCATTTGGCGATGCGATATTGCACGTGTCGGCGCTGCCGATTGAGAAGTGATCCCTGCTGCTCGCTCGGCTTGGGAATACCCCAGCGAATGATCATAGAGGCCCAAGTCAAGCCGCCGCCAAAACCCACCAGCGCAATATGATCTTTGTCCTGTATCCGTTTCTGCTCAATCGCCTCGCAAAGCGCGATCGGGATAGACGCGGCCGATGTATTGCCGTACTGCTCGACATTGCTCATGAACTTGTCAGCATCGATGCCAAGCTTTCTGGCAGATGCTTGCAAGATGCGAAGATTGGCTTGATGGGGGATCACCAGATTGACGTCGCTCACGTTAACGCCGGCGAGATGGCATGCCTGACCAACGCTTTCGCTTACGACCCGCGTGGCAAACTTGAAGACCTCGCTTCCAGCCATCGACATCTTGTAGAGCTTGCTGCCGTTGGCGCCGGCGAGCGACTCGTTGGCGTCAATGCTGCCGACGCTGGGAATCGCGAGCAGATCGCCGCCCGAGCCGTCAGAGCGCAATACACTTGACAATACGCCGCCCGGCGCATCGCTGGCCTGCAAGACCACCGCGCCGGCGCCGTCTCCGAAAAGGATGCAAGTGCTGCGATCCTGCCAATCCAATATCCGGCTCATGGTTTCGGCGCCAATGACCAGGGCGGCGTCGATCGAACCGGCTCGTATGGAATCAGAAGCCATATTCAGGGCATAGACAAATCCAGAGCAAGCCGCGCTCAAATCAAAGGCGCCGGCGTCATGGGCGTTAAGCCAGTCCTGAACCAGGCTCGCGGTGCTGGGGAATATGTTTTCCGGCGTGGATGTGGCGACGACAATCAGGTCAAGGTCGGTCGGTAGAATGTCCGCCACTTCCAGCGCGTGTTGCGCCGCGCGATACGCCAAGGTCGCCGTTGATTCGCCTTCATCGGCGATGAAGCGTTGACGGATGCCGGTGCGTGCATAGATCCAATCGTCGTTGGTTTCCACGAATGCCGAAAGGTCATCATTGGTCATGACCGTTTCCGGCACCGCCATGCCCCAACCGATGACATGCGCATGTCGCACAGCCGCTGCCGGACTGGGGTTGCTGCTCCTGTCAAACGCTGCCATTGTCCTGATATTCACCAAATATCACAACCGCGTTGTGCCCGCCGAAACCAAAAGCGTTCGACATCGCATTCGTGACCTCGTGCCGGCAGCCCGTGTTGGGCAAATAATTCAAATCACAGGTGGGATCCGGCGCTTCCAAATGGATGGTTGGCGGGATGAATTTCTCGCGGATCGCCATAATTGTGAAAACCGCTTCTATCGCCGCGCCTCCGCCAAGGAGATGGCCGGTCATGGATTTCGTCGAGCTGACCGGAATGTTGTAGACCGTTTCGCCCAGCGCGCGCTTAAGCGCATTGGTTTCAGCTGTATCGTTCAACGGCGTGCTCGTTCCATGAGCGTTAATGTAGTTGATTTCGTCCGCCCTTAGGTCGGCGTCTCGCAGCGCAAACTCGACCGCTTTCGCCGCGCCTTCGCCGCTCTCCATCGGCGCGGTGATGTGATAGGCGTCCGATGTATGACCATAACCCAATAGCTCCGCGTAAATAGTGGCTCCCCGCGCTAGGGCGTGGTCCAGCGCTTCAAGCACCAGAACGCCGGCGCCCTCGCCCGGAACGAATCCGTCCCGATTCAAGTCAAATGGTCGCGAAGCTGTTTCCGGATCGTCGTTTCGGCTCAAGGCGGTCATATTGTTGAAGCCGGCAACGCATAGCGGCACGATGGCCGCTTCGGATGCGCCAGCCACCATGGCGGTGGCGTCTCCCCGGCGGATGATATGCATGGCTTCACCTATTGCGTTATTGCCGGAAGCGCAAGCGGTGACGATGCAATGATTGGGGCCGCGCAAATTATAATTCAAGGATACGGTGCCGGAGCAGCTGTCGCTCAATATCTTGGGGATGGCCATCGGCTTGATGCCTCGATGGCCTCGTCTGTCAATGCCTTGCTGCGATTCGACGAAAGAATTGATGCCGCCGACCCCCGACCCGATGATGCAACCGACCTCATACATGTTATCGCTTGTGATCGTCAGTCCACTGTCTTCCATCGCTTGCCGACTGGCTTCAAGCGCGAACTGAGCGACCCGATCCATTCGCCGCGCCTCCTTGCGGCCGAATATCGCATCCGGTTCAAAGTCTTTGACTTCGCCGGCGAGCTGATTCTGTGTCAACTGGCGGTCATAACGGGTGATAAAGCTGATGCCGTTACTGCCGGCCGCGGTGTTTGACCAGGCTTCGGCTACATTGTTGCCGGTCGGGCAAATGATGCCCATGCCCGTAATGACGATCCGTCTTTTATCCAAACGACCCTCCCGCCGGCCGCGCTCAACGGCGTCGCTCCCCACTCATTGTAACACTGCGCGCGCCGTTCCGTTGCTTTACAGTCGACACAATGCCCCCTATAATTCCTGCTTCATTATCCCACATAGGCAACCCAGGAGCAGGGGCAAGTCATTCTGCAGGAAGTTTGAAACCAGCATGATCCTGATAACCGGCGCGACCGGACTAGTGGGGCGACATTTGGTGCGGCGGCTGATGCGAGAATCCGTACCCACGCGCGTGCTGCTGCCGGAAAGACGGTTGCGGAGCCTGCCCTGGGACACGGGTGATCCGAACGCGCCAGCGCTCTTCGCCGGCACAGTCGCCGATGAAGAAGCATTTTTCCGCGCCGTGACCGGCTGCCACGCCGTCATCCATTTGGAGAACTCACAGTGGTGGGGCCGCCGGCGCGACCTTGAAAGGGTCGAACTGGCTGGCGCCCGTACCCTGGCCGCTGTCGCGCGCTCGGCGCGGGTCGGGCGAGTCATCACGCTAAGCCATTTGGGAGCGGCGCCCTCGTCGGCATACACCCTGCATCGCGTCAAGGGCGAAGTTGAGGATCTCTTGCGCAACAGCGGCGTCGCCTACACGATAATTCGAAGCGGCATCGTTTTCGCGCCCGATGACGCCTTTGTCAACCATATCGCCAGCATGCTGCGGATCAACCCCGCCTTCTTTCTTATGCCCGGCCATGGCGAGGTCGTCCTGCATCCTATGTATGTTGACGATCTTGTTGAAGCCTTATATCTTACGCTCGATAGGGTTCGACTTGTGGATTCAACCATCGAGATTGGCGGGCCCGAATATATGTCGCTGCGGGACCTGATCTTGACAGTCATGCGCGTGACCGGGATGCGGCGCCTGGTTATCGCGGTTCCTCCCTATCTCTTGCGTTGGATCACCGCCGTTTATAGCCGTGTTTTGCCGCGTTCGCTCATGACGGCGCAGTGGCTGGATATTCTGGCGGCGAACCGGACCGCGCCGCTCGGAAGCACCTATGACTATTTTGGCTTCCAACCGCGTCGTTTTGAATCAACCTTGCTGAGTTATTTGCCCCAACGAGCGCATTTCATCGGTCTGCTGCGAGATTCTTTCCGGCGGCGGCCGCGCCCCGTTTGACGTAGTGGGAAGGGACCAATGGGCGAAATCGAAATCAGGCGTCTGCTTGGCGCGGCGCAGCACGACCAGGCGGTCGAATTGCAGAAGTCGTATTGGGGACAAGACGCGGAAAACCTGGTGCCGCGAAACGTGTTGCATTCTATTTCTCATTATGGCGGGCATGTCCTGGGCGCCTATGATGGAGACAGGCTCGTGGGCTTGCTGATGGGCTTCATCGGGACCGATATCGATGTCGACGCGCCAGATGCCAGGCCAGCGATGGCGAACTTGCTCATCATGTCGAAACGGATGGTCGTTCTGCCCGCATATCGGCGGCGGAACATCGGCTTCCGCCTGAAGATGGCGCAGCGCGATCTCGCGATTAAGCACGCTATCCGATTGGTGACCTGGACGGTCGATCCGCTGCTGGCGCCGAATGCGCACCTCAACATACGCAAGCTCGGCGCTGTGATCCAACGCTACGAGACCAACTTTTTTGGGCTCGAAGAGCGGGAAAGCCTGCGATCTGACAGGCTGGTCGTTGAATGGTGGGTGACGCAGCGCCGCGTCAAAGAGCGCGCGAAAGGCGCGGGCAGCGCATTGACGCTTCAGCAGTATTTCGATGTCAATGCGCCGATCGTGAACCGAGCCGATGTCTCGCATCATTGGCTCCGACCGCGGCGCATGACCGATGTGCCGCTTTCCACATTCGCCCTGGTCGAAATCCCGGGCGACTTCCGCCAGCTCGAAGCCGACGATCGCGGGCTGGCCGATGTTTGGCGCTATCATATCCGCGATGTTTTTCCTCGAATGTTGGCGGCCGGCTATATCGTCACTGATTTTGTCAGCGGCCATTTTGAAAACAGGCGGCGCAGTTTCTACTTGCTCAGCCGTCACTTTGATCAAGACGAGCGAAGGAATTAGGGTATAGGTATGGCGTTCAACGGTGAAAAGACGGCGTTTATCGGTGCCGGAGTGATGGGCGAGGCGATGATCAAGGGCTTGCTGAAGCAGCGCTTGCTTGCGCCGGAAAACATCGTGGCGGCTGATCCGCGCATGGAGCATTTGGATGACCTGCGCGCGCGTTACGGCATCCACATCACCACCAGCAATGCAGAAGCGGCGCGCGGCGCTGATGTATTGGTGCTGTCGGTAAAGCCGCAGGTGATGGGCGCTGTGCTGCCGGAATTGCGCGGGCAAGTCGATGGCGTGCGACTGATCCTCAGCATCGTCGCCGGTGTGCCGATAGCGACGATTTCGGACAACCTCTTAAACGTGCGCGTCGTTCGATCAATGCCCAATACGCCGGGACAAATCGGCAGCGGGATCACCGTCTGGACCGCCTCTCCCGATGTTGGCGCCGAAGCGCGGGCGCAAGCGGAGGCTGTGCTGGGGGCGATGGGCGAGCATATCTACGCCGACGACGAGCGCTTCCTCGACATGGCGACTGCGCTCAGCGGCTCGGGACCCGCCTATGTATTTATGTTCATGGAAGCGCTGGTCGACGCCGGGGTTCACATGGGATTCGCGCGGCGCGACGCCGAGAAGCTGGTGACGCAGACCTTGCTAGGATCCGTGCAGTACGCGCGGCATTCCGGCTTGCACCCGGCGCAGCTGCGCAATCAAGTGACAAGCCCGGGCGGCACGACGGCGGCCGCTTTGCACGAGATGGAGAAGGGCGGCTTGAGAACGGTGCTGTCGGAAGGCGTCTGGGCGGCATACCGGCGTTCGCAAGCGCTGGGCTCGAAGCCCGACTAAAAGCGGCACGGCTAAACGAGGCGAGGCCTTTGGCTTTGCTTTGCTCGAATAAGAATTTCACAGCGAAATCCATTTGTGAAAATATAGACAAGCGCCGGTCTTTGGGCTACAATGACACGGAGTTTCTTCGGTCCTGTCTTGGTGCCCAGTGCGTTAGACGCGCTTGGCTGAATAAACAGCAGTTGCGAATTCAACGCCCGTCGGGTGAACTGGAACGCCCAGATAGTTAGACTAAGGCAAGGAGCCTGCGAATGGCGGACAATATCTACGATTCGATTCTGGAACAGATAAAAGATATCGAGATCGGCAAGCTTGAGTCAGTCGAGGTCGGCTACGTCGAAGAGGTCGGCGACGGCATCGCCCGCATATCGGGCCTCGACAATGTGCGCTACAACGAACTGGTGCAATTCGAGAATGGCATTGCCGGCATCGCCTTTAACCTGGAGAAAGACAACGTCGGCGTCATCATCATGGGCGCCTACGATGACATTCAAGAGGGCGACACCGTCAGCGCGCTCGGCCGTATCGCCTCTGTGCCCGTCGGCATGGGATTGGTCGGCCGTGTCGTCGACGCCTTGGGCCAGCCGATTGACGGCCGCGGGCCCGTACAATTCGATGAATACTACAATATCGAGCGCATCGCCCCCGGCGTAATGGAACGCCGCAGCGTCGACCGCCCGGTACAGACCGGCATCCTCGCCATTGACACCATGATCCCGATCGGCCGCGGTCAGCGGGAGTTGATCATCGGCGATCGTCAGACTGGCAAAACGGCGCTAGCCCTTGACACGATAGTCAATCAGCAGGGCGAGGACATGTATTGCATTTACGTCGCCATCGGCAAGCGCCGCGGCGAGGTGGCGCGCATCCGCGAGACTTTGGAGCGTGAAGGCGCGATGGATTACACCACCCTCGTGGTCGCTTCGGCATCCGACGCGGCGGCGCTGCAGTATCTTTCGCCCTATTCCGGCTGCGCCATCGGCGAATGGTTCATGGAGAATGGCATGGACGCGCTCGTCATCTATGACGACCTCTCCAAGCATGCCAATGCCTACCGGCAGGTATCACTGCTCATGCGGCGGCCGCCGGGGCGGGAGGCATTCCCCGGCGACGTTTTCTATTTGCACAGCCGCTTGCTTGAGCGCGCCGCCCAATTGAGCGATGAACGCGGCGGCGGCAGCTTGACCGCGCTGCCCGTCATCGAGACGCTGCTGGGCGATGTATCGGCATTCATTCCCACAAACGTCATTTCCATCACCGACGGTCAGATTTATCTCGAGTCGGAGCTCTTCAACGCGGGCCTGCGGCCAGCGCTTAACACCGGCATCAGCGTCAGCCGCGTTGGCAGCGCCGCTCAAACGCGCGCGATGAAGGATGTCGCCGGCGGTTTGAAATTGCAGATGGCGCAATTCCGTGACTTGGCTGCATTCGCCCAATTCGGCTCCAACCTCGACAAGGCGACGCAGCAGCAGCTCGATCGCGGCCTGCGCTTGACCGAGCTTTTCAAGCAGGTGCAATATCAAACGCTGTCGCTGGAAGATCAGGTGGCGCTGACCTACGCCGGCACCAGCGGCTTGACCGATGAAGTCCCGGTCGAGCGAATGCTGGCTTGGAAAGAAGAATTCCTGCGCTCCTTCCGCACGCAATTCTCCGATACGGGCGAATTCATCCGCGAAAATCGCAACGAACGGGCTGGGGACGAGATTCAGGTGAAGCTCGATTCAGCTATTTCGACCTTCAACGAGGCTTGGTCTTAGTGTCGCGTATGTTTGAAGAAAGGAGACGCTAGATGCCCACGCTTCGCGAAGTCAAGAACCGCATTCGCAGCGTTCGAAACATCGCCCAGATTACGCGGGCGCTGGAAGCGGTATCGGCATCGCGCGTCCGACGGGCGCAGGCGCGTGTGCTGGCTAGCCGAATCTATGCCGAGAAAGCTTGGGAGATCCTGGTTAACGTGCAGGCCGCCAGCAAGAACCTGCCGCTGCATCCCTTGCTGACCGAGCGGGAAGAAATCAATCGCGTGATGGTTGTCGTCATCACCTCCGATCGCGGGCTGGCCGGCGCCTATAACACCAATATCCTGCGAGTCGCGCAGCGCTTTGAAACGCGGCTGGGCAAACCGGTCGACTATGTTACTGTCGGGCGCAAAGGCCGCGATTCGCTGGCTCGCCTCGGCGCTAATATCGTCGCCTCCTTCACCGACATGGCGGCGGAACCCAAGGTAGCGGACATCACGCCGATAGCGCGCATCGCCATGGACGCCTACCTCGATGGCGAGGTTGACGAAGTGCTAATAGCCTACACCGACTTTATCAATATGCTGGCGCAGCGTCCGGCCGTGCTGGGCTGGCTGCCGCTGACAACCCACACCGTGGCCGAACAAGTCGCTGCCGAATATGTCAAGGACGTCGCGATCGTCACTGATGGCGCGCAGAACTACGAATATGAACCGAGCGCGACCGCCGTTGTCGATGAGATCGTGCCGCGCTTCACGGAGCTGCAGCTTTATCAGGCGCTGTTGGAAGCGCAAGCCAGCGAGCACGCGGCGCGCATGGCGGCGATGAAGAACGCGACTGATAACGCCACGCAGCTGACCGCGGACCTGACCCTGCAATACAACAAGGCGCGTCAGGCGGAAATCACCGCCGAGATTCTTGATATCGTCGGCGGCGCCAATGCCTTGCAGCAGGCGATCGACAAAACCGCAGCCGACATCCTAGACGGCAACGAAATGAGAGAACAACTGCAGGACGCCTGAGGGGTGCGAATCGCCTCTGCCTGCCAGGCATCCAATTAAGGAGTAGAAGCAATGGCGGAAATGCAAGGAACGGTAACCCAGGTGCTGGGAAATGTGGTGGACGTGGAATTCCCGGCCGGAGCATTGCCAGATATTTTCGACGCGGTGGAAGTCCCGCGCGAAGATGAAGACAATCTGATACTGGAGGTTGAATTGCATCTCGGGGAGAGCGCCGTGCGTACGGTGGCGATGGACTCCACCGACGGTCTCGCCCGCGGCGCGGCGGCTTTCGCGACCGGTCAGCCAATCGCCGTGCCAGTTGGCGACCCGACCTTGGGACGCATCTTCAATGTATTGGGGCGTCCCATCGATATGGGCGAAGCTGTGCCCGATGACTCCGAACGCCGTCCTATCCATGCCGACGCGCCTTCATTTGAAGATCAGTCGCCGACGATCGAGGTCTTTGAGACCGGTATGAAAGTGATTGACTTGGTCGCGCCCATGACCAAGGGCGGCAAGACCGGCATCTTTGGCGGCGCCGGCGTTGGGAAAACGGTTACGATTCAGGAGTTGATCAATTCTATCGCTACCCAGCATGACGGCTTGTCAGTCTTCGCTGGCGTCGGCGAGCGCACGCGTGAAGGCACCGACCTCTATCACGAGATGAAAGAAGCGAACGTGCTGGACAAGCTGGCGATGGTTTTCGGGCAGATGAATGAGCCTCCCGGCGTGCGTCTGCGCGTCGGTCTCTCTGGCTTGACCATGGCCGAATACTTCCGCGACCAGGGTCGTGACGTGCTCATATTTATCGACAATATCTTCCGCTATTCCCTGGCCGGCGCGGAAGTCTCGGCGCTGTTGGGGCGGATGCCCTCAGCCGTCGGTTATCAACCCAACCTCGGTGAAGAGATGGGCATGCTGCAAGAGCGCATCACCTCGACCAAGTCCGGCTCCATCACATCGATGCAAGCGGTCTATGTGCCGGCCGATGACTATTCGGATCCGGCGCCGGTCGCCGTATTCACCCATTTGGACAGCACAATCGCGCTGGAACGATCCATCGCCGCGCGCGGTCTTTTCCCCGCCGTCGATCCCCTGGCGAGCACGAGCAATATCCTCCAGCCGGAAGTCGTCGGCGAGGATCATTACGGCACGGCGCGTGAAGTGCAGCAGGTGCTCCAGCGTTACAAGGACTTGCAGGACATCATCGCCATCCTCGGCGTCGAAGAGTTATCCGATGACGATAAGGTGCTGGTGGCGCGCGCGCGCAAGATGGAAAACTTCCTCAGCCAGCCCATGTACGTCGCCGAGCAGTTCACCGGGCAGGCCGGTCGCTATGTCCCGATCAAGGATACCGTCCGCGGCTTCCGCATGATTTTGGACGGCGAAGTCGATCACATTCCCGAGCAGGACTTCTACATGTGCGGCGCGATCGACGATGTGCTGGAACGCTTCGAAAGCCGCGACGCCGCTTAGGAGGCGCCAATGCCGATTCACGTTGAGCTGGTGACGCAAGAACGCAGAGTCTTTGACGAGCCGGAGGCAGACATCGTCATGGTGCCGGCCGTCGAGGGCGAAATGGGTGTGCTGCCCAACCACGCGCCCGTTTTGACCACCTTGACCTATGGCGAACTGATTGTGCGCAAGGGCGCGGCCGAAGAACGTTTCGCCATCTACGGCGGCGTTGTCGATGTGCGGCCCGACAAAGTGGTCGTATTGGCTGATCTGGCCGAGTCTTCTTTTGCGCTGGACCTCGAGCGAGCGCAGGAAGCGCGCGAACAGGCGCGGCAGGCGCTGGAAGAAGCGCCGACCGAAGCCGAAAACCGCGACGCGCTTATGGCGCTGCGGCGGGCGAACCTGGCTGTTCGCATAAGCCAGAAGATTCGCAGCCGCGGCTCAGGTCTCCGCATTCTCGACGAGGATAGCGACGAGCTCTGATCGCGCCATCCGCCAAATCCAATTACCCATTCAACCTGCACCCGGCGCCATGATCGCGGTCCGGGTTTTCTGTTTTGCTGTAAAATAGAGATTGCGCTTTGCAATATTTGTAGGGGCGAGCCAGTGGGTCGCCCGAGAGGAGACAGGATAAGCCCATGGCGCGCTTCGGAAAGCGACTCGGCGTCGATCTGGGCACGGTCAATGTCCTGATCTATGACAGCGGTCGCATCGTTTTGCAGGAGCCATCGCTGGTGGCTTTGCTGGCGGAAGAAGAGCGCATCGTTGACTTCGGCAACCCGGCGCGTGAAATGCTGGGGCGGGTTGACGACGAAGACATACAGGTCATGCGCCCGCTGCAGAACGGCGTCATCGCCGATTACGAAGTGACGGAAGCGATGCTGGAATATTTTTTCGGCAAAATCGCCGGGCGCATACGGCTGTTCCGCCCGTCGGTGATGGTGTCCGTGCCTTATGGCGCCACCAGCGTGGAGAAACGCGCCGTCCGCGAGGCGATTCTGGCGGCAGGCGCCCGCGAAGTTCAATTGATGTGGGAGCCCCTTGCTTCAGCATTAGGCGCCGGCTTGCCGGTGAGCACGCCCGCCGGTGGCATGGTCGTCAACATCGGCGGCGGCATCACCGAGGCGGCCGTCCTGACCATGAACAACATCGTCCGGGCGGAGAGCGGCCGCATTGGCGGCTTGCGGCTGGACGATGGCATCATTAGTTACGTGCGCCGCAAATACAATTTGACCGTGGGCCAGCCCACTGCCGAGGCGATCAAAATTCAAATCGGCGCTGCGGTTGATCAACCGCAAGAAATGACGATGGAGATTCAAGGGCGCGACAACGTTTCGGGCTTGCCTCGCACCGTCCGAGTGACGACGGGCGAAGTGGTAGAAGCGCTGGCCGAACCCCTGGGGCAGATCGCCAGCGTCGTCAAAGCTGTCCTTTCCACCACGCCGCCGGAACTGTCATCGGATATTATTGATCGCGGGATTGTCCTGACCGGGGGCGGCGCCCTGCTGCGCGGCATCGACAGCTACTTGACGCGTGAGACTGGCGTGCCCGTTTACCAAGCCGACAACCCGCTCATCAACGTGGTCGTAGGCTGTGGCCAAGCGCTGGAAGACCCCGCGATCATGCGGCGGCTGGCGCAGACCAACTACTTTTAGCGTGGGCTTCTATTGGCGCGCAAGGACAGCGACCCGAACTCGCTACCCATCGAGATAGAAGGTCATGTGCTGCAGGCGCGTGACCGGGTCGATATACTGAATCTGTACCTCAGGCGGCACATTGATGTTGATCGGCGCGTAATTTAGAATCGCCTGTACGCCAGCTTCCACCAATTGATCGGCGACCGCCTGCGCATCTTCCGCTGGTACCGCCAGCATGGCGATTTTGATGTCTTCATCGCGTATGATCTCGCGCATTGAGTCCACGGGCTGGACCACAAATTCGCCGATCCGCCCCCCGATTTTCTGCGGACTGATGTCAAAGAGATGGGCGATGCGAAAGCCGCGATCCTGGAATCCGCGATAATGCGAAATGGCTATGCCCAGATTGCCAGCACCAATGACAGCAACCAGCCACTCCTGGTTGACCTGCAATACGTCTTGCAGCTTGTCGATGAGATACTCAATCTGATATCCCGTGCCCTGCTTGCCGAAGCCGCCGAAATGCGAGAGATCTTTGCGAATCTGGGCTGAACTGATATCGAGCCGCCGACCCAATTCATGCGACGAGGTGACCGACTTGTTCTCTTGCTGTAAGCGGCGCAGCGCGCGCAAATATAGCGGCAAGCGACCGATGACAATATCAGGGATTTCTGCCTGCGACTTGGCCGACATCAAGCTGAGAACCTAGGGCTGTGTTTGTGAAACTTTCTACTAACATCATCTTACCATTGCCCTGTCCTAAGCGCTAGCGAAGCGTGCCTGATCATGGGCGCGCCGCCCGTTTCCTGCCGCTGCCGAGCCAAGGGGCGCGGGGGTCGCCGGCTCGCTTGTAAGCGTTGCGAGGCAATGATACAATGACGGCGCGAAGTGAGCGGGACAATGACGATGTCCACCGAAGCGGGCGAAACCAGCGCAAATGGCCGACAGCTGGCCAATGACTTGCAAATCGTGCATGACAGCATGTTGGACGGTTTGGGTCAACTGGCGGATTACTTCGGCTTCAACAAGGTTATGGGACAGCTCTATGGCTGTCTGCTGCTCAGCGCCGAGCCGCTCTCTCTCGACGATATGATGGGACGCTTGGGAATATCCAAAGCCAGCGTCAGCACCAATATGCGCTCGCTTGAGCACATGGGCATGGTGCGGCAAGTTTGGGTGCGCGGCGCCAGCGGCCGGCGCAAATTCTACCAAGCTGAGACTGATTTCTGGCAAATTTTCTCCAATTTCCTCAGCGGACGCGAACTGCGCGACGTGGAGCGCGCTCTTGCCGTGATGGAGGAAAACCGCCAGCGCATTTCCAACGGCATCGCCGAACTGCCGCCCGATCAGCAAATTCTGGCGCGGCTCTATCTCGATCGGATCGCGCAAATGCAGGCGCTCTTCCGCTTTGCCCAATTGCTGATCAACAGCGTGTTGGGTCAGGTCAGCGGCAGCGATGTCTCCGATGTCTCCGGTGTGGAGTTGCAATAGTCATCGCCCCTTGAAGCGTTATCTGCCCAAGACTATAATTCACTTCAGGCTTCGCCGTGAGGAAGTGGCGGAATTGGCAGACGCGCATGACTTAGGATCATGTCTCTTTGAGGTGAGGGTTCGAGTCCCTCCTTCCTCATCTCGGTTCAGCATCTTGGGCGCGCCACGCGCCTTTGCATTTTCTGTCTGATATTACCATTTGCGCGCCGGTCCTTTGCTCGGGGATTCGCGCGAGAAGCAAGGAACGTCTCTTGAACCTGCAGACTGAACGTATCGAAAACCATAGAGCCCAGTTCACTATCGAAATCGAATCCAACCAACTGGAGGATGCCAAGCGGAAGGCCGCTCGCAAGATCTCGCGCCAGGTCCGCATCAAGGGATTCCGCAAGGGCAAAGCGCCTTATGGATTGGTCGTGAAGCATGTCGGCGAGGCCGCCGTTCTCGAAGAGGCATTGGAGGATCTGGGCGATGCGCTATACAAACAGGCGCTGGATGAATCTGAAGTGGCGCCCTATGGTCCCGGCGCCTTTGATGACTTCCAGCTAGAGCCGGAGCCAACTTTTGTGTTCTCGGTGCCCTTGCAGCCGGAAGTCGACTTGAAGGACTATCTCGATGTTCGGCTCGATTTCGAGGAGCCCGTCGTTACCGAAAGCGAACTCGACGCGGCGCTAAAACAGATGCGGCTGCGGTATATCGAGGTGCTGGACGAGGAAATCGATGTGGCCGGACCGGGGCATCGAGTGACGATTGCGGTTGATAGCGAATTCGTCGATGGCGATCCGCCCGAAGACGCGGCTGACGCCCCCACTGAGGATGCGCTGACAGCCGAAATCGATGAGGAAGATGATAGCGCTGCCGCCGAAGAGGAGCCAGCGCCATACATTCCGAAAATGGGCGATACCTTCGTCAACGACGAAAATACGCAGATTATCCTAGATCCAAACGAAGATCCCTTTGTGCATGGATTTGTCGGGAATTTGATCGGCGCCGAGCGGGGCAGCGATGTCCAGTTTGAATTGACGATCCCTGATGACGACGCCGAAGAAACGATCATCGGGCGGCGTGTCAGTTTCATCGTTACGATCAAAGATATTGAGGCGATCTCTATCCCGGAATTGGATGACGAGTTCGCTCGGCGGGCCAGCCGAGAACGCGGCGATGAAGAGCTGGATGTGGCGAACTTTCGTCGATCCGTCCACGATGATCTGACGAGAGACGCGCTGGAAAACGCCCGATCGCAGTACAGCGGCGAGGTGCTGGGGAAGATTGTAGAAGGCGCTGATATCGAGTATCCGGATCTGATGCTGAACGAACAGATCGACGACATGATCCGCGAATTTGAAGGCAATCTCCAACAGCAGCGGCTCAATTTGGACGAATACCTGCGCTTGACCAATAGCACGCGGGACGATCTGCGCGAACAATACCGGGAAAGCGCAGCCCATTCCCTGCGACAGAATCTAGTCTTGCGCGAGCTTGTGCATGTTCAAGAGATAGAAATTAGCGACGAAGCGCTTGAGATGCGGCTGAACGCCATCGCCGGCTATGGAACGAATCCGGAGATTCGCAAGCTTTTTGATACGCCACAGATGCGCGGCAATATCCGCAATGAGCTTGTCATGAACCATCTCAATGCACATCTTGTGGCGATAGGAGTGGGCGAAGATCCAAGCGCAATGATCGACGAGATGCAATCGCGCATGACAGCCAATACCGAGCGGGCGCGCCAACGCCATGAACGCCGGCAGCGCTATCGCGAAGAAGACGCCGCCAGCGGCGATGAAGAGTCAGCAGCAGGCGATGCGCAGGACGCGAGCCTGCCCGAGGGCGAAGACGACGCGCCGCCAGTGGGCGCTCTTTCGCCATCGATTGAAAACGTGGAAACTGAAACTGGCAATACCTGATTCAAACGCAACGTTTCGCTCAAACCAACGAAAGGCAGCTTACTGCGAATGAATACCTTCCATAACGTCATTCCAATGGTAATTGAGCAGGGCAGCCGTGGCGAGCGCGCCTACGACATCTACTCGCTGCTGCTCAAGGAGCGGATCGTCTTCGTCGGATCCGGCATCAATGACCAGATCGCAAACCTTATTGTCGCGCAGTTGCTGTTTTTGGAGCGCGAAGGACCCGACCGCCGCGTCCAAATGTACATCAATTCGCCCGGTGGCATCGTCTATTCGGGCTTGGCCATCTATGATTGCATGCAGCAAATCTCGGCGCCAGTTGGCACGGTAGCCGTAGGCATTACTGCGAGTTTCGGCACTGTCCTGCTTTCCGCCGGCGAGCCCGGCATGCGTCTCGCACTGCCTAACGCCACTATCCACATGCATCAGCCATTGGGCGGCGCTCAGGGTCAAGCTTCCGACATCGTCATCCAGGCGGAAGAAATTGTGCGCCTAAAGAAACGCATCATCGACATCTTTGTCAAACATACGGGCAAGTCCGAAGCGGAAGTCGAAAATATTACCGACCGCGACGTATACATGACGGCGCAGGAAGCGACCGATTTCGGCTTGATCGATTCCGTGCTGCTCTCTGAAGGGCGCGAAACGGAAGGAGACTGAGGTGTCGTTTTCGCCGATCAAGCACCGCTGCAACTTCTGCAATCGCAGTCACGATGAGGTCGAGCGCCTGATTGCGGGCCCCGAACACATTTACATCTGCAACTTCTGCGTCGAGCTCTGCCACAACCTGCTGAAAGAAGAAGACGCGGACGAGCTAGAAACCGATGAAAACTTCGCCTTCGAGTTGACCCTGTCTCCGCGTCAGATCACGGAGCGTCTCGACGAATATGTGATCGGCCAGCAGGAGGCAAAGCGCGTCCTCAGCGTGGCCGTCTACAACCACTACAAACGCATTCAAGCGACTGACGAACCGCGGGACGTCGAGATCGACAAGAGCAATATCTTGCTGGCGGGGCCAACCGGCTGTGGCAAGACTCTGCTGGCGCAGACGCTGGCGCGCATTCTTGATGTGCCGATTGTGATCACCGATGCGACCGCATTAACCGAAGCCGGTTACGTGGGCGAGGATGTGGAGAACATCCTCTTGCGTTTGATACAGGCGGCCGATGGCAATATCGCGCGGGCGGAACGCGGCATCATATACATTGACGAGATCGACAAAATATCGAGGAAGTCCAACGCCAATCCATCGATCACGAGAGACGTCTCGGGCGAGGGCGTTCAACAGGCGCTGCTGAAGATCCTCGAAGGCACGCTTTCAAACGTGCCGCCCCAAGGCGGGCGCAAGCATCCCCATCAGGAATTCCTGCAGATTGATACGCGAAACATACTTTTCATCGTAGGCGGAACATTCGCCGGGCTTGACGAGGTGATCCGTCGCCGCATCGGCATGAAGAGCAAGATCGGCTTCGGCGCCCGCCAAGAAAGCAGCGAACAGGAGGCCGCGCATCTATTGAGCGAAGTCTCGCCCGAGGACTTGATCCAGCACGGCATGATCCCGGAAATGGTCGGGCGCTTGCCCGTTATCGTGGCTCTGCAGCCGCTCGAACTTGAGGACCTGGTCCGCATTATGGTCGAGCCGAAAAACGCGCTTATCAAACAGTATGAGCATCTGCTCTCGCTCGATGATGTGGAATTGGTCTTCGAGTCCGCGGCGCTGCAGGCGGCGGCCGAGATGGCGATCGAACGCGAAACGGGCGCGCGCGGCTTGCGCTCAATCATTGAGACATGCTTGCTCGATGTCATGTTTGAGGCGCCCAGCCGCAAAGACATCACCAAGGTCGTCATCAGCGAGTCGGTCATTCGCGGGATGGAGAAACCGCGGATTTACACCAGCGATGGGCGCGTCATTGCTTTGTCCGACGCGGTAGACTCGGCCGCTTGATATTCAACTGCGGTCCCAGCTGCTTTCTATTGCGTTACCGGCAGCAACAGGACTTCTGATTGGCCGCGGACGCGGCTCTTGAAGCTCTGCGCGTCAAGCTGGGTGGCTTCCTCGCCAGCGCCGCCCCAATTGTATGGAATCGCCCAACGCGGCTGTAAAGTGTCCACCAGACGCAGCGCCTCATCGACCGTAAGACGTCCGTATCCATCAATTGGCAGCAGCAGGATATCCGGTCGCAGTTGCTCCATCCCCGGCACGATTTGCGAATCGCCAACGTAGTAGATGTCATAATAGTCGAGTGAGATCACAAATCCCAAGCCGCCTGCCTCGGGCGGATGACGCGGGTCGCTCGGAGAATAGGCCGGCATGGCTTTTATGCTGGCGCGATCAACGCGAAAGCTGTGCCACTCTCTTAATACCGTCGTATCTTCAATGACCCGCGCGACGCTACCGTTGCCGATAACCACCGTGTTTTCGCCGCGGATCTTTGTCACATCGGCGGGCGAGCAATGATCATAATGATCATGGCCAATCAATATGATGTCGGGCGGCGTTTCGCGCTTGACCACCCGCCAAGGCGCGATTTGAATAAATGGCGATCCATTGATGGCAAAGCTGCCGTGCCCTTGCCATTGGATTCTATCGATCAAGTCAATTGCCTTCCGCTGATCCCGCTCGCGTATTCGCCAAATTGCCACTGCCTGCGCTGAGAGCGGTCTTACTACTGAATTGTAAATGACGATGCAACGATGTCATGCTTGCCGTCGGCAGTCCGTATGGCAATCGCCGTTTTCATTTTGACTACACGCCCGTATCAATCTCAGGTATTCTGATAAGGCTGATAAGGTCCGCCATCAATATGGTGATCAGAAGATGCTTGTAGATGAAGCCAAGATATTCGTGGCGAGTGGCAAGGGTGGCGATGGCATTGTCGCTTTCCGCCGCGAGAAATATGTTGCCCGCGGGGGACCCTCCGGCGGGAATGGCGGGCGGGGCGGCGACGTCGTTCTCAAAGCCGACGCCAACTTGAACACGCTCTATTTTTTTCGCAATCGGGTTCACTTCAAAGCCAAAGCTGGCGGCAAGGGCGGCTCAAGCAACAAGACCGGCGCCAACGCCGAAACGCTAATCGTTCGCGTGCCACCTGGTACAGTCGTGCGCGACGCTGAAACCGGCGGGCTGATTGCCGATATCGCGCGCGCCGAAGACGAAGTGGTGGTGGCGGCGGGCGGGCGCGGCGGCCGGGGCAATTCCCACTTCAAGACCTCGTCCAATCAGGCGCCTCGCCTGGCGGAAAAAGGCGAGCCGGGACGCGAACGATGGCTCACCCTGGAGTTGAAACTGATCGCCGATGTCGCCTTGGCAGGCATGCCCAACGCGGGTAAATCGACCTTGCTGTCGGTGGTGAGCAATGCCAAGCCCAAGATCGCCGATTATCCCTTCACCACCCTGGAGCCGAATCTGGGAACCGTCGTATACGACAATAGAGACCTCATCTTCGCCGATATTCCCGGTCTCATTGAGGGCGCGCATATGGGCCTTGGCTTGGGTCATGCTTTCCTGCGCCATGTGCAGCGCACCAAAATCATCGTGCATATTCTGGACGGTTCCGCGAGTGACCCGCTGGCCGACTACAGCCAGATTAGATCCGAGCTCGCGCTTTTCGACGACAAGCTGGCTGAGCGACCGGAGATTGTGGTCGTCAACAAGATCGACTTGCCCGAGGCGCGCGAATACTGGGAACTGTTGAATGAAAGCCTGATCGCGCTGGGCATTGAGGACCCGCTGCCGATCTCGGCCGCGACCGGGGAAAACGTGACCCGCTTGATTCAGCGCGTATTTGAAGGAGCAGCGAACTTGCCGCGTCGAGACGAAACGGCAATCGAAGAAGCCCCGACATACGAGCTGGACGATGAAAGCCTGCCATTCGAATTGCTTGTAAAAGGCGGCGTATACTATGTCAGTGGCGATCGTATCGAGCGAGCGGCGGCGATGACCTATTGGGATTATGACGAGGCCGTACTCCGCTTTCACAAGACCCTGGAAGCGCTGGGCCTGGTTGACGCTCTTGCCAAAGCGGGCGCCCGCCCGGGCGATACGGTATTCATCGGCGATTTCGAATTGGAGTGGTCCGATTGAACGCGCAACGAATCGGCATACTCGGCGGCAGTTTTGATCCGCCGCAGATGGGGCATTTAATCCTGGCGGAATACAGCCGCGAGAGCCTCAATATGGACCATATTCTCTTTGTGCCGGTTGCTGACCACCCGATCAAGCAAGGTGAAATTCGCCTTCCCGTCAAGCACCGATTGGCGATGCTGGAGCTCGCGATTGCCAACAACCCGCATTTCAGTGTTTCGCGCGTCGATATCGATCGCAATGGTCCCCATTATTCCGCCGACACGGTCAAAATCATTCGCGCGCAATATCCGCAGGCACAATTGTATTTTGTCATGGGCGGCGATAATCTGCGTTCATTGCCGACCTGGGAGCGGGCGCAAGAGCTTTACGCCTGCTGCCGGCTTGCCGTGATGAAACGCGCTGACGAAGACATCGCCGCTGACATGCACGGTAATATCCTGCCCGGGCTGTTGAAGCAGGTGGATATAGTGGACGTGCCGATGCTCAGCCTGTGGCTGTCTTCGACTTATGTCGTCAGTCGCCTGCGCGCGGGCCTCAGCGTGCGCTATCTGGTGCCCGACGATGTCCTGAAATACATCGCCGCCAATGATCTTTATCGTTGAGCCGCAACCATGAAAACGCTTTACTTCATCGGCGTTTTGCTGCTGGCTTTCGCAGCGATATCCTTGGCTGGCGCGCAGCAGCCGACGCCGATTCCCACGCTTGTCCCGCCCACATTGGTCCCCCGTCTAGCCGAAGACGAACCGGCGGCAAGCCCCACAAGCAGGTCCTCGGTGGCTGATATCATCGAGTCGGGCGCCTTCCGAGTTGGTGTCCTCTACAATGAGCCGCCATATAGCGAGTTTACGCTGCAAGGCGACCTGCGCGGCTTTGACATTGATTTGATTCGCCTGATCGTTGAGCTATGGGGCAGCGATGTTGAATTCATTCAGGTGACGCGCGATAACGCCCTCGACCGACTGAATCGCGATCAGGTTCATGCAGTAGCCACGGCTTTCGTTCATTATCGCGACCTCGATGCGCAGCTCGATTTCAGCCAGACCTATCTGATCGGCCGGCAGGCGCTGATGGTTCGCGCGGATAGCCCACACCAGTCCTTGAGCGAGCTGGGCGAGCATGCCATTGGCTATGTCATTGGGACGCGTGCGGAGAAGGCGCTGAATCTGTGGAGCGCGCGGCTCGGCTCGAGCTTGAATCTACAATTCTTCTTGACCCTGGACCGCGCCTTCGCCGCTTTGACTGAAGGCCGGATTGAAGGCTTGGCCGCCGAGGAGCAAGCGCTGCTGCGAGTGGCTTCGGATTACGCTGAACGCGTTCGAATTCTTGATGAAGCGGTGCTGCGCGAGCCGCGCGCCATCGCCCTTAGACGGCATGATATCTCCTTGCGACGCCTGCTCAGCCAAAGCATTCAGTCGCTCGCGAAGGACGGGAGTCTGCTGAATCTCTATCGGGAATATTTCCCGGAAATTGAAAACGCGGAAGAGGCGGTAAAGCTTTGGGATGGCATTGGCGAGACAGTTAGCCCGACGCAGCATGCTGGCGCTCTCACCTTGCCGACGCGTTACGCGCTACCGCAGTTGCGGCAGTCGGGCATACTTCGCGCGGCCCGCATCGATGATGGCGCCGAACCCGAATCGGCTGGAAGAGCGCAACTTGCCTCGCTCAATGACGCCCTGCTTCACGAGTTGGGGCGACGCTGGGACGTGGCCGTCGAAATCGTCTCAGCCTCGCCGGAAGAAGCTAGCTCGATGCTGACGCAGGGCGAAGTGGACATCGTTGCCGGCATGAAACCGGACTGGCGTTTGGCCTCGACGATGGACTTTTCCGCTCCCTATCTTCTGCATGGCGACCGACTGATGGTGCCGACGCACTCGCGGATACAGGGCTTCAATGACTTGAGAGGGCGGATCATCGGCCTCATCATCGGCGATGAAGGCGCGCGCGACCGGGCGCAGGCTTGGGCTGATAGCATCAATGCCAGCGTACGCTTTTTTCAAACGCGGGAAGGCGGCGCGACCCTTCACCTGCTTGAATTCAACAACGCCAATGCCATTTACGCCGACAGTCTGCTGCTGGTATCGCATTTGCTGGCGAGCCCCAATGCCCTGCGTCTGACCGACCGCTGGTATAGCCAGTCTTACTTCGCCTTCGGCCTGCCCCATAACGATCGGGATTTCCGGCTGCTGGTCGATTACACCATCCAGGAGCTCGTACGCGATGGCACGCTGCGCAGGCTCTCCGGCGCCTTGATTCTCTCGGACGAACTGCCGGACTTTGAGATCACTCCAGGTGTCGCCAGTTTCGCCGGCTTCAATTTGGCGGGCGCTTAGGCGAGTGTTGTCCGCGCAGCACGACCGTTACGCCCAAGACGAGAATAATGCTGCCAAATGCTTGCGGAATAGTTGGCATCTCGCTGAAAATCAGGAAGGCCCAGAACGCGCTCAAGATAGGCACCGATTGCACCGTCATCGTCAAGGTGGTTGGCGACATGAAGCGCAAGACAAAATTCAGCGCGCCGTGACCGATGATCTGCGCCAAGATCGCCAGCAAAAGTACCCAGAGATAACCGCGGATGTCATAGCCGATTAGTGAGATGCCGTTGACGGCGATAATCGCAAGCGTCACCAGCGCCGCGGCGGCGTAGACCAGCCAGATGTAGGGGACGAAGGAGACCTCGCCGCGCACTTTGCGACCCACAATGATGTAGAGCGATGCCGAGCAGGCGCTGACCACCGCCATCACAATCCCTAGAGTTGGGTTGCCGCCGGGGAGAATCGCCGGACCTTCAGTGGTCGTGAACGCGATCATCAAGCCCCCCGTCAGCGCCGCCAGGATCCCGATCCAAACGGCCTTTCCCAGCTTCTGTTTCAGGAGCGTCACCTCAAAGAAGGCGACCCAGATTGGTATGGTCGCGATGAAAGCCTGGTTGATTAAGACGCTGATATGCTCAAGCGACGCCACCATCAAGACGATATTGATGCCGGACATCGCGCCGGCGAGCAATGCCAGCCAGCGGCTTCGGGCGGGCATATTGGCGATCTCTCGCGCGCCTTTGTACCAGATATAGGGCGCGAACATGACGACGCCGGTGATCATGCGCCCAAATGACACAAGCGCCGGATGCATGTCATATTCGAAGGCGTAACGGACGCAGATGGGACCGAATGACCAGGCAAATGCCGATATTGCCACCAGGATCCATAAATGTGTCGTGGATGGCGCCGACATATTAATCCGCATGTCGGTCTCCGCTGTCGGCCGCTCGGATCTCTCCCCGGCTGGCCAGAATCACGCCGATGATTATGATTAGGCTGCCGGCGATTTGCTTGCCCGGCGGCAATTCACGGAAGAGAACCACCGCCAGTATGGCGCTGCCGATTGGCTCCAGCTGCGAGAACATGCTGACCATGGCCGCCGGAAAATACTCCAGCAAATAGTTCAGCGAGGAATGCCCGAGCAGCTGTGGCGCCAAGCCCATGGCGAGCAGCACCAGGTAGCCCTGCGGGTGGAAGCCGCTGACCGGCGTCGATGTGATGCCGATGACGATTAGCGTACTGATCGAAGCGACTCCATAGACGAGCCAGACATAGGGAATCACCGGCAATTGCCTCCGCAGCTTGCGACCAATCAGCATATAGACCGAAACTGTGAGCGCGCCGACCAGGGAGAGCAACGCGCCAACCGCCGTTGCCTCGAAATTCTCTGCCGCTGGCCCGCTATCGAGGACGCCATTCAGCGGAATGCCTATAAGTACGCCACCTGTTAAGGCGACGAGCAAGCCCGTTACCACCAGACGAGACAAACGGACATGGAGGAAGATGACCTCCATTATCGCCACCCAGATCGGACCGGTGGACACGATCACGACGCTGACCAGCACGGTCGTGTATTGCAGCGATGTCACCCAGGCGGTGAAGTGGACAGCCAGGCAGACGCCGGAGAGCGCGATCAGTTTCAATTCATCGCTCGAAAGTCGGGCGAGGCGCTCTCTGTATCGGCGCAGCACAATCGGGGTTAGCGCCACAGTGGCGATCAGGAGCCGCGCGCAGGCGATCAGCAGCGGCGGCATGTCCTCATCGAGCGCAAGCCGAATGAGGATGGCGGCCGACGATGTGGCGACGATCGCAATCACGATGACGACATAGGCTCTGAAGGGTCTTGTCTTGCTATCAGGCGTCGGCATATGAAGCAGAACTGTTCTCCGCTTGGCGAGTGCCTATGTTGGGCGCAATCGGTGAAATTGCAAGCCAGAATCGTCATCTTGCCCCTACGCCACCCGTTCTACGGCATAGAGTCTTTGAAAATCCCGCGCGCGGGAGTACAATTCGACCTGAACTCCCGTGCGTCGCCGGGCCGAATATTGGAGTTTCGGCGCGCTGGCGTGTTAGAATAGGGGAGAACGTCTGGAGTTTCATAGTTTTCAAGGAGCGAGTTGAATCATGGCTTTTGAATTACCTTCACTCCCGTATGCGGAAGATGCGCTTGAACCGCATATCGACGCGCGCACGATGGGCATCCACCACGGCAAGCATCACGCCGCTTATACGGGCAATCTCAACGCGGCAATTGAGGGCACATCGCTGGACGGCATGAGCATCGAAGCCATTCTGGCTGACCTCAGCGCAGTGCCAGAGAATATCCGCACAGCTGTCCGCAATAACGGCGGCGGCTACGCCAATCACAATCTGTTCTGGCAGATCATGGGACCCAATGGCGGCGGCGAGCCGAGCGGCGCGCTGGCTGACGCGATCAACAGCGCCTTTGGCAGCTTCGGCGATTTTCAGTCGGCTTTCTCCGCGGCGGCGGCCACGCGCTTCGGCTCCGGCTGGGCGTGGTTGGTGGCTGATGGCGGCGCCGTCAGCGTTACCTCGACGCCGAACCAGGACACGCCGCTGATGGAAGGCGGGACACCGATCTTGGGCATTGATGTTTGGGAACATGCCTATTATCTGAACTATCAGAACCGCCGTCCGGATTACATCGCCGCCTTCTTCAACGTCATCAACTGGGACAAGGTGGCTGAGCTCTACGCAGCGGCTGGTTAGGCGACAGAGATTCCACGAATGCAGCGTGCTCAATTGCGCGCTGCATTTAGTTCCCCGTTTTTCAATAGCTGGAGAATTGTCATGGCTGGTAGGCAAAATGGGCTGAGTCGGCGGGATGTATTGAAGTTGGCTGGAAGCGGCGCTCTAGGCGCGGCGATGTCCGGTTTGTCCTTCGCCGATGAATCGAAGTTTACGCTGCCGCCGCTTCCGTATGCCGAAGACGCGCTGGAACCATATATTGACGCGCGCACGATGGGCATCCATCACGGCAAACATCACGCCGGCTACACCAGCAAGCTGAACGCCGCCATCGAGGGAACGGAATTGACCGGCATGTCGATTGAGGACATCCTGCGCGACTTGAATGCGGCGCCGGAAGATATTCGCACTGCCGTCCGCAACAATGGCGGTGGCTACGCGAACCACAGCCTGTTCTGGCAGATTATGAGCCCGGATGGCGGCGGCGAACCGAGCGGTGCGCTGGCTGACGCGATCAACAGCGCCTTTGGCGGCTTCGCCCAATTCAAGTCGGCGTTTTCCGCGGCGGGGGCTGGCGTCTTCGGCTCTGGCTGGGCTTGGCTGGCGGCTGATGGCGGCGCGCTCAGCGTCAGCTCGACGCCGAATCAGGACAGTCCGCTGATGGATGGGCTCACCCCGATCCTCGGCCTTGATGTTTGGGAACATGCCTATTACCTCCATTATCAGAATCGCCGCGCGGACTACATCGCCGCCTTCTTCAACGTGATCAATTGGGACAAGGTGGCGGAGCTATACGCCGCTGCTGGCTAAGCCCATCCCCGAAGGTCTGTGTCTACGCGACCCAGCCCTAGCTCCCCCCATGAATCCCCCCCCCCCCCCGTTCGTCGGGGGGCGTCCCAGCAAGCTAGGGAAGGGGAGCGTAGAAGCGGGCTTGCGGAAAGTCGTTCTCAAGCATTTCAAAGGGCGCTACAATTGTGGCGCTCTTTTTGCATTTAACGGCGCGTCGTATTGCGGCGCTGCTTGATAGGAGATTTGCCACATGACGGAATATCGCATCGAAGTGGATTCGCTGGGCGAGGTGCGGGTGCCGCAGGACGCGCTCTACGCGGCGCAGACCCAACGCGCCCTGGAGAACTTTCCGATCACCGGCATGAAGCCGCTGCCGGCTTTCATCTGGAGCATCGCGCTGGTCAAGCGGGCGGCCGCTGAGGTCAACATGGAGCTGGGCTTGCTGGACGCGGAGCCGGCGCGGGCGATTATGCAGGCCGGCAATGAGATCCTGGCTGGGCGGCATCACGAGCATTTTGTGGTCGATCCCTTTCAGGCGGGCGCGGGCACCAGTCATAACATGAACGCCAACGAAGTGATGGCGAATCGAGCCAATCAGATCCTCGGCTATGACATCGAGGCGACTGACAAACCGGTCCATCCCAATGATCACGTGAATATGGCGCAATCCACCAATGACACGATTCCGACAGCGATTCGGCTGGGCGTCTTGTGGCGGCTGGATGAATTGCTGGAGACGCTCGCGCGCTTCGTCGACGTCACGCGGGGCAAGGCGGCGGAATGGGACGATGTGGTCAAGACCGGGCGGACGCACTTGCAAGACGCGGTGCCGATTCGGCTTGGGCAGGAAGTCGGGGCTTGGGCGACAGCGATTGAGCGGGGCGGCGACAAGGTTCGCTTCGCGGCTGAGGGGCTGCGGCGGCTGGGCATCGGCGGCACGGCGGCCGGCACCGGCTTGAACGCGCATCCCGAATATCACGGGCGCATGGCAGCCAAGCTGACGGCGCTGACCGGCATCACGCTGTACGAGAGCGATGACCTCTTCGAGTCGATGCAATCGATGGGGGACGCGGTCTTCTTCAGCGCGGCGCTGCGCAACCTGGCGATGGACTTCACGCGGATCGCCAACGATCTGCGCCTGCTCTCAGCGGGACCGACCACCGGCATCGCCGAGCTGACCCCGCCCACGGTGCAGCCGGGCTCGTCGATCATGCCGGGCAAGGTGAATCCGGTGCTGGCGGAGATGCTGAACCAGGCAATGTACCATATGATGGGCAATGACACGGCGGTGAACCTCTGCGGCGCGGCCGGGCAATTCGAGCTGAATGTGATGATGCCGGTCATCGCGCATAACCTGAACGAGATGATGACGGTCATGATCGGGTCGGTCGGCGCCTTCACCGAGAAGCTGATGGTCGGGCTGGCGGTCAATCGCGAGCGGACGGCGAGTTGGCTGGCGCGGAATCCGATTTTGGTGACGGCGTTGAATCCCATCATCGGCTACAACAACGGGGCGAAGGTGGCGAAGCGGGCGCTGGCGGAGGGCAAGAGCGTGCGCGAGGTGGTGCTGGAGCTGGGCTTGATGGAAGCGGCCGAGCTGGACGCGGCGCTGGATGCCTACGCGATGACCGAGGGCGGGATCGCGGAGTAAGGGTCGGCGGTCGCGCGCTTTATGAGAATCGATTCTCATAAGAATCGGAGAACTTTTTTGTCTCATAAAGTCGGATCTTATGAGAATTCGGCTTGGAGTATGGGATTGGTAAGGCGCAGTCTGTAGAGATGGTCGCGTGGATTGGGGTCGGTGGGGTGAGTGGATGGAGGCAGGTTTTTCGTTTCACCAAACACAGCCAGTGTCGTGAGAGCGCAGAGGAGTGTTTGGAGATTGTCCGCGGTAGGCGTACGGGGGGGGGGGAACTGCGCAGTCTGTGTGGAGGGTAGCTAAGATCGGCGCGCCAAGGGCACCATAGTGATCGCAGAATTGAATCCCTTCTCATGTCGAATAAAGGGGGACGGATGATTCATAGTTGGAAAAGCTAGTGTGCAATCGTTAGCTTAGGGATTCATAAGCAAGGTTAACCAAACGAAAATTTATTCTGAATTAGGCCCGGTGGATTGCCGATGATTTTGACGTCGAACTTGAGGGACGGTTTTAGTTGTTTGTCGCCATTGTGAATCCTCAACGAGAATGTCCATCCCCTGTCAGCATTCAAAAGTGCGGTGGTTTTACTACCCGGTTTTATCTCGAGGTTTACAATCTTGGTGGGCATCGGCAGGCGTCCTCCCCACTGCAATGTGTTATTCATATTAAATGAGCCGATGATGATATCGCCATTTGCTTTTATGACGCGGTAGTAGTCCTGTCTTCCCAACAAATAGAGCGCGAGATCTTTCACCTTACCTTGCAGCTTCACTTCGTCCATCCAAGCTTCAAGGACGGGTATGTAAAACCGTTGCCTTTTATCGTCATCGTCGAACTCGTCCCAAAAGCAATAGCCGGACTTCATAGCTTCGTCGAATGTACTGCGTACTCGCGACCAGTATCGGCTAGAGCATGGAACGCCGTACCACTTCTTGCCGAAATCATTAGTGATTGACAGGCGCGAGTGCTTGACCGCATCATGGCGATGCTTTGCTGATATACCAATTGTGTCGCCTGGAACTTGAATCAGAAGATCGCGAACATCTCCCGACTGACCACGTTTATCCGGTTGCATAATTATGTGAGTGGTCTCGGCTAGTCTGTGATCGTGTGCGCGAAGAAAATGCACGGCTTCTTTCGCGGCCCATTCTATCCGCATTTGTTCGTATCCTGATAAGAGGTCATATGCTGCAATGGCCTTATTTAGTTCATGACTTACTTTGAGAACAGCCTTTCGGTTCACCAAATCGGCGAATTGCCGAGCCAAACCGTACTCCCATGCTTTGCCGCTTTCAGATTGCGTGAGATTAGACATTGATAATCAGCAATTCATTAGAAGTCTTGTCGGTGGACATGCCATACTGCCAACTCGGCGTGTGTATTTTGTCAGCGTATTCGCGATATAAATGGCGAACGACTGGATGGTCATTGTAAGACAATATCCAGCCGTCTCGTTTCTTCAAGTGAGACGCCAAGCGTTCGTGATCGAAGCCGTCGTGCATGTCACCCTTATGCCCGTACAATCTCTCGCCGTTGGCATAGGGAGGATCGAGATAAAGAAACTTATCGGCATGCGCCTCAAGAGAGTCTTCAAAGTCTGCGCAACTGAATATGATATTGTCAGCACGGAAATCTCGCAATCGGTCTATGGCGCTCGGCGTAAACCGTGGATGCCCGGGCGACATTCCGCCCGACAATGTTGCGCCAGAAAATGAACTGCGGTTAAGCACATAGAATATGGCGGCTCGTTCTACCGGATCCGAGACCGACGATAAGGTCTTTTGAAGATTGTAGAACTTCTCTCGACTAAGCGGGTAATACTTACGCACTTGTTCAGACAGCGGAAGGGAATGCGCCTGTGCATGTTGCCAAAAGTTAATTAATGGTTCAAAGGCATCCGCTCCGTACACAACGATTCCGTCGGCGGCACACGACAACTCAACGCTTGCACCGCCAAGAAATGGCGCGCACAGCTGATTGACGCCCTTTGGGATATACTTGCGGATTGTCTTTACGGCTCTTGTCTTTCCACCGGGGTAGCGCAGCAGAGATCGGTCAGATTGAGAATGCTTTGGTGAATTTGCAAAAGGGCGATATACCGTTACAGTATGGCCAGCAGTCTGGTGTACAGCCTTGGTTGCATTCATTTTAGATGCCCTTGACAAATCTACACTGTCGGCACAACTGTTCTAAGTACAAACGTACTACACATTCCGCACTTGTTCAATGGAGTCCGCGCCATTCGCGCCAATCAACACTATTTTAGCAGTTGTTAAGTTTTTCACAACAAATGTTCGCTGCTTTACTGTTTGGAGTCGTTGTCGGTAGTCCTTGCGTGATGAACGTAAACGGAGTCGACGTCCGAGACTTATTCGTCGAAGATGCGGACTCGGATACGCAAAGCGCGTCTGTGCATCCGAACCGTCAGACGATTTACGTTGTCTTCTCCGTGCCCCACCGCATTGTGACCCACCCGCCCAAATTCGCCCTCCCACACCAAACCCGTTACAATCCCCACATCCGCTTCGCCGCGACCAGGCGACCCGCGGAACCGTTCAACTAGACCGAAGAAACGAGGTACAGAAAATGAAGAAACTATTGCTCTTGTTACTCATCGCGACGCTCTTGCTGCCAGCCGGCGCGCTGGCGCAGGACATGCCCCATGCCGGCGTCGAAATCGTGACCAATTTCATGCAGTCGGGCACCTATGACGTTGGCGCCGAGCAGCTGGAAGCCGGCTTCGAGGAAGCGACCGGCATCGAGCTCGAGATTGTGGCCTCGCCCTTTGTCGTCCTGGTGCAGAACAACATCACCGATCTGGCCACGGGCACGGGCGAATTCGATGTGATTTCGGGCGATTTCTGGATCGGCAGCGTTTGGGGTCAGATGCATCCGCTGGACGACTTCATCGAGCGCGATATGTGGGGCGGCTCCTTCATCGAGGGCTTGACCAAGCAGGGTCCCTCCGCCTATTTTGACGGCAAGCGGATTGGCATCCCCTATAGCGCCGATGCCTACGGCTTGATCTACCGCACCGATATCTTCGAGGAAGCGGGCATTGAAGCCGATTGGGAGACCTGGGACGACTTCATCGCCGTGCTGGGCGAGCTGGAGATGCATCTCGAAGGCACGGATATTGCGCCGAACGTCTTTTCTTTTGGCGCCTCGGAGCAGGCGGCTGCCATCTTCTTGGGCATGTACGACGGCTATCTGGTGGATGCGGCCGGCAATTACGCGCTGGATCACGACAAAGCCATCGCCTCGCTGAATCAGTTGAAGAGCCTGCTGGATTACAATCCCGAAGGCGCCACCGGCTTGAGCATCGACGAAGCCAATTCGGTCTTCCTCACCGGCAAAGCGGCGACGATGATCTGCTGGGTCAGCTTTGTGCGGGCGGCCGCGCAAGATCCCGATGCGTCGCTGGTGGTCGATAATTGGGCGACGGCGACCTTCCCGGGCCCGGGCTTCCCCTTCCTGTCGGCTTGGAATCTATTCATTTCCGGCTACAGCGACAACCCTGACGCGGCTTGGGAATGGATCAAGTATTACATCACTGAGGAAGAAGCGAAGCGGCGCTTCGTCGAGCTGGGCGTCGGCTCGCCATTCTTGAGCACCTATGAAGATCCGGAACTGATCGAGCAGTACAGCCACGACTTCCCGGCGATGGTTGCGAATTTGAATCGGGCCGAGACCGTGCCCTGGATTTTCGCCGCCTTTGAAGTCTTCTTCCGCCACATGAGCGAGTTCATCATCGGCGCCGCCACCGCCGAAGAAACGCTGGAGGCTACGCTGACCGATTGGGCCGAGCTGGAGGTGCCGGAAGGCTTGGTGCAGTCAGCTGCGGCGCAGGGGCAGATGCAAGAGGGCTAGTCCCGAGCACGAGTTTAAGGGGCGGCTGACCCGCAGTGTCCACGCGCGGCGGGGAGTCGCCCTTTATAGGACAAACTGTAGGGGCGACTGACGGTTAGTGTCGGCGCTCGGTGTCTACGCGACCTACGCTAACCGGTGAGTCGCCCACGCAAAAGACCTTGAGTCCCGCTATGTTAAGCTCCCCCTCCCTGACTCGTCGGGGAGGGGGCCGGGGGGTGGGGTTGTAGTGGTCCTAAATTATTGGACACGAAAATCAGGATGTTGAGGGAGGGTTATGCCGCCACCCTGCCTCGAATTCCGCCGGCGTCAGGTAGTCCAAGGCACTGTGGATGCGCTTGTGCCGATAGACCACATCAATGAAGTGTCCGATTTGCTGGCGAGCGTCTGCCACGTTGTTGTAGTCGCTCAGGTACACTTCCTCCTCCTTGATGGTGCGAATCACCCGCTCGGCATAGCCATTCTCGCTCGGCTTGCCAACGGCCGCCATGCTGATCTGCGTACCAACATCCTGCAGTTGCTGGACATAGGCTTTTGCCGCGTATTGTGTCCCTTGGTCGGAGTGATGGATTTCCGGCGCCGGGTAGTGACGCAAGGCATACCGCAAGGGTATGAGCGCTAATTCCTGACCCAAGGACGAACTCAGGTTCCAGCCGCGAATCGCCCGGCTGAACTGATCCATGAGGATGGCCAGGTAGATCTCGTCCGTACGCAAGCGAATATAGGTGATGTCGGCTACCCAGATCTGATCCGGCCGGCTCGCCTTGACGCCCCGTACCAGATTAGGAAAGCGGCGAAGACCGTGCCGGCTGTCCGTTGTTATGACCTGGCGTCGCTTGGGATTCACCAGAAGATTCATCTCGCGCATCAACCGGCGGACCAGATGTCGACCCACCTCCATCCGATAGGGCGCGCGCTCCAACTGCTTCTTGATCTTCCGGCTGCCGTAGGTAGGATGCCGCCTGGCGATATCCGCTATCGCGTCCCGAAGCGCAGCGCTGTCCGGCTGATTGCCGCGATGATAATAGCTGCTGCGAGCCAAATCCACGACTGCGCAACAATCTGTCACTGTATACTCCTGGCTCAACTCTTGCACTAGTTCTCGCTTTCGGGCGGTAGAGACTTCAAGTAGCGACTGGCTTTTTTTGCAATTTCCAGGTGCAGGGCTTGTTTCCCCGCCAATCGCTCCAAATCCGCGATGCGCTCACGCAGCCGCTTCTCCTCCGCCGGACGTCCCGCTTCGAATATCCCCGGCGCGCCATCCAGAAACTGCGCCTTCCAACGAGACAATACCGTGTCCTTGATCTGATATTCGCGACTCGCCTGTGCCAAACTCTTCCGGCCTGACACGATCTCCAATACAACCTGCGCTTTGAACTCCGGACTAAACTTACGCGCCCTTCCCATGGTGGTTTCCCCTCTTGCTGAAACACTAGTATACTCTCTCAACTAGGTGTCCAGTTTTTCGGGACCACTACAGGTTGAACGATTACCGGATTGCGGATTGATGAGTGTGTCCGCCGCGTCCAGAACAACCACCGCGAAATCAAATTGGCATCGCCGGCACGAATTGCCCTGGTTGGTTCTCTTTGTCGTCCCGGCATTTATCATTGTGGTGGCGGTGCAGTTCTACCCGCTGGCTTACTCGGCTTTCCTCTCGGTAACAGACTGGGTGCTGACCGAATCGCAGACGCCCAAGGGATTCGTTGGGCTGGAGAACTTCGTCAAGGAACTATCGGACGAGACCTTCCGGCGGTCGGTTCGCAACAGCGTCTACATCACCGGCGGCGCGCTGGCGCTGCAGATGACGCTGGGCATTTGCCTGGCTTATTTGACGATGGGCTCCAGCTGGCGCATGCGGGCAGTCCGCACGCTGCTCATCTTGCCGATGGTGATCGCGCCGGTGGCGGCCGGCACCTTGTGGCGGATCTTGCTGAATTCGCGCGCCGGGCTGGTCAATCATCTGTTGAGCATGATCGGCATCAAGGGGCCGGAATGGCTGGCCTCGCCCGATTGGGCGATTGTCTCGGTGATTCTTCTGGATACCTGGCAGTGGACGCCCTTCGTCTTGCTGGTGGTCGGCGCGGCGATCGCGAGCATTCCCGATGATCTGCTGGAGGTCGCGTCGATTGACGGCGCCTCTCGCTGGCAGACCTTTCTCTACGTCGAGCTCCCGCTGCTGATGCCGCTGCTGCTGTTGACGCTGGTATTCCGCATGCTGGAATCGCTCTTGTCGCTGGATTCGATTTATTCGCTGACCTTCGGCGGACCGGGCTACAGCACGTACACCTTGACCTACTACATTTACACGCTGGGATTACGGAGCTTCAATTTTGGCGCGGCGGCGGCCTCATCGTGGATCTTTATGATATTCGCCAGTCTGTCGATAGGCTTGGTGTTTTGGTATCAGCGGCGGGATTGGTGATGGCGGGCAGCGCGCGGGCACAGCGGGAGATGGTGCGAGATGAGACTATGAAACGGCAGCGTTCAGCTAAGCAGCGCGCTCTCGCCTTGGCGCATGGCTTCATATTGTGCATCGCTTGTCTGGTGGTGCTGGTTCCGCTCGCCTATCTGGTCATCAACAGCGTCAAACTGCCGCGCGAATTCCTGACCGTGCCGCCAACGATTTTGCCCTCGGCGGTGACCTTTGAGCATTATCGCGACCTCTTCGAAGACAGCAAGACATTCCGTCACTTCCGCAACAGCTTTACAGTGACGCTGTGGACGACCGGCATCACCATCATCAGCGGCACATTGGCCGCCTACGGATTGGCGCGAATGCGACTGGCGGCGAAGATCCTGGCCGGCGTCACCTTCATCTTTCTTTTCATTCGCTTTTATCCGCGCGTCACCACCGTCATTCCCTACTTTTTGGTCATGCGGGAGCTAGATCTGCTGGATACCGTTTGGGCCATCATCATCGGGCAGCTGGGCATCACGATTCCCTTCGTGACCTGGCTGATGCTCGTGGTATTTCAAGACTTGCCACGAGAAATTGAAGAAGCGGCTGTTGTCGATGGCGCCAGCGTATGGCAGCGATTCTGGCGGGTGGTATTGCCGATTGTAATGCCAAGCGTATCGGCGGCCGCTATATTGACGGCTTTCTTATCCTGGAACGAATTCTTGATTGCGTCGAGCGTCGCCCGGCGCAAAGCCAGTGTGCTTTCGATCGCGGTGGCGGGCTTCGTCAGCGACAAGGGCATTCAATGGGGACCGATGGCGGCGATGAGCGTGGTCATGATTTTGCCGATGATTGTCTTCGCTTTATTCGCGCAGAAGTACCTGATTCGCGGCATCACCTTTGGCGCGGTGAAGGGCTAGGCGAGGGGCGCCCCTACGACTTTCGCGTGTAGGCGCGGCGAATTTGGCATTGCAAAGCGCTGAATATTGAGAACACTAAGGCAAAACAAGTCACGTAGCGGAGGCAAGGGAAATTGGATAGACAAAGCGCTTATGACATCGTCTGTGAATTCGTTCAATCCGACTCGCTGCGCAAACACATGCTGGCGGTGGAATTCGCCATGCGCGCTTATGCCGAGCATTACGACGAAGACCCGGAGGCTTGGGGCTTGGTTGGTTTGCTGCACGATTTCGACTGGGAGATTCATCCGTCGCTGGAGCAGCACCCGATGGATGGCGCGCCGATCTTGCGCGAGCGCGGCTTGGGCGAAGAGGACATCCGCACGATCCTGAGTCATGGTCCGCTGGCGGCTGATGACCGCGTGACCCTGCGCGACAAGGCGCTCTACGCGGTGGATGAGTTGACCGGGCTGATCACGGCGGTGGCGCTGGTGCGGCCGAGCAAAGATATCCGCGATGTCAAAGTCAGGAGCATCCGCCGGAAATGGAAAGACAAAGCCTTCGCCGCCGGCGTCAATCGGCAGGATGTCATCGATGGCTGTGAAACGCTGGGCGTGGATGTCTGGGAATTTCACGTGCCGCTGGTATTGAAGGCGATGCAAGAAGGAGCCGCCGAGCTCGGGCTCGACGGCGCCGCAGCGGGTTAGTATCAGTCGCGGACGTGCACCGGCGTGCCGACGGACGCGAAGTTGTAGAACCACTTGGCATCGGCGTTGGTCATATTGACGCAGCCATGGCTCATGGGTTGGCCGAAATTGTAATGCCAGTAGGTCCCATGCAAGGCGTACTCCCATTTGAAGTACATCACCCATTCTACGTTTTCCAGGTAGTAACCTGGACCATCCATTGTTTGTGAGCGTATCTTGCGGTAGACCTTGAAGTCACCCTGGACAGTTGGTGTTTTCGGCAGACCGGACGAGATCAACGCGCGCTTTTGCAGAACGCCGTTTTCGTAGGCATAGGCGGTTTGCGTGCTGAGTTGGACGACGATTTCGCGTCCGACGCCGATTCTAGGACCGGGGTGATCCACTGACCCGAAGTAGAAGTTCTTGGCATTGGAATTGCCGGGCGAGTATTTTGCCAATTCCTTGTGGTTGGGCAGTAAGAGGCTCAGGCCTGCTTTCAAGGCGTTGGGGTCCGTAATGCCATTGACATCGGCGATCGCTTGCCAACTCATATTCAGGCGCGCGCCGATTTCTGACAGGGAGTCGCCTCGCTGCACCAGGTAGCGCTTGCGGTCAGCGGCGGGCGCGGCTGGAGGCTGCGGATCTGGCTTTGCGCTGGCTGCCGGCGCGCTCACTGAGCCAAGGCGGCTGACACGCAAAACCAGGCCCGAATGGATCTTGGTGGCGTCGGCGATGCCATTGGCGCGCGCCAGCGCATCCAAGTCGACGCCGTAGGTCTTGGCGATGCGGAACAAGGTTTCGCCGCGCTGAACGGTATGCGTATCGGCTTGCGGAGCCGGCGCTGGTTTTTCAACGGGCGCGGACTGCTCTTGCGATTGCGCGGGCGCCGTCGGCTCTGGTGGCGCTTCCGCTGCTTCCGCTTCTTTCGGAGGCTGTCCTCCGGCGGGAATCTCCAGCTCTTGCCCGACATAGATGATCCAGGTCCAGACGTCGTTCAGCGATTGCAGATCATCCAGCGACACACCGTAGGCGCTTGCGATCTTCGCCAGGGTTTCGCCGAATTGCACGGTATGGGTAATGCCGCTGGGCTCAACCGGCGGGCTCGCCTCCGTAGGCGCTGGACTCTCGACCGGAGTCGCCGCTTCATCGTCGGCGACGACTGCGCTGCCATCGCCCGGGATCGTCAGTTCCTGCCCGACATAGATGATCCAGCCCCAGATATTGTTCGCCGCTTGCAGGTCGTCTAGCGATATGCCATAGGCGGCGGCGATCGTGCCCAGGGTCTCGCCGACGCGCACAATATGTGTATTGCCGCCGGTCTCGGATTCTGGCGCGGGGTCCAGGTCCGGCGGGTCCGCGCGGCCCGAAAGCGGCAGCTTCAGTTCATCGCCGGGGTAAATCCAGCCAAAGACATTGTTCAGCGCCATCAGGTCGCGCAGGGCGATGCCGTAAGACTTGGCGATGCTACCCAGGGTTTCGCCGCGTCGCACGATGTGGGTTTCGCCCCCAGCGGCGACCGCCCGCTGCTGACCAGCGCTGAATGGGATCGTCAGCTGCTGCCAGCTGTGAATGAAGTGGGCGTTGCTGATGCCATTGGCTGCCGCCAGCGTCGAGATGTCGACGCCATAATTCTGCGCGATCAATCCCAGCGTTTCGCCGGGCTTGACGATATGCTTGGCGGCCGCTGGTCGCTGCGCCTGGGCGACGCCGGCCAGAAAAATGATCAAGGCCGAAGCCAGCAAGCGCAGCGCGAAGGACCGCAGGGACAGTCCCGCGCCGGCGCGATTCACTTGACGCGCAGGCCGATGTTCGCCCTTCGGATAGCGGGAGGGGCTATGCAAAATTGAAGCGGGTGATTTTAGTTTGTAGTATGCTAAAGTCGTGTTTGGCATTGCTTGGCTCCCTTCGCCGCCTGAGATGCCGTCCGCTGTTGCCTATAGTCAAACCAAAGCGCCGCGAGAAGGCAATGGCATCGGCGACTTCACTGGCGTCGCGAAGGGCGTTAGTCTGGCAAGCGTATGGAGAATCCGTTACACTTCGATTCGCAGCGCCAATATTGCACCGCAGGTATGGAGGGCTGGCAACATGTGCCTATCAAGAGTCAATGGGCTGAAACGCTGTGGAACGCAGGTCTTGCTTGGGGTCGTTTGCCTGGTTCTCGTGGTGATGCCTGGCTGGGCGCAAAACGCGATTAGCATTTTGGAAGCGGGCGCAACGGTATCCGGCGTGCTCGGACCGGCCAGCACCGCCACGACTTATGTCTTTGACGCGGGCGCGAACTCATCGGTGACGGTATCGCTCGAGAATGTGAATGGCGGGACCTTAGCGCTGCTGATTAGCGACATCAATGGCAACACGATTGCGCAGGCTGCGGATACAGCCAACGCCGGTTCGGTCACGGCGAGCGACGTGCTGCTCAGGAATGGCGGCCGCTACAATGTGTTCATTTATTTCGCGGCCGGCGGCGGCGCGCCCGACACAACCTTTGATATTCGGCTGGATCTGGCCGCGGGCGATCCCGCGGGGAGCGCAGAGCAGGCAGCGCCAACATCAGCGGCGGAACCGCAATTGATATTGCTGGGCGCGGGCATTGAGGCGCGGCTGAACTGGAACGGCGCGGCCGATTTGAATCTGGAAGTGCGCGATCCTACCGGCCAGGCATTGCATTGGAATTCTCGAACAACCGACAACGGCGGCGTATTCGGCTTTGACGCGAACGGCTTGTGCCAGGTGATCAGCGAAAGTCCGGAGGAGAGCGCCATTTGGCAGCCCGGCTTCCTTTCGACCGGCAGTTATGAAATCATCGTCTATTATGAGCAGGCTTGCGACACGTTGACCGGCACGGTGCCATTTCAGCTCGAGGTCTTCGTTGATGGCGCCTCGGCCGGACGCTTGGATGCCTTGCTCTCTCCCGCTGGCGCCGCGGGCAAGAGTGTTTACGTGACGCGCTTTGAAATCATGGCCGATGGCAGCGCGGCGCTCAGCACGGGGGGACCCTATCCGGATTCGAGCCTGACCCTGCTGCCGTCCGGCTTCGATATCGGGGGTGTAACGGCGACGCCGCTGGCGCGCGATGTGCCGGTGCTGGGTCGCATCAGCAATGTAGAACCGTTTCTCGTTTATTCCTTCGCTGGCGCCGCCGACGAATTGATTACCTTGAATATGCAGGCTGTGGGCGCGAATGTGGACACATTGCTGCAGATTGTCGATCCCGCGGGGAAAGTGGTCAATGTCAACGACGACGCCTTCGCCGGGACGACTGATTCCGCAATTGTCAACGTGCGCCTGCTCAGCACGGGCCGGTACACGGTCATCGCCACGCGCTACGCCAAGGAGATCGGTGGCACGGTGGGACAGTTTGAAATCACCTTGAGTGGGCCGACCAGCGATGTGGCTGGCCAGGCGACCAGCCTGGATTTGCCGCAAGGTGATATTGAAGTGAGCCTGTACTGGAGCACCAGCGCCGACTTGCAGTTGCTGGTGCGCGACCCGGCTGGCCAATCCGTATTCGATGACAGACCGCTTATCGCCAGTGGCGGCATATTGCAGGAAGTCGGCAATGTGAATTGCGTCCCGGCGACGACCGGCACACCGGTTTCCTACATCTATTGGCCCCCTGGCGCCATGCGGCCCGGCACCTATGAAGTCGAAGTTTGGTATCAGAATGCCTGCTCGGATCTGCCGCCGGCCGTCGATTTCACTTTGCTGATCGAGGTCAATGGCAATTTGGTAGCCGATGCGCGCGAGTTCCCGCTAATTGGACAGCGATACGTCACGAATTTCACCGTAACGCCAGCTGGCGAGGTCATCGTCGGCGAGGCGGGATACATCGACGCCGGCAGCGCTACCCTGGCTTATCAGGTGGAAGCCTTCGACGCGCCGCAAATTGTAAGCGGGCAGAGCGTCACCGGTGTTATCAGCGCCGAGAACACCTTTGATGTCTATCAGTTTGACGGCGTCGCTGGCGAGTCGGTGACGATCAGTATGTCGGCGGCGACGCAGACATTGGACACGAATCTTTATCTGATCAGCCCGGGCGATCTGCAGATCGCGGCGAATGACGACGCGGATCCCGTGCTCTTGGGCGCGGCGGGCCGCACGACGGATTCGCTAATCAGCGGTTACGTTCTTCGGGAAAATGGTCCCTACACCATTATCGCGACGCGATTCGCCAATCAATTTGGGGGGACCCTCGGCGTCTATTCGCTGACATTGCGCAAGAACTGACCGGCGCAGCCCCGGCTTGATTGACCGTACTGTACAAAGCGGCGCTCCTTTGCTATGATGCGCGCCTATGGTCGCCCGATACCAGCCGAAAGTGACATCGCATGAAACGCCGCCTACTCTACGCGCTACTTCTGATTGCTGCCGTGGCGCTGGCTGCCTGCGCCGGCGAAGTCAATCTGCTTGACGAGACGAAGCTTCAGGATACCAGCTTGCTAAGCGGCGAGCCCTGTGAGGCGCCCTGCTGGAATGGCATTACACCGGGCGAGACCAGTTATCGCGATGCCGAGGTGATACTGAAAAGCGACGGGCGTTTCAAGGTTTCAGAGGAATCGGAAGCGGAAGGCGATAACCCGGGACGGGTCATTGTATTTGCCGAGGGAGAAAATCAGCCCTGCTGCCAAGTGATCAGCCGCGATGGCGAGACGATCACCTCGTTCTTGCTGCAGTTGGCGCCAGCGATGCGTTACGGTCCCGTATTTGACAAGTTTGGCGAACCGCAATATGTGGCCGGTCAGCAAGTCAGCGAAGAGCAGGCTTATGCCGTATTTGTTTATCCCGAGACGCCGATAGTGATATACTCCTATGTCGCGGGCGGCGCTGAGGGCGCGGTATCGGTCGACAACAAGGTCATCGGCGTGATGTATATGGCGGAGAGCGAAATGCAGGAGCTGCTGACTTGCGCGCGCTTGCACTCGTGGAAGGGCTTCGTCTCGCTCAGTACCTATGCCGATGCGGAAACATTCGATTATGTTGGCAGCGGCGTCGGGGACGAAGCGATCTGTCCGGAGAGTTAAGCGGGACGGCGATATGGCGCCGGTTTCACATTTTGAAGGAGCAGGGGCAAGATGGCGGTAGAAACGGGCATGCTTAAGGTTGGGGCGGAAGTACGGGGCAGGGTCAGGCACGTCGGCATCTATGGCGCCCTGGTTGATATTGGCAGCGGGCAGGACGCGCTGCTTCATATTTCCCAGCTGGCTCGAAACGAGAAGCGCCGCTTTGAAGAGGTGGCTCAGCCGGGCAGCGAGATCACCGCCTTCGTCTACAAGACGCGTCGGGACGGCTATGTCGCGCTGACGATGGAGAAGCCGCCGCTGGTTCCCTGGGCGACGATTCGGCAGGGCAAAGCTTACACCGGCGAAGTGATCCGCGTGGAAGACTTTGGCGTCTTCGTCGATTTCGGCGCCGAACGGCCCGGCATGGTGCATGTTTCGGAAATGTCTGACAATTACGTGCGCGCGCCGAGTGATGTCGCTGCCGTCGGGCAAGAAGTGCGCGTCCGTGTGCTCAAGAAGAATGGACGCTCGCGGCAGATTGACCTGACGATGAAGTCCGAGCCGGAAGATCAGATAATCCACGACGATGAAGATGAAGCGGAAGATGTGCCTACGGCAATGGCGCAGGCTTTCCAACGGGCGATGCGAAGCGAACCGACGGCGGAAGCGCAGGGCAATCACAAGGGAAACGCCCGTTCGAATCATCGCGACAAGCAGGAAGAGATTCTGGCGCGGACCTTGCGCGGCTCGCAGTCTTGAGCGCGGGTCGATAAAGAACGTCAACTTTTACTCTCCACACTTGACCGCCGAATGACGCAGATGGAAACGCGCTCAGAGGAATATGTCAAACGAAGCGACATATCGGCGACCTTGTCTCGCATTGAAACTGCGCTTGACTACCACAAGTGGATTCTTGGATTGCTTGTTGTCGGCCAAATTTTCACGCTTGGTCGACTGTTTGAAATCTTCTAAGGAATTGATGAAACCGCCGCCGACCTCTTGAAATTCATGTAGCGTCGAATGTCTCGCGGTAGACGCGATAGCAGATCAAAGCGAATAGAACGGTGAAGTTTGTCTCGTGGGTCAGACACCAGGGGCAAAGCGCCTCCAGCAATACGAACTGCACGTATATCAGCCACATCGAAAAGAGCCAGGCGAACAAGCCGACGCCGAACGTGAGCAGCCGTCCCCACTCGCGCATGAATTCAACGCGGCGCTCCAAAATGAGAATAGCCCCGATCACGGTGTAGACGGCAAATCCCAAATAGGCGATTGGCAGGCCCGCCAGTTCCGAGTATTGGCTGTTCAACACGACATTGCAATCGAAGGGTCCCGTTTCCACGCAGACTGCCGGCGCCTCGGCGAGTTTGAGATAACTCAAATATCCGGCGACAAATAGGCCGATGAGGACCAGAATCACCTGGGCGCGGCGAACGAGCCGGTCCCGCCCGGGCGCGGAATCAAATGTCTCGTCAGTTAAAGACTTCATCACTTCCTCACAGGTCTCACTCGATCGGACGCAGCGGGAGGACATCCAACGATTCCCCGGCTGAAATCCGCGTTACTTCTTCGGGTATAACAGCCAAGCCATCAGCCAGCACCATGGACATCAGCGCGCCCGAGCTCTGGATGCCGGTCGAGCGAGCGATGAGTCGGCCGCCTTCGCGCTGCAGCGTGACGCGGGCATAGGTGCGGCGGCCATCAGAGCGCATTTCACCGGCGAGCGTCGCCTTGACCGCTCGCTGCTTGTGAGCGCGGCCCGCGATTTTGGCGAGCGCGGGTCGAACGACTGCTTCAAAGGTCACCATGGTCGAGACGGGGTTGCCGGGCAAGCCGAAGAAGGGCAGGCCTTGAATCGTGCCATAAGCCAGCGGTTTGCCAGGCCGCATATTGATGCGCCAAAAGTCGATTTCGCCGAGCTCGTCCATGACAACTTTGACCAGGTCGGCGGCGCCCACCGATACGCCAGCGGTGCTGATCAGCAGATCGGGGTTGATCTCGAGGGCGCGGCGATAGAGGGCGCGGATGGACTCCAGGCTGTCTTTGGCGATGGGCAGGCGAATCGGAATGCCGCCGGCACGTCGGATTAGTCCGGCGAGCGTATAGCCGTTGGTATCGCGGATCTTGCCGGGACTCAGCTCGTCGTAGATATCGACCAGCTCGTCGCCGCTGCTGAGGATGGCGACTTTGGGCTGGCGGATGACCTCGACGCGCGGGCAGCCGATGCCGGCGATCATGCCGATTTCCGCCGGCCCGATGACGGTTCCCGCCTTCATGATGGTATCGCCGACGCTGATGTTTTCGCCTGTGAGACGGATATTTTCTCCGCGAGTGAGTCTGCGCATAAGGCGGATCTCGGCCGGCAAAGGGCTGTCTTCGCCTTTGCTCCAGTCATCGTCTGTGTCCTCGACCGGGATGACGGCGGTTGCGCCTTGCGGTATTGGCGCGCCGGTCATGATGCGGGCGGCGGTGCCTGCTTTCAGCTGACCCGGCGGGGCGCTTCCAGCCAGGATGTCCATCGCGACAGGCAGTGCAGCCGGGTTGGATTGGCTGGCATCGGCGCTGTCCTCGTAGTGAATCGCGTAGCCGTCCATGGCCGAGTTGTCGAAGGGCGGCAGGTCAATGGGCGAAACGATGTCCGAGGCGAGGACGCGATCCAGCGAATCGGGCAGCGAGACGGTCTCGGCGTCCAGCGTTTTCATATCAGCGAGGATGCTCGCGAGCGCATCATCAACGTTGAGCAAGTTGCTCATGCATTTGCTCCTGGGACAGATCGGCTTCGAGCGGGCATTATAGCATAATTTGGACGATTCTCAGGCGCTGCGCGTCAAGTTGACTTTTGAAGTTTGCAAACAGATGCGATAGAATTTTGCAGTTGCAAGTTTTGTTCATCGGCGGATTCTATCCTTAAGAGGGGGTTGAAATGAAAAGGCTTCTTACGACTGTCACACTGCTGTTGGCGTTTGCGCTGCTCGTGGCGGCGCTGCCGGCGGCGGCGCAGGATGCCAGCGAAGTGACGCTGACGATGTGGACGCACGACGGCTTGTACGTGCAGTTCTTCAGCGCGCGCGCCGAAGAGTGGAAAGAGCGCCACCCGGATGTCAACTTCACATTCGAATTCGAGGTGGTGCCCAGCGTGTTCGACAAGGTACTGGGCAATTTGGCCGCTGGCGAAGAGATTCCCGATTTGCTGGGCATTGAGCAGGGCTCGTTCCCGCGCTTCATGCAGGGCGGCATCATCGAGAGCAAGTTCCTTGATCTCACCGATCTGCTGGCTGACGACTATGACCTGATCGTGGAAGGGCGACACACGCCATACAAGTATCAGGGCCGCGTCTACGGCGTGGACAGCTCGCTTTGCGCCGTCGTCTATTACTATCAGCCGTCGATTTTCGAGGAGCGGGGATTGTCGGTGCCGACAACCTGGGACGAGTACATTGAGACCGGCGCGGCGCTTGCCGAAGAAGGCATCGCCATGTCTTACATAACGGACCACGGCGGCATGTTCATGATGTATTTGCTGCAGCGCGGCGGCGCGATATTCGACGAACACGGCGAATTTGTCTTGCCGGAGGAGGAAAATCGGACGATCGCGGTTGAGGTGCTGAACTTGCTGCGCGAGGGCTTGGATAGCGGCGCGATTCGCTATGTTCCCAGCGCCGAAGTCTGGGGTCCCGCGATCATAAACGCCTATCGCGAAGGCAATTTGGTCGGCGCGATTATGCCCGATTGGTATTCCGACTACATCCTGAAACCGCAAGCGGAAGATATGGCTGAGCAATTTCGCATTGGCCGCATGCCGGTGTGGGACGATGGCACGGGTCATAAAACTAGTGTCTGGGGTGGCACCGGTTTCGCCGTCGCCAAGGAAAGCGAGAACGCGCAATATGCCTGGGAGCTGCTGCAATACACCTATGTGACGCTGGAGAATCAGATCAAGCGTTATGAGGAGATCGCCTATTACCCGACGATGGCGGCTGCTTTCCACGATGATCGAATCGTAGGACTGTCCGATCCGTTTTATGCCGGTCAAAAAACGGGTGAGATCTTCGCCGAGATCGTGGACGATGTGCCGATCTGGTATCAGAGCTTGTTCCGCCGGACCTTTGAGTTGCAGATGGCGGCTGAGCTTGCCCTCTTCTTTGATGGCTCCGTCAACGCCGATGAAGCGATCGACAACATCGTTCAGTACATGGAAGACGAAATCGCCTTCGCCGAGTAGCGCTGATTGTAAGCGTAGGGGCGAGGCGGTGACTCGCCCTAAGTCATGCGCCACCGTAGGTAGAGGGCAGCCAACCCCTCCTCCCGGCCCCCTCCCTGACGCTTCGGGGAGGGGCTGCGCCGCGTAGAAACTGGCGTTTGGGGTGGGGTTTGCTTAGCGAATCGCGGAACCGGACGAGCCTAGTAATCTCGCCGTAGGAGCAACGCATGGTTCAGGCGGCAATGACGCGTGGACGTGAGGCGCGGGCTGCTGGAGGTTTCCAGCAGCACAAGCTGGCGCCTTATGCCTTTATCTCTCCTTTCTACGTGCTGTTTGCATTCTTCTTTCTGGCGCCCAGTCTGATTGCGCTGGTGCTCAGCCTGTTCCGCTGGGATGGCATCAACGATCCGCGCTTTGTGCTCGCGCGCAATTACGGACGCCTGATCAGCGACAAAGTGTTCGCGCAGGCGGCGACCAATACGGCAGTTTATGCCATTGCCAGCCTTCTGATTGTCCTGCCATTGGCGCTGGTGCTGGCGGTGCTCTTGAATTCCAAATCCCTGCGATTCAGCAGTGTTTGGCGGGCGATGTATTTCACGCCGGTGGTGACTTCGACGGTGGCGATTACGCTGGTCTTTCAGATTCTCTACAATCGAGACATTGGCTTATTGAATGCGCCGCTGATCTATTTGGGTCTGGAGCCGATATACTGGCTGGGCGATCGATCCTGGGTCAAGGTGGCGATAATCATTCTCATCGCCTGGCGCTCGACTGGATTGCTGACCATCTATTTTTTGGCCGGGCTGCAGAGCATTCCCGAAGAGTTATACGAAGCGGCGTCGATAGATGGCGCCAGCATGCTGCAGAAATTCTTTCGGATCACCATCCCTATGCTGCGGCCGATCATCTTGTTCGTCAGTATCATCGTCTTGCTGAGTTCAATACAGGTTTTCGACGAAATTCAGATATTGACCAACGGCACCGGCGGACCGGCCAACGCCAGCATGAGCGTGGTGCAGTATCTCTATGAGCGCGGCTATACGCGTTTGCGTCTTGGATTCGCATCGGCAGTGGGAACGGTGCTCTTCGCGACAGTGTTTATTTTGTCGCTGCTTCAGCTGCAGTGGTACGGCGTCTTCCGGAAGGAGGATTGATGGGCGAGCGATTCGGTCAGCGCCTGGGCGTTGTCGCGCTGCATGTGGTGGTCATCAGCGGGGCGCTGTTGACGGTGGCGCCGATCGCCTTCATGATCTTTTCGTCGTTCAAGACGACGACCGAAATTTTTACGCTGCCGCCCTGGCTGCCGCCCGCCGTGTGGTCATTCAAGAATTATGAAGACTTGCTGACCAAATGGCACTTTCCCTATTGGTACATCAACAGCATCATTTACGCTGGCGTGGTGACCATATTCGTGCTCTTTTTCTGTTCGCTGGCCGGCTTCGCCTTCGCCAAATACAACTTTCGCGGCAAGAATATGCTCTTCATCATTCTCATCGGCTCGACGATGATTCCCTTCCAGTTGATACTCATTCCGCTTTTCATCTTGATGAGCCGAATCGACTGGGTCAATCATCCCGCATCAATGATCATCCCCTGGATGGCGCCGGCTTTTGGCATCTTCCTGATGCGGCAGTATATACAGGCGGTGCCGACGGAATTGATGGAATCGGCGCGGATTGACGGCGCTTCGGAGTTTCGGATTTACGCCCAGGTCATCGTGCCCTTGGTGCGGCCCGGCTTGACGACGCTGGCGATCTTGACCTTCCTTGGCTCGTGGAACAGTTTCATCTGGCCGCTGATGGTGCTGCGCGGCAACAGAGTTATCACGCTGCCGGTCGGCATCGCGACCATGCGCAGCCAGGCGACGGCGTCGCAGATCCCCTATGGTGAAATGATGGCGGCGGCGACGCTGGTGTCGGTGCCGGTCATTCTGCTGTTTCTGATGCTGCAGCGCTATTTCATTTCCGGCCTGACGATTGGCGCGGTGAAGGGCTAGTAGGGGCGAGCCACTGGGTCGCCCGCCGCCCAGAATCATATTGAAATCAACGGGCGACATGATATGTCGCCCCTACACGTTTCATATATCAAGAGGCGACTTTTTGGGGGAGTGGTGAATATGTTAATATGATAAACTGAATATATGAAAAGATGCCCCCACTGCGAAGATACAGAACAACAAGTAAAGGCAGGTCGCACTGGTTACGGAAGTCAAATGTACAAGTGCAAGCCCTGCGACCGCCGTTATGTTGCACAATCTCGTCGATATAGCAAGGAAATGCGGCAATTAGCCGTTGAATACTATGCGGATGGCTTGAGTTACCGAAAGATCGCCCGTCATTTTAAGGTTCATCATGTGACGATAATGAATTGGGTGAAAGCTTGCGCCGATCAACTGCCACCGGCGCCGATACCGCGAAAGAAGCCACTGCATATCCTTGAGATGGATGAGTTGCATACTTTTGTCGGGCGAAAAAAAACAGATGGTACATAATCACTTTGGTCGAGCGAGCTAGCAGTTGCATTGTCGGCTCACTGGTGAGCCAAAAGCGTGATGAAGCGACTTTGCAAAACCTGGTAGATCAAAGCCCGAGAGGGCGCTGGTACTACAGCGATCTGATGGCCTCGTACAAGAAACTGGTCTATTATCCGGGCAAGCATATACCGATGCCGAATAAGAGCGAGACTTATCGGGTAGAAGGCGTGAATGCGGAACTTCGTCATTATCTATCTCGTTTGCAACGGCGTTCCCGCTGTTTTTCCCGCTGTGCCGATGCGCTCCGGCGGGCAGTGAAGCTCTTTACTTATGCTTGGAATCAGCGGCAGTTGTATCGTCAACAGTATCCCAATTACGATGCTCATCTATTTGAATTCGTATATCAATGATTCACCACTCCCCTTTTTGGACGCGCCTTGACAAAGTCATCTGCGGCAGGTTACAATCCTCAGCGATGGAAAAACGCTAATATATCACGGTGCGAGCGAGGCTCAGAAGCTGTGCCTTCTGTAGTCCTTTTGCTGTTTATGGTGATTGAGCAATTGTTTCATCAAGTCATCTTCGTAGAATCAACTGAATCATAGCGCAGAGGAGGTTCCGTCTTGGAGGCGAAAGACTTCAGTGCATTGCGTATCAGTCTGGCTTCGCCGGAGCAGGTTCGATCCTGGTCTTATGGCGAGGTGACGAAACCCGAGACGATCAACTATCGGCGCCTGCGTCCGGAAATGGACGGGCTCTTTTGCGAGCGCATCTTTGGACCCACGCGCGATTGGCAGTGCTATTGCGGAAAATACAAGAATATCCGCTATCGGGGCATCATCTGCGACAAATGCGGCGTCGAGGTGACGCGTTCATCGGTTCGGCGCGAGCGGATGGGGCATATCGAGTTGGCGGCGCCGGTCGCGCATGTTTGGTATACGCGGCGCGTGCCGAGTTATCTGGGGCTGCTGCTGGATGTGAGCCGGCGCAATCTTGATCGCGTGCTCTACTTTGCGCAATATGTGGTTACCACCGTTGATGAGGATGCGCGCAGCAAGGCGGTCGCGCGCATCGAAAAGGAACTGGAGACCAAGGAGCAGGAACTCGCCGGCGATATTGAAGAGCAAATGAGCGAGATCCGTGGCAATCGCGACCAGATCGCCGAGGAATTCGACACCAGGGTGGGGGAGATTCGCCAGCACTACGATACAGAGCTGGCTCGCCTCAGCGATGAGGTGATGAACGAGGCGCAGGTCGCGCAGACCCAGGTGGAGAACTTGCTGGGTCAAGGAGCGACGGCGGCGATCACGCTGGAGTCCGCTTCGTCAGTTGTTGTCGCCAAGGGCGAGACGATCTCCAACGATCATATCTCGCGGATTCAGGAACAGGTCAACAGTTATCTTAGCAACCTGCAGGGCGAGACCGAGGCGCTGGTACAGGAAGAGATTCAAAAGATCAGCGGCGCGATTGACTCGGCAAATGTCGATGTCGACAGTTCAATGGAAGAGCATCTGGCGGCTTTGGACGAGCGCATGGTCGGCCTGCGCGCCAGCGCGGAGAAGCAGATCAACGAACTGGACGAGCTCCACGTGCTGCAATTCTTGTCCGAGAGCCGCTATCGCGAGTTGAAAAGCAAGTTCGGCAATGTCTTTCAGGCGAATATGGGCGCCGAGGCTTTCTATGAGATTTTGAGCGCCCTGAATCTGCCCAAGCTATCGGAAGATTTGTGGCTTGAGGTGCGCACGTCCCGGTCCAAGCAGCGCCGCCGGAAGGCGACGAAACGACTGCGCGTGGTAGAAAGCCTGCGCAGCAGCCGCAGCACGGTAGTTGATACCGACGAAACCAAGCAGGAGAACGAGCCGGATGGCAACCGTCCGGAATGGATGATCCTGACGGTCTTGCCGGTGATTCCGCCGGACCTGCGCCCGATGGTGCAGCTTGATGGCGGCCGCTTCGCGACAAGCGACCTCAATGACTTGTATCGCCGGGTTATCAACCGCAACAATCGTTTGAAGCATCTGCTCGATCTGGGAGCGCCCGATGTCATCGTGCGCAACGAAAAGCGCATGCTGCAGGAAGCGGTCGACAGCTTGATCGATAACAGCCAACGAGGCAAGGCGCTGAGCCGGCGCGGACGCCGCGAGCTGAAATCGCTGAGCGACATGCTCAAGGGCAAGAAGGGGCGTTTCCGGCGCAATCTGCTGGGCAAGCGCGTCGATTATTCGGGCCGCTCAGTGATCGTCATCGGTCCCAAGCTCAAGCTGCATCAATGCGGCTTGCCCAAAACGATGGCGCTGGAGCTGTATCGTCCATTCGTCATCAGCCGCCTGGTCTCGTATAACTATGCAAGCAATGTCAAAGGCGCCAAGCGCATTATCGAGCGTGAACGTCCGGAAGTCTGGGAAGTCCTCGAGGAAGTGATTCGCGAGCGCCCGGTGCTGTTGAATCGCGCGCCGACCTTGCACCGTCTGGGCATTCAAGCTTTTGAGCCCTTGCTGGTCGAGGGCAAGGCGATTCAAATTCACCCCCTGGTTTGCTCGGCTTTTAATGCCGATTTCGATGGCGATCAGATGGCGGTGCATGTGCCGCTTAGCGAGCAGGCGGTGAAGGAAGCGCGTGAATTGATGTTGAGCACGCGCAACCTGCTGAAGCCGTCGGATGGCGCGCCGATTGTGGGACCGTCCAAGGATATGGTGCTGGGCAACTATTATCTAACGATGGACCCGACGGTGGAGATTGTCGCATTGCGGTCGCGCGCCGATGAATTTCGCGTGATGGACGCTGTGCTCGCCGGCGACTTCAAGGTGGGCATCGCCTTCCGTTCCAACGGTTACTACTACGCCCAGTTCCGCCGCGTGCCGAACAGCGAATTGTATCTTGACGCGACTGAGCTTGATGAGAACGGGCGACCATCCGTCACCAAGTCGGCGGTGGACCGAACGGTAGACGCTTTGTTGGACGGCGAAGTCGATTGCATGCTGGCCAACGCCTACGAGATGCGCAAATATCTGCGGCAAAATGGGCTGGAAGATAAGCTTGAGATCACCAATTTGCATGAACGGCGCGTGGTGGTCGATATGGATGAGGTGGAGTATCTGTATCGCCTGGGCTTGGTCAACTTGCATACGCCGATTTTGCTGGGCAATGTCTATGATGAACGCGGACCGCAAGAAGAGCCGGAAATCTGTACGATTGGGCGCGCTGTTTTCAACCGGATTCTGCCGGATGAAATGCGCTTTGTTCAGGAGACCTTGGGCAAGAAGGGCTTGCAGCAATTGGTGGCGAAATGCTATCAGGTGATCGGCGGCGACAAGACAACCGAGGTTGTCGACGCGATCAAGAATTATGGCTTCCACTACGCCACGATTTCCGGCACCACCATTGCTGTCAGCGATTTGGAGATCCCGGATAAGCGACAGCAAATCATGAAAGACGCCGATGATGTCGTGACGCGAGCCGATCGCGATTTCCGCCGCGGCTTGATGACCGAAGATGAGCGCTATCAGATTACGGTCGATGAGTGGAACCGCGCTAAAGATCACTTGCAGGAACAAATCCAGGATTCTTTGGATCCCTACGGACCGATCGCCATCATGGCGATTTCTGGTGCGACCAAAGGCGGTTTCGGTCCCATCACGCAGCTGGCCGGCATGCGCGGCTTGATGGCGGATCCATCGGGGCGCATCATTGATCTTCCCATTCGCAGCCACTTCCGCGAAGGCTTGAACGCCCTTGAGTATTTCATTTCGACGCACGGCGCGCGCAAAGGCTTGGCTGATACGGCGCTGCGAACCGCTGACGCCGGCTATCTGACGCGGCGTCTGGTGGATGTGGCGCAAGACATGATCGTCAACCGCTGGGATTGCAACACGACCCGCGGGCTCAGAATCCGCCGCGATGATGATATCGCCGGTCAAAACATCGAGGAACGGATCGTCGGGCGCTGCTCGGCGCAAGACATCTCCGATCCCGAAACCGGCGAGTTGATCGTGGCGCGCAATGAAATGATCGATGAAGAAATCGCGGCGAAGATCGAGAATTCAGGATTGGAAGAGGTCGAGGCGCGCAGCCCCTTGACCTGCGATTTGATACATGGCGTCTGCGCCTTGTGCTACGGCCGAGACCTGGGCACGGGCGATATGGTGAATATCGGCGCGGCGGTTGGCATCATCGCGGCGCAATCGATTGGCGAGCCGGGCACGCAACTGACGTTGCGGACATTCCACAGCGGCGGCACGGCCGAAGTGCGCGATATCACCAGCGGCCTGCCCCGCGTCGAGGAGTTGTTTGAAGCGCGGCGCAAGCCCAAAGGCGAATCGGTGATTACGTCTATCGGCGGCACCTTGCGCTTGACGGAGCGCGAAGATGGCGCGCGCATCGCCACCGTCCTCTACAGCGAGCCGCTGAGCAGGCGGCAAGAAGTGCCCGATAGTTGGGAGATCGTCGCCGAAGATGGCAGAGACATCGAGGAAGGCGCGATTATCGCGAAGAACGGTGATGACGACGCGATTCGGGCGGCAATGTCGGGCCGGCTGCACATTGAAGATCAGGTCATTTACATCCGCGACGAACTGCGGGATGAGGAAGAACTTGAGATCCCGGCGAACGCGCGTTTGCGGAAGACGATCCACGATGGCATGACGGTCGAGCCGGGCGAGCAGCTGACCGAGGGCTCGAAGAACCCGCATCAGATTCTGCGCGTTCAGGGCGCCAAAGCCACGCAGCTATACCTGCTGGGCGAGATTCAGGATGTGTATCGCAGCCAAGGCGTGAACATCGCCGACAAGCACTTCGAGACGGTCATCCGCAAGATGATGTGCAAGGTGCAAATCACGCGCAGCGGCGACAGCGACCTCCTGCCGGGCGAGCTGATCGATCATTTGAAGCTGCTGGAAATCAACGAGCGGCTGACCAGCGAGGGTTTGGAGATCTGCTCGGGTCAGCCGGTGCTGCTTGGCATCACCAAGGCGGCGTTGAGCACGGAAAGCTACCTGTCCGCGGCCAGCTTCCAGCATACGATCAAGGTGCTGGCGGGGGCGGCGATCGAGGGTCAAGTGGATCCGCTGCACGGCTTGAAAGAGAACGTGATCATCGGCAAGCTGATTCCGGCTGGCACCGGCTTCCACGCTTATCAAGATCGGGAAGCGGTCGCGCCGGCGATCACGCTCGAGGCCCAAGGCGCGTTGGACCTGGATGAGGCTGGCGACCAGGACGACTTCGAGAGTATGCTGAGCGAGCTATAGAATCAACCAGCGACATTTGGACATCAACGCGGGATGCCTTAGGGGTCCCGCGTTTTGTTTTGTCAGGCGCTAGGGGCGATTTGCCAGGGCATGGAAGAGGGGGCGCTCGCGCAGGTTGTCGCTGCCGTCAAAGCGCGGGTAAAGTATGCTGTAGGCGGCCAGCTCGCTGCGGTGCTGGACGGCCAATTCATAGGCGTAATTGAGGTTCCACAGGAACATTAACTCGATATCGGCGCGCGACTGACCGATTTCAAAGGCGCGCAGGGCATAGTTGCTTTGGTCTGATGCGGAATTGTAAGCCATCCAGATTTCGGGCGCCTCTGAGGGAAAGTCTTGCCAAGTCGCCCAGCCAAACTCGGTCACCCACATCGGCGCGTTGTCGCTGTTGGCGACGATGATATTGGTGTAGTCATAAATGGTCTGCAAGAAGAAGAATTGCGGTTTATCGTCCCAGCCTTGGCCGTCGACATTGTCGCAGCAGAGGAAATCGGGCGGGTTGCCCCAACTGTAGGGGTGGACGCCGATTTTGACATCGGTATATCCTCCCAGACCAGCTTGATACATCTGCCGCAGAAAGGCGCGGTCATCAACTGAGATGCCGTCGTGATTACCCGTCGGCGCCAAGCCCGCAGTGACAACCGCCATCGTCGGCGAATAGGCGCGAACGGCGTCATAACCGACGCGGAAGAGCTCCATATAACTGGCGCCGCTGATCGGGCGGTTCCCGGTCCATTCCCGCTTAAGATTGGGCTCATTCCAGATTTCAATCGCGTCGATATTGGGTCCAACTTTTTCCAGCAAACTGTGGATGAACCAGCGTAAGTGATTGAGGTCGTCGGGCGGTCCGTCTTCGCTACGGTTGGTATGGCGGGTCCAGTCTGGCGCCTTGGCGATGCTGATTAAGACTTTGAAGCCGCGTTTGTCCGCTTCTTGCACATGAAGCTGGAATAGGCGGAAACTTTGATCAAATTGGCCCGCGGCCTGGGGCTGCAGCCACTTCCAACTGGCTTGCAACTTAACCCAGCCGACGCGCAAGCTGGCCAGCCGCCGGAGGACCCGGTCCCAACCGGGCACGTCAAAGTTGTAGTAGACTTGAATGCCCATGCCCGCGCCATCAAGCCGGGTGTGGTCAAGCGGCACGGCGGTCGTTTGGGCGCTGCCCGGCTGCGTTGGCGCGCCGACGAAGGGCGTGGCCGATGGGATCTCGGTTGGGCGAAAGGTGGCTGTCGGCGGCTGCACGTAATCGCGACTGATGATGGCGCCGAAGTCTTGCCCTGAGGCGGTCACCGTTGCAGGCGGCGTCGCATCCAGCGTGGGCAAGGGCGCGGATTCGACGGACGGCAGCGCTTCCAAAGCCGGCAAGGCAGTAGGCGCGGGCGAGGCGACGCGTTCGAGCGCCACCTCGGGCGCGACCACGACGGCGGTTTCCGCTGCGCACGCGACGAGCATGGCGCAGAGCGAGATCGCGATGAAGTTCCTGGCGGAGCGGCGTATCATAGATGTCGGTTTACTTTGTGGTCTGATTCCAAATTGCTGGCCGACGCGTTGATTTGACTGCGAGTCGCCAGCGCGCTTGCCTAAAGAGAAGGCGCAGGGCAATCGCATCAAATTGATCGAAGCAGCTGAAGCAAGAAATCGTTATCCATCGCTGCGCGGAAGCGTTTTTGCCGTAAGCTGCTTTTGCCTGTGTCACGCTTGAGCAGATTCAAAGCTATAGCGCGCAAGGTTGCCATATTTTCGGAGCTTTCGCCGTCTCGGATGCGAGAATAATCTTCGCCGAAAGTGACATCCAAGACCCAATGGCAACTGTTTTCGATTGCCCAGTGACGCCGGGTTGCCTGCAAGATAACGGCGGCAGACGCCTGAAGGCTACTGATGTAATAGGCTGTCTGGTGGCTAATCTGCCCGTTATGACGGCGCTCTCGCTGGACACGGATAAGGCTACGCAGGTCAGCCCATCCCTGATAGTGGCGAATATACTCAAAAGCTTTGGGATCACTGAGCACCCAGCATTTCCGTATTTCAATCCGTCCCCTTGACTTGTTAGTCGTTTTGTCGAAGGCACAGTCCATGCCTTCAAATCCATGTTTGTCACCATAGCTGAACCAATCGGCCATGTCCTGCTTTAGATTCTCTTGGTTGCCTTTGACCTGTAGAATGTAATCCGCTTTCTCGTCCCGAATCGCTTGCGCAATCTTGGTTTGACATCCCAAAGCGTCTATTGTCACAATGCAACCGGAAATATCCAGCAGACGCAGCAACTCAGGAATGGCCGTCATTTCATTGGATTTATCAGCCACTTTGCGCTGTCCTAATACCAAGCCATTTTCACTTGCCCAAGCACTGACCAAATGGATAGCCGCTTTGCCGCGCATCTTGTCGTGGCTGCCGCGCAAGGTTTTGCCATCAAGCGCAAGCACTTGTCGCTTATTGACTGCAAACACCGACTCCACCCAGCGCATAAAGCAACGCTGGAACGCCTCATGATTGATCCTGGCAAATACATAGCCGAAGGTATCATGCGATGGAATGCCATGCTCTAACTTCAGAAACTGGCGAAACCAAGCCTCTTTCGCTTTGCCTACGGTTTCGATGCCAACCCAACTATCCGCGCCACAGAGCACCGCGCAAATGGCGATGATAATGATATCGAGCAATTTATGGTCACAGCGTCCCTCTATTCGCGGATCGGGCAGATCAGCAAAACATTCCTCTAAATTCAATCCTCTACCTTTTGACATGAGGCAACTCCTCTTTTTGCCTCAGTGTCTCCCCAAAATGATTTTGATGCGATTGCCCTGAGAGAAGGCGCCAATCTGATTGACACCCTCTCAAATTGCATTCTACAATGGGACATTGAAGTCCGCAGGGGATAGATGGGCCGCAGACCTGACGATTCTCATACGGCGCATAATCTAGGCAGACAGCCGCAGCGCAACTTGTGTGCAGGCGCTGGGAAAATACCTTGACCGAGCGCGACATGACCCATTCCGCTATTCGCAATTGCCGCCGACCTTGAAGTTATCTTGCCGGCATCCTGACATGACACCGAGGATTATTGATGGCTGATCGCTCGATCCAACCAATCAACATCGAAAACGAAATGCGCGATGCCTACTTGAGTTACGCGATGAGCGTGATTGTGTCGCGAGCGCTGCCCGATGCGCGCGACGGGCTGAAACCGGCGCATCGCCGCATTCTTTACGCCATGCACGATATGGGTGTGCACGCGAGCGGCGGGCATAAGAAAAGCGCGCGAATCGTCGGCGAAGTGCTGGGCAAATATCATCCACATGGCGACGGCGCCGTCTACGACACGATGGTGCGGATGGCGCAGGACTTCTCGATGCGCTACATGCTCATCGACGGGCAAGGCAATTTCGGCAGCATTGACGGCGACGGCGCGGCTGCCATGCGCTATACGGAAGCGCGGATGGCCGACATCGGGGGCGAGCTGCTGGTTGACATCAACAAGGAGACGGTGGATTTCGTCGACAACTTTGATGGTTCGCTGCGCGAGCCCGCCGTCCTGCCGGCCATGGCGCCCAATCTGCTGATCAATGGCGCGTCGGGCATCGCCGTTGGCATGTCTACCAATATCCCGCCGCACAATCTGGGCGAGATCTGCGACGCGCTGGTGTACATGCTGAAGCAATGGCGCCGGCTCGACGCGATCCATGTCGACGAATTGATGCAATTCGTCAAAGGACCGGACTTTCCAACCGGCGGCGTAATCTACAAGATGCGCGGCGACGAAGACATGCTGCGCTCGGCATTTGATACCGGTCGCGGCAAGATTACGCTGCGAGCAAAAGTGCATGTCGAAGACATGGGCAGGGGCAAATCGCGGATTATCGTCAGCGAGCTGCCTTTCCAGACCAACAAGACGGCGCTGATCGAACGCATCGCCAGCCTGGTCAGCAGCGGCAAGCTGGAGGGATTGGCTGACCTGCGCGATGAATCCGACCGGCAGAATCCGGTGCGCTTGGTGATCGAGTTGCAGCGGGGCGCCGAGGTGACCGATGTAATGGCGCAGTTGTTTAAGCTGACGCCGCTGCAAACGACATTTGGCATCATCATGCTGGCTCTGGTGGATGGTCAGCCACGTACGCTCAACCTGAAACGAGCGCTGAGGGTCTATCTCGAACACCGGCTCGAGGTGGTGCAACGGCGCAGCGCCTTTGATTTGGCGCGGGCGCGGGAGCGGGCCCATGTGCTCGAAGGGCTGATCATCGCGCTGGACAATCTGGATGCCATTATCCAGACGATTCGCAAGTCGCGCAACAGCGATACCGCGCGGACCAACTTGATGAAGAACTTCAAGGTGACCGAGATGCAGGCGGGGGCGATTCTCGAGATGCCGCTGCGGCGCCTGGCTTCGCTGGAGATCCGCAAGATCCGCGAGGAGTATAAGGAAAAGCTGAAGCTGATTAAATCGCTGGAGAGCTTGTTGGCGAGCCCGCACAAGCAGCGGAATAAAATCGCTGAGGAGTTGGAATCAATCAGAGACGATTACGGTGATGCGCGGCGCACCATCATCGCCGAGGGCGAGGCGACAGCCGCGACGCAAGCCGACTTCTTGATGCCCGAAGAAAAGACCGTCGTTATGCTCAGCGTAAATGGGCGCCTGGGCCGCACGGCGCTGGATGAGCCGCCGCGAGTCACGACCACAACCAAGGCGCCGCCGCGGTTTCTGCAACACAGCAGCACGGCGCAGGTGCTGTATCTCTTTGCCGATGATGGATACTGCGCGTCCTTGCCAGTGCAGCAGATTCCACTGGTCGAGCAGGCGGCGCAAGGTATACATTTCAGCAATATCTGCTCGCTCGCGTCCAAGCAAAAGATTGTCGCTTTACTTTGCTTGCCGATGGACTTGGAAGTGGGGAACTTGTGTTTCGTCACGGCAAAGGGGCAAGTAAAACGATTGGGCTTGACAGATTTGCCGGGCGTGATGTCGCGCGCATTCACTATCATAAATCTGTCGAAGGGCGACCGGCTAGTGGATGTGCTATTCAGCACTGGCGTGGACGAACTGGTTTTGACCACGGCCCGTGGCTACGCCATCCGTTTCAGCGAGGAAGATGTGCGGCCGACGGGTTTGAACTCTGGCGGGGTGCGAGGTATAGCGTTCAAGGAAAAAAGGGATAGTGTAGTCTCTGCTTTCATGGCCGATGACAGATTCTACAGTTGGACGATCAGAAACGACGGGATCGCGCGAACATGCCCGATGAGCCAGCTTGCGTCACAAGGCCGCGGCGGACAAGGCAAGCGTTCGATTTGGTTGCCGGACGACAAGAATCATGTGGCCGCGGCGACAAATGGCCGGTTGAATTCCATGATATTGGTTTTGACCAACAAGCACAAAGCTAAGTATATGTCTATCAAGCTGGCTGAATTAGCGCAACTAGGTCGTCCGGGTGGCAACACGGTGATCGCTCTGCGCGAAAAAGAACGCGTTGTCGCCGTAATCCAATTTCGCAAACGCATTGACCTTCAGAAAGTGCTGCGCGCGCAGCAGCGACTTGAACAGTCGAGGTCCGAACTTAATCCAACAGCGGCCTCCGATGTCGAGGATCCCGCCCCAGAGAACGAGACAGCTGTTGCAGAAGATGAATACGCAGCAGATGATAAGCTAACGCAAGAACAACTCAAATTGCTGCTGGACGAAGCCGATAGCGTTGACGGGGCGAACAACGGCGCTAGCGCCAACGGCGCCGATCCGGGCGCGACCGAAGACGAATAGCGAGCGCCTCTAGTTCATCGTCATATCGCGGCGCCATCAAATTCCAATCGAAGCGTGCGATATTCTCCTGTAGGGCAGACGTATCCAATTCGTCCTTGCTTTCCAAGTGGTAGCGCAGTTGGGCGGTCAAACGGTCGCGCTGATAAAGGCAAGCGCGTTTGAATGCCTCAGGCAGCAAGTTTGGATAATTGAGACGGTCGGGCAAGACGGGAAGGCAGCCGCAATAGATCGCCTCGCAGACGGAAACGCCGAAGAACTCCTGCTGGGCTGTACTGACGGCGAAGTCCGACCGCCACAAGAGCCGCGCATAGTCGGCGAATGAGTCGATGTAACCGAGTTGAATGATCCGATCGCCGAGCCGCGACTGCGCCCGCAGGAAAGCCGGCGGCATCTCGCCGAATCGCTCGCCGGTGATGGCAAGCTTGAATGCGTATCCCTCTTCCGCCAATTTGATCATGCTCTCGATGAAACTCGCCGGGTCCTTGTCATGTTCCCAGCGGTGATTCCAAAGGATGATGGGCGGCGCGTCTGTGGCGGGTTCGGCTCGGAATTGGTCGAAGCGCCGCAGGTCGATGCCGAGCGGCAATACGCTGGATTTTGCGCGTATTTCATCTATGGTCTGAAGCTCGTTGAAGTCGGCGAAGTGCTTGAGCATGCGCGGAAGCTTCGTCAGGAAATCGTCCAGGTGGAACTGGCTGTTGAAGTAGTTGGCATCGGCGCAAAGGGCGCTGACGTAATTGATGAATCCGTAGCGCCAGCCGTGATTTTGGCGGCGGCTCTGTGGATAAGACAGTTGATTCTCGTGGAAATACATGGCGATTGGCGCATCGTGCAGGCGGTCGCGCGTCAAAGCGCGGAAGATGGAGAGATCAATCATGCTGGAGGTGAGGATCAGATCCGGCTTCCAATCCAGCAAGCGGGCGAAACTGATGGCGGCGCCTTGCATGCGCCACTTCCAGAATTGAGCCGGCAGCGTAATGAGGTCGACTTCGTGGCGGGAGGAGCGCCGGTAACCGTCAGCCCAGGCTTTGTGGCTGCCGCCGTAATACGATTCAAGCAGGGCGATGCGCATTGTTGACCCGGGGCTCAGCTGGTGTTGCGGCGGCGCGCCTCGACCACATTGGGCACCAGATCGATCTTGGAGAGGATCCGCGTAAGCTGTTGATTGTTGGCGATCTCAAGCTGCAAGTTCAAGGTGGCGATATGCTGGCGCGTGCTCACCTCGACCGAGGAGATGTTTACGTTTTCTTCGGCGATGATGGTGCTGATCTCGCGCAAGAGCCCTTCGCGGTCATAGGCGACAACCTCGACCGGCACCAGGTAGCGCTGTTCTTCTTCTTCCGTGCCCCAGGAGACATCGATGAGACGTTCGGTCTCGCGCATGGAGACCATATTGGGGCAATCGGTGCGATGCACAGTTACGCCGCGTCCCCGAGTGATATAGCCGATGATGTCGTCGCCAGCCATCGGGCTGCAGCAGCGCCCCAGATTGACCAGCATGCCGCCCGCGCCCATGATGCTGACGCCTTTGGCGATGCTGGCGCTTCTCGGCTTGGACCGGGGCTTTAGCAGCTCTGCTTCGCTGACGCTCTCGGCCGCTTTACGGCGCTCATCCTCGAGAACGCGGTTGGTGATCTGCGAGCCGGTGACATCGCCAGCGCCAATGGCGGCGAGGAAATCGTCCAGCTTGTCGAAGTTGAGCAGCCGCGCGACCGAATCAAAGGTGACTTTTTCCAGCACGCCCAGACGCTTGAGCTCGCGTTCCAGCACTTCGCGCCCCATGGCGATATGCTTATCGCGATTCTGTTTGCGCAGCCAATGGCGGATCTTGGTGCGGGCGCGGCTGGTGACGGCGTAATCCAGATCGGGGTTGAGCCAATCCATACTGGGTCCGCCGCGCTTGGCGGTGAGTATTTCGACCTGATCGCCCATTTTCAGCTTGTAATTGAGCGGAACCAGCCGCCCGTTGACTTTGGCGCCGCGGCAGCGATTGCCGATATCGGTGTGGATATGGTAAGCGAAATCGATCGGCGTCGCGCCCACCGGCAGATCGATGATGTCGCCGTTGGGCGTCACGCTATAAACGCGGTCTTGAAAGACCTCCGACTTGACCGTATCGACGAATTGAGAAGCGTCGTTGACCTCGGGACCGAACTCCATCAACCGGCGCAAGAAGGCGAGGCGCTGCTCGAAGGCTTGGTCGCGCCCGTTGCCGCCCTCCTTGTAGCGCCAGTGAGCGGCGATGCCGTATTCGGCGTCTTCGTGCATCTCCCAGGTGCGGATCTGAATCTCGACCGTCTTGCCCTCGTCATCATGCACGGCGGTGTGCAGGCTGCGGTAGAAATTGTCTTTGGGATTGGCGATGTAATCATCGAATTCGCCGGGGATGGGGCGCCAGAGATTGTGCGCGATGCCGAGCGCCAGATAACATTCCTCGAGGGTTTCGACCAGCACGCGCATGCCGCGGATGTCGTAAATCTGCTCCAGCGGCAGGTCCTTCTTGGTCATCTTGTTGTAGATGCTATAAATGTGCTTGGGGCGAGCGCTGATGGTTACGTTCATAATCCGGCTGGCGTTCAGCTCGCCGATTAGGCGATCGCGAATGCGGGAGACGTAGGATTCGCGCTCGTCCCGCCGTTCATCCAGCGCTTTGGCGATTGAGCGATAGGCTTCCGGATTGAGATAGCGGAAGCTGAGATCTTCCAACTCCCACTTCATCTGCCAGATGCCGAGGCGGTTGGCCAGGGGCGCGAAGATGTCCATCGTCTCTTGCGCCACCGCCCGCTGCTTGTGCCGCGGCATATAACCGAGCGTGCGCATGTTGTGCAGGCGGTCAGCCAGCTTGACGAGCACGACGCGCACATCGTCGCCCATGGTCAGCATGATTTTGCGTATATATTCCATTTCGCGATTGACGGCGCTCGAACGTCGCGTATCGCCAACGGGCGAGACATTCTTGATGGGCAAGTTTTTCAGCTTGGTGACGCCATCAACCAGCTTGGCAATCGTCGTGCCGAATTCGCTGCGCAGCGCGTCAACGCTGACATCGCTGTCTTCGGCGACATCGTGCAGCAAGCCAGCAGCGATGGTCTCCGCGTCCATCTTCATCTCGGCCAAAATGCTGGCGACGGCGACGCAGTGGGTGAAATAGGGCTCGCCGGATTTGCGCTTTTGACCGCTGTGTGCCGCTTCAGCGCGCTGGTAGGCGGCGGCGATGAGATCGGTTTCGTTTGGCTTGATTTCGGGCAGGGAGTTCAGCAGTGACGCCAGGTCGCGAGAGTAGACATTGGTCGAGGGCAACATCAATCAATCACCTGATGAATGCGCTTTGAGAATAGATTATCATATTCTGCTTCAATTGTCGCCCAATGCGGAATCGCGTCAGGCTATGCCGGCCGGCTTCAGCCGCTGATTTTATGGCGAAGGTAGGCGTCAATGAAGGCGCCTAGTTTGCCGTCCAGCACGCCGGTCGCATTGCCGATTTCGACGCTCGTGCGGTGATCTTTGACCATTTGGTAGGGGTGGAGCACATAGGAGCGAATCTGATTGCCCCAGCCGGCGTCGACATTTTCGCCTTTCAGCGCCGCCACTTCCGCCTCTTGCCGGGCGCGCTCCATTTCGAATAGCCTGGCTTTGAGAATCTGCATGGCGCGGTCGCGATTCTGCGCCTGGCTGCGCTGGTTCTGGCATTGCACGACCACGCCCGTGGGCAGGTGGGTGATGCGGACGGCGGTGTCATTCTTTTGCACGTGCTGGCCGCCGGCCCCACTAGCGCGATAGGTGTCGATGCGGATGTCTTTATCCGCCACTTCTATTTCAATGTCCGTCTGTATATCGGGCCACAGTTCTACTTTGGCGAACGATGTGTGGCGGCGATGGGCGCTGTCAAAGGGGCTGAGCCGAACGAGCCGGTGCACGCCTTCTTCGCTTTGCAAGTAGCCGAAAGCGTAATCGCCTTTGACGCTGACGGTGACGCTCTTCAAGCCCGCTTCGTCGCCGCCGCTCCGGTCCAGAATCTCCGCTTTGAAGCCGTTCTGCTCCATCCAGCGCAGGTACATGCGTTCCAGCATTTCCGCCCAATCCTGGGCGTCGACGCCGCCGGCGCCAGCATGAATGGCGAAGATGGCGTCCTCGCCGTCGTAATCGCCGGATAGCATCGCCTGGAACGCCATCGCTTCGACGATTTCGCGCAGAGCCTCGGTTTCGCCCTCCAATTCCTCCTGCATGTCGGCGTCAGCGATCTCGGCCAGTTCAAGCGCGTCGGCGATGCGCTCGGCAAGCGACCGCCATTTGTCGACCAGCGCCTTCAGCCTGGATAGTTGCTGCATGGCGCGTTGCGCCGCCTCCGGGTCGTTCCAGAATTCGCTCTGGCTCGCCTCTGCTTCCAGTTCCTCAATTTGCCGCGCCTTGCCGGCGATATCAATGCGGCTCATCAACTCGTCGATCTGCGCTTGAAATTCCGCAAGCTGGTTAACAAGGTTCTCCATATTGACTGCGGGCTAAGACCCGACCTGGCCTTTCTGGCTCATGATGATTTGGGGAGCTGATTCTGTCGGTATAGCTCGTACATGAAGAGCGAGCCGCTCACCGACACATTGAGCGAGTCGCTTATGGCGCCGCCCATCGGGATGCGCGCGACTTGATCGGCGAGATTGATCCAATCCTCGTCCAGGCCGCTGTCTTCGCTTCCCAGCACAATCACCGATTTCTTGTGAAAATCGACATCAAACAGTGTGAGCGCGCCGGCGACTTCGGTCGCGACAATTTGGAAACCGGCGGTCTTGAAATGGGCGAGCGCTTCTTCGCCCTTCAGCCGATAGATATTATCGAGAAAACAGGCGCCCGTGCTGCTGCGAATGACATTGGGATTATAAATGTCCACCGCCGTATCGACTAGGATGACCGCGTCCATGCCGACGGCGTCGGCCGTGCGCAGCAGCGCGCCAATATTGCCCGGCACGCGAAGGTTGACCAAGACGATCGCCTGGTCAATTTCCGCCGCCTCCAATTGCGCCAGCGCCTTTGCCGGTTTGCTGCGCAAGACGGCGAGGACGCCATCGGGGTTCTCGCGGTAGCTGACGCGCTTGAAGAGCGCCGGCCTTAGCTGGTGAGTTTCGCAATCGAAGCAGTCTTGCGGGTGGGCGCCTTCCGGACAGTACAAGACAAAATCGATGTCGTAACCGAGCTGCAGCGCCCGCTGCAAATCCCGTTTGTAGTCGATGACGAAGCGCGCTTCCCGCTGGCGACCGCGCTTCCCGCGTAAGCGATTGACGAGCTTGATTTTGCTATTTTGCGCGCTGGTGATTTGCAATGGCTGGCTCAACCTGTTTCATCGTCTTCGTCATCGAAGAGGCTCTCGACGAAGAATTCGGGCGTGAAGAGGACGAGGTCGTCAATGCTTTCGCCCAAGCCGAGGTAATGCACGGGCAAATGGAGATCGTTGAATATGGAAAAGACCATGCCGCCCTTCGCCGTGCTATCGAGCTTGGTGACGATGACGCCGGTGACGCCAGACGCTTCGCCGAAGCTCTCGGCTTGCTGTATCGCGTTTTGGCCCGTCGTGCCATCGAGCACGAGCAGGACTTCATGCGGCGCCTCGGGCACGACTTTGCCCGAGACCTCGCTGATTTTTGTCAACTCTCGCATCAGATTGTAATTGTTCTGCAGGCGACCCGCGGTATCAATAATGAGGATTTCGTAGCCCCGCGATTTGGCGGCGACGGTGGCGTCGTAGACGACGGCGCCGGGGTCGGAGCCCGGACGGTTGGCGATGACGGGCACATCAATGCGCTCTCCCCAGGTTTGCAGCTGCTCGATAGCGGCGGCGCGGAAGGTATCGCCGGCGGCGATCATCACCCGGCGCCTGGAGAGGTTTTTCAAGCGGTGCGCCAGCTTGGCAATCGAAGTCGTCTTGCCCGAGCCGTTCACGCCGACAACGAGGACAATGGACAGCTCGCGGCCCGTGATGTTCAGCGCCGGCGGAAAGGCCAGCAAGCTCGCCAGCGACTCTTTCAGCGCGCCCTGCAATTGTTCCGATTTGGTCATGCCCTCAGCGCGGACGCGGCTCTGCAAGTCGTCTATAACCCTGACGGTGGTGTTGAAGCCGACATCAGCTTGAATGAGCAGAGTTTCCATGTCGTCCCAGGTATCCTCGTCGATCTCGGTATTGCCGAGCATCTGCGAGATACGCCCGAAGAATGACTGCCGTGTTTTTGAGAGACCGCGCCGAAATAGACCCAAACGCTTTGCCCCGGTCATCTGATCGCCAAGCGGCGATTATACAGCCACGACGATGAGGGGACAATGCAAGGTCGTGAGCTTGAAGATATTGCTGTATAATTAAGAGCGATAGTGAATTGCAGTCACGGGTATATTCGGTGGAAAACGACTTGGCGTCGATGTCGCAAACGGCGGACGAATTCCCGGTCATCGTTTGGCTGGATGGATCGCTGTCCAACCCGCATTGGGTGGTGGATCGCGCCGAGATGCTGCTAGGGCGCGATGAGAGTTGCGACATCGTGATTCCCGTGCGGCAAATCTCGCGGCAGCACCTGCGCATTTTGATGGAAGGCGGCAGCGCCGTAATCGAAGACCTGAAGAGCAAGAACGGCACCTGGGTAAACGGCTATCGCTTGACCGGCATGCGTGAATTGGAAGATGGCGACGAGATACGCATCGCCAAGGACATCCGCCTGCGCTTTGTGGGATCCGGCGCGACGGCGCCCTCGACAACGCGCGTGCTGCCCGATGTAATCCCTTCCGGTTCAATGACCGGCTTGCGCATGCGGCTCGATCCGGAATCGCGCGAGGTGCGCATCAAAGATGTGGTGGTGGATCCGCCGCTAAGTTTGCCGCAGTATCGCTTGCTGGAGATTCTCTTCGCCAGTCAGGGCGGCGTTTGCAGCCGCAATGATGTGGTCGACGCCGTATGGCCCGACGCGATGGGCGCGGGCGTCAGCGAGCAAGCGATTGACGCGCTGGTGCGCCGCCTTCGCGACCGCCTCGCCGAATTTGACAGCGCGCATCAGTATATCGTGACCGTGCGCGGCCATGGCTTCCGGCTGGACAACCCGCGGGAAGATTCCGCTGAATGATATATCAGGACATGCTGGCTGAAGGCGCGCTTGAGAAGTATGCCGCCGCCTTGAATTCTCGCGCTGGACGGGCGGGCTTGAAAGGGCGCTTGACCGCGGACGGACTGCGTGACCGGATTCTGGATTCCGCCGGGCGCTGTGAATGGTGCGGACTGGATCTGGTCGGGGCGGAATTTGAATTGGACCATGTCCTGAGCTTGAAGCAGGGCGGGGCGAACGAGGCGCCGAATCTGGTCCTTTCATGCCCCGACTGCAACCGGCGCAAGGGTCAGAAGCATCCGGCTCGCTTTGCGGCGGAGATTTACCGCGAGACTGGACGCGAGACCGGGTTGATCGCCCGACTGTTTGCGCGCTACGAGATTGAAGCGGCGCGGCAGTTGTCCCTATTGGAAATCGCCGAGGGCGCGTCAGCGGTCGCGAGCGCGAAGCCGGCCGACATTCCGCCCTACAACTGGACGCAGTAGAGCGCCGCGCAAGGGAGCATTCCATTGGAGCCAACCATCGACCATATCGCTGAAGCCGAGGCGCCCGACGCACAGCATGACGAAGAAGCCTGGCTTAGCGCTCTGGCGCAATGCGGCGAACGCATCCGCGACGGTTTCCCGCCCCCGAAAGCAAATGACCCGCCCGAAAAACAGGTTCTAGCCCGCAGCTATACGGTGAAACAGGCGGCGAAGCTGGTCGGCGTCAACGCGGAAACGATGCGGCGGGCGACTGGCGAACTGGCGCTGGACAGTTTCCTTGATCCGCGCGGAAAGCTTCGTTTTCCGGCGCAAACCTTGATTCCAACGGCGGCCGATCCCGATCTGCGCGAGATGATCGCCGGCTACGAACGGCTGCATTCGAGCGAGTTGCGCGCTGTGCTGGACATCGATCAACGCAGCCTCGAACGAAGTTTTCGCGAAGCGGGCATCCGACCCAAGCGCATGATCTGGCGCGATCTGCGCGGGCTCTGGGATCTGCCCGAGACCTACGAGGAATTCAATCAGCTGCGCGGCGAAAACGAACGTGACGACGAACGCGGCCGACGAAAGCGGCGTCGCGGCAGCCGCTCACGGGCGCGCCGTAAACGCCAGGCGGAAGCGCGCTTGCGCAATCGGCTGATCGACGCCTTCCCCAAATGGCGCAATGACTACCGCGACCAGCAGAAGCTGTACATCCATATCGGCGAGCCAAACAGCGGGAAGACGCACGACGCCTTGGAAGCGCTGAAGGCGGCTGGCGCCGGCTGGTATCTGGCGCCCTTGCGTTTATTGGCCTATGAAGTATTCGATCGGCTAAACGGCGACGGAGTCGCTTGCCATCTCTTGACCGGCGAAGAATACATCCCGGTGGAAGGCGCCAGAATCACAGCAGCTACCATTGAAATGTTCAACGCGACGAAAAGCGGCGAATGCGTGATCATTGATGAGGCGCAGATGCTGGCCGATGCCGATCGCGGCTGGGCTTGGACGCGCGCGCTGATGGAATCGGCGGCGCCGGAAATGCACATCATCGGTCCGCCGACGGCGCGCAACTTGATCGAAGTGCTGGCGTCGGCGGCGGAGATCCCCGGCGAAGTGGTGGAGCATCAGCGCTTGGCGCCGATCGCGCTGGCGGAGCGGCATTTCACGCTGGAGTCGCTGCCGCCCTCGACCATTCTAGTGGCTTTCACGCGCCAGGGCGTGCTCGATTTGAAGATGAAGCTGGAACGGCTGGGCCGGACGGTTTCGGTGGTCTATGGCAGTTTACCGCCCGAGGTGCGGCGGCGGCAAGCCGATCGCTTCGCCGCTGGCGAGACCGAGATCTGTGTGGCCACTGATGCAGTGGGCATGGGACTGAACCTGCCGGCCGATGTCGTCTGCTTCTACGAGGTGGAAAAATTCGATGGCAAGAATGATCGCCAATTATATCCCAGCGAGGTGCATCAAATCGGCGGACGCGCCGGGCGCTTTGGCATGTCGAAGACGGGGCTCATCGCAGCGACCAACCAACACGACCTTCGCGTCATTCGCGGGCTTTATGAGCAGAAGCCGCTCGAGCTGACCTTCGCCCGGGTGGCGCCGACAACCGACGACCTGAGTTTGATCCCGGGCAGCCTGGACGAGCAGTTGACGCAATGGGCCGAGTTGAAGTCGATACCGGAGGAGCTGCGCGCGGTCATCACCACCGCCGATATGGACGAACGCATTGCGCTGGCCAAGATGCTTTCGGATGAGGAAATCAAGCGGCTGGGCTTGGCGAGCGCGCTGCAATTGGTGAACTCGCCGACGCGAAAGACGACCCGCGCCTATTGGCTGGATTGCGCCCACATGATTTTGGAGGGTTATCAGATTCCGCTGCCGCCGGACGCGCCCGCGCCCATCCATGACGGCGGCGACCTGGAGGCGACCGAGTTTTCGATCGCTTGCGCCGATATCTACCTCTGGCTTTCGCGCCGCAAAGAATTCGCCGCGAACGGCGAAGCGCATGGACAAGTGCGCGAGGAACGGCGCGAATGGTCGCTTTCGATTGACGAGGCGCTGCTGCGAAACTTGAATGTGGCGCGGCGCTGCCGGACCTGTGGCGCGCTGCTGCCGTCACGCCATCGCTTCCGCATATGCGACAAGTGCTTCAAAAGACGGCGCTTCTGAGTCGCTCGCCCAAGCGCAAAATCTGTATGGTCGACTAAACCGCTTGTCTACGCTCGGCTGTGAATCTCCCGCCAAAGCGCAGAATCTGTAGGGGTGAGACAAGTGTCGCCCCTACAGATCCCTCAATAAACCTTCGTGCAGACCCTCCTCCTCAAGCTGTCTGAGCGCGGCGCGGGCCGCTTCCCGAGCGGCGGCGCGTTTGCTGCCTCCATAGCCGCTGCCGATCAGCGTTTCCCCGATCGCCACCTCCACGCGAAACTCCTTCTGGTGCTCGGGTCCCTCGGCGCCGGTGACGCGATAATCGGGCCTGATGTTCAGGCGCGCCTGGATGCGCTCTTGAAGTTGGCTGCGCACATCGATATGCAGCTCATTTTCGACAATATGGTCCAGCAGTTCAAGCAGGGGCGGTCCTACAAAATCGACGACGGCGCTTATGCCTTGATCGAGGTAGATGGCGCCGACGACGGCTTCAAAGGCGCGGCAGAGGATGGTCAAGCGTTCCCGGCCGCCGCTCATTTCTTCTCCGTGCCCGATTCGCAGATATTCACCCAGCCGGCAATTCGTCCCGAGCTGCGCCAGCGATTCGGTCTTGACCAGGGCGGCGCGCAACTGCGTCAGCTCGCCTTCGTCGACCTGCGGGAATCTGCGGTAGAGCATGTCGGCGACCAACAGATCGAGGACGGCATCGCCGAGGAATTCGAGCCGTTCGTTGTCGCGAACATCGTCTTCGCCTTCGTATTCGTTGACGAATGAACGATGGGTGAGCGCTTGGGTCAGCAGGGCCGGATCCTCAAACGTGATGCCGATGATGTCTTCAAGTGACGGTCGCTTGTCTGGCTTGCTCATGAATGGTCACTCACCAAATCTTTGGTCAGATTGACAGGCGATTCAACTGGCGCACAGTGACGGCTCTCCTGTCGCCCGTACAGCGCTTGTCCGCTACTGTATGTTATACGTAAAAGACGGCAGCAAGAATATCTTAACAATAACATTTCTGGCGGAATTCCTTGCTCGATACAACAGATAGCTACTGAGTCGGCAATGCCTAGCTCCCCTTCCCTAGCTCGCTGCTGAGGACAGGACAGGTTTGAACACACTGCATATGAAGGCAGTACGGCAGCCACCACAAGCGTCAAATCTGGCGAAAGTTGTAGGGGCGACTCTGTGAGTCGCCCGCAAGCGCTCGAGATTTACAGGGGAGACCGATCAGGTCGCCCGAAAAAGCCAAGAAAAGTACAAGATACGCGACGATATTTTGCCCGCAAAAAACTGTCCGGTCGTCAGTAGCTCGCTGGGGAAGGGGCCGGGGGATGGGGTAGAAAAAACGCGCGCAGCATTTTCGAGTCAAGACGGGCGTCTGTCTCCGGAAGCTGGCTTGTAATCGCCTTCTATCCAGGTTTCACCGGCGCCCCCGACCTCTTTTTTCCAAACGGGAACGATCTCTTTCAGGCGATCAATGCCGTAGCGCGCGGCCTCGAAGCAGCCGTCATCGCGATGCGGCGACGAGCAGGCGCAAAGGACGGTGTTGTCGCCGACCTGCAGCTTACCGATGCGCTGGACGATGGCGATGCCCTCGACCTTGCTCCAGCGCGCGCGGATCTCCGCCGCCACCTGCTTCATTTTGGAGCGCGCCATCGGCTCGTAGGCTTCATATTCCAAATAAGCCGTCTGCGGGAGATGGCCCGCCCGGTCGGTCTGCCCGCGCACGGTACCGGTGAAGACGCAGACGGCGCCCGTTTGCGCGGTGGTGATGCCGGCCACCAGTTCGTCGTGATTGAATGGCGCGCGCGCCAATCGAAATATTTCGGGAGGCGCCCCGTCATTGCCTGATCCGCCGCTGACTGGCGGAAAGAAAGCCACCTCGTCGCCATCGCTGAGGCGGTCATGATCGAAGGCGAATTCTTCGTTGATAGCGGCGAGCGCCACCGACAGGTTGTCGGCCGCGGCCGGGTAGCGCGCAGTGAGTTCGCGGCGCAAAGCTTTGATGTCGACGGTCGAGCCATCCAGATCCATGGCGATCTGGCGGGCGCCAACGACATCGCGCAAGGTGGCAAAGAAGAGAACCGTAATTCGCATGGGCGCCTCTAATCTTCCGCGAGGTAGTCGCCGCGCGTCCCGCCGCGCTTTTCCAGCAGCCGGATATCGCTGATGCGCATTTCGCGGTCGACCGCTTTCGCCATGTCATAGATAGTCAGGGCGGCAACGGAAACGGCGGTGAGCGCTTCCATTTCGACGCCGGTGACGCCGCTCGTCTTGACGCTGGCGCTAATCTCGATGGCGGATTCAGTCTCGTTCATGGTCAATTCAAGCCCAATCTTATTGATGGGCAGCGGATGGCAAAGCGGGATCAGGTCGGCGGTCCGCTTGGCGGCCATGATGCCGGCGATCCGAGCCACGGTTAGGACATCGCCTTTCTTGATGTTGCCCTCCCGGATCAGCCGCAGCGTTTCCGGCTTCATCTTGACCGTGCCGCTGGCGCGCGCGACGCGCTCGCTTACGGGCTTGCCGCTGACGTCAACCATATCGGCGCGGCCTTGATCGTCAAGGTGGCTGAGTTGCGTTTTGGCTGTCATCGTCGATTTCATCGGCAATCCTGAACCATAGGCGGGTCCGGCAGGCTCATGCGCCCGGCGCGATTTCGATCTCCTCGGAAAAAACGACGCCGTCGCTGAGGATATCGAGCCCTTGATCAGCAAAGATCTCGCGGACGCCCTCACTTTGCGGCTGCTGTTCGCCGGCGGCGCGCATGCGGTACCAGGCGCTGGCGCTACCCCCGTCGCGGATCATTGCGGCGGAAGCCACCAGCTCAAGTGAATGGACGCAGGTCTGCCGCGGACCCAGCAGCCGGATATCGCCCTCTGCATAAGTGGAGGGATTGGGATCTGTACGCGCGCTTAAGCCTGCCGCCGGCGCCAGCTGGATGATTATGCCAAAGCCGTCGCTTTCGTCATCCGCTTCCGCGACGACGAAATTGTCCGTTTGAAAGACAATTGGCGCCGTACCCAGCGAAGTATTCGCCACAGACAAGCGCATCACGAGTCCGCCTTCGTCATTGATGTCGCTCGCTGTCAACTGCAACCGCAGCGGCTCTTGCGCTTGTCGCTCGAGAATAGATTGATGCGCGGCCAGATCTTTCGCCGCTGGCAAACGAGCGCAGGGAAGGCTGCCGAAGAGACCCGGCGACAGGCCGCCAATGGCGCTCGGCAATCGATCCGGCAGCACGAATACGACGAGCACGACCAGCAGAATGATGCCGATGAAGGCATTGGGATTGTTCCGGTCCAGTTTCAGCAATGCGGGCAGCCACCTCGCTCCAGCCAGCCTCCTGTGTCTCGCGCCAAATCGGCGGCGTCGATGTCTTCAACATTATGCCATAGAATGCCGTTGTCGTGCCCGCGGAACCAGACATCCTGGCGGCGAATGAATTCGTGGGTGCTGAATTTTGTGCGCTCAACCGCTTCATCCAAGGGGCTGCCGTCCAGCAGGTGGGCGGCGATCTCGCGGTAGCCGAGACCGCTCATTGACGGCAGGGCGCGGTCGTAGCCCATATCGAGGAGGCCTGCGACTTCCTCGACAAGTCCAGCAGCTATCATGGCGTCGACGCGGGCGTCCACGCGCGGATAGAGGCTGGCGCGCGGCAGCTGCAAACCCAGCCGGTGGATGCGCCAGGGCGGCCGGCGCTTGACTTGCTGGGCGCTAATGGCTGTGCCCGTGAGCATTTGCACTTCCAGGGCGCGGATCACGCGGCGCATGTTGTTGGGGTGAATGCCATCTGCGGCGACGGGATCAACCGCTTGCAGCCGCTCATGAAGGGCGGCCGCGGAGTTGTCAGCGGCGAATCGCTCTAGCTCGGCGCGCAGCACCGGATCAGGCGGCACGCGCGGGATGGACCAGCCTTCTTCGACGGCGGTGATATACTGCCCGCTGCCGCCGACGAGAAACGGAATCAGCCCGCGCTGATGAATATCGCCAATAGCGCGCTTGGCTGCGTCCTGATATTCGGCCAGGCTCAGCCGGTAATCGGGCGCTGCGATATCAATCAGATGATGCGGAACCAGCGCCTGTTGTTCGGCTGTCGGTTTGGCGGTGCCGATATCCATGTAGCGGTAAATCTGCCGGCTGTCAGCGCCGATGATTTCGCCGCCGAGGACTTGCGCGAGCTTGATCGCAAGCTCGGTTTTGCCGACGCCTGTGGGACCGAGGATGATGATGAGCGGGGGCGCGTCACCAGTCAAAGGCGTCCTCCACGTGGTCGATTTGCGGACGACCCTTGGCGGCGATGGCGACGGCGATAACATCCATGCGCCATTGCGAATCGGCATCAATGTCGTGCTCATGCAAGTATTGATAGGCCGCTTTCAGCAGTCGCTCGTGTTTCGCCGGCGTGACCGCTTCCAGCGCGCTCTCGGTGCTGGCGCCGCGGCGGGTCTTCACCTCGACGAAGACGAGTAAATCGTCTCGTTTCGCCACGATGTCCAGCTCGCCGAAGGTGGTCGACCAGTTGCTTGCGACAATGCTGTAGCCTTTGGCGCGCAGGTAATCGCGCGCGATTTTCTCGCCAGCCGCGCCTGTTCGAATCGTATTCGCCATCGGGTCCCTACACCTCTCCTTGATACGCATTATAGGCGAAGTTCAGCATTAAGGCTGTCTCGCTGAAGGCGCAGGCGCTGGTCATGAAGTGTTGTAATCGCGAGACGACTGTTGCAATTATGGCGTTCTGCGCTAGTATCGTTTGCTTGGAAAATCACACGCGCGTTGAAGACAAGATAGTTCACAGGGGAGATTGAATTTGAATATGGACATGAATACCGCGGTCGCAGTCGCGGTTGTTGCAAGCGTCGTTGGATTGCTATTCGCGCTTTATCAGCGTAGCTTCGTGCTGTCGCAAGACGAAGGCTCCCAGCGAATGAGGCAGATCGCGGCGGCCATCCAGCGGGGGGCGCAAGCCTTTCTCAGCCGCGAGTATCGCGCCGTCGCTATTCTGGTTCTTATAGTCGCCGTTGCCTTGGTGGGCTTGAGCCAGGTGCCGGGCTCCGGCATGTCGATTCTGACGGCGGTGGCATTCGTCCTTGGCGCCTTGGCATCCGGTTTGTCGGGTTATATTGGCATGTATATCGCGGTGCGCGCCAATGTGCGGACGGCGCAGGCCGCTTCGCAAAGCCTGAACATGGGCTTGCGGGTGGCTTTCGCCAGCGGCACGGTGATGAGCACGATGGTGGTTTCGCTCGCGCTGCTCGGCATCAGCCTGCTGTTCATTTTATTCGTCAATCAGTTGGGTGATGCGGCGCAGGCGGCGTCGGCGCTGGCCGGCTTCGGCTTCGGCGGCACCTCAATCGCGATTTTCGCGCGCGTCGGCGGTGGCATCTACACCAAAGCGGCCGATGTCGGCGCCGATCTGGTAGGCAAGACCGAAGCGGGCATCCCGGAAGACGACCCGCGCAATCCGGCTACGATCGCCGATAACGTCGGCGACAACGTCGGCGATGTGGCGGGTATGGGCTCGGATCTCTTCGAGAGCTACGCCAGCTCGATCATCGCGGCGATTTCACTGGCGACCACCGCCGGCATTTTCGTCGAGGACGGCTTGCTTGCCGCGCAGGTCTTTCCGATTCTCGTCGCGGCTGCCGGGCTGATTGTCAGCATCATCGCGAGTTTTATGGTCAAGACTGAAGAAGGCGCCGATCAAGAGCGTTTGCTCGGCAGCATCCGCAGCGGCATCTACAGCGCCTCCGGCTTAATCGCTGTCGTCATCGTCATTCTCGGCTTTAGCCTGCCTTTCGGCGACAAAAATGTCGGCGTCATCATCGCGACCTTGAGTGGTCTGGTCGGCGGCGTTTTGATAGGCTATTTCACCGAGTACTTCACCGCCGATACCTACGGGCCGACGAAGGCGCTATCCGCATCGGCCGAGGGCGGCGCCGGCATCGTCGTTATTCGCGGCTTGGCGCTGGGCATGATGAGCACGCTGGCGCCGGTCATCATCGTGGTTGTGGTGACGCTGCTGGCGACCTCGCAAGCGGGCTTGTACGGCGTGGCGGTGGCGGCGGTGGGCATGCTCTCGACCCTGGGCATCACGCTGGCGACCGACGCCTACGGTCCGGTGGCGGACAATGCCGGCGGCATCGCCGAAATGTCGGACTTGCCCGAAGAAGTGCGCGACCGCACCGACGCGCTGGACAGCTTGGGCAACACAACGGCGGCCACCGGCAAAGGTTTCGCCATCGGCTCGGCAGCCATGACGGCGCTGGCTTTGACGGCGGCTTTCATCACCGCGTTAACGGCTGGTGGCAGTTCGGCTTTGGGGTCGGCGGTGAATCCGGCCGATCTGCTGCTGAATCCGCAATTCGTGACGGGCTTGTTCATCGGCGGCTTGCTGCCCTTTGTATTCAGCGCGCTGACGATGGTGGCGGTGGGCGATGCGGCGCAGCAAATCGTTGAAGAAGTGCGGCGGCAATTCCGCGAGATCAAAGGCATTATGGAAGGCGAGGCCGAGCCAGACTACGAGCGCTGCGTTGCCATCAGCACGGATAGCGCGATCAGGCAAATGCTGCTGCCGGGTGTGATCGCCGTCGGCGTGCCGGTGGGCCTGGCGCTGCTGGCGGTGGTCGGCAATGGCAATGTTTTAGGCGAGTTTATCGCGCCGATTTCACTGGTCGGCGTCCTGCTCGGGTCGTTGGTTTCCGCCTTTATGCTGGCGGTGATGATGGCGAATGCGGGCGGCGCCTGGGACAACGCCAAGAAGCACATCGAAGCCGGCAACCTGGGCGGTAAAGGATCGGATGCGCATAAGGCGGCTGTGGTCGGCGATACCGTTGGCGATCCCTTCAAAGATACGTCGGGTCCCTCGTTGAACATCCTGCTGAAGCTGCTGGCGATTGTGTCGCTGGTGATCGCGCCCTTGATCGGCAACGCCTTCCCACCGGTGTAGCGAGAGCGGATGCCAACCCCTCCCCCAGCCCCTCCCCGAAGCTTCAGGGAGGGGAGATCGTTTGCGCAAAGGCATCGCAATGGCGAAAATGGAGGGGCAAGCTAACAGGTGGCCCGCCGCCACAAAGAATATGTAGGGGCTACCTATCAGGTCGCCCGAATCTGTCGCCTGAGGTCTGCTGATGAAGATAGAACGGGACGGACCGCGCGGTCTCTATTTCGAAGAATTTGAAGTGGGCGCGACGATGCGGACGCGCGGCCGCACCATCACTGAAGCCGACTTGATAAATTTCGCCGCCTTGACCGGCGATTACAATCCGATGCACACCGATGCCGAATACGCCAAGGACTCCTTCATGGGGCAGCGCGTGGCGCATGGCATGTTGACGCTGAGCTACGCGGTCGGGCAAGCCTATCAACTGGGCATCTTGGAACGCACCGTGCTGGGCTTTCGCGGACTCGAGATGAAATTCAGCAGCCCGGTTTACATCGGCGATACGATTCACGTCGAGCTGAAAGTGACCGAGACGAAAGCGGCGCGCCGGCTGGGTGGCGGCACCGTCGTGCTGGATACCCGCATCGTCAAGCAGGATGGCGCGGTCGCGCAGAAGGGCAGCTTGACGCTCCTGATGATGTCGAAGCCCTGAAGCGGAAGTCAACTCAGATCTTGACGCAGCAGCGCCGCGGCCGCTTTGGCTGATAGCAGCGCCTGCGGCAGTCCGCCGCCTGGCAAGACCGCGCCGCCCACCTGATAAAGATGGCGCGCATGTCGGCTGCGAATCTGTGGACGCGCCAGCGCCGCGCGGAAACCCTGCGGCAATTCCCCATATAGGGCGCCGCGCCAAGCGCCCGACATCTGGCTTAAATCCGCCGGCGTCAAATGCTTTTCGACGCGAATGCGGTCGCGCAGATCCAGACCATATCGCTCAGCGAGAATGGTCAGTATGCGATCGCGGACGACATAGCGCAGATCCGCCCAGTTGGTCTTCTCCGACAAGGCGGGCGCATTGACCATGATCAGCCAGTTCTCTTGATCGAATGGCGCGCTGGTTGGGTCGCTTTTGCAGCTAATGCTCAGCGTCATCGTCGGGTCATCGGCGGGGACCGCGTGGCGGAAGATCTGGTCGCATTCAGCTCGATAGTCGGCGGAAAAGAAGACGTTGTGCTGCGCGAGCTGCGGGAAGCTGCCGCGGATGCCCAGCAGCATAATGAAAGCTGAGCAGGACATCGGCGTCTGCGCGAGACGGCGCAGCGCGGGCGCGGAAACCGCCTCCTCCGGCAGCAAGTAGCGGGCGGTCGAAATCGGATCAAGATTGGAGACGACAGCATCGGCCCGCAGGAATTCGCCGTCCGCTTGCAGGGTCACGCCGATCGCCGTGTTTCGCTCAATCTCGATGCGCTTGACCGGACTCTTGAGGCGGATGGAGACGTGGAATTCATCAGCCAGCTTTGCCAGCGCCTGGGGTACAGCGACGAGGCCGCCGCGCGGATGCCACAAGCCATCGTTCAGAATAGTATGCGCCAACTCGCAGACTGTCGCTGGGACGGTGTAGGGACTGCCGCCGCTGTAGCTGGCGCAGTGGGCGAGCGCGCGGACGAGGTTTTCCGAGCGGACAAAACGGCTGGCGGCGCTGTATGCGCTGTGAAAAGGACCGGCGCGCAGCAAGCTTCCAATTAGCGATGCGGTTCCGCTCTCGCGTTTGCCGAAACCCAGGCGCCTCGCATCGTGGATACGAGCGGCGTAAGCCAGAAATCGCAAGTAGCCCGCAACGCCGCCCGGCTCAATCTGGGCGATTTCGGCTGCGGTTTGCGTCCAATCCCGGTATGTATTGAAAACGGCGCCATCGGGAAAGAAGAAATGCGTCTGCGGATCGATGGCGCGCCAGTGGAGATAGTCCTCGCCATTGCGCCCGAGATCGTGAAACAGCGCGTCCAGCTGAGGCTTCGCGGAAAAGGCTGGCGGGCCGATAGTCCAGCTGAAACCGCCGGCATGATAATCGCTGATGGTCCCGCCAACCTGTGGATTCTGCTCCAAGACGGTGACGTCATAGCCGGCATGCGCCAGGCGAATCGCCGCCGCCAAGCCGCCGATGCCCGCGCCGATGACGATGATGGACTTAGGCATCAGCGCGCTTCTCGACAGTACAGCCTGTCTGGAGACGAAATGACTTTGAGGTTGCGTAAGCGCTAAACGCGGATGTCGCCGTCATGTAGGGTCTTCGGTTTGAACAACTGTTGGTCAAGCTAAGATACAGCAACCGGTTCAGCTTGGCAAATTGTAGGGGACCAACTTAGCGGGATTCCAAGGCGACGCGCGTGCGCCAGTGCCGATAGACGAAGAGGAGACGCAGGGGCAGGCCATCAAAGGCAAGCCGCGTAAGCAGCCCGACGAATCCGCCGCGGTGCGCCAGCGTGATGCGGTCGGTCAATTCGACGCCGCGGGGGACTTCGGTGAAGATATGTTCGTGGCGCCAGTAGGCGAGCGGTCCCCGCAGTTGAACATCGGCAAAAGAGTCCGGAGTGGGTCCGGGTTCATGGCGGGCGATCCAGCGAATGGGAACGGGACCGAAATAGAGCGTGAATTCGATTTCCCCTTCGGTCAGCGAGCGGCGCCCGTCGCGATCCGCCTTCATGCGAATCGGCGGGGGCGTCAAGCTGGCTAATGCGCGCGGCGCCTCGTGAAAGCGTTTGATTTCCGCGAGCGTGGTCTTGATGAAGCTCGACTTCTGGAAGACGCGGGTTTTCGCCGGCGGTTCAATAATTGACATTGTCATTTGATTTCTATCTTCATGATGGTCCTGTGAGGGCAAGCCGCCGTGGGCGAAGCAAAACTGCAGATTTGCCGCGGGCAGCCAGGGCGCGGACTAGCGACAGGCGTTGATTGCCGCGCGCAGACCGCAGGCCGCCTCCGCCGGATCATCAGCGAAGATGATGCCGCGCGAAGAATTGATGATCAGTCCGCGGCCAGCGCTATTCAGTCCCGCTTCGACAACCGCTTTGATTTCGCCGCCTTGAGCGCCGACGCCGGGAACGAGCAGGGTCATCTCGCCGACGATGGCGCGAATCTGCGCCATTTCCGCCGGATTCGTCGCCGAGGCGACCAGCATGCAGTTGCCCTTTGCATTCCACTCGGCCGCCGTCTTCTCGGCGACGATCTGCCACAGGGTCTTGCCATTCACGCGCAGATTCTGCAACTCGGCTGAGCCGGGATTCGATGTTCGGCAGAGGATGATGCAAGCCTTGTCCGCATAATCGAGGAAGGGCTCTAGCGCGTCGCGGCCCAGATACGGGTTCAGCGTGACGGCGTCGAAACCGAGCTGATCGAATATCGCGCGGGCGTAGGCGCTGCTGGTATTGCCGATGTCGGCGCGCTTGGCATCGCTGATGATCAGGATATCGGGATGACGCTTCCGCAGGTATGCCACCGAATCCGCCAACTGCCGCCAGCCATCGGCGCCCTTCGCCTCATAAAAAGCCATATTGAATTTGAAGGCGGCGGCGTATTCGGCAGTGGCGTCGATGATATGGCGGTTGAAAGCCAGTTGGGGCGCGTCAATATGGCGGTAGACGGCGGGCAGCTTCCCTATGTCGCTGTCCAAGCCCACGCAAAGGAGGGAGCGGGCCGCTTCGACGCGGGCATTGTATTTGTCGCTGGCGTTCATCAGTCCTGCCCAGCCCAACTGTAAGGATCCGCGAGCCAGCGACTTATAAGGGCGACCTGCTCCCTGTTCAGCAATTGGCCTTCGTGCGCCAGCTTTAGAAGCGTTGGGAAATCGGTCAGGGTATGCAAGCTGATATTGGCGCGCGGAAAGGCGGCTTGAGCTTCGTCGAAGCCATAGCTGATGATCGCCAGGGCATCGGTCACCTTAGCGCCCGACTCGCGCAGGGCGTCCACGGCCGACAGGCTGCTGCCGCCGGTGGTGATAAGATCTTCCACCAGAAGAACGCCGCGCCCGGAAACAGCGCCGCCTTCGACGCGATTGCCCATGCCGTGTCCCTTGGTCTCCTTGCGGACGAAAACGGACTGCCGGCTCATGATGTAGGCGAGCGCGGAACTATGCGGTATGCCGCCAACCGCCACCCCGGCAACAATGTCGAATTGCAGATCTCGTGATTCGATTATGGATTGGAATCCCTTGATGATGACATGCCAGGCGGCGGGATGATAAATCAACCGGCGATTGTCGACATACACGGGCGATCGTATGCCGGACTTGAATGTAATGGGCGAATCGGGAGAGAAGCCGATCGCGCCGATATCAAGCAAGGCTTTCGCGCTGGACAGCTTCGTACTCGTAGTCATGCTCAGCGAGCTCGCTTTCGATTATGGCGGCGGCGAAGGGACCGCGATAGACGAGCGCCGACCAATACTGCCCGGCTTTGACGCCCAAGCGGTCATATTCACGCAGCCCCGCGCCGTCGAGGATACCGCCGCAAGCAATCACATCGATGGCGTAGTCATTTCGCTGTTTCTCGGCCAGCAACTGGCGGACGGCATCGAGAGCGACGGGAAACAGGTCGCCGCCGCCGACGCCCGCCAGGATGGCGCTGTCCTCAGGAGTCGGCTGAGCCAGCGTGTTGGTGGCGATGACGGCTCTGACCCCGACCTCGTGAAAGATCTGCATCAATTTACGATACTGTTCGCTTGCCAGTGCGGGACCGATCTTCACCCACAACGGGATATCGAGTTTCCGTTCGCGCAAGCAGTCTATCAAGGCGCCGCAAAGCTGCTTCGTTTCCGCTTCCAGCTGATGCCCCAGCGGGTCGTCTTCGGTGTTCGGGCAGCTAAGGTTGAGCGTGAACCAGGTCGGATACACGCCAGCCTCAAGGAAGAACGCGACCGACTCGACGAAATCTTGCGTCTGCTCGCTAATATCCTCGACGCTGGGGGAGACGGCGATGTTAATGCCGAATTCTTTTGGGAGCTGATTGCGGCGCTCACCCAAGAAAACGGCGGCAGCGCGGGCGCCCGGATTGCGCAAGCCGACGCGATTCTGCGTCGACTGCGTCGCTTCCCGCCGCCAGACGACCGCGCCCGGGTTGCCCAGCCGCGGATAACGGGTGAATGAGCCGAACTCGACCGGACCAACCAGAGCCGGCACGATGCGCCAGCCGGGCATAATATTGCGTCCTGCGCTGACTGCGAGCAGGGCGTCGTCTTCGTCGAGGAAGCCGTCGCCTTTGACCAAGCCCGCCGCTAAAATCAGGCGGTTGGAAAGGCGCAGTCCGCCAACGCTAATATCCGAGTCGCTGAAGGTCAGGCGGTGAAGCGCGGAGGCCATCAAGACGGTAAATGGCGGATCATCGAGCGCGCGGAGCAGGCGAATGGCTTTATCATGCGCGTTTTGAGCCGACTGCCGAAATAAGACCGGCCGAATGAGCGACTGAAATAACGCGGCCAGGGCTCGCAGCAGCGCGGATTTGATGGCTCCGCTCATGCGACGAATCCGAAAAGATTGCGCCCGAAGCCCGGCTCGCTCAAGACGCTTTCTCCGTCATAGACTTGATGGCCGCGTATCCACACTTCAGTGACTTTACCGCAGACGCGCATCCCCTCAAAGGGCGACCAGCCGCATTTCGTCAGCAGATTCCGCCCTTCAATGAGAAAGCTCTGGTCGGTATCCACAACCGTATAGGTCTTCGGCAGCGGGGTGATGCGCCAGATGCGCTGCACATTGAGCGAGACCATATCGCAGGCTTTTTGCAAGGGCAAACGGCCGTCTCTGACAGCCTGCATCAACAGGGGCAGGGTCGTTTCCAACCCGGGAACGCCATAGGCAGGCTCTTCCGCTTCTTTTTCGGCGATCGTGTGGGGCGCGTGATCGGACTCGATGATGTCGACGACCCCCAGCCGAATGGCGCGCCAAAGCGCACGTTGGTCAGACTTGCGCTTGAGCTCCGGCTTCATCAGTCCAAAGCCGCCCAATGACGGCAAGTCATCTTCGGACAAGAATAAATGATGCGGGCAGACGCCAACGGTAATAGGCAGCCCGTCTTGCTTCGCTTCGGTCAAGAGCTTGATTTCGAATTCGCTGCTGATATGCAGAAAGTGCGTCGGCTGGCGGTATTTCCGCACCAAGTCGAGGATGTTGGCGACGGTCTCGCCTTCGGCATGCACAGCGATCAGTCGATTGGTGGTCCAGGCGCGGTAGTGCCGCTCGCGCATGGCGCTGGATTCGATGAAGAGATCGCCGGTTGTGGCATTGTTATACATCTTTAGCCCACAAACGCGCGAGGCGATGCGCTCGTATTCGGCGCTGTTGTCGGTTTGGGAAGCGCCGAAGTAAAGCCCCCAATCACAGTGCGCGGCGCTGTCGATGCGCGCCAGCTTGTCTGTCAGTCGGGCATCGTCGATCGTCGAGGGCGCAGTATTGGGCATATCAAAGACCGCCGAATAGCCGCCCGCGATGGCTGCCTTCGTCTCTGATGAAAATGTCGCTTTGTGAGACCAATCGAGATCGCGAAGATGGGTATGCGGGTCGATCATGCCAGGGATCCTGATTTGCGGCATCAAACATATACCCCGCGCAGCACCTTGACCAGCAGCGCCATGCGCACAAACATGCCATTTTCCATCTGCTCGAAGTAAATGGAGCGCCGGTCGCTGTCCAGAATATCGTGATCTTCGCGACTGCCCATCTCATGTTTGCGCGGCAGCGGGTGCATCAGGATGGCGTCAGCCGGCGCCCAGGACAGCACATCCGGCGTCATGATGAAGCGGTCTTTGATGCGCTCGTAGCCTTCGGCGTCGTCGAACCGTTCTTCCTGAATCCGCGTCCAATAGATGACATCGGTCTCCGCGATGACTTCCATCAGATCGTCGGTTTGGCGGACGGAAACGCCATGCGCATGAACCAAATCGGTGATGTCGCTTGGCATTGCCAGGCTCTCCGGCGCGACCAGGCATAGCCGGACATCGGCAGCGTCATAGTAGGCAATCAGTTTCGCCAGCGAATGCACCGTGCGACCATGCTTGAGATCGCCGACGAGGGTGATCGTCAGCCCGTCAAGCGAGCGCTTCTGGTCAAATATGGTGAAGATATCCAGCAAGGCTTGGGTCGGGTGCTCGCCGATGCCATCGCCGCCGCTGATAGCGACGGTCGGATTGTCGATGCGCCCATTGAGCAGGTCAAGATAGTAGCCGGCTTCATAAGACGAACCGATTTCCGGGTGGCGCAGCACGATCACGTCTGAGTAGCAGCCGGTGGCGCGAATGGTATCGGAAAGGTTCTCGCCTTTGTACATTGAGGAAAAGCGCACGCCGTTGCTGACGGCGATCACATCGCCGCCGAGGCGCCGCATCGCCGCTTGAAAGGACATGTCGGTTCGTGTGCTGGCTTCGAAAAAGAGCGATGCCATCACCTTGCCGGCGCAGAGTTCGGTCAAGCCGCGATCGTTGCTGCGGATGCGTTTGCGGATGGATGTCGCGGCGTCAAAGAGAATATCCAAGTCGCGCCGCTGAAATTGGTCGACGGAAATAATATGCTTGCCCAGAAAGTCTCCCTGGATGGCCGGTGGCTGATAGTTGAAAGCGTGCCGGCTGATTAACGATTCAATCTTTGATTCGCTTGCCAATGAGTCCTCCTGTCCCGATCGTATTCCTTCTGCCATTCAACCACCGGCGTTCCTTGACCGGCAGTGGAAGGTAGTAGATAGTGAGACCGTCTAGTGCAGAATAGCTCCTAGTTGTTCAAGCGAAAGCCACAGTCTCTGTATCCCCGGCCCCCTTCCCCCAAAATGAGGGAAGGGGAGTATTCTGGTCGGCCTTGACGCATTGAAGCCCCTCCCTCTTTATGGGGTCGCGTAGACACTGACCCGCCGGGGAGGGGTTTGGGGTGGGGGTTTGATTTGCGACATTCCATGTTCCTGATACTGTCATTTAACTGCTTCTGTCAATGCGCTACCGCCGCTTAGAACAAGCCAACAACCTTGCCCTCTTCGTCAATATCAACATTCATCGCCGCCGGTCGCCGTCCCAAGCCGGGCATCGTCCGGACGTCGCCACAAAGCGGATAGATGAAACCAGCGCCCGCCGCGGCCCGAATATCGGTGATGCTGATGCGGAAGCCATCCGGCGCGCCTTTCAGCCTGGGATTGTCGCTCAGGCTGAGATGCGTCTTTGCCATGCAGATCGGCAGCGAGCGCAGCCCCTGTTCTTCGTATTGCCGAATCTTGCGGCTGGCAATCGGCGCATAATCAACGCCGTCAGCGCGGTAGATCTCGGTTGCGATCGTTTCGATTTTGCCTTTGATTGACATGTCGTCGCTATAGAGCAGACGAAATTCATTGGGCGTCTCACAGGCGGAGACGATCATCTCGGCCAGATCGACCGCGCCAGCGCCGCCTTCCGCCCAGTGCCGCGCCACCGCAACGCCAGTCGCGCCAGCGGCCAAGGCAATTTCGCGCACGGCATCGATTTCGGCAGTCGTATCATCGGCGAAGACATTGATGGCGACCACCGGGTTGACGCCGAACTTCTTCAGGTTTTCCAAATGGCGCACCATATTGACCGCGCCCGCTTCGACATCTGCGATGTTTTCATCTTTCAGCGCCGGATCAATTGGCTTGCCGGGGATGATGCTGTATTTGCCGGTATGCGCTTTGAGGGCGCGAATGGTGGTCACGACGACGACAGCGTTTGGCTTCAGGCCGCTAATGCGCGATTTGATGTTGAAGAACTTCTCGGCGCCGATATCCGCGCCGAAGCCGGACTCGGTCACGACATAATCGCCGCATTTCATGGCGATCAAATCGGCGATGATGGAAGAATTGCCGTGAGCGATATTGGCGAAGGGACCGGCGTGGACCAGGGCGGGCGTGTTTTCCAGCGTCTGCATGAGATTTGGCTTGATCGCCTCTTTCATCAACACGGTGGCGGCGCCGGCCGCTTGAATGTCCTCGGCCGTGACCGGATTCTTGTCGCGATCGTAGGCGACCACCATCTTGCCGATGCGCTGGCGCATATCCTGCAGCGATGTCGTCAGCGCCAGGATCGCCATGATCTCGGAAGCGACGGTGATATCGTAGCCGGATTGGCGCGGCACGCCGTCAAAGCGCGCCCCCAAGCCGACGATGATATTGCGCAGGGCGCGGTCGTTGAGGTCGACGACGCGGCGCCAGGCGATGTTGTGGATATCAATGTTGAGAGCGTTGCCGTGATAAATGTGGGCGTCGAGCATGGCGGCGATCAAATTGTGCGCGGCGCTGATGGCGTGGATGTCGCCGGTCAAATGCAGATTGAAATTCTCCATCGGCACGATCTGGCTGTAACCGCCGCCAGCTGCCCCGCCTTTGATGCCAAAGGTGGGACCTTGCGAGGGCTGGCGCACCGTGATGATGGCTTTCTTGCCGATGTGTTTCATCGCTTGGCCGATGCCGACGGTGGTGGTGGATTTGCCTTCGCCAAGCGGCGTCGGGGTGATGGCGGTCACATCGACATATTTGGCGTCAGGTCTGGATTGGAGTCGTTCAAGCGCATCGAGGTTGATCTTGGCGACATGCCTGCCGTAATGCTCCAGATCCGTCTCCGGATCCAGCCCCATTTCTTCGGCGATTGCATTGATATGAATGAGGCTTGCCTTCTGCGCGATTGCCAAGTCAGATGGGATGCTCATGCGGTGTCGCCTTTCGATCGTGCAAGCAGGCGGCGGAGACGGGCGCCAGGCGCAGCGGACCATGATAGCGTTCCGAAACGACATCTACTCTAACTTTAACATACTAAGCGATTTTTCCTAATGAGGCATAGTCATTGGCTTTCAATTAACGGATTGGCTCTTATAATCTTGGGGTTCGAAGGGTCCAGCGGGGCGAGCGAATCTTGCGGCTATTGACAGCGAGCGCGCCGGGAACCAGCAGACTGGTCGCAGCCAGCCCAATATTCTACGGCTGGATTGTTTGGCTGGTCGCCTTGATCGGGGCGATTTGCAGCTCGCCCGGGCAGAGCTTTTCCGTCTCGCTGTTCATGGACTTCTTCATCGAAGATTTCGGGCTGGACCGCACGACGGTAAGCGGACTGTATGGCGCGGGCACATTCGTCGCCTCGCTGGGCTTGACTTGGGTCGGCCGGCGGATTGACGCCCTGGGCAACCGGCGCGTCGGCGTCGTCATCGGCTTGCTGTTTGCGCTGGTATTGGCGCTTTGTTCGCTGATCAACGGTCCCGTCATGCTCTTCTTCGCCTTTGCCGGCCTGCGCGGGTTGGGGCAGGGCGCCTTAACGCTGGTCAGCACAACGGCTGTTGCCAACTGGTTTCGGCAGCATCGCGGCCGCATGATGGCGCTTTTGACGCTGGCTTTTGTTTTGTTTCAGGGCTTGTACGTCAATCTGCTGCGCTTGCTGCTGGAGACGACCGATTGGCGACCCGTCTTCATCTTCTTGGGCGTCGCTGTAGCTTTGCTGGTGGTGCCGGCTTTCGGCTTGCTGATGCGCAATCGCCCCGAGCAATATGGGTTGACGCCGGACAATTCCACAGCCGTGAACAGCCGTTTCGACCAACATCAGGAAGAAAGCGAGGACAATTGGACCCTGGCTGAAGCGATGCGCACGCCGATTCTGTGGGTGTTCATCGCCGCGCGCATCCTGCCTTCCGCCTGGGGAACCGGGCTGATCTTGCATCAGGTCTCAATCTTCGCCGTCTTGGATCACAGCGCGCAAGTCGCCACCGAGACCTTCGCCATGATATCGCTCTTCGCCGCTGCCTCGGCGCTGCTGGCCGGTTACTTGATCGATCGCTTCAAGCCATCGTATGTTGCCGCCTTGCAGATGATCGCCTTGCTGAGCTCCTGCGTGCTGGCGATGATCATGCGCGAGCCCCACCAACTGATCGCCTACGCCTTGGCATTTGGCTTAGGCATGGGCATTGGCTATGTCTTTGAAGGCGCGGTCTGGCCCAATCTCTTCGGGCGGGCCTTTCAAGGCGAAATACGCGGTTTCGTTTACACTTCCAGCGTCATCGGCAGCGCCCTGGGTCCAGCCTTATTCGGCTTGAGCTTTGATTTGAGCGGCGGATATCAACCGGTGCTATGGCTGGGAGCGGGTCTGTGCCTGCTGGTGCTGATGGCGGCGCTGCTGACGCCTCCGCCGCGGCGCAAGCCGACCACTCGGGTCCCGGCATGAGCCACAAATGCGCGGAGCATCCGGCGCTTAATCGCCTCTATTGACTTTCAAAATCAGTATCCCTAGGGGCGGCAAGCGCAGGTTGATGCTGAAGGGCAGGCCGTGGGACGCGAAGTCATCGCTGTGGACGCCGCCCGCGTTGCCAATATCCCCGCCGCCGTAGCAGCTCGCATCGCTGTTGAGCAGCTCTCGATAATAGCCGGGCTCGGGGACGCCAATACGATAATTCTCACGAACGACCGGTGTGCAATTCAGCGCGATAACGAGAAAGTCGCTGCTATCCCGGGCATAGCGAATATAACTGTAGACGCTGTAATCGGCGTCATTGGCTTCGATCCAGCGGAAGCCCTCCGGCGCAAAATCGAGCTGCCAGAGCGCGCGCTGTTTGCGATAAAGATGATTGAGGTCGCGGACATAAGATTGCATTTGGGCGTGTTTTTCGTAATTCAGCAGGTGCCAATCGAGGCTGCGCTCCTCGCTCCACTCGGCGAATTGGGCGAACTCGTTGCCCATGAAGTTGAGCATCTTGCCGACCTGCGTGTACTGGTATCCGAATAGCAGCCGCAGACCGGCGAATTTCTGCCAATGGTCGCCGGGCAGCTTGCCAATGAGCGAGCCTTTCAAGTGCACGACTTCGTCATGCGAGAGGGGCAGGACGAAGTTTTCGCTGAAGGCGTAGAGCAGGGCGAAGGTGATCTGATGGTGATGAAAACGCCGATGCACCGGTTCGCGCGCCATGTAGTTCAGCGTGTCGTGCATCCAGCCCATATTCCACTTGAAGGTGAAGCCGAGCCCGCCGATGTATGTCGGGCGCGAGACCATCGGCCATGAGGTTGATTCTTCGGCGATGGTGATGGCGCCGGGCGCTTCGGCGTGGACGATTTCGTTGAACTCGCGCAGGAAGGCGAGGGCGGCGAGGTTCTCATGGCTGCCGTATTCGTTGGGGCGCCACTCGCCGTCTTCGCGTGAGAAGTTGAGATAGATCATCGACGAGACGGCGTCCACGCGCAAGCCGTCGATATGATACTCTCGCAGCCAGAAGAGGGCATTCGAGAGCAAGAAACTGCGGACTTCGCTGCGGGCGTAATTGAAGATCATCGTGCCCCAGTCGGGGTGTTCGCCCTGCAGCGGATCTTCGTGGCTGTAGAGGTGCGTGCCATCGAAGTAATTCAATCCATGCCCGTCTTTGGGGAAGTGGGCTGGCACCCAGTCGAGGATGACGGCGATGTCGTTCTGGTGGCAGCGGTCGATCAAATGCATGAAATCGGCCGGCGCGCCATAACGGCTGGTCGGGGCGAAGTAGCCGGTCACTTGATAACCCCAGGAGGCATCCAGCGGATGCTCGGCGACGGGCAGCAACTCGAGGTGCGTGTAGCCCATATCGACGAGATAGGGCACGAGTTCGTCAGCCAGCTCGCGATAACTCAGGAATTCCTTTCCTTGTTTGCGCCGCCATGAGCCCAGGTGCAGCTCATAGAAACTCATGGGCTGGGAGAGCGGGTCGCATTGCGCGCGGGCGCTCATCCAGTCGCTGTCATTCCAATCGTAACGCTCAAGATCGTAAACAATCGAGGCGGTCTGCGGACGCAGCTCGCTGTAGAAGCCGTAAGGGTCGGTCTTTTGCGCGCGATAACCTCGGTTATGCGAGCGGACCTCAAACTTGTAGCGCGCCCCTTCAGCCAAGCCCGGCACGAAGATCTCCCAGATGCCCGACTCGCTGTTGTTTTCCATGATATGGCTGCGCGCGTCCCAGCGGTTGAAATCGCCGACCAGCGCGACCTTGTAGCAGTTGGGCGCCCATACCGCGAAGTTAATGCCGGCGACGCCGTTGATTTCTCGGTGGCGCGCGCCGAGCTTGCGGTAGATGTCTCGATGCCTTCCCTGGCTGAATAGATAAACGTCGTAATCGGACAGGAGCGGCGGATGAATGTAGGGATCGCCCCAGGATTCGCGGTCGTCATCAATGGTGATTGCCTCGAAGTGGTATGGCGCGTCCGCCCAAGCGTCGTCCAACTCGGCGACGAAGAAACCATCCTCGTGGCATTTCTGCATGGGGACGCGGACATCAGTCGCCTCATTGACAAGCGTCACGCGCTTCGCCCAGGGTCGCAGCGTGCGGATGGAGACATCCTTGCCCTGATGATGCCTTCCCAGAATCGATGACGGTGCGCCCAGCTCGCCGGCGACGAGCGCTTGAATCGCATCCGGATGAATCGAAAGCGGCATGCCCGGTCCTTGTTTTGTGTTGAAATCACAGCGCGCATTATAGCGGCATTGTCTTGACTTGTAGATTGTAAGCCGGCGCGGCGCATTTCCTGCAAGTTGAGAATCGAAGGACTATGTGTTAAGATAGAAAATATATTCTATGTGATGCGGGCTTGAATGTTACAATAATTGTTCTGGGCGCAGCATTGATCGAATAATGGCGAAGACACGCAAGATCCTCCACCTCGATTTGGATGCCTTCTTCTGCGCGGTGGAAGAGCAGTTGAATCCGGAGTTGCGCGGCAAGGCGATCGCGGTTGGCGGCAAGCCCGACGAGCGTGGCGTCGTCTCGTCCGCGTCCTATCCAGCGCGTAAATATGGCGTGCGTTCGGCGATGCCGATGGCGCAGGCGCTTCGCTTGTGCCCGCATCTGATCGTCGTGGGGCAGACGCGCGGCGTCTACGGCGAACGGTCACGGGCGGTGATGGCGATCTTGCGCGATACAGCGCCTTACGTCGAGCCCCTGTCCATCGACGAAGCCTTTCTCGATGTGACGATATTGCCGGCGGACATCAAGGCGATTGCCGGGAAGCTGCAAAAGCGCATCAATGACGAGCTTGACTTGCCCTGTTCCTTGGGCGGCGCGACAAACAAGCTGGTGGCGAAGACGGCAAACACGCTGGGCAAGGCGCGGCAGCTGAAGGACAAACCGCCGAACGCCATTACGATCGTGCCGCCGGGAGAAGAGGCGAGCTTCCTCGCGCCGCTGCCGATTCGGAGGCTCTGGGGCGTCGGACCGAAAAACGCGGAAACGCTGAGCGCGCTCGGGCTGACCACGGTCGGCGAAATCGCCAATTGGACCGAAGCGGCATTGACGGCGCGGCTGGGCAAGCTGGGCGCTGATATTTGGCGGCGCGCCCAAGGCATCGATTTCCGGCCCGTCTTGACTGAGCACGAGGCCAAGTCGATCAGCAAAGAAGTGACCTTCGCAAAAGATGTCGCGGACGAGGCCCAACTGAAGCTGACGCTGCGCCGCTTGTCCGATGGCGTCGGGCGGCAGGCGCGGAAAGCCGGCCTCGCGGGCACAACGATAAAGATCAAGCTGCGCTGGACCGACTTCACCACGCTGAGCCGCCAACTGACGTTGGACAATCCGACCGATTTGGACAGCGTGATTTACAATTCAGCCATTCAGCTCTTCGACCAGGTATGGATCAAAGGAAAACCGGTCCGCTTGATCGGGGTTGGCTTGGGTGGTTTTGGCGCGCCCAGCAGTCAGATGGGCTTGTGGGACGACCGCGACGGCGAACGGCATGCGGAGGAATTGCAGTCAGCGCTCGATCAGTTGCGCGACCGCTTCGGCGAGACGACGATAACCCGAGCCAGCGACCTGCATTATGCGCCCAATGAGGACAACAAAAGATGAATGGCGGGCGGTCCTACACCAGCGTAAAGAGCTGGTGGTAGACGCCTTCCTGGTCGAGCAATTCCTGGTGGCTGCCCATTTCGATGATTTCGCCGTGATCCATCACCACGATCAGGTCAGCCGAGGTGATGGTGCTGAGGCGATGGGCGATCACGAAGCTGGTGCGCCCGATCAGGAGATATTCAAGCGCCGCCTGGATTTGCCGCTCCGTCTGGGTATCGATGTTGGCGGTCGCTTCATCGAGGATGAGGATGCGCGGGTCGGCTAGCAGGGCGCGGGCGAATGCCAGCAGTTGCCGTTGACCCGTCGATAGCACAGCGCCGCCTTCCATAATATCGGTGAGATAGCCATCTGGCATCTCGGTAATGAATTGATGAGCGCCGACCGCCTTGGCCGCCGCTACCACCTCGTCATCGGTCGCGTCCAGCCTTCCGTAGCGAATATTATCCATCACGCTGCCGGAGAACAAATGCGTGTCTTGCGGGACGACGCCAATCTGCCGGCGCAGGCTGTTCTGGCTGATATGTTTGACGTCTTGGTCGTCAATGGTCACTCGACCGGCGGTCGCGTCGTAGAAGCGCATGATCAGCTTGACCATAGTGGTCTTGCCGGCGCCAGTATGCCCGACGAAGGCGACGCGAGAGCCGGGCGCCACATCGAGATTGATATTCTTCAGTACCAAGTCGCCATCGCGCGTGTAGCGGAAGGACACATCTTCAAAGCGGACGTGACCGCTGATGGCGGGCAAATCGCTGGCGTCGAGGTCGTCGCGGATATCGACCGGGAAATCCATCAATTTGAAGATGCGGTAGCCGGAGGCGATGACGGTTTGCAATAGGTTGAAACGCCGCGCCAGCATACGAATCGGGAAGAAGAATTGCTGGATATACAAGATAAAGGCGAGTAGTACGCCGACCGAGATTCTCTCGTCCAGAACGAGTGTGCCGCCGACGAATATCAGCGTGCCAGTGGCGACTCCGCCGATCATTTCGACGGTGGGATAGAACAGGCTGGCGATCAGCGTGGCGCGTTCGGCTGCGTTGCGGCTCGCCATGTTGATTTCCCCGGTGAAGCGGTCGCGATTGTGCCGCTGGCGGGCGAAGGCTTGCGTGACGCGCACGCCGTTAAATGCCTCGGATAATTCGGCGTATACCTTGGCGTTGGAATCCGACACGCGCAGGTAGGCGTCGCGGGCGTAAATGCGCCAGTAGTTGGCGATCACTGACAGAATGACCAAGGCCGTGAAGGCGACCAAGGTCAGCGGGATATTGATGAGGATCATCGAGATGATGATGCCGAAGAGCATCAATACCTCGCGAATGGTGCCGACGGCGGCGAAAGTGACGGCTTCGCGGACGACGTTCACATCGCTGATGACGCGGGCGATCAAGCGGCCCACCTCGTATTCGGCGAAGAAACCGATGGACAGGTATTGGATATGGTCGAATAATTGGTTGCGCAGCGTCTGGATAATTGTCTGACCGATGACCGCCATGTTGCGCAATTGAACGCGGAAGCCGACGAAACCGAGCAGCTGCAAGATGACGAAAGCGACCACGCCGGCGCCGAGCACATTCATGTCTCGCTTGCTGATGCCTTCGTCGATCGCCCAACCGATCAGCGGCGGGCTGGCGACATTGGCGAGCACGCTGAACATCATCATCACGATGGCGACCGCGAGATCCTTCCGATGCGGCCTCAAATACGAAAAGAGGCGCGCGGTGACCTCGCGATCGAAGCCGGGTTTATGATCGTCATCGATCTCGAGGATGCTCGGTTCCGCCTCTTGCGATTTGTCTTTTGCCTCAGCCTGCTTCAGCCTTCTTCGGTTCAGGACGACCATAAGCTCCTGTCTTTGTTCGCGTTAATTTGAGTATTTGCCCGTGAGCCGGTCGATTAGGGCGCGGAACTGCTGCGTGGAGCGCCTTTCTTCCACGGGAATCTTGATGATGCCGGCGATGATCGCTTCGCGGCGGACGCGCTCTTGTTCTTCAAGCTGCAATTTGTAGATTTCTTCGTAGAGCCCGCCATCTTGCAGCAAGGTTTCGTGCGTGCCATGTTGGATGATCTCGCCTTCGCGCAGGACGATGATCTGATCGGCTTTCAAGATCGTGCTCATGCGCTGGGCGATGACGAAGGTCGTGCGGCCCTCCATGATGCGCTCAAGCGCCTGCTGAATCAGATGTTCCGTCCGCGTGTCGACGCTGCTGGTGGCGTCGTCCAGAATAAGGATGCGCGGATCAATGAGCAGGGCGCGGGCGATGGCGATGCGCTGTTTCTGGCCGCCGGACAGGGTGACGCCGCGCTCGCCGACTTCAGTCAAATAGCCATCGGGAAACTCCGAGATGAAATCGTGCGCGTTGGCTGATTTGGCTGCCGCTACAATCTGATCGCGCGTGGCTTCGGGATTGCCGTAGGCGATGTTTTCGTCGATGGTGGCGTTGAATAGAAGCGACTGCTGCATAACGATGCCGATTTGGCTCCTCAGGCTGTCGAGATCGAAGTCGCGCACATCAATGCCGTCAATGGTCACAGCGCCCGACGTCACGTCATAGAAACGCGGAATCAAGTTGGCGATGGTCGTCTTGCCAGAGCCGGTCAAACCGATAATGGCGACCACCTCGCCCGGCTGCGCTTCCAGGTCAATCTGATTGAGTATGGCGTGGTTGGAACTGTTGTAGCGCGTGCTGACATTTTCAAAGCGGACCTTGCCCCTTATGGCGGTCTTGATGGCTTTCGCTTTGTTCACGACTGTTTCAGGCTCGTCCAGCACTTCAAATACCCGCTCGCCACTGGCGACTGCCTGCGTGGTCAGCAGGATGATGAAGCCGATGAAACGCAGCGGCTGGGACAATAACAGCACGTAGGCGTTGAAAGTGACGATCAAGCCCACGGTGATGCTCGCCGTGCCCTGCGATTCCAAGATGCCGCCAAATAGCAGGACCAGCGCCGTCGACATCGCCGCCAGTAAGGCGCTCGCCGGCAAATAGGTGATCCACTGCGTGATGAAATCAAGCTGCTCTTCGAATAGATTCTGATTTTCTTTGTGGAAGCGCTCAATCTCATGGGGTTCGCGGGCGAATACGCGCACGACCTCGGCGCCAAGGGCATTTTCCTGTATGTGGTTGCTGAGCACCTGCATCCGGTCCATCACCTTTTTCCAGCGCGGATGCACGCGCATGACAAAATGGTTGGAATAAAATGCCAGCGGCGCCAGCGGAACAAAGGCGATGATCGCCAAGAGCGGGCTCGACGCCATCATGATCCCGACAACGCCGACGAGCAAGATGACAAAGTTCAAGCCGTCCATCAGACCAAAAGAAAAGTAGCGCTGAATCTCGTTGACATCGCTGATCGCGCGCGTGATGATCGTCCCCACTTGCGCGCTGTCGTGATAGCTGAATGATTGCCGCTGCACTTTATCGTAGATTTGATTGCGGATATCGTATGACACATAGTGGGACAGGCGCTCGCCGAAAAACCGCCCCAGGAAAGCGACCGCGCCGCGGATCACACCCAAGGCGACCACGAGCAAGCCAGCGCTGAGCATGTAAGCGCTGTCTTGGCGGGCGATGCCGATGTCCACCACATCGCCCAAGATATAGGGCACGATGATCATGAGGACATTTAAGCCAATAATGCCGACGGCAGCCAAGCCGACCCAAAGCTTGTACTTGGCCAGATAAGCCATCAGGCGCTGCCAAATGCGCAGGGCGGCGAATTTGCGCGGCTTGGGGAGCGCTTCGAGTTCTCTGGTGGAATCGGCCGATGCCATTCGCGGTCTCCTGTAGGCGCGGCTGCATTTCAGTCAACGCTTCTGCGTCTTGATGCCATTTTCTCAACGCGCAAGCCTACAGTGTACAGCAGGGCATGACAGTTTACTACGAGCAGATGGCGCAGTTTTTAATTGATAACTGGCTTGTGATCGGCACTGGATTTCCTAGGGAGATTCGTCAAAATACGGGGAGCGATAACTGCCAAAGCCGAGAGGGAATTGCTATGTCTGAATTGAAACCGATAGCGCTGCAACTTTATACCGTGCGCGAGTTGCTCGGGGAAGATTTCGAAGGTACGGTGAGGGCGGTCGCCGATGCGGGCTATATCGGCGTTGAACCTTACACCGGGATGCCATGTGAATTGGCGGAAGCGGCCGCCCTGTTTCGCGAGCTGGATTTGCAGACCTTCAACAGCCATGTGCCCTTCCCCGATGAAGCCAACAGTGACGCCGTGCTGGAAATCGCCGAGGCCTTCGATCTCGAAAGCGTCGCCATCGCCATGCTGCCGCCAGAGGACTTTGAAACCATCGATTCCATCAAGCGAACCTGCGAAAGGCTGAATCAGGCCGGTGAATTCGCCCGCGCCAACAATCTGGGCTTGCACTATCACAATCATTGGTGGGAGTACAAACAGATCAACGGCGCGGCCACGCTTGATGTCATGCTTGAAGCGTTGGACGACAACGTGGGTTTGCAGATTGATACTTATTGGGTGCAGGTTGGCGGCGAAGACGCCGTTGCTGTGGTCCGACAAGTGGGGGGGCGCGCGCCTTTGATTCATCTCAAGGATGGCTGGCTGACGCCGAAGGGCGACATGGCGGCTGTCGGGCATGGCTTGATGCAGGTGCCCGAAGTTGTTGAGGCGTCGGCGGAGACGACCGAATGGTACATCGTCGAGCAGGATCGCAGCAACAACGACCGCCTGGAAGCAGTGCGACAGAGCTATGATTATTTGACTTCAAACGGTCTCGCGCGCGGCAAGAAATAAGTCTGGCCCTGGCGCGGGCATGGAAGCGTAGAAATGAAAATTCCAATTGAGGCATTGCAATCGGCAACTCGGAGGGCGATTGCGGCCCAGGGATTCAACGCGGCTGATACCGAGATCATCCTCGAGATCATCATGTACGCGCAGCTGCGCGGCAATAATCAGAATGTGATCAAGCTGCTGGGCGCGGGCATGCCGGCGGACCCGAATGCCGCTGATATCAAAATCGTCAAAGATACGAAGCTCTCGGCTTTGATTGACGGCGGCTGGAACCAGGGCATGGTGGTCGTCGCGCGCGCGACCGGGCTCGCCATCGAAAAAGCGCAGGCGCATGGCTTCGGCATCGTCGGCACGCGGCGCAGTAACTCGCCCACAGGCGCCATCGGCTATTTCGCGCGGTCGATGGCCGATGCCGGCATGATTGGTTTCGTCTGCTCCGGCTCGATGGAACTGATGGCGATGCACGGCTCCTACGAGCCCTTCTTCGGCACCAATCCGCTGGCGATTGGCATCCCGACGGCGGGCAATCCCATCGTCTTTGATATGGCGACGGCGGCCATCGCCTGGTATGGCATTCACCTGGCGCAGGCCGAGGGTCGGTCGATTCCCGAAGGCGTCGCCTACGATCGCGACGGACGCATCACGACCGATCCATCGGCGGCGCTGAAGGGTGCGATCATAGCCTTCGGCGGCTACAAGGGCGCGGCGCTTGCTCTTATTGTCGAAGTGCTGACGCGCCCACTGGTCGGCGCCGTTCGCGATGAGGCGGGCAAGAAAAGGGACTGGGGCAATCTGGTTTTCGCTATAGACCCCGAGTTGCTGGCTGATGATTTATCGAGCTTTCAGGCTGGCGTCAGCGATTTGCTGGCGCGCCTCAAACGTCTCAAGCGCTTGCCGGGCGTTGAAGAGATTCTGGCGCCGGGCGAACGCGGGGATCGCATTCATGAACGCATAATGGCGGCCGGCGAAATCGAAATGGACGAACAGATCTGGCTTGCTTTACAGGCCGTCGGCGCATCAATTGACGATTCCAATTGAAGGCAGCATCCGCTCGTAGATCACGCCGCGCTGCCCGCGCCTGTCCGATGGCAGGCTGGCCAAGCCGCCGGCGACAAAGAGATGACTGGAGCCCTCGCCGCTGAGATTCAACGCGTCGACAGCGCCCGCCTCTTGCAGGATGCCGATGACCTCTTCCAGCGTCGCGCCCTGGCTGTCCATCTCCGTGCGAAAGCTCGGATTGCAGCCGTCCACGACGACGAGAAGCAGGTTCCCATCCGGCATGATGCCAAGGGCGCTGCGGGCTTTGCGTTGGCTCTCCCCGGCCAGGTCGATATGCACGGGCGAAACGCCAACCGCAAGGCCTTGGCTTGGATAGAATTCTTCGTCCATAGCGGACTGATCCAGCACGTTGTCGCCGCGGCGCATTAGAATCGGTCCCGCTTGTATGGCGGACTGCAAGCGACTGTTCTCGTCGGCGAATTCATATTCGACCCAGGCGTTTTCGATTATGTCTTCGGCGACTTGGCTGGGCAGGGCGCCGTCTTGGAGCGACAGGACGAAGCCATTTTGCGGGATCTGCAGCGCTCCACCGCGTTTCCAGCTCAGCGCCTGTCGATTGACGAGGACGAACTCCGTGCGATCTGGGGCTGCTGGCGTCCTATCAAGCGGGCCGCCTCCGCTGGCTAAACCGCCGGCGCGCGAGTATAGCGTGATGGGCTGCGGGTCCGGCGGATTCAGGTGGAAGCGCTGCGGGCTCTCGGCGGTGGCGCTCAGGGTGATGTCCCCAGGCAGGACGAGCTGGATGTCGTTCGGGCTGAATGACTCAATGCGCCAGGCTGAGCCATCATAGAGCAAGGCGCCGCGGCGATAAATTGGCGGGCGCAGGATAGTGTTTTCCGCGACCATCAAGCCGATCGCGTCGCCGTATCCCGAATGATGGCTGATCAGGTCGTCGTGCTCATGCAGGAAATGCGATGTGTTGAAGACGACCTGGCGCTCATGGTTTTGCACAAAGTGACGGATGAAATCGCAACGGCCGATGCGGATGAAATTGTGCCGTACATCAAAGGGACGGAATACGCGCGGCTGGTAGCTGCCACGCTCGATGTTGGGGTAGAGATCAAGCTGGATCGATTCTTCCAGCCAGCTCAAAACGGAATCCGCTCGCGCCCGCCATTCGCGCTGCTCCGCCGGGATATCGACCTGCCATTCGTAAGTGTCGCCGATGAACTCGTGCAGCTGCAGCCAGCCTTCCGCCAGCAGTTTGCGCAGGACGCAAGTGATGAATGAATTGGCGCTGATGATCTGCTCGCCGTCATCGCTTTGGTAGCTAAGCCCGGGGAAGATCTGCTCGGCGCGGCGGTCGGTCTGCATGGCGGTCCAGGTGAGGATATGCGGATTTGCCTCGCCGCGAGCGCGCGCTCTGGCGTAATGCATGCGGGCGATATCTTGCTGGCGGACGTAGCTGCTCATCGGATGCAGGTCTTCAAAGCGCAGCCGCCCAGCGGGTATGTCAACCCGGTGCACGGTGGAGTAAAGGCCGTCGGCGAGTTGTCGTCTGGTTTTGTGATAGCGGATTTCGGACATGACTAAAACCACGATCAGTCGAATTGAGCCTTATATCACTATACCCCGTCTGGGCAACCCCCACCTGAAACCCCTCCCGCAATCTCTTTTGCGGGCATCCCAAAATGCTGAGGACGCGACAGGTTTGATACGATTGGCAAAGTAAGCGGCAAGCCAATAATCCCTCTCATCTAATCCGGCGAAAGCCGTAGGGACGACTCTGTGAGTCGTCCGCCTAATCCCAAATTGTAGGGGCGAGCCTTGGCTTGCCCGCAATTGCCACGGGAAATTACCGGTTTGCCGGCTCAATCCCGCCGCACGCAAAACTGTCCTGTCCTCGCCCAAAATGAGGGAGAAGCTCACTGTCAGGCCGATAGCGGGGTTTAGCGACTGCCCATCTCGATCGGGATTTCGACCAGCCGTCCGCCATCGCGGTGCACGGTCAGAGTGACCACCTGGCCCGGCCGCGTGTGGCGAACGAGATAAGTGATCAAGTCGTCCATGCCCTTGATGCTGTTGCCGTCAATGGCGGTGATGATGTCCGCGCGCATGCCCACCAATTCGCCATCGCCGCGCGTGCGCATTTCGGCGATTTCATGCAGATCGGTATCGGCGGCCGGGCCATCGTCCAGCACTTCCCCCACGACGACGCCGCTGAAGTCATTGGGCAATCCCAGCGTTTCGATGACGCTCAGTCCTACATCTTCGCCGGTGATGCCGATATAGCTGTAAGTCATCTCGCCGTCTTGAATCAGCGCTTCGGCGACGCGGCGCGTCAAGTTGGACGGGATCGCGAAGCCGACGCCCGAGCTGCTGCGCGAGCCGCTGATGATCTGCGCGTTGACGCCGATGACATCGCCATCGAGATTGATCAGCGGTCCGCCGCTGTTGCCCGGATTGATCGAGGCGTCCGTCTGGATGACGCCGCCGATCTGGAATTGGGTCAGGCTCTGAATCGTGCGATCGAGGGCGCTGATGATGCCCGAGGTCAGCGTCCAACCTTGCCGGAAGGGACTGCCGATGGCGAGCACAGTTTGACCAACCGTGAGATCAGCGGAGTCGGCGAAGGGAATCGGATGCAGTTGGCTGGCGGGCGCGTCAACTTTGATGACGGCGATATCGGAGGCGAGATCAAGGCCCACCAGTTGGGCGCGGTAAATCCCGCCTTCGAAGAATTCGACAGCGATTTCATCCGCCTCGTCCACAACATGGGCGTTCGTTACAATGTGGCCCGATTTGTCGATGACGAAGCCGGAGCCGTTGCCCCCGCCCGTTTCCGTGCTGACGCTGATCGCCACGACCGACGGGCTGGCCTCGCGGTAGATCTCCGCGAATACATCGTTCGGGTGGCTCACTGTGGCGATCGCCTGGATGTCCGGTATCGGCAGGACGCCGAAAGCCAGGATGATTATCAGCGCGCCTACGACGGCTGGCATGACGATGAAGCGAAGCAGTTTTCTCATTGCTCATTCCCTTCGCTGTGGTACGCATTGAATCTTTCGTCCACAAAATCGTAGAACCGAGTTGTTATCGAAGCTTTTGCCATTGGCAAAATCGCTGTAAAAGCGGCTTGGCGGTGGAGAATAGCTTGCCTTGCTGGCAATGCACTTATACCAGAGGCATCACGCAGAAAGATGCGGGCGATTCGTATAAAACTTGAGGACGTGTTACATTCTTTGCATAGATATCTGAACACGGGCAGGATGATTGAAGCAAACGCCGCCCGCTTAAGTAGCCTGCACAACCGGAGAATGCTGCTCAACCAGATTGGCTGGGCGGGCCTTTTCCTCGCGCCCAACTTTGTCCTCGTCATGCTATTCACCTTCATCCCGGCTCTTGGCGGGCTGGCTCTGTCCACCGCCGAATGGGATGTCTTCAGCGCGCCAAAGTATGTTGGCGGCGAGAATTATATTGACTTGGTGGACGACGACGATTTCTGGATCGCGCTGCGTAATACCATCGTTTATACCTTCACCACGGTGCCGGTCGGGATTGCCTTGTCGCTGGTGCTGGCGCTGGTGCTCAACCGCAAGCTGCCGGGCACGCTCCTCTTTCGCACCATATTCTTCATTCCGGTGATCATGTCCGGCGTGCTGGTCAGCCATACCTGGCAGTGGCTCTTCAATGCGGATTACGGTCCCGTCAACTACTTCTTGTGGCAGATCGGAATTGAAGGACCTCGCTGGCTAAACGACCCGCGCTGGTCGCTGGTGGCGGTGGTGATCGTCACCATCTGGAAGAGCCTGGGCTTCAATATGATCATTCTGTTGGCTGCTTTGCAGGATGTGCCGCGCGTTTTCTATGACGCCGCCAAGATTGACGGCGCCGGGAACTGGGCGGAATTCCGCCATGTCACCCTGCCGATGATCGCCGCGCCCATGTTCTTCGCCGTGGTTATCTCGCTGATCAACTCATTTCAGGTCTTCGACATTGTATATCTGATGACCAATGGCGGCGGACCGGGGCGCTCGTCTCTGGTCATGGTGCAGTACATTTATGAGATCGCTTTTGAATACTTTGAAATGGGCTACGCCTCGGCAATCGCTACGGTGTTCTTCGCCATCATTCTGTTCTTTACCGCGGTGCAGTGGTATTCACGCCGTCGCTGGGTCTATAGCGAGGTCTAAGCACATGGTTGCCAGCGGCGAAACCGGCGCCCGGGCGCGGCACTTCGCCGGGCATTTTATTGTCTACGCGGTGCTGATCTTCTTCGCCATCATCACACTGGCGCCACTGGCTTGGGGCATCTCGACATCGCTCAAGCCAAATGTGGATGTCTTCGCCTATCCGCCGCAATGGATCCCGGAGAATCCACGCTGGAGCAATTATATCGAGGCTTGGGAAGTCGCGCCCTTTGCCAACTTCTATTGGAACAGCTTTTATATCACGACCTTGATCGTCATCGGTCAGCTGTTCACCAGTTCAATGTCGGGTTTCGCCTTTGCGCGCTTGCAATTTCCCGGGCGTGACAGAATCTTCCTGCTCTATTTGGCTTCGCTGATGATCCCGGCGCAGGTCATCATGATCCCGATATTTCTGATGGTCAAAGAGTTGGGCTGGGTGAACTCGCATCTGTCGTTGATCGTGCCATCGCTGGCGACGCCCTTTGGCACCTTTCTCTTCCGCCAGTTTTTCCTTGGCATCCCGGAAGAACTGGTTGATTCAGCCAAGCTCGATGGCTGCAGTCCCTTCGGCGTCTATTGGCGCATCTTCCTGCCGCTGGGCAAACCGGCGCTCGCGACCCTCGCCATCTTCACCGCGCTCAATACCTGGAATTCATTCTTGTGGCCCCTCATCCTTATCAGAAGTCCCGAGCTTTATACGGTGACGCAAGGGATTGGATTGATACGCGGCATGATACAGTGGCGGGTCGCTTTGGAGTTGGTGATGGCTGGCACAGTGACGGCGCTCATACCCATCGTGGTCGTGTTTGTTTTTGCGCAGCGATACTTCATTGAAGGCGTCACGCTCTCCGGACTGAAGGGCTAGCCCAAATCGCAGCCAAGACCTGGTGAAAGGAGGCGCGCAGGAGAATAGATCAAATTGTCCGCAAGTATTTTTCTAGAGGAGTAAAATCGTGATTCGCAAAATGCAGTTAGTCCTGTTTCTACTTGTTCTGTTTTCGCTTTCGGGGGCGCTTTCGCTGGCGCAGGATCCGGTCACGCTTCGTTTCTCGTCCTTCCAGAGCGGGGCGGTGGTCGAGAAGTGGGAAGAGCAGTTCGCTGAGTTTGAAGCCGCCACCGGCATCAAGATTGAGCATGAGTTCGTCCCCTGGCCCGAGACGGTTGAACGATATTTGACGATGGCGGCCGCCGATGACTTGCCCGATGTGGCCATGGTCAGCGCGCAGTGGCATCGCACCCTGGCGACGCGCGGCGTTCTGTCGGAATTGACGCAGGACCAATTTGCCGGTTTGGACCTGGATGACTTTTGGCCCCGGCTGCTCGGCGCCTACAACTATGATGGCGTCCAGTACGGCTTGCCGACCGATCTGGATTTGCAATTGATTTGGTACAACAAAGATCTCTTTGACGCGGCCGGCGTCAGCTATCCCGAGGCCGGCTGGAACTGGGATGATTATCTGGCGATCGCCAAAGCGCTAACTCAGGGCGAGGGCGTTGGCAAGACTTACGGATCGTCCGTCTTCCCCTTCGGCGCGATGCGCATGATTTCCTGGTCCTACGGCGGCGACTTCATCGACGCGGAGACTGGCAATGCCGCTTTTGATACGGAAGCGGTGCAGCGGACGATGGACTTCGTCAATACGATGGTGGTCGTGGACCAGTCCGCGCCCCTGCCCGGGACCGAGGGCGTGACGAACGATCGTATCGGCATGAACATGTGGGGTCCCTGGGCATCCTGGTACATCATGCGCGCTGTCGAGTTTGATTGGGATGTCGTGCCGATTCCGATGGGCACGGAAGAAGTGGTGCTCGCCTGGGGCAGTACAATTGCCGCTTTCAAGAGCTCCGAGCATCAAGACGAAGTGCGTCAATTCATGGACTTCTTCCTTTCGCCCGATACGCAATACCAGCGCTCTGTTGACTGGGCTTGGTTCCCGCCGGGGGCCGCCGCTACCGAAATGGAAGGCTTCATGGAAGTCGACGTGCTGGCGATGACCGCGGACCAAAAGCAATTCGTGATTGATTCGGTCGCCAACGGACGAGCGCCCTTCGTGCATCGCGAAGAAGCTCGCCTGCAAAATATCTACGATCAGGAACTCAGCCTGGTGTTCGCCGGCGAGAAGACGATGGACGACGCTCTGGCTGCCATTCAGGAAGGCTGGCAGGACATTCTCCAAGGCTAAAGCGACAGGTCAGAAATCGGGCGGCGGGACGAGAGTGCTCGCTGCCCGTCATCCCACGTAATTCAACACAAAGCGCTTCCACAGATGACCTCAAAACTCAATTTGCTCCCCCAGCCGCAGCAGGCGACCTTCACCGGTGGAACGTTAAGCCTTGAGCAGGCTGGCCGCATTGCCCTGAACTCAGCGCGCCCGGCCGATCTGCTCTTCACTGCGCGGCAGCTGCAATCGGCGCTGGAGACGGCAACCGACAACAGCTGGTCGATAGCGGGCGGCGCCTCGGGCGATGTGATGCTGACAGTGGACGCCGCCATAGAGCGCGCCCAAGGTTATCGGCTGACCGTGTCGGACGAGCGAATCGTCATTGCCGGGACTGATCTGGCCGGCCTCTTTTACGGCGTTCAGACCCTGCGCCAGTTGCTGCAAACAGAGGGATCGACTTTGCCGCAGCTGGTCATTGACGATTGGCCCGACTTCCCGGCGCGCGGCGTCATGCACGATATCAGTCGCGGCAAAGTTTCGACCATGGAGACGCTCTATGACTTGATCGACCGGCTCGCCAGTTGGAAGGTCAATCAGTTCCAGCTTTACATGGAGCATACTTTCGCCTATCAGGAGCACGAGCCGGTTTGGCGGCACGCGTCGCCCTTGACCGCGGAAGAAATCCTGGCGCTTGACGCTTATTGCCGCCAGCGGCACATCGATCTCGTGCCCAATCAGAACAGCTTCGGCCACATGGAACGCTGGTTTGAGCATCCTCAGTACCGGCGTCTGGCCGAAGTCGAAAGCGAATTCACCGCGCCCTGGGGCGTTCCTCACCTGCCTTCCACACTATCGCCCGCCGTGCCGGAAACGCTGGCATTCATCGAAAGTCTCTATGCCGAGTTCCTGCCCAACTTCAGCAGCAAGCTCTTCAACATCGGCTGTGACGAGACTTTTGAGCTTGGATTGGGGCGCAGCAAGTCGCTGGTCGAACAGAGGGGCAGGGGGCGCGTTTACCTGGATTTCTTTCTGGGTGTCTGCCGGCTAGCGAAGGCGCATGGACGGACGGTGCAATTCTGGCCCGACATCATCAACCAGTATCCCGAGCTGATCCCTGAGTTGCCAGCTGACATTATCGCGCTGGAGTGGAACTACGAAGCTGGCTACGATTTTCTTGGGAAGACCGAGCCCTATGCCGCCGCCGGCATTCCCTTCTATGTCTGCCCCAGCACCTCAGTCATGCGGACGATTCTGGGACGCACCGATAATTGCCTGGCGAATCTGCGCGAGGCGGCGCAACAGGGATTGCATAACGGCGCGATTGGCTACCTCAATACGAACTGGGGCGACACTTGGGGCTGGCGGCGCTGCCTGCCGGTGAGCTATCTGGGCTTTGCCTATGGCGCGGCTCTGAGCTGGGCTTGCGGGGAAAACCGAGATCTGAATGTGCCGCAGGCTCTGGATACCTTTGTCTTCCATGACCGCCATGAGCTGATGGGTCAGCTTGTCTTTGATTTGGGCAATGCCTACCAGGAAACGGGCGTCATTCAAAACGCCGCCAGTTTGCTTTATTCATTGCACCTGTACTCGCTGGCCAACTTGCGTGAACGCGCCCCGCTGCTATTCCACGCGGGAGCAAGCCAGACGACCTTATTCGATGACGATCTGCTGCGCGCAAAGCTGCATGCGTCGCTGGAATACATTGATGATTGCCTGGCGCCGATTGAGCAGACGCGAATGGAACTGTCAGACGCGGAACTTATCAAGCGTGAGTTCAAGCATATGGCGCTCTTGGCGCAGCATGGAGCGCGCCGCGGCTTGCTGCAGCTGTCCGATCCAGCGCCGACGCGGCCGATCATGCGCGCTGAGCTGGCTGTCATTGAAGCCGAGTTTCCTCTGCTGTGGCTGGCGCGCAGCCGGCCCGGCGGCATGGTCGACAGTCAGCGACAACTCGCTGAGATGCGGCTGCTTTATGAAGATGAAGCGCGCTGAAATTGTCGGGAGGCGCGAATTGCCATAGAATCGCGCGTTTGCCTCTGACACATGCAAGGCGATTCCGCGAGCCGAGACGGAGAGCTTAGGTGGCGGTCAAGCGCAAACCCGCGTCTCCGCTATGACAATGGAACATCGTCCATATATAATGGGGATTAGCGCGAGGCGAAATCGGGTTTTTCGCCGGATTTAGCCTGAGATGAAAAGAGGTCGATCCATGACCGAAGAACAACAGCAGCGGCGCATCAAGTTTTATCGCTCGCCGGTGCCGGCCGCGGATTTGGCGCGCCTGAACCAGCGCAGCGACGCCAAAGGCTGGGCGCAGACTTTGGCTTTCCTGGGAGTGCTGGCGATCACTGGCGGCGCCGCCTGGTATGCCGTCGGCCGGGCGCATTGGCTGGTTGTCGTCGCCTTGGTTTTTTTGTATGGCTCTTTGCAAAAGTTCACTGTGAACGGGCACCACGAATTCTGTCACAAGACCGTATTCAAGACCCAATGGCTCAATGAGTTCTTTGTCCACATCTTCAGCTTCCTCGGCTGGTTCAGCCACATCTCATTCTGGGCCAGCCATCAGGCGCACCATCGCTACACCTTGCACCCGCCCGATGACTCCGAAGTGGTGCTGCCGGTCGAATTCACGCTCAAGTCTTATCTCCTTTTCGCCTTCATCAATGTGCGCGGCTTCTTCCTGCGCATGAGGCATACGCTTAAACTTTGTTTCGGCATTATTGAAGATGATTGGGAGCGGGTTCTCTTCCCGCCCGAGAACGTCAAGGGCCGGCGAGCGCTCTTCAATTGGGCGCGCGCCCTCATGATCGGTCATGGGCTGATCGTCGTCATCTCCGCCTTGACCGGCTGGTGGATGCTGGCGCTCTTGGTGACCTTCTCGACCTTTTACGCCGGCGGTTTCCAATATCTGTTGAATGTCGCGCAGCATATCGGCTTGACCGACAACACGCCCGACTACCGAATCAATACCCGCACCATCGCGCTGAATCCCATTCTTGCCTTCCTTTACTGGCAAATGAATTATCATATCGAGCATCATATGTACGCGGCGGTGCCCTTCTACAACCTGCCGGAACTGCATCGGATCGTGAAGCACGATATGCCCGTGCCATGCCAGGGCATCACAGGGACCTGGCGCCAGATCATCCCCATCCTGCGGCGTCAGCAGAAAGAGCCCGACTACCAGTTCGCGCCGGAAGTGCCCAATCCTCAAACATCGTAGCGCTTCAAGGTCAAATGCCGTCGCCTGCGCTGACGCCAGCCGGTTCGCCTGCCCGCTGGCGGTCTTCCGAGATTTGACAGGCATCTGCATCGTGACTAGAATCCACTTGGCAGCGGAGTCTTGTGCCGTCGGTTGCGCGGCGGCGCCAGGCGGATTTCCGCAAGCGAGACATGCAATCCTTGCTCCCACGACGTTTCTAACTAGATCTCGCAGATTGAGACGATGAAACAATACATCCTGCGGCGCGTCATCTTGATGATTCCTCTAGTCTTCGGCGTGACCACAGCCACCTTCGCGCTCATTCATCTCATCCCCGGCGACCCGGTGGAATTGATGATGAGCAATACTCGCCAGATGACTCAGGAAGAGATTCATCGGATTCGCGAAAAGCTGGGTCTGAACGATCCTCTGCCGATCCAATATGTACGCTACCTGACCAATCTGCTCAAAGGCGATATGGGTATATCGGTACGGTCCCGCTCCGATGTGAGCTATGAAATCACGCAGAGGCTGCCCGATACCATCATCCTTACGGTGACGTCCATTTGCCTTGTGCTTGTGCTCGCCTTGCCCATTGGCATTGTGTCGGCTTTGAAGCGCGGCACCTGGATTGACACCGCCGCGATGACATTCGCCTTGTTTGGCGTTTCCATTCCTGCATTCTGGTTCGGCATTATGTTAATGCTGATCTTTGGGCTGTATCTCGATTGGCTGCCCACGGTCGGTCAGGGCAAGACGCCGATTGAATTCGCCCGCTCGCTCATTCTGCCCTCGGTGACGCTGAGCCTCATTCTCCTTGGCCTGGTTACGCGGGTGGCGCGTTCCAGCATGTTGGAAGTATTGAGCCTGGACTATGTGCGTACGGCGCGGGCGAAGGGCTTGGGCGCGAGGTGGGTCAATTTCCGCCACGCTCTGCCCAATGCCCTCATCCCGATCTTGACCATCGTTTCGGGTCAGTTCGCCGCATTGCTCGGCGGCGCCGTCGTCATCGAGAAAGTCTTCGGCTGGCCCGGCATCGGCCGGCTGGCTGTCGACGCCATCTTCGCGCGAGACTACCTGGTGGTCACGAATACGGTGCTGGTCTTCGCCTTGATGGTCATTGTCGTCAACTTAGCGACAGACATTTTGTATACGTACATTGATCCCCGCATTCGATTTCAGTAGTGAGTGAGACATGGCTGAGAACATAATTGAACTGGCGCCTGACGTCGAATTCACCGAGGTCATCCGACCGAAGTCCTTTTCCCTTATCGCCTTTCAGCAATTCATTCGGAACGGGCGAGCGCTGCTGGGGATGGCCGTCTTGCTGGTGCTCGTGCTGGCGGCCATATTTGCCGAACAGATCTCACCCTACGATCCCTACAAAACCAACTATGCCAATGTGAAACAGCCCCCCAGCGCGGAACATTTCATTGGCACCGACGAATTGGGGCGCGATAGCTTCAGCCGCTTGATCTATGGCGCGCGCGTCTCCTTGATGATTGGCGTTGTCGTTTCCGCCTTTTCCACCACCATCGGCGTCGCCCTGGGCGTAGTCGCCGGTTTCTTCGGCGCCAAAGTGGACATGGTCATTATGCGCATCGTCGATGTCATTATGTCTTTTCCCTTGCTCGTGCTCGCCATCGCATTGGTGGCGGTCTTCGGTCCCAGTTTGAACAACTTGATGGCGGCGCTCGGCTTCGTCTATTGGGTTGTGTTTACGCGGCTTGTGCGCGGCATGGTGCTGTCCTTGCGCGAGACCGAATACATCGTCGGCGCCAAAGCCATCGGCGCTACTGATTTCTCCATCATCTTCAATCATATCTTGCCCAATGTATTCCCGGTCGTCGTCGTGCTGGCATCCTTCAGCGTTGCCGAAGCAATCCTCGCCGCCGCCGCCTTGAGTTACCTAGGCCTGGGCGCGCAGCCGCCAACCGCCGAGTGGGGATCCATGCTCAGCAACGCCAAGGAGTTGATGCGCATCCTGCCGGTGATGTCCATCGCGCCCGGCGTCGCCATCATGATAACGGTGCTCGCCATCAACTTCATCGGCGACGCCTTGCGTGACGCGCTCGATCCAACTTTGCGCAACTAATTTGCAATATTGGCGCGGACTGCGATATTATCTCGCTTACGCGTCTCGCCATCTCTCCCAACTGCATCGCGATCACCGAGGCGTTTTCGAAGGGCTGGCGTCTGCCGGACGGCGTTTCCGCCCCCAATTGAGCGCATGACGCGCCGGCATAGCAAGGAGGCGATTATTGGCGTATTTGCGGGAAAGAAGACTTTTCGCTGTTTTCAGCTAATCAAGCTTGCCTAAGGAGAGCTTAATCATGAAACTCAAAACTGTATTGGTTTTTGCCGCGCTGGTTTTTGTCCTGGCGCTGACGCTGGCGCCAGCCGCCGCCGACGGCCACTGCCCGCAAGAGGGCGGCACATTTACGATCGGCGTCGATACCTTCTTGCCGATGGACCCCAACACCGCCGCCCACGACTGGACCTTCTACGCCATCACCAATATCAACAGCATGCTTTTCCGCATCGAATCGGGCCAGCCGGTCGGCGATCTGGCTGAATCCTGGGATATCAGCGAGGATGGCACGGTATACACCTGGCATATCCGTCCCGGCATGATGTGGCACGATGGCAACGAGATCTTCCCCGAAGGCGAAAGCCGCGAAGTGACGGCGCATGACGTGGTCTATTCGATCTACCGCCAGTATGATGACGAGTCGTCGATCATGGCGGCCGACTTGCGCAACCTCTTCGTCTCGGCTGAGGCAACGGACGACCATACGGTGGTTTTGACGCTCAGCGGTCCCGACGCCATCATATATGACAAGGCCCGCGGATTGACCTTCACCGCCATCGTCGCCCCGGAAGCCATCGAGCATTACGGCGATGACTATGGCCTGAATCCGCTGGGTTCCGGTCCCTTCGAGTTCGTCTCTTACTCGCCCGATGAAGAAGTTGTCCTGCGCGCCAACGAGGACTATTACATCGACCCCTGCCTGGACGAGGTCATCTTCCGCGTCATGCCCGATGTGCCGGCGGCGATGATTGCGCTGGAAGCCGGCGACATCGACTGGTGGGGTTCGGTAACGCCCGGCGACGATGTGGGACGTTTCCTGGATAACGAAGACATGACCGTCATCAACTTCGGCTGCCCGGTCGCCACTCGATTGTACATGTCGGTGGACAAAGCGCCCTTTGATGATGTTCGCTTCCGCAAAGCGCTGTCTCACATGAAAGACGGCAACGCCATCAACGCGGCGCTCCGCGGTCCGACGCATGTGAAAGGCGCGGGCACCGCTGGTCCTGGCGTCGCCGGTTATGTCGAAGGGCTCTACGACGAGTACCACAGCTATGACCCCGAATTGGCGATGTCGCTGATGGATGAATTGGGCATCGTTGACAGCGATGGCGATGGCTGGCGCGAAATGGATGGCGAGCTGCTGGAGATCCCCATGTTCGCCTGGAACTCGGATCCGGCGCCGGATTACGTGGCCGCTATCGTAGACGCGGGCGCCCAGGTCGGTCTCATGATTCGGCCCGAAATCGCCGACCCCGGCACCAACAATGCCAGGCGGATGGACGGCGAATGGGGAATCTATCTGGGTCAAGGCTGGTGCGGCGAAGGCGGCACCAACGCCCTCTGGGGAAGAAACGGCTGGATTTCGACCCTCGGCTACATCGATGAAGAGATCTTTACACTGCTGGATCAGTCGGCGCAAAACCTGGACGAAGAGTCGCGTGAAGCGCAGTTGCAAGCGGCCACCACGCGCGTCGCCGCGCTCTACTTTGAGCCGGCCTTCGGCTTCTTCAACATCTTCACGGTCAAGAACAATTACGTGAAGGACTTCTTCGGCGGCGAATGGACGCTGAACCTCGTCACCGATGATCACAACGTGTGGATCAACGAAGACGAAAGATAGGCGCGTTCGGCGCATAGCAGCCCCAAGCAATTCGATAGTGGGGGCTCGATTATCTCGCGGTCCCGCAGTACGCTCCCCTTCCCTCATTTTGGGGGAAGGGGCTGGGGGATGGGGGGATTGGCGGGCTCAATCTTGAGCAGGCTTTCGCATGGACCTACAGCAGATCGCCGCCGACATTCCCGATTATCAGGTCTTCCTCACCGTTGACGAGCTAAATGCTTCCAGCTACCGGCTGCGAGAACAGTACCCGGATCTGGTCAGCATTCGTAATGTCGGCAGCACACGGGTGGGCGACCCGATAGAACTCCTGACCATTGAGGGCGGTGATGACAATGCTTTCGTATTTGGCGGTCCCCATCCCAACGAACCCATTGGCTGCATGACGATTGAATATCTCTCGCGGCGGCTCTGCGAGGACGGGCAACTGCGCGCGGAATTGGGCTACACCTGGCATTTCATCAAATCGATCGATGCCGACGGCATGCGCCTCAATGAAGGCTGGTTCAAGGGACCCTTCACTCCCAGCAATTACGCCCGCCATTTCTATCGCCCGGCCCGGCGCGAACAAGTCGAGTGGACCTTTCCGATAGACTACAAAGCGCTCAAATTCGACGATCCCTTGCCGGAGACCCGCGCCTTGATGCGAGTCATCGACGAGACCAAACCCAAGCTACTCTATTCATTGCATAACGCCGGCTTTGGCGGTGTCTATTATTATGTTTCGGACAAGTGCCCGGCGCTCTACGATACCTTTCATCAGATACCCGAATGGTTCGGTCTCGCGCTTGATCTGGGCGAGCCTGAACTGAGTTTTGCCGAGCCATACGCGCCGGCGATTTACCGCATGTTGACCAGCGAAGACATGTACGATCATCTCGAGCGGCACGGCGTCGCCGATCCAAGCGCGGTCATCGGTTTCAAAGCATCTAGCGCGCAATACGCCGAGCGGCACGGTTCATTCTTTCTGATTGTCGAAATGCCTTATTTTGATGAACCGCGGGTCAACGATCCAGCGCCAACAGCGACCATTCGGCGCGATGCCATTCTGAGCGCCATGGACATCGCCATTGAACACGACGATTGGATTCGCGGGCGGCACAGCTCTGTCGAAAACGCCCTTCGCCTTGATACACCTGTCCGACGGGCGCTGGAAGATTTCCTCGAAATGAGCGCTGGCTTTCGCGAAGCCGATCGCGAATGGGTCATGCGCGCGGAAGAAACCAATCGATCGGCCACGCAGGCTGAATTATTCAGCAATTTGTATACCTCCCGCTTTTACAAAATGTTGAATACCGGGCTCTACGCGCGCATGCTGCGGGAGGAGATTGCCAGCGGAAACACGGATGCGGCCATTCAATCGGCAAGCGATGACGCGGATGCGCGTTTGACAGCGGATGGACAGGCGCTTGAAAGCGCGCTCGATTACCGCGCGATCCCGATCCGAAGCCTAGTCGGCGTGCAGTGCTGCGCGGGGCTCGCGGCCGCCGCTCACCTGCAACGTGCCTGACGCGTCATTCAGCTCGCCGGATGAGTTTGGAGCAGGTCGCTTCAAAACTGCTATGAATAAGAGGGACGCATGATGAATATCTCGAATGGACGCTCAAATCTCATTGCTGTCCTCATTGTCCTCACTTCCCTGCTTGTCGCCTGCAGCGAAGCTGGGTCCAGCAGCAGTGCAGTCGAAGAAGTGACCAGCCAGGTCGCCTTTCTTTATCGCGAAAATATTGAAGATTACAATTGGAGCCATTTGCATGAGATCGGGCGCAAATATCTGGATGAGCAGTTGCCCGATCTAGGCACGAAATATGTTGCGAATGTCTCGCTTGATGATGCCGAAAAGGAATTGCGTCAACTCGCCGACGAGGGGCACAAGCTCATCTTCGCCACCTCCGCCGACTATTATGACGCGGTTCTGAAGGTTTCCGAAGATTTCCCCGATACATACTTCGAAGTCTATGGCGGCGGCGAGACAGCGGACAATGTCGCGACCTACGACGGACGCATGTATCAAGCATTCTATGTCGCGGGCGGTTATACTGGAGAGATGACTGTAAGCGGCATCATCGGCTTCATCGCGCCGGAGCCGACCATTGAGGTCATTCGGCACATCAATGCCATCACCGCCGCTTCGCTGCTGGTGAGAACCTGTGAAGATATTTCAGTGCATATTCGCTGGACCGGCTCCTGGAACGACCCGGAGGCGGAGCGCGCGGCCGCCCTCGAGCTGGTCGACCTCGGCGCCGATGTCCTCGTTCAACATACTTATAGTCCCGAGATGCAGAAAGTTGCGGAAGAAAAAGGCATACGCTCAATGGGCTACGGCTTCGATATGCGCGAATTCGCTCCCAATGCCAATATGACCAGCATCATCTGGCAGTGGGGTTGGTACTATCTGCGTCGAGCCAATGACATGCTCGAGGACAAATGGAAAGCCAAAGCCTACGATGGCAAGGTTTCCACCAAGGCGCACGGTCGCGGCATCATTGACTTGGCGCCCTATGACTACGACCAGATCCCCCACATCATGGAAGCGCCGCCGCTCAAATGGCGCATCACCTGGAACGAAACGGTCAAAGATACTTTTGACGGTCCGGTCTATGCCCAAAATGGCGACCTGGTGCTGGCGAAGGGCGACAAATTTGACAAGGGTTACATTTACACTGATATGGATTGGTTTGTTGAGGGTGTCGTCGGCGACGCGCCCGGCGACCCCCCAGACAAGGTTGAAGGCCGCGGCCGCGACGTCGTCTGCCGCTAGCTAACTTCGCCCGTCGCGCCAAGGCAACTGTAGGGGCTAGCGGCGGTCAGTGTCTACGCGACCCACTGGGTCGCCCGCCCAAACCCAGGAGGAATCCATGCCCCATGCCTTAGTTACTGAAAACCCGGATCTGGCAACGGCGATTGACCTCTACGATGCCTGGATTCGCTACACCATGCAGCGGAAACATCAGCCCGGGCTGGCGGTTGGCATTGTATATGACGGCGATCTCTTGTGGGGTCACGGGTTTGGATATGCCGATATCGACGCCAAGAGGCCTGTCACTCTGGAAACCCGCTTCCGCATCGCGAGCATCAGCAAGACCTTCACCGCCGTCGGCATTATGCAGCTGCGCGACGCCGGGGCGCTAAGCCTTGATGACCCGGTTTCAAACTACCTCGATTGGTTCGATTTGCAGTATGAAGGCGCGCCGGCAATCACGATTCGCAATCTGTTGACGCATACTTCCGGGCTCCCGCGCGATTCTCACAACCCCATGTGGACCGAATGCGACGCGCCGGATTGGGATGACTTTGTCGCCGGGTTAAAGTCGCGCCCGCCGACGCGCCCGCCTTATGACAAGTTCGCCTATAGCAACGTCGGCTACTCCCTGCTCGGCGGCATCATCGAGCAGCTGTCGGGCGAATCCTGGGCGAGCTGCCTCCAGCGCAATATCGTTGATCCCCTGGGCATGTTGGAAACGCATCCCGTGCCGCAAAGCGACGACCCCCACCTGGCGACTGGCTATTCACAACTGAACGACCAATACGAGCGCGTGCCGATGCCTTTCTTCTTGATGAATGGCTTTGAAGCTTCGGCCAATTTCGCTTCGTCCCTTAACGATTTGGTCAAATACGCCGCCTTTCATCTAGGCGAGCAAGAGAACGCCGTCCTCTCCCCCCATTCCCTGCGCGACATCCACCGCGTTCACTGGCTGGAACCATCCTGGAGCGAAGGTTACGGCTTGGGCAGCATGCAATACAAGCTGGGCGACTGGTCAATCAGCGGCCACGCCGGCGGCTATCCCGGCTATCTGACCGGTTTCACGCTCTGCCGCGAACACAAGACCGCAGTGATCGTGCTCACCAACGCCCTGGGCAGCGCGCCACCAGAATATATCAACCAGGGCTACAAACTCGTCTTGCCCGAAATCATCAAGGCGACCGAAATGCCCGCGCCCGAAGCGAACCCGGAATGGCAGATTTATCTGGGTGAGTACCTCCATGAATGGGGTTACGAGAAAGTCATTTTGCGCGGCGGACAACTGCAAATTGTCTCTCTCGACGCCATGGAATATCCGCCCATCATTCTCAAGCCTACTGACGCCGAGCACATCTTTACGATTGAAGAGCAGGGCGGATCAAACGAAACCCTGCGCTTCGAGCTGGATGAAGCCGGCGAAGTCCGCAGGATGTGGCTGCGCAATGAGTACGCCTTCAAGCGAGGCCAGAATTGAGAAAGCGCCATGACCGAGTCTAGCGGGAAACGCAACTTCGACATACTAGATGATTTGCGCTACGCGCGAATCGGCAGCGCGCGGATTTCCCCCTGCGGTGGCTTTGCCGTCTGCGACCTCACTCGGCACGACTTGGAAAACGATCTCACGACGACATCGCTGTGGCGGATAGACCTAGCAAACGGGGACGCGCGCCAATTGACCCGGCCCGGCGGCAACGACAGCTCGCCAGCCTGGTCGCCAGACGGGGCGCGGATCGCTTTTCTTTCCGACCGCTGCGGCGCAAAGCAAGTCTTCCTGCTGCCAGTCGACGGCGGCGAAGCGCGGCAACTCACCGATTTCCCGCAAGGCGTCGATGGTCCGCCGGTCTGGTCGCCCGACGGAAAGACGGTGGCATTCACCGCTTCCCCCAACGCAAAGCCTAGAGATCCCACAGCGCCCTATCGGGTGACGCGCTTTGTTTATCGCTTCGATGGCATTGGCTATGTGGATGATGCCATTCAGAATATCTATGTCCAGCCGATCAAGGGCGGCGCGGCCAAGCAACTCACCGATGACGCGCATCTGGACCGAACGCTGCGCTGGTCGCCCGATGGACGCGAGATTCTTTATCTCGCATCATTTGACCCCGATCGCCCCGATTTGTTCTCCGCCAAATTGCGCGTCGTCAACCTTGAGGGCGACGTTGAAGAGCTTCTCGGTTTAGACTGGGGATTCATCAAGAACGCCGCTTGGCTGCCAGATGGAGCGGGCGTCATGGTGGTCGCTTCCCGTAGCGATCAGCCGATGGCGACCAAAGACGATCTCTGGATTCTGGACCGCGGGAGCGGCCATGTGGTCAATCGCACGGCGGATCTGCCCACCGGCATTGAAGTGCAGTGGTTTCCCGTCTTCAGCGCGGCGCAGATCCTGAAAACGGAATCGGCGGCATTGGTAAATGTGGCGGAACGCGGCAAAAGAGGAATCTACGCCGTCGCTTTAAGCGGTCCGCCACAATGGCGACAGCTGCTTGATGGGGAGAGAACGACAACCCTGCACGATGCCGATGACAAAAACATGCTCTACCTGTCGGGCGATTTGAAGAACCCGGGCGACCTGTATATCGCTGGCTTGGACGGGTCCAACGAGCGCCGAGTCACGCGCTTCAACGATGATCTTCTGGAGCAAATCGCTTTCCCGAAGGTCGAAGAATTGCTTTACCAAACTGAGGACGGTACGCTGATTCAGGGCTGGCTGCTGCTGCCAAATGAAGGCGAGCCGCCTTATCCGACTATCCTCTACATTCATGGCGGTCCCCATGGCTGGTACGGCTATCAGTACGGCAGTGACTTTCAGATGCTCGCCGGCGCTGGCTACGCTGTGCTCTTCGTCAATCCGCGCGGCTCCACCGGTTATGGCGACGCCTTCGCCACCGCGCTATCGGGCAACTGGGGCCTGCTGGATCACAAAGATCTCCTGGATGGCGTGGACTACGCGGTTGAAACGGGCTTCGCCGATGCGCAGCGGCTGGGCATTTGCGGTCTTTCCTACGGCGGATACCTCACCTGCTTCACCATTGGGCAAACGAATCGCTTTAAGGTGGCTGTCGCGGAAAATCCAATAACGGATCTGGTCAGCCGCTACGGCACAGCCGATATGGGCCCCTGGGGCTCACTGAGCGAGCTAGGCGGCAAACCCCATGAAATTCCCGAGGTCTATCGGCGCGGATCGCCAATCACCTATGCCCACAACTGCCGAACGCCGACGCTCTTGATCCAATGCGAAGACGACTATCGCTGTCCCGCTGGGCAGGCCGAACAGTTCTACGGACACTTGAAAGCCAATGGCTGCGTCGTCGAGATGCTGCGGATTCCCGGTCAGCCTCATGTCGCCTCCATCACAGGTCCCATCCCCGTGCAAAAGGCGCAGAACGAGGCCCTCCTGGATTGGATGATTCGCTATGTTTGAGCGTTCAAGCTGAGGACTCGCTTGCCGCCATTCCCGGATTTCAGTCGTAGGTCTGCGGCGGCTGACGCTCGTGCCAATTCTGCGTCGCCTCGTAGGCATAGGCAATGCGATAAAGCGTCGACTCGTCAAAGGGCCGCCCCATCAACTGATAGCCAACCGGCAGACCCTCGGGACTGAAACCGCCGGGCGCGCTGATCGCCGGCTGTCCGCTCAGATTGGCCGGGTAGACGTGATGCACGAATCCATCCGTGGGCGTTTCGCCGTTCTCCATGTCGTCGCGCGGCTGCCAGACATCCTCCAGCAGCGGCGCTGAAACGGGAATCGTCGGAGAAATCAGCGCCTGCAGATTCTCGCGCCGGAATAGATTCTTCATCGCGGAGCGGAAGCGTTCGCGCGCCCGCAAAGCGGCGGCATATTGCGTCGCCAGAATAACTTCGCCCATCTGCAAAGTGGAGCGTGTGCCGGGGCTGTACAGATGACCCTTCTCGCGAATCCGCCCCCGATGATAGCTTGCCGATTCCACCATCCTGATGGTCATCAGCGTCTCGCGCGTGCATTCCAACTCGGGCAAGCTGACCTCAATGATATGCGCGCCCAAATGCGCCAACTCTTCGATGACCGCTTCGGTTACGGCGCGCACGCTGTCCATGACGCCGGGATACATGAAATAGCCGCGATCGATGCCGATGCGGATTCCCTGTACGCCACTGTCAATCGCCGCCGTAAAATCCGGCGCAGCGACGCGAGCGGAATTGGCGTCTTTGGGATCGTGCCCCGCGATAGCGCCCAGCATAATCGCATTGTCGCACACCCTGCGAGTAAATGGACCCACGTGATCGAGCGACCAAGCCAGCGGCAGCACGCCGTAAGCGCTGACGCGCCCGTAGGTCGCTTTCATGCCGACGAGATTGTTTAACGAGGCCGGGATGCGAATCGATCCGCCGGTATCGGTGCCGATTGTCCCGAAGGCGGAGCGCGCCGACAGCGCTACGCCCGAGCCGATGCTGCTGCCGCCGGGGAATCGGTCGCGGTCCCAGGCGCTGCGCGTTGGCGGTTCGCTGCCGCCGCAAGACCATTCGTGGCAGCGTGTCTTGCCGATCAGGACGGCGCCGGCGGCGTAGAGCTTGGCCACGACCGTCGCATCGAAGTCCGGCACGAAACCTTCCATCGCCTTGGACCCGACTTCGGTCAGTATGCCCTTGGTATAGCAGTTGTCTTTGACGCCAATGGGGATGCCCTGCATTAGACCGCGATCGCGCCCGGCGGCGAGTTCCCGGTCGGCGCGCTCAGCAGCTTCGAGCGCTCGCTCCGCGGTCACTGTGGCGTAGGCTTTTACCGTCGGCTCGGTCTCTTTGATGCGCGCGAGGGTCGCCTGGGTAAGCGCGACCGATGTCGTTTCGCCAGCGCGCAGGGCGGAAGCCGCTTCGCTGATGGACATGTCAATCAGGGCGCGGGAATCACTCATGCCAGTCCGCATCCATTCTCAATATCGGCGGGAAATCCTCGAGCTCCCCCTGTTCCAGCGCCTCAATCGTACTCAGCTGCTTCGCCAGTGCCGTCAGATCTTCCTCAGCGAAGTCCAGGCTCAGCATCTCTGCCAGCTTCGCCAGTTGGTCCGCCTGTGTCTCGTGATCCGATGGCTGTTTTGTATTCGCCATGGGCAACTGTCCTCAGTATCGATTGCCTTGCGGCGATTTTAACACGCATTTCGCCCGATATAGGCAATACCTTGCATACTGGGGTAGCACTGGGGTAAAGTTCTACAGTCAGATTAAATGAACTTCAGAGGAGACTCGATGCTATGAACAAGAAACATATGGTTGCGAAATGGCGGCAACTGGCGCTTGTCGTCACGGTGACGCTGCTTTTTGGCGCGTTTGCAATTGCGCCGGCCGCCGCGCAAGACGCCACCGACATACTGGTTTGGTCCTTGGGCTACAGTGGCGATTACAACGACACGCTCGTCGAGCGCTTCAACGAGGCCAATGACGACGTCCAGATTGTCTACGAAGATGTCTTGACCGGCACCTTCACCGAAAACAACCAGAAGGTGCGGATCGCCCTGGAGAACGAAGCGGGTCCACATGTCCTCGGCGGCGTCGATGTCGGCGCCAACCTGCAGGCCCTGGTCTCAACCGGGCAGGTCAGGGACCTGACCGAGTATTATCGCGCTTCCGGCTTGATCGACCGCATTCCGCCGAATCTGCTCGCACAAGTCACGATCGAGGGGCGGATTTACGCCATCCCGCAAAACATGGAATCGGTCGGCGTCTTTTACAACAAAGATGTCTTCGCCGAATTAGAGCTTGAGGTGCCCACCACCCAAGAGGAATACATCGATGTTTTGGAGGCGGTGAAAGACGCGGGCTACTATGGCTATACCATGGGTCTCGCCGGTGGCTGGCCCTCAGCGCTGATGGCCTCCATGTTCATGTACAGCAGCGCCGGCTCGGAATACATTGATGTGCTCAGCGGCACGCAGCCCTGGACAGAATGCGACAACTGCCTGGATGGTCTCAACGCATTCTACGGCATGGTCGCCAACGGCTACTCCAATCCGGAACCGCTCGGCATTGACTATGATCAGTCGCTTGACCTCTTCTATCAGGGCATCAACGTCATGGTGCTCAATGGACCCTGGTTCATCGACGCATCGGCAGCGGCCGAGCCCGACTTTGAGATTGGTTTCTTCTATCTTCCAGCGGTCAATCCCAATACCGACATCAAGACGCTAGGCGGCATTGGCGGCTCGCTGATCATTGCCGAATACGCCGACGTGGATGCCGCCTTCAAGGTCGTGGAGTGGCTGACCACCGAAGAGGTAGCCGTGCAAGCGCTTCGTGAAGTTTCCGTGCTGCCGGCCTTCTCGATTGATGTGCCCGAGGATATTGCGCCGCTCACCTATCAGATCGCATCGGAGACGGCCGCCAACGTCGATAAAATCGGCTTCTGGCCCGTCACCTATCTGCCGCCTAAAGTCTTCGGTGATATGAACCAGATCGTTCAAGGCATGATCGGCGGCATGCTCACGCCCGAAGAGCTCCTGAGCGAAATGCAGGAGACGCACAGCACCTACCTGGCAGAGAACTAAGCCAATCCGATAACTAGACATAAGCAGGCGCGACGGTTGTTGCAGCAATCGCCGTGCCTCTTTCCTTGCTGATATCCGCCACATTGCAAGCGCGAATGACCTGACGCGAAAGGAAGCCTAAGCATGGCGCAAACGCTCAGCGCGCCAGCAAAACGTACATCTAGTCCGCGCTACCGTCTTGACCTGATGCCATATCTGTTCATCCTTCCGGCCGTCATCGTCTACGTGATTTTCAATCTCGGTCCGGTGCTAGCGTCCTTCTTCTTGAGCTTCTTCCGCTGGGATCTGTTGTCGCCGACCACAGAGTTTATCGGCTTCAAGCATTACGACTTCATCCTCAATGACGACCGTTTCTGGGGCGCGCTCAGTCATAATTTCATCTTTCTGGGCTTGGCGGTGGTTATTCCCGTCGCGATGGGCTTGTTTCTGGCGGTATTCATCTATGAGATTCGAACGGGGCGCGTCTTCTTCCGCGCCGCGCTTTTCTTGCCGGCTATCTTCTCCGGCGTGGTCATCGCCTATGTCTGGAAGTGGATTTATCATCCATTCGCCGGCGTGCTGAACCCGGCTCTGGAGACCTTCGGGCTGGGAGCATTCACGCAGTCCTGGCTGGGGAACCCGAAGATCGCGCTCTATTCGACCTTCATCGCTTATACCTGGTCCAGTTTCGGCTATTCGATGGTCATCTTCCTCGCCGGCTTGCAAGATATCCCGACCGATATATTTGACGCGGCCCGCGTCGATGGCGCCAATTTCCGGCAGAAGCTCTTCCGCATCATCATTCCTTATCTCTACGACGTTTTCACCTTTGTCATCACCTTGCGCATCTTTACCGCGATGGGCGTCTTCGGCGTCATCTATATTCTCACCGGTGGCGGACCCTTCTATTCCTCCGATGTTATTGATATCTACGTATTCAGGATGATCGGCAATTTCGAGATGGGCTGGGCGACGGCGGCGGCAACCGTCAACACGATCATTGTTGTCTGCATCTCTACCGGATTCATCAAGTGGCGGGAATGGCGTTCATGGAGTTCTTAAACGGCCTCATGCAACGCCACCTGCGCAAGGCGCCCTTCTACTTTATGCTGATGCTGGCGACCGCCATCACGCTGGTGCCGATCATCTGGGTCTTCGCCAGCGCGCTCAAGTCCAACAAGGAAATCCGCGAGAATCCCTTGGCGCTGCCGAGCGCATGGCGTTTTGACAATTACCTCGAAGCCTGGTTCGGCGCCAGCTTTGACGCCTATTTTTTCAACAGCATCTTTATCACGGTGACGAGCGTCGCCATTGTGCTGTTTCTGAGTTCGCTGGCCGCCTACGCCTTTGCCAAGATGCGCTTTCCCGGCAACCAAATGATCTTCTTTGTCTTTCTCTTCGGGATGGCATTTCCGCTGTCGGCCAAGCTGGGTCCCTTGCTCTCTTTGATGTATGAACTAAACCTGGCAAACAGCCGCTTCGGCTTGATCCTGGTCTATGTAGCGGGCAGCCTGCCCTTTGCCATATTGATGCTGCGCGCCTTCTTTCAGGGTTTCCCGCAAGAGCTTGAAGACTCGGCATTGCTGGACGGCTGCAGTCGCTTTCAGTTTTACGTGCGCATCCTGCTGCCGCTTTCCAAGCCATCGCTGATGGCGCTGGGAATCTTCGTCTTCATGGGCACCTGGAATGAGTTCTTTCAGGCGCTGCTGCTGATCAACGAAGACAGCAAGCGCACCTTGCCCTTGGGATTAACCGCCTTCCAGGACGAATACGTCACCGACTTCGCCTTGTCCTTCGCCGGCATCAACATCACGGCCGTGCCCGTCATCGTCGTTTACATTCTCTTCCAGCGCAATCTCATTGAAGGCATCACCGTCGGTTCAATCAAGTAGAATCGCCAAAAGAATAGGGGGAACTGGCATGGCAAATTCCAAACCCAATATCGTTTTCATCATCGCCGATCATCAAGCCTATTACGGGCATGATCGCGAAGGCGAATACGAGTACAAGTGGCCCGTTTACGAGCGCTTTGCCGCCGAAGGCATCCGCTTCGACCGCGCCTACTCGGTCTGCCCGCTCTGTTCCCCGGCGCGCAGCAGCATGATGACCGGCGTCTACCCCAGTTCGCACGGCATCATCATGAATACCGAGGCGGATGGGTTCGGGAATCAGCCCGATCTTGACTCGGGTCAAGCGCTCTACAGCCATTACTTGTCGCAGGCTGGTTACCGCAACGGCTATGTTGGCAAATGGCACTGCGGCCGCGAACGCCTGCCCATCGACTACGGCATTGAAGGTTGGAGCTTGCCCGACTACGGCAAGATCTACATGTCGGACGCCTACAAGGAATACGCCGAAGAACGCGGATTCGGCGACGCGCGCGCCCAAATGGAGTACAACATCAATTATCCGAAGTGGCAGGGGCAGGAAATTGTCTTGCACGATCCATCGCCCTGGAAGTTCATGAACGGCTCTGGCGTTCTCGCCGGCCCGCCGGAAGCGCATGAAGAGCAATTCGTCGCCCACCTGGCCTGCGAGAAGCTGCGCGAATTCGCCACCAGCGATCAGCCCTTCAGCCTGGTCGTCAGCCTCTGGGGACCGCACCAGCCCTATTACCCCTCGGCCGAATATGCCGACATGGTAGATCCGTCCGCGATTCCGGAATATCCCAGCTTCCGCGACGACATGAGCGGGCGCCCCCTTCGTCACATCTTCCACCGTGAAATCTCGCACCTCAGCGCGCAGTCTTTTCCCGAATGGTCCACCTGGCAAGAAATCCTCGCCCGTTGCTACGCGCAGGGATATCAGACCGACGCCGCCGTCGGAAATGTGCTGGATACGCTTGATGAGCTGTCGCTGACGGAGAACACGATTGTGATCTGGCTGGCCGATCATGGCGATGCCGTGGCCAGTCACGGCGGCTTATGGGACAAGTCCTCAACCTTTATCGAGGAGGTCGTTCGCGTGCCCATGGCGATCCGCTGGCCCGGCGAAATCGAAGCGGGCGGACGAACTGAACAATTGGTATCCAACATGGACGCGACCGCCACCATGCTGGACGCCGCCGGCATAGACCTGCCGGATTATATGCACAGCCGCAGCCTGCTTCCGCTGGGACGCGATGGGGCGGAGGAGCAGTGGTCCGACGAGTTGATCTGTGAGCATATGGGACATGGTGGACAATTGTATCCCATGCGCATGATCCTGCACGACCGCTACAAATTTGTTTACTCGCTGAACGACATGAACGAGCTCTATGATCTGGAAGCTGACCCGTATGAAATGAACAACCTGGTTGACGATCCGCAATACGCCGCCGTCATCGCTGAAATGAAAGGGCGCTTGGTTAGGCATCTTGAAGGATCAGACATGCGCAATCAGAGAATGAAGCGGCTGCTCCTGGTCGCTTTGGAGTATGATCGGTGAGCTAAGGAGCAGCGAATACGGCGAGCCTGCAATCGCCCGCGAGAACGCGAAACTGTAGGGGCGACACTTGTGTCGCCCTCAAACTTTCACGGTCTGTAGGGGCGACCTATCAGGTCGCCCGCAAACACACGAAATCTGTAGGGACGACACTTGGCTCGCCCGCAATCACACGAAATCTGTAGGGGCTACCCACCGGGTCGCCCGCAGGCACACAAAATCTGTAGGGGCTACCCACCGGGTCGCCCGCAAGCACGCAAAATCTGTAGGGGCTACCCACCGGGTCGCCCGCAGGCACACGAAATCTGTAGGGGCTACCCACCGGGTCGCCCGCCAGCACTCACGATCTGTAGGGGCGACACTTGTGTCGCCCACTCAACCAATCAGGTAGAAGCACTCCTGCCGCCCATCCAGCCAGCGCATTTCGCCACCAGTGAGCGCAGCGTCTTCTTCCAGCATGATGCGCGCATCCTGCCCCTGCCATTCGGGAATGCTTCGGGTGACATTCAACTCGATTGAGTAGACTGTGTCATCGTAGAGCGGGTAATCGCCGACGCCAGGCACGCCGTCTTGTCGATCCCAGAGGCCCACAAGCGGACCCGCCGCGTGGCCGTGCACACCGAGTGGGTGCGTATACACTTGCGCCCGAATGCCTTCCTTCGCCGCTCGCTCCAGGATGGCGCGCAGGACTTCGTTCCCGCTGCGGCCCAGCTGCATTTCTTCCAGGTGGATATCCTGCAGGCGATTGCCGTCTTGGAGGGCGGCTATCAGCCCGGGCGGCGCGTCCGATTCGCCGGGGCGCAGGACGTAAGCATGCTGCTGCTGGTCCGTCGCCAAGCCCAGATAATGGAAACCCATATCGCAGTGAAGCAGGTCGCCGGGCATGATGGTCTTGCGCGGATTCTCGCTATCTTGGTAGCTCTGTCCCGGCGCCTGAATATCAATGGTTGGCTGAAACCAGGCGCTCAAGCCGGCCTCTTGCATAGTTGCCCGCATCCACCAAACCACATCATCGGTGCTGGTCAAGCCCGGATGAATGACAGCGCTGGAGAAGGCGCGGGCGATAATCTGGTGTCCCGTTTCCGCCAGCCGCGGATACGCGATGATCTCCTCGGAAACGCGGCGTTCCAGCCAGCCGACGCATAGGTTCTCGGCCGATGTCAAGCGCGCCGCGTACTCTTCGCCCAGCGCGCCACTGACCAACTGAAACTCGGTCTGTGATATGCCGTCGCCAAAAGCGAAAGTCTCCGAGGAATTGATGCCGATTCGCTTCGGATCACGCTCGCGGACGATGCGGGCAAGGCACTCGAACTGATCTTCGTCGTCCGGGTTCCACACTCCCTCGTAGAAGCCCTCGTAGCCGTAGCGCGAAAGCGTCAGCCTCTCCACCGCATCGCCAGCGCGAGAGAAGACGAGAATGGTGCGGCGGCGCGCCGACATGGAATTGGCCGGCAGCAGCGACAGGAGCACGGGATCTTCATTGTATTCGCGGCAGACGACGATCCACATGTCGATCCCTTCGCGCTGTAGCAACTCCGGAATGATGGTCTCGAGCCGCGTCTCCAGCCAGCGATCGCGGATGGCGGCTTGTTCTCTCAATGGAAGAATCTCGTTGACGAAGTCCATTTCGATTTTGTCCCCGCCTCCTAGTTGCCCAGCGAAGGCGCGACTGTTGATTGCCAGTGCAGGCGCAGCGCCGCGCGTCCCCGCCGATACGAAAAATACAGGTAAAGCAATTCGACTGTCATCCCGATGGTCAAGCCGAGGGAGGCGGCCAGGATGCCATGCAGCCCGAGTCCGATGCCGCCCCATATCGTCGCCGCTGTCAGCGCGAAGCCGATGACGATCGCTGCATAGATGGCGCCGGTCCGGCGGCTTAACATGAGCAAGGCCCGCAAGTAGCTCTGCAGGGTCGTCAGCAGCGGCAGCAAGATGCCGGCCTGCGCGCCGAGCAGCACCAGGCCCTGTAAATGCCGCGGCGCCTGGAGGATGGCGTCCAGGTAAAAGAGAATCGCCGGGGTGAAGGCGAAGAGGGTCATGATGAGGCTGAGCGCCAGCCCGAGCCGAATCGTAAAGTTGCGCAGGACGCGGTGGTCCGCTTCGCTTTCGTTCAGTGAGATCACCACTTCCTGATAAGCCATGCCGCCGGAGCGGGTGATCAGCATAATGGTGAAGATCACGGGCCAGGCAGCCAGGCTTTGCGCCGCGTCCGGCATGCTGGCGAGCCCCCGCTCGATAACCGGGCTTGCCAGGATCGTGATGACGCTGGTGGCCGCCAGGGGCAGGTGAAATCGCAAGGCGTCGAGCTGGGTCAGTCTGTGCCCGGCGGGATCAAGCGGCTTGGCAAGCAAGCGCTTGACGTCTGGTCGCGAAACGATATAGGTGTAGAGCGTTTCAGCCGCCATCGCCAGTATCAAGGCGATCGCCCCCACGACAGCGCCGGCGATGGTCGTTATCGCGCCCAGCGCAATCGCGACGCCGCCGGATACGAGCGCCCGCAGTACAGTGCCATAGGCGACGTAGCGCGTCTTGCCCTGCCGAATGATGATGCCTTGGTGGAAGCGGCGATAACCAATGAAGGCGCCCCAGAGGATCATGATTTTCATGCCCGGGCGCGTCGCTTCGATAATGTGGCCGGGCACATTTAGCAGGCTCCCGAGGTAGAAATCCAGCAACGGCGTGAAAGCCATCAATATGGCCAGCGCTGTAACAAAGATGTTGACGCCCATCATGAAACGCCATAAGACGCGAAAGGATTGGCGATCGCGCGAGAGGGCATTGCTGGTCGCCAGCAGCATGATGACCGGCGTCTCGATCAGAACCGACAGCGAGAACATCAAGCCAAAGGCGGCCAACTGTGTCTCCGCGTCTGGCTTGCGGCCAATCACGCCTTGGATCCAGAGGCCCTCGAAGGTCATCAACAGCCAAGACAGCGCCAGCGGCAGCCAAAACACCAAGACTTTGCGATAATTCACGCTGTTGTCGCTTCTCGCCTAAGACAATGCCGCGTATTCTATCTGAAACGCTCAACGAAAGATACAAGCATCGAAATAGAATAGGGTGTGGGAGCCTCCCTGTCATTGAGCGCTTTCGTCCTTTGCGGACGCAGACGGCGCCGTGATTCTGGCGCTTAGCCGGCCCCTTAAGTCCATTCCCACTTGACAGCATTCGAGTCGGATGTTAAATTATGCGCATTGCTGGGGGGCGTGGTGTAGCGGTTAACATGCCGGCCTGTCAAGCCGGAGATCGCGGGTTCAAATCCCGTCGCTCCCGTCGAATGGAGACACCACCAGAGGTGTCTCCGTTTTTGTTTTAGGAGTTCGCCGCAAGCGACCATGGTTTTCAATTCCTCTATTCGATACCTGGACAAGCGCCTGACCGTCGATGAAATTGACATCGAGTCGATTGTTAGTGAAGTCGGGACGCCGGCCTACATATACAGCCTCGCAAGGATTCGCCGCAACTGTCATCGTCTAAGGACCGCCTTTGCGCCCTTGAACGCGAGACTCCATTTCAGCGTCAAGGCGAACGGCAATCTGGATGTCTTGCGCGCGCTGAGCGCCGTCGGCGCCGGCTTCGATTGCGTCAGCGGCGGCGAGATCTACCGCGCGTTGCGGGCGGGCGCCAAGGCAAAAGATATCGTCTTCGCCGGTGTGGGCAAGACGCGGGCGGAACTCGCTTATGCGATCAAAAATAACGTCGGCTGGATCAATGCCGAGAATATCGGCGAATTGGCGCAGATTGACCATTCAGCGGGGGAAGCAGATGGCAAGCGGGCGCGGGTGGCGCTGCGGCTCAATCCCGAAGTGACGGCGAATACCCATCCGCACATGGCGACCGGGCATGGCGCGGCGAAGTTTGGCATGACAGCCGATGTCATTCGGGATGTTCTCAATAGGCGGGAGCGCTATCCCAAAATAGACTTCGCTGGCATCCACATGCATATTGGCAGTCAACTGGGGAATTCCGACGCGACGCTGGCTGCGGTGGAGAAGCTGCTGAAGCTGATTGAAGACTATCCTAGTATCAAGTCGATCAATCTGGGTGGCGGGCTGCCAGTGGCATATCGCTTTGACGAGACCGTTGCGGCGCCGGATCAACTTGCCGCGCAACTGGCGCATCGCCTGAAAGGCTACGATCTGCTGCTGGAGCCGGGCCGCGCGATCGTCGCCGATGCCGGGCTGCTCGTGGCGGAAGCGCTCTATGTGAAGCGTCAAGCGGGGCAGACCTTTGCAGTGGTGGACGCTAGCATGGCGGAGCTGATCCGGCCCGCCCTCTATGGCGCGCATCATGAGATTGTGCCGCTGCGACCGATGGAAGGCGATACTGTGACGACCCAGGTCGTGGGACCGGTCTGCGAATCGGCTGATGTGCTAGGGCAGGATCGCGAGTTGCCGCCGCTGCAACCCGGCGACAAAGTCGCGCTACTGACTGCCGGCGCCTACGGCATGACGATGGCAAGCAACTACAACGCGCGCCCGCGGCCTGTTGAGGTGGCGGTGGACGGCGATCGTTGGTGGGTCAGCCGCCGGCGGGAGACTTATGAGGATCTTGTTCGATACGAGTAGATATGGAAGCTATTGCATAGTTTCATTGCTGGTCACTTAAGGAATGAAACTATCGCGGAAACTGCGCAGTCTATCTTCAGCAGCTTCAAGAGCAAGCAGCTGCTCTCTCAGATAATATTCATCAAGTCTTTCCGCTATCCAAGCATCTTGACCTTTGCTCAAGGTGAATACGTTTGGCCTGCCACCAACTCCAAGGCCCGCATTTACTCTACTTACATGATCAAGCGTCCAAAGAATACTTAGGACTCCGGCTGAAGTTGTCTCGGGAGCGCTGTCATTCCAGAATATTCGCTTGAGAAATGCCAGGAAAGGGTCGGCCTGTCGACTACCGCTTCCAATGGAGGCAAATGGAGACTCTGACGTTACTTCATATGACTGTGCGTATTCGTCGTAAACCAAGAGGGTTGCAGTAGATTTCAGAGGATATGCCATTAGGAATCTGCTACGTGCGGCCGATAACAGATTTCGGCCCGCAAGCTTGCTCGCATCCGCCGCATGCGCCATGGCTGGTCTGACTTCAGACCAGATCACTTTTTGTATTTCCGACCTAGCATCGACCTTGTTTTCCTTGTCACGAACGGTATCCCATGAATCGCGCAGCCTTTCCTTGATCAATTGGCTAAGACCAACTGCACCAGCAGATCCTATAAGTGCGTCGTCTGCTAGAAAGTCGACTTTGTTACTAACCTCCTGCTCTATCTCGGTACTGAATGTCGTTATGCTATCCGCGCCAATGACAATGCCATCCTGGCATTTTACTCCGATGATGAGGGTCATGTTGATTTAGCCGCTAAACACACTGTTCTCACGAAACTGGGGAAAATCACGATAGACTGCTCGAACTAATTCCGCAAAACTCAATTCTGTTGCCCAGCGTACTTTGTCGGAAATGTAAGTCGATACCTCGTCCGGAATATCCTTTACTTCAGCGCGTATCCCAGCCAATGTAGCCGAATACTGTCGCCAGCCACCGCGTGGATGAATTGAGATTACGACTTTTCCTTCGCGCTCAAGCAATTCCGCATCCCGAAATACGTCAACACATAAAGGTCCATAGTCATGCTTCATAAAGCTGTAGTAGTCTTCAGGCATGTAGTTGCTGCATTCCATACCCAGCAGAAACGCCACCTTCTGCAATTGAGCCGGCGTAAGCGGTTTGCCTTCGCCAGCAGCGATGATCTTCAACAACAAATCGGCGCGTTTCATATGGTTGCTCCTTTCAGTCGATAAACAGACCACACGCTAAAATCGCTGTATGTTTCTCACATACTTGCACATCTGTTTTAGACTGTCAATCAAAAACGGCGACAACAAAAAAGACCCGCTCTCGGGTCCCAATCAGTGCTGATGGGAAGATTCGAACTTCCGACCTCGCGATTATGAGTCGCGCGCTCTAACCAGCTGAGCTACATCAGCTCGATAGCGGGGGCTGGATTCGAACCAACGACCTTCGGGTTATGAGCCCGACGAGCTACCACTGCTCCACCCCGCATCATCAAGGCAACGCATGACGTTGCGAATATAGAGCGTATCAGCTAGTCTTGCGCTTGTCAATGGCAAAGCGGAAAGATCCCAGGGCAATCGCATCAAATTGATCGAAGCAGCTGAAGCAAGAAATCGTTATCCATCGCTGCGCGGAAGCGTTTTTGCCGTAAGCTGCTTTTGCCTGTGTCACGCTTGAGCAGATTCAAAGCTATAGCGCGCAAGGTTGCCATATTTTCGGAGCTTTCGCCGTCTCGGATGCGAGAATAATCTTCGCCGAAAGTGACATCCAAGACCCAATGGCAACTGTTTTCGATTGCCCAGTGACGCCGGGTTGCCTGCAAGATAACGGCGGCAGACGCCTGAAGGCTACTGATGTAATAGGCTGTCTGGTGGCTAATCTGCCCGTTATGACGGCGCTCTCGCTGGACACGGATAAGGCTACGCAGGTCAGCCCATCCCTGATAGTGGCGAATATACTCAAAAGCTTTGGGATCACTGAGCACCCAGCATTTCCGTATTTCAATCCGTCCCCTTGACTTGTTAGTCGTTTTGTCGAAGGCACAGTCCATGCCTTCAAATCCATGTTTGTCACCATAGCTGAACCAATCGGCCATGTCCTGCTTTAGATTCTCTTGGTTGCCTTTGACCTGTAGAATGTAATCCGCTTTCTCGTCCCGAATCGCTTGCGCAATCTTGGTTTGACATCCCAAAGCGTCTATTGTCACAATGCAACCGGAAATATCCAGCAGACGCAGCAACTCAGGAATGGCCGTCATTTCATTGGATTTATCAGCCACTTTGCGCTGTCCTAATACCAAGCCATTTTCACTTGCCCAAGCACTGACCAAATGGATAGCCGCTTTGCCGCGCATCTTGTCGTGGCTGCCGCGCAAGGTTTTGCCATCAAGCGCAAGCACTTGTCGCTTATTGACTGCAAACACCGACTCCACCCAGCGCATAAAGCAACGCTGGAACGCCTCATGATTGATCCTGGCAAATACATAGCCGAAGGTATCATGCGATGGAATGCCATGCTCTAACTTCAGAAACTGGCGAAACCAAGCCTCTTTCGCTTTGCCTACGGTTTCGATGCCAACCCAACTATCCGCGCCACAGAGCACCGCGCAAATGGCGATGATAATGATATCGAGCAATTTATGGTCACAGCGTCCCTCTATTCGCGGATCGGGCAGATCAGCAAAACATTCCTCTAAATTCAATCCTCTACCTTTTGACATGAGGCAACTCCTCTTTTTGCCTCAGTGTCTCCCCAAAATGATTTTGATGCGATTGCCCTGGGAAAGATCCGCCAAATGCCGCGCTTGCCATGGTCAATATGGCTTGCAACTGAAGGCAGTCGGCGATTATACTCAGCCTAACCAGCGAACGCGCGTTCTGAATCCTGAGGACTGACCTTGCCCGAATTTGAACTGGAATCCCCCTTTGCGCCGACCGGCGACCAACCGACCGCCATCGAGGGCTTGCTGGCCGGCTTGCATCAGGAGCACAAGCATCAGACCCTGCTTGGCGCGACCGGCACCGGCAAGACCTTCACCATCGCCAATATCGTGCAGGCGACGCAGCGGCCCACCCTGGTCATGGCGCACAACAAGACCTTGGCCGCGCAGCTATACGCCGAATTCAAGCGGCTCTTCCCCAACAACGCCATTGAATACTTCGTCAGCTACTACGATTATTATCAGCCGGAAGCCTATGTGCCGCGCCACGATCTCTACATCGAGAAGTCGACCGATATCAATGAGCAGATTGAGCGCTTGCGACTGTCGGCGACCGCCTCGCTGTTTTCCCGCCGCGATGTGCTGATTGTGGCCTCGGTGTCCTGCATCTATGGCATCGGCGATCCAGTGAACTGGCAGAAAATGTCGGTCGATCTCACGGTCGGCGATACGGTCGTGCGCGAGCGCGTGCTGCGCGATCTGGTGCGGATTCAATATCACCGTAACGATTTGGAGTTGCGCCGTGGCGCCTTTCGCGTGCGCGGCGATACCATGGAGATTGTGCCCGGTTATTCCGAGACCGCCTTTCGCATCTATCTCTGGGGCGACGAAATCGAAAAGATCGTCGAGTTTCAGCCGCTGACCGGCGAAGTGGTTCATGTTCATCAACACGTGACCATCTTCCCGGCCCGCGAATACATCACCGATGAAGAGCATATCCGCGAGGCGCTGCACGATATCGAGCTCGAGCTGGAAGAGCAGATCACGTATTTCAAGCGCGAAGACAAACTCATTGAAGCGCAGCGCATTGAGCAGCGGACGCGCTACGATATAGAAATGCTGCGCGAGGTCGGCTTCACCACTGGCATCGAGAATTACTCGCGGCATTTCGACCGGCGCCCCCCTGGCAGCGCGCCCTTCACATTGATCGACTACCTGCCGGAAGATCATCTGCTGGTCATAGACGAGAGCCACATGACCGTTCCGCAGATTCGCGGCATGTACAATGGCGACCGGGCGCGCAAACAAATCCTGGTCGATTTTGGCTTCCGCCTGCCCAGCGCGCTCGATAACCGTCCCCTGCAATTCAACGAGTTTTGGGAGCGGGTCGGGCAGACGATCTATACCAGCGCCACCCCCGGACCTTACGAAGGCAAACACGCGGAGCAAGTCGTCGAGCAGATCATCCGGCCGACCGGCATCGTCGATCCGGCGGTGGATGTTCGACCGATCGAAGGACAGATTGACGACCTGCTGCAAGAAATCGCTCTGCGCGTGCGCGAGGGGCAGCGTGTGCTGGTGACGACGCTGACGCAGCGCATGTCGGAAGAATTGGCCGGCTATTTGAACGAGCTGGGCATCAAGGGCCAGTATCTGCACGCCGAGGTCGATACCTTGGAGCGGGTGGAAATTCTGCGCGATTTACGCATGGGCGTCTATGATGTGGTGGTGGGCATCAACCTGCTTCGCGAAGGGCTGGACTTGCCTGAAGTATCTCTCGTTGCCATCCTCGATGCCGACAAATCGGGTTTCCTGCGCTCGGAGCCGGCTCTGATTCAAACGATTGGGCGGGCGGCGCGCCATGTCGAGGGCAAGGTCATCATGTACGCCGATGACATGACGCCGGCCATGAAAGGCGCCATCGACGAGACCGATCGTCGCCGCTTGAAGCAAGAGATCTTCAATCTCGAAAACGGCATCGAGCCGCAGCAAATTGTCAAAGACATCCAAGATATCACCGACCGCCTGCGCGCGATTGACGGCGACAGCGACGACGATCAAGCCCCGACCGATATGGGCTTGGCGGCTCTACCCGCCGATGAGCTGCAAGACATGATTGATGAGCTCGAGCGCGAGATGCAGAAGGCAGCCGGCGCTCTGGAATTCGAAAAGGCGGCCGCGCTGCGCGACCAGATATTTGACCTGCGCGGCGCCCTTGTGCAAGAGCACGGTCTCGAAGGCGATCTGATGTTGACCTAGAGCCGGTGGATCTGCCGCAACTGTTCGATTAGCGGCTGAATGTCTGCGCTGGTTCCCGACCTGGGAGATCCATAGGGGTCGCTGATTTCGTCCCGGCCGAGAAGGGCGCGGGCGATATTGCACCAGCCATGCGCCAACGCCCTCAAGTCGTAGCCGCCCTCCATGACGAAGACGATCCGGCCATCACAGAGGCGCTCCGCCAGTTTGACGCATTCGCGAGCCAAATAATCATATCCCGCCAGCGTCAGTTGCATGCTCGCCAAGGGATCAACCCAATGGGCGTCGAACCCGGCCGAGATCAGTATCAAGTCGGGCTGGAATCGTTCAATGGCGGGAATCACAAACTCAGCGAATAATTGCCGATAGGCGACGTCTCCATACCCAGCCGTCAGCGGGATGTTGATGGTCGCGCCACGCCCCGCATCCGCGCCGATTTCGTGTAGCGCCCCGCTGCCGGGATAGAATGGATACTGATGAATCGAAATGAACAGAACCGAGGGATCGGCGTAGAAGATGTCGTTACTGCCATTGCCGTGATGCACATCGTAATCCAGGATCAGCACTTTCTCGATGCCGCGCCTTGATTGGGCCTGGCGCGCGGCGATGGCGACATTGTTGAGCAGGCAGAAGCCCATCTGCCGGTCGGCAGTGGCATGGTGCCCGGGCGGCCGGACGATCGCCAGCGCATTGTCGGCTCGCGCCACCACCACGGCATCGACGGCGCCGATGACCGCGCCCGCCGCCATTCGGGCCACTTCACACGAGACGGGCAGGGCATAGGTATCGGGATCAAGACGGGCCATCCGGTCGCCCAGCGACACCGCGACGAGGCGCTGCAAGTGTTCAGCGGTATGGACGGCGAGGATCTGCTCGTCGCCGGCCGGGCTCGGCTTGATTTGCCGCAGTTGAGCGGAGAGACCGGCGGCGCCCAACTGCTGCCAAACCGCTTCAATGCGACCAGCGTGTTCCGGGTGCTGCGGATGATTGTGCCGGGTGAAGCTGTCGTCAGTCAGGTAAGCGGTTGTCATCTGGAATTCCTTCCCTGCCGGCAAGTTTCTTAGGATAGAGGATGCTGTAATCGAAGCCATTCATGTGAATCGTAAGCGAATGCTCGTAATGGCTGCCTATCGCTGCAAGCACGGGCGGCGGATAAAAATGCGCGCGCAGGATGACAATGCCAAACTCGCCCCGCTCAATCATCTCGATCAGTTGACCGCCATCGAAAAGGCCCGCCAGATGCAAGTTGCGCAGTTGCGTCGGATTGCTGACCACCTCGCGATCCCCGGCGATGGTAAATCCGGCTTCTTCGCTCAAGACCGGCTTGTCCGTCTCTGCGATTAGCCGCAGGATTTCCGCGCCCGCTTGCCAATCCGCGTCAGTCAGGAAGTAGCCGATGCGGGCGTATCCGCCTACCAAAAAAGTGGCCGAGTCATAGAAGTTCTCGCGCACGTTGGCGGCGACGCCTAGAGCCTTCGCCACCTGCTCAAAGGTGCCATCCGTCGGCATTTTGAGCGTCGCGCGGGCGTATCCCAAATAGAGCAGCGGGACGATGATCAGCGCGGCGCGGGACGATTTCAGCAGGGGGGCACGACGGACTACCGACGGCAAGCGGGGTGCATTCGTCAACAGGCGCGAGAAAAAGATGCCGCTGAGGATGCAGAGCGCCGCGATTGAAGTGACGAAGTAGCTGTCGCCCGCGCCCCAGGTGCCCGATGCCAGGCCGCCCAAAATCGCCGAAAAGACAAGCCAGATGCTGTAAATCGAGAGTCGATCAAAGTAAAGCTCATAGATGAGCAGCATCGCCGCCGGGACCAGCAGCAAACCGTGCAGCTTGAACCAGAGGATGAAAAGCCCGGTCGCTTGGTCGGGGATGAAATCGTTGACATTGGCGACAATCGCCTGAATCCACCACTGGCCGCCGGAGGCGAAGTTCAGCCAGAGGAAGGCAGCGGCGCCGCCCAAAGCGAATGCGAGCGCCCAGCGAATCGCGCGCCATGGCGCCCGCAGGAACATCCAAACCAGGGCGGAGGCGGCTGTGATGGCGGCAAGCTGTTTGGTATAGCCGGCGCAGATGAGCAAGACGAGAGCCGCGGCGATGCCTCGCTTGTCGCGCTTGGGATAGGCGCTGGCCAGCATAACCATAGCCAGCGTTTCGAAGGTGACCATCATCGTGTGCTGGCGAAAAAGCGGACCAATGTGATACACGAAATTCGAACTCAAGAATGCCAAGCCCGCCAACAGGGCGATCCAGCGCTGTCGCTCGCCGTCGCGATAAACGGCGTAGGCGATAGCCGCAGCGCTCGCCAGCGAAGCCAGAAAGCCCAGCAGCCGTCCATACCAGTAAGACGGACCGAAGAACCAGACGAAGGGCGCTGCCATGATGTGAAAAAGCGGCGGATAATTGCTGGCATAAAAGGGGTAGCGCTCAGTATCGCGATAGGGAAGCTGGAAGCGGCTGAAGAGCACGGTATCGTGCAATTCGAAGCCCTCTCCCTGGTCATAGTCGTAAGGGAATGCGACCAAGTTGGCGGCGTAAAGCAGGTAAATCAGAAAGGCGAATAGCAGAGCGACGGTTGCCGCCAGCATGAGCGCCACGTGCAACTGTCTAAGCGCGCCATTCATGCGGGCGCATCGCCCCGCCGAATCAGAGACAGCCCAACAAGCGCGCAGGCAAGCGCCAGCCCGAGCGCCATTCTCTGCGCTGGTCCGATGCCGCCGGGCCGGCCTGCGTCAATCACATCGATCAGTAGAATCGCAACGAAGCCGACTGCCCCGACCAGCGCCAGGAATCGGCCAAGCTGCCCTTTGGTGATTGTCCGCTCGCGCCTCTCCATAAGCGTGAGTTTAGTCAACCCGAATCGGACTGTAAAGAGCGACGCCCCTTCCGCCACCCGCCAAAACGCAAACCGTAGGTCCACCTTGCCGCCGCCCGCCAAAACGCAAACCGTAGGGGCTACCCATCGGGTCGCCCGCCAAAACGCAGAACTGTAGGGGCTACCTATTAGGTCGCCCGTCTTACTCAGCACAGAACTTAATCTATCTGTCTTGATACTCCCGAATGACTGACCATACATTTGCCTGATGCTACGTGATAAGCTACATCGCTGATTTGGCGAAAGCCCGACGGCAATCGAAGATTCATCTGATGAATGAGGAGTGGTCGCCCGATGATGAAGACTCATACTTGCGGCGAATTGCGGGAGAATGACGCCGGGAAGCCGGTTCGGCTGGCCGGTTGGGTCAATCGGCGGCGCGACCAGGGCGGTCTGATCTTCATCGATTTGCGCGATCGCTGGGGCGTCACCCAGGTGGTCGTCGACCTCGAATTGGCGCCCGAAGCGCACGCCCTCGCCGATAGCGCCCGCAATGAGTATGTGCTGAAAGTCAAGGGAAATGTGAGGATTCGGCCCGAAGGCACGGCGAATCCCGATCTGGCCACGGGCGATATCGACATCGTCGCCGATGAGATCGTCATTTTGAATCCGTCGCGGACGCCGCCCTTCTACATCAACCGGGACGAAGGCAATTTGGACGAGGCGCTGCGCATGCGCCATCGCTACCTGGACTTGCGGCGCGAGGCGATGCAGCAGAGCATCTTGCTGCGCCACAAGACCGTGAAGTTCATCCGCGACTTTTTGGAAGCGGAAGAATTCATCGAAATCGAAACGCCGATTCTCTTCAAAACAACGCCCGAGGGCGCGCGGGATTTTCTGGTGCCAAGCCGCTTGCAGCCGGGCATGTTCTACGCGCTGCCGCAATCGCCCCAGCAGCTGAAGCAATTGCTGATGGTCGGCGGCTTCGAGCGCTATTTTCAGATCGCGCGCTGCTTCCGCGATGAAGACCTCCGCGGCGACCGCCAGCCGGAATTCACCCAGCTGGACTTGGAGATGAGCTTTGTCGAGCGCGAAGATGTCATGCGGCTGATGGAAAAGCTCGCGACAGCAATCGTGAAAACGGTAACGCCCGAGAAGCGTCTGATCGCCGAGCCCTTTCCGCGGATCCGCTACCAGGACGCGCTGGAGCAGTATGGCACCGACAGACCCGATATCCGCTTCGATTTGCGTTCAATCGACATAAGCGGTATCGCCGTTCGCTGCGCCTTTCCGGTTTTCGTGGAGAACGTCAAAGCGGGAAAGAAAGTCAAGTGCATGCGCGTGCCCGGCGTGGCGGAAGCGTTAAGCGGCACGCAACTTCGCAAGGTGGCGCGAGACCTGGAGAACATGGCGCGGCGGCAGGGCGCCAAAGGCTTGGCTTACATCACGATGCCGACCGACCCAACAGGCGAATTGCGCGGTCCCATCGGCAAGTTTTTTAATGTCGAGCTGAAACTGGAGTTGATCGAAGCGATGGGCGCGCAAGGCGGCGATTTGCTGCTCTTTATGTCGGACGAAGATGAGATCGTTTATGCGGTCACCGACGCGCTGCGCAACCACTTCAAAGCCGATTTGGATCTCGATGACGACCTGCTCGCCTTCTGTTGGGTGATTGACTTCCCCGAGTTCATCTGGGATGCCGAGCATGAACGCTGGGACCCGTCACAGCACATGTTCACCATGCCTTTGCCGGAAGATTTGCACCTGCTCGATAGCGAGCCCGGGGCGGCCCGCGGCTCGCAATACGACATGATTTGCAATGGACATGAGGTCGGCGGCGGCAGCATCCGCATTCATGATCGCGCGATTCAGGAGAAAATCTTCCCGCTGATTGGGCAGAGCATGGAACACGCCATGCGCGAATTCGGCCACATGCTGGAGGCATTCGAATACGGGGCGCCGCCCCACGGCGGTATGGCTTGGGGCATAGACCGCCTGGTGATGCTGCTCGCCGGCGCGCCCAATATCCGCGAGGTGATCGCTTTCCCCAAGTCGCAGAACGGCAGCGATATCATGGCCAACGCGCCATCCATAGCCGAGCCGGAACAACTCAGCGAACTATACCTGCAACTAAATCTCCCTGACGACGAGACCTAGTCCGCCCGCCAACACACAAACTGTAGGGGCGACTTATCAAGTCGCCCGTTCATGCCATTGTCGTCACTTCGCCGGCTCGTCCTCCGGCTTCAGGATGCCGCCATGAACCAAGCCGGCCACAATGCCGCCGCCGAAAATGCCAATCAAATACGGAATCAGATACGACGTGTCGCCGGCGATCAGCGCGGGACCCAAGGTGCGCGACGGATTGAGCGACGCCCCCGTCGCTGGTCCGCCAGCAAGAATGCTGGCCGCCAACGTGAAGCCGATGGCGACCCCCGCCAGCTTGCCCGCCTTTCCATAAGCGGCTGCTTGAAAGACCGCGCTGACCAGGAAAAAGGTCAGGATGGCTTCATAAATCGCCGCCGTCCACACCGAATCACCGGTCAAGAAACCCTTCGTCTGGCCAAAGTTGTAAGCGTTCTCGCCCAGGAATCCGGCAACCGCCGCGTTCTCCTGCGGAAAAACCACGACCAGCACAGCGGCCGCGATGACGCCGCCGATGAATTGGGCGACGATATAGTATCCTGATTTCGCCCAATCCTGCTGCCCGCCAACCGCCAAGCCCAGCGTAACGGCGGGATTGACTTGCGCCCCGGATATATGACCGTAGGTATAGATGAGGGCGACCAGAATCAAGCCATGCGCCAGGGCCGGCACAACGACCCCAAATATCGGCGCCACTAGAACCGCGGCCGAACCAACAAATACCAAGACAAAGGTGCCAATCAACTCCGCCAACAATTCTCTTTTGAGTTCGTCTTTCACGATAGACCTCCTCAAGCGCAGGTTGCGCAATCCCTCTCTCGCCTTCGCGACAACACTATTATAAGCATTCGACCGATTATTGCTCGCGCGACAATGTTAAGGATTAGCGGAATTGACAGGCGCCAGCGAATTTGTTATAAAAAGCCGCGCCTGCTGTACGCGTGATAGAACTATATGTGCCGAGCCAACATTCTCTATATGGGAGTCTATCTTTGGCAGCCCATGTAATAGGCTCGAGCCAAAACAGCGGTTGCCAAGCGATTCCCAGCCTGTAACTTTGCAGGTTCGAGACACTATGGCTACACGGTACGGTGGGTTCGTTCTGATTGGCAGTGCGCGCGAGCCGCACTGTCTTTCTTTTTGCTAGCGGCCATAATCGTCGCCGAAAGTCTCAGCCAACAGAATCGGCAGCCGCTCCACGCGCGGCACCAGCACCTGCTGCTGATACTCCTCGGTGACGTAATCTTCCAGATACTCGAAGTCCATCACGCGCATATTGATGTCGGCGACTTCGATATCCTTCACCAGCAAAGCCAATTGAACGATCTGTTCCAGTTCAAGCCCGGTTTGCACATGTTCGCCCAGGGTCGCCAGCAATGCCGGCGCCTGACCGATCAACTGAAGGAAATTGAGGTTTTGAATCCGCTCTCGAATGGCATATAGGATCATCTGCTGGCGCTCTGCCCGGCGCACATCGTTGTTGCCGTGGCGCGTGCGCGCGAATCTTAGCGTGTCGCGCCCGTCCAGCACATGCCTGCCCGCCGGCAGATAGAATGGATCGTAGCCGTAGTTCATATCGGGGAATCGTTCATCGTCGATCGTATAGTCGATGCTAATCTCGATGCCGCCGAGATGATCGACGAGGTCAATCACCGCCTGGAAATCCACCAAAACATAATTGTGAATGCGCATGCCCAGATTCCAACTGACCGTCTGCTGCAAGAGCCTGGGTCCATAGCCGGTCGCGCGGCTCTCGCCCAGGAAGTAAGCGCGATTGATGCGGTCATGCTCTTCCTGTTCCGGGATGCGCACCCAAAGGTCGCGCGGTATGCTGAGCAAGCCGATGCTATTTCGGCCCGGATCAATGCTGACGAGCATCAAGCTGTCGGTTCTTACCGGTTCACCCGTTTGATCGGGCCGTCTATCCAGCCCGCCGACGATGACCGTATAGCGCGATTGCCCATCCCAGGGGACCATTTCAATCAGGCTGCCGTCATCGAGCTGCAAGACGTCAACGCCGACGCGGCGACCATCAGCGATGTATTCGCTGCGCGCGTCCACTGGCGTCGGCAGCGGCGGCCGAAGGTCCGCCGTCGGGACTACTTCCTGGATCGAGTGCGGCAGGCGAATCAGCACAAACATAGCCAAAACGAGAAAACCAAAGACAGATATCATGCCGCCTGCTAAGATGACCCAAGCCCATTCATTGCGCCGATGCCTTTGACGAAGGCGGCGCTGACGTTTGTGGGCGCCCGAAAGCGCATTTTTCGGCGGCGGCGCCTTGTATTGGTTTTGAAGGTATTGGGTGGTGCTGTATTCGGGAGCGTGCCCTTCCTTGGGCGGAGGCTTAGGGATTGCCGATCCCGTAGCCTTTCCCACGACATTCGGCCTATTATGCGACGCGACGCGCCTGTTCTTATCGTACTGGCGGGACATACGGCAGCGATTCCATTTGGCCGCGGTCAAAGTCTGAAACTCAGTATAGGGTTGGTCACAGAATGCGGCAAATGCGCAGCTTGCGAGATTCCAGCTTTCGTGACGGCGCCAGCAACATGGCGGTCGATAGCGCGATTCTGGCGGCCGTCGCCCGCGGGGACCAGCCACCGACGCTAAGGCTCTATGGCTGGGACCCGTTCTGTCTCTCGCTCGGCTACGGGCAGCGAACCCGCGATGTGGACCCGGACGCGCTGGCCGCTCGCGCTTGGGATTTGCTGCGCCGGCCCACCGGCGGCAAGGCGATATTGCATGGCGACGAGCTGACCTATAGCCTCAGTCTGCCGCTGGATCATCCCTTGGCTGCTGACGATGTGGTCGAGAGTTATCGTCGGATTAGCGTCGGATTGCTGCGCGCGCTGGCTTTGCTCGGGCTGGACGCGGACCCTCCGCGCCAAAGCGAGCGCCTTCGCGGCGTCGACCTTGGTCCAGTCTGTTTCGAGATGCCGTCGCATTATGAAATCAGCGTCGGCGGACGGAAACTGATCGGCAGCGCCCAGCTTCGCCGCAAAGGTGCCCTGCTGCAGCATGGCACGCTTCCACTCTTTGGCGACCTTGCGCGCATTTGCGACGTGCTGAGATTTGAAAGCGAAGCATCGCGAATGGCGCGGAAACGAAATCTGCGCGAACGGGCGCTGACTCTCGCGGAGGCGGCTGGCAAGCCCTTGTCCTGGTCCGCCGTCGCCTCCGCCTTCGAGCAGGGTTTCGCCAGCGCCTTTGATTTGGACATCCAGCCCGGTCAGCTTTCGCCGGCCGAGTCAAACCAAGCTGAGCAACTGCTGGCCGATCGGTTCGGCAATCCGGCTTGGACGAACAAACGTTAGCGCCGATGAAAGGAGGGCTGCGCGCCAGATGAATCGCCAGATTTCGCTTTTCGCTCAAGCGCCGCAATCGGCCGACGATATCGACGGGCGCACCGGCTTGGCCGCGACCTTTGACCTGTTTGCCGCTTACCTGCGCGGCGAAGGCAAAACCGAGAACACGATAAAATCCTTCATCAGCGATCTGCGCCTGCTCGCCGAGTTCACCGGTAGCGCGCTGCCCACCACTGAATTAGGGGTTGAGCGCCTGGAACGCTTTCTCCAATGGATGGAATACGAGCGCGGTGTGCCATGCAGCCGAAAGACTTTTGCGCGCCGCGTGACGACGCTGAAGGTCTACTGCAAGTGGCTGCATGACATTGGCGCGCTCGTCGAAGATCCGGCCCAATCCATTCGCCAGCGCTCCGGTCCGGCGCCGCTGTCTGATGTCTTGTCCGGCGCGCAGCTGCGAGACTGCATCTCCGCCGCCCGTGAATTTAAGCGGGGCGCTGCGCATGATCATCGCCCGGCCTTTCTGTTCCAGCTGCTGCTTCAGACCGGGATCAAGAAAGCGGAATGCGGCCGGCTGCGCCTGCGCGACATCAATCGCAAAGGGAAGGGCGGGGCGGAAATATTCATTCGCCACAAAGCGCGCGATGTCTACAAAGAGCGGCGTATCATTTTGGACGCGGAAGCCCTGCGTCTGCTCGATGACTATGCGAGGCAGTATCAAGTGGAGGATCAGCTATTCAATTGCACGACGCGCAATCTGGAATATATCCTGACCGATATCGGCGCGCGCGCAAAGGCGCCTTTCAAGCTGTCCTTTGAAGTGATGCGCTGGACGATGGCTGTGCGCGAATGTCAGGCTGGCGTCGATGAAGAGCGCATCCGCGAAAAGCTGGGGCTGAGCCGTATCAGCTGGTACGAGACCGGCGACAAAGTGCGGCGGCTGGCGGCATCGCTGCGGCTCGACTAGCCGGTGATGAGCGCGCGCAGTTCTTCCTCGCTGATGACCGGCACCTGATTCTTCACCGCTTTATCAACCTTGCTGCCGGGCGAGTCTCCAGCTACCACATAACTCGTTTTCTTGCTGACGCTGCCAGTCACCTTGCCGCCGTTCGCTTCCACCAGCGCCTTGATTTCGCCGCGAGGGACGCTCATCGCGCCGGTCAAGACGAATGTCTGGCCCGCGAGCCCGCTGCCTGAGGTGGCTTTTTCTTCGGCGCGCATATTGACGCCCGCTTCCAGCATCTTGGCGAGCACGCTCTGATTGTGATCGTCAGTGAACCAGGCGACGATATTCTCCACCAGCACCGGTCCCAGACCTTCGATGCTGTGCAGGGGGCGCGAGGCGGTGATGAGAACGCTAAGCGCTCCTTCCAGGGCGCTTCGTTGCTCAGACGAGAAATCCAGCGGCTTGAGAAAGCGCGCCAGTCGATCGCCGAGATCAACGGCATCAAGATAGCGCGGGACGAGCTCGGTTAATGGATGGCGCAGGCGAAAGAGGAGTTTGCCGATTGCCGCATCGTCAGTTGGTTCTCCAGCAAGCAGTGGCTCGGCAGTTTGCGCAAAGGACTCGCTCGCCGCCTGGATCTTGCTCGCGGCATCGAGCAGATCTTGCATCGCCGAGAAGTTGTCGGTGAGCAGCCCGGCGACGGTCGAGCCGATGCCGTCAATGCCCAGCGATGTCAGCACTTGCTCAAACGAGCGCTTCTTGGCCGCCTCGATTGACGCGAGCAGGTTTTCCACTTTCTTTTCGGCGAATCCTTCCAGCGCCAGCAACGGCTCGGCATCCAGGAAAAAGATATCGGCTTCGTCTTTGATGAGTCCCTCGTCGATCAGGGCGGCGATGGTCTGCGGTCCCATGCCTTCAATATCCATCGCCCCGCGCGATACGAAGAATTCCAGCGTGCGCATGACCCGTTCCGGGCATTTGGGATTGGGGCAAAACCAATCGACCGCTCCCGCTGGCTGAATCAGCCGGGTGCCACAAAAGGGGCAGGTCTCGGGCGGCAGAATGGCAGTCTCGCTCCCAGCGCGCGCGCCGACTACCGGACCGATCACATAGGGGATGACATCGCCGGACCGTTTGACGATGACGCGGTCGCCCAGCCGGATGTCGAGGGCGGCGACCTGTTCGTAATTGTGCAGGCTGGCGTTGGAGACCGTCACCCCGCCGATGAAGACCGGCTCAAGCTGCGCCGTCGGCGTGACTTTGCCCGTGCGCCCCACGCCGATGGTCACGCCCACCAACTTGGTGCTGGCTTCTTCCGCCGGGAACTTGTAAGCGATGGCGCCGCGCGGATCCTTGCCGACGACGCCCAGTTCCCGCGCCTGGGGGCGACTGTCGACCTTCAAGACCATGCCGTCGATTTCGAAGGGCAGGTCGTCCCGTCTCGCTTCCCAAGCCGGCAAGCGCCTGATCGCGTCCGCCAGGTCCTGGCAGAAGGCCGCCTCCGCGATGACATTGAAGCCCATGTCGCTTAAGTATTGAAGCGTATCCGATTCGCCTTCTAGCTCGACGCCTTCGCTATCGATGATGTCATAGATGTAGGCGGTCAGCTTGCGTTTGGCGGTTTCGCGGCTGTCCTTCTGTTTCAGCGAGCCGGAAGCGGTGTTGCGCGCGTTCACATAAGCCGGCAGTCCCTGCGCCTCCTGCTCGCGATTGAGCTCGCGGAAGGCCTCCTTGTGAAACAGAATCTCGCCACGCACGGCCAGTCGATTCGGCGCAACGCCCCGCTCGGGATTCACCGGAATGCGCAAGGGAACCGAGCGAATCGTCCGTACGTTGGCGGTGACGTCATCGCCAAATTCGCCGTTGCCCCGCGTAGCCGCTCGGGTCAAGATGCCGTCTTCGTAGGTGATGACGATCGCCAAGCCATCGAGCTTGGGCTGCAGCACATATTGCATCTGCGCGCCCGCCGGCAGCAGCCGCAGATTGCGCTCTTCCCAATTGATCAGGTCGGCTTCGTCGAAAGCGTTGGACAGGCTCAGGATCGGCGCTGGGTGACCTACCTTGGGGAAGTCGCCAGACAGGTCAGAACCGACGCGCTGCGTTGGCGAATCGGGCGCGGCGAATTCGGGATGCTGCGCTTCCAGCTCCTGCAGTTCGCGGAAGAGACGGTCGTATTCGGCGTCCGTGATCACCGGCGCGTTTTCCACATGGTACAAATAGATATGATGGTGCAGTTCGCCGCTCAGTTCCGCAACGCGCTTCTGGATGTCCTGGCTCATCTTCACTGTCCTGTGTTTTCTGAAATCGTCCGCAAATAATTGGCGACCGCCCAACCTTCCACCTGAAATTGCGGATCGCGCACTTGCCACCAGGTGTAGCCGTCGGCTTGTTGAGGTCCGCCAATGATATCGAAGCCTTTGCCCTCGTCTTCGCGGAAAAGGACCTGGCTGTCGGTCAGGCTGGGGCGATTGCGAATATTGAGTTTGTCATTGCCGACGCCATGCACCGCCGCTTGGGCGCCCACGCTCAAGGGTATCGGCGTGTTGGTGATGATCACAGTCGGAATCGCCGGCCCCTCTAGCACCAGATTCGCTGGCGTTTCCGCCGCCAGGATGACCTCTACCGCCGGGACCGCTGTCGCTTCGGGCTGCTCCGCCGGAACAGAATCAGCGGCGCCGGTTGAAGATGCGGCGATGTGAATGATCGGTTCCAGTCCCCTTGCTGCCGGCTCGCCCCGCAGCGCATAGACCAAGGCCAGCGTCGCGGCGCTCGCGACGATCACAAGAATGACAAGCAAAGCCAAGGAGCGCGCTGAAAAGTAAAGCGGATTGCGGGCGCGGCGGAGGGCGCGTTTATAGGCGCGGCGGGCGGCGAACTGTGCGCGCGCTGCCTGGAACGAGTCATCCCGCGGCCCCTCGCCCGCATGACTTGCGCTGACGTCCTTCGACCCTTCAGCCATTACCGGACCTCTCCCTATCAACGCTTGTCCGTTTCTTGTGGATTGTGGACTGATTCACACTCGTGAACCTGCGAAATCGGGACATTTTGACCGCTTGATCAGCAATTCGGACTCGCCGACGCTCCCCCTCTCGAAGTGCTGTGTCGGCGGTCAGTGTCTACGCGACCTACGCGCACTCCTTGTGGGAGAGGGGGCCGGGGGGTGAGGGCTAGCCTATGGGCCATTCTTGAGCCACTGTCTAAAGCGCTCGAGGGGCCAGGTGTTGACCACATGCCGCGCTTCCACCCAGCCGCGGCGCGCGTTGGTGATGCCGAATTCCATCAGGTCCAGATGCGCCACCCGGTGGGCGTCGGTGTTGACCGCGAGCGGGACGCCCATGTCCTTCGCCAATCGCGCCAGTTCGGGCTTGAGATCGAGCCGCAAGGGATTGGCGTTGATCTCGAGAATGGTCTCATGTTCTTTTGCCGCCGCCAGCACCGCGTCCCAATCGGCGTCGACCTCATCGCGATTGGGGAACTGCCGCGCCGACGGATGCCCGATCATGCGGACGTATGGATTGCGAATGGCGTTGAGCAGGCGCGCCGTCACCTGTTCGCGACGTTGGCTCAAGCCCGAGTGCAAGCTGGCGATGACAAAATCCAGTTGCGCCAGCACCTCATCGGGATAATCGAGGCTGCCATCGGCTTTGATGTCCATTTCCGTGCCGGCCAGCACTTGAATAGATTCGCCCATCTCGTCGTTGATCCGCCGCACCTCTTCCGCCTGCGCCAGCAAGCGCTCGATCGAAAGCCCGTTGGCGATGCCGAGGCTGCGCGAATGATCGGTGATGACGATGTATTGATGACCGCGCTCGACGCAAGCCTCAACCATCTCGCCGATCGTGTTCTTGCCGTCGCTCCAATCGCTGTGCATGTGCAGGTCGGCGACGATGTCCGCCCGCTCAATGAGCCGAGGCAGGCGATGCGCGCGCGCCGCTTCGATTTCGCCGCTGTCTTCGCGCAATTCCGGCGGCACATATTGCAAGCCAAGCGCCTCATAGACCTTTTCTTCGCTGTCGCAGAGTGTCTTCTCCGCGGATTCGATGATCGTCTTGCTCTCATCGACCGGGCTGAGGGCCTGCTCGTTGAGGCTGAGCCCGCGATCAAGGGCGATCTGCCGCATTTTGACATTATGCGCCAGGCTGCCGGTGAAGTAGTTGAGCGCGGTGCCCCAACGCGCTTTTGCCAATACGCGCACATCAACCTGCAAGCCGGAAAGCAATTCAACCGAACTCTTGGTTGGTCCATGCCCGAGGACGCGCGCGACATTTTCCATCGTCACGAAGCGCTGCATGATCGGACCCGAGTCATCAGCCGCCACGAGAATGTCGACATCGCCGATGGTCTCCCGTCCGCGGCGGATGCTGCCCGCCAGCGCGCCCTCCTGCGCCTCCGGCAATTCCAGCAGCAAGTCAAGGATCTTCTGCGCCGCCGGCAAGGCCTCGCCGATATTCGTCCGCCCCGTCTGGCGCGAAAGCGCTTCAATGCCATCCAGGATCTTCTGTTGGCTCTTCTTCCCCATCCCGGGCAAGCCCGCCAGATTGTCGGCATCGGCGGCGATCTTCAGTTCGTCGACCGAGGTGATGTCCAACTGCTCCCAAAAGAGCTTGGCTTTCTTCGGTCCCACGCCGTTGATGTGCATGATATCGACCAAGCCTACGGGGATCTCAGCTTTGAGCCTGTTGTAAAATTCCAGCTCGCCGCTTTCCAGCATCTCGTCGATTTTCGCCGCGATCGTCTTGCCGATATAACTGAGATCGGTCAGCCCGCCTTCGCTCGATATCACCCGCAGGTCGCGCGGGAGGCCGCGGATCGTTTCGGCGGCGCGGCGATACGACAGCACGCGATGGATGTTGTCGCCGCGGATCTGCAGCATGTCGGCGCAGCGCGTAAAAATATCGGCTATTTCCCGGTTGCTCAGGCTCAAAGCGACCTCCCGCTGAATACTCAAGCTTTAGAACGCATATTCGAGAATAGTATACCAGAAATCCGCCTCCGATTAAAGATAGTTTGGAGGGTGGGATAGAAAATCTAGCGGATAGTGTCCACACCGAAGCCAAGTTGTAGGGGCGACAGGCGGTTAGTGTCGGCGGTCAGTGTCTACGCGACCTGCGCAACCCTTGTGCCGCCCTAAAACCCGCCCCGCCCACGACGAAACCTGTAGGGGCGATTCTGTGAATCGCCCGCTTTCCTCTGCGACCTCTGTGTTCCCTCGTTTCCTCTTTGGTGAATCAAATATCCCCTGTGGTCAAACAAATATCCCGACCACGCTTGACACCCGCTCCAATCCGCGCTACCATCTCCCCAATCGAATACTGCAAAAGACTGCGAACCAGAGTAGTACCCGTCATCATGCAGTTCAGAGACTCGCTAGTTGCTGAGAATGCGAGACAGGCAGAGACGGGGAATGGACTGGGGAGTCGCGCAGGTGAAAGGGAAACCGACTAGCTTGCGCCGGCCAGCGCGCCGTTAACAGCGCGGGATATCGACCTCGAGTCCGTATCCGCAAAGTGGTCCGCGAGAGCGGGCAATCAAGGTGGCACCGCGGGAACCCTTCTCGTCCTTGATCGGATGATTCGGGTTCTTTTGATTTTGAGGAGAAGACGATGCTCGAGACGATGCAACGCGAGCGCGCCGACATCAAACCCGCGCGCGAGGAGATTTATGAGCACTTCAAGCAGGGCGATCACGTGCCGGTCTATCGAACGCTGCTGGCTGATCTCGAGACGCCCGTATCGGTTTATATGAAGCTGAAGGAAGCGGGCGTGCCGGCTTTTCTGCTGGAAAGCGTCGAGGGCGGCGAACAGGTGGGGCGCTACTCATTTATCGGCGTGAATCCAAAAGGCCTGCTCAGCGTCAAGGACAATGTCGTCAACTTCGAGCGCGACGGGCGGACGACCAGCTTCGCCATACCAGAAGGGCAAGATCCCCTGCACGTGATCAAGCGCCATTTTCAGACGGTGAATCCGGTGGCGCTGGAAGGATTGCCGCGCTTGGTCGGGGGCGCGGTCGGCTATATGTCCTATGATATCGTGCGCTATTTTGAAGATCTGCCGGCCACCGCCAGCGACGATCTGCGCGTGCCGACGGTGGCGTTCATGCTGCCCGATACGCTGGTGATTTTCGACCACGCCATGCACCAGCTCATCATCTTGGCTAACGCCCACAATACAGGCGATGATCCCGACGCCGCCTACGAAGGGGCGATCGCCAGCATCGACGGCATTGCCGAAGCCTTGTCGGCGCCATTAGCGCATCCGGCTTACAATGTGCCGCTGAACGGCGAACGGGTCGATCCCAAAGCGAATGTTGAAAAGCGCGTCCACGAAGCGCGCGTGCGGGCGGCCAAGGAATATATCCGCGACGGCGATGCCTTTCAGATCGTGTTGGCGCAGCGCTTCAGCCGGGGTACCGAAGCCAGCCCGCTGCAGATTTATCGCGCCCTCCGAGCGACCAATCCGTCGCCCTACATGTTCCTGCTCGAATTCAGCGATGACCTTACGCTGGTTGGCGCATCGCCGGAGATGCTGGTGCGCCTCGAAGATGGCATCGCCTACAATCGACCGGTCGCCGGCACCAGGCCCCGCGGCGCCACCGAGAAAGAAGACCTCGAGCTGGAAGCGGAGCTGATCAACGATCCCAAAGAGCGCGCCGAACACGTCATGCTCGTCGACCTGGGCCGGAATGATCTGGGGCGCGTCTGCGATTATGGCACGGTCAAAGTGACCAAGATGATGTATATCGAACGCTTCTCGCACGTGATGCATATCACTAGCCAGGTCGAAGGGCTGCTCAGCGAAGGCATGGACGCCTTTGATCTGGTACGAGCCACCTTCCCGGCCGGCACGCTCAGCGGGGCGCCAAAAGTGCGGGCGATGGAAATCATTGAAGATCTTGAAGAGACGCGCCGCGGACCCTATGGCGGGGCGGTCGGCTATTTCAGCTTTGACGGCTCCATGGATATGTGCATCACCATCCGCACCTTGCTGATGCAAAATGGCGCCATCAGCGTTCAAGCCGGCGGCGGCATCGTCGCCGACAGCGATCCGACCGCGGAATACTACGAAACAATCCACAAAGCCGCGGCCGTCTTCGAAGCGGTCAAATATGCCGAGAACGGACTAATGTGAACATAGAAACTGTAGGGGCTACCCATTGGGTCGCCCGCCAAAGCACAAACTGTAGGGGCTACCCATTGGGTCGCCCGCCAAAACGCAAGAATGTAGGGGCTACCTATTGGGTCGCCCGCCGCACGACCAACCGAACCTTGGAGACCAAACCATGATTCTAGTCATCGACAATTACGACAGCTTTACCTACAACATCGTGCAGGAACTCGGCGAGCTCGGCGCGACCCTCACCGTCTATCGCAATGACAAAATCACTGTGGACGCGATCCGGACGCTGGCGCCGGAACGCATTGTGATATCGCCTGGTCCCGGCTTCCCAATTGATGCGGGAATATCGCTGGACTTGATTCGCGAGCTTGGTCCAGAGATTCCCCTGCTGGGCGTCTGCCTGGGCCATCAGGCGATCGGCGAAGCCTACGGCGGTCTCGTCGTGCATGCGCCCGAATTGATGCACGGCAAGACCAGCATGATCTATCATGATGGCGATACGATTTTAGGCGATATTCCCAATCCTTTTGAGGCGACGCGCTACCACAGCCTGATCGTGGACGAGGCCGCCTTGCCCGATTGTTTGCAAATCACAGCGCGCACGGCAACCGGCGAAATCATGGGCTTGCGCCATCGGCATCATCCGGTGATTGGCCTCCAGTTTCACCCGGAGAGCATCTTGACCGGCCACGGCCTGCAAATCCTGGGCAACTTTCTCAACTACGAACCCATTTCATTTGCGCGCAATCCGTAGGGGCGACACTTGTGTCGCCCTCCAACGCGCGAAATCTGTCGGGGCTACCCACCGGGTCGCCCGCCAAAATCGCAAAATCTTAATGTGACGATAGACAAAGGAAATGACATGGATATCCAACAAGCAATTGATGAAATGAGCCGCTACGCTCACCTCAGCGCCGAACAAGCCGAATCCGTGATGCGGCAAATCATGACCGGCGGCGCCACCGAAGCGCAGATTGGCGCCTATCTGATGGCGCTGCGCATGAAGGGCGAGACCACCGACGAAATCACCGGAAGCGCGCGCGCAATGCGCCAAGCAGCGACCAAGGTGCCGACTTCCGTCACAGTGGACATGCTCGATACCTGCGGCACCGGCGGCGACCGCTCGGGAACCTTCAACATCAGCACCACCGTTGCCTTCGTCGCTTCTGGCGCTGGCATCCCAGTGGCGAAACATGGCAACCGCGCGGCCAGCAGCAAGAGCGGCAGCGCTGATGTATTGTCGGCGCTGGGCGTCAACCTGGACCTGGAGGCGGAGCAAGTCGGCGCTTGCATTGACGAGATTGGCATCGGCTTCCTATTCGCCGTCAAGCTGCACCCGGCCATGCGTTACGCCATCGCGCCCCGCCGTCAACTGGGCATCCGCACCATCTTCAACATTCTTGGTCCCTTGACCAACCCCGCCGGCGCGCAGCGCTTCTTGATGGGTGTATTCGCGGCCGAGATGACCGACCTGCTGGCTCAGGTTTTGCGCGCGCTTGGCGTCAAATCGGCGATGGTTGTCAACGGATACGGCGGCTTGGATGAATTGACGGTGACCGGTCCCAACCGCATCAGCTATCTGAAAGAGGACGGCAGCCTTACACATTTGGATGCCGATCCTACTGATTTGGGTTTCCATCGAGCCAGCCTGGAAGATCTCAAAGGCGGTGAACCGGCCGAAAACGCCGCCATATTGCGCGCGGTGCTCGACGGCTCGGATCATGGACCCAAGCGCGATATCGTGCTGCTGAACGCGGGCGCGGCCATCATGGCGGCGGGCCGAGCCAACTCCATCGCTGACGGCCTTGTGACGGCGCGCGACAGCCTGGATAGCGGCAAGGCGCTCCAGAAGCTTGAAGACTTGATCGAAATGAGCCAGAGCTTCGCCTCATGAGCCCGGCTTTTGTCACCACGGACACGGTCCTCGACCGCATCCTCAACCGCAAGCTGGAGGAGCTCGCCCATGCTCGCGCGCGAATCGCCGACGGCGAAATGAGGCGGCGGGCGGAAGCTTCCGCATTCGCTGCCCGCGATATGATCGCCGCGCTCCACGGCGAGCAGGTGAGTCTGATCGCTGAGGTCAAGCGCGCGTCGCCCAGCAAGGGGGCGCTTACCCGGGACTTCGCGCCGGTGCTGATCGCCGCGACTTACGCGCAAAATGGCGCAGCGGCGATTTCAGTGCTGACGGACGAAGACTATTTCCAGGGCAGCCTGCGCTATCTGACGGCGGTGAGACGGGCGGTCGCGACGCCAATTCTGCGCAAGGACTTCATCATCGATCCCTACCAAGTCTACCAAGGACGGGCGGCCGGCGCCGATGCGATACTCTTGATTGTGGCGGCGCTGTCCGATTCCCAGTTGAGCGACCTCTACGCCTTGACCGATGATCTGGGCATGACGCCGCTGGTCGAAGTGCATAATGAATGGGAAATGTCGCGCGCAATGCGAATAGGCGCTAAGCTCATCGGCGTCAACAACCGCGACTTGAAGACCTTCCAAGTCGATTTGGACACGACCGCGCGGCTGGCTGGCATGGTGGATCACGATGTCGTCTTGATCGCCGAGAGCGGCATTTTCAGCCCCGCCGACGCGCGAGCGATGGGGCGTCTGGGCGCGCATGGGATCCTCGTCGGCGAAGCCTTGATGAAAGCGCCCGACATGGTGTCCCTCGTCCGCGAATTGAGCCGACAACCGAGAGGCGACCGTGACCAAGGTTAAGATCTGCGGAATACGCTCGGCCGAAAATGCGCTGGCTGTCGCTCATGCCGGCGCCGATTTGATCGGCCTCAACTTTTATCCGGAGACGCCGCGCTACGTGGAACCGGCGGCCGCGCGTGAGATTGCGCGCCGATTGCGCGAGGCGCTGGGCGATTCCTGCCCTACGCTTGTGGGCGTCTTCGTCAATATGTCAGCTGACGAGGTTCGCGATATCGTTGAGACTGTCGGGCTGGACTTCGCGCAGTTAAGCGGCGACGAAGCGGCCGAGACCGTGCAAGCGCTTCGCGACATTGCCTTTAAGGCGATTCGCCCGGCTGATGAAGCGGCGGCGCTTGCCGAGGTGGAAGGCCTGCGGTCCGCATTCCCGCAGAGCGAAGACGCGCCTTCCATTCTACTGGATGCCTTTAATCCCAAGCTATATGGCGGCACCGGCGAGACGGCGAGCGAGAACATCGCTCGGGCGCTGAAAGCCGCAACGCCGCGCCTGATGCTGGCTGGCGGTCTCAACCCGCACAATGTCGCCGACCGCGTACGGCGCGTCAGACCCTGGGCTGTGGATGTCGCCAGCGGCGTGGAAGCGGGGATGCCCGGCATCAAAGATCTGGGCAAGGTGCGCGCCTTTATCGAGGCTGTGCGGGCGGCCGACGCATGAGCGAGCTATTCGACATTTACGACGAGGCGCTGAATCACATCGGCGTGAAGCGGCGCGCCGCGGTCCATCGGGACGGTGATTGGCATCAGGTCTTTCACTGTTGGGTAATCGGGCGCGAGGCGAATGGCGATCCCTTTGTTGTTCTGCAAAAGCGCCGGGACTACCTGGATTATCCGAACAAGATTGATATCAGCGCGGCCGGACACTTGCAAGCCGGCGAGACCCCGCGCGACGGAATCCGCGAAATCGAAGAGGAGCTGGGTCTGCGCGTGGATTTTGCAGATTTGATATCGCTCGGCCGGCGTGTGGGCATCCATCGAATCGGCGAATTTGTCGATTGCCAAATATGCCATGTCTTTCTCTATGTTTGCGACCAGCCGCTTGAAGATTACGCTTATCAGAGTGGCGAGATAGCTGGTTTGGTCAGGCTGCGCATTGACGACGCCTTGCGCTTGTTTGCGGGCGATGTCTCCCAAGTGCGGGCGCCTGCCGTCGGCTTGGGTTCCCCGCAAGTCGCGCTCACGCGGGACGATTTTATTCCAAGCATCGACAATTATGTGGTGAAGATTCTGATTCTTGCCAAGCGATACTTTGCCGGCGAGAAAGCACTATGGATATGAGAGCGACAAGCCAGCGTTCACAGACATCACTTCAAAACGAGAACTGTAGGGGCGAGCCATTGGGTCGCCCGCCCAAGCGAACATGTGGGGGCGCCCCTTGGCTCGCCCGCCAATATACGATCTGTGTACCGGCAACCAATTCACTCTCCCGCAATAACCAATAGGACATATCGCCATGACTGACCTATACATCCGAACAGACCTAAGCGACCTGCCCGATGCCCGTGGCTACTTCGGCGAATTCGGCGGGCGCTTCGTGCCCGAGACGATCATCCCGGCCCTGGACGAGCTGGAAGCGGCTTATGCCGAGGCCATGGCCGATCCACAATTTCATCATGAATTGAGCCACTTGCAGCGCACCTACACCGGCCGGCCCACGCCAATCAGCCATGCCCGGCGCTTGAGCGAGGCCCTGGGCGGCGCGCAAATCTATCTCAAAAGGGAGGACCTGGCCCACACCGGCGCGCACAAGATCAACAACGCGCTAGGCCAAGGCTTGCTGGCGAAGCGCATGGGCAAGCGCCGCATCATCGCCGAGACGGGCGCTGGACAGCACGGCGTCGGTACGGCGACCGCGATGGCGCTGCTCGGGCTGGAATGCCATGTTTATATGGGCACGGTCGATATCCGCCGGCAGCAGCCTAACGTCTTCCGCATGAAGCTGCTGGGCGCCGAGGTCATTCCTGTGGAAAGCGGCAGCCGCACGCTGAAAGACGCCATCAACGAAGCCATGCGCGATTGGGTGACCAATGTCGAGACCACCTTTTATCTGCTGGGCTCGGCGCTCGGTCCGCATCCCTATCCGATGATGGTACGCGATTTTCAGAGCGTCATTGGCGTCGAAGCACGCGAGCAAATCCAGGCGCTGACCGGGCAGCTGCCGGAAGCCTGCATCGCCTGCGTCGGCGGCGGCAGCAATGCCATCGGGCTATTTCACGCCTTTCGCGATGACGAAAATACCGAGCTGATTGGCGTCGAAGCCGGCGGCCACGGCATCGAAAGCAAAGAGCACGCCGCCCGCTTCGCCGATCTGGATATCAGCCGCCCCGGCATCTTGCATGGCACGCGCTCATTCGTCATGCAGAACGAAGACGGGCAGATCATGGAAACGCATAGTGTGTCGGCCGGCTTGGATTACCCATCGGTTGGTCCCGAACACGCCCACCTGCGTCAGTTAGAGCGCGCCTATTATACGATGGCGACCGACGAAGAAGCGCTGGAGGCGTTTCAAGTCTTGAGCAAAATGGAAGGCATCATTCCCGCGCTGGAGAGCGCGCACGCCGTCGCCGAGGCCATCAAGCGGGCGCCGACCATGCCCCGCGACAGCGTGCTGCTGGTCAATCTCTCCGGCCGCGGCGACAAAGACCTCGATACCGTCATCGGCATCCTGGCCGACTAATCGAATACATTGTAGGGGCGAGCCATTGGGTCGCCCGCCAAAACGCAAACTGTAGGGGCGACTCTGTAAATCGCCCGCCAAAACGCAAATTGTAGGGGCGACACTTGTGTCGCCCGCAAGACACAAACTGTAGGGGCAATTCTTGGCGCGCCCGCAAAAGCACGAAATCTGTAGGGGCAATCCTGTGGTCGCCCGCCAAAACGCAAACTGTAGGGGCGAGCCATTGGGTCGCCCGCCCACTGAGGAGAATGTCCATTGACGCGAAAACAACACGGCACAGCCGCCCTGGATGCGATGTTCGCCCGCGCCAAAGCTGATAACCGCGCCGCTTTCCTGCCATATTTCTGCATCGGCTATCCGAACTACGAAGAGTCGCTGCGCGCCATCGAATCGGTCGCCGATTTGGGCGTGGACGGCTTCGAGATCGGCATGCCCTTCAGCGATCCCATCGCCGATGGTCCTACGATTCAGGCGGCAACCCAGATCGCGTTGGAGAAGGGCGCGACCGTGCGCTTATGCCTTGATGCCGTGCGAACCCTGCGTGAGAAGGGGATCCGCCAGCCGATGCTGATGATGGGCTACGCCAATCCCCTGGTCGCCTATGGTCCCGATCGCTTCGTCCGCGACGCGCGAGCGGCCGGCGCCGATGGCTTGATCGTGCCCGACCTGCCGCCCGAAGAAGCGGCGCTCTTCGCCGATAGCTGCGCGCGTGAAGGCATGGCGCTGATCTTCTTCCTGGCGCCAACCAGCAATGAAGAGCGCATCGAAATGGCGGCCGCCAACGCCACCGGCTTCATCTATGTCGTCTCGCTGACCGGCATTACCGGCGCGCGCAAGGAACTGCCGACTTATCTGACGGACTATATTGCCCGCCTGCGAGCGAAGACGGAAGTGCCCTTGGTCTTGGGCTTCGGCATCAGCACACCGGAACACGCGCGGCAGCTGCGCGGCTTGACCGATGGCTTCATCGTCGCCTCGGCCCTGATCCGTGCCTGGGAGCGCGGCTTCGACGAGATGCGCGCGCTGGCTAAGGCAATATTTTCTGCAATCCAGGAATGATTGAATGGTGAAGGGGCGACCTATCAAGTCGCCCGCCCCACCACACAAATTGTCGGCGCGATCCTTGTGTCGCCCGCCGCACCACGTAAAATGTAGGGGCGAGTCACTGGCTCGCCCGCCGTCCCACGCAAATGGAAACAATCTATTGACAGATCCGCGATGAATCGGTAATCTACCTTCGCATTTCTTACGAATGGCTCAACGTGAACATGCACAATTTACAGCTTGCCAGTTTTCGCTATTATTACCCAAACTGCATAGACCGGTCTGGGGTGATTCGCGCTGGCAACTGATATCCGACGCTGAAGTAAACAAAAGCAAGGGCGCAGAGTGAAGCACTCAGCGCTCTTTTTTGTTTGAAACGGGAGAAGACGCAATATGATACGAGGCATACGCGGCGCTACAACGGTGGAGTCCAATTCCAACCAAGCCATCCTCGACGCGACTCAGGAATTGCTGCGCGTCATGATCGACCGCAACGGCATCATCGAGGACGACGTCGCCAGCGTCTTGTTCAGCGCGACGCCGGAATTGGACGATACCTTCCCCGCAAAAGCCGCGCGAGACATCGGTTGGACGCGCACCGCCTTGATGGGTTTTCAAGAAGCCGATGTGAAACACGGCCTGCCGATGTGCGTCCGCGTGCTGATCCACTGGAACACCGACAAGCCCTTGGACGAAATACAACACGTCTTCCTGCATGACGCCGTCGTCCTGCGCCCCGACCTGGCAGCGAGCGATGGAGCGGAGGGCGCCTGATGTCCAACGGATTCCGCGCCCGTCATTTGGCCATCGTCGGCTTGGGCTTGATGGGCGGCTCGCTGGCGCTGGCGATGCGCGCTCACTCGGACCGCATAAGCGGCATCGACCAAGATGAGAGTGCCTGCGCATACGCCCTGGAGCGCGGCATGGTGGATTGCGCAACCGATGACCTGTACGAAGGCGTCAATCGCGCTGATGTGGTCATTTTGGCGGCGCCCGTGCGCGTCATCGTCGAAATGCTGAACATGCGCATCGGCTCCTACTTGCGCTCGAATACGCTTGTTATCGATATCGGCAGCACCAAGCAGGACATCGTCGACGCGATGGCGAGCCTGCCCATCGGCGTAAACGCGGTCGGCGGGCATCCCATGACGGGCAAGGAAAACGGCGGCATCGAAGAGTCGGACGAAACGCTCTACCGCGGTCGTCCCTTTGTGCTCTGTCCCTCCCGCCGAACAACGCCGGCCGCTCTCTTGCACGCCCTTGCCTTTGTGGAAACGCTGGGCGCCCTGCCGATTGAGATGGAGGCGCAGCGTCATGACCAGATTGTCGCCGGCATCAGCCATTTGCCTTATCTGCTGAGCGCGACGCTGGTGGCGACCGTCGCCAATCAAGCGCGCGATGACGCCGCTTATTGGGAGCTGGCCGCCGGCGGATTCCGCGATACCAGCCGTCTCGCCGCCAGCGATGTGACGATGATGGGCGATATCCTCAGCACGAATACGCAAGCCGTCGCCACCTTGCTGGCGCAGTTTCGCATGCAACTGGCCATGCTGGAGACGCTTCTTATCGCCGGTGATGACCATCGTCTGGGCGAATCGCTGCAACCAATAAGACAAGCACGCAAGGAATGGGCGCAGACCTATGACAACCGTCTCTAAAACCTCTTCGCTTACGCCAACTGTAGGGGCGACACTTGTGTCGCCCTTCCGCCAAAACCCAAACTGTAGGGGCGACCGGTGAACAACAAACCTCATAGACACCAGCAATTCAGCATCCGCCCCGGCGGATCATTGCGCGGCGACGTAGCCGTTCCCGGCGACAAGTCGATATCGCATCGAGCGGTCATGCTGGCGGCGATCGCGCGAGGTCCCTCGGAAATCCGCAATTGGCTGGCGGCCGGCGATACCGAAGCGACCCTGGGCGCCATGCGCGACCTGGGGGTGCAAATCGAACGACATGACGCCAATACCTTGTCCATCGAAGGCGGCGGCATGAGAAGGGCGGCACGTCCGCTAAATCTGATGAACGCGGGAACGGGCATACGCTTGCTCGCCGGCATCATGGCGGGCCAAGATTTCCCCAGCGTCCTGGATGGCAGCGCCCAGTTGCGGCGGCGGCCGATGAAGCGGATTACCGATCCCTTGCAACTGATGGGCGCTGACATTGAATCGAGTGGCGGCGCTCCCCCGCTGCGGATCAGCCCCGCGGCGCTCAAGGGCATCACCTATGAGATGCCGGTCGCCAGCGCTCAGGTGAAAAGCGCGATTCTGCTGGCCGGCTTGTATGCCGATTCGCCGACCACCGTGATTCAGCCCGGTCCCGCCCGCGATCACACCGAGCGCATGCTGCGCTCCCTGGGCGTGGACATCCGCGCAGACGGCGTCGATGGCAATACGATCGCCTTGACGCCGAATGACCGCTTGACGCCGCTGGATATGACCGTTCCGGGCGATGCCTCGTCGGCGGCTTTCTTGCTTGCCGCCGCGCTCTTGACGCCGGGCAGCGACATCACGGTCACGGGCGTCAACCTGAATCCGACGCGCACCGGCATCATCGATGTGCTAAATGAGATGGGCGCCGAAATCACGATTAGCAACCGTGACGAACAGGCGGGCGAGCCAATTGGCGACATTCGCGCTCGGTCAAGTCAGCTCAAAGGCGTCGAAATCGGCGGGGAAACGGTCGTGCGCATGATCGATGAATTCCCCATTTTGATGGTGGCCGCGCTCAGCGCCGAGGGCGAGACCATCGTGCGGGACGCCAAGGAGCTGCGCGTCAAAGAGACCGATCGCATCGCCGTGATGGCGGGGGAGCTGCGCGCGCTGGGCGCCCAGATTGAAGAACGGGAAGACGGCTTCCGCATCCAGGGACCGCAAGCACTGACCGGCGCAATCGTCGACGGGCATGACGACCATCGCATCGCTATGAGCTTGACCGTCGCCGGCCTCAACGCGGCCGAAGGCACGCTCGTGACGGACGCGGCCTGCGCCGGCGACAGCTTCCCCGGTTTCGCCGAAACGCTCATGAGCTGCGGCGCCAGATTGATTGCAAAATGAACGCTAACCCGCCATGTCACAAACCGTAGGGGCGGCACTTGCGTCGCCCGCCATGTCACAATCTGCTGGACCGCCCCTTGGGTCGCCCGCCATGTCACAATCCGTAGGGGCGATTCTGTGAATCGCCCACAGCGTAAGGAAACAACTTGCCAACCAAACGAGTAGGCGTCATCGGCTTTCCAGTCGAGCACAGCCTCAGCCCGATCATGCACAACGCGGCTTTCAAAGCGCTGCGCATGCACGACTGGCAATATGACGCCATGTCCATCCCGCCCGATATCTTGCGCCTGGGCTTGCGCGAGCCAAGGGACCACGGCTACATCGGCATTAATGTGACCGTGCCGCATAAAGAAGCGATTATGGACTACGTGCGCCCCGATGAAAAAGCGCGGGCGATCGGCGCGGTGAATACGGTGGATTTCCGCAGCAACATCGGTACCAACACCGATGCCGATGGCTTCATCAACGACCTGCGCGCCCATGACGTCAGCATCGCCTGCGAACGCGTGCTGGTGCTGGGCGCGGGAGGCGCGGCCCGGGCCGCGGTCTACGGACTGGCCGGCGCCGGCGCTGAAGTCGCCATCGTGAACCGCACCCCGTCGCGGGCGCAGGCGCTCGTCGAGCATTTGCGCGCCTCCGCTGGAATCAGTGGACTTCGCCTGCTGACGCTGGCCGAGGCTGCTGAATGGGGCATGTCGCTGATCGTCAATTGCACCTCGGTGGGCTTGCATCCGCAGGTTCATCAGTCGCCCTGGACGGACAGTCTGCCTTTTCCTGCGCGGCTTACCGTATATGATATGGTCTATCGACCGGCCACGACTGCGCTGATGCGGCAATGCCTGGCGCATGGCGGACGCGCCATTGGCGGGCTGGGCATGTTGGCGCGGCAGGGAGCCATCTCCTTTGAGCTTTGGACCGGCGTCGCGCCGCCAATCGATCTGATGCAGGGCGTTCTTCAAAATGCGCTTGATTCGGCGCCCGAGGACTGAGAGCCAATGCCAATTCGATTCTTCACCGCCGGCGAAAGCCACGGACCTGGACTGACCGCCATTCTGGAAGGGATGCCGGCCGGCTTGCCCTTGACCGCGGAAGACATCAACCTGGATCTGCGGCGGCGGCAGAAGGGCTACGGCGCCGGCGGCCGCATGCAAATTGAAAAGGATGGTATCGTCATCACCTCGGGCTTGATGAATGGCTTGACGACAGGCGCGCCGATCGCGCTCCACGTGGCTAACCGCGATTTCAAGAGTTGGAAAGAGCGCGACATCACGCCGATCACGACGCCACGGCCCGGTCACGCCGATCTCACCGGCGCGGTCAAATATGGCTACCGTGAATTGCGGCTGTCGCTGGAACGGGCCAGCGCGCGCGAAACGACGATGCGCGTGGCTATCGGCGCGATCTGCAAGAAATTCCTCGCTGATTTCGATATCGCGATTGACGGCTACGTTTCTCAGCTTGGCGATGTCGTCGCCGACCTGTCCGAAATGTCGATAGCGGAGCGCGTCGCCCACAACGAAGACAACGATGTCCGCTGCCCCGATCCGGTCGCGGCGGAAAAGATGCACAGCGCGATTCGCCAAATCAAGATAGACAAGGATACGCTGGGCGGCGTCTTTGAAGTGGTGGCGCAGGGCGTGCCCCCGGGCCTCGGCTCGCATGTGCATTATGACCGCAAGCTGGATAGCCGGCTGGTCGCCGCGATGGTCAGCATACAAGCGATGAAGGGCGCGGAAATCGGCTCGGCTTTTGAAAACGCCGGTAAGCGCGGCTCGCAGGTCCACGATGACATCATCGTCGATGGCGCGGGCAATCTATCCCGCCGCAGCAATCGCGCTGGCGGATTGGAAGGCGGCATCACCACCGGCGAGCCCATCCTCGTTCGCGTCGCCATGAAGCCGATTTCGACCATGCTGCGGGGCGCGCAGTCGGTTGACCTGGCGACGGGCGAGGCCAATCCGACGGTCTATGAGCGCAGCGACTTCTGCGCTTTGCCGCGCGCCGTTCCCGTCGGCGAGGCGATGATGGCGATTGTGCTGGCGGATGCCCTGCTCGAGAAGCTCGGCGGCGACAGCATGGAAGAGATTCGACCGCGTTTCGCCTCCCTGCGGCGCAACCGGCTCGAAGACCTGCCGATGGACAATCGCGAATGGCGCTTCGGGTACGACCTATGAATTTCGCGACGAACATCATCATCACCGGCTTCATGGGCACGGGCAAGACCACAGTCGGTCAAATCCTGGCTAACAGGCTCAAGCGCGAATTTGTCGACATGGACGCCGTGATTGAAGCCCGGGCTCAGATGACGATTCCGCAAATCTTTGAGCGCCGCGGCGAAGAGGCGTTCCGCGCCCATGAAAGACGCCTCGTCTACGAATTGGCGCTGCGCAACGGCTTGGTGATCGCGACCGGCGGCGGCGCCTTGATTGATGAGGCCATGCGCGACACGATGGCGCAAAGCGGTCTGGTCGTCTGTCTGAACGCGAGCAAAGCGGACATTCGCGAACGCCTGGCGGAAAACGCAAACCGTCCCTTGGCCGCCGGCTGGGAGCGTCTGTTTGAAGCGCGGCGGGGCGCCTATGCCGCTATGCCCTATCAAATCATGACCACCGGCAAGACGCCTGAGGAGATCGCCTCTGAGATTGCCGCCCTCGCCAGTGGCGTGCTCTATGTGAATACGCCCGCTGGCGGCGGCTATCCAATTCATATCGGCGGCGGCTTATTGCGCTGGGTCGCGGATGAAGCCGATTCTCTCGGTCTGGCTCGTCATGTCGTCGTGGTTACAAATGAAACCGTGGCGCCCTTGTATGGCGAAAGACTCGTCCAGGCTCTGCCAAACGCGAATCTGATCATCGTGCGCGATGGCGAAGCCTACAAGAATCTCGATACGGCAAGGGAGATATACGATGAACTGCTCGCGCTTGGTGCCGACCGCAGCACGACCTTGATCGCCTTGGGCGGCGGCGTGATTGGCGATATGGCGGGATACGTCGCCGCCACCTATATGCGCGGCATCGCGCTGGTTCAGATACCGACCACCTTGCTTTCCATGGTCGATTCGAGCGTGGGGGGAAAGGTCGGCGTTGATCTGCCGCAGGGCAAGAATCTGATTGGCGCCTTCAAACAGCCGCGCCGCGTCATCATTGATACCGATGTATTGAATTCTTTGCCGCCCTTGCAATGGCGTTGCGGCATGGCAGAGGTCATCAAACACGGCTTGATCGCGCGCCCGGCGCTTCTCGATCCGGACTTGTGGAATCTGGAAAATGCCGAAGCGCTCGTGCGCCAGGCGGTGCAGGTCAAGATTGATGTCGTCGAAGTCGACCCCTACGAGCGGGGCATACGCGCCTGCCTGAACCTGGGCCACACCTTCGGCCACGCCATTGAGAAGGCGACGGAATACGCGATTCCGCATGGCGAGGCGGTTGCAATCGGCATTGTCAAGGCGGCGCGGCTCTCGCGCAACCTGGGCTACATTGACGACGGCTTGGTCGAGCGTATCCTGAAGATGATGTGGCGGCTTGAATTGCCGACCGATATCGCGCTGGATCCGGAGCGCTGGTACGCGGCGATGGCGACCGACAAGAAATGGAAGGGGGGGCGTACGCGGCTGGTGGTCCTAAAGCGCTTGGGCGAAGCCGCCGTCATTGAAGGACTGTCCAAAGAAGCGATCTGCGCCGTCCTTTAACAATCCCATGAAATTGTAGGGGCGATACTTGTGTCGCCCACCGAATCACGAAGCCTGTAGGGGCGAGCCATTGGGTCGCCCGCCGAAACGTGAACAATGACGGGGGACGTTTCGTATCGCCCACCGCAGTACCAATCTGTAGGGGCGAGCCATTGGGTCGCCCTCCAATGCGCAAACAATGACGGGGCGACGTTCGTATCGCCCGCCGAATCACGAAGCCTGTAGGGGCGAGCCATTGGGTCGCCCTCCAATGCGCAAACAATGACGGGGCGACGTTCGTATCGCCCGCCGCAGTACCAATCTGTAGGGGCGACTCTGTGAGTCGCCCACCGCAGTGCCAATCTGTTGGGGCGCCCCCTGTATAAAGGAATAACTGCCAAATGACCAAACACATCCTGCTCTTGCACGGGCCAAACTTGAACCTGCTAGGAACCCGACAGCCGGAGACTTACGGCAGCGCGACCCTGGCTGACATCAACGCCGCCGCCGAGCGTCATTTGTCGCGCTTTGATATTTCACTGCGCGCGGCGCAATCGAATCATGAGGGCGAACTGATAGACTTGCTCCACGACGCGCGCGATTGGGCCGATGGCATCGTATTCAATCCCGGCGCCTACACCCACACCTCGCTCGCCCTGCGCGACGCCATCGCCGCCATCGAGACGCCGGTCATCGAAGTGCACATCTCCAACATTCACGGGCGGGAATCGTTTCGTCACAAGTCATTGCTGGCCGGGGTCTGCCTTGGGCAGATCGCCGGCTTCGGCTGGCAGGGTTATCTCCTCGCGCTGGATGCTCTCCTCAGACGCTGGGACTTGCTGCGCGATTAACTGGTCAGAACGTATGAAGACTATCGACTTTACTTGGTTATCTCGCCAATAGCCGACGGACGCCCCCATCCGCTATACTACCCCTCAACAGATCGCGTTATCTTGCGAAATCGTCGCCCGCCATCGCGCAGTCTGTAGGGGCTACCCACCGGGTCGCCCGCCAAAGCGCCAATCTGTAGGGGCGACACTTGTGTCGCCCGCCGAATCACAGGGCCTGTAGGGGCGAGCCATCGGGTCGCCCGCCGAATCACAAGACCTGTAGGGGCGAGCCATCGGGTCGCCCGCCGAATCACAAGACCTGTAGGGGCGAGCCATCGGATCGCCCGCCAAACCAACGCAACTGTAGGGGCTACCCACCGGGTCGCCCGCCACACCGGAGGCGACGGGCATTTGACTAACGCAGCCGAAATCCTCGCAACAGTCGAAGAGCGCCAGGTGCGCTTTGTGGCGCTCTGGTTCACCGATATCACCGGCTTGGTGAAAAGCGTCATGATACCGGCTGGCGAACTGGAGAACGTCATCGCCAACGGCTCGCATTTTGATGGCTCGGCGATTGAAGGCTTCGCGCGGGTGGCCGAAAGCGATATGGTGCTGGCGCCGGATTTGTCCAGCTTCGTCATATTGCCCTGGACCGCGGGCGAGGAAAAGACGGCCCGTCTCATCTGTTCAATTCGTACCCAGAATAGCGATCCCTTCATTGGCGATCCGCGCAGCCTGCTGACCAAGGCGCTCGACCAGGCGCAGAACCTGAACTTGCGCTTCAAAACGGGCATGGAATTGGAGTTCTTTCTCTTTCCCCTGGATGCGGCCGGGCAGCCAATGCTCAGCGCCAATAACGACATTGCCGGTTATTTCGATATCCCCGACGATCCGATTCGGTCGATGCGCCGCCGCATGCTCGCCGCGCTCAGTGATATGGGAATCCGCGTCGATTCTACCCACTCGGAAACGGGGAGCGGCCAGCATGAAATTGACTTTCAGTATGATGACGCCTTGCGTTCAGCCGATAACATCCTGACGGCGCGCATCGTCCTCAAGACCATCGCCAGCAAGTTCAATTACTTTTGTACATTTATGCCGCGCCCGCATGTTGACCTGCCCGGCTCCGGCATGCACACGCATCAAAGCTTGCACGATGCTGAGAGCGGACAAAATCTTTTCGCCGATAGCGAAGGCGAATACGGCTTATCCGATACAGCCAAGTACTTTCTAGCCGGTCAGCTAGAACACGCGCGGGCCATGTGCGCCGTGCTGGCGCCGCTGGTTAATTCTTACAAGCGCCTGGGCGCCAGCTTTGAAGCGCCCGTCAATGTCACCTGGGCCCATGTCAACCGCAGCGCCTTGATTCGCGTGCCCAGCACGGCGCCGGGCAAAGAATTCCACACCCGGCTCGAGTTGCGCTGCCCGGACCCGACAGCCAATCCTTACCTGGCGATGACGGTGATGCTGCAAGCCGGGCTCGACGGCATCCTGCACAAAATGCCGTTGGCGGAACCAATGGAGGAGACGCTGATGCAGGGCATGCCCGAGCGGCTGCGCCAGATCGAGGATCTGCCGCATTCGTTGGAAGAAGCGCTTGAGGCGCTCAGCAACGACGACGTCATCTTGTCCGCTCTGGGTCCCTATGTCAGCGACCGTTACATCGCCGCCAAGCGACAAGAATCCGATGAGTACAATCGCCAGGTGACCGAATGGGAAGTCAGGCGCTATTTGAGTCGCTTTTGATGATCAGATCGTGAACCCGCGTCGCCGCTTCACGACTGTCTTCATCCGCCAGCGCCACGGTCACGCTGCAATTGGACGCGCCCAGAGCAATCCCGTATACCTCGATGCCATCCATTTGCTCCAATACGCGCGACATCAGCCGCGGCGCTTGATGCAGGCTCCCGCCGATAGCGGTCACTAGCGAAACCCGGTCGATTTCCCAAGGCATCTTCTCCGGATACTCCGCCATCTTCTCCTGCAAAGCGCGCTGCAAACGATCAACGCCGTCAATGCCGATGCTGGTTGGAATGACCAGGCAGATGAAGCTGCTATTCGCCGATTGCGACGCGATCAAAACCTCAGAGCGCATGCCCAAGGTCTTGAAGAGCGTATTGCCCACCAGCCGCGTCACGCCGGCGAGCGAGCCGCTGGTCGGACGGCGCAGCGAAAGCCCCTGTACCGATGTCACCGCTTTCAAAGCTGGAATCGCCTTGCCATCATCGCCGGCGACGAGCGTACCGGACTGCGCCGGCGAAAAGATATTCTTGACGCGCAGCGGCAGATGGGCTTCGGCCAAAGGCGCTATCATGCGCGTGTGCAAAATCCTGGCGCCGAAGTAAGCGAAATCGGCCGCCTCGTTATAGCTCAGTCGGGGGATGACGCGCGCGCCCTTCTGCTGGCGCGGGTCGGCCGACATCATGCCATCGACATCCGTCCAAATCCACAACTCGTCGGCGTCGAGCAACGCGCTAAGGACCGACGCGGTATAGTCGGTGCCGCCCCGTCCCAAGGTCGTCGTGACGCCATCGGCGGTCGCGCCGATAAAACCGGTCACAACCGGGATCATGTCCCGCTGAAGAAGTGGTATGAGCACGCTGTTGACGCGCTGGGCAGTGGGAACAACTTCGGGATTGGCGTTGCCGTGAACATCGTCGGTGATCAGCACATCGGCGCCGTCAACGGCGACAGCCCGGATACTGTTCTGGCGCAGCAGCGCCGCGATGATGCGCGCCGACAGCCGCTCGCCGACCGCCACAACCGTATCGCTGTGAATCGGCGAAAGCTCTTCATTCAGGTTGTTGGCGATGGCCAGGCAGTCGTCAAGCAAGCGCGAAATCAATTGATCGATATCAGCTTGCAGCGTGTTGCGGTCCGGGCGATCAAGGGGGAGCTGGTCGATTAAAGCCAGGTGCCGCGTGCGCAGGTTGGCGGCGATGCGGCGATAACCCCGCGGATGGTCAATCCGCGCGAAGTGAGCGGCGTCCAGCAGCGAATCAGTCACCCCATCCAGGGCGGAGACGACGATTAAGAGCTGGTCCCAGTTTTCCAATTCATCGGCGATGATGCTCAAGACCTGGGCGAGCCCGGCCGATGTCCCCAGCGATGCGCCGCCAAACTTCATAACCAACGTAGTCATTATTGCGCGGAGCAGCCTCCCAAGTGTCAGTGTTCGCCTTGGCGAGTCTTTGCCGGACCATCCTGAATCTAACCTGATTGTAGCAAGCGTGGCGGCATATTGACAAGCAACGCGCAATTTCCTCCATGTAGGGGCGAGCCATTGGGTCGTCCGCCAAATCACAATCCGTCCGGCCGACCCTTGTCTCGCCCTCCCGCCAAATCGCAATCACTGACGACTGGACAGGTTTGGTTCAATCGCAAAAAAGAGCGCCACGTTTGACGCCAAAGACACCTTTCAAGGCGAATACTGTAGGGGCGACTCTGTGAGTCGCCCGCAAGCGCTCGAGATTTACAGGGGAGACCGATCAGGTCGCCCGAAAAAGCCAAGAAAAGTACAAGATACGCGACGATATTTTGCCCGCAAAAAACTGTCCGGTCGTCAGTAGCTCGCTGGGGAAGGGGCCGGGGGATGGGGTTGACTATGCGCACGGCAAAACGAAACGCTATTTCGACTGCCAAGTTAATTCGACTCCCCCTCATTCCTGTTGCTTTTGCCCCCGTTTTCGAGTACAGTGAGTGGCGTTTGAACGCGCCATGACAACCGCCTTGATGAGGCAAAGAAATTATGGTTACTGCGCCGGTGGAAAACAGCGAACTTGTTGCGGGCGTTCGCTTTCAAAAGATCGGCAAGCTCTATCATTTTGACTTTTCCGGTCACCCGGAATTGAAGCAAGGCGATTACGTCATTGTCGATACCCGCCGCGGCCGGCAAATGGGCCAGGTGATGGGCTTCACCGCGCCTGACGAAGGACGCACAGCGCGCCGGATTCTGCGCCCGGCGACAGCGCGTGATCATGTGCTGCGCCAGCATTGGGACGCGAAGCAAGACGAAGCCCTGGAAGCTTGTCGCGCGGCCGCCTCAAACCTGCGCCGTATGTCCGAAGCGAAGTTTGTCGCGGCGCAATACAATTATGACGGCAGCGTGGTTACATTCTTGTTCAGCGCCGAGCAGAAGATCGACACCTCTGTTCTTCAGAAACGCTTGCAGCGCAAATTCGAGGCGCGCATCGAAATGCGCCAGATCGGTCCGCGCGATGTGGCCAAGCTCCTGGGTGGCTTTGGCGCCTGCGGCATCACCCGCTGCTGCAGCACCTTCCTCACCGACTTCAGCCCCATATCGATCAAGATGGCGAAAGCCCAGGGCATTTCGCTGAATCCATCGGAGATTACCGGGATGTGCGGACGCTTGCGCTGCTGCCTGGTCTTTGAATACGAGCAGTACGTCGAAGCGCGCCGTCAACTGCCGCGGCGCAACAAACGCGTTGGCACGCCACATGGCGAAGGGCGCGTGCTGGACCAGCTGCCTCTGCGAGACGCAGTGCTGGTGGAGGTCGGCGAGGGCCTGCGCAAAGTGGTCGAGCGCGAAGAAATCATCCCGCTGGAAGAATTTCGAAAACTGGCGGAAAAGGCGCATTCCCCTTGCGACAAGCACGGCGACGGCAGTTGCGAATGCGGCATGCCCGCCGGTCAACGCCAGGCGGATCGGCTGCCAGCGAAGCGCGAGCCGGCGCCAAAAGCGGAGAAAGCCGACAAGCCGCAGGAAGAAAAACCCCGCAGACGCCGATCGCGCAAGCCGCGCAATCGTTCAAGCGGAGGCGCTTCCCAGTCGAATCGCCGACGAGGAAGACGCCGCGGCGGCCGGCGCCCCAACCAAAGACCAGACCGCCCAGACGGCAATGATCCCGACTAGGTGAAGCAACAATCAAATCAGAACCTGTAGGGGCGACTCTTACGTCGCCCGCCAAATCGCAAACCGTAGGGGCTACCCATTGGGTCGCCCGCCAAATCAGAACCTGTAGGGGCGAGACTTGTCTTGCCCACCCGCCGGAGCAATAAACCCTTGACCGACACGGACCAAACCCAAAACGGCAATATCGGGCGCGTGCTCGGCGTCTTCGCCCATCCCGATGATCCGGAATTCTTCGCCGGCGGCACCTTCGCCAAGTGGGCCGCCGACGGCGCCGATATCAGTTTCGTCATCGCGACTAGCGGCGACAAGGGCAGCGCCGATCCCGATATGACGCAGGAATGCCTGGCCCAGATCCGCGAGGACGAAGAGCGGGGTGCGGCCGCCGCACTCGGTGTGAAGGATGTCGTCTTCCTCCGCTACAAAGATGGCGAGCTCTTCCCGACCCTGGAATTGCGCCGCGATATCACGCGCATGATCCGCCTGAAAAAGCCGGATGTGGTGGTGACGCTCGACCCGACCCGCTGGTATAGCTCGCGCGGGATCAACCACCCCGACCATCGGGCGATTGGCGCGGCCACCTTGGAAGCGATATTCCCCACCGCGCGCGACCGGCTCAACTTCATCGAGCATGAACGCGACGAGGGCTTGGAGACGCATAAGGTGGGCACGGTGTATATTGCCGGCGCCGTCGATCCCACGCTGACCGTCGATGTGACCGACGCGGTAGAACGGCAGATCGAATCTCTGCGCGCGCACAAGACGCAAATCTCCGATATGGACAAAATGGCGGAGAATATTCGCCAGCGCTCGCTGGATCCGAATTCACCGCCGCAATACCCGCGCCGGATCGAACGATTCCATGTGATCAACATGAGGTGAACACATTATGGCGATAGACTTCCTGGCTGAGGCTCAAGCGCTGCATGATGAGCTGATCGAGCGGCGGCGTGACTTTCATCAGCATCCGGAACTGGCCTTTGAAGAACATCGCACGGCCGGCATTGTCGCCGACGAACTGAATGGATTGGGCTTGGAAGTGCAGACGGGCGTCGGCCGGACTGGCGTGATCGGCATCCTCGAAGGCTCAGGCGACGGTCCCACCGTGCTCTACCGCGCCGATATGGACGCGCTGCCCATTCAAGAAGAAAACGAGACCGACTATGTTTCGCGAGCGGCCGGAAAGATGCACGCCTGCGGCCACGACGGCCATACGGCGATCGCCCTGGGCATCGCCAAGCTGTTGTCGAATCATCGCAAAGCATTGGGCGGCACGGTCAAGTTTGTCTTCCAGCCGGCGGAAGAGCAGGGCAGAGGCGCCGAGTACATGATCGCCGATGGCGCGCTGGAAGCGCCCGCGCCCGATTATTGCCTGGGCATCCATCTCTGGAATGACTTGGAAGTCGGACAGGTGAGCGTCGTCTCGGGACCGACCATGTCCGGCGCCGGCGTATTTGAGATTACCATCACTGGCGTGGGCGGGCACGGCGCGATGCCGCATCAAACCGCCGATCCGATTGTTTGCAGCGCCCAAGTCATCGTGGCGCTGCAGTCTATCGTGAGCCGCAATGTGGATCCCTTGGATTTGGTGGTGATCACGATCGGCACGCTTCAAGGCGGCACGGCGCGCAATATCATCCCGCAGACGGTCAAATTCGCCGGCTCTTTTCGGCTCTTCCGCGAAGAATCGCGCGAGATGATCAAACGGCGCATTCGCGAAGTCACCGAGGGTGTCGCCAGCGCCATGGGCTGCCGCGCCGATGTCGATTTCGGCTTGGGCATCGGTCCGGTTGTCAATGACGCCGCGGTGGCCGGCCGCGCGCGAGATGTCTTCGCCGGCTTGGGTGACGCCGTCAATGTGGTGGAGCAGCCATGGATGGCATCGGAAGACGTCGGCTTGTTCATGGGGCGCAATCCGAGCGCCTACCTGCTGGTCGGTTCGGCAAATCATGAGCGCGACTTGGATTACCCGCACCATCATCCCCGCTTCGACATTGACGAAGATGTTCTGCCCTTGAGCGTCGGCATGATGTCGGCGCTGATCGCCGATTATCTGGGGACGCCTACCTAAATGCCCGCCCGCCAAAACGCACAGAACGCGCAAAACGCACAAATCGCACAAATCCCAAACCGTAGGGGCTACCCATTGTCTCGCCCTCCCGCCCGCCATATCCCAATCCGTAGGGGCGAGACTTGTCTCGCCCTCCCGCCCGCCATATCCCAATCCGTAGGGGCGAGACTTGTCTCGCCCTCCTGCCAAAACGCAAACTGTAGGGGCTACCCATTGTCTCGCCCACCCGCCAAATCGCAAACTGTAGGGGCGAGCCATTGGGTCGCCCGCCCGAGGGCTGAGGGGTAAATAATGTCCACGGCAACACCCTTCAACTGGCTCGAAACGAACGGCTGGCTGGTTCTCTCCGGCGCGCCCGACGCTCTCGGCGAAATCCGCGCCCGCGCCTTGAGCCGTTACGATGGCTCCAGCGCCATCGCCTACATCTCGCTGGCGGCTGACCTCGGCGACGCGCTGATGGATGACATGGCCGAATTGGGTGCGCCGTCGGGCTATCTTGTCGACCTGGACGAGTGCGACAATAATGAAATCTACGAACGGCTTAGCGCCGCGGGCATGATAGTGATTGAAGCGGATTTTAATGCCGAGTCGCTCGGCGGTCTGGTCTCGCAGACAATCAGCAGCGCCTTGAAGGCGGCTTTGGAACGCGGCGCCCTAATCTTGTTTGAACGGGCGGCCGCTTCGATTGCTGGCGAGCGCCGCTTGAACGCGTGTGGAGAATGGACCGCCGGGCTCAATTTCATACAGAATGCGCTGATCTCGCCCAGCGCCGAGCGCGACCCCGAGGGCGATTTGCCCCGAGGCGACTGCTGTGCGCTGCCCGATGTACCGATCATAGACTTCGCGCTAGGCGCGGCTTTAGCGCTGGGACCGGGTGGGCAAATCGAAACCTGGGGCGACGGCGAAGTGACCATCAGCCTGCGCGATCCAGCCCGCCCACCAAATTACAGACTGTAGGGGCGACTCTGTGAGTCGCCCGCCCGCTAAATCGAAACTGTAGGGGCGAGGCTAGTCTCGCCCGCCAAAACGAATTCCGTAGGGGCGACTCTGTGAGTCGCCCACCAATATCACAAAGAAGGGTCACATGCCAATTACAATCCTCATCGGCGCGCAATGGGGCGACGAAGGCAAAGGACGCGTGGTCGATTGGCTGGCCGCTTCAGCCGATATCGTCGCGCGATACGCCGGCGGCGACAACGCGGGCCACACCGTCGCGCTGGACGGCGAAGTCTACAAGCTGCATCTGATACCATCCGGCATTCTGCACAGCGATGTCGTCTCCGTTATGGGCAACGGCATGGTGGTTAATCCTGTCAATCTTGTACGCGAGATTAACGTTCTGCGGAAAATGGGGGTGGACATTGGGCCCGAGCGGCTTGTCATCAGCTCGCGCGCTCACATTATCACGCCAGCCCATATTGCCCTGGACAAAGCGAAGGAACTGGCGCTCGGCGACGCCAAAATCGGCACCACCCTGCGCGGGATTGGACCGGCTTATCTCGATAAAACCGGGCGCGCCGGCATCCGCACCGGCGATATGCTGCTCGATGTCGAAGAATTTGCCGAACGTTTGGTCAACGCTATTGAACTGAGCAACGAAGATTTGCGCGCGCAGAGCTTGGAAACGCTGGACGCGCGCGAGGCGGCGCAGAGCTACCTCGAGGCGGCTGACTTCCTGCGCCCGTATATCCGCGATGTTTCGATATATTTGTATGAGGCGCTCAAGGCGGGCAAAAACGTCGTCTGCGAGGGCGCGCAAGGCACGCTGCTGGATATCGACCACGGCAGCTATCCCTTCGTCACCAGCTCCTCGCCAACAGCCGGCGGCGCCCTGACCGGGCTGGGTGTGGGACCGCTCTTTGTGGAGCGCGTGCTTGGCGTGGCCAAAGCCTTTAGCACGCGCGTCGGCGGCGGACCCATGCCGACCGAGCTGGACGGCGACATCGCCGAACACTTCCGCGGCAGCGGCCTCAACTTCTGGGATGAATTTGGCACAACGACCGGGCGTCCGCGGCGCTGCGGCTGGCTGGATGTCGTCATGCTGCGTTATGCCGTCAGCGTGAACGGCTTGAGCGAACTGATGTTGACCAAGATGGATATCCTTTCCGGGTTGGATGAATTGAAGCTCGCCACCGCCTACGAGATAGACGGCGACCGATGCGACTATCCGCCCGTGACCAATGAGCAACTGGAGCGCGCCAAGCCGGTCTACGAGACCATGCCGGGCTGGCGCGAAGACATCAGCAATTGCCGAAATTTCAGCGACTTGCCCGCCGCCGCGCGCGACTATATCGGCCGCGTTTCCGAGCTCTGTGATGTGCCGATCGACATCGTGAGCGTGGGACCGGAACGCGATCAACTGGTCGTGAAGGGCAAGGCCGACATGGCAACGGCCGCCAGTTGATCATCCTCGACAGTGTATCCATTTCGCCCGCCGCACTACCAATCCGTAGGGGCGACAGACCCGCTGTGTCTACGCGCGGCTGTGAGTCGCCCGTAAGCGCTCAAGATCTGTAGGCGCGACGCTTACGTCCCCCGCAGAAACCTTGCGCCCAACGAACATGGATAGTACAATGCGAGCAGCAATCGCGGCTTGGAGAGAAACTGCATGAAAGCCTTGGGCACAGTGGCATTTGTACTGGTGATACTGCTGGCGGGCGGCGCCATCACCTCCAATATGCTCTCGTCGGATCTGGCCATCCAGCAAACGACCGACCCCAGCGGCGATTTTCTCACCGCCACGCCTGATCAAGCGGTCGCCTTCATCCTCGTCACAGGCTTCATCATCTTCAACGTCATCGGCGCCGGCTTGACCCTGATGATTGTATTCTGGCTGCTCAACCGCCAGGTGACCGCCGTCCGTCAAGAATCCAACAGCTGATTTCCCTCGGCCGGATTTCCGCCCTTGCCGAGACACGGGCAGTCGATGAGGAGAAATCCCCGACCGTCGCAAACCAAGCTGATCGTCGCGACCGTCTTGCTCGCCGTCGCCGGTTTCCTGCTGTTAATGGCTCTGGTCATCAGCGCGACCTCGTCATCGAATGGCGGGGCGATCGATAGCGCTTCCTACACCGATGAGTTGGGAACGGCGCTGGAAGGAGCGGATGCGGCGACGGGCGAGCGGCTGATCGCCGAAACCGACTGCGCCACCTGCCATTTGATCGGCGAAGGGCGCGTGGCGCCGCTATTTGACGGGCTGGCTTCTGTCGCCGGCGAGCGGCGGCCCCCGCTCAGCGCCGAGCAGTATCTCTACGAAGCGATCGTCTTTCCGGCGGCGCATCTGGTGGAAGGCTACGCCAATGCCATGCCCAATGCCTACGGCGAACGATTCTCCCTCGCCGAGCTGGGGCACATGATCGCCTACCTGCTTACGTTAGTTGACGAAGAAAGCGACACCTAATTTGAAACCCTGCCCACTCAGTATTCCCCCATGAATAAAATCTGTAGGGGCGACCTATCAGGTCGCCCGCAACAACGCAAAATCTTTAGAGACGAGCTTTGGCTTACCCGCCGAAGCGCAAAAGACTTTGCAACACGCTGCGTCGTAGCTCCCCCTCCCTCTTTATGGGGGAGGGGGCCGGGGGGTGGGGTTTGCTGCTCGCAAGGTGTGGCTCCCCTTCCTTAGCTCGCTGGGGAAGGGGCTGGGGGATGGGGTTTGCAGCTGGCAAAAACATGAACCTCGACACTTTCACGATCTCGGCCCTTGCCGATGAACTCAACGAAACGATCGTCGGCGGTCGTGTTCAGGACATCATTGATGTTGACGCCCTGGCGATCGGCTTGGAGATCTACGCCAATCGCAAACGCCGCTATCTCTACCTGAGCGCCCATGCCCTGCATCCCCGCCTGCATCTCGTTGATGCCAAGCTGCGCCGCGGCCTCCCGCATCCGACCCAATTGGGCCTGCTCCTGCGGCGCTATGTCGAGGGCGGCCGAATATTGCGCCTGACCCAACCGCCTTGGGAACGATTGCTCGAAATAGATATCGGCTCTCAAGAAGGGAGTTTTCGGCTCGTCGCCGAGCTCATGCCGCGGCGCGCCAATGTGCTGCTCTTGCGCGAGGGCATGATTCTGGATTGCTTGAATCGCGTCGGACCGAAGGAGAATCGCTATCGGCTCAGCTTGCCCAATCACGAATACCTGCCGCCGCCGCCAATTCGCGGTCAACTCGATCCGTCAACGCTGACGGAAGCTGACATCAAGAGCTTGCTCGCGAGCGCGGAGAAGGATTCGTCCCAGACCAGGCGACTTCTTCCGGGACGCATTCTCGGCATGAGTCCGCTATTGGCGCGGGAAATCGTCTTCCGCGCGACTGGAGACCCGAATGCGCGCGCCGCCGATACTGACGCGAGCCAACTGGTCGCCGCCTTTCACGATCTTGTCCAGCCACTCATGCGGAGATGCTGGCAGCCCGGCATCGGCAGCGTAGAAGGTCTGCCGCAAGCCTTCAGCGTCTACCCCTTGACCCACATGGATTGGACGGAAGCCGATACCATCAGCGGGGCGATACAGGAATGCTTTGGCGCGATTGCCGGCGTCGATGCCTACAAAGAAGCCAAGAAACCCGTCCAGGCGGCTATCGACGAGACGAGAGCGAAGCTGCGGGCGAAGATCGAATCGCTGCGGCGAGGATTGCCCGACGAGGGCGCCTTGCAAGGCTTGAAGCAAGCTGGTGAATTGGTCCTCGCGTATCAATATGACTTGACAGCAGGGCAGAGCGAACTGCGCGCTCAATACGATCCGGAGGGGCCCGAACTGCTGGTGTCGCTGGATCCCGACCGTTCGCCGCTTGAGAATGCCCAGAATTATTTCCGCCGCTACGAGAAAGCCAAATCGGCGGCGGCAGCTCTTCCCGCGCTCATCGATAAAGCTCAATTGGAGCTGGACTTCATCGACCAATTGGAAAGCGATTTGAACGGCGCGGCCAGCTGGCCCGAGATTGATGACGTGATTCAGATTTTGGCCGAGCGTGGTTATTGGCAGGGCGCGCGGCGACAGCGAATCGGCGGAGGCGGCCGCCAAGGACCGCTGCGCGTCGTCAGCCGCGATGCTTACGTCATTTGGGTCGGGCGCAACAGCCGGCAGAATGAAAAGGTCAGCTTCAAGCTGGCGAACGCGCAAGACATCTGGCTGCATGCCCGCGATGTGCCCGGCGCGCACGTGGTCATCCGCAATGACGGACGGCGGATCAGCCAGGCGCTAATCGCGGAGGCGGCTGCCGTCGCCGCCTGGTACAGCAAGCGCCGCAACGATGCCAATGTCCAGGTTGACTATACTCGCGTGAAGTACGTCAAAGCCGTCAAAGGCGCTGGACCGGGCATGGCCGCCTATCGCAACGAAAACTCCATCATCGTTCAACCCCGCGACGAATCCATTCTCACCTGAACCGCCCGCACCACAACACTAATGCCGCACGCTCTCGCCTTCTCTCGCCCTCCCGCCATAACACGAATGCCGTACGGTCGCGCCGTGTATCGCCCTCCCGCCATAACACGAATGCCGTACGGTCGCGCCGTGTATCGCCCTCCCGCCATAACACGAATGCCCTACGGTCGCGCCTTGTCTCGCCCTCCCGCCATAACACGAATGCTGTAGGGGCGACCTATCAGGTCGCCCGATAAACGTAACAACTGCCCGGGCGCCCGACCCACTCCGCGTTCTCTGTGTTGCCTCATTTCCTCTGTGGCGAATTAGCCCCTCTCCCCCAACCATCCTTCAATACCCTCCGCGCTTCGGCCAGCACCCGCTCAACAGAAATATCGCGCACGCAGGGGTGATAATCCCGCTTGTCATGCCGCCAATCCAGCACGCGGCAAGGACTGCAGGCGATTTCGGCTCTGACGACAGCTTGGCGTCGGCCATCGCCCCAGGGCGCGAATTCTGTCGGATCGGCGGGACCGAACAAGGCGACCGTCGGCGTATGCACGGACGCGGCCACATGCATCGCGCCGCTATCCGGTCCCAGCGCAATCAGCGCCCGCCGATAAAGCGCGGCCAATTCGCCGACGCTCGTCGATCCTGCGAGATCATGGCAGCTCGAATGCATCTTCGCCGCGATATCTTCTATCATGGTCCGGTCTCCTGCCGTGCCAGTGAACAAGATCGCGGCATCGAATTCGCCCGCGATCGCATCGGCGACAGCCGCCCATTTCTCGGCCAGCCAGAGCTTGCTGCTGGCCCCTGAGCCGGGATGAATGCAGATGATTGCCGCGCCGGGTCCGATACCCCGTTCCCTGAGCAAGCCTTGGATGCGCTTGCTTTCAGCCGCCTGAAGCGGAAAATCGAGACGGATTTCGCCGGGCAGCGGCATCTCAACGAAAGCCTCCGCCAGCCGCCAATTCTGCTCGACGGCATGCTGATGGCGAAGCGCGCGCGCGACCGTCAGAAAGGGTGCGACCGCCGGCTCGCTGTATCCGATGCGCTGGGGGATGCCGGCGAGATAAGCCAGCATCGCGCCCCACCAGTGATCGGGTCGCATGATGATGGCGCTGCCATAGCCGACCCGCCGCAGCTTCCGCGCCCATCGCAGCGCCAGCAGATAGGGATTGCCGCCCGCCGCCCCGCCGCGCTGGAATCCCGGAAAGGGCAGCGTCAGCACCCGGTCAATCTCGTCGAAATGGGCGAGCATATCGGCGCAAGAGTCGCCGCAAAGCACGTGAATGCTGAGCTCCGGGCGCTGCGACTTGATCGCTTTGATCGCCGGCGTCGTCAAGAGCATATCGCCCAAATGATCCGGCCGGATGATGAGAAGGCGATTGCTCCCAGCGCTTTGGGGCGGCGCCGGCGCCTTGGCCATGATCCCCAGCATAGCGTTGCGAAAACGGTGCATTTTGGACGGCTGCCGCAACTTTTGCACCAGCCCTTGATTGCGGATAGCCAGCGAATCTCTATCCAAGTCCAATCTCCCGGTAAGCCCGCAGGAGCCGCGGAATCAGCGCCGACCAGTCATAATGGCTGCGCGCCTGTTCTTGCGCCAGCCGGCCGAGGGCGCGCCGCCGGCTCTCATCCGCCAGCAGCGAGACGATCGTCTCCGCAAACTCCTCTGCTTCATTAGCGATCGCAATCGCGCTATGGGCGGCTTCATTAAGACCGGCCGCGCCAATCGAGGTCGAAACCACCGCGCAGCGAGCCGCCATAGCCTGCAAGATTTTCAAGCGCGTCCCGCTTCCCATCCGCAAAGGCGCCACATAAATCGTCGCCCGATGCAGATAGGGCTGAACAGAATCCACCCAGCCAGTGACCTCCACGCCCTCGTCGGCCGCCAGCGATTGCAGCCGCCGATGTGGATTGCGCCCGACGATGAGCAAACGCGTTTCCGGGAATCGCTCGCGCACCAAGGGATAGACAGATTGATGAAACCATTCGACAGCGTCAACGTTGGGCCGGTAATCCATCTTGCCGCTGAATACCAACAAATAAGCCTCGCGCGTCTCGTCCGCCGGGGGCGCGTAGTCGGCCGCTGCGACTCCGTTCGGCAAGACGGTGACGGGCGCGCCTCCGTGCTCGTTCAGGAAAGCGCGGTCTTCGTCGCTGACGGCGATGACGGCGTCCACCTGGCGGCAGATCCCGCCCTCGAATCGCGACAAGCGCGCCGACTGCACGGTCGAATACACGGCGGCAGGCAACCGTCGGATGCGCTGCCGATCCACCTGCGCCACGGCACGCTGTAATTCCGCTTCGGCGTTCAGCGCGTCATAGACGACTTTGGCAATTCCCTTGTCCCCTTGAATAAGCGGCAGATAACATCCAAGTTCAAGGCCCGAAAACTGAATGAGATCAAAAGCACTCTCCTTTAGAATCGCGGTCAATTGCCGCGCGAACGCTTTGCTCGCCAGCCGAAACGCCATATCCGCCCGCCTCGTCAGCAAGAGATTGACGATTCGCCTGGCTTTCCCGTGATGGGGGGTGGGGATTGCATGTACGCTATCGCATAGCCGAAATAGCGGGTTCGCAGCCGGGTCGGGCTGATGCTCGGCGAAACTCAACAAAGTCAGTCTATGTCCAGCCTTCGACAAGCCCCGAATGATGCCGATGTTGCGGATGGCGGCGCCTGATTCGCTCGGATAGGGCAGGTCAGGTGTCAGCAGCAAAATCTTCATTGCGCTTCTAGCTTAGCGCCGCGTCGTAACACTCGAGCACGCAGCGGCCCGTGTCGATCCAGCTGAAGCCCGCCGCCCGCCGCCGCGCCGCCTCGGATTGCGCCTCGCGCCAGCAGTCGTCCGTCAGCGCGGTCTTCAGCGCCTGGGAAATCGTAACCGTATCCTGCGGGTCGATGAGCAAGCCGACATCGCCCACGATCTCAGGCAGCGAGGCGACGCAGCTGACGATCGGCACGGTGCCGCATGCCATCGCCTCCAGCGCGGTCAAGCCAAATCCCTCGTAAAATGACGGCGTCACCAGGGCGAGCGCGTGATTGTACAAAGCCGGCAACTGTTCATCGGAGACTTCTTGCCGAATCTCAATATGCTGGTCAATACCCACCATACGCAGTTCCGCCATCAACTGCTCATAGTGCCAGCCGGGCCGCCCAACAATGACGAGCTTCGGCGCATCGGGCAGCTCGAGCTTGAGGTCGCGATAAGCCAAAGCCAAGCCGACCAGATTCTTCCGCGGCTCGAGCGTGCCGACAAAGAGGAAGTAATCTGAAGGAAGGCCCAGCGCGCCAACGACCGCTGCCGTCGTCTCGCGCGGCAAAGGCTGAAACGCTTCATCGACGCCCAACATGTGGACCGTGATGAGATCGGCGGGGGCGGCGAGCATATCGATCAGGTCTCGCTTGGTGGCTTCGCTATCGACCAGGATATGATCGGCGCGGGCGATGGACGCCTTGATTTGCCCATTGTAGTACCGGCGGCTCTCGGCGGTGATGTATTCCGGATAGTGAATGAAACTGAGATCATGAACGGTGATGACATGGCGGCGGGCGGCGCGGTAAGGCGCGATGAAATCCGGGCTGTGCAGCAGGTCAAGCCGGCGAGGCCACAACTCGAGCGAAAGCGCGGCGCGCTCCAGCCGATGATGAGGCGGCGTCCACAGGCTGGCGCGGGGAAAGCGCTCGGATAATCGCCGGTTGGACTTGCGGCTCTGCAATAATTTGATTTCCTGCGCTGGCTCAAGCTCTTCAAAGGCGCTGATGATCGCCGTGATGTATCTGCTGATGCCGCCCAGCCGATAATGCGTTAGGCGCGCATCAATTCCGATATGTGCCATATCGCGAGTATAG
>CBDBFY010000004.1:0-44056 GCA_965205125.1 Phototrophicaceae bacterium
GGATGCGCTTGAGAGCGGGATTCTTAAACGGGCTGAGAATCAAGCGACCATCGTATTAGGGAATTTCATCAGTGCGGTTACGGGCAGTAAAGTCCATATCGAATACGATGAAGTTCCCGAAGAACCGTTTATCCCGATGTCCTGCCACCTTGATCTGCCGCCGGGATGGGAAAAAGATTCCGAAGGGGGCTGGAAGCGGTCTGGCTGAGGGGGATTAACTCCCACCAGTCATCAACAGACCCAGATGCTCAATATCCACATCGACGTTCTCGACCTCGCCCACGATTTGACCCTCGTACATCACCAGGATGCGGTCGGAGAGGGCGCGGATCTCGTCCAGGTCCTCGCTGATGAGCAAGATTGCCGTGCCGTTGTCGCGCTCGTCCAGCAAGCGCTGATGGATATACTCGGTCGCGCCGATATCGACGCCGCGGGTCGGCTGCGCTGCGATCAACACGCCCGGCGCGCGCGACAGCTCCCGCGCCAGCACCAACTTCTGGATATTGCCGCCGGACAGGCTCTTGACCAGCGTTTCGGTACCCGGCGTCTTTATCTCGTAGGTCTTGATAGCCCGGCGGCAGGCGTCGCGGATCACCCGGAAAAGCATGAAGATCTTGGCGGTGGTGAACTTAGGATGGCCGTGATCTTGCAGCACGTAGTTTTCGGCGACGCTGAATTCCTTGATCACGCCATCAATCATGCGCTCCTCGGGGATGTAGGACAAGCCCATGGCGTTCAGCCGCGAGGGCAGCGCGTTGGTGACGTCGACCCCGTCGACCACCACTTTGCCAGCAGTGGCTTCTCGCAAGCCCGTGATGCACTGCGCCAACTCTTGCTGGCCATTGCCGGAAACGCCGGCCACGCCGACGATCTCGCCGCCGCGCAGCCGCAATGAGACCTCATCCAAGCCAACGGTGCCCCGGTTGCTCAAGGCGCTGACGCCGTCGAGTACCAGACGGTCGCCTTGAATGTCGGCAGCATTTTTCTCGTATTCGAGCAAGACCGGTCGCCCGACCATCATCTCGGCCAGCTTGGGACGGGTGGCTTCGCTGGTGGGGATCGAGTTGACGCGCCTGCCGTCGCGCAAGACGGTGACGCGGTGGCTGATCTCCAGCACCTCATGCAATTTATGCGAGATGAATACCAGCGCGTGGCCATCGTCGGCCAGCTGATTGAGGATGCGGAACAAGCCGTCCACCTCCTGCGGCGTGAGCACGGCGGTCGGTTCGTCGAGGATGAGCAGCGCCGCGCCTTTGTAAAGCGCCCGCAGAATCTCGACGCGCTGCTGTTCGCCGACAGCCAATTGCCAAATCGGCAGATCCGGGTTGACCTTGAGGTTGTAGATATCCGACAGCTCCAGGACGCGCCGGCTGACCACATCAAGGTCGAGACGCGCCCCGCGCGACGACTTCATGCCCAGCGCGATGTTCTCGGCGACGGTCAAGGAGGGGACCAGCATGAAGTGCTGGTGGATCATGCCGATGCCGTGCCCGATGGCGTCTTGCGGGTTGCTGATGGTCGTTTCCGCGCCGTTGATCAGGATCTGCCCCTCGTCCGGATGGTACAAGCCATAGAGCATTTTCATCAGCGTGGACTTGCCCGCGCCATTCTCCCCCAGCAAAGCGTGGATCTCGCCGGATTTGACATCGAAGTCGATTTTGTCGGCCGCCAGGACGCCGGGAAAGCGCTTGACGATGCCGATCATATCCAGTTTAGCGATGGGCTGGTGCCCGGTCGGCAGCAGGTTTTCGGTCATCGGTTTTGACTCGCGCGGATAGTTGAAGCGGGGCGACCCGGCGGGCCGCCCCGGCAACTTCTAATTGTGAATAGGCAGAGGGTCTAGCCGGCAAACTCCATGACCAGACCGCCGTTCGCCAGCGTCAGCACGTAAGATTCGCCGCCGAGCACACCCGCTTGGATATGGCCAATCATCTGCGACAGTATGACCTCCCACTTGTAGACTTGGAAGGCGACGGCGGAATCACCGGCCAGGTCGGCCTGGCTGGCTTGGGTGCCGAACCAGCGCGCGCCATTCTCGCTACCGACGGCGATCGCGCCAACCACCATCTGCGCCGTGCCGGTCAAGATGTCCGCGCCATTGGCGATATGGGTTTCCGCCGCTTCGGTGGCCAGCGGGACATCGCTGAAGGACTGGATATAGACCACGTTGACTGTGGCATCGGCGTTGGAGGCGGCAACCCCGTCCACGAAGCCGTCGACATAGAGCTTGGCGTCGCCCACTTCAATGGGACCGACAACGCCAATGACGTTGGATTCGGTCATCAATCCCGCCATCACGCCGTTGACGAAACCGCCCTCGTCGGACGCGGCGGTATAAGCGAAGACGTTATCCAGCCCGAAAGTTTCTTCGTCCGTGCCCCAGGCGAAGGAGACCTCGGAGAATTCCGCCGCCAGCTCTTCAACCACCGAGCCGAATTGCGAGCCATGCGCAATCACCAGGTCGTAATCGCCCGACGCCGCCCATTCGCGCAGCGCCACCGCCGCGTCGTCGACAATGAAGGTGCCATCCTGGAAGTCGAATTGGAAGGCGTCTTCACCCATCTGCGCCTGTATCGCCATCAGTCCGTCATACATGCTCTGGCTGAAGGCGAGGTCGTTCGTCGCGCTGGGCGCTACCGCCGCCACGCGAAAGGCATCTTGCGCCATGCTCGGCATCACCCCGATAAACAGGGCGAGAATCAGGGTAAGAAGCAATGCTTTTCTCATCGTTACTTTCTCCTTAATTGGACAGTTGACTTTAATCCGGGCGGAATCGCCCGTGAATAAACTATGTTACAGCGAGTATGACTGTTTGTAAATATCAGTCCTCGCTACCCTCCCCGTCGTCTTCATCCTCGCTATCCTCCGCCATGTCACCGTCCATGGCCGGAATCGGCGCGATGTCGCCAGATACGATCCCGGCGATGGTTTCTTCCGCCACCGCCATCAATTCGTCGCTGATCTCGAAGTCTTTGTCGAATTCCATCACCAAGCCTTCGTTCTCCAGCGTCAGCACATAATACTCGCCGCCCAGAATGCCTTCGCCGATCTTGCGGATCATATCCAGCAAGAGCACATCCCATTTGTAAATCTGGAAGGCGACGCCGATATCCCCCGGATAGCTCGTCCTGGCTGGAATCGGAACCGAACCAGAGCACATCGTTTTCCAAGGCGGAGGCTATGGGGCCGACGACCCATTTGCGCGGTGCCGGTCAAAATATCCGCGCCGTTCGCGATATGCGTCTCGGCGGCTTCAGTCGCCAGCGGCACGTCGCTGAAGGAGCCGATGAAAACGATGTTGACGTCGATATCCGGGTCGACAGAAGCCACGCCGTTGGCGAAGCCGTCGGCATAAAGTTTGCCGTCGCCGACTTCGATGGGTCCGACCAAGCCGATCACGCGCGATTCGGTAAGATGCGCGGCCAGCACGCCGTTGAAATAGCCGCCTTCATCGGAGGCGGCGGCGTAGCTGTATACGTTGTCCAGGCCGAAGGTATCTTGTCGCGTGCCCCAGGCGAAGGAGACGTCAGGGAACTCCGTCGCCAATTCCTCGACGATCGGACCGTATTGCGAACCGTGCGCGATCACCAATTGATAGTCGCCGGAAGCCGCCCAGTCACGCAAGGCAACCGCGGCGTCGTCTACGATGTAGGTGCTGTCTTGCACGTCAAACTGAAAGGCGTCCTCGCCCAATTCCTTCTGGACTGCCACCAAGCCGTCGTACATGCTCTGGCTGAATGCGAGATCGTTGATCGCGCTTGGCATCAAAGCCGCCACGCGAAAAACGTCATCATGCGCCAGGGACGGGATCCCCGCCCCAAGCAAGGGCGGCGATAAGAAATATCAAGAGTCTCTTTTTCATGATGTTCCCTCAATTGATCTAATTTTCAAAATGCGCAGGTCCCGTTAGACCTGGTAGCGCCTATTCTCCGCGTTCGTAGGGCTTGGTTAGGGCTGTCGGCTGTTCTTGCCGCTTGGAGGCGAAAACCAGCGCGATGATGGTGATGACATAGGGCGCCATGACCGCGAACTCCGAGGGAATATCCAGACCGATCACCTTGATCTGCAACTGCAAGGCATTGACGAAACTGAAGAGCATAGCGCCGGCCGCCACCGCCCAGGGACGCCAGCCGCCGAAATAGACCAAGGCAACCGCGATAAAGCCTTGCCCAGCCGTCAAGTTTTGCTGGAACAGGTTGATCAACGCGATCGATAGCGATGCCCCGGCCAAGCCCGCCAACATGCCGCCGATGGTCGTCGTGGCATAACGCACTCTTGCCACGCTGACACCCATGGCGTCGGCGGCTTCGGGATTCTGTCCCACGGCGCGGATCATCAAGCCGAAGGTCGTCCGGTTGAGCACAAAGGCCGAAATCGGCACCAGCGCGAACGCGACATAAACCAGCAGATTGTGATGAAAGAAGATCTCGCCCAGCACAGGTATATCCGACAGGATCGGGAAAGTGATGCGCGGGAAGCCGCTGACCGATTTCGGCGTTCCCACCCCATTGCTGGAACAATAGCTCGCTCAAGCCCAGTCCAAAGAGATAAACGCCGATGCCGCTGATGCCTTGCTTCGCCTTTAGCGTCACGCTGACGAAAGCCATAGCCAAGCCCATCAAGCCGCCGACGAGCAAGGCGATCAAAACGCCGAAGAGCAAACTGAGCGGCTCGCTCAAGGCTCCTCCCTGTTGCGTGATGAACACGGCATAAAAACCGGTGAAGGCGCCCATCAGCATCATGCCATCGACGCCGAGGTTTAATACGCCGCTGCGTTGCGCGAAGGTCTCGCCCAGCGCCGCGAAGATATAAGGAGTAGCCAGCCGAATGGCCGAGGCGAATACGCTGGCGGTGAAAATGGCGTCGAGTTCCATCAGCCGCCTCCCTCTTCCGGCGGCCCGCGGTCGGCCGGCTTGCCCCCGCTGGAACCGAGATTGTCCGGCGTTTCCTGAAGGCTCACCCGCCGCTTGCTGCGCTGCAAGATGAAGATTTCGCTGCTGACGACAAAAACCACGATCAAGCCGTTCACCGCGGTGATCAACGAAGCGGGCACGCCAAGTTCGCGCTGCATTTTCTGCGCGCCCACCAACAAACCGCCGAAGAAAGCCGCTGCCGGTATCGCTCCAATGGGATTGAGCCCGCCGAAGAGCGCCGCCACAATGCCGTTGAAGCCGGCAGCGCCGGTGAAACCGGCCGGCGATCCGTCGGTTTGCAGGCGATATTGCAGTCCAAGAACCTGCACGACGCCCGCCAATCCAGCGAACCCGCCCGCCAGGAACATGGAGAACATCATCTGCCGCTTGACGTTGATGCCGGCGTAGCTCGAAGCGCGCTGGTTTTCCCCAACGGCGCGAATCCGATATCCCAGCGACGTGCGCCACAGGAAAATGTAAATAATCACCGCCAGCACGATGGCGATGATCAAGCCCCAATGCAAGCGCGTTCGCGCGAAGAGATGCGGATCGCCAATCGGCAAGGACAGGCGCGGCAACTGCGCCGCAGTTACCAGCCGCGCGGTCTTGGGAATATTGTTGACGCCCGCCTCGGCCGGATCCAGCAAGATACCGTTGAGCAGGAAATTCATCATTTGCACGGCGATCTGGTTGAGCATGATAGTGCTCAGGATCTCGTTGACGTCAAAATAGGCTTTGAGGAAGCCGGCCAAGCCACCATAGAGCGCGCCTGCCAAAAAGCCGCCAATTAATGAGCAGGTGACGATGATCAGGTCAAATGCGCCTTTTTCCTTGGCTAACTCGGGCGGAACGCGCATTTCTCCCATAATCAGCGCGACGGTTACGCCCGCCAGAGCGCCGGCGATCATTTGGCCTTCGCCGCCGATGTTGATCATGCCGCCGCGGAAGGCGATGGTGATGCCGATGCCGACGAAGAGAATCGGCGTCGCCTTGACCAGCGTCTCGGCAGTAGCGTTCTCTTTACCGGCAGCGCCTTCCCACATGGCGGCATAGGCTTCCAGCGGGTTGGCATTAAGCGCCAGCAGCAACACCGAAGCCACAAGCAGCGCCAGCACCAAAGCGACGATCACTGGCGAAAAGTCTACAAGTCGGTTTAAGCGCGAGAACCAGGCGCTTCTCGCAAGTCCAGATGATTGATTCACAGTCCCACTATCCCAATGCAACCTGTGATGTTTTACACCCTATTGAACAGGAAAACAAGTTGTTCAAAGTATACCGAGCATAGTATGCCAAGTTTTGCTAATTTCTACAAATACTTGCTCGGAATCGGTCGCGCTTCGTTATAATTGGCGTGATCCTTATGGAGCGGCAGCGCCATACGCTTATGGACAGATTCCCGACATACGAACGCGATGGTTTCAGGTACGGTCCCGGAAGACCGCGTCCCTTCGGGGCGACCGTCATGACGGACGGCGTCAATTTTTCGGCTTTTTCCAATCACGCGAGCGCTTGCACGCTCGTACTCTTTGACAAAGGCGCCGCAGCGCCGTTTGTGGAAATCCCTTTTCCCGATGCTTTTCGAACGGGCGATGTCTTTGCCATGATCGTGTTCGACCTGGATCACAGCCAGATCGAGTACGGCTTCCGCTTTGATGGTCCGTACGATCCGGCGAACGGACATCGCTTTGATGCGCGGCATATTTTGCTGGACCCATATGCTAAGCGCATCGGCGGGCGGGATGTCTGGGCGAGGGGATACGACTGGGACAACCCCTATCCCTACCGCGCCCGTCCTCATGTCGAGGACTTCGAATGGGAAGGCGACCGGCAACTCAACATCCCCATGGAAGATCTGGTCATTTACGAAATGCACGTTCGGGGCTTTACCGCCCACCCTTCGTCACAGGTGGAAGCGCCGGGCGCCTACGCCGCGATAAAAGAGAAGATCCCTTATCTCAAGGAACTTGGGGTCAACTGCATAGAGTTGATGCCGATCTTTGAGTTTGACGAACTCGCCAATGATCGCGTCAATCCACAGACGGGCGAGCGACTGACAAACTACTGGGGCTACAACCCAATCGGCTTTTTCGCGCCCAACGCGGCCTACGCGGCTTCCGGCGAGCCGGCTCAGGAGTTAAAGACGCTGGTCAAGGCTTGCCATCAGAACGGCATTGAGGTCTGGCTCGATGTCGTTTTCAATCACACCGCCGAGGGCAACGAAAACGGACCTACCATTTCTTACCGCGGCATCGACAACAAGACCTACTACCTGCTGAAACCCGACGGCGGTTACTACAATTTCAGCGGCACCGGCAATACCTTTAACTGCAATCATCCCATCGTTCGCGTATTGCTGCTGGACTGCCTGCGCTATTGGGTATCGGAGTTTCACATTGATGGCTTCCGCTTCGACCTGGCATCCAGCCTGGGCCGCGATCGGCAGGGGGCGCCCGATCCCAACCCGCCCTTGCTGGAAGTCTTGGCATACGATCCCATGTTGGCGCAGACCAAGCTGATCGCCGAGGCTTGGGACGCCGGCGGCTTGTATCAAGTGGGCAGCTTCCCGGCTTACGGGCGCTGGGCCGAGTGGAACGGCAGATACCGCGATGACCTCCGCCGCTTCGTCAAGGGCGATGGCGGCATGCTCGGCGCCATTGCCGCGCGCATACAAGGCTCCCCCGATATTTACGGCGATCGCGGGCCGCGCGCGTCGGTCAATTTTGTGACCGCGCACGATGGTTTCACCTTGCGGGATCTGGTCTCCTACAATCACAAGCACAATGAAGCCAATGGCGAAGACAACCGCGATGGCATGGACGAGAACTTCAGTTGGAATTGCGGCGCGGAAGGCGAGACCGACAATAGCGAGGTCAAGGATCTGCGCGAAAGGCAGATCAAGAACTTCCTCAGCCTATTGATGGTCAGCCAGGGCGCGCCCATGCTGCTGATGGGGGACGAGATCGGGCATAGCAAAGGCGGCAACAACAATAGCTACTGCCACGATAGCGCCCTCAACTGGTTCGATTGGGAAGGCTTGGAGACCCACGCCGGGTTGTTTCGCTTCACACGACGCCTGATCGCATTCCGCAAGGCGCATCCGGCCCTGCGGCGGCGCTCGTACTTTCATCATCGCGATGTCGTGGGATCGGGCTATCCCGACATCTCCTTTCATGGCCGGGAACTTTGGCAGCCGGACTGGTCTTATGAAGGACGGCAACTGGCTTGTCTCCTATGCGGGGAGCATTGTCGCGAAGGCACAGAGCCGGACGATATGATCTACATCATCATGAACGCTCATTGGGAGACGGCTTGGTTTGATCTGCCGCCGCTGGGCGCGCGCAAGAAATGGCATGTGGCTATCAACACGGCGCTGCGCCCGCCCGATGACAGCCACGCGCTCGGAGGGGAACCGGTCCTGCCGAACCAGGAGCAAATCACGGTCGGTCCGCGCTCGGTCTTGATCCTGGTCGGGCGCTAGTTATGGTTTGAAAAGCAGCAAGGAGCAGTCTATCAGCATGCCCAAAATCGAGCGGATATATCTGATCAGCAATACCCATACCGATATCGGTTATACCGATCATCAGGACACTGTCTTTCGCCAGCATCTCGGCTTCATCGACCGCGCCATCGAACTGGGCGAGGCCACCGCCGACTATCCCGAAGAGGCGCGCTATAAGTGGACCTGCGAAGTGACCTCCTTTGTCGAGCGCTATTTTCAGGCGCGTCCGGCCAGCCAGATCGACCGCTTCCTGGCATTGCATCGGCGCGGTCAGATGGCGGTCGCCGGTATGCAATATCACTGGACGCCGCTGCTCTCGACCGCGGCCATGCTGCGTTCGCTGCTGCCCGTGCGGCGCCTGCGCCAAGATTACGGTCTCGAGATCAGCGCGGCCATGCAATGCGACGTCAACGGCGCCAGTTGGCTCTGGGCGGATCTGCTGCCGGCCATCGGCATCAACACCTTGACCATGTCGATCAACATGCACCGCGGGCGCCGTCCCGAGCCGGACTTGAACGCCTTCTGGTGGCGGGGACCGGGCGGCGGACAGCTATTGACCTTCAACGGTCCGCATTATCTCTACGGCATCTTCCGTTATGGATTAAGCGACATGAACTTCGTCGACGATTTGCTGCCGCCGCAGCTCGCCAAGCTCGAAGCGCGCGAAGATTATCCCTACGATTTCCTCTATGCCCAGATCACGCACCCGGCCCGCGTGGACAATGGGCCGCCGCTGGCGCATATGTCGGATTTCGTGCGCGATTGGAACGCGGACGGACGCCAACCTCGGCTCATTTTCACCACGCTGGACGGCTTCGCCGACATGCTGCGCGAGGAATACGGCGACCAGCTTTTCACTTGGTCCGGCGATTGGGCCGATTGGTGGGCCGACGGCGTTGGCTCCTCGATCTACGAGACCAGTCTCAATCGTCAAACGGAAGAACTGCTGCCGGTTTTGGATATGCTGGCGGCGCAGGTCGACGGCGTTGATAGCGATCTCGTTGAAAAAGCCTATCATCTGGTGTCGCTCTACGACGAGCATACCTGGGGCGCTTTCAGCAGCATCCGCCGGCCGCACTCGCCCTTTGCCCGCGCCCAATTCAACCGCAAAGCCAGCTACGCCTATGGCGGTTACGGGCTCACGCATGAATTGCTGGCGGATGGCGGCCGCAAACTCGCCACCGAGATCGCGAAAAAGACGCCGGAAGGCGATACCTGGCGGCGCTGGGGACAGTACATCAGCGCCGACCCAGCGGAGGAACCGGACAATTATCGCTACCTGGTGCTGAATCCGCTGGGTTGGGATCGCCGTGTGCGCTATCCACTGCCGCCGGATATGGGCGGCGCAGCGCCACATAGCATGCTGGAGATGTTCCTGGTCGGCAATTACCGCGAAGCGCCGCCGCTGATTACCGATGCCGCCGGCGACACGATGATCGACCTTTCCTTGCCCGCTTTCGGTTACGCAACTGTCGCGCCACGCTCGATCGCGCCGAACGCGGACGCCATGATCGGCGAGGGCTTCATCGAAAATGCCTGGTATCGCCTGCGGATTGATCCCGCCACTGGCGGCTTGCTGAGTTGGTATGACAAGGAACTGGGGCGTGAATTGGTCAACGGTGATGACCTATGGCGCTTCGGACAGTACGTCTACGAATGGGTTGATCATCCCGATGACCGGCAAGCCATCTTCGCGCTGGATTTCGACCGCGAAGATTTTGGCGTCCGCCATGCCGATACGCCCTTCCGGCGCAGTGGTCCAACGGCAGTCGAGATCATGCCGGCGGGGCGTCTGCCCGACTGCCTACAGATTGAAGCGCGGATGGAGGCGAAGGGCGCTCGCTCGCTAAAGGCGCGCTATAGCTTGCCCTTCCACGAAAAGGCGCTGCAACTCGAGATGCTGGTCGACAAGACTTTTAATACCTTGACGGAAGCGGTCTATGTGCCCTTCCCGATAGCGATCGACAAACCTGAATTCCATCTCGATCTCAACGGCGTGCCGCTGGAACCGGAGCGCGAGCAGTTACCTGGCTCCTGCCGTGACTGGTATGGTATTCATCGCTGGGCGCAAGTGGGCGACGAGTCGCTTTCAGTGACCCTTGTGCCGATCGACTCGCCGCTGATTCAAGTGGGCGGCATCACCACCGGACGCTGGGCGCATAAATTGGACAGCAGCCGGGCGACGCTGGTGTCTTGGGCATTGCACAACCACTGGGATACCAATTTCAAAGCCAGCCAGGGCGAAGATACCTTGCTGCGCTATCGCCTCACATCGAGCGCGGGATACGACCCGAGGGCGTCGAGCCGCTTCGCCATGAACAGCACCGTTCCGCCGCTGATCGTGCGTGTGCCGGGCGCCGAACTCGGCCAGGGCGGGGTCTTCCTGACTTGCGATCCGCAAGGACAGTGCGAGATTCAAATCAAACGCGCGGCCGATGGGCGGGGGCTGATCGTCCATACCTACAACCTGGGTATGGATGAGGTAGCGCAAAGGCTGGCCTTCCCGATGCAAAACATTACTGAGGCATGGCAAACTACGCCAATCGAAGTCGATCAAGAATCGCTCCCCATTCGCGACAAGTCGATAACGCTGAGTGTGCCGTCGCGATCCGTCTCTTGCGCGCGCGTCCTGTTTGAGTGATTGGGAAAGTGTTCGCTGCTGCTGTGGAACGAACTTACCAGGAGAAGGGAAGTGACAGACATGCTAGAAGGCAAAACCGCATTAGTAACCGGCGCGGCCGGCGATTTGGGGGGCGCTATGGCGCGGCATTTGGCGGCGAATGGCGCGCATGTCGTCCTGTGGGATATCAAGTCCGCCGACGAAGCTGAATCGGCGCTGAATCAAGCGCGCAGTCACGACGGCAGCGCGCTTTACCAGCAAGTAGACGTGCGCGATCGCAGGACCGTCGATGGCGCGATTGCCGCTCTTCCCGCCCTCGATATCGTCTGCTCCAACGCGGGCATCGTCGATGCCCAGCCCTTCCTGGAAGTGACGGCGGACAATTGGCAAAACCATCTTGATATCAACCTGACCGGCTGCTTCAACGTCTGTCAAGCCGCCGCGCGAAAAATGGTCGCCGCCGGGACCGCGGGGCGAATCATCCTCACCTCGAGCTGGGTTGGCAGCATCCCCTGGCCCGAGATCACGCCCTATGCCGTCAGCAAAGCCGGCGTCAATATGCTGGTCAAGCAGATGGCGCGGGAACTGGCGGAGCATCGCATTCTGGTCAATGCCGTGGCGCCGGGGATCGTGGCGGCGGGACTGGCGGGACGACAACTGCGCGAAGAACCGCAATACGCCGCGCGCGTCGCCAAGGTCATTCCGCTAGTTGAACCCGGTACACCCGAAGAGATCGCCGCGGCAGTAGTTTATCTGGCCAGTCCGCAGACGGCTTACATGACCGGCAGCATCTTGACGCTGGACGGCGGCTGCTCGCTGTTTCAGTTTGACGCCTGATTTTTTTCGCCCGGATCCCTCGCCGGTCAGGACTTGGTGTCCTTCCAGGGCAATCGCTTCAATTATTTTACCACCGAGAACACCGAGGGCACCGAGTTTAGGGAATTTTGATAACTATTACTCTAAATCCGTCGCCTGAATATGGCAAAGTCGCAAGCGAAACTTCATCCGTCGCTCAAAAGCGCGCCTGAAATAAGACAAGCCCTTTTGTTTCGTTGCTTTTCTCGGTGTCCTCGGTGGTTAATAATCAGTCCAATTTCGCACCGTGCCAGTCTCCATCAGTTTGAAGCGATTGCCCTAGGTGTCCTTCGTGTCTTAGCGACGATTATTCTCAGGCGATCAGAACGCGCAGGACTTGGCTGTGCAGGGGACCGTTGCTAGCGATGATGCCATTGCCGGAAAGCGGCGGTCCGCCGTTCCAGGAGGTGATCGTCCCGCCGGCGCCTTCCACAACCGGGATCAAGGCGACGATGTCCCAAAGGTGCATGATCGGATCCAGCATGATATCGGCATAACCGGTCGCCAGCAGGAAATAACCGTGACAGTCGCCCCAGGTGCGGTTGAACTTGGTTTTGCCCATCAACTGTTGAAAAGCGATGCCGTTCTGGTATTGGCCCACGTGGATAAAGTCGGTGTAGAGCATGACGGCGTCGCGCAGTTCTCGCGTCGGGCGCACCCGGACGATCTCGTCATTCAGGCGCGCTTCGTCGCCCGTGCCGATCAACAGGTGCGAGGTCAGCGGATGGTGAATGGCGCCAACGATCGGGTTCCCGTCTTTCATCAAGCCGATCAAGGTGCCGAACAAAAACGTGCCGCTGACGAAGGACTTGGTTCCGTCGATGGGATCGAGCACCCATTGGTACTCGGCATCCTCGTTGTGGTTCCCGAATTCCTCGCCGATGATGCCGTGCGCCGGATACGCTTTCATGATCATCTCGCGCATGATCTCTTCGGCTTGTTTGTCGGCGATGGTCACTGGCGATTCGTCCGACTTGGTTTCCACGGCGATGTCGCTGCGAAAATAACGCTTGATGATATCGCCGCTGGCGCCCGCGAGCTGTTTGCTGAAGTCCACAAACTCTTGCATGATGTCTTACTCCGTGAGTGTGCCTTTGGTGCTGGGAACGCCCTGCCGCCCCGGATCGAGCGTCACGGCTTGGCGCAAAGCCCGTCCAAAGGCTTTGAAAAGCGCTTCCGCTTTGTGGTGATCGTTACGCCCGTAAAGGACTTCGGCATGCAAGTTCATCCTGGCGTGTACGGCGATGGTTTCCAGGGCATGGCCGACCAGGTCGGTCGGCATCTTTCCCATGAGGGGCGTGCTGAAATCGGCATTGATGACGGCGTAGGGGCGTCCGCTCAAATCGACGACCACACGGGCCAAAGCCTCGTCCATCGGCACGTAGGCGCTGCCCATACGCCGAATGCCGCTTCGCGAAGTCAAAGCCTCGTCTATCGCTCGTCCCAGGCAGATGGCGATGTCCTCGATGCTGTGGTGGCTGTCGATATGCAAGTCGCCCGCCGCGCTGATATTCAAATCGAAAAGGCCGTGCAAGGCAATGTGGTGCAGCATATGGTCGTAAAAGCCGATGCCGGTGTTGATCTCGGCAAGCCCGCTGCCATCGAGGTTGAGCGCCAATTGAATCTGCGTTTCTTTTGTATTGCGCTCAATCCTTGCTTTTCGTTCATTCATAGGGTCAATCCTCGCGGGATGCGTGACCTGGGAGTCATGGGCGCGAACAACTTGTGAGCCTGTGAACGGCTCATGTCGCCATTTTCCGCGCTTGCACCAAAGATTAACACAAAGCTGAAGAGAGAAAAGGGTACAAGCAATCGCGAGTGGCAAACACCTGTCGCCGTTTGTTTTCAAGGAAATCGCTGTGCATTCCGAATTGAAGAGCAGTGTAAGGGCTTGTCAGGTGATTTCGGCTTGGGCGACGCACGAAGCCGCCGCGCCTATGATATCGTGATTTGCGTCAATAGCTGCAGCAGGCGGTCGACCTGCTCCGGAGTCCCGGCGCTGATGCGAATATGATCTTCCAGGCGCGGCTTGTCGTAATAGCGCACGATGATGCCGGCCCGCGCCAGACGATCGCGGAACTCCTCAGCGGTCATGCCGATGACGCGATTCAGCACGAAGTTGGACTGGCTCGGATACGGCGACAGCATCGGCAATTCGGCGAAGGCGATTTCCATGCGCATCCGCTCTTTGACCAGCGCTTGGACCCGCGACATCAAGAATTCGACGTCTTGCAGCGAGACCCGGGCGGCGATATCGGCTGCCAGGTTGACATTATAGGGCTGCTTGATCTTCCAGAGCTGCGGCATAAGCTCGCCGGGGAAGACGCCATAGCCGACGCGCAAGCCCGCCAGGCCCGCCCACTTGCTCATGGTGCGCAAGACGATGAGGTTGCCCGCGTCGCCCACGCGGGTGACCAAACTCTCCCTCTCGGCGAACTCGATATAAGCTTCGTCGACCACGACGGTCAAAGGCAACTCGAGCAAGCGGTCAATGTCGCCGGTGTCGATCATGTCCCCGCTGGGGTTGTTGGGCGAGCAGAGGAAGAGCAGTTTGGCGCGACGCCGCCGCGCAGCAGCTTCAATCGCGTCCACATCGAGCGAGAAATCCTCGCGGCGATAAACATCGACGACCCGACCGTGATAGAGCGGCGCGTCGAAGCCGTACATGGCGAAGGTCGGCGGCGTATTGATGACGACATCGCCCGGCTCGATGAAAAGCTGCAAGATGATCTCGATCAGCTCATCAGCGCCGGCGCCGCAAAGTATCTGCTCCTTGGGAACGCCGATGTATGCCGCCAGTAACTCGCGCAGGCGGCCCGATTCGGGATCGGGATAAACATTCATATGCTGCAGATTCGCCAGCGCTTCCCCGACCCGCGGCGAGGGACCAAAGGGGTTCTCGTTGGCGTCCAGCTTGATCAGGTCGCCAACCGCCATGCCCAGTCGCTCGGCAAAGACATCGAGCGATGTGGTCGGCGTATATGCGCTCATGGACTCGACATCGCGGCGGATACGCACTTTTTCGCTCATGGCGCGCCCATCTCTCGGCGGAGCCTTGCGGCCGCCGCATGCCCCGTCAGTCCTTCGGCTTTTGCCAGGATCTCAGCCGATCGACTGAGCGCCAGCGCGCTGGATTTGTCGAGCGCGATCAAGCTGGTCACTTTGACGAAGTGCAGCAGATTCAAGGGCGAGGCGAAACGAGCCGTGCCGCCGGTGGGCATGACATGGCTGGGGCCAGCCACATAGTCGCCCAGCACTTCGTATGAATGTTCGCCGAGAAAGATGCCGCCCGCGTTGCGCACCTTGCCGATCCAGGACCAGGGATCGTCGACGAGCAGACAAAGATGCTCGGCGGCATAGTCATTCGCAAGTTGAAAGGCTTCGTCCAGATCGGCGGTGACGACAGCGCCGCTGCGGTTGAGCATCGCCCCAAAGACGATATCTTGTCTTTCCAGCGACGCGACCTGTTTTGATATCTCTTTCCGGACCGCTTCGGCCAAAGCCATGCTCGGCGTCAACAAAATCGCCGAAGCCAGCACATCGTGTTCGGCTTGCGCCAAAAGATCCGCCGCCGCGAGCTTGGGGTCGGCGCCGGCATCAGCGATGACCAAGGTCTCGGTCGGTCCCAGCAAGCCATCAATGCCGACATCGCCGTAGACTTGCTGCTTAGCAAGCGTGACAAAGAGGTTGCCCGCGCCAACGATCGTGGCGACGCGCGGGACGGTTTCGCTGCCATAAGCCATGGCGGCGATGGCTTGAGCGCCGCCGATACGGTAGATCTTCTCCACACCGGTGATGGCCGCCGCCGCCAGGATCGCCGGATGGATGTCGCCGACGCCGCTGCCGGGCGGCGTGCAGACGACAATCTCCGGCACACCGGCTACTTGCGCCGGAATGACGCTCATCAACAGCGAAGACGGCAAGGGCGCCGTTCCGCCAGGCACGTACACGCCGACCGAATCGACCGGCCGCATCAGTTGGCCGAGCGCCCCCTCTTCCCCGGCATCGATCCAACTGCTGATCGGCTGCTTCTCGTGAAAGCTGCGTATCCGCTCTGCGGCCTGTGTCAGCGCGCCGCGCAGTTCCGGCGCGATCGCTCGCAGAGCCTCGTTCAGCTCTTCCGGCGACACATCGAGGCGATCGGGGCTGGTGTTGTCGATCTTGCGATTCCACTCGCTGATCGCTCCATCGCCACGCTCGCGTACGCTACGGATAATGCGGCGAACCGCTTCCTCGGGCATGATCCGCTCGCCAAAGATCGAGACCGAGCGCTCAATGAGCGCCTCGGGCACATCGGTGTCGCGCAGCGAATGCCGTTTCAGGATGCTCCGCTTTGCCGCCTCCACATCGGTGAAGATACGCCATGCAGCGTCGCCGTTCATCAAGGTCTCCAGGGTCTCCCCGTTTCGGATCAGGAATGAACCGTGATTTTATCAGGTCGGTTGGGATTCTCAACGGCTAAGAACCAGGGTGTCCAGGGCAGTCGTATCAAATTATTTTTGCCACAGAGGCGCCGAGGGCACAGAGATTTAACGTTTTGCCCGCCAAAAAAGGGACATGCAGGGGCGTTTGACGGTCAGTGTCGAAGGGCTGTGTCTACGCGCCCTACGCGACCCGCTGAAACACCCACACAAATCGTATATTTTTGTGGCATTCGACAACTATTGCTTATGTTGCGATTGCTCTGAAGAAGGCGTCCCTATAGCATAGCTTAGGGTATAATCGTGGCGCCCTTATCACAGGAACTGAACCAGAGGAGCAGCGTGGACGCATACGCGGGTCTGAAGCTGTATTACGGCGACATTCACAATCACTGCGGCTTAAGTTATGGCAGGGGCACGCTGGCGGAAGCCCTGCACAATGCCCGCCTGCAACTGGACTTCGTCAGCGTGACATTGCACGGGCACTGGGACGATATGCCCAGGGGCGATCCGCGCCTCGACTATCTGGTCGATTACCATCAACGCGGTTTTCAGCGCGCCGGCGCCGCCTGGAGCGATTATCTCGGGGCGATGGAAGCGGCGAACAGCGAAGGCCAATTCGTCGCCTTTCCCAGCTTCGAATGGCATTCAATGCGCTATGGCGATCACTGCGTCTATTTTCGAGATATTGCCACGCCGGAGATCTTTCACGCCGCGCATCTCGAAGAACTGCGCGCGCGCCTGCGGCGGCATCCGCATCCCAGCCTGGTGATCCCCCATCATATCGGATACAAGCAGGACTTCCGCGGCCTCAATTGGAGCAGCTTCAGTAGCGAGTTATCCCCGGTGGTGGAAATCATGTCCTTTCACGGCGCATCGGAATCGACTGATGCAGAGCCGGCCTATCTGCATGCGATGGGTCCGCGCGACCAAAGGAGCACCGTGCAGTACGGACTTGAACTAGGGCACATATTCGGCTTCATCGGATCGACCGACGATCACAGTGCGCACCCGGGAAACTATGGTTATGGACTGGCGGCGGTATGGGCGGAGGACTTAAGTCGCGAAGCCATTTGGGGAGCCATCTGTCGCCGGCGAACCTATGCCCTCACCGGGGACCGCATCGAGCTGCGATTCGCGCTCAACGGCGCGCCCATGGGCGCGGTGGTGCCTTACAGTTATGAACGCAACATCGAGGTAGCGGTAGACGCGCCCTCGACAATAGACACGATTGATATCTTGCACAACAACCGCGTGATTCACCGGGAGGCGATCTCGCCCGCAATCTATGACGGAAGCGGTCCGTGCAAGCTGCGGCTGGAACTGGGCTGGGGCGAGCGCGAGTCATTGACCGATTGGGAGGTGGAGTTGTCTGTCGAAGGCGGCGAACTACTGGGAGTCGAGCCGCATCTGCGCGGCAAGGATATTGCCATGCCGGACCTCGAAGACGACGATTCCTGCGTTTGGAGCCATCTCTTTGTCAAAGAGGATGGCAGCCTGCGGTTGCGGACGCGCAGTCCTCGCAATGCCACCGCGCGCAGCGCGGCCATGCAAGCTGTGACCTTGCATATTGACGGTGGATTAGGCGCGGAAATACATGCTAGAATCAACGGTGCGCAGACGGCGCTCTCGCTGGCGGAATTGACGCGCGGAGCGCGGTCCTTCTATACCGGCAGCTTTGTCGCGCCCGCTTTTGTTTTTCATCAGGCAGCGCCGCGACAAAACTGCCAGCGACTGGTCGCCCTGGCGCATGAATCGGACGGGACCTCCCGCGACTGGTATTATGCGCGCGTTCGCCAGCGCAACGGTCAATGGGCTTGGAGCTCGCCGATTTGGGTTGATCGCGCTGCCTTGTGATAGTGGAAGGCGCTCCTTCGGTTGCCATCCGAATGGAGATATTCATTGTTACATAACAGAGTAGAAAGGATGACAGCGCTGGAAAGCCTTCATTTTCGTACGATTTGACGCTTTGAATGAAAGGAATTAGCAATGCGTAAACTCATTCTGCTCCTGTTGGTCTTTGTTCTTGCCATTCCGGCTGGCGTGGCATGGGCGGACATGCACGACTTCGACTGCGGGACCGACGAAGAAGTCACCATTAAGTTCTTCGGCGACCCGGTCGGCAGCCATCCCGTTGGAGAAGACAACATCATCTCCGCTTTTAAAGAAGTCTGCCCCAATATCACGGTCGAGCGTAACGAAGGCGCCGCCAACGTAACCGACTTGATCGCCTTCTACCTCACAGCTTTCGAGGCGGAAAGCAGCGACCTTGATGTCATTCGCGTGGACGTCATTTGGCCCGGCCAGTTGGCGGAGCATCTGATCGACTTGAGCGAAATCGCGCCGCAATCCCATATTGACGCCCAATTGCCGGCGCTAATCCAAAACGATACGGTTGACGGCCGCTTGGTGGCGCTGCCGATGCGAATCGGTTTCGGCATGCTCTACTACCGTACCGACTTGCTGGAGAAGTACGGCTACGACGCGCCGCCCGCAACCTGGGACGAGTTGGAAGAAGTGGCCGCGGCAATCCAGGAAGGCGAACGCGCCGAAGGCAACGATGAATTCTGGGGCTACGTCTGGCAAGGCAACGCCTACGAAGGCCTGACCTGCGACGCCCTTGAATGGCATGTCTCCGCCACTGGCGAGAACTTCCTGCAGAGCGACGGCACCATCAGCGCCCTCAGCGACGCCGCTGTGGAAATGTATGAACAAGCCGCCGGCTGGGTCGGCACGATCAGCCCGCCTGGCGTCGTCGGCTATCAGGAAGAAGATTCCCGCGCCGTCTGGCATGCCGGCAATGCCGCTTTCATGCGCAACTGGCCCTACGCCTATGTTCTCAGCGGACAAAGCGAAGACATCCCGGGCTTCGATGTGGCGCCTCTGCCCGCTGGTGATTCCGGCCATGGCGCCTCCACCCTTGGCGGTTGGCATATCGGCGTCTCCAAGTATTCCGAAAATCCGGCAGCGGCCTCAGCTTTCGCCATCTTCTTCACCAGCGTCGCCAGCCAAAAGGGCTACGCCCTTGATACCACGTCGCCGCCGGCTGCCCTCGAGCTTTATGCCGATCCCGATGTTCAGGCGGCTATGCCTTTCGCCAGCCCCGATCTGGTGGAAATCACCTCCGCGCGGCCGTCGACTTTCTCGAAGGATCGCTATAACGCCGTATCCACCCTCTACTTCAACGCCGTCCATTCCATTCTCACTGGGGAAGAAGACGCTGAGGTAGCGCTGGAACTGCTCGAATTGGATTTGGCCGATCTCTTGGGCCAATAAGGCGAGCTTAGATCTATTCCGCGAGGGTCCCGTAGCTACGGGACCCTCCCTTCCGTTCAGCGTTCATTGGAATCGCAATGCATCACGCTGCAGATCCCGCTCGGAACAAATTACAGATTTCTGCGCTCAGCGTCATCATGATCGTGATTGGCGCGCTGGCAGTCATCTTTTTTATTCTGACAGTCGCCAACGATGAAGCCATTCAGCTGGCATTGAATTGGACGCCATCGGAGGAAGACCCGCAAGCGCCATCATTCTTGCTCATTTATCTTGAACGTTTTGGCATCATCGTCTCGGCGCTCTTCGCGTTTTTGGGCGCCGCTTTTATGGCGATCGGCCTGCGGCTGCGGGGCGGCAATATCCGCGTCGCCTATTGGGCGCGCATCGCAATCCTGTGGTTGGGCATGGGGCTTGTCGCCTATATCGCGCTCACGGTTTTCAACTTCGTCAACAGCGCCGCGATGGATCGGGAGACGGTTGACCTGGGCAGCATGAGCACTGCCATTGCGCCGGCATTAATTGCCGCGCTGATAGTCTTTGGACTGTGGCATTGGCTAAACCGAAATATCGATCGGCTGTTCAGCGGCGATGACTCCCTGCTCGGCCGCGAAACGCGCTTAGCCTGGAACATGCTCATCCCCACGCTGACCATTTTCGTCCTGGTCGCCGCGCGCCCGCTCGAGCAAACTTTCATCCGCAGCTTGACCGACAAGCGCTTCGCCGGCAGCGCAGTCCCGCAATTCGTCGGCTTGGAGAATTATCTCAACCTGCTGACCTTCCGCGTTGATACCGTAGCTTGCAAGAAGAGCGTCACTGGCGGTCCTTGCGATACCCGGGCCAATGGCAGCATTCGCTGGGAGTCGATTGACCGCGAATTGCTCCGCGCCGGATATCGGACGATTGTCAACATACCGGTCGGCGGCGATCAATCGGCGGCGATTAGCGGCTTGGACGACGACTTCATCGAGGCGATTATCACGACCGTCATTTTCACCGTCATCTCTGTCGCGCTGGAATTGCTCATCGGCCTGTTCATGGCGATGATCGTCAATTCCAAGTTCCGCGGGCGCGGCGCTATGCGCGCCGTCATGCTGGTGCCCTGGGCGATCCCGACAGTGATCTCGGCGCGCCTCTGGGAGCTGATGCTCAAAGACACCAGCGCCGGCATCTTCAACAAGATTCTGCTGGATCTGGGCGCCATCGAAGCGCCGCTTGCCTGGCTGTCCGATCCATCCTTGCAGATTCCCACCGCCATCATCGTCGATGTCTGGAAGACGGCGCCCTTCATGGCGCTGCTCCTCCTCGCCGGCTTGCAAGTGATACCCAGCGATCTCTACGAAGCCGCTTCCGTCGATGGCGCCAATCCGATACGCCGCTTCCTCTCGATCACGCTGCCCCTGCTGCGTCCCGCTATCGCCATTGCCCTCATCTTCCGCACCCTGGACGCCCTGCGCGTCTTCGACCTCTTCAATGTGCTTTTCGGGCGGCAGCAGCTTTCTATGGCGACATACAACTTCGAGACGCTTGTCAGCAATCAACAGGATGGCTATGCCTCCGCCATCAGCGTGATTATCTTCATCTTCATCTCGGTCTTCGCCTTCATTTACGTGCGCCTTTTGAATGTGGAGTCCTGATATGGTTCAGAAAGCCCCGCGCGTCAACAGCATCTTCGGCATGACAGCCAAAGAATTGAGAGGGCGGCTGCAACAAGCGCTCCTCTACGTCCTGGTGATAATAGTCGCGGTTTACGCTCTCTTCCCCTTCTACTGGGCTTTCGCCACTTCCTTCAAAACCGAGAACGAGATGTTCCAAACCGCCAGTTACCTGCCGCGGAATCCCACCTTGCAGAACTACCAATACGTCTTTCGCGGCGGCTCATTCCTGCTGGCGCTGCGCAATTCGGCGCTCGTCTCTTCGGCGGCATCGATATTCGCTCTGGTCGCCGGTTCCTTCGCAGCCTACGCGCTGGGCCGGCTGCGCTTCCGCGGGCGCGTCGTCCTGCTCTATGTCGTGCTCTCCATGACCATGTTCCCGGCCATCTCGATTTTGTCGGGCTTGTATACCATCGTCCGCCAGCTTGGTTTCTTCGGCACCGGCTTGTCCCTGATGGTTACCTATCCCGTTTTCACCCTGCCTTTCACCGTCTGGGTGTTGACCAGCTTCTTCAAGGGATTGCCCGCCGAGATCGAACAAGCGGCCACAGTCGACGGCTGCACGCCCTTCCAGACCTTCCGCCTCATCCTGCTGCCGCTGACCGCGCCCGCCCTTGTCACTACCGGCTTGCTGGCTTTTGTGCAGTCCTGGAACGAATATTTGTTCGCCCTTAACTTCACCGCTACGAATCCTTCGGCGCAAACTGTGCCCGTGGCCCTCGCTTTATTCTCGGGCGAATTCTCCGAGCAAGAGCCGATCGCCGAAATTATGGCGGCGGCCATGGTCGTCACCATTCCGTTGGTCGCGCTGGTCTTGATCTTCCAAAACCGCATCGTGGAAGGTCTGACGGCGGGGGCGGTCAAGGGATAAGCGCTAGGGATACAGGGTAATCGCTTCAAAAATCATCGCGCGACAAAGTCGTCGGAATTAAACCAGAATTTCACCACAGAGACACAGAAGTAAATGCAAGTAAGTCGTGCGAATAATTTGATGAAATATAGAAAACTACAAAATAATCGAATCCCGTAGGGGCGACCAATCTGGTCGCCCGAAACCGCGCCATCGCATCGACGGGCGACATGATATGTCGCCCCTACACGCGGCTTATTTTTCGCATAATTTACTTGCATTTACTTCCGTGTCTCTGTGGCGAAAAAATAATTTGAAGTGATTGCCCTGTCTAGGGATAGACCGTTTCGGCGCCTTTGCTCGCGCCGGTGACGGTGATGATCGGCTGGTTTCCCGTCGCTTCGCGATAACAGGCGCCGACGCGAGCCACGAATGTCTCAACGGCTTCCGCTTGCGCCAGAGCTACGGCGCAACCGCCGAAGCCGGCCCCGGTCATGCGCGCGCCGTAGCAAGCCGCTTCGGCATTGGCGCAATCGACAATGGCGTCGAGCGCCGGGCTGGATACTTCGAAATCGTCGCGCAAGCTGATATGGCTGGCGATCATCAGTTGACCAAGCATATCGGCATCGCCCGCCTCCATGGCTTTGCGGGCGCTCAGCGCGCGGGTATTTTCGCTGACGACATGGCTTGCGCGTTTGCGGATCACATTTTCAAGTTCCCGCTCCCGCTCCAAAAACGTTCGCAGATCCATATCACGCAATGCCTTGATGCCGAAATGCCGCGCCGCCGCCTCGCATTGCGCGCGCCGTTCGTTGTATGCCGAGTCGACCAAGCCGCGGCGCGTATTGGTATCCAGGATGACCACGACCGTGTTCGGCGGCAGCGGCGCTGTGGCGGTCTCCAGGCTGCGGCAGTCGATGAGCAGGGCGCGATCTTCGACGCCGGCGGCGGAGATCATCTGGTCCATGATGCCGCACTTGACGCCCAGCCATTCGTTCTCGGCGGCTTGACAAGCTAGCGCCATGGCCGCGGCATCCCATGCGAAACCGGAGACCTCATAAAAGGCGCGCGCTGTCGCCAGTTCCAAGGCGGCCGACGACGACAATCCCGCGCCGATGGGCACATCGCCGCTGACGACGCCCTCCCAGCCGCATAAATCATAGCCGCGCTCTTGCAAAGCCCAGGCTACGCCGACCAGATAGTCGATCCACTCCGTTTCTGTCGGGGTCCGCAGATCATCCAGCGCGAACTCGCGCCGGTCGTCCATGTCGGGCGAAATGGCAAGCACGCGCTTGTCGGCGCGCGGTCGCAGGGCGATGAAGGTCGCGCGGTCGATGGCCATGGGGAAAACGAAGCCGTCGTTGTAATCGGTGTGTTCGCCGATGAGGTTGACTCGTCCCGGCGCGCGCACGATGAATGCCGGGTCTTCGGCGAATTCATTCTGGAAGACTCGCCTTACAGTGTCCGAAAGTGACATAGTTTGTCCAGTTTTCATCAATGAGAAATATCTGAAATTGTAACGCATCAGTCTTTGCTCGGTATAGTGTGAGCGCACGATTTGGCCCCCGTTTACAGTTCTTAAGACCCGGCGCCAGGGAGGAGGTGAATTCTGCGGCTATTGCAGTATTTTCACCACAAATACAAAGAGTTATTTGTTCAAGTTCTCTGTGCTCTCTGCGCCTCTGTGGTGAAATCAAAGAAATATTTGAAAAATTCTGCAAAACTCACCATAATAGGGCATACAGTCGCAGGTCGTGACTCGCGGCGTTAGGTCGAGTGAACCTATCGAAAAGTGCCTGGTGTGCTGAACGCATATTAGATAGGAGACACTTCAAATGATTGAATTCATGCTTAACGGACAAATGACACAGTACGACGGCGACCCCGCGCGCCCGCTGATGAACGTCCTGCGCGAGGACATGGGCATCATCTCCCCCAAAGACGGCTGCGCCCCGCAAGCCGCTTGCGGCTGCTGCGTGGTGCAGGTCGATGACAAGGCTTTGCTCTCCTGCGTCACCAAAATGGAAAAGATCGCCGGCAAGTCGGTGACGACCACCGAAGGGCTGGGCGAATATCGGCAGAACGTTTTCGCCAACGCCTTTGTCACCGAGGGCGGCGTACAATGCGGCTTCTGCATCCCCGGCATCGTCATGCAAGCCAACAACCTGATCAACCGCAATCCCGATCCGTCGCGCGCCGAGATCGAAAAGGCGCTGACGCCGCATCTCTGCCGCTGTACCGGTTACAAGAAAATCGTCAACGCGATTGAGACGGCCGCCGACGCCATCCGTAACGAAGAGGAAGTGCCCATGCCCGAATGCGACGGGCGCATCGGTTCGCGCTTGCCCAAGTATCAGGCGGGCGATCTGGTGCTGGGTCAGCATCGCTATGTGGATGACATCCGCATGGAGGGCATGCGGATCGGCGCGCTGAAGTTCAGCGATCATCCGCGCGCGGTCGTCAAGTCGATGGACCTGAGCGCAGCATTGGCGCATCCGGGCGTCACCCGCATCTTCACCGCTGAGGACGTGCCGGGCGACAAGCATATTGGCTTGATAAAGCAGGATTGGCCGCTGATGATCGGCGTTGGCGAAACCACGCGCTACGTCGGCGATGTCTTGGCGCTTGTGGTCGCGGAAAGCGACGCCATCGCGCGGGAAGCGGTGGAGTTGATCGAGATTGACTACGAAATCCTGGAAGCGGTCACCGATATGCACGCCGCGCTGGGCGCCGAAAGCCCCTCAGTGCACGAAGGCGGCAACGTCCTTTCGCAATCCATCACCAATCGCGGCGATCTGGAAACGGCAATGGCGGAATCGGCATACACCACCACAGGCGTTTACGAGACGCAGATGATCGAACACGGCTTCATGGAACCTGAAGCCTGCATCGCTTACCCTAGCCCCCATAGCGATGGGGGGACCGAGAGGGGTGGCATAACAGTGCTGTCCCAGGGGCAAGGCGTCTTCGAAGATCGCGTGCAAATCGCCAAGCTGCTCGGCTTGCCGCAAGCCGATGTGAACGTTATTTTAGTCTCCAACGGCGGCGCGTTTGGCGGCAAGGAAGACCTGTCGGTACAGGGTCACGCGGCGCTGGCGGCTTATCTGATGGGCGAGCCGGTGAAAGTGCGCCTGACCCGCGACGAATCGATCATCATGCACCCCAAGCGCCATCCGATCTGGATGGAGTACACCATCGGCTGCGACGACGACGGCATGTTGACCTTCTGCAAAGGGCGTTTCGTCGGTGATACCGGCGCTTACGCCTCGGTGGGCATGAAGGTGCTGGAACGCTCGGCGGGCCATGCCACCGGCGCATACAACTTCCCGGTCACCGATATCGAAAGCACGGCGGTCTATACCAACAACCTGCCCTGCGGCGCCATGCGCGGATTCGGCGTCAATCAAACTGCCTTCGCCCTGGAAAGCTGCATTGACGATCTCTGTGAACAGGGTGGCTTCGACCGTTGGGAATTCCGCTACAAGAACGCGCTGGACGACGGGGATATGACCGCCACCGGTCAGGTCATCGAAGCAGGCGCTGGCGCCAAAGCCACGCTGGAAGCGGTCAAGAACGAATTCCGCAACGCCAGGTTCGCCGGCATCGCCTGTGGCATCAAGAACACCGGCATCGGCAACGGCATGCCGGATTCATCGCAAGTGACTGTCAGCGTGACCGAGGGCGGCAAGGTTATCATCGACCACGGCTGGACCGAGATGGGACAAGGCGTGCATACCATGGCGGTGCAGGCGCTGGTGACCGAAACCGGCCTTGATCCCGCGCTGGTTGAGGTCCGCGTCGAGACCAAATCCGAGATGGTGACCGGCATGACCACCGCTTCGCGGGCGACCTCGCTGATTGGCAACGCCATTATCGACGCCTGCCGCGAGTTCAAAGCCGACCTGGAGAAGCACTCCCTGGAGGAACTCGTCGGCAAGCGCTACGTCGGCGCCTTCACGGTGGACTGGACCACCAAGCCCGGGGCTATGGTCGAGAAGATCTACACCCATTACAGCTACAGCTACGCCACGCAAGTGGTGATTCTGGACGAGGCCGGTCAAGTGGAAAAGATCATCGCCGCGCATGACGCCGGCAAGATCTTCAACCCCACGCTCTTCGAGGGCCAACTGGAAGGCTCGATCCATATGGGTCTGGGTTACGCCATCAGCGAGGACCTGCCCATGGAAGACGGCCGACCCAAGAGCACCATGCTGCGCAAATGCGGCATCCTGCGCGCCAGGGAGATGCCGGAAATGGAAGTCATCGGCGTCGAAGTGCCCGATCCCTACGGACCCTATGGCGCGAAAGGCGTCGGCGAGATTGGCCTGGTGCCGACCGCGGGCGCCGTCGCCAACGCGCTCTACCAGTTCGATGGGGTGCGGCGGCACAAATTGCCCATGAAGCTGCCGCGCAAGCGTCCCGTTCGGCGATCCAACGGGCGCAATGGCAGCAATGGCTCAAACGGCAAGAGCTAGGCAAATTCCCAAAATAGATAGTAATTGTAGGGGCGGCTGACGGTCAGTGTCTACGCGACCCTGTGAGTCGCCCTTATTTCTGCCGCTTTTGGATTCCCGACTAAGGATGTTTCGATTTGTCGTCCGTTATTGGCGCGCATCGGCGCCAGCCGAGTCGGCGGCCAGACTTTGTGTAGTACTTTGTATGAGTCTCGTCAACTCGGGAAGATATCACCGACCCGCATTTCAAAACCCGGCAGCACATCGCCGCCGGAGAGCGTGTCATCCTCGTAGAGCGTATTAGCGCTGCTTGCCGTATGCGCCACAACTGTGCGGCTCTCGGGATAAATCACCCAGATGAGACGCGTGCCCGCGTTCAGGAGTTGCATGACTTTCAGGTGAATATCGTCCGCGCGATTGTTAGGCGAAATCACCTCGACAGCCAGACCGGGTCCCGTCTCGTACCAAGTGTATTCCAATGGTCCCGATGCCTTAGCTTTGTCGATGAACGCGAAATCCAGCCCTCGAACAGTGTCCCTGCCAAGTGGATTTCGCTCCAGGATAAAGCCAGTGTCTCCAGAACAAATTCGTCCGAGATCCTGCTCAATGACGAAGCTGCCGATTCGAATATTTAGCCAGCTAATAATTTCTCCATGTCCAGCGGTCGGCTTCGACATCTCGACGACAACTCCCTCCACAAGTTCCAGGACGCGGTCTTGATTTTGTGGTTGCTCGACTATCTCGAGAAAGCGATCAGCCGTGATGTATTGCTGTTGAACGGCCATATAGCGCATGAACCTTTCAGCATCCTTGCTGACACAGTTATTGTAGCAGTTGCCCGGGCAAAGACAAAACGCGGGAGTTCAGCATCAGCCTTCGCGATGCTGCGTAAGCTTGTTTCATGAGAACGGGGAATGACGGGCGTTTATTAGCTCCTGAGAGCCTACCACAGTTTCGCTTTTGGTATCTTGCCCCAGGTATTCCGTGGAACACGACGATAAGTATCACCCACAGCGGCACAGGCCGATGCTTGCAAACCTGGTTTTCAACTGGTTCACAGCGCCCGGATTTTCTTGAACAAGTCGCGGAAGATAGGATCGCGGTGGACGAAATTGGCGACCCGGGCCAGATGCCGCGATTGATCGACGCTCCAGGTGACTTGATCGGTAAGCACGGGACTATGCACCAGATCGCTCGGCGCCCAATCGCTGTTGAGCAGCCAGGCTATGGTCGAGATATCCCATATCACGCTGGACGCTCCGAAAGAATCGGGACGATATTCTTTGAATATTTGACAAAGGTAATCGCCGACCGGATTGGTCCCGCCGATGGTTGACTGCAACTCCGGCAGCGTGGTCAGCAGGTGAGAGGTCACGCCCATACAGGGCACAATCACAAAGGGTACGCCGCTGTCGAGCACGACCTGCGCCGCCGGCACATCCTGCGCCAGGTTGAACTCGCGCGTATGCGGCCAGTTCAAGTGATGCCCGCCCAGCCAGACTACCACGATCTTCTTGATGATCTCCGGCGCTAGCAACAGCGCGGAGGCGACATTGGTGATGGCGCCAATGGCAACTACGTAGAGCGGGTCGTCGGCCGGGCTGGCAAGCGCCTTGTCGATCAAATCGCGGACCGCGGCGTTGTCTTGCGGCTGCCGTTCGCTGCCCAGGTATTCAGTGGATCCGCGGAAGGCGAAGCCATCTGCGGAGCGCCCCAAAAAATCCAGCAGGCGCAGGATCTCGTCATAGCTTTTTTCCATGCCATCGCCCGGTCCCGCCGAGCGGCTGTTGTGAAAAGGCGCGGCATAAACCGCCTCGACAGAGAGCCGCTCCGGCGAGAGCAGCGCATATACAAGCGCGAACTGGTCGTCAATCTCGTTATAAGTATCGGTATCGAGCACCATTCGCAACTTGCGTTCAGGGCGCCCCAAGCGGCGAATGCGGAATTCTTCACTCAGTATCGGGAAAGACATCGAAAGTTCCTAACTCGTTTCAGGAGACGCAAAACGGGCGGGCCATGAACCCGCCCGTCAGTCCGAGCGATTATAGCGCTTTTACGGCGCCAAGCGCAAAATCAGGGTGTCGTCCCGTATTCAATATAGCTCGTGCCATGCGTCTGATAGAGCGGCGGATAAACCACGGCGGCGTCCAGCGCGCTCTGCCCTTCTTCAAAGTACTGCGCCACAGTCACAATCGGGTCGGGCCATTGATGCCACATGAAGGCCGGCACGTCTTCGGACAAATCGGGATTGTGGCTGCCATAATTGAAGTAATAGCGCCCCTGAGCCAACTCGACATCGGCGGTTTCCAAGGCGGCGACAATAGCGTCCGGGTCGGTGAAAGTATCGGCGACGTCAATCGCATGCGCCAGCAAACGCACACTGTCGTAGGGCTCCAAAGCGAAGCTGGGCGCGACGCCGCCCCAGGTTTCTGTGTACTTCGCGTTCAATTCCGTTGCGATCTCGCCAAAAAGCGCTGGCGTGGCGCCGACGCGGGTGAATGCGCAATAGTTGCCGTCGGGGACGGCCGCCCAAAATTGCTCGGATTCGCCGGCGAAACTCTCGGCATAACAGATGGTCTCTTCGCTGGGCGTGATGCCGAGCTCCGCCATTTGCTGATTGAGGTTGAAGCCCGTCTCCCCGGTGACCAGCACGTGGATGACATCCGGCGGTTCTGGGCGCGTCAGCACGCGATTGAGAATCGGCACGAAGTCTTCCGTGCCCAATTCAAAGTTATATTGTTCGACCGTGATGCCAGCCGCTTCCAGCAGCGCCCTTTCGTCGGCGGCGGCCGGGATGCCATAGTCGGTGTTTTCGGTCATGATGATGACATCATCCAAGCCGCGCTCGATTATCCACTCCGCCGCCACCACCGCGACCATGGAAAAGGCGGGGGATGTGCGGAAGATATAGTCGACGCCATCTTCGATTCGGGGGGGCCTGCCCTCGAATTCGATGATGCCGTTGGCAGTGATATTGTCGTTCCAGGGACCGGCGAACAAAGTCGGAATGCGGTTCTCCTGCGTCACTTTCATGAGCGCCAGCGCCACAGCGCTGTGATAGCCGCCGACCACGCCATGCACGCCATCGTCAAATATCCAGCGCTCGGCAAGCGCCTGACCGCGCTCGGAAATGCCTTCACTGTCGCCGGTTATGACTTCCAGTCGGTGATTGACGCCAGCGATTTCGATGCCGCAGTCGGCGTTGATGTCGTCCGCCGCCTGTTGGTATGCCCAGTCGATGATGACGCCAGCGCCGGTCGAGCCGGGGGGCGAAAGCGGGGCAATGCCGCCAAACTTGATGACCTCATCGGCAAAATCGCAATGTCCGTCGGCGTAAAGGCCTCCCATCGGCGCGAGCGTGAGCAACAGCGCCGCGCAGATTATCCAAAACAGTTTCTTGAAAATCATTCCATCCTCCTCTTCCCGAAGAATATTTTGGTTGAGCTTTCATCTATTACGATATTACTATCTTAATGGCAGCGCTATGAACAAAGCAAGCGGATAGTAATATCAAAGGCGGGAAGACATCCCGCGCATGTCAATGTCGCAAGCGGCTAATCGCCTGGTCGGAAGTAAGATGTGCCGTGCGTCTGATACATGGGTGGGTATATGACCGCCGCGTCCAACGAGCTTTGACCTTTCTCGAAGTATTGCATGACGGTAATGATGGGGTCGGGCCATTGATGCCACAAGAAAGCTGGCGCGCCAGGCGGCAGATCGGGATTGTGGCCCCCATAATCGAAGTAATAGCGCCCCTGCGCTAGTTCCACATCCGATGTTTCCAGTGCGGCGACAATAGCGTCGGGGTCGGTGAAGCCGCCAGCGCGTTCGATGGCGTTCGCTAGCAGCAGTACGCTGTCATAAGGCTCCATGGCGAAGCTGGGCGCGGTGTCATCCCAGGTTTCTTCGTACTTGCGGTTGACTTCGGCGGCCAGTTCGCTGAAGAGGGAGGGGATGATTCCGGTGCGGTTGAAAGCGCAGTAGTTGCCGTCTTCGACGCTGCGCCAGAACTGCGTCGATTGCTCGGCATCGTAGCCGGCGATGCAGATGGTCTCCGCGCTGGGCGCGATGCCCAGTTCCGCCATTTGCTGGTTGAGGTTGAGGCCCGTATCGCCGGTGATGATGATGTGGATAGCGTCAGCCCGTTCCGGGCGCAATTCAATACGGCTGAGAATGGGGATGAAATCTTCTGTCCCCAACTCGATATTATATTGCTCGACGCGCATGCCTGCCGCTTCCAGCCGCGCCTTCTCATCCGCCGCGGCCGGCTGCCCGAAATCGGTGTTTTCCGCCAGGATGATCACATCATCAACGTCCAGCGAGATGAGCCAGTCGGCGATCACCGAGCCCACCATCGTCCAAGCGGGCGAGATGCGGAAGATATAATCCACGCCGTCGTTGACGCGCGGCGGCCTGCCTTCGAATTCGACAATGCCGTTGGCGGTGATATTGTCGTTCCAGGGACCTGCCCATACCGTCGGGATGCGGTTTTCCTGCAAGATGCTCATCGACGCCAGCGCAACCGCGCTGTGAAAGCCAGCGACCGCGCCGTGAATGCCCTCTTCATATATGAAGCGCTCGGCCACCGCCTGCCCACGCTCGGAGATGCCTTCGGTATCCCCGGTGATGACCGCCAGTCGATGATTTACGCCATTGATATTGATGCCGCAGTCGGCGTTGATATCCTCCGCAGCCTGCTGCACCGCCCAGTCGATGACGACGCCGGCCACCACCGCCCCGGGCGCGGATAGCGGCGCGAAAGCGCCGAACTTGACCGTCTCCTCCGCGAATTCACAATTATCTTCCGCGCCTGCCAAGCTGGCATTCGTCAGCAGCAGGAATAGCAGCGCAAGCGCGGCCAGTGATTTGCCTGACATTAGAACCCCTTATGTTTTTCGGCGCGGAGGCGCGCCACTGTAATATAAGCGTATCGCATTATGCTTGAAAGACAGCGCAAGGCGGGCGCAGCGCAGCGGCCGCGTCGCTTTCAGCTGCTTCGCATGGCTTTAGCCGCCCGGCTTAAAATATGATGTGCCATGTGTCTGATACACCGGCGGGTAGACAACCGCCGCGTCCAAGGCGTTTTGATCTTGCTCGAAGTACTGCATGACTGTCACGACAGGCACGGGCCATTGGTGCCATAAATATGTTGGCGTGCCTTCCGGCAATACGGGATTGTGGCTCCCGTAGTCGAAATAATAATGACCCTGCGTCAATGTGATATCTGCCGTTTCTAGGGCGCTGACAATGGCATCGGGGTCCTCATAAGTTCCGGCGCGTTCCATGGCGTCCGCCATCAGCCAGAGGCTATCATAGGCTTCCATAGCGAAGCTGACCAGCACGTCGCCAAAGTCCTCCCGGTAGCGAAGATCCAGGGATTTGGCCATGTCGTTGTATAGACTGGGGATGGTGCCGACGCGGTCGAAGGCGCAGAAATTGCCATCGGGCACGGTGTTCCAATATTGCTCGGACTGAAAAGCGAGATGGTTGGTGACGCAAATGGTGTCCGCGGTGGGCGCGATACCGAGCTCCGCCATCTGTTGCGTGAGGTTGTACGAAGTCTCTCCGCTGACAAGGATGCGTATGGCGTCCGGCAGACGCGGCCGCGCGTAGATTCGGCTGAGAATAGGCACGAAGTCTTCGGTGCCCAGTTCAATCTCCAACTGGTCGACGCGCACGCTGGCTTTTTCCAGGTGCGCGCGTTCCGCCGCCGCGGCCGGATGACCGTAGTCGGTATTTTCCAGGATCAGGATCACGTCCTCGACGCCCTGCTCGATCAGCCAGTCGGTGACAACCTTGCCGACAATCGAGCTGGGTGGCGAGGTGCGGAAGACATAGTCGACGCCGTCGTCGAAGCGCGGCGGATCGCCCTCGAAGCCGTCATAGCCAGCGGCGCTGATGAGGTCGTTGCGCGGGTGGGCATAAATCGTTGGGATGCGATACTTTTCCACCATGCCCATCGTCGCCAGGCCCACAGCGCTGTGATAAAAGCCGACGATGCCGCGCACGCCATCCTGCAAGACCAGACGCTCAACCACCAGTTGCCCATATTCAGAGACGCCTTCCGAGTCGGCAATGACGAGGTCAATGCGATGATTCGCGCCGTCAATTTCAATGCCGCAGCCGGCGTTGATATCGGCCACGGCTTGCTCCAAGCCCCATCTCATGCCGATGCCGCCGGCGACTGAGCCGGGGGCCGACAAAGGCACGACGCCGCCCAGCAGAATTGTTTCGTCCGCGAAGTCGCAATGCTCTTCAGCTTGCGCGATACATATTAGCGGCGATACTGGCAAAAGTAGGCAAATCATCAGTCCCAGTTTCTTGACGATCCAGTTCATGTCCTCCCACCTTTACGCATGTATCAGCAGCATATTTCGACGGTTGTTTCGCCGAAAAGCATAACACAGCCTTGCGAAGTGTTACAGCTATAGATTCGCAGCCGCTAGAGGCGGCGATGCGAGATGAGCGGTTATTCTCGGTCCTGGACATTCAGCGCTGTGATATCCGCATCCGTTCGGTGTGATTCCCGAAAAAGGTCTTCGTGATCAACGTAAGCCACGGTGTTCGACTTCCTGCGGGTCTGTTCCTCGCCTCCCTCGTCGGCATGCCAAAGGTTTTGTTTGTCCCAAGAGCGGGGCGGGGTCATGACGCGACTAAACAACTGTGAGCCAAATAACAAGAACATATTCGTTGCAGTTCTTGCTAGTTTACTTAAAGACGCGATGAGGCCGGCGTTCACAGCATCATCATCTTCTCGCTTCAACTTGCGTTTCCTCCGGGCGTGATGCGATGTATTCAATGTGTCACGCAACTCCTGCGGCGCATAAGTCGGATCCAGACGCCAACTGATCCGATACAGGCACTCAAATATGAGGGCAAGAATCCAGGCGACGGCGAACATAAATAATCCGCTTTTCGCCATCACCTCCACGAGTTCCATATCCAGAAACAGGACCGCCGCCGCGCCAGTGAGCATCATCAAGAAACCACAGATTGTGGAAACGAAGCCGAAAAGCCAAGTCGACCATCTGCCGCGCATCCTAAATCTGCCCATGCTGACCATATTACTTCTCAGCGACCGAAGACCCACAAGAGGATAGCCAATCCAGCAAGGGTCGAACCAAAGGCCAATTCGATCATGGCAAATTGAGCGTTCTCCAAGTGTTACGCCGAAAGTACTTTGCAGGCGGAGCAATCGCGCCAGAATCAGTTTCGGGATTATTAAAGGTTACAAGATGTCAGAAATGTCCAAGCAATGCTGTCAAGATCCCTTTGTAGCCCTTTGAGATCCCTTTTTTGACATGATTTTCATTTTGCTGCGACCGCTCTGCTTGATGATGTCACAGGTTGTATGGCAAGAGAATATGGATATGCACGCGGATCTTTTGGCGGAGGAATTCGAATTAACTGTATAGCCTCAAAAAATTCCGTTTTCGTTTGGTGAATCTTTTGGGACTTCTTGAACCGATTCCCACTCTTCGATGATTTTTTCATTCTCAAATCGAAAAATGTGAATGACAGAAAATACCTGCTCGGGGTCGAGCGCAACCTTGCTGTGGACGGCAACCAAATCGCCATCTTCGAGGGCGCGCAGGACCTGGCATTGTTTGTCGGGAAACTGCCGCGCGCTTTCGTCCATTCCTCTGAGGAGTGTCTCGCGGTCGCCCTTGAAGTAGGCATTGTGATGAATAAAGTCGGGGTGAATATATTTTTCGTAAGCCTCAGACACCGTGTCTGACCAAACCATTTGAAGAAAACTTGTTGCGATGTCCTTTTTGAGCATATTCGCTTTGTTTCCTTAGCTCGTCGTGTCTTTTTATTGTAATGTGAGTATGGAGTATAATCCCAAACAGAAACATTGCAAATCAGGTGCATGTATGCCCCGCCTCTTCGTCGCCATCGACCTGCCCGAAGACAGCAAAGACGCTATCCTGCGACTGCGCCAGGATGATCTGCCGCCCGGGCGCTGGCCGCGCCGCGACGCTTTGCACTTGACCCTGCACTTCATCGGCAACGTGCCGGAAGCGGTTGCGCGCGCCTACGGGCGTACTCTGCGCGAGGTGGACGCGCCCGCTTTCGACCTGCGCATCGCCGGCGTGGGACAATTCCCTATTGAAGCGCGACCGCGGGTCATCTGGGCCGGCGTGGAAAATACCCCGCCGCTACGCGACGTGTACGAAGCGGTCGGGGTGGCTCTGGAGCGCGAGGGATTCCAACGCGAGCGCCGGCGCTTTCACCCGCATATTACGCTGATGCGCTTCAAGAAACCGTTGCGCCGCGGGCTGGCTTCAACCTGGATACGCGCGCACATGGACTTTTTCACCGAGCCATTCCCCGTTACGGAGTTCGCGCTTTACGAAAGCGACTTGAAACCGAGCGGCGCGGTCTACAGCAAGCGCGAGGTCTATAATCTCGAACGCGCTGTCAAATGAATCAGACTGTGTCTTTCGCTTCGGTCAAGCGATGCACCCCCAGCAAAAGCCCCGCCAACACAATGACCAGCCCCATCACGACAAATGTCAGGCTCAGGGAGCGCTGCGCCATAGCGGCGTAGACCGGCAAACCAAGCGCCAGGAACAAGCTCAGGAACATACTGATCATTGACAAGACGGTCGCACGGTTCTTGCTTTCGATCAGCGCGTTTTGATAGGCGGAAAACAGCGGCGCCTTCATATCGTTGACGCCATACATCAGGATTATGACCAGGACAGGCGCGATGGGGCCAGCGACCGCCGCCAAAATCCAATACAGCGCTCCGGGCAGCAGAATCAGAAATGCTATCGCCCGCGCTTGGCCCAACCATTCTTCGACCTTGTAAGCGTAGCGCTGTGTCAATGCCGCCAGCAGACTGCCAAGGGACAACGTGAGGCTGATGACGAAGGGTGAAACCTCGTTCCGCACCAGATAAGGCGGACCGAGGGTCGTCACCATGGCGCCGGTAAAGGGCGATGTGAAAACGACCAGCAGCGCCAGCCGACGCAAGCGCGGTTGCCTAAGCAGCAAGGAGACGCCATCGCGAAGCAAGGTCATGCTGCCCGCCTTTTTTTCCGCCGAATCAATTGGCGGCTCGCGCAGCGTTACACAGACGAACAGGCCAAACAAGAGCGCAAGAACCGTCAAGGCGATGGCCGGGATGAAATTCTCGAGCGAGGCGTCGCCGATAATCAGACCACCCAGCACAGGGGCTATGACGAAGGCGATTTGCGCGAAGCTATTCACCCGGCCCATCGCCCGCTTCATCGCGTCCTCGCGCCCTTTTTCGGGCAAGCTGTCATAGATCATCGCTTCCATCGCGCCAGAGGCGAAGGCGAAGCCGGTGCCGGTCAAGAGGGCGATCAACACATACCATTCGAATCCGCGCGCGAAGATGAAGATGAATTCGGCGCTCATCAAGAGAAAGGTGGACGCGAAGATTGACCATTTGCGACCGACGCGGTCCGCCAGAACGCCGGTGGGCACTTCCATCAGGAATATCGCGCCGATCACAATCGACTCGATCAGGCCGATCTGCACCAAGCTCAATCCGCGACCTAGCAGCAGCAAGGCATAGGCGTGAATGTAAAGATGAAAGCGCTGAAAGAATATGATGAGGACTATCTTGTTGATGTTGCTGGCGTACATAATGTCGTTGCCACAGGTCTCTTGTCAATGCAAACAGAACGAGCAAAGATAATACGCGTACAACGCGTCTATCTCATCAAAATGGGGGATGGGGAGGAATGATTTTACATTAAGCTGTGGGTTGCTATCATGTTCTCGTTGACATAGGAGACAAAGAACCTAGTCTCGCCATTTACACGACCAGCCTTTTGAAATGCAGTACACCGTCGGTGTAAAGGGTGCATTCAATCTGCCCAACATTGAAAACCGCAGTTTCTTCTAGTGTCCAGCGCCATCCATTCTGGTGCAGATAACCCAGCAAAACCCGTCGACTCATTTCGGACTTGGGCAGATGCGACTTGACACAGAGCCAGCCCTCCTTATTCGCGCGCCCAGCTTCTTCAATGACTGCAAATAGGGTGCTGACAACTCGTTTGGCTTGTGGATGATGCCCCTCAAGTTCCTCGCCTTCAAATTCTTGCTGTCGACAATCTTCCAAACGCTCGTTCGCCTCTTTGTCGGCAACAACTCCGTAAAGCAATTTGATTCCTTCAATAGCCAGGTTTTCCACGTTATTCTCCTTCTGCGACTATTGGATTACAGCGCATGTCAGTGCGGTTGCCTGATTTGCTTCACATTTGCTCTGGGTTGCTGGCTTAATCACGTTCTCAAGTTTGGAAATCCGTCACTACAATCGTATACTGGTTTTTTAGTTTATCAATAAACACGAAAGGATGGAAGATGCGCGAAAATCATGTGCGGGAGCTTTGGGCAGAAGGCAAAGCCGCCTTGAACGGCTGGCTGCATATACCCAGCACCTGGTCCGCCGAGGTGATGGCGAATCAAGGTTGGGACAGTCTCACAGTTGATATGCAGCACGGCATGATGGGTATGGAAACAGCCATACAGATGCTGCAAGCTATCTCGACGACCGATGCAGTGCCGATGGCGCGGGTCAACTGGAATACGCCGGGCGACATTATGAAGCTGCTGGACGCCGGCGCCTATGGCATCGTCTGTCCGATGATCGAAACGCGCGAAGAATGTGAATCTTTTGTGGGCGCTTGCCGCTATCCGCCGCAAGGCTATCGCAGCCTGGGACCAACGCGCGCCCGCGTCTACGCCGGCGCCGATTATGCCGAACACGCCGACAATACCATCATCACACTGGCGATGATCGAGACGCAAAAGGGTTATGACAATCGTGACGAGATCATGAGCGTCGAGGGATTGGACGGCGTCTTCATCGGCATCGGGGATCTGCGCTTGACCATGACCGGCCAAGCTGGCTTGGACTCGTCTGACTCGGTTATCGACGCCGCGCTGGATGAACTTCTGGCGACTGCGCAACGGCATGGGGTGATCGCCGGGGTCTTCGCCGCAGGTCCGGAACACGGCCTTGAATTGATTCGTCGCGGCTACAGGATCGTCAGCGTGATGACGGATACGAATATACTCGCCAACGCCGCCGCGGATATGGTCAGGACTGTGCGGGAGGGCATTTCATAAATCGAGCGCGGTCAAACCGCGTCGCCCAGGCAGATCTCCAGATCGCGCGCCGTCCGCAACCAGGGGTGATCCAGCGGCACGTTCTTGCGCTTGCCGACGACGTCCCCCAGCGGCACGGCTCGTACATCATTGCCGCAGACACCAACCAAGATGTTCGATTCGCCCGCGGCGATGAAATTGGACGCGGCCGTGCCCAGCCGCGTCGCCAGCAGGCGATCGGCCGGCGACGGCACGCCCCCGCGCTGCACATGACCGAGAATGGTCACGCGCGATTCCAGTCCGGTGCGCTTTTCCAGCTCGTTCGTCAGCAACAGGGTGCCGCCGCTGCGTTCTTTTTCCAGCGCTGCCGCTTCCGCCCTTGCCTCGCGGCGCCGCTTCCTAGCCGCTTTGAGCTTGTTCTTGTCATCGGCACATTTCTTGATTTCGGCTTCGGCTTTTTCGATGCGAGCGCGGGCGTCGAGCAGTTTGTTGCCGATCTGCTGCGTCATCGCGCCTTCCGAGACGGCGACAATGCTAAAGCGCTTGCCGCCGCGGCTGCGCGCGCGGATCGACTCGGCGATTACCTCGATGTTGAAGGGAATCTCCGGGATCAGGATCACATCCGCGCCCCCCGCCAATCCAGCGCCCAGAGCCAGCCAGCCAGTGTTATGTCCCATGATCTCGCAGACGATGATGCGGTGGTGGCTGTGCGCGGTGGAATGCAAGCGATCGATCGCTTCCGAGGCGATATTCAAAGCCGTATCAAAACCGAAAGTGACATCGGTGCCGCTGACATCATTGTCGATCGTCTTGGGCAAGCAGACCACATTGATGCCCTCTTTCGCCAGGCGCCAGGCGTTCTTGGCAGTGCCGCCGCCGCCGAGGCAAACCAGAGCCGCCAGATCATGCTTGCGGTAATTCTCGACCATGACATCCATCATGTTGAGGGTTTTTCCGCCGATGGGCATCTTGTGCGGCTTATCGCGGCTCGTACCCAGGATAGTGCCGCCCAAGGTGAGAATCCCGCTCAGCTGCTCCGGACCCAGCCATTCGACGCGGTTTTGCATCAAGCCGCGGAAACCATCGCGGAAGCCAACCACGCGCATGCCATGCCGTTCGATTGCTACTTTGCCGATACCGCGGATTGCCGCGTTCAAGCCCGGGCTGTCTCCACCGGCCGTGAGTACACCAATTGTTTCGCCAATCATAGTAAGAAGCCTTTTACTATCTAACATTTTGCATTATAGCGACGAATCGCGGGGACTTACACCAGAGCAATCGCACCAGAACCAATATATGTCGAATGTCACATAAATCTAACGAAATGCAGGGGCGACAGGCGGGCTGTGTCTACGCGCCCCTTGTGTCGCCCATGCAAAAGAGGGTGCAAAATTGCCGGCGATTCACAGAATCGGCCCCTACATTGTCTCCTTTTTGGCAAGCGAGCGGTTAAATCTCGGTGGTCTCTGTGGTTAATTTTCCTTTGAAATCAGCACATTTTGGAGGTAATAATTCAGGTGCGATTGCTCTGACTTACACCGAGTCGATTTCGCGAGGAAGTGAATTGCGCATCGAACTATGTTATGCTTACGGCAAAGGTGGAGAAGAAACTAAAACGACGATGGCGATTCAGCAGCGGCTCTATGACGCGGACGAGCTCTGGGATCTCTACGGTTTGCCAGAAAACGAACAGAAGCGTTTGGAAATACATGATGGAGTGCTTGTCGAGACGTCGGGACCAGGCGGAATACACGGACGCATTGCCACAAAACTCGCTCGCTTTCTTGATGAGTACGCTGAAGCGCAGGCATTGGGTATTGTCACGGTCGAAACAGGCTACCATCCCCATGATAGCCGCTATACCCTGCTCTTGCCCGATGTCGCCTTCATCCGCCACGAGCGCGCGCCCGATCTCTTCCCCGAGAAGTTCGTCCCGCTCATGCCCGACCTCGCCGTCGAGATCCGCTCGCCTAACGATACCCTTAAGCAACTGAGAGAAAAGGCGCAAATCTATTTTTGGCATGGCACAAAGCTGGTTTGGATCGTGCTGCCAGCGCAAAGCGCCGTGGAAATCCACAGGCCGCAAGGCGCGCAGCGCGCAAAACGGGAAACCCTCAAAACCAAGGATATCCTATCCGGCGACGAGGTCTTGCCCGGCTTTGAACTTGAATTGTCGCGCCTCTTCGCCTGACCGCGGGCGCTGCGGCCCCCTGAAGCGCGTGACATGCCCACCGAAGAACGCCTGAACAAGCTACGCCGAATCGCCCGGCAGCGTCAATCGGGATTGACCGTCATCATCGAGGATGTCTTCGATCCGCACAACCTGGGCGCTATCACCCGCAGTTGCGATGCCTTCGGCATTCAAAAGATCAACATCATCTTCGATACGCATCCCGAGTTTGACCCCAAAGAAGTGGGCAAGAACAGTTCGACCGCGACCAATAAATGGCTCAACTATCGCGTGCACCACGGCAGCGAAAAAGCCTTGCGAACCTTGAAAGAGGAAGGATGGCATATCGTCGCCACCGCGCTTGATCCAAATGCGGAGTCTATTTTCGAGGCTGACCTCAGCCAGCCGAAAATCGCCCTTTTGCTGGGCAACGAGAAGGACGGACTTTCCGCCAGGGCGCTGCGATCCGCCGATCGCCTGGTGACAATTCCCATGCGGGGGCTCGCGCAGAGCATGAATGTGTCGGTTACAGCGGCTTTGTTTCTATACGAGGTGACGCGGCAACGCCGCCAACGGGGCCCGGAAGCCTACGCCGCGGATGAAGTCGCGCAGCAGAAGACGCTCGATTATTTCCTCGATATGCACAAGCATCTCAACAGACGCAACAAAAGTCAGCGCCAGAAGCGGGCCAATGAGAGACTCTTGCGGTCAAATGAATAAAAGCCGCACACAAGTTTAGAACTTGGCTCACAGAAAATATACGCAACCTGCGCCCAGTTTATGCCTGGGCGAAGATGCCAACCGTGGGACGATGGTCGGTCAAATCGTCGAAGGGGATCTTACTCTGTATATGGCAGGAAATCACCTCAAATTGATCCGCGGGATCGTGCAGCAAGATATGATCGACCAGGATGCGGTGACTGTGATGCGTCCACAGTTCTTTCCGCTCGTTCTCCGGCGTCAATAGACGAAAATGGCGCTGCAGCATTTCCATCTCCGGCGTGGCGGGCTGAGCGTTGAAATCCCCGGCCAGCAAGATCGCGCGCTCGGGCTGTTCGTTGGTCCGGTCCGCGCATTTCAGTTCCTCCACAACATGCAAGATCTCCCGCGCCTGCGCTTGACGCATATGTGATGCCGTGCGCGAACGCTCGAAGGTCGGGTCGCGGCGATCTTCGCCGATAAGCACGCCGAGATGGGTATTGAGAAAATAGAGCGGGATGCCACGGTAGTTCAGGGAAGCGACCATCAAGTTGCGCGGCTGCGTATCGCGGTTGCCGCTGCTGTACAGCGATGCGCGGCTTATGCAAGTGTGGCGCGCCCAGGAACCTGCCATACCGCAATGGTTGTGGCTCGGGTAACTGCCCCATGACCACTCTGCGATCGGCAGATTGGTCACAATAGCGTTGCCTTCGGCGGCTTGTATCATGCGACGAAAGGCCGGCCGATCCCATAAGTTTGGATGCGGGTGATCGCACATGGAGACTTCGGCGGCAAATGCGTCTTCATAATCTTCGCCTAAATGCCGCGCCATGCTGCGCCCCACATTTCGTTGGATCCCGTCGACGATGGCCACGCCGCTCTCTTGCAGCGCGATCACTGTCGGCTGTCCCGGATTGATCACCTGTTTGAGAGTGCTGATGGCATCCTGCGCCAACTGTTCGTGGTCATGAGGCGCGGGCCGCATACCACGGGCGCCGCCGATATTGAAGGATACAACCTGAAGCATGATTTCCACCGCTTCATCGCGATTATCGCAGCATTATATCATGCCCATGACATGAATCCCTAGCCTAAATTGATGGTTGCGGTCGGTTCGTCGCCTCTACCACAGCCGCTCGGCGCGTGAGCGGCGAATCATCCACAGGAATGCCGCGCTCACAGAAAATCACAGACTTTCTCGTCGCATGAGCGACGCGGTTTATCAAATATGAGACGGAACAAGCGGGCTTGCGGGCTTGACAATGGGGAGGGGAAATCGAAGATCCTGAAAGACCCTAAACTTAGTTCCGTTGACCATTTACGATAGTCGCAAAAGGAGGGAACCCATGTCAGCAGACCAAGGTCCAGCGCTGATTATCATCGATGTGCAAGAGGGACTGGACGATCCGCGTTTGGGCAAGCGCAACAATCCCGATGCCGAATCCAACATGGCGAGACTGCTGAAGGAGTGGCGCCGTCAAGGACGTCCGGTTTTCCACATCCAGCACATGTCCACCGAAAGTGATTCTCCGCTGCGACCGGAATTGCCGGGCAATGCCATCAAAGCTGTCGTAGCGCCGCGGGACCGGGAACCGGTGATTCCGAAAAGGGTCAACAACGCCTTCGTTGGCACTGATCTGCGCGAACGACTGGAGCGGGCTATGATTCAGTCACTGGTCATCGTCGGCTTGACCACCGATCACTGCGTGTCGACCACAGCGCGCATGGCGGGCGATCTGGGATACGAGACGGTTGTGGTGGCAGACGCCACGGCAGCGCATGAAAAACAAAGCTTCGACGGCAGCCACTATCCCGCCGATGTAGTTCACGACCTTGCGCTGGCGCAACTGCACCAGGAATTCGCCACCGTTTTGACAACCAGGCAGGTGCTCGACCAGGGATGAGCCAAGGCTTTGTCATACGCGACGCCTCCCCGCAAGAAGCTGGGCAACTGAGCATAATCGCTCAACGCGCCAAGGCCGGGAGGTTCATCCCACCCTGCAGGGAAGAATCTTAACGAGGTTCATCTACCGCAAGCGTGACCCAGAGCAACACTTGAATTTCTTGAAAGCCTGTAATCTGATAAGGTTGTCAGGACAGTATTTCCAGGAAAGTAATGACAATAACTGCCCTATGAAAGAAATTGACAGAATAATCGAAACGTTGTACGGGCGAGCCGGTGGCTCGCCCACTCTTGTTACATATTGCCAATCAGTTTTCGCGCGACTGACTTGGTACTGCTAACCATCAGGGAATGCCCAATCGATGTCCGTCGCCGTGATCTCTTCCCTCTATCATTGCGAGCCGCATTTGCCCAGGTTTACGGCGGCTGTATTCGGCTTTGCCAAACAAGTCAGTGAAGTTGGCCTCTCGGTTCACTATTTGCCGATCGCCAACGACGCCTCGGACTATGAGCGAGCTCAGATCGATTTGCTGACGCGCGAAATCAACGCTAACTACTATGGGCGCATGACGCCGGTTTATGTGCCCCGCGAGTCGCTGTATGCCTCTTGGAATCGTGGCATCGCCTCCTCTCAGACGCCTTACATCGCCTTTTGGAACGCCGATGATATTCGTTCGACTGAGGGATTTATCGAGGGCGCCCGCGCGCTGCAAGGCGGCTCAAACCTGGTCGATTTCCCTTTCACGCGGGTCAGCGCTGTACGACGCCTTGGCCTCTTTCCTCAGCAGCAGCGCCTCGACGTGCCGAGGCTCTTTGATCCCGACAGTTTCGCAAGGGGTAAGGGCCTTGGTCCTTTCTTCATGATGAGTCGCGCGCTCTATCAGCGGGTTGGTCCTTTCGACGAAGCTTTTCGCGTAGCGGGCGATATGGAATGGGCCGGTCGCGCCATTGCCCATGCCCGATTTCATCCCGGCCAGAGCAACGGCGGCGACTTTCTGATCCATGGCGACAACCTGAGCAACACCGGGGGCGATCGCGAGGATATCGAGGTCAACGTTATCTTCCTGCGTCGAGGCGAATGGCGTCATCTGCGCCCGGCCCATCCTCGGGCGCAACAGGATGCCTGGCATAGTTGGGGCAATACCGGGGACCTCCAACTGCCGGACGAAATTGAAGATTTTCTTTGGGGACCCGCCGCTCACGAGCGTTGGCGGCAATATCAGCGCGAGCGCAGACAGGGACCCGCGCAGCGCCGTATACGCCTCGCCCTGGCTGCGCGCGGTCTGCTGCGCAGCGCCGAGTGGTCGGTTTACCAGCGCGATCAACAGGACAGCCTATGAGCGCGCGCCGGTTGCGACGATTCCTGCCGCTATTGCTCATCATATGCTCGACGCTGATCTTGTTTCGGCACTTGACGTTCAGCGATCTTATCCTGGCTCGGGGCGATACGTATAACTATTTCTATCCCTATTGGGACGCGCGCAACGCCGCCTTCCGCGCCGGCGAATTGCCCCTCTGGACGACAGACCTTTTCATGGGCTTGCCCTTGCTGGCCAATCCGCAACTCGGCACGTACTATCCGCTCAACTGGTTGACAGCGCCCTTCCGCGCGCCGCAAGCGATCAAGATCAGTATCCTTTTGCATAGTGTCCTGGC
>CBDBFY010000005.1:0-15751 GCA_965205125.1 Phototrophicaceae bacterium
GGAATAGGGGAGGTGTGGGATTTCCAAGCTATTGGAGTATTTTCGTGGGCGGGAAACCGCCATGCTCGGCCAGCTTACCGAGATGGTGAAGCGCGAATCCTTCACCCGCGACAAGCGCCGCGTCGACAATCTGGTCGACTTTATGGAAGGGCAGGTTAAGCGCGCAAATGCCGATTCGGTAGAGCGCTTTCCGCAAGCCGAGGTCGGCGACTTTCTACTGGCGCGCTGGAATGCGAACTCGCCGGGCAAGCCCTATCTCTTTCTGGTCCATCTCGACACCGTTCACGCAATCGGTTCATTGGAATCGATGCCGATTCGCAGCGAGAACGGCCGTTATTACGGTCCCGGCGCGCTCGATATGAAAGGCGGCGCCGTGATCGCGCTGGAGGCGATCCGCGCCCTTCAGCAATGGGAGGCATTGCCCGAGCGTCCGATACATTTCTTGCTCACTAGCGATGAAGAAATTGGCAGCCCATTCAGCGAAGACCTGATCAAGTCGCAGGCGGCCGATTGTGAGTTGGTCCTGGTCATGGAGCCGGCGACCAAAGAGGGCGCCATCAAGACCTGGCGCAAGGGCGGCGGCAAATACGAATTGACCGTTGAGGGCCGGGCCGCCCACGCCGGCATCGCGCCCCAGGAAGGCATCAACGCCATCATCGAATTTGCCCAGCAAGCCCTGGAAATCAACAAGTTGAACGATCTCAAAGGGGGCACATCGGTTTCGATCACCCTGGTGGAAGGCGGTTCAGCCGGCAATGTCATACCGGCTCGCGTTCGCGCCCATATCGATACGCGCGCGCTGACGCTGCAAGCCATGCGTGATCTGCACGAGGCGCTGACGAGCCTGTATCCGAAGATGCCGGGTGCAAAAGTCACCTGCGCGCGCGGCGCCCATCGACCGCCGATGGAAAGGCGCCCGGAGTTGTTTGAGCGGGCGGCCACCATCGCCGCAGAACATGGGCTGACAATTTATGAAGCCGGCACGGGCGGCGGCTCCGATGGCAACTTCACCGCCGCCATGGGCATCCCGACCCTGGACGGCCTCGGCGCCCACGGCGATGGCGCCCACGCCCCGCATGAACACATCATCATCGACAGTCTGCCGCGCCAAGCTGCGCTCATCGCTGCCTTGCTGCAGGAGTGGCATAAGACGGGTTAACAGGTGATTCGGTCTTCCGGCGAAATTCGGGGGATCGCCTCCCGGACCTTGTCAAGTTCCCACAATTAACCCACGCCGGACTTGGCGGATATTCCCCTTTGATCGAGCATTTGACTCGCTATTATCGTTACCTATGGAAGTGCTCTTCGTTTCAGCATTTGTCATGGCGATCAGTTTTGCCATTCAACCCGGTCCCATTGGCTTCGAGGCGCTGCGCCGCGGTATCTCACATGGTTGGGGCGCGGCGCTGCGCGTTGAATTGGGCTCACTGGTGGGCGATGGCGTCTGGGCGCTGATCGCATTGCTCGGCGCCGCGATTCTGTTTCAGAATCCACTGGTGACGCTCTTGCTGAGTTTTTTCGGCTGTGGCTTGCTGCTGCGCTTCGCATGGGATGCCTGGCGGGCTTCCCGCTCCGATGTACATGTTGCCGCGGCCGGTGACGCGCGCAAGAATCACTTTGCCGCGGGCGCAATGCTCTCCTTGTCGAATCCACAAAATATCACAGCCTGGTTGGGCATGAGCGGCGTCATCGTAGGTTTGGGTTTTCTTAATCCGGAACCGCTACACATCCTGGTCTTCTTCAGCGGCTTCATGATCGCGCAGGTCTGCTGGTGCTTCTTCTTCGCGACCCTGGTTGAATTCGGGCGGCGCCTGTTCAATCAGCGCGTCTTCCGCTGGATCAATCTTGTCTGCGCCATATTCCTCGGTTATTTGGGCTGCTCGCTGCTCTTGCGGACGCTGCAGACGGCGGCGACTGTTCTTTAAGTCTTGCGCCGGGCGCAATGAGCCGGCAAATGTGAGCGGGCGCATCATAGCAGCGGCCATCCCGCTGCGATGCCAAACCGAGCCAGCCGTTGCTATAGACAAAGACGACGGTGTATATGCCGCGCCTGGCATCCAGGTATCTTGTGGTCAGACGAATCGTCTGCCCGGTTGACCAACTGGCTCCATTGAGCATAGCGCACCTGTGAATGGTGGCTTCGCGCTATGCTTATTATAGAACACTAGTTCTATCAGTGTCAAGCGGATAGATGCGGCGCGGCTGGCTCGCCAGCTAAATCTCGACGTAGCGTTTCCAGACTTCGGGGCCGGAACCCAAGGCGATGACCAGGTAGCTGGTGCGCGGCGTCTTCGGTTCCCAGCGGAGGCGCATGCCGGCGACATTGTGCAGCCGATTGCCCTTGCGATGGTTGCAGCGGGAGCAGGCGCAGGCGGTGTTGGACCAGGTGTCCTTGCCGCCCAGGCAGCGCGGAATAATGTGGTCAATGGTGAAATCCCGCTTGCTGAGGACTTTGCCCTTGAATTGCGCGCCGAGTTTGACGCCACAATAGATGCAGGTGTAGTTGTCGCGGACGAGAACGCCTTTGCGGCTCCAGTGGGATTTCCGGCGCGGGACGTTGACGTAGGATCTCAAGGCGATGACCGATGGCACCTCGAACTTTGTGCGTACCGTATTCAAATATTGACCGGTCATCTCGACCGCAATGGCTTTGCCCGCGAACAGCAAATTGAACGCGCGTGGCACTGTGATCACAGAAAGCGGCTCCCAGGTGCTGCCATTGAGGAGCAAGACGCGATTCTGCAATACGCTCACCCTCGTCACGACATTTACGCCTTTCAATTCATCCGACCGTTCGAATGCGCTCGGTCGCCACTATTATATACCACGAAAGCGGGCATTTGCCGAGTCCCCAAATGCTGGCGGCTGGTGTATTCGCGCCCGATTCCGGCCATCGCCTTTGACATGCCCGGCGCGGCAGGTATCATTGTCCCCGTCGACCGTTTCGCATCCACAAACATCCGAGGTCGCCCGTGCTGGTCAAGCCCGATCTCCCTGAAGAATTGAATCCTTGAGCGCCTTCGCGCCGCCTATGGCCTGGCGCCGCAATCCATCGATTTCTTGCCGATCGGCAATGACGCCCGCGCCTGGTCATATCATGTGAAGGCCGCGGGCCGCGACTATTTTCTCAAGCTGCGCAAAGGCGGAATCAATCCCGCCGCGCTTGCCGCGCCAGACTATCTGCGCAGCCTCGGCATCGACAGCGCGGTCGCGCCCCTCGCCGCAAAATCGGGTCGCTTGCACACAGCATTGAACGGTTACACATTGCTGCTCTATCCCTTCGTCGCCGGCAAATCGGAGTGGGACATGGCGCTCAGCGGCGAACAATGGCGGCGCTGGGGCGGAATCATGCGCGCGATTCACAATGCGCCGATCACGTCGACGCTCGCGCAATCGGTTCCACGTGAGGTCTTTGCCGAAAAATGGCTGGACAAGCTCCAGGCCGTGGAAAGGGCGCTCGCCCAGGAAGCGTATGCGGGCGACATCGCCAAGGCGGTGGCCCGGCTCTGGCGGGAAAACGCGCATGAGATCGCGCTTGCCCGCAGCCGCTATCTATCTCTGGGCGCGAGGCTCGCCGCTGATCCGCCGCCTTTTGTCCTCTGCCATGCCGATATTCATCGAGCCAACATCATCATTGACGCCGCCGACGCCATCCACATCGTGGATTGGGACGAAACGATCATCGCGCCAGCAGAACGCGATCTCATGTTCTTCCTCTACGACGGCCACAGCCGGGCGGATACCGCCGCCTTTTTTGATGGATACGGCGAAGCGCCGATCAATTGGCTGGCGCTGGCTTATTACAAATATGACTGGGTGCTGCAGGAATTCGCCGATTATGGCGAGCGCGTCTTTCTCTCCCCTGACATCGGCGCGGCCGATCTGGCATTGGCCCGGCGCGAGTTCGAAGGACTGTTTGCGCCCGACGATGTCATCGATCGCGCGCATCAGGCTTATGACCGATACATGAAGTCTCGCGGCTCCGCGCCGAAATAGGCGAAGCGTCAGGCGGCCGTCAAGGCCGTCGGTTTGATTCTCTGTAGAATCAAAAGAGAATAATCATGCGCTGCCGGAGGCTAAGTCCATGCGCCGCCGAACCTTTATCATCTGTCTACTTTTGACGGTTTTCCTTACGGGCGGCCTGCCCGCGAGCGTCGCGCAGCGGGCCCGTCTTGGCTCGCTGGCTGTCTTTGACGTCCAGCCAGCGCCCGCGCGCCAACTCGGGCTGAAAGAAGCCGTGTCGTTTCATCTGAATCGACGCGTCGATTGCGCCCAAGCGCGGGGCGCGTTCAGCCTGTCGCCCGCCATCGCCGGCGAGCTAGCCTGCGATGAATATACGCTGACCTTTTCGCCCGCAGCCGCCTACGAGCGCGACACCGCTTATACATTCGTATTGGCGCCGCCGCTGAATGCCAAAGACGGCGCGCCGCTTCTGGAGGCCTTCCGCGCCACCTTCAAGACCGTCGGCCATTTAGAAGTCGTCGAGGCGCTGCCCGGGCCAAATGCCGAGCTTGTGCCGGTGGACTCGGCCATAACCGTCGTCTTTGACCGCCCGGTCGCGCCGCTCGCGATGTCAACGGATGCCGACGAATTGCCGCATCCGGTCGCACTGACGCCCGCGACCGCCGGAAACGGCGAATGGGTCAACAGCGCTATATACGTCTTCAAGCCGTCGGCGCCATTGCAGAGCGCCGCCGAATACCGCGTAACGGTGGCGGGAGATCTGCTGGCGGTCGACGGCGCGACCTTGTCAAGCGCGGTGAATTGGTCATTCAAAACTGAAGCGCCCTCCATCACATCGGTTTATCCGCGGCCGCGGTCCGATGATCTCTTGCTCGATCCAAAGATTCATGTTCGCTTCAACCAGGTCATGGAACGGCGCGAGATCGAGCGCGCATTCTATTTCCGCGCCGGCGAGGGGCGCGATGCGCCGGATATTACGGGGGAATTCGAGTGGGCGGAAGACGGCAAGGGCTTCGCCTTCGCGCCGGACGAGCGCCTGCAACCCGAAACCGGGTACCGAGCCGGCTTTGATGCTTCTCAGAGGTTTAGACGGAGCCAAAGCACTTGGTCCTACACAACGGTTCCGCTGCCGGCAATCGTGGCGATCTACCCGGCGGACGGCGATGACGACGTGCGCGGCGGCGGCGTTTCCTTGCGTTTTGCATCGCGCATGAAACTCGACACGCTGCCGGCGCGCATCCACATCGAGCCGGCGCCGGAGGCCATCACGCGTACTTATTATAGTTACATGAACGAGCGCTACGACCTCTACTTTGAGGCGCTGCCTTCCACCGAATACCGCGTCCGCATTGAGCCGGGCATGGAAGACATCTATGGCAATGTCATCGGCGAAGAGCTGAACTTCAGCTTTACGAGCGCGCCCTTGCCGCCGCGTCTGCGCATGAACGCGCCTGGCCCGGTTGGCTTCTACAATGCCTACCGCGGGCCGACTCAGCTCTACGTCAACTATCGCGGACTCAGCCGCGTTGATGTCGCGCTCCACCACGTGCCGCTGGATGAATTTGTTCGGCGGCTATCCTATTTGCCATACTGGGAGGAAGTCCGCATTGAAGATCCGGAGGAGTCCGAGCTACTGAGCCGCTGGACGCTTCCGCCCAATCTCGAAGAAAACAGAACGCGCTACGAGTTACTGCAGCTTGGCGAAAGTGGGCCAGTTTCGGGTCAAGAAGACGAGGGTCTTCCGCCCGGCGTCTATTTCCTCGAAATGTCGTCGCCCAGCCTTGAGCAAGAGCGGATGCATTATTTAAATGTCTCGACCGCCGCGCTCACGGTCAAGCATACGAGCGATCGTCTGACGGTCTGGGCGCTTGACGTGGAGTCCGGCGCGCCGATTGCGGGCGAGCCCATCAGCGTGTACGGGCAGGACGGCAACTATCTGCGCGATGTGCTGACGGATGAACGCGGCATCGCCCTGGCGGACATCCAATATACACCCGAGATCTTCTCCGGCCTGATCGCCGTGCTGAACTCGAATGGGCATTTCGGCATCAGTTATAGCACTTGGACCGATGGCATGGCGCCATGGGACTTCGACATCAATTATTCCCGCATGCCGAGCGAGTTCGCAACTTATCTCTATACCGATCGACCGGTGTACCGGACCGGGCAACCGGTTTACTTCCGCGGCATCGTGCGCAGCAAGGATGATGTCGTTTACATGCCGGCGCCCTTTGAAACAATTCAGGCGACCCTGCGCGACAGCCACGGCGATGTCGTAGACAGGCGCGTTCTGCCAGTCAGCGATTTTGGCAGCTTCCACGGCCAATTTGATATCGCGCCGCGGGCGTCGCTGGGGCGTTACTCGATTGCCATCGACTTTCCAAACAGCCGCGGCGAGTATCGCTGGACCTTCGATCGCATCCGATTCCTGGTCGCGGAATACCGCTTGCCCGAGTACCAGGTGAGCCTGGAGACCGAGCGCCCCGATATCGTTCAGGGCGAAACAGCGACTTTTGAGTTAAGCGGCAAATACTTCTTTGGCGGCCCTGTATCGCAGGCCGAAGCGGAGTACACGGTGCAGGCCGCGCCCTTCCGTTTCAATTACACCGGCGACGGCTATTATGACTTTTCCGGGCGCGGCAGCTACAGCAGCCGCAGCTTTTACGACGACTCCGACAGCATCATCGCCGAGGGCGCGCTCAAGACCGACGCCGCTGGCGTCGCCCGCTTCGACTTGGCGGGCGAGCTGCCGGATGACACCGGAAGCCAGCGCTGGCGGGTTGAAGCGGCGATTCGCGATGAAGCCGGCCAAGAGGTCTTCGGCCATTCGGAACTGACCGTGCATCAGGGATTGCTCTATGTTGGCGCGCGCGCTCAAAATTATGTGGGGCGCGTCGGCCAAGACAGCGTCATCAAGATCATCGCCGTCGATTGGGACAGCCAGCCTATACCCAGCCAGGAGATTGATGTTCAGGTGCTGAAACGTACTTGGACGTACAAGCAGGAGCAGGATCCCATAAGCGGGCGCGTCGCTTCGGTCTGGCAGGTCGAAGAGATTCCCGTCACCGGCGGCAGCGTCAGGACGGGCGCCGATGGCAAGGCGCGCTTCGTGTTTCAACCGCCGAGCGGCGGCGCCTTTGATATTGTCGTTTCCACCCGCGACAAGCTTGGCAAACGGATTAGCGCCTCCACGCGCACCTGGGTCTCAAGTTCGCGACAAGTCTCCTGGCGTCAAAATAGCGACCATTCCATTGATCTGATTCCGGCGCGAAAGCAATACCGCATCGGCGACACGGCCGAGATCCTGATCGCGTCGCCATTTGAGGGCGCGGTTCAGGCCCTCGTCAGCATTGAGCGCGGCGATGTGCTCAGTACCGAGCTGATCACGCTGGAGAGCAATTCTCATATCCACGAATTTGAAATCCAGCCGAATCATGCGCCCAACATCTTTGTCAGCGTCTTCATCGTGAAACCCGCCGGCGCGGACGACTCCCCGGCCGCCTGGCGCATGGGCATCACCGAGCTGCAAGTGGATCCGGAGCGCAAAGCCCTGAATATCGCGATTGAAGCCGAACCGGCCTGGGCCGAGCCTCAAGCTGAAGTCGAGTTCCGCTTGCGCGTGACCGACTACAAAGGCGAGCCGGTCCGGGCTGAAGTCGGCCTCGGTTTGACTGATCTGGCGGCGCTCTCGCTGGGCGAGCACTACAGCGGGCCCATTCTGGATGCCTTCTTCGGCCGGCAGGCCTTGTCGGTCTATACGTCCAGCGCGCTATTGCACAATGCCGACGCCATCACGGCCTCGCTCGTACCGGTCGCCGGAAAACTCGAGGCGATGCAAGATATGCGCGATTGCTGCTTTGGCGGCGGCGGCGCTCCGCAGTTTCAGCCGACTCTTGCCAGGCCGCGCAGCGAATTCGTAGACACGCCCTATTGGAACCCGACTATGCTGACGGACGCCGCCGGCGAAGCGACGGTAAAGCTGCGCCTGCCCGACAATCTCACCACCTGGCGCCTGGACGCGCGCGCCATCACCGAAGCGCGGGATGGCCGCTTCCTCGTAGGCGAGACGAGCTTCGACCTGCCCAGCACACGTCCGTTGCTGATTCGCCCGGTGACGCCGCGCTTCTTCATCGTCGGCGATCAAGCGCAGATCGGCGCGATCGTTAACAACAACACTGGGCGGGACATTTCCGCCAGCGTAGCCATCGAGAATGTCGCTGGGCTTATTGTTCTCGATGATACAAATCTGGTCCAGCAAGTGATGATTCCAGCGGGCGGGCGGCAACGTGTCAACTGGCGCATGCGCGTCGCCGATGTCGAATCGGTTGCGCCAATCTTCCGCGTGCGCAGCGCCGACTTTGCTTATAGTGATGCCAGCGTATCGCCGGTCAGCGCCGATGCGGAAGGCAGCCTGCCGGTCTATCGTTACGATGTACCCGAGACCGTGGGCAGTGCCGGCATGTTGCGCGCGGGCGGGGCGCGCATCGAAGCCTTCCTGCTGCCGCGTGACTTTGACGTGGGCGCCGGGCGCCTGGATATCCGCCTTGAAAAGTCGCTGGCTGGTGTAACAAACGCAAGCCTGGGCTATCTGGAGGGGGCGACGCGCCGATATGGCGACTGCACAGCCACGATCGTCAGTCGCTTTCTGCCCAACATTTATTCTTACCGCGCCATCAAGGAACTGGGGCTGGTGCAGCCCGACTTGGAATCCAAGCTTGATGCGCTGGTCACGAGCGGCCTGCGCGAACTGCAAAGCCGGCAGCAGCCGAATGGCGGCTGGAATTGGTGCGCCGCTTCCAAGAGCCATGCGCCGACAACTGCCTATGCCTTGATCGGCTTGGCGGCGGCGCGCGCTCAAGGTTACCCGGCTGATGAAACGGTTATTCGCCAGGCCCAGAACTATTTGCGCAGCCAACTGTTCACGCCAACGCTGATTCATGCGCCCTGGAGACTGAATCGCCAAGCCTTTCTTTTGTACGCGCTCGCCTATTCCGGCGCGCCTGATTTGCCGCGCAGCCGCGCCCTCTTCAATAGCCGCGCGCGCATGAACCTCGACGCCATCGCCTTTCTGGCAATGACGCTGCACCGCATTGATCCCGCCGATCACGGGCGGCTTGATGCCTTGACGCAGATGATGTTCAACCGCGCGGTAACCCGCGCCAGCGGCACATTCTTTAATGAGACCTATCTAGATCGCTGGAATTGGTCAACGGATATCCGCTCGACCGCGCTGGTATTGAATGCGCTCGTCGAGCTTCGTCCCGAAAGCGAGTTGCTGCCAAATACCGTCCGCCACCTGGTCAGCGCGCGCCAGGGCCGCGGCCGCTGGTCTTCACTGCAGGAAAACGCCTGGTCTATCATCGCCTTGACCAATTGGATGTCCGCCAGCGGCGAACTCAAGCCTGACTACACCTACAGTCTCGCCATGAATGGCCGGCAATTGTTCCAGGACGAAGCGACACCGGGCAACGCGCTGGCATCGGAACAAGTTAGCGTCGACCTCGCCCAACTGATTCAGCGCGAAAGCAATCTCATGGAATTGCAGCGCAGCGATGGCGCCGGCGCGCTCTATTACAGCGCCCACATGGAGTTGGATCTGCCTGTGCCTGCGGTCCGGTCATTCAGTCGCGGCGTTGAAATATCACGCCGCTACACCCGGCTTGGGGACGCTGGGCGCGAGCCGATCACGGGCGCTTCAGTTGGCGATACCCTGCAGGTCCGCCTGACCATCGTCGCGCCCAATACGCTGCGCTACGTCGTCATTGAAGACTTCTTCCCGGCCGGCGCCGAAGCGATCAATCCCGACTTGGCGATCAGCCAGCAAATCGGCACGAGGCCGGGCGGCGAGCGCGTCGATGCGGGCGCCAGGGGCTGGGGCTGGTGGCACTTCGATCACATCGAGTTTCACGATGAGAAAGCCGTCATCTACGCCAGCGTTTTGCCGCGTGGGGTCTATGAATTTGTTTACGCCATGCGGGCGACGATTCTCGGCCGATACAACGTGATTCCGCCGACAGCGCAGGAACTCCACTTCCCTGAGGTCTATGGACGCGGCGACGGCATGCTCTTCACGATTAGCGAATAAGGCGGGCTCAGCTTTCAACCATTTGGATGGCGGGCGTTTCTTCGCTGACAAACACGCCGCAGGGTCCGCCTGACTCGCTTTCACCCATGTCAACCTCTTCGCCGGCGAAGTTCAGCAGCGGATGATAAAACTCGTTGACCTTCTCCGCCTCGCCCATGACATAGTGGGCGATCAGGCTGCGGCGGAAGCGCGTCGCGCTTGAATTGGGGAAGCTGCCATGAATCACCTTGCCGTTGAAAAAGACGACATCGCCGGGCTGCATGATGACCGGCGCCGGCCGGCTGCCCGGCGGCAAGGGCACCTCGTTGGCGCTGAAACTCTGTGAGAGATCGGCTTCAATCGGGCATAGCCTGGGCAAATCATGCGTCCGCGGAACGATCTGCAGGCAGCCGTTCTCCTCATCGCAGGCGTCCACCGCCATCCAGGCCGCCAGACAGGTGCCGGGCTCGACGCGCAAGGGCGTCTGGTCTTGGTGCAGGGCCTGGCCACGCGCATGCGGCGGTTTGAAATAGAACATGGTCTGCGCGGCAAAAGGCTCCCGGCCGAGCAGGGCGGTCGTCCAGACGCGCAAACGCTCGTCCAAGAGCCAATCAAGCGAAAGCTTGTCAAAACGATGGGAATGGATGATGCGCGGAAAGGCTCTTAAAGGGTCGTCCTGGCCCAGCAAATGCGCGAGATCGCCCCCGAAGCCATGCCCGGCCGCGTTCAGCGCCATAAAATGCGTCTTGATGCGCTCCACTTCTTCGGCGGAAAACAATGCCGGCACGACGACATAACCCTCGTCGCGGAAGCGCTCCACTAATCTCATATCCATGGGTTTACCCCGATTCATAATACTTTTAACAGCTTGGGCGCAAGCTTCGTATAAGTGTAGCAGAGAAGGGGATTGGCGGCAAAATCCCAAGCGCCGATGTGGCGGACGAATGTCCCGCGGAAACCGCGCTTGAATTGATAGACGCCCCACAGGGCATCCGTCTCATCGAGGGTATCGGGCGCGCCCCACATATCGTAAATGTCATAGCCCTGCGCCTTGGCCCACTTGATCGCCTCCCATTGCAAGGCGTAATTCGGCATCCGTTTGCGCTCTTCGTTGGCCGACGCGCCATAGAAGTACCAACACTTGCGGCCGAAGTGAAACAGGATGACATGTGCGATGGCCCGCCCGTCGTATTCAGCGATCAGAGCCTGGGCCAAACCGGCTCGCATGAATTTCTCCCAGGCGCTGCGGTAATAAGCAAAGGGACGGATCAAGAATTCGTCCCGCTCCGCCGTCACCTGATACAGGCGGTAGAGCACGGGCAGGTCGTCGAGCGACGCCGCGCGGACGGTCACGCCTTGCTTCGCGGCGACACGGATCTTGCGCCGGGTGTTGCCGCTCATCCCGGCCAGGATTTCTTCTTCTGAGGCGCGCAGATCGATTGTTAGCGTATTGCGGAATTGCACCTGCGCTTCCGAAAAGCGCCAGCCGCGGGCGTTCAGCAAGGCGCTAATCTTGGCGCCGCCTTCTGGACTGTCATCGGCGGAACCCGGGATGCCGCTGGCGACGACGACATCCGGGTCAATCTTGAGCCATACGACGCCTAATCCACGCGCGCGCCGCTCCAGAAAACCGAAGACGCTCTCCACCAAGTCCGCATCAGCGTAATCCAGCGCCGGCCCCTTGCTGACCACCATCACCTTGAGCGGACCGAGCCGGCGGACGCCGAGACTGGCCATGGCGACGATATCCGAGCCGCGCTTGAAGGCCAGCCGCGTGGGCCGCCAGCCACCGGTCTCAGCCTTGAAGTCGCCCCATTCCCAAGTCTGCAAGATATGCGAATGGGGGAGCTGCCGCAGCGCATCATTCCAGCGTTCGCGCTCTCCGACTTCGACAATCGATAAGATGATGGTTTGCCTTTCCCGCTCTAGCGGCGGAACTTGAGCGCAGCGCGGTAACCGGCATAAATCAGCGGATTGCCGGCCCTGTCCCAGGCGCCGGCTGTTCGCCGGAGTTCAGCGCCCCAGCCGCGCTTGAAGCCGTAAACGCCCCAAAGTCCGTCACTGCGATCCCGGAATTGCGCTTCCAATGTCGCCTCGTCATAATCGGGCACGCCCCAGAGGTCATAATAGCGACAGCCGCGTTCCTTCGCCCATTGGATTGCTGCCCACTGGATGCCATAGCTGGCGTAAAGATTGCCCTTGGCCCGCGCCGATGCGCCATAGAGATACCAGGCGGTATCACCCAGCGCGAAGACCATGATCGCCGCCAGCAATTCGCCCGCATGATGCGCCAACAGGAGAGCGCCATATTGCGGCATGAAGAGCTCATAAACCGCTTCGAAATAGGCGGCATTGTGTACGCCAAAGGCGTTTCGCTGCCCGGTTTGCCGCATGAGGCGGTTGAAGGATTCCATGTCGCCGCCGCTCCCGCGCCTGAACTCAACCTCGCTCCGGAGGCTCTTTCGGATTTTGCGGCGAGTGCCCTGATTCATGCGGCGCATGATTTCATCGTCAGCAGCGTCGATTTCGATGACAAGCGTAGTCCGCGGTTGCACCGTCTGCGGGCTGGGCTCAAAACCCGCGCTCGCGAGGCTCAATTCCTCCGCTGCGCCAATGTGACCCGGCTCGACCTTGAGAAGCGCGGCCTTCGTCTCCGCCTGGATCGCATCCCAGAGCCGGGCATAGCCCGCCGCGTCGGGCGCGTATCCGCCCATCGGCACGTAAGCCATCTTTCCCAGCCGCAGTGGCAGCGGCTTCATGAGGACGAGGGCGCCGGCTTGTATCGCGGCGTGCTCGCCAAGCGCGACGGTCCGCGCCTCCCATCCGAAACGAGACTTGAGTTCGCCCCAGCGCTGAAGCTGCAGCAGATGCGCGCGCGGCTGCGCCGATACGAAATCATCCCAGGCTTCCGCCCCCGGATTGATCACGCGCGCTGGCGGCGCTTTCCGCCGCATTACAGAAGTCATTGTAGCAACACCGGATATGCCCAATCGCCTTCATCATACCAGTATTCAGCGCGATCAACGCGGCGCAGAGCCGTCACGTTGGTGTCACATGCCTGCAAAACCGTGCCGGCGAAAGGCCGCCTTCAGATGCAAATCGACTGCCAATCTTCCGTTGCACAAGCCCAATCCAACTGCTATACTACTGCCGTTTGTGATAAATGGCGCAAACTGACTTGCGGTGACCTGCGTTGTGAATGAATATTGCCGACAATACCGGCGGCCGATATCGGGCGACACAGTTGCGGATTGCGCCTTGCGCATGCTTGTTGAGAACGGCTGTCGGATAGAGAATTCTAGGGTGCGGCGCCGATGAATGTATTAAACGAATGGGCTTTTATCGGCTTATTTGCCGTCATGGCGCCGGTCTTCCCGGCGCTGCCCATCGTGATCGCCTGGCTCTTCCGCCCGCGGAAGCCAAATGTACTCAAGAGTTCCACCTATGAATGCGGCGTTGAAACCATCGGCGACACCTGGGTGCAGTTTCGAGTGCAATACTATATCTATGGTCTGATTTTCCTCGTATTTGATGTTGAGATGGTGTTCCTGTTCCCTTGGGCGGCCGCTTATAACGAGATGAGCCTCTTCGGTTTTGTGGCGGGTTTCCTTTTTATCTTCTTGCTGACGGACGCGCTGTTTTACGCCTGGAAGAAAAACGCGCTGGATTGGAAATAGGCGCGGGCGGGAGACGACGATGGACGAACTTTGTACCGGCTTGTGCAGCGTGCTGGTCGAAGCTGGCGCCGATGCCGGCTTGGCGCAGTTTTTGTCCCTGCTGGTCGGCGTCCTGCTTGTCAGCGGCGTGCCGCTGATTACTGTCATCCTGCTCATCTGGATCGAGCGCAAGGTGGCGGCGCGCATCCAGGACCGCATCGGGCCGAATCGCGTCGGACCCATTGGACTGCTGCAGACCATCGCCGACATGATCAAGCTCTTGAGCAAGGAAGACATCACCCCCACCGCCGCGGACCGCGTTCTCTATAATGCGGCGCCGCTTGTATCATTCGCCTCGGTTGTGCTTATCTGGGCGGTCATTCCCTTTACGCCTTTCCATTACGGCGTAGATCTGGAGATCGGCGCCCTATACTTCGTGGCGATCGCCTCCTTCGGCACGCTTGCGATCATGGTCGCCGGCTGGGCCAGCAACAACAAATACGCGCTGCTCGGCGCCTTTCGCGTCGTCTCGCTCTTGGTGAGCTACGAAGTGCCCCTGGTCTTCGCCTTGCTCTTGCCCGTCATGCTTGCCGGCAGCATGAGCTTGCTCGATATCGTCAACGCCCAGACCGGCATGTGGTTTGTCGCGCTCTCGCCATTGGCTTTTGTCATCTTCTATATTTCTTCGCAAGCCGAGACCGGCCGCGCGCCTTTCGACTTGATCGAAGCGGAATCCGAACTCGTGGCCGGGTTCAATATTGAATATTCCGGTATGAAGTTCGGCATGTTCTTCGCCGCCGAATTCTTGCATGTATTCACGAACGGCATCCTGATGGCTTTGCTCTTCTTCGGCGGCTGGATGGGGCCCGTACTATTACGAATCTCCCTTGATTGCTTTCGCCTGGCTGGGAGCGAAAGGCGGCTTGATTTATTTCACCACGCTCTGGCTGCGCAACACCGTCCCGCGCCTCCGCATCGACCAGATCATGGCTTTTAATTGGAAGTTCCTGGTGCCGCTCTCGATTGTCAACGTGATCCTCATTTCTCTCGCGCTGAAGATCATGCAGGAGCTGGGCTGGGCGCCGCGGGACTTGATGGGCGCGAGCTTCGGCGAGATGCTGCCGACCACCGTCATCCTCCTTGTTATCAACGGCATTATGATTCTGTATCTGCTCGGCATGATGCGCAAGCGCGGACGGGAAGCCCGCCGCGAATCGCAGATTGCTCAAGCAGCTTTGGCGCAAGCGGCGGCGGATTAGGAGAGCCGCGACATGGAATTGAACGCCATCTCAATCGGATTTGTCGTCTTCAGCATCTTCACCCTTGGCGGCGGCATCGGCGTCGTGACCACGCGAAACCTGTTCCAAGGCACGATCTGGCTGATGGTCAGTCTTTTCGGCGTCGCTGGCTATTTTGTCTTGCTCAGCGCGCCCTTCCTCGCGGCGGTGCAAGTGCTGGTTTATATCGGCGCCATCGCCATATTGATCACATTCGCCGTTATGCTAACGCGCAGCGTCACGCGTATTAAAGAGCGCTACATCCGCATCCTGCCCAGTTTCATCGGCTCGCTCGCTCTGTTTTTGATTTTGCTTTTTGGTGTGACCGTGCCGATCTTCAGCGGGCATCTGCCGGAATCGGCGCCGGAATACGTCGCCTCCACGCGCGATCTGGGGGCGGCGCTGGTGGATGAAAACGGTTACGTCGTGCCTTTCTTGCTGGCGTCGGTCTTGCTGACGGCCGCGATGATCGGGGCGATCTTCATCGCCCGCGACGAGAGCGCGTAGGGAGGCTGACGAGCATGGTACCTCTCTGGATGTATCTGGCGGTCGCCGCGGCCCTCTTTTCAATTGGTGTCTTTGGGGTCCTGGCGCGGCGCAACGCGGTCGCGGTGCTGATGTCCGTGGAGTTGATGCTGAACGCGGTCAACATCAATCTGGTCGCCTTTTGGCGCTATAGCGAAACCGGCACCGACCTGCTGCTAAATGGCTATGCCTTCACCGCTTTTGTGCTCATCGTGGCGGCGGCGGAAGCGGCGGTCGGCCTGGCGATTATCATCACGGTCTATCGC
>CBDBFY010000006.1:0-12717 GCA_965205125.1 Phototrophicaceae bacterium
AGATTCTATTGTGCTATCAAGAAGGAGACTCCCCATGTCCAGCGACCGCTTGCAGCAATTCCAGTCCATCCTCGCCGACCACGCCGACCTCGCCTTCTTCCCGATTTCATCCGATTTGCAGTATCTAACCGGCGTGCCGCGCGGACTTCCCCAATTATGGACACACCATCCACCCCCGGCGATTGGCTGCAGGGCGCCTGGATCACGCCGACTCGCCCGCCCGTCTTGCCCCTGCCGCGCATGACAGCCGAATTTGGCGGATTAAGCCGATTGCAGGGCATCGACATCCGCGTGCTGGGCGATTGGGACGCGCCGGCCGACATGGTGCGGAGTATCTTGAACGACTTCGACCTGCCCGACAATCCGCGCGTGGCCATCAGCGACTTCGCGGCTGGCGAGACGGTATCCCAGCTGCAGCCGCTTTTGCCCGGGGCCAACTGGCTTTCCGGCTACGGCGCTGCTGCGTCCCTTGCGCGTTATCAAATCGCAAGCCGATATCGAGCTGATGAAGCAAGCCGGGCGCATCACAGAAGCCGCCTTCGCCGATACGCTGGCACAAATGCGGCATGGCATGACCGAGCTGCAAATCGTCGAAGAAGTCAATTATCAGCTGCGCAAGCATGGTTCGCTGGGGCAGTCCTTCACCACTTCGCTCTACAATTCCGCGCCGAGCCTGCCGCTGATCTTTGGCGATCGCATGAAAAGCTGGAAGCGCGTTTTGCAGCCGCCCGTGTCCATCCTGTTTGACTTCGGCGGCATCTATGAAGGCTGGTGTTACGACTTCGGGCGCACGGTCTTCTTTGGCGAACCGCCGGACGATGCCGTGCGCGCACATCGGCTGGTTATGCAGTCGCAGGCGGCCGGCGTGGCGGCATTGAAAGCGGGCGCAGCGACAACATCAGACGCAGACCGCGCCGCGCGAGCCGTCATCGAAGACGCCGGGCTGGGCGAGACCTTCCGCCATCGACTCGGGCATGGCATCGGCATGGATGTGCACGAGCCGCCCTTCCTGACGCGCGGGGACGAAACGCCGCTGGAAAGAGGGCATGCTCTTCACCATCGAGCCGAGCATCATGCAATTCAACGATTATTCGGCGCGGGTGGAGGATGTGGTCGTGGCGCGTCCCGGCGGCGGCGAAAAAACTGACGAATGGCTGGCAGGATTTGGTTGTCATCGACTAGGCGCGGAGTCGACTGCATCAATACCCTGCGTGTATTAGAGACAGTCGTTATCGCCAGCTTGAAGCCGCTGACCGCTTCCGCACCTGCTTGCCATAGGCCGATTGGGCATGCAAACGGCACAAGCGCGCGAATGCCGAATCCACATCCACGCACAACTCCGCGACCCGATCCAAATAGCGCCAGTCGCAATCATCCAGCTCCTCCTGCGGCTTTTCAATGAGCGCGCCCCAGGCGTCATCGCCGCAAACTTCAAAGCCAGCTAGCGCGTCAAAGTCGTGCAGCAGGGCATAGCGAATCGGTGCCAAACCCTGGTCGGTTGGGCTGTCGCCATACTGATCCGGATCGATGGCGCTATGACGGGCAGCCAGCCAGACATTACCAGCACTGTCGAAATCGGCAGACGTCAAATCCAGCGGATTGAACTGCCGCCGCAGCGATGCAAGCAAAGTCGGATCGACATAGGCATCAGCCAGCAGCCACCTGCTTTGCTTTTCGTCCCAGTATTCCGCAATGCGATGCTCAAAGTGGATCGGACCGCCGAGATAGCGCTCAAAGCCGATGCGGACGCGGGCGGGCAGGCCATGCTGCCGCAACAGCGATACCAGCAGGACGGCGAAGTTGCGACAATTCACGCCCAGCCGCAGTCGCGGTGGACGGGCTTCATGCAAGGGCGCGTCGTGCAGTCGCAAAACTTCGTCCAGCAAGGTTTCGACAGATCGATAGCCAAAAGATGCATCGACGATGTCGGCATAGGCTGTGCTGTGCAGCTGCAAAATGCCGTGATAGGGCGGGATGAAAAGCCCTTGCACGAGCTCTGCCAGGCGCGCCGGATCGGCGGGCAAACGGTCAAAGTCTCGCGCGTATTTTCCCGGGTCGGTGAAGCGGCTGTGCCGACGATAAAAGTCCTGCGCGGTAATCTGCAATGTAACTCACTTCACCACAGTATGCGATTGCTCGCGCATGTATTGCTGCAAGTAATACCAGCTGCCGGCCGCCTTGCCGCTGCCCGTGCTGCCTTTCCAGCCGCCGAATGACTGATAGCCGGGCCAAGCGCCTGTGGTCGCCCCGGTCGCGCGATTGACATAGAGCACGCCGGCTTCGATATTGTCCAGGAACCACTGCACTTCGCCATCGTCCTCGCTGTACATTGCCCGCCGTCAAGCCCAGCGCTACATCGTTCGCCAGGCGCATGGCTTCGTCCTTGTCGCTGACCGCGCGCACCGCCACGATGGGCGCGAACATCTCGTGCTGCCACAAGCGGTGCTCGTCCGGCAAATCCGCCACAACCGTCGGCGCAACGAAGTAACCCTTGCCCAGCGGCAACGTGCGGCCGCCCGCCAAGATCTGCCCCGCGCCCAGCTCGTCCACATACTGCTGATAGGCTTCATAGGCGCGCTGGCTGATGATGGGACCCATGTAGGTGTCGGCGTCGGTGGGGTCGCCCACAGCGACTTCATCCGCCAGGTCGACCAGCTTGTCGACGAATTCGTCATGCACGGCTGCATCGACATACACCCGCGAGCAAGCCGAGCACTTCTGCCCGGTCAGGCCAAATGCCGAGCGCATCACGCCCAGCGCCGCTTTGTCGAGGTCGGCTTTGTCGGTCACGATAGTCGGATTCTTGCCGCCCATCTCGGCGATGACGGGACGATAATAGCCAGCCGCGGTGGTGAAGGACTGGATGATGCTCATGCCGACATCGTAGCTGCCGGTGAAGGTCAAGCCGCCCAGCGCGGGATTGGCGACCAGCGCTTTGCCTGGCTCGTCGCCGCCATAGACCATGTTGAATACGCCCGCCGGCACGCCCGCGTCTTCCATGCACTTCGCCATGTGCCAGGCGGTCAGCGAACCCTCGGCGGCCGGTTTCAGCACGACCGTGTTGCCGGCGATCAAGGCCGCGCCGCTTGGTCCGCCCGTCAATGCCGCCGGAAAATTGAAAGGACCAATCACGCCCCAAACGCCATAAGGCTTGAGCACGCTGCGGTTGTGATGCCGCGCCGATTCGCTGAGCAGCTGGCGGTCGAAGCCCACATTTTCGCGCATGGCTTCCACGCAATAGCGGATGAGATCGGCCGTTTCTTCCACCTCGCCGATGGCTTCCAGGCGATTCTTGCCGATCTCCATGCTGACTGCCGCCGAGATCTCGAACAAGCGCTGGCTGATGAGGTCGGCGGCGCGCTCTAGGATGTCGACGCGCTCTTGCCAGGGCCTATCTCGCCAGGCGGGGAAGGCTGCCTGCGCGGCGGCCACGGCTGCCTCTACCTGCTCGTCCGCTGCCCCCGCGAATCTGCCCAGCAGCCAGTCGCTGTTGATAGGCGAGCGCGCTTCGTAGCTGTCCGCACCCGATCGCCATTCTCCGTTGATCAGCAGCGGATAATCGCGCCCGAGATTCTGCTTGAGCTCGGCGACATCTTCGTCAAAATACTCGTGCAGCAGCGGGTCTGGGCTGCCAAGCGTGGAATAGGTCACTTTGATGTGCTTGCGCTGTTTGGACATGGCACGGCTCCTGTTTATCAAGCGGCTGCTTATATCTTATTTTTACCACGAAATTGCTCGCAGACCCCCCTCGGTCCCCCCGTCGGGTCGGAGGGAAGATTCTTGCGCTTAGGCAGAGTCGTCGTCGGGACGAGTCATCGCCTCGCCCCTACACAAAACTCCTGTTAGCGACGCGACGATTCAAACCCTCAGCGCCCTCAGTAAACGCAAGTAAGTAGTGAAACAACAATTTGCCACAGAGGCACAGAGGCACAGAGATAAACCTTTGCTTTTCTCTCGGTGTACTCTCTCTAACTCGGTGTACTCGGTGGTTAATTTATTGTATTACTTACTTGCGTTACCTTCTGTGGTTCAACAAACTATGTCAATTCGTCGCTATCCATCACGCGTTTGCGCACGCGCTCAATGCGCATGATCAGGCGCTCGTCCACATCCGGACAGGCGGCGACCGTATCGCGCGTCATCCAGTCGTTTTCGTTGAGTTCGCGTTGCTTCGCCGCCAGCAGCGGCAGCACAGCCGAAAGCGCATAGATGCAAAAGTGCGCCCCGGCCGGGATGCGCAGCTTGGCGCTCTCGGTCAATTCAAAATAATCGCCGACTTGCAAACCACAGACGCTGCGTCCCTCGATGCGCTCGACCGTCACGCGCAGATCATATAGTTCGAAAGGGCGGTTCATGGTCAGCGCCCACCCAGTACGCGCAGGCAGGCATCGCGCACGATGACTTCCTCGCCCGGATTCAACGTCATGGGGTTGAGATGGAAGAAGCTCGCGTCGCCAGGCGAAACGGCGATGCTCGGCTCATGCGCCAGGAATGCCGCCACCGCTTCGTCCGCCGACATGTCCAGCGCGGCGGCATCGACCGTGACGCGGCACCAGGGCAGCGGCTGTCCGGCTTCGTTGGGGAAGTCGCGCACAGCCCGCACCCCCGCCAGCGGATTCAACGCCGCCAGCCACAGCGCAACGCAATCTTCGCAGTATTGCTCGCGAGCGTCATGATCCAGCGACAGATAGCGTTCCACCGCCGCCAGCGAACCCATCAGCTCTTCCTTGCCCACCTTCAGCGGACGCCCCAAGCCGTGATTCGGGTTGCTGAGCGGGCGTATCGCTTCGATAAGCTCGCTGCGCCCCAGCATGAGCCCGGTCGGCTGTGGACCGCGCAGGTCTTTGCCGCCGCTGAAGAGCGCCAATGCCGCGCCCATCCCCGTGTAGCGCCACAGGTTGTCGAGGGGCGGCAGCTGGGCAGCGGCATCGACGATGACGGGCAGGTCATGCTCGTCCGCGACCGCGATGACCGTCGGCAGCGGGATGTCATCGGGCGTGTTCATCGTGCCGGCGAACCAAAAGATGCAAGCCGTGCGCTCGTTGATTGCCGCGCGCAAAGCATCGACGCGCGGTTCAATCTCCGCAAACTTCATCCCGACTGTCTGCACGCCGAAGTCGTAGCCGTTGCGGTGGTGGCGCTGCACGATGGCTTCGTTTGGCAGGCCGTCCAGGTTCGGGAAGGCTTTCTCTGCGTCAGGGCGCTTGCGCAGCACCGATGCCGCTGCCGACAGCAACACGCCCGCCGCCGCGCCCGATGTGACATAAGCTGCTTCGTTGCGCGTCAGTTCGGCGATGCGCGCGCCCACCGCCCGCTGCAATGCCGCCAGGTCGACGAAGCCGCTTGCCGCCGCGTTCATGGCCGCCAGCACCTCGGGCGGCATCAGCGACCCGCCGTACTTGGTCACGGTGGCATAGGCATTGATGACCGGGCGCATCCCCAGTTTTTTATAACTTGTCATGGCTCATAGCTGCCTGTCGGTAAGCGGATTTCCCAGTAAGATTCGGGCGCATCCTGCCAGCGAGGGCTTGCCCGCCCGTTGAGGTCATAGACGATTTCACCCGCCCGTAGCGTCATCTCGCAGCTGAGCCGCTGGTCGCCAGCCATGCGAGCGCCGCCACAGTCCACATAGCCGAAAGCGCCCTCGTCCAGCCGCAGCAGCGCCACATCAGCCTCCGCGCCGACACTCAGCGTGCCCAGTTCTGCATGTCCGATTTCGCGGGCGGGCGTCACAGTCGAGCGGAAGATGACCTCCTGCAGCGGCATGCCCATGCACAGCAGCTTGGACATGGTGTGCAGCATGTCAAACACGACTCCGTTGACATTGCCGATGTGCAGGTCGGTGCTGATGCTATCGGGACCGAAACCGCCCTGGAAAGCCGGGATGGCTTGGCGGAACCAAAAGCTGCCCGCGCCGTGCCCCAGATCGAAGATGATGCCGCGTTCGCGCGCCTCGAACATGAAGTCGGCGGGCTGGTTTTCGGCGTTCAATATGGGGAATTGCTGCGCATAGACATGTGTGTGGATGTCGCCGGGCTGCATCTTTTTGAGCAATTCCTGATAGCTGCGCCCTTCGCGATGCCAAAAGTCGACCATCAGCGGCTTGCCACAAATGGCGGATGCTTCCAGCGCGGCATCGACAGCCGCCCAGGGCGGGTGCGCCTCATCGAATGGTTCGCTGACCCAGTAATGCGCTGTCTTGATGCCCACGCAATCTTCGGGATAGGCCAGGACAATAGAAGCCGCCAGTTGGGGGTCCATCTCGTTGATGTCTTGCTCAAAAGGACCCGTCATACCCGACTTGACGATGTTGATATAGGCGAAGATGCGTGTGCGCGCCCGGTCGATGACAGTGCGTTTGAAGTGCAGGAAGTGTTTTGCGCCGGCCGTGCCTGTGTCGACGACCGTCGTCACGCCGCTGCGGAAGCTGTGATGGTCGGCGATGATGCTCAGTGTTTCTGGCTCGCGCGTGTGATAGACATGCACATGGATGTCAATGAGCCCGGGCGTGATGATCAAGCCGCTGGCGTCGATGGTCTGCGCGGCCTCGGCGCTGGCGATATCGGGCGCCACAGCGGCGATTTTTCCGTCCGCGATAGCCACATCCATGGGCGCGTCGATATTGTTTGCCGGGTCGATCGCGTGACCATTTTTGAGCAAGAGCGTGTATTTTGGCATCATGTCGCCCGTTTCATTATCTTCGCGTATTAAGTGAGGAGAGCCTCATATCGCATTCGGCGTCCAGCCCAGCAGCAGCCGCGCTTTGTGCATGTTTAGCACAGTGTGGCGCGCATCGCCACTAATCATAAAAGTCTGAAAACGCCCTTGAAAGCGCAGGGCGGCCGCGAGCGCCGCGGCGACATCGCTGGCTGCTGTGGCCAGGCTGCGTTGCTCGGGCTTGACCTGTGCCAGCTTGTCATCGGGCGTGGGGAAGCACAAGCGCAGCGCATTGATGTGCATATCCCAGTTGCGCGTGGCATTTTGGCAGACCTGCTCGCCCAGATACTTGGTGAAGCCGTATAGTCCATGCGCATCGGGAACGGCATTCTCATCGGCGAAACTGCGCCCGTCCAGATTTTCATAGACCGACATGCTGCTGGTATAAACGGCTTGCTTGATGCCGGCTGCCTGCGCCGCGTGCAGCGCCAGATGCAGTCCCTTGACATTGATGTCGTAAGCGCTGTGCATGCCGGTCAGACTGTCCCAATCCTCGCTGCCCATCGCCATATAGATCAGCGCTTGCTGCCCCGACATACAAGCGGCCAGCGCTTCATAATCGCAGATGTCGCCCTGGATGCTGGGCAAGCTGCTGTCCGCCGCTGGACGCCGGTCGAAGATTGTCAGGCTGTGCTGCGCTTTGAGATAGGGGGCTGTCATGCTGCCGACTCTGCCCGCGCCGCCGATAATCAATACGCGCATGCTTCTTCCTCCATAATCAGATATAGACAGATGCTCGCACCTGCATGATAAACCAGCGCGCCTACGATTGCCCATTTGTAACTCCCTTGCCCCCCCCGACACCAATTTTCTGCGCCCTTTGTGTCCTTAGTGTCTTTGTGGTTAAGATTTGCACAACGGCTATCGTTCTACTGCGGAGGGACACACGACCATGACAGAATTCGCGGGAAAAGTGGCGCTGATCACCGGCGCATCGGGACTGCTGGCTTCGGGCGTGATTCCTGTTTTTCGCGCGGACGGCGCAAAGCTGGCGCTAACTTGCGGCGACGACCGACTGTACCAGCGCTTCCCCGATCTGCGCGATGATGCCGACCACATCTGCCTGCAATCTGCCGATTTGTCGGACGAGTCTGCGGTCGAGGAGCTTTTGCGGCGCGTACTGGATGCTTTCGGACGCATCGACATCCTGGTGAATATCGTGGGCGGCTGGGATGCCGGGCAGCCTGTGCATGAAATGTCGCTGAATACCTGGCAGACCATGCTGCGACTGAACGCCACCATCACCTTCTTGATGAGCCGCGCTGTCCTGCCAGCCATGCTCGCGCAGGAGAGTGGCGTCATCGTCAATATCGGCGCGAGACCCGGTTTGCGTTCCAGTGGGCATGACGCCGCCTATGCCGCTTCCAAAGCCGCCGTCCTGCGCCTGACCGAGAGCTTGTCCGCAGAATACAAGCGCCAGGGCATCCGCGTGAACGCCGTGCTGCCCAGCGCCATCGCCACGCCCGACCAAGTTGCCGAAGACCCCGATGCCGGCGTCACTCCGCAGCAGCTGGGACGCGTCATCGCTTTCCTGGCATCCGCTGCCGGCGCGATCATCCATGGCGCGATCATCCCGGCCTATGGGACGAAGTTCTAGCGTCGCAGCAAGATCGCATCCAGCGGCTTCTTCGTGATGGCCGGCACTTGCGCATCATCGGCCGGGTATCCCACCGGGATCAACACAAAAGCGCGTTCGTTGGCGGGTCGCCCTAATATCTCCGCCAGGAACTTCATCGGGCTGGGCGTGTGGGTCAGCGTGGCCAGCCCCGACCAATGCAGCGCCGCCAGCAGCAAGCCCACCGCGATGCCCACCGACTCTTCGCTGTAATAATGCTTGATGCGCTGCCCATCGGCTGCTATGCCATAAGCTTGGCGGAAGACGACAATGATACAGGGCGCGTCTTCGATGTGCGGTTTGCGCCAGTCGGTGCCCAGTGGCGCGAGCGCGTCCAGCCATTCTTGGCTCATGCGCCGTTCATAGCTTTCGCGTTCTTCGGCTTCGGCTGCCAGGCGCATCTGCCGTTTCAGCGCCCCATCTCGCACGACCACGAAGGTCCAAGGCTGCTGATTTGCGCCGGAGGGCGCGCTGCCGGCTGCGAGGATGGCATTTTCGATCAATTCCATCGACACAGGTTTTGTTGAAAAATCACGCACGCTGCGTCGCTGGGATATGCGCCGCACAAACTCCCGCGAGCGCCGCAACTGCTCGGCTTCGCTGAGATGCTCGAAGTCGAGATTCTGGAAAACTGCCGTTTCTGCCATGCGTCGTCCTCAGTCCAAATTGCGTCTACAATTCAAACACATCCAAATCACACGCGCTGATGACCTCGCCATCATAAGCGCGCCGCACTTCATCGACCAGTTCCGCCGGCGTCTGCCCCCAGAACAACTGATGCACCAGCACGAGCCGCCCGGGCTTCACATCCGCCGCCAGCGCCGCCAGTTCCTCGCTCGAAGTGTGCGTGCGCGCATGATAGGCTTGCCAGGCTGGCGGACGAAAAGCGAATTGTCGAGCCGAATAGACTTCGTGCAGCAGCAGGTCGCAGCCGCGCGCCCACTCTGCAAAGCCCGCCACCGGCTTGGTATCGCCGGAGATGACTATCGTGCCATCGGGCGTGATGAACTTGTAGCTCAGCGCCGCCAGATCGCCATGATCGGCTTTCAGCGCTTCGACCGTGACGCGTTCGTCCGCATAAACGCGACCGCCAGCGACTTCGCGGACTTCGATCTTGTAGCCGTGCTCGGTGTGCGGATGCGCGCTGAGGTGCTCGCGGATATTTTCACTATATGCCAGTTCAATATGCCGCGCCATATCCGCCAGCCCGCGCGGACCGACGGCTTGCAAGGCAGATGCGCGCTCATGGATCCAGGGCGTATACAGCAGATCGGGCAAGCCGACGGTGTGGTCGGCATGCAGATGCGTGACGAAGAGACGCGTCAGGTCAGTCGTATCCCAATCGATTTTGCCAGCCGCCCGCGCCTCGACCACCCGCTGCACCGCGCCATGCCCAATGTCGACCAGGTAGGGCTGCCCATCCATGACCACCGCCACGCAGGAACTGACTCGCCGAGCATCGGCATTGGGCGTGCCGCTGCCCAGAATGACAACCTGCGTCCGGCTCATGCCAGCCACAATTCGCGCAGAAAACGGATTTTCTCCAGCAGGTGCTGCGCGCCGCCACCTTCATGGTTGTTGAAGTGATATTCCACGATGCGCTTTTGGCTGGGCACATGATTGAAAGCGGCATAGACCGTGGAAGGCGGACAGACATTGTCCATGATGCCCACGGAATACAGTGCCTCCGCCCCCGTGCGCGCGGCAAAGTTGACGCCATCAAAATACGCCAATGTGTTGAAGACGACATCGACCCTGTCGCGGTGCGTGGACAGGTAACGAGCGATTTCTAGGTAAGGGATGGTGGGCGTGATATCGACCGCGCGCCGAAAATGCAGCATAAATGGCACATCGGGCATGCACAAAGCCACATCATCGCGCAAGCCAGCCACAGCAATGCTCAAGCCGCCGCCCTGGCTGATGCCGGTGACCGCGATGCGCCGGCTGTCGATTTCGTCCCGCGTTTGAAGGGCATCGACTGCGCGCACGGCATCGGTGTACAGGCGGCGATAATAATAAGTGCGCGGGTCGAGGATGCCCTGCGTCATATAGCCAGGCACAGCTGGATTTGCGCCGTTGGGCATGTCGGCTGTGTCGCCGCGCCGCCAGACGCTGCCTTGTCCGCGCGTGTCCATCACCAATTGGGCGAAACCGGCCGAGGGGAATTCCAGCCACTCCAGCGGATAGCCGCGGCCACCGCCATAGCCAATGTATTGCACGACAGCCGGCAATGGTGCGGGGAGATGCCTCGGCACGAGATACCAGCCTTTAATAGGCGCTCCGCCGAAACCCGCGAAAGTCACATCATAGGCGTCTATCGTTTCCAGCCCGCTGTCGAACGGTTCGAATGTGGCGGGCCAGGTCGTGCTGGCGAGCCTCGGACAAAGTCTCGCGCCAAAAGTCGTCGAAATCGGCGGGTTCGTTGCGCTGCGGTTTATAGGCGCGCAGTTCTTCCAGGGGCATATCAAAGAGTGGCAAGGCAGGGCTCCTTCGCGTAGGCTGATGCTGGCGCGGAGTATAGCGTAAAGGCAAGCCCGCGGACGATCATGCCCATGTTCGTGGTATGCTACTTCGGGCAGAAACAGCTGAATCAGCGGCGGCAAGGCAGCTTGGTAGGGACCGAGCGCTTTTCCGCCGACTGGCAAGAAAGGGCACCGCATGCAAGCGCTGGTATGGCAGGCGGCGCGGCAAATGCAGCTGCAGAATGAACCCGCGCCCACAGCAGCTGGCGACGAAATCGTGATTCGCGTCGGGCATGCCGGCATCTGCGGCAGCGAGCTAAGCGGCTATCTGGGGCACAATGCGCTGCGTGTGCCGCCGCTGATCATGGGGCACGAATTCGCCGGTGAGATCGTCGAGCTGGGTCCGCTCGTGCCACAGCTGCGCCCCGACCTGCAAGCTGGCGCGCTGGTGACGGTCAATCCGCTCTGGTATTGCGGCGATTGCCCGGCATGTCTGGCGGGCCTCAATCAGCTTTGCGTCAACCGCCGTCTGCTGGGCGCGCATCGTCCGGGCGCATTCGCCGAATTCGTCAGCGTCCCAGCCAAGTTGGCGCCTGCAGCTGCCCGAGGGCATGGATACACGCATCGGCGCGCTGACCGAACCGGCCGGCTGTGCTGTGCGCATTGCCGAGCTGGCGGGTGCGGTGGCGGACGAAGACTGCCTGGTCATCGGCGCGGGACCCATCGGCTTGCTGAGCTTGCAGATGCTGCGCTATCAGGGAGCGGCGCGCATCTTCATCGCCGAGCTGGATGCGGCGCGTCTGAACATGGCTGCGCAGCTGGGCGGCGTTCCCTTGCAGCCCCGAGAAACCGACCCGGTCGCGGCTGTGCTGGATGCCACCTCTGGCGCCGGCGTGGCAGTCGCTGTCGATGCAGTCGGCACAGCGCAAACGCGCGAACAATGCGTGGCGACGACGCGGGCGAGTGGCACAATCATCCTCAGCGGCTTGCACGAAGAAACCAGCGCCATGCCGGTCGCCAACATGATCCGCAGCGAAATCGTGGCGCGCGGCTCTTTTGCGTATACGCCCGCCAATTTCGCGCGTGGACTGGAGCTGCTGGCGGCAGGTGCGCTGCGCCTCGACCCGTGGATTCACGAAGCGCCGCTGGCTGAAGGCGGCCTTTGGTTCGAGCGACTCATCGAAGCGCCGGGCGATGTCGCCAAAGTGCTGCTGCGGCCCTGAGTAACCCCTCCCCAAAGAGACAGCGTAGGGGCGAGGCGGTGACTCGCCCCTATTTCGGGTGTGTTGGCGGGCGACCCAATGGCTCGCCCCTACGCGCAGCTGTCGGGGGGATTGAGGGGGTTGGGCTCGCCCCTACGCGCGGCTGTCGGGGATTGAGGGGGGGTCAAGCCTGCGGGTGATTCGGTCCGATCCAGGTGGTCTCCGATACTTCGACAGGCTCGATATCCAGGTTGACGACGATGGCTTCTTGGTCGCTGCGCACGAGGATGCAGACCAGCGCTTCGTCGGGCTTGGCGTTGATCTCTTGGTGAGGCACGAAAGGCGGCACATAGATAAAATCGCCCGCTTCGGCTTCGGCGACATATTCCAGCCGCTCGCCCCAGCGCATGCGAGCGCGCCCGCTGACGACATAGATGACGCTTTCTAGCTCGCCATGATGGTGGGCGCCGGTTTTGGCATCGGGCTGGATGTTGACTGTGCCCGCCCACAATTTGTTTGCGCCGGCTTTGGCGTGGTTGATGGCGGCTGCCCGGGTCATGCCGGGCGTCTGGGGCGTGTTGGCGTCGAGTTCGTCGCTGCGCACGATGCGCACGCCATGCTCGCGCCAGTCGGGGGATTGGGACATCGGGCGGCTCCTGATTATTGGGCGCTGATTGTAGCACAAGGCGGCAGAGCGGAATCAACCCGCAAGCAGCCCCCG